>CAVTFN010000001.1:0-4928 GCA_963734065.1 uncultured Actinomycetes bacterium
CAGGCGCGGCGCGCCGGGCCGGTCGACCCGGCGGAGGTCGAGGCAGAGCGGAACGCGGCCGCCGTCCTCGGAGCCGGGCCTTCGCCGCGGCGCTGCGCCTGCGGCGGACTCGTCCTCGGCGGCGGCGAGTGTGCCCGCTGCCGGGCCGACCGGCTCCAGCGGCAGGCATCGCGCGCGGCTCGCGCCGAAGGGACGGTCGCCCCGACGCCTGCGGTCGACCGCGTGCTCGCGACGCCGGGGCAGCCCCTCGATCCGGGAGTGCGCTCCCGGATGGAGCCCCACTTCGGCGCAGACTTCGGTGCAGTCCGGGTCCACACGGGCCGGGAGGCCGGCGTGGCGGCGGATTCCGTCGAGGCGGACGCCTTCACCGTCGGCTCCGACGTTGTCTTCGCCGAGGGGAAGTTCGCACCCGACGTCGCCAAAGGAAGGGGATTGATCGCGCACGAGCTCACCCACGTCGCCCAGCAGGCACGAGGGAGGCCGGAGCTCGCACGGCAGGTGCGGAGCCGCGAGAACGAGACGAAGCCCGAGTTCGAGACACGCGTCAGGGACAGGGCAGCCACGCGGCTGACGCAGAACATCGGCGTGCTCGGGGAGTGGAGCGCCTACATCAACACCATGGAGGGGTTCCAGCTGCGCGCCCAGCTGCTCACCGGCGGTCTCATGGAGCACGCGATCGTGGCGGGCGCGTCGGCGCACGGTCGCGAGCGCTTCGAGACAGAGGTCGGCACCGAGAACGCTGCCGAGCGTGCGTACGAGGGATCGGTCCTCGACGTCGACGCGACGTACCGAGAGCGCTCGAACAACTTCCTCGGGCTACTCGCGAGCAAGACGCAGGGCTACACGACGACGCCGTCCATTGCCCAACGGGCGCAGGTCCTCGTCGGTGACCAGGCGCAAGCAGGCCTGCCCGAGGCCAGGTGGATCCCACCGGACTATCGCTACCACTGGTACGCGGAGCCGATCCGGCGCTTCCAGCACCACGAGATCGGCGGGTGCGAGACCTGTCACGAGATCAACTGGGCGTGGGGGCGCACCGCTGAGGAATTCGGGACGCCGCTTCCGGACGATCACCTCCTGAGGGATTTTCACGCCCCGCTTCTCGACCGGGCCACCGGGTCGTCGTTCGGCACCTCGCTCAGCAACGACCAGTTGCGGACGCTGACGGCGTGGGTCCAGGGGCAGAGCGGCTCGACGCCGGCGGCGCCCGTGCCGACGGCGCCCCTTTCTACGGCCGGCGTCCAGGCGTCTCCCGTGTCTGCCGGGGCAGTTCCGGGAGCGACGCCCGAGACCGCAATCGCGAACCCGTTCATCCCGTCCGGCCCGCTTCCTGTCGGACTCGACTTGCCACAACCTCGATCCGACCTGTGTGGCGACCTCCCGGACGCCGACGACTCGCCGCGGGTCCCCCGCCTCGCGGACTGGGGACCGAACTCCGCGATTATCGAGGACGTCATCCGGCGAATCGACACGGTCCTTCTGCCGCTCGGACCGCGTGGGTACCGCGTCCTCGGGCGTCAGATCTTCGACCAGTTATGGGCGGTCTCGCCGGACAACATGCAGGGCGTCCGCGCCGGGATCCTCACGCGGATCGCCGAGAAGCAGCAGCAGTACGCGAGCCTGCGCGCCGACATCCAGGCCGGCGACGTGCCGTACGAGGAGCTTTGCCCGATCGTCGACGAGCTCCTGCCGTCGACGAACGAGTTGGTCAGGTACCTGGTGATGCAGGACGTCAGCGCGTGGCGGACGCGCGAGCGTGCCATCCAGATTCTGGAGCTCGTCCTCCTCGCGCTCTCCATCCTGTACCCGCCGAGCATGGTCGTGACGATTCCGGCCGGGATGGCGCTCGGGCTCGCGCGGGCGTCGCTGGGGATCACGCAGCTGCGGCAAGGCGAGCAGTGGACGCGGGGCATCCACGCCGGCATCCTCTCGCCGGAGCAGGAGGCCATGGCGCCGGATCTCGCGAGCCGTGGTCGCACGAACATCATCACGGGAACGCTCTCGTTCGGGCTTTCCGCTGTCAGCTTCGCCCGGATGCTCGCGCAGGCGCGGGCAACCGCGCAGTTGATGCAGGCCCTCGAGGCGGGGGCTGTGATCAGGAACGCGCAATACCCCGGCATCGTCCTGCTCGCGAAGGACGGACGGCTGCTCATGATCACCGAGGCCGGCGACGTGCTCGGGTACGGAACGATCGCGAATGGCCAGATCTCCTGGGCGCGCCTGGATGTGCCGTTCAACCCGTTCACGGCCACTCCGGGTGCCGGTGCGGCGGGTGCGGATACGGGATCGGCGATCGTCCCGTACGGCTCGACGTCGATCGTCCCGTATGGGTCGACGTCGATCGTCCCCTTCGGGCAGAGCGCACTCGTTCCCACCGGCCCGAGCGCGATCGTGCCCTACGGCCCGACGGCGATTGTCCCCTTCGCAGCAGGAGCGATCGTTCCCTACGGCCCGACGGCGATCGTCCCCTACGGCCCGACGGCGATCGTGCCCTACGGCCCGATGGCGATCGTCCCCTACGGACGGACGCCGTTCGGTGCGGGCGGCGGCCTGCACGCGCCGCCGCCGGGCGGGCCGCTCGCGACGCTCGATCCCGGCGGGCGCGGCCTCTACGCCATGAGCGAGGCGCGGATCTCGACGCTGCCCTCCGGCGATGCCGCACGCCTGCGCCTCCTGCAAGCGCGGACGCCGGCGTCGCCGGAGGAGCTGGCGGAGCTCGTCGACCTGCGGTCCCGCGCCGCGGGCGCCTCGCTCGCACCGGTGCCGGGCACTCCCGAGCACATGCTCGCGCGGTGGAGCCAGTACTCGGCGCCGCCGAGAAGCGGCCAGATGACGTTCCAGCGGTGGGCGGCCGGACACCCCTCCCGGATGGCGAACTCGGTTGCAGGCCCGGCTGCCGAGGAGCGCTACCGATCCGCGCTCGGGGAGGGAGGCGTCGCCTCGCGTCCCGCGGTCCTGCGTACTCCGAGCGGCCAGTCGCGCCAGGTCGATGCACTGATCGAGGGCGGCCGTGGGCAGGGGCGCAACCTGCTCCAGATCAAGGCCGGCGAGGAGTCGCTCACCACGACGCCGCGCGTGAGCGGCGGATCGAGCCTGGGCTCAGCGTCGCTCTCCAACGAAGCCGCCCTCGCGGCTGACGCCGAGTTCGTCACGATGGGCGACCGCGTCACGTGGGTGTTCGAGCAGCGTCCTTCCGGACCACTGATCGCCAGGGCACGGGAGTCGGGAGTCGACGTCATCATCCGCGTGGACAACGCTGCCGGGCGCGCAAATATGATCAAGCTCATGACGCGGGCCGGCATGAGCCAGGCCGAGATCAACGGCGTTACGTTCGTCGAAGGCACGATCGACGACGTCGTCGCCTTCGTCGCCCGCCGCTTCGGTGCTAGGTGAGCTCCGCCTCTTCGAGCGACGATCGTGAGTCCCTGGCGCGCGCTGCACAGGACGACGTCGCCGAGCTGAGCGGTCAGGTCGGGCGTGAGCGGGCCGATGTGTTCCCGCTCGACCTCGGCTACGAGTCGCTCGATCGCGTTGAGGGCTTCTACCGTCAGCATCTCGAGGAAGGGAGCACCTCGATCGCGGAGGCGCTCGATGCGCGTGTGGCCTCGTACGTCGGGGAGACGCTCGTCCGGTCGGCCGGCGGCGCGTGGGCTCCGCCTCTGGCGAAGGCGGACATGGGGAGGCCGAGCGTGGTCGATCTGCCGAACCTCCCCCGCGCCCGCTTCTATCCGATCGACGTCGTCCGTACGTTCAAGCGGACCCTCTCACCCGGATACATGCGGGATGCGACCGAGGTGTACGACATCCCTGCACGTCGTCGGTACCTCGATCGTCTCGTGGCGAACAGCGATGCGACGCTCGACCAGCTCGGAGCCGACCTCGACGACATCGTCGGTCGCGACACGCCGGACGACGGCCCCGAGTCGGTCGCTGCGGTCGAAGATGCGTTCAAGAAGCTCGTCGGCGAGCACGCGGCGCCCGATCGGGTGCGGCGGCTGGAGGACGGGGCGACGCTGTTCCTCGGCCAGATCGTGCAGCGTGCCGTTGGGGGCGACTGGTCGCTCTGCGAGGACCCCGAGGACGCCGACCTCGGGCAGGTGAGGATCAGCGGGTGGGCACCGATCAGCGTCATCCGGAACGTCGGACCGCAGAGCCACCCCGGTCTCCTCCAGAGCACGCTCGACCTCGTGATCCGCGCACGGGCGAAGGCGTGACGTCCGGGACCTGGCTCGCGTACTGCGCTCGAAGCCGAGTCCTCCCGCTCGACCACCTCGGGAACAGGCTGTCCGCAGCCACGGGCCACGCGGCACGGCTGTACCAGCCGGACCTCCTGATCATCCCGGTGCATGACTCGCTGACGGGGAACGACGCGGAGGTGGCCGTCAGCCTCGACACCGGCCCGCACGTGGTGGTCGAGGCCGCCGAGCTCGCGGGCGACCTCGTTGCGGGCAGGCATCGCATCGACGCCGCCGTACCGGTGCCCGACGCCGACGCTCTCCGGAGCGCCGACGCTCGCTACGAGCTGACGTGGGACGCCCGCTTCGCCGACGAGGTCTACAACACGCTGATGGTTCTCGCCGAGCTGCTGATCGGCCAGTGCGGCGCGACGGTTTACGACGCCACGAACGGTCGCTTCGTCTAGCCGGGTTCGGCCGGGCACGCACGGGAGAGGGATAGACTGACGCCCGAGCGTGACCGGGGGATACCTCGCCCAGCTCGAGCGGGTCGACGCCGACGGCCAGGCGCCTGCGCCCGAGGCGCGGCGGGCCGAGACTCACCCGCTCCTCGACCTCCAGCGCACTGCGGGCAACGCGACCGTCGCCCGTGTCCTACGCGAAGGCGGGACGCCGCTCGAGCCCACTCTCCGCGCAGCGATGGAGCGACGGCTGGGAGGGGACTTCAGCGCCGTGCGGATTCACACCGGCCCC
>CAVTFN010000002.1:0-77277 GCA_963734065.1 uncultured Actinomycetes bacterium
GAGCTAGCCGGGCTCGAACCGGCGACCTCCTGGGTGCGATCCAGGCGCTCTCCCAGCTGAGCTATAGCCCCGCGCGGCCGACAGTCTAGCGCCCGGCCCGACCGCATCGGAGTATCGCTCCGCGTTCAGCCGTCGCCGCGACGGGTCAGCGCGGCCAGCTCGCGGTTGAACCGCTCCGACTCCTCCAGGAACGGCACGTGGGCGGCGTTGTCGTACCAGGACGCTTCCGCAGTCGGGCAGATGGCGAGGATGTGCTCCGCCATCGCCGGGAGCACGATCGTGTCCGCGCGACCCTGAGTGACCAGTAGCGGCACGGTGAGCTCACGCAGGACGTCGTCGTCGTCGATCGCTCGGGCCGCGAGGTTGGCGCGTACTTGCGCCGGGACGACCATGCCCGCGCACAGCAGCGTCTCGACCTCGTCCGCCGGCAGCGGCTCCGCCGAGAACGCGCCGACGAGGCCGCGCATCCCACGGACGCTGGTCGGCAGGTCGTCGGCCGTGACGTCCGCGAAGTGGTCGAGGAAGCCCGGGCCGATCAGCGTCCCGAACGCCGCCTCGCCCAGCTTGACCGCGCCGGCGACGAACTCGACGGCCGCGATTCGCTCCTGTCCGTGCCTGCGCACGTAGTCGGAGATCACGAAGGCGCCGTACGACCAGCCGACAAGCACCGGCCGGTCGAGCTCCAGCGCGTCGATGATCGCCGCGACGTCGTCCGCCCAGAGCCCGCCGTCCGTGTACTGCCCGGGCTCGAGCGGCGCCTCCGACATCCCGTGGCCGCGGAGATCGCAGGCGACGAGCCTGAACTCGTCGGCCAGGTCGCTCTCGACCTGCTTGTCCCAGCAGAGATGGCTCTGCGACAGGCCGTGCAGGAACAGGATCGGCCGGCCGCGCGCCACGCCCCATTCGCGAACGTGCAGCCCCAGGCCGCCTCCGCCCTGCACCGTGTGAACCTGCATCCGCCCGCGTGAGCCCGGCTGTGCGACCGCTGTCATGTCTCGCTCCCTCGCCGTCGTCGTGTCGCCCCGATCGTGCTTGTGAAGGAGCGGGAGCGCATCGGGCAGCGCGCCTTATCTTTCGTCGCCGGGCTCCTTATCTCTCGCCACCGGGATGCCCACGCTCGCGGCGGCGTAATACTGCTCCGATGGCGGCTCGCGCCAGGGCAGCCTTCGTCGGACGGGAATCCGAGCTGGACGAGCTGGAGCGCGCGCTCGAGGCAGCCGGAGCCGGAAACGGATCGACCGTTCTCGTCGCCGGGGAGGCGGGTATCGGCAAATCGCGACTGGCGGCCGAGGCTGCACAACGTGCACGCGAGGACGGCTTCGAAGTCCTGATCGGGCGCTCGATCGACCTCGTCGGCACGGAGCTGCCCTACCAGCCGTTCGTCGAGGCGCTGCAGCCGCTCGGCAAGCTGCGGCGCGGACAGTCTCAGCTCCGGGTGTTCGAGGAGACGCTCGCGCTGATCGGGGATCGCGCAGCCGAGGCGCCGGTGCTGCTAGTGCTCGAGGACGTCCACTGGGCGGACACCTCGACGCTCGATCTCGTCGTCTTCCTCGCGCACAACCTCGCCGACCGCCGCGTCCTGCTGCTCGCCACCCACCGTGCCGACGAGCCCTCGTCGGCCGAGCGCATGCGGCGCCTCGCGAACGGCGTCCGGCGCTCGGGCTCGGGTCTCCAGCTCGAGCTCGGGCCGCTCGAACGCGACGAGCTGACCACGCTCCTCGCGGGGCACGCGGACGCCCCGCTGCCGGCGGCGGTGACCGATGCGATCGCCGCCCGCTCCGAGGGCAATCCGTTCTTCGCGGAGGAGCTGCTCGACGCCGGACCCGACCCGGGCGGCGACCTTCCGCACGGCCTGCGCGACCTGCTGCTGCAACGGGTGGACGAGCTCGACCCCGCGACACAGGGTCTTCTGCGCCTGGCTTCGGCCGCCGGCCACAACGTCGGCTACCCGCTGCTCAGCGCTGCGGCCGCGCTCCCGGGGCCCGAGGTGCGCGAGTCGCTGCGCCGTGCGGTCAAGGCGCGTGTCCTCGTCGCCGAGCCGGCGACGAGCAGCTTCCGCTTCCGCCACGCCCTCCTGGCCGAGGCGATCTACTCGACGATCCTGCCGGGCGAACGCGAGGAGTTGCACGCACGTCTCGCCGAAGAGCTCTCCCGCATCGGCGCCGCGTCGGCGGCGGAGCTCGCGCCGCACTGGGCGGCAGCGGACCGCAACCCGGAGGCGCTGGCGGCATCGGTCGACGCGGCGCGCCAGGCCGAGGCGGTGTTCGGCCTGGCCGAGGCCCACGCGCACCTCGAGCGGGCGCTCGGTCTCTGGCCCACCGTCCCCGACGCGGCCGAGCTCGCCGGCGTCCGCCTCGCCGACCTCTGCGCGTGGACAGCCGAGCTCGCCGACGAGGTCGGTGACGATCGGCGCGCAGTCGAGCTCGCCCGGCGGGCGATCGAGCTCGCAGGCGGAGACGACCCGCACCAAGCGGCGCTGCTGCACGTTCGCCTCGGCGAATATCTCTACGGAACCGGCAGCAACGAGGCTGCGCTCGCCGCGATCCGGCGCGCCGTGGAGCTCGTCCCGACAGACCCGCCCTCGACCGAGGGCGCGTACTGCCTGGCGACACTTGCCGGCGCGTTGATGGTCGCCTGGACCCACGCCGAGTCGTTGCCGATCGCCGAGCAGGCGCTCGCGCTCGCCCGGCGAATCGGCGCCGGCACGGCGGAGGTCCGGGCGCTGACCGCACAGGGAGCCGACCTGGCGTACCTCGGCCGCGCCGAGAAGGGCCTCGCCTGCCTCCGCCGGGCACTACGGCTCGCCGAGGAGATCGACGACCGCATCGGCCTCGACCGGGCGTACGTCAACTCCACCGACACACTGACGATGCTGGGACGGCCCAGGGAGTCCGCGAGGCTCGCGGAGCTCGGGCTCGAGGCAACGCACGGATACGGCAGCACCGTGCTCGTGGCCAACCTGATCGAGGCGCTGATCGCCGTCGGCGACTGGGACCGGGCAGAGACCGAGAGCGCGGCGGCGATCCGCAGATTCACCGCCAGGTTCCCCTATGTGCTGCTCATGCTCCGCGCGGAGCTCGAGATCGGCCGCGGCGACTTCGACGACGCGCGGGCGCACCTCGAGGACGCGGGCGCCACGCTGCGCGAGGACCGCGAGCTCGGGCTCTTCGACGCCTGCGTGGCTGACCTCGCCTTCTGGGAGCGCCGCTGGACGGATTCGGACGCGGCCGTCCAGGAGGGGCTGATGCACGCGCAGCATCCCGAGGCCGGCCAGATCCGCGTTCTGGTGTGCGCCAAGGGACTGCGTGCCCACGCGGAGCTGGCGGCGCTTGCACGCGCCCGCCGCGATGGGCGGGCCGTCGACGGCTGGCTCGACCGGGCATGGGATCTGCTCGACATCGCTCGTGCCGCCGCGGCCGAGGCCGAAGCGATCACGCCGAACGCCGCCGGCTGGCTCGCTCTGGCCGAGGCCGAACACGTCCGTGCCCGGGGAGAAGCGAGCCCGGACGCCTGGCTGGAAGCCGCGGCGGCATGGGAGCGGCTCGAGCGTCAACCGGTGGCCGCCTACTGTCGCTGGCGCCAGGCCGAAGCGCTCGTCGCCGCCGGCGCGTCGCGCACCGAGGCGAGCGTGCCGGCCCGGGATGCAAACGCTGTTGCCACGCGCATCGGCGCGAGGCCCCTGCTTCGCGAGCTCGAGCTGCTCGCGCAACGCGCGCGGCTCGATCTCGTGCCGCCGGAGGACGCCGTGTCCAGGGGACGCGACGGGATGGAGGAGATCCTCGGCGTCACTCCGCGGGAGGCAGAGGTGCTCGCGCTCCTTGCCCGCGGCTACACGAACCGCGAGATCGCCGACGCGCTCGTGATCAGCACGAAAACAGCCAGCGCGCACGTCTCGCACATCCTGCGCAAGCTCGGCGCGTCGAACAGGCTCGAGGCGGCCACGATCGCACACCGCGTCGCCCCGCCGGCCGCACCACCCTCGAAGCTCGGCGCCTGAACGACGGTGTAGCGTCCAATCCGGCATGGAGCCCTTCAACGAGGTCGAGCTGCAGCTGGCCGCCCGCAACCACGGGATGCCGCTCGAGGCGCTCCGCTACCCGGTCACTCCTGCCGGGCTCCACTACCTCCTGATCCACTACGACATCCCGGTCGTCGAGCCGGCCACCTTCGCGCTCACGATCGAGGGACGCGTGTCGCGTCCGCTCACCTTCTCGCTCGACGATCTGCACGAACGTCCGGCGGTCGAGCTCGAGGTGACGATGGAATGCGCCGGGAACGGACGCGCGCTTCTCCCCGCCCCACGGCCGGTCAGCCAGCCCTGGCTCGCGGAGGCGATCGGCACCGGGGCGTGGATGGGCACGCCGCTCGCGCCGATCCTGGCCGAAGCGGGACTCGACGACGACGCCGTCGAGGTGGTCTTCACCGGGCTCGACCGCGGCATCGAGGGCGGCGAGGCCCAGCGGTACGAGCGCAGCCTGCCGCCCGAGGAGGCCCTTCGCGACGACGTCCTCCTCGCCTACGGGATGAACGGCGGGCCGCTCCTGCCCCAGCACGGTTTCCCGCTCCGCCTGGTCGTCCCCGGCTGGTACGGAATGACGCACGTCAAGTGGCTGTCCAGGATCACCGTCGTGGACGAGCCGTTCGCCGGCTACCAGCAGACGCAGGCGTACAGGTTCCGCCGCGACGAGAACGACCCGGGCGAGCCGGTGACGCGGATCGTGCCGAGAGCGCTGATGGTGCCGCCCGGAATCGCGAGCTTCCCGGAGCGGGAACGCACGCTCGACGCCGGCCCGACCACGCTCGAAGGGCGAGCCTGGTCCGGCTGGGCGCCGGTCGAGGCGGTCGAGGTGAGCGTCGACGGCGGCGCGAACTGGACGGAGGCGACGCTCGACCCGCCCGGCCACCGCTGGGCCTGGCGCGGTTGGCGCTTCGACTGGGACGCGACGAGCGGCGACCACGTCCTCTGCTGCCGCACACGGGACGAGGCTGGCAACGCCCAGCCGGACCAGGCCGACTGGAACGTCGGCGGCTACGCCAACAACGGCGTCCAGCGCGTTCCGGTGCGGGTCCTCTAGTCGGCTGCGCCGTCGGCCTACGATAGTCCCGTGCGCGCGGTCGTCCTCGACGAGCAGGGGCAGCCGGCGCTCGCGGACGTGGCCGAGCCCGGCGGCGACGGGACGCTGGTTCGCGTGCTCGCGTGCGGGCTCTGCGGTTCGGACGTCGAGAAGATCGGCGCTGCGCCGGCGGGCACCGTCCTCGGACACGAGGTGGTCGCAGAGGCGGACGGCCGGCACGTCGCGCTCGTCCACCACCTCCCCTGCGGCGAGTGCGATCGCTGCCTCGCCGGGCACGAGTCGACCTGCGACGCGTTCCGGGCGGCCACGATCGTCCCCGGCGGGTTCGCCGAGTTCGTCCGGGCGACCGAGACGCTGCCGCTTCCCGACCGCGTCGCCGACGCGACCGCGACCTACGCCGAACCGCTCGCCTGCGTGCTCCGCGCGGCCGAGAGCCTGCCATGCGGCCGGGTCCTGATCGTCGGGAACGGGTTCGTCGGACGCCTGTTCGGTGCTGTTCTCCGGCGCCGCGGCGACCACGTCTTCGCCGTCGATGCCGACGCGCGACGCGACGCGCTGCACCCGGACGGACCTGTCGCCGCCGCCGTCCTCACCGCCCCGGGAGGCGGCACCGAGGCAGCGGAGGCGCTCGTCCCCGGGGGAACGCTGCTCGTCTTCGCCCCCTCCGCCCCGCTCGGGCTCGACGCCGTCTACCGCCGCGAGCTCACGGTGCTCGGCTCGCGCTCTGCCACGCCCCGGCACATGCGCGAGGCGATCTCGCTGCTTCCGGAGCTCGACCTCCCCGCGCCGACCGTGCTGCCGCTCGAGCGCTTCCACGAGGGCCTCGAGCTGTACCGCAGCGGGGCGGCACTCAAGATCGTCTTCACACCATGAGCTCTCGGCGATCCCGCCCGAAGGCACGGGGACAGGCAGAAGCCTGTCCCTTCTGGACGGGCGCGTGAGGGCGCTGATCTTCCACGGGCCGGGTGACCTGCGGCTGGAGACCGTGCCCGACCCCGTGCCGGCCCCGGGCGACGTCCTCGTCCAGGTCGAGGTCGCGCTCACCGACGGCACCGACGCCAAGGCGTTCCGGCGCGGCCACCCCGTCCTGCTCGGCCCGCCGCCGAGCCCGTTCGGACACGAGTTCAGCGGGATCGACGTCGCGACCGGTCGCCGAGTGGTCGCGGCGAACTCGGCGCCCTGCGGCGAATGTGCAGCGTGCGACCGCGGCGAGGAGACGCTGTGCGAGAACCTGTTGCCGCTGCTGAACGGCGCCTACGCGGAGCTGATCGTCGTCCCCGAGCGGATCGCGCGGCGCAACCTGCTGCCGGTCCCTCCCGCTCTCGCGCCGGAGGTAGCCGCGCTCGTCGAGCCGCTGGCCTGCTGCCTGCACGGCGTCGACCGCGCCGGGATCGAGCCCGGCGACTCGGTGGCGATTCTCGGCGCCGGGCCGATCGGCCTGATGCTCGCCGCCTGCGTCGCGGATGCCGGCGGACGGCCGTTCCTGGTCGGCGGCCGCGCCGAGCGCCGGGCGCTAGCTCCGCTGTTCGGCGCGAAGCCGGCGGCTGAGACCGCGGACGTCGTGATCGAGGCGGCCGGGACCGAGCAAGCCTGGCGTGACGCCGTCGCCCTGGCCCGGCCCGGCGGCACCGTCGTCTTCTTCGGCGGCCTCCCCCAGAGAACGGAGGTCGCCGTCGACGCGCACCGCCTCCACTACGAAGAGCTGAGCCTCCGCGGGGCGTTCCACCACACGCCGGCGACGGTGCGCGCGGCGCTCGCGTTCCTCGCCAGCGGCGCGTATCCGTGGGAGCGGCTGATCACGCACCGGGTGGGACTCGACGGCGTCGCGGCGTTGCTCAGGGACCCGCCGCGCGACTACCTGAAGGCTGCCGTCAACCCGTAGGCGCGACCGCAATCCCTTCGGTGCGGGCGGCTCGGGCCAGCTCCGCGTCCCACGTCGCAATGACGAGCTGTGGGTCGTCGAATTCGACGGCGGCGGCGAGATGGAGGGCGTCGATCGACCGGAGACGGTGCATGTCGACGATTCGGGCCGCTCGACCGACGAGTCGGTCGTCCACCTCGACCACTTCGACGCGATCCCAATCGTCGTCGAGAGCCCGGCGCGCCTTCCCGGCCTCCTGCGTGCTCAGCCGGCGTGCGATGACCCCTCTGACCTCGAGATACCCGACGGAGATACAGACCACACGTTTGCTGGCGTCCCAGAGATCGCCGACCTCGTACGACCCGGTCTCCTCGACGAACATCTTCGCGAACGCCGAAGAGTCGAGGTAGAGATTCAGCCTCGTCCCCGTCGTCGATCCTCGATGATCAGGTCCGAGAGCGAGGGTGGGCCGTCGAGCTTGATCAGCCGGTCTCGCCGCATCGGCTGCTTCGGACGCCTCGCGGGTCTGATTCTTCCCTCCGCGACCATCCGTTCATAGTTGGATGGCCCTTCGAGACGAGCGACAGCCTTACCGCGGTCGGTGATGACCACGACCTCCGAGCCGTCTCTTACGAGCTCGAGATAGTGGCTCAGGTTCTCGCGGAACTTCCGGACGCCAACGGTCACGCTCACGACATTAGCGTACACCTCGAAGCGACGAAAGTGTCCACAAAGGAACCGGGGACAGGCCCGTAGGGCCAGTCCCTCTCTGTGCTCATTATTGGGACTAGCCGCGCTCGACGCTCGAGCCGCCGACGATCGCGTCGCGGCCATCGGCAAAGCGGACCCAGGCCTTGCCCTTGCCGTCGTAATCCGGCGACCAGACGACCAGCACGGCGTCCTCGTCGCCGACCCGAACCGGCTCCGTGCCCTCCGGCTCGACCCCGCGCCAGACCCGGACGAACGGGTTCTCCTCCCACTCGCGCCCGATCGTCGTCTCCTCCGTATGGCCCGGGAGAACGCGCGTCTCGGGCGGCAGCTTCATCAGGACGTCCATCACCGAGCGGCGGACTGCGTCGTAGTCGTCGCGCGTGCCGCCGACGGCGTCCTTGAACAGCGTGTCGCCGGTGAAGACGACACCGCCGCCGTGGAACGAGAGACCGTCGGCGCTGTGCCCCGGGCACGTGAGCGCCCGGAAGCTCAGTCCACCCTGCTCGAAGTCGCCGGTGACGACCGGAAGGCCGAGCCCGCCCTCGTGCTCGACGTGGTCGTGGTGCCCGTGCGTGCGGAGGACGGCGACGGGAGTGACGCGCCACCGCTCGGCGGCCGCGTGCAGCGGATCCATCGGCGCCCCGCTGTCGACGAAGACGGCGGTGCCACCCTCCTCGTCGGCGACCAGGTAGGCGTTCGACAGGTAGCCCTCGTGCATGCTCCGCTCGATCAGCACTCGCGGCATCGTACTGGTCCAGAATCGGCTGACCGTGAGGCGCCTCCTCGTCGCAGTCGCGCTCTTCGCCGCCGCAGCCGGGCCTGCCCGCGCAGCGGACGTCAGCGTCCTCGTCGTCCCGCCGTTCGAGCCGCAGCAGTACGCTGAGCGTGGCGCCGTCGGCCTGTTCGTCCCGGGCGCCGGGGAGACGGTCACCCGCCGGGCCGCGCTCGCCTCGCTCGTCCGCGGAAAGGTCGAGCCCTCGGTGCTGGGAGGAACGCCCTCGGGCAAGCCGCTGATCTCGCTCGGTCGCCGGCCCGGCGAGATCACTGTCTACGTCACCCTGCCGCCGCCCGGCCGGCACGGCAACACGCGCCGCTATCCGATCGCGATCGTCGGCGGCGGCTACCGCGGGATCCTCACCTCGCGCTCGACGCGGATCCGCGGGCTCGTCTCGATCGCCGACATCGCTCCAACGGCGCGGGCCCTGGCCGAGGGCACGACGCCGAGGATACGCTCGAGCCCCGACGCCCAGGCCGCAGCGCACCTCCGCAGGCTCGACCGGCGACTGACGGATACCCATGACGTGAGGCTGTGGGCGACGCTGATTCTCGTCGGCTCGGTGCTCGCCGGCGCACTGCTCGCCTTCGCCTTCCGCTCCGAGTACCTCGGCCGGGCCGGATTGCTGGCCGCGCCCGCCGTTCTCGCCGGATCGCTGCTCCTCGCTGCGGTCGCGGTCACCCGCCCGTGGGTGGTCACCGCCGCGCTGATCGGGCTGACCATCGGCGCGTGCTTCGCGCTCGCGGCCGTGCGCGGGGCGCTGCCGTGGGCGCTGCTCGCGCTCGTCGCCGTGTACCTGGTGGTGTTCGTAGCCTGGCCGGAGGTGAACTCGCTGGCGGCGATCGGCGCGCGACCGGACGGCGGCGGACGCTTCTACGGCGCCGGAAATCTCACCGAGACGGTGCTGCTGACGGTCTCGCTGGAGGCGGCGGCCCTGCTCGGCGGCTGGTGGATCGCGGCCGTCTTCGTGCTCACGCTGGTCACCGTCGGCTGGAGCCACGCGGGCGCCGACGGCGGCGGGATCGTCGTCCTGATGGTCGCCTTCGGCGTGCTCGCGGCGAGGATGTACGACGTCCGCTTCACCGTCCGCCGGGTGATGCTCGGCGGCCTCGCGGTGGTTGCCGCGGTCGCGGCGATCGTCGGGCTCGACGCGGCCACGGGCGGCTCGAGTCACGTCACGCATGCATTCCGGCGCGGGCCGGTCTCGCTCGCCGAGGAGCTCGCGCACCGCATCCACATCTCCGCCGCGTCGGTCGCCTCGGGCTGGAACGAGGCGTTGGTGTTCGCGGTCTCGATCGTCGCGCTCGTCGTCCTCTGGACGCGACCGCCTCGCTTCCCGGCCGGTGACGCGCTCGTCGCCGGCGTCGCCGTCTCGCTGCTCGTGAACGACAGCCCGGGCGACGTCGCCTCTGCCGGCGCGCTCTCGTACGCGGTTCTCTGGGCGTACGAGCGGGTACGGCAACCGGCGCGTGTCGTTGCCAGGGCCGGTAGCGTCGGTGTCGATGCGCCGGGCGTCACCCCTCGCACGTGAGGCGGTGGTCTCGGCGGGCGTCGCGGCGTGCTTCGCCGCGCTGCTCGCCTGGGCCGGCCCGCCGGGCACCGACCTCGCAGCCCACATCTACCAGCGGGCGGTCTTCCTCGACCACGGATTCACGTTCTGGAACAACTTCTGGTACGCGGGGCGCTACAGCTTCGTCACGTACAGCCTCATCTACTACCCGCTCGCGGCCGCGCTAGGGATCCGCCTGCTTGCGGTGGCCACGGTCGCGACGGCGACGCTGGCCTTCGTCGTCCTGGTCTGGCGGGAATGGGGCCCGCAGGCGCGCTGGTCGAGCCGGACCTTCGCCGTCGTCTGGGCCGGGATCGTGCTCTCGGCGGCCTTCCCGTTCACGCTCGGCGCCGCCCTCGCCCTGCTCGCCCTCTGGGCGCTCCAGGCGAGGCGGCCGTGGCGCTTCGCCGCGCTTGCCGGGCTGACCGCCGCGGCCAGCCCGATCGCGTTCCTCCTGCTCACCCTGATCGTCGTCGGGCTGGCGATCGGACGGCGATCAGACCGTTGGCTCCAGCTCGCGGCCGGCTCGGGACTGCTGCTGATCGTCCTGCTCGAGGCGCTGCTCTGGCGCGTGTTCCCGGGGAGCGGCAGGTATCCGTTCTCGACCGCCGAGCTGGCGGCCGCGTGTGCGTACTGCGCGCTTTCGGCCGCGTTCGCCTGGCGCGTCGAGCAGCTTCGGGCGCTGCGTTACGTCTTCCCGGTCTACGGCGTCGCGTGCCTGGCCTTCTTCTTCCTGTCCACCGCCGTCGGCGAGAACATCGCCCGCCTGCGCTACGCGGCGATCCCGCTCAGCGTGCTCGTGCTCTCGCTGCGGAACTGGCGGCCGCTCGTGCCCGCGGTGATCGTGCTCGCGCTGGCGATCGCCTGGAACGTGACGCCGCTGGCCGCCTCCTTCGTCCACGCGGAGGACGACGCAGGCGCCCACGAGGCGTACTGGCAGCCGGCGGTCTCGTACCTCCACACGCACCTGACCCCCTCCTACCGCGTGGAGGCGGTGGACACGGCCGGTCACTGGCCTGCGCTCTACCTCGCGCGCGCCGGGATCCCGCTCGCGCGCGGCTGGTTCCGGCAGGACGACTTCCCGCAGAACGAGTTGCTCTACGACGACCTCGGTCCGAGGGCCTACCTCGGGTGGCTGCGCGGGCTCGGGGTCAGGTACGTCGTGCTCACCGACGCGCCGACGGACTACAGCGCCCGCGGCGAGGCGAGGTTGCTCCGCAGCGACCGGACGCCGCTGCGGCCGGTGTTCACGGGCCGGCATCTGGTCGTGTACGAGGTGCCGAACGCGACGCCGATCCTGACCGGGCCGCCGGGGGGTCGGGTGGTCGCGCTGACCGAGTCGCGGATCGTCATTGCCGCCCGCCGGGCCGGGAGCTACCGCCTGGCGGTGCGCTGGTCGCGCTACTGGCAGCCCTCGGCGGGCTGCGTGACGCGGAATCGCGACGGGATGATCCGGCTCGCGATCGCGCGGCCCGGCCGCGTCGCGCTGAAGTTCGCGCCGAGCCCGCGAAGCGCGTTCGCGGCGCTGGCGGGCCGCGCTGCGCGCTCCTGCGGCAGTGAGTAGACTCGCGCGCGTGCTCCGCCGAGCCCTGATCCTCCTCGCCCTGGGCGCTGCGCTCGCCGGCTGCGGCACCGGAACGATCACGACGCCGACGCCGCAGACGGTGATCGGCAAGGTCGCGGCGCCGCCCAAGGTGACGGGCAACGCCACCGCCGGGAAGCAGGTGTTCGAGACCGCCGGTTGCAAGAGCTGCCACACGCTGAAGGACGCCGGAGCCACCGGAACGGTCGGCCCGAACCTCGACGAGGCGAAGCCGCCGGCCTCGCTCGTCGTCGACCGCGTGACGAACGGCAAGGGCGTGATGCCGTCGTTCAGTGGCCAGCTGACGCCGCAGCAGATCGCCGACGTGGCCGCCTACGTCTCGTCGGTCGCAGGCGGCTGATCCTCCCCGACGACTTCCCGCGGGACGTGCGGGCGTTCGCCTGCGACCTCGACCGCACGCTGATCTGGAAGGACGCGGAGCTCCGACCGCGCACCCGCGCGGCAATCGGCGCCGCGCTCTCGGCGGGCATCCACGTGATCCTGGTCACCGGCCGGATGTTCCAGTCGGTGCGGCCGTACGCTCAGGCGGCCGGGATCGTCGACCCGGTCGTCTGCTACCAGGGCGCGGTCGTGGCCAACCCCGTCAGCGGGGAGTTCCTGCGGCACGTTCCGATCCCGCTCGAGCCCGCCCGCGAGGCGATCGCCGCCGTCGAGGCCGAGGGCTACCCGTTGAACTGCTACGTCGGCGACGAGCTGTATGTCGCCGAACATACATCGGCGTCGGAGGCGTACGCCTCGTTCCAGCACCTCGAGGTGCATGCGGTCGGGCCGCTCCTCGACTGGCTGGTCGAGCCGCCGACGAAGCTGGTCGCGGTCGGCGACCCGGTCGAGCTCGACGGCCTCGGGGAGCGGATGCGCGCCCATTTCGACGGCCGGCTGTTCATCTCCAAGTCGCTGCCCTACTTCCTCGAGCTCGCGAGCCCCGACGTGACGAAGGGCTCGGGGCTCGCGTTCCTCGCCGAGCGCCTCGGCTTCACCGCAGCGGAGACGGTTGCGTTCGGCGACGGCGAGAACGATGTCGAGCTGCTCGAGTGGGCCGACTACGGCGTGGCGGTCGAGAACGCCACCGACCGGGTGCTGGCGATCGCCGACCTCGTCTGCCCGCCCGTCACCGAGCAGGGCGTGGCGCAGGTGATCGAGGCATACCTGGCTCGTTAGGGCATCTTGCGGCGGCTTCCTATCCGGAGCATCATCGATCTGTGCGGTGGGGCCGGCGGCGAGAGGAGTACGAGGACGTGATCGGGACCCTCGCTCCTTTCCTGATGCGCATGAACGCTAAGCTGGACGAGATACTCGATCTGCTGGGTGGCGAGGACGATGAAGCCGAATCTGACCCGTGAATACCTCTTGAGCGACGAGTACCTGCGTGAGTTCGAGCGAATGGTCGAGCGCTCGGTTGTCCGGGTGACGGAACGACAAGAAGCAACGGAGCGCCGCAGGCGGCGCCTCAACCGCCTGAGCCTGGGCCTGCTCGGCCGCGAGACCCCCGCTTAGACTCCGCTGCGTGATCGACCTCCGCGCGGCGCGCAACGACCCCGAGGGCTTCCGCGCGGCGGTCGCGAGAAAAGGAGCAGCCGAGGCGTTCGACGCGCTGCTCGCGGCCGACGAGCGCTGGCGTGAGCTGGTGCCGCGGGTCGACGAGCTGCGCGGCCGCCTGAAGCTGAAGGGCAAGCCGACACCGGCCGAGCTCGAGCAGCTGAACCAGGTGAAGGACGAGCTGCGCACGGTCGAGGACGAACTCGGGGCCGCCGAGGCCGAGCGCGACCGACTGCTCGAACAGGTCCCCAACCCGCCCGACCCGTCCGTCCCGGACGGCGACACGGAGGAGGATGCCGAGGAGCTCCGCCGCGTCGGCGACCCGTCGCCCGAGGGGCCCGAGCACACCGAGATCGGGCGATTCGAGATGGAGCGCGCCGCCCGGCTGTCCGGCTCGCGGTTCGGCTACCTCGTCGGCGACACCGCTCTGCTCGCGCTGGCGCTCTACCGCTTCGCGGTCGACCGGGCGGTCGCGCACGGACATGTGCCGATGCTGCCGCCCGTGCTCGCCCGCGAGGAGGCGATGTACGGCACCGGCTTCTTCCCGACCGAGCGCTCGAACATCTATGCGTTGCCCGAGGACGACCTGTACCTGACCGGCACCTCCGAGGTCGCGCTCGCGGGCCTGCACATGGGCGAGATCCTCGACCGGCTCCCGTTGCGCTACTCCGCGTTCTCGACGTGCTTCCGGCGCGAGGCCGGCGCTGCCGGCAAGGACACGCGCGGCATGTTCCGCGTCCACCAGTTCAACAAGGTCGAGTTGTTCGTCTACTGCGAGCCGGCAACGGCGACGGCCGAGCACGACCGGCTGCTCGCGATCGAGGAGGAGATCGTCGGCGCCCTCGGCCTGCCGTACCGCGTGGTCAGCGTCGCCGCCGGCGACCTCGGCGCGCCGGCGGCGAAGAAGTACGACATCGAGGGCTGGTTCCCGCACCAGCAGCGCTACCGGGAGATCACCTCGACCTCGAACACGACCGACTACCAGGCGCGCCGCCTCGGCATCCGCTACCGGCCCGACGGGCAGAAGGGAACGGAGTTCGTCGCCACCCTGAACGGCACAGCGGTCACCGACCGGTTCGTGCTCGCGATCCTGGAGAACTTCCGCGGCGAGGTGCCGGACGTGCTCGAGCCCTACGGCGCACCGCGGAGCGTCACGCCCGAGGAGGCACCGTGAACCGTTTCGAGCAGGCCGTCCACGACTGCATGATCCCGACCGCCGAGCTGCTCGAGGAGACGACCAGGCCGCTCCACCGTGCGATCCTGCTCAACTTCTGGCGGCACGTACACCTGGAGGGCGCGGGAGACTACGAGCGGATCGTCGCGCCGGACATGATGGTCGACGAGCCCGTCTACCGGGTCACCTGGGGCGCCAACCCGGCCGTGATCGTCGGGAAGGACGCCGTGCTCGCGTTCTACAACGCGGTCAGCGAGGCGGTGCTGTGGCACTCGGACGACCGGCTCGCGGTCGGCGACTGGGGCGTCTCCGACGAGATCACGTTCCACCAACTGGCCCGCGGAGCCGACCTCCAGGCGGTCGGGTACGAGGTCGAGGATCCGGAGGCCCTCTACCATGTCTCCAGCCGCCAGGCCTTCATCTGGCCGTACGACGACCGAGCCCGGCTCGCCGGCGAGCACCTGTACGAGGACAAGACGAGCCTGGCGATCGAGGAGGTCGATCTCGGCGACGCCATCACACCGGCGCGAGTCCGCGAGATCCACCGCGAGCAGCTGACGAAGCTCGAGGCCGAGCGCGGCGAGGGGTTCTGGCTCCTCGAGACCCAGCGGGCCCTGGCTTCCGCTTGACTTAGGCCACCGGCGGGGTGCCGGAGCGGCCGAACGGGGTGGTCTTGAAAACCACTGGGCGTGCAAGCGCCCCCTGGGTTCGAATCCCAGCCCCGCCGCTCGACCAGCCGTCTACGAAGGCACGAGCACTAGCCGGCCTGCCCCCTGAGCCTGGCAGGGAGAAACACGGACGCCGCGAGGCCGAGGAGCCCGAACACGGCGATCGCGATCATCGCCAGTGCGTACGAACGACTCCCGATCGTGACGACGGAGACCAGGATCGTGCCGGCGATCGCGGTGCCGAAGGAGGAGCCGAGGTTGGACACGCTGCGCGAGAGGCCCGATATCTCACCCTGCAGCGCCTCCGGGAAGCTGGACTGCACGACGTTCACCGACGGAGTCAGCATCCCGCCCAGGCCGAGCCCGATCAGCAGGAGCCCGGGCACGAACATCCAGATGCTCGGGGAGGCGCGCACCAGGCCGAGCAGGAGCCCGATGCCGCCCAGCGTGACGACGAACCCCGTGACGATCAGCGTCTTCTGCGAGAACCGCCTGGCGAGCCGCTCCGCGGCGAGCGACGAGGCCAGGATCCCGAGCGTCGCGGCGGTGAAGACGACGCCCGTCTTGATCGCGCTGTATCCGCGGACCTCCTGCAGGTAGACCGAGACGACGAACGAGGTCCCCATCAGCACCAGCCACTGGACGTTCTGGGTGACGAGAGCGAGGTTGCAGGTGCGATTCCTGAACAACCCGGTGGACAGCAGCGCCTCCTTCCCCGCTCGCTCACGAAAGCGGATGTAGAGGAAGAACGCGGCCAGGAAGACGGCTCCGACCACGAGGAACACCGTCAGCAGCACGTTGTTGCTACCGGCCTGCAGGATCCCGAACACCACGCAGAACATCCCGACCCCCGACAGGATCGCCCCGACCGAATCGAAGGGACGCGTCGGATCCGCCGGCAACGGATCGTCCAGATTGCGACTGAGGAAGACGATCGTCGCGACGACCAGGGCCTGGAAGACGAACGCGGCCCGCCAGCTGATTCCCGTCGTGATCACACCCCCGATCAACGGCCCTGCTGCGGCGCCGATCCCGCCGAGGCCGCTGATCACGCCGAAGGCCCAGGCGCGCGACGTGAGATCGCTGAACCAGATCGTCGCGAGGATGTAGACCGGAGGGATCAGGAGCGCCGTACCGACGCCCTCGAACACGGAGTTGCCGAGGATCAGCACGCCGAGCCCGGGTGAGACCGCGCTCAGCAGTGCACCGACCCCGTACAGCATGAGGCCCAGGAGGAAGCAGCGCTTCCGGCCCCAGCGATCGGTCAACTTGCTGCACGGGATCATCAGGATCGCCATGATCAGCAAGAACAGCGTGATCGCGGTCTGCACGCCCTTCACGGTCGTGTCGAGGTCATCGCTGATGTCCGCGATCATCACGTTCATGTTCGAGCCCGCGAAGCTGCAGATGAACTGGGCGAGCGCGAGCGGAAGGATCAACCTTCGCGGCGAAACCACGGGACGCTCCGGGATCAGGGCCTGGCTCTCAGTCAGTGCACGTCGACGAACGAGACCGGAGCGCCGAAGACTATGTGCGGCGTCCTCGTTTGGCAACGCGCCCGTCCTTCGCCAGACTGAGTCGATGCCGTTGGAGTCGATGCAGGCCGAGGTCGTCGAGGCGCTCGAGCACGTCAACGTCCCGAGCTACGTGATCGACACCACCGGGATCATCCGCTGGGTCAACGAGGCGGGGCGGCGCCTGGTCGGCGACGTCGAGGGCCGCCAGTTCACGTCGGTCGTCGCCCATGAGGAAACCCGGCGGGCGCGGGAGCACTTCGCCCGCAGGATGCTCGGCAACACCGAGCCGGCCGACAGCCCGCTCGTACTCGTCGACGAGCAGGGCCGCCGCGTCCCCGTCGAGATCAGCTCCGTGCCGCTGACCCGGGGCGACCACGTGATCGGCGTCTTCGGCCAAGTGTCGGACCTGGTCGAGGAGCCGCAGCCCCACCCGGATCTCCGCCTCACTCCCCGCCAGGCCGAGGTCCTGCGCGAGCTCGAGCGAGGGCGCACGACCGCGCAGATCGCCGAGGACCTGCACCTGAGCCGGGAGACCGTCCGCAACCACATCCGCCACCTGCTCCACGCGGTGGGGGCGCACTCCCGACTCGAGGCGGTCGCCGTGGCGCGCGGGCAGCCGCTGGCGACCCACTGACGAGCGACGACGCCAATTGACCCACCCGGGTCAAGCGACGCGGTCGGTCTGCCGGGCACCCTGGGGTCATGGAAGACATCGCGCTGAGCATGAGCAACGTCGTCCGTTTCGAGATCCCCGCCTACGCCGGCATCGACGAGCTCTGTGCGTACATCCGGCCGCGCTGGGGCGGGTCGATCAAGTTCCAGGACGATGTCTGGTACGTCTCCGCCCGCGTCCGCCGGACCAGGAACGACCTGGCGCAGCTCCTCCGCAAGGTCGAGGCCTATGTCGCGGAGTCCGGGCTTCAGGCGATCCGCTACGAGCTCGACGGCCGCTTCTACATCATGGAAGCGCAGAGGGTCGAGCAGGCCGCCGTCGCCGCCTGAGAGAGAAGGACATTCCCGCACGAGCGGCGAATCCTCCGTTCGACAAGACGTCCGTCCAGGCCTGAGCGACCGATACTCGCCTGCTCGGACCGATTCGAGCCAGGAGGAAACTGATGTCGACGGTCGTGGTCGTCGAAGACGAGATCTACGACGAGAATTACGGCAGCTGGTGGTGGATCTTCCTGATCACCGGGACGCTCTGGCTGATCCTGTCGCTGATCATGTTCCGCTTCAACCTCAGCTCGGCGAAGTCGATCGGCGTGCTCGCCGGGATCGTGTTCCTGATCGCGGGTGCGTTCTCGCTCGCGCTCGTCGCGGTCGTGCGGAGCGGCTGGTTGAAGGCGCTGAACGTGATCCTCGGCATCCTGCTCGTGCTGGGCGGGATCTTCTCGTTCATCCATCCCCAGGACACGTTCGTCGCGATCGCCCAGATCACCGCGTTCATGCTCCTGTTCATCGGGATCATGGACCTGATCATCGCGTTCTCCGACCGGGCGGGCCTCTGGTGGCTCCGGATGATCTCCGGGTTCATCTGCATCGGCCTGGCGTTCTGGGCCGCGGGCGAGTTCGGCAGGAAGGCGGCGCTGCTGATCGTGTGGGTCGGGCTGTTCGCGCTCTTCCGCGGGATCGACAGCTTCTTCATCGCGTTCTCCCTGCGGCACGCGCACAAGGAGGTCGCGCGCACGTGAGCTTGGACGGGCGGCCGGGCCGATCGGGCCCGGCCCTGCCCGGCTACACCTTTTCCGGGATACTCGTCCGCCCGCCGCCGCCGGTCATCAGCGCGAGCAGGCCCTGCATGCAGACGTTGACGAGCCAGACCACGATCGTGGCGCCGACGTAGGTCCAGAAGCCGTCGATCGAGAAGTTCGGCGCGATCCACTCGGCGAGCGCGAGCATCGCGACGTTGATCGCGAAGTAGGCGATCCCGAGCGTGAGAACGATCAGCGGCAACGTCAGGATCGCCAGGATCGGCTTGAGGATCGCGTTCGCGATCGTGAGCGTCAGGGCGCCCAGGGCGTACGACCAGAAGCCCTGGATCCCGATGCTGTCGAACAGCCAGTTGATCACCAGCAGGGCCAGGACGTTGATCCCGAGCGTGATCAGGAACCAGACGACGAAGCCGTATTGCATCCGACGATTCACGGGTGGGGACTCTATGGTGCGTAGCGCGTCTCGTCCAGGCGGGCGCCGAAGCGCCACAGCCGCGGCTCGAACGCGTGGCCGTACTTGAAGAGCAGGTGGCGGACGACGTCGGTCGCGCCGTTCCTCGGGCCCGAGACGGTGCGCTCGTCCAGGTCGAAGACGGTGTCGCCGACCGTGACCGTGCGGCCCTCGACGACCACCCGCACCTCACCGCCGGCGCCGGTCAGGCGGCCGGCCCACGCCGCGTCGCCGCCCTCGTCGGGCTCGAGCGACCAGCCCAGCACCGCCAGCGCTCGGCCGTTCCCCTCGAAGATCTCGCGCACGATCGCCGCGCAGTGTGCCGGGTCGAGGTCGCCGCGCTGCTCGCGCTTGACCACGGTCGCGGGAACGCCGCCGAGCAGGGCGCCTCGCGGCGCGTTCGAGGCGACGACCGAGTTGGCCATCACCGTCACCTCGGCGTCGAGCACGACGCCCGGCAGGATCAGCGACCCCGGGCCGAGCCACGAGCGCTCGCCGATCGACACCGGCGCGTACGAGAACGGATAGCCGTCCAGCGCCTCGAGCCACTTGCGGTGCGTGTAGATCCGCGCGCCCGGGCTGAGGCAGACGCGCTCGCCGAGGGTGAGATCGCGGTCGGTGTTCAGGTACGTCTCGTAGGCGACGAAGCAGAGGTCGCCGATGCGGCAGTCGTGGATCCCGCCCTGGCCGTCGACGACCGCGACGTTCCAGCGGAGCGTGACCACGTCGCCGGCGACGAAGTCGCGGCAGAAGAAGCGGCAGCTCGCGCCGATCTGGCCGAGCTCGCCGATCGTGAAGCGCCGCGACCGGACGAGCACGTCCTCGCCGATCGAGGTGTCCGCCCCGATCTCGACGAACTGCGCGTCGATCAGCGTGCCGCGGCCGATCGCAACGCGGTCTCCGATCTCCGCGCCGTGCTCGCGGTAGAGCGCGATCTTCTCGTCGGAGGAGAGCGCCGCGATGGACGCGCCCTCAGTGCGCAGGCGGTCTCGGAGCTCGTCGGACAAGCGGCCCACTGTCGGCTCGCCGAGGGACAGTCCCTTAGGGACTGTCCCCGCAGGGGCCGCAAGCGCGCGGACATCGCTTTCGCGCACGATCCCCGAGCCCGGCACCTCGTCGAGCGAGACGCCCAGCTCAGCCGCCAGCCGCCGCGCCGGCTCGGTCGCGAGCCGCTCCCCGGACGGGGCGGCCGCGCCGACGGCGGGAGCGGCGCTGCTCCAGCCGTCCCGCTCCTCCTCGGTCGCGAACAGCCAGCCGAGCTCGGCGAGCACGGCGACACGATCGCCGACCCGCGCGTTCCAGAGCACGAAGCCGGCGGCCTCCGCCTCGACCTCCTGCACCGCCTTGCTCGTCTCGACCGAGAAGAGCGCCTCGCCCGGCTGGACGTATCCGTCGGCGAGCTCGACGACGACCACCTCGTCGTCGTTCTCGTTCAGCTTCGGGACGACGATCGGCGTGGCCATCAGACGATTTCGCCGGCCAGGACGGCGGGCTCGGCCTCGCCCCTCACCGGCAGGAAGCACGTGTCGACGCGCGGGACTCGGAAACGCTCCTCGTGGGCGACCCAGTCGGCGGGCGGACGCGTCGAGTAGGCGATCTGGAGGCCGAGCCGCTCGCAGACGCGCTCGGAGCGCTCGTCGTGGTCGCCGTACGGGTAGTTGAACCAGGCGAGCGGCTCGCCGAGCAGCCCGCCGAGCCAGTCGACGGCGCCGGCGATCTCCCGCTCCTGCTCGGCCTCGTCGAGCTGCGGGAGCGACGGGTGGCTGATCGAATGGCCGGCGATCGAATGGCCGCGACGGCGGAGCTCGACGATCTCGTCCGTGGACATGTACAGCTCGCGGATGAAGCCGGCCTCGTCGGCCGAGACCTGCTCGGCGAAGAGGCGGTCCATGATCCGCTCCGAGACCTCGCGCGGGATCAGCCGGTTCGAGGCGTACTTGAAGCGCAGGTATTTCTCGGAGCCTCGGCGGTAGTCGCCGATCGGCGCCGAGGCCATGATCCCGGGGACGTCGGCCTCGGGTGCGACCTCCTCGGCGGCGGCGACGTACGCGTCAGCGACCCCGTCCTCGCCGAGCCGGCCGCGGACGAACTGGTTCTTCTGCACGAACGGGATCCGGCCGTCCAGGTGGGGCAGGCCGATCGGCGCGAAGATGCCACGGATCCCGTGCCGCTCGAGCACCGGGGCGGCGTTGTCGTAGTGGTCACGAACGCCGTCGTCGAACGTGAGCACGAAGCCGTCGGGGATCGCTGTCCCCTCGCGCCCGGCGGCAAGGAGCGCGTCGGGGTCGAGCGGCTCGTAGTGGCGGAGCAGGTGCTCCACCTGCCCCTCGAAGTCGCCCAACGTGATCGCCGCGATTCCCGGATGCCGCGGATCCGGGTCGCGGACGTAGTGGTACATGACCAGGATCGCGCCCATGTGACGCCCGGGAGCCTAGCCTCTGGCGGTGAGGGCGCCCTTCTCCACCGCCAGGCGCTCGAGCTCGCGCTTGATCGACTCCGCGGTCGGGAGGACGACGTCCTCGAGGCTCTTCGCCGCGGGGATCGGGGAAGCCGCCGCCGCGATCCGCGCGAAGCGCCCGCGGAAGCCGGCCTCGGCCAGCCGGGCGGCGACCTCGGCGCCGAATCCGGCCTCGCCCGGCGCCTCCTCGACGGTGACGACGCACTCGGAGGCGAGCGCCGAGGGCAGGATCCCGTCGAGGTCGAGCGGGGAGAGCTGCGAGACGACGCAGAGGTCGGCGGCGAGCTCGCGCTCGAGGAAGAGTTGCCGCACCGGCTCCCAGGCAAGCGACGCACAGCGGCCGTAGGTGATCACGGTCAGCTCGGGATCGTCGAAGCCGACCGGGCTGAGCCGGACGTTCGGATAGACGCCGGCGGTCGTCCGCGCGGAGAAGTGGTCGACGAGGCCGTCCCGGGGCTCGCGCGCGCGCTCCGCGTACACCGCCTTGTTCTCGACGAACAGCACCGGGCCGGGATCGGCCGCGACCGCGTTCCAGAGCAGCGCGTAGGGATCGGTGAAGCTGGACACCGCGACCACGCGCAGGCCGGGGATGCCGAAGAACATCTTCTCGAGGCTCTGGCTGTGGGTCGGCCCGTAGCCGCGCCCGCCCCCCATCGGCACGCGGACGACGACGTTGACGGTCGCCTGGCCCTGCGAGAGGTAGTGGTGCTTCGCAGCGC
The DNA here is from genome assembly GCA_963734065.1 of uncultured Actinomycetes bacterium. Taxonomy (GTDB): domain Bacteria; phylum Actinomycetota; class Thermoleophilia; order Gaiellales; family Gaiellaceae; genus DATBLE01. The sequence goes on from CAVTFN010000002.1 coordinate 21,810, forward strand.
TGTTCGCGAGCTGGTCGGCGGCGAGCGCGACGAAGTCGCCGAACATGATCTCCGCGATCGCCTTGCCGCCCTCGAGCGCGAAGCCGGTGGCGCTGCCGACGATCGCCGACTCGCTGATCGGCGTCGGGTGGATCCGGTCGGGGAAGCGGGTCGACACGCCCTTCGTGACCGCGAACGCGCCGCCGTAGGGGTCGAGCAGGTCCTGGCCGAAGACGTGGACGTCGCGGTCACGCTCGAGCAGGTCGTGCAGGGCCTGGTTCAGGCTCTCGACCACGCGCGGCTCCTCGGCCGGGCGCGCCCAGGGCCCGGCTGCCGCGCCGTCGTCGAGCTGCGGGTAGACGTCGCCGAGGTGTGAGAGCTGATCGGGCTCGGGGCTCGCCTCGGCGGCGTCCAGCGCCGTCTCGAGCTGCCCGGTCACGTCGTTGCCGGCCCGCTCGACGGCGGCGGGGTCGAGGGTCGCCGCCAGCGTGATCACGGGGTCGCGGGTCCTCAGCTCGGCCATCTCATCGGACGAGCGGTCGTCGTCGCGCTTGCTGTGCGGGCCGAGTCGGACGGTCCGGACGACCCTGAAAGCCGGTGCTTCCCGGGTGCGCATCGTCTCGACGAGCGTGGCGAACTCCTGCTGGAGTGCGGGCGCGTCCGCGCCGTCGAGCCGCGCTGCGTCGATCCCGAAGGCCTCCGCGCGGGCGAGCATGTCTCCCGCAATGCCCACGGAGGACGGTGTGGTCTGGGCGATCGCATTGTCCTCGAGCACGAGCAGAAGGCGCACGCCCCAGAGGGAGGCCAGGTTCATCGACTCGTAGAGCGCTCCCTGGCCGAGCGTGCCGTCGCCGATGAAGACGACCGCGATCCCGTCTCCGCCGCGGAGCTTCTTTGCGAACGCTACGCCGAGCGCGACCGGTACGAGCTGGCCCTGGATACCGGAGCTGATGAATCGGTCGGCATGCAGATGCTGGCTACCTCCGCGACCGCCGCACACGCCGTCAGCCTTGCCCATCAGCTCGGCGAGGAACGCGGCAAGATCACCGCCGGAGGCGAGGAAGTGGCCGTGGCAGCGGTGCGTGCTGAAGATCGCGTCGCCCGGACCGAGCCGGCCGAGGAGCCCGACCGCGATCGACTCCTGGCCGATCGAGGTGTGCGTCGTGCCCGAGAGCAGCCCCTGCGAGTGGAGCTGCAGGAGCTTCTCCTCGGTGCGCCGGATGACCAGCATCCGCCGGTAGAGCTCGAGGTCGTCCAGGAGCGGTGGCTGTTCGGACATGCGCTCTAGGGTACTGCGCGCTCCTACGGGCGGAATGAGCGGGTGTGCCAGCTGCGCGCGACCACGAAGTGCTTGCCGTTCGAGTGGTAGCGCACGTGGTCGAAGCCGCCCATGGGGCAGCAGTTCGGGTCGTTCCTTCGGTAGATCGGCTGGGAGCTGACGACGTCGCCGCCGAGCCGGAACAGGCCGAGCTTGTAGCCGCTGCGGGCGAGCGCGACCCGCCAGTCGCCGGTCGGCGTCGCGCGGAGAACGGCGAAGCCGATGTCGCCGGCGGTGCCGCCGCTCGCGATCGTGACGGCGAAGTCGAGGCGGCCGTCGCGGGTGAAGTCGTAGCAGAGCACCTGATCGACGGACGCGGGGTCGACCCGAACCGGGCTGTCTCCGAGGAGCTTCATGCGCAGGTTCGTGGCCGCGACCGCGCGTTTCGCCGCGGCCGGGCCGCATGCAGGCTTGGCCGCATGTGCCGGCGCCGCCGTCAGGGCGGCGAGGGCCGTGGCGACGACGAGCAGCTTCACCGGGCCAGCATAGACTCGGCCTCGTGGACGACGAACGCGACCGGCCGCTCGACCAGGGCGATCTCCACACCGACCCGGTCGCACAGCTGCGAGCGTGGCTGGCGGAGGCGCGCGCCGCGGGCGTCGAGCTGCCGGAGGCGATGACGCTCGCAACCGCGACGCGCGACAGCTCGCCGTCGGCGCGGATGGTGCTGCTGAAGGACGCCGGCGCCCGCGGGCTCAGCTTCTTCACGAGCTACGAGAGCCGCAAGGGCCTCGAGCTCGCCGAGAACCCTCGGGCCGCACTCGTTCTCTACTGGCACGCGCTCGGGCGCCAGGTGCGCGTGGAGGGAATCGTCGAGCGACTGGCCGCCGCCGAGTCCGACGAGTACTTCGAGTCCCGCCCGCCCGGGAGTCGCCGCTCGGCCGCGGTCTCGCCGCAGAGCGCGGTGATCGCCGGTCGCGAGGAGCTCGAGCGGGCGGCCGGGAAGCTGGGCGACGACGTCCCGCGGCCGGCATCCTGGGGCGGTTACCTGCTGGTTCCATCGCAGTGGGAGTTCTGGCAGCACAGGCTCGACCGCCTGCACGACCGCTTCCGCTACCGGCCGGGCGAGGACGGCTGGATCGTCGAGCGGCTGGCGCCGTAGTGGAGCCCGGGCTCCGGGATCTGATGCGGCGATTCCCGCACGGCGTCGCCGTGCTGACGGTCGACGCGGAGGGCGAGAAGCTGGGCCTGACGGTCGGCTCGCTGGTGTCGCTGTCGATCGAGCCGCCGCTGGTCGGCGTGGCGATCGACCGGCAGGCGGCGATGCACGAGCTCTTGCGGAGCGCCGGCGGGTTCGCGCTCAGCCTGCTCGCCGACGGGCAGGACTGGCTCGCGCAGCACTTCGCGCGCGGCGTGCCGCCGATCGCCCTCTGGCACGGGATCGCGAGTCGCGAGGGGGCGGCCGGCGCGCCGCTCCTCGTCGGCGCGCTCGGCTGGCTGGAATGCCGGTTGGTGGACGAGGTCGCGGCGGGCGACCACACGTTCTTCGTCGGCGAGGTGCTCTCGGTCGAGCTCGGCGAGCCCGCGCCGCCGCTCGTCCACATCGAGTCGGGATACCGAACACTTTGAGCGGAGACTCGGCGGGGCTCATCAAGGAGCGGAGGTGCCGGCTTTGCCGGTGCCGGAGCGGGAAATGATCGAGGCGGTCGTCTTCGACCTGGACGGCGTCCTGATCCAGACCGAGGAGCTCTGGGACGAGGTGCGCGCCGGACTGGCACGCGACCGCGGCGGGCGGTACGGGCCGGAGGAGCAGCGGGCGATGATGGGGATGAGCTCGCCCGAGTGGTCGAGGTACATGCACGAGCACGTCGGCCTGCCGGAACCGCCCGACGTGATCGCGGCGAACGTGGTCGAGAGGATGGCGGAGCGCTACCACGGGGGGCTGCCGCTGATCGAGGGCGCGGTGGATGCGGTCGAGCGGCTGGCGGCGCGCTGGCCGCTCGGCGTCGCGTCGTCCTCGAATCGGGAGCTGATCGACCTCGTGCTCGAGCTGTCCGGCCTCGAGCGGCTGTTCCGCGCCACCGTTTCGTCGGAAGAGGTGGCTCGCGGGAAGCCGGCGCCGGACGTCTACCTCGAAGCGTGCCGGCGGCTGGGCGTCGACCCGGCGCGCGCGACGGCGATCGAGGACTCGCACGCCGGGATCGGCTCGGCCCACGCCGCGGGAATGCGCGTGATCGCGATCCCGAACCCCTCGTTCCCGCCGGGCGACGAGGCGCTCGCCGACGCAGACATCGTGCTGGGCTCGCTCGCGGAGCTCACGCCGGAGGCTGTGGAAGCTTCGTGACGGTTCCGTCGGGGGTCTGACCCCCTACGGAAGTGCGACAAGATATGCACAGCACCGTCCGACGCCCGACCCGCATGGATAAGCGGAGCTTGTGGACGATTCGTGACGCTCTCTTCGCCGATTCGTGACGTTTGCGTAGGGGGTCTGACCCCGGTTGGGACGCTGCGAGCCGTCACACCCGTCCGAACAGAACGCAGCCGTTGTGGCCGCCGAGGCCCATTGCGTTCGAGAGCGCGACGTCGACCTGCGTTCGACGCGCCTCGTTCGGGACGTAGTCGAGGTCGCACTCCGGGTCGGGCGTCTCGTAGTTGATCGTCGGCGGGATGACGCCCTCGTGGATCGCGAGCACGCACATCATCGCCTCGACCGCGCCGGCCGCGCCGAAGCAGTGGCCGGTCATCGACTTCGTCGACGACACCGCCAGCTCGTACGCGTGGCCGCCGAACACCTCCTTGATCGCCTTCGTCTCGGCCAGGTCGCCGAGCGGCGTGGACGTCCCGTGGGCGTTGATGTAGCCGACCTGCTCCGGCGCGACCTCGGCGCGCTCGAGTGCCGCCCGCATCATCTCGACGACGCCGACCGACGCCGGATCGGGCTGGGCGAGGTGGTGCGCGTCGTTCGAGGCGCCGTACCCGAGCACCTCGGCGTAGATCGTCGCGCCCCGGGCACGGGCTCCCTCGAGCTCCTCCAGGACCAGCACGCACGCCCCCTCCCCCATGACGAAGCCCTCGCGGGTCAGGTCGAACGGGCGCGAGGCCCGCGGCGGATGCTCCTCCTCCGCGGCAAGACCGCGCATCGCGCAGAAGCCGGCGAGGATCAGGGGGTGGAGGCAGGCCTCGGCGCCGCCGGCGAGCACCGCGTCCGCCGAGCCGCGGCGAATGACCTCGGCGGCCTCCCCGATCGCGGTCGAGCCGGTCGCGCACGCGGACACAGGCGCGTAGTTGGGGCCGCGCAGCCCGAGCGCGATCGCGATCTGCCCACTGGCCGCGTCCACGAGCACGCTGGGGATGAAGTACGGCGAGACCCGGTTGGAGCCGCGCTCCAGCAGGATGCTGTGCTGCTCGACGATCCCGAACAGGCCGCCGATCGCGGTCCCGAACAGCACACCCACACGCGCCGGCTCGTACGCGCCGGCGAGCGACGCGTCCTCGGCCGCTTCCGTCGCAGCCGCGACGCCCATCACGACGTTCCGGTCGAGTCGCCGCGCCTCTTTCGGGCCGACCACCGAGGCCGGATCGAACCCGCGCACCTCGGCCGCGATCCGCACCGGGAACCCGCTCGTGTCGAACGTCGAGATGAAGTCGATCCCGCTCCGGCCGGCCACCGCCGACTCCCAGGTCGAGCGGCGGTCGTTGCCGAGCGGCGTGACCGCTCCGAGACCGGTGACGGCGACCCTGCGCACCTCTTGAGCCTAGACGGCTAGCCTCAGGGGCGTGCCGGGCAAGAACGTGCCGTTCCCGCCGATGGAGGCCGAGCTCGTGCGCGAGCTCCCCCTCGGCGACTGGCAGTACGAGCCGAAGTGGGACGGCTTCCGCGGGGTGCTCGAGAACGACGGCGGCGAGCTTGCGCTGTGGAGCCGGAACGAACGACCACTGCTGCGCTACTTCCCCGAGCTCCGCCCGCTCGGCGACCTGCTCCCGCCCCACTCCGCGCTCGACGGCGAGATCGTGATCGAGCGCGACGGCCGCCTCGACTTCGACGCGATGCAGATGCGTCTGCATCCGGCCGAGAGCCGGATCCGGAGGCTCTCCGGCGAGATCCCCGCGCAGTTCGTCGCCTTCGACGTCCTGCTCTGGAAGGGCAAGCCTGTCCACGAGCTGCCGCTCGAGAAGCGACGCCGCGAGCTGGAGAAGCTGGCGAAGTCGTTCCGGATCTCCCCGGCAACGCGCGATCCCGACGTGGCCGAAGCCTGGCTCGACGGGCTCGAGGCCGCCGGGCTGGACGGAGTGATCGCGAAGCGTCTCGGCCTTCCCTACCTTCCCGGCTCGCGCGAGGGTGTGGCCAAGGTGAAGGCGCACCGCACGGCAGATTGCGTCGTCGTCGGCGTCCGCTGGAAGGAGAAGCCGACCACGCTCGCGACACTCCTGCTCGGCCTCTACCGCGAGGACGGCGAGCTCGACTACGTCGGGACCGCCGCGGTCGCGGCGAGCAAGCGCGACGAGATTCTGAAGCGGGTGCAGCCGCTCCTGAAAGGCGCACCCGACCGCGGCTTCTCCGAGCCGAACCGCTGGGGCGGCGGCGAGCTCGAGCAGTCGGCGGTCAGGCCGAAGCTGGTCGTCGAGGTCCGCTACGACAAGGTGCAGGGCAGCCGCTTCCGCCACGGGACGAAGCTGATCCGCTTCCGGGAGGACAAGGATCCGGAGCAGTGCACGTGGCGCGAGGTGCGCAAGCCTCCGGGGCCGGACGACCTGACCGTGCCGGCCCTTCTGGCCTCGTCCTAGGGACAGTCCCCGGAGCGGACTGTCCCTGCAGAAAGGGTTGCGCCACGACCTGGCGGCGTCAGACCCCTTCGGGGTCAGACCTCTTGCGGCTTCCGGAGCTACCCTGGGCTCGTGCTCGAGGAGACCCAGCGGCCACGCGTGACGCTCGAGCCGCTCGACGACTACGTCGTCGTCGAGCCCTCGGACGACGAGGCCGAGACCCGCCACGGACTGATCATCCCGGCGAGCGCCGAGGCCGGCTCCCAGACCGGCATCGTGATCGCGACGGGCGCCGAAGCGGGCGGCGTCGAGCCCGGCGACAAGGTGCTCTTCCCGCACGGAGCCGGATTCGACGTCCGGCTAGCGGGAACCGCCGTCAAGGTCATGCGCCGCGGCGACCTGATCGCGCGCGTCCACGACTGAGCCCGGACGCGAAAACGCCCGCACGAGGCGGGCGTTTCCAATGCCGGTGGGGTATGTGAGGGGAGTTCCGGCCTGTTCAGCATGCCTCGGGACGGGCGATGTCACATGACCACGAAGGGTGATATTCGGCGTCCCTCGAACGAGGGAAAGAACGAGGCGGAGAGGGCGGGATTTGAACCCGCGACCCGCCTTTCGACGAGTACGCGATTTCCAGTCGCGCTCCTTCGGCCGCTCGGACACCTCTCCGCGCCCCGGGCAGACTAGCGCCCTGCCGCGACAGGTCGCTGCCGGGGACTGCGGTACGATGGTCGTCCCGGAGAAGTGGCCGAGTGGCTGAAGGCGGCGCCCTGCTAAGGCGTTATGGGGATGAATGTCTCCATCGAGGGTTCGAATCCCTCCTTCTCCGCCTCGGAGGGGTGGCAGAGCGGTCGAATGCGGCGGTCTCGAAAACCGTTATCCGTCGTTAGGCGGATCGAGGGTTCAAATCCCTCCCCCTCCGCCTAGTAGAGCGGAATCTCGCTAGCCATGCGGGGTTCCACCTCGTCCACAGCAGGTGTGACGCATGTGGAAAGTGCCGCTCAAGACCGCTCAAGACCGCCTGAGAGGGCCGCGCACTGGCGCGCAACTGGCGCGCACCACGATGTTCGGGCCCCTCCGAAGGCCCGGCGCGGGGGTCGAACACTGCGTCGGCCGGACGAGCGCTTCCCCCGCGATGCCGCGCGAGTAGGACGCTAGCCACCGCGGACGCGGCTGCTGGATGACCGACCGGGGTTCGTGCGACGTGCAACGAGTGACCTAGACTGTCGATAACGGCCAAGATCATCGGAACCGTCTGGTTCGACATCGCATGACCGAATGGCCAAGACCTCGCCCGCGTGGCGCATGAGGCAAGCCAGCCACACGCACTTCGTGAGGCAAAGTCGCCTGACGCGAAAGCGGACTAAGGCGTACGGACGACTCGGCGCATTCAGGTCTTCCTCTGGGCGGGCGTGGCTTTGCGTCTCCCGTCTGGTTCGACTGCCGCTGGGGCGTCGGATGAAGGCGTTGCCCAGAGGGCGGCGGCGAGATGGTCTCGTCCCGGCCCGAGTTCTGCGACCGCGGCGGCTAGACGGTGCTCTCCTTCGCTGGTTAGGTGCAGGTGGCGAATGCGGGCGTCGCGGCTGGAAAGTTGGCGTTGGATCAGGCCTGCGTTCTCGGCGCGGCGGACGAGTTGGGTCACGGCGCTCTGACTGAGCAGAAGTGACGAGCCGAGACTCGTGACGGTCACTGGGCAATCGCGTTCGCCCTCGACCTTGATCGCGAGGAGTAGCTCGTAGCGCTCGGCCGTGAGGCCGTGCGCGCGTGACACTTCCTCGCTTCGGCGAAGGAACCCGCGCAATGCCCTGCGCACCTCAGCAGCGCGAACGTACTCCTCTGCTGGAAGTTTCTGCTGGTTTCGTCGCATGTCTGGGCTCCTCCTTAGGAACAGAATCGATAGATCGTGCTCGCGCTGCATCACTATTACATCATAATATGTTTTCAATTACTACATGTTTAAACATGCACTATGATGGATATGCTCGATGCGTGACGCCTGCGTGACGGAACGTGGGCGGAGATCCTCGTTTCGAGGCCCGCGAAGAGCAAAGGAGCATTGATATGGCAGGTTCGAGAGGAAGACGATGGACGCTTTCGGGGTCGCTGATCGCTCCGGGAGTCGCCCTCGCTGCGGTGATTGGACTTGGAGTCCTCGCCGGCGCTGGAGCCGCGGCGAGCTTGGCAAAACCGGTGAACATCTCGCCGCCGGCGATCTCAGGTACTCCGCAGGAAGACGCGACGCTGACCGGGACGAGCGGCACGTGGGGCAATAGTCCGACCAGGTACGACTACTTCTGGAGGCGGTGCAACGCGAGCGGGAACAGCTGCTCGAACATCGGGGGCGCTCGCTCGACCGCCTACACGCTCAGACAGAACGATGTTGGCCACACGATCCGGCTCAGGGTGAGGGCGACAAACAGCGACGGCAGCACCTATGCATCGTCGGGGCAGACCGCGCTGATCACCGCCGGCCCCACCCCGCTGCCGCAGAACACGGTCCTGCCGACGATCAAGGGCACACCGCGTCAAGGCCAGACGCTCAGGGGTGACCAGGGCAACTGGACCGGCAGACCGACCGACTACAACGACTTCTGGGTGCGCTGCGACCGAAACGGCGGCAACTGCGCGAACATCATCGGCGCGAACAACAGGAACGGGTACGTCCTGACCTCGGCCGACGTCGCGCACACGATCAGGTTCAAGGTCGAGGCAAGGAACGCGGCCGGCAGCACCTTCGCGTCCTCCGTCCCGACGGCAGTAATCGTGGCCATCGCCACACCCGCGCCGAACAACACGTCCCCGCCAACGATCTCCGGAAGCCCCCGCGTCGGGAGCGTGCTCACGATGAGAATCGGCGCATGGAGCGGGACACAGCCGATCACCTACCGGTATCAATGGTTGCGGTGCGACAGCAACGGCGGCAGCTGCGCCGCGATCGCAGGCGCTGTCGGCACGACCTGGAGGATCGAGCCGGCCTCGGCCGGACACAGGCTCCGGGCACGAGTCACGGCGACGAACCCCGGCGGATCGACTCTGGAGACGTCGACTCCTTCCGCGATCGTCACGGGCAGTGCGTCACCCCCGCCGACAGCTGCCGGCTGTCCGGGCGGGTCCGGGCCCGTCAACATCAACAGCATCAGCTCGCCCGCCCGGTTGCTGATCGACAGGCAGCAGACGAGCCCGTCAGTCGTCCACGGGGGCACAGGCCGGCTGATCGTCCGCTACCACGTCACTGCCTGCGGAGGCCGCTCGGTGCAGGGTGCGCTGGTCTACGCGACGGCAGTGCCTTTCAACCAGCTCTCGATTCCGCCCGAGAGACCGACCAACAGCAGCGGCTGGGCCGAACTCGACTTCCGCATGCTCGCTGGCTTCCCGGTCAGCTCGAAGCAGCAGCTGATCGCGATCTTCGCCCGGGCACGCAAGCCCGGCGAGAACGTCCTCGGCGGCATCTCCACCCGCCGCCTGTTCTCTGTGCACGTCAACCTGCACACCTAACAGCACTAACCAAGAAGGGAGGGGCCGCTTTCGCGGCCCCTCCAGGGTCGCCTCGCCCCAACCCGCAGCGGTGAGTTCAGCTTCAGCTTCTTTTGCCAGCGGAATCGGAAGCACCGGGCGCGTGGAAGCGTGCGAGCCTCCGCGGCGGCTGCTGGTGACCATGGCCCTGGGACAGCCAGACGAGGACGTCCTTGAGGCCACTCTGGCCGCCGAGGGCGACCAGACCATCCTGATGTCAAAGGCGGGTCGCCCTCGATCCAGTCCTCGACCGCCATTGGGAACGACGGCCTCCGCCGAGTAGGCGGCAACTCCTAACGCTAAGCAGAGGCGGCCTCCCAGAATCGACACCGCCCCTCAACCAGACGCAATCAGTAGGAAACGTCAGCAATCGGCCGGAGAAGCTTGCAACGACCTTCCTATGTCCGGGCATGTCATGGAATCCACCCGCTCGAGCTTTCGTCCGCTCGATGAACTCAATCGGGGGGAGAAATGGGACTGCGCGGTACCGCACCAATGGCGTCTTAAAAACACGGGTTCGCTGGGAAGGACCCTGGCGTGCCCGAGTGTTCAGGAACGTCCCCTGAGCAGTCAGCGTCCAGCGCTGAGCCAACCGGTGAACCGCTCGACCAATGGAGGAACCATCGCCCACATCAGTCCACCGACCGCTCCGATCATCAGGGCGGCACCGAGCAGCGGAGAGAGAAGCCAGAAACACATGACGCTCGCCACAACAACGAGGCCGAAGACGAGCATGGAGATCCGCGTCCCCGACCCCTCCTCGCGGCCGCAGTCCCGGCAAACGGCCCGCCACTCGGCGCTCGCAGTCGGATTGTCCAGATCGGTGTCCTCTTGTTTGAGCCGGACCCACCTGTGGACGCCGATTCGGCAGCGAAACCTTCGTACGTCGGGCACGAGACAGTGATTCCCGTCAGCTCAAAGGGATAACCGCGGCTCATGCGTCAGGAACACCGGGTGCCCGAGTGTTCAGGAATGTTCCCTGAGAAGGGCAGGTCCAGCCGCCCTATCAGAGGGAGTGCCTCGCCGACCGTCAGGAGCGCTGGCGCAACAGGAAGTCGAGTGTGGCGCGGTTGAACGTCTCCGGGTCCTCGTGCAGTCCGGCGTGAGAGAGATGCTCGAAGACCACTAACTCGCTCCCGGCGATCCCGCTCTTGAGCGGTTCGGCGAAGCGTGTGGAGCAGACGAGGTCGCGCGCCCCGACCGTGATCAACGTGGGAACGTCAATGTCGCCCAATACCCCGCTGGCGTCGTGGGCGAGGACCGCATCGGTCTGGGCCAGGAACGCCTCCACCGGCTGGGCGGGGCGGCCTCGCACGAAGTCGACCAGTGTGGCTACGAACTCCGGCCGCTCCACGTACATCTCGGGCGTGAAGCACCACGGGAAGATGGCCTGGATCACAACGTCCGCGACGGTCGGCAGCGTGGTCGCGAGCGTGCGCCACTGCTCGATGACGATCTTTAGATAGTCGTCAGTGACGTGCCAGCCGCTGTGCAAGGAGAGCGAGCGCACGCGGCCGGGATGGCGGGCGGCGAGGTGGAGGCCCACGGCGGCACCGAACGACACGCCCGCGACGTGGGCCTCATCGATGCCGATCGCGGTGAGGAAGGCGGCGACCTGGTCGGCATGGCCGTCGGTCGAGTAGGGGCCGGGCGGCTTGTCGCTCTCGCCGGTGCCGGGAAGGTCGATCGCGATGCAGCTGAAGTGCTCCGTGTAGGCCGGCAGCTGGAACGCATAGCAGGCGTGGTCGGCAGAGGTGTAGGGGATCAGCAGAAGCGGCTCGCCCTCCCCCTGCACGTCGTAGTTAATCGTCAGTCCATCTAGGTCGACCTGCGGCATGCTCACCCCCCCTGCCTGCCCGGGCCTGTTCGAGCTTGAACCATCATTGCAAGCACCCGGCAGCCGCGTAGCTGAATGGGCGCGTCGCCGACGCAGTCAAGGCCGAGCAGATTCGGCTGTGCCAGCGTGCTCTCGCCTGAAACCGACTGCGGAAGTCCTTCGCGAGTTCAGCCTGTGTTCAACTTGCCGCTGATGATGACGTTTGGCGGGATCGGCTCGAGCCAGACTCGTGACCAGATCAGCGGATGGTCTTTGCTCTTCCCGTTCGTTTTCTCTGCAGCGGCGCGGAGGTTGCAGGTGGCGTGGGCGGGGCCGAGGTAGCCGCGGCGGTCGTCTCGGTGGTCAAGGTGCCAGGGCTGCCTTGCCCGCGCTTCCCGGGACCGATTAGTGCGACGGTCCGCCTAGTGCCGCCAGACACGGACGCGGTGCGAGATCGCTGCCGCACCGGGTGGTCAGCGACAGCGACCTCGCGTGGAACTTCCGGAGTCGAAACCAGCCCCCTTTTCAGCAGCCGGTATGGGGGACGCGCTAGGCGTCGTACTGGCCGCCGAGCTCCGCCGCCTGAGGCTTACCTTTGTGCCCGGCTTCTTGCAAGATCGGGGGGACCTCGGGGTCGGAGACGAAGCTCTGCCAACCCTCGGCGTCCCAGTCGAAGAGCACCCAGACCCGGTCGTCCTCATTGGGATCACGAAAGACGTGCGAACCCTTGGACCCGTGCTGCTTTCGCTTCTCAGCGCCCTTGGTCGAGAAGGTATTCAAGAAGCGGTCGAAATCCTCGACTTTCGTCGTTGCCAGGATCATCTCTCTCCTTGCGCTCGTGTCCTCGGCGCCGCCGCTCGACGCCGATGGTGAGGCGAGTGTACGCCCCAGATGCTCGAGCGGCAGCAGCCGCCTCCGCGCTGGGCGCACAGGATCCGCTTCACATAGCGAGAAGGAGACCGAGGCGGGTCCTCCTTCCTCCCGCCTGGTGTTTGCCTCTCCCTCACCTAGGAGCGGAGGCCCGACGCGGAGGTCGAACACTACGCCGGCCGGACGAGCGCTTGCTCGATATGCCGGTTGTCCTTAAGGCTCGAAAAGGCGTTTGACGACACAGCTGACCAGGCGGCAGAGCGGTCGGCCGGGACCGTTCTCGTTTCGGAACTGGCGAGTTGGCTAGATCGAGCACATGGGCGGCGTCGCCTTCGCGATTGGATCAAGACCGACACTCGCGGCGGAGGACGCCCAGGCACTCGTCGCGCTCATCGCAGCCGACGCTACTCCATTCACCGTCAGGCTCGCCGCGAAGATCAACCGGAGCCTGCTGGATGGGTCTGAGGCGGGAGAAGTGGAGCTCGAACGGGACGAACTTGCTGAAATCGCCGACGCGCTATCCGTCGATCCCAAGCTCGTGTTCGAAGTCCCCGCCTTGAAGCCGCTCTACGACGAGGTCGTCGCGGCCTTGCAGGACTTGAACGTCAATCAGACGAGCGCCTGAACAAGAAAGACGAGGCCGACCACCAGCGCGACGACTACCGCCATGGCCCGGCGCGGGGTCGAACCCTATGCCGGCCGGACGGGCGCTTCCGAGCAATGACTGAGCGCCGGCGGTCCTTGACGCAACCCAACCGGATCGACCAGCCCCAGCGAAAGGAGGGGGCGCGGCGGCAGCCGTCACGACCGCCGCGCCGCTGGAGTGACATCTAGGCGGGAAGCTTGTCCTCGAAGCCGCAGGCCCGGGCACTGCGAGTTTCCCACCTGCGAACTTCGGCGTCAATGGACACGGACCGGTCGCGGAATCGCTTATCAGGAAGGCGTCCAATTGCCTTTGAGGCGAAGCGCGCGATGATTGGCCATTCGGGATCTGCGGCGATCTGCGGGAGGAGGGAGCAATGGCCCGAATGACACGGAGGCGCTTTGTGCAACCGCCATCGCCACGATGGTACGCCGGGCGCGGGATCCGCATCTGTCGCTTCCAGGAGCCGAGCGGGAACCACGCTAGATGCCGAACGCACCCGCCTGGTCACCGAGGTGCAGGAGCCGCCGGCGGGAGACTCATTGTTGCCTTCTCGGCCAGCAGGGGCGCAGCGGGGACCGTGATCAGGCCACGGGTCGGTCGGTCGAGGTCGAAGGTCACGAGGACCAGGAAGGTGACAACGACTGCTGCAAGGACGACGGGAAGCAGCCCACGCCCGAGAACCGAGATATAGACGGCGAGCATGCCGAGCGCGAGCGCTGCCCCGAAAAGCTCGAGCAAGAGGACCGCGTTGGGAGGGTGGTTGTTGAGGCCGGCGATTCGGACGCCCTGTTGGTCGATCATCGCGTTCAGGCTGTCGATGTAGAGCCTGGGCGCGCTGTCTCGCGGGCGGCCGTTGATCGCCTCGCCTCCGAGCCGCCAGAGCGTCTGTTGCAGCCTGTCCTGTTCGGCGGCGGTCGCACGGAACGATGCGCTAACTGGCTTGTCGTAGGTGAGGCGGATCGCGAGGTCGTTGTAACGGCGCAAGAGAGTGAGCGAGCGGCTGCGCTGGGGCTCTGCGAGCGTCTGTGCTCTGAGATAGGCGGTCCCGATTGTGTTTGCCTCGGTCACGACGTCGGCGCGGCGGTCCTGGTAGCGGCCGACTGCGAGCGTGAGGCCGAAGGCCAAGATCAGGCCAACAAGCCCAAGAAGCGCTCCCTGCAGAGCCCCAATCCCCTCGCGATAGTGCTCCGAGTGCCGCCGGAGGTATCGACCGATCAGGACGCCGATCGCGCACCCGCCTCCGACGATGGCAAAGATGACCAGCCCGAGCTGCCAGCTGTCCAGCGAGAAGAACACCTCGGACACGACCATCGCGAGCGAAAACTACGAAACTTCGCTCAGGGCCGCAGCCTGGGCGAAAACGCGCGCCGTCATTTCCGCACAACAAGGTGCCGAGAGCCTCGCCTGTCAGCGACGTCATCCTCCCTTGGGCCAGCGTGCTCTCGCCTGAAACCGACGGCGGAAGTCCTTCGTGAGTTCAGCCCGTGTTCAACTTGCCGCTGATGATGACGTTTGGCGGGATCGGTTCGAACCAGATCCGCGACCAGATCAGCTGCTGCTCTCGCCTGGTGCCGTTCGTCTTGTTTGCGGCAGCGCGCAGGTTGCAGCTTGCGTGTGAGGGGCCGAGGTAGCCGGATCGGTCGTCGCGGTGGTCGAGGTGCCAGGGTTGTCCGGGTTCGATGAGTTGGCCGCAGCGGCAGCATCTGGCCTGGCCGGTGGCGACGAGTGGTTCGAGTTGGCGGCGGCGGGCGACGTGGGCGTTGGTGTAGCCGCGGGCGTGCCGGCTCAACTGGCGCTTCTTCCTTGCCGCGCTCATGCCGGGAGCTGGGCGCCAGGGGCCGTGATGCCCGGCCGATCCTGGTGCGCGTCCATCAGCGGATCGTGATCGGGCCACTAAGGACGCGGCGGAGAACTTTCGGCCGCACCGCCTCAGGCTCGATCGCGGCGTCTAGTCCCGGGGCAGGCTGCGGGCGCAAGCGCTGCTCGATCTGGGCACGTTGCTCTTGGATCTGCGCCCGTAGTCGAAGCAGACGCTGGTAGCGCCGTTCGCGGGTGTATGGCTTCGGTGGCGTGGCTCGGATTCCGAGCGCGACAAGTCGCCGGCCTAGCTGCTTCTGGTCGCAGAACTCGTCGATGTAACCGCTTGCCAGCGCGAACAGCTTTCGATCTTGCCGCTCGAGTTCCCAGAGAAGCACTTCAGCCTCCGAAGCCGGGGCTGGCTGATCGTCCCGCCATCCTCTGCGGATCCCCAGCACCTTTGCGTCCGCATAGGCAGGCTGGGCGACCAGGCTCACCGCATTCAGGTGCGCGCGGAGGCGTTCCCTGACGTCGTCGTGCGTGCGCGAGCTCAGCGGCGTCGCCTGCATCGATACGCCGGCGAGGACGCCTTCGCGGACCATGGCGAGCGCCTCATCGCCCTCGTCCCCCTCATGCACTTGGAATGACCCGTAAAGGCCACCCGGGAGGTCGAGGAGTCGAACGGCGTGGCCGATCACGCTGGCGAGTCCCCGGCGATGCTCAATGTTGACCCAGATCCGGAGCGGTGTGCTCTGCGCGTCCTCGACCTGGTCGCGGAAGGCGCCGGGCCGGAACAGTTCCCGGTAAGGCTTGCACTCCGGCCCGTCCGCGACCTCCGTCGAGATGCTGTAGGGAACGATGCACACCACGAGCGTGCGGCCGTCCGGCGAGCGGTCGTCGAAACGGAGCACGCTGCCTCCTACTGCTCGTTCTCGATGTAGGGCCGGACAAACTCGGCCAGCGCCTCACGGGGCACGCGGACGCGGCCGTGCGGGCCGAGGCGGACGGCGTCGAGTTCGCCGCTGGCGATGGCGCGGCGGATCGTTGACGGGTGAACGTCGAGCTCCGCAGCAGCCTCCTTGATGTGCAGGTATTGCTTATCGCCCGTGAGCGTCAGCATAAGCATAGTTTATACGCTCGCGAGGTCGAATCCGCGTCAGACTCGGAGGCGGATGAGGAGGCTGCCACTCGACCAGGCCCGGCTACGCCCCCACCTCCGCGAAGAGAGCAGGCGGACATCTTCCGGCGGGAGTTCGACCGGGCAGGCCGTGCGGACATCGACACGACCGCGCCGCGGGCTCGCCGCAACGACGGGGTGATGGTGGATCCGCTCGACTTGCGCGGCCTTCCAGCGATCGCGCGCGGCGTGGCCGGCGCTACGCCTGGCTCGAACCCGCTCTCAGCCCTTCTCGCGAAAGAACGCCGGCGGCAGTGACGGTCGAGGTGGCCGTCGTCGTCTCCTGCCACGCCTGCGGCGTCGACTACGAGCTATCCGCCCGGAACGCGCGAGTACACCGGCGGCTGGGCACACCACACGTCTGCGAACTCTGCCGGCATCCACCGAAACCGCCCGATGCGAGGATGCTCGCCACGATGCGCCGCTGGTGGCTTGACCGCTACACGCTCGCCGAGTTGCAGAGCTGGCCTCCGCTCTGAGCGCGAGCGACTTCAGGACCAGCGACGCTGATGCAGCCTCGCTGCTCGTTCCTCTAGGCGCGTTCGGCGCTTGCTGCAGTACGGGCACCAAAACGCCCATGGCCGTGCACTCGTTCGCGTGGAATCCTCGAAGACGGTGAGGCATCCGACCGCCAGTGTCCTGACCTTCACGCCCCCCAAGTCGACCGGGACCGGCGTTCCCAACAGGATGGGCGGTCGGCTCGATCGGTACTTCCAGTTCTCCAAGTCGGCGCCCGTGCATACGGTCAGGGGAGCACCGTCCGCGACCTCGAGGTCGATGCGCTTCGCCTCTGCGGGAGTCATCCGGTCCGTGAGTGCGTGAAGCGCCCAGTGACGGGCGTGGGCGAACTCGATGTTGTCGATCGACTTCACACCTCGCCGCTGAAGTAGCTCGTCCTGAACCGCTCGTAGAACCGTCGTGGCGGCCGCAACAAGCTCGTCCGTCGCGATCTCAGCGATCTCCCAGCCTCCGAGGTTGTTCGAGTAGTCGCTGAGGACGTGGCAGGCCGGCAGGCATCTACGGCCCAGGACCGTGTCCTTCAGAGATTCACGGCGCTCAGCTGCCTTCTGGGCGGCGACAGCGTCAATTTTGTGAGCGGCCGGTTCAAGCTGCGCTTTCCTTGCGGCATGGACGTTCACACCGCGACACGCTACAGCGGCACTCCGACAGCACCGCTTCTGACGATCAACGACGTCGCCTACCAACTGGCGATCTCACGAGACAGCGTCTATCGGCTCGTTCGCTCGGGAGCGCTGCCGGCTGTCCGCGTCGGCGAGCGTCTCCGATTCAGGCCCTCAGACATCGATGCCTATCTCGAGCGGGGCCGGGAGCCGGCTCGATGAACGACGAAGCGGCCCTCCCAGGCCGCCCCGCCACCACCTCATCTGTAGCAACGGTAGCACTCGGGGTGGTCGCGTTATCTGCGTCGTCTGCCACATCGGCGAGGCGACGACGAATCGCAGGACGGCGAGCTACGTCGGCACCTGGAAGCTGCCCGAGCCGGTCTGCTGCGAATGCGCCAGCGAGTTGGGCGAGCTTCTCGAGCGGTGTTCACGCGGTGCACTCCAGGTCGACCGCGCCGTGACGAACTGCAGGAAGAGCCTCGCGGCGTGAGCGAGCGCATCGATCCTGGCTGGCTCGAGAACGCCGGCGCCCTCATGGCCGAGCCCGATCCGGGGCCGACACCCATGCTCGTGGAGGACCTGATGGTTGACCAAGCACTTACCGCCGTCGTCGGCCGGTGGAAGACGATGAAGAGCTTCGCGCTGCTCGACATCTCGATCTCGATCGTCACCGGGACGCCATGGCTCGGACGCTTGTCGGTCAAGACCCAGCCAATGGGTCGACTGAGCATTCCCTGTCCGGTCGTCCTGGTGCTCGAGGAGTCGGGGCGGACGGCCCTGCGACGTCGACTCGACTCCCTCTGCCGAGGCCGCGGGATAGCGCCAGTCGATGCTCCAGACGCGCTCGAATACCTCCACTACATCGCGAACCGGCGCGTGAAGCTCGACGACGGCGGCTGGCAAAACGAGCTAGTCGCGATCGGGAAAGACCTCGGCCCGGCGCTGTTCGGGCTCGACCCGCTCGCCCGGATGAAGTCCGCCGCACGCGACGAGAACGCACAGAAGGAGTACGCGCCCCTGATCGAGTTCATGCGCCACCTGCGCGAAGAGACAGGCGCCGCGGTCGCGTTCGTCCAGCACCAGGGGCACAGCGGCGACCACATGCGCGGCACCAGCGACCTCGAGACCGTCTGGGAGACCCGGCTCGGGTTCCGCCGCGACAGCGACACCATCACCATCACCAGCGAGCACCGCGAAGCCGAAGCCGGACCACCGATCTCCTTCCGGTTCTCCTGGGACGAGACGACCCGAAGCATCCGCCTGGTCGAGGTCGGCGACAGCGTCCAGGCCAAAGTCGCCGCACACCTCGTCGACCATCCGGACGCTTCAGGGAACGCCGTTCATGAAGCGATCGGCGGACGCAGACAAGAGGTTCTCGCCGAGGTCAAGCGACAGCGCGAAAGTGGTTCCCAAATCGGGAACCACCCCGGAACCACCACCCCTGGTGGCGAGGTGGTTCCCCCGCCCCTAAAGGGGGGCGCGTGGGAACCACCGCCGCCTGGTTCCGACACCGGGAACCGCCCCTCCGATTCGGAGATAGAACGGCTTGCGACGATCGCCAGGGGGATGGGCCTGTGAGCTCGATTCCTGCCCGCTTCCCTCCGCCTGAACCACCGTACTCTGGAAACGAGGGCAGCCGATGAGCGCGGCGCCGAGGTTCGCGCTGAAGGTCGAGGAGGCCGCAGCGGCTCTCGGAGTGTCGCGCGATTTCTTCGATCAGCATGTCCGCGACGAGCTGCGGCTGATCCGACGAGGGCGGCTTGTGCTCGTCCCTGTGCGTGAGCTTGAACGCTGGGTCGACCGGGAGGCTGCGTTAGCTGTCGGTGAGGAGCGAACGCGGCGGTGACCGTAACCGTTGACGGGCCAAATGTCCCTGCAAGCGGAAGGGTGCGCGCCAGCCGCGCGCCATATCGGACTGGACCTCGGTGCCGATCGGACCTATGATCGAGGCGACAACATCAACGGGGCGGCACCGCGTGAACGGCCCGCCCCCGGCACAGGAGGTCAAAGCTCCCATGCGCGCCAAGTCTCCCACAGGTATTCGCGTCCGCCATTCGCGGAATTGTCCGGCGACAACGTCACCCGATGCGCGCTGCAAGTGCTCGCCGTCCTACGAGGCGTTCGTGTTCAGCGTCCGCGACGGCAAGAAACTCCGCAAGACGTTCCCCTCCCTGACCGCCGCGAAGGCGTGGCGGCACGACGCGAGCACGAGCGTCCGCAAGGGCACGTTGCGGGCGGCGACGTCCATCACGCTCCGCGAGGCCGCCGACGCGTGGCTCGCGGGTGCTCGTGACGGCTCGATCCGTACCCGCTCCGGCGACCCGTATAAGCCGAGCGTGATCCGCTCCTACGACCAGGCGCTCCGGCTCCGCGTGCTCGACGACCTCGGCTCCGCCCGCCTCGTCGATGTCCGCAGGCCCGACGTGCAGGCACTCGCCGACCGTCTCCTCGCCCAGGGTCTAGACCCCTCGACGATCCGGAACGCGCTCATGCCGCTGCGGGTGATCTACCGGCGGTCGGTCGAGGACGGCGACTTGGCGGTCAGTCCGTGTTCGAGCCTGCGGCTGCCAGCCGTCCGTGGCCGCCGGGACCGGATCGCCTCACCCGCCGAGGCTGCGGCGCTGCTCGATGCTCTACCCGAGGACGACCGGGCGCTGTGGGCGACGGCGTTGTACGCGGGTCTCCGGCGCGGCGAGTTGATGGCGCTCCGGTGGGAGGACATCGACCTCGCCGTCGGGGTGATCCACGTCTCGCGCTCCTACGATCCGACCTCGGGGACGATCGTGACGCCGAAGAGCACAGCGGGTGTTCGCCGGGTACCGATCGCGGCCGTGCTCCGCGCTTACCTGGCCGCGCACCGCCTCCGCTGCGACTGGAGCGACGGCCTCGCCTTCGGCAAGACCGCCGGGACGCCGCGCTCTGACGGGTCGATCCGCAAGCGGGCGGAGCGGGCATGGAGGGACGCGGGCCTCGACCGGCTTCGGGCTGCACGAGGCGCGGCACACGTTCGCGTCACTGATGATCGCCGCGGGAGTGAACGCGAAGGCGCTCTCCACCTATATGGGGCACTCGTCGATCACGATCACGCTCGACCGCTACGGGCACCTGATGCCGGGGAACGAGGAGCAGGCTGCTGGACTGCTCGACGCCTACCTACTGGCGTCGGGCAAATCCTGAGGGTGTGTGGGGCGGCGCTACGGCCGCCCCTCGTCTAGGACTTGAAGCAACAGTCGCTCAGCAGAGCAGGGCGGGGATGCATTCGAGTGGGTCGTCGTTGCCGTGGGCCACGTTGGTCCCGGCCGGTGCGACGGTGTAACCCACCACCCCGATCCCGGGCCCGGCGCCGTCGGAGACGCCGGTCGGGAAGCCGTTAGCGTCCGTGAGGTTGCCTTTGATCGTGGCCGAGCTGCCGATGACCACGATGCCGGTATTGCCGTTCCCGGAGGCGGTCGACGACGCGATCGAGGCGCTGTCGCCCTGGACCGCGATGCCGATGCCGGCGTTTCCCGAGGCGGGCGCCGACTTGATCTGGGCCGAGTCGCCGATGACGACGATGCCGGAACTGGCGTTCCCGGACGCGGTCGACGACGCGATCGAGGCATTGTTGCCCGTGGCGTAGATGCCGTTGCCACCGTTTCCCGAGGCGGTCGACGACTTGATGGAGGCGAAGCCTCCGCTCATCTCTATGCCGTGGCTCTTGTTCCCCGAGGCGTTCGACGACTGGATCCTGGTCGAGGCGCCGCCGAGGAGGATGCCGTCGCCGCCGTTCCCGGAGACAGTCGACGAGCTGATCGAGGCGAAGTTTCCGCTCATCTCTATGCCGTGGCTCTTGTTCCCCGAGGCGTTCGACGACTGGATCCTGGTCGACGTGCCGCCGAGGATGATGCCGTCGCCGCCGTTCCCGGAGACGGTCGACGAGCTGATCGAGGACGAGGTCGAGGCGCAGCAGATGAAGATGCCGGCGAGGACGCTTCCGGAGGCGACCACGTTCGAGACGGTGACCGTGTTGTTGCCCGCGTCGACGCCGTCGTAGAAGTTGCGCACGACGCCGTTCTCGATCTTGACGCCGCTGTAGGAAACGTCGAGGACCCCGTAGTGGTTCGGGCTGCCGTCGCCGGTGAGCGTGAACCCCTTCAGGTCGATCGTGATCCCCGAAGCACCGACGATCACCCCGTGACCCGTGCAGACGAGATCCTGTGTGAGCACGGCACTCGTGGTCACCGTCTGCCCACAGGTCGTGATCGGTGTTCCCCCTTTGCCGGTCGCCTCCGGTGCAACAACAACAACGAGGACGAGCGCGACCACCGCTGCCAAGCTGGCTCGCAGTCTCATCGTCTGCCTCCCTCTGCCTGCCCCCGATGTCCACCAGACGGTGGCCGCAGGACACTACGCCCCCGAACCGGGGCTGTCGAGCGTCCGTTCGCCGCTCATAATGGCGCGCAGATTGGCGCGCACCGGCTGCGAGCGGCTCCGTTAAGCGGAAGGCGGAGAGCCTCGAAAACCGTTATCCGTCGTTAGGCGGATCGAGGGTTCAAATCCCTCCCCCTCCGCTGTTTAGGCCGTTTCCCGCCCAACCATGCGGGAGGCGGCCCGACCGACTCCCAGCGTGAAAGTCCGCCTCGGCAAGCCGGAATCAGCGGAGCGGTGCGACCCGGGCGGCGGCAACGGCTTGGAGTCGCGAGTTGACGCCGAGAGCCCGAAAGAGACGACGGATGTGGTTCCTGACCGTCTCGGTGCTCAGGTGGAGCTCGGCGGCTATCTGCTTCGTCGAGCGGCCCTGCTCCAGAAGACGAAGCACCTCGACTTGACGGGGGGTGAGATGCGGAGGCGGCGCCGTGGCTCGGTCGTCGGGGCGTCCCTCGAACAGCCCGAAGACGCCGACCACACGTTCACCGCTCATGAGCGGCACCGAGCTGATCTCCACGGCCACCCGGGTGCCGGCGGTCGAAACCAGGACGCCGGTCGCGTCCGTCGGGGACGTGCCGAGCACCTTCCGGGAGAACAGCTCTTGGGCACGCCGGCCGTCCTCGGGCGCGACGACGGAGGTGAAGTGGCGACCGCGAACGTCGCCGACAAGCCGCTCGGCGGCAGCATTGATCCACCGGACGACTCCCGTCGTGTCGAGGACGTAGCTCGGGACGCCGACGCTGTTCAGAGCCTGCTCGAGGTCGCCGCCCACTGTTAGATCAGAGGCCATCACGGAAGTGTGGCTGATCCGCGAGACCCGAGCCTGATGGTTGTCCTCTCGCACAAGAGGCCCGCCGGAGCGGGCCTCTTGTGCCAATCAGTTGTCGCGCCCGACTGTCAGGAGCCGACGTACATCCCCACCTCGTTGTCGAACAGGGTGTTCGCCGTCGCCTTCGCCTTGACCTTGCCCGCCTGGAAGAAGAGCAGGCCGCAGGCCTCGGTGCCGTCCGGTGTGTACCAGTGACCGGAAACGGTGTTGCCCGTGACCGTCGCGCTGCCGCCGAACGAGACCTGGATCCCGTTCTGGGCGATGTAAGCGACGTGCCCGGCACCGGTCAGCGTGTTGCGCTCGATCGTCGCCGACGCGCCGGCACCGCGAACTGTGATTCCGCCCTTCTGGTAGGAGTGAAGAATGTTGCCCTTGATCGCGCCCTTGGCGGTGCCGCTGGTCGTCCCGCCGGGGGTTTCCTCAGTCGTATAGAAGATCCCGACGCCGTGCTGGGTGCCGTCGAGGGGAGTGTTTCCGATCTGCGAGATGGTGCTGTTCGTGATGTTGGCCTTCCCGCGGTAGTTGACGACGCCGAAGTACTTGGCGTTCTTGATCGTCGCGTTCTTCACGGATCCTTTGGTTCCAGGACCGTAGTAGACGCCGATGTCACAGCCGGCCGCGTCGAGGTCGCCGGTCACGTTGCCGCCGATCTGCGCGGCCGTCAGGTTGATTTCGTCACGGAAGAAGCCGGTGGCTGTGCACGGAGCAGCGCCCGAACTGTTGATCCCTGCGAGAGCTGTTGCCGGGATTGCAAGCGCAACCAGCAGCAGCATCATGATGAGACGCTTCATGTGAAGCCCTTTCGTTTGTGCGCGAGCCGTATGGCCCGCAACTGATTTCTCGTCGGGATTACGCCTTGCTCTTGGCGCTCCCGTTAACTAACGCGACCGACCAAAACCATCATCGATCGCGTGAACCAAGCGTAACCAGACCCGCGTCGAAACACAGTGACCCGATCAGGCCCATTCCGTCGGGAATGAGCCGATCCATGGCATTCCGTCGGGATTGACCCGATCGTGTCAGGTACGCCCGTCGAGAGGTCGAGCCGCAGCGTCGCACCGGACGCCGGAATCGGGGAAAGAATGGAACCGTGGACGAGGGCCTGCTCCTCCTGATCGTCGGCGGCGTGCTGGCGGCGAGCATCGTCGTGGCTTTCGGCGCGACGCGCGCCGGCGTGCCCTCGCTGGTCGCGTTCCTCGGGCTCGGAATGCTGCTCGGCTCCGACGGCCTGGGTGGAATCGAGTTCGACGACGCCGAGCTCGCCCGCAAGGTGGGAGTCGTGGCGCTGGCTGCGATCCTGTTCGAGGGCGGGCTCGCCACCTCGTGGCGGCGGCTCCGCGAGGTCGCGATTCCCGCGACGCTGCTGGCGACGGTCGGCGTGATCGTGACGGCCCTCCTGACCGCGCTCGCCGCCTACGCCCTGTTCGACCTCTCCTGGCTCCAGTCGGTCCTCCTCGGCGCGGTCGTGTCGTCGACCGACGCGGCGGCGGTGTTCGCGACGATGCGCTTCACCCATATCCGGCGCCGCCTCGCCCGCACGCTCGAGGCGGAGACTGGCGGCAACGACCCGATGGCGATCGCACTGACCATCGGGCTGATCGACTGGATCGAGCAGCCGGACTACGGAATCGGCGACCTCAGCCTGCTCCTGCTCCGCCAGCTCGGCCTCGGCCTCGTGATCGGGGTCGCCCTCGGCGTCGTCGCGACCTGGGCGTTCGCGCGGCTACCGAACTCGGTGGGCGCGTTCGCGCCCGTCGCCTCGATCGCCGCCGCCGCGCTCTCGTTCGGGATCGCAGACGTCAGCGGCGGGAGCGGCTTCCTCGCCGTCTACCTGGTCGGCCTCGCCGTGGGCAGCACCCCGTCGCGGTTCCGCCGCCATCTGGTCACGTTCCACGAAGGGCTCGCCTTCGTCGCGCAGGTGGTGATGTTCGTCGTGCTCGGGCTGCTCGTCTTCCCTCGCGACCTCGGCCCGGTCGCGCTTTCCGGGCTGGGGCTCGCAGCCCTGCTCGTGCTGGTGATCCGGCCGGTCGCAGTCTGGGTCTCGACGGCCTGGGGCTGGTTCAATGCCCGCGAGCGGGCGCTCCTCGGCTGGGCGGGCCTACGGGGCGCCGTGCCGATCGTGCTCGGGACGATCGTCCTGTCCGAGCACGTTGACCACGGCAAGACCATCTTCAACGCGGTCTTCTTCGTCGTCGTGGTCTCGGCACTGGCCCAGGGAACGACCCTCGAATGGGTCGCGGAGAAGCTGGGCGTCGTCTCGCTCGCGCCGCGCACGATCGCGCCGCCGCTGGCTGTCGACGAGCTCGGCTCTCTCGACCTGATCGACTTCGACGTCGGCCCCGACCACGCGATCGCGGGCTCGGCGGTCCGGGAGCTCGGACTACCGCGATCGGCCCTGGTCGCGGTGGTCGCGCGTGGCGACGAGACGATCCCGCCGCGCGGCAGCACGGTGATCGAACCCGGCGACCGCCTCTTCATCCTCGCCCCCCACCCGATGCGACCCGAGATCGAGGACGTCTTCTCGCGCTGGCGCCGCCGGATCTAGGAGCCGGAGGTCAGGAAGGCGACGAGGTCTGCGACCTGCTTGTCGCTCAGCTGGAACTGCGGCATGACACCGTTCGGATACCCGGGGACGACGTAGGCGCCCGGATCCTTGATCGACTCGGCCGTGTACGCCTCCAGCGAGCCGCGGTTCGCAGTCTTCGCGTTGGCCGCGAGGTCGTCCAGGTCGGGCCCGACCTTCGCCGTCGAGCCGGCAGGTTTGAACGTGTGGCAGGCGCTGCACCCCTGGGAGGCGAACAGCGCTTTGCCGGCCGCGGCGTTCCCGGCTGGCGCGGCGGGGGCCGGCGTGGTGCCCGTGCTCTGGGACACGACCGGATTTCGCTCCTCGACCTTCGCCCCGGCCTCCGGTGGCTCGCCGGCGAAGGCGATGATCGCGCCGAGCATCACCGCCGTGAGCAGCACGCAGAGGCCGATGAAGAGCGCGATTCGCCGGCCCGGGAAGTTCGGGTTCATCCGCGAGAAGACGAACGAAGAGCAGAGCGCGAAGACGATGAAGACGGCGGCGGCGACGACGATCGCCGTCTTGTGCCCCGTCGAGAGCGCGCTCAGCACGCGAGCACGCTACCACTCACACGCAGCTGTCATCCGGCTCGTCGCTGGGCCAGCCCACGGAGCCCTTCGCTGAACGTCCGCGTGGGCATCGCCGACACCGGGACCGGGGCAGTCCGTTCGGCCTGGGCCAGCTTCCGCGCCCTTTCCGCGAGCCGGTTCCGCTCCTCCGCGAGCTCCGCTCTCTGCGCGTCCAGCTCGCGCCCGCGGCGCTCCAGAGCGGCGAGCGAGCCCGCGAGATCCGCCTCGCGCGCCTCCAGCAGCGTCGCGCGGTCTTCGAGCTCGGCGGCGCGGCGCTCGGTGCCGGCGTTCCGCTGCTCGGTCGCTGCGAGCTCGGTCGCGCGGGTCTCGAGCTCGGCTCGCTCGCGCGCCGCGCTCTCCTCGGCGAGCAGCACAGCCCCCTCCCGCGCGGTGAGCTCGGCCCGCGTCGCCGCCAGCCGGCTGTCCGCCTCTTCGAGCGTCCGCGCCTTCGCCTCGAGCCGCTCCTGCTCCGGACGGAGATCGAGGGGCACGACCACCGGCACCGGCATCGGCTCCGGTTCCGGCTCTGGCACCGGCTCCGGTTCCAGTTCCGGCTGTTGCGCGGCCTGCTCGCGCTCGGCCAGCGTCTGCGACCGCTCCTCCAGCTCGGCCTCGCGCGCGTCCAGCTCCTCGGCACGTCGCTCGAGCTCGGCGGCCCGCGCCGCGAGCGCGTCCGCACTTCGCCGCTCGACCTCGACCAGCTCCGCGACCTGCCGGTCGAGCTCGACCCTGCGAGTCTCGATCTCGGCGCCCCGGGCAGCCAGCACCTCGGCGTGCTCGAGCCCCTCGCGGCTCTCGGCAAGCGATGCCTCGAGCCCGCGGAGCCTCGCCGCCTCCTGCTCGAGCTCCACCGCCGTCGCCTCGAGCGCCTGCTCGCGTTCGCCCACCTCGGCCTCACGCCGCGCGAGCGCCTGCTCGCGGTCGGAGAGGTCGCGTGACGCCGGCGCTCCGAAGACGGCCAGGCGCCGCCCCTGCCCCTTGCGCTCGAGCTTGCGCTGGGTCGACTCGAGCTCGCGCTCGCGCTTCCCCGCCCGCTCGGCCGCGTCGCGGAGCGCCGCCTGCATGCGCGCGACCTCGCGTGCCGCCGCCTCCTGGATCCGGTCGCGCTCCGAGGCGAGGTTGCGCTCGAGCTCCTTCAGACGCAGCCGCTCTGCCTCCAGCGCCTCGATCGTCGGCTTCGCATCCGGCTCGACTGCCACCACGCGATGATACGCAGCCCAAAAACCCGGGAAAAACCGCCGACGGGCACTCTCACGCAATACTCAGGTACACCTGATTCGATTCAGCGCTCGCCCGTGTCCGCGCGATCAAGGAGGAACCTCGTGAGCCCATCGGCCGACGACCGCCCGAACGTCGCAGCAACCGAGGCGAGAGAACGCCTCGAGCCTGCGCTCTTCGAGATCCGGCGGGTGATCGCCGGCCAGGACGCCATGCTCGAACGGGTGATGGTGTGCCTGCTCGCGCAGGGCCACCTGTTGATCGAGGGCGTGCCGGGCCTGGCGAAGACGCTGACGATCAAGACGACGGCCGCGGTGCTCGGCGGGTCGTTCTCGCGCATCCAGTTCACGCCCGACCTCGTCCCGTCCGACCTGGTCGGGACGCGCATCTACCGGGCCGGCGAGGGCACCTTCGACACGGAGCTCGGTCCGGTCTTCTGCAACTTCCTCCTCGCGGACGAGATCAACCGGGCCCCGGCCAAGGTGCAGTCGGCGCTCCTCGAGGTGATGCAGGAGCGGCAGGTGACGATCGGCCACGAGACGCACCCCGTACCCGATCCGTTCCTCGCGATGGCGACGCAGAACCCGATCGAGTCCGAGGGCACCTACCCGCTGCCGGAGGCCCAGGTCGACCGCTTCATGCTGAAGATCCTGATCGGCTACCCCACGCACGACGAGGAGCTGACGATCGTCCAGCGGCAGCTCGAGGACGCGCCGGAGCTGCGCGAGACGCTTACGCTCGACGACCTGCGCGAGCTCCAGCGCCAGGTGTTCGGTGTCTACGTCGACCCTGCGCTCGTCAGCTACGCAGTCACGCTCGCGGACGCGACCCGGAATCCCGCCGCACACGGCCTCGACGACCTGAAGGCGTATATCGCCTACGGCGCGAGCCCGCGCGGCCCGATCAGCCTCGTCCAGTCGGCGCGCGCGCTCGCCCTCGTCCGCGGCCGCGACTACGTCGTCCTCGACGACATGCATGCGCTCGCAGCCGACGCCCTGCGCCATCGCCTCGTGCTCTCGTACCAGGCGCTGGCGGAGGAGGTGACCCCGGACACGATTCTCGAGCGTGTCCTCGCCACAGTCCCGATCCCGCAGCTCGACCTCGCGGAGACCAGCGCGGCGTGAGACCAGCGGGCGCACCGGCCGCCTCGCCGGCGAGGCCCGGACCGGGGCCGATCCCGGATCGCCTCCTGCGCGCGCTCGACGTCACGATCGGGCGCCGCATGCAAGGGCAGCTCGCAGGCGACTACCGCTCGTCGGTGCTCGGCGACGGCAGCGAGCTCGCCCTCATCCGCCCCTACGTCCCCGGCGACGACGTCCGGAAGATCGACTGGAACGTGACCGCGCGGACCGGCGAGCCGCACGTGCGGGTGCACATGGCCGAGCGCGTGCTCGTCACCTGGCTCGCGCTCGACACCTCACCGTCGATGCGCTTCGGCACGGCCGACCGACGCAAGGCGGACGTCGCCGAGGGCGTCGCGATCGCCGTCGGCCACCTCGCCACCCGGCGGGGCAACCGGTTGGGCGCTGTGACGTTCGGTGACGAGGACCCACGGGCTCTCCCCGTCCGCCAGGGACGGCTCGGCCTCGTCGGCCTGCTCGCCGCGCTGCGCGAGGAGCCCGAGCCGGTGCCCGGCCGGATCGGCGCCACCTCGCTCGGCGACGCCCTCCGCCGCACCGATTCACTCGCGCGGCAGCGCTCGCTCGTCGTCGTCGTCTCCGACTTCCGGGGACCGCGGGACTGGCGCCGGCCGCTGCTCCAGCTCGCCGGACGGCACGAGGTGGTCGCGGTCGAGATCCGCGACCCGCGCGAGGAGGAGCTGCCGAACGCCGGCGAGCTCTGGCTCGTCGATCCCGAGACCGGCAGAGAGCTCCGGGTCGACACCCGCAGCGCGAAGCTCCGCACCAGGTTCGCCGACGCGGCCGCGGGCGAGCGACGCGACGTCGCCCGTGAGCTCGCGTCCGCCGGCGCCCGCCACGTCGTCCTCTCCACCTCCGGCGACTGGCTGCGCACGCTGGTCGCGTTCCTGCGGAGAGCAAGATGACGTTCACGTCACCCTGGTCGCTGCTCTGGCTGCTCGCCGTCCCCGTCCTGGTCGCGCTGTACGTCTGGCACCAGCACCGGCGCGAGCGCTACGCGCAGCGCTGGGCGTCGCCGGGGCTCCTTCCCAACCTCGTCGACCGTTTCCCCGGCCGCCGCCGGTACATCCCGATCGCGATCCTGCTCGCCGCGCTCGCGGCACTGATCGTCGGCGTCGCCCGGCCGCACGCGACCGTCAGCGTCAAGCGGGAGGAAGCGACGGTGATGCTCGCGATCGACACCTCCCGCTCGATGGGCGCCACCGACATCAACCCCAGCCGGCTGGCGGCCGCGGAGAACGCCGCCAACCGGCTGGTCGACATCGTCCCGAAGAAGTTCCGGATCGGCGTCGTCTCGTTCTCGACCCGTGCGCAGCTGGCCCTCGCACCGACGACCGACCGTGCGCTCGTGCGCGAGGCGCTCGGCGCGCTCAAGCCGACCGAGGGCACCGCGATCGGCGACGCCGTCCTCCTCTCGGCCCGGCTCGGCCTCAAGCAGCGCGCGAGCGACGGAAGCACTCCGCCGACCACGGTGCTGCTGATCTCGGACGGCGCCCGCGACGGCGGCCAGACCGCACCGCGCGCCGCCGCGCAGCGCGCCCGGCAGATGCACGTGCCCGTGTACACCGTGCTCGTCGGCACGCCCAACGGCGTCGTGCGTCACCAGCTTCCCGGTGGGTACACCGAGACGATCCGCGTGCCGCCGAGCCCACAGACCCTGCAGCTGATCGCGAACACCACCGGCGCGCAGTTCTTCCGGGCCGCGAGCGAGAAGCAGCTGCGCGAGGTCTACGAGAACCTCGGCTCGCGACTCGGGCACAAACGGCAAACGCGCGAGATCTCCGATCTGTTCGCAGGCGGCGGTGCGGTGCTGCTGCTGATCGGCGCAGGCCTGTCGGCGCTCTGGTTCCGGAGGGTGGCGTGAGGTACCTGCTCCTGGGAGCCCTCGTGCTCGGCGCGCTGACGGTGGCGCCTTCGGCCGGAGCAGCGACCAACGAGTGTCGGGGCCTGAACCCCTGTGTCCCGGTCGCAGGGCCGTGGGTGGTCGTCCCGACCGCGGCCACCGTCCCGCGGCCGCAGGCGCAGTACCAGCTGACGTGCCCGCGGGGCTTCGTCGTCGCGGGGATCGACGCGGAGCTGAGCGACCAGGCGATCGACCTCGCCTTCCTGGGGACGTCCGGAACGCCGGTCTCGCCCGGCGTGACCACGTCGCGCTCGATCGTGTTCGTCGCCTCCTACGTGGGCGGACGACCGCGGGCACCGACCTTCCGGCCGCACATCGGGTGCATCCCGGCGTCGGGCGGCGGCAGCCGCACACCCACCGCCGTCCGCGCGGTGACGCCGCCCGGACACCCGACCACGCGCAGGGTGGTCACGGCACGTGTCCGCGGCCAATCCACGGTCGACACCACCTGCCGCGCCGACGAGCGGCTCGTCGGCTGGTACCTCGCGCGCGGGTTCGCCACCGCCGCGCCGCCCGCGCCGGCGGTGGTCGCCAGCCTGTACACGAAGACGACGGTGTCCCGCAACGCCGTCAGCGTCGTCGCCAGAGCCGGCCGGGGCCAGGGCATCGTCCAGCTCGCCGCGATCTGCGCAGGTGGAAAATGAGCTTCGGCCACCCGCTCCTCCTGCTGACGCTGCTGCTGCTGCCGATCGCGGCGCTCGTCTACCTCTGGCTCGAGCGTCGGCCCGCGAAGTACGCGATGACGTTCACGAACATGGACGTCCTCGCGAGCGTGGCGCGCGGACGCTCGTGGCGCCGCTACATCCCGCCCGCGCTCGCGCTGCTCGCGCTCGCGGCGCTGTGCATCGCGGTTGCCCGTCCGCATCGCACCACGCTGGTCGCCTCCGACCGTGCCACGGTCGTCCTCGTGATCGACGTCTCCGGCTCGATGCGGGCGACCGACGTCAAGCCCTCGCGCCTGGCCGCGGCCCAGAACGCGGTGCGCAGCTTCCTGAAGAAGGTGCCGCACAACGTCCGGGTCGCGCTGATCGCCTTCGCGGGCGACCCGCAGGTGGCGGCGCCGCCGACGACCGACCTCGACGTCGTCCGCCAGGGGCTCGACAGCCTCGGTTACTACTCCGGCTACGGGGGAACGGCGATCGGCGACGCGATCGCCGCGGCGGTCGACCTGGTCAAGCCTCAGAACCCGAACGGCACCCAGACGATCGCGTACACGACGATCGCGGACCAGAAGAAGAGCCCCGTTTCGATCCTCTTCCTCTCCGACGGCCACCAGACCCGCGGCCTGCTCCAGCCGCTCGAGGGCGCCGACCGCGCCAAGGCGGCGGGAATCCCCGTCTACACGATCGCGCTCGGAACGCCGAACGGCGTGCTCACCCGGCCGCCGGGTGGCTTCGGCGGCGGCGGAGGCCCCGGCTTCGGACCGGCCCAGATCCCCGTACCGCCCGATCCGGCCACGCTGCGCCAGATCGCGCAGACGACCGGCGGCAAGTTCTTCGACGCCCGCTCGGCGGAGGCGCTCGAGTCCGCGTACTCGCATCTCGGCTCGGTGATCGCGCGGGTGAAGGGCAAGCGCGAGGCGACGAACGAGTTCCTCGGGCTGGCGGCGATCCTGCTCGTCGCCGCGGGTGCGTTCTCCGCCCTCGTCGCGCCACGCATGCCCTGATCTTCACCACCCCGGCCGCCGGTCAAAGTTAGGGGTTTTCCGGCATTTCGCCGGACGGGCAGGCCGCCTAGGGTCACGGCGATGGTGGAGTTCCTGGTCGAGCTCTACGTTCCGGAGACGGATCCGGCGGCGGCCGGACGAGGCGCACACAGCGCCCGGCTCGCCGCCGAGGAGCTCACCCGGGAAGGAACCGCGGTCACGTATCTGCAGTCGATCTTCGTCCCGGAGGACGAAACCTGCTTCTTCCTTTACGAGGCCGGGGCGGCCGAAGACGTCGAAGAGGCCGCCCGCCGCGCGTCGATCCGGTTCGAGCGGATCGCCGTGGCTCTGACGCAACCGAAGGGAGAGTGACGTGCACAAGGCGCACCGCGCATCGTTGATCTTGTCGGCCACGGCGCTCGCCGTCGCCGTCCTCGCGGGACCAACGGGCGCCGCGGGCCCGGCCGGGATCAGCGGCTACCAGCTCGTCACGGGCGGGGCCGAGAACGACAGCGTGTTGTTCCACACGAAGACCGTCTACTGCCCGACGGGAAAGAAGCCGCTCGGCGCGGCGGCTTCGTCAACGGCGTCAACGGCGGCGGGCCGTGGCTGGTGGCGAACGGGCCGACGCCGGACGGCAACGGTGGAGCGTGACCGGGACACGGTCGGCCGGGAGCGTCGGCGCCGTCGCCTACGTGATCTGCGCCTTCGTGAGCTGAGGCAGGAGCGATGAACGCATCGACGGAAGGAGCGAGATGAACGGGGAGAGGGAACACCGCGAGTCGACGGGCTTCAGCAGGCGGAGCTTCCTGGGCAAGGTCGGGGTGGGCGCGGTCGCCCTGGGTGCCCCCGGCGCTCTTGCTGCCCCGGGCCGAGCGGCGCCGCACCACTCCGGCGGGGCGGATCGTCACGCCGGGATCACCCAGCACTTCGGCCGGATCTTCGACCGCATGCGGCCGTTTGCCGATCCTGGAAAGAAGGGGCTGGAGGCGGCGCTGGTCGACATCGGGTCGCCGGGCGGGATCCTGGACGCGCGCGACGCGCTCGACCGCGGGCCGGTCGACCTGATCACCGACCTCTCGCTGTCGGCGCACAACCCGAACAACCCCACGCACACGGCCGGGACGACCTTCTTCGGCCAGTTCATGGACCACGACATGACCTTCGACATGGCGTCGCCGATGGGAAAGCCCGCAGACCCGCGCCGCTCGCCGAACGGCCGGACGCCGTCGTTCGACCTCGACTCGGTGTACGGGGCCGGCCAGGTGGGCTCTCCGCAGCTCTACGACCCGACCGACCGGGCGAAGCTGAAGGTCGAGTCCGGCGGGCTGTTCGAGGACGTGCCGCGCATGGCGGACGGGACGGCGATCATCGGCGATCCACGGAACGACGAGCACGTCGTCATCTCCGGGCTGCAGGCGGCGTTCCTGAAGTTCCACAACAACGTCGTCGACAGGCTGCGGGCGGGCGAGACGACCAGCGAAGCCGAGGCGTACTCCGAGGCCCGCCGCCTGACGACATGGCACTACCAGTGGATGATCCTGCACGAGTTCCTGCCGCTCTTCGTCGGGCAGTCGATGGTGAACTCGATCGTGCGCCGGGGCCGGCGCTTCTACCGTCCGCGCAAGGGCGAGGCGTTCATCCCGGTCGAGTTCCAGAGCGCCGCGTACCGGTTCGGCCACTCGATGGTCCGGCCGTCGTACCGCGCCAACCTCGCCGGTGACGGCGGCAAAGCCTTCTTCGGGATGATCTTCGACCCGAAGGCGACCGGGCCCGACCCCGACGACCTGCGCGGAGGCTTCCGGGCACCGCGCCGGTTCATCGACTGGCAGACGTTCTTCGACTTCGGCGACGGGCAGGTGAAGCCGAACAAGCGGATCGACACGACGATCTCGACGCCGCTCTTCGACCTGCCCCTGGGCGCGATCGCCAATCACGCCCCGCCGACCGTGCTGGCGGTGCGGACGCTGCTCCGGCACATCACCTGGGAGCTCCCATCGGGCCAGTCGATCGCGCGCAGGTTCGGCGTCTCGGCGCTCGCGCCGGCCGACCTGGACGAGCTGCACCGCTACGGGCTCGGGCTCGAGCGCTCGACGCCGCTCTGGTACTACGTGCTCAAGGAGGCCGAGCTCGTCGAGGACGGACTGCGACTCGGCCCCGTCGGCGGCCGGCTCGTCGGCGAGGTGGTGGTCGGACTGCTCGAGAGCGACCCGGCGGCGTACCTGTCCTACGACCGTGACTGGCGGCCGACGCTGCCCGCCCGCGCCAAGGGCGACTTCGACATGGTCGACTTCCTCACGTTTGCCGGCGTCGACCCGAAGAGCCGCGGCCGGTAGGCGCCACGTGGAAGCCTGCCGCCCGCATGCTCTCCGCTCGCCGGATCAGCCGACCGACGACGAGCCCGCCGCCGACCGAGAAGACGAACCACGCCACGATCGCAACCATCAGCAACACCATCCACTGCGGCATGCCGTGAAACGGTAAACACCGGTCCGGACGGCACGTGCCGAAGCGCACGTTCGTGGCGATCCTCCTGCAGTGACAGGCTTGAGCCTGTCACTGCAGTGCGCGTCTGGCTGCCGGCCGGCTCGTCCCGCCCACCGGCCGCGGCGCATACACTCGGTCGGTGGCGGTCGCCTCGCCCCGACGGCAGCACGCGCAGGCGTTGTTCGCCCCGCTCGGGCCGACGTACGACCGCTACGCGAGCCTCCTCTCGTTCGGCCAGGACCCGCGCTGGCGCCGCTTCCTCGTCGCATGCACCCAGGCGGGGCCGGCCGACACCGTTCTCGACGTCGCCACGGGGACGGGCGCAGTCGCGTCCGAGCTGATCCGGCGAAAGCGCTGCACGGTCGTCGGGCTCGACCAGAGCCCCGACATGCTCGCCGAGGCCCGCCGCCGGCTCCCGGCCGGCGTCCGGCTGGTGGAGGGCGACGCCGACCACCTGCCGTTCGGTGACGCCTCGTTCGACGCCCTGACGTTCACGTACCTGATGCGCTACGTCGACGATCCCGGCGCGACGCTGACGGAGCTCGCCCGCGTCGTCAGGCCCGGCGGGACGATCGCCGGCCTCGAGTTCGGCGTGCCGCCGAACCCGGTTGCCCGGGAGCTCTGGCGCCTGTACGTGGGCGTCGGCCTCCCGCTCGCCGGCCGGCTGATCTCCTCGGGCTGGCGCGATGTCGGCGACTTCCTCGGACCGAGCATCGAGCGGCTCTGGGCCCGGCTGCCGCTCGACCGGCTGGCCGACCTCTGGCGCGCCGCCGGGATCGAGGACGTCCGCTCCCGCAGGCTGAGCCTCGGCGGCGGGGTCGTGATCTGGGGTCGTCGGTCCACATGAGCGCCGAGGCTCCTCCCCGGCCCGCGTTCTATGCGCTCGCGCCGGGGAGCTGGCGCGACTACGTCACGGTTCTGCACGCGCCGTACACGGCCTGGCACCTCAGCTACGTGGTGATCGGGGCCGCGCTCGCGCCGCAGTGGTACCCGGGCCGGCTCGGCGCCGCGCTGGCGGCCTTCTTCCTCGCCGTCGGGATCGGCGCGCACGCGCTCGACGAGCTGAACGGCCGGCCGCTCGCCACCCGGATCCCATCGCGCGTGCTCGCCGGCGCCGCTGTCGTCTCGATCGGCGCGGCCGTCGCGATCGGGATCGCCGGCGCGATCGTGGTCGACCTCTGGCTGCTCGCCTTCGTCGCGGCAGGCGCCTTCATCGTGTGCGCCTACAACCTCGAGCTCCTCGGCGGCCGCTTCCACTCCGACGCCTGGTTCGCACTCGACTGGGGCGCATTCCCGCTTCTGACCGCCTACTTCGCCTGTGCCGGGGAGATCCGCGTCGAAGCCGTGCTCGCGGCCGGCTTCGCAGCGCTCGCCAGCTACGCACAGCGCCGCCTGTCCAGCCCGGTCCGCCGGCTGCGACGCGAGGTCGCCGCCGTCTCGGGGACGGTGGAACTCGCCGACGGCAGCCGCGAGCCGGTCACGCGCGAGACCCTGATCCTCGGCAACGAGGCCGCGCTGCGGGCATTCGCGCTGGCGATGGTGGCGCTCGCGGTCGCTCTGGCCGTCCTGCGCGCCCGGTGACAACGTCGCGCCGAGGACGTAGGGTGACGGCATGAAAGGTGCCGACAAGCAGAAGAAGCTGGCGAAGAAGCCGGCCCAGAAGTCCCTCAAGGAGAAGCGTCAGGACAAGCGCGCCGCCAAGAAGCTCAGCGGCTGACGATCGGGGCTACGATTCACGTTCCTTGCGGGTCGGGATCGACAGATGGGCGGGCGTCCTCGGCGTGCTGGCCGCCGGCCTGCTGGCGGCGCTCGCGCTCTTCGGCGCCGGCGACGCAGCAGCAGCCGCTCCCCCGACGCTCAGGCCGTCGCCGCTTCCACAGCCGGCCTTCTTCGGTCGCGCACCAGGAGTGCCGGCCGCCGCCTCGAGGGCAGCGCCCTGCGGCACCACCCCCGGTCTGGTCTGCTCCCAGGTCGTCGTCCCGCTCGACCGGACCGGCCAGGTGCCGGGCACGATCTCGCTGCACGTCGAGGTCGTCCCCGCGCTCGGGACGCCGCGAGGCGCGATCTTCCTGATCGCCGGCGGGCCCGGGCAAGGCTCCGCGCACGTGTTCGGGCTCGACGACGAGCAGGCGGTCAGCATCTACCGCTACCTATTCCCCGGCTACACCCTCGTCGCCTACGACGACCGCGGCACGGGCGAGTCGGGGCTGCTCGACTGCCCCGCGGTGCAGGCTGCGCTCACGGCCGACCAGCAGCGCGCCGCGGCAGCCGCCTGTGCCGGGACAATCGGTCCGACACGCGCCTTCTACAGCACGGCGGAGCACGCCGAGGATCTCGACGCCGTCCGCCAGGCGCTCGGGCTGGACAAGATCGCGCTGTACGGCGTCTCGTACGGGACCAAGCTGGCGATGGCGTATGCGCTGGCGCACCCGACCCACGTCGAGCGCCTGGTGCTGGACTCGGTGCTGCCCCCGGAGGGCCCGGACCCCTACAGCGCCAACGTTCTGCGCGACCTGCCCGCCACCCTGAGCGCGTTCTGCTCGGACGGGAGCTGCAAGGCGGCGACGAGCAACTTCGCCGGCGACGTCGCCGCAGTCGCGAACCGGCTGGCCGCCAAGCCGGTGCAGGGCAAGGTGCTCGCGGCGAACGGCAGGACGGTCTCGAAGCGAATCGACGGCCTCAGCCTCCTGAGCACGCTGCTGGACGGTGACCTCAACCCGGGCCTGGCCGCAGAGCTTCCCGCCGTCGTCCACTCCGCGCGGCTCGGCAACATGCAGCCTCTGCTGCGGCTCGTGTATCTGCACGACCTCGGCCAGGCGACGCCGTCGATCGAGCTGAGCTTCGCGCTCTACGCTGCGACTGTCTGTCGCGACGGCCCCTTCCCGTGGTCTCCCGACACGCCGGTCGAGGGCCGCGAGGCGATCCTGAACTCAGCCGTCGCCGCACTCCCAGCCGGGACATTCGGGCCCTTCGGGAGCTGGGCGTACCGCTTCGGGAACGCCGACTTCTGCGTCGGCTGGCCGAGCCCCGCCGGCGGAGCGTCCCTCGCCACCGGCCCGCTTCCCGACGTGCCCATGCTCGCGGTCAGCGGCGGCTTCGACATGCGCACGCCGACGGAGGGCGCTCGGGCGGTCGTCTCCCGGTTCCCGCACGGCCAGCTGCTCGTCGTCCCCGGCGTCGGCCACAGCACCGTCACGGCCGACCCGTCCGGGTGCGCGCTCCAGTCGGTGCGGACGTGGATGCTCGGCGGCCCGATCTCGGGCCAGTGCCCGCGGTCAGCCCCCTTCCTGGCGCCGATCCCCGCGCTGCCCGCGGCCGGCCTGCCGCACAAGGCGAGGACGGCGCTGGCCACGTACTCGATCGCCTCGAAGACGCTGTCCGAGGCCGAGGCCGCCTGGCTGATGGGAGCCGAACCCGTGATCCCCGGCGCGTACGGGGGCAGGCTCGCCGCCGGCCAGCGCGAGTTCACGCTCACGCGCTACTCGGCCGCGCCCGGCGTCACGCTGACCGGGAAGCTTCGCCTGACGAGCACGAACCTTCCGCTCAAGTTCCAGGGCACGGTGACCGTCGCCGGCGCGTCGGCGGCGAACGGGATCCTCGGCCTGAACGGCACGAGCCTGCGCGGCACGCTCGGCGGCCGCATCGTCGGCCGGTAGTCGCCGCGCGGCGGCCTTGTCGCGGACGGCCGGAGGCAAAATGATGAGTGAGCAGCGACACGAGGGGAGAGACATGCCGGCGAAGGTTCTGATTCTGGCGTTCGACGCGCTCGAGGAGACACTGGTGGACCGCTGGGCCGCGGAAGGTCACCTGCCGACCTTCGCGGAGCTCGGCCGGCGGGCGGCGACGCACCCGCTCGACAACACCGTCACGTACCTGCCCGACACGCTCTGGGCCGAGCTGACCACCGGCAAGAGCGCGCCGGCGGCCGGCCTCTACTGGCAGCCCGAGCAGGTGCACGTCGGCGAGGCGCGCCTGCGGGCCAACCGCCCCGACGACTTCGACCTGCCGCGCTTCTGGCGGCATGCAAGCGACGCCGGCAAGCGGGTGGCGGTGATCGACGCCGTCTACGCGCCGCCGGACCCGGGGCTGAACGGCGTCGTGCTGCGCGACTGGGGCGCCCACAGCGCCGGCTACGGCCGAGGCAGCGACCCCGTCGGCTACGTCGACGACGTCGTCGCGCGGTACGGCGACTACCCGATCCCGCACGGCTGGTCGGAGGATGAAGGACGCGCCTGGGGTTGCGACATCCACGACGGCTCCCGCGAGGCGCTTGAGGAGTTGCCCGCGAAACTGCTCGAGGCGGCCCGGCTCAAGTCACGCGTGATCCTCGGCGAGTACGAGCGCGAGAACTGGGATCTGTTCCTAGCTGTGTTCCACGAGGGGCACTGCGCCGGCCACCAGCTCTGGCACTTCATGGACGAGAGCTCCCCGTGGCACGAGCCGGACGCCCCCGCCGAGCTCAGGGACGGGATCCTGGACGTCTACCGGGAGCTCGACGGCTGCCTGGCACAGATGCTGGACCGGACCGATTCCGACACCGACGTCTTCGTCGTGCTGACCCGCGGGATGACCCTGCATGTCGGCGGCTGGCAGCTCCTGCCGGAGATCCTCGTCCGACTCGGCTATTCCTCGGCCGGCCCGGTCGCGGAATCGGTTCGGTCGAAGCTGCCCGCTCCTGCCAGACGCCTGATCAAGGCGGCCGTGCGCGGCCCGCTCCGTGACCGGCTGAAGTCGGCGTCCGGCACTCCGGCGCACCCGCTCGAGAGCCCGAGGACGAAGGCCGCCTGGGTGCGCTGCGGTGCAAACGGCGCGATCCGCCTGAACGTGAAGGGCCGCGACCCGTTCGGGTCGATCGAGCCGGGTGCCGAGTACGAGGCCGCCTGCGCCGAGCTGACCAGGGAGCTCGAAGCCCTCACCGACACCGACTCCGGCGAGCGCGTCGTGACCGAGGTCGTCCGGTCCGACCGGGTCTTCGGCGACCGGTACCACCCCAACCTGCCCGACCTGATCGTCAAGTACCGCGGAGAGGGCGTGATCACCAGCGTCTCCTCGCCGCGCATCGGCACCGTCTCCGAGGAGGCCCGCGACGCCGACTTCGCGCGCTCGGGGGAGCACACGTCGAGGGTCCGCCTCTGGCACCTCGGCCCGACCGCCCCTGCCGGCGAGACCGTCCGCGGCGGTCACGTGCTGGACGTCTCGGCCACGGTGCTCGAACGCCTCTCGGTGCCGATTCCGGACGACCTGGACGGAACGCCACTGAAGCTCGGGGAACGCTTGCCCGCATGACGGCAGCGCGACCCTCCCGGGAGCCGCTCGTCTCGATCTGCATGCCGGCGTACCAGGCGGACGCCTGGATCGGCGACGCAATCGAGTCGGCGCTCGCACAGACGTGGCAGAACTTCGAGCTGATCGTCGTCGACGACGCCTCGTCCGACTCGACGCTCGCAGTCGCGCGGTCGTATTCCGATCCTCGCCTGCGCGTCGAGGCGAACCCGAGGAATCTCGGCCAGGCGCGGAACCACAACCGGGCGGTCGAGCTCTCCCGCGGCGCGTACGTCAAGTTCCTGCACGCCGACGATCGGCTGGCGCCCGATTGCCTGGAGGCGATGGTCGCGCTCGTCGAGGAGGACCCCGGCATCGGGTTGGTCTTCTCGGCCCGCGAGGTCGTGGCCGAAAGCGACGACGAGGCGGCCTGGTCGGCCGAGTACGCGGATCTCCACGAGCGGTTCCGCGGGCTCGCGCGCATCAACGACGGGCGCTTTCTCTTCGACCAGCTGGTCGACGCTGGCCTGGAGGACAACTGGATCGGCGAGCCGAGCGCCGTGCTGGTCACCCGGCGCGCCCTGGAGCGGGCCGGCGGCTTCAACGTCCGCGTCCGCCAGCTCGTCGATCTCGACCTGTGGCTGCGGATCATGATCGAGCACCGGGTCGGCTTCGTCGACCGGCCGCTGTGCACCTACCGCCGCCACGCTCAGTCGGTCAGCGCCGTCAACAGCAGGAGCGAGGGGGGCTGGCTCGACCGGCTCTGGCTCTTCGAGGGACTGCTGGCAGCGGGCACTCCGAGGCGTGCGCAGATCAAGCGTTTGCGCCGGGAGGCGCTCTATCGCGCGACGCGGGCGCAGGCGCGCAGGTTCGCACAGGGCCGGTTCGACACGGAGCTTCCCGCGTATCTCCGGCGCCGCGCGCTGGCCCGCCCCGGGGGCGCAGCCTAGGCGCTCTTACGAGAAGTGCGCGGCGAAGGGGCGCGTCACGTGTACGCCCTGGACGGTCAGCGTGATGTTCCCCCGCATGATCCGGCCCTTCGCGGTCTTCGGGATCTGCCAGACGCAGGTGGCGATGCCGTTCGCGACGACGTGCCTGACGGCGACGGCACGCTTGCCGGCGAGCGTGGCGGGGCAGGTGACCGTGCCGGAGGCGACCGGACCCTTCGTGTCGTTCTCGGTCGCGGCCAGCGACACCGAGAACGTCCTGCCGGCCTTCGCCGGCTTGGGCGAGGTCGTGAACGCCGTCACGGTCAGGACGAGCTTCGTCAGCACCGGGTACGAGTAGAAGCCGTGGTTCGGGTCCGGCGCCAGGTCGGCGTGCTCGTTCGTCGTGTCCGGGTTGCCGTTCGCGTCGACCGCGAAGCCGGAGGCAGCGAGTGTTCCGAAGCGCAATGCCTTCGTCTTACCGAGCTCCGCCGCGCTCACGTGGATCGTCGGGCCGGTGCTCGCGTACGCATACGTCAGCGACGTCTGCGACGAGGCGGGCGCATAGGTCGTGCCGTTCCACTGGAACAAGCCGACCGCACCGGGCTCGAGGTCGATCGCGTACTCCGCGCCCACCGAGTTGGTGTCGCCCGTCGACGGGTTGTTGTCGGCGTCGATGAAGACCAGGAAGTACATGTCCGGAGTGAACGTCGGCCGGTTGCTGACGTTGATCTGGAACGTGATCAGACCCGCGTCGTCGTTCGAGACCACGATGCCGGTGATGTCCGGCGCGCTGGCGTCCTCGCCGATCGAGTCGTTGAACGTCTGCGAGTTGGCGGCGGCGTGCGACGACCCGCCGAGCGCCACGGGAACCCCGACCACCAGCGCAGTCAGCGCAAGCAGGATCGCCAGCCTCGACCTCATCAGGGCAAGCCTACAGCGCCTATACGGTTCCGTCGACGTGTTCGCACGCGTCCACACGCTCGAGACGACGCCCGAAGGGCATGACCGCGGCCTCGAGCTGCTGCGCGAGATCCTGCCGTGGCTGAGGGAGAGCACCGGGTTCCGCGGCGTCATCCGCCTGGCGGCCCCGGACCGGTCGAAGTCGATGACGATCACGCTGTGGGCCGACGAGGCGGCGATGCTCGAGTCGGCCGAGGCGGCGAAGGGCCTGGGCACGCTGGCAGCGGAGGCGTCCGGCTCGAAGCGCATCGCTCTCGACGACTTCGAGGTCACGTTCTTCGAGGCCGGCTAGCCTGACCGGATGCGTGGACTCAGATACGGGTTGCGGCAGTTCACCGCAACTGCGGTCAAGGAGCACATCCGCTCCCAGATCGAGGACACCGGCGGGTCGCCGGAGCTGACGAAGAACGAGATCGAGCTGGTCCGCTTCGTCCGCGAAGGCGCATTCGACTGGGATCGCTACCTGGCCGATCTTCGCGACTCCGGCTGACCGGGACGACCTCGGGGGCGCCGCGTCGTCAGTCGTAGGGGCTTAGCATCACCTCGATTCCGTGGCCGATCCTCGCATCCGCAGCGTGAGCGTGATCGTTCCCACGATCGGCCGTCCGTCGCTCCAGCAGTGCGTCGACTCGCTGGCCGCTCAGGTATGCGATGTGCCTTTCGAGGTCATCGTCGTCGCGAGCGGGCCTGACGCCCAGGTCCTCGACTGCAGGTTTCCCGGCGTACGAGTCGTCCGCGAGCCGCGACCGGGGCCTGCCGCCGCGCGCAACCGCGGCGTACGCGAGTCGTCGGGCGATGTCGTCGCGTTCGTCGACGACGACTGCGTCGCGGCGCCCGGGTGGCTCCGATCCGCGCTCGCGACTCTCGCGCGGGCCGACGAGCCGGTCGTCGTCGCGGGCGGCATCACCCGCTCGGGAGCCGAGGGGGGCTGGGTGAGCCTCTTCGACAGCGTCACCTATCTCCGGCAGGAGAGCTACGTGCGCAGGTCGCACGCCTGCGTAACGGCGAACGTCCTCATGCCGCGAGCCGTCTTCGAGCGCGTCGGCCCGTTCGACGAGGCGTTCCTCGAAGCTTGCGAGGACTGGGAGTGGTCGGCCCGGGCGCGGCGACAAGCAGTTCCGATCGTGTTCGATCCGACGGCGGTCGTCGACCACCCGTGCATGAGCCGCCTGCGAGATCTGAAGCAGAAGGCCGAGCGGCTCGGCCGGAGCGAGCTCCTGCTGAACGAGAGGAGCGGCGCAGCCGCCAGGCTGCCGCCGCTGGCTCTACAGATCGCGCGGCAGTTCCGCCACGTAAGTCGGCTGAGGCACATCCGAGCCCGCGACCGTCTGCGTGTCGCCTGCGTCGGCCTGCCGGTCGCATACTGGACGTGGCGAGCAGCCCACCGCGAGCGCGCCGGGCTGCGAGCCAGGGGATGATCGCCTCGCTCCGCTACCTTGGCACCTTCGCCACACGAGGTCCGAACGTGTCAGCACCCGCCCCCGCCAGCCCGCAGCTTTCTCCATCGCAACTAGCGGCTCTCGCCGAGATCGGTGAGGAGCGCACTGCGCCCGTCGGTGAGCTGCTGTATCAGGTCGGCGATCGGACGTACCCGTTCATCGCGGTCCTCGACGGCGAGGTCGCGATCATCGATGCGGCCGGGAACGAGATCGTCCGGCATGGCCCCTCCGGCTTCCTGGGGGAGCTGAACCTGTTGTCCGGGCAGACCGTGTTCGTCAGCGCCCTCGTGACGACGCCGCTGCGCTTCATCGCGGTCGAGCGCAGCGCGCTGCGCTCGCTCCTCAACGAGGACAGCCAGCTCAGCGATCTACTCCTGTCCACGTTCATCTCCCGGCGCGAGGCGCTACAGGGTGTGCAAGGGATCGGGATGGAGGTCGTCGGTCCGCACGGGTCGGAGCCGACGATGCGAATGCTGGACTTCGCGCGTGCGAACAAGCTCCCGTTCAGCTGGGAGGATGCCGACCCACCGGGCCGCGGCGCAGCGCCGCTCGTGCGCCTGCCCGGCGGAGGCGAGCTGCACGGCCCGACGACGGGCCAGGTGCTGCGCGCGCTCGGGGTCGGGCTCGAGCTCGACACTCGCGAGGAGGTCGACCTCCTGGTCGTCGGCGCCGGCCCGGCGGGCCTGGCGGCCGCCGTCTACGGTGCCTCCGAAGGGCTCGACACGCTGGTGGTCGAGGGCACCGCGCTCGGCGGCCAGGCCGGCTCGTCGCGGCGGATCGAGAACTACCTCGGCTTCCCGGCCGGGATCAGCGGCACCGAACTCACCAGCCGCGCGGTCACCCAGGCGCGCAAGTTCAACGCCCGCACAGCGACGCCCTACCGTGCCCTGTCGCTCGAACCGGGGAACGGCGGGCATGTCGTCCGGCTCGAGGACGACCGCGCGGTCGCGGCTCGCGCAGTGTTGCTCGCGACCGGCGCCCAGTACCGGCGACTACCGGTCGACCGTCTCGCCGAGTTCGAGGGACTGACGGTCTTCTACGCGGCCGGTGCGCCCGAGGCCCAGCTGTGTGTCGGCTCACGTATCGCGATCGTCGGGGGCGGGAACTCGGCCGGGCAGGCCGCGGTCTGGCTCGCACGTGGCGGCGCCCTCGTGACGCTCCTCCACCGCCGCGCCGACCTCCGCGAGACGATGTCGGACTACCTCGTCCACGAGCTCGAACGGTACGGCGTCGCCATTCGCGACCGGAGCGAGATCGCCGAGCTGCACGGCGAGGACGGGCGCCTCGAGGCCGTGACCCTCGAGAGCGGCGACCGCCTTCCTTTCTCGTTCCTCTTTCTCTTCCTCGGGGCGCTGCCCTGCACCGAGTGGCTCGACGACACCGTGGCCCGCGACGACAACGGATTCATCCTCACCGGCGCGGCAGCGAACACGGACAACCTGCTCGAGACCGACGTTCCCGGCGTGTTCGCGGCCGGCGACGTCCGCTCCGGGTCGACCAAACGGTGCGCGACCGCGGTCGGAGAAGGGGCGATGGCGGTGATGTTCGTCCATGGCCACCTCGCCCGCACTGCGACCGTTCAAGAGACCCGGTGAGCCACCGTGCCACTCCCGACACGGTCTCCTGGCCGTTTGCGGGAGAGATACTAGGTTTGGCGGGAAGTTGCGTGCACGTCGTACCAGCCCCGTCCAGATAACGATTCGCGACTGATCCACTGGGCGCAGACCTGCTCGAGTGTTTGCCAGGGCTGCGGAAGATCGTCACCGAACGGACCGCTGGAGTGATGAGGAAAGTCGTGAGAAACGACGGTACCGTCAAGGGTACTGACTGGATGATTCTTGAAGAGATCTCGAACTCGGCGGCAATTGATCAGGCGAAACTG
Source organism: uncultured Actinomycetes bacterium (assembly GCA_963734065.1). Lineage (GTDB taxonomy): Bacteria > Actinomycetota > Thermoleophilia > Gaiellales > Gaiellaceae > DATBLE01. The sequence goes on from CAVTFN010000002.1 coordinate 65,986, forward strand.
CGTGAATCCCAATGCATAAAGCCTGAAGAAAATTTCGAACGTGTGCGCCTCTACGGAAAGATGGGGTGGAACCATGCCGGAGCGATCCAAGTCATCAAGGACGGCTCCATCCATGGACTCGACGTCGATCTTGGCAAATGCAGGCAAGCCATACACGTGCATTAGCGAGCTCAGTCGTACGGATTGCACCTCTATTTCTGAAAACCCTGCTCTGTTTCTGACCATCGAGCTCTGACGTGCCTTACCCGGATCGACATAGAACGGCACAGGTTTCTCCTCTGGGCCGACCGCTTTATCAACGAGAGTAAGGCGATGAGCGCTGATGTCACCGGCAAAACGACGCCGCAATCCCGGAAGCAATGCGGGATTCGCTTCAATGCCCACGACGTCAGCGCCTTTTAGGAGGTAATACTCTGTGTCGTCGCCGTTGTGCATGCCTACGTCATAAATCAGCAAGCTTGACCTCTCCGGCTGGTGGAGTCGAGGGCGCGGTGCGGCAGCGAACGATACCTGGGCGTTCCCCGATGTAGACATGACCGCGTAGCGGGATCGCCGGGAAAGCGACTGCTGTGCTCGGACGAAATCGGGTTGGTGCCCGCAACCCGCCGCCCGCCTCAGAGGCGCGGCCGAAGGCCGCTTGCCCCGAGCAGCAGGCCTGCGTAGGGTCGACGCGGCGGGCACAACTGTGGAAAGGGGAGGTTGATGATGAGACTGCGCGGTCCGTATTGGTGGCATGCGCGGCGGTGGGCTTGACCGTAGGCGTGGCCACCGCAGTTGCCGGTGGCCAGAGTTCTGCACGCGTAGGTCACTCTGCGAAGGCCCTGTCGAAAAAGGTGAGCCTGGTCTGGCAGGCGGTCGGGCCGGACACGGTTGAGAACGGCTGTGCAAGTGCAGCCATCCAATCGTCCAATGGCAAGACGATCGGGAAGCAAACGTTCTGCGGGGAGACCTTCAGCATTGGCCCCTCGGGCGACGGCATCTACACCGGGCACGCGACCTATGCACTCCCGGGCGGGACAATCAACACAACGTTCGCCCCGCACGTTCAGACGATCTCCTCCTTCGACAGCGGGCCGCTTGCGCTCCCCCCGGACGTGCAAGCTCAAGCGAGCCAGTGGATCGCGTTCGTCGGCGATCACACGATCACCGGCGGCACGAAGCGATACGCGCGTGCAAAAGGATCTCTGCGCGACACGGGCTTTTTCGTCACCGACGCCAACAACCTGGCGCTCTGGGGCAACTCGACCGACATCGCGACGCTCACCAGATGACTTCCGGTTGAGAGTCCCCGGATCACCGCAAGACCCGCCGAACGAGAAAGATCCTGTTTCGAATGCCTTCCGTGATGGGCGCGGCTGGGATCGAACCAGCGACCTCCCGCGTGTGAACGCTGAGCGGCGGGGATCCGAGGGGACCAGATGGGATGGTTAAGCCATTTATCCGATGAGAAGGCAGAGCGCTTTCCCCCTCGTTCCCCGGCTTTACTCACCACTGTCTCACCACGTCCAAGCTTCTCAGCACCTTGATCGGGTGCTCTCCAGAGACGGCCGTAACGTTGGTTCGCCCTTGATCCGGCTCAGCTCGGGTGTGCCGCTAGAAGTTACTCGCTGATGATTCTCACGATTGCCGGTGCGCTGAAGAGCCTGGCGTACGTGCGCCCCGTAACCTCTCGCAAGACGCCTTCCTGAACAAGCCGCGAGATTGCCGAATTGGCCGCCGGGAAGCTCACGCCATAGCGTCCTGCTGCGTCGGTCGCAGACGACCGGATATCCCATCAAGTCCTCAGCGATCCGCAGTGCCACACCGCGTACCCGGGCCTTGTGAAGTGACTCCATCATCGAGTCACGAGCTGCCACGAGGCGTTCAGCCTTGTCGAGAGCGTGCTCCGACTGCACGCGCACAGCCTCGGCGAAGAAGCTCACCCATGGCTCGAAGTCACCAGTTGCGCTCACGTTGCGGAGATGGTCGACGTATTCGTCCCTGTGCTCCTCGAGGAAGGGCGAGATATTGAGAAGCGGGACGCGGAGCTCGCTACTGGCGATGAACGTCAGCACGGCGAGCATCCTTCCGACGCGCCCGTTCCCGTCGACGAATGGATGGATTGTCTCGAACTGGTAGTGGCCCAGCGCGAACTTCAGAAGCTCGGGCATCGCCTTGTTGTTGTTGACCCAGTGTTCCCAGGCCGCCAAGCAGGCATCGAGTTCACTGCCAGGGGTGGAGGCACGAAGAGTGCCCGCGTGATCGGGTCGCTTTCCGCTCACCGATCCAGTTTTGCGTCGTGCGGAACCTGCCCGCCTCCGCATAGTCTCCGCGGGCACCACGCATGAGGGTTGCATGGACATCACGGACGAGGCGAAGGCAGATCGGAAGCTCCTTCAGGAGCTCAAAGCCGCGCTCGGCAGCGCGGACATAGTTACGCACTTCAACTGTCTGATCGCTCAGCTCTTCATCGGCAAGGAAGTCGGCCTGGAGCACGTCCTCGAGCGCGGCAAAGGTTCCTTCGAGCGCGGAGCTGGACACGGCTTCCTTCGTCAGGGCTGGTCGGACAAGTAGATAGGGGTTTGGGAGCCGGCGGGCGGCTCCGCCGAACCAGGGGCAGTGCGAGGTGTCAACGGAAACGGGGGAACTCCAACTCCAACCCGCTTGAGCGGGGACAGTGGCTGGTGCTGCAGTTGAGCGTGAGTACGGATGAGCCGACGAAGCCTGGATATGACACTCTGCACCTCTACGGCATTGATGCCACGACGCCGCTATCTGACCTCGTCTTCCTGAACTGGACGGTCGGTTCCGACTGCCACATGCGGGTACTCGGGACACAAACGTCATAGCCGGGCACGAGCACGCGGGGGACGAGGTAGCGGAGGGACTGGAAGGCGTCCGCGAGGCGTTCGCCCGGTGCTTCGACGAACTCGGCGAGACTGGAGCGCAGTACGTGGCGTTCGTCGACGGGCGCAAGGTGGTCGACCTCTTGGGCCGGAGAGGGGATCGAGGGAGATTCGCTCGTACACGTCTACTCAGTGACGAAGCCGATGGCGGCGTTCTGCGTGCTGCTGCTCGTGGACCGCGGGGCGCTCGCACTCGACGAGCCGGTCGGCGTGCTGGTGGCCCGAGTTCGCTCAGGCGGGGAAGGAGCACGTGACCGTCCGGCAGGCTGCTCGCGCACCAGGCCGGGCTCCTCGCATTGCGCGATGAGCAGCCGACGGAAGCGCTCCTCGACTGGCACCGGATCTGCGACCTGCTCGCCGTGGAGGCGCCCTGGTGGGAGCCCGGGACGCAGCACGGCGAACATGCGCTCTTCTACGGGCACCTCTGCGGCGAGCTCGTCCGCCTCGTGGATGGCCGCTCGCTCGGGGCGTTCTGGCGGCAGGAGATCGCGGAGCCCTGGAGCCTGGATTTTCGGATCGGCTTGTCGGAGGCCGAGCAAGCGCGGGTGGTCGACGTCGAAGGCGAGACGGCAGGGTGGGAAGGGCGAAACGGCGCGACTCGCGCTGGGGAACCCGCCGGGGCTGCTCGAGCCGGGCACAGTGAACAGCGCAGCGTGGCGCGCTGCGGAGATCCCCGCCGTCAACGGCCATGGCACGGCCGCCGCGGTCGCGCGGTTCTATGCTGCGCTGCTGGGCGGAGGAGAGCTCGACGGCGTCCGGCTCGTGTCCTCGGAAACCGTTGCGGAGATGACGAAAGGCGAGCTGACCGCCCGCGACATGCTGCTGGACCAGGAGATCACGTGGGGGCTGGGCGTCTGGGTCGACTACGACGGTTTCGGGATGGGGGGGCTCGGCGGGTCGCTGGGCATGGCAGACCCGGCACTCGGCATGGCGGAGGCCTACGTCACGCGGCACCTGGCCGGGTCTGACCGCGCTGAGGTGATGGACGCGGCGCTACGCGCCGCGCTCTGACTGCTCGACCGCGCGCGCGAGCTCGACCGGGAGGACACCCCGACCTTCCGGAAGATGTTCCTCAGGTGGGTCTCGACGGTCTTGACGCTGAGGTAGAGCTCGGCGGCGATCTCGGGGTTCGTCTTGCGGTCGACGACGAGGCGGGCGAGCTGCAGCTCGCGCTCGGTCAGCGCGGCGATTCCATCGTCCGCCGTCCCGGCGGCGCTGCGGCGATGGACGGCGCGCCCGAGCTTGCGTAGCTCGCGCTCGGCCTCGGCTCGAAGCCGAACGGCGCCGAATGAGCCGAAGTCCGCCGCGGCGCGCTCGAGCTCGGCGGTGGCCTCCGCCGCTCGCCCGGCGTTCGCGAGCCCTCGGCCGGCGGCCAGGTGCGCGCGGGCGGCATCGTGGACATGGCCAGCACTCTCGAGCTCGGCCACGGCGGCCAGCGCGTGGCTTGCCGCCTGCTCGCCGTCCGGAGCGACGGCGGCGAGCGCGAGCTCGGCCAGCTGCCGCGGGCGAAGGGCAGCCCGACCTCCTGCGCGCAGGGTCTCTGCCGAGGCGGCGGCACGCTCGGCGTCGGGCCGCCGGCCCGCCGCGAGCAAGGCAGCGCGTGTACACCTCGAGGTACCGCGCCCGCCACGCGCCACCGATCCGGGGAAGCTCCTCGCCGCCCGCCGCCTCGGGAAAGAGCTCGGCCGCGCGCGCCGCCCGGTCGGCGTTGAGCAGCGCCAGCCCGAGTGCGCAGCCTGCGTGCGCCGGGATCGGCCCTGGATCGAGGGAGCGCGCGAGCGCCCAGCTCTCCTCGGCGGCCGCCAGCGCCACCTCCGTGGATCCCGCTGCCGAATAGGCGTCGGAGAGATTGAAGAGCGACCAGCACAGCCCTTGCGGGTCATCGAGGAGCCGCGCCGCCTCGACCGCGCCCTCGAGCACGGCAACCGCCTCCGCCGTCCGCCCCCGCACCCAGGAGCACGTCCCGAGCATCGCCGAGATGGGGGCCAGGTAGTCCCCCTGGCCCGTCGCCCGGCTCAGGTCGAGCGCGCGCCGCGCGTGCCGTCGGGAGTCCTCGAACCGGTCGAGATACATCTCCGCGAGCGAGAGGTGCGCGAGCGCGTCCAGCCGGCCCCCGAGCTCGGGGTCGGAGAGTGCGTCGATCACCTCAGCTGCATCCGCACGGCGCGCAAGCCCGCGCTGCGAGTCGCCGACCATCGCAGCGCCTGCCGCCTGCATTGCGAGCGCCGTCGCGGTCAGTGCCCGGTCGCCGAGCGGCTCGGCGGCGGCGAGCGCGCTGCCGGCCCAGCCGTCCATCCCCTCGAAGTCGGCCTGGAAGAGCCGGTTGATCGCGAGCTCGACCATCAGCCCGACCGCGACCGCACCTGTGTCCTCGAGCTCCGCGAGGGCCTGCTCGAGCCGGAGCTGCGCCTCGGCGTATCGCCCGAGCAGGTGCTCTACCTCGGCGCACTTGGTGGTCACCCGCACGCGTAGCGCCGGCGCCCCGCGCGCGGCGAGCCGCGTGCTCTCGAGGAGGACCGCGTGGCTCTCCGAGAGCCGGCCGGCGGCGAGCAGCGACCCGGCCCGAGCGAGGAGGAGCTCGACCCGCTCCTCCGGCGGAGCGGAATCGGCCAGGAGCCGGAGCGCGCCCTCGAACCATCGCGCCGCCGTTTCGGGGGCTCCGGCTGCTTCCTGGCCGGCGGCCCTGGAGCACCGCGATCGCTCCGGCGTCGCCTGGGCGGGCGGAGAGCTCGACGTGCCGCGCGCGGGCGGTGGCGGGTGCGCCGGACGCTTCGAGCGCCGCCGCGCATCGCTCATGTGCGGCCAGCCGCCAGCCGCCCGGCGCCGACTCGTACACCGCCCGTCGCACGAGTGGGTGGCGGAAGCGGAACCGCCTGGGGACGTCGGTCGCGCGGACGAGATCCCCGCTCAAGTAGGTCGTCGAGTGCCGCCAGCGCCGCCTGTTTCGCCCGTCCCTGCTGCAACGGAGGCCTGCTCCGGCTCGAACGGCCGCCCGACGACCGCGGCGCCTCGCATGACGAGCCGGGTCTCTTCCCGCAAGATCGCCGAGCTCCTCCGCCAGCGCGGCCGCGACCGCGGCGGGCACCTCGATGCCCGCCAGCGCCGCAGCATCTCCGCCGCCGCGCGAACGCGCGAGCTGCTCGAGGTAGAACGGATTGCCGCCGCTTTCGGCATAGAGCGTCGAGTTGCGCCGACCTAGCTCCCGCGCGTCCTCGGGCGTCAGCGGGCCTCAGCTCGAGGCGGATCAAACCAACACTCCGCGTCGCGCGCTCGAGTGCCGCCGTCTGGCGCTCGGCCCACGAGATGCGGCCGGACTGCGAATGCGATCAGCACCGGCGCTGCCGGCGGCCTGCGGAAGGAGCGCGAGCAGAAGCTCCCACGAGCCCGAGTCGGCCCAGTGCAGGTCGTCGAGGATCAGCACGAGCGGCTGGTGTGCTGCCAGACGCTCGAGGAGCGCCCCTCACGGCCCTATGCCCAAGGTAGCGCTCATGCGTCAGCAGCGGGTGGTGTGCGCATGCCCCCGCGAAGGCGGGCAGAACCTGGGCGAGCGCCGCCAGCTGGTCGTCTCCGAGCGGGGCGAGGAACGCGGGCTCGAGGCCGCGGGCGTACTCCTCGAGCGCGTCGACGAAGACCCAGAACGGCACGTCACGCTCCAGCTCCGAGGCGCTGCCGGCGAGAAGTGAGGTGGCCGAGGGTGTTCGCGCGCTCGGCGAGCTCCGCGAGCAGCCGCGTCTTGCCGATCCCGGGCTCGCCGGCCAGCACGAGCGCCGCGGGCTGACCTGCCTCGATGGTCTCCAGGAGTGCGTCCAGAGCCGCGATTTCGACGCCGCGCCCGATGAAATGGCCGGTTTTCGGCGCCACAGCCCAGCATAGACCGGGGTTCCGGAAACGCGAAATCAGGGTGCGGGATCAGGGTGCCCACGATGTCGCTCAGGGGCTTTGAGCGCAAGCTCGACCCATGACCCGTTACCTGCTCCACCACAGCCACGAGCCGCACGAGTGCGGCGTCGTGTTCGCCTCGTTCAAGGGGCACCAGAGCCCGCTTCGCCAAAGGCCACCCTCGCGTCGTGCCGCTCCGGCGGCCACGCGATCTGGTGGACGGTCGAAGCCGGCTTCGCAAGAGGAAGCGCTCGCGCAGCTCCCGTTCTACGTCGCCGAGCGCACCACCGCCACGAGCGTGAGCGAGGTCGAGATCCCGTGACACCCGCCACGCGCGACCAGAAGGAGGGCTTCATGAGCTCCGCAACCACCACCCGCGAGCTCGCCGCCCGCGAGAGCAACGGCATCCACGTGCTGCTGCTCTGGCACCCGGCCGAGAACTCGCTGACCGTCGAAGTCGAGGACGACTGTCTCGGCGACCGGTTCCAGCTGGTCGGTCGCGCCCGATAGCGCCCTCGACGCCTTCTACCACCCCTACGCATACGCCGCCTGAGGCGGCTCATTCGAAAGGAGAAACGGCATGTCACGCACCACCGACACGAAGAAGCGCAACCTGGCCGCCCGGATGGGCCGCTGGAGCGCGAACCACTGGAAGACAGCCACGTTCGGCTGGCTGGCCCTCGTCGTCCTCGCCTTCGGCATCGGCGGCATGGTCGGCACGAAGAGCCCCAACCCGAACACGTCCGGCTCCGGGCGAGTCGGGGCGGATGGACAGGATCCTCGACGCCGGGTTCAAGCCCCGCGGGGCGAGATGTCTCATCCAGAGCGCGACCGCCGCGCCAGTACGCCAGCATTCGACGCCGCCGTGCAGGACGCCGCGGCCGCATCTCCAAGGTGCCGATCGTCCGGCAGATCGAGTCGCCGAAGGTCTCGAAGGACGGGCACGCCGTGCTCGTCGACTTCGGGATCGCGGCGAGCAGGACAAGGCCGCCGGACAAGATCGAGCCGGTCCTCCACGCCGTGAGGCCGCCCAGGCCGCCCACCCCGACTTCTTCATCGGCGAGATGGGCGACGCCAGCGCCCAGAAGGCCGTCGCGGACCACGTACGGCAAGGACTCGGTAAGGCGGGGATGCTCTCGCTGCCGATCACGCTCCTCATCCTGCTGGTGACGTTCGGGGCGCTCGTCGCCGCGGGGATCCCGCTGCTGCTCGCGCTCACGGGCGTCTTCGCGACGTTCGGGCTCGTCGCCATTCCGAGCCACGTCCTCCCGATGCCGAACGAGGTTCCCGCGCTCGTGCTCCTGATCGGGCTCGCGGTCGGCGTCGACTACACGATGTTCTACCTCCGCCGCGAGCGTGAGGAACGGGCCAAGGGCCGCAGCGAGCGGGCAGCGCTCGAGGCGGCCGCCGCCACCTCCGGCCGGTCGGTGCTGATCTCCGGTCTGACGGTCATGGTCGCGATGGCCGGGATGTTCGTGGTCGGGGACAAGACGTTCGCGGCGTTCGGCGTCGCGACGATGATGGTCGTCGCAGTCGCGATGCTCGGGTCGCTCACCGTTTTGCCGGCGGTGCTCTCGCGGCTCGGCGACGGCGTCGACCGGGGCCGCTTCCGGCGGCGGAAGCCAAAGACCGGTGAAGGCCGGGCCTGGGGCTGGATCGTCGACCGCGTGCTACGCCGCCCGGCGCTGTCCGCGGCCGTCGCCGGCGGTCTGCTCGTTCTGATCGCGATTCCCGCGATCCAGATGCGGATGGCCGAGGCGTCGCCCGATACCTACCCGGCTCACCTCGACGTGGTCAAGACGTACAAGCGCATGCAGCAGGCGTTCCCGGGCACGGCATTGCCGGCGAACGTGATCGTCAAGGCGCCGAACGTGAACGCTCCCGGCGATGCGCGGGGCGATCGCGCAGCTCGAGCAGCGGGCGCTCGCGAGCGGCCGCGTCCACGAGCCGATCACGATCGAGGTCAACAGGGATCGCACGGTCGCGAACATCACGATGCCGATCGACGGCAACGGTACGAACAAGGCGTCGAACGAGTCGCTGAGGCTGCTCCGCCATACGCTGATCCCGCAGACGGTCGGTGCTCTACCGAACGCCGAGGCCGGTGTCACCGGGCTGACCGCACAGTGGAAGGACTCCGGCGACCAGATCCGCTCGGCCCTGCCGTTCGTGGTCGGGTTCGTGCTCGTGTTCGCGTTCGTGCTGATGCTCGTCGCGTTCCGCTCGATCGTGGTTGCGGCCAAGGCGATCGTGCTCAACTGCCTGTCGGTCGCGGCGGCGTACGGGATCCTCGTTCTGGTCTTCCAGCACGGATTCGGGAAGGGCCTGCTCGGCTTCGAGTCGACCACCGGGATCTCGCCGGTCATCCCGTTGCTCCTGTTCGTGATCCTGTTCGGGCTCTCGATGGACTACCACGTGTTCATCGTCAGCCGGATCCGCGAGAGCTTCCAGCGGGGCGCCTCGATGGACGAGGCGATCTCGACCGGGATCAGATCGACGGCGGGCGTGGTCACGAGCGCGGCAATGGTGATGGTCTGCGTGTTCGCGGTGTTCGCGACGCTGTCGATGCTGTTCTTCAAGCAGTTCGGCGTCGGGCTCGCCGCGGCGATCCTGATCGACGCCACGATCGTCCGTGGCGTCCTCCTGCCGGCGTCGATGAAGCTGCTCGGTGAACGGAACTGGTACCTCCCCGCGTGGCTCGAGTGGCTTCCGCACTTCGACCACAGCTCGCTCGAGGTTCTCGACGGGCCGGAACCGAACCGAGCCGGCCCGGCCCGCCCAGGCGGAAGCGGTCCATCGGCGCCGCCCGCATCACCGGCCTGCTGCTGATCGCGATCCTGGCGATCGGGCTCGCGTACCTGAAGGTCGCCTCCGGCGGGGACAGAGTGTCCGTCCCCGCCGGGGCGAAGGCCGGCCAGCTGACCCTGCATCCGTGCCACTACGGCACCGAGCAGGGCGGCTACGCCGCCGACTGCGGCACCCTCGTCGTCCCCGAGAACCGGCCGGCCCGCACTCTCGGCTGATCGCGCTCCCGGTCACCCGCATCAACGCTCGTCCGCCCACCCGCCGAGCCGATCTTCCGGCTCGAAGGCGGCCCGGGCATCCCAACATGCAGTTCTCGAAGGCGAGTCGGCTCGCCGGCAACCACGACGTCGTCCTCGTCGGCTACCGGGCGTCGACGGCTCCGAGCAGCTCCAGTGCCCCGAGGTCGTCTCGGCGCTGGAGGCGTCGACAACCTCTCGGCCGAGGTCGTTCGCGCCTACACGACGGCTTCCGCTCCTGCGCTGCGCGCCTTCAGGCGGACGGCGTCGACCTCGCCGGCTACTCGTCGCCGCAGCGGGTCGACGACCTCAGGCCGCCCGCAAGGCGCTCGGCTATGGGAGGATCGACCTGGTCAGCGAGAGCGCCGGCACCCGCACGGCGATGATCTACGCCTGGCGCCACCCGAGAGCATCCACCGCTCGGTGATGATCGGCGTCAACCCGCCCGGCCACTTCCTCTGGGACGCCGAGGGTGACCGACCGCAGATCGCGGTTACTCGCGCGCTGTGCGCCAATGACGACACCTGCGCCTGCGGACCAGGATCTCGCCGCGTCGATGCGGAGGACGGCCGCCCACATGCCCGACCGTCTGGGGTCTTGCCGATCGAAGGGCAACCGGCGAAGATCGCCTCGTTCTACGGGCTGATGGAGTCGACCGGCGATGCCGCGCCGCTCTCCGGCGCCGATGACATTCGACTCGCTGGCTCGCCGCGCGCACGGCGACGCCAGCGGCCTCTGGTTTCTCGTCGCTGATGCCGCACCTGGCGTTCCCCGAGCCGTTCGTCTGGGGCGACCTCGCGGCGGTCGCCCGCGCCGACCCGCGCGCGGCGCAGCGCTACTTCGCGAAAGGCCCACACCGCAGGACTCGATCCTCGGCAGTCCGGGCACCGAGTTCGTCTGGGCCGGCGGGGATCGCTCAACGCGTGGCCCGCAGCGCCAGACGAGAACGAGTACAGCCGGGTGCGGAACTCGCAGGTGCCGACGCTCCTGATCGGCGGGACCTCGACCTGGCGACGCCGCCGCAGAACGCGACCCGCGAGCTCCTTCCGCACCTGCCGAACGGCCACCAGGTCGTGCTTCCGATCTCGGCCACACGACGACTTCTGGAGCTACGAGCCGGACGCGAGCACGCACCTGGTGAACACGTTCCTCGCACCGGGAAAGTCGACACCTCGCGCTACACCCAGCGGGTCGACTTCACGCCCGACGTCACCCACACCGCGCTCGCCAAGGGCCTCGCCGGCGATGATGCTCGGCCTCCCGGCGCGATCGCGGTGTTCTCCGCTCCTGCTGCTGGCGCGGGCGCGGAACCGGGCGGCTCGGACGGAAGGCGAGCGCCGTGCTCCGCTCGCTGTACCCGGTACTCGGGCTCGGCGGCTGGTTCGCCGGCGTGATCGTCGCGCTGGTCGCCATGCCGACGGTCCCGCTCGACAACGCGTGCTGGCCGTCCTCTCGATCGGCGCGCCGATCGGCCTCGGGATCTACCT
>CAVTFN010000003.1:0-695000 GCA_963734065.1 uncultured Actinomycetes bacterium
ACCTTCTGGGTCGTCCAAGGCGACCTCCTGGTCTGCCGCCAGGAGGCTGGTTCAAGAGCTTCTTGCATAGACCTCAATTGCCCTAGCCCGCTCTCAGGTGGCCTGAGACAGTGGCTAGACAAGGCATATGTGGTGAGCTTGTGGTGAGCAGAGCGCGATCTTTGCGCCGGGCAGGAACGCGAGCGTGATGTCCTCCAGAACGTTGCGATCCGCGCCGTAGGACTTCGAGGCGCGGATCATCGTGAAGATGTAGTCCACCGATGGCGAGGGTAGCCTGCCGGGCCGCCCTGATCGAACCTGGAGGAGCACCGCTCGGTGAACCTCGCCCGTCCCGCCCTCGCGAGACTCAGAGGCACCGGGGCTGCGGTGTGTTCAGCACGAGAGGGCGGCCTCTCGGTTGTCGACGAGGATCGAGCAGAGACGGACGAGCCTTGGTTTTCGATCGCCTCGGCTCCTGAACGATCGGCATCCCAGCCCCACTGCACTCGGGGAGGGCTCCGCAACGGGAAGTCCGCTCGCGACAGGGCCCAACGCGTGCGCGGAACGCGAATCGCGAACAGATGAGTGACTTGGTGGTACTCAGAGAGGGCGCGGTGGGTCGGCGAGGGTGAGGCGGCCTTGCTCTGAGTCGATCTCGGTGATGTCGTAGACGCTAATCAGGAGCCGCGTTCGCCCGAATAGGCCAGCGCGAACTTCGAGTGCTTCGGGCTCGTTTGTTGCTTCGCCGTATCGGATGCCGGTGACGCGGCCGATCCGTTTGGTCGCAGTCTGGACGAGAAACCCCTCGCAGCGGCGGAGCCAGTAGCCGCGGTCGTAGCTCGAGCGGGTCGGGTCGTTCCCCTTGTTTGACTCGGGCTCCACGATTCAGGTTTACCCAGTGGGCCGGGCAGTTGTAGCGCTCAAGATCGAGCAGTCCGATGCGGAGGTAGAGTCACTGGGTCGCGACCGATCAAGCGGAAGGAGCCCGACGTGGCCGGGAAGAAGCGTCCGAAGTCGCTCGCCCAGACCGACAAGAAGGCAACAGCGAAGGCGAAACGGCCGAAAAAGACTTCGCGCGGCAAGTAGGCCGCGTCCGATGCGCATCTGCGTGGCCCGACAGGTAGTTCATCCTGGTGTGCATTGGGGAATCTGCCGCGATCAGAAATGACGCGGTTTGGGGGCGCCGGGCCGGCGACGGTTGAGCGACGCAACTGGCAGCGATGGCGCGCACGTCCACCAACCGGACAGTCGTGATCGTGTCTCTCCATGTCGCGACGGGTGCGGCGGTGGGCGCGCTCGCTGGCTCGCGGCTTGCCGCTGTGGCATTGGGTCCGCCACTTCATCTCGTCTGTGATCGCGTGCCCCACGAGGACATCGTCAGCCGTCGGTTCGAAGTCCGAAGTGGCCTGTTCGCTCTTGCGTTGCTGGCGCTCTCTCGTGGGCCGCTCGACCCAGCCACGCTGGGCGCGGCCGCGGCCTCCGCACCGGATCTTGAGCACGTCTTTTCGCAGTTGCGTCCGCACGGCCGCAAGCTCTTTCATCGCAGGCGCGACTGGCATCGCTCCGGAGGCTTCCGTGCGGATGTTCAACTTGTCCTGGCCGGCGCAATCATCGGCCTGCTCGTGAAACCACCCCGCTGGTGTGACCGCGCTTCATGCAGTAGCTGAGGGAGTCTCTATGGCGCCCTCAAGCACTCAGCGACTCGGGCCTGGCTCTAACTGCCGCTCGCCAACTCGTCCTGGCGCCGACGCACCGCGTCCCAGCGCGCGGAGAGCGCGGCTATGTCGAGTCGCTCCGCGGCATCGAGCGCCCTCGTCGCTCGCTTCGACGTCTTCCTGCCGATGGCCCCGCTCAAAACCCACTTGCGGGTGAGTCGAAGGAGGCGCAACCTCTCGTCGGCCAGGTGAAGAGTGCGCTTCGGATCGAGGTAGAGATCGATCGCCAGCTTCTTGACGAGTGCCGGCTCGCTGGGCGCGCCGGTGGCCTGCTCGAGCCGGTAAGCCACGAGCGAAGCGAGCACCTGCAGCTCCCGCACGCCCGTGTGAACGGCGATCGCGATCGAGACGGCGCTCGAGGCGACCATCACCCACGGCACCCTCGTCAGGCGGGCGCCGCGAGCCAGCCTGCGGACGACGGGCACGGCGAGCACGGCGACCCGTTGGATGTCGCCCGCGAGCGCCTCCACGTCCTCTCCGCCCGCGAGCAGCCGCTTGCCGTCGGCGGCCGAGGTGATGCGCTCATCGGTGAGCAGCACACGGTCGATCGCCTTGTCGGCAAGCCTGCCAACGGCCTCAACAAGCGCCCCGCCCGCATCTCGAGCATTGGCGCCCGCACCCTTCCCCGCTGACGAGGCTCGGTCACGCAACGAGCGCGGCGGCTTGCTCGACTGAAGACCGCCATGGGTGTCGTCTCGCAGCGCTCTGGAAAGGCGCACCGTTTGCCTCGCCTTCAGTAGCGGGCCGGCCAGATCGCCGCGCCACCACTGGCAGCCGCCGTCGAGTACCGGAACCCGCGCACCCCCAGAGGATACGGCCGCCGAAGGGCCTAGGGCACGCTCCTACTCCAGCGACCCTAACGTGCAAGCTGGCCTAGTACGTAGCCATACATGGCAACACTAAAGCATGTGTGATGTCGACGTCGAACTCCCAGTCAACTTCTAGGCAGCGACCTCCTGGTCTGCGCTTAGGAGGCGGCCATGACGTCCTGGCCGTTCAAAAGGTGGCTCGTGGAGAGACCTCGGCTGGGTACCCGCCGCAAGTTCGAGTAGGGGAAAGTCGGCCAGAACGACAAAGCGCCAATTCCGGCGCTTTTCCAGAGCCCTCTGACGGACTCGAACCGTCGACCCCTCCTCACCATGAACGTGAGGGGGGTCGATCATGCGGCCTTTCGCGTAATGGTGCAGTTGGGGTGGCTCAAACGCAGTCGCCTCTCGCCGCGCTTTGCGCGGCGTTGCGACCCTGGTGCGACCTGTCGCCCGGGCGCGGGCGGCCTCGTGCCGCCGTCCGACGACGGGACCTTGCACGCGGTGCGTAGGTTTACTCCAGGCGACCGAGGAGGGAGCAGAGAGAATGGGGAACGGCAGGTTGTCGGGGCGCAGAGTGGGGGTGCTGGGAAGCGGCGAGGTGGGGCGGCGCCTCGCAGCCGGCTTTTCGAGTCGGGGGCACGAGGTGATGATCGGCTCGCGCGATCCCGAGAAGCCCGAGTTGCGCCAGTGGCTTGCCACCGACGGGGCCGGAATCGAGACCGGAACGTTCGCGGGGACGGCCGCGTACGGGGAGTTGCTCGTGCTGGCGGTGTTGGGCACCGCGGTTGAGGAGGCGATCGCCGATGCCGACGCTGGCAATTTCAGCGGCAAGGTCGTGATCGACGCCGCCAACCCGCTCGACTTCTCCGGTGGCTTCCCGCCGAAGCTGGCGATCAGCGGCGAGGACTCGCTCGGCGAGCGCGTTCAGAGGGCGCTGCCCGATGCGAAGGTCGTGAAGGCGTTCAACACGATCGGCAGCGCGTACTTCGTCGACCCGAGCTTTGGCGAGGGCGAGCCGACGATGCTGATCGCCGGCGACGACGAGGACGCCAAGCGCATCGTCGGCGACGTGTTAGCCGACTTCGGCTGGCCCGACCCGGTCGACCTCGGCGGCATCGAAGGTGCGCGCGAGTTGGAGGCGATCTGCATCGCCTGGGTGAAGATCGGCGGCGCACGAGGCGCCTGGGACCACGGCTTCAAGCTGCTGGTCGGCTAGACAATCGACCTCGCAGCGCGGGACTTCGCGACCTCGACCGCAGCCGCGCGATCGACTGAAGGATCGTGGTCGCGGGTCCGCTGTTCTCTGCTTCTGCGAAGTCAGTAGGCGACTCCGGCCCGACTAACCCACGCGGGCATCTCTCACCATCGCGGCCTGATAGCAAACGAAGAGGCATTTGTGTCGCTGGCGAGCGTGGATCGCGAGTACGCGGAGACTGGCACTGAGCTGATCGTCTGGTGGGGCGAGGAGCCGACTCCGCAGCCACAAGTCGAGCCGCACCAGCAGTTCGCAATCCGCGCCACCTCGCGTTCGTTCCCTACAGCCAGTTCGCCCGGACAACTACTGGCAAGCAATTGGCCGGCAGACGCAAGAACCTGAGGAACGTCTTTCCTAAGAGAGACCCCTTGGCACGACCTCCTGGACGCGGGCCAGGAGGCGGCCATCGACTTTCCTCGCCGTTCAAGAGGTCGCTCGTCGCGAGAGACCTCGGCTGTCGCGGGACCGACAGGCGTCTGACCCACATTTCCACCCCGTCGAGGTAAGGCTTCTGCGCTCCGAGGAATAGCGAGCTTGAGGCTGTACCCCAGCGTCGTTGTTGCACTGCTGCGGCAGGGAATGTCCGCCTTATCCGCTGGAGCTTCCCTGATTACTGAGCGGCCGGCTCACCGGCCTTCCGGGGCCGGGGGAGGCACTCATCCCCGCAAGCGAGAGAAGGACGACGGGTCCTGCGTGACTGCACCTTTGACTTCGGTCTCCGTGCCTCGTTGAATCGTCGAATGCCACGCGAGCCAGTCGCCGTAGGGGCGCCTCACCGCGCGGTGCGAGGTCGGCCCCTCGCGGTCGCTGGTCGCCATCCGGTCGCCGCCGTCGCCGTGTCGATGGTGATCGTCATGGTTGCCCTGGGGCTCTCACAGGGCTGGCAGGAGCTCGCCCAGACTACGATCAACGGCATCGTCGCCGGGAACTATTTCGCCCTCGGCGCAGTTGGGCTGACCTTGATCTTCGGCGTGCTTCGTCTGGTTAATTTCGCGCACGGCGAATTCCTGACGTTCGGCGCCTACATGCTGATCCTCGGAGAGGCACTCGGCTTGCCACTCGTCCTTGCAGCCGTATTCGGCATCATCGTCACGGCCGTTCTCGGACTCGCGCTCGAGGTCGCGCTCTGGCGGCCCGTGCGGAGAAGAGGTGCGGGTGAGCTCCAACTGCTCTTACTCGCGCTCGGGCTCGCATTCTTCATGCGCAACGCGATCGGCTTTGTCGCAGGCCCCGAGGATCGCTCGACTGGCGCGGACGTGACCGTCGGGGTCCACATCGGTTCGCTTCTGATCGGGCGCGTCGCGCTGATCGTCACCGGTGTCGGGATCGGCGTCATCATCCTCACCGCCGTTGCGTTGCGCTTCACGTCGCTCGGCAGGCAGGCGCGCGCCCTCGCCGACAGCATCCAACTCGCCGAGACGACCGGGATCAACACCGACCGCGTGGTGCTCATCACCTGGGCCGTGAGCGCGGGCCTGGCCGGGCTCGCAGGCATCGTCTACGCGCTTCCTGCCGGTACCGTCAACCCAAATCTTGGCTTCTCGCTGATCCTGAGCATCTTCGCGGCAGCCGTAGTCGGCGGGGTGGGGAACGCGTACGGTGCCCTTGCCGGCGGAATGCTCATCGGACTCGTGCAAGAGTGGTCGACGCTCGTCCTCGCGCCGCAGCTCAAGGTCGCGGTCGGGTTCGCGGCCCTTATACTCGCCCTCCTCCTGCGGCCGAACGGATTGTTCGGACGCGTCCGGCCGACCGACAGATGACGACGTCGCACCTGATGGCGGTATCGGTTGGGTTCCTGACTAACGAGGCCTTCTGGATAAACGTGGGCGTCCTGGCGACGACCTACGGGGTGTTCTCTCTCGGGATTCAGCTAAACGTCGGCACGACCGGAATCGTGAATTTCGGGCAGGCCGGCTTCATGGCGGTCGGCTCCTACGCGATGGGGATCCTCGTCGTGAAGTCCGGCGTCTCCTTCTGGCTTGCGCTGCTTCTCGGGATCCCGGTCGCGATGGCGGCGGCGCTCGTGGTGGGGCTTTGCTCACTTCGCCTCCGCTCGGACTACTTCGCGATTGCGACGCTGGCGTTCTCCGAAATCGTTCGGTACACGGCCGACAACTGGGAGAGCCTGACTGGTGGCAACCTTGGTCTTTTCGGCTATACGGGGGATTGGACGACCGCGTCGGCGCGTATCGACGGCTGGCTCGGCCACCTCGGCATCGGGCAGACGTTTCTGCTGCCCTTACTGGTGGTCAACCTGACCGTCTTCGCGGTTCTCTCGGTTTTCGTCGCATTCCTCGTCCGTTCGCCCTGGGGTCGTGTCCTGAACGCGATCAGAGAGGATGAGGACGCGGCTCGCGCACTCGGCAAGAACACGTTCGTGTTCAAGCTGCAGTCACTGGCGATTGCAGCCGGCCTCGCGGCGATCGCCGGCTACATGCTTGCGATCAACATCTCGATCTTGTCGCCGCAGCTGTTCGATCCAGCGTTGACGGCGTACGGCTACGTGATCGTGATACTCGCCGGTCTGGGGAGCTACGCCGGCGTGGCGGTCGGATCGTTCCTGCTCATCTTCTTGCTCGAAGCGACTCGCTATCTCGATCTTCCCCTCTCCGACTCACGGATTGCGGCGCTTCGCTTCATGATCTTGGGACTCGTGCTGATGACGCTCGTCATCTTCCGGCCCCAGGGACTGTTCGGCAAGCGCGAGGAGCTCAACCTTCGTGCCCGCTGAGACCAACACTCTCCTCTCCGTGCAGAATGTCTCCAAAAGCTTCGGCGGCGTCATCGCGGTCAACGGGGCGAGCTTTGATGTCCGGCGTGGTTCGCTCACGGCGCTCATCGGTCCGAACGGTGCCGGCAAGTCGACGCTCTTCAACGTCATCACGGGCTTCGAGCGCGGCGAGGGGGGCGAGGTGCTCCTCGAGGGAGATTCTGTCCTCGGGTTGAGCCCACACCGGATTGCACAACACGGAATGGTGAGGACATTCCAATTGACCAAGGCGCTATCTGTGATGTCGGTCATCGACAATATTCTGCTTGCGAATCCACTGAATCCGGGTGAGAGGCTCGGTTTGGCTCTGCTGCGACCGGTGTGGCGCGGGCCCGAAAGCGCAGCGCGTGACCGGGCGCGCGATTTGCTCGACGCCTTCGACTTAGCGGCGAAGGCAAACGACTACGCCGGGACTCTCTCCGGTGGGCAGCGAAAGCTGTTGGAGCTCGCACGCGCGCTCATGCTGGAGCCGGCAATCCTCCTGCTCGACGAGCCCCTAGCCGGCGTCAATCGAACGCTCGGCGTCCAGATTCTCGAGCACATCGAACGCATCCGAGCAGAGCGTGGGCTCACGATCCTGCTCGTCGAGCACGACATGGACGTCGTGATGCGGCACTCCGACAGGATCGTCGTAATGGCGGAGGGACGGGTCGTGATGGAAGGTGAACCTGCGCACGTCAGAAGCGATCAACGTGTAATCGACGCCTACCTTGGTTCGGCACGAAGCGAGGAACCGGGCGCCCGTGAGTAAGAAGTCCTCCGCGATCCTTACGATCGAGGATCTGGCCGTCGGTTACATCTCCGACGTACCGATCCTCGTTGGCGTGGAAGCCACGCTCGACGAAGGCGAGCTAGTGACGATTGTTGGTCCGAACGGCGCCGGGAAGTCAACCCTCATCCGGGCGGTGATCGGCCTCCTCAAACCGTGGTCCGGCCGCGTGCTCCTACGAGGGGATGACGTGACGGGGCGCAAGCCACACTCGCTCGTCGCTCGTGGAATCGGCTACGTCGCGCAGAGGGACAACGTGTTTGCCACTATGCCGGTTGAGGAGAACCTTGAGTTGGGAGCGCTGACGCTCCGCCAGGGCCGAGCGAAGGACCGTATCGCGGCGATGTACGACCTGTTTCCTCGCTTGCAGGCGCGGCGCAAGCAGCCGGCGGGCACGTTGTCGGGGGGAGAGCGCCAGATGCTAGCCCTCGCGCGAGCGCTCATGGCTGACCCGAGCGTCCTTCTGCTGGACGAGCCGTCCGCGGGTCTCTCCCCTCTCGCGATCGACGTGATCTTCGAGAAGATCGAAGAGATCAACGACTCTGGCGTCGCGGTGCTAATGGTCGAGCAGAACGCCCGCAGGGCGCTGGCCATGTCTCACCGGGGCTACGTCCTTGAGGCGGGACGGAACCGCTTCGAGGGTCGCGGCCCCGACCTGCTCAACAACCCGGAAGTCGTTGACCTCTACCTGGGTGGTTCTCGGCCGACCGCCCCATACCTTGAGGCCTGAGACTCTCAGTTTTGAAGCAGGAAGAGTCGCCGCCCGATTCGCGCTTCTACACGGAGCATCCCGCCGAGCTCTGAAGCACGTACGGCGTGAACCAACCGTACGATCACGCTCAGGTCTTCGACGTCGTAGAGGATGTAGATCGAATATGGCAGGGAACTCGGCTGCCCAGTCGAGAGCACGTCGTCGTCCATCGAGCCGACTAATCGCGCGCCGCTTTCTTCGGCGGTGCGTAAGAGACCGGACAGCAGATCGAGGGAGTGGCCTCGTGTCTCAGCCGATGCCGCGTACCAGCCGTCCGTGGAGGCGACGAGGACGAGGACCCGGAATGGCGGCTCGAAGGACGGAGCCGTGTACGCAGGTGGAAGCGACGGGGACACGGCCACCGCACGACGCTAGCAGACCGCGTTGTATAGTCGTCTCGCGGGACCCGCCTGATCCCGGCAAGGCCAACAAGAAGGGGGCCGAGAGATGACCAGAGTCATTCGCCTAACGTCGGTGCTATGCATCGTTGCCCTCGTCGCGGCAGCCAGCGGGAGCACCGCTGATGGAAAAAAGTCTTCGGGATACACGCTTCGGATCGGTGATGTCGTCCCGTTCACCGGCGTGTCGGCGGTTTACGGTCCTGCGTATGCCAAGGCCGCTGGTCTTGCTGTCCAGCAGGCAAAGAGAGCACTCCGTCAGGCAGGCGTCACCGATATCAAGATTCAGATCTCCCACGCGGACGATGGAACCACGCCCGACGGTGCGGTGAACGCAGCGCGAAAACTGATCGCCAGCGGCGCGAACTGCATGTTGGGCGCGCTGACGTCGGGAAACTCGATTGCCATGGCACAGGCGGCAACCATCCCGGCGCGCGTGCCGCAAATCGGACCGAATAACTCGAGTCCGGCTCTGACCACGCTGGCCGACAACGGTTACTACTTCCGCACCATGCCGTCCGACGCGCTGCAGGCGCCGATTCTCGCGAAGGTGATCGTGCAGGAACTCGGGAAGGGTGCGACCGTCTCGATCGCGGGAAGAAACGACGCGTTCGGCACGGGGCTCCTTCCGCCGCTTAAGGTCGCGCTCCAAAAGGGGGGCATCCAGGTCCGAGGGCCTCTCTTCTACGATCCGACTGCTGCGAGCTACGACTCGGAAGCCGCTGACATCGTCAAAGGGAACCCCGATGCGTATGTGATCCTTGACTTCCCCGGGAACTACGCGAAGATCGCCGCCTCCCTCCTGCGCACGGGCAAGTTCAACGGGAGCAAGCTGTTCGTTGCGGGCGGATGGCCAGCGACCATTCCGTCGTTCATCCCGACATCGTCTCTCGAGGGTGCACGCGGGACCGTCGCCGGCTCGCCTCTTGGCACCCGTGCTGGTGATGCGTTCAGCAAGCTCTTCACGAGCTCTCCGGGAACCAAGGATCGCCAGACCCTTGAGGTCAACAACTTCGACGGTGCGATGCTCTGTATCCTCGCCTCGATCGCCGCGAAATCCGGCAAGGGCTCCGACATCGTTAAGCAGATTCAGCGAGTCGCGTCGCCTCCGGGCCGGACGTACACGTACCTCAATCTGACCGCTGCGATCAAGGCAATCAGAGCCGGCAAGGACATCAATTACGAAGGGGCGGGCGGCTCTGACGACCTCGACAAGAATGGCGACTTGCAGTCGGCGATTTACAACGTCTTCAAGTACCAGAATGGAAACCAGGTGGTCGTGAGGCAAATCAAGATCAAGAAATAGTCGGAGTCGCGCCCTCGGTCTAGACGGCCGTGGCAGCGAGAACGTTCCGATGCACGAGTTATCGCATTGCGCCACCACTGTTTGCGAGTGCGCCGCCGAGGCGGCGCACTCGTTTCTCGCCGACGCCACAAAGCTGGGGTCGTGGGCCCTCGGCTGCTGGAACGCGCAGCCGATTGGGGAGCACGCTGTGCGAGGAACGTCTCTCTTCGACGGCGAGACGTCGGTCGTGCGTATCTCGGCCAAACCCGACCTCATCGTCGACTACGTTGTGGAGGATGTGGAGGATGTGGAGGGGTCGAGGGGGCCGCGCGTCAGCGCGCGAGTCGTTCCCGGAGCGGTTGTCGGACTTCCAGAGACGCACTGCCTAGTGACGCTCGTCGCCTGGAGGACTCTCAACATGAGCGACGATCGCTGGGCCCGGCTCACCGCAAGCCACGACGTCGAGGTGTTGCTCGTGAAGGCAGGTGTCGAAGCTTTGTGAGTCTCCCGCCTGCAGAAGTCGTCCATTACGGCGAGCATCCAGATCAGATCGCGAACCTGCACGTGCCGGCGCGCGACGGCGGACCGTGGCCCGCGATCGTGCTCATCCACGGGGGCTATTGGCGGGAGCGGTTCGACCGCACAACGCTCACGCCTATCGCGTGTGATCTCGCTGCCAGTGGTTATCTGGCGTGGAACATCGAGTACCGCCGAGTCGGTCAGGAAGGGGGAGGGTGGCCCGGAACGTTCGACGACGTAGCGGCCGCCGCCGACAGGTTGGTCGACGTTCCCGCGGCCGATGTGTCATCGGCCGTCGTCGTCGGTCATTCTGCTGGCGGACACCTCGCTCTTTGGCTCGCCGCTCGTTTTCGGCTACCTGCAGGAGCGCCGGGCTCGCTGCCACGCTTTCGACCGAGAGGTGTCGTCTCGATCGCTGGTGTTGCAGATCTCGCTCGAGGATACGAAGCTAACCTTGGCGGCGGGGCGTGCAGCGACCTTCTCGGAGGCGGGCTCGACGAGGTGCCCGAGCGATATTCGATGGCTTCTCCGGCGGCGCTGCTTCCTCTGGGCGTTCGGCAGTTAGCGGTTCACGGAGACCAGGACGTTCCTGTCCCGATAGATCAGAGCAGGGCGTACGTTGCGGATGCCCGATCTGCCGGCGACGAGATCGAGCTCGTCGAGGTTGCGGGGGCCGACCACTTCGACGTCATCGATACGCAACACGTCGCCTGGGCGGCTGTGGTTGAGCGGCTGCCTGAGCTGTTCGGCGGTGATCCGCCGGCAAGGGGAACTCGGGAGGCTGGGGGCTCGGACGTTAAGGAGACATCTCGTGGCGGGCCTCACTAATTGGAGATGGTTGCGTCGTTTCTGGCATTCCGACATGGGCGTGGCACCGGCGACCTGGCAGTTTGCTGAACTTCTTCTCGTCTGCGAGGCCGCGGGCGTTAAGGCAGATCAAGCAGAGCCAGAGTTCGCAGCCTCTATCGGTGAGCTGACTGCGATCAAGAAAGCCGCCGCCCCAAGACCGACCAGCCAGGCACGCCACCGTGCAGAGGCAACGAGGCCCCGCGCACGGGCTTTCCTGCTCCAACGCGCACCCACCGAAGAAAGCTGGGCCACTCAAACATCCAAAGGCAGCGCGGCTCGAAACACAAGCCGAGAAGCACTCGACCCGAGCCTCCTCAAGGTGCCGAACGGCTGGACGTACAAACACGCGAGCTTGGCTGACGTGCTCGTCAGCTATTGGGCTTCACATCGGCGCTGCGCGACGTCTTCGTCAATTGACCGGTGGGGCGTGGTCCGCGCCAAACAGCCGTCTGTGGCAAGTGCCAACCTGACGGCGAATGGCGCATCCTCCGAGCTACGTCTCCCAGAGTGGCCCGCCGAACTCTTCGTCATCTGAACCGCGGCCGCTTAGTTCGATGGGGTGGAAATGTGGGATAGACGCCCGTCGCTTCCGCCACCCCGGGCCTCGAATTCTCGCCGAGTGACACCCTAGGGTCGTCACGCGAGCGACCTCCTGGTCTGTCCATCGGAGGTCTCGACCTCTCGGCCACCTTCGCGGAGGATGTCACGTTCAGCGCTCAGGTCGATACGCCGTGCGATGCAGTCGCGAAAAGATGCCGACTCGTGCCCGAACCGGAGGTCGAGCGTCGCGCCAGCTGAGTGCTTCGACCCGGAGGGCGTCTACGTGCGACCGGGTCATCCCTGAGCTGGGGACGCGAGACTACCCTTCGCGAATGGTGATGGCGGCGTGACCGGATGGGAGACATCGGAGCGGGTGCTCGAGTCCGGCGGCTTCGAGTCGCGCCAGCGGATGCTCGTGGCGGACGCCGTGGTCGAGGCGTCCGAGGCCGGTGCCCGCACGCTTGGTGTCACCTATTGGCAGGCGGTCGACCGCTTGACACGTGGCGGTGTCCGCGCGAGCTGGACGGGTGACGGAGGCAAGTTGAAGCTGCTTGGCGGTGCGACGCTCCTTACCTTTGGGCGGCCGGAGCTCTCGTTCGACGGCGAGCTCGTCAGCTGCCGGCACGCGATCCAGGGTGGACTGCTGGCGCTCCGAGCCGGCGGGTCCGTCACGCTCGCACAGCGACGCGAGGGCGATCAGCAGGAGCTGAGCGTCACGGTCGAGGGGTACCTGCCCCGGCTTGCCGCCCGCGTGGGCGCGCCGCCGTGGACGGGGATGCTCTATGCGAAAGGGCAAAGCCCTATCCATGCCGCGGTCAGCTTCCGCTACTTCGAGCTCCTGTTGCGGAGCCGGGACTCGTGAACGTCACCGTTTTCGGTGCAACCGGCGTCGTCGGCCGGGCGCTCGTGCCCCTGCTGGCCGAGCATGAGCTGACGGCGGTTTCCCGCACCGCACGTGAGGAGCCCGGCGCCCGCTGCGTGGTTGCCGATGCGGCGAGCGGCGACGGCGTCGCCGCTGCCCTGGAAGGTGCGGACGTCGTCTACTACCTCGTCCACTCGCTCGGTGCGCGCGACTTCGAGGAGCAGGATCGCGCTGCGGCGGAGACGGTGGCGCGGGAGGCGGCGAACGCAGGTGTGCGCCAGATCGTCTACCTCGGCGGGCTCGGCGCCGACGACCCTGACGCGTCGCCGCACCTGCGCAGCCGCCGCGAGACCGGAGAGAGGCTCGCCTCCGCGGGCGTCCCGGTGACGACCATGCGCGCGGCCATGATCGTCGGCAAGGGGAGCGCCGCCTTCGAGACGATCCTCGGCCTGGTCAAACGGCTGCCGGTCATGGTGACGCCGAGTTGGGTCTCGACGCCGACGCAGCCGATCGCGCTGGACGACGTCGCTTGCTACCTGGCAGGCGTCTGCGGCAATGAGGCCGCGTACGGCGAGGGCTACGACACGGGCGGGCCGGAGGTGATGACCTACCGGGAGATGATCGAGCGGATCGCTGCTCTGCTCGGCCGGAAGCCGGCGATCGTCGAGGTGCCGGTGCTGACGCCGTACCTTTCCTCGCTCTGGCTCAACCTGGTCACCCCGGTGAGCGCGTCCGTCGCGCGGCCGCTTGTGGAAGGACTGCGCAACCCGACGATCGCGCGCGAGGAGCGGATCCGGACGCTGCTGCCGCTCGACCTCACGCCATTCGACGAGGCGGCACGGCGAGCCCTCGCGTGAGCAGCACGGGCACCTCGCTGGCTCGGAGTCGAGATCCCTTCGATCCAGCCGCGCACCAGCAGCCGCTGCACGAGGCCCTTGGTGGGAGCCGGGGCGACCTCCTGGTCTGGCCCTGGGAGGTCTCGACATCCTGGACGCGGGCCAGAGGCGGCGCATCGACCTCCTGGCATGTGCGCCAGAAGGTCAGCGCGGCGGATCAGGGATCCCGAGCTGACGGCAGATTGCGCGGGCGGTCCCGAAAGGGATCTCGCGATGGCGTGGGACGGTGACGGGTCGTTCTGCGGCCGGGCTGCGCCAGACGTCGTGGCGTGCGCCGTGCCTGACGCGCTCACAATCACGCTCGACGAGGTGTCGCTCGAGTTCACGGCGCGCCGTCATGGCCGAAGTATCGCGAGGCAGGTGCACCGAGTACGCTATTGGCATGGAGCTCCACGTGGTCTTCGAGCCGGATGAGGCAGGCTGGGTACGCGCGACGATTGAGGAGTTGCCGGGGGTGATCACCTGTGCTCCGACGCAAGATGAGGCACGAGCGCTGGTTCGTGACGCGCTTGACGAGTGGCTTCAAGCCCTGACCTCGGCAGAGCGCGCCACCATCGGCGCCGAGGCAACTCGCGAGACGCTCACGCTGAGTGTCGCGTGACCTTGCCGTTACAGGGGTAGCGCCAACGCACATTTGCTGCCGCGCTGGCGAGGTGGCGGGCCTCGTGACCCGCCTTGCCCGTGGCTGACCGGTGGGGCTGTCACGCGAAACGGCCTCCTGGTCTGGTCATCGGAGGACGGCTGGGCAACTACTCGGAGGCCACCGGCCTGGCGGCGATGGGCACTTCGATTTTCCAGCCTCGCGGCCCGCCGGCTTGCACCGGCCTGCAGTTGGAAGGAGCTAACAGGGAAGTGCGTGCAAGACGTAGATCGGCCGGCGTATTCGCGCGCAAATGAAAGCGCGACGACGCAGAGCGAGGCCGCGCACAAGCGACCTCGCCCCAACGACGTTCAGGAACCTGCAGGCTGGATGTTCTGGTTGACGCGGAACACGTTGTTCGGGTCGTACTCTGCCTTGATGCTTGCGAGCCGCTCGTAGTTCCCGCGGTAGCTGGCACGAACCCGTTCCTGCCCTTCGTCCATCATCATGTTGACGTACGCCCCGCCCGCCGAGTAGGGGTGCAGCGCCTCGAAGTAGTCGATGCTCCACTGCCGGATCGTGTCGACGTTCGCCGGGTCGGGGTCGACGCCGGCGAAGACCGAACCCCAGCGCGCGTCCCGATAGGCCCAGGCCGTATCGGAACTCGCCAGGTCGTGGGCGGCGCCGTCGATCGGGTACATGTGCATCGTCGACTTCATCGTCGGCATGTCTGCGCCGAAGCGGGCGTGGATCCGAACAGCCTCGTCCGGGATCTCATTGACGAAATCGGCCCGCCAGTACCACTGATCCCCCGGCGGGTAGAGCCCGTCGAAGGCACCCTGGAGCGCCGCGTGAGGCATCGGTGCTACGCCGTGCATGAGAGGCTCGGGCACTGCGTCGAGCAGGGGTGCCATCGCCTCTGCGGCGTCCTCCTCCGGGCCGACGTAGCACCAGACCACCCCGCAGACCTTGCGCAGATGGATCGCCTCGGGGAACGGCGGTGCCGGCGGCACGGTGTGGAAGGCGAAGAAGCCGTTGAGCTCACGCCGAGCGGCCGGCAGGAACTCGCGGTACGCCGAAAGGACGTCCTCGGCGAGCTCGACCGGCCAGAACGTCGGTCCGGCAATCACAGTGCCGACCTCGTGCAACCGGAACAGGAAGGACGTGACAACGCCGAAGTTACCGCCGCCGCCCCGGATCGCCCAGTAGAGATCAGGGTGTTCCTGGGCGTTGGCGCGCACGCGCTCGCCGGTCGCGAGGACCAGCTCCGCCTCGAGGAGGTTGTCGATCGCCAGCCCGCATTTGCGGGTGAGATGCCCGAGTCCCCCGCCGAGCGTGAGCCCGCCGACCCCCGTGGTCGAGATGATCCCGCTCGGCGTCGCCAATCCGTGTTCGCTGGTCGCCTGGTCGACCTCGCCCCAGGTGCACCCTCCGCCGACGCGAACTGTTCGGGCGGCCGGGTCGACCTGGATGTCCTTCAGCAACGAGAGGTCGATGACCACTCCGTCGTCGCATGTGCCCAGCCCGGCGCCGTTGTGGCCTCCGCCACGAATCGCAATCAGCAGGTCGTGATCGCGCGCGAAGGCGATCGCCCTCGAAACATCGCCCAGGCTCGCGCAGCGGGCGATCAACGCCGGCCGCTTGTCGATCATCGCGTTGTAGACCGTGCGAGCCGCCTCGTAGTCGGAGTCCTCCGGCCCGATCAGCCGGCCCTCGAAGCCCGAGAGCTCCTTGCCGGCGGCCTCGGCAGGTGTGGTGACGCTGCTCATGCGTTCCTTTCCTCGTTTGCGATTGGCACCCTTCGGGCGTAACCCCGCGTGGAACACTTGTGCCGCCGACGTCCACGCGGGCGTCAGAGGCGCCAGCGCGGCGGCACCTCGCCCGGCGGTGCGTACGAGCAGAACTGGCCGGTGCGGATCGAACTGCCGAGATGCTCTCCGAGAGCGGGGGAGTGGCGTTCGATCGTCTTGATCGCCGACCTGATCGCCTTGGTCACGCTGACCCGGGCCCGCTCCGCCGGTGAGGCGCCGGCGCGGTCGCGCCCGCCCAGGCCAAACGCCTGCACCAGCTGCTCGGTGAGCGCGTCGATCTCCGCTTCCGTGCGCGCCGCCCGCTCGGGATCATCCCAGCCACGCGCCTCCTCGAGCTCCTCACCGAGCTCTTCCAGGCGCCGGCGATACGCGTCCTTCGCCTGGGCGTCGAGTGCGGGCCCGGGCGGACCATCGGCGTGGGCTTGCTCGGACACGCCTTCGACAGCCTGCGCGAGCTCGACCGCGTGGATCTCGCGGGCGGGCGAGCCGAGCAGGAAGGCGATGTAGCGGAGACCCTTGACGTCCCGCAGTCTGAACGTCGAGCCCTCGTAGTCGATCGTCCAGATCTCGCCCTCCCGCCGGAAGAGTGCCGGCGCCGCCACGGTCGGCGACGCCTCACGCAAGGACTCGATGCGTTCGAGCAACCCGGGAATGCCGAGCTCCTCGCTCAGCGCTGCGGCCTCGTCGAGATTGGCCGCCGCCGCCTGCTCGTCGCCGGCACCGCCGCGGGCACGCAGCATGCGAGCGCGCTCGTAGAGGACGCGCGGCACGATGCCTCGAGCGCCGAGCGCGCCGCAATGCTCGCGCGCCGCCTCGAAGTGACGCTCCGCGTTCTCCCACTCTCCTGCCATCGCCGCGAGCATGCCCAGGCGCAGGGTCACGGGGCCGAACGGCTGCTGGGTGTAGCTGACCGCGTTGCGATCGCCATGCGGCTGCAGCTGTTCGTAGAGCAGCCGCCCTCGCTGCTTGTCGTCGATGAGGACGCAGGCTTCGGCCAGCGCACACAGATGAAGGAGCCAGAGCCCGTCGCGCGGCACATCAGCGAAGCCGTTGCGCACGTAGCGCTCCACCTCGGCGCGCGCGGCGCGCCGGTCGCCGAGTTCGGCGGCGACTAGGGCATCCCGCCAACGCGGTATCCAGGGAAACAGATCGCCGTGGGCGCGGATCGACGGCCAGAACTCGCGTAGCCGCCCTTGCGCCCAACGAATCGCAAACAACTGCGCGTACTGGAAGACATACGTCGGGTATTCGCTCTGGCGGAGCCCACCGAGTTGGAGCGCGGTCGCCGCCAACTCCTCTGCGTCTGCGTAGCGCGCGTCGAGAATCGCGCGGACGACGCGCAGGCACACCGTGTGCCAGAGATAGGAGGGCTGGCGGATGAGATCGGCGATCTCTGCCATCGCTTCCATCTCCCGGTCGAGGGCGGGGCCGTCACTGAGTTCGAGGAAGCAGTGGAAGCGGGCGTTGTGCGCCAGAAACTCCATCTCACGATCCGCGACCTGCTCCGCGGCGGCGAGCATCTCCTCGGTATGCCCGAGCCGTTCGAGCACCCGGTCCGGCACCGTCAGCGTCCAGTAACGGGCGTGGAACGCGGTCACGAGCGCTCTCTGGTCGCCGATCCGCCGCGCAACCTCGACCGCCTCGTTGCTCACGGCTGCGCGCCGCTCGATCGGCTCGTTCGCCGAATACAGTTCGAGCGCGAGACGCGAGAGCAGAATCACCCGGAGTGAGCAGTCGTCGTCGGGAAGCGCGGCGAGCGCCTCGGTGAGCAGATCGGCGCCGGTCGCTCCGACCTCGAACCGCGCGTAGAGCAGGAAGCCGCCGAGCGCGGTCACGTAGCCGAGCGCCGCGCGGGCGAACAGCTCGCCCTCCCCGACCCGGCGTGCGACCACCGTGGCGTCTTCGAAGCTCGGGCGCGCGGCGGCGACGTCTCCCGCCCGCCACTGGGCATCGCCGAGGCGCAGGAGCAGATCGCAGCGCCGCCGGTCGGAGCTCTCGGGATCCGTCCCGAGCAGCTGGAGTCCGCGACCGTAGTGCCGCGCCGCCTCCTCGTAGGCGAGCAGCATCGCCGCGCGGTCTCCGGCCCGCTCCAGATAGGCGATCGCCTTCGGGATGTCGCCAAGCGGTGCCGCGAGCGCGAGATGATGGGCGATCTCGGACAGGCGTCGATCGGGATCCCCCCGGCCCAGATCCTCGAGGACCGCCCCCATCTGAAGATGCAGCTCTGCTCGCCGCCGCGCTGACAGGTCCAGGTAGAGCGTCTCCCTGACCAGTTCGTGCGCGAAAGCCTGGCGCTGTCCGCCGACATCCTCGACCAGGACGCCTGCATCGAGCGACTCCCCGACCGCGTCGACGAGGCGGCTCGGGCTGAGGCGGCTCATAGCCTCGAGCACCGCGAGGTCGAGTTCGCGTCCGCCTACGGCTGCGAGTTGGAGCACGGACGATGCTTCGGGGGAGAGACGATCGATGCGGCGCCGGATCACGGCCCGGACCTCTTCGGGGATTCGCCAGGTCGGATCCTCATTCCCGGTACGAGCCCATTTGGCGAGATCGTCGGCGTCGACGGCGCGGATCAGCTCGCCGAGGAAGAACGGGTTGCCGCCTGTGATCGAATGCAGTCGCGTGGCGAGTGAGGGCGGCGTGCCGTCCTCACCCACGACCCGTGCGACGTACGCCTGGACCTCGTCCTGACTGAGCCCACGAAGCTGGAGCCGCCGGCCGATGCGGGTCAAGCCGGCGAAGAGCGAGGCAAGCTCGCGCACACGGGGCTCTTCGTCGCGGTACGAGCACAGCACCGCAATCGAAGCCCCTCCGATCGCCTCGCCGAGGAAGCGAAGGAGGAGCAGTGAAGCCTCGTCCGCGGCGTGCAGGTCCTCGAGGACGATCAGCACTGGCCGCTCGCCCGCGCGCTCGAGTAGGAAGCGGGTCACTGCGTCGAACAGCGCGAAGCGGACGCTTCCCGGATCCGTCTGCTCCACGGCCGCCCCTGCCGAGGGAGCAGCGATTTCCTCGAAGTCTCCGCCGGCGGCGCGCACGACCTGGATCCACGGCCAGTAGGCAGGAGCGCCGCCCTCCTCCCAGCCGCGGCCCGCAAACACTGTCCACCCGTGTGCCCCGGCCTGGTCTGCGACCTCCGTGAGCAACCGCGTCTTGCCGATGCCTGCGTCGCCCGTCACGATCATCACGCCGCCGCGCTCTGCCGCCGCCTCGTCGAGTGCCTCCTGCAACTCCTCGAGCTCTCGCCCACGACCGACGAACGGTCGCGAGGTGCGGCGACTCCCCGGCGACCCAGACGTAGCGGCATCCCGCGAGGGGGACGGGGGCGCTGTCATCGTTCTGGAGTGTTCCTTGGCGCGCGTGGGCTGTCCAGGGTGACGCCGACACGCGACGCTTATGCTGGCCCGCCGCCGTACGCCTCTCCTTCGGGACGCACCCCGGGCTGGCCTAAGCCAGCCATGAATGCCTGGCGTCGAGACTGACTAGCTGACGTGCCCACTCCATCGACCGAGACCTCCTGGGCAATTGCCAAATCGACCTTCGGCATGTGCGCCAAGTGGTTGGTGGGTGCACGCTTAGTCGTCGGGGGCGAGAGGCGGGCCGACGTTGGTCTGGCCGTGAGCCCGGAAGATGCTTTCCAGTTGTTCCGCTGAAGGTCGGGGTGTCCCATTTGGCGGCAGCGTGGGAGTGGTTGCAGCCACCGAGCCGTCGCGCACCATTCGCTCGAGTCCTGCCGGTGTGCTGAGCACGAGGACCCGTGCCGTCTCGCTGTCGACGCGGAAGGTGTGCGCGACCCCCATCGGCACAACGGCTGCTGCGCCCGCTGTCAGCTCGAACCGCTGCTCGCCGGCCTTCACCGTCAGCCTTCCTTCCAACACGATGTAACTCTCGTCCTGTGGATGAGTGTGAAGCGGCGGCGATGCGTATCGCGGGAACAGGAACTCGATCAACGCGAAGCGCCCGTGGCTGGCTTCGCCGGACACCTTGATCGTGGCCAGCGTGCCGAGGAACCAGAGTCGCTCGCCCTTGTCGGGCGCTGTCCAGGTTGCCGTCTCACTCACCTCTGGCGGCATTCCACGGATCTTGCCGAAGTGGGCGACCTTCTGGTCTGCCACTCGGAGTTCTCGACCTCCTGGCCAGCTTCCAGGCAGCGACCTCCTGGTCTGTTGCCAGGGGCCAAATCAAGCCGGTCACGTCGTGATCGCCCGCTGAACGCATCCCCCGATCGACCTTGACTGATTGGACCCACGGCCAGCTCCTTCGCGGAAGTGCCAGACCGGGGTCCCACCCGTGACCGTTGCGCTCGGAGTCTTGCTTTGCGTGGGGGAGCGCTGCTCAGCGCCGGCGTCGTCTTCGCAATGTTCGTCTGGGCAGCGAGGAAGGATGGGGAGGAGGACCGTGCGCTGCAGAGGCGGCTCGGCATCCGTCGCCGGACGCGCATCGGGCGCTGAACCATCTCGATCGACGTCGAGCTCATGGTCAACTGCCGCAGGCGGCCTAGTCTCCAACCAGCTGCCTTAGAGTCATATCCCGCGATGGGTGTGCTCGACGACAAGGTCGCCTTCGTCACTGGGTCCGGCTCTGGGATCGGCCGCTCGGCGGCGATCGCTCTCGCCACCGCGGGTGCGTCGGTCGTCGTCAACGATCTTGCCTCGGCAGGTCTGGACGAGACAGTCGCCGAGATCGCCTCTGCGGGCGGCGTAGCGTCTTCGGCGATCGGAGACGTCCGCGTGCGGAGCGATGTCGCGCAAGCGATCGCGGTGGCACGAGAGCGCTTCGGCGGGCTCGACGTCCTGGTGGCCAACGCTGCCGTCTCGGTCTACGAGGAGTTCGAGCACCAGAGCGAGGAGACGATCGACCTGGTCCTCGACACCGACCTCAAAGGCGCGCTCTTCACGGCTCAGCTCGCGATCCCGGAGCTGAAGCGCCGCGGGGGAGGGAGCATCGTGTTCATCTCGTCGGTTCAGGCGTACGTGACCCTGCCTGGATGCGTGCCGTACGCGGCGGCCAAGGCTGGCCTGGTCGCGGCCGCGCGGGCACTGGCTCCCGAGGTCGGCCGTCACGGGATCCGGGTCAATGCGATCGCGCCCGGGACGATCGACACACCGATGCTCCATCGCGACCTGACCGGCATGAGCCCGGAGGAGGCCGGTCGGTTCCTGGGAAAGGTCGCTGCTGCGAATGCGCTCGGCCGCATCGGCCGGCCCGACGAGATCGCAGACGTTGTCGTCTTCCTCGCCTCCGATGCCTCCCGGTACATCACGGGCAGCTCCGTCGTCGTCGACGGCGGCTACCTGGCCGTGAAGACGTTCTAGCGGCCGTCGACTCGGGAGAGGATCTCGTCATGGAGCTCGGCCGGCACGGCCTGCATCCCTATGCCGTCGCCCGGGTTTCGTCCACACGCCGCAATACCGACTCGTTCAGCGCGGACACCGAGTTGGATCCGATCAGGGCCAGGCAGAGGTCGATCTCTGTTCGGAGGATCTCGATCACTCTCCGCGCTCCAGCCTCGCCGCCGACTGCGAGACCGTAGAGGTACGGCCGGCCAATCAAGCACGCCGTCGCGCCAAGGGCTAGCGCCTTCACGACATCGGACCCTCTGCGTACGCCACTGTCGAGGAGCACTTCTGCGCGGCCGCTCACCGCTTCGACGATCTCAGGGAGGACGGTCACGCTCGCGGGCGCGCAGTCGAGCTGCCGCCCGCCGTGGTTAGAGACAATGATCCCGTCAACCCCGCAGGCGACCGCCTCCTCCGCGTCCTCGGCCGTCAGCGTTCCCTTCACGAGCAGCGGCCCCTTCCAGGTATCCCGCAGTCGGCGGAGGTCGTCGAGGCCCTGCGCCGGGTTACAGAGCTGCTCGTTCACGTACTTCCCGAGCATGACGGCGCCAGTGCCGCCGCCCTCGCCGACGACGTTCGGAAACGTGATTGGCGGTCCCGTCAGGAGATCCCAGAGCCAGCGCGGATGGCGCCCCGCGTCGAGCGCGGTTCCCAAGCGGATCCGGGGA
Source organism: uncultured Actinomycetes bacterium (assembly GCA_963734065.1). GTDB lineage: Bacteria > Actinomycetota > Thermoleophilia > Gaiellales > Gaiellaceae > DATBLE01. The sequence continues at coordinate 21,793 of CAVTFN010000003.1, forward strand.
GGAAGCACGAAGCCGTTCCGGTAGTCCCGCTCCCGCTTGCTCGAGACCGGCACGTCGACGGCGACCACCAGTGCCTGGTATCCCGCCTTCTGTGCGCGCGAGACGAGGGAGTCGACGAGCGAACGGTCGCGCCAGAGGTACAGCTGGAACCAGAGGGGCCCCTCGGCCGCTCGGGCCACCTCTTCGATCGATGTACTCGCCATCGCGCTCAGCACGTAGACGGTTCCCTCGCGACCGGCGGCGCGGGCGGCGTCGACCTCGGCGTTCCGCGATGCGATGCGGGTGAGCCCGGTCGGCGCCAGCATTACCGGCAGCGAAAGCCGGGTTCCCACAACGCTCGTCTCCTGATCGCGACGGGTGACGTCCTGCAGGTAGCGGGGCCGAAAGGTGAGGCCGTCGAACGCCTGGCGGTTCGCGCGGAGCGTGACCTCGCTCTCGGCGCCGCCGTCGATGAAGTCGAACGCGAGCCGTGGAAGCCGCTTCTTCGCGAGCAGCCGCACGTCCTCCACGCCCGGTGCGGACTCGAGTCGCATCGTGTCCGCGTGCTAGACGACCGCCACCGGCCGTACCCACGAGCCGGTGCCTCCATGGAACTTCAGCGGCAGGCACACGAACAGGAACTCGTACGCATTCGCGCCGGCCAGCTCGTCGAGGCAGAGGATCTCGGCCAGGAAGATGCCTCGTTCGACCAGCATCGCCCGATGGACGGTGTTGTCCGGATCGGGAAACGGAAACGGTTCGGTCGCGGAGGTGTCGGAACCCAGCACGGCCATCCCACGCTCGAAGAGCCAGAGAGCTGCTTCGACGCCAATGCCCGGCCCGGCGGCGAAGTAGCTGCCACCGTCGCCGTGGTAGTCCGCCATCTTCCCTGTACGGACGAGCACGGCATCGCCTCGCCGCACCTCCACCTGCTCGCGTTCCAACGTCTGTTGCACGTGATCGACCGTGATCTCGAACAGGTCGGGGAGCCGGGGAACCTCGAGGAGGGCCGGGATGTCGAGCAGCACGCCGCGGGTGATCACGGGGGGCACCGTGTGGATGCCGTTCTCGCGCCAGCCGAAATCGTCGTAGACGTCTGCCGCCCTGTGGCCCCCGAACACCTTGCCGAACGACTGGATGTGCGCGGGCGCATCGAAGTGAGTGCCGATGTGCGGGGAACCCTGGATCAGTTCCATGGAGAAGTCGAAGCCCGGTGCGTCGTCGGGGCTGGCGATGCACTTCGGTGTCCGGTAGGGCGTGATCCGGAATCCGCCGAACGCTTCGATCGGCCCGACCGGCATGCCCGTGGCGAGTTCCGTGCCGAGGTCGAACACTCTTCCCTGTGCGGGCAGCGCCAGACCGGCCAGCAGCTCCTCGGCGCCGATGCGAGCAGTCCCCTCGGGAACGGGCGCAGCAGGCCTCGTCGACGAGTCTGGTGGGTCTTCTGTCGCCGACTGGTCGGGCGCCGTCAACGCGTCCCCACCGCTGCGAATGGCCTCACGGAGGATCGTTCCGTCCTGGTACGGCTGATCCAGCAGGCTGGTGCCGCCGAGCACGCGGTCCCAGCAGGCTGCTTCGGTTGCAGAAATTGCCTCTGTGCGACTGATGACGTCGTCGAGGTCCTCCTTCGGGATGACTACCACACCATCGGCGTCCGCCACGATCCAGTCTCCGGTTCGTACCTCTGCGTCGCCGATTCGCAGCGGCACGCCGACCTCGCCCGGGCCTGTCGGGCGCCCGCCCTGCGCCGTCGAACCGCGGGCGAAGATGGGCAACTCGAGGGTCGACAGCCGCTCCAGGTCTCGCACGAAGCCGTCGACGACGATGGCAGTCAGGCCGATGCGCACGGCCTCGGCTCCGGTGAGCTCTCCGAAGTAGGCCCACTCGCCGGTGCCCTGAGCCACGAGGATCTGCCCGGCGGTCGCTTGCTCGAACGAGGCAAGGACGGCGGAGACGGCCCCCGGGGCGCAGCGCGCCGTGATGGCTGGGCCGGCGACGGTCCCTGCACCGTGTAGCCGTCTGATCGCGCCCGGCAGCGCACCCCGCTTTCCACGGGCGTCCGCGGCCCCGGAACTAGACAGTCGCGACAGGCGGTCACGGATCGCCGGAAGATCTTCCACTCGGTCGCCCGTTGTCGAGCCTCCCATCGATTCGCACTCTTCCAGACAATCCATCGACGTGCCGGGAGCAGGTCGCATGATCCCGGCACTCCACCAGACGGCGGTGGCCCCGCCTTTATCGTGCAACCAGGCGAACGGTCGCGAATGAGATGGTCGTCGATTAGTCTGGCGCCTATCGTGCCGAGTCCAATGCTCGAAGAAGGAGGTACGTCGTGAGCAAGTTCCGGTGGGGTCTTCTTCTCACCGCTCTCGTGGTGATCGCAGGCTCTGTAACAGGGGCAGCGGCACTCGCCCAACCGAAGCGGGCGGCAGCGGCGCCGCAACTGAAGATCGCTCTCTCCAACTCGTTCATCGGCAACAAGTGGCGGATCGAGATGGAGAACTCGTTCAAGGCCGCCTGCAAGATGCCGCCGTTCAAGCAGCAGGTCAAGTGCTCGCTCTACAACTCCGGAAACGACGTCAGCAAGCAGACGCAGCAGATCTCCAACCTGATCTCGTCCGGCGTGGACGCGATCCTCGTCGACGCCGCGTCCGGAACTGGTCTCAACGGCATCATCCAGCAGGCCTGCGCACGGCACATCGTCGTTGTCGCCTACGACAACCTCGTCACGGCGCCCTGTGCGATCAAGATCAACGGCAGTCAGTACCAGTACGGCGTCCAGAACGCCCAGTACATCGTCGACCACCTGCCCGGGCACAAGGGCAACGTCATCATGGTCACGGGCGTGGCAGGCACGCAGGCGGACACCGACCGCAACGACGGTGCGAAGTCCGTCTTCAAGAAATACCCTGGAATCAAGCTCGCCGCCAGTTACACCGGCATGTGGGACTCGGCGACGGCGCAGCGGAACACGGCGTCGCAGCTACCGTCCCTGCCGAAGATCGACGGCGTGTGGTCGTCGGGCGGGACCGACGGCATTCTCAAGGCGATAATCGCCGCAGGGAAGCCGCTTCCGACGGTTGTCGGCGGTGAGGCGGAGAACGGCTTCCGCCGCTTCCTCGTCGGTTATCACGGCAAGAAGCTGAAGTACGGGCTGTCCCTCGGCCAGCCCCCGTTCAATGTCCTCGTCGCGCTCGAGGTTGCCCGTCAGGTGCTCAGGAAGGAGCATGCCGCTCCCAAGGGCACCGTGTGGCTGCCGTTCCCGGCCGCGACCGAGAAGACGGCAAAGCTCGGCGTGAACGTCTTCACCAACGTTCCGGACAGCTTCTTCGACGCGTTCACCGACTCCGGTCCAAACGCGATCGTCAAGGTCTGCGTCAAGGCGGCGCTGACCGGCGCGGCCTGCCCGGGAGCAATGAAGGTGAACGTGCCGTGGACCTACCACCCCGCCGGGGCCCGGTAGAGCCGTAGCGGTGACAGAAAGGACCGTCCAGACCACTCTGGATGGCAGCGAGCCCCGGACGTCTCAAGCAATCGAGGCGTCCGGGGTCTCTAAGCATTTCGGCGGCGTCCAGGCTCTCCGCTCGGCGTCCTTCTCGGCCGACTTCGGCGAGGTGCACGCGCTCGTCGGCGAGAACGGCGCGGGCAAGAGCACGATGATCAAGATTCTCTCGGCCGTGCTGGCTCCCGACGAGGGGGCGGTGCGTATCAAAGGCGTCGAGGTGTCGCTCGCGAGCCCCCTCGAAGCCCGCCGGCTCGGGGTCGGCACAGTCTTCCAGGAGTTCACGCTCCTCCCATGGATGACCGTTGCTGAGAATCTCCTGCTCGGGAACGAGCCGGTCGGCCCGACGAGACTGATCCGACGGCGCCAGCTTCCGGCGCGTGCGGACGAGATTCTCGCGGGCTACGGCGTCGAGGGGATCGACCCGCTCGAGCTCGTGGCGTCGCTCCCGCTGGCACAGCGGCAGACGATCGAGATCGTACGCGCGCTCCTGCGCGACCCCGAGATCCTCTTCCTCGACGAGCCGACCTCTGCTCTGGGCGAGCGAGAGGTCGAGTGGCTGTTCGGCCTGGTGCGCGGTCTGCGTGAGCGAGGCCGCTGCATCATCTTCACCTCGCATCGGTGGGGGGAGGTCGTGAACATCGCCGACCGCATCACCGTCTTCCGCAACGGCGAGTTCGTGACAACCCGGGAGCACATGGACGAGGCAGAGGCGGTGACTCTGATGACCGGCCGCACGATCGAGCGCATGTACCCTGAGTTGCCCCAGCTGCCCGAGGACGCCGAGGTGGCGCTCGACGTCCGCGACCTGCGCGGCACACGCGTCGACGGCGTCTCGTTCCAGCTCCGGCGAGGCGAGATCCTCGGTGTCGGCGGCCTCGCAGGCCAGGGACAGCGCGATCTCTTCATGACCCTGTTCGCTGCACGCCGTCCGAACGGCGGCGAGATCTCCGTCGGTGGGAAGCGCGTGCGGCTGCGCAAGCCGCAGGATGCGATCGAAGCGCGTCTCGGCATCGCGCTCGTCCCCGAGGACCGAAAGAGCGAGGGCCTGATGCTCCCCCTCTCGGTGCGGGACAATCTAAGTCTCGTCGTGCTCTCCCGCGTCTCCTTCGGAGGGATCGTGCGGCACCTGCGCGAGAACCGAATGGTGTGGCGGATGGTGGAGCGCCTCCAGATCCGGACGAGGCGCGTCGCCGTCCAGGAGGTCGGCACCCTCTCCGGCGGCAATCAGCAGAAGGTACTGATCGGCCGCTGGCTCCTCGCCGAGCCGGACATCATGCTGCTCTACGACATCACCCGCGGCGTCGATGTGGGCACGAAACACGACATCTACCAGCTCATGGTAGAGCTGATCGGCGAAGGCAAGGCACTCCTCTTCTACTCGTCGGACACGGAGGAAACGGCACACGTGTGCCATCGGGTGCTGATCATGCGCGAAGGCAGGATCGCGGCCGAACTCGCAGGCGACGAGATCAACGCCGAGCGGCTGGTCGCGGCCGCGCTGAAGGAGCATGCCGCCGTCTGACACCCAACCGCGGTGTCGCGGCAGGTCACGCTGGGGGCACTTCAGCGTGCAGCAGGCCCCACTTCTGCTCTCCTTCGCGATCCTCGCGGGGACGTTCGGCGTGTACGTCGGCCTCTTCATCACGAATCAGCACCATTTCCTGACGCCGTTCGAGGGCCAGTCGATCGTCAACACCGCCGTTCCGCTCGTCTTCGCCGCCGTAGGGCAGAGCGTCGTCGTCCTGACGCGCGGCCTCGACCTCTCCGTCGGCGGCGTCATGGCGCTGACGAACACGATCGTCGCCTCGAACATGCACTCGTCCACCGGGTCGATGATCGCCTGGAGTCTGATCGGGCTCGCCATCGGCGCCGGAGCAGGCCTCGTCAATGGCTGCCTGATCGCGTTCGGACGGCTGCAACCGATCCTGGTCACTCTCGCCACGCTGTCGATCTACAGCGGGCTCGCGATCAAGGTGCTCCCCTCGCCGGGAGGCGTGATCCCGATCGAGTACACGAAGTACATGGCCAACGTGAACGGCCCCTGGGGGCTGATCTACGTCGCCGGCCTCCTCCTGATCTGGTTCGTCTTCCGGCGAACCCCGTTCGGAGTCGCGGTCTACGCAATCGGCAACGACCAGGCCGCGGCGCGCGCGAGCGGCATCAAGGTACGGCGGGCCAAGATCGGGGCCTACGTGTTCGCAGGCACGCTGTTCTCCGCGGGTGCGCTGTTCTTCTCGGCGACGACGCTGGGCGGCGACGCGACGGCGTTCGACCCGTTCATCCTCACCTCAATCGCCGCCGTCGTGCTCGGTGGGATCAGCTTCTTCGGCGGACGCGGGAGCGCAGTCGGCGCGGTCGCGGGCGCATTCGCGCTCACCCTCGTGACGCCCCTGCTTTTCCAGGCCAACGTCAATCAGCTCTACACGGACGCGTTCCAGGGCCTCTTCCTCGTGCTGGCGGTCGTGCTCGCCGGCCTCGTCGGACGACTCGTGAGCGCCAGAGCGTGACCGTCGCGCCGGCAACGAAGCAGAGGCTTCGGAGAGTCCCGGAGGTCCTGACGCCGGACCGCCTGCGCACGATCGTCGCCTTCGTCGCGGCAATCGCCGTCTTCGGGATCGGCGACATCCTCCATCCCGGCTTCGCAAGCGCCGAATCGGTCAAGGCCATCCTGCTCACGGCGTCGTTTGTCGGCTTCGTCGCGGCAGGTCAGACCTTCGTCGTGCTCGTAGGCGGGATCGACCTGTCCGTGCCCTGGGTGCTGAACGCCGGCGCCATTCTCGTCGTGACGACCTCGCTCGGCCAGGACGGGCGCGCCTCATGGGCGGTGCTGCTGACGCTGGCGATGGGCCTCGGATTCGGTCTCGTCAACGGCCTCGCCGTCGCCTTCCTGGCCGTCCCGGCGGTCGTGATCACGCTGGCCATAGGCGGCGTCGCCCAGGGCCTCACGCTCGGCCTCTCCCAGGGCCTCACCTGCTCGTCCTGCGCCTCCTACGCGCCGCCGGTCATCCGACACGCAGTGACAGGCGAGGCACTCGGGATTCCCGGGGGACTGTTTCTGTGGCTCGGGATCGCGCTCCTGATGACGTTCGTGCTCGGCTACACGACCTTCGGCCGGCGCGTGTACGCGATCGGCAACAACTCCGAGGCCAGCTTCCTCGCCGGAGTGAACGTCCGCCTCGTGACGGTCGTGCTCTACATGCTGTCGGGCATGTTCGCCGCCTTCGCGGGCATCACGCTGGCCGCGTACGGCGGCCAGGCCTCCCTCGGTATGGGAGACCCATACCTCTTCCAGTCGATCGCCGCCGTCGTCATCGGCGGCGTGTCCATCCTCGGCGGCCGCGGCAACTACCTCGGCTCGACGGCAGGCTCGATCACGCTCGTCGCGCTCGTCACGCTTTTACTCGCCGAGAACATGCCCGACTGGGGACGCGACGTCGTCTACGGAAGCGTGATCCTGGTCATCCTGCTCCTGTACGGTCGAGAGAAGACGGCCGTGTAGTGGCGCGTTTCGTCCGTCTCTCGTACGAGATCGGGTTCCGCCATCCCGGCTGGCCGGGCAACTACACCTACGAGTGGGAGCCGGTCTCGTCAATCGAGCGCGGCGACGTCGCGAATTTCGGCATCCTCCACCTCCTCGACCACTTCGGCTCCCACCTCGACGCACCAAGGCACTTCAACGACGCGGGCCCTGCGATCGCCGACGTTCCGCTCGAGCGCTTCGTCTACGAGCGTCCCGTGCTCGTGGACGCGCCGAAGCAGGACCGCGAGCTCGTATCGCGCGAGGACCTCGAGGCTCACGACGAGCGGCTTCGGCACGCGGACATCGTCCTGATCCGCACCGGCTGGAGCGACGTCCGCGACCCCGATCCGGTTAGGTATGCCGCCGAGGGTCCGGGCGTCTCGCCTGAAGCGTGCGAGTACCTGTCGGCGCTCCCGGAGCTGAAGGCGGTCGGCCTGGACTTCATCTCGCTCGCGGCCTATCGAAAGATCGACCCTGAGGGCATCCTCGCTCATCAGATCCTCTGCGGCGTCGATCGCGACCGGTACGTGATCATCGTCGAGGACATCGACCTCTCGGCCTACTCGCCGAACACACACCGTGTCTACGCGATCCCCCTCTTTCCTGAAGGGGCCGACTCGAGCCCGTGCACTGTCTTCGCCGAGATGGCCTGACATGAAGATCACGGCAGTCGAGACGATCGTCGTCGACGAGTTTCCCAATCTCTGTTACGTCCGTGTCCACACGGACGAGGACGTCGTCGGCCTCGGCGAGACCTTCTTCGCCGCTCAGACCGTCTCCGCGTGGGTGCACGAGGTCGCTGCCGGCTACCTCCTCGGAAAGGATCCGCTCCAGATCGACCGGCACTGGCAGGGACTGAACCCCTTCGTCGGTTTCGGCGCGAGCGGCGTGGAGAATCGCGGCCGCTCCGCAGTCGACATCGCTCTGTGGGACGTCCTTGGAAAGGTGTGCGGGCAACCGCTCTACCAGCTGATCGGCGGAGCCAGTCGCGACCGGATCCGCACGTACAACACGTGCGCCGGCTACCGCTACGTCCGTCGTGTGCCCGAGACCGCCGGGCTTCCCGTCTCCAACTGGAACACGGACCCGGGCGCGGCCGGTCCGTACGAGGACCTCGACTGGTTCCTGAACGACGCTGGCGGCCTCGCGCACAGCCTGCTCGAGCAGGGCATCACCGGCATGAAGATCTGGCCACTCGACCCCTACGCGGAAGCGAGCGGCGGTCACTGGATCTCGAGCGAGGACCTCAAGAAGGGGATCGAGCCCTTCCGCAAGGTGCGGGAGGCGGTCGGAGACCGAATGGAGCTGATGGTCGAGATGCACTCGCTCTGGAACCTGCCGAGCGCGATCAAGATCGCCAAGGCGCTCGAGGACTACGAGCCGACGTGGTTCGAGGATCCGGTGAAGATGGACAACATCGACGCGCTTGCCCGATTCGCGGAGGCGACCCGCGTGCCGACCGCGGCGAGCGAGACGCTCGGCACGCGCTGGGCCTTTCGCGAGCTGCTCGAGCGGGCGCCGGTCGGCGTCGTCATTTTCGATCCTGCCTGGGTGGGCGGCATCAGCGAGGGTAAGAAGGTGGCGACGCTCGCCGAAGCCTGGCAGCTCCCGATCGCGCCGCACGACTGCTCGGGACCGGTCGAGTTCGCGGCCGCCGTGCATCTTTCGATCAACGCGCCGAATGCGCTCGTGCAGGAATCCGTCAGGGCCTTCTACACGGGCTGGTACCGCGAGCTCGTGACGGAGATCCCGCGCGTCGAGAACGGATGGGTCTATCCCCTCACTGGGCCCGGGCTGGGCACCGAGCTGCTCCCCGAGGTGCTCGAACGGCCCGACACGACCAGTCGCATCTCGACGCTCGAGTGAGCGTCCGCACAGGCTACTTCGCCGCGCGCGTGTCCGTCTGTCTCAGCGACTCCGAGTCCACTTCGTAGGGCGCAAGCGCTTCGAGGTCGATGTCGAGGCCGTGTCCGGCCTGCTCGTAGGGGTAGGCGAACCCGTCGTCGATCCGCAGCGGTCGGCGGATCGCCCCTAGCTCGGTCAAAGTCCCGCCGCGCACCCATTCGAGCACGAGGGCGTTGGGGATCGCACAGAGCGCCCCGACCGTCAGCTCGGCGACATAGTGCGGCGCCACCTGCCGGTGAAAGGCGGAAGCAAGCCCGGCCACGCGCACCAAGCCGGTGAACCCTCCCACACGGCAGACGTCCGGCTGGACGACGTCGACGGCGTCTGCTTCGAGGTAGCGCAAGAACTGGGCCTCGCTATAGATGCTTTCCCCGACCGCGATCGGAAGGAAGGTCGATCTGCGGAGATCGGCATGGCCGCGGACGTCCTCGGGATTCAGTGGTTCCTCGAGCCAGGTGAGGTCTGCTCCTGCCGCCTCGAGCGTCGCCGCGTGCCGGCGCGCGTCGGCGACCGTCCACGTCTGGTTCGCGTCCACGCAGAGACGCCGGGCCGGCCCGAGCAACTTGCGGACTGCCCGGACCCGCGCCGCGTCCTCCTCCGGGTCGCCTCGACCGACCTTGATCTTGATCCAGTCGAAGCCGTCCGCCAGCATCGTCTCGACATGGTCGAGCAGCGCGTCCTCCTCGAGGAAGAGATCGATGCCGCTTCCGTACACAGGCACGCGCTCGTGGCAGGCGCCGAGCAACCGGTGGAGCGGCTGTCCGACCGCCTTTCCGACGATGTCCCACAATGCCGTGTCGACAGCGGCCAACGCGAGGTGGACGAGCCCGCTGCCGTTCCTGCGAAGCTGCTTCTCGAGGAACGACCACACCCGTCCGACCGCGAACGGGCTTTCCCCGCAAAGCATGGCCGCGCAGTAGTCGTCGACGAGCGCAACGATCGCGCTGCCACCGACGCCCGTCGTGTACGAGATACCGGTGCCGACGATGCCTGAGTCCGTCGCGACCTCGGTGACGACGTACTCCAGGGCTGTCACGTGGTGGGTGGAGTCCTCCCAGCGGACGGTCGGCGGGATCCGGTAGAGCCGCGACTGGACGGACTCGATCCTCACTCGGAAGAGCGTACGTACCCGCGCACCGCAGTGACACGCAGTAGGCTCCGGGGCCGATGCCGCACCGGTGCTGGTGAGCGATCTGCGCAACCGGCTCCTCGACCTTGTTCCCGACGGGTCCCGGGTCAGCACCGGCGAAAGCATTCTCGAACTCCACGGCCGGAACGGGACCTACCACGAGCCGCACACGCCGGGCGTCGTCGTGCTCCCGGAAACGCCGCACGAGGTCGGCGCTGTGCTCGCGCTGGCGACCCGCGTGCTGGTTCCCGTCGTGCCGTTTGGGGTCGGCACCGAGCCTCGAGGGACACGTGATTCCCGTTCACGGCGGGTAGCCTCGACCTGACATGCATGAATCGGATCGTCGGACGTGAATGCCGGTGACCTGGACGCAACGGTTCAGGCTGGCGTGCTGCGAAGCGAACTCAACGCGCTGCTTGATCCTGCTGGTGCTTCCAAGCGGGCGCGCCTGAGCCGCGCTGAACCTCGACGGCCGAGCCGTCAGTGTTCGAACGGACGCTCGAGTGGAAGCGACCGGTCGAGCTCGACGCCGAAGCCGGGGCGATCGAGTGCGGATGCCCGGAGCCTCCCACGCTCGGGCACCGGCTCGTCGGTGAAGAGTGGGCTGAACATCGGGGTGACCCGATCCCCTCGAGGCGCCATCATCAGAAACTCTGCGAACGGGGTCCCTGGACGCGTGACGACGAAGTGCGAGCTGTACACGCTCGAGCCGTGCGGAACGACGGGGATGTCGTGTGCGTCAGCGTAGGCAGCGATCTTGAGCAATTCGGTGAGCCCCCCGCACCAGCCAACGTCCGGCTGCACCACATCGCAGCAGCCCATGTCGATCAGCATGCGGAAGCCGAGCTTCCCCGCCTCATGCTCCCCGGTCGTGAGGAGCAATCCGGTCGGCAGGCGGCGCCGGAGTTCCGCATAGCCCCAGTAGTCGTCGGGTGGCAGACACTCCTCGAGCCAGCGGAACTGGTACGGCCTTAAGCCTTCGGCGAGCCGGAGCGCGTACCGAAGGTCGAGCGACATCCAACAGTCGTAGGCGAGGAAGAAGTCATCGCCGACGCGGGCGCGCATCTCCTCCGCCGCCTCGAGGTTCTTCCGCAGGCCCTCGTCCCCCTCCGCAGGCCCGTGCACGAGAGGCAGCTTGCCTCCGATGAAGCCCAGTTCCTTGGCGAGATCGGGGCGGGGACCGGTCGCGTAGAACTCAATTTCCTCCCGGACGGCACCGCCGATCAGCGCGCACACCGGCTCGTCACGCAGCCTCCCGAGCAGGTCCCATAACGCGAGGTCGACGGCTGACAGAGCGTTGAGCGCAAGCCCCTTGCGCCCGTAGAAGAGCGTGGAGCGCCACATCTGATCCCACATCAGCTCGACCCGGTCGGTCCGCTGCCCCTCGACGAAGCGCGACAGATGTCGCTCGACGAGGAAGCACGCCGGAAGACCGCCGGTCGAGACGCCGACCCCGACGACGCCGTTCTCCGCCTCGGCCTCAACGACCACAGTGCCGAGCACGTTCAGCCCGAACGACGACCGGGTGTCGCGATACTCGCGGTAGCGCGCCATCGGCGTGGAGATCTGCGAATCGATCCAGTGACCTGCAGCTTGATCGTGGTAGTCGGCACCGCCGTCGGTAAGAACGAGCGCGCGAAGTTCGACGATCCGGGGGAAAGGCTTCATCGACGGCTAGGTACCGGCGCCGGATCGAGGTCGGAGAGCGACGCCCTGCTCAGCTGCAGGCGATCCATCGACCGCCACCACGATGGGCCTGTCCACGCACGCGAGGATAACGCGGCGAGCGAAATCGAGATCCCGGCGAAGACTCGCCGAGCTGAGACGCGAGCTGACGAATCTCGTCGTCGCCGGTACGGCGCGCACCAGGTCGGCTAGATAGCGGCCGGATTCAGCCGTCGGGCTGGAGCCACCCGGGAACCCGGTCGACGTCCTCCTCGCGCATGAACTGCGTGCACTCGATGCGGACGCCGTGGCTCTCGCTCGTTTCCACGAACGCCGACGTCCGCCCGCGGCCCGAGCCGAGCGTGGGCTCCGCGCTGTTGCTGAGCGCCGCCGCCGTCGCCACCACGTTCTCGACGCCGAAGCAGATGTGGTGCAGCCCTTCCCCGTGCTCGTCGAGCCAGGCGCCGAGCGCCGAGGTTGGGTCGAGCGGCTCGACCAACTGCAGGAAAGCGTTCCCGGCGTCGAGGTAGGTGAGGCGCACGTGCGGCGAGGCAATTTCCTCGCTCGAGTAGACGGGCAGGCCGAGCTTCCCCTGGTAGTAGCGAAGCGCCGCGTCCGTGCTGCGCACGAGGATCGCGACGTGGTCGAGACGTCGGAGGACCGTCACGCGGGTGCCGTCGCCGTGGTGACGGCATGCTCGCGCCACCAGCGTGCGACGCCCTCAAGATGCGCGGACATCGCCTTCCAGGCACCGACGGGGTCGTGCGCGGCGATTCGTTGCAGGACTGCCTCGTGCTGGCTCAGCTTCGTCGGCGCGGAGCCGGAGCCGAGATTCTCGGGCCGGATGTCGATCAGCGCCGAGCCGATCGAGTCCATCAGAAGGCGCCGCTGGTTGGAGGCGGTGCGGTCGGCGTTCTTCAGAGGCGAGCGGATCTTCGATCGCTGCGCTACGAGCCGGCCTGGGTCGCGGAGGGGGCCGAGAACGCAGGCATCGACTCCAGGCCCGTCTGGGTCGGCGTCTGGAACCGCGCGGCCAGGCTCACTGCGGATTCGTTGAACGAGCTTTCTGATCGGCGCATGCCGCAAATCGCCGGTTGCCATCGCCTGAACCGTATCGGCCCCCGCCCATACCAAGGGTGCGCGAGACGCCATCCTCCTCGGACACAGAACCACCCCGGACATCCGCTCCTCCCGAAATGAATCCGCGGCTGCCTTAACAACCCGCGCTCGATTGCCTGGTGGCGCCCGACTCTCCTTCGACCTCCTGGTCTGCATTTCGAAGGCCGGCCTCCTGGTCTGTTGCCTTTCCGCCAGAAGGTGACAACACGTTCGCTCAAGGGACTTCTGAACACTCGGGCAGGCGATGCGGGTGTGTCGGTATAACGGCGGGTCTGTGGAGAACACTGTCCGGATCGACGAAAGTCTGGTTCGGCGCGGTCTGATCACTATTGCCGTGCCGGCTGGAGATTGCTCGGTCCTGGATGGTGGTTGCTGATGCGCCAGGGCCCGCTTGCCGGTCGCTATGCCGCGGTGGCGGCGATGGTGATGTTCGCGTTGATCCCGTACCTCGCGCTCTCTTCGGCGCTCGAGCCGCTGACGCCGATCATCGGCGGGCAACTGGACATGAGCATGCAGACGCTCAGCTTGAGCTCGGGATTGGCGAATGCTGCGTACGCGGTGGGTACGGTGCTGGCTGTTCAGTTCGCTCAGCATCTTCCGCAGCGCCGAATGCTGGTCGGCTACGCGGCGCTGCTCGTGATCGGCTCGATTCTGGCGGCCGGGGCTCAGGATGCGGGCATGTACATCGGAGGTCGGGTGATCCAGGGGCTGTGCACGAGCCTGCTGTTGATCGCTGCGGTGCCGCCGCTTGCGATCGGCTATCCGCCGCACAAGTTGCGCGACACGGCGGTGATCATGAACATGTGCATCTTCGGCGCCGTGGCGCTGGGGCCGTTCATCGGGGGACTGCAGGCGCAGGCGGGCGGGTGGCGGCCGTTGTTTTGGATTGTCGCCGGGATCTCTGTCTTGGCCCTCGTGCTGGCCGTGTTGACGTTCGAGGACGCTCCGCCGGCGAACCCGGACTCGCCGCGTGATTTGCCGGCGATCGCGCTCGCGGTCGTCGGTTGTGTGGCTGCGTTTTTCGGCGCCTCGCTGCTTACGAGCCATCGCTTCCTGAGTCCGGAGGTGATCCTGCCGCTGTTCGGTGGCCTGGCGGCAATCGTCGTCCTGGTCGTCTACCAGTACCGGGCCAAGCGGCCGCTGCTGACGATTCGCCCGATGCTGACCAGCACGATGCCTGTCGCGGGGATCGCGGTGGCGCTGTTCGCTGCCGCCGCGTCGGTTTCGGCGACGGCCCTAACAGCCGGGGTTCTGGCGAGCCAGTACAGCCCGCTACATATCGGGGTCCTCTATCTACCTGAGGTTGCCGGTGCGGTGATCACCGCGGTCGTGCTCGGCCTGGTCATCACCAAGCGGGCGATGCACTACCTTCCGTTGGTCGGGATGGTCTTTCTGGCCGCTGGGATCCTGGTCTTCGCTGTCAACGTGCCTCCAAGCCAAGCGGCCACCCTGCTTGGCTCCGGCCTGACCGGCATCGGGCTCGGCGCCACGGTCGCGCCGGCGTTGTTCGTGGCTGGCTTCTCGTTGGCGTCGGCCAACCTGCAGCGAGTGTTCGCGATCGTTGAGTTGTTGCGGGCCGTGGCGGCGTTCATGGTCGCGCCGATCTTCGTCTACTTCGCAGCGACAGTTGGCAGCAGCGTGGAGGTGGGGACGCAAATCGCGCTCTGGATCGGCTTCGGGCTCGCCGTCGTTGGAGCGCTCGTCGGCGTGGCGCTATACGTGCTCGGCGGTGCCCGGCCGCAAACCCCAGACCTTCCCCGCTTTCTCGAGGGTAAGAGGCCGGCCTGGTATTCACCGCCTTTGCTGGCTCGAGTCCGTCGGGCCATGACCACGGCACGACCCGAGACAGAAAGCGCCAACTGACATGGCCTCCTCAGGCCCAGACGCCGCGGCCCCCGGGCCGGTGCTCCTCGCCTACGACGGATCCGAACTGGCTCAGCTCGCGATCGAGCAGGCGGCCCGTGAACTCGCACCCGGCCGCGACGCTCTCGTCCTCTGTGTCTGGCAACCGACAGACGTCGGATTCGTACCCGTCGGCAAGCAACATTTCAACGCCCAGGACGCAACCGAAGTAGAAGACGCAGCGGAGGGCACCGCCGCCCACGGAGCCGCGCTGGCCGAGAAAGCCGGGTTCAGAGCAGAAAGCGTGACGATCAAGGCCGCGCCGACCTGGAAAGGCATCGTCGAAGTCGCCAACAACCGCCGGGCAAGCCTCATTGTCATGGGTTCCCACCGCCGCACCGGCGTCATCGGACACCTCCTCGGAAGCGTCACCGACGCCGTCATCACCCACTCCACTGTCTCGATTCTCGTCGTTCATCAACGCCCAGAGACGTGAGCCAAGGTCGTGCGAACGGCAATACAGCGTGAGCGATTCCTGGGGCTTTCACCGGGCGCGACGCGGTGCCCGCAGGCTTCTAGTTACTGAGAAGGGTCACGGACGGATCTCCGCTGTCTGGTCTGCGCCTCGGAGGTCTACACCTCCTCGACGCGGGCCTGGAGGTGGGCCGTCGACCTCCTGGTCGTCTCTTAGAAGGCGCGAGCGGCTCGGCGTTCTTTGCGGTCGTTGCTGACGGTCTCATTCGAGCCGTTGGCGGCCCGCGCTGTGTGCTCGCTGGGAGACTGAGGCAGCGAAGCGGCCTGGAAGAAAGTGCCGGTCTTCTACAAGGAAACGAAGTGCCCGAGCTTCCGGGAGGTGGACAGCGGCCAGCAGGGGACATTTCTGCATGCTTGCGCAGGCGGCTGCGACGGGCCTAGGCGATTATCGGGCGGACTTTCGGTCGAGGTACTGCAGGAGCTCGTGTGCTGCAAGTTCGATCTCCTTGTGCCGCCACTCCGCGGCCCGGTAGTGGCAGGCGATCAGCCCCATCCGGTGCAGACGGCGGAGGTCGCCATAGACAAACGCGTAGCGCGCCTTCGTCTCCTCGGCCGCGTCCTCAGTAAGGCCGAGATGCCAGACGGCGTACTCCTCCCAGGAGTGCGTCTTCAGGAACGCGTTCTGGTCCCGTGCGCGCGGCTGCACGTCCTGCCAGCGCGAACGAAGCACGTACTGGCCCGCATCGATCAGCCGCTTCGCGTGCCTGACGGCGTCCTTGTTCACCGTGTAGGCGGCCACGCCGCATTCTCACCGACCGCAGAGAAGTGGCAGCAGAGAGAAGCGATATTGGGCGCAGCGCAAGGTTTCACCGCGGCCTACGTCTCCTTAGGTAGGAGAGGCCTACAGGCAAACCGGGGGCGGGTGGGAGTCCGTCGCAGCGGGAGAGGCGCTACGCCGCGGGGACCAGGGCCAGCCCGCCCCCGCTTTGGCATCTTCGCGTACCTCGCGTCGCCAGCGGATGAAGGCGCATCCGGTCGCTACTCGACCAGAGGCTGTCGCCGCAGGCAGGTCATCATCGAACCCTTACAGTCAGCCGGTTTCGGAGCTCAATCCATACGGGTAGTAGTCGGCAACTCCGCCAAGAGGGCCATGCAAGGGCATATGGGGTTGGCGGAGATCCGGAGAGGCGGGAGGGAACGCGATGCGGCTGCAGTCCCTCCCGCCGGCCCCCCGTCTGGGTCCCAGTCTGAGAGCGCTTCAGGAGCGCCGCAGCGCAGCCATGGTGGATCACCGGGATGCTTCGTTTCGTGCGCTTCGGGTAGCGACATTAGAGTCAACTACTAAGGAGGCTGCACGTGGCCACGATCGAACTTTGGACGTTCCGTGAGATCAATTGGTCGACTGAGAAGCTTGTGGGCTTCAAGGTCGAGGCTGTCGACGGCGGGATAGGCAAGATCGATGAGGCGAGCAACGACGTCGGTGCGAGCTACATCGTCGTGGACACCGGTCCGTGGATCTTCGGGAAGAAAGTGATGCTTCCCGCGGGCGTGATTGGCCGGGTCGACGCCGAGGAGGAGAAGGTGTTCGTCAACCGGACTCAGGACCAGATCAAGAACGCACCCGAGTTCGATGCCGATGCCTATCGCGACGACTCGTACCGGGGGAAACTCGGCTCCTACTACGATCGCGGCGGCGCCGGCTGGAGCGACCACTAATTAGGAAATGCGGCGCGGCCGGGAGCGATCTCGGCCGCGCCTACTCGAATAAAGGCTCGTACCGCTCTCGCCAGACGGCGTCCGCAACAGCTCTGCGAAAGAACGTTTCCATAACGCCCCTTGGCGTCGTCGCCTCGGAATGTGCGAGCAGGCAAGTTGTCGCAGCCAAGAGGTGCGGCAGAAGCTCCGGATCTACACGGGCGATGCGCAGAGCTGATTCGAACGCATAGACCATCCGCTCCGCCTCGGGAGCGCTGAGCTCGTCACGAAGCTCAGCGGCGACTCGCTCAAGCGTGAACGCGTCCCAGTTCACGAACCTGTGACATTGTCGCGTGCGCAGCGGGTGGCACGCGGCGCCCGAGTTCCCAAGGAAGCTCTTTCCGCATTCCGGCCAAGCACATTGACCAGGACGCCTTGGTCGCTGCGGCGATCCTGTCAGCTTCGACTTTCGGCCCGGGAACACTGGAACTCGCAGGCTACGGGTATCGCCTCAGGCAGAACTCGACAAAGTTGACCCGCGTAACCATTCGGTTTTGGTATGGCCACGCGGTGGAATTTGGGCCCGCCTGGATTCGAACCCGAGGCGACCTCCAGGTCTGTCGCCAGAAGTGACCTCCTGGGTCGTTACCAGAAGCGATCTCCCATGTCGTGTGCCGAAGTCGATCCGCGAACCGGAACGTGAGCCGACCTTTGGCTCTTCACTCTCCGCTGAGTTGAACGTCTGTTGCCTGCGGCCCCTTCTGGCCCTGCGTCACCTCGAATGAGACCTTCGCCCCCTCGTCAAGCGACTTAAAGCCGCTGCTGGCGATGGCCGAGAAGTGGACGAACAGATCTTCGCCGGCCTCATCGGGCGTGATGAAGCCGTAGCCCTTCTCGTTGCTGAACCACTTGACTGTTCCGGTTGGCATGAACACACCTCCCTTGACCACTCACGAACGCGTAGGGAAGGCATGGAGCGCATCCGATACTCGTTCTCTGTGTCCGACTGGAAGTCGATCGTACCTCGCTGCCGGCGGGGACAAGATGACTCACTTCTTTTCTTGCCGATCCGTTTCTAGGCGATCTTCTCGGCGCGGCGCGAGCGAGTTTGCGTCTGCGGCTCCCGAGAATCACCGACGTAGGGCAGGAGCGCCATTTCACGCGCGCGTTTGATCGAGACCGCGACCTGGCTCTGGTGTTTCCGGCAGGCGCCGGTGTTGTCGCGGCCCTTGATCTTGCCCCGCTCGGAGATGAAGCGGCGGAGCTGCGCGATGTTCTTGTAATCAATTGCCACGATCTTCTCCTTGCAGAAGAAGCATGACCTCCGGCGACGATCCACGCCCTTGCGGTCCTTCCGCGGCCCGGCCGACGATGGCGCATCCCGCGTCTTGCCTCGCTTCGCTCCCGCAGCCACCAGACACCCCCTCCAGGCGAAATCTCCCAGGCCCCAGCCCGCCCGCGTCAAGGCCAGCGAAGACTGTCGCAAGTCTACGTTCCGCGAGAAGCTGGCAGTCTGTGCCGAATATGAGCAACTCCGAGAAGGCTGCAGTGCTGGACGCGATCACGCGCAGTTCTGACAACGCCGCGGAGCGACACGGCCGCGCTCGCCGGGCTGGACCGCGGTGCCCCGGCATCGGGACGAGTCGCCGAAGCGGCGCGCTGCGAGCCGGCCGACTCAGTGACGAGCTTGTTTCATGCGGCCGCGCACTGCTTGGTGAGGGGTGATCCTGTGGGAGCTCTCGGAGCGGCTGCGGATGCGCCAAGCGCTGACCCGGGCGTACCGTGTCCAGGTCAGCGGCGCCGAGCGTGTGCCGGCGGGCGCCTGCATCCTGGTTGCCAACCATGAGTCGGTGGTCGACCCCTGGTTCCTCTGCCTGGCGACAGGCCGCCGCGTGCGCTTCATGGCGAAGGCTGAACTGTGGCGCTACCCGCTCGTTCGCTGGGGGATGGAGGCCTACGGCACCTTCCCGGTTGAGCGTGGCAACGGCGACACCGGCGCGATGGCGCGTGCCGGGGAACTGCTTGCCGCCGGCGAGATCCTCGGCATGTTCCCTCGTGGCACCTCGAGGCCGGCCGGAAACCGACAATGGCACCGTGGTGCCGCCCGGCTCGCGCTCGCCTACGGTGTTCCGTTAGTGCCGGTGCGGCTGGTAGCGACGCGGCAGCTCGTTCCGCGTCGCCCGGTCGAGGTGCGTGTTGGAGAGCCGATCACGGTCGCACTGCGGCGCCCGACGATCGCCGCCGGGCGCGACCTGACCAAACGTGCGGAAGCGGCGGTGGAGGCGCTCTGAGTGCCTCATCTCCCGCTGGCGGTGTCTGAGCAATCTGGCAACAAGATGTCTATTCGCGACTGGCCAGCTGGTGGCGTCCGACTCGGGCGTCCCAGCGAAGTCGCGGCACGATAGGAGGCGCGCCGCTTGGCGCCCGGCGGTTCGGCTTCTGCGACGCGTACGCTCGTGCTCCGCGCTTGATCCAGTACCGTTTCGAAACCGCGATGACCGATTACACCTTGACACCAGCAACGGCGCCGGTGCTCGGCACCGTCAGGCCGCGGACGAGCCGCATCAGCCAGGTCGTGACGCTGATCGCTGTCGTCTTCCCGCCGCTCGGAATGCTCGCCGCGATGGGTCTCCTCTGGAACATCGCGTTCCACTGGAGCGACCTGCTGGTTATGACCGCACTCTACGTCGTGTGCGCATTCGGAACGACGATCGGCTTCCACCGCTACTTCACGCACAAGGGCTTCAAGACCAGGCCACAGGTCAAGGCGACCCTCGCGATCCTCGGCTGTATGACGATGCAAGGCCCGCTAACGCAGTGGGTCACGGATCATCGCAAGCACCACGCGCTCTCCGACAAGGAGGGTGACCCGCACTCGCCTCAGGTTGGCCGCGAGGACAGCGCGCTCGGCAGCCTCATGGGCTTCGTGCACGCGCACATCGGCTGGATGTTCAGCAATCTCGGGATGGAGCAGGGGCGCCTGTACGGAAAGGATCTCTACGAAGACCGCATGATCCGCGTGATCGACCGGCTCTACCTGCTCTGGGTCGTGGCGACGCTCGGGATCCCGTTCGCAATCGGCTACGCGATCGGCGGGTTCGACCGGGCGGTCGAGCTGCTCCTTTGGGGCGGTCTCGTGCGCATCTTCCTCTACCAGCATGCCACCTTCAGCGTGAACTCGATCTGCCACATGTTCGGACGGCAGGACTACCGCTCTCGTGACGAGTCGCGCAACAACTGGCTCGTCGCCTTGCTTGTCTTCGGCGAGGGCTGGCACAACAACCACCACGCCTTCCCGGCATCGGCGAAGCACGGTTTGCACCGGTTCCAGATCGACGTCTCGTGGTGGGTGATCCGGGGGCTCGAGAGGTTCGGGCTCGTCTGGGACGTGAAGGTGCCCGACCAGGGGAACCTTCAGCGGCGCCGTCTTCAGCCGGCGAACCCCTCAAGCTGAGCCGCGACTCCATTTGCCCACGCGCCCGCGCGCGGGAACGGGACGAGCGCGCAGCGCGTGCGGAACGCTACGCCATGCAGCGCGCCCCGGATCAGTGTGTAACTGCCCTCGACGCCTCGCGCACGGACGCGCTCGAAGCCTGCGCGAGAACTCGCCGCGGACACGCCTGGGATTCCGAAAAGCGAGCGGTCCAGCGAGCCGTGGAGGACGTCCAGTCGCTTGCCCTCGAGCGGCGAGACATCGAGGCGCGCGGGGATCCACGGGGCCAGGCCGACGACGCGCTCGACGCGCTCCTCACTTGCCGCCGCGATCCCGACGGCGCCGCCCATCGAGAAGCCAAGCAGCAGCGTGCGCTCGCCACCGTGCTCCCCGACAGCCACTCTCGCGTCTTCGATGCAAAGCTCGAGCTTCCGCCACGACTTGACGCGGTAGCGGACCTCGACGAAGCCGAGCGTCGGAAAGCGAGGCGCGAGTCGGTCGACGAGCCACTCCAGCGAGGCGCTCCAGGTCCCGGGCACCTCGTGCCTCTGGCCGCCGTTCACGCAGACGACTACCCTGCTTGCGCCGCCGTTTCTGAGCCTCGCCCCGGCACCAGTGGCGAGACGTCTGATCTCGGAACCAGCCACGCCCCACAACGTACTGGCGTCAAAAGGGAAGCGCCTTGTCCACGACATCGGCATGATCGGCCTCCCCTCGGATCTTCTGGAGAAGCCCGGCCCGCTCATGTCGAGGGAACGCGGCCGAATGGAGGAGCATCCCGTGATCGGGGAGCGGATCTTTGCGAGGGGTGGAGGACTGTGCGGAGGTCGCGAGGATCGTTCAACACCACAATGAGCGGGCCGACGGCTGGTTACCCGGACGGGATCGCGGCCGAAGAGATCCCGCTGGTCTCGGCAATCGAGGCGTCCTCGACCTCATGGTCTGGTGCCAGGGCACCTCGTAAGGGGCGTATACGCTGGCTGCTGCGCGTTCTCGGCGATCATCCGATCGAGTTCGCCGTAGACCTAGTGCACCTGTTCGCGTGTGAGTCGGTCCAGGTCGTTGATGCCGACGATGCGGTGTATGAACTCGCACGTTCACGCGGTCGGCACTGCCATAGGCCCATTTTGGTCCTAGCGAGCGAGGTGAAGGGAGGGCAGCCTGTCTCGGACTGGATCTATTCCCGAGTTGGCCTATTTGGGCCCTCGCCTGTCTCACCCAGGCAGGCGCACTTCGGCAAGAGGAGTTGCTCATGAAACGTCTCATCGCATCAATCGCCCTGGCAGCAGTGGTGCTGACGGCGCTCCTGGTTGGCACTGTCACCCCTGCACAAGCGACGCCCATCAGTCGGGCGAACGCCGTTCGCTCTGCCAAGGAGTACCTGCACCTGCAGGCGTTCTCTCAGAAGGGCCTGGTCAAACAGTTGAAATTCGAAGGGTTCTCGACCAGCGACGCGACTTACGGGGCTAGCCATTCCGGCGCGAACTGGATGAAGCAAGCTGTCCGGTCCGCCAAGGAGTACCTGCGGTTGCAGGCGTTCTCCCGGCGCGGAATGGTCGACCAGCTGAAATTCGAGGGGTTCACGCCCGCTCAGGCGCTTCACGGCGCGCAAGGCGCTGGACTCTAACCCAACAAATGTCGCCCGAGCCGGCGTCGCGGCCCGCAGCCGGCGCTGGCTCGAGCGGTCAGGTCTTGGACCACCCCCAATCAAGAGGTGCCTCCAGCCGTAGGCCGTCTTCGCCGGCAATCCGCTTTGGAGCCCGCGCCTAGCGGCATCGCATGGCGGCGTCACCCTGACTGATCGGCGGCTAGGTCTGCCTCGACCGCTCGATGGACGTTGCCGTGGATGTGGTCGGCTCCGATCCGGTCGACGAATCCATCCGCCTCGAGCACCGCTCGTACGTCTGGCTTTACTCGCGCGAGACGCAGGGTGACGTCGGCGGCCTGGGTGAGCTGGTGGATCTCGGTCAGTTTCGAGGCGCCCTGGGAGTCGACGAAATTGACACCTTCGAGGTCGAGCACGAGCGTGCGCAGCTCGCCATCGTCGTCCGTGAGCGCGCGGACACGATTCTCGAGCGCTTCGGCGGTTGCGAAGAAGAGGCCGCCGTCGAGGCGGAGGACGGTGATGCCCGGAAACGTCTCGTCGGCGGGATTTTCGACCAGATCGCGGAACACCTGCGTTCCGGGCTCGCGTCCGAGTAGCGGCATGGACGGCCTCGTCGCGACGTAGACCAGCCAGCCGAGCGAGAGGACGACCCCGATCACCACGCCTGCGAGCACGCCCGCGGAGAGCACGCCGACGATCGCCGCCATCGAGATCCAGAAATCGAACCTGGCGACCCCGTACAAACGGCGCATCTCGGCGATGTCGATCATCCCGAAAACGACCGCATCGATGATCACCGCCGCCAGAATCGCCTTGGGGAGGACGGAGAAGACCGGGGCGAGGACGACCAGCGTTGCCAACACGAGCGCGCCGGTGGTCAGTGACGCGACCGGCGTCTTCGCCCCGGCCGACTCGTTCAGCGAGCTCGCCGAGAGGCTGGTCGACACGGGCATCCCCTGGAACACGCCGGCGCCGACGTTCGCCATCCCTTGGGCGACGGACTCCTGGTTCACGTCGATCCTGTAGCGGTGCCGGGCTGCGAACGCCCTGGCATCGCCCGCCGTCTGCGAGAAGCCGATGAGGAGCAGCGCAAGGGCAGCGATGCCGATGGTCGCGTAGTGATCCTGGACGATCGAGGCGTCGGGGAGCTCGGGAGCGGGAAGCCCGCGCGGCACGGTGCCGACGAGGGC
This sequence comes from uncultured Actinomycetes bacterium, assembly GCA_963734065.1. GTDB lineage: Bacteria > Actinomycetota > Thermoleophilia > Gaiellales > Gaiellaceae > DATBLE01. The sequence goes on from CAVTFN010000003.1 coordinate 44,855, forward strand.
GACTCCGTGCGCACCGAGATCGAACAGCCAGGAGGCGAGCAGCCCGCCGGACACCAACACGAGGGCGCCCGGAACGGCCGGCGCCACGAAACGCAAGCCGAGAATCACGGCAAGCGCGACCGCGCCGACGACGACGGTCGTCCAGTGCACGTCGCCGAGCGACTGGAGCCAGGTCGCGAGCTCGCGCCAGGCGCTGTCTCCCTCCGAGGAGGTTCCGGTCAGCTTCGGCAGCTCTCCGATGACCACGTCCACGGCAGCGCCGGCCAGGAATCCGGTGATCACCGCCCGCGAGAGGAACTGGGCGATCCAACCCATGCGCAAAAGAGCGAGCAGCAGGAACAGGATCCCAGTCGCGATCGTGATCGCCGCCACCAGTTGCGCGGCGTCGTCACCACCGACGCCGGTGGCGAGAACGGCACCTCCCGCCACGGCGGCAAGTGACGAACTCGGCCCGGTCGAGATGTGCCGCGACGTGCAGAAGACTGCGTAGATGAGTGCGCCCGCAGCCGCGGCGTAGAGTCCGTTCTGCAGCGGCACCCCAGCGATGCCGGCATAGCCGAGATTCTTGGGGACGATCAGCGCGGTGACCGCGATGCCGGCGATCACGTCTCCACGGAGCCAACGGCGGTCGTACTGGGGGAGCCAGCCGACGATCGGCACCGCTCGCGCGAGAAGCCGCGCGGTTTTCTGACTCTCTGCGGACGCCGTCACCGGGACAAACTGATCCTGCTGCCGACGTCCGCCGAAGCGGTCTTGCTCGGAACCGCGGTCCGGGTTGCCGTTCTCCGCGTTCTAGACAGGCCTACAGTCCCGTTTCGACCTTGACGCGACCCGAGTCGACAGCCTCTTTGAGTGCGGCGTAGTCGCGCTCGTTCTGGTCGGCGTACGCCTCCGCGAACCGGGCGATTGCGTTGTCGAAGACCTCGCCGGAGCCGAGGTAGGAGCCGATCGCGATCGCGTCGCCGGAGCGGGCGTGCGCCTTGGCCAACGTCCAGCCGCAGAGCTTGGCGTACTCGATCATGGCGTTCGGCTCCATCAACTCCACCAGGGCCGAGCCCTTCGCGTCCCAGAGTTGCCGGACGTAGAAGTCACGCTCGACGCCGTCCAGGCCGGTCGTGTGCAGCCAGCCGAGCAAGATGTCGCTCGCCGCCTGCATCAACCGCTGGCCCTCGACCACGCGCTGGCCGTGGTTGGCGAACTCGCTCTTGCCCAGAAACGGCTCCAGCACCGAGGGCTGGGCCTCTTTCGCCTGCATGAACAGGGGATCCTGGCCGTCACGGCCCAGCATCAACACGATCCAAGCGCGCGTACCAACGCTGCCGACCCCGACGACCTTACGGGCCGCATCGACGAAACGGAACCGCTCCAGCAGATGGCGGCGATCACGCGAGAGCGTCCGCCGGTACTGGCGGATCAGATCCCTGAACGCATCGTGGACGTCCGCGGCCTGCTCCGGGCCGGCCAGCTCCGCAATCGGAACGATCAGCGGCGGATCGCTGACGATCCGTGCCTCGCCGTCGACCACCTCGGTCAGCTTCGCGAACGCCTTCAGGCTGGTCTTCGCCCGCGTCTTCGCGAGATTCTTCTCCAACCGCTTGCGCTGCTCGCCGGTCGCGCGGGAGGAGAAATCCCGGAGGATCTCCTCGACGTCGACCCGGGCATACCAGACGTCCATGTTGCCCATCGCACCGAACTCCTGCACCTGCTCGCGGTAAGAGCGGCCGACCGCCGCGTTGATCTTCATCCGCATCTTCTCGTCGAACCCACGGTCGCGGCCGGCGACCGCGAAGCTCGCGACCAGCCGCTTCACATCCCACTCGAACGGCCCCGGCAGAGTCTCGTCGAAATCGTTCAGGCCGAAGATCAGCCGGCGGTCAGGCGCCGCGAAGACACCGAAGTTGGACAGATGAGCATCGCCGCAGAGCTGGGCATGCAGACCCGAACGCGGACCACCGGACAAATCGGACGCCATCAGGTACGCAGCGCCGCGGTAGAAGGTGAACGGCGACACCAGCATCCGCCCGTAGCGGATCGGCACCAGCTCGGGCACGCGCGTCTGGGCCTGCTCCTCCAGCAACTCGACCGGATCAGGCCGGTGCAGCGGAGGCTCCCACTCCCCGTGCGAGCTGCGCGGCACCTCCGCGCGTGCAGCCTTCCCGCGGGCCGCCCGCTCGGCCGGAGTGAAATGCTCCACCCTGGCTCCCCGCGACGACGACGAACGCGCCGGGGCCTTTTCTGCCGGGGGCGACTCCCCCTTCGGCTGGGCCTCGTTCCCAGACTGTGCGATCTCGTGGTCGGTCTGCTCTGTGCTCATCGCCACCCTCCGGACTTGGATCTCATACCTGCGCTTGCACATCATCCGTGTCGTGGCCCGGGAAAGCGAGTCGGACGAGAGGCCGAGCGGAAGCCAATCCGTGAGAATGCTCCGTGGCGTGGCGCCGAACTCGGGCAACAGCGGCAAACCTCGGCTGAGCGGGCTCCCGCTGCTCGCGGCGGCGCTCAGTGTGGTCCTCGCCGTGCAGGCGCTCTTCGTGCTCTCGTACGTCGGCGCCCTCCACCATCCGAAGCCCCACGACGTCGCGTTCGGAGTCGTGGGCAACTCGCGATTGCCGCTCGCCGTCGGCAAACAATTCTCGTTGAAAGTCACGCAGTTCCCGGACGAGGCGGCGGCCCGTTCGGCGATCGACCACCGGACGATCGACGGGGCCTTCGTCGCGGACAGCGGCGGCGGGACCCTGCTCGTCGTCCCCGCGGCGAGCAACGCCGGCGCAACGGCACTCGGCACGGCGTTCGGGGCGGCGGCGGCTGCGCTGGAACAGAAGCTGACGGTCTTCCAGGTGCACACGCTGCCGACTGGAGACGCGAGCGGGAATGTCTCCTTCCTCGTCGTCATGGCGCTGATCGTCGGCGGATATCTCGCCTCGACGATCGGCATGGTCTTTGGAGGGTCGGCCACGCGCCGGGGCCGGCTCGCTTCCCTGGCCCTGGCCTCCGTGCTCGGGGCACTGCTCACGGACGTTTTCGCCGGCCCTGTCCTCGACGCCGTTCCGACGTCGAAGTTCCTCGCGCTCTGGGGCCTGTTCGTGCTCGTGATGACGGCAGTTGCCTACGCGACCGCTGCCCTCCAGGCGGTGCTGGGGCCGGCGGGGACGCTGATCGTGGTGGTGCTCTTCATCGTGTTCGGCGCGCCGGCCTCCGGCGGCACCGTTCCGTCGGCGTACCTTCCCGGCTTCTGGCGAACCTTCGGCCCGTATCTGCCGGCCGGTGCCGGTACGACCGCGGTTCGGAACACGCTCTACTTCGACGGGAACGCGATCACCAGGTCCCTCCTGATCCTCTCCGGCTATCTCGTCGCCGGAGCGTTGGTGGTGATCGTCGTCCGGCGGCGGGCGAGCGGAACGACTACCGAGGCCGAAGCCGGGGCCTCGACGGCGGCAGCCGCCATCGTCGTCTAGAAGCGAAGGCAACGGTCAGGGTGTACGCCGGTGCGGATCTCGCCGCAAGCGAGCAGCCACCGTCGAGCTCGACCGGCACATGAGATCCGCCCGCGTCGACCTCCTGGTCGTGTCCCAGAAGGCTTGAGCGGAGCGCCTGGCGGGACGACCGCGTTGGTCTGACCCGCGGGCCGCGGGGCAGGCGGTGGAAAACGCTGTCAGCAGGTTGAAATCAGAGACGCGCGGCCGTCCGCGTTCGGCTTTAGCGATGATCGGCTAGGGCAGCGACCATGCCAGACGCTGAGTCTCGCGATGTTCGCGCACTTGCCGAGTCGCTGACAGGAGCCGGTATCCCTCCGAGGCAGAAGCGGATACCCGTTGGGGTCGTCGCTTTCGGACGTGTTGGCCTCCAGCAGTACCCTTCCGGCCGTGACCTGGGAGCCGACTAAGGAGCAGATCGAGGAGAAGCTGGTCGCTCCCGCGTACCTTTGGGTGAGCGCCTGAATCGTGATGAAGCGAGGTAACTGATGTCTGCCATCCGTGCTCGAGTCGATTCGTTTTGCCGGCGTTTTGGGCTAGAGCTTCCAATGCTGCTCGCACCGATGGCCGGAGCGTCTGCACCTGCTCTTTCGATCGCAGTGATGCATGCCGGCGGGCTCGGTGCTTGTGGGGCCCTGTTGATGCAGCCAGACGAGATCATCGCTTGGGCCGATGAAGTCCGGGCGAAAGGAAACGGCCCGTACCAGCTCAACCTGTGGATCCCCGATCCGCCGCCGCCGCGGGACGCAGGTCACGAACGGCTTCTGCGCGAGTTCCTCAGCGATTGGGGGCCTCCGCCGGCGAAGGACGCCGGCGACGCGAGGCCGCCAGACTTCCCCGCTCAATGCGAGGCTCTGCTGTCGGCCAAGCCGCCGATCGTCTCGTCGGTGATGGGGGTTTTTCCGAGCGGGTTCGTTGCCAGGCTGAAGCGAGCCGGCATTGCCTGGTTTGCGAATGTCTCGACAGTAGCCGAGGCACAGGCGGCGGAGGCCGCTGGTGCAGACGCAATCGTCGCGCAGGGGATGGAGGCGGGCGGACATCGGGGATGCTTCGATGCCTCACAGGCCCAACGCCGGCTCGTCGGATCGTTGGCGTTGATACCGGCGGTGGCGGACGCGGTCGAGGTTCCGGTGGTCGCGACCGGCGGGATCGGAGACGCGCGTGGAGTTGTCGCGGCACTGATGCTCGGCGCGAGCGCGGTACAGATCGGATCTGCATTCCTGCGTTGCCCGGAGGCGGACATCCACCCCGCCTGGGCAGAAGCGCTGGCTCGCGTCGCGCCCGAGGACACGATCGTCACCAGTGTGTTCAGCGGCCGTGCCGGGCGAAGCGTCGCGACCGATTACGCACTGGCAGCGATCGCCGACGAGGCGCCGCCCCCGGCGCCCTATCCGGTTCAAAGAGGACTGACGGCTGCCATGCGCGCGCAAGCCGCCGAGACGGGTGACGTCCAGCGGATGCAGGCGTGGGCAGGCCAATCGGTGCGGCTCGGTCGCGCCGAGCCCGCTGGCCGACTAGTCCGGCACATGTGGGACGGAGCCCTGGCCCTGCTCAAGGAGGGTCACGCGGATCACCGGTTCGAGTCCGGCTAGCTCCAAAGGAAAATCGCCTGTCCTGTGACCTGACCTGACGTTAGCGTGTCAGGCAACGGGAAACTCGAGTGACGGCTGGGTTGAGACCCTTCTGGGCAACCTCCTGGTCTGTTGCCAGAAGCGACCTCCTGGATCGCGTTCTACGTTCGTTCTCGTTGCCCGACGTGATTACTCGCGTCCTTGGCGGTTACTGGTACGACGGCTGATGGTCATGCAGGCGCGCCGCACGGGGGCGCGGTCGACTGTTCAACCGACGGCGAACAGGCACAGCATCGAAAACAGAGCGAGGAGGCGGCGACCGCGGTGCGCGGCGTGGGAGAGGGCGCGTCGGCTCACCGTTTGCGTCCGGTTCTCCATTTGGAGTGGTGTGTCCGAGCCCAGTCTTCGCGGACGGTGCCGAGGGTCATGCCGCGGAGGGCATGCCGCGTGGTGGGGTGGACGAGGGACAGGTAGAGGTGGCCGACGACGATCACGACCGAGAGGTACATGAGCGTGTCGTGGAGGTAGACGGTGCCGCCGAGCCGGAAGCGTGTGTCGCGCTCGCCGTACCAAAGCAGCAGGCCCGACACGAAGAAGAGCGTCGCGAATGCGGCGGTGAGGATCGCGTTGACCTTCTGACCGGCGTTGAAGCGGCCCTGCGGGCGATGGACGTCGCCGGCGAGGAAGCGGGCGTCGTCCCGGTCGAAGAGGTCGATCTCGCGGACGGTTTGTGCGACGGCGCGTCGGTTGCCGAGCAGGGCGATCAGGAGGATCGCCCCCGCCCAGGAGATCCCGGTCCAGAAATGGATGTCCTTGATCAGCGGCCGCCTGGCGATAGCCGCCGAGAGCGAGGGGAGGTAGAGAACGAGTCCGGAGCCGAGCAGGACGAAGAACGCGGTCGCGTGGACCCAGTGGATGAGGCGCTCGGTCAGCGTGAAGCGCTCGACGTAGCGCCGGCGAGACTCGGAGGTATAGGTGGCGCTAGCCATAGCCGTTCGACCGCCCAACCCACGCGTCGACGTCGTAGCCGCGCTGCTCCCAGTAGCCCGAGCCGGGTTTCGGAACGAGCTCGATCCGCTCCACCCACTTCACGTTCTTGTAGCCGTACATCTCCGGGATCACGACGCGCACGGGGGCGCCGTGCTCACGGCGGAGCGGCTTGCCGTCCATCTCGTAGGCGAGCATCACGTCGTGAAGCCGCACCTGGCGCATCTCCAGGTAGTCGTCGTAAGGCTTCTCGGCCGACACAAAACGCAGCGCTTCAGCCTGTGGCCGGGGTCGCGTCGGCGCGAGCAGATCGTGGAAGCGGACGCCGCTCCAGTGCACCTGCTTGACGGTCCACCCGGTCACGCAGTGGAAGGTCGAGACCTGCTCGGCCTTGGGGAGGGCGAGCAGCTGGTCGTGGGAGAGCTCGATCGGCCGCTCGACCAGTCCGTCGATCCGGAGCCGCCAGGAGGCGGGGTCGAAGCTCGGCATCGAGTCGGCAACGGTGTAGATCCGCCAGCCGCTCGAGGGGATGATCCGGGTGAGGCCGGTCGCGTCCGAGATCGGGTTCGTCAGCCGGCTCGTCGTATGCGAGATCGTCTTGCCGTAGAAGAGCGTTGCGACGCCGGCGCCGACGACTCCGAGGAACCCGACGCGGCCGAGCCGCCGCGCGCCAAGGTTCTCGCGTGGCGACTCGGGGAGCTGATCGCGATCGGGCATCCGTCTCCGCCTACATGTGCGCCATGCCGGCGAATAGCACTCCGCGCAGATCGCCGGGGTGGCCCTTCGTGTCGATCCAGACCGAGTACTTGCCCGGTGCCGACTCCAGGTGCTCGAGCGTCATCTCGGACGCGGTCGTGCAGCCCTTCTTCGTGTACTTGGTGCCGAGCCGGACGAGGACGGCGCCGCTCGCACGCGTGCGGATCGTCGCTCCGGTGATCCCCTTCGTCGGGACGTCGAACGTCCAGCAGAGCTTCTTCCCCTTCGCGTTCACGTTCACGTTGACGATCCCGTGCTCGCCCATGCCGGCCAGACGGGCCGCCAGCTGTGGGTGCATACCCGCCAGAGCCCCGGGGGCCAAGACGGCGAAACCTACGACGACCAGGAGAGAGGTCGATAGCGCGATGCGACGCAGCAGACTCACAGGTGCCTCCTTGTCGATTCCCGGCGACCGTAGCCCTGGCTGAAACGCGGCACCATTACGAAAGACTGAATTCTCGAACAGCCCGGACCTGTCCGTAAGCAACCTTTAAGGATTCGGCCTCGCCACCTCTGGAGAATGAGCCGATGGGCACCGTTCTCGTCGTCGACGACGAGCCCGTCGTCCGCGACGTGGTCGTCCGTTACCTGGAGCAGGAGGGGTACCGGACGCTGCAGGCGGGTGACGGCGAGACGGCACGCTACCTTCTCGAGCGCGAGACGCCGAGCTTGGTAGTGCTCGACCTGATGCTCCCCGGAACCGACGGACTGGCCCTGTGCGGCTGGATCCGCGCTCGCTCGCAGCTGCCGGTGATCATGGTCACCGCCCTTGCCGAGGAGGCTGACCGGCTGACCGGGCTCGAGCTCGGCGCGGACGACTATCTGACCAAGCCGTTCTCACCGCGCGAGCTGGTCGCGCGGGTGAACGCCGTCCTGCGGCGAGCCTCCGCGCCGAGCGTCGTCGCAGAACGTATCGAGGTCGGCGATCTCGTCGTCGACCCGGGCCGACGCGAAGTGCACAAGAGCGGGGCGCCGCTTCGGCTGACGACACTCGAGTTCGATCTGCTCTGCTTTCTGGTCGGCAACCCGAACCAGGTGTTCTCGCGACGGGAGCTGATGGACCGCGTGTGGGGATATACGTCGGTGCTCGACACCGGCACTGTCACCGTCCACATCCGCCGGTTGCGCGAGAAGATCGAGAACGATCCTTCCCATCCACGCCACCTGGAGACGGTGTGGGGCAGCGGCTACCGGTTCACGCCGTGACCGAGGTCGCAGTCTTCCTCGCGCTCGGCACCGTCGCCGTCGGGATCGTCGCGGCGCTTCTGCTCAGACTGCTCCCGACCGTCCGCCTGCAGCTCGCCGGGCTCGCGCTCTTCGCGGTCGTCCTTCCCCTCGGCGGGGTTCTGGCCTCCGGCTGGGTCATGTTCCACATGCATGACGACGAGAAGATCCTCGCTGTCTCGTCGGCTGCGGCGCTCTCCGCCGTCGTCGGGGCGTTGCTGCTCGCCCGCTGGATCGTGAAGCCGCTCGAGCGGCTGCGTACCGCCTCCGCCCAGCTGGCCGCCGGCGATCTCGCCACCCGTGCGCCCCAGGAGGGCGCTCGTGAACTCGAACAGATGGGCGGCTCGTTCAACGCCATGGCCGAGTCGATCGAGAGGCTCTTCGACGCCCGGCGGGAGCTCGTCGCCTGGGCCAGCCACGACTTGCGCACCCCGCTCACGTCAATGCAGGCGATGCTCGAGGCGGCCGAGGACGGCCTCGCCGACCCCGCCGAATACCTGCCGGCACTGAATCACCAGGTTCGCACGCTCTCGATGCTCGTCGACGACCTCTTCGAGCTTGCTCGCATCGACGCCGGCGTCCTGCGGCTGGAGCTGCACGACGCGGACCTCGACACGGTCATCGAGTCCTGTCTCCGAGGCGTCGAGGCGGACGCCCGCGCCAAGCGCGTCCGTCTCCAGACAGAGTTCGAGGCGCCGCTGCCGGCTGTTCGCTGCGCGCCCGAAAAAGTCGAGCGCGTGCTCTGCAACCTCCTCACCAACGCCCTCCGCCACACGCCGGCCGACGGAGCGATCGCCGTCGTCGCGAAACGGCAGCCCGGAAGCGTGACGGTCGCGGTCGAGGACACGGGCGAGGGCGTGAGCAGCGACGTGCGCGAGCGGATGTTCGAGCGCTTCTGGCGTGGCGACTCCTCACGAGGCTCGCCCGGATCGGGGCTTGGCCTCGCGATCGCCCGGGGGCTCGTCGAAGCCCAGGGCGGCCGTATCTGGGCCGAAAGCCGACCTGAAGGTGGGGCGCGCATCTCGTTCACCCTTCCCGCGGCGAGCGCCTGAGCCGCTCAGCGTGTCCTGTCGTCGAACTCGAGCCGACGTTGTCAGGACTGCAGCGAGAAGTTCCCTGCAAGCGGCCTAGCTACGGGCGCGGCACGTACTCGAGGATCCGGCCGAGATCACGAAAACCGGCGGCCCCGCAGATATGTTCGGCGACTGGAGTCGACTGGACGCTTGCCGTCCGGCATCCGCGTGCGAGAGCGTCATGCAGGTGACGGGCGACGAGGGCGGTCGCGAGGCCGCGGTGTCGGGCGTGCTCGAGCGTCGCGACGTCGTAGATGCCGCAGTCTCCCTTGTGATCGAGGGCAACCGCGGTGGACACGCTCTCGCCGTTGAGGAATGCGACCAGCAGGTGGAAGTCCGAGAGGTTCGCGTTGCTGAGGAGGCCTGGCGGAGCTTCGAGGATTCGTAGGTGCGTCTCCCATTCGACGGGCGCAAGATCGATCTGAGACCGTGGGACGAGGATGTCGTCGAGGATCATCGCCATTGCGCGCGTGGAGTCGGCGACTGTGTAGCGGCGGCGTTCGAGCTCGGCTCGCGCGGTCTTGTCGGCTTCGTCGGCCCAGACCGCGAAGCGTTCGATGCCGGCATCGCGTAGGCCACCTCGATCCGAGCCATGGCGATCTCGTTCGCGTCGGTGGCGCTGATCGCCGTGGTCGCAGTTCTCGCGCCCTTGGCGATCGGCGCTACGGGCCTCGGCCTTCCGGCGATGGTGCTCGAGATCCTGCTCGGTATCGCCATCCCTAGTCGCTCATTCTGCTCACGGTCCGGAGCACCTGACAGCTTCTGCCGGCCATGAATTTGTGCGGAAGATGGCATTGGTCATGGCGGTCTAGTAGGCAAGGGAGAAGGAGGCCGGGTCGTGTTCAAGGTGATGACCTGGAGCGTGGAGAATCTGTTCAGGTCAGGCACGGGGAATGTGCCAGCCACCCGTAGTCGCAACCTTCCAGCAGATCCAGTGATGCGGTCACTCACAGCCGCATGAGCGAATTTCAGTCTGGCCCCGGTTTCTTCCCCGCAGTTGCCGTTGGCGGATATCAGCTCGAGCTCGGTTCGAGCGACGGCACATTCGTGCTCTTCGAGCCCGAGTCGGAGCACGAGCAGGCGAACGCGCTCGGCGCGGCACTGCGTGCTCCCGAGGCGACGGAGGTGCCTGAGCCGACGGCCACGGACAGGCTGGAGGAGGTGCTGGGCGAGGCCTCGACTCTCACCGAGCACTCCCAACGCTGTCTGCGTCTGTTCACTGAAATTGCCGAGGGCTCACGCGACCCTCATGCGATCTCCGACGAGATCGACGCTCTGCTGGCACTGCTCGGTCGCCTCGACCGTGAGGGCAAGCACAAGGAGGTGCTCCGGCTCGCCCGCGACCTGGCGGCGCTGCTCGCGCTCCTGCTGCGCTGGCTCGACCTCGTACGGTCGCTGGAGCTCGCCTTGCGGACGGCACGCGCTCTCGGTGACCAGCGTGCGGTGGCGTGGGCGCTGCACGAGCTCGGCACGCTCCAGCTCGCGGCCGGGGACGCTACTTCTGCCGCCGATCGCCTCCAGGAGGCGGTGCGGCTCAAGGAGCAGGTCGGTGGCCGTGGACGCTGCGCCAGCCGACACAACCTGGATGCCGCGAGGCGCGACCTTGCGGACCGGGCGGCGCTCGAACGAGTCCAGCGGCGCAGGCTCTTCCGGATCGTAGGCGCCGGAGCGATTCTCGTGTTCCTCGCGGGCGGCGGCATCGCGCTCGGCATCACCTCCGGTTCGCACAAGCCCGTCGACGGAAGTGCCACGGGTCCGCCGACGCCGTCGACGAGCTCCACCGGGCGTGCTGTCGCCGCCAGTGCCCGGCTCAATCTCGGAACGAGCGGTAGCGGTAGCGGCAGGATCACTCGCGATCCCGGTGGTATCAGCTGTGGCGATGGCTGCTGGAGCTACGGCGGACCGACCACCGTCATCCTCAGGGCTGTCGCTGACCCGGGGTCTGCCTTCGACGGCTGGCAAGACGCCTGCGCTGGAACCACGGGCGACAGTTGCACGGTCAAGATCAGCGGCGCCACGACCGTGAGCGCGAGTTTCACCGGGCGTGCTGTCGCCGCCCCCGCCCGGCTCAATCTCGGAACGAGCGGTAGCGGTAGCGGCAGGATCACTCGCGATCCCGGTGGTATCAGCTGTGGCGATGGCTGCTGGAGCTACGGCGGACCGACCACCGTCATCCTCAGGGCTGTCGCTGACCCGGGGTCTGCCTTCGACGGCTGGCAAGACGCCTGCGCTGGAACCACGGGCGACAGTTGCACGGTCAAGATCAGCGGCGCCACGACCGTGAGCGCGAGTTTCACCGGGCGTGCTGTCGCCGCCCCCGCCCGGCTCAATCTCGGAACGAGCGGTAGCGGTAGCGGCAGGATCACTCGCGATCCCGGTGGTATCAGCTGTGGCGATGGCTGCTGGAGCTACGGCGGACCGACCACCGTCATCCTCAGGGCTGTCGCTGACCCGGGGTCTGCCTTCGACGGCTGGCAAGACGCCTGCGCCGGAACCACGGGCGACAGTTGCACCCTCAAGATCAGCAGCGCCACGACGGTCAGCGCAACATTTGACCAGTTCTACAACCTGACGGTCACCCTGACCCCAGTCGGAAGTGGCACAGTCAACTTCAGCCCCGAGGCCGCGAGCTGCGGTGAAGGCTGCTGGCGGTATCGGGCGGGCACGATTGTCATGCTCAAAGCCGTCCCGACAAGAGGCTCTGGCTACTTCTTCAGCGGCTGGCAAGGCGACTGCAAAGGAACCACGGGCGACAGCTGCACACTCACCATCAACGGCAATACAAGCGTGACCGCAGCCTTCGACCACCTGCGCTGAATTAGGGGCGCTCGCTCACTAGGCTGCCCTCGTCTCCCGACGACTGGTCTCGGCCGTTGGCGTGGGCCGCCGGTAAGACGCGTTGCCGAAACGCCGAGCGTTATCTCCCGGCGGTAACACCGACCTATTAGTAGGTGAAAACCTCTGACTCTCTCGACCATCGAAAATCCCGCCAACTTCTTCGTAGAGCCGAGCGCGACGGCGAACCTGATTAGGCTGATGCAGCCGTCCGGCCCCAACCGGGAGGGCTGTGACCGTGCAAGGGCATCCTCGAACGATTTCGCGATCGAGCGTGGGACTTTGGTGAATCGCGGAGGCGACCGTCCGCGAACTCGGGCGGCCGTCGATCTCCGCTACTGAGCAGACGCGGATCAGCTCCGCGGTGTCGGCCTGGGCGCCGGGGCTACACTCAAGCTGCCGATGGGGTCTTTGCTTGATAGGCGGCGGTCGCGGTTGCCTGAGCCGCGAACGTCGGTTGCCCGGCGTACGAGGGGGCCGCGACCGGCCGCAGCGCGCGACGTCATCTGGTTCGTGCCGGCCCGGTGGTTGGTCATGGTCCTTGCGATCGCGCGGCTGGCACTGACGAAGGGAGCGTTCGCCAAGGTCGGCGTTGGTGGGCTCCTATGGTCGCTCGCGCCCCGGAAGCTGAGGATCGTAGCCGGTGGTCTTCTCGCGGCCGCGATGATCATGGTCGCCGGTTCCCTGGCTGCCATCGCGCTGCTGGCATTGCAACTCAGCTAGGCCTGTTCGGGCCCCTGGTCATCACGAGGAAGACCGATCTGGAGACACCGGGCTTGCTATGCCTCGCGTTTTCGCAAGCCAGATCGCCGTGGCGGCCGCCGCGAGTGCTTTGCGCGTGGAGGCTCCGCTGCGCCGGCTGAGGCAAAGTCGGCAGCCGCGGTGGGTCTGAGTAACCGTCCACCGAAGATCACTGCGCAGAGAGCGAACCAGCCCCAGCCGAGCGAGAGGCCGCCGACCACATCCGAGAGCCAGTGCAGGTCGAGCAGTACGCGGCTGGCGGCGACGGCGATCGTGATCCCAACCGCGGCTGCTATGACCAACTGCCGCGTCGGGCGCCTCAATGACCGTCCGATGATCAGCGCTGCGGCGCCGTAGAAAGCCGCAGCCGTTGCCGAATGGCCGCTCGGGAAGGACGGCCCGAGCGTTGCCGCGGCCGGGTTCAGCGTCGGCCGGAGGCGCCCGACGAGCTCCTTGACGCCGAGCTGGGTTGCCTCCATGCCGGCCAGCACGACGAGAAGGAAAAGAAACGACCAGCCGTTCCGACGCCGGATCGCGTCGACGAGCACGAGCACGGCAGCAACGACGATGACGATCCTGATGTTGCCGAGTTCGGTGATTGCTCGAAGGCCGTCGGTCGAGGCTGAGCTGCGGTGGTCGTACCCCCATGCCGCAACCGAGTTGTCGACGTGCTGGATGGCCCCAACGCGCCGAACGAGAACGGCGAGGATTCCGAGCACGAGACCGCCGACGAGCGTCACGCCGAGTGCTGCGGTCAGAAGCAGGCCCGTCGCGACCGAGCGGTCGAGCCGCCCCGCGACGAAGCTTCGTATGCGCCTGTGCTCTCGAACCACCTCACCGGCGGCGCGGGCGACCTCTTGCGTCGGTCGTTTCGGCACCGCTGGCGAGGCAGCACACCAACGCGCGGCAACGAGGGCGAGAAGCCCGGCAGCGAGTGCTGCGATCAGGTCGGCGATCAGTGGCATGGAAGCGGACTGCAGCGCGTCCACGACGGGCGCGCGGCAACGGCGATGTTTCCGATTCGGGCAAACGAGAAACAAAGCATCTCGCCGCGAGTCGTACGAGAAACCAATCGGTCTCGCAAAGTCACCGCTGGCACACGTACCGCATGTCCGTCGATTCCGTCACACCACTCGGGTACTCCCGTGCTCGCGAGGAAGCTCACCGCGACGCCGCGCTGGCTTTCCCTGTGCTCGATCAGGAGCCGGGACGCCTCGGGCGTCGCCTGGCCACATTGCCCGGCGCCGGCCATCCCGTCTACACCTACCTGTCCGGGATACTGATCGCGTTCGCCGTCATCGCCTCGCTCTCGATTGCAGCGGGGCTCCTCGTGACCAGGGCCCTTGTCCACGTCCACGGCGTGGCGGTCGCGGACGAGAGCGTCATCCGCTACCTGGCTGGCCACCGATCGGACGGGTTGACAGACGCGTCGATCGTCGGCTCCGTGATGGCCGGCGGCGTGGTCTTGCCGATCATCGCCGGCGTCGCCGCGGTCGTCGCTCTGGCCGCAAAGCACTGGCGACTGGCCGGGTTCCTGCTCTTTGCGCTGGCCGTCGAGTCCGGCTCGTATCGCGCGACAACGCTCGTCGTCCACCGTCATCGTCCGGAGGTCCATCGGCTCGAGAAGCTCCCTGTGGAAGCCAGCTACCCGTCCGGGCATACCGCGGCATCGATTGCCGTCTACTGCGGCATCGCCCTGCTAGTGACGTCGCGGATCACCAACCGTACGGCACAGGTGGCGATCTGGCTAGTCGCCGCGCTGATCCCGGTGTTCGTCGCGTTCTCCCGCATGTACCGCGGCATGCACCACCCGCTCGACGTTGCCGGCGGCGCGCTGCTCGGCATCGCTGCACTGAGCGCGCTTGTTCTCATCAGCCGAGCCGCACGGAGCGCCGAGAGATGACGAAAGTCGCTGTGATCGCCCATGCTGCAAAGTCGTTCGGCGGCGGCCTACCCGAGTTGCGACGCGAGTTGGAGCGGCAGGGCGTGGATGATCCGCTGTGGATCGAGGTGCCGAAGAGCCGCTTCGCGCCGAAGCAGGTAAAGCGCGCACTCGCCGAGGGGGCCGAGCTGCTCTTCGTGTGGGGCGGTGACGGAACGCTCCAGCGGTGCATCGACACGATGGCAGGCTCGGACGCGGCGCTGGTGATCCTCCCCGCCGGCACTTCGAACCTGCTCGCGACCAATCTCGGGATCCCGCAGGACATCGAGCGGGCCGTCGCAATCGGCCTGCACGGGGAGCGGCGGAAGCTCGACGTCGGCCGCTTCAACGGCGAGCGGTTCGCCGTCATGGCCGGCGCCGGCTTCGACGCGTCCATGATCCAGCAGGCGGATGGGACGCTCAAAGACCGTCTCGGGCGGGTCGCCTACGTCTGGGCAGGTTCCAAGAACCTGCGCGCGAAGCCGTTCAAGGCGAAGATCGCTGTTGACGGCGTGCCTTGGTACGCAGGGGCGGCGAGCTGCATCCTCATCGGCAACGTCGGTCGTCTCTTCGGCGGCGTCGAAGTGTTCGACGACGCAAGCCCCGACGACGGCCGCCTCGAGGTCGGCGTCGTCAACGCCGACGGGATCAGCGACTGGGTGCGGACACTCGCCCGCACTGCAGTCGGCAACCCGGAACGCTCGCCGCTCGTCCAGGCGACGTCGGCGACGAAGATCAAGGTCAAGCTGAACCGCAAGGTTCTCTACGAGGTCGACGGCGGCGATCGGAAGAAGGTCAAGTCGTTCACGGTCAACGTCCAGCCCGCTGCGATCACGATCTGCCTACCGAAGGAGGAGTGGGAACACAATGGCAACGGCGGGACCTAACTCCGTCTCGCTCGGCCGTGCCCGTTCGGCCAGCGAGAGATTCGTCAACACGCCTCTCTTCGCAATTCTCTCGCGGGCCGGTTTTGTAGCGCGTGCGCTTGTCTATGGGATCATCGGCCTGCTGGCGTTCGAGCTGGTTGTCGGCCACGGCGGCAAGATCACGAATCAGCAGGGCGCCCTGCGAACCGTCGAGCAGCGGTCGTTCGGTCATGTCCTGCTCGCACTGCTGGCGATCGGCCTCGGCGGCTACGCGCTCTGGCGGCTGTTGCGAGCCTTCCTCGGCCACGGCCGTGAGGGCGCCGACAAGGGGATCGAGCGCGTCGGCGCCCTCGGCAGCGGCATCGTCTATGCGCTGATGTGCGCGGTGGCGATCCAGATCCTTGCCGGCCCCGGCACTTCGGGAGGCAACACGAAGAAGACGACGAGCGACGTCTTCGGCTGGCCTGCTGGGCGCTGGCTCGTCGGCGCCGCGGGCCTCGTCCTGGCAGGCGTCGCCGTCTACCAGTTCATCCGCGGCGTTCGACACAAGTTCCTCGACGACTCGAAGACCGAGCAGATGCCGCGGGTCGTCAAGACCTGGTTCACGATCCTCGGCACGATCGGGCATGTGGCTCGCGCAGTCGTCTTCGCACTGGTCGCCGTGTTCCTCCTCAGGGCCGCCTTCGACTACAAGGCGAACGAAGCAATTGGCCTCGACGGTGCGCTTGCGAAGCTCTACGACGGCGCGTATGGGTCGTGGCTGCTCGGGGCTGTCGCCGCCGGTCTGATCGCGTTCTCGTGCTTCTCGCTCGTCGAGGCGCGCTATCGGCGCATCTAGCGGGGGCCGGCACGTGCAAGAGAGGACGACCGAGCTCGTTCTCGGCCCCATGCTTCGCTACGCGGGTACCGAAAGCGCGACTTTCTGGGTCGAGACGAGCGCGCCGTGCGAGGTCGAGATTCTCGGCCATCGCACGTCGACGTTCGCGATCGAAGGTCACCACTACGCGCTGGTGCTCGCCGACGACCTTTCACCGAACCGCGTCACGCCGTACGACGTCCGTCTCGACGGCAGGCTCGTCTGGCCACCCGGCGACGGACGCCCGCAGTCCGTCGTCCACACCCGCAACGACGAGCGCCACGCACGCCTCGTCTTCGGCTCCTGCCGCATCGGCGACCGACAGCCGACCCAACTCGGGCGTGCATGGTCCGAGGATATGAAGCAAGTTGGGATCGACGCACTCTGGACGTACGCAAAGCAGCTTCAGCGCGGCGAGATGGAATGGCCCGACGCCGTCCTCCTGCTCGGCGACCAGGTCTACGCCGACGAGGTCTCGCCTGAAACACGGGAGTTCATCGAGGCGCGTCGCGGAAGAAACACGGAACCGAGCGAACAGGTCGCGGACTTCCAGGAGTACACGCGGCTCTACCGCGAATCGTGGTCAGAGCCGGACATCCGCTGGCTGTTCTCCACGGTACCGACCGTGATGATCTTCGACGACCACGACGTCCACGACGACTGGAACATCTCTTGGCTCTGGGTCGAGGAGATGCGCCGGAAACCGTGGTGGGAGGCGCGGATCACCGGCGCGTTCATGTCGTACTGGGCCTACCAGCATCTCGGCAACCTCTCGCCGCCAGAGCTCGAGGAAGACGTCATCTACCCACAGGTGAGAGCCGAACAGGACGCCGGACCGCTGCTACGGCGCCTCGCGCAGACATGGGATCACGAGTCGGCCGCGAGCCGCTGGGCGTTCTACCGCGACTTCGGCAACACACGCCTGCTCGTGCTCGACTCACGTGCGGCGCGCGTGCTCTCGGACGGTCGTCGCCAGATGGTCGACGACGACGAATGGGACTGGATCGTCGACCATTCGAGCGGCGCATTCGACCATGTGATCATCGCGAGCACGCTACCGGTGTTCCTGCCCATCGGCATCCATCACCTGCAAGCGTGGAATGAGGCGCTCTGTGCGGGCCGCTGGGGACAGCTCGGGGCCAACCTGAGCGAGCGGCTCAGGCGCGCAGTCGACCTCGAGCACTGGGCTGCCTTCAATCGCTCCTTCGAGCAGCTGTGCGACTGGCTGCGGACGATCGCTCGCGGAACCGAAAGCGCGGAGCCGCCCGCGACGATCCTGCTGCTCGGCGGCGACGTGCATTGCAGCTCGATCAGCGAGGTCGATCTCGGCGCCGGGCGATCGGCGCGCGTGTATCAGCTCATCTGCTCGCCGTTTCGCAACCCCCTCTCGCGGAAGGAGCGGCGCGTTGTGCGAGCAACCGGGTCGCGGATCGCAGCGAAGCTGTTCGGATCACTCGCCAAGGTGGCCGGAGTCACGCCGCCGACTGCGAGCTGGACGCCGATCCGCGACGCGACGTTCGAGAACGCGCTCGGAGAGCTCGTTCTGGAGGGCCGCTCGGCGAGCGCGACGATCCGCCGGAGCCCGCGTGAAGGCGAAGACCCCGAGCTGCTCGTGGCCGAGCAGCCGCTGACCCTCGCCGACGCGAGTCACGACCAGCGGCGTCCCGCCGCAGGAAGCGCCGTCGTGTGAAGCGTGGCAATCGCTCAACCACCGCCGACGTCGTCGCGCAGGTACTCGCGGTCGACTAGCCGTCGACGATGAGGCCGCTGAGGGGTCCGAGGACGCGGCTAGATCGGCGCGACACGTGAGGTAGGCGAACGAGCCGATGGGTGAGCGGCTTGCCCTCGAGACGGCGTTCGAGCTGTTCTTTGCCGATCGGTTTCCAGAGCTTGTCAATCGCCTCGATCGGGTCGAGCGGCACCTGGTCGATCGGGAGCTCGAGGTGTTCTGCCCACAGCTGCCGTCGGGTACGGGCGGCGAGGTCTTTGTCATGGGCTACGACGTTCATCTCCGTGTCGTTGAAGAGCGAGTGCTCGTTGAGGTTGGCTGAACCGAGGGTGAGCCACGTGTCGTCGACGATTCCGATCTTTGCGTGGACGTAGATCGGATCTGTCATCCGGCCGGCGCGGGCGTACAGAGTGCACGCGAGCAGGCGTCCGGCATCGTGGTCGGCCTCGATCAGTTCGGCGAGCACGCCGCGAGTGTCGTCGGCGCCCGAATTGGGCTTGGCAGGGAGTAGAAGCAGTATCCGGAAGTCGGGGTCAGGTGGATCGGTGAGTTTCGCGCGAAGCGCATTTGCAATCTCAGGGGACCAGAGGAATTGGTTCTCGAGGTAGATGAAGCGTTGTGCTGCTTTGAATGCTCGGAGGTATGCCTCGAGGATGCGGAAGTCTCCTCGAGGTGTGGCCGCATAGATGTTCTCGGGCACGGTCCGAATGACCTGTAGCTCGATTGCGCCCGCTGCATCTGTGGGAGAAGCAGGTTCGAGAATCTCGCCGGTTACTTCGTGCCAGCGCATGCGAAAGTGCTCGACGACGTCGCTGACTGCGGGACCCTCGATTCTCGCGCAGGCATCGTGCCAGCCAACACTTGCTCGTGCCGGATGATCGTTGGTGTCGTAACGATCGCCGGCTTCTGATGTGAGATCGATTCCGCCGACGAATGCGACTCGGTCATCGATCACAATCGTCTTTTCGTGGTGGCAGTGAAGCGGTCGTTCGTTCGAGTCCAAACGACACTGGATTCTGGTCGATCGGGTCAGTTGATCGCGCATCTTTCGCACGTCGCTTCTTGACGGTCGAAAGAGCGGAAGTGGCGATCCGGCCCAGACAAGCATGCGCACCTCGAGACGCTCGGCCAGTTCGGCGAGGAGGTTGCGAAGCACGAGCGGCTCACTGTCACGTCTGAGCGCGAACTCCGGCGAGAAGTACCAGCCCGTGAGAAAGACGCGAGATTGGGCCCGCTGGAGTTCCTCGGCAATGGTCGGCAAAGCGTGTGCTCCGTCGACCAGAACGTCGACTGCGTTGCCAGACCGCGGTGGAGGCTCTCCAGCAGCCCATCCGCCGGGGGAAGGCTCAAGCGCCGGTCTCCAGCCGATCCGTTGCAGGCGACGGCGATGATGAGCACAGATCTGTCGGCTGAGTTGAGCTCCGAACCAGGACTCTGCTAGGCGGCCGAACGCGGCCACTGACCGTGATGTCTCTATTGCTGAGGCTCCTTCCAGGTGGCGGCTAGAGGCATATAGGAAGGCCTTGTCTCCGCAAGGGGCCTGTCCGGAAACGTCGACTGCCTGGTGATAACCCGCCGCACGTCATGACCTGCCTCCACCGCCCAGTTCCCCTGCCCTCACAAGCGACCGTCCGCCGCGCATGACCGTGGCGTACGACTTCCGGCCGCGCGGCGCCCTGAAGGTTCTGTTCGCGGTGATGAAGCCGGTGATCGCCGGCGACGTCAAGAAGCAGTCGGTGTCGCTCAAGGTGCTCTGCGAGCGGCGCGCAGGCGCCTGAGGCGCTGACCCTGCAGGTGACGGCGACCTCTTGCTCGGTCGGCGTCGTGGCACTTTCACGCCACCGAGGTCGCCGATTCCGACAAGGAGGAGATCCTCCGCGCGTACCTCCGACAGTGGGCGTGTGAAGTCGGGCGGTTCTTCTCGGGGGTCGGCCCCGAGACCTCGAGCGCAGATCTCGACCGCATAGCGCCCGACCACCCGATCTTCCGGATCGACGGCTAGGTCGTCGCGATCTCCTCGGCTGTCACCCAGACGCCGACCTCCTGGTCTGTGTCTCGGAGGCCGACCTCCTAGTCAACTCCAGAAGCGACCCGCCCGGTCGTGTCTCGAAGGCTTCGTTCTCAGGCTTTGGGCGCTGTCGCGGGTTGCTTCCGTGCGTATCCGATATCGCCCAGGGCATGCCGGATCTCTTCCAGTGTTGCTGGATCCTCGATCGTCGCCGGGATCGAATATTCCTCGCCGTCGGCGATCCGGCGCATGGTGCCGCGCAGGATTTTTCCGGAGCGGGTCTTCGGTAAGCGGTCGACGACGGTTGCGGACTTGAACGACGCGACGGGCCCTATTCGGTCGCGAACCGCCTGCACGACCTCCGCGACGATCTCGTCGTGGGGGCGTCTCACTCGCGCCTTCAAGACGAGGAAGCCAACCGGCACCTGCCCTTTCAGGCTGTCCGCGACGCCGACGACTGCGCACTCGGCGACATCGGCGTGCGAGGCCAGGACCTCCTCCATTGCCCCTGTCGAGAGCCGATGGCCGGCGACGTTGATGATGTCGTCGGTTCGGGCCATAACGAAGACGTACCCCTCATCGTCCAGGTAACCGGCGTCGGCCGTCCGGTAGTAACCGGGATAGGCGGCAAGGTATGCCTCGTGGTAGCGGTCGTCTGCCTGCCACAGTGTCGGTGAGGAGCCAGGCGGCATCGGCAGCTTCACCACGAGCGCGCCGATCTGTCCGCTCGGAAGCTCGTCCCCGGCGGAGTCCAGCACGTGGAGATCCCAGCCCGGCGCCGGCCGTGTCGGCGATCCAGGTTTGACGGGCAGCCGCTCGATTCCGAGACAGTTGGCGGCGATCGCCCAGCCAGTCTCGGTCTGCCACCAGTGATCGATTACCGGCACCTCGAGCTTCTCCTCGGCCCAGCGGAGTGTCTCAGGGTCGCAGCGTTCTCCGGCGAGGAAGAGCGCGCGGAAGTGCGAGAGGTCATAGCGTTCGATCAGTTCGCCTTCGGGGTCCTGCTGGCGGATGGCGCGGAAGGCAGTCGGTGCCGTGAAGAGTGTGCACACACCGTGCTGAGAGATCACCCGCCAGAACGCGCCTGCGTCGGGAGTGCCGACGGGCTTGCCTTCGTAGAGGACTGTCGTACAGCCGTGCAAGAGCGGCCCGTACACGATGTACGAGTGGCCGACGACCCAGCCGACGTCGGAGGCCGTCCAGTACACGTCGCCTGGCTGGAGGTCGTAGATATGGCTCATCGACCACTGGAGCGCCACGGCATGTCCGCCGTTGTCGCGCACGATTCCCTTCGGCCGGCCGGTCGTGCCCGACGTGTACAGGATGTAGAGCGGATCCGTCGCCTCCACGGTCACGCAGTCGGCCGGTTCGGCCCCCGCAACTGCCTCGTCCCAGTCGATGTCCCGGGCCGGATCGAGCTCGGCCTCGAGCATTGGCCGTTGGAGGATGATGCAGCGTTCGGGCTTCGACTCTGCCCTGGCGATCGCCGCGTCGAGGAGGGGCACGTACGGGACCACTCGGCCAGGCTCGATCCCACACGAGGCCGCGATGACGACCTTGGGTTTGGCATCGTCGATCCGGCTGGCGAGCTCGTCCGCCGCGAAGCCGCCGAACACCACCGAGTGGATCGCTCCGAGCCGGGCGCACGCGAGCATTGCGATCACCGCCTCGGGAACCATCGGCATGTACACGATCACGCGGTCGCCCCGCTCGACACCGTGCGCCGCGAGAGCTCCGGCAAAGCGTGCGACCCGCTCGAGAAGCTCTCTGTAGGTGAGCGTGGCAGTCGTCTCCGTGACCGGCGAGTCGTAGATCAGCGCAAGCTGATCTGCCCTACCTCCCTCGACGTGACGGTCCAGCGCGTTGTAACAGGTGTTCAGGCGACCGCCGGCAAACCACCGATAGAAGGGCGCCCGAGAATCGTCGAGTACCTTCCTCCACGGCTCGACCCAGTCGATCGCGGCTGCGGCCTCGCTCCAGAACTTCTCAGGGGCATCCAGCGAGCGCCGATAGACCTCCTCAAACTGGATCATCACGCGCTCCTTCCCTCCACACGCCCGAACCGCGGACCGCCCGAACCTATCGGCGAGCTCGACTTGATTCAATCATCCGCTCGGACAGCGGAGCCGAGGTCTTGCGCGTCCCTCGGTTGTGAGGAGCAGGGCGGCGCAAAGAACCCGTACTGCAGGTTACGCGACAGCCTCCAGTCCGCCTAGGCGCCTGTGGATGACGCTCTCGATCTCGCTTGCGCTCGTGCTGTTGCCGGTCACGGCGGACACGAACCGCTTTCGGTCGATCGTGTAGAGCTCGACATTCGTCTTCGCGGTGCACGTGGCGCTCCGCGGAACGTCTCGGAGAAGCGCGATCTCGCCGAAGTAGTCGCCCGGTCCCAGATCGGTGACGCGCCCGCCCGCCCTCGTAACCTCGACATGTCCTGCCTCGACGACGTAGAAGAGGTCACCGGCGTCGCCCTCTCGCACAAGCTCGGTTCCGGCAACGGCTGCCACGGGGGCAAGGTGAGCAGCGAGCCGCTCGAGGGTCGTCGGCGGGAGCGGGTTGAAGAGCGGGATCGACTGGAGCATTCGAAGCTGCCGCTCCGGAATGACGACGGCGCCATCGATTGCGCGCAACCGCGGGAACGTGAAGATCGTCAAGACCGGCAGGATGCTGCCGGCAACAACTAGGGCGGACCGAGGCCCCAACTGATCGACGAGCAGCGGCCCGACGATGGACCCCGCCCCGAGCGCGGCGATGACGAGGACTTCGAAGACGCCGAAGACCCGAGCGAGTACGGCGTCGTCGATGCCGCGCTGGATCAGCGTGAAACCGGCGATGTCAAGGACAGCGTTGCCTGCTCCGACGACCGCGAGGCAGACCACTGTCCAGGAGGTATGCGGCCAGATGCCTATGAGCGTTAGCGGAACGCCCCACATCACGAGCCCGGCGGCAAACGGCCGCGCGAGCCTCCTCAGGCTGACGAGGGCCAGCCCGGCCATTCCCCCAAGCAGCCCACCGGCTCCGAAGGCCGCGTTCAGGAAGCCCACGCCCGACTGGCCTATGTCCAGGAGTCGAAAGGCAGTCACGACGAGTAGGACATTCAGCAGCCCGCGGACGAATGTCTGAGAAGCGAACAGACCGATAATCAGGCGCGTGTTCGGCTCACGGGCGAGCGTGCGCAGGCCGGCGCTCAAATCCGCGATCGCGCCGTCCCCCCGAGCAGGAACGTACGGCCCGGACGAAATACGCGCGACGAGGAGGGCGGCCCAGGCGGAGATCGCGGCGCAGATCGCCAAAACCACATCTGTGCCGGTGAACGTGAGAAGAATCCCGGCGAGAGCGGGACCGATGAGCACCGCTAGTCCTTCGAGAATACTTCCGGAGACATTCGTAGCGACGAGTTCCTGCGGGGTGCGAGCGAGCAGTGGCACGAGGGCGAGCTGCGCCGGCCGGTAAGCGGCCCCGAGGCCGGCGGTTATACCTGCCAGGAGGAAGACTGCCCAGTGCTGTCCGCCTACGGCGACGACCACCGCTGAGGCGGCCAGGGCAACCGCACGGGTCGCTTGGACGAAGAAGAGAACGCGCTCGCGCCGCGTTCGGTCTGCCATCGCCGATCCGGCCGGGACTCCCAGCGCCGCCGGAAGCGCGCGGACCAGGCCGAGCAGGCCGACAGCCGCTGCGCCGCCAAAGTCGTAGGCATAAATCGAGAGCGCGACGAACGCCGACCAGTCGGCAATGTAGTAGCCGGCCCAAGCGGACTGGACACGCCGCAGCTCCGGACTTCGGAAGACGTCTGCGAGCACCGCGAATCGAACGAGGAGCCCACGGAGGCGACTCACAGCCGGATGAGCATCTCAGACATGCAGCGCAAGCGGAGCTCGGACGTCTCGACCTTCTGGCCGCCTTCCCGGGGGTTGATGGTCCGAAGTTAGGTCTTCCAGCGCACCACCTTGGCGGTGCCGGCTGCGACAGAGCACCTCGACCCCGAGATCAGTTCCGCGCTACCGGTGGACTAGCACCGCAGGATTTACGGAACCCATACGTTCGCCGCAGCCGTCGGCCAGCGAATAGCCGTCGTAGTTCGTGATGAAGGAGACGGCGTGATGGACACCGAGGCCCTTGGGCAGGCGGCGGCGTACAACCTGCGCGAAGAAAAGGGCGACGTGAGGCATTGCTGGGTGATCGAGCGGGCAGACGGGAGCGTGTGCTTTCGTCTGGCGCGCAAGGAATGGAAGAAGGAATGGAAGTTGGCCGAGGAGATCCTCAACAACCTGCTGCTCGAGCTCAGCCGCGACGAGGAGAGCCGCCGAGACGCCGCGTAACGGGCTTGAGGCGCGCTCCGTCGAACAGGATCCCGGTTGCGACGCGATCTCGATCGACGTCGACGTCCCGGTCACGTCCCAAGCGGCTATGAACCTCCTGGCATGTGCGCCAGAGGTCACCGCCCACGTCCCCGCACGATGTGTGAAGTCCGAAGGCTGATGCGCTGAGGGTGTTCGCCGAGTGCGGCGGGTGGCCCTGCCGAAGAGGGCGCACACCCGTTCTTCTGCCGACCAGCGAGGGGTTGCGTTCTTGCAGTTCTTGGACTCAATAGAGAAAGAGTTGCGCCCAGAAGGGGAGAGGCGCGCTTCTGGGCGCAGCTCTAGTTTGACTTGCTTTGTGTCCCATGTCACGTCACCAGACCTCTCCGGATCACGCAACCTCGAGATAGACACGGAGATCCGGCGCCAGGTTGCGCAGCTCGTCGAGCGCCCTCACCTCCAGTTGACGCGCCCGCTCGCACGTCACGCCCAGTTCTCTTCCCACCTCGACGAGCGTGTGGGGAGGTTGCCCTGCTAGACCGAAGCGCAGCTGGAGTACCAGGCGCAGACGATCGTCGAGCGAGCTGAGGGCGCTCCGAACCTCTTCTCTCCGCATGCGCTCGGCGGTGGTTGCTTCCGGATACGTCGAGCTCGTGTCGTCCGCGAGTAGCTCGGTGTCGGCGCCCCGCTCCTCTCCCACGGCGGTTTCGAGACTGAGGGGTTGCCGTTCGTAGTTGAGGAGCTCGTCGAGGCGGCGCCACTCGAGACCCGCCTCCGCGGCGATCTCGCTCAGCAGCGGCTCGCGACTCAGGCGCTGCCGGAGGATCTGCTGCGATCGATGAACTGCCCGAATCTGCCTTCGGACATATATCGGCACGGGAACGACGCGTGGGTCCGCCGCCTGCTCGATCGCACGCCTGATCAACAGCGTGGCGTATGTCGAGAGCCGGAAACCCAACCGATAGTCGAACCGTTCGACTGCTCGCGTGAGCGCGAGGTTCCCTTCCTGGATGAGATCGAGCACTGGGACTTTGCGATGTCGGTACTGGCGCGCGATCCAGATAACCAGACGTAGGTTCGCCTCGATCAGAAGACGTTTGGCCCGGTCATCTCCGGCATCCTTGAGGCGGCAGAGCTCGCGCTCTTCCACCCGGGAGAGACGCGGTGTGCGTCCGACTCCTCGGAAATAAAGACTGAGCGAGTCCTCGATCCCGAGGTCCGAGTCCCCGTCGCCGGGCCTGCAGGCAGGTCCGCTCGATTGTTGATGTGCAGGTTCGACGCTCATCTTGCAGCACTCCTTTCGCACTCGAGTTCATGGCCACGCTGCGGGACGCCCGAGAAGGGCGCCACGCGCACGCGGCGACGGCCGGGCGTTGGGCCTTAGCCGGGGCGCTCGAGGATGAAGAAGAGGCGCAGTGCTCGCCGCTGTTTCTCGACGAGCGTAACGAGGCGTCCGTTGCGCGGCGGGATGAGACTCAAGCGGGCCGTGACGACGCCGTAGACGTCCTTGCCCTGCGTCCCACCAGAGCCGCCGGACCCCAGTGAGGAACCCGGGGCAGGCGGCAGGAGGGGCTTGTCGTTGTCAGGGGCAGGAGGCACCTGCGGACCCAGTTTCCGCGACTCGTTTGGGTGGCCCTTCCTTTCGCCCGTCGCTCCAGACCGCGCAGCCTGATTCGTATCGACGTGGACGGGCAAGCGAGCGAGGAGGATCCGCTCAGAAGCGGAGCCGACGCTCGCAGAGACGGTGGACTCGCAGGCAACGACACGTTGATCGACCTGTGTGCGGACAATGCTGCGGACGTCAGCGTTGAGCGTAGGAGGCGAAATGGGCACGGTTCGGCCGCCGAGCCCCGAGTCTGCCGTGGCCTCGTGAAGAAAGGATGCGCTCAACAGAGAACCAGCCGTCGTCAGATCGCTCGCGACCTTCGGTCTTGCCGGGGCCGCCGTCGAGAAGCCGGTCGAGGAAACATTGACCAGTCCGGACGGCGTCCCTGAGTCAGCAGGTGCATTCGATCCATCGTCGGCGGGAGCAGGTTCGCTCGCCGGAGGCGCGGAATCCGTAGTGCCATTGACGGCATTCGAACCGCTACGGCGTTTCGGGGGTCGTTTGTTGCTGGCGGAGGCTTGCGCGGTGGAGAAGCCGGGAGCCGCCGGCACTGTGCTAGTTGCCCCAATGTCTACGGCACCGGTGCCTCCCGCTGCCTCTGGTGCGGTGCCGGTCGAGGCTGTGGTCGCGGTGGGATCCGTGCCGGTCGGGGTGGGATCGGAGGGCGTGGGGGTGCATCCCGGCGCTTGTGGGGCGCTGCCGGTCGAGGCTGTGGTCGCGGTGGGATTCGTGCCGGTCGGGGTGGGATCGGAGGGCGTGGGGGTGCATCCCGGCGCTTGTGGGGCGCTGCCGGTCGAGGCTGTGGTCGCAGTGGGATCCGTGCCGGTCGAGGTTGGGTCGGGCACCGGGACGTCGGCATTGGGATCGGTGGCGCCAGTCGAGGTGCCGTCCGTAACCGCCGCGTCTGTATCTGGCGCGTCTGTTGCGGTCGGGGTATCGGCGTCGGGGGCCGGGGCCGAGCTGCTCGGGGTGCCGGAGGGATCCGTCGGCCCTAGATCATCGGCTCGCGCAGTATTGACGAAGATCGACGCGCAAACGAGTGCGACCAACAGTGCGGCAGTGCGACCGAGAACTTGTAGCAGCCATCGCTGGTCAGCCAGTAAAGCAACCCGGTTCGGCACCACAGGCGCTCCCCTCGCGATTGTGGCAGTCGTACTTCGAGCCCCGGATTATCACAGTCAACAGGTGTCGCGCAAATCGCATAACCTCGTGAAACGTCGATAACGCAGCAACTGGGGCAAGTTCGACCTCAAGTAGAGCCTTACGGATTTCCGGGAGGGATCGAACCGGACTCCTGGTCTCAAGCCAGACGCGGCTCCTCGAAGGCGGCGCCTTTCTGCCTTCCGAGGGTGCCGATGGTTAGCAAGATCACCAAGCGAAGGTGATGCGCCGCCGGGCACTTCTTGCGATCCTGAACTGCCGATAGGCGAGGGGTGCCGCAGCCCCGTCGCCTATCGGCTGAACTCGTCAAGAAGCCGGCGCGGCTTAGAACTCAGCATGAGATGCGCGAGAGATCGCCGTCAGCCTTCACCACGGGACAGCCGGTCTTTCTGGTGAAGTAGACGCGTCCTTCTGGACGCGGGCAAGGAGTTGACGAATCGACCTCGGCGTCTAGAGGGCCGACGCGTTCGCCAGAGTGGAAGGAACCGCCTTTTTGGTTGCACTGCTCCAGTCGGTGCGCGGAACCTTGGTGCGTCACCGGAAGGTCCGCCTCCCGTAGGACCGAGCGTCATCGCACTGCGCCTGTCGACGAGACCGAGGTTCTGTCGTCGCTCCGAGCGGAGTGACCGCCCCATTCAGATGATCTTCATGTGGCGCTGCTGCAATGGCCCGATGCGCGAGCTCCAGCACGTGTCCGCGCTGCCTCCGACCGCCGTCGAGCCGCAGGCGCGTCGACTCACCGGAGAGCGGGCGCACAGTCTACGGACGGTAGGCCTGTTCGTCGTCTGGGCGATCATGCTCGCGAACGCTGCGGTGATGGTCTGGCTGTGGGTGAACGGCGGCAACCTCTCGGTGAAGTCGGCTGGGGAGGCGCTGACCAGCGTCGCGCGGATCACCGGTCTGCTCTCCGCGTATCTCGCTCTGATCCAGGTGATTCTGCTGGCGCGGCTGCGGCCGCTGGAGCGGCTCGTCGGCTTCGACCGGCTGACGGTCTGGCACCGGTGGAACGGCTTCGCGACCATCTGGCTCGTCGTTGCGCACGTCGTCTTCAGCGTCTGGGGCTATGCATTGATGGACCGGCTGTCGATCGGCGGCGAGTTGTCGACCATGCTCGGTGGCGGCATCTACCCGGGGATGATCACTGCCACTGTTGGCACGGGGCTGCTCCTCGCCGTCGCCGCCAGCTCGGTGGTGATCGTGCGCAGACGGCTGCGGTACGAGTGGTGGTACGCCGTGCACCTCGCCGCTTACGCCGGCATCGCACTCGCCTGGTTTCACCAGATCCCGACCGGCAACGAACTCGTCCTGAACGTGACCGCCGCCGACTACTGGCGTGCGCTCTACGTCGCCACCCTCGCGCTGCTGGTTACTTTCCGCCTTGTCGTGCCCGCCGTCCAGGCGCTGCGCTACCGCCTGAGGGTCTCCACCGTCGTCGAGGAGGCGCCCGGGGTCGTCTCCCTGGTGATCACCGGACGAAGGCTCGAGCGGTTGCGGGTCCGCCCTGGCCAGTTCTTCCTCTGGCGATTCCTCGCGCGAGGCTGGTGGACGACCGCGCATCCCTTCTCGCTCTCGGCGGAACCGGATGGTCGGTCGCTGCGGATCACCGTCAAGGCGCTCGGAGATCACACCACCCGGCTGAAGCGCATCCCGGTCGGCACCCGCGTCGTCGCGGAAGGCGCGTTCGGCGTCTTCACCGACGCGACTCGCCGGCGCGACCGGGCACTGCTCGTGGCCGGCGGGATCGGCATTACCCCGGTGCGCGCGCTGCTGGCGGAGGCGGAGGGTGACGTCACGGTCGTGTACCGCGCGATCAGCGAAAGCGACCTGATCCTCCGTCATGAACTCGACGAGCTCGCGCGGGGGCGGGGGGTCGAGCTTCACTACATCGTTGGTGACCACGCGGCGCCGGGCGGCGAGCGGCTGCTCTCGCCCGACCACCTGCGGGAGCTCGTCCCCGACGTCGCTGACCGCGAGGTCTACGTGTGCGGCCCGCCGGCCATGGCCGAGCTGGTCTCTCGGACCGTACGCGCCGCCGGGGTCCCCCGCCGCTTCGTCCATACCGAGCGTTTCGCGCTCTGACCCCGAGGAGAACCACTATGCAACGAGGACTCACAGTACTGATCGCGGCCGGAACGGTCGCGCTGCCGGTCACCAACGCCGCCGCCCTGGCCGCGAGTGCGCCCGCCAGGACCGTCGTCCGGCCGGTCAAGAAGGTGACGACGCGGAAGTTCACAGGCCCGGAGGCGCAGGCCGACCGCTGGGGCACCGTGCGGATCACGATCACGGTGCGGAAGACGACGATCACCACCGGCAAGAAGAAGCGGGTCACCCGCAAGTACACCGGCCTCGGCGGCGGCTACACGTACCACACGGGCCGCTCCCAGTTCATCATGGAGCAGGCGCTACCAATCCTCCGCCAGGAGTTCCTCCAGGCGCAGAGCGCGAACATCCAGATGGTCTCGGGCGCGACCTACACGAGTCAGGCATTCCTCGAGTCGCTACAGGCAGCGCTCCTCCAGGCGCAGAAGAGCTGATGTCCGATTCGCTGCCCGGCGTCCGCCGGGTCGAGCAGATCATGGGGATGCCGATCGTCGTCGACGTACGAGACGGCAGCCCTGATCCGGAGTCGGCGCTCGGGGAGCTCTTCGACTGGTTCCGTTGGGTCGATTCCGTCTTCAGCACCTACAAGGACGACAGCGAGGTCAGCCGCCTCAACCGTGGCGAGCTCGCCCTGATCGACGCACATCCTGACGTCAGATGGGTGCTCGCCCGCTGCGAGGAGCTCCGGATCGAGACCGATGGCTACTTCGACGTGCGCGCGGCGTCGGACGACGGCGTCGACCCGTCCGGCCTCGTGAAGGGGTGGTCGGTCGATCGCGGCGCGGCGCTGCTCGACCGTGCCGACCTCCGCAACTACGCGATCAACGCCGGTGGCGACATACGGCTCCGCGGACGTGCCGTGCCGGGGTGGACATGGCGCGTCGGGATCGAGCATCCGTCGGAGCACGACAAGGTGGCGAAGGTGGTCGAGGCGACCGACCTGGCAATCGCAACCTCGGGGGAGTACGCCCGCGGCTCCCACGTCCTCGACCCGCACACCCACCGGCCGCCCGGCGGCATCCGCTCCGTCACGATCACCGGCCCCGACCTGGGAACCGCCGATGCCTACGCCACCGCCGCCTTCGCGATGGGGGCTGCGCGGGCCCCTCACTGGGCCGCCCACCTCAGCGGCTACGAGGCGCTCCTGATCCTCGCCGACGGGCGCGTCCTCTCGACCGCCGGGTTTCCGAGCGTCGAGCTCGACCCCGAGCCCATCCCGGGCTAGACCCTCGCTGGGGCCGAAGCAGCAGCATCCGGTGGCGCATCTCCTTAGGTCACCGACGGTACTTCCGCGAGAACCGATGCGGATGAAACTGGTGGCAGCTGTACTTCCGGTCGAAACGCGGGCAGGCTGAGCGCAAAGACCGTTCCGTCGCGGCTCGATTCGACTGTGCAAGTGCCGCCATGCGCTTTTGCGATCGCGGCGGCGATGGACAGACCGAGCCCGACGCCCCCGTCTGTGCGGGCACGTGCCTCGTCGGCCCGTCCGAAGCGCTCGAAAATGCGATCAAGAGCCGCCGGGGGGACCCCGCAGCCGCCGTCTGCGACCTGGATCGTGAGTGACTCAGCGCCAGAGATCGCCCGCAGCTCAATCGGGTCGCCCTCTTCGGTGTACTTCACGGCGTTTTCGACCAGCGAGTCGAGGGCGATGCGGAGCGCCTCCTCGTCGGCGGTGAGCTGCCCGCGGGCGATCGATCCGAGCCGCCAACTGCGCGGGGCGACCTCGGACCAGCGCATGAACACGTCCTCAAGGAAAGCCTCGACGTCTACCTGGCCGGTAGCGAGGAAGTCTGGTCGGTCCGCCTTCGCGAGCAGGAGCAGGCGGGTGATGATCCGCTCGATGCGGCCGAGCTCATCGAGCGCGACGGCGACCTCGGAGGAGCTCCGGCCCTCGCTCTGGAGCAGCTCGAGATGGCCGCGGGCGATCGTCACCGGCGTTCGGAGCTCGTGCGTGACGTCGTGGAGGAAGCGCTCCTGTCTGGCGAGGAGGGTTGCCCGACTCTCAGCGAGCGCCTCCGACTCCTGAATCGCCGCGACCCGGCGCCGTGCGTGCCAGACCATCGCCAGGAACATTGCCGACATGAGCGGCACCTCGAAGAGCTCACCCCAGAGCTGGATGCCGGCGAACGCGTCGGCGAGGATCGATCCGCCTGTGGTGAAGACAACCGCGGCAAGGATCAGCATCGTCACCTGCGGCGACCAGACTCGGAAGCCGTACAGGAGCGTCAGGCTGATCCAGACGAAGTGGAACGGGACCGTCTCCCAGCTTGGCCACGCGATCATCGCGCCGATGTTCGCGGCGGCGAATGCACCCCACATGACCTCGACTGAGTGCTTACGCGACCAGGCGATACCCGGCATGTCGAACCGTCTGGATCGGAGCGTCGGGGCCGAGCTTCTTGCGCAGCCGCCGTACGCTGACGTCGACGACGTTGGAGCCGGGGTTGAAGCCGTACCCCCAGACGTCGGCGAGTAAGCGCTCGCGGCTGACTACTTCACCCTCGTGGAGGAGCAGGTGGTGCAGGAGCCGGAACTCGCGGTCGGCGAGGTCGCAGACTGTCCCGTTGAAACGAGCTTGGCGCCGAGCGAGATCGAGCGTCAGGCGCCCGCCGCTGACCAGGTTGCCGTTCTCGCCGAAGGACGCGACCTTCCGCAGCTGTACCCGCACCCGCGCGATCAGCTCGGCCAGCGAGAACGGCTTCGGTAGGTAATCGGAGGCGCCGAGTTCGAAGCCGCACAGCTTCGTCGGGAGATCAGAGCGGGCCGAGAGCACGAGCACGGGCAGCGCCGGCCGCTCGCGATGCAGTTCCCGTAGCACGTCCAGGCCACTCCGCCCGGGGAGCAGGAGATCGAGCACCACGAGATCCCACGACGATCCGAGCGCAAGCGCGAGCCCTGCGTATCCGTCCGCTGCTCCCTCCACCGAGTAGCCCTCCGCTTCAAGGCCTCGGGCAAGGAACGATCGGATACGCGCTTCGTCGTCGATGACCAGGATCTGCACGGCGGTGCCCCTTCGCCGAGGGACCATATCGCCCACTTGAATGACCTGTAAATGACCGGGCGATGACAGTTTCGTCATCTTGGGCACAAATGCTCGAGCCGTCCGATATATCCGCAGGCGCGGTGGCGGCCCAGACGAAGAAGCTCGTCGGTGTGGTGGTCGTGGTTGCGCTCGCAGGCGTCTTGATCGGCTTCTACATCTCCGGTTACCTCGTCGGGAACACGGAGCCCTATACGCCGCCTGGCCAGGCGGGTGCGACGCGGGCGGTGAACCTCACCCTCCAGACCGTCGCTGCGGTCGGCCCGACGGAGGCCCCCAATCATCCGGACTGGGTCTCCTACCTCGTGCGAACCTCGAAGGGCTGGCAGCGCACCACGGTCTTCGACTTGCCGGCCAACTCGCTCGTGCACGTGACGATCTACAACTTCGACGGCGCAAGCGGCCTGCGCAATCCCTTCCTCGGCCGCCCCCAGGGGCTTGTCGGACCGGAGATGGTCGACGGCAAGCCACTCCTCGCCATGGCGCCCGACCAGCCGTCCCACACATTCGCGATCCCGGCACTCGGCGTGCTCGTTCCGATCGAACCGGTGCAGGACGACGAGAAGAACCAGTGCGGGTACGCGCCGTGCGACCTCTCGATGGCGCACCACACGGTCACGTTCACCTTCCGGACCGGCAAGCCCGGCCACTACCGGTGGCAGTGCTTCGTCCCCTGCGCCGCCGGCTTCCTCTACGGCTTCGGCGGGCCGATGCAGACGATCGGCTACATGGACGGCTTCGTGAACGTCGTCTGAGCGCCATGTCCACCGTTCCCGAGGTCACCGGAGCAGCACCCGCCAAGGCGTACGGCAGACAGTTGGTCGTCCTCTGGCTCGTGATCAGCGCGATCGTGACACCGCTGGTCGTGATCTTCATCGGTCCGGAGATCCCACCCGGGAACGGAAGCGTGCAGGCATCGGAGCAGGTCTTCAGCAACGAGGTGATGCTGGGAGTGGTCACGCCCGTGTGCGTGCTCGTCCTGCTCTTCCTGGTCTACGCGGTGGCCGCGTTCCGTGCCCGCGGAGCCGAGGTCGTGGACGGCCCGCCGGTCCGCGGCGACTCCGGGATCCAGATCGCCTGGGTCGTCGTGACGACCGCGACGGTGCTGTTCCTCGCCGGCTTCGGCACCTACGAGCTGCTCAAGAGCGGCTCGGGCGGCGGCCAGGGGCCCACGGCCGCGTTCCTTCCGACCGGGCACTCGACGGCGATGGACGTGCAGGTGATCGGACAGCAGTGGGAGTGGACGTTCCGCTACCCGACCTACGGGGGCGTCGAGACGCCGAACCTCGTCCTGCCGGCGAACACCCTGATCAGGCTGCACGTCACCTCCCTGGACGTGGTCCATTCGTTCTGGGCATACCAGCTCGGAGTGAAGGCCGACGCGAACCCGGGGGTCGACAACATCGCCTACGTCGAGACGAAGGGGCCGCGGACGTTCGAGATCCACTGCGCAGAGCTCTGCGGACTCTGGCACGGCTACATGTTCCAAACCGGAGAGGTCGTGCCGGCCGCCGACTTCTCCGCGTGGATCAAGCAGCAGCAGGCGTACTTCGCGCCGGTCGCCAGGTATCTGCCGCCGTACTCGACTTCGTACCTCCCCGACCCGCAGCTCCGTGCCGGATGAGCCGGCGCCCCAAGGAAGGAGCCCAGTGAGCGCCCAAGCGACCGCCACCCGCCCGCCCCTCTGGCGGCGCCTGATCGGGTTCAACGCGCTCACCGCCGTCCTGCTCGGTATCGGCGGCTACTACCTCGGCTGGTACATCGGCCACCACCTGAACGCCGCCAGCCTCGGGTACTTCGCCGACACCGACCAGAACGACGTTTCCGTCTTCCTCGGCTACTTCTTCGGCGTCGCCGGCTTCCTGGTCGGCCTCGGCTTCGCCAACTACCCGTTCGCGCGGCTCCGTGGATACCCGCCGTCGCTGCGCGAGAAAGAGACGCAGGGGGCCGGCCGCTACTTCGGTCTCTGCACCGACCACAAGGTCGTCGGGATCCAGTACCTCGTCGGCATCGGCCTCTTCTTCTTCATCGGCGGCCTGAACGCGATGCTGATCCGCGTCGAGCTGCTGCGCCCGAACGTGCAGGTCTTTCCGGCGGGCCAGTACCTGACCCTGGTCGGGATGCACGGGACGATGATGATGGGGATGATGTCGAGCGCGATCCTGGGGCCGTTCGCGAACTACTTCGTGCCCCTGATGATCGGTGCGCGCCGGATGGCTTTCCCACGGGTGGAGGCGCTGACCTTCTGGCTGCTGATGGCCGCCGGCGCGATCCTGACGACGACGATCTTCTTCGGCGGCTTCCCGACCGGCTGGACCGGCTACCAGCCGCTGAACGACCAGGCGAACACCGGCATGGACTCGTACATCGTCTTCTTCGCGCTCGTCGGGCTCTCGATGACGCTGCTCGGCCTGAACATGATCGCGACGATCGTGACCATGCGCGCGCCGGGGCTGACGTGGTCGCGCCTGCCGATCTTCTGCTGGGGCGTGCTCTCGACGGCGAGCCTGATGCTTCTCGCCGCGCCAGTGCTGATCGCCGCGCTCTCGATGGCGATGCTCGACCGCACCGCTCAGACCACCTTCTTCATCCCGAGCGGGGGCGGGAGCCAGTACCTGTACGAGAACCTGTTCTGGGTCTTCGGCCACCCGGAGGTGTACATCCTCGCGCTGCCCGGCTTCGCGATCGTGCTCGAGCTGCTGCCGGTGTTCTCGCGCAAACCGCTCTGGGGGTACCGGCTCGCGGTCGTCGGACTGCTCGGCGTGACGCTGCTCAGCTGGCTCGTCTGGCAGCACCACCTGTTCGTCAGCGGGATCAACAGCGACCTGCGCCCGTTCTACATGCTCTCCACCGAGCTGATCTCGATCCCGACCGGCTTCACGTTCCTATGCGGCCTGATGACGCTCTGGCGCGGCCAGATCCGCTACACGGTGCCGATGCTGTTCTGCCTCGCCTGGTTCTTCAACTTCCTGATCGGCGGACTCTCGGGTGTCTTCCTGTCCGACGTGCCCAGCGACGTCACCACGCACGGCAGCTTCTTCTCGATGGCCCACTTCCACTACACGATCATGGGTGGGCTGATCTTCACGTTCTTCGCCGCCATCTACTACTGGCTGCCGAAGATGACCGGCTTCACGCTGAACGAGCGGCTGGGGAAGATCCACTTCTGGTCGATGTTCCTCGCGTTCAACTCGACCTTCGCGCCCCTCTTCGCCGTCGGCTTCCTCGGACAGCCGCGCCGCGTCGTCACCTACCCGCAGCACCTCCAGTTCCTGAACGTCTGGGTCTCGATCTCGGCGTTCGTCCTGGGGCTGTCGATGCTCGTCTTTCTCTTCAACCTCGTCTACTCGATGGTGTTCAAGCGGATCCCGGCCGAGAGCAACCCGTGGCACTCGCACTCGCTGGAGTGGCAGCTTCCCTCGCCGGTGCCCGTGCACGACTTCGACCGGATCCCCGTGATCACCGGCGACCCGTACGACTACGGCGGCGACGGCGTCCCGGCCGCCGCTCCGGCCCCCGTCCCGGCGTCCGGAGGGTAAGAAGTGGCTGAGCTCGCACAGCACACCACCGAATACGGCATCGTCGAGAGCGAGCCGCCGGAACAGCTTGGACGCAACCTCACCTCGGCCGGGCACCTCCTGGCCAGCGCCACCGCCTTCTTCTTCCTCGCGTTCGTCTTCGCGTACTTCTACCTCCGCTCGCTGAACAGTGCAGGACTCTGGCATCCGAAGCACGTCGATCCATCCCAGGCGCTCGGCGCGCTGGTGATGGCCGCGAGCGTGCTCGCGGCGCTGCTCGTCCGCTGGGGCCTCGCCGACCACAGGGCAGAGCGCCGCCCAGCCTGGCGGGTCAAGGGAGCGATCGCGCTCGCAGCCGGCTTGGCCGCGGTCGTGCTCCAGGTGATCCAGTGGACGACTCTCGGGTTCGGGCCGGCTGACGGCGGCTATGCGAGCGTCTACTTCGGCTGGACCGGCTTCAACGTTGTCTTCCTTCTCGGAGCGCTGTACTGGCTGGAGACCGTTCTGGCGACGTCGATCCGCTACCGGGGCTGGGCGGCGGGGGCCCGGACCGTCGGACCGGGCGAGGCCGCGGGAGATCCCCACCGGACCGGTGAGGACATTCGCGATCCGGTCTCGCTCGTCCGGCCAGGCCTCGAGGCGCTGTCGTTCTACTGGGGCTTCCTCGCCGGCGTCGGCGTACTCGCCTGGATTCTCCTCTATCTCGCCTAGCAGGCGCAGTGCTGGTCATGACCACACTGGGCTCCTGGAACGTGGAGCCGCCGCTTCTCTTTTGCGTCCTCTGCGGCTTCCTGTACTGGCGCGGGGGCCGGCGCCAGGTCTCGGCGCGGCGCGCGGAGCTGGAGCGCCGCGGGCGCGCATGGCTCTTCTACTCAGGGCTGGCCACGATCGTGATCGCGCTCGACTCGCCGCTGGATTCGCTCTCGAGCCGGCTGTTCGCCGCGCACATGACCCAGCACGTGCTGCTCCTTACCGTCGCGCCGCCGCTGATCGTGCTCTCCGCGCCGTGGAGCCGGCTCTGGCAGCCGCTTCCGCTCGACTTCCGGCGGTCGGCCGCCCGAACGGTCGTTCTCTCTCCCGGCTGGGCTCCCGTACGTTCCCTCGTCCGCGCCGTCGCCAGTCCGCTCCCAGCCTGGGTGCTGTTCAACGCCAATCTCGTCCTCTGGCACGTGCCCGCGCTGTACGACGCAACTCTGAGCAGCGTCGTGGTGCACGACCTCGAGCATGCGCTCTTCCTCTTCACCGCACTCCTTTTCTGGGGGCAGGTGGTCGACTCGCCGCCGTTCCACGCCTCGCTCGACTGGCTCCAGCGAGTCGTGTACGTGACCGGGGCCGTCCTCGTCGGCTGGGTGCTCGCGATCGTCCTCGCGCTCGCCCCGTCGCCGCTCTACTCCGCCTACTCGTCGTTGTCGCACCGGCCGGGCGGGCTCTCCGCGCTCGGCGACCAGCAGATCGCGGCGGGCGTGATGTGGGTGCCGGGCTCGATCGCCTTCACGATCGCCTTCATCGTCTTCCTCTACCGCTGGCTCGGCCCGGAGCCATCCGGGCAGGCCGCCGCCCGTCCCGCGCGCCTCGGCGTCGCGGGCACCACCGATCCCTGACCTGCGAGGAGAAACCATGCCCCTGACCGTCGCCTCCCACTTCTTCGCCGGCTCGCTCCTGACCCTGCTCCTGCCGGTCGGCCTTCTCGTCGGGGTCGGCCTGTACTGGGCCTGGCTGATCAAACGGCGCTCGGCCGGAACCCGCACCGGGAAGACGAGTGACTGAGTCGCGCGTCTCCCTTCGCCGGGCTGCCCTGGTCGTCGGCCTGGCCAGCGCGATCGGGATCGCCGCTGGTGCCGGGCTCTACCTGCTCGACTCGCACCGCTCTCCCTCGGCGAATGCCGGCAGCCTGCCGGCCTTCCACGGCCAGGCCGCATGGGATCCGGGCGCGCGCCCCGCGACCGGCTTCACGCTCCGCGACCAGTCGGGCGTGCCCGTTTCCCTCGCCTCGCTGCGCGGCCGCTCTGTGCTCCTCACCTTCCTCGACTCCCAGTGCAAGCAGGAGTGTCCGATCCAGGGGCGGCAGCTCGGCTCGATCCTGCGGCGGCTCCCCGCCGCCAAGCGGCCGACGCTCGTCATCGTCAGCGTCGATCCCTCCGGCGACACCCCGTCGAGCATCCGGCATGCGATGACCAAGTGGCGACTGACAGGTCCGTGGAAGTGGCACTGGCTGAATGGAGCCCGGAGCCGGCTCGCCGTTGTGTGGCACTTCTACGGGATCACGGTCGACCCGAGCTCGGGCGACATCGTGCACAGCCTCGTCCTCTACCTGATCGATCGCGACGGCTACGAGCGGACGGCCTACCTCTATCCGTTCCTGCCGGGCTTTGTGCAGGGCGACCTGGCCAGGCTCGCCGAGGGGCGAGCGTGACAACAGACGACGCGCCCGGCCTGCCTCTGCGACTGACGGCGCTCGCTGCGGCGGGCGCCGCGCTGCTCGCGGTCGTCAGCGGGACGGTCGGCGGTGGAACGCCGCACCGGGTCCTCGCCGCGCTCGCGCTGCCGCCGCTACTCGCGCTCGTCGTGGCCGCCGCCTTCGCGCATCGCCGTCTGCTCCGCCCGGCGGTGGTCTCCCTCGTCCTGTTGCTCGCGGCCGCGCTTCTGACCGGGCGCTTCGCACACGTTGCGTTCGCGGGGCTCGCGCTCGCGTCGATGGTGGTGCTGGCGGCACTCACGTTCCGGGGCGGCAGCGCTCCGCGCGGAAGCCTCCGGGACTACGTGGCGCTGACCAAGCCCCGGATCATGAGCCTGCTACTCCTCACGGGCGTGTGCGGAATGGTCGTCGGCGCGCGTGGCATGCCGGCGCCCGGACAGCTCGGATTGATGCTCCTCGGCCTCGCGCTCGCCTGCGGCGGAGCGAGCGCACTCAACCACGTCCTCGACCGCGACATCGACCGCCTGATGGGCCCACGCACCGCGAGTCGCCCGGTCGCGGCGGGCCGCATGACTGCGCCGCGCGCGCTCGAGTTCGGGCTCGCACTCTCGGCCTGCTCGTTTGTCCTGCTCGGCTCGACGGTGAACGTCCTCACCGCGACGCTGGCGCTGGTGGGAAACCTCTTCTACGTCGTCGTCTACACCGGCTACCTGAAGCGGCGTGGCCCCGGGAACATCGTCCTCGGCGGCGCGGCCGGTGCGGTGCCGCCGCTCGTCGGCTTCGCGGCAGCGACGGGGAACCTGGCGCTGCCGGCGGTGTGGCTGTTCCTGATCGTCTTCCTCTGGACGCCGCCGCATTTCTGGTCGCTCGCGCTGCTCCTCCGCGACCACTACGCGGCCGCGCGAGTGCCGATGCTGCCAGTGGTGCGGGGCGAGCAGGCGACTCTGCGGCGGATCGTCGGCTACACGGTGGTGCTCGTCGCCTTCACCGCCGTGCCGTTCGCGGTCGGCTCGTTCGGGATCTTCTACCTCGGCGCCTGCCTTGCGCTCGGAATGGCCTTCCTCGCGCTGACGCTGTGGCTGCGGCTCGCCCCCGGCCGGCGCCGGGCGGCGCTCGTTTTCCACTCGTCGCTGCTCTACCTGGCGCTCGTCTTCGTCGCGGCTGCACTCGACGCGGCGCTCTAGGGGCCTGGGCGGGCCGAGATCGACGGCCTTCCACCTCGGCGCACATCGAGAACGGCCCACTGGCGAGCCTGTTCGTGACCGGGCACGAGGCAGGCGATCCGGAACGACCCCGTGCGGGTCGGCCGGAACGAGAAAGTCGCTTTCGCTCCCGGTGCGAGCCCGGTGATCGGAGCGGGGCTCGTGGCGCCCGGAAAGGCAGGCACGGTCGACAGGGATCCCTTGACGACGGCGCAGGAGTGCCGGGTGCTGCCGCGGTTCTCACAGTCGACTACGACCCGCCAGCCGAGTGGGATCGTGACAAGCAACTCGCCGCGTCCATACCCATCGAAGTTGAAACCGCTGTTGGCGCTCCCGAGCCCGGCGAGGAGCGTGAGATGAGCGACGCGTCTCCGTG
Source organism: uncultured Actinomycetes bacterium (assembly GCA_963734065.1). Classification (GTDB taxonomy): domain Bacteria; phylum Actinomycetota; class Thermoleophilia; order Gaiellales; family Gaiellaceae; genus DATBLE01. The sequence continues at coordinate 84,612 of CAVTFN010000003.1, forward strand.
CCACCCAAGAGAGGAACCGGATCGGTTCTGGCTTACCCGATGGCTGCACTTCGTGCGTCGATGAGGCCGAACCGCCCGCCGGCAAACTCGCCGCAGCGGCGATCGCTGCTGCACTCCAGACCATGAGCTTGCAGGATGTTCTCACCATCGAGGACGCTACATCCGGGCGCGGCGTTTTCGCTTGTGCGGCCCGCGGCGACCTCCTGGTCTGCCACCAGAAGTGACCTCCTGGCATGTGCGTCATACCTGAGCAACGCTCGTGGTGCTACGGGCCGGCGACGAAGGCCTCGATCATGACCGCAGCCTCCTTCGCGGTTTCGACCATGGCGAAATGCGTTTGCGCCGGGACCCGCTCGGCCCGGAACCACGGGTACCGCGCGGCGAACTCCTCCTGGGTCTGGAAGAAGGCGGGATCCTCCGGCTGGCCGTAGAGATGCAGGACCCCGGCAGGCGGCGGGTTCATCCGCTCGTAGGTCTCCAGGGGGCTGCGGTCGCGCTCGTATGCAGCGGCGATCTCGCGGCCGGACCGCATCCACATCTCTCCGCTCTGCTCGCGCATGGCGTCGATCACGGCCCGGATCTCGGGCGCCTCGCTGCCCGCCCGCCAGATCGTGAAGAGCGTCTCTCGGGCTTCCGTCCAACCCTCCGGCGTCGCCATCGAACGAAGCAAGGCCATGTACGGCTCCGAGGGCCGGATCACCATCCAGTCCATGTGGACGATCCTTGGTACACGTTCCGGCCCGAGCCGCCGCCGGAGTTCGATCGCCACCCAGCCCGAATGTGACGCTGCGACAGGCACCACGTGCTCGATGCCTGCCGCCTCGACCACTCCCAGGGCATCGGCGACCATTTCCTCCTCGCCGAAGTCTCCGACGTCGCGTTGTGAATCTCCGTGGCCCCGCCAGTCGAGGGCGAGCGTGCGTCGCTTCTTCGCGAGCAGCGGGACGAGATGGTCGTACCGGGCTTTGCTCGAGCACCACCCGGTCAGGCAGAGCAATGCGGGCTCGCCGCTCCCGCGATCGTCGTAGCTGATCGTCAGGCCGTCGACCTTTGTTACCGGCATCTCGTCCTCCCTTCGAGCCGAACCGACGTCAATTCAACGCGCTCCGAACGTCAAATTCCCAAAGCCTCTGACGGTGGCCCAAGGGTAGGCGCTCGTGCAGCGTGGCGTACTCTGCGTCGCGCCGGCGCTGCTCCTCGCCGTCCGGAAGGTAGAAGATGTTGCCCGCCTGCGTGGAGGAGCGCTGGAGCTCCGTCGCACGGGTCATGCGGATCGTCGCGTACCTCTTCAGCGCGGCGCACTCGTCGCCGTGCGAATCGGCCAGGCACTCGGCGAGCACGTACGCGTCCTCGATCGCCTGCGCCGCGCCCTGCGCCTGCCACGGCTCCATCGCGTGAGCCGCATCGCCGAGGAGCGCGATCCGCCCGAACGCCCAGTCGTCCAGCGGCCGCCGCACGAAGACCGCCCCGCGCAGCAACGTGGAGCACCGTCGGATCCGCTCGAGGAGCGCTGGGTCCCATCCTTCGAAGTACGCGAGCAGCTCGTCCGTCGGCGCCTCGGCGGTCCAGGACTCCTCCGCCCACTCGGCGTGCTGCACGGCGGTGTTGACGGCGAGCGTGTTCCCGGCCGAGATCCAGTAGACGACACCGTGGCGGTGCGGGCCCAGCCAGTACCGGTTGATGCGGTCGGGATGGATGTCTTGCGCGCGCTCGCGTGCAAGTAGCCCGCGGTACACCACCGTTCCGGAAAACTCCGGCGCGTCCGTTCCGACGAGCTGCTGGCGGATCGAGGACTTGATTCCGTCGGCGGCGATGACGGCGTCCGCGCGGATGCGAGTGCCATCCGCGGTGGCAAGCAGTGCGCCGTCAGCGTCCTGGTCGACGCTCACCACCTGCGTTCCCAGGCGGATGGTTCCCTCCGCCAGCGCGTCGATCAACACGCGATGCAGGTCGGCGCGGTGGAAGTCCAGCGCGGGTGCTCCGAAGTGAGCCTCGGCCCGCCCGCCCAGCTCCGTGTGGAGCAACACGGTCCCGTCGGACCAGCGGAGGAGCTCGACTGCGTCCGCTCCGACCCCGACTCGGCGGACGGGATCCATCAGCCCGAGGGCGCCGAGCAAACGTGTGGCATTCGGCCCGAGCGCGAGCGACGCACCGACGGGGAGGAGCTGCGGTGCCTGCTCGTAGACCGTGACATCGATGCCCTTGCGCACCAGGGCGATGGCCGCCGTCAGTCCACCGATCCCGCCCCCCACGACCGCGACGTCGAGGCTTGGCCGACTCGGCATCGAGTCCGCCTCAGCTGCTGCTGCCAGCCGCCGCGTAGAAGTGGCGCGTGCCGAAGGCGATCCACTCGGGCTGCGCCCAGTCCGGATGGAGCTCGCGCATCGAGCGGTCGAGCTCGGAGACGGCCTCGTCCTCGGACGCCCCCTCGCCTGCGAGCCGCCGGGCCTCGCTTCGGAGCTGCTCCAGATACTCGCGGGCGGTGACGATCACGCCGGTGTCGCCGACCTCGCCGTGACCGGGCACGACCACGGCCGGCTCGAGCCGTTCGAGCTGCTCGAGCACGGCGATCCAGCGCTCGCCGTCGACGTCGACCTCGTCGGGTGGGAACCACGGAAAGATCGCGAAGCAGCGGCTTTCGACGAGATCGCCGGTGAACAGGACGCGCTCTTCCGGTACGAAGACGACCTGGTCGCCTCGGGTGTGCCCGAGACCGAACGTGCGCAGCTGGGCACTGCGGCCTCCGAGCACGAGTTCCGCCGCCCCCTCGTACGCGAGGTGCGGCTCGACCAGATCCACGCCCTCGAGCTGCTCCGCGATCGCGTCGCCGAAGGTCCGGAACCTGGTCAGATACGCCTCGCCTTTCGAGCGGAGCTCGTCGAGCTGCTCGCGGTTGTAGACGATCGTCGCGCCGTCCGTGAAGGCCTGCGCGCCGAAGCCGTGCTCGGGGTGGAAGTGCGTGAGGGTGAGGAACAGCGGGAGCCCGGACGCGAGCTCCTTGGCGTGCCGGCGCACGATTTCGCCGTTGCGCGGGCCCATGCCGGCGTCGACCACGAGCACGGCTGTGGAGCCACGGACGATCCCGATGTTGGGGACGAGCGGAACGCGTCCGTCCGGGATGACGAAGACACCGTCGGCGACCTCGACCGGCGAGTTTTCGACGACGGGAGCGGGCGGAGCGGCTGTCTCGGCTTCGGCCACGACTTCCGCCGATGCTATGTGATAGACGAGTGCCGTGGACGAACGCTATGAGCGGGGCCTCGACGCGTACGCAAGCCAGTTCGGCATTCCCCGTGAGGACGTGGCGCAGTGGTTCACGGATCGCTACGGCGACCGATTTGGGACGGAGGCGATCAACGCTGCCGGCGGCGCGTGGTCGGATGACCGCCTCAGCCGGCGTGACCGAAGCCTCGTGGTGGTGACCGCGCTGATCGCGCTGGGCGGGGTCGAGGACCGGCTGCGCGGACACGTGCGCTGGGCGATCGACCACGGATCCACACGCGACGAACTGGAAGCGCTCGGCGCGTTGCTCGCGGTCTATGTCGGCTACGCGCGCGCGTCGGTGGGACTGGAGATCATTCGCGAGGAGCTGGACAGGCTCGACTCCGGGACGCATTAGAGCCTTCTCATTTCAGGCCGAGTGCAGGAGGCAGCGCCCAGAGGTCGGGGAGCGCCTCGGCCATGTCGGGGTATCGCCCCGCCCGGTCGATCAGGAACGCGTGCATGCCCAGCGCGAGCGCACCTTCGATGTCCTCCTCGACCGAGTCCCCGACCATTGCCGCCTCCGCCGACTCGACGCCGAGGAGCGAGAGCGCGGCCAGGAAGATCGACTCGTGCGGCTTGATCCAGCCGTGACGGCGTGAGCTGAGCGCGCAGTCGACCTCCAGCCCGTGGTGCGCCACGAAGTCGTCGATCTCACGGTGGGTGTTGGAGACCAGGCCGATTTTCAAGCCGTACCCGCGCAGCTTCGCCATCACCGGCAATGCGTCGTCGTACAGGTCGAAGTTGGCCGAGTCCTCCCAGAGCCGTGTCAGTTTGGTGGCGAGGTCGCGCGCCAGGTCCGCCTCTCCGCCCATAGCGCGGAACACGCGCTCCGACAACGCGTACCAGAACTCTTCGTCATGGCGCAGCTCGGGATCCCGCGGAATGCTCCCCGTCGCTGCTGCCCATGCCTCCGGATACCTCGCCTCGTCGAGCCCGTGCTCGCGGCCGATGCGCTCGTACGGGTCCGATCCGAGCTGTGGCCCCGGCTTCGCCAGCGTGAAATCGACATCGAAGAGGACCGCCGTGACGTTCATCGAACGGAGCGCATCCCGCCTCTACGCCTGGCGGCCGGAGCCGGGCCACCCGACTTGCCCGCGGTAGTAGAGGATCGGCTCCCCCTCGAAACGCTCCGCGCGTTGCACTTCGCCGAAGAAGACCGTGTGGGTGCCGCTCGTCGCCGTCTCGCGGACGGTGCACTCGATGTGCGCGATTGCGTCTCTCAGCAGCGGGACGCCGAACCGGCCCGTCTCGAACTCGACGCCGTCGAACTTGTCGTCACGGTCGGTTGCGAACGTCCGCGCGAGGTCGCCCTGGCCGACGCCGAGGATGTTGACTGCGAAACGACTCGTCCGGTCGACGACCTCTCTCGTCCGTGATGTCCGGTTCAGACAGACGAGCAGCGTCGGCGGCTCCAGCGAAACGGAGGAGACCGCGCTCACCGTGGTGCCGAACTGCCGGCCCGAATCGGCCGCAGTCACGATCGTCACGCCTGTCGCGAAACGACCGATGACGTCACGGAAGTCCTCCTGCGAGGCCGGCCCGCTCAGCGCGTTACCCCCGGCGCAGCTGCCGCACGAGCGCAGCGAGCACTGTTCGGAGCTTGATGCGGAGCTCAGGCGCTGCCGTCGCCGAGGCAGCCTCCCCCTGCGCGAGCTTCTCCTTCAGGCAGCTGGCGAACGAGTCGGTCATCTGCCGCGAAACGTCTTCGACGATTTCGCTGCGCCCGACGCGAGCCACAGTGCCCTGCAGCCGCAGGTTCGTGGAAACCGTCACGCGAGTCGCTCCCCCGTCCTGCTCGAGGCGGGATTCGACGTCGGCGTTGGCCGCTCCACGCCCGTTCTTCTCCCGAGCCTTCACGGCCAGGCGGACGACGCCGTCGAGCTCGTTCGCGACCTCGCGGGTGATCGTCGCGGCGAAGATCATCGCGACGGGCCCGAGGGTGATGGGGAACTCCGCCTGCCACTCGTCGCCGTCGCCCGCGTGCGTCAGAGTGGCGCCCGGGATACACGGGACGACCCGCGGAACGTCGTTCAGGAGCTCCCAGACGGCTTCTCGGCTCTCCGGCACCTCGAACACGTTCTCAACCCTCACGGGGCTACCGGCGTCTCAGCATTCGTATTACGATCGCGCGATGCTACCTGAGGACGGCGCCGCCGAGGGGCTCGACCCAGACACGCCGGCAGCGACGGCGAAGGCGCACAGCGGCGTCCTCATTGAGGGCGTGTCGAAGTCGTTCGGCTCGGGCGAGGATCGCGCACATGTGCTCGACAATCTCAGCCTCACGATCGCGCGCGGCGAGTTCGTCTCGCTCATCGGACCGAGCGGTTGCGGGAAGTCCACGCTGCTGAAGATCGTCGCCGGGCTCGTGCCTGCCGACGAAGGGCGCGTCGCGATCGACGGGGAGAGCGTCGCAGCAGCCACGCGGGACAAGTTGATCGGGCTCGTCCCGCAGTCGCCGGCGCTGCTGCCGTGGCGGACCGTGCTCGGCAACGTCCGCCTGCCCATCCAGCTGAACGCGAAGGCGAACAAGGACCGCGCGCTTCGCGATCCGGAGGAGGTGCTCCGCTCCTTCGGCCTCGGGAAGGCGCTCAAGCGCTACCCGGCTCAGCTCTCCGGCGGCATGCAGCAACGCGTCGCGATCGCGCGTGCGTTCATCTTCGATCCTGGAGTCCTGCTCATGGACGAGCCCTTTTCGGCTCTCGACGAGCTCAACCGCGACCAGCAGCGCTTCGGCCTGCTCACCTTCTGGCAATCCAACCGCAAGGCCGTGCTGTTCGTGACGCACTCCGTGCCCGAGGCGGTGATGCTCTCCGACCGAATCGTCGTCATGAGCACGCACCCCGGGCGGATCCAACGGATCATCGAGGACAAGCTGCCTCGGCCGCGGGATGCCGGGGTCTACGACCATCCTGACTTCCACCGCATCGAGACGGAGGTCCGGTCGAGCCTCAGAGAGGTGACCGAGGAAAGCCTTGTCTGAGGCGCCCGAGAACGCGGTCGCGCAGGAGGAGGCCGCCCTCGCCGCGACGGCGCGTGATCGCGCCTTCGTCGGGAGACCCGGGCCACGCGGGCTGCCCCGCCTGCGGCTGGGCATCTGGCTGCCGCCGCTGATCGCCTTCGCCGCGCTGGCCACGGCCTGGGAGCTCTACGCCCGCTCGAACAAGTTCGTCATCCCCACGATCGAGGCGATCTGGGGAACGCTGAGGGACAACCCCCACCTCTACTGGGTCAACTTCCTGACGACACTGCGCGAGGTCGCGGTCGGCGGCGCCATGGGCATTGGAGCCGCGTTCCTCCTCGCCGTGCTGATGGTCGAGCTGCCGATCTTCGAGAGCGCTCTCATGCCGTTGATGATCGTGCTCATGGTCACGCCGATCGTCGCGATCGCCCCTGCGCTCGTGATCGCCTTCGGTTTCGGCACGACGCCGAAGTACCTCGTCACCGCGATCATCGTCTTCTACCCGATGCTCGTGAACTCGGTGGCGGGCTTACGCGACGTCGATGACGCTGTGCTCGCCGTCTTCGCCACCATTCACGCAAACCGCTGGGAGGTGTTCAGACGACTGCGCGTTCCGAGCAGCCTCCCGTTCGTGTTCGCCGGCCTGCGCATCGCGCTGCCCCTCGCGGTCGTCGGCGCGACGGTGGCCGAGTTCGCCGCGGCAGGTACGCAGGCCGGCCTGGGCGCACTGATCCAGGTGGCTGCCTCGCAGGCGAATCTGGCGGTCATCTGGGCGTCGATCGTGCTTCTCTGCCTGCTCGGCCTCGCACTGGTCACTGCCCTCGCCCTGATCCGCAAGCAGGTTCTGTTCTGGGACAACGCCGCACAGAGGCGCACATGACGAAGACTGGAGCGAGATCGTGAAGGAGCTGCACATCGGGGTGTTCGACAACGCCCAGGCAAACGACACCGGCATGGCCCTGTGGCGCCATCCCGAGAACCAGCGGATGCACTTCGACCGCCTCGACCACTGGAAGGAGCTGGCCCGGATCTGCGAGGAAGCACACCTCGACTTCCTCTTCCTCGCCGACGCGTGGGGCTGGGCCGAGATCAACGGCGAGCGTCCGGACATCTGTTCCGTCGAGGGCCTGGAACTCCCCCGGCTCGACCCGGCGGTCATGGTCGCGGCGCTGGTGCCTCAGACCACGAACCTCGGCCTCGTGATCACAGCCGCGACGACCGCCGAGCAGCCCTATTCGCTCGCGCGCCGCCTCGCCACGATCGATCAGATCTCCGACGGGCGGCTCGGGTGGAACATCGTCACCGGCGGGACTGCGGACACCGCGGCGTTGGCGTTCGGCACTCCTCAGATCAAGCACGACGACCGGTACGACATGGCCGACGACTTCATGGAGGTGGTCTACAAGCTCTGGGAGGGCTGCTGGGAGCCCGATGCCCTGGCGCGCGACAAGGAGGGCATCTTCGCGGTGCCGGAGAAGGTTCACCGGATCGACCACGACGGCCCGTTCTTCACCTCGCACGGGTGGGGCAACGCGGCGTACACGCCCCAGGGAACACCGGTCCTCTTCCAGGCGGGAAGCTCGGGGCGCGGCCGCCGATTCGGCGCGACGCACGGCGAATGCCTCTTCCTGTCGGGATCGACCGTCGAAGAGCTTCGAGGCCACACGTCGGCCATCCGGGAGGAGGTCGTCCAGGTCGGGCGCGATCCGCAGTCGCTGAAGGCGCTCGCGGGGGTCACGGTGGTCGTCGCGCCCACGCGCGAAGCGGCCCGGCGGAAGCACGAGGAGATCCTCGCGTCCCAGACCCCGGAGATCACGATCGCGTCGTACGCCTGGTTCACGGGTCTCGACCTCTCGGCCTACGACCCCTCCACTCCGATGGAGGAGCTGCACACGGAGATGAGCCAGACGCAGGTCGATCGCTTCAAGGGCAAGACCGTTGAGGAGGTGCTGGAAGAGTGGCATCGCCACGGCGTCCGCGCCGACGCGATCGTCGGCTCTCCCGAGGACATCGCCGACGAGCTGTGCGCGCTCGCGGAGGGGGCCGACCTCGACGGGTTCCTGATCACGCCCCTGATTCAGCCCGGCTCGACGACCGACTTCATCGAATATGTGCTGCCGATCCTGAAGCAGCGCGGCGCGTTCCGCGGTGCGTACGAGGAGCGGACCCTCCGCGAGCGCCTGATCGGCCGGGGGAGCGCGCGCCTTCCCGACGATCACCCCGCAGCGCGTCACAGGCACTGGAGCTGAGGCCGTGTGATCCGTTTTGGGCTTGTGATGTGTTTGTCCGCTGGAGTACCCTAAGCGCCCCGCGCGAGCGGGAAAGGCTTGGAAATCCCGGAAGGAGGGAGCAGTTGTGACCGTTAGGCGTCTTGTTGGGAGCAGGTCCGGAAGGACGGCGCGTCTGACCCGCGTCGTGCTTGTCGCTCTGGTCATCGGGGGCTTCGCCGCCCTCGGGTCGACCGCGCTAGGAAATTCCACGGCCGGAGGGGGTGCCACCGCCGCGAGCGCGAAATCGGCCCTGATCACCCCTGCTCGCTGCAAGCGCAATGCTGCGGCCGGCACGATCAACTACATCTCGCCGTTCGGCTATGACGCGGCGGCGACGATCATGGAAGTCTTCATGGCGGAGAAGCTCGGCTACTTCCAGGCCCTGTGCCTGAAGGTCGGGTTCAACGCCAGCTCGTTCACGGCAGAGCAGCTCGTCTCCTCGGGTCGAGGTCAGGTGACGGCGATCGGCTCGGCAGCCGACCACATCCTTGCCTCTGCGGCAGGTGCGAACCTCATCGCCGTCGCGACATACGGCGATACCGATCCACACGCGATCTACGCGCAGTCGAAGATCAAGACGCTCAAGGATCTCGAGGGCGGCCAGCTCGGCTACCACATCAACGTCACCCCGGCCGCGGTGGCCATGCTCGACAAGGCGGGGGTCGACGTGTCGAAGGTGAAGATGATCCTGCTGACGAGCTACGACCCGACGGTCGTCACGCGTGGGCAGATCGACGCAGCCGTCGGCTTCGCCTCCAACGAGCCGCTCCAGCTGAAGGCGGCCGGTACGCCGTTCAACGAGTTCACCCCCAAGCAGTACGGGATCAAGGGGACGTACGGCGTGATGCAGTTCAACAAGACCTGGTACCAGAAGCACCGCCAGGTTGCTGCCGACTTCATGCGGGCGGATCTGAAGGCGCTCAACTTCTGCCTGGCCCACAAGGTCCAGTGCGTGAAGTGGGTGTCGCATCTCGCCGCGGCCGCGCAGCAGGGGGCCGCATTCCCGTACGGCCGCCAGCTGGCGACGTGGAACTTCGAGTCGCAGTACGTCACCAACACCAAGGTCGGCGGCTACGGCGTGCAGACGCTCCCCGAATGGCAGACCGAGTATCAGGAAGTCCTCAAGTACGGCAAGCTCGCCGGCCTCAACGACTCGAACAAGATCCCGCCGCTCGCGTCGGTCATGGACACGAAGCTCGTGGCCGGGCTCTACCGAGGCAAGACGCTGATCTGGCCTGGTACGTAGTCGTAGGAACTGACGGAGACCCGGCACCGCCCACAGGGGTGGTGCCGGGTCTGTCGATCGAATGAGATATCGGACGCTCGGTCGCAGCGGCATCGTTGTCAGCGAGTTCTGCCTCGGCGCGATGATGCTCGGCGAGTGGGGGAACACCGACGAGAGCGAGTGCCACCGAATGGTGCACGCCGCCCTCGACGCCGGGATCAACTTCATCGACACCGCCGACGAGTACGCGTGGGGCGGGAGCGAGGAGATCGTCGGCCGGGCTCTCAAGGGCCGGCGCGACGAAGTCGTGCTCGCCACCAAGTTCAACCACCAGATGGGCGAAGGCCTGAACAGGATGGGGAACTCGCGCCGCTGGATCATGACGGCCGTCGAGGACAGCCTGCGCCGGCTCGGAACCGACTACATCGACCTGTATCAGGCGCACCGCCCCGACCCCGACACCGACGTCGACGAGACGCTGGGTGCGCTGTCCGACCTGATCCACCAAGGCAAGGTTCGCGCGATCGGCACCTCCGCGTTTCCCGCGGAGCAGCTCGTGGAGGCGCAGTGGGTCTCGGAGCGGCGAGGGCGAGAGCGCTTCGCCACCGAGCAGCTGTCCTATTCGATCCTTTCCCGGGTCGCCGAAGCCGCGGTGCTGCCGACGGCCGAGCGGTACGGCATCGGAGTACTTGTCTTCAGCCCGCTCAACGGGGGCTGGCTGGCAGGCAAGTATCGCCGCGGCGAACCGGCCGCGCCGGACTCGCGCGCGGCGCGTCATCCCGCGTACTTCGATCACGGCCACGAGGCGGTCGCCGCGCGCAAGTTCGACGCGGTCGAGCAGCTTGAGGTCGTCGCGCGGGACGCGGGGCTCAGCCTGCTGCAGCTGGCGCTCGGCTTCGTCGTCTCTCACCGGGCGGTCACCTCGGCAATCCTCGGGCCCCGCACCTACGAGCAGCTCGGCGAGCAGCTCGGTGCGGCCGACGTCAGGCTCACCGACGACGTCGTCGACCGCATCGACGAGCTCGTGCCGCCCGGAATGAATCTCAACCCGGACGACGTCGGGTGGGCGCCGCCGTCTATTCGAGACCCCGTCCTGCGCCGACGCCCAGGTCTATAGTCATACCTATGGCTCATAACGACCTAGGGGTCTCGGATTTCGTCAAGGAACGGCTGATGCGGATCCGAGGCGATCTGCGGATCTTCAAGGACCTCGATCCGGCCAAGACGGGGCTCGTCATCATCGACATGCAGAACGCGTTTCTGGAGCCGGGCGGCCCGATCCCGGTTCCCTCTGCGCTCGAGATCGTCGAGCCCATCAATCGCGCCGCGCAGGGTGCCCGCGAGCTGGGGGTGCCGGTGATCTGGATCCGGTCGCATCACCCCAGGAACGGCGGCGACTGGCGCCACTTCTTCGACCACTTCGTCCGTCCGGATCGCCGTGAGGCCGCGGCCGCGACGCTCTCGGCCGACGCGCACGGCTCGCAGTTCTACTCCGAGATGGACATCCAGGACTCGGACTACATCGTGATCAAGAACCGGTACTCGTGCTTTGTTCCCGGCTCCTCGAGCCTGGAGCGGCTGCTCCGGAACCTGGGCTGCGACACGATCGTCCTCTGCGGGACGAAGACGAACATCTGCGTCGAGTCGACGGCGCGCGACGGCATGATGATCGACCTGCGCGTCGTCGTCCTCAAGGACGCGACCTCGACCCTCAGCGACGAGGAGCATCAGGCTTCGCTGAACGTGTTGATCCAGGAATTCGCCGACATCCTGACGGTCGACGAGGTGCTCGACGAGTTGCGAGCCAACCACGTCGACGGCACGTCTTGATCGACACGCCATCGCTCGGCGGCACGCGGCTGGACCCGGTCACGCTCGAAATCCTCAGCTCCCGGCTGGCGGCCGTGAACGACGAGGCCGCCGCGACGATGCGCCTCGTCTCGGGCTCACCGGTCGCGAACGAGGCGTACGACATGAACGTCGGGCTGATGAACGCCGAGGGCGACTGCATCGCGATCGGCGTCTACATCTCGATCCACGCCCTGTCGCTGAGCTCGACGGTCAAGGACATTCAGCGCGAGTTCGCGGAGAATCCCGGATTCGGCCCGGGGGACGTCTTCATGTGCAACGACCCGTACGTCGGGGCGTGCCACCAGATGGACGTCACAGTGGTCGCGCCGATCTTCGTCGGCGACGAGCTGCTCGGCTGGACCGGCTCGACGGTGCACCAGATCGACCTCGGGGGGCCGGTGGAGGGTCAGGTGCAGATCGGCGCGACGTCGATCTGGGGCGAGCAGCCGATCTTTCCACCCATGAAGATCGTCGACGGCGGCGTGCTGCGCGCCGACGTCGAGCGCGCCTACCTGCGCCGCACGCGCCTGCCGGACCTGACCGCGCTCGATCTGAAGGCGATGATCGCGGGCTGCAACGTCGCGGTCGAGCGTGTGCAGGAGCTGGCCGAGCGCTACGGCCGCGAGACGATCGCACACGCGATCGAAGACGTCACGGACGTGACCGAGGCCCGGTTCCGCGCGCGTCTGCGGGAGCTGCCCGACGGCACTTGGACTCACCGCGGCTACATCGAGTACGACACCGTCTATCCGGTCGTCGTGTCGATGACGAAAAGCGGCGACCGGCTGACCTTCGACTTTACGGAGGCCGCCGACCAGGCGCCCGCGGTGATCAACTGCACGCGCCCGGCCTGCGTCGGGGCGACGATCGCGGCCGTCCTGCCGTACCTCTGCTTCGACATGCCGTGGTCGCCGGCAGGCCTCCAGCGCGCGATCGAGGTCGTGACCAGGGAGGGGTCCGTCGTTCACGCGGCGTGGCCCGCCGGAGTGTCCAAGGCGACGACGACCGGGAGCTTCATGGCGACGATCAGCTCGAGCGTGTGCCTCGCCAAGCTGCTGGCGGCCAGCGACGTCCACCGTGAGCAGTTCATGGCGACGTGGATGGGCGGGCTGTATGTCGAGGACGTGTTCGGGATCGATCAGCGCGGGGAGTTCTTCGGCGCCGCGTTCCTCGACGCGATGGCCGGCGGCTCCGGCGCTCGCTCGTTTGCCGACGGTCTGGACGCCGGTGGGTTCCTGGACTCGCCGTCGTCGATCATCGCCAACGTCGAGGACTACGAGTACAGCTACCCGGTCCTCTATCTCTACCGGCGGATCCAGTCCGACACCGGCGGGGCCGGCCGCTATCGGGGCGGCGCCACGCTCAGCATGTGTTACGTGCCCCACGACGTGGACGAGATCCCGGTCAAGATCATGCACGCAATCGGAACGCTCCAGCCCGGCTCCATCGGGATCGGAGGCGGCTACCCGTCCTGCACGAACCAGTTCGCGATCAAGCGCGGTACCGACGTGTGGGAGCGTTTCGGCCACGGTGTGCTCCCCGGCGACCTCGACGAGATCGAGGGCACGCTCGAGACCTACCCGGAGAGCATCGTGCGCACGTCGCAGGGCCACGACGACGTCTACCGCTGTGTCGCCATGGGCGGGGCTGGGTACGGCGACCCGCTCGATCGCGACCCCGACCGCGTCTACGCCGACGTCGTCTCGGGCGTCGTGACCGTGGAGCACGCGCGAACCCGATATGGCGTGGTGCTCGATGCCGACGGTACGGGCGTCGACGAGGCCGCGACTGCGAGCTGTCGCGGGACGATCCGTGCGGAGCGGCTGGCCCAGGCGGTGCCGGCCTCGGAGCTCGCCACCGGGCTGTGATGACCGGGCAGGGCACGGTGATCGCCGTCGACAGCGGCGGCACGTTCACGGACTGCGTCGTGCTGGACGAGCACGGGCGCGTCACGGTCGGCAAGGCGCCGTCGACTCCGGGGGACTTCTCGGCGGGCGTGATCGACTCGGTCGCCGCCGCCGCCGCAGCGCTCGGATCGACGCTCGAGGAGCTCGTCGCCTCCAGCGACCTGTTCACGCTGGGCACGACGGCGGCGACCAACGCGCTGCTCACCCGGCGAGGTTCGCGGGTCGGTTTGATCACGACGAAAGGCCACGAGGACGCGCTGATCGTCGGGCGCACGATCCAGAAGGCGGCCGGGCTGAACACGGCGGAGCTGACCAATCTCGCCCGACTCGAGAAGGCCGAGCCGATCGTGCCGCGCCACCTCATCCGCGGGGTGACCGAGCGCACGGACTACAAGGGGGCGGAGATCATCCCGCTGAACCTCGACGAGGCGCGGCAGGCGCTGGCCGAGCTGGTCGAGGCCGGCGTCGAGGCGATCGCGATCTCCTTCCTGTGGAGCTTCATGAACCCGAGCCACGAGCGCGCGGTCACGGAGCTGGTCCGGAGCGAGCATCCCGAGCTCACCGTGTCGGCATCGAACGAGGTCGCGCCGGTGATCAAGGAGTACGAGCGCGGAGCGACGACGATGCTGAACGCGTACCTCAGCGGGACGACCGACCGCTCGATCTCGGCCCTCGAGGAACGGCTCGCCGGTCATGGTCTGCGGCGGCCGCCGCTTGTCATGCAATCCTCGGGCGGGGTCACGTCGACCGCGAAGGCGAAGGGTCACGCGATCAGGCTGGTCGCGTCCGGGCCGGCCGGAGGCGTGGTCGGTGCCGCGGCGCTCGGGGAGGCGCTCGGCTTCCCCAACGTCATCACGACCGACGTCGGCGGGACGAGCTTCGACGTCGGACTGGTCGTCGACGGCGAGCCGCTCGTCAACGCCCGACCCGTGTTCGGCAAGTATCACACCGTCCTTCCGGTCACGGACGTCGCCTCGATCGGCGCGGGCGGAGGCAGCATCGCGTGGATCGAGCGCGCGACCGGGCAGCTGAAGGTCGGCCCGCAGAGCGCCGGTGCCGTCCCCGGGCCGGCCTGTTACGGGACCGGCGGCGAGCAGCCGACGGTCACCGACGCGAACGTGGTGCTCGGGCGGGTGAATCCCGAGGCGTTTCTGGCGGGAACCAGGCCGCTCGATCCGGAGCTGGCCGAGCGCGCGATCGCCGAGATGATCGCCGGGCCGCTCGGGCTCTCGGTCGCGGACGCGGCGCTGGGGATCGTCGAGATCCTCGACGCGAGGATGGCCGATCTCGTTCGCAGGGAGACGATCGGGCGCGGCTACGACCCGGCCGACTTCGCGCTCTTCGCCTTCGGCGGGGCCGGCCCGCTCCACGTGGTCGCTTACGGGCGGGATGTCGGCGTGAAGGCGATCGTGGTGCCCGCGAACGCCTCCGTGTTCTCGGCGTCCGGGATCGCCGGGGCAGACGTGGTCGCGGTCGCCCAGGCGAGCGACCCGATGATCGCCCCCTTCGACGTCGACCGGCTCAACGCGCTCTACGGGCGGCTGGAGGACGACGTCGCCGCCGACCTCGAGGCCGACGGCATCTCGCCTGGCGACGCGACGCTCCTGCGCGAGATCGAGCTGCGCTACCGCGGTCAGGTGCACGAGGTTCGAGTGCCCGTGCCGAAGGGGCGGCTCGAGCCCGGCAATCTCGACGGGCTGATCGCGGAGTTCGAGGTTCGCTACACGCGGCGCTACGGGCGAGGAACAGTCCATTCGCGGGCGGGGATCGAGGCGCGGACGTACGCGGTGCGCGGAATCGGCCGCCTGAGGAAGCCGGAGCTCGCGTCCGACACCCCGGGCGACGCGGACGCGCAGGAGGCGTGGGCCGGCGAGCGCGATGTCGTCTTCCGGGAGCCCTCAGGGCCGGCGGGGATCTACCGCTGGGAGAAGCTCCGGGCGGGACACGTCGTCAGCGGCCCGGCCGTGATCGAGGGAGAGCTGACGAGCGCGCTGGTACCGCCGGACTATACGGCGCGGGTCGACGGGCTCGGAAACCTCTTGCTGGCCGGCCCCGAGCAGCGATGACGCCGATCAACGAGACGCTTCGCATCGAGGGCGGCGCAATCCAGTGCCGCTGCGGCCATCAGCTGGGGCCGGCCGCCGAGAACTACAAGCTGCACGCGCTCGTGCGCGAGGGGCCCGTCCAGAACGCCGGCCCGTGGGTCGATCCCCAGTGCATCGGCGGGGACGCGTTCGTCTGCCGGGAGTTCTTCTGCCCGGGCTGCGCGACGCTCCTCGACGTCGAGATCGCCCAGCGGGGCGAGCCGATCCTCTGGGACGTGCGCCTAGGCGAGCCCGAGTAGCGCTTGCGCGTTGCCGCCGAGGACCGCTGCCCGGTCGGATTCGGGCAGCCTGTCACGGACGAACGTGAGCTGCTCCTCGACCGCGAAGAACGGGTAGTCGCTGGCGAACATCAGGTGCCCGTCGGCGAAGAAGCGGCCGGCGAAGGCGAGCGTGTCGGCATCCTGCGCCACCGTGTCGGTATAGAAGCCGCGCAGCTGCTCGCTCGGCAGCGGGTCGAGCGCCCGCCCGAGCGAGTACGGCTTCTCGTGCGAGGCGTCGATCCGGCCCGCCAGGAAGGGGAGCGTCCCGCCGCAATGCGGAAGCACGATCGCCAGGCCCCGGTTCTCCGCGACGATGCCGCTGAGCACCAGCCGCAGGGCGGCCAGGCTCGTGTCGAACACGAAGCCGACGAGGTACTCGAGGCCGTAGTCGCGCAGGTGCTCCTCGGCGAGCGTGCGGGTGGGATGGAGGAAGAGAGGCACCCCGAGCTCTGCGATGCGGGCGTAGACGGGCCGGCACGTGTCGGAGTCGACCGGCGCGCCGTCGATGTTGGAATGGATCAGCACGCCACGGAGGCCGAGGTTCGAGACGGCGTCGTCCAGCGCCGCCAGGGCCACTTCCGTGTTCTGCCAGGGCAGAGTCGCGAGGCCGTAGAAGCGTCCGGGATTCGCCCGCTCGGCAGCTGCGCGCTCCGCGTTCAGCGCGTGCGCGACCTCGCCGGCCCGCCCCGGCTCGAGCCGGTCGACGTCGCCGAACGATCCCGAGCTGGAAATCACTCTGTTCACTCCGGCCTCCGCGAACATCTCGAGCTGCGAATCGAGGTCGGTGAACCGGGGCCCCCACGGCACGAACCGGCCCGGAGCGACCTCGAACGCATAGCCGTCCCCCTCGCGGCGGCAGCGCGGATACTCGTCGAGATCGAGGAGGGCGTCGAGCAGAGTGGGCGAGAACCAGTGACACTGTGAATCGACGATCATCCTCGGCCCTCCTCGCTTATTGTATGACGAATAACGAGTGACCTGGATACCGAGGGCTCGACGGCTGCGCCGGCCGTCGACCGACTCGAAAACGCCCCACTTGCCGAGCGTGTCCGCGCCGCGCTGCTCGAGGCGATCCTCGACAAGCGGTTCGACAAGCGTCTTCCGCCCGAGGACGTGCTGGCCGAGATGATGAACGTGAGCCGGACGACGATCCGCAGCGCGCTACAGAGCCTCGAGCAGCACGGGATCGTCAGCCGGAAGCGGGCGATCGGCACGACGATCAACGAGCACATCCGTCCGTCCGCGCTGGCGCTCCAGCGCCTGATCGGCTTCGACGCGCTGCTGCGGGAGCTGGGCTACCCCGTCCGCTCGGAGGTCACGTGGGAGCGGAGGACCCCGTCCGACGCAATGATGGACGTCTTCGATCTCTCCCCCGACTGCGACTGCCTCGTGACGAGCACACGTCACTACGCAGACGACGATGTGGCGATCGCGGTCCGCGACATCGTCCCCCGCGAGACGCTCAGGACGGACTCGTTCGCGGAGCCGCTGCCCCCCTCGCTCTTCGGGTTCAGCGCCGTGTACTGTCGAACGCCGATCGATCACGCGGTCGTGCGGATCACGGCCGTGACCAAGGGCAAGGAGGAGGGGAGCTGCTTGAGCATCGCGCTGGGGAAGCCGTTCACGCGCCTGAATGAGACGCATTACTCGGCGGGGGGTGACCCGATCGCGTTCTCGCTGATCGACGTCGACAACGAGATCGTCAGCTTCGAGATCTTCCGCCGGGGATAGCGGAATGGCGATCGACCCGAAGGCCGCGGCGGCTGTGTTCGCCCTGATCGACGAAGACGAGCTCGTCGATCTCGTGCTCACGCTCGCAAACATCGAGAGCCCGCCGGGCGGCGAGGGCCCAGTCGGAGACGCCATTCACGCCTGGCTGCAGGAGCAGGGCTTCGGCCCGAAGCGCGTCGGCATGTTCGATGACCGCTTCAACGTCTTCGCGGAGCTTTCCGGCAGCGGTACCGGCCCCGCGCTCGCCTTCAACGCCCACATGGACACCTCGGTGGGACGCGACTTCCACCTGATCATGCGAGACCCCGACCGCCCGGACTTCCACGGGGGCTGGGCCGAGGGCGACCTCCTCGTCGGCAACCCGGTGGTCAACGACAAGGGCCCGATGACGGCGTTCATGATCGCGACCAAGGCGCTTCGTGACGCGAAGGTCGACCTGTCGGGGAGCGTCTACCTGAACATCGTCGCGGGCGAGATCGGCCAGGAACCGGTCGACGAGTTCCAGGGCAAGCGCTACCTCAGCAAAGAAGTTGGAGCGCGGTACCTCCTCAACCACTCGCCGCGGCCGAGCTTCTGCCTCTGCGCCGAGGCGACCAACTTCCGAAAGGGATGGGTGGAGGCGGGAAAGGCGTTCTATAAGCTCACGGTCTTCGGGGGCCCCGCGCTCTACACGCCGTTCGTCAACCGCCCCTACTCACGGGAGAACCAGCCGAACGCGATCCTCCGCGCGGTCCCGCTGCTGGAACGGCTCGATGAATGGGCGCTCGACTACGAACGGAGGAATCGGTACGAGTCGCCTGGCGGCACCGTCGTCCCGCGCGTCAACATCAGCGCGATCAGGGGCGGCGAGCCATGGATGATCCTCACCAACCCAGAGGTCTGCATGCTCTACCTCGACATCAGGACCGCGCCCGGGCAGGACGGCGGCGAGATCCGTCACGAGCTGAGGGCCCTCATGGACGAGTGCGGGCTCGAGGGGAAGGTGGAGCAGTTCGTCAACCGGAACGGCTACGAGGCACAGGGGATCGAGCCGCTCGCCGGGGCGGTCGACGAGGCGCACCGCAGCGTCTTCGACGAGGAGTGCGCGATCGCCGACTCGCCCGAGTGCAGCATGTGGCGCGACCACAACGTCTACAACGAGATGGGGATCCCGGCGCTGACGTACGGGCCGCCCGGCCGCGCCGGGACCGGCGCCTACGCAATAACTCGGACGGACTTGCTGAACGCGGCGCGCGTCTACGCGCTGACTGCGCTCGCGCTCTGCGCGTAGATCCGCGCGACGGCGCGGCGGAGCAGCACGGCTGTCAGCTCGGCGCGGTATTCCGCCGGAACGTGCAACCCGCCGCGTGGGCGGATCTCCCGAGCGAGCACCGCGCAGGCGGCATCGCTCGCCGCCTCGTCGAGACGCGAGCCGAGGTAAACGGCCTCGGCGGCCGGCGACCGGACTGGGGTGGAGGCGACGGCCCCCAGCCCGACCCGGACCCAGGTGCAGATGCCGGCCTCGTCGCGGGCGGCCGCGACGCACACGGAGGCGAGCGCGAAGTCGCCCGCACGCTCGGCGAACTCCTCGAACACGCTGACCGTGCCCGGCGGGGGCTCCGGGAATCGGATCTCGACGACGAGCTCCGTGGGGTCGAGTGCCGTGGTCATCGTCCCCAGGAAGAACTCGGAGGCTCGCAGCTCTCGACGGCCCTCGCGTGACTGCGCGACGATCATCGCGTCGAACGTACATGCCAGTAGGGGCAGCTCCGCGGTCGGGTCGGCGTGCGCGATCGAACCGCCGACGGTGCCGCGGGTGCGGATCGGCAGATGGCCGATCAGGGGCAGCGCGTCCGCGAACGCCGCCCAGTGCGGAGCCAGGTCGGCCGCCTCCAGCTCGGCGTGTCGCGTCGTGCCACCCACCATGAGCTGCCCTTCGGCGCGGACGTAGCGGGTCTGTTGAAGGTCGCTCACGTCGACGAGGTGCGACGGGGCCGCGAGCCTGAAGGCCATCAGCGGAATCAGGCTCTGCCCGCCGGCGAGCGCTTTCGCGTCCGACCCGGCTTCGCCCAGCACGTCGAGTGCATGGTCGAGCGACTCGGCCCGAGTGAACGCGAACGGTGGAAGCTTCATCGCGCCGTCTCGCCCGCTCGGATCAGCGCACGCACTGCGCTCGCGCGCAACGGCAACGAGACGACCGGGGCGGCGTCGGGGCCGAGCGCGTCGGCAACGGCGTTCGCCACGGCCGCGTGCGTGCAGATGATCCCGGTGTTGCCGGCGCCCTTGACGCCGAGCGGATTGGCCGGCTCGGGGTATTCGAACAGGAGCGAGTCGATCTCCGGCAACTCGGCCATCGTCGGCAGGATGTAGTCCATGAAGGTGGCCGCGAGCGGTTGTCCCGACTCGTCGTACGCGGACTCCTCGAAGAGCGCCCCCGCGATCCCCTGCGCAGCCGCGCCGGTGAACTGGCCTTCGAGCGTCAGCGGGTTGACGGCCCGTCCGACGTCGTATCCGCCCGTGTACCGGCGCAGGGTGACCTTGCCGGTGGCCCGGTCGACCGAGACGAGCGCGACGGCCGTGCAGAACGAGAGGTGGGTAGGCCCGCCCGGCTCGTAGCGGCCGACGCCCGAGACGTTCAGCTCGCCGAGGCTCACGCTCGCATCGCCGGCGACGGCGCGATCGCCAGCGATCTCGACGGCGTCGGCCTCAACGCCGAACCGCTCGGCTGCCAGCAGTCGTGCGTTGTGCTTGAGGTCGGCGACGGCGAGGAGGATCGCGCCGGCGCCGAAGATCATCCCGCGATCCCCGAAGGCGCCCTCGCCCGTCTCCACCTCGTCGGTGTCGTGGTGCCGGATCACGGCGCGCTCGAGGGGAACACAGAACTCGTCGGCGAGCACCTGTGCGAGCGCCGTACGCAGGCCCTGGCCGACGCTCGCGATGCCGGAGACCGCGCTGAAAGTCCCGTCCGGCTCGGCTGCCACCCGCGCCCACTCGAACGCGCCCACCCCGCTCTCGCTGACCGAGCAGGCGACGCCCACACCGATCAGCTCGCCCGGATCCTTGGAGCGAAGCGGCACGCTGCCGTAGCCGGCGCGCTCGAGCACGGTGTCGAGCTGCGCATGGTAGTCGCCCGTGCCGAAGCGCAGGACGTCCTCCGACTCGCCGAAGCGGACGAGGTAGGGAAGCTCCGCCGCCGGGATCAGGTTGCGCCTGCGCAGCTCGACCGGGTCGAGCGACAGGCGCCCAGCCACGAGATCCAGCATCCGCTCGCGCGCGAAGGTCGCCTCCACCTCGCCCGGCCCCCTGAACGTCCCGAGCGGCGTCTTGTTCGTCAGCACTCCGATCGCCCGGGCGCGGAAGGCCTGCCAGCGGTACGGCCCGTGCAGCGACATCGCGCACAGCATCGGCGGGACGATCCCGTTCGTCCGCAGATACGCCCCCATGTTGCAGAGGTTCCGTGCGCGGAAGGCGAGCAGCTGCCCGTCGGCGTCGGCCGCGACCTCGAGGTCGATCGTCTGCTCCCTGGAGTGGTTGAGGGCGATCAGCGACTCGGCCCGATCCTCGATCCACTTGACCGGCCGGCCGAGCTTGATCGCGACCCACGGAATTAGGTAGTCCTCCGGATAGAGCTCGCCGCGGGCGCCGAACGCCCCGCCGACGTCCGGCTCGATAAAGCGAACCTGCCCGGGTGCGATCCCGAGAACCGACGCCACCGCGGTGAGGTTGAAGTGCTTCACCTTGGCGGGCCCCCACACGGTGAGACGGCCGTCGGCTCCAACCTCCGCGACCAGGCCGCGGGTCTCGAGCGGCGTTGCACCGTGGCGATGCTCGTGGAAGCGCTCCGAGACGATCACGGCTGCGCCCGCGAAGATCGCATCAGTGTCGCCGTCGCCGATCTCCCAGTCGACGGTAACGTTGGTGCCGGCGGCGTGGATCACTACCTCGCCGGCAAGCGCGTCCTCCGAGTCGAGCACGGGGTCGAGTTCCTCGATGTCGATGTACACCTGCTCCGCGGCCGACTCCGCCACCGACGGGTCATCTGCGACGACGATCGCGACCGGCTCGCCGACGTAGCGCACCCGGTCGCGGGCGATGATGGGCTGAAGCCCGAAGAGGGGCACGGGGGACTCCTCTCCGGCTTCCATCCGGAGCGGGATTGGCGTGTCCGCCAGCGCCGGCATGTCGGCGGCGGAAAACGCCCCGATGACGCCGCGGAGTTCCCGCGCAGCGTCGAGATCCACCCCGAGCACGGCGCCGTGGGCCACGGGGCTGCGGACGATGCGCGCCCAGACCTGACCCGGCCGATTCACGTCGGCGACGTATTCGCCGGCGCCCGTGATCAGACGCCGGTCTTCCGTCCGGACGATGCTGCTCCCGACGGAGGCTGTCACTGACTCATCGCTCGCTGCGCCGCGAGAACGGCCGCAAGGATCGGCTTGTATCCCGTGCAGCGGCAGAGGTTCGCGGAAAGCAGCTCCCTGATCTGCTCCGGGGTCGCCTGCGGCTCGCGCTCGAGAATGCCGACCGCCAGCATCTCGAAGCCGGGGGTGCAGAAGCCGCACTGGAGCGCGTGGTGCTCGCTGAAGGCTGCCTGCACCGGGTGCAGGCGTTCGCCGTCGGCCAGGCCCTCGATCGTCCGGATCTCGTGTCCGTCGGCCTGTGCGGCGAGGACGATGCAGGAGCGGACGGGCTCTCCATCGAGCAGGACCGTGCACGCCCCGCACACTCCGTGCTCGCAGCCGAGGTGGAGTCCCGTCAGTCCGGCGTCACGAAGGGCGTCGGCAAGCGTCGAGTGTGGGCGAACGTCGAGCGTCGTGTCTTCCCCGTTGAGCCGACACCGCACGTCGAGATGCTCGGACGTCGATTCGACGGACACACGTACCTCCACAGGTTTCGTCGTTTCAGGCGCCCGGCCGCCAACGGACAGGCAAGAAGAACCTACCAGCAGGCTTGCCGAATTCGGTGCGCTTTCCGGCGGCCGCCAACCGAGTCCACGCGGTTCGACACGACGACGGACAACGCGCGCGGTGGTACGACAACGCATGGCAGCGTCCCGACGAATATCCAAGCAACGTCGGCCAAACCGACTCGTTCGTGTCGTCGTGATCTGGGGAAACTTCCCAGCCCGAGCCGTCCAAGACGGCAAACTCGCCTACCTCGCCGGCGACGCGCCTGGCCGAGTACCTGCGCGCCGCGTATAGCGTCCTCCTGGCCACCTTCCCGGAGGACGAGCTCGGCCGTAAGCAATCCGGTCTGTTCAGCTGGCCATGAGGTGCGAGATCGACGCTTCCTGAACCGCGCGCGCCGTTCGTCGACGAACAGATGCCGCAGGCCGTCGTTGCGATGCCCTGGTTCTGGCGCTGCCCTGGTTTCCGGGACTCTTGATCGTCTACGTCCTCAAGGCCGCCATCTCTCTCATAGGTTCGTCGTCATCCTGGTGGTGGCAGTCGTTCAGTTGGTGCGGGAGCGTTGAAAGAGCCGTGGCCGCAAGCTCTGCTCGATTCGGTCCTGGCGCACTCGACGTCCGACCGCTCGTACTTACACGGGGTCGGGCACTGGCGTCGCGGCCGGAGCGCGGGGGTCGAAACTTCCGGGACGCTTCCCCCTCATGGGCCCGGCTGTGCAGTGGTCGGGGAGCAGGCCGCGGTCACGACCGAGGCGTATCGTCCAGAGGTATGAGTGTTCGATGTAGTGCTGTGAGTCGGCTCGTGTTGGGGCCGTTGATCGTGGCCGTGGTAGCGGGTGTTCTGCTGGCGCGGTTCGGAGTCTTCCGTGCCGCTGTCGCCGCCTATCTCGTCTTCTTCGTCGCACACGTTGCAGTCCGTCAGTGGACACGCCTGCATTTGCGGCTCTCGCGTCGGCGGCTGCGCTCAATCCGATACCGAAGGTAGTTCACGAAACCGCGGCTTGGGTCTGCGGTGCTTGGCTGGGTGTGACCCGAGTACGATCTGCCTCGTGAGAGCCGACTCGGCGGGCGACCTGGACAACGCGAAGGCCAGGGCCGAGCAACCGAGAGAGGCGGGCGCGGTGGCCGATCGAACGGGGCCGTCTGTCTGCCATGTCTTCCATCACGAGGGCACGGAGCAGGTGCAGTTCAGCCGGGAGACGGCCGAGGAGCTGCTTGCAAGCGAGCGGTTTTTCTGGCTCGACCTCGATCAGCCTGAACATGAGGACTTCGAGGTCTTCCGCGAGGTCTTCAAGTTCCACCCGCTCGCCGTTGAGGACTCCGAGCAGTTCGGGCAGCGCGCCAAGCTCGATGACTACGACGACTTCGTTTTCCTCGTTGTCTACGGAGCCATCCCGGACGATGACCGCCTAGTCGAGGTGCACTGCTTCTTCTCCGAACGCTTCCTCGTCACGGTCCACCACGATGACACCCCGGCGTTCGCGGAGATCAGGCGCCGCTATGCGACGCGGCAGGCGCCGATCGAACAACCCTCGCTCCTGCTCTACCGCATCGTCGACGGGCTGGTTGACAGCTTCTTCCCGATCCTCGCCGACTTCGACGATCGGATCGACGAGTTGGAGGACGCGATCTTCCTGAACGCTGACGACAAGCAGCTCCAGGAGATCTTCCAGATGAAGCGGCTTCTCGTCGGGATGCGTAAGGCGGTCAGCCCTCAACGGGACACGTTCGCACGTCTGATGGGCGGGATCGGCGACTTGCCCGGCTTCGGTCAGGAAGACGACCGCTACTTCCGCGACATCTACGACCACCTGATCCGGATCAGCGACCTGATCGACAGCTACCGCGACCTGCTGACCGGGGCGATGGACGTCTACCTCTCCACCGTCTCCAACCGGCTGAACAGCGTCATGAAACAGCTGACGATCATCGCGACCATCTTTCTGCCGCTCGCCTGGATCACCGGCTTCTTCGGCCAGAACTTCGGCTGGCTCGTCCGCAACATCGGCAGCTGGGAAACCTTCCTGGTTCTCGGCGTCGGCACCGAGGTGCTCGCCCTGCTCGCGCTCCTGGTCTACTTCAAGCGTCGCAGATGGTTCTAGCAGGGAAGCCAGGCTGCACGTCCGACTAGGGCGGCGACAATCCAGCGATGGCCCGCGGCTATTTGCGCGAGGAGGAAATCGAGTCCCGTTGGGAGGCTGCCCCTGCTGTCGGGCTGGTAATCGCTTTCCAGCTTGTGCTCGCGCTCGTCAGCCGCGAGAAGGACTGGAAGCTATCGGGGTTGCCGTGGTGGGTCTGGCTCGTCTGCATTGTGCCGGAGGCGGCACTTCTCATCCCGCTCGCCTGGCAGCGGCCGCGTCACCGGCTCGAACAACTCGGCAAACGGCGTATGGTCGCTCTCGCCCTGCTCAGCGTGATCAGCCTCACGAACGCCCTGCTGGTTGTGACCCTGATCGCCTCACTCGTTCAAGGGGACGAGAAGAGTGGCGGGCAACTCCTCCTGAAAGCGGTCACGGTCTGGGGAACCAATGTGATCGCCTTCGGACTCTGGTACTGGGGCCTCGACCGCGGCGGGCCAGTGCGCCGACTACAACCCAACCCACCTCCGCCCGATTTTCAGTTCCCGCAGATGGAGAACCCGCAGCTCGCAGGACCCGGGTGGTACCCAGAGCTGATCGACTACATCTACGTCTCGTTCACGAACTCGATCGCCTTCAGTCCCACGGACGCTATGCCGCTCACACGCTGGGCGAAACTCCTGATGCTCTCCGAGTCAGCGATCTCCTCGATCACGATCCTGCTCGTCGCCGCCCGCGCGGTCAACATCTTCAAGTAGTGGCGCATTCGTGCTCACATGAAACGTCACCCCTCCTGCGGACGAACCTGCGTCGCAACATGACCGAAAGGCAAGTCCATTTCGCTGCTAAAGCGCAGCTTGCGCCTCGTCGCTTGCGGAGGTTCTAGCCGGTGCAGCCATGACGCCAAGATCTCCAGCGGATGCTCGATTCGGGACGACCGCCGCCACAATCGCTCACCAGGCATAGGAGGTTAAGAGCGATCGGCCAGGACCTTCCGGCTGCGAGGGACCGTTCCTTAAGCAGGGAGTGCTGGTGCACGCCAGACAAAGGAACGCCCAATCGCCCTGGCGCGGAGAGTGAGCAAGGGATCTCAGCTGGCTGGTCGGTCGGGCGTCACGAGCAATCCGTCCTGCGCGACCGTGACGCGGGTGAGCGGGAGACGGAAGCGCGCTCGGGCTGTCTCGCCGCTGCCCTCCTCCAGCCAGCCTGCCTGATCGTCGGGACGAGTGACCACGATGATCTCGTCAGCAGGAAACGTCCGTAGGGCGTCCTCGATTGCTTTCACAGGGTCAGAGTCGCCCACGCTAGCCTCGACGTTCTTGGTGGGAGTGGCCTCCGCGGTCGTCTCCGCAAGCGACGCCGCTTCGTCGCGGGCATCATCCTCGGCGTTCGTCAACCAGTCGAGACGCGAGATTTCCGACGCGGGTGCAACCACGCGCATCTCGGCGTCAGCGCCGCCACGACTGCGGACTAGGTCGCGCAACGCACCGTCAGCGACCTCTGAAGTAACGACGATGAGCAGGCGACGCGGCATCTCGTTTCTCCTTTACGTGGGATGCGTGGGGCTGGTGTGAGGCCGGGGATTGCTGGGCTGAGCTCAGAGCGGGTGTCACAGGAGCTCGCGCACCTGAAGGTTGTGACGCTACAGACCTGCCCACTCGGACCGCTGCCGTCTTTAGGCGGAAGGGAGGATCTCGGAGTCGTACTCTGCGAAGAGGGCAGGGATCACATCGCCGGGCTCATGGATAGCCTCGATCAGTCTTGCGATCTTCGGTGTCATTACCAGGAGGTAGCGTGCCTCGACCGAGCCCGCGTTCCAGTACGTGTGAGGCGTACCACGTCGAGCGAGGACAGCCGAGCCCGCCGACGCTTCGATCTCACCGTCGCCAAGTCGGAACCCGAGTTTGCCTTCAAGTACGTACCAGGCTTCGTCGTCGGAGCGATGCACGTGCAGAGGGGCGATCCAGTGCGTTCCGACCT
Source organism: uncultured Actinomycetes bacterium (assembly GCA_963734065.1). Classification (GTDB taxonomy): domain Bacteria; phylum Actinomycetota; class Thermoleophilia; order Gaiellales; family Gaiellaceae; genus DATBLE01. The sequence continues at coordinate 111,127 of CAVTFN010000003.1, forward strand.
CGGCTTTCCATTCGACGAGCACGAAGTCGTCGTCGTCTGATCCAAGCCGGCCGTCGGTAAGCCGCTCTACGTACATCATGCAACACGATATCCCGCGCAGGCCCGCGATCTTGCCTGAGGACGACGTCGGGGGACATTCCCGAACGCGCAGCCGAGAGGTCCGGCATCAAAGAGAAGGCCCGGCGCAGCCGGGCCTTCTCTGCTGATGCTGACTACGTCGAGCTATGCGACAGCCTTGACACCGTTGCTCTGAGCAACGACCTTGCCGCTCGTGATCTTCGGAGCGTTCGGGATCGCCGTGTTGAAGTTCTCGTCGGTGATCCACTTCGCGACGACCTTGGTGGACTCGTCAGCCTGCTCGGGCGTCTCGAAGAGACCGAGCGAGCTGAGCACGCCGTTGCCGGCCTCGATCAGGTAGTAGCCGGCGAAACCGGGGAGCTTGCGAAGCTCAGGGACGAGCGTCTCGTTGACCTTGCCGGTGACCTCGGTCGTGCGGGCCATGTCGACACCCTCGTAACGACGAATGGTGGCATGCATCTGATGCTCCTTCTGTGGTCATACGGGGCAGAGCGCTCGAATCGGCGCACTGCGGCGGTCAGGCCAGGGGTCACAGTCGGAGAGGAAGGTGCTAGAGCCTCGGCGGCTTCAACAACTAGAGCCAACGCGCTACGTTGAAGTGTAGCCGCGATCCTGAGCGCACCGTCGGGTTCGAATGGGCCTTGCTGGAGTAGCGTCGTCCGTCACGCACGCGCCGGACGCTCCGCAGGCCCCGCCGCAGTCTCGAAATCAACCGGCGTTTGCTGACAGGACTAGTGGTCTTCTCGGCCGCTCGAGGCGAGGGAACTGGGCCTCGATCGGCGGCAAAAAACGCCTGCCCAGTCGCTCCTTGGGACACGCGTCCTCGGGCCTGCCGGATTGGTATTCGAAACCGGCGGCTGTTAGAACTGGTACCCCCTCTTCGTGAGCGACGTGAACTGGATACCGCGGATCGGCGACGAGTTCGCTGGATATCGCCTCGTCTCCCTGATCGGGCACGGGGGGATGAGCATCGTCTACCGCGCAGAGCACATCGGACTCGAGCGCACGGTCGCGCTCAAGCTCCTCTCACCACAGGTGAGCGAGGACGAGGACTTCCGCGAGCGCTTCCAGCGCGAGTCGAAGGTCGCTGCCGCGCTCGAGCATCCGAACATCATCCCGATCTACGAGGCGGGCGAGGAGAACGGTGTCCTCTACATCGCGATGCGGTACGTCGAGGGCGCCGACCTGAAGTCGCGGCTCAAGCAGGGCGGGCCGCTAGAGGAGCACCAGGTCGTTGTGCTCATCTCCCAGGTCGCCGCCGCCCTCGAGGCGGCGCACGGCAAGGGGCTCGTCCACAGGGACGTGAAGCCGGCGAACATCCTCATCGCTGCCGGCGCCGGGGTCGAGGGCTCTGACCACGCCTACCTGTCGGACTTCGGTGTCGTCAAGAACACCGCTGCGGCGGGCTTCACGAAGACGGGCCTGTTCGTCGGCACCGCCGACTACGCGTCGCCGGAGCAGATCGAGGGAAAGCCGCTCGACGCTCGGGCGGACATCTACTCGCTCGGTTGCGTCACCTATGAGGCGCTTACCGCTACGCCGACCTACGAGAAGGATTCGGAGGTGGCGATGATGTACGCGCACCTCTTGGAGCCGCCGCCCAAGCTGACCGAGAAGCGTCCCGACCTGCCGCCCGAGGTCGACGAGGTGCTGGCCAAGGCCGTGGCCAAGTCCAAGGAGGATCGCTACGAGCGGCCAACGGAGTTTGCGCTCGCGCTGAAGCAGGCGGTCGGTGCGGGAGCGGCGTCGGGCGTGTCGGCCGTGGTGGCGCAGCCCGGGGCGGGCGAAACCGTCCTTGCGGGCGCCTCGGTGGTCGGGCGTGCACAGGCCGAGGAGCAGGCCGAGCCGCCGGCCCAGTCGCCGCCGGCAGAGTCGTCGCCGGCCCAGCCAGCGCCGGCCGGGACGGGCTCCGGTGGCGGGTACCGTCGCAAGCTTCTGATCGCCGGAGGAATCCTCGCTGTCGTGCTCGCGGCTGTCCTGATCCCGCTCCTGGCGTTCTCCGGCGGGAAGTCCTCGTCGGCCGAGGGGACCACGCCGACCACGACCGCCGCGCAGAGTGGCGGGACGACCGGGGGCGCCACGCCTGCGACCTTGCTCTCCGTACTGGCACCGTCACAGGTCGCGAAGGAGTGCACGCCGCAGAACACGCGGGCACCAGACGCGCTGGAGACCAATCTCTGCGTGTCTGCCCCCACGGATCCAACCTCTCAACCCGACCAGTTCCAGTTCTCGTTCTATCGCAGCTCTCAGGCTCTGCTGCACGCCTACGGGCGAGCTCTCGAGCAAGCGCGTGGCACGAACGCCGCGGTCGTGGGGTGCGGCTCAGCCCCTCCCCGCGAACGCCCGTGGCTCCACCCGACCGGCAAGCGGGGCGGGCGGTTCTTCTGCTACCAGGACAAGAAGGGGAATTTCGTCATCGTCTGGACGCACGAGAAGCTCGGCAGCGACGACCACGTCGACATGCTCGGGTCGGCGACCGAGCCTGGGCGGGCACCGACGATCGTCGGCGACTGGTGGAACTCGCTCAACGACTCCATCGGTAAGTGCCGCCCGACGATCAGCCAGGAGCTCTGTCTCAACACCATCTCCCGGATCACCGGCAGCCCGTGACCTCCCGGGGCGCCGCAGCGTGAGCGGCCGCGCCGACTAGACTCGCCGCTGTGCCCTCGCTGGTGATGAGAGAGGGGCCGCTCGCCGGGCAGCGAGTTCGCGTTGAGACCCAACTCGTCATCGGGCGTGTCGATGCCGACATCACGATCGACGATCCGCTCGTGTCGCGGCGTCACGCAGTTATCCGTCCGTTCGGAGACGCGCTGGAGGTCGAGGATCTAGGCTCCCTCAACGGCACGTGGGTCAATGGGGGGCGGCTCGAGGGGCGGCGTGCGCTGCACAACCGGGACCTCGTGCAGGTCGGGGGTGCTTCCTTCGAGGTCGAAGGCGAGCCGATCGAGCCGGAGCTGGGGGTAGCCGTCTCGGCTCCGAGCGTCCCGGCCGAAGCCGCGCAGCTCCCGGCGACGGAGGACGAGCTCCGGCTCGTGACCGCGCTGTTCGCGGACATCGTCGGCTCCACGAGCCTCGGCGAGCGCCTCAGCCCCGACGAGACCAAGCTTGTCATCGGCGAGTGCGTCAGCCGGATGAGCCATGCGGTGGAGCAGTTCGGCGGCATGGTGCAGGCGTACATGGGTGACGGGATCGCGGCTTTCTTCGGCTTGCCCCGGGCCCATGAGGACGACTCCGAGCGCGCGGCACGGACTGCGCTCGCGATCGCAGCCGACGTACAGCAGTACGCCGAGGAGGTGAGAAGCGCGTGGCAGATCTCCGACTTCAACGTTCGCATCGGGATCAACACCGGCGTGACGGCGGTCGGGCTGGTCGGCGCCGCCTCGCCCCAAGCGGTGTCGATGGGCGACACCACGAATGTGGCGGCGCGACTCCAGAGCATCGCCGGGCCGGGCACGATCGTCGTCGGCGAGGCGACGGCGAAGATCTTGATCCGGACGTTCGCCCTCGAACCGCTTGGGGAAGTGACCGTGAAGGGCCGGCGGGAGCCCGTGAGCACATGGCGGCTGATCGGACCGCACGCAGCGCTCCGAGCCACCGGTACCCGCCCTCTCGTCGACCGCGACGCCGAACTGGATCGCCTGCGAGAGGTCATCGGCGAGCTGGAATCCGGTCGAGGCCAGATCACCCTCCTGCTAGGCGACGCGGGCATCGGGAAGACGCGCCTCCTGATCGAGCTGCGATCGCTGGCCTCAGAGCGCGTAACCTGGCTCGAGGGTCATTGCGTCTCGTACGGGACGGAGATCGTCTACGGCCCGCTCGTCCAGATGCTCAGGGACTGGATCGGGGCCGAGGAAGGCGAAGCGTCTCTCGCCGTCCGGACGAAGCTCCGGGCCAAGCTCGGCCTGCTCCCGGCGGCGCAGATCCCGGAGGTCTTCCCGCAGCTGGCGCGGCTCCTCTCGCTCACGCTCGACCCGGCCGAGGAGGAACGGCTCGGCCGCGTCTCACCCGAGGAACTCGCCACCGAGATCCGCCGCGCCTATCGCATGTGGGTGGCCGCTCTGGCCCAGCAGGGCCCGGTGGTCGTCGCGATCGAGGACGTCCATTGGACGGACCCCGCGTCCCGCGAGCTGATCGACGAACTGCTCGAGCTGGCCGACCAGACAGCCCTCCTGGTTCTAATGACCCTTCGGGTTGATCCCGCCTCGGAGGGGTGGCAAATCCGTGTCGGAGCCCTCGCGGAGCATCCGCACCGGACTTCGGAGCTCCGACTCGGCCCGCTGGACGACGGGGCGTCAATGGCCCTGTTGCAGGGTCTCCCCCGCAGCGGCGAGCTCGGCGAGTCCGAGCTGAGCCTGATCGTCGTCGGCGCCGAAGGCAATCCGCTCTATCTCGAGGAGCTGGTGAACGCATTCGCCGACAGCGCGGGGCTGCGGACGGCGCAGACGTGGGCTCCCACCGTCACCGGCCCCAAGGTCCTGACGCCGACGCTCGAGAGCCTCCTGCTCGCCAGGATCGACTCGTTGCCCGTCAACTGCCACCGGCTAGCTCAGCTCGCCGCCGTGATCGGGCGCAGCTTCCCGCTCCGCGTCCTGGAGCAGATCTCCGACTCCGACGAGCTCGATGCCGAGGTGACGACGCTCGTCCGCGCGGACATCGTCCGGGAGCTTCGCCGGTATCCCGAGCCCGAGTACATCTTCCGTCACGGCCTGCTCCAGCAGGCGAGCCTTTCTACGCTCCCGCCGACGCGGCGGCGGGCCCTCCACCGTGAGGTCGCGATCGCTTACGAGACGGTCTTTTCCTCCTCCCTCGACGATCGCCTCGAGATCATCGCTCACCACTACGCCCGAAGCGACGATCTGGCCAAGGCGCTCGACTACCTCGATCGAGCCGCCGGGCGAGCGGCCGCGCTCGGTGCCGGACAGAGCGCCGAGGAGCTCTGGGGGCGGGGACTCAAGGTCGCAGAGAAACTGGGAGACATCGAGGGGGCCGAACGCATTCGTGGGCGTCTAGCGGCGCTCGACAGTCCGAAGCGACGGCAAGCTGATGGGTCAGCGCCTTAGGACCGAATTGGGTCGGGGGCGGTAGTGGCCGCTTCTTGACAAGAAGAACCGGCTGCCGCACGCTTGCGGAACGCCGGATGTCCGGTCCCGCCGTTGATCGGGTGTCTCCCTGGTCGAAGGCCGTGATGCAGCGGCTTTTCGACTGGGAGTGCCGCTGTGCGGCGGCGGAGGAGGTTCACTTCGATGTCGCCGAGGAACTGTCGCGATGGAACCTCTTTCTTGGCATCCCGGTGGTTGTCCTCTCAGCGATCGTTGGCACGAGCATTTTTGCGTCGGTTTCGGGTGACGGTGTCCCCGTCGGGATCCGCATCGCGGCGGGGACGGTGAGCCTCATTGCCGGCGCATTGGCGAGCATCCAGACGTTCCTTCGCTTTGGGGCTCGCGCCGAGCAGCATCGTGTTGCGGCGGAGCGCTGGGCGGCGGTCAAGCGTGAGATCGAAAAGGTGCGTGCTTTGCCGGCGGAACAGGTGGGCGACGCAAACGAGCTGCTCGATGACATCAAGGCGCGCATGGACCAGGCCGCCGACAAAGCGCCTGCGATGCCGAAGCGACGCTGGAGTCGGGCGTTGGCCAAACAAGAGCGGGCGGCCAAACAGGAGCGGACGCGTCGCAAAGGTCGCACGGCCTGATCGACCAGCGCGTTATGCGCAAGGTTCAGAAGGGAATCAGCTGCTCCCCCTCGGCGACCACCCTCCTGGCACGAACTCTGTAGGCGACCTCCTGGTCACCTACCAGAAGTCACCTCCTCGACATCCTTCTACGCCGCCGTTGTCTCCGGAGACACAGGGGTGGGGACGAATCATGTATTGACGACCGCCGGAGCTGCCCGATATACAGGCGGGCCCTAGGTCAGGAAGTTCCTCAAGACCACGACCCGGGCAGCGGCTCGATCACCGTGGGGATGCGCGCGGTCGGCCCGACGATCCTCGCCATCTCGGGATCCGAGGGGATGTACGGTCACGCCGAAAGATTCACGCGCGTATCAACGCATCTCCAGATTCACCGCGCGGTGCAGGTCCGATCCTCGCTGGGACGACGCGACAAGAATCGTACTGGAGGGATATGGGCGCTAGCCCGATTCGGCTCGACAAGGTCGGAACCCCGCAACTGCCGCTGCTCGGCCCCCGCCCGTCCCTGGCGGCCGCCGAATACGACGTGAGGATGAGGCAGCTTCTCGACCGTTCCGAAGCGGACGCCGTCGTCGTCTATGGAGACCGCGAACATTCGGCGAACCTCGTCCATTGCTGCGGCTTCGATCCCCGCTTCGAAGAGGCGCTCCTCGTCGTCACCGAGAATCAACGATCGCTGCTGGTCGGCAACGAAGGCCTCGCCTACGCGGATCTACTGCCGGTGACACTCGATGTGATCCACACACCGTCGCTGAGTCTGATGGGGCAAAGCCGCGTATCGGGCAGTACGCTCGCCGCCGCCCTCCGGGAGGCAGGCATCGCGCCGGGCACGAAGGCCGCCGTCGCAGGCTGGAAGTACTTCGACCGCGACGAGCTCGAGATCCGGACGGCAACGTTCGCTGTTCCGGCATTCGTCGTCGACGCGCTGAGCGCCGCATCCCAAGGCGAGGTCGCGGACGCGACTCCCGTGCTGATGGCACCCGTGGACGGCATGCGCGCCACCAACACCGCCGACCAAATCGCCGTCTTCGAATGGGGCGCGACACGCGCATCACTGAGCGTCGCGCGAATCGTCCAGGCCGCCGCCCCCGGCGTGCCTGAAGAAGACGCGGTCGCCTCTGCGGGCTACATGGGAGACCCACTGACCGCTCACGTCATGTTCGCCTCAGGCCCCGACGTCGGGGTAGGCCTCAGAAGCCCCCGCCAGCGCCTGCTGCTACAGGGCGACTGCGCAACAACCGCCGTCGGATACTGGGGAGGACTCTGCTGCCGTGCAGCGATGATCGCTTCCGCCGACGACGCGCTGAAGGGCGCCCCGCGCGAGTTCGTCGAGCAGATGGCGATCCCCTACTGGTCGACGATCGTCCACTGGTACGAGCTGGTGGGAATCGGCGTCACCGGTCAGACGATCGACTCGGAGGTACGGGCACTGATGGATCGCGCCGGTCTCGCCCCCGCACTCAACCCCGGCCACCTAACCGGCGTCGATGAATGGATCCACAGCCCGATCCGGCCCGATTCAGCGGACCAGCTGCGCTCGGGGATGGCGCTGCAGTGCGACATCATCCCCGTCAACGCTCGTCCAGGGTGGGCAGCGAATTGCGAAGACACGATTGCGCTCGCAGATGAAGCTCTACGAGACGAACTCCAGGAGCGCCACCCCGAGACGTGGGGGCGGATCGAGGCGCGCAGCCGGTACATGCATGACACGCTCGGAATCAAGCTCGGAAAGGACATCCTCCCGCTGTCAGCGTTCAACGCGTACTTCCCGCCGCTCTGGCTTTCCTGGGACACCGCCCTCACCGCCGCATGACGTAAGCCTTAGCGCCGAGAAGAAGCTCTTCGCGCTCCTGGAATGTCTCTTGACCAACGCCGGTCGCGTCGAACAGTCTCAGCCGACGGCGAAGACCTGCCACGACCCGGGCACGCCCTTGAGCTCGTGCTCGCCCCGATCGACGAGATCGAGCTCTGAGCCCGCGATCAAGTCCTTCACCGTCCGCGACACCAGAATCTCGGACGGCCCGGCGACGCCTGCGACACGGACCCCGATGGACACTGCGAGCCCACCTGGCTTACCGTCGATCGTCCGGCACTCCCCGGTGTGCAGCCCGGCGCGGACTTCGATGCCGAGCTCCCGCACGCCGCTGACGATCGCCTGTGCGCACCGTATCCCGCGTGCCGGGCCGTCGAAGGCGGCGAAGAACCCGTCGCCGGCCGTATCGAGCTCGCGGCCCCGGTAGCGCGCGAGACACCCACGCACCACCTGGTGGTGCGCACCGACGAGATCGGCCCAACGCCGGTCGCCGAGCTCGGCTTGCCTCTCCGTCGAGCCGACAATGTCCGTGAAGAGAACCGTTGCGAGGATGCTCTCGAGCTCCGACTCCTCGTCACGCAGAATGCGGACGAACCTCTCGATCTCCTCGAGGTACGCCTCAGCATGCTCGGCGATGACGTACATCGCCGTACCGGGCATCGCCTGGTGACGGGCGCCGGGAATCAGTCGCGCGAACGCGAGGGCCTCCTCTGCCTGCCGGCCGCCGCGGCTCAGGACGAGCGTTGGGACACGGATCGTGCCGAGGACATGGCGAACGTCGGATTCGTAGAACATGCGGTATGCGGCAGCGGCGTCGCCGGGGCCTGCGGAAACCCGCATGTACTCGAGGTACCAGTCCACCTGCTCGTCATACGACATGCCCTCGAAAGGGTTGCGTCGAGTGCTCGCCTCGGCCATCGAGCGCATACCCCAATCACGGTCGATGTTCGCCATCTCCAGCTCGAACTCGCCTTCCCGGGTCCCCCACGGGTAGTCGGGTGCCCATGCGATGCGGGGTCTCGTGTTGCAGAGAATGAGTGCGGCCGTTCGTTCAGGGTGAACCGCCGCGAACATGCAGCCGAGCGGCCCACCGTCGGCAAGCGCGATGAGCACGGCTCGCTCACACCCTGCGGCGTCGAGGACGGTCTGGAGGTCGTCGACGCGCTCCTCGATCGTGGGCAGGCGGTACCCGCGCAGGCGGTCGGAGAGACCGGTGCCGCGGTGGTCGAAGCAGATCAGCCGTCCGAGGTGCGCAAGGCGGTCGGTGAAGTCGACCATGATCGGCAACCGGCGATAGTGCTCGAGCTGGGAGACGAAGGTCCTGATGCACAGGACATCGACGCCGCCGACCGAACCGAGCAGCTCGTACGCGATGTGGACGTCGCCGTTCTTCGCGTAGCGGATGTCGTCGTGTCGCATCGTCGCATGCTTGCCGAGGGCTCTGACAGCCTATGTCTAGGGCATTCTCGGATGCGCGAGTGTTCGGGAATGACGCTTGACGGCTACCGCGAACGGCTCTAGCCCCAGGGCAGCCGTGACCAGTACGACGGCCGCTGTCGCCGGAAACTCTCGGCCGTCGCATATACCTGCTCCGGATCGGATGTCTCCTTCTCCACACTCGCGCCGTAGCGCGCTGCGAGGTCCGACACCGGATACCGCACTTCCGGGCTTACGTGCGCGCCAACCATCAGGACCACACACGGGGCGTCGCCAGCTCCCACGAAGGCATGCTCCGTCCAGGGAGGTGAATGGAAGAAGTCCCAGGCTCGGAGGAGCCGCTCCTCGCCCTCGACGAGCAGCCTGCACTCACCGGCCAGAACGAGGAAGGCGTCCTGATTCGCCTCGGCGTGGTAGACGCTGCTCTGGCCGGGCTCGAGAACCCTCACATTGATCCCGAGCTGCGCGAACTCGATCGGAGTCTCGCCGTACTCGTTGGCGAACCAACACGCCGCGCCCCTCGTCTTCGAAGAGAACCACTCGGCATCGCTCACGTTGACGACGAACCAACCCTCCGTGACGGGGGCAAGCCCGGAGCCAGCGTCCTCAAGCCTCGCTTCGTTCACGCAGCAGATTCTCGCAGTCCAAGCGACGGCTGTCTCGTCTGGGCCAGTGTTCGGGAATGACCCCTCGCCGCCTCGCTAGATGGCGCTCTCTTGGAGGGCGGAGAGTCGCTCGTGGACGCGGCGGGCAAGCGGGATGATCTGCTTGCGTTCGTACACGGCGAGGGCTCCTTGGAACGCCGCCTCCGCGGCTTCGTGCCGACTGCCCGCCGCCAGCACTTCTCCGAGGTCGTAGAGCGCGTCGCCGCGTAATACGGCCGCATCCGTCCGCTCAGTAATGGCGACCGCTTCTCGGGCGAGGCGTTCCGCCTCCGAGTGGTCTCCGCGGTTCGACTTCACGAGTGCCGCAACCTGACGCCAAAGGCTCTGCGTAAGTGCATCGTCGTCGAAGCCGAGCTCTTGGCCCTGCAGCGCGAGCGGCTCAGCTTCATCGAAGCGGCCGAGAGCACACAGGACTCGCCCGTGCATCGGCGCAAGACTGGAGAGGAGCGCCGTCACGCCGCCCTCCGCGGCAAGCTCGCAGGCGACCTGGAACCTCTCTGCAGCAGCTTCGTTGTCGCCGCCGAGCCGCTCGATGTCCCCGCGTTGAGGCTGAGCCGTCGCTCCGTAACCGAGCTCACGCAGGTGTTCCCCGGCGTCGTCAGCGAGTGCTCGCGCCTCCTCGACGCGATCGCCCATCGCCAGCAGCACGGCCCGCATCAGATTCGTGAAGGGGCTCGGTCTGTCACCGACGTGCGCATCGAGCCTCCCCAGCGCCTCCGGGACCGGGCAAGGGCCATACGTGAGGGCATAGGCGAGGTTACCGAGATCGTTCTCCGGTAGCGGTTGCCCGGAAAGCGCTGCGTACCGGAGTGCTTGTTCGGTGGCGTGTTCCATTCGATCGAACTGGGCGCGCACGTTGTGGACGCCGCGTGCGAGTGAGACCCAAACCTCCGCGAGGCCGGAGTAGTCGCCCGCGGCCTCCAACAGCGGAAGCGCCGCCAGCGCCAACCTCTCTTGTTCGTCGACCGAACTGTCGATCAGCCAGGACCGTTCCTCGGACGCGAGAGTGCGGGCGAGCGCTGCGCCGGCGGGGTCGGCTGCTTCCTGGGCGCGATCAGCCGCTTCGTCGAGGAGCGCGGCCGCCGCGAGCGGATCTTCGACGGTTCGGGCGCGATCAATAAGCAGGTGAATGTCGAGATCCTCACTCAATGCAGTGGCCCGTTCGAGCAGTGACCGTGCCGCCCGCCGGTCGCCGCGCCACCGCGCCCGACGGCCTGCTGCGGCGAGGAGCTTCGATGCCGCAGCGGCGAGCCCTGGGTCGGGCCGTCCCAGCTCGATCAGGTAGCGGGCCGCGTGTTCGAGGTGGTAGCCGGCGATCTCGTCCAGCTCGACAAGATCCTGGCCGTGTTCGTCGAGCCACGCTGCGAAGCGTCGGTGTAGGTCAGCGCGGACGCTCTTTGGCATTCCGTCGTAGGCGGTGTCGCGGATCAGGAGGTGACGGAAGCGGAAGCCGTCCTCGCCGGCGAACTGGGGCCGGTCGGAGCGGATCAGTTCGCGCCGCACGAGCGCCGCCAACCGTGGAGTCACGTGCGGCTCCTCCGGTGCCAACGTTTGCACGGCGCCGCGGTGGAAGACCTCGCCTTCGACCGATCCGCACTCGAGCACCCTGCGTTCGGCCGGGTCGAGCTGGTCAAGCCGTGCCGCCAACAGCGCTCTCAAAGACGCGGGAACCTCGACCTCGGCGCCGGCCTCCTGGGCCATAGCGAGCATCTCGTTGATGAAGAGCGGGTTGCCGGCGGCCGCCGCTGCGATCCTTGACCGCAGCTCCTCCGACACTTCCGTTCCGATCAGGCTTTCCGTGTCCGCGGCTTCGAGCGGCTTGATTCGTAACGTCACGGGCCAGGTAGGCCGGCTGTCGAGCAGCTCCGGCCGCGCCATGCACAGCAGCAGCAACGACGCACCGCTCGAGAGCAGAGCCACATGCTCGATCAGGTCGAGGAAGGTCTCCTCGCCCCACTGAATGTCGTCGAAGACGACCACAAGTGGCGACTGCTCCTCGAGCAGCTTGCGGAACGCCCAGCCGATCTCCTCCGCCGAGGTCGCGGCATCCGACTCGCCCAGCAGAGAGCGGATCGCCTCCGCCGCCGCCGGATCGACCGGCAACAGGTCGAGCTGCTTGATCACTTCGACGACCGGCCAGTACGTGATCCCCGCCCCGTAGGGCAAACAGCGGCCCCGCACGACCCGCGCTCCCGCCGAAGTCAGCGCCTCGGCCGCGAGCCGCGACTTCCCGATCCCCGGCTCACCCACAACAGTGACCAACTCGCACCGCTGCCCTTCCACGGCCCGCTCCCATGCTTCGGCAAGCAACCCCAACTCGCGCTCCCGCCCTACGAACAACGAGTCATGCCGGCGCTCCGGTGCAGCATGCACCGCGAGCAGCCGAAACGCCGGCACCGGCTCGGCCTTCCCCTTCAACACGAGCGGCTCGACCGGTTCGGCGTCCACCGCGCCTTGGACGAGCTCGTGCGTCGACGCTCCGATCAGCACCTCTCCTGATGCCGCCGCTTGCTCAAAGCGCGCCGCAATGTTGACCGCATCTCCGGTCACCAACCGCTCCGCCGTGCCCGTCACCACCTCACCGGTGTTCACCCCGATCCGGCCTTGGATGCCAAGCGTCGGCAGAGCGTCCCGCATCTCGACCGCTGCTCGGCAGGCGCGGAGCGCATCGTCCTCATGCACCACCGGCACCCCAAACACCGCCATCACCGCGTCTCCGATGAACTTCTCCACCGAGCCGCCGTGCGAGTCGACGATCGCCTTCATCCGCTCGAAGTAGCCGGCCAGAAGTCCCTGCAGCGCCTCCGGGTCGACCGACTCCCCCAGTGCCGTCGACCCGACCACGTCGCAGAACAGCACCGTCACCACCTTCCGGTGCGCGCCCATCGCCACCAGCCGAGGCTAGAGCATCGATACGGCGATACCTAGAGATACCGGCTTGAGACTTTCGCTTGGGCGAGCGTGCTCTCGCCAGAGTCACGGCTTTGACCACCCCATGAGCCTCGGTGGGTGAAGACCTGGGATAGACGCCCGTCGCTCCCGCGACCGCGCCAATTCTCGCCGAGTGGGCTGTCCGCGAGCGACCTCCTGGTCCGTCCAGAAGGCCGCCTAGTCTCCGACAAGCTGCCTTAGAGTCATGTCGCACGATGGGTGTGCTCGAAGACAAGATTGCCCTCGTCACCGGCGCCGGCTCCGGGATCGGCCGCTCGGCGGCGATCGCTCTCGCCACCGCGGGTGCGTCGGTCGTCGTCAACGATCTTGCCTCGGCAGGTCTGGACGAGACAGTCGCCGAGATCGCCTCTGCGGGCGGCGTAGCGTCTTCGGCGATCGGAGACGTCCGCGTGCGGAGCGATGTCGCGCAAGCGATCGCGGTGGCACGAGAGCGCTTCGGCGGGCTCGACGTCCTGGTGGCCAACGCTGCCGTCTCGGTCTACGAGGAGTTCGAGCACCAGAGCGAGGAGACGATCGACCTGGTCCTCGACACCGACCTCAAAGGCGCGCTCTTCACGGCTCAGCTCGCGATCCCGGAGCTGAAGCGCCGCGGGGGAGGGAGCATCGTGTTCATCTCGTCGGTTCAGGCGTACGTGACTCTGCCTGGATGCGTGCCGTACGCGGCGGCCAAGGCTGGCCTGGTCGCGGCCGCGCGGGCACTGGCTCCCGAGGTCGGCCGTCACGGGATCCGGGTCAATGCGATCGCGCCCGGGACGATCGACACACCGATGCTCCATCGCGACCTGACCGGCATGAGCCCGGAGGAGGCCGGTCGGTTCCTGGGAAAGGTCGCTGCTGCGAATGCGCTCGGCCGCATCGGCCGGCCCGACGAGATCGCGGATGTCGTCGTCTTCCTCGCCTCCGATGCCTCCCGGTACATCACGGGCAGCTGCGTCGTCGTCGACGGCGGCTACCTGGCCGTAAAGACGTTTTAGGCATCCCTATACCGTCAACGGGGATTGGTCCACGCCCCGCAACACCGACTCGTTCAGCGCGGACACCGAGTTGGATCCGATCAGGGCCAGGCAGAGGTCGATCTCTGTGCGGAGGATCTCGATCACTTTCCGCGCTCCAGCCTCGCCGCCGACTGCGAGACCGTAGAGGTACGGCCGGCCGATCAGGCACGCCTTCGCGCCAAGCGCCAGTGCCTTTACGACATCGGATCCCCTGCGCACGCCGCTGTCGAGGAGCACGTCTGCGCGGCCGCTCACCGCTTCGACGACCTCGGGGAGGACGGTCACGCTCGCGGGCGCGCAGTCGAGCTGCCGCCCGCCGTGGTTAGAGACAATGATCCCGTCAACCCCGCAGGCGACCGCCTCCTCCGCGTCCTCGGCCGTCAGCGTTCCCTTCACGAGCAGCGGCCCCTTCCAGGTATCCCGCAGTCGGCGGAGGTCGTCGAGGCCCTGCGCCGGGTTACAGAGCCCCTCGTTCACATACTTCCCGAGCACGACGGCGCCGGTGCCGCCGCCCTCGCCGGCGACATTCACAAAGGTGATCGGCGGTCCCGTGAGGAGGTCCCAGAGCCAGCGCGGATGGCGCCCCGCCTCGAGCGCCGTTCCGAAGCGGATCCGGGGAGGCAGCACGAAGCCGTTCCGGTAGTCCCGCTCCCGCTTGCTCGAGACCGGCACGTCGACCGTGATCACCAGTGCCTGGTATCCCGCCTTTTGCGCGCGCGAGACGAGGGAGTCGACGACCGAACGGTCGCGCCAGAGGTACAGCTGGAACCAGAGCGGCCCCTCGGCCGCTCGGGCCACTTCTTCGATCGATGTGCTCGCCATCGCGCTCAGCACATAGATGGTTCCCTCGCGACCGGCGGCGCGGGCGGCGTCGACCTCGGCGTTCCGTGATGCGATGCGGGTGAGCCCGGTCGGCGCCAGCATGACCGGCAGCGAAAGCCGGGTTCCGACAACGCTCGTCTCCTGATCGCGACGGCTGACGTCCTGCAGGTAGCGGGGCCGAAAGGTGAGGTCGTCGAAGGCCTGGCGGTTCGCGCGGAGCGTGACCTCGCCCTCGGCGCCGCCGTCGATGAAGTCGAACGCGAGCCGTGGAAGCCGCTTCTTCGCGAGCAGCCGCACGTCCTCCACGCCCGGTGCGGACTCGAGCCGCATCGTGTCCGCCTGCTAGACGACCGCCACCGGTCGCATCCCCGAGCCGATGCCTCCGTGGAGCTTCAGTGGCAGGAACATGGGGGGTCGTCTGTCGCCGACTGCTCGGGCGCCGTCAACGCGTCCCCCCGCTGCGAATTGCCTCCCGGAGGATCGTCCCATCCTGGTACGGCTGATCCAGCAGGCTGGCGCCGCCGAGCACGCGGTCGCAGCAGGCTGCTTCGGTTTCAGAAATTGCCTCTGCGCGACTGATTACGTCGTCGAGGTCCTCCTTCGGGATGACTACCACACCATCGGCGTCCGCCACGATCCAGTCTCCGGTTCGTACCTCTGCGTCGCCGATTCGCAGCGGCACGCCGACCTCGCCCGGGCCTGTCGGGCGCCCGCCCTGCGCCGTCGAACCGCGGGCGAAGATGGGCAACTCGAGGGTCGACAGCCGCTCCAGATCTCGCACGAAGCCGTCGACGACGATGCAGCCAGGCCGATGCGCACGGCCTCGGCTCCGGTGAGCTCTCCGAAGTAGGCCCACTCGCCGGTGCCCTGAGCGACGAGGATCTGCCCGGCGGTCGCTTGCTCGAACGAGGCAAGGACGGCGGAGACGGCCCCCGGGGCGCAGCGCGCCGTGATGGCCGGCCCGGCGACCGTCCCTGCACCGTGTAGCCGTCCGATCGCACCCGGAAGCGCGCCCTGCTTCCCACGGGCGTCGGCGGCCCCGGAACTCGACAACCTCGACAGGCGATCACGGATCGCCGAAAGATCTTCCATTCGCTTGCCTGTTGTCGATCCTCCCATCGATTCGGACTCTTCCAGACAACTAGTAGACGTGCCAGCCCCAACCGGCGTCGTTCCGACCTTCTCGTCTGTTGCCAGAGTCGGCCGCTTAGCCTTGCGCTCGGAGGTGCTGGTTTGGCAGACCCTCCGGATACCGATGCTCTCCGAGACGTCGCTGCCGTTCGTATGCGGGAACATGCGGAGGCCTTTGCAGCAGCGACTAGTCCTCGGGGCGCATCGGCGTCAAAACCGCTACAGCCTTCCTCGGCGAGCGATGGACCTAACGGCACAGCTCTCCAAGCCGCAGGTTCCAGGCCTTCATCCAGTCTCTCACTCACTCCGTCCAGGCGGCGGCAGCGCCGATCACGCGCACGCTCCGCCTGGGCCTGCCGAATAGGCCCGGGCCAGCCCCGGCCACGATTCCCGCCTTGACGAGTCGCCTCGATCAGCGACGGGCTCGCAAAGGGGCGCCTGCCCTCCTCCGACATCCAACCTCGGCTCTACGAAGCCTTCTGCCACGTAGCCGCGACGTCGGAGCGCATATCGCGCTTGAAGTTTCGGGCCGCCTGGGATACACATGCCTCACCCGTCAGCCACGGCTCGCCCAGGAGCCGGAGGGGAGTCGCGTGCCGCACGAGATGGCCAGGCGACTGGCCGAGCTGGTCGACCCCGGGCTCATGCCCGTGCTCGACCGGGTCGACGCCGGCACGGCCACGGCAGCGGACGTCCAGGCGATCCGGGACTGGCCCGCGGCACACCGCGCACAGGTGCTCGACCACGTGCGCGCGGCGGTGCCGCCGATACCCCAGCTCGCCGACGCGCTGAACTCGCTCAGCTTCCCGGCCGACGGCTGGCACCCTTCGACCAGCCTCGGCCCCGCGACTGTCTCGGTCGACTGCCCGGCCGCGGTCGTCAGCGTCGGCGGTGCCACGATCGTCCTCGGGATCCTCCCACCGACGGGGGGCGCTCTGGCGCTCGACGCCGGCGCGCTGTCGGCCGCCGGGACGCTCATGCGGGACGGCGACGGCGCGGCGGGCTCTCTCGGCGTCCGGCTTGGGCCAGCGCAGGTGATCGGCTTTGGCCGCCTCGACGTCCCGGACGGGACGCCTTCGATCGTCGTCGTGCTCGGCATTCATTTCTTGCCG
The DNA here is from genome assembly GCA_963734065.1 of uncultured Actinomycetes bacterium. GTDB lineage: Bacteria > Actinomycetota > Thermoleophilia > Gaiellales > Gaiellaceae > DATBLE01. Next base: position 127,824 of record CAVTFN010000003.1, read on the forward strand.
CCGATCCAGCTCTCGTTCGGCTTCGCTCTCAGCGCCGTCGGCGGCGTCGTCGGGATCAACCGCCGGATCGACAAGGACGCCCTGCACGCGCGGCTCGCCGATGGGAGCGCGCTCGACGCCCTGTTCCCGGACGACCCGGTCAAGGGTGCCGGCATTGTGCTCGCCACTCTCGGCGCGATCTTCCAGCGCCAGCCCGGCCAGCACGTCGTCGGCCCGACCTTCACCGTCACCTGGCTGGACATCGGCGTCACGACGATCGTCCGGCTCGACCTCGGGCTGCTGCTCCAGCTTCCCGACCCGCTGATCGTGATCGTTGGCCGCGGCGCGATCGAGCTGCCTCCCGTGCTCCAGCTGCGCTTGGACGTCGCCGGCGAGCTCGATCCCGGCCGCAAGACGTTCGGGCTCGACGCTGTGCTCGTCGACTCGCACGCGCTCACGATCTTCCGCGTCACCGGCTCGGCGACCGTGCGGCTCGGCTGGGGCAGCCCCTCGTACGTCGTGTTCGCGGTCGGCGGCTTCTACCCGGGCTTCAGGCCGGAGCCGGCCAACATCCCGCCTCAGCAGCGGCTCGGCCTCGCGCTCGACATTCCGTGCCCGCTGAGCTTCCGCGCGAGCGGCTACCTCGCGATCACCTCCAACTCCTTCCAGGCGGGCGCCGACATCGAGGTCGGGATCGACCTGGACGTGATCAGCGCGAGCGGCTTCCTCCGCTTCGACGCGATCATCCAGTTCGACCCGTTCCACCTCCACGCCGACTACTCCGCCGGCTGGGAGATCGAGGTGACGATCTTCTCGGGCGGCACGACCGTCTCCGGCTGGATCGACGGGCCGGGGCCGTGGGCGGTCCACGCCGAGGTCTCGATCAGCCTCCTGATCGACGACTTCACGTGGAGCGACACGTTCCACTTTGGGCCGTCCGGGCCGCCGCCGGACCCGCCGCTCGAGCACGCCGTCGACGTGCTGGCGCCGACGCTCGGCGCCGCCTCGCACATCCGCTCGACCGACGCGACCGATCCGCGCGTCTCGATCCGGCCGCGCAAGGTCGCGGCGGCGAAGGACCTCGCCGTGTGCTCGCCGCTCGCGGATCTCTCGTGGACGGAGACGGAGCTCCCGCTCGGCCTGCAGATCACACGCGCCGGCGGCAAGCGCCTCGCCTCGCCGCAGGAGCTCGACGTCCAGATCGACCCGACGCTCGCGCAGCCGGCGCCGACGCCGGAGGCGTACGACTGGTTCGCGCCCGGCACCTTCCAGGACTTCACGGCGGGCGAGGCGTTGAACCTGCCGCCGTTCCAGTGGCTGCGCGCCGGAACGTTGCTGGAGCTGGCGCCTGCGTCGGGATCCACGGCGACGGCGACGCTCGACTACCAGTCGTTCTACCGCCGGGACCGGAACACGTGGCTTGAGGGGATCCTCTCGCTGTACGTCTTCCTGCCGCTCCGCGCGCATGACGCCGTCGCAGCGCACGGCGCGCCGCCCGTGGCCGGCGACCGGACGCCGCTCGTCCACGTCGTCCAGGAAACCTGGGCCTTCACGCAGGGCAGCGAGACCTTCGGCGTCGAGAGCCCCGCCCACGCCGTGCTCGCCGCGCGGGACGACGGCGTCGCGCATGCCCTCGCGGACGCGCCGATCGCGGTGGGGGCGATCTGATGGCCGACGCGATCTTCTCCTCCTGGACGCGCCGCGGCGGCAAGGCGATCGGCCCCGCGCCCGTCGGCGGCCGCCCGCAGGGGACGCTGAAGCTGACCGCCAAGGACACGGCCGGCGGAACGGCGACGGCCGAGGTTCCGTTCCTCCTCTACGGCCCCGGCGACGTCACCGGCCTGCACGCGGGCGCGGTCACCGCCCGCCACCCGCGGCCGGGCCAGACCGACGCGGAGGCGCCGTACCGTCCCTACGCCGAGCTGGCCGACCCGGACCTGCCGTGGCGCTACGGCCCGCGCGGCGAGGAGGCGGAAGGGATGCAGCCGTGGCTGCAGCTGCTCGTCGTGGAGCCGGGCGAGCTCGAGCGTGTCGGCGCCGCCGTCTCCGTGTCGGCCGCGGTGCTCGCGAAGCACCCGGCCACCCCCGTGCGGGCGCACGTGCAGGACACGGGCGGCCACGTCGCCGGACGCGTCATCTGCCTGCGGGACGACCTGCAGGACCTGACCGACTACGTCGCGCTCCTCGTGCCTGCGTTCGACGAGGACGGCAACGCTTGGCCGGCGGAGCGGCCGCTGCCGGTCTACGACGAGTGGTCGTTCCGCACCGGCGAGCACGGCACGTTCGCCGACCTCGCGGAGGCGCTCCACGCCGCCGACGAGCAGGAGGACTTCGGCCGGATCGCGGTTGCGCTCGGCGAGGGCGACGACGAGGAGGTGCGCGTCCGCGGTGCGCTGACCGGGATTCACGACACGAGCGACCCGCCGCCGCCCTCGGCGGCGACGGCTCGGCTGGCCGCCCTGCTCGACTTCGATCCCGACGGCACCGGCGGGTTCGACGCGGATGGGCGCCGGTACGTCCGTCCGCCGGACTACGGCGAGGCGTGGCGCGCCGACGTCCGCGCCGGCGCGTCGGCCGCCGGGTGGGTCGCGCAGCTGAACGAGGATCCGACGCACCGCGTCGTCGGCGGCCTCGGCCTGCAGTCGGGCGTCGACCTTCAGGACGAGATCGCCGCGGCGGCCGCCGACCGCTTCGGCGCCACGGCGATCGCGAACCAGCGGCTGGCGGCGCTCGGCGCCGGCCTCGCCGTCGGGCGCTCGCTCTGGGATCGGCGGATCGCCCCGCTTCCGGCGGCCGAGCCGCGCATCGCCGTGCTCGGCCTCGCCGCCGGGCGCGTCCTCGCGAAGGATCCCGCCGACGGCTCGATCCGGCCGCTGCTCGAGCTCGCGAGCGGCACCGACCGGACGCTTCCGCCGGCGCTCTTCTCCACCGCCGCGCGTCGGGCCCTGCGGCCGAACGCCGCGCGGCTCCGCTACGCGAAGGACCGTGCGACCGAGATCCTCGACGACGCCAACGTCCCGCGGCCGACCGTGCGCCGCCCGGACGAGGCGCCCGGCGACCCCCGCTACCACGACGGCGTCGCCAGCGGGGACGCGCTCGTCTCGGACATGCGCGACAAACTCGGCGGCTTCGGGATCCGAGGCCAGGACGTGGAGAACGGCGACGATCTCCTGCCGGCGCTCGAAGCGGCGCAGCACGTCGAGATCGACGCCGGCTTCCGCAAGCGGCTCCCACGCCTCCACCCCGAGCAGCCGCCGCGGCCCGTGCCCCGGCCGGTCGACCTGGTCGCCCTCGACGACGCGCTCGCGCGGGCGTTCGACCCGCGCGGCGACTCCGCCGCCGTCTCGCGCGTGCGCGCGACCATCGACCCGGACGACCCCGAGCCGCTCGCGCCGCGGGAGCCGTGCCCCGACCTAGACCTGCCTGCGTGGCGCTACCTGCGCGACCGGCAGCGCGAGTGGCTCCTACCAGGCGCTCACACGCTCACGGACGGCGAGGTCGTCGGCCTCGCGTCCAACCCCGTCTTCGCGGACGCCTTCCTCGTCGGCATGAACACGCAGGCGCTCGGCGAGCTGCGCTGGCGGAACATGACCGTCGCGTCCGGCTGCACCCCGCTGCGCCGGTTCTGGGACCGGAGCACGGGCGAGGACGACGGCTACGGCGTCGACTACGACATCCGCGGGGTCGTGCAGTGGATGGCGGCGCCCGACGGGACCGACCTCCGCGGCGTCCCGCTCGGCGATCCGGCACACACGCCGCGCCCGGAGGGCGGCCGCCAGCTGGTCGTCGTCTTCTGCACCGACCTGTTCCGGCGCTACCCCGGCACGCTCGTCTACCTGGCGCCGCCGACGGACGCGCTCTGGACCGATGCCGACCTGTCCAAGCGGATGCTGCCTGCGTTCAGCGCGCGGGTGACGGCCAAGCTCGTGCTGTACGCGTTTTCAACCCCGCCGGAGTCGCTGGAGCAGTTCTGGGTCGTGGTCGAGCAGCAGCCGCCGGGCTACCGGTTCGACCGCGACCAGGATCCCGGCGCTGGGGCGTCCGCGGTGCGGGCCGCGAAGATGCTCGTCCGCCCGGTGCGCGTGCTGCTCGCCGGGCCGACCCTGGTCGCGGGGCCCGCCTGATGGCCGAGGCCGCCGTCCTTCTGCCTGTCCGGCTCGAGACCCGCTTCGACGAGCCGGAAGGATTCACGGGAACGCGTCTGCGCGTGCTCGTCGTCCCGGACGTCTGCTGGTACGACCGGCACCAGCCGGCGAGCCAGGCCGAGCTCGACCTCCTCGCCGAGGCCGTAGCCGCAGCCGGCGGGCCGCTGGTCACCGGCGCGCCGAGCACGCCCGAGGCCGCCGCCGCGTTCGACGCCCTCGCTGCGAAGGTCGGCCCGGGACGCGCGCTCTGGCTCGCACGGACCTCGCCCGCCGAGGCCGGCCGCGAGCGCGCACAGCCAACGCGGATCCACGGCCTCCCGGAGCGGCTCGAGCTCTACGCAGCGGTCGGCGAGGGGCCGGGGGCGCCGACGCCGGTGTTCCTGGGCACGACGATGACAGCGACGACCAAGGAGCTCCTCGTGACGCCGGCCGACGTGGACGGTGCCTGGTGGCCGCGCTGGAGCTCACTCGAGACCGCCGGCCTCACATTCACGGTCGACCTCGGCGAGCCGCCAGGACAAATCGCGCCCGCCGACATCACCGCGCTCTACGTCGTCGGGCTGGGCGAGGCGGACACGGCCGACACGCTCCGCGCCCACCTCGACGCCGGCCAGCTCGGCGTGCTGCACGCAGGGCTGCCGACGAACACGATTGCCGGCACGCCGACGGCCGACCTCGGCGCCGACCCGGCCGCGTGGCGCGCGCTGGGCGAGCGCGACACCTTCGGCGAAGAGGACCTGCTCGCGCGGTCGCTGACCGGCGATCCCGCCTCGCTCGGGCCGCTCGTCGGATCGTCACCCGACAGCATCGGAGACCACGCTGCGCGTGTGATCATCCCGGCGCTGTGGCCGGCGTTGCGCGGCCACGCCGCCACCGAGATCTGGGGGACGGGCGCCCGCCTCGTGGCCGGCGCGGAGAGCCAGTGGGCCAGCGAGAACCTCCGCCCGGACGGCCCGCTGCCGCTCCTCCGGATCGGCGACCAGCCCTACGGCGTCTGGCCCGTCAGCGACTGGGAGCGCTGGGAGCCCGACGACGACGGCGAGCCGGCCGAGGGCGGCGACCCGGACGTGCCCATGGCCGTACGGATGCGAGACCTCGCTGCCGAGCGCGCGCGCACCGGGTTGGGGACGGTGGTCGGCGCGGACGCAGCCAAGCTCTGGGACCTGCTCGCGCAGACGCCCACCTACGACGCGTACGAGGTCCGGCCCGGCCTGAAGTTCTCGACGCTGCGGAAGTTCTTCGTCGGCAGCCCCGAGGCCGCGGCGGCGGACGAGTGGCTGCGGCAGGTGGAGTCGGTCGCCGCCGACGACGCGCACCTCGCCGACGCGCTTGTCACCGTCGGCGGCCCGCTGCCCCTCCGCATGAACGTGATCCTCCCGGAGATCGCCTTCGCGCCGTCGGGCGCACCGATGTTCCAGCCGAGGCCGGACATCGCGGTCGGACAGGCGCAGGAGTGGCTGCGGAAGGAGCCGAGCCGCTGGCTCGATGCGGCGCTCGACTGGTTCATGGGCCTCTTCCAGCGCGAAGGCCTGGACGGCAACCGGTGGGAGCAGATGTCCAGCCACTGGGTCGAGCGGTGGCCGGCGAGCCTCCTCTGGCGCCTTCTCGTCGTGTCGGGCCTCGTCGCTCTGCAGCGGGCAGTGCGCACGGCGAACCCCGCCTTCAACGCCGACGAGGCGCTCGTCCCCGGCGTCTTCGTCGGCATCCCGGCCGGGGCGAGCGGCCCGGAGGTCAGCGCGTACCAGCGCTTCCGCCAGGGCGTCGGCCGCACGCACCAGCTCGTCCAGGAGGCCGACCCGGAGCAGATCGTCGGCGAGCTCGACCGCATCGTTCGCGGCTTGCTCGACACCGCGTCGCACCGGGTCGATCCCTGGCTGACAGGCGCCGCCTCCCGGCGCCTCGGCAACGTGGAAGGCCCCCGCCCCGTCGGGCTCTACGGCTGGGTCGACGCGCCCGACCTCGGCGAGCCCGGACCCGACACGGAGATCGGGGTCCTGCTCGCGCCTTCGGACGCGCAGGCGCGGACGGCGGTCGTCCTACGCGACAAGAGCCACTTCGACTCGAACGACCTGTGGCACCTCGATCTCACCTCGGCGAGCGTGCGCGACGCGAGCCGGCTCGCCGACGACGTCCGCGCCGGTGCGCACCCGGCCGAGGCGCTCGGTCGCGAGGTCGAGCGCGTGGTCGGGGAACGCCTCAAGGTGGACGAGCTCCGCGCCGCTTTCCCCGTCCGTACCGAGCACGAGGGCCGGCGCACCTGCGATGGGATCGCCGTGCTCGCGGCCGCCACCGCCGACCCGCCCGATCCGAAACTCGCCGCGGCCGGGCTGGACGACTCCGATGTGGGGCGCGTCGCAAGCGTCGCGACGACCGTGGATGCGTACGCCGACCTGCTCGTCGCCGACGCCGCGCAGCACGCACTCGCCGGCCGTGCCGAGGCCGCGGCCCATGCGCTCGACGCCGCGGCCGGGCTCGCGCTGCCGCCTCCGCTCGACGTGCTGGCAACGCCACGCTCGGGGCGCTCGATCAGGACGACCGTGCTCGCAGCGCTCCCGGCCGCGCCGGAGGCGGCCGCGGACGAGGAGTCGCCGGTTGCGATCGCGACGCCGGCGCTCGCGGCCTGGCTCGCCACGGCGACCGGCGCCCCGTCCGGGCCCGCATGGACGTGGCAGGTGTCCGACGGCGGCGCGGAGACGGAGGTCACGCTCGCCGACCTTGGCCTCGTCCAGGCCGACGCAGTCGCCGTCACTCCGGAGGCGCTCGCCGCGCTGGCGGCCGCCGCGGTCAGCCCCACGGCCACCGCCCTGCCCCCCACCGGACCGGCGCTCGTTCGCCGGCTCGCCGAGACCCTCGGCGCGCGCCCGGTCGCCGGCGTCGATCTCGGGCTGACGCCGGAGGACACGCCCGCGTACGAGACGCCAGTCCGGCAGGCGCTCGCCGACCGGGTGGCGGCGCTCCGAGCCGGCGCCGCCGCGCTCGCCCAGCGCCTCCGCGACGCGGCCGACGATGCGGAACGGGAGCAGGCGCTGCTGCAGGCGGCCCGCTGGGGCGTCGTGCCGGGCACTGACGCGACCGCAACGGCCGACCTGCTCGAGGAACGCGTGGACGCCACGCCGCCGACCATCGACGCGAGCTTCGACCTCCCACAGCTGACTACACTGATCCGCGACCTCGCTGCGCCCGCCGCCACAGTGCCCGTGCTCGGCGCCGCAACGGGTGAGACGCTCACCGCCGCGACGGGGACGTTGACGCCCGAGCCCAGCCTGGACAAGACATGGCTGGAGCTCGTCGCCGCCGTCCGGCCGCCGCTCGCCCGGGTCGAGGCGCACCAGGCGCTGGCTCGCGCGCACGGCGCGCCGCAGCTGACCGCCGTCACGAACCATCCCGGCGACCCGTGGCTCCTGGGCGCTCCCGTCGAAGGCCCAGGGAACCGCAACGTGCCGCACTTGGTCATCGCCTACGGCCCCGAGACGCCGCCGCCCGCAGGCGACGTCGCGCTCGGCGTCCTCGACGGCTGGGCTGAGGTCATCCCCGACGAGCGCCATACGGCCGGCGCCGCGTTCCGCTTCAACGCGCCGGGCGCCCGCGCACCGCAGGCGTTCCTCGTCGCGGTCACTCCGGTTCGCGGAGAGGACCTGACCACCGAGGGCGTCCTCGCGACCGTCGCCCAGGCCCGGGCGACCGCCCACGCGCGCACGGCGAGGGCGGAGGACCTGGGGAACCTCGACGTGCTCGCGGCCGGGATCCTGCCCGCATTCGAGCAGGGCGGGTTCCAGTACGAGGTGCCGGCGACGCTGAAGGACTGGGTGTGAGCCGCGATCCTCTGTTCCTGCGGCTCGAGCCGGCACGCCCCGCGGGCGACAACGAGCGCGGCTTCGCCGCGGAACTGGCCGACCCCGCGTGGATGCTCGGCCGACAGTGGCAGCTCGGCGAGCACCAGGGGGAGAACGCCTCGTCCCCGTTGGCCGTCCAGCTGGACGTCAGGCGGGTGCCCATCGAGCCGCTGCCGTCACGGCCGGACGCCGACCCGCGCCACGTCCCGGCGGAGGCGATCGTCGAGGGCGGCGCCGACGACTGGTGGACGGTCGGGCGCCGGGCGAGGCTCGGCGCGGCGGCCAAGGCCGCGGGGCTCCTCCCGGACGAGCACGACTTCCTCTTCGAGGGGCTGACCGGTCCGTACGAGCCGCTCAACGGCGTCGCCGTCGACGGCCTGAAGGCGTACAGGCACGCGCCGGCCGACCCCGTCTTCGCCGAGGTGCCCGCGCCGCGCGACGACCTCTGGCACACGGACACGCTCGCGTACAGAGCCGCCTTCCCGTGCGGCGGCGCGACGCTCGCGGTGGGCGGCGCCTCGGGGGGGCCGACCGACCGGTGGAGCGGGCACGACGGCGGCGATCTGGACTGGTGGTCGGTCGATGCCGATGAGGCGATCAAGCCCGACGCCGGCGACGCGGAGACCCTCCGGCGCTGGCCCGACCGTTTCCGCTGGCCGGGCGCGCCGGCACCCCGGTGGTGGCAGATCGAGGACCACCGCGTCGACCTCGGCGGCCTGCCGCCCGACCGCGCGCACCTCGCCTCGACGCTTCTCCTCGACCTGATCTTTGGGCACGCGGACGATTGGTTCCTCGTCCCCGTGGGCTCGGCGGTGGGCCACGTCCTCTCCCTCGACGACGTCTCGATCACCGACTCCTTCGACGAGGAGTGGCCGAGGCCGGATCAGCCGTGGCAGGCCGCGGAGGACTGGACGATGTTCACGGTCGCCGGCCTCGGGCCGCGGCAACTCCCGATCTGGCCGGTCGCGGCAGCGCCGCTCGTCGGCGGGCCGGTCGAGGAGGTCACGGTCGGAATGGACGAGGACGCCAATCTCGTGTGGGCCGTGGAGGAGCGGCTGAGCGGCCGTGCCACCGACCGCGTCCGCCCCGTGCCGGCGCCACCCCGCGTCGTCGACGAGGGCGCAGGGCCGGAGCCGCCGCCGCCGTACACCTACGAGCCCATCACGGCGGTCCCGGACCACTGGTACCCGTACACGCGCGAGGAGCGCAACGGAGGCATGAGCTTCGTCCAGGGCCGCCTGCTCGAGGTCGCTCACGACGGAACACCGACGCGGCGCGACCCGCCCACGGCGTCGCTGCTCCAGAGCCAGGGGGCAGCAGCCGTGCATGTCTTGGTGCCGTGGCGCCTGCCGCCGACCGGGGTCAGGCTCGATACAAGGCCTGTGCTCGCGCGGACGACCGCCGGCGCCCCGGTGCTGTGGGTGCAGCGCCGTAGGCAGCCGCTCGTGTCTGTCCCCTCGAGCGGACTGCGGTTCGACGCAGTCTCGCCGACGTTCTAACTGACCTGCTGCTGACCGACCGCGAACGCATTGCGCCGGGCCGGGGGCACCGAGATCTGCACGAGCTGGCGTGACCCCTTGGTCAGCTGACGGAAGGCAGCTTTCGCCTTCCGAAGTTTGGCGCGATGGTTGCAGGATCACTCAAGCCGGTGATGTGCCGCACCCCGGCTCTTGCGATCCTGAACCGCCGATAGGCGGGGGGGTGCCGCAGCCCGGTCGCCTATCGGCGCAATTGATGAGTGAACCGTGCCGCTCGGGCGTCGGTTTGGTTCCCCGGGAAGCTGTTCGCGCTCAGGGCCGCGACCAGCTGAGCGTGCTGCCGACGGGCTGATAGCCGAGCTTCTCGTTGACCCGGAGCATCGGCGCGTTCGTCTCGTCGTTCTCTGTGGAGACGAGCTCGACTCCACGTCCTGCAGCGTTCACCAGGGTCGCTCGCTTGACCAGCAGGGCGAGGCCGCGGCCGCGATAGTCGCGCAGCGTCCCGGTCATGTCGGTGACGGCGCGGCCGCCCGGGGCGATCCGGAGGTGCGAGAAGGCGACCGGTTTGTCGTCGACGACGGCCGCAACGCTCGCTTCGAGGTCTGTGTCCGGGTGATGCCAGTAGTCCTCGAGCCATTGCTCGAACGAGACGTCGTCCATCGCAACCTCACCGGGGACGTCCATCATCGCCTCGGCGTCGACCTCGTACACCATTCGTGGCTCGAGCTCGGCGAGCGGGCGCAGGTCGACGCCGGGCGGGGCGGTCGGGGGCTCGATCGTGCGCGGGTCGACTCCGGAGATCCGAGTCGTGTTGGTTTGCCGAAAACCATGCGCGGTGGCGAAGCTCTGCGACGCCTCCTCGTCAGTGGTGAGCGACAGCGTTGTCTCGACGCCGAGGCCGGCCAGGTGGGCTTCGCAGCGCTCGAGGAGTCCAGTTCCAAGGCCGGCATTGCGAGACTCGGGCGCGACACTGGCCTGCAGGAATCCGGGGCGCTCGGAGCTCTGGTACTCGATGCCGGCCGTCGCCCAGCCGACCAGCTTGCCGTCGTCTTCGGCAGCCCAGTAGCGACGGCGCGCGTTCGGCGGCGCCGCGGCGGCCGCGTGTCGGAGCCCCCGCTCGGATCCGACCCGGTGCGGCCAGACGCGGTTCAGCAGCTCGGTCGCCGACCCGAAGTCCTCGCTTCCGCCCTCGCGCACCATGATTCAGAGCATAGGCGGCCCTGTCAGGGCGTCCTCCGTATCCGTGTGAAGCGACCCTCTGGTCGACTCCCAGAGCGCTGCCTCACGCAGGCGCATGGCCGGAGGAATCGACCGATGCGTACACCGCGTCGGCGCCGGTTCGCGCTACCGTCGGCCTGTGACCACCGACGCCTGCGAGATCCTCACCTCCCGTTTTGGCTACACAGAGTTCCGCCCCGGCCAACAACAAGTCGTCGAGTCGTTGCTCGCCGGCCGCTCTGCCCTCGCCGTCTTCCCGACCGGAGCGGGGAAGAGCCTCTGCTACCAGCTGCCCGCGCTGATGCTCGAAGGCGTGACGGTCGTCGTGTCGCCGCTGATCGCGCTGATGAAGGATCAGATCGACCTGCTCGGACGCCAGGGCGTCGACGCGGCACGGCTCGACTCGAGCCTCGACGCGAATGAGGTGCGCGCCGTCTCCGACCGCCTCCGCGACGGGAGCCTCAAGCTGCTGTACGTCGCGCCGGAACGTTTCAACAACGAGCGCTTCCTCGCGCAGCTCGGCCAGACGAAGATCGCGCTATTCGCAGTTGACGAGGCGCACTGCATCTCGGAATGGGGCCATAACTTCCGCCCCGACTATCTGAAGCTCGCGGCGCGCGCACGCGAACTCCGCGCTGAGCGCGTGCTCGCGCTCACCGCGACCGCAACCCCCGCGGTCGTCGCAGATATCCGCGCGGGCTTCAGGATCGAGGAGCGCGACTCCGTCGTCACCGGCTTCTACCGACCGAACCTAACGCTGCTCACCACGCCGGTCCGCGCACGTGAGCGCGACCAAGCGCTGATCGACCGCCTGCGCGAGCGCGCGCCCGGCTCGGCAATCGTCTACGTCACGTTGCAGCGCACGGCGGAGCGCGTCGCCACCCTGCTCGCGGCGGCAGGCCTGCCCGCGCGTGCCTACCACGCAGGCATGAACCCTGATGACCGCATCGAGGTGCAGGAGTGGTGGACACACTCGGACGCGCACATCGTCGTCGCGACGATCGCGTTCGGCATGGGGATCGACAAGGCCGACGTGCGCTACGTCTATCACCTCAACCTGCCGAAGGGACTCGAGTCGTACTCGCAGGAGATCGGCCGCGCCGGACGCGACGACGAGCCGTCGATCTGCGAGCTCTTTGCATGCGGCGACGACATACCGACGCTCGAGAACTTCGCGTTCGGCGACACGCCGACCCCCGAGGCGATCGCAGGCCTGCTCGCCGACGTGTTCGCACACTCGCAGGGCGAGCAGTTCGCCGTCTCGGAATACGAGCTCTCGTCACGCCACGACGTACGGCCGCTCGTGCTGAAGACGATCCTGACCTACCTCGAACTCGAAGGCTTCCTCGAGCAGGGCACGCCGTTCTACGCGGGCTACAGCGTTCGTCCGGCAAGCGGCGAGTGGGACGACGTCTATGCGATCTTCGACCCAGACCGCGCCGACTTCCTGCGACGAGTGCTGGCGAGTGGCAAGGAGGGGCGCATCTGGACGGGCGTCGACCCAGACGTCGTGCCTGGCGAGGAACGTGAGCGCGTAGTCAAAGCGCTCGGCTACCTCGAGGAGCGGGGCCTCGTCGAGTTGAAGGTAGCCGACGTGCGCCAGCGCTTCACGCTGCTAAAGCAGCCGCCTTCGCTCGACGAGTTGCGCGACCGCCTCGCCGAGCGCTTCGACCGCCGCGAGCAGTCAGAGGTGGAGCGGATCGAGCGAGTCGTCGCCCTCGTCGAGCACGATGGCTGCCAGGTGCAGTCGCTCGTCGGCTACTTCGGCGAGACCCGTGCAGATCCGTGCGGCCACTGTTCGTATTGCCTGACCGGATCCGCCCAGAGCCTTCCTGAGCCGACTGCGACCCCGGAACTCGAACTCGACCGAGCCGTCCTCGACGAGTTGACGGCCGAGCATCCAACCGCGCTCGGAACGCCCCGCCAGCGAGCGCGCTTCCTCTGCGGCCTCTCGAGCCCCGCCACAATGAAGGCCAAGCTCTTGCGCCATGCCCTCTTCGGCGCCCTGGCCGAACAGCGCTTCGCCGATGTCTTAGCCCTGACCTAACCCCCGAACCTGGCCCTGGTTCGCTCGTCAACCGCCACCAGGCTTAGACGTGGGAGGAGCGGCCACCACCACCACCACCACCACCACCACCGCCGATTTGCTTCTGGGCGCTGCCAACGACTCCGTAGCCGATAACTGTCGCGCCGAAGGCAGCCAACGCCAGTGCGAGTATCTGGCCCTGCGGATCCGACCCCCACGTGTCGTTCGCATCGTATGTGGTGAAGTAGGTCAGACCGGCCAGAACAACGGCAACGACGATGCCGAGGAATAACCCCAGCCACGGTCGCCAGTCCGCCTTCAGTGGCGGGTTAGGAACCTGCGGAAGAAACAAGAGGACCAGCACCGAAAAGATTACGGTTGCGAAGATCACGACGAGTGCCACCCAGGGTGGCCACTTCGTCGTGACGACAAGGGCGTAGTTGAAGTCCGCGATTCGCGGGCCATACACTCGGAACGTGCCTTCGTAGCTACCCGCATACCAATGATTCACATCCTCGAAGCAGGCCTCCACGACGGCCGATCGACCCGACTGGCTGGGGTGAGCCGCGACGAAGATCAGACCATGGAATCGGTGCTTGCCGGCACGGGGAGCGCCGAGTAGCTCAGCCGCGACCTGATTATCGATTCGGTCGTCGGCCTTCGGTGAGAAGAAGATGCTGTCGTTACCGTCAGATTTGTCGGCAAGCCCGACGTCGAAGGTCGGTCGGGCCTTGTTGGCCTGAAGTTCGATCGGATTTGCCCCGCTGGCCGGCTGCGTGTCCCTCTCGTTCTCTTTGCAGTTGGCGACTGTCGCGTCAGTTCCCTGCGCGGCAGCCTGACCCGCGAGCGCAAGTCCGGCCAGCGAGACGACGGCCAAAAGGGCGAGGGTTTTAGCACCTGACGGCACAGGCAACCTCCAAGTCGCGATCGACAGCGAAACCTCGCGCCTCCTATGACGATTGTCAAGGTGTGTCCGCCCAAGGGCTCTCAGGCGCAGCGTGCGGAAGGGGCGAGGCACGGGCTGATGTGCGGCCCGATAACGAAACTGGCGACCGCCTGTGCGGTCGGTTCACATCGAGGGGCAACCGTGATCCATTCTCGAGTCATATAGACTCGACAAGTCCCGAAGATAGGAGAGTTGAAATGGCACGCAAGACAATTTTCGTCAGCGACTTGACTGGCAGAACCATTGATGAGAATGACGCAGCGACGGTGACCATCAGGTATGCCGACGCCCGCAAAGGTCAGGTCGTGCTCGATGTCAATTCCGCCGAAGTGGCCGATCTGGCGGCGAAGGGAACGAAGCAGGCGCGGCGGGGCCGCAAACCGAAGAGTTAGCGAGCGGCGGCAGGCTCGTGATGGATGAGCGGCGTCAGCGTGGGGTCGACGCGTAACCCGGCAAGCTGGGGCTCGATCCGGCCGACGTACCTAGCTGGTTCGTGATGCGCTCCTAGCGTGCCATGTCCGCTCAAGCTTGCCGCCGAGTCGCCCGCCCGAGCGACCTCCTGGTCGACCCCCAGAGGCCCGGCAGCCGAGGATCGCGACACGACGATGCAGTACGGCGTCGAGGAGGGCGTGAAGGGCGTCATCGCGCGGGATCGACGCAGTCCTTCAGCGGCTACCGCTCGACGCTTGAGCTGCCGGCAGGGTCGGGTCGGTCGTCCCCGCGGCGACGACCCGACTCTGGACGGCAGATAGCCAGAACGGGCAACCCCGTGTAGTCTCCCGCCACCAGCGGCAGGCTCCGTGGCGAACGAACTCAACATCTTCGAGGTGAGTTCGGAGACGCCCACTGACCAGTGGGCCTACGGCAGTGCTGCGGCCCGGGCGTGGCTGACCGGCTCGATGCGCGCTGACGACGGGCTCGACTTCTCCGGCGAGTTCGACGCACAGTTCTCCGCGAAGTTCGGCACCGACGCCCTCAAGGGCGTGGCCAGCCTGAGCGGCGACCTGTCCGGCGCGGCGCACGCCGGCGTCCGGCTCCAGGCGGGGATGCCCCTCGATCTCTTCGAGCAGGCCGGCATCGTCGCCCGGCTCCGCCTCGAGGCGTCGGCGAACGTCCGCGCGAGCGTCACCGCGGCGATGTCGGTTGGCGAGATGCGTCGGCTGGTGACGGACGCGCTTCCCGTGGAGTCCCGGCCGTACGCGGACATCGTGCTCGACGAGGTCACCGTCGGGGCGACTGTCTGGGCGCGGGCGTCGTTCGCGGCGATGGTCATCTCCGAGCTCGTCGCCGCGATCGACCTCTTCCCCGATGACCGCTCGGGACCGGGCGTGACGGCGTACTTCCACTACGGGTTCGGCTGGGGGTACGGCGCCGGCTGGGGGGTCATCACGAATGTCGGCTTCGACCTGAAGCGGATGCTGCGCCGCATGGCAAACCAGGCGGAGATCGACCTGAGGGCCGCCCTGGAGGCCTACCGGGTGGAGGAGGCGCTCGATCCTGGCAGCGACCGCGCCCTGGCCACGGAGCTCGCCGAGGCGCTCCTGCCGCTCACGCTCGACGCCGTGGTTTCCTGGTGCGAGCGGCAGCTCGACTCCCACGACGACGAGCAACGCACGTCACTGGGCGACTCGCTCGCGGAGGCGGTCCGCACGCTCCTGATCAACGCGATCCTGCCCCGAATCCTCAGCTTCGCGGGCGAGAAGGTCATAGAAAACGTCGCCCACGTCCCCGCGGAACAGGCCGATGAGATCTGGGGGGAGCTAGCGGCTGCGACCGTGTACCTCGCGGGAGCGTCGGACGATCCCGCCGAGGCGATCGGGATCGCGGCGGTGGCGCTCAGCCGGATCGCCGCGCTCCTTCCGCAGGACGTGGGCAAGCCGCTCGACAGCGCCGTTCGCTGCGCAGCCGCAATCGTCGCCCTCGTGACCGACTCCGAGGACTCCAGCCTGCGGTCCGTGCTGTTGACCACTGGTGCCCCCGCCGGGCAAACCTCGAAGTTCCTCGCGGGCCGAGTCCTGGGCGACGAGCTGGCGGCGCTGCTCGTTGACGAGGGCCTGATCCCGGCCTGGATCGAGCCGCTTTTCGACTCCGCGGAGACGCTGGTCGCCACGATCGCCTCGGACGGCTCGGGGGGTGCGCTGACGAGCGACGAGGCGGTCGACCTGCTGCATTCCCTCCTCACGGGTCTCGACGAGATGATGACCGACCTGGACCTGTGGGACCGGCTCGCGACCGAGACCGGATTCCCGGAGGTGGTTCGGGCCATCAGGGCGCAGACCGCGGTCGTCGTCGAGCTGTGCGCCAGCCTGAAGGACGACACCGAGATCGACGGACATGTCACCCGCGAGGCCGTCTCGGTCGCGATCCTGATGCTGATCGGACAGCCTCTGGCGCAGGTCATCTCCACCGTGGCGGAACGAGGGTTGGCGCAGGTTCCACCCGCGCTCAGGGCACTGGCCGACGAGGTCGACCAGTCGAGCTCGCCGGCCTCGCTCGACGCCGGCTGGGAGGACCTGGCGAAGCAGGTCGTTGGCAGCTCTGTCGGATTCCCCGTGGCACAGCTCCTGCGCCACGCCGCGGGCACCTCGGCTCAGTGGCGCGACACCCGCCTTCCGGCCGAGCTGAAGATGCTGAGGAGTTTCCTCGAGCTCGACCTCGCCGACGACTTCAGGACGCTCGGTCCGACCGCGGCCGTCTCGCACTTCAAGCAGCAGCTCCTGCCGATCCTGGGCCAGCACGTGATCGACGTCGTCCTGACGAGCCACGAGTTCGTCCTGCGCGACAGCGTGAACCTCTTCGCGGACATGGTCACCGGGACGGTGACGCATATCCTGCGGTCGCTCGAGCTCTCGGCGATCGTCTCGTTCCGGCTGGTCGAGGAGGCGGTGGAGCTCCTCGAGCAGGGCGTGAGCGAGCTCCAGCAGCGCGAGGTCGCGCTCGAGCAGGACGCGGAGCGCTACACGTCCGAGTTCTTCACCGCGCTGTCGGACGTGACCCGGCACATCCGGGGGCTCGACGCCTATGTCGGGGCGGAGCTCACCGACTGGATGGTGGGGCAGTGTATGGGGCCTGCCGCCGCGGCCCAAATGCCGAGCTGGATTCGCGATGCGCTTCGCTCGATCGTGACCGCCGCGGTGAACATCTCGTCCGGTGGCGTGCTGTCCGTGCTCGGCACGACGCTCGGCTCGATCGCCGATCTGATCGATGCGAGCGCCGAGGCCCTACGGCTCACCGCGTCCAGCCCGGAGGGCGGCCTGGTCGGGATCCAGCCGCTCCTCGAGGCGCTCGCTGCGGGCGACCGCCTGCCGCAGGTCGTGATCCCGATCGGCTTCGACATCCCGAACCCGTTCATGCCGTTCGTCCTCCCGAGCATCCACATCGAGCTTGCGCGCGTCCCGATCCCGGCACGGGCGCTGTCGTCGATGGTCATGACCATCGTCTTCGGCAGCACCGGCATGGCGCCGTTGATCGAGACGCTGAACACCACAGCGACGAGCCTGCGGGTGACGAAAGACGCGCTCCACACGGTGCACGAGGCGATCGCGGGGAGCTCCGCGCAGGAGATGCGCCAGAACCTTCAGGCCGCGCGGCCCGGGACGCAGCTCGGCATCGACGTGATCGACCCGGCCCCTGCCGCGGTTGCGGAGTCCTCGGGCACGATCGCATTCCGGATCAGGGGAGCGAACCTCTCCTTCGTGGACCCCGCCGGCGCCGGCCTTCCCCAGCAGGCGATCAGCCGCGTGCAGGTCATGGTCAACGGCCAGGTGGTGTCTGTCGCCGACATCAGGTGGCAGGAGACCGCTGCCGGCCTCGAGGGCCGCCTGGACTACGGTGAGACCGACGCCGGCGGTCGGGTGCTGCTGCGACCGGGCCCTACTGCGGTCGTCGTCGTCGTCGCGGACGGGTCCGGCGTGCTGTCTGCTCAGCAGGCGTGGCACTTCGTGGTGCAGAGCCCGCCGGAGATCCATCTCGAGCTCGTGGTTGTACCCGTGTGGTTCCCGATCGCGGCGGGCCTGATGACGCCGGTGCCCCCACAGCTCGAGCAGCACGGCCCGGTCATGGGCGGACCGCACCGTCGGTTCGACGTCGCCGACCTTCCGGTGCCGGAGATCACCCTCGAGCAACCCGCGCGTAAGACCGCTGCCGGCGCGAAACGCCGTGCGTGGGCACAGGCGCGACCGGGCGTACGCGTGGACGAGCATCCGGCGCCGGATCTCCCCGGCGGCTACCTGCATCTCGACCGGCTCGACAATGAGGCTGCGGCGTGGTGCGCGCTCGACGGCCGGTTCGGTCTCGTCGAGTGGACGGGACGGCGGATCCGTGGGTGGGCGACCGAGCTCGACGGGCCCGTGCAGATGCTGCGGGCGGGCGGAGACACGATCGTCATCTGCACCGCAGCCGCAATCCGATGCTTCGACGCCGGCTCCGGGGAACTGCTCTGGAGCAGCTCGCTCCGAAAGGGGCGCCGGCAGCTTCTCGACGCCACGCGGGACGTCATCGTCGTCGCCGATGACGAACGCGTGACCGCGAGCTCCGCCGGGCATGGCGAGCTCTGGTCGGTCGGGAGGACGAACGGCCCGGTCGCCGCCCGGGTGAGCTGCGGGCGTCTCGTCCTCTCAGAACCGGGCAGGGTGAGTGTCCTCGCTCTCTCGAGCGGCGAGGAAGAGTGGCGCGGAAAAACGCCGGGCGAGGTCGTCGTCGCCGACGGCCGCCTCCTCGTTCCAGGTGGCGGGCGCACCTCGGTCGTCTACTCCCTGCGCGAGTCGGTCGCGAAGAGGCTCAAGTCCGGCGTGCCCCTGGCCCGCCCCGCCTCTCCCGGCGTCAGGATGCTCGACGGGACGCTGGTCGCGACGGTCACGGGCGCCGGCGAGGTCGTCCTGCTGAACCTGGTCGACGCGGCGCGGGTCGACCACGCGGCACCGGTCCCGCGCCAGGTGGAGAGGGCCTGGCTCGCCGGCCCCTTCCTCATTACGACCCCGCCCCTCACGGTCGCGCATCTGTGGGGAGGTATCTCGACGTCGATCCCGTTCGACGTCGACCGCGCGACCGGAGCCCTCGTGGCCGGCGCCGGGCAGGCGCTCGTCCGCGGCACGGACCGAAGCGCCTGGCTGGAGTTCTCATGACGCCCAACCCGTCCACAGGCGTCCTCACCGACGAGCGTGCCCGTGGGCAGTGACCGCTGGGCCACCGCCACCTGGCAGGCGCTCGGGGACGTGGTCCAGGCGTTCGAGTCGGTCACCGCACGCACTGCCTTCGAACAACCAGGGAAGGTCGCCCGACTTCCCGATGCGCTCGGTGGCGACTCGAAGCAGTGGCAATTGCTCGCGGCTCCGGCCAAGGGGAAGGCCGGCTTCTTCGAGCTCCTGGCAAGGAAAGCTCACTTCCTGATGCTGCCGAAGCCAGTCGTGGCGATCATGAAGACCTCGAGGGTGTTCTACGCGGAGCAGGCTGTCGCCAAGTGGGCCAGCGGCGAGACGTTGGAGCAGGACTCCCCGAAGACCGCGGAGATCCACGTCCCGGGCGCCGGCGATGCCCTCGCGAAAGCCGGCTCTGACCTCGGCCGCATGGGCGCCCCTGAACCAAGCGACTCATTCGCCATCTTCAACACCATCTACCACGAGATGACGCACGCCTGGCTCTGGCTGCAGGAGTTCTACGACGCCGAGATCGGCGACCTCTACAGGGAAGGTGTGGCCGCCTACGAAGGGGCGACCGGCGTGAACGGCACCAAGTTCACGGGCCACAACGCCTTCTCGGAGGCCGCGGCGTACTACGTGGGTGGCCGAATCGGTCGGTGGTGCACTGCCCTTCAGGACCTAGACCGCTTCATGCGCGTTCCGCCGCTGTTCCCGGGCGAGCTGCAGAACGTCGTCAGCTCGTACGACGGGTCCGTGCCGCCCAACGGGTCGGTGGTGGTGAGTAACGACCAGCCCCCGGAGGACATCCTGTCACCGACGCTGTCGAAACCGCTGCGCGACGCTATCGACGAGAAGATCCTCGACGGACGCCCGCTGACCAGGCCGTTCGACCAAACCCCGCTCGCCGTCCTACGCAACGCAGTTCCGGGTCCCTAGCCAGGGGCGCACCATGCCGGGTGACGACTGGCTCCGCGCGATCGATCCGATCCGCCGCGCGTTCGAGAGCGGCTCGAGAGGCACGTTCCTCGGCGAGCCCGGACGACTGATCGCCCGCCTGCCCGACGCGCTGGGTGGTGACCAGACGCAGTGGTCTCTACTCGCAGCCCCCGCCAAGGGCAAGGCGGGGTTCTTCGCGCTCCTCCAGGCGAAAGCCCGCTTCCTCATGCTCCCGAAGCGGATCGTCGAGGCCATGATGCAAAGCTCGAAGCTGGAGATCTCGGAGAAGCCTGTCCCCGCGCCCTTCAAGGGCGAGACGTGGCAGAACACCGACCCGCGGAGCGCGGAGATTCGCATCCCGGGCGCCAGCGACGCCCTCGCGAGAGCCGGGTGGGACCTCGGCCGCGTGGGCGTCGACCCCGGACCCTACGACCAATACGACGTCTTCGGCACCACCTTTCCCGAGCTGACGCACGCCTGGCTCTTGCTGCAGGAGTGCTACGACGACGAGATCGGGAAGCTCTACAGGGACGGGTTGGCCGCCTACGTCGGGTCCGTCGGCGTGGACGGCACCAGGTTCGCGCCACACAGTGCGTTCTCGGAGGCTGCGGCGTACTACGTGAGCGACCGGATACGCAAGTGGTGCACCGCTCTCCGCAGCCTGGGCCGCCTGCTGCGCTCCCCACCCGTAGATCCGGTCGAGCTCCAGACCTACCTGCACTCCATCGTCGAGGTCTACGACCGCGTGCCCACCGACGCCTGGGTCCGGCTGGACGGCAACGCCCTGAAGAGGATCCAGTCACCGATGCTCTCGGAGGCGCTTCGCCACGCGATCGACGAGAAGATCCTCGAAGGGCGGCCGCTCACCGAGCCCTTCGACGACACCCCTCTCGCCGGCCTGCGTGCCTCGCTGTTGGCTCGGTAGCCCGGAGCTTGCCGCAGAAGCCGTCGTCTACGGCGCTTGTGACTCGTCGACGAAGATGTTCACCTGCCAACCGCCGAGGTTGTCGCGCCATTCGTCGTCGTTCTGGCAGAGGAGGAGCTCGCCGCCCTGCACGACGTTGAAGGTCGTGTTGGTGCCGCCCTGGAAGGTCTCGTTTCCCACCGTGACGATCAGCGAGTACGCACGGAATCCCGGAAAGGAAAACGATTGCGGCGCCGATGTGCCCGGCTTGCCGTCCGGGTCGTAGTGCACCCCGGTCCCGAAAACGACCTCTGGCGTCGTCGGCGCGGTGATGTGAACTCTCGTGGCCGGACGAAGCGCCGGGAACGAGCCGCCGCCCGGTGCGGGAACGGCGTAGCACAATTGGGTCGGCGCGTTGATGCCGATCCGCCACTCTTCTTCGGTGCCGGTCTCGTGAGTGAAGACGTGATGCAAGGCGCTCGCGCTGCCCAGACAGCCCTTCTCTCCCACTGCCCTGATGGTCTTCGGCCCCGGCCAGCTACCCGCGAATCCACTGAACCGAACGATCCTCGACCCGTTGCCGAAGTCGTAGTCGTCCACCGGCAGAACCGAGCCGTTGCCGAAGACGAGCCTGAACGAACACACGCCGTCGCCGGCCACCTCGACCACTGCCGTTGTCAGCCTCGGGAGCCCGCAGATCCCAGCCGTGCACGTTTCGTTGGTGACCTGCACGCTCTTGATATGGCCGGTGCTGTCGCTCTCGCTAGTACAGCCGACACTGGAAAGGAGAACGAGCACCGGGACGAGCAGCAACGCCACGGTTCCGAGAGTCGGGCGAGCTCGGTGGTTGCGCCGACAGGCAATCGCCGAACACCGCGGAAACGCGCCTTGCGCGACCATTGCTCCGGAGGAACGTCGCACACACGGCAACCTCTCCGTCTCACCCCCTTCCGAGCGACGTCCAGACCTGATCTTGTGCCGCACGAGTCCTGAATGTCAACGGCAGCGGAGCGGCCCCTCGCAGCACAGGAGACACGCGTGATCCCGGAGCGCGGACTCAGCTGCATCAGGGTGGCGGTTCCGTCAAACACGACTGCCCCACGAACGTTCGAGTCGCGGCAACGTCGCCGCTACGATGACCAGAAGCCGGCGTAGCGGAGGTTCGTGCCATCCGTGTAGCCGGTCACGGCGCGCGTGAGCAGTCCTCTGGCACGCTGTGCTTTCGCAAGGGCGTAGTAGTCGAGAGGGTCGATCCCGTGCCGCGCGTACGACACAGCGGCGTTTGAGTACCAGATTGCCGTGAAGTGCGGGCCGCTCGGATCGTTGTAGGCGTTCAGGTAGACCAGCCTTCGCCCGGCGGCGGCCTGCTGGTTGATCTGTGCCTGATACTGGCTAGTGCTGAGGACCTGCCACGCTGCGAAGCTGCCGACGTCCTTCTTCTCGTACAGGGCGGTGTAGTAGCGCGCTCCGCCCCAGGGCGTGACCGAGATGTTCACGGGGACCCATCCGTCGGCCGTCACTTGGTTGAAGCGCGACTGATGGTCTGCCTCGCTGCGGCCGTGGTAGGCGAGGAATGGCGGGCCCGACATCTTGACGAAGATGGCGGCGTAGCGGATCCCGTCGGCGACGGGGTAGCTCTCGACCTGAAGCGGACGGTAGCCCGCCGTCGTCCACTTCTCGAATTCAGCCTGGTACTGCGTGCCTGTGAGGTTGTGCCGTGCAACCCAGGGCGTCTTGCCGTCGTCGGGTCTGAAGATGGCGTTGATCCAGGTCTTGCCGACCGAGCGGAAGCCGTCCATCCAAACCGGGCGGTAGCCGGCCTTCGTGAACCGGTCGAACTCGACCTGATAGCCATCCTGAGGTACCGCCGTTCGCACGACTTCGGCCTTCCCAGACACCGGGGCGCAGTAGAAGAGCGTTGCCTTCGAACTGTTGAAGCTCTTGATGACGGCCGGGGTGGCCTGCTGATCGTACGTGCGGCCCTGGAAGATCCACGCCCAGGGGCCGATCTCACCGATGTAGACGCCGATGCCGCGCCCGCCGCTGGCGGTCCAGTAGATCCTGGCGAAGAAACGGTTTCCGTTGATTCCACCGACGACGTTGCCGGTCGTCACCTTGCGGCCGATCTGGTAGCCGGCCTTGCCCGTGATCTTCGTGCCCTGCTGATTCAGATACAACGTGACGTAGTAGCCGTTCTCCTGCACGAACTGGAGCGGGGACGGTGCCGTCCACTGGCCGTCGCACGAGTCCGGCGGCGGGGCGGCTGACGTCGAACCGACGCCGAAGGCGACAAAGGCGAGCGCCATCGCTGCCGCCGCGACACATCGTGCGAAAACGCGCAAGGTGCGATCGTTGCATCAAAGCGGCAACAACACAACCCCCGTGAGGCCCCGGCGTGTGCTGCTGCTCCCGCAGCAGCACATCGCCTTCGACTCAGCCGGTCATCGAGTCGTGCAGCTCGTACCACGCCTCCCTGACCGGGGGCGTGAAGCTCTCGTCTGCTCTCTCAGCGGCTTCGGCCATCATCCGCTCGAGGATCGGGTTCAGCTTCTCGGTCATGAACCTGTCGGCCTGCTCCCGGGACTCCCAGACATCGAAGACTCGAAAGACGCCGGAGTCATGATCGAAGCCGGCCGTGTGGATGAGCAAGCCGTCAGGCGCTTGCTGAAGATTTAGTTCGGCTGAGACGGCGTCGTAATTGGTTGTGCCGGTATCGCCGTCCTGGATCGGCCACTCCTGCATGAATGCAATTGCCACCGGGGCTCCTTTCGTCGGGTCCGCGGGATCCTACGTGGAGCACGTGCTCGCCGACCGGCGCTCGTGGATCGATGAGCAACGGCGCCGTCAGGTGCCGCGGCTCGGGCTCGAGTCTCTCGCCGTCAACGAGTCGGACGCGCGCAACCGGGCGCGAACTCCACCGGTCGTCCTCGCTAGTCGCCGGCTTTCAACTGTTCGAGCGCCGTCTCAGCCGCCTCGAGTGGTGTCGTGCCGCTGATGCTGGGGGTCGTTGTCGGGTCCCCTTGGATCGAGCCCGACAGGACCAACGCGCGCCATGTCCCATCGTCCTCCCGGGCGAAGACGAGGCGCTGCCCATTCTCCTTGAATGTCTGCCGGATCTCCTCGATGCGACGGTGGCGCCTCAGGTACCGCAGGGATTCTCCTGCGCCAGCCTCCTCGAGCTCCCAGCCTTCCTCCACGAGATAGGCGAGCTGGCGGGCGTAGCTGAGGTCGCGTGGGTCGAGCGTCGCTCGGTCGTAGTCGAGGGCGGACACCGGCGGAGCGTACTTGCCTAGCAGGATGGCCACTGCTTCCATGATGGCCCGGCCCAGGTTGCGGGCGCCGAGCATCAGCGCGCTGCGGCGTGCGTCGCCGGCGGTCGTGTCGGTCACGGACTACTCAACACACCATCGCGCAGGGTGGGCCGTGTCCGCCAGGCTTCGAAGGCGACGATGAGTGCGATTCCGGCGACGACGCTCCCGAAGATCTCGAAGGTGGTGTCGAGACCGATGTGGGTGACGACGATTCCGGCCAGAACCGCAGGGATCGACAGCGCCGCGTACGCGACGACGTAGAACGCCGACAACACGGCGGCCCTGTGATCGCTCGGGATGGAGGCGACGAGCGTTCGGAGTCCGCCGAGGAAGGCGATCCCGAAGCCGGCGCCGGCGACAACCGAGCCGGCGAGGAAGAGTGCGCTCGAAGCGACGGCGGTGGACGCAACGATCAGCACGGTCCCGGCGGCAAGTGCGATCGACCCGAGACTCGCGCCAACCCAGGGCGCGGTACGACCGAAGACGAGTTGCGACAGTGCGGCTGAGCCGGCGAGAACGACGATCCCGACTCCGTCCACGATGACGTTCGTGGTCTCGAAGAGCTGTGCACCGAGCCCGGGCCCGAGCGAGAAGAAGAGACCACCGATCGACCACGACGAGAGCACGGCAAGCGAAGCCAGCAGGAACGGGTGTCGTGCCGCCGAGGGCACACGGGGCCGTTCGATCGTCAAGCGGAAGGCGCGGGGTTTCTCGACGGGCTCCGGCATGAAGTAGGCACCGACGAAGGCGATTGCGAACAAGGCGAGGAGCAGCACGTAGGGCAGCGCGCGTGGCGCGTCGCCGAGTTGCACGAGCGACGAGGAGAGAAGAATCCCGAGCGAGAGCCCCGTTGCGCTCGCGACCCCGTTGGCAAGTCCAACGGCGGCCGGATCCCGGCGCGGGTGGAGATCGAGTAGTGCCGCCCCGGCTGTGCTGATCGCGGCGCCGGTCGCGAGCCCCTGGATCCCGCGTCCCACGAAGAGCCATGCGGTCGAATCTGCAGCGATGAAGACGACGCTCGAGAGCGCGAGCATCGCGAGGGCGACGAGAAGGACCGGCCGCCGCCCCACGTTGTCGGACACACGGCCCGCGACCAGAAGCGTGGTGAGGACGCCGAATGCGTACGTGGCGAAGACGAGCGTGAGCGTTTCGGGCCCGAAGTGCCAGCGGGTTGCGTAGACGTGGTAGAGGGGCGACGGCGTCACGGACGCGAACAGCCCGAGTGCGATGACCCCTGCGGCGAGCGCGTAGGCGACCCCCGGCGGCAGCGTCCGCTGGGCGGCGCGGTCGCTCGCGCACTGTCCAACTCCGAGTTCCTTGGCGATCGACGCAGTCGTCATTTCCAGCCCCCGATCCGAGTAAGTCCTGTGATGAAACGGAGGGTAACACAGAGGGTTGCTTGATGCAACTCACTCTGCTACCCTCAAGGCATGCTCAAGCGGGACTACGACGGCCAGAACTGCTCGATCGCACGCGCGCTCGAGATCGTGGGCGAGCGCTGGACCCTGCTGATCGTCCGCGACGTCTTCCTCGGCAGGCGCCGTTTCGACGAGTTTCAGAAGAGCCTCCGAATCTCACGTAACGTCCTGACCGAACGCCTCGGACGCCTCGTCGACGAGGGAATCCTCGAGCGCGTGCCGTATCAGGAGCATCCGAAGCGCTACGAGTATCGGCTGACCCAGAAGGGCCGCGATCT
This sequence comes from uncultured Actinomycetes bacterium, assembly GCA_963734065.1. Taxonomy (GTDB): domain Bacteria; phylum Actinomycetota; class Thermoleophilia; order Gaiellales; family Gaiellaceae; genus DATBLE01. The sequence goes on from CAVTFN010000003.1 coordinate 153,434, forward strand.
CCACCTCGCCCTCACGAGTCTGCGCCAGTGGGGCGACACGTACCTGAGCGAGAAGCCTCCGACGCTGCTCAGGTCGAAGGCGGATCACCGACCCGTAGTCAGTGCGCTCATCCCCGAGGGTCAGGCACATTTTCGGGTCGACGAGGTCGAGCTCGTCCCGGGACCCGGTCGCTAGCACCCCCGGCGCAACGCATCAGCGCCAGCCGAGCTCGGGTGCGACGTACTCGAGGATGCTGTCGATGGCGTGCGCGTTGTAGTCGACGCCGAGCTGGTTCGGCACGGTCAGCAGGAGCGTGTCCGCGGCGGCGATCGCCTCGTCCTCGGCGAGCTGGTCGACGAGCACGTCGGGCTCGGCGGCATACGTGCGGCCGAAGATCGCCCGCGTCGTCGCGTCGATGTAGCCGACGTGGTCGCCGTCGCCGTCGCTCGGACCGAAGTACCTGCGGTCGAGGTCGTTCACGAGCGCGAAGATGCTGCGGCTGACCGAGACCCGCGGCTCGCGCTCGTGCCCGGCTTCCTTCCACGCTGTGCGGAAGGCCTCGATGTGCCGGGCCTGCACGACATGGAACGGGTCGCCGCTCGCGTCGTCGTCGACCAGGGTCGAGCTCATCAGGTTCATGCCCAGGGTGGCCGCCCAGGCTGCGGTCGTGGCCGATCCTGCGCCCCACCAGATCCGGTCGCGCAACCCCGGCGAATGCGGCTCCACGGTGAGCAGGCCCGGCGGGTTGGGGAACATCGGCCGTGGGTTCGGTTCGGCGAATCCCTCCCCCTTCAGCACGTCCAGGAACACCTGGGTGTGCCGCCGCGCCATGTCGGCGTCGCTCTCACCCTCCGCAGGCTGGTAGCCGAAGTACCGCCAGCCGTCGATCACCTGCTCCGGTGACCCGCGGCTGATGCCGAGCTGCAGCCGACCGCCCGCGAGCAGGTCGGCGGCGCCGGCGTCCTCGACCATGTAGAGCGGGTTCTCATAGCGCATGTCGATGACGGCGGTGCCGATCTCGATCCTCGACGTCTGCGCGCCGACCGCCGCGAGGAGGGGGAACGGCGAGCCGAGCTGCCGGGCGAAGTGGTGCACGCGGAAGTACGCCCCGTCGGCGCCCACCTCCTCGGCCGCGACCGCCAGCTCGAGCGACTGGACCAGCGCGTCAGAGGCGGAGCGCACCTGCGACGACGGCGACGCCGTCCAGTGACCGAAGGACAGGAACCCGATCTTCTTCACTCACGCATCCTCGTCGATGACGCTCTGGCGCGAGCGCGGGGTGGGGCGTCACAAAGGGGTCGGCTGGGATACTCGGGCGGTTGCCTTCCGTCGGCTCTGCTCCGCTTTCTGTTCTCGACCTCGCGCCGGTCTCGACCGGAGCGACGGTCGGCGACGCCCTCCGTAACTCGCTCGATCTGGCGCAGCACGTCGAGCGCCTTGGCTATCTCCGGCACTGGGTTGCAGAGCACCACAACATGCCGGGCATCGCCAGCTCGGCTCCGGCGGTGCTGATCGCGCATCTGGCCAGTGTCACGACGACGATCCGCCTTGGCTCCGGGGGCGTGATGCTCCCGAACCACCAACCACTCGTAATCGCAGAGCAGTTCGGGATGCTCGAGGCACTCCATCCCGGCCGGATCGACCTCGGAATCGGCCGGGCTCCGGGAACCGACCCGCTAACGGCGCACGCGCTTCGCCGGGCTGCCGATCCCTCCTCGGACGACCTCCCCACCCAGCTCGCGGAGCTCTTGGCGTTCTTCCGCGGGACGGTGGCTCGGATCACGGCCGTGCCCGGCGCCGGGAACATGCCGGTGATCTGGCTTCTTGGCTCGAGCGATTTCAGCGCCAGGCTGGCAGCGGAGCTCGGAATGCCGTTCTCCTTCGCACACCACTTCATGCCGCAGAACACGGAGGCAGCCCTCGAGATCTACCGGCGTAACTTCAAGCCCTCGCCGACGCTCGCAAAGCCGTACGCGAAGATCGGCGTCGCAGTCATCTGCGCACCGACCGACGAGCAGGCGCGTTGGCTCCAAGGCCCGGCGAAGCTCTCGTTCCTGCGGCTTCGCTCCGGCCGTCCGTCCACTCTCCCCTCGCCGGACGAGGCGGCCGCGTATGAGTACACGCCGGATCAGCATGCGTTCGTCGAAAGCTGGACGGCGTCGCACGTGGTTGGCTCGCCGGAAACCGTCCGTGCAGGCTTGCTCGAGCTCCAGAAGCGGACGAGCGCCGACGAACTGATGCTGACGACGAACGTGTACGACCATGGAGACCGCCTCCGGTCCTACGAGCTCGTTGCGGAAGCGCTCGCAGACCCGGCGAGCGGTCGTTCGTCGTAGGGTGCATGTGTGGAGACCTGGGATGCGTTGAGGTCGCGTCGGAACGTTCGGGAGTTCTCGTCGGCGCCGGTAAGCGAGGAGGACTTGATGACGGTCCTCGAGGCGGGCCGGCTCGCGCCGTCGGCGAAGAACTGGCAGCCGTGGAACTTCGTGGTGGTGACCGACCGCGACCAGCTGCGGGAGCTCACCGGGGTTTGGCAGGGGGCGTGGCACGTCGGCGGCGCCGCAGCTGCGATCGCGATCGTGGCGCCGGAGCCGCCGGATGATCGTTGGGCCGGCCTCCTGCAGTACGACCTCGGGCACGCGACGATGCTGATGATGCTCGCGGCGGCCGACCTCGGGATCGGCACGTGCCATTCGTCCGTGCAGGATCAGGAGCTCGCGCGAAAGATCCTCGGCTTTCCGGAGGATCACTTCCTCGCCTATCTGCTCTCGCTTGGCTACCCGGCCGATGGGCCGCTGCGGCCGCTCGAGCGACTCAACCGGCGGCCGTTCGACGAGGTCGTGCACCGCGGTCGCTGGTAGCGCTCGCAACTTCGACGAAGGAGCTCCACGCGCGGCCTCGTGAACGCGGCTGCGAACCGATCTCCTGGTCTGTTGCCAGAAGTGACTTCCTGGGTCGTGTTCTACGCACGTTCTCGTTGCCCGACGTGGTCACTCGCGTCCTTGGCGGTTACTGGTGCGACGGCTGATGGTCGTGCAGGCGCCCCGCACGGGGGCGCGGTCGACTGTTCAGCCGACGACGAACAGGCAGAGCATCGAAAGCAGAGCCAGGAGGTAGCGGCTGCGGTACACGGCGTGAGTTGGGGCGCGGCGGTTCACCGCTTCCGTTCGGTCTCCATTTCCAGAGGTGTGCCCGCGTCCGTACCTCGCGGACGGTGCTGAACGCTCACGCTGTAGAGGGCATGCGTGTGGTGGGGCGGACGAGGGACGGGTAGCGGTGGCCGACGACGATGACGACCGAGAGGTACACGAGCCTGTCGTGAAGGCAGACGGTGCTGACATGCGCTATCGGACGACGGTTCCGTTGGGTCGGACGACGAGCCACAGGCCGCCGAACTCGCTGACGTTCTGACAGAGGATCTGCCGAGGCTTGCGGTCGCCGACGTAGTAGTAGAGCGGTCTTCCGGCGTACGTCACTTGCCGTGAACCGTCGCTCCGGCGGACTGTCGCCAGCCGCCCGGCCGCGATGCCGGCGCGGCCGATCAGCTTGCCGGTGACGATGTACGGTGGCCACGCCTTCGCGCAGGCACCCGAGCAGGCGCTCTGACCGTGTGTGTCGCGAGTGAATGCGTAGAGAACGAAGCCGCGCCCATCGAACAGGATCGTCCCGAATCGCGATTTGGCGGCGGCGATGCTCGAAGTCTTGGGCGCGGATGCAGATCCGCTTGTTGCCATCGCGGTCGCTGCGAATGCAACCGCGATAGCCGCTAGCAGGACTCGGGTCGCGAGGGTGCGCATGACCCTACAGTCGCCCGGCGTACGAATTGATTACGCGCCGGATCAAGACTGGTGATCGGCCCGGCCGCCCGAGTCTTCGGAGCCGCCCATCGCCGAGGCCGAGCGCTTCTAAGAGCTGCCACACCTATGAGAACTGTTCGACTAGACGCGAGGCGTACCACTCTTCCCACGGTTCGTCCTGTTTTCCCGCGGTGTAGTCGCGGTCGAGTTGGACAAGCGTGTGGACGAGGTGGCTGCGGACCGGCTTCGCGCCGAGGAGGTCGGGAAGCTCGGAGAGGTTCAGCAGCCAGTCGGCGTACCAAGAGGCCCAATCCGGGTCGTCGCCGTCGACGATCCTGTAGACGACGTGGTGCGTTTCGGCGGCTTCCTGGAGCAATGCGCTGATCCGATCGACGCTCACGATACGAGCGTACAGCGGCGAATCCCGCCTGGCGGGGACGCCGAAGCGGCTCAGGCTCTGGCGGTTGCCAGCTGCCAGCCTGGACGCATCCGGGCACGACCACGTGCTGCTGCTGGGACCGCGGCGGCCCGCCTGGTCAGCCGGTCATCGAGTCGTGCAACTCGTACCAGGCTTCTCTGGTCGGCGACGTGAAGCTCTCGTCTCCTCTCTCAGTCGCTTCGGCCATCATCCGCTCGAGGATCGGGTTCAGCTTCTCGGCCATGAACTTGTCGGCCTGCTCGCGTTGAGTCCCAGACGTCGAAGACTCGGAAGACGCCGGAGTCGTGATCGAAGCCGGCCCGCCTGCGCGGGATCCTATGGCCGGAGGTGAGCCGGGCGCCGCCTTCCCTGGACTCAACCAGCCACGCCCAAGGCTTCCTTGATCTTGGCGATCGCGTCGGTCTCGCTCGGCTTGACGCCGGTCTTCGCGCTCGCGACGTGCTCGGCGACCCCGATCACCAGCTCTTGATAGGCGGTCAGCTCGTCCGGCGCTTTTGCCTGGAGGGCTGCTGCCGCCGAGCGGAGGGCATCGAGCGTCTCCGTCTCGGCCTTCTCGCGTGAGGCGGTGAGGCCGAATCCGGTGCCGTGCACGTGCGCGAGATCCCGCATCAGGGCGCTGCCGTTGTTCTGCTGCTGCTCGGCGAGGTACTTAGCCAGCGAGCTGGCCTCGCCGAAGCTGTCGGTGAAGTCGGGGTCGCTGACCGAGACGAGCATCCCCGCGCCGGTCACGCCCTTCTGCATCGTCTTCCATTCCTCTTCGGTGAAATCGGCCTTGGTCGCCATGTCGGCTCCTTTCGTCTCGTTCGCGGACGTTCCATTCTCCAGCCCGTCCTTACCGGAAGGTAGTCTCGCCCGGGTGGAGCCGGTCGAGGTACGGCGATCGGCGCGGGCCCGGCGGTGGCGCCTCGAGGTGCCGTGGGGCGGGCCGGCGCGACTGACCGTGCCACATTCGGCCCGCCGCGCGGACGTGGAGCGCGTGCTCGCCGAGCGGCGCCCGTGGATCGAGAAGCAGCGGCGGCGCCAGGTCCCGCGGCTCGGGCTCGAGCGGATCGCCGTCACCGAGTCGGTCGCGCGCAACCGCGCACGGGAGGTCGTCTCCGCTCTGGCCGAGCGGGAGGCCGAGCGGCTCGGGGTCGCCTATCGGCGGATCCGGATCGGCGGCCAACGGACACTGTGGGGCTCGTGCTCCGCTCGGGGCACGCTCTCGTTCAACTGGCGGCTCGTGCTGGCGCCGCCCGACGTGGTCGATTACGTCGTCGTGCACGAGCTCTGCCACCTGCTCGTCCCGAACCACTCGCCGTCGTTCTGGTTGCTCGTCGAACGACGCCGCCCCGGGTGGCGCGAGCAGCGCGCCTGGCTGCGCCGGTACGGGCCCGAGTTGCTCGCATTCAGTCCCGCGGACCCCGCGCCTCGAACGGGCCGAGCCGGCCAAAGTCGGCCGGCACGCTGATGATCAGCCCAGGTCGAGGACGAGCTCGAGTGCGTCGTCGACCGCTCGCAATTCGTCAACAGTCAGGTGCCCCGCGTGCTCCCCTAGCGCGCGCATGTCGATGGCGCCGACCATCTCGCACATCACCCGTGTCTCGTCTCCGGCGACGACGACCTCGGGGTGAAAGCTCGCAGCCGGAGTTGAGGTCGAGGTGGGGCAGACGACGATCGTCGAAAGCGTGAGCAGGTCGTCCGCCTGAACGACTACAGCGAAGCGCCGCCCGTGCTGGACGTGTCCGCGGCGACCCGGGAGCGTGATCGCGTGGACGTCACCGCGAACCACGGAGTCCTTCCATGATCCGTGCAATTTCGCGTGCCTCGCGCACATAGGCAGGATTGCGAGCGAGCGCGGCCGCTTCGGCCGCGAGCCCGGCTCGGCGCCGCTCGCGCTCTGCCGTTTCCGAGATTGCCTGGCGAGCCGCTTCCGCGCGGGTTATCTGCCGGCGACGGGCGAGGTCGTCGAGCGCTCGCAGCCCGTCCGCGCCGAGCCGAAGCGAGAGCGGCGGCGGTGTTGATGAACCCATACCCTAATTGTAGCGCATAGTGCACTACACGAACTTTCCAACCTCCGCTGCCCTCGAGTGTGTTCCAATCCCGATACGAGCAGCATCCGAGAAAGGAGAGACCGATGGCAACTGCAATCACCGAGGCCGAACGCGAGCAGCTCGCCGCCGTCCCCGCCTCGTACTTCAGCGCCGTCGACGCCTACGACCTACCGGCGGTGCTGGCTCACTTCCGGGAGGACGCGACGCTGACGGTGCAGAGCTCCCGCGTCACCTTCTCCGGCCACGAGGAGATCGGGCGAATGTTCACCGACTTCTTCAACGACTGGGACTCGATGGTTCACGAGATCACGAACATCGTCGTCGATCCGATCGGCTCGAAAGTGTCGACCGAGCAGGTCGTGGATCTCAACCGGGACGGCACGACGAAGATGCACAACTGCAACTTCTTCGACGTCGGCTCCGACGGCAGGTTCACCCGGGTGATCATCTGGATGGACGGCACCAACCCGCTCAACTGAGTCTCGACGCGATCGTCGTCGGGGTCGGCGGGCTCGGCAGCGCCGCGCTGTACCACCTGGCGCGCTCGGGCCTGCGCGTTCTGGGCATCGAGCGATTCGGGGTGCCCAACGAGCGCGGGTCGTCGCACGGGATCACCCGGATCATCAGGCTCGCCTACTACGAGGATCCGAGCTACGTGCCGCTGCTTCGCCGGGCCTACGAGCTCTGGCGCGACCTCGAGGCGGTGGCGGGTGAGCAGCTCCTGCACATCACCGGCTCGCTGGACGCTGGGCCACCGGACAGCTTCGTCTTCGAGGGGTCGGTCCGCTCCTGCATCGAGCACGGCCTCGAGCACGAGGTGATCGCCGGGACGGAGGTCAACCGGCGGTTCCCCGGGTACCGCTTGCCCAGCGACTCGATGGCGGTGCTCCAGCCGGACGGCGGATTTCTCCTGCCCGAGCGCTGCATCGTCGCGCAGGTCGACGCCGCGCGGGCGGCGGGCGCCGAGGTCAGAGAGAACGAGCGGGTGCTGGAGTGGGAGGCGACGAGCGACGGCGTTCGCGTGACCACCGATCTCGCGACCTACGCGGCCGGACGGCTCGTGCTGACCGCCGGCGCCTGGGAGGGCGAGCTCACCGGCCTTCCGGTCGTGGCGGAGCGCCAGGTGCTCGCGTGGCTCGATCCGCTCCGGCCGGAGCTCTTCGCGCCGGAGCGCTTTCCGGTCTTCAATGTGATCGTCGAGGAAGGCCGCTACTACGGGTTCCCGGTCTTCGGCATCCCCGGCTTCAAGTTCGGCCGCTATCACCATCTCCAGCAGCACGGCGACCCCGACGAGCTCGACCGCGAGCCGTCCGGGCGCGACGAGCAGCTGCTGCGAGCCTTCGCCGAGCGGTACTTCCCCGAGGGAGCAGGCCCGACGTCGTCGCTGAAGGCGTGCCTGTTCGAGAACACGCCGGACGAGCACTTCCTCCTCGGCCTCCACCCAGACCACGAGAACGTGATCGTCGCCGGCGGCGGATCGGGGCACGGGTTCAAGTTCGCGAGCGTGATCGGAGAGATCGCCGCGCAGCTGGCGCGCGGCGAGTCCCCGTCCCTGGACATCGGCCTGCTGTCGCCCCGGCGCTTCTCAGGCTGAGGCGACGTCCGCCGTCGCCTCGGCGGGCGACTCGACCGAACCGAGGTAGTCGAGCACCGTCTCGAGCGGCTCGACGTCGCCGAACTTCGCGTCGATGTCGAAGAGGTTCCACTCGACGACCCCGGCGACGCGGTCGCCGACGCACTCGCGCACGACGATCGGCCGGAAGCCGTAGCCGATCGCGTCCTCGGTCGTGTGGCGGACGCAGCCGGCCATCGTCACGCCCGTGATGATCACCGTGTCGACGCCGGCGGCGCGCAGCATGTTCGCCAGGTGCGTCCCGAAGAACGCGCTCGCATGCTTCTTGACGATCACGTGCTCGCCCGGCTCCGGCGCGATCCGCTCGTCGATCGCGACGGCGTCGGTCCCGAGCTGGAGCACCTCCACCGGGATCTTGCGGTGCCAGAGCCCCATGTCGGAGTTCGGGCCCTCGGTGACCGCGTAGGCGGTGGTCGTGTAGACGATCGGGATGCCCTTCGGCCGCGCGGCCTCGTTCAGCCGCTGCACGCCGGGGATGATCGTGTCCATCGCGTCACAGCTGAAGGCGTGGCCCGGGCGGGTCCAGGCATTCGCGAGGTCGATGTGGATCAGGGCCGGCCGTGCGCCGAAGCCGACCCGGCGCTGGAAGCCGCGCTCCTGGTACAGGGCGGAGTCGGCCGAGAAGATCGTCTCCAGGGCCTGCTGGACGTCGCTCATCGCACCTCCTTCGTTTTGTATGCAGGATCATCCCACAGGTGCTCGCAGATGCCAGGGTCGCGATCGTCGGGGGCGGTGTCGCCGGTTGCAGCCTGCTCTACCACCTCGGCCTCGCGGGGTGGCAGGACGTCGTCCTGCTCGAGGAGGACGAGCTGACGAGCGGCTCGACCTGGCACGCGGCCGGCCTCTGCACCCAGTTCAACGCCAGCTACAACCTCACCGGCCTGCTCCGGTACAGCGTCGAGCTCTACAGGACGCTCGACGCCGACTACCACGAGTGCGGCAGCGTGCGGCTGGCGACGACGCAGGATCGCGTCGACGAGTTCCGGCACCGCGCCGCCACGGCCGAGCTGCTGGGCGTCCCGGTCGAGGTCGTCGGGCCGGAGAGCCTGCGGGAGCTGCATCCGCTCGTCGAGGCCGGCGACGTGCTCGCGGCGGCGTACCTGCCGACCGACGGCCACGTCGACCCGAGCAGCCTCACGCGGGCGTTCGCCGCCGGCGCAGGTGACCGGATCTTCCGGCACACACCGGTGACGGCTCTCGAGCACCGCGGCGGCGCGTGGACGCTCACGACGCCGAAGGGCGAGGTCAGGGCGGGGATCGTCGTCGATGCCGCCGGCCAGTGGGCGCCGAAGGTCGCCCGGCTCGCGGGGGCCGATCTGCCGATCGTGGCGCTCGAGCACCACTACGTCGTCACCGACGCGGTCCCGGAGGTGGCGACGCTCCCACGGGAGCTGCCGGTGCTCCGCGACCCGGACGGGTCCTACTACGTGAGGCAGGAGGGAGCCGGTCTGCTCGTCGGGCCGTTCGAGCGCGGCACGAAGCCGTGGGACGTCGAGGACGGCTTCCACGCGCGGTTGCTGCCGCCGGACCTCGACCGTCTGGAGAGCTCGCTCGCGGACGCGGCCGAGCGGCTGCCCGCCTTCGGCACCGCGGGCATCAAGTCGGTCGTGAACGGGCCGGACGGCTACACGCCGGACGGCCGTTGCCTGATGGGGCCGGTGCCGGGCCTGCGCGACTTCCACGTGCTCGCAGGCTTCAGCATCTTCGGGATCGTCTTCGGCGGCGGCGCGGGGCGCTACGCCGCCGAGTGGATCGTCGACGGCCAGCCGAGCGACAACATGTGGGAGCTCGATGTCCGCCGCTTCGGCGAGTACGCGCGGACGGCGTCGTTCCTCGTCCCGCGCGCGATCGACGTCTACGCGCGCGAGTACGCGATCCACTATCCGGAGGAGGAGCGCGACGCGGGCCGTCCGCAGAAACAGGACTCCTTGCACGACGTGCTGTGCGAACGGGGGGCGGTGATGGGGCTCCGGTTCGGCTGGGAGCGGCCGCTGTGGTTCTCGCGGAACGGCGAACGGGACGAGTACTCGATGCGGCGCGGCAACTGGCACGAGGCCGTCGGCGACGAGTGCCGGGCGGTGCGCTCGGCGGTTGGGGTGCTCGACCAGACGAGCTTCGCCAAGTTCCGCGTCTCGGGGCCCGGGGCGGGGGCGTTCCTCGATCGTCTCTGCGCCAACCGGCTCCCGGCGCTCGGGCGCATCGCGCTGACGCAGATGTGCAGGCCGGGCGGCGGGATCGAGTGCGACCTCACGATCACGCGGGTCGAGCCCGAGCGCTTCTACGTCGTCTCGGCCGCGGCCACGGAGCTCCACGACCACGCCTGGCTCGAGTGGCATCTCCCCGGCAACGGCTCGGTGGAGCTGCGGAATGACACCGAGCGCTACGGCGTCCTCACGCTCGCCGGTCCACGCTCCCGGGAGCTGCTCCAGGCGCTGGTCGAGGAGGACGTCTCGCGGGAGGCGTTCCCGTTCTTCCGCGCGCGGCACCTCGAGGTCGCCGGGGTGCCGACGCTGACGCTGCGCGTCTCGTACGTCGGCGAGCTCGGCTTCGAGCTCCACCACCCGGCCGAGCACGGCGCGAGGCTCTACGACCGGCTGCGGGAGGCGGGCGACCCGCTCGGGCTCGCCGACTTCGGGTACCGGGCACTCGACTCCCTCCGGCTCGAGAAGGCCTACCGGCTCTGGGGGGCCGACATGTCCGCCGACTGGACGCCCCTCGAGGCGGGGCTCGAGCGGTTCGTCGCCTTCGACAAGGGCGACTTCGTCGGCCGCGAGGCCCTCGAGCGCCAGCGCTCCGAAGGGCTCCGGCGCACGCTCGCCTGCCTGACGGTCGAGACCGACGAGGCCGACCCTCACGGCAACGAGCCGGTGCGCGCGGCCGGCACGCCGGTCGGCTACGTCGCCGACGGCGGCTACGGCCACGTCGTCGAGCAGAGCATCGCGCTCGCGTACCTCCCGGTGGAGCATGCGAAGCAGGGCACACGGCTGACCGTCGACATCCTGGGCGAGCCTCGTCCGGCGGTCGTGGTGCCGCAGCCGATCTACGATCCGGAGAACCTGCGGCTGCTCTCGTGACGACGCCATACGAACCCGCCCGCTGGGAGCTCGTTCCCGGCCACACCGCGCTCGTCGTGATCGACGACCAGCGCGACTTCCTGCACCCCGAGGGCTGGTACGCGCAGAGCGGCATCGACATCGAGCACATGCGCCGCGTGATCGAGCCGACGCAGCGGCTCCTCGCCGCCTGCCGGCACCGGGGCGTGCCCGTGATCTGGACGCGGCACGGCACCCGCGGCACCGAGGACGGCGGGCCCTTCATGCAGCTGCGCCCGTTCCTGCGCGACGGCGGCCTCCGGCAGGGGACATGGGGCTACGACATCCACGATGAGCTCGAGGTGGCGCCCGACGACTGGTTCGTCGAGAAGATCCGGCTCAGCGCCTTCTTCAACACGAACCTCGAGGTCGTCCTCCGCGGCCTGCATGCGGAGACGGTGCTGATCGTCGGCGTGCTGACGAACCAGTGCATCGGGGCGACCTCAAAGGACGCGATGTTCCGCGACTTCAAGCCGATCGTGGTCGAGGAGTGCACCGGCACCACGCTGCCGCACCTGCACGAGCCGGCGCTCGAGATGATCCGCGTCGGCTGGGGCGAGGTGCGCTCGCTCGACGAGACGCTCGCCGACCTGGAACGGCTGACGTGAAGCTCGGCGCGCACTTCCTGCCGGAGAACTACGCCGTCTTCCACGAGTCGGTCCAGGCCGCGGAACGGGCGGGGTACGAGCGGGCGTGGCTCGTCGACGGCCAGATGCTCTGGCAGGACCTCTACGTCTACATGACGCACGCGCTCGACGCGACCGGGCGGATCGTGGTCGGCAGCGCCGTCACGAACCCGCTCACGCGACACCCCTCGGTGACCGCGAGCGCGCACGCGACGCTCGCCGACCTGCACCCGGGTCGCGTCGTGCTCGGCATCGGGCGCGGCGACAACGCGGTGAGGACGCTCGGGTTGAAGCCGGTTCCGACCGCCGAGCTGGCCGAGACCGTGCCGCTGCTCCGCGCGTGGATGGCGGGCGAGGAAGCCGGCGGCGCGCGAATCCGCTGGGCGGACGAGCACGTGCCGATCATGATCTGCGCGACAGGCCCGAAGAACCTGCGTCTGGCGGGCGCGCTCGCCGACGTCGCGATGATCTATGTCGGCGTTCACCCTGCGTCCGTGCGCTGGGCGATCGACCACGTCCGCGCCGGTGCCGAGGAGGCGGGCCGCGACCCCGACGACGTCGAGATCGCTGCGCTCTGTGCGATGCACATCTCGAACGACCAGGAGGAGGCGTGGGAGGAATGCCGCTGGGCGCCGGCGGCGTGTGCCAATCACATCGCCTACGCGCTGAAGTGGAACGCGGACCACGGCATGCCCGAGGAGATGACCCGCCTCGTCGCCGCGCGCGACGAGTACGACTACTACGAAGGGCACCTCGACTCGTCGGCCGAGCACACGAGCTACCTGACGGGCGAGCTCGTCGACGACTTCGTCATCGCCGGCCCGGTCCAGCGCTGCCTGGACAGGATCAGAGAGCTGGGCGAACTGGGGGTCGACGAGGTCTCGGCCGCGTACCTGAACGGGAGGTTCGAGCAGATGGAAGTGGTCGGGCAGACGATCGTTCCCGCGCTGCAGGAGGTAGGGGCGTGAAGCGGATCGGCGTCGACGTCGGCGGCACGTTCACCGACCTGATCCTGGTCGACGAGGAGGAGGGCCGGATCACCGTCGACAAGGTTCCCTCCACGCCGGACGACCCGTCGCGCAGCGTCGTCGAGGGCGTGCAGTCGCTGTGCGCGAAGGCCGGTGTCGCACTTGCGGACGTCGACAACCTCCTGCACGGGACGACCGTCGCGACCAACATCGTGCTCACCCATTCCGGCGCGGACGCCGGGATGATCACGACGCACGGCTTCCGCGACATCGTCCACATCGCGCGGCACAAGAAGCCGTTCAACTTCTCGCTCCAGCAGGAGCTGCCGTGGCAGTCGCGGCCGCTCGTCAAGCGCCGCCACCGCCTGACCGTGGAGGAGCGGGTCACCGTCCCCGACGGCGACGTGCTGGTCGAGCTCGACGACGCAGAGGTGCGCGAGCGAGTGCGGGCGCTGAAGCAGGCAGGCGTCGAGTCGGTCGCGGTCTGCCTCCTGCACTCGTACCTGAACCCGGCGCACGAGCAGCGGATCAAGCAGATCGTGCTCGAGGAGTTCCCGGAGGCCTATCTGTCGGTCTCGCACGAGGTACTGCCGCTCTACCGCGAGTTCGAGCGCTTCTCCACCGTGGCCCTCAACGCCTACGTCGGGCCCAAGGTGTCGCGCTACGTGTCCCGCTTCGACGAGGCCCTGCGCGAGATCGGCTTCACGCGCGAGGTCCAGCTGATGCAGTCGTCGGGTGGCATGGCGACGGTCGAGGCCGCGCAGGAGCGGCCGGTGAACCTGCTCATGTCGGGGCCGGTCGCCGGGCTGATCGGGGGCATCTGGGCCGGGCGGATGGCGGGCCACATGAACGTCGTGACCCTCGACATGGGTGGCACCTCCGCCGACATCGGGGTCGCCGCGGGCGGCCAGCTGCGCATGCGCCACCTGCTGGACACGAAGGTCGGCGACTACCAGGCGATGGTGCCGATGGTCGACATCGACACGATCGGCGCGGGCGGCGGCTCGATCGCCTACGTGGACGCGGGCGGCGTCTTCCGCGTCGGCCCGCAGTCGGCCGGGGCCGATCCCGGCCCCGCGTGCTACGGGCGGGGCGGCGACCAGCCGACCTCGACGGATGCGCAGCTCCTGCTCGGCCGGCTGCGGCCGGACCGAGGGCTCCTCGACGGCGACATGTCCCTCGACGTCGGGCTCGCGACCGCGGCGATGCAGCCGGTCGCCGGCCGGCTCGGCGTCTCCGTCGAGGAGGCGGCGCTCGGAGCCCTGCAGATCCAGAAGTTCTCGATGGCGCAGGCGATCGAGGTCAACTCCGTACGGCGCGGCTACGACCCGCGCGAGTTCACGCTCGTCGCCGCCGGCGGCGCAGGCGCGCTGTTCGCCTGCGACATCGCGGTCGAGCTCGAGATCCCGCGGGTACTCGTCCCGCCGCATCCGGGGATCACCTCTGCGACCGGCCTCCTCGCCACCGACCTCCAGCACGAGTTCGTCGCCACCGAGCGTCAGTTCCTCGAGTCGTTCGACCGCGAGCGGCTCGGCGCGCGGCTCGACGAGCTGGCGGCGCAGGCCGCGGCGCAGCTCGAGCGGGACGGCGTCCCGGAAGACCGCCGCCTCGTGCGGCGCCTCGCCGACTGCCGGTACGTCGGCCAGGGCTACGAGGTCCGTTTCGACATCCCGGCGGGCGAGCTCGACGACGGCTGGACGTCGAGGCTCGCCGAGGCGTTTCACGCCGCGCACGAGCGCGAGTACGGTCACCGCTTCGACGCCGAGATCGAGATCGTCAACGTCCGGGCGCTCGGCATCGGGCTCATCCCCGAGCTCCGCTGGGCCGAGCTCGAGGGCGGAGACGGCGACCCGGCGCGGGCGAGGACGGTCGAGCGCGAGGTCGTCTTCGACGTCGCGGGGAAGGCGGAGCTCCGGGCGACGCCGTTCTACGACCGCGACCTGCTCCGCGCCGGCGACCGGGTCGAGGGGCCGGCGATCGTCGAGCAGTACGACTCGACGATCGTGATCCCACCCGGCTTCGTCGCGGAGATCGACCGCACCGGAAACATCGTGATCGACTGCTCCCAGGCGCAGCGTGGGGAGGAGGCCGCGCAGCTGGCGACGCCGATCCTGATGCGCGTGATCGGTGGCGCCTTCGCGGCGATCGCGAAGGAGATGGCCGGCGTCCTGTACCGGATGAGCTACTCGTCGATCATCCGCGAGTCCGAGGACCTCGGCGCCGGGATCTTCGATCCCGAAGGGAACGAGCTCGCCGAGTCGGACTCGACGCCGATGTTCATGGGCGCGATGCCGAAGATCGTCAAGGGCGTGATCTCGCTCCTCGGCGACGACATCCACGACGGGGACGTGATCCTGCACAACGACCCGTACCTTGGGGCCACCCACTCGCCCGACGTCGCGATCGTGGTGCCGATCTTCTTCGACGGCGAGCTGGTCGGCTTCGCGGGCGCGTCGGCGCACCTGCTCGACATCGGCGGCGCCTACCCGGGGCTCGCCGTGGACCTCGTCGACAACTGGTCAGAGGGGAACATCTACCGGGCGGTCAAGCTCTCCGAGCGGGGCGTGCGCCAGGAGAAGCTCTGGCAGCACATCCTCGAGAACACCCGGACGCCGACGTACAACCGCGGCGACGTCGAGGCGATGATCGCCGCCTGCGAGCTGGCGAAGAAGCGGTACCTCCAGCTGCTCGAGCGCTACGGCCGCGAGCCGGTGCTCGGAGCGGCGAGGGACTGGATCGCCTACTCCGAGCGGATGCTGCGCCAGGAGATCGCGAAGGTGCCGGACGGCGTGTACGGCCCGGAGGAGGGATGGCTCGACGACGACGGCCGCAACCGCGGCACCCAGCTGCCGGTGAAGGTGAAGGTCTTGATCGAAGGCGACGAGCTGACGATCGACCTGACCGGGTCGAGCGACGAGGTGCCGACCGGCTACAACTGCCCGTACGAGGGGACGACCGTCTCCGCGATGACGTTCATCGCGCGGATGATCTTCCTCGACGAGGACGCATATCCGGTGTTCGTGCCGCAGAACGAGGGGATGCTGCGGCCGATCAAGGTGGTCGCGCCGAAGGGCTCGATCTTCAACCCGAACTATCCGCGCGCGTGCTTTGCGCGCTTCTGCCAGGTGCAGCGCGCGGTCGACCTCGTGCTCCGCGCGCTGGCGCCGGTCGTGCCCGAGCAGATCACGGCCGGCAACTCGGCGCACCTCCACTTCATCTCCTACTCCGGCTTCAACACCGAGACGCAGGAGTACTGGGTCTACCTCGAAGTGGACGAGGGCTCGTACGGCGGCCGCCCGTCACGCGACGGCCTCGACTCAGTCGACTGCCTGATCGCGAACACGCGGAACAACCCGATCGAAGAGCTGGAATGGCGCTTTCCCATGCGGACCGAGCGCTACGAGCTGCGTGACGAGCCGTGCGCGGCGGGGCGCACCCGGGGCGGTATCGGGATGGTGCGCGTGAACCGCTTCCTCGTCGACACGATCGTCACCTGCGAGGGCGAGCGGCACGACACCGACGCGCCGTGGGGCATCTTCGGCGGCCACGACGGGGTGAACGCCTCGATGATCCGAAACGCCGGGCAGGCCGACGAGGAGCGCTGGCCGTCGAAGGTGACCGCGGCTCGTCTGTCGGCCGGCGACACGCTCCAGATCACCGTTCCCAACTCGGCCGGGTTCGGCGATCCGCTGGAACGCGATCCCGAGCTCGTGCTGTCGGACGTTCTCGACGGGTATACGACGATCGAGCTCGCGGAAAGCGACTACGGCGTCGTCATCGACGGAATGACGCTCGCGATCGACCGGGAGTCCACACAGCGCCTGCGCAAGGAGCGGATCGCCGTGCCGTTGGCCTAGGCGAGGATGAGCCTGACCGCCTGCTCCGTCGGCCCAATGGCTTCGCGAGCTTGGGCTCAGCTCGTGACGACGCAGAGTGAGACGCCCGGCAGTTCGTAGCCGCCATCGACGGCGAACGGTGCAAACGCCTCGCGAAACTCGTCCTTCATTCGCTCTTGCTCCTCCTGGTGTGCCTTCGACCAAGCTCTCGAGAACATGCCACCCATCTCGGTCGACCGGCGGACGTACTCGTCCACGCTTGGGTAGTTGCTGTGCACCGCCACCTCCTCGATCCGTACGTTCGCGAACCCGGCGTTCTCGACCAGCTGGCGCAGCAGCTCCTCGTCGCCGAGCACGAACATTCCCGGTTCGCCCGGCTCCGGCGCCGGCATGTGTCCGTGCGCGACGAGGATCCCACCCGCGACGGAGATCCAGGGGTTGCGGGCGCCGCTCGACCAGACCGATAGAGCGAGCCGTCCGCCAGAGCGCAGCACTCGCCTCGTTTCGGCGAGGGCTGCTGCCGGATTCGGCATGAGCATGTAGCCCCAGCGGCAGAGGACGCCGTCGACCGAGTCTTCTGCGAGCTCGATCTGCTCGCCGTCCACGATGGAGTGCTCCACGTTCGTCAGACCGAGATCGGCACTTCGACGGCGAGCGATTTCGGCCATCGCCGGGCTGAAGTCGCTCGAGATCAGGCGACCGCTCTCGCCAAGAACTGCTGCAATCTCGAATCCGACATCGCCCTGACCGGCCGCCAGCTCGAGCACCGTGTCGCCGGCCTTCGGCGCAAGCTCGCGGACGAGCCACTCGGTCACCGGGGCCGCGACCTTCTCCCGTTCCGTCCGCGAGCGCTCCCAGCCCCCGGCCATCGCAGCCCAGTTCTCCAGTCTGGCCTTGCGCCGCTCGTCGCAGTCCACGGGACGATCGTAGACGCACCCACCACGGCTCCTTGGATCCAACGGAGGCCTGCGTGGGTGGAACTATGAGTCGCGATGAGAGCGGTAGAGCTCGTCTTCGCCGTCGGGTGGGCGGCGTTCTGGCTGTACTGGCTCGTGGCAGCCTTCTCGGTGAAGAGGGGCCGTATCTCGTGGTCGCGCGAGCTGCGTATCAGGGTGGTCATCGTTGTCGTCGTGATCCTCCTGATTCGCTTGGGAATCTTTCGTGGACACGGTCTCAACACGGATCTGTGGCGCGCTGGCGTCGGGCTCGTCTTCTTCGGTCTCGGGTTGGGGTTCGCGATCTGGGCCCGCATCCACATTGGGCGCAACTGGGGAGCTCCGATGACGCGAAAGGACGAGCCAGAGCTAGTCACGAGCGGCCCTTACCATCTTGTTCGCCACCCGATCTACTCGGGCATCCTGGCGGCGGGCATCGGCACGGCGGTCGCGTTGAGCTGGCTGTGGCTGACAGCCGTCGCCCTGACTGGCATCTACTTTCTCTACAGCGCGACCGTCGAGGAGCGCTACATGACCGAGCAGTTCCCAGACAGCTATCCGGTGTACCGGCGCTCGACGAAGATGCTCGTCCCGTTCATCTTCTAATCCGGAGGCCGAACCGTGGTCGGCGCCCTGCTGCGACTGGGCGGAGACACTCTTCCGAGTCGCTTCCAGAGCGACCTCCTAGGACGTTCCGTCGCGAGCGAGTTGACGATCGCTGCTGGTACGCGTGGCCGGCTACGGCTCGAACGCTATGAGCGGCTTCTCGATGAGGCGCTACTTCTGGGCCTGGTCGTCCGGCCCGTCGGAAGCGACGACGAGTAGCGCAGTCCTGGGCCCGCGTTCGCGTCCGCGAGTTTCGTCGCTGGTACTAGACAAGCGCCGTACCCTTGGCGCATGCTCCGTCGCTTTCTCGTTGCAGCGGTCGTCGTTCTCGCGCTCGCCTCGAGCGCGACTGCAGTTCCGGCGGTGGCCAAGACGAACAAGGCGGTTTCCACCCACAAGCTGATCGTGACGGTCAAGAAGAACGTGGCCTTGGCGGCCGAGAAGAAGCTTGCGATCTTGGTTCTAATCAATCAACGGCCGTGCTCCTGCCGGAGCCGTGGCCACGCCGCGCAAGCCCCTTACTGTTCTCCTCGACAATAGCGGCCTCTACCGTGTAAAGGCCGAGAGATCGACTCCGCCTGTAAAGGCAGCTGTGATGCGAGCTATCGCATTTCCGGCTCGGCCAACCATAAACTCGAGATCGTCCCCAGCTGTCAGCCCAAGGGCTCAGGTTTCGTCTGCAGCAGGGTCGAGATCGTCAAGGTCGGGTGGGTCGAGGGTGGTCCGGTCGTAGTCGAGGGCGGACACCGGCCGAGCGTACTTACCGGGCAGGATGGCTCAACGCTTGACACATATGTCTCAACCTAGAAGGATCGGCCTGGTTGTACCGAGGGACGGGTGGTGTGGATATGGATTCTCGGCGTTCGGCGCAAGTCGTTTGCGTGCTGATGTTCGTGGTGACGCTTGCGGCGTGCGGCGGTGGCGACGGACGCACGGTCGACACGACCGACACGACGCCGCCGAGCAAGCTGGTGATGGATGCGCATGTGCCGCAGCCGAATGGACAGTTGAAGATCTTCACTGTCACGCCGACAGGCGGCAATCAGTCGACGACCCTGACGAACCTCCCTGTGATCACGCTGATCGCGTCGGCGGAAGACCATGAGAGCGCGATCGGCGACCTGACGATCAACGGCGAGACATCGGTTTCGTGCGAGGGCACCGAGACCGGTCGCAGGCAGGACGCGACCTGGGTCAAGAAGGCGCTTCAGAGCACGCAACCGCAATTCTCGCGCACCGTCTCGCTGAACGTCCCGCTCGGTCGTCAGAACCCTACTGACCGCCCCGGCGTCGACTTCATCGCGGACTGCCCATCTGACATGAAGTTGACCAGAGTCTCGGGTGATTTCTCAGCGAGCGCAACGAACGGTGCGGGAAAGAACGTCAGGACCGCCACGTTCAGCTTCGCGTGGGCGCGGCCGTAGCTACTTCGCGGGATCCGACCTCGGCGTCTGCGGCGTTCGGACGCCGGAGGCGAGCTCCAAAGGAAACCGCCTGCATCGTGATCTAACTCGTCGTTAGCTGTCAGGGCAACGCCGTCTTCGAGAAATGGCTTTAGCCACATAGCTCTGAGCCGACCGCCAAGTCCGCCCCCCAGAAGGCGCTCGGACGAGAGCTTTCTACGCTGCGCGCAGGTCCTTCTCGGTGATCAGCCGTGACCTGCCGACATTGCCGCCGAGGACGACGCGAGGCGGGTTCACCGCACGATGAGCTCGGCGGCGGCTGGTGCCCGCCTGCTGCTGTTCCAGGCGCGCCTCGATCATCGTGACCCGGCCGTGGTCGATGTCGACCATTCCGGCTGGGGCGGAGACCTGGACTACACTTGTCGCGCCGGGCGCAACGCGGGCTGGAAGGGACGCTGATGGAGCCGACGAGAGATCAGGCAACGCGGTGGCACGACACGTTCGTTCCTGACGGAGGCGACGTCCCGGCAGCTGCGTTGGGCGCCGGAGGGATCGCCGTCTTCGTGGTCGGAGCGGCCCGTGGCTCGAGGTTTCTGCGTGCGGCGGGGCTGATCGCCACGGTTGCGGCATGCGGCTTGTACGCCCGCCGCAAGCACGAAGCGCGAAGGGCGAAAATGGATACCGCCGAGAGCCATATTCGCTCCGAGCTCGACGACCTCGACCCCGTTGCGCGGGCGCAGGTGCTCGCCGACATCGCCCGGTCAGGGCTCCAGGGCTCGACCTAGACACGCCGCGCCGGCCGCGGGCCTGCAACCGTGCGGCCGTCCCTTCCACGGTTCGGTCAAGGGACGCCGCGGAACCGCATCGCTCAGGCCTCCGCCGGCGGGACGGAGTGCCCCAGAGCTGCCCGAGCACGATCGATCTCCGTGGGTCGCCCTCCTCGAACGCCACTATGACCTCGTCGCCCCGATCCGGAACGAAGCCGTGGTTCCACCCAATTGTGGTCTGGTCTTCGGAGGCCGCTCTCCTTGTCTCAAGCCGGAGACCACCTCTTGACCGTCACTTGAGTTGATAATTCGGTTGAATGGCCGAGGAGTCGACGCCGCTCGACCCTGTCGGATCAGGCTACGAGGCTGAACGGCCTCTGACCCTTCCGTTGGAGACCGAGGTCGCGGAAGGGCAGGACAGTGGCCGGTGGACGCTACGCGCCCTGGGAGACCGGGTGGCACGGTTCGAGAAGAGCGCGGCCGGAAGGTTCTGGAGTCAGTTGTCGACCGCCGATTTCATGAACAGCTCTTTTGCCTTCGCGGCGCTGGCTGTGCTCGCCGCTTTCCCATTGCTCGCGGTGAGCTCGGCCGCGATCGGATCAGACGTCAGACAGGTGATCGTCGCGAGGATGGGATTGAGCCCTGAGGCGACGCGAGATCTCGAAGGGTGGATCGCGACGGGGGATCGGGCGGTTGCGACGCTCACCTGGCTCAGTGCGATCGTGCTCGTCCTCGGGGCGATCGGGATGGCATCCACCCTCCAGACTTGGTACGCGAGGATCTTCGAACAACCCGCCCCGAGGGGGCTTGTCCGCCACCTTGCATACCAGCTCGCGGGAGTGGCGTCCTTTACCGGCTACATCTCGTTCGAGGTTTGGCTCTTCGACCAAGTCCGCCCCGTGGGCGGTCGCGGTCTCATCTTCCTGCTCACGTTCGTCCTTGCCGTCCTCTTCTGGCGGTGCTCGGCGTATTTCATCCTGTACCGGCAGGTCCCGTTTCGGCGGATGCTTCCCACTGGGGTGGCGACCGGTGCCTGCATCACCGGTCTCGGAATCGTGTCTTCGTTCTTCTTCTCGGAACAGGTCACGTCAGGGCAGAAGAGCTACGGGCCCGCGGGCGTCGTCTTGGCCCTGATCACCTTCCTTGTCGGGTTCGGTGTCTGTCTCCATGCGGGTGCGGTTATCGGTCGGATGTGGAACGACTGGCAGGACGAACGCGCCTCTCTCGGCCCGCGCAATTGAGGCTTGCGTCGGGACGCACTAGGATTGCGCCGCGCGTTGGACGAAAGACCCGTGGCAGAGCCAGAGACATCACAGCCTGCAGCGCCGAGCGATCCAGCCGTCAAGAAGCCCTGGCAGGGAAGCGGTCCGGGAGGATTCAGCTGGAAGGCGATCGGCGTGGCGGCGCTTGGGATCTACGCCCTTCTGCTGATCATCCAGAACTCGAGGTCCGTCTCGGTCAGCTTCGTCTTCTTCAGTCAGAGGACGCGGGTGATCTATCTCGTCCTGCTGTGCATGGCCCTGGGCGCGCTGATCATGTGGCTCATCCCCCGGATGCGACAAGGACGCAAGGAGAAGCGCTCGTCATCGGCGGGAGGGACCGACGCGAAAAGCGGGCAAGGAAGCGGTCCGGGAGGAATCAGCTGGAAGGCGATCGCCCTGGCGGCGCTCGGGATCTATGTGCTCCTCTTGATCATCCTGAACGCGAAGACCGTCTCCCTCGATTTCGTCTTCTTCAGCCGCAAGACCCGGGTGGTCTTCCTCGTCCTGCTCAGCATGGCCCTCGGTGCCCTGATCATGTGGCTTGTTCCTCGGATGCGCCACGGCCGGAAGCAAGAATCTCCGGTTCCAGCTCCTACGAGCCCCCCAGACGACGATCCTCCAGCTTCCGGAGCGGACGTCAGTGGAGACCCTGGCTAGATCCCAGGCGCCGCGCGACCACATAGCCACGCTCGAGGAGTTGTTGAAACGCAAATCCATCGAACCTGGAGACGAAGGGTGGCGGCGTCCGCTTGGCTTTGCCGTAGGACACCGACCTCCTGGTCGACTCCCAGGAGCGACCTCCTGGTCGGGTCACCAGAAGGCGGCGTCCATTTGCGTCTCGGGCAACATCCTGTCCCGCGAGTCACCGGAACGAGTGGCTCATGCACACAAGATCTGGCGGGCCCGAGGCGCGCCGCGGCCACCCGTACCGATGCGTGCGCGGCCTTGACCGCGCACGCATTCTGGTCGGCCTTCTAGTAGCAGGTTCCGGTGTTGTAGGGGTACGGCTGACCGGCGACGAAAGACTTTGCGGCACCGACGAGCTCGACGTAGATCGGGTTGTCCGACACCACGTTGTCGTCCCGGTAGGTGGTCGTCGAGACGAGCTTGTAGACGTACCGTCGTACGCGCTTGCCTTTGACCGTTCGCCAAACCGCCTTGCGGACCTTGTGCGTGGTGACGACCGGTGTCGTGACGGTCTCCTCCACGGTGGGCGAGACGCCGAACTGACCCTGGATAGTCGAGTCGAAGTCGCGGAGCGCACAGGCATTGACGCGGCTCTCGTCGCCCGAGTAAAGACGCTGGTGGTAGGACTCGTGGATGAGCGTCAGGATCGACATCGCGGCGTCGGACCGCGCGACGCTGTCGATACCGCCTGAGTCAATCCTGTTCAGCGTCGACCAGATCGGCGGGGCGAGGAAGATGACGTGGTAGACGGGACTCGACGACGGTGCGTAGACGAACGTGAAGCCGAGCACTGCGTACGGGTCTTCTCCGTTGAGAAATGAACCCCATTCGTTGTAGTCGTCCTCACCGGCCGCGACGATCGGAAAGCCTGCGAGCGTGCTTGCCATCGAGTCGTAACGGTTGCTGTGCCACAGCTGCTTGCTTGCCGCTTCTGCCAGCACAGCTGAGGTAGGCACGGGTTCCAACAACGTGTCATATGAGACCGCTCGTTTCGAACCGGTGGTCGCTTGTGAGGCCTTGGCGTCGCCGACCTGGGCAACTCCGGCCATGCCTGCGGTGGCCACGATCGCAGCTGCGATCGCCATGAGCTTGCGCATACGTTCCCTTCTTCTTGTTGATTAGCGGAGCCGTCGCAGGTCTCGCACAGGGCGAGCGCCCCGCGTCGTACTCAAGCTGTCACCAAGGTAGCCGTGCTCTCTCGGCTGTCAACACGCTGGAGGCACAAATGATCCGGCCGGACGCGCAAATGATCCGAACGGACTAGAAGGCGATCACTCAGGTCCCAGGAGTTCGTCGCGTGTTTTCTACACAAGCGAGGAAGAAGGAGCGCCGGCCTCCTGGTCTGCCTCCAGGGGCGCTCCAGCGAGGACTCTGGTTCGAATGCGGCTAGCGCCTTGGCTGGCTGAGGCGGCTGATCACGATCCGGAAGTCCGCCTTGATCGTGCATTTCTCTATCGTCCCCGCGGCGAGTATCGGTCTCGTTACGCCGTAGGCGCTGCACGGCTTCTGCGGATTGTCCCACTGGATCGTCCCAGTCCGGATCTTCGAAGCGGGGTTGACCACGTGCGCCATGAGGGCTTCCTCCTGCTCGTCGAGCGCGTGCTCGAAGGAGAGGTTGTCGAACACACTGTCGCCGGTGAAGGGCGCGATGCACTGCGTCGGGATCACCGTGGGAGGTCGCAGGGTTACCCGGGCCAGGTCGCTGAGGTCGCTCAGGTGGACGGTCGCTCCGCCCTGTCCCTTCGAGGGCGTGCAGTTGGTCGGATCCTTCACCACGCCACAGCCGGGCGCCACCTCGTGGCGCTGGTCCTGCTTCGGGCTCACGGTTGCCTCGACTTCGGGCTCGGCGTCGAGGCTGACCAACGTCTTCTTCTTGGTCTTGGTGTCCGTTCGGTAACGGGCGGCGGCCGCGGCCGGGGCCGGCGTCCCGAAGTCGAGGTCTGCGCTCGCGTCCGTGTGCGATCCACCTCCAGTCGCGGGCGTGCACTGTCCCCAGTAGATGGAGTGCAATGCGTAGACGACCGTGACCGAGCCGTCGACCTTGACCCGAACATTCGAGGCCGCGACGGGCTTCGGACAACGCGGGATATGCACGCCGGGCGGGACCGGAACGCCCGGCGGGAGGCATGGGCCAGCCGCCGGTGCGGCGGCGATCGATGGAGAGGCTGTGAGCACCGCGGCCGAGGCCACTGCAAGAACCGCAAACCAGAGCAAGCGTGACATGACGGAGAGTCTCCTCTCCTTTCCCGCCTGCCCCGGTCGAGCGAGCACCGACCCTAATCAGGCCGCGCGGCAAGTGTCAACCCTCATGAAAGCTCTGATCTCATGGCCATTCCCGGGCGTCGACATGTCGGCGGCTGCCAACGCCTCTACGCCTGGGAACTCCCCTTTGCGACTGGAATGTTCCAGACCGTCAGGCTCCAGAAGAAGACGCCTCCCGTTACCTGCTTGATCGTGAACCTGTGCGCGAGGTCAGGATCCTCGGTTGCGGCAAGGTTCGCCAGTAGAGGCTGGTTCAGGTGGTGCCCAGGTCGCATCTGAAACTCGCCGAAGGAGTGATCGTCGATGAGGCACTCGACGGCGGCGTAGTAGTCCGGGCTGTAGTACTGGTCCGGGTAGGTCTGCGCGGAGGGTAGGAAGAGGTAATAGCCGTCCTCCGGGGCGGCGAAGTGACACCAGACCTGTCCAGTGAGAGCCGGTGGTGGGATCAACCCGCCGAGGTCGTCTGCACCGGCGAAGTACGCGTAACAGTTCGCCTGGGCGTCGAACAGGGTGAGCGCGTTGCCGGGGAAGTCGGCGTCCCAGACGAAGGTGCCGCCCAATGCGGTCCCTCGGGTCTCGCAAACACTGAAATAGGCAACCTCCCCCCAGGCCTCTGGCCGCTCGAACAGATGCAGCCGTTCAATGACCGCTTCGGCGTCCTCTGCCTCCCTGAGCGCATCCAGGGTTTCACGCAGCGTCTTCGACGCAGGGGGCGTTACTTTCGGCGGTGCCTCTCTCACCAGGCCCGTTACGGGCAGAGGTGCAAGAGGTTCGCCGACGAGCTCGAGACCCCCGCGCGTGAGCGTCCGTCCGGATTGATCGCCCATCTTGCGGCTCTCCTTTCACGGTCGTGGCCCCAACAGAATCGCGTTCACCAGCAGTCCGAGGCTAGGACGACATCGGGCTCGTCTCTACCGTGCCAACCCCTGAACGCCTACTGTGGTAACCGGGAGAAACGGTTCTTCCGGCCGTCCGACCTGCGGCTCCCGTGTGCTGGCACTCGGCGTAGCGGCGTAGCATGGCCGGCATGAGTTCGGACGCGCGCTATCGAGCTCCAGGCTGGTTCACGCGCAATGTCTTCAACCGCATCGTCGCCGCCGCCACCTGGGTCGGTATCAGTCTGTGGGGCTCGCGCATCCTCGAAGTGCGCGGTCGCAAGTCCGGCGTCCCACGTCGCACGCCCGTCAACCTGCTCAGCGTCGGTGGTGAGCAATACCTGGTTGCTCCTCGAGGTCAGACGCAATGGGTTCGGAACCTGCGTGCTGCAGGCGACGGGGACCTCTTGCTCGGCCGGCGCCGTGAGCACTTTCACGCCACCGAGGTCGTCGACTCCGACAAGGAGGAGATCCTCCGCGCGTACCTCCGACGGTGGACGTGGGAAGTCGGGCGGTTCTTCCCGGGGGTCGGCCCCGAGAGCTCGAGCGCAGATCTCGACCGCATAGCGCCCGACCACCCGATCTTCCGGATCGACGGTTATGCCTGAGCTTCGCCCACGGCAGCCTTGACGCAGCGCTCGAACAGGACGCGCACCAGCTGCTGCTTGTACTCGACCGAGCCGTTCGCATCCTCGACTGCGTCGGAGGCCTCTGCGGCGAGCGCCGCCGCCTCGGTGAGCGCCGGCGTGTCCGTGGTCGGCCTTCCGACCAGGGCATCGGCGGCGGCTGCCGCCATCACGGGTCGAGCGCCGACGGATCCGACCGTGATGCGCGCGCCGGTGACCGTCCCGCTCTCCACCTGGACGGCGGCCGCGACCGTCGCGGCGGGACGCTCGTGGAAGGAGAGCTTGCGGTGGGCGATGCCCGTCCCCGGGGCGGGGGTCGGGATCCGCACCGCTCGCAGGAGTTGGCCTGGACGTAGGACGGTCTCGTAGGGTCCGACCAGGAATTCGGAGAGCGGCATCCGGCCACCGTCGTGCTCGACCCCGGCATCGAGGGTCAGGAGGAAGGTCGCGGGATCGGAGTGGGGGTCGGAGAAGCACAGGTTTCCGCCCAGCGTCCCGACGTTGCGAACGCGGATGTTGGCCACGTTGCGCTCCATTGCCGCCAGTGCCGGGAGGCGCTCGAGGACCAGCGGCGAACGCTCGGTCTCCCGGTGGGTGACCGTCGAGCCGATCACGAGCGTCCCGTTCTCCTCGCGGATGCCGCCGAGCTCGTCGATTCCCTTGACGTCGACCAGGTGCCCGTAGGCGGCGAAACCGAGCTTCAGCAGCAGCAGCAGCTCGGTGCCGCCGCAGACGACTGCTGCGTCTTCGCCGTACCGCTCGAGCAGATCATGGGCCTCGTCGATCGAGCGTGGACGGTGGAGATCGAACGGAGGCAGCGTCACCCGGCCACCGGCTCAGTCGCGTTCTCGTCGCCGAAGAAGAGCAGGCGGCCGTTCTTGCTCAGCACGCGGTCGACGGACTCCGGCGGCAGCCCGCTCACCCGCACCTTGGCGATCTCGACGACCGGGTGGTGGAACGGCACGTCCGTGCCGAAGAGAACGCGGGTCTCGCCGATGCGCTCGTACGCCTCCCGGATCTTGGTGTGCATCGGCATCCCCGAGGTCTCGAGGTACACGTTCGGATTGCGGAGGGCGACGTCGATCGAGCCGTTGATGTAGACGACGTTCCCGTGGCCCATGTGGCCGATGACGATCTTCGCGTTCGGGAAGCTGACCGCGAGCTCCTCGATGCTCCATGGCAGCGTGAAGATCGGGTGGCCGCAGTGGAGCAGCACGGGCTGGTCGCGCGCGAGGATCAGCTCGATCAGCGGGTGGACGGACGGGTCGTTCGGGAGGTATCCGTCGATCAGCGGATGGAGCTTCAACCCGAGGAACTTCGGGTGGTCGAGGAGCCCGGCCACCTCCTCGAGGTTTCCCGGCACCCGTGGATTCCCCCAGGCCAGCGCGTACAGGCCGGGGATCGACTCGACCACGTCACGTACGTACGCGTTGTCCGGGTAGAACACAACCCCGTTCGAGATCTCGTTCTCCTGCATCAGCCGCTCGATGCCGTCCCGGTCGAGCGAGACGCCGAACATCGACTCGAACGACCCGACGTGCATGTGCGAGTCGAAGATCACCTCTGGCTCCTTTCGACGGGCAACCGTAGCCGGGACGGCCTCGTCGCATCGTGGTAGACGGCATTCGTCGCGATTACCGCCGCGCTCGCCGGTTCTGCGCCGAGGGCGCCGCCGGTGTTCAGGTTGCGATCCCACTGCGGGAAGTCAGAGCTCGAGACGTCGAGGCGGATCCGCTCCCCGGCCGCGACGCGGGCGCCGACCGGACCAAGCGAAATCGTGAAGCGATACACGAGGCCGGGCTCGAGAAGGGCAGGAGCCGAGAGTGAGTCGCGGAAGCGGGCGCGGACGATGCCCTCCTTCAGGTTGGTCGAGACGCCCGCCTCGTCGACGACGCACAGCCGTGCGGTGAAGTCGGTGTCGAGAGCGCTCGAGCAGGCGAAAAGCTCCACGCTCGCGTCCCCGAGGAGGACGAGGTCTTCTCCGAAAGGTGGGGTCGTATAGACGAGGACTCCCTTCGAGGCTTCGTATGCCTCCTGATCTGCAGGACCCATCGGCGCGATCGTCTCGGTGCAGCACGAGTGTCCCCCAAGGCTGGTGCTCGGCATCATCGGGTCGTACAGGAAGACGTCCGCGGACTCGGCGGCGGGGGCCTCGGTGGACAGGATTCCGTCGCCGTAGGCGGAGTTGGCGCGGCCGCCCGAGCGGAGATACCAGTCCGCCGTCGTCGAGCCGGACGGAGGCCAGCCGTCCAGATCGCGCCAGCCCTCGTGGAGGACGAACACGCGCGCCGGCGATGCGAACACGCCCGACCCGTGCCCCTTCAGCACCTCGTCGAAGAAGCGCAGGTGCCAGTCGTCCACGGCGTTCGCGCCGACGTCCTCGCGGGCTCCGGCCGTGATCGCTCGCCAGGGCGAGTGCTGCCACGGGCCCATAAGGAGTTTTTGACGTGCCGGGCCGAGACCACGGAAGTTCGCAACCGTCCCGGCGTGAAAGATGTCGTACCAACCACCCGTGTGCAGTGCGGGCACGGTGATGCGCGAGAAGTCCTCGTCGATCGCCGTCGCGCGCCAGTAGTCGTCGTAGCTCGAGTGCTCGAGCCAGTCGGCGAAGTACGGTGCGTGCTCGTCCAGAAGAGGAAGAAACTCCCGCAAGGGCAGCTTCCAGTACAGGTGGGGAGCCGCGCCGAGGGCCCCGAGCAGTGCCGCGTGGGCCTCGTCGTCTCCGCTGCGGCGTGCCGCGTCGACGGCGAGGAAGCTCGCCCAGCCCGACATCGACGCGAGGGAGAAGGCGCCCCCTTCGTAGGCCCAGCCGTCGTAGAACTGCGACGACGTGAAGCCGGGGGCGATCGCGGCCAGGCTCGGGGGGCGCAAAGACGCTGCGAGCAGCTGCGTGGCGCCCGGATACGAGAAGCCGTACATGCCCACGGAGCCGTTCGAGCCCGGAAGCCGTGCTGCCCACTCGATAGAGTCGTATCCGTCCTGGGCTTCGTCGACAAACGGCGTGAACTGCCCGTCGGATGCGTGTCGGCCGCGGACGTCCTGGATCACGACGACGTACCCGCGGTCCGCGTACCAGGCGGGGTGCGCGTACCCCCAGTTCGCGCCGCCCGTCGTCTTCCCGTACGGCATCCGCATCAGCAGGACGGGAAGTGTCCTGGCTGTCTGCGGCCGGTAGACGTCGGCACGCAGCCGCGTCCCGTCACCGAGAGCGCACTCCACGTCGCGCTCGACGGTGACGTCCGCGTAGCCCGCGGCGGGCGCCCCGGCCACAGCGGTCATGCGATTGCCGGTTTCGTCTCCGAGACCTCGGCCAGGGCGGCCTCGACGCCGGCGCCGATCTCGACCTGGACGCCGAGGTCGGCGAGCGTCCGCCCGAGCGCGGCCAGGCCGACGACCGGATGTAGCCCGCGGGCGGACGTGGCCATGTGCCCGATGCGGACGAGGTTTCCCGCGCCCTGCCCGGCGGAGATCATCACGCCGTACCGTTCCCGGCAATGTGCGCGCACCTGTACGTCGGTCAGGCCCTCGGGCACCGCGATCGCCGTCACGCACGCGGCCGCCACCTCGTCGCTGCGCGGCCACAGCTCGAGGCCCATCGCGCGGACGCCGGCCCTGCACGCAACAGCCGAACGCTCGTGGCGGGCGATCGACGCCTCGAGGCCCTCGTCGAGCAGCTCGTCGACCGACGCCTCGACGCCGTAGAGCTCCGTGACGGAGGGCGTGAACGGGAACTTGTCCCCGTCGATCCATTGCTCCTTCCAGTCGAGCATCGAGAGGAAGGAGGCGCGCGGCGCGGCAGGGTTCGCGCGGATGCGATCCCAGGCGGCGTCGCTCACGGTGATCAGCGACATGCCGGGCGGCCCGCCCAGACACTTCTGCGCACCGGCGACGCAGACGTCGAGCTGCCAGTCGTCGGTCCGGAACTCGATGCCGCCGAGCGACGACACGCAGTCGATCAGTGTCAGCGCGCCGCGGGAGCGGGCGATCGGCCCGATCGCGGAGACGTCGCAGACCGTTCCCGACGGGGTCTCCGAGTGGACGACCGTGACGAGATCGATGCCCGGGTGCTTGTCGAGGTATCGCTCGACGTCGGCCGGGTCGACCGCGTCGTTGTACGCCACCTCGAGCTCGTGGAGCTCGGCGCCGAAGTCCTTCAGCCAGTAGCCCATCCCCTTGCCGAAGACCCCCTGGACGAGGTTGAGCACCTTCGTCCCCGGGTGAACGAGCCCCCGCGCAGCGGCCTCGAGCCCGAGCACCGCCTCGCCCTGCATGAGCAGGACGTCGTTCGTCGTCAGAAAGACATCGGCGAGCTTGCGCTCGGTCGCCCGGAAGCGCTCGATGAACGCCGGGTCGTAGTGGTAGACGATCGGCGAGCCGAGCGCCGCCAGGACGCGCGGGGTCGCGGAGACCGGGCCGGCGGAGAGGGTGAAGTCGGGGTCACGCATGGTTCTCCTTTCAGCGCGCACCGCGGACGTACGGCAGCGCAAGGGCGGGCGGGAGGTAGGAGCGGCGGGCGAAAACGATCAGGGCGATGATGATCGCCGCGAAGGGGAGCATGTTGACGACGTCCGTCGAGATGTTGATCCCGGCGAGCTGGAGCGAGTCGGAGAGCGACAGGACGATCCCGAAGAGGAACGAGCCGAGCAGGACCCAGAGCGGCCGGCCGCGTCCGAGCATGGCGATCACGATCGCCATGAAGCCCTGCCCCTGGGTGATGAACGGCGTGAAGATCCCGGCGGCGACGATCGAGAGATATGCGCCGCCGAGCCCGGCGAGCGCGCCGGTCGAGAGCACGGCCCAGCTGCGGGTGGCGACGACGCTGACGCCGGCCGCGTCGAGCGCTTCGGGCTTCTCGCCGGCAGCGCGCAGGTTGAGGCCGACGTTCGTCCGCCGGAACACCCAGGAGAGCGCGCCGACGAAGGCAAACGCGAGGTACACGAGGGGCGGCTGCTCGAACAGGCTGGTGCCCAGCACGGGCAGCCGGTGCAGGAGCGGGATCGAGATCGTCGGCGTTGCGCCGAGCCGCGGGTACGAGGAGCCGAACTGGGCCTGCTGAAGGACGCTCGTGATTCCCTCGCCGGCCAGGGTGATCGCGATCCCGACCACGATCTGGTCGAGGCCGAGCCACACGCACAACACGATCATCACGAGCGACCCGCCCATCCCTGCGGCGATTCCGCTGAGGAACCCGACCCACACCGATCCGGTGTCGTGCGCGCCGACGAAGCCGAGGTAGGCGCCGAGCAGCATCATTCCCTCGAGGCCGATGTTCAGCACCCCGGCCCGCTCGGAGATGGTCTCGCCCAGGGCCGTGAACATCAGCGGCAGGCCGGCGAGCAGGCCGCCGGCGACAACGCTCGTCCAGAAGACATCGGTCCAGACCTGACTTGCGAGGATCATGTCCGCCACCTCCGGAAAAGCGGCGCGCGCAGGGCCTCGCGCAGCCCGGGCGGGAGATAGCTCCTGCCCAGGTCGCGGCGGCGCCCGAGGAATTCGATCACCGTCATGAACAGCAGGATCAGGCCGACGAGGACGAGGAGGAAGTCGGTCGAGAGGTTCGCGTTCGTGGCGGCGAGGTCGCCCCCGACGGACAGCACCGAGAAGAAGGCGATGAAGGGAACGACGGCGAGCGGGTTCAGCCGTGCGAGGAAGATGAACGGGATCACGGTGTCGCCGTAGCCGGGGTTCTGGCTGCTGCGGATGTAGCCCCACAGCCCCAGGAAGTCGACGGCAGCGGCGAGACCGATCAGGAAGCCCGAGGCCAGGAAGCTGGTGACGATCAGTCGCGGGAGGTTGACGCCGAAGTGCTTCGCCGCCCGTGGGTTCGCCCCCATGATCTGCAGCCGGAGCCCCCACGCCGTCCGGGTGAGGAGGAAGTACACGACGAAGATCGCTCCGAACGAGACCAGCAGCCCGATGTGGATCCGGGTGCCCGGGATCGGCGGAAGCATCTTGTCGAGGTCCAGGACCCTCGTCTGCGGGATCGTCACCGCCGGATCCTGGAACGGGCCCTTGATCAGCAGGCTGGCGAGGTCGACGCCGATGAAGGACATCATCAGCGTCGTGATGATCTCGTTCGTCCCGTAGCGCGCCTTCAGCACCGCGGGCACGATCGTCCACGCCGCACCGGTCAGGCCGGCCATCAGGAATAGGAGGAGCATCGCGAACCACAGCGGCAGGTGGTTCGTCAGCGACGGCCCGTAGCCGGTGACCACCGCCGCGGCCAGCAGGAACTGGCCGTTGTAGCCCAGGTTCCAGATGTTCGCCCTGAAGACGACGGTCAGGCCGGCGCCGATCAGGAGCAACGGCGCCATCCTGATCGCGCTGTCCTGCCAGGCGTCCCAGCCGCCGCCGCTGACTCCGCCCTGCCAGACGTCGCCGTAGAAGGTGATCGGGTTCCGGCCGAGGGCGAGCAGGAGGATCGCGCCGGCGCCGAGCGCGAGGACGACCGGGAAGAGCGAGCGCACCCCGATGTCGAGCGCGCGGTCCGCGGCGCGCGAACGCTGCGAAGGCCGGTGCTGGGCGGCGAGCGGCACATCCTTCGAGACGGTCTCCGTGCTCACGCCGCCTCTGCGCCGGCGCTGCCGACCATCAGCCGGCCGACCTCTTCCGTGACGCCCGGGCCGTTCGGCACCACGCCGACGAGCCGGCCGCGCGACAGCACGGCGATCCGGTCGGCGATGTCGAGCAGCTCGTCGAGGTCGGTGGAGATCACGAGCGCGGCACCGCCGCCGGCCGCCAGGCGGCGGATCAGCTCCCGCACGGTCGCGGTCGTCCTCACGTCCAGGCCGTAGGTCGGCTTGCTGAAGACGACGACCTTGGGATCGAAGCTGAGCTCCCGGGCCAGCAGGATCTTCTGCACGTTCCCGCCCGAGAGGGTGCCCGCGCGGGTTCCCACACCTGGCGTGCGCACGTCGAAGTCCCGCACCAGCTCGACTGCGCGCCGGTCGATCGCGGCACGCTGGATCCGCCCGTGTCGCCAGAACGGCTGCTCGCCGATCCGCTTCAGGAACAGGTTGATCCCGACCGGGAGCGAGCCCACGATTCCCTCGCCCAGGCGGTCGTCGGTCACGTAGCGGAGCCCGAGCTTCTGACGGGCGGAGACGGGCATCGCGGTGACCGGCCCGCCGAAGAGCATGACCTCGCCGTGCGAGACGCCGCGCTGGCCGGCGATCACCTCCGCCAAAGGACGCTGCCCGTTCCCGTCGATCCCCGCCACCCCGAGGATCTCTCCCTCCCGGAGGTCGAGCGACACGTCCTCGACGCCGAGCTCGGCCCCCTCGCCCGGCGCGCTGACATTTCGTAGCTCGAGGACCACCTCTCCGCGCACGGCGGTCTCGCTCGTTGCCTCCGCCTCGGACAGCTCCTCGCGGAGCTCGGCGACGTCGGCCACCGCCCGCGCCTCGTCGCCGAACATGATCCGCACGATCTCCGCGCGCAGCTCGTCCTGATCCTTCTCGTGCAGCGCTCGACCGTCGATCGTTCCCGCGAGTCTCCCCTGGCGGAGGATCGAGATGTAGTCGCCGAGGGAGAGCGCCTCGTGGAGCTTGTGGGTGATGAAGATGACCGCGTGGCCCTGCTCCTTCAGGCGTGCAAGGACCTTCGTCAGCTCCGCAACGCCCTGCGGCGTGAGCATCGACGTCGGCTCGTCGAGGATGAGCACCCTCGAGCCGCGCCACAGCGCCTTGATGATCTCCACCTGCTGCTGGTGGCCGAGGGCGAGGTCGACCGCCCGCGCGTCCGGGTCGACCTGGACTCCCAGCAGTCGGGCGAGCTCGTCCAGGCGCTTTCGTGCGCCTTCCTCGTCCAGGCGCAGCCTCCGGGTGTCGCCGAGCATCAGGTTCTCGAGGACGGTCAGCGCCGGGATCAGCGCCGAGTGCTGGGGGACCGTGCCGATGCCCAGCTCGAGAGCGGTCCGAGGAGACGAGATCGCAGTCTCGACCCCCTCGACGCGGATGGTGCCCGAGTCCGGACGGTTCAGGCCGGACAGGATGCCGATCAGGGTCGACTTGCCGGCGCCGTTCTCGCCGAGCAGGCAGTGCACCTCGCCCCGGTGGAGCGTCAGGTCGATCCGGTCGTTCGCGAGCACACCCGGGAACGCCTTCGTGATCCCCACGAGCTCGACGATCGGCGTGTCGGTCGGTTCGCTCACCCTGGTCGGATCAGTGTGCTCGAGGACGCAACGGCCCGCGGTGGCACGCCTACCCACCGCGGGCGCTGCGACGTCACGGGACTACTTGATCAGCTGCTGGACCTGGCCGGCCTTGCTCGCGGCCGGGATCTTGATCTTGCCGCTCATGATCTTCGCCTTCGCGGCGGTGATCTGCGCCCAGGTCTTGGCCGGGATGTACTTCGACTTCAGCAGAGAGACGCCGCCGTTCTTCAGGCTCAGGTCGTAGCCGTGCGTGCCGTAGGTGCCGGCCTGGATGTCCTTGACCGCCTGCTTGAACGTGTCGGCGAAGTTCCAGAGCACCGAGGACAGGAAGACGTGGTTCTTGTCGATCGGGGTCATGTCGCCGATGTCGCCGATGAACCAGACCTTGTGGCCGGGCTTCGCCGTCTCGATCGCCTGGAGGTATCCGAACGAGGCGTTGTCGCCCATGGCGAAGATCACGTCGGCGCCCTGCGCGATCACGCTGTTGGCGACGCGCTTGCCGCCTGCGGCGTCGTCGTAGCCGGTCGGGCTGATGGTCGCGAAGTAGATCTTCGAGGACTTGTCGATCGAGCGGAAGCCAGCCGCGAACCCGCCGCTCATCTTGTACCAGTTGGAATCGGAGGCCGAGATGATGATCCCGACCTTGTGGGTCTTGGTCGTCCGCGCGGCGAGGATGCCCGCCAGGTACGCGGCCTGCTGGCTCGACGTCGTGATGTAGGAGACGAGCCCCTTGGTCAGGTTCGTCGTCACGTCGTAGGTCATCACGGGCACCTTGTACTGCCTGGCGATGCGGGTCGCGACCGTGTCGTAGCCGCTCGCGTGGGCGACGATGAAGCTCGCGCCGCCCTGGGCGAGCTGCCGCAGGACGACGTCGGTCTTGTCGTAGCCGATGTTGGTCACGGCCTGGAACTTCGCGCCGACGGAGGCCGCTGCGGCCTGGGCGCCCTTGTAGCCCTGCTGGTTCCAGCCGTAGTCGCTCTGCTTCGCGGGCGAGGCGAAGGCGACCTTCGTCACCTTCGCAGCGCGGAGCGCTCCGGTCGCATACGCGGTACCGGCCCCGACGAGTGCGACGACCGCCACGGCGGCGACGACTCGCGCTCCAGGTAGATGCTTCTGCATCGCGTGACTCTCCTTCCTCCGGGGAACCGTCCCGATTCCGCCGCATTGAACGATGCTTGCTCCTTGCCGAACCCAGTGGTAGGGTCGCCTTGCAAACTGTTGACAAGGCCGGTTGGTCGACTACCCTACCCCGTCTGGAGAGTGATTGCAATGGCATCCGAGGCCGCTCTCAGCCCGGCGCCGGTCGAGAACTTGACTCTCTGGCAGCGGGTGTACGACCACCTGCGAGCGGAGATCCTCGCCGGGAGGCTCGAGCCGGGTACCGAGCTCGCCGAGGTCGCCCTGGCCGAGCAGCTGGGCGTGAGCCGGGGCCCGCTCCGCGAGGCGATCGGTCGCCTGGCGACGGAGGGGCTCGTCACCGTGCGGCCGCGGCGCGGCGCGGTCGTCAGCCCGCTCTCGAAGGAGGAGTTCCTCGAGCTGTACCAGGTGCGCGAAGCCCTGGAGCGGATGGCCGTCAAGCTCGCGGTGCCGCGTCTCCTGCCGGACGATGTCGCCGCGCTGCAGGCGCTGATCGACGAGATGGCCGCCCGCGCCGAGCGAAACGCCGTCGCGGCGTTCTTCGAGGCCAACGCCGCCTTCCACGCGCGGCTCGTCGACGCTTCGGGCAACAAGAGACTGCGCGACCTGTACCGGCAGCTCCTCGACCAGCTGGGCCGCTATCGTAGGCAATCGCTGCAGCTGCGCGGGAACCTGCAGCGCTCGGTCGCCGAGCACGCGGCGATCCTGCGGGCGGCCAAGCGCGGGGACGCCGAACGGGCGGCGCACCTGATGTCCGAGCACATCCGCGTCCCGCAGCGAGGGCTGAAGGCGCTGGCCGCCGCCGAGACGGGAGGCTCGTGATCCAGTTCGGCGTCAACCTGAACAACCGCGAGCCGCTGATCGCGCCCGACTACGACGTGCCGATGCTGCTCGACCTGTCGGAGGTCGTCGAGCAGTCCGGCTTCGACTCGGTCTGGGTCGGGGACTCGCTGTTCTCGAAGCCGCGTTACGAGCCGATCTCCCTTCTGTCGGCGATCTCGCAGCGCACCTCGCGCCTGCGCCTGGGCACTGCGTGCATGGTGTCCTCGACCAGGAACCCGCTGTACCTCGCCCTCGAGTGGGCCACCCTGGACGTGATCTCGGGCGGTCGGACGATCTTCGGCACCGGGATGGGGAACCCCGAGGACGGCGTCCGTCGGGAGTTCGAGGCGCTCGGCCTCGACTACGTCCGCCGCGGCACGCTCTTCGAGGAGGGGCTCGCCGTGATCCGGCAGCTCTGGACCGAGGGGAAGACGGATTTCCACGGACAGTTCCTCGACTACGACGGCGTCTCGTTCTTCTCGGGCACCGAGATGGCGCCGCTGATGCCGGTCCAGGCCCCCCCGCCGATCTGGGTGGTGTCGAATCCGCGTCTCAAGGGCGACGCGCCGCCGGACGTGATCGCCCGACGGGTCGAGGCCGCGTGCCGCCGGATCGTCCAGTACGGCGACGGTTGGATGACGTGTTGCCGTGCACAGCATCCGGAGGAGCTGGTCGCCCAGCTCGCCGAGATCGAGCGCTACGCCGACCGGCACGGCGCCGACTTCTCGCGGCTGGTGATCTCGTACCAGGTGACCATGAACATCGGAGAGTCCGAGGAGGCGGCCCGCAGCGCGTTCGACGACTACATCTCCAAGTACTACCCCGAGCTGTCGAAGGCGATGGATCTCTCGAACTGGGGCCCGGTCGGCACGCCGGACCAGATCGCCGACTGGATCCGGACGTTCGCCGAGGCCGGCGTCGACCACTTCATCTGCCGGTTCGGCGCGATCGACCAGTTCGCGCAGGTGGAACGGTTCGCGAACGAAGTCCTACCCGTGTTCTCCGCAGAGAGGGTGAGGTGAGTGATGGCGACTGTTGTCGAGAAAGGCAATCTGCTCGAGGACGCCGCACTGATCGTCGACGTCTGCTTCTCGGTCGAGGAGGGCGACGTCGTCACGATCATCTGCGACGACGACCGCGAGGACGAGGCGCGCGCGGTCGCCGAGGTATGCGTCGAGCGCGGTGCGTGGCCCGTGATCATGAACAACGAGACGCAGGTCCGGCGCGGCCGCGCCGACGTGCGCTTCCCGATGGCGCCGCCCGCCAACCTGCACCGGGCGATGGTCGGCTCCGACGAGGTGATCATCATCGCCAACCTCGAATGGGCGAACCGTTTCGCCCACATCAACGCCGTGCGCGAGACCTGCGAGGCAAACGGCAAGATCGCGTCGATCGAGCCGGGGATGGGCGAATGGGGCCTCACCAAGGAAGATCTCGAGCGCTCGGCCCAGCGTACGAAGGACGCCGTCGCCGCGCTCGAGGGGAAGACCCAGTGCCACGTCACCACACCGATCGGCACCGACTTCTTCGTCTCGATCGAAGGCCGCCCGCCGCTCTGCCTGACCCCCTACAAGGCCCGCGGCCAGATGATGAGCCCGATCCCGCTCTGGACCGAGGTCGCCTTCGCCGCGATCGAGGACTTCACGCACGGCACCGCCGTGGTCGACGGCGTCATGCTCGGCATCGGGCTCGAGGGCCAGGTGAAGGAGCCGATCCGGTGGACGCTGGAGGGCGGCAAGTGCGTCGGCATCGAGGGCGGGGAGGAGGCGGAGCGGCTGAAGAAGGCGATCGACGGCGTCGAGAACGCGACGATCGTCGGCGAGTTCGCCTTCGGGACGAGCGAGAAGGCGCCCTTCGGGACGCCGTCCGAGAAGGGCCGCGTCGGCACCGTCCACCTCGCTCTGGGCGACAACCACAACGCGTATCCCGGCGGGCAGAACCACTGCACGCTCCACCTCGACGGCGTCTTCCTGAACGCGACGCTGCAGATCGTCGACGACGGCACCTACATCCTCAAGGACGGGGAGTGGGCGCTGTAACCGCGGTCTCGCTGGAGGACGTGGAGCCGATCGAGCTGCCCCGCGGGAGCTGGAGCCGGATGCTCGTCACCGACGCCCGCGTCGAGGGCAACGCGTCCTCGCTCGGCTACTCGGTCTTCACCCCGGGCACGGCGCTGACGCCCGTGAAGCACGAGACCGAGGAGCTTGCCTACGTCGTCTCGGGCGCCGGCGAGCTGCGGCTCGACAAGGAGCCAGTGCCGTTCCGGGCGGGCGACGCGCTCCACATTCCCGCGGGCGTCTGGCACGCGGTCGCGAACACGGGCGACGAGGACGTCGTGATGGTGTTCGGCTTCCCGCATCCCGACTACCCGCCGACCGAACGACGCTAGTGGCCGTCGTCGTCCAGAGCCTTCGCGAGCAGGTGGCGTGCGCCTGCCGGATCCTCGCGGCGGAGGGCTACGCCGACCTGACCCTCGGCCACGTCAGCGGCCGCGGGCAGGGCGGCGAGATCTGGATCAAGCGCAAGGGCGTCGCCCTGGACGAGGTCGACTCCGACGACGTGGTCTCGCTCGAGGAGCCGGACGCCGTTCTCCACCTCGAGACGGTGCTGCACACCGGCGTGTACCGCGCGCGCGCGGATGTCGGCGCCGTCGTCCACGGCCACCCGCCCTACGCGACCGCGCTCGGCGCCACCGCCGCCGACCTCGCCCTGCTCACGCACGACGGCATCCTGTTCGCCGAGGGGGTCGGCCGGTTCGACGATCCCGACCTGATCGTCGACGACGAGCAGGGCGACCGCGTCGCGGCGGCGCTCGGCGCCGGCCGGGCGCTGCTGATGCAGAACCACGGCGTGCTCGCCGTCGGTAAGGACGTCCCCTGGGCGGTGCTGACCGCTGTCACGCTCGAACGCGCGGCGCGGCTGCAGTCGATCGCGTCCACGCTCGGAGAGCTGCGCCCGATCAGCGAGGCGCTCGCGCTCGAGCTCCTGCCGGTCAAGTATCGCGACGAGTTCGTCGAGGAGTACTGGGCCGCCTGGCAGCGTCGGGTCGGACGCGACGGCGGAGGCGTCGGTGGAGCTCGCCTGTAGCGTCAACGGCCGCGAGATCGCCCGCGACCTCGCGCCGCAGGAGCTGCTGCTCGATTTCCTCCGGGACTCGCTCGGACTGACCGGCGCCAAGCGCTCGTGCGACGTGCAGGTGTGCGGCGCTTGCACGGTGCTCGTGGACGGGCTTCCCGTCAGCGCGTGCTGCTACCTGGCCGCGGATGCCCACGGAAAGAACGTGACGACGATCGAAGGCCTTGCCGAACGGCCGGAGTTCGCCCGGCTGGAGGACGCTTTCACCCGTCACGCCGCGCTGCAGTGCGGCTTCTGCACGCCCGGCATGCTCCTGACCGTCCACGCGCTGCTCGAGCAGGGCGAGCTCGGCGGCGAGGAGGAGATCAAGCACGCTCTGGCCGGCAATCTCTGCCGCTGCACCGGCTACCGGGGCATCCTCGAGGCCGTCGCCGAGCTCGCGGCCGCATGACCACGACCGTTCCCGAGACGCGGTCGCACGTCGGCCGGTCGCACCCGAGGCGGGACGCGCGCGAGAAGCTGCGGGGCGAAGCCGAGTTCGTCGGCGACCTGCTGGTTCCGCGGATGCTCCACGGCAAGGTGCTCCGCAGTCCGGTCGCCCACGGCCGGATCGCCTCGATCGACACCGCGGCCGCCGAGCGTGTCCCCGGCGTCGTCTGCGTCCTCACGGGCGCCGATCTCGACGACCTCGACCCGTACTACGGACATGCGATCAAGGACCGGCCGATCCTCGCGATCGACAAGGTGCGCTTCCACGGCGAGCAGGTCGCTGCGGTCGCGGCCGAGACCGTGGCGGCCGCGGTGGCGGCGATCGAGCTGATCGAGGTCGAGTACGAGGAACTGCCGGTGGTCGCGAACGTCGCCGACGCGACCTCCTCCGGCGCCACCCTCGTCACCGAGCGCGAATCGAAGCCCGGCCTCTTCCACGGGCTCGGAGAGATCCCGCCCCGTGACGGAAACGTCTGCTACCGGTATCGAATCGACCGCGGGGAGCTCGAGTCGGTCTTCGCGCGGGCGGACATCGTCGTCGAGGGGGAGTACACGTTTCCGTCGGTCTACCAGTACGCGATGGAGACGCACACCGTCGTCGCCCAGGTCGAGGGCGACCAGATCTCGCTCTGGGCGACCTGCCAGCACCCGTTCCTCGTGCGCGCCGAGATCGCCGACCTCTTTCGCGTCCCGGTCGCGAACGTGCGCATCCAGGTGCCGTACCTGGGAGGCGGCTTCGGGTCGAAGTCCTATACGAAGATGGAGCCGCTGACGGTCGCCCTTGCGCGGAAGGCCGGCCGTCCGGTCCGCATCCAGAACCGCGTCGCCGAGTCGATGGTCACGACCCGCCGCCACAACATGACCTGCCGGATGCGCACGGCCGCGACCGCCGACGGTCGGCTGCTTGCGCGCGACGTCGAGTGCCTGTTCGACACCGGTGCCTATGCCGACAACGGCCCGCGGGTGGTCGCGACGGCCGGGGACGCGGCTCCCGGCCCCTACCGGTGGGCGGCGTATCGAGTCGACGCGGCGTGCGTCTACACGAACCTCGCGCCGGCGGGCTCCTATCGCGCGTTCGGCGCGACCCACCTGCAGTGGATCGGCGAGTCGCAGGTCGACGAGGTGGCCCGCCGCACCGGCCTCGACCCGCTCGACGTGCGCCGCGAGAACCTGTGCACGCCCGGCGAGGAAGTGCGGGCCGGCGGAAAGCCGCTGGACGCCGACCTCGTCGGCGACGTCGAGAAGGTGGCGGCGGGAGTCGGGTGGGCCGAGCCGAAGGAGCCGTACGTCGGCCGCGGCGTCTCGGTCGGCCTGCTCGCTGCCGGCGCCCATCCGGTCTCGAGCGCGATCTGCCGGCTCGAGGCGGACGGACGCGTGGTCGTCCTCGTCAGCACGACCGAGATGGGCCAGGGCCCACGGACGGCGTTCGCGCAGATCGCCGCCGAGGAGATCGGCGTCGACCCCGACCAGGTGACGGTCCGCGGCGCGGACACGCGGTTCAGCCCGTACGACCGCTCGACGGGAGCGAGCCGGTCGACCACGATTGCCGGCCTCGCCGTCCAGCGCGCGGCGGCGGACATCCGCGCGCAGCTCGAGTCGATCGCCGGCACCGCGGACATCGGCCCGGACGACCACCTCGGGCTCATGCGCGGGCACTTCGGGTTCGCGGGGGGCGAGCTGATCGGCCGCGGCGAGGTCGCTCCGGTCGGAACCGGGTCGTATGCAGAGGGCCCCGTCTTCTGGGAGGTCTGCGTCGGAGCCGCCGAGGTCGAGGTCGACCCGGACACCGGTGTCGTGAAGGTACGCCGCACCGCCACCGCCGCCGACGTCGGACGGGCGATCAACCCCCAGCTGGTCGAACGCCAGGACGAGGGTGCGACCCTGCAGGGGATCGGCAACGCGCTCTTCGAGGAGATGGTCTACGAGGACGGGCTGCTCCTCAACGACACCCTCCTCGACTACCGCGTGCCGAGCTTCGAGGACCTTCCCGGCGAGATGACGTGCGTGATCGTCGAGAACGAGGACGGGCCTGGCCCCTACGGCGCGAAGGGTTGCGGCGAAGGAGCGCTCGCGGCCGTGCCCGCGGCGATCGTCAACGCGCTCGCCGACGCGGGCGTTCCCATGACCGAGCTGCCGCTGACGCCCGAGCGCGTCTGGCGGCGCATCCAGGAGCTGAAGAAGGAGGGCACGTGGCAACAGTGAGACGAGCAGCAGTGATCGGCACGGGCACGATGGGCCCGGGGATGGCGGCCGTGCTCGCCCGCGCCGGAATCGAGACGGCGCTGTACGACGTCAGCGCCGAGGCGCTCGAGCGGGCGAAGGCCGGCGCCGACCTGGCGGGCACCGTGCTCGAGCGGCTCGAGGCGGCCCAGGAGGACGGGGGCTCTTTGCGGTTCGAGAGCGAGCTCGACGCCGCGCTCGAGGGCGCCGACTTCGTCCTCGAGGCGGTGCCCGAGAAGCTCGAGCTGAAGCAGGAGGTGTTTCCGAAGTTCGAGGCCGTGGTCGCGCCGGACGCGATCCTCGCCTCGAACACATCGGGTATCCCGATCACGAAGATCGCCGAGGTGTGTGCACAGCCCGAGCGCGTGGTCGGCATGCACTGGTCGAACCCGCCGCACCTGATTCCGATGATCGAGGTGATCCCGGGCGAGAAGACCGTGCAGGAGACGGTCGATGCGACTTCGGAGCTCGTGCGCCGGATCGGATACCACCCGGTCGTCGAGCGCGAGGTGCCGGGCTTCGTCGAGAACCGGATCCTGTACGCGATCCTCCGCGAGTGTCTCGACCTCGTCGACCGCGGGATCATCGACCCTGAGGGGCTCGACCTGAACGTCCGTTGGGGCATCGGCTACAAGCTCGCCGTGATCGGCCCGATGGAGCTCCTCGACATGGCCGGCCTCGACATCTACAACGCGGTCGGCTCGTACCTGAATCAGGACCTCTCCACCTCGGGCGACGTCTCGTCGACAATTCGCGACCTGATCGACAAGGGCCGGCTCGGGATGAAGACCGGCGGCGGAATCTACGAGTACACGCCCGAGCAGATCGACGAGCTGCGGGCGAAGCGGGCGGGAAAGCTCGTCGCCGTGAGAAAGGCCCTGGAGGCATGAAGGTCTGGCTGCTGGACGGCGGTTCGATCGTCATCGAGCACACACAGCTGATGTGGAACGTGCCCGGGCCGCAGTGCCGCATCCCGGTCTACAGCGTCCTGATCGAGCACGACGAGGGGCTGTTCCTGATCGACACCGGGATCGACCTCGACCACATGAACCGCGTCCTGCCGTTCGAGTTGCCCGAGCAGACCGAGGAGCAGACGATCCCGGCGCAGCTCGGGCTCGCAGGCTTCGAACTCGGCGACGTGACCACGCTCGTCAACTCGCACCTGCACATCGACCACGTCGGCGGCAACCAGCTCTTCGCCGGGACGAACGTCCGGAACCTGATCCACGAGCGGGAGCTCGCCCAGGCGCGCGACCATGCCCCGTTCGAGTTCTTCGGCTACTCCGACAAGTCGTGGGACTACGACGGCGCGAACATCGAGACGTTTTCGGGCGACCACGAGCTGACCTCAGGCGTCAGGGCGATCGAGACGCCGGGCCACACCGTCGGCCACTGCTCCTTCCTGCTCGAGGGCGCCCAGCGGTCGATGCTGCTGGCGATGGACGTCGCCTACACGGCGGCGGCGCTCGAGAAGGGAATCCAACCGGGCTTCCACCACACGCCGGTCGACGGCGTCCGGTCGATCGCGCGCGTCAAGGAGGTTGCGGGGGAGAAGGACGCCGAGATCCTCTACTCGCACGACGCCGAGGCGTGGCAGGGCTACAAGCACGCGCCTGACTACTACGAGCTCTAGGGGAGGACCGATGGGGAAGCTGGACAACCGGGTCGCGATCGTCACCGGCGCCGCGCAGGGGATCGGCAAGGCGGTCGCAGACAAGCTGGCAGACGAGGGCGCGACCGTCGTCGGTGCCGACCTCCAGGACAGCGTCGAGATGCAGGTGGACGTCTCGAAGGAGGAGGACGTCGCGCGGATGGTTGCGGACACCGTCGCCCAGCACGGCAAGCTGGACGTGCTCGTGAACGTCGCGGCGATCGTCCCGTTCACGCCGTGGGACGAGGTCGACTTCGCCGAGTGGCGTCGGGTGATGTCGGTCAACCTCGACGGCACCTTCCTGACCAACTACTACGCGCAGAAGGCGATGCGCGAGGAGAGCTACGGCCGGATCGTCAACATCGCCTCGAACGTGATCCTCGCGGGAACGCCGAACCTGGCGCACTACGTCGCGTCGAAGGGCGGCGTCTGGGCGTTCACGCGTGCGCTCGCGCGGGAGCTCGGCCCGCAGGGGATCACCGTCAACGCGGTCGCGCCCGGGCTGACCGAGACCGAAGGCGTGCTGGCGAGCAAGCATGCCGAGGCGTTCGAGTTCGTCCAGATGCTGCAGGCGATCCCGCGACGGGCAGTCGCCGCCGACATCGCGCCGGCGGTCGCGTTCCTCGCCTCCGAGGAGGCGGGGTGGATCACCGGGCAGCTGATCGTCGCCGACGGCGGGCACACCCACAACTGACCGTGTCAACAGTGCCTGGCACGGTCAACGGGGCGGCGTGAAGGCGGTCGTCCTCAGGGCGCCCGGGGACGTCGGGGTGGACGACGTTCCCGATCCGTCGATCCTCGATCCAGGGGACGCGATCGTCGCGGTGAGCGCGACCGCAATCTGCGGCGCCGACCTCTTCCCCTTCCACGGGATGACCCCTGGCTTCGAGGCCGGAACCGTGCTGGGACACGAGTTTGCCGGCGAGGTGGTCGAGATCGGGGCGGACGTGCGGAGGGTGCGGCCCGGGCAGCGCGTCGTGAACACGAGCATGATCTCGGACGGCACCTGCCCGGCCTGCCGGGCAGGGCGGGTGACCCAGTGCACCGGACGGTCGCTCTTCGGCTACTCGGGCGTCTACCCGCGGCTGGACGGCGGTCAGGCCGAGCTCGTCCGGGTGCCGCGGGCCGACCGTTCGCTCCTGCCCCTCCCCGACGAGGTGAGCGACGAGGCGGCCGTCTTCCTCGCGGACATCCTGCCGACGGGCTACGGCGCGGTCGTTCGCGGCGGCGTGCAGGAAGGCGACACGGTAGTGGTCGTCGGCTGTGGGCCTGTCGGGCTGATGGCAGTGCTGTGCGCGGCCCGGATCGCAGGCAGGCTGCTCGCGGTCGACGGAGTGCCGGCGCGGCTGGCGCTTGCCGAATCGCTCGGTGCCGAGGCGGTCGAGCCCGCCCG
The DNA here is from genome assembly GCA_963734065.1 of uncultured Actinomycetes bacterium. Taxonomy (GTDB): domain Bacteria; phylum Actinomycetota; class Thermoleophilia; order Gaiellales; family Gaiellaceae; genus DATBLE01. Next base: position 198,203 of record CAVTFN010000003.1, read on the forward strand.
CGCCGCCGAGGTCGTCGCGGAGGCGACCGGCGGAACGGGAGCGGACGTCGTGATCGAGGCCGCCGGGTCGCCGGGCGGGCTCGACGCGGCGCTGAAGCTTGCCCGGGGACGGGGCGTCGTCTCGGTCGTCGGCGCCCACTTCGAGCCCGATTACCCGCTCGACAACGCGCTGATGTTCGAGCGCGAGCTGACCCTGCGCTTCTCGATCGGCGATCCGACGGCGGACGGCGCGCTGCTGCTCGACAGGCTCGCCGCCGGCGAGCTCGATACCAGTCGGGTGATCACTCACCGGTTGCCGCTCGCCGAGGCGGCCGAGGCGTACCGCCTGTTCGACTCGCGTGAGGCGACGAAGGTGGTGCTGCGGCCGTGAGGCGCGCGCTGGTCGCCGGAGTCCTGCTCGTCCTCGTGCTCGCGGCCTGCGGCGGCAGCTCCACGACCTACGAGTCGACGTCGCCCGCGAGCGCGAAGCGGCTGATGATCGAGTATCTGGACGGGAAGCGCCTGAGCTACCGCTGGGTTGCGTGCCTCCACTCGGGGCGGTCGTTCGAGGGCGCAGCGATCGTCCGCTGCAACGTGAACTTCGGCGACCCGCACATCGAGGCCTACTGCATCGTCCTCAGGGACGGGAAGCTCCTCAGCGATCACCAGGAGCCGGCGATCCCCTGCCGGCGTGACAACCGCGCGCCGCCGGCGACGATCGTCACCTCCTGATGCGGCTCGAGAACGCGTTCGAGGTACCGGCCCCGCGCGACGATGCGTGGCGGCTGCTGAACGACGTCCCGGCCGTCGTTCCCTGCATGCCGGGCGCCGAGCTCGTCGAGGTCGCCGGCGAAAACGAATGGAAGGCGAAGCTGCACGTGAAGCTCGGCCCGATCGCGCTCCAGTTCCTGGCTGATGTCACCCGCGAGGAGATGGACGAGGCCGGCGGGCGGGTCGTCCTCGCAGTCAAGGCACGCGAGGCGAAGGGCCGCGGCAGCGCCGACGCGACGATCGAGTCGAGGCTGTCCGGCCGGGAAGACGGCACGCAGGTCGACATCGCCACCGATCTCGAGCTCCGCGGCGCGGTCGCCCAGTACGGCCGGGGCGTCGTCCCCGACGTCGCAAGCCGTCTCACCGACCAGTTCGCGCGATGCATCGCGGCGAAGCTGGCAGACGGCGCGAGCGAGACGAGCCCGTCCGCCGCGCCTGCGCCGGTCGGGGGCCTGCGCCTCGTGTTCGCGGCGCTCTGGAGCTCCCTGTCCCGTCGAGCGAGGAGGTAGCGGTGGAACACGAGCGGATCCTGGCGGCGGTCGAGTCGAAGCGGGAAGCCGCCCTCGCCGTGCACCGCTTCGTGCACGAGCACCCCGAGCTGTCCCACGAGGAGCACGCGTGCGCGCAGTACCTCTGCGACCTCCTCGAAGGGGCCGGGCTCGACGTCGAGCGCGGCATGGCCGGCATGGACACAGCCTTCCGCGCGACGCTGCGCGGCTCGACGCCCGGCCGGTCGGTCGGGCTCGTCGTCCTGTACGACGCCGTCCCCGTCTTCCGCCCGGACGGAACGATCGAGCCGGTGCACTCGTGCGGCCACGACGCGATCCCCGCCGGCGTGGTCGCGACCGCACTCGCGTTCGCCGACCTGCGTGCAGAGATGCCCGGCACGGTGGTCCTCTTCGGCTGCCCCGCCGACGAGATCCCCGCGCCGCTGACGGTCGAGCGCGGCGGCGGAAAGGCGATCTCGGCTGCTGCCGGTCTCTGGGACGGGATCGACGCCGCGCTCTACGCACATCCGGAGTTCGAGGACACAGTCTTTCTGCGCTCGCGCTGGATGCGACGCGACCGGGCGATGATCACGGGAACCAGGTCGCTGACCGGAGAGCCGGAACGCCCGCTCGAGGCCGTTCTCGCCGCGGCCGAGGCCGTCAGGTCGCTTCCCCCGGCCGACGCGATCGTCGAGCACATAGCGCTGGACGGAGACGTCGAGGAGGGCGGAGGGCTGGTCGTCCGGATCCACTTCCTCCTCCGCGCGGACGAGGAGACGGGGTTGGACGAGCTCGCCGCCCCCCTGCGGGCTGCGCTACCCGACGCCGTGTGGTCGAGCGACCCCGTCGTGTGTGGGCTGCGCCCGGACGCCGAGGTCACACGAGCGGTGAAGGAGGCGGTGCTCGCGCTCGGCGGTGAGTTCGTCGACGATCCGGCGCAGCTCCCCTTCGGCACAGACTTCGGCAATGTCTCGCAACTTGTGCCGTCGGCGCTGATCGGGATCGGACGCCCGGGCGGCTGGGCATTCCACACGGACGAAGGAGCCGAGCAGTTCGCCCAGGACGGCGAGGAGTGCGGCCTGTCGATCGCGCGCGTGCTTGCCCTGGCCGCAGCGCGGCTACTCGAGCCGCTGCGCGCTGCCTAGAGCACAGCACTGCCCGCGGCTAGGCTGCGCGTGGTGTCGGGGGAAGAGTTGCGCCGTGCCCATCTGTTCGTGCGCGTCGGAGGCGAGGACCTCGCGATCACGTGGGCGACCCGGAACGAGATCGTGAAGTACTTGCAGCGCGCACCCGGGTCGCTCCGCGTCGTTCTCTACTTCGAGAACGTCGGGTCGAGGCGGCCGATAGACCTCGACCATGACGGCAAGCAACACCTGCTCCAGGCGCTCACGCAGTGGCATGACCAACCTGTCATCGGCAAGCCTTTCCCTGACGACGCCCGGGCTCTGTTCACGGCCCTCGCCGATGAGCTCGAGGCGATAGCCGACCGACCTCAGTAGCCGTGCACAGGATCGGGTCAGCCTTGACATCTTGTGCCTGAGGCTGCAATCTCGGCACTCGTAACGATCGCCGTTGCCCCCCGGCCGGGAGAGCGTTGGCCAAACGGAAACATCGTTACTGCGGCTGCACCGGACGCTGGATGGGCTGCGCGTGATCCGTGTGTACCTCGTTTCGACGACGCGTCTCTACCGAGACGGCCTGCGAGATGCGCTCTCGTCACGTTTCAATGTGGTCGGGGCCGCCGCCTCGGCGCCGCTGGCGATTCCCGACCTGGTGACTCTGCGACCCGACGTCGTTCTGCTCGACAGTGACTCGCCGGATAGCGTCGGTGCTGTGGTCGCGGTCGTCTCGGCTGTGCCCTCGACACGAGTCGTCGCCCTCGCGATGCCCGAGGCGGAGCCGAGGCTCGTTGCTCTCGCCGAGGCAGGGATAGCCGGCTACGTCTCACGCGAAGGGTCGATCGACGATCTCGTCGCCGTGATCGAGAGCGTCTCACGGGGCGAGATGCTCTGCTCGCCACGCATGGCGGCAACCCTGCTGCGACGCGTGACCGTGCTCGCAGCCGAACGTCGACCTGCACGGTCGTGTGGCCACCTCACGGCGCGCCAGTCCGAGATCGTCGCCCTGATCGCGGAAGGGCTGACGAACAAGGAGATCGCCCGGCGGCTCTGCATCGAGCTGCCGACCGTGAAGAACCACCTCCACGCGATCTTCGCCCGGCTCGACGTCAGCCGCCGCTCGGAGGCCGCTGCCCTGGCTCTCGAGCACGGTCTCGCCCCCGCGTACGCGACGCGGCGTGGTGCCGGGTCTAGTACCCCGGGGAACGCAGCCTAGTTCTCGCGCCGGAACAGGTTGGTCCGCATGGACCATTTCCCGACGGCGGGATCGGCGGGATCATCGTCGGCGGTGGCGATCCGCGTCCTCCTGATCGACATGCCGCAGATGCTGCGCGAGATCATCCGACGGCGGCTGGCCCACGACGGGCGGTTCGAGATCGTGGGCGAGTACACGAGGCACGTCTCGATCGACTTCGCCGTCGACCGCAGCCGGGCCGACTTCGTGATCGTCGGCGACGACGTCTTCGAGTCGGGCCTGGTGCGTCGGCGCGTGCTGGAGGAAGGGCCTCAGGTCCGCGTGCTGGCGGTTCGCCCTGACGGCGGCCAGACGACGCTCCACCGGCTCCGCCCCGAGCAGATCGAGCTGGGCGAGCTGTCGCCCGAGTGTCTCGTCGAGGTGATGGCGGGCGGAGCCGACGACGCCCCGTCCGCGACGGTGGCGACATGAGCGAGTTCACCGCCATCCGTGCCGTCTCGAAGACCCTGCAGGCGCTCCTGCAACAGGCGATCACGAACAGCCCCAACCCCCAGCTCCAGGGCGTCCCGATCGAGCTCTCGTCGCCCCGCGAGCTGCGGGACGCCGCCAACAACAACCCCGTGAACGCCATTTCCCTCTGGCTCTACCGCGTCGCCCGGAACGCCGACCTGCTGAACGCCCCGCCCGAGCGCGTCGACGACCAGCTGAGGCCACAGCCGCTGCCGGTCGACCTCTGCTACCTCGTCGCGCCGATCACGGCGACCTCCGACAACGAGCAGGCGCTCCTCGGCAAGGTCCTCCAGGCCTTCGCCGAGCACGCGATCGTCCGCGGCACCGACCTCAAGGACGACCTCGAAGGCGAGACGACCGAGCTGCGCCTGACGCTCGAGACGCTGACGCTGGAGGAGCTGACGCGCGTCTGGACCGCGCTCGCCGAGCCCTACCAGCTGTCGGCGTCATACCGCGTGCAGGTCGTCCGCATCGACTCCGAGCTCGAGTCGATGCGGGTGCACCCCGTCCACCGACGCCGGGCGCACTACCACCAGATCGTCGGAGTGGACTGATGGGGACGACCTTCACCGTAACGGTCGGCTCGACCCGGTACGAGGCGGTCAAGGACGTCGAGAGCCTCTTCGACGCGGTCGCCTCCGGTGTGGTCAAGGACGACGTCACACAGCGGCCGCCGCTGACGGACGTGGCCGTGACGGCGTCACGCCCCGAGCTCGCCGGCACCTACCTGGAGAGCGGCGCGTGGGGCGTCGCCGGCGCCCTCGACCTGGCCCTGCCCGAGTATCCGGCGGCACCTGCGACCTTCGACGTCGGGCTTTCGGCGCCGGGGTACCGTCCCGCGACGCTGACCGTGACGGTGCCGGCCGCGGCCGGCCTCCCCGTGAGCGTCGCGGACGTCGAGCTTCGCCCGTTTCCGATCCGTGTCGAGGGAAGGGTGACCGGGAGCACGCAGAACCCGGCCCCGGTCGCCGACGCGATCGTCCGGATCGCGAATCGTCCGGGCCAGGCGCTCGTCTCGCTGCGCACGCCGGTGCACGGCCCGCATCCGCAGGGGACCGACGTTCGCCCGATCACGGTCGCGGACACCGGGACCGAGCGCAAGCTCGCCGCGCCGGCCGAGGGCGGCGCGCACACGATCGTGCTCGACGACGTCACGGGGCTTGCGGGCCAGGTCGTCGGCTTCGACTGGCAGCGCGAGCTCGAGCTCGCCCGGGTGGAGACGATCGACGCCGCCGCCTCGACCGCCGAGCTCAGCGGCCCGCTCACGCGCGCCTACCCGCGCGACATCCGCCTGAAGCAGTTCACCGTCTCGCCCGGGACGCCGCCGTCGCGCACGCTCGACCGCGACGCGGACGCGGGCGACGGGCTGCTCGTCCTCGACGGCGCGCTCGACCCGGACACCGCGGCCGTGCAGATCGGGAATCCCGCGACGCCCGAGGTCGAGTTCGCAGCCGTCGGGGCGCTGTCCGACGCCGACGGCTTCTATGCACTCGAAGGGATCGGAGGCGTCGAGACGGTCGACCTGCGTGGACGGGCGACCGCGGTGTCTCCCGACGGTCCGCGGTTCTCGCGGACGCTCGAATACGGACGGCGTACCAACGTCGTGAACCTGAGGCTCGCACCGTAACGGCCGGCGCGAAGAAAGGGGCTGGCGATGCCTGAGTACCTGGCACCCGGCGTGTACGTAGAGGAGATCGACACCGGCTCCAAGCCGATCGAAGGCGTCAGCACGAGCACGAGCGGGATGGTCGGCGTCACCGAGCGCGGGCCCGTGAACGAGACGACGCTCGTCACCGGCTTCGCTGACTACCGTCGGCAGTTCGGCGGGTTCCTGAACCGCCGCGTGTTCACCGGAGCGAACTGGCTCTTCCCGCACTCGGTGGACGGGTTCTTCACGAACGGCGGCAAGCGTCTCTACCTCGTCCGCGTCCTTCCCGACGCGGCCACCTACGCGACCATGCAGCTCTTCAGCGCGGTCAGCGCCGGGTTCGCGAGCACGCTCGCGAGCGCGAGCCGGCCCGGCGAGCAGTTCCTGATCGTCGACGACCCGACCAACCTGGCGGCCGGCGACTGGCTGCTCGTCGACGACGGGCTGCGCACGGAGTACCTCGAGGCTTCCGACGCCGACGCGCTCGTGCTGCGCGCGGCGCTCGCGGCGGGTGCGCCCGCGGGCGCCGCGGTCACGCCGTACACGTTCGCGCCGACCGGCGGCGGGGCGTCGAGCCAGCTGACGAACGCGACAGCCGCCGGCGACGACCAGATGCTGCTCGACGACCCGACTGGCCTGACGCCGGGCGGGGGAGACGTTCTTCGGATCGGCGCCGGGAACACGGTCGAGTACGTCGTCACGACGACGGCCGACCCGACCGACGCCACGGTGCCGGTCACACTGGCGGCGCCGCTCGCCTTCGACCACGCGGCGGCGGCCGCTGTCGACCAGATGGATGCGACGCAGGCGCCCGGCACGCAGCTCGCCGCGGCCGCCGGGCCAGGGGCCTGGCTGATCGACGTCGACGACCAGACGCCGCTCGCCGGTGCCGACGCGGTCGCGTTCGGGCCGGGCACGCCGACGGCGTACTCGACGATCGGCGACCTGGGAATCGTCGGCCTGCCGACCGGCCTCCGCTTCCGGCACGCGGCCGGGACGAGCGTCGTCACGCCCACCCTCTCCGACGGCGGCGCCGCCGACCGCGTGACGCTGGCCGACGCGTCCGTCGGCGACGACGAGATCGAAATCGCCAAGCGTGACGACCTCGCCGTCGGGATGCTGCTCCTGCTGACCGGCGCGAACGGCAGCGAGTACGTCGCGATCGCGTCGATCGACCCGACGGCCGGCGCCGGCCCGGACAACCCGGGCAAGGTGACCCTGACGAACCCGCTGCAGCTCGACTACGCGACCGGTGCGACCGCGCATCCGTTCACCGACGGCGCCGCCGACAGCGACGAGACGCAGCTGGCCCGGGCCGGGGACGCCGGCGACGAGATCCTGCTCCTCGTCGACCGGACGAACCACACGCCGACCGATCTCGTCCGGATCGACGCGGCCGGGTCGGCACGGGCCGAGTACTTCGAGCTCGCCGCTACCACGGCCGCGATCGTCACCGTCGACACCGACCCGATCGCGACGCATCCATCGGGCGTGCCGCTGACCGAGCACGGCCCGATGGCGCAGGTGCAGGCGCTCGACCGCGGCGCCTGGGGGAACAGCCTCCAGGTGACCGCGGTCACGGAGGACACGCCGTCCGTGGCCACGCAGGTGGCCGTCGGCGGCGGCGGCGCTGCGGGCAACCCCTCGATCAACCTCGTGACAGGCGTCGGCGTCGAGCCGGGGACGCTGCTCGAGTTCCTCGACAACGCCGGGAACGTCACCTTCCAGCAGAAGGTCGAGAGCGTCTCGGGCAAGACGGTCACGTTCGGCGCCGCCGGGCTTGAGCAGACCGTGGCGGACGACACCAGGGTCCGCAGCGCGGAGTTCGCGCTCCAGATCGCGTACTACCGGGTCAACCCGAAGACGCAGAAGGAGGAGATCGACGCCGCGATCTCCGAGACGTTCCGGAACCTGACCCTCGACCCGCGGCACAGCCGCTACTTCCAGCGCGTGATCGGCGTCATCCCGGCGACGGTCGACGAGCGGAACGAGGGCGAGTCGTCGCTGATCCGGGTCCGGGACGACCTGGCCCCGGCGGCCGCGCAGGCCGCCGAGCGGCCCGCGCCCGACCTGCTGGTGCGCACCACGCCGGACGGGCAGGTCGTGCCGGTCGGGCTACGCCTGACCGGCGGCGACGACCAGCTCGGCGCCCTCGCCGACAGCGACCTCGTCGGCACGGACGCCGTCGACCCGGCCGACCGCACCGGGCTCCAGGCGCTGAAGAACGTCGAGGAGATCAGCATCGTCGCGATCCCCGGACGCACGACCGCGACCGTGCAGAACGCGGTGCTCGCGCACTGCGAGCTGATGCGCTACCGGTTCGGCGTCCTCGACTCGGTTCGGGGCCTCGACCCGAACGGGGCGACGCTCGACCAGGTGCGGACGCAGCGGAGCCTGTACGACTCGAAGTACGGGGCGCTGTACTACCCGTGGCTCGCCATCGACGACCCGTTCCCGCAGAACCCGGCGGTCGCCGAGGCGGTGATGATCCCGCCGAGCGGGCACATGATCGGGATCTACGCCCGCTCGGACATCGAGCGCGGCGTCCACAAGGCGCCCGCCAACGAGGTCGTGCGTGGCATCAACGACCTGCAGGTCAAGGTCGTCAAGGAGCAGCACGACATCCTCAACCCGCGGAACGTGAACGTCCTGCGCAACTTCCGCGACCAGGGCCGCGGCCTACGCGTGTGGGGCGCCCGCGCGGCCTCGAGCGACCCGGACTGGCGCTATCTCAACGTCAGGCGCCTGTTCAACTTCGTCGAGGCCTCGATCGACCGCGGGACCCAGTGGGTCGTCTTCGAGCCGAACGACTACCGGCTCTGGAACCGGGTCTCGCAGAGCGTCTCGGCGTTCCTGACGGCGGTCTGGCGGGACGGCGCGCTGATGGGCCGGAAGCCCGAGCAGGCCTTCTACGTGAAGTGCGACGAGACGACGATGAGCCAGTACGACATCGACAACGGGCGGCTGATCATGGTCATCGGCATCGCCCCGGTGAAGCCTGCCGAGTTCGTCGTGATCCGCATCGGCCAGTGGGCCGGCGGCTCGATGGTCGAGGAAGCCTAGAAGGGAGTGGTGAGCCATGCCTCCGGGCGATCGCAACGATCCGTTCCACGTCTTCAACTTCCGGTTGGAGATCGACAACTCCAGCGTCGCGGGCTTCCGTGAGGTCAGCGGGCTGAGCTTCACCGTCGACCCGGTCGAGTACCGCGAGGGCACCGACATCCCACTGCACCCGCGCAAGAAGCCGGGGATGACCAAGTTCGCGAACATTTCCTGCAAGCGCGGCGAGACGAACGACAAGCAGCTGTACCAGTGGTACGCGAACATCCTCAACGGCATCCCGGACCGCCGCGACGGGGCGATCGTGCTCCAGGACGAGCTGCACCAGGACGTTCTCCGCTGGGAGTGGACGGCCGGCTGGATCTGCAAGTGGGAGGGGCCGTCCTTCAACGCGACCACGAACGACCTCGCGATCGAGGCGATCGAGATCTGTGTCGAGCGGGTGGAGCTGAAGTAGGCCGGTGCCGACGTACACGACACCCGGCGTCTACTTCGAGCGGGTCGACGAGACGCCCGCCGTCGCCGTCCTCCGCACGGACGTCGCCGCGTTCGTCGGCCTGGCCGAGCGCGGGCCGCTCGACCTGCCGACGCGGCTGACCTCGTGGCAGCAGTTCTCGAGCGTGTTCGGCGGCCTCTCGCGCCGGGCGTTCCTGGCCTACGCCGTGAACGCCTTCTTCGAGAACGGCGGGGCCGTCTGCTGGGTCGTCCGCGTCGCCGGCTTCGACGCCGCCACCGCGGGCGCCGACGTCGTCGACGCCGCCGGGACGGCGATCCTGCGGGTCGACGCGTCGACCCCCGGCACCTGGGCGCACGATCTCGAGGTGCGGATCGTCCGCTCGAGCACCGCCGCGGCCGCTGCGATCGGGACGATCGGCGAGGACGCCCTCCACGTCGACAGCGTCGCCGGCTTCGCGCAGGGGGCGTGGGTGCAACTCGTCCAGCCGGGTGTGCCGCCGTCGATGCGCAGGATTGCGGACGTCGACGCCGTCCTCGGCCTCGTCGTCCTTGACACGGCGCTCGACCCGGCGCTCGACCCGGACCGGCCGATCTCGGTCGAGACGGTCGAGTTCGCGATCCGTGCGTACGAGCAGGGCCTGCTCGTCGAGGACCACCAGCTCGTCCCGGTGCTTCCGCCGCCGCCGGGCACGAAGCCCGTGCCGGTCCAGGGGCCGCTGCTCACGATCTCGCGCCACCCGCTCGCGCCGGCGCTTCCGGACGCCTACCACGACCCCGTCGTCGCCGACCTCGGCTTCGGCGGCGGGAATCGGTCGGCGCTTCTCGGCGGCGGGAAGGACGGCCTCGCCTCGCTGACGCGCGACGACTTCATCGCGGGGCTCGCCACGCTGGAGCCGGTCGACGAGGTCTCGCTCGTGGCGATCCCGGACATCCTCGTCCGCCCGCTTCCCCCCGTCGAGACCGATCCGCTGCCGCCGCCGGAGGTCGATCCGTGCCTGCCGTGCGCGAGCCTGCCGCCTACGCCGCCGACGCCGCCCGCGCCGTCTGCCGAGCAGCCGCCGCTCTTCTCGACCTCGGACGTCTACGCCGTCCAGCGGGCGCTCGTCGAGCACTGCGAGCAGCTGCACGACCGCGTCGCCCTGCTCGACCCGCTGTTCGATGCCGATGTCGGTGAGGTCGAGAGCTGGCGCGCCCGCTTCGACTCGAAGTACGCGGCGCTCTACTACCCGTGGGTCCTCGTCTACGACGCCGACTCGCCGTCGCTCGTCCGGGCGCTGCCGCCGAGCGGCCACGTCGCCGGCGTCTGTGCGCGCGTCGACCTGAGCCTCGGAGTCTGGGTCGCGCCCGCGAACCAGGAGCTCGACTGGGCGGTCGGAGTCGGCCTCGAGCTCGACGCCGAACGGCACGGGCTGCTCAACTCGCTCGGCGTCAACTGCATCCGCCCGACCCCCGGCAACGGGATCCGGATCGTCGGCGCCCGCACGGTGAGCAGCGATCCCTCGTGGCGCTTCCTGAACGTGCGCCGCCTCATGTGCATGATCGAGGAGGCGGTCGACGAGTCGTCGCAGTGGACGACGTTCGAGCCGAACACGCCGGCGCTGCAGGACGCGCTGACGGTCTCGATCCGCTCGTTCCTCGAGCAGCTCTTCGTGCGCGGAGCGTTCGCCGGCGAGACGGAGGACGACGCGTTCTTCGTCAAGTGCGACGACGACACCAATCCCCCGGACCAGACGGCGAACGGGCTGCTGCTCGCAGTCGTCGGCGTCGCGCCGGTGCGGCCCGCGGAGTTCGTGATCTTCCGGATCAGCCGGGCGCACGACGAGCTCGAGGTGATCGAGTGAGGCGGTGTTGACATGCTGCTGCCGCAGAAGATGGGCAACGTCGCGCGGGCCATCCTCGACCCGCTGCCCGCCTTCAACTTCACGATCGCGCTGATCGACGTGTCCAGCGCCGCGAAGGCCGTCGCGACGATCGCGACAGCGGCGATGGAGACGACCGTGACGGGCGGGTTCACCGAGTGCAGCGGGCTCGAGTCGTCGATGACGCCGGAGGAGCACAAGGAGGGCGGGAGCATGACCGTCCTCAAGTTCCCGCAGCGGGTGACGTGGCCGAACGTGCGGCTGAAGCGTGGCGTGACCGTCTCGGACGACCTCTGGAACTGGTACTTCGCGTACGTCCAGGGGAAGGGCTCGCGGCGCGACGGGATCATCACGCTGCAGAACGAGCTCCACATCCCGGTCAAGGCGTGGCGCTTCAAGCGTGGGATCCCGGTGAAGTGGAGCGGGCCGTCGCTGAACGCGGGCCAGAGCCAGGTCGCCGTCGAGGAGATCGAGATCGCCCACGAGGGCCTGGTGCTCTACTCGCCGAGCTCCGGCGTCGCCGCCCTGACCGGAGGGTTCGGCTTCTGATGGATCTGAACATCCGCCGCATCTCGTCCACCGTCCATACCGGCGAGACGGCCCAGGCCGCCGAGGCGACCGGGATGAGCGAGACCGAGCTCGACCGCCTGGCCGCGGTCCTGCTCGAGCGGCAGCAGCGGCTGCTCGCCGCGGGCGGCGCGCGCAGCCTCGAGCCCGACGACCCGGCCGGCGACCTCGGGGGCTGGGCCTGATGGCGAACTGCACCTTCACGCCCTACAAGTCGGACGGGACACTCGATGAGGGCAACGTCGTTCGGGCTTCCTTCAACCCGACCGAGTACACGCTCTCGAAGAACGCGCAGTTCGCCGAGCATCCGATCCCGGGGCTCGACTCGCCGATCCTCCAGTTCGTCCGCGGCCAGGCCGAGACGACCTCGCTCGACCTGTTCTTCGACACGACCGACAAGGGCATGTCGGGCTCGGTGACCCCCGTCACCACGGAGACGGACAAGTTCTACCAACTGGTCAAGATCAACGGAAACGACCACGCTCCGCCGGTCTGCCTCTTCAGCTGGGGCACCGGCTTCGCCGGCTCGTCCCTCGGCGCCGAATGGGCGAGCCAGGGGCGCGAGCACGGCTTCAAGTGCGTGATCGAGAGCGTCCGCCAACGCTTCTCGTTCTTCAGCAGCGAGGGCGTGCCGCTGCGGGCGACCCTGACGGTCGGCCTGAAGGAGTACAAGACCGTCCAGGAGCAGGTGGGGCGGATCAATCTCCAGTCCGCCGACCAGACGCACTCCTACACGCTGCGCCAGGGGGAGACGCTGACCGACGTCGCCAACGCCGTCTACGGCGACCCGACCGCGTGGCGGCCGATCGCCGACCGCAACAGCGTCACCGACCCGCTGGCGGTGGCCGCCGGCTCCATCCTCGAGATCCCGCCTCTCCGCTGATGCCCGTCCAGTCCGTCCAGCCCATTCCCGCGCTCGGCAGCGACAACCCGTTCGAGGCGTTCTACCGCCCGTCGTTCGAGATCACGACCGCCGACGACGAGGAGCTGCCGAAGGACGGAAAGCCGGGAAAGCCGATCTCCGACAAGGTTCTCCATGACATCGAGTCCATGTCCTACGTGGACAACGTCGAAGAGGCGGACTCGTTCACGCTCACGATCACGAACTGGGACGCAGAGCGCCGGAAGCTCAAGTACTACGGCTACCCGACGCGGCCGACCAGCGACGACGACAAGAAGTTCTCGACCTTCTTCGAGCCGTCCGGCCGCGACAAGCCGAAGAAGTTCCAGCTGCGCCTGGGCTACCAGGGGAACCTCCGCACGATGATGGTCGGCTACGTCACGAACATCGAGACGGCGTTCCCGCAGGATGCCCCGCCGACGCTGAAGGTGCAGGCGCTGGACGTGCTCTCGCGGAGTCGCAAGGACAAGTTCACCTGGCGCTGGGAGAACAAGACCGACAGCCAGATCGCCAAGGAGCTCTCGCAGAAGCCGGACAAGGCGCGCGGGAAGCCGGGCCTCGGGATCACGATCCGGACGAACGCGCTCGACGAGAAGCCGCACCCGCGGGTGGCGATGCGGGCCACCACCGTGCCGGCGTTCCTGCTCGAGCGCGCGAGGCTGCACGCCTACTCCTTCTTCCCGACCGTCGAGAACGGGGAGTCGCTCTTCTACTTCGGACCGTCGGAGCTGCTCCAGCCGGGGCCGTACGAGCTCGAGTGGGGGAAGTCGCTGCTCGACTTCACCCCGACGCTGAAGACGTCCGGCCAGCCGCGGTCGGTGACCGTGCGCGCCTCGAGCCGGTCGGGGCCGGGGCGTATCCAGGCGAAGGCGAGCCTGTCCGAGCTCCACCTGAACGAGGACCTGTATCCGTACCTCGACGCGCTGGGCGAGGACAAGGAGATCAGCGACCGCGTCGTGCGGACGAACGACGAGGCGAAGGACCTGGCGAAGTCGACGCTGCGCACCGCGCTCAAGGGGCTGCTGGAGGTGACGGGGTCGACGATCGGCCTCCCCGATCTCCGCGCCGGCCAGGTGATCAAGATCAAGGGCGTCGACTACCGGTTCGACGGCCAGTACTTCGTCACCCAGACGACGCACACGCTCGACACCAACGGCTACAAGACGACGTTCAAGGCGCGGCGCGAGCAGGCCGGAGGATCCGGCTCGTGAGTCAGGTGCGTGGACTGACGCTCGGCCGGGTGAAGGGGCTCGACACCTCGCACCGGGGCCAGGTCCAGGTCGAGTTCGAGAACGAGGCGAACGACCAGTGCGGGATCACCTACGACTGGGCGCGCGTCGTCAGCCCGATGGCCGGCAACGACCGCGGCGAGTGGCTGATGCCCGAGGTCGGCGACGAGGTCGTGGTCGGCTTCGCAGACGACGAGGCGGTCGACCCGTACGTCCTCGGCTACGTCTGGAGCGAGCCGCCCGGCACGAACGCGAAGCCGCCGGACGGCGCCGCGTTCACGCAGCGCCGCTTCAAGTCGAAGAAGGGCCACATGCTCACCTTCGACGACGGCGACGCGAACATGATCGAGCTGAAGAGCGCCGGCGGCAACGTCGTCACGCTCGACGACGCGAACAGCAAGCTCGTCGTTCAGAGCTCGCAGGGCTACACGGTCACGCTCGATCAGAACGGGATGGAGCTGAAGGTCGGCGGTCGGAAGATCGCGATCACCCCGAGCACGATCGAGCTGACCTGATGCCGAAGATCTGGACAGCGAACGCGCAGGTCAGCTGCCCCCACGGAGGCGGAGGGACGAGCCAGGCGATCCCGCCCCGGCTGGCGAAGATCAGCGGCGGCGAGATCCTGCTCGACGGCGACCAGGGCGTCTTCGACAGCCCGCCATGCACGAACACGCCGCCGTGCGTCGGCTACGCGTGCCGCTCGATGGGGCTGAACGCGACCTCGATCCAGGGCCGGCCCGTGATGCTCGTCAGCGACTTCACGCAGACCTACACCGGCTTCCCGGTGACGGTCGTCGAGTCCCACGTCGTCACCGACAAGACGCTGCCCGGGACGCCGCCGGCGTCCGGCCAGGTGATCCCGCCGGAGATGCAGGAGACCGACACGCCGACGGTCCTGTGCGTGCCGCCGCAGCTCCCGTTCTCGATCGCGACCTTCAGCAGCACGAGCCAGCCGGCCATGCTGCCCTTCACCTTCTCGCTCTCGAGCCAGTTCCCGCTGACGTGGATGCTCTGGCAGGTCGGCCCGCCGGCCACCCAGCTCGACGTCACCGCCGGCATCCCGAGCCAGGTGACGGTCGTACCGGCCGGGGCCTCGCCGGACGGCACGTGGTCGAGCCCGTCGGCGACGGTGTCCGTGACGATCACGGGCACCTACGCGGCGACGCTTGCGCCCGGCAGCCACGAGCTCGTGCTCACGGCCGTCAACCGGCGCGGCTTCTCGAAGTTCGACAAGGGCGTGCTGGTGGTGTCCGCGTGAGCGCCGTCGGCCACCGCGAGCATCTCGGCGTCGGGTGGACGTTCCCGCTGCGGATCAGCGCGACCGGTGGGCTCTCGTACTCCCGCTACGAGGCGGACATCGCCGAGGCGATCTGGATCATCCTCGGCACCGCGCCGGGCGAGCGGCGGACGAAGCCGCGGTTCGGCTGCGGCATCCACCGGTACGTCTTCGCCCCGATCAACGCCGGGACGCTGGGCGACGTCGCGTTCCAGGTGCGCGAGGCGCTGAGCGAGTGGGAGCCGCGGATCGACCTGCTCGACGTCTCGGTCGAGCAGCCCGAGGGCGAGGAGAACATGATCCTGATCCGGGTCGAGTACCGCATCCGCGCGAACAACGCGGTGCACAACCTCGTCTACCCGTTCTACGTCACGGAAGGCGGCGTGTCCTGATGCCGCTGGCCGCGCCGGTCATCGACGACCGCACGTACGACTCGATCGTCGACGAGGCGCGGTCGCTGATCCCGCGCTACACGCCGGAGTGGACCGACCACAACGAGAGCGACCCCGGCATCACCTTGATCGAGCTCTTCGCCTGGATGACGGAGATGCTGATCTACCGGGTGAACCAGGTCCCCGAGCTGAACTACGTCAAGTTCCTGCAGCTGCTCGGGATCGAGCTCACGCCCGCCGCCCCAGCGCACGTCGACCTGACGTTCTCGGTCGCGCCGACGGCGGCGACGCCGGTAGTGATCGTCCCGATGGGGACGCAGGTGGCGGTCTCGGGCGCCGACCCGCCGCTCGTCTTCGAGACCGACCGCGCGCTGAACGCGCTGCGCGCGCCGATTGCCGCAGTCCGCGTCTTCGACAGCTTCAGCTACTCGAGCGTCGGGGCGCAGAACGACGACCCGGCCGCGACCTACTACCCCTTCGGCCGCAATGCGCGCGAGGGCAGCGCGCTCCTGCTCGGCTTCGACGCGACCGACCCGTTCCCGAGCGACCAGATCGAGCTCGCCGTCTTCGTTCCCGACGGCGACCCGGACCAGGGCAGCTACTCGTGCGACGCCGACCTCTCGCCCGTGCCGCCGCCGGCGACAGTGACGTGGCAGTTCTGGCACCAGCACGGCGAGTGGCGGCCGGTCGACCTCGTCCGCGACGACACGCGCGCGTTCACACGCAGCGGCCGCGTCGAGTTCAACGGCGCGGGCGCGGAGGCCGGGCAGACCGACCTCGGCATCGGCGCCGGCGACCTCTTCTGGGTTCGCGCGCTCCTCGAGCGCTCGAGCTACGAGCTCCCGCCGAAGCTCTCCTCGGTGCTGACGAACACCGTGCCGGCGACGCAGGCCCAGACGGTGCGGGACGAGGTCGTCGGCGCGGCCGACGGCTCGGTCTCGCAACAGCTCTTCGTGCGGAACATCCCGGTCGTCGCCGGGTCGCTGGAGCTCCAGATCGACGAGGGCCTCGGCTTCGCCGACTGGGAGGAGGTCGACGACTTCTTCGCGTCAGGCCCGACGGACGCGCACTACACCCTCAACCGCACGACCGGCCAGATCACCTTCGGGGACGGGGACAACGGGCGCATCCCGGTCGCCGCGAACAACCTGCTCGGCGGGAACATCGTCGCGCGCGTCTACCGCTGGGGCGGCGGCAAGCGCGGGAACGTCGGCGCCGGCAAGGTCACCGAGATCCAGTCGACGGTGACGGATGTCGAGAAGGCGACGAACCGGCTGCCCGCCCAGCTCGGCGCGGACGAGGAGACGATCGAGCACGCGAAGCTGCGGGCGCCGCAGGAGCTGCAGAGCAAGGGCCGCGCGGTCACGGCGGCCGACTTCGAGACGATCGCGATGGAGACGCCCGGCGCGAACGTTAGGCGGGCGAAGGCGCTTCCGCTCTTCCACCCGAAGTTCCCGGACACGTCCGTGCCCGGCGTCGTGACGGTGATCGTCGTCCCCGAGACCGAGGCACCGAACCCGCTCCCGAACGAGACCACGCTCCAGGCGGTTTGCGTCTGGCTGAACGCGCACCGGCTGCTGACGGCGGAGCTGTATGTCTCGCCGCCGCGCTACCGCAAGGTCCGGATCGAGGCGGACGTCGTCGTCGCGCCCACGTTCGACCTCGCGGCGGTGAAGGCGGACATCGTCCAGTCGCTGGACGCGTACCTGAATCCGCTGACCGGCGGTAAGGACGGCGAGGGCTGGGACTTCGGCGGGGACGTCTACTTCTCCGACATCGCGCAGCGGATCGTCACCGCCCCCGGCGTCGACCGGCTCGACCCGAACGCGCTGCTGATCTGGGTCGACCAGGACCGGTTCGGGCCGTGCGAGGACGTCCCGATCAACGCGTACGACCTCGTCTACTCGGACGGGCACGACATCCGCGTCGCCTACGAGGCAGGCTCGTGAGCGGCCATGTCCTGCTCGGCGAGGCGGCTGGCTGGCGCCCGGCGTCGCTCGACCGGCTCGTGGCCGCGGAGGAGCTGACCCTCCAGACGGCCCCCGGCAGCGCGGTACCGCTGGCCGACGCGGACGGCACCTTCGGCGGCTTCGATGCGCCGACGGGCGTGGCCGTCGACGTCGACGACCGTGTCTACGTGCTCGACGCCGGAGCGGCGCTCGTCAAGCGGTACGACCCGTGCACCGAGACGTTCGAGACGCTGCCGTGCGTCGGCGGTGCGGGCGCCGAGCCGCGGCAGCTCGCCGACCCGCACGGAATCGCGGTCTCCTGCCGCGGCGACCTCTACGTCGCCGACACCGGCAACCGCCGGGTTCAGGTCTTCTCGCTCAAGGGGCTCGCGCTGCGCGCCGTGTGGGGCCCGTACCACGTCGACGACGCGACCGGGGCCGTCACGCCGGTCGCGCCGGACGACACCGGGCCCGGCGTCTGGGAGCCGTGGGATGTCGCCGCCGGCCTGCACGGCCACGTCTTCGTCACCGACCGCGCGAACGGCGTCGTCCACGTCCTCGCTGCCGACGGCCACTGCGGCCTCGTGCCCGGCGTAGAGCTCGACCGGCCGACGCACCTCGCCGTCGACCGCGAGGGCCGGCTGTACGTGATCGAGGAGGGCGCCGACGACGTCGTCGCGATCGCCCCCGACGGCAGCTCGGTCGAGCGAATCGACGCCCCGGAGCGGCTGGCCGGGCGCTTCTGCGCGACCGGGGTCGCCGTCGACGACGACGGCACGCTCTGCGTCGGCGCGCTCGCATTCGACCGCAGCGGGAACGCGATCGTCGTCGACGGCAGCAGGCGCGTCTGCACGCTCGACCGCGCGGCGACCTACGAACCGGAGGGCACGCTCGTCGCCGGGCCGCTCGATAGCCGGATCTACCGCTGCGAGTGGCACCGGGTCGCCCTGGACGTGACGCTGCCCGAGGGGACGGCCGTCTCGGTCTCGGCCTTCACCGCCGAGGCCGACCGGCCCGTCGCGGAGGTCCTCGCGCTCCCGGAGGAGCGCTGGTCGGCGCCGGTCACCGACGGCGACGCGGCGACGACCGCATGGGACAGCCTCGTCCAGAGCCCGCCGGGCCGCTACATGTGGCTGCGTCTGCGGCTTGCCGGCGGCAGCGGCACGCCCGTCGTCCGGACGGCGAAGGTGTACTACCCCCGCGCGTCGTCGCTGCGCTTCCTTCCGGCCGTGTACGGCGAGGATCCGCAGGCGCGGGACTTCACCGCGCGCTTCCTGTCGATCTTCGACACCGTCCGGGACTCGATCTCGGAGCGGATCGACGGCATCGCCGCGTACTTCGACCCGTGCGCCGCCCCCGCCGACGCGCTCCAGTGGCTCGCGTCATGGCTCGGGCTCGCCCTCGACCCGCGCCTGCCGCTCGAGCGGCGGCGAGTGCTCGTCCGCTGTGCCTACGAGCTGTTCCGCCGGCGGGGGACGCCGAAGGGGCTGCGGATGTACCTGACGCTGTACACCGGCGTCGCGCCGCTCGTGCTCGAGCACTTCAAGCTGCGCCGCTGGCTGTTCGTCGGCGACGGAACGCTCGGCGACCAGTCGGCCGTCTACGGCAACGCGATCGTCAGGCGCCTGCAGCTCGGCGACTACTCGCGGATCGGGGACTTCCAGCTGGACGACACGGGCGACCCGCTCCACGACCCGTTCGGTGTCTACGCACACCGGTTCACCGTCTTCGTGCCCGGGACCTGCGCGCGCGATGACGGCGCACTGGCGGCCATCCGCCAGGTCGTCGAGCTCGCGAAGCCCGCGCACACGGAGGCGGCGATCGCGGTCGTCGAGCCGCGCTTCCGGATCGGCTTGCAGTCGTTCCTCGGGCTCGACACCGTCGTCGGCCGGTATCCGGACGCGGTCGTCGAGGGCGAGGCCCGGGTCGGCTACGACAGCGTGCTCGGGCCGTCCCCGGACGAGGCCCAGCCGCCGACGATCCGCGTCGGCATCCGTAGCCGCATCGGCTCGAACACCGTGATCGACTGAGGAAAGGGAGGGGCGAGCATGGCGCACACCCACGGGCACAACGGCAACGGTACGTGCGTCGAGTGCGCGACGCCGCAGCTCGCCCGCAACAACTACTTCACCGGCAAGCTCCTGGTCGAACGCGACTTCCGCGAGGAGCAGGACTACTTCCTCGGCAAGGACCGCCGGCACAACCAGGAGCTGCACGGCTGGGGCGTCGTCTGCGGCCTGAAGGTCAAGCAGCACCCGGACGAGAACTGCCGCGATCGCTACGTGATCGTCGAGCCGGGGACGGCAATCGACTGCTGCGGGCACGAGATCCTGGTCGAGCGGGAGGAGTACGTCGAGTTCAAGCACCTGATCCCGGCCGGGTGGTTCGAGGTGCCCGACGGCGAGACGCAGCCGCCCGAGCACACCATCCAGATCTGCCTGCGCCACTTCGAGTGCCCGACCGAGGACGTGCCGGCGCTCTTCGACGACTGCGGCTGCGACGACGACGCCTGCAAGCCGAACCGGATCCGCGACGCGTACGACGTCGAGCTCGTCCTCGACCCGGCTCCGCACCCGCACGCGGTCCACGGCCCGCAGCTCGAGCGCGTCAGCACGATCCCGCTCGAGGGCGCGTGGCAGGTCTCACTCGACGAGACGAACAAGGCACTCCACGTGCTCGGGCGCTGGTGGAGCGGCGGCGCCGACGCCTGGAGCCTGACGTCGTACAGCACGGTCGATCAGCACCAGGTGCAGCCGACGCTCGCCGGTGACTGGACCGGTCTCGACGTCGCCACCGCCGCGGACGGCGGCAGCATCTTCATCGCGATCGGCAAGGCTGGAGGCGACCTCGAGGTGCAGGTCTTCTCGGGCGGCGGGACGACGCCGGACAACACGCTCACCGTTGCCGCCGCAGGCGACGGAAACGCCGTGCTCGCGGCCGGGCCGACCGGCCGCCTCTACGCGCTCGTGACGCAGGCCGGCGACAGCGAGCTGCACCAGTGGGACGACCCGGCGACCGACACCGCGCCGACCCATTCCTCGGGCTCGCTCGGCGCGGAGGCGGGTGATCTCGCCGTCACGCCCGACGGGGCGCACGTGCTGGTCGCCGCGCTGACCGGCGACGCGCTGCGGGTCATGGACGGAGACGACGTCTCGACCGTCGAGAGCCACGCGCTCGACGTGAACGCCGTGCGGATCGCCCTTGCGGAGACGACTGCGGGTCTCAGGCTCCATGCCGCCCGCACGGACCAGACGATTCGCGTCTTCGGCGTCGACCTCGGCGCCGCCGACCCGTTTCCGACCCTCACGGGACCGGTGTCTCTCGGCGCGGATCCGGTGATCGACCTCGACGGGTCGGCGGACGGGCGCTACGCCTACGCCCTGACCGGCACCCATGTGCTGGCGGTCGACACCTACCGTCTCGACACCGCGCCTGCCGAGGCCGTGCAGTCGGCGCTCGAGCTGGACGGTGCGCTCGAGCTCGTGCTCACCGCGGACGGCGACAGGATGTACGCCGCCTACGACGAGGGCCCGGGCGCGTTCGCGGGGGTCGCCGTGATCGACGTCAGCGAGCAGGACTGCGGCGACCTGCTCGAGCTGACGATCGACGGCTGTCCGTCCTGCGACGGCGTCGACGAGTGTCTCGTCCTCGCGACGATCGTCGGCTACGAGCCCGGCCAGGCGATCGTCGACGCCGACATCGACAACCTGACCGACCGCCGGCTGCTGCCGAGCACGAGTGTGCTCACCGACGTCGTCCGCTGCATGCTCGAGCACAGCGGCGGGGCGGGTGAGCGCGGTCCGCAGGGGCCGCCGGGCCTCGGCATCTCCGACGTCGACGGCGAGTTCGTCGACACGCTCCCCGAGGCCGGCGTCGACTTCGACGCCGGCACCCGCGTCGTCCACCTGAAGATCCCGAAGGGTGGGCAGGGCGATCAGGGTCCGCAGGGCGAGCAGGGACCGCCCGGGTCCAAGGGCGACCAGGGCGACCAGGGCGAGCAGGGCCCCCAGGGTGAGCAGGGGGCCCAGGGGCCGAAAGGAGACCAAGGCCCGCAGGGGCTCCCAGGCCCGGCCGGGCCGCAAGGCCCTCCCGGCGGGACCGTCCTCGATCTGCCCCGGATCGTCGCCCTCAACTGGCCGCACGGCGGGCGCATCCTCGCGAACGAGATGCTCGACGCCGACGACAAGGTCGTCACCGACGCAGCCGGCGCCCCGGTCCTGCCGGCGATCACCAAGGACGGAGTCGTGATCGCGTTCGATCGGCCCGTGCTCGCGGAGACGATCACCCCGGACGCATTCCAGGTCCTCTACAAGCACGACAGCGGCTGGGCGAACGTCGGCGAGCTGCGGTTCCGCTGCGCCTGCGCGATCGACGGCGAGACGCCCGGGATCGAGACGGACATCGTCCCGGCGTGCGGATCGACGCTCGGCTCGGTCGGCGGCGCCGACGCGACCTCCGGCCCCGTCTATTTCGCCCGCTTCCGGCCCACCCCCTCGAGCTGGATCCCGGGCGACTATGCCGTCGTCCTCTACGGCGACTTCGTCCTCGGCGAGAAGCAGATCGCGCTCCCCGACGGGCGAACCGTCAACCCCGCCGTCGACGCCGACCACCTCGGCCCTGGGCTGCCCCTGCGTTGCCCGACGGGCGACGGGGTCGAGGGCGGCACGTTCAGGAGCTGGTTCCACATTGACTGACGATTCGATCCACGCTCACGGGAGGAAGCCATGTGGTCCGAGTTGACCGCCAGCCGCGAGACCCATCCGGCGGCCTGCTGCTGTCCGGCGTGCGCCGGCCTCGAGTGTCTCGAGCGCCCGCGCTTCTTCGCCGGCCAGCTCCTGACCGAGTCGGAGCTGAACGGCGAGCAGGCGTACGTGGTGGCGAAGAACCGCCTGCACAACCGGTACCTCCACGGCCCCGGCGTCGTCTGTGGGCTCCAGGTCGGGTGCGACCCGTGCGACGGCTGGGTGACGATCGCACCTGGCTACGCCATCGATCCGTGCGGCAACGACATCGTCGTCTGCGAGGGGCAGCGCCTGAACGTGGCCGAGCTGATCGCGCGCTGCAAGGACACAGGGCCGGCGCCGTGCGACCCCGTCCGCCCACAGAACCGTGGCGACTGCCGGGACGTCGAGGAGCACTGGTGCGTGACGATCCGCTACGAGGAGCGCGAGGCTCGGGCGAGCACCGTCCTCCGCCGCGCCACGACCTCGAGCTGCTCGTGCGCGCCGAACTGCGGGTGCGGCTGCCAGTCGAACGGGAAGGCGAACGGCAACGGCGGCTGCGGGTGCGGCTGCGGTGGGAAGAACGGGACGAGCAACTACGCGAACTACTCGGGCTCGTCGACCGCTACTGCGACCGCCCCGACCCGGCAGGCCTCGACGACGACGATGGGCGCCTGCGAGCCGACGCGCATCGTCGAGGGCTTCCGGCTCGACGTATGCGAGGGCCATGTCGGGCTCTGCCGGACGCCGGCGGAGGCGCTCCAGGGCTCACTCCTCTGGGAGATCGTCGAGTGCGTCCTCGGCCTCTTGGAGTTCGGAAAGCGGCGCGTTCCGAAGAGCTCCTACCAGCCGCTCGTCGGCGCGCTGTTCGCGCGCGAGGCGACGGGCAAGCCGAACGAGCTCTACGACGCCTACTCCTACGTCCGCCAGGGGCTCTACGAGTACGCGGCCCGGCAGCCGCGCTGCAACATCGCGCGGAAGCTCGACGCGATCGTCCTCCAGCCTCCGCCGAACGAGGAGGACGTCAGCTACGGGCGGCAGGCCCAGGTCGCGATCCAGGGCCTCGCCGCCGTCGTCTGGGAGTACGTGATCGACTGCGTCTGCCAGAAGCTCCTGCCGACCTGCCCGCCCGATTCGTGCGACGACCGGCTCACGCTCGCCTGTCTGACGATCGTCGACGGGAAGATCGTCGGCGTCTGCAACTACAGCTGCCGCCAGTACTCGGGCTCGTGGCCAACCTTCAGCAGGTGGCTGTCGCTCGTGCCGGTCCTGCCGCTCCTCGGCGTGCTGCTCGAGTATGTCTGCTGCCTCGACTGGCTCCGCAGCGGGGTCGGCGGCGTGAACGAGAACCGGCTGATGGGCGCGATCGACCACGTCGACCCGACCTACCGGCGGTCGCGCCTCTACGAGTCCGACTTCACGCAGGTGCACGACCTGGTCGCCGGGCTCAAACGCGTCCGCGACAACCTGACCGCGTCGAACATGCCCGCGGCGATGGACGACCCGAAGGGGTTCGCGGAGATCCTCCGCAGCGCCTTCCGCCACGAGGAGGCGTGACGCGATGGCGACCGACATCGAGCGCCTCCGCTACTACGAGCACCAGTACCTCGGCGCCGTCGACTTCCAGAACGAGCAGGACTACCAGCGCGACATGCGGCGCCGTCACAACGTCGGCCTGCACGCGTGGGGCATCGTCGTCGGGCTCGAGCTGGAGGAACGCGACCCCGTCTCCGGCGCTTCCGGCCCGATCGAGATGTACATCCGGCCCGGGATGGCGATCGACGGCTTCGGGCGCGAGCTCGTGCTGCTCGAGCCGTTCCAGATCCCACCCGACCCGCGCCTCTTCCAGGGGCTGTCCGGCGTCGGCTACGTGCCCGTGTGGATCACGTACATGCAGGACAGCGTCCGCCGGCCGGCGTCCGGGTGGGAGCAGTGCCTGAGCGACGACCAGTTCGGCCGGATCCAGGAGCACTTCCGCGTCCTCGTCGGGCTGCAGACCCCGCTGCACACGTCGATCGTCGTCGCCGGGCAGACCGTGGCGACGTCGACCACGACGTCGGGCTCGACCCTGACCGGGATCACGATCCCCCCTGACGAGGCCGTCCCGTACCAGGACCTGCCGACCGACGACGCCGATCCCGTCCCACGCTGGCTGATCCGGCTCGGCAGCGTCAACTGGGACGCGTCCGCGCGTGCCTTCGTCCAGGCGGATCCGGCCAGTCTGGCCGAGGAGCGCCAGTACGTCAGCCTGATCGGGGAGCGGGCGCTCGTGCCCAGGCAGCAGCTGCTGATCCGGAACCGCTTCGACGAGGACGGCGTCACGCGGGCGATCGTCGAGAACACGAACACCGGCGGGAGCTCGGGCGCCGAGGCGGTCGCTCGCGAGAGCGACACCGGCGGGATCAGGGTCGGGTGGTTCGGGAGCGGGCAGACGGCCGTGAGCGACCTCCAGCCGGGGACCGCCATCGTCTCCGCGCTCCCGGACGCCGAGCAGCTCGCTTTCAACCACGAGGGAAACGGTCAGCTCACGTTCCACACCAGGAACTGGCAGGAGCGCATGCGGATCACCGAGCACGGCGATGTCGGCATCGGCACGCAGGGGCCGGCAGCCCGGCTGGACGTCAAGGGCGACTGGGACGGTGAGCAGGGTGACGTCCAGCTGCTCGGCGACAAGCCGACCCTCCGGCTCACCGGCAGCGACTCCTGGTTGGTGCAGCTCGGCACGCATGATCCGGGGACGCTCGAGTTGCTCTACCGAACCGGCGCGGCGCTGTGGGACACCGTGCTCGATCTCCAGGCGGACGGGCGGGTCGACGTTCCGGGCGCGTTCGGCTTCCGGCAGGCCGACCTGTACCTGAGCGGCAAGAACAAGTGGAGCAGCGTCACCTACAACGCCCGCCACGGCGCCGTGGGCACCCCGTGGATCTTCCCGGACCCGACGCGCAACGCGGTCACGGTCGAGATGGACGACTACCCCGGCTTCGGCCGCTTCGAGGTCTGGGGGACGACCAACGTGAACAAGCAGGCCTGGACACGGCGGCTGGCGATCAACACCGACAGCGGCGACGTCTACATGGCCGACTTCGGCGGGAAGGTCGGGATCGGCACGGCGACTCCGGACCAGAAGCTCGAGGTGGTCGGCAACGTCCACGTGACCGGCGACCTCGACGTCGGCGGGAACATCCTCAAGGGCGGGAACGGTGCCCTGACCGTGCTGACGCAGGAGCGCTCGGTCATGAACCTGGGCAACAACCAGCCGGGAACCTGGAGCTACGACCACACCGGGCTGCTGAGCGAGCGTCTCGGCGCCTTCGTGATGCTGAGGGGCTTCTCGGTCTTCGGGAACTTCGACGGCAGGGTCGACTGGGAGAACGTCACGGACGCGAACGGCGTGTTCCAGCACAACTCGACCTCGATTCCACAGACCGTCTTCGTGCGGATCACGGACACCACCGACCCGAACCGCGTCAGCGGAATCGCCTACACGTCCGAGGCCAACGGAAACGAAGGGGACAACGCGACGCTGTTCACCGTCATCGTCATTGGGAGGCACTGATGGAAGAGACGATCAAAGGCCGCCTGGCCGCGTTGCGCGCCGACTTCGAGGCGGGCCGGACAGAGCTCGTCGCGCTCGAGGAGCGCTCGGCCGAGCTGTGCCGGGTGCTGCTGCGCCTGAGCGGCGCGATCCAGGTGCTCGAGGAGCTCGCCGCGGCCGGGGACGCCGTCCCGCTTGCCGAGGCGACCGCGTGAGTCACGCCGTCGAGATCGAGCATCTCGACGCCGTCTATCTCGTCCCGACGGACCACCGGCAACCGCAGGAGGTGCGCTGGCAGCTCGATCGCGTTGCCAGGACGCGGCTCGACGCCGCCCTGGAACGCGCACTAGCAGAGGCCTTCGCCCAGGAGGACGAGCTCGTGGGCGTGATCGACGAGCTCCAGGTCGACGTGACACTCGACGTGGAAGCCGACGACGAGGACGCGCTGGCAGCGGCCTGGGCGCAGGCGATCGCCGCCGCGATCAAGGCGGCCGTCGACGAGCCGGACGGGAGCGTCCACCTGTTCGCCGGCCCGGCCGACCTGCTCGCCTCCTTTCTCGCCGATACCGCGGACGGAAGGGCCTGGGACCGCGGGTACTACGTCGCGTTCGAAGGACTGCACCCGTTGCCTTCCGATGCGACGATCCGCGAGGCGCTCGAACGCGATCCGGAGACCGCGCGGGCCGCGCTCGCCCAACTCGCGCAGGAGCGGCGGCTCGAGCGCGTGCTGGCAGCTCTCGGCGAGCGTGGGGCGGAGCGGGTGGCCGTGACTCTCGCCCGTGGCGGGAGCCCCACGACCGCGGCGGTGGAGGCCGTGCTCGCCGTCTGGCCCGAGATCCTCGGCGCCCGCACGGATCCAACCCCCACCGCCGCCGATTCCCTGCGGCTCGCCGCCGCCGCGCCGGACGCCGCGGATCCGCTCTCGGTCGCCGAGGCGGCACGGGCCCTCGTCGTGCTCGCCGGCGCGCAGAGAGCCGGTGAGGCGATCGAGGCCGCAACCCTGCTCCGGGAGCTCTTCGGCAGCGACCCGCAGCTGGCCCGTCGGGTCGAGGAGGAAGTCTTCGCGGCGGACGAGCCAGCCTCCGGGACGTTCGTGGGCACGTCGTACGCAGGCGTGTTCCTGCTGCTCCGGGGCCTGCTCGAGCTCGACGCCGACCGTGTGCTCGCGGCGCTCGCGCCCGCTGAGCGGTCGATTCCGCCGCTCCGGCTCGTCCTGCTCGCGCGGTGCGTCGGATCGCCGGACGCTGGCGCCGATCCCGGCGTCCGCCTCGCCGCCGGCGCCGAGGAGGAGTCGGAGACCGAGCCGGTCGACGAGGTCGCAGGACCCGCCCAGCGGCTGCTGCTCGAGCGGCTGGTGCGGCTCGGGCGCTCCGACGGGCGTCGACTTCTCCTCGAGCCGGTGGAGGGCGAGGGCCGCCGCTTCGTGCTCGTCCGCGACGCGGAGCGCGACACGTGGCTCGTGCTGCTCGACGCGACCGACGGCGACGAGGTGACGGCAGCTCGGGCCGTGCGGATGGTCACCGAGGTGTTCGAGCGCGCTCCCGAGTCGGTCGAGTGGTCGACGGAGGCGCACGTCCTCGACGGGCCGCTCGGCACCATGGCACTGCTCGCGCATGCGGTGTTACGGGAGCTCGCCGTGCGCCTGCCCGGCCTCGAGCGCAGCAGCGCCGCATACCTGCGCGAGAACTTCCTCGTCGGCCCGGGCATGATTCACAGCGACGGTCGGCTGATCGAGGCGCGGCTCCCGCCGAGCCCCCTCCGCGTCGTGCTCCAGATCGCCGGCATCGACGGCTGCGTCGTCGACGTGCCGTGGCTCGGCGAGGTCGTGCTCCGACTGCCCGAGTGAGCGCGACGGCCGCACCACCGTTCGCGTCCGCGGCCGACCATGTGCTCGCCGAGCTCGCCCGCCTCGAGCTGGTCGTGCGGCGCCAGGTACTCCGGTTGCGGGCCGCGAGTCTCCTCACGGAGGACGAGTTCCGGGGCCTGTACATCCCCGACGAGCACGTCGATGCGCTGCTGGGCGGGACATCGCCCGAGGGTGGCGCGTCCGTCCGCGAGCTCGACGCGATCATCGAGAGCGTCCGCCGCGAAAATGCCGCGCTCGAGTCCGACGGCCTGCCCTTGCCGCGGCTCTGCCGCGCCCTCGGCCTCGATGCATTCGAGCGCGACGTCGTCCTGCTCGCCCTCGCTCCGGAGGTCGATCTCCGCTGGGAGACCCTCTACGCCTACGTCCAGAACGACGTCACGAAGCGGCGTCCGACGGTCGAGCTGGCACTGAAGCTCTTCTGCGCGACGCCGGAGGAACAGCTCGCGCGCCGGAGCGTCTTCGCCGCCGACGCGCCGCTCGTCGGGAGCTGCGCCGTCCGGCTGCTCGCCGACGGACAGGAGCCCGAGCGCACGCGCCTGGGGAGGTTCCTCGCCCTCGACGAGCACGTCGCCGACTTCCTGCTTGCCGAGGAGCACGCCGAGGTCGCCGCCGGCGGCCGGCTGCTCACGCCGGCGCTGACGATCGACGAGCTGGTGCTCGCCGACCGGCTTGCGGGCGACCTCCGGGCCGCCTACCCGCTGGTCGAAGCCGGTCTGCCGCTCCTTCTCGTCGGGGTGGACGGCACCGGGAAGGAAGCGCTGGCGGAGGCAGTCGCGGCCGGGCTCGGCCGCCCGCTGATCCGGGTCGACACGGCGCGCGTGCTCGGCGACGAGGGCGATCCGCGCGCGGCCGGCGCGTCGCTCGCCCGGGACGCTCGCCTGTACGGGGCGATCGTGCACCTCGTCCACGGGGAGGCGCTGCTCGACCGCGAGGCCGCGCGGAAGTCGGCGACGTTCCTGCGCCCCCTCGAGGCGGGTGACGTGCCGATCGTCCTGACGAGCACGACGGGGTGGGACCCCGCGCTCGAGGTGTTCGGCGGCCGGGTGGTCTCGATCGACGTCGAGCCGCCGGCCCACCGGGCGCGACGCGACCTCTGGCTCCGAGCCCTGGACGGCGGCGCCGACGCCGTCGACCTCGACCTCGTCGCCGGCCGCTACCGACTCGGCCCCGCCCGCATCCTCGACGCCGCCCGAGAGGCGGCGCGCAGCGCCCCGCCCACCACCCCTGGAGTGCTCGCCGCCGCGCGTGGCCAGTCCGGCCAGGAGCTGCGCGGGCTCGCCGAGCGGGTCGAGGCGATGTACGGCTGGGACGACATCGTGCTTCCACGCCGGCCCCTGCGGGCGCTGCGCGACGCGTGCACGAGCGTCCGCCTCCGCCACGTCGTCTACGAGCAGTGGGGCTTCGACCACCGGATCGCGTACGGCAAGGGTGTGAACATCCTCTTCTCGGGCCAGAGCGGCACCGGCAAGACGATGGCGTCGCAGATCATCGCCCGGGAGCTCGACCTCGATCTGTTCAAGATCGACCTCTCCACCGTCGTCTCCAAGTACATCGGGGAGACGGAGCAGAACCTGCGGCGGATCTTCCTGGCCGCGCGCGCCTCGAACGCGATCCTGTTCTTCGACGAGGCGGACGCCCTGTTCGGCAAGCGGTCGGACGTGACCACTGCGCACGACCGCTACGCGAACATCGAGGTCGCATACCTCCTGCAGCAGATGGAGGACTACGACGGCGTCGTCATCCTCGCGACGAACCTGAGCAAGAACATCGACGAGGCGTTCGCGCGCCGCATGGACCACGGGATCGAGTTCCCGTTCCCCGACGAGGAGCACCGCGAGCGCATCTGGCACGTCGTCTTCCCCGAGGAGACCCCCCTGGCCGACGACGTCGACTTCGGCTTCCTCGCACACCAGTTCGAGCTCTCCGGCGGGAACATCCGCAACGTCGCCCTTGCGGCGGCGTTCCGCGCCGCCGACGGCGGTCGTCCCATCGCGATGGAGGACCTCGTCGTCGGCACGGCCCGGGAGCTCGAGAAGCTCGGCCGGCTGCCGTCACGCGCGGAGTTCCGGGAGTACTGGGACCTGATCCTGGAGGGCGTCTAGTGCTCGCCGTCGCGGAGCGTGTCCGCGGGCAAGAGCCGGCTCCCGCGACCGAGGCGGCCCGCCCTGCGCGTCCCCAGAGTGCCCACACGCTCCAGCGGGCCGTGGGCAACCGCGCCTTCCGCCGGGCGCTCCAGCGGAGCGTGCCGGGCCGTGGG
Source organism: uncultured Actinomycetes bacterium (assembly GCA_963734065.1). Taxonomy (GTDB): domain Bacteria; phylum Actinomycetota; class Thermoleophilia; order Gaiellales; family Gaiellaceae; genus DATBLE01. The sequence goes on from CAVTFN010000003.1 coordinate 227,981, forward strand.
CGGATCGACCCGGCCGAGGTCGAGGCGGAGCGGAACGCGGCTGCAGTCCTCGGAGCGACCGGAATGGCGGCGGCGCCGAGGCGCTGTGCCTGCGGCGGGATGGTGCTCGGCGGCGGTCAGTGCGCACGCTGCAGCGCCGAGCGGTTGCAGCGGCGTGCGTCGAGCGTGGGGCCGACCGCGGAGACGGTCGAGCCGACGCCCGCGGTCGACCGCGTGCTGACGATGCCGGGGCGGCCACTGGAGCCGGGCGTGCGCTCCCAGATGGAGCCCCACTTCGGTGGCGATCTCGGCGGCGTCCGCGTGCACACCGGGCAGGAAGCCGGCGAGGCGGCGCGCTCCGTCGGCGCCGAGGCGTTCACGGTCGGCTCCGACGTCGTCTTCGACCAGGGGAAGTTCGCGCCCGAGGCTCGCGAGGGGAAGAGGCTGCTCGCACACGAGCTCACGCACGTACGGCAGCAGTCTGCCGGGGAGCAGCAGATCGCCCGCCAGCCGATGGGGGTTAGCGGCAGCTGGACGCCCGAGTACGAGGACTTCAAGAAGCGCGTCTTCGCGACGGCGACCTCCCGGCTCCAGGAGAACGACGCAAAGCTCGATGAGTGGCGGACGTTCATCAACGCCCGCTTCGACGATCTCGACCTGAAGGCGCAGTTGACGGCGACCGAGAGCGAGGGCCTGATACAGAAGGCATACGCGGGGCATCGCATCCAATACCTCGAGCCGTTTTTCGCGGCCAAGAGCCCGGCGACCCGCACAGTGAACGAGGCGATCATCAACGGGCAGATCAACGACGGCTGCGGCGAGTGCCACGCGAAGCAGATCACCTGGCGCTGGAACGCCGAGCACTACCGCGAGTTCGAGGACCTCCCGACAACCGCCCAGATGCTCATGCAGGACGCCGAATACGCGGCGGTCCAGCGGACGATGAGAGGTGAGCTGCCGGTGGCGAACTACATCGACCCGAGCGCATTCCGGACCACCCCCGCGCCGTCGGCTCCCGACCAGCTCGCGACCTCGCCCGCGACGCCGCCGACGGCGGCCGCTCCGATCAAGGCTCCGGCGGAGTTCGTGTACCCGAAGCCGAGCAGCGACCTCTGCGGCCCGCTGCCGGCCGCCGAGGAGATGCCGACGATCGCGCCGTCGAGCCTCGGCCCGAACACCGCGCTCGCGGTTCAGGCGATCACGCTCATCCATCCCGTCCTCCAGCCGCTCGGGCCGCAGGGCTACCGGGTGCTTCCGGCGCACATCTTCACCGACCTCCGCGACAAGAGCCCGGCCGCGCTCCGCACGATGGTCATGGACAAGATCGCCGCGCGCCAGGCCGGCTACCGCTGGCACGTGAAGAAGATCGCAGACGGGGACGAGGAGTACTACGAGCTCTGCCCGATCGTCGACGAGTTGCTGCCGACGGTTTCGGCGACGGTGCAGGCGGTCGTGCACTGGGAGATCGACCTGCACCGGGCCTGGCAGGCGTTCCTCGAGTTCCTGCAGGACCTGATGACGTTTTTGATGATCGTCTTCCCACCGTCCGCGTTCGTCCTGGCCCCGGCGCTGGGCGTCCTCCAGGTCGCGACCGGGTACGAGGACGTCAAGCAGGGCTCGCTGGAGAAGGCGGGAATCGGCGCGGGGATCTACTCGCGGCAGGTGGAGGACGCGGCGGAGGCCAGGGTCCTCGGCGGCTGGATGAAGATCGTGTCGGGGTCGATCGGGCTGGCCACGTCGGGGTTCGCGATCACGTCGCGGATGATGGCGAAGCCGGTGCCGACGGCCATGGCGCCGGCCGAGCGCATGGGCTCGGGCCTCTTCACGCCGCACCCCGACGGGTCGTTCATGGCGCTTCACCCGCAGAACCCGAACTGGGTCGTCATCCAGGAGGGCTCGATGCTCCGTTCCGGGCCGATGATCGACGGCGAGTTCCATCCGATCTTCCAGGCCGAGGCGCCCTGGGGCAATGCCCCGCCGCCGGGCACCCCCACGTGGGCCGAGTACTCGGCCGGCTGGGGCGGAGGTGGCGGCACGGGCGCCGGTGGCGCGGGCGCCGGGGTGACGTGGAATCTCTCACCCTCTCGGGCGCTCCCCGCCGGTTCGGGCGAGATCCCGCCGACGTCGCCGCCGGGCACGCCCGCCCCGCCGGTCGCCCCGAGGACGCCGGTCCTACCGCCCGGGCCGGGAGCGCCTCCCGCGCCGGTCATGCTCTACGACTGGGCAGGCCGGCCGGGGCTCTACTCGGGCGGCGCCGAGGTGCCGACGCAGAGCGGGGGGCCGTTCATCCTCGGCCCGAGCGGTCGGTTCCCGCCGAATCCGGCGCGGCCGATCAGGCTCTTCACTCCCGAGGGGGATTCGATCTACTCCCTGGGCGGTCGGCGGTCGTCGCCGACCGCTGAGCCGACCCCGCTCTACGTCCGGCCGGGCTTCGGCGCCGGAGTGCTGGGCGGAAAGGCGCCGGTCTCCCTGGGGGTCCCGCTGTACGCGTCGCCGTCCGAGCTCACCTGGCTGTTCGACGAAACCGCGCAGGAGGCGCTGATCGGAACGGGTTTGAGCAGGCCCGGCTTCGCGCGGGTCGGGCCGTACGAGCCGATCCCGCTCTGGACGAGCCCGACCGAGTCCGGGTTCTTCCTCGGCGGCCGGCAGCTCACGCCCGGGGCCGTCAGCCCGCTGGTCCCGCAGAACCAGGCCTGGCGGGCGGCGGCCATGCTCGCGCGCAGCGAGGAATGGGCTTGGAACGCATCGCTCAGCGGCATGACGCTGCCCGAGTACCTGGCTCAGTCGAACGTCCGGGTGGCCCAGCTGGTCCAGAACGCCCAGGTCCGCGTGCGGGCGCCGCTGGCCTCGGTCACGGAGGTCGTCCGCAGCGGCCGCTTCCTCACCCAGTTCGAGACCGGAACGACCGGCGGCCTCCTCGACCTGAGCGCACGGCGGTCGGTCGAGGCCGGGCTCTTCGGCACGCCGGTCGAGGCCGGTGGTGTGCAGCGGCCGATCTACGGCTACCTGAGCGGCACGAGTGAGGCGACGACCGCGCAGTACGGCGATGTCGTGCTCGAGCTCAAGCCGGCAGTTCGGGCGCGGACGACGTTCACCTTCGGTGACTCGCTCGACGTGACGGGGCGGGGCATGCGGCCGGAAGTCGCCGGCGAGCCGCTCACCCGCCCCACGGCGCTCGCCGCCCAGGTCGGCACCGACCCGCTCTCGATCGGATCCCTCGCCGATCTCCGGAACCCGACCCAGCCGTTTCGCATCTACACCGAGGCACAGGTCCACGGTGGGGTCGCGCTGACAGACATCCAGGAGGTCGTCTTCACCAACGGGGTGATCCCGAGCGCCGACGTGCGCGCCGCGCTCGAGGCCGCCGGGATCTCCTGGCGCATGGTCTCCGGGCCGACGCCGTGAGCTGATCGAGCCGGCAGATGGATCGAGTGCTCACAGTCGCTGAACGGATACGGGAGGAGCCGGCTCGCAGCGCGGGGCCTCCGCAGCGGCCGCCGCCGCGGCACGCCGTCCACGAGCTCCAGAGAGCCGTCGGCAACCGAGCTGTTCACCGCGCGCTCCAGCGGCAGGCGCGGCGCGCCGGGCCGGTCGACCCGGCGGAGGTCGAGGCAGAGCGGAACGCGGCCGCCGTCCTCGGAGCCGGGCCTTCGCCGCGGCGCTGCGCCTGCGGCGGACTCGTCCTCGGCGGCGGCGAGTGTGCCCGCTGCCGGGCCGACCGGCTCCAGCGGCAGGCATCGCGCGCGGCTCGCGCCGAAGGGACGGTCGCCCCGACGCCTGCGGTCGACCGCGTGCTCGCGACGCCGGGGCAGCCCCTCGATCCGGGAGTGCGCTCCCGGATGGAGCCCCACTTCGGCGCAGACTTCGGTGCAGTCCGGGTCCACACGGGCCGGGAGGCCGGCGTGGCGGCGGATTCCGTCGAGGCGGACGCCTTCACCGTCGGCTCCGACGTTGTCTTCGCCGAGGGGAAGTTCGCACCCGACGTCGCCAAAGGAAGGGGATTGATCGCGCACGAGCTCACCCACGTCGCCCAGCAGGCACGATCCGGCGTCTCCGCCGTTCAGCGGCAACCGAGCCCGGATCCGGTCGTGCCGGCGGATCCCGACGCGGAGGCCGACCGGCAGATGGTGGCGCTGCAGGCCGCGCAGCCCGGGATCCTCACGCTGAACAACGCGGTCCGGTGGGGCGGGCTCGCCGGCTGGCGCGCCCGTCTGCCCCTCTCCTACCCCGAGATGCGCCGACGCGCGGTCGTGCAATACGGCGAGCAGGCCATCGCCTGGCTCGAATCGCATGACGTCGAGGTACAGGCGCTCGTCAGCAAGTCCGAGGCGGTGCAGACTCGGCTGCTCGAGCAGCGCGACTACTGGGCGGGCCTGGGCCCGGAGAGCGAGGCGGCGCAGGCCGTGGTCGATTTCTACCGCGGCGTGGACCATGTCTGGGGCGACGACGTGCGCGGCGTCTATGAGGTGTCGTTCTCGTACTTCGCCGAGCAGTACTCGACCGACATCCACTTCGACCTCCGCCTGTACCAGCAGATCATGGCCGGCGACGTCGAGGAGCTCGTTCAGGGCGTGGGGGCGCAGGCCTTCAGCGCCGCCGCCGACGCAAAAACGGCGCGCGAGCAGCGGGAGCGCTGGTCGGCAGCCGGCGCCGCGCTCGTCGGCAACCTGGTCGCCAAACGCGAGGGCATCGTCTGGGACGACTCGCTCGAGCTCGAGACGCTGCTCGACCCGACCTACGGCAGCACCGACGAGGACCAGATGATCGCGATCGCGCGCCTCGCGGAGCACATGTGCGCTGTCGTCAAGGTCGGCAATCGCTACTACACCTACGCGCTCTCGCACGACTACGACCGGACGGACATCTTCCTGTCGAGCGACTGGGATCAGGCCAGCGAGCTCGTCGAGGCGGGCGACGGTCCCCCGGCGCGCGTGATCGCGACGACCGACGACTTCCTCGTCACGCGCGACTACGCCAGCGGCCGCTACTTCGGCGGCTCCCAGGTTCGTCGCGAGGCCGCGCTGGCACAGCTCGAGGCCGACACGAAGCTGGTCGACTCCGGGGATGCGGCCCGCTTCGGGCTGAGCCCGACGGCGCTGTTCATGAGCATGGTGCGCAACCTCGCCCTGATGAATCTCGCCGAGGCCGAGCAGCGCATGCACGGGATCGTCGGCCAGATGGCGCCGCAAGGGCTCATGGACCCGACCCGGGGCGAGGCGCTTCAGCGCGACACCGCGCGGCTGCGCGACCTGACGATGCAGGCCGATCGGCTCGCCGAGGAGATCGGCGACAACGCGCCGACCGACGAGCAGTCCGACGAGAGCGACGACCTCCTCTCGGAGATGGGGGAGCTCGTCCAGGACAACCCCGCCGCCGCCTTCTTCGTCAGCAAGGAAAGCCCCTGGTGGACGAAAGCGATCGGCGTGGCCTCGATCCCGGCCGCCGTACTGGCCACCGGACTGGCCCGGCCGGTGGTCACCGACGAGCTGGAGGGCATGCTGGGCGGCGACGCGGCGTCGCGAGCGATGGAGGAGGCGAGGGACCGCCTCGAGAACATCGCCAAGGTCCGCCGCGCGCTCTTCGACGATCCGGACATCGTGCTCGGCTTCGAGCCGCTGCACGAGGCGGTGCTCGCGCATTTCTCCACGGGCGACCGGCTGCTCATCCGCGCAACGCTCGTGTTCCACGACCTCGGGCAGACTGCCAAGACGATCGGGCTGGCCGTGGTCGACCTCGGCCTGCTGATCGGGGGCTTCTTCACCGGAGGCGCGACCTGGGTGGGGCTCGGCGTCGAGGCAGTGGGCACAGGCCTGGGGCTGTACCAGCTCGACGCGCAGATCCGGCAGGCCAGCATGCTCGCCGCGATGTCGCACCTCGACGTCCAGGGCGGCTTCGAGATGGCGTCGGAGGAACAGGCGGCGAGCGCGCGTCGCTGGGCGATCTTCGGTGCCGCGCTCACCTTCCTCGGCGTCGTCGGCCTCGCGCGCTCGGCGAGCCGGCTCATCCGCGCAACCGAGGAAGAGGCAAACCTCATCGGCCGCATCGCGAGGCGCGCGGGCGTCTCGAGCGAGACTGCGGCACTCGCGCTGAGACGGACGTGGCGCGGGATCCCCAATCCCGACCCCGGCGCGCTGCGCGAGCTGCTCCTCGCCGGTCTGCCGTCGGCGATGCGGCAGCGCTATGCCCAGCTCCCGGTCACCGTGCTCAACGAGGAGGCCTGGGCCGCGCGCTTCGGGGCAAACAACGCCGAGCACGCGGCGACGTCGTTCGGCACACGCGCATCGGGCGAGCTCTATCCGACCGAGGTGGTGTTCCGCGCACAGGGCAACGTTTTCGCGATGCAGCACGAGGCCCAGCACATCCTGCAGGCCGCCGATCCACTGTTCTCGGGTCGCCTTCGCCAGCTCGCCGAGTTGTCGGTCGCCGATTGGGCGCGCATGACGAGCACGGCGAGGCTCCAGACCCTGCACACGGTGCTCGAGCTCGAGCTCGACAGCCAGGAGCGCCTGCTCGCGCGGGCGCAGGACGCCGGCGACACCGAAGCGATGGAAGACCTCTTCGCCGGGATGGAGGACATCCACGTCCAGATGAACGACGTCGACCGGGCGCTGCGAGAGGGGGGATCTCCCGCCTGGTTCGACCAGTCGCGCGCTCCCACCTACCTCTTCGGCGGCCCGCGGCTGCCGCGCAGCCGCGGCTCGTGGAGCGGGGTGGAGGGGAACTCGATCTGGACCTCCACCCGTCCGCAGGTGAAGGCGCTTGCTCCGAACGGCGTGCGCTTCCGCAACGGCTATCCCGACTTCCGTCCCTGGCAGGTCGGGGGCGAGGTCCGCATCAACCAGAGCGGCTTTGCCGACGATTTCGCCCAGGCCGACCTGAACTACGCGGAGCGCATCGCTGCCGGCACCGAGCCGGTGCCCAAGGGGTACATGATCACCGACTTCACGCACAACGGCGAAGCGATCGCCGCCGGCACCGAGCGTTACCGCCGGGCGGCCGGTCTCACGTGGCACCATCACCAGGGCGGCACGGTGCTGTACCTCGTGCCCACCCGCCTGCATGCGAATGTGCCGCATACGGGCGGCGCCTCGGCCGCCCGTGCGGCGGGACCGTGAGGAGCTTCGCGCAATGGCCGACGACTATCCCGAAATCGAGTCAGCGCTCCAGCGTCTCGCCTTCTACCGCCTGGAGCCCGATGCGCCGCTGCCGGCCCGCGACGCCGCGGCGGCCGAGGCCGCGGCGACGGGCTTCGCGCTGCCCGACGACTACGCCTGGTTCTGCAGCGCGCACGGCGCGGGCGCGTTCGACCGGCACGCCATGCTGCCGTTGCCTCCGGGTTGCCCACTCGGGCCGGAGTTCAGGCTGGACATCCTCTACGCCGTCGGGGCCGGCGAGGACTGGGACCCGCTGGCGCTGGCGGGCGAGACGTACCTCGACCGGCTGCCTCCCGGCCTCCTCCCGATCGGCACCGACCCGGGCGGCAATCTCGTCCTGCTCGGCGCGCAGGACCGGGCTGACGTCTACGCCTGGGATCACGAGCACCGCGAGCTCGCCGACGGCGAGCTCGACCGCCGGATCGAGGACCTGCGGGGCGCGGGCATCGACGTCCAACAGCTCGACATCGACCAGTTGCTGCTGCTATGGGAGCAGATGTTCCCCGACCGCGTTGCCAATCCGACCGGGCACGGGAATCTGTACGGGATCGCCGGCTCGTTCTCCGACGCGTGCGCCGCGCTGCGCGTCGCCGGCTAGCCGCGTGAACACGCAATCGGCGAAACGTCCGTCACAATGACGCCGTGAGGAGTCGCGTGGTCGCGATGTCCGGAGCTGACCGCGAGCGCATCGACAGCGGTGGAGAGCCGGCTGAGCACGAGACGCAGCGCGTCGAGCCTCATCCGACGCTCGCGATGCAGGGCATCGCGGGCAACTCCGCTGTGGCGCGCGCGATCGACCGGCTCTTGCAGCGGTCGACGGGAAGCGGCGGCGAGGCGGAGCAGGCGCGCGTTGCGGGTGCAGACACGGTGATCCGCCGCACGCTGGCAGGCGGCGGGCTGCCGCTCGAGGGGCTCCTGCGTTCGTCGATGGAGCGACGGCTGGGCGAGGACTTCAGCGCCGTGCGGATTCACACCGGCCCCGACGCCGACGCGTCGGCGCGCGCCGTGAACGCGCGCGCGTACACCGTGGGGCAGGACGTCGTCCTCGGAGAGGGCGAGCCGGGCGGCGACCTGCTCGCGCACGAGCTCGTGCACACCCTCCAGCAGCCGAAGGGCCGGGTCGATGGCGAGGCGGTTCGCGTCGAGCCGCCGGGCACGAGCCTCGAGCAGGCGGCGGAGCGGGGTGGAGGCGGTCCACCTGGCTCGACCGGCCGGCCGGCGCTCCAGCGCCAGCCCGCGCCCGGAGGCCAGGCCGAGCCCGAGTCGCTGTTCACCATTTTCGTCGCCGAGGACGCGAAGAAGACCGATGTGCGCTTCGCCCGCGACCAGGGGCGGAAGGACGCGGCACGGATCAGGAAGGCCGGCACCTTCTCGACCGAGGAGCGCCAGTTGGTGCGGGCCAAGCTGCGCTTCTTCGAAGGCGACGCCTGGACGGCCTACAGCGACACGATCCGCCCGGCGCTGGTCGAGGCCACACGGGAGGAGATCGAAATGGAGGGCGATGCCCCCGCCGACGCGGGCGGGCCGACGAAGAAGCTCGACGTGCCGACGAGTCGGCTGAAGTTTCTCCAGGAGCAGCCCACCTACATCGACAACGAGATCAAGGAGGTCAACTACTTCACCGCCGAGCTGGCGATCATCCACTACCGGGACGGCACCAAGTACGAGCTGGGACTCGTGCCCAGGTGGATGAAGCCGCCGGTCGTCGAGGTCGACTACCTGACGCCCGCCGAGGAGATCCGGCCGTACGGGGCGCCGTCAGGGGGATTCGGCTACATCAACGAGCCCGAGCTGGCGCAGGCGCCGCGGACGATGCCGTACGCAGAGCTCATGAAGACCTACGTCCACGACGTCGACTTCTACATCGAGAAGGGAACCGCGCGCGTCGTTCCGTCCCGCATCAACATGCTGACCGCGCCCAACCTCTGCCGAATCCTGCGCGACTCGCTCCAGCGCTGGCAGGAGGAGTACGTGGAGCCGGCCGTGTACCTCGGCGTGAAGGGCACGGCGATCGTCGGGATGTATGCCGGCCAGGGAGGCCTGCCCGTGAACACGGGCGTCGCCGCGACGAAGATGTTCGTGAGCAGGGCCGCGCCGCGGGTTGCCCTCAGCCAGAGCGGCAAGCGGCTCGCAGGCGAGATGGACAAGCTCCTCGCGAGCGGCGGGGCGAAGACCCTGGAGGCGGAGGGCGTTCAGTTCGCGGGCGTCGAGGTGACGAGGCAGGGCAGCACGCTCGCTGTGAAGCGCTTCATGAGCAAAGCGATCAATCCGGGCCAGGGCGCCGGCTTCAGGATGGCGAAGGAGTTCGAGGATGCGGCGGCCGAGGTCGGCCGCATGAGCGGGGCCAAGACCGTCACCGTCGACGTCGGGATCATCATCAACCCGGGCTGGCGGCAGGTCCTCGAGGCGCGCGGGTACATCCACATCATCGAAGAGGGCCGCTGGGTCAAGACGATCAAGCTCGAGTGAGCGCGTCGATTCCTCTCCCTCCGATGGGGGTGGCGTCGAGCGGGGATGCGGCCGAAGCAAAGCTCATGGCCACTACCGTTCTCCTGCCCGTCGCGGCCGCAGCGGTCGTGCTGCTCGTCGTCCTGGTTGCCCGCGTCTCATTTCTTTCCTGAAGCGCGTGGGTCGCGAAACGCGACTACAGAGGGATCGTCGCTCCGGTGCTCGCGTCTATGGCGAAGTTCTTCACGACCGTGATCGTGATGTCGGACGTGATCGGAACGGTCGTTCCGGCCGGAGGAGAGATGGACAGGATGGCGCCTTCGGGCTGAGCGTGATCCACCTGGCCCACGATGACGAGGTTCAGCGTGCCACCGAGATCGTCCACCTCCGCCATCGTGTGCCAGTCCGGAATCGTGAACGTGCCGGCAGGCGGTGGTGGAGGCGGCGCGGGGGCGGCCGACGACTCCATGCGCTTCGGTAGTGCGAGCCCCGCGGGATTGAGCATGAGCGGCTTGAAGCGGCAATCGTTCGGGTTGTTGACGCAGTCTGACGCGTTCTGGGTGAGGTCGTTCAGCGCATTGGTGACGTCGGTTTCCATCTGAGCGAGATCGAACTGCTCGACGTTCTCGAACTGGTCGGGGTTGGTGAGGATGTAGTCGATGTCGTTCAGCTTCCGCACGAGAGCGTTCCGGATCGGAAAGAACCGCTCCAGCACGAGCCTTGCGCCCTCGATATCGATGAGATTCGGGCCTTCAGGCAGGTCGAGCGCCTTGTAGTCCTGGAGAAAGGCGAGGTAGTTGTCGGCGGATTGCTTGACCTCTGCCGGAAACTGAGTCGCCTTCCTGATGATGCCGTCTGCGTCGATGGTCTGGTTCGTGTCGACACCTCCCCGCTGAAACGAGTGCACCTTCAAGCTGGTCTGGCCCTTGAATCGCTGCACTGCTGACGAAAAGCTCGCAGCAGCACTGAACAACCCGAATTCGCCGACTTCCAGAGCTGCCGAGATGCTGGTCAGGTCCTCCTGAGTCTGGCTCGTGAACTCGAGGACGGCGTAGTACTCGCCGCCCTGCTTGATTCCGAGCACGAACGAGTCTCCGAATTCTTCGCGAAAGCGCTCGGTGTTTCCGTTGCGCAGCAGCTTCGTTGCCGACTCGACGAGCTGAGGGTCGGGGATCTGCCGGAACTCGTTCGTGACGATGATGCTCGCCACGAGATACTTCGAATAGCTGTGGTACCTGTGGCTCTCGGCGAACTTGAATTTCGCCGACGCATGGAAAAGGCCGTAGATCACGGACGCGTCAGCATCGAAGTTGAACGCGCTCTCGTAGTCCTCGTAGCTGTCGACCTTGAGCAAGGAGAACTGGACTGTCTGGGAGCCTCCGCCCTGAACCGTGACGGGTGAGCTGCCGCTCACCGCGGTTCCCCTCGCCTTCAACTGCAGAGTCTCCACGCCCAGGCCGAACTTCATCGGCTCCTGAAACTCCACCATGGCCATCGATTGCCTCCCGCCGGTGAGACCGTCTGTCTAACACGATCTCGCTCTCGAGGCAACAGCGCGTCCGTAGCAGCGTGGCCGGGAGCGCTCGCTTCGATGGGCCGGACGTGGGAGGCGCTCCGCCTTGCGCCGGAGCGCCTCCCCGATCGGGCTACGACCAGAACTCGTCCCACGCGTGCAGGTCGTAGAAGTGCTCGCGGCCGTCGATGATCCGGCCGTTCGCCACCTCGAAGACGATGCAGCAGTAGACGTCGAGCTCCTTGCCGTCACGCTCGCCCACGTTGTGGTGGATGCCGATCACCTTGCCGTCCTCGTCGGTGAGGACGCGCTTGAGGTCGGCCCTGAACGTCCCGCCCGTCTCCCTGGCGTACTGCCCGAACCGGGCGAAGACGGCGGTACGGCCGAAGGCGTCGCCCGCCACCGGGCTGCGCCCGGGCGTGTGCCAGGAGGCGTTGTCGTCGAAGAGCTCCGCGAGGGACGCCGGGTCCGCGTTGTTGAGCGCCCGATAGCCGCGACGAACGATTTCAACGTTCTCCTGGATCAGGCTCACGCGTCGAACCAGCCGACGAGCTCTCCGACCTGCGGCCTGCCCTTGTGGCCCGCTTCCTGCATGATCGGCGGCACCTCGGGATCGGAGGCGAAGTTCCCCCAGCCGTCCAGATCCCAGTCGAAGATCGCCCAGATCCGGTCGTCCTCGTTCGGATCGCGGAACACCGTCGAGCCCTTCGACCCGTGCAGTTTGCGCTTCTCGGCACCCCTCGTGCCGTAGATCTTCACGAACTGCTCGAGATCCTCGATCTTCGTCGTCGCCAGGATCATCGTCGTCCTCCTTCCGGTCGGTGTGCGCCGCTCTCTGCGACGTACGACGAGTCTGCGCCCGGGCAACCACAGCCGCATCGGGCGAACGCCCTATAGCGCCGCGTGGACGAGATCGTGCTCGAACGCCCAGACCGTCGCGGCGGCTCGGGAGCGCACGCCGGCCTTCTGGTACACGTGCTGGACGTGATGCCCGACCGTCTTGGCGGAGATTCCGAGGCCGTCGGCTATTGCCTGGTTCGAGTGTCCGAGCACGAGTGCGAGCAGCACCTCGAGCTCGCGCTCGGTCAGGCCGCCCGGAAGACCACGGGGCCGCTTCGGAACCTGGTGGCCGGCGGCAGCGAGAACCGCATCGACCGCCGGGCCGTCGAGCCGGCCTGCGGCCACCTCGCGCTCGAGTTCCGCCTGAGCGGCTGCCGGTTCGAGCGCAGGCCGGTAGGGCCTCGCCTCGCGCATGGCCGTGTAGCAATCCGAGGCTGCGAGGATGCGCTGCGCCTGGTCGAGTGCCGCTCCCTCCGTGCCGCGGTGGTATCCGGATCCGTCGAGTCGCTCGTGGTGCGAGCCGGCCAGGCGACCCAGCTCGACGAGCGCCGGGCAATGGGCGAACGCGCGCTCGGTGAAGTGGGAATGCAGGCGGACGCGCTCCCATTCCCCGACGCCGAGCGGAGCGGGCTTCTCCCAGATCGCGTTGGGAACGCTGATCCGGCCAAGGTCGTGTGCGAGTGCCGCTCGGCGGAGGAACGTGACCTCGTCGGCCGGGAGCCCCAGACGCCAGGCCGCCGCCTCCGCCAGGTCGGCGACGCCGACGCAATGCTCACGTAGCCAGGGCGACTTGAGCCCGATCAGGACGGCGATCGCGCCGAAGCCGGCGTCGATTCGGTCGCCGACGAGCGTGACCTGCGGGAAGGGCTCGCGCTCGAGGGCGATCTCCCACAGTCGCGCCTCGTCCAACTCGCCGACCGCATCGTCGAGATCCCGCAACGCGAGCTCGACGAGCCGTGGCTCGTACGCCTCGCCTGCGCGACGCTCGATCACTGCCCGAGCCTCGTCAGGGCCGCCCGCCGAGAGGAAGAGCGAGAGATCCCGAGCGACGTGGAGAAGGCGCGCCGGCAGGGGAAGCGCCTCCGCGCCGACCTCTCGCGGGAGCCCCCGCCCGTCCCACCGGGCGAAGACGTACTCGAGCGCCCCCTCTACGCCTGGCCCGAGGCCGAGCCAGGCGGCGAACCTCTGCGCCACCTCGCACATCGCCGCGAACGCCTCACCCGCCCGCGCCGGGTTGGCGAGAACCGCCTCGAGCATGCCGTCGCGAACCTCGGTCGAGCGGCCGGCGCCGACGTAGTCGCGGTAGAACCCGAGTACCTGGGCGGGGTCGGCGGGATCGATCAGGAAGAAGGCGGCCCGGTGCGCGATGTCGTCGCCGAAGAGCTGCCCGGCCTCATGACTGTTCGACGTGCAGCCGGAGGCGTGCAGGAGCGCCACGTAGTAGGTGTCCGTGAGCTCCGCGGGCGAGGCGCCGGCGAGCTCGCCGAGGCGAACCGCGAGCACTGCCGTTCGCAGGGCGTGCTCGAGCGGCTGTCCGGTACCGAGATCGGTGGCGAGGGAGAGCGCGCCGACGAGCTCCGCGGCGCGGATCGGCTGCTCGACTCTTCCGGTCCGGCTCGTCGTCGCCGCTCGGTCTCCCGGTGCCACGCGGAGGATCCTACGTCGGGCCTGCGGCCGAGACGTACGCCGAATCGACATGATTCGCGTGGTGGAGAGACGGCGAAGGGCGACGGTGAGGTTGGCGCGAGGGCGGCTGTGACGCCGAGGACCGTGAAGCTCTCGAGCCCGGATCGCGTCCTCTTTCCGGAGGACGGGATCACGAAGGGCGACGTGTTCGAGTACTACCGCGAGGTCGGCTCGACGCTCGTTCCCCACCTCCGTGGTCGGCCGTTCACGATGAAGCGCTACCCGCACGGGATCGACGGCGAGGTGTTCTTCCAGAAGCAGGCGCCGCGGGGGATGCCGGCGTGGATTCGCACGCGCAGGTTCACGACCCACCCGCGCGAAGGAGGTGCCCGGCTCGTCGACTTCCCGCTGCTCGACTCCGTCGAGGCGGTGCTGTGGATGGTCCAGATGAACTGCGTCGATATGAACGCGTGGTACTCGCACGTCGACAAGCCGCACCGGCCGGACTTCGTCCTGTTCGACCTCGACCCGCCGGACGGCGGTTTCGAGCTGGCGATCGAGGTCGCGCAGCTGATCCGGGCGCTGCTCGACGAGGTCGGGCTACCGGGGTACGTGAAGACGAGCGGCGCCGACGGCATCCACGTCCTCGCGCCGATCACGCGCCGCTCGACGTTCGAGCAGACGTACTCGTTCGCCGAGCGCGCCTCGCGGCTGCTCGAGCGGCGTCATCCAGGCCTGGTGACAGCGGAGTGGCTGAAGAAGAAGCGGCGCGGCGTCCTCGTCGACCACCGCCAGAACGGGTGGGGCAAGACGATCGCTTCCGTCTACTCGGTGCGCCCGAAGCCCGGCGCCCCGGTGTCCACGCCGTTGCGCTGGGACGAGCTCAGATCAGGCCTCCGCCCGCGCGACTTCGGGATGGCCGAGGCGCTGGAGCGGATCGCCCGGCACGGTGACCTGTTCGGGCCGGTGCTGGAGGATCCCCGACCGCTCGCGCCCGCCGCCCGCCGTTTGGACACGCTCGACGATTGACACGGGCCGGGTGAGCCTTCACCCGGTCTGTAGAGTCGGGTGGGTGGCCTGGGGCAGCGCGAAACGACGGGAGGAAGCCGAGCAAGCGCTCGACAATCCCGGCGTCGCCTCATGTGGCGTCTGCGGTCGACGCTGGGAGCGGCCCTCGCTGCGGTGGGCCCTTCGCGAGTTCGAGGAGCATGATTGCCCGGCCGGCGAGGCCGCGCGCACCCGGCGGGCGGTGAAGGCGGCCGAGCGGGAGGTCGCCTGTGAGGCTTGCGGCTGGGTCGCCGTCACCGAGAAGCACCGTGGCCCGGCGCTGCTTGCAGAGCATCGGAAGGTCTGTCCGAACAAGGCGGAGACCGCCGGGCCGAGTTCCGTCTAGGACGTTCTCTTCATCCGGCCAGCATGCCGCTGACGAGCGCCCGCCAGGTGAGTGGCCCGACGATCCCGTCCACGCTCAGGCCGAGCGCCTGCTGGAAGCCGCGCACTGCCGCGTCCGTCATCGGCCCGAAGATCCCGTCGATCTGCACCCCCTGGCTGGGGTCGCCGGAGAGGTTGCGGAACTGGAACTCCTCCTGCACGCCCCGCACAGCCTCACCGCGGTCGCCGCTCCGCACCTGCACGATCAGCCTCGGCCAGGTCTGCGGCCCGACGATCCCGTCTGCGGTCAGCCCGCTCGCTGTCTGCACCGCCTTGACGGCGCCTTCCGTGAGTGGCCCGAAGATGCCGTCCACGCTCACCTGCTGGCCGTGCGCGCGCAACAGGTGCTGAAGGGTGCGCACCGGATGCCCGTTCGCACCTCGACGAACGACTGGCCAGGGCTGAATCGGATCAGTCATCGAACGACGGCAAACCGAATGGTTGCACGCCGAGGCCTCAAACGCCAGCCAGTTTTGTGCGATCCCGGAACGGGAACCGCATTTGCATGAAGATCGATGCAGGGACACCGATCGGAAACCTCGACGGCTTCCGCGTCGTGGCGCCCGGTGGGCGGATCGGCTGGGTCGAGGAGATGTGGCTCGACGACGAGGGGCAAACGACGGCTGTCGTCGTTTGCCTGCCCAACGCACAACGCGGTCTCCTGGTCCACGATGAGATCGACGAGATCAGGCCGGAGGAGCTCACGATCGCGGTCCGTGCCGATGCCCGCGTCCTCCAGCTCGACCCGCCGCATCTGGACACCGGAGCGCATGGCGCGCTCGTAGCCTCCTGGGCAACGAGCGGGGCGACGCTGGCACTCCCCGAGCTGTCGGCGGCCTCGCCGGTCGTCCGATCGTCTGCGAGCAGCGAGTCTTCGTTCTTCAAGGCGATGTTCTTGCTCTATGCAGCGGTGTTCGTCATCACCTGCGCCCTGACCGGTATCTGCTTCTTGATTCCGTACCTGGTGACGGGCCGGGCCTACTGATACGTCGGCCGAAGCGGTCCTGGCCGCCAGCGCCCGGCGCCGAAACACAGCAAGTTCGTCGAGGGGGGACGCCGCAGTGCGCCAGCGTCCGCGTATGCCTACCTGAGGTCGGTCGAGACCTTAAGAGAGTGCGATGCCGGCGAAGCATCGCGACGCTTCATCGTCCAAACGCCCACGCCACCATCAGCGGCAGCTCTTCTTGCCAGAACCTATCGCCGTGCGATCCGACGCGCTCGGTCATCACAACCTCGGCGCCGGCATCCCGAAGCGCGGTCGCCCATCGGGTGGCGTTGTCGCGGAAGAACAGCTCCAGTGTCCCCGCGACGAGGTACACGCGCGGAAGCGAACTCGGCATCACGCCGGTCGGCTGGTAACCGCCGCCAGGCGAGGCGCAGAAGATTGCGCTGTAGACATCTGGATGCCCAAGCCCGATGGCGAGGGCCAGTTCCCCACCCGCCGAGACACCGAACACCGCCGTGCGTTCGGCGGGCATCGTGACTCCGAAACGCGCTCGCACCCATCCACGAACGTCCTCGACGAAGAACTTCTCGTGTGCCGCGAACCGCTCCGGCTCAAAGCCCGGTGAGTACTCGTTGAGCCGCAGTGTCTCATCGGACAGCCGATGGACACCGACGATCATCGTTGACGTTACGTCAGCGGCCTCGAGGGATCCGCTCCATTGCGAGACCAGATGACCGTCCCCGGCGAACACGACTGCGTCGACCGGAACCGGCGGGACGTACACCGTGACCTGCCGACCACCGTCGTACTCGAGTCTCTCGGTGATGAGCTCTCCCGCGATCGACGACATCGTCGTTCGGTCTCCTTTCATACCGCTCGAGCCCCGCAGGCTCAGGTTCGACGGAGTTGATGCACTCGAGCCGCCTCGCCCAGATGATGCCTCCGACGCGTAGTGAGCCGGGCGTCATGACGACGGGCTGCGCCAGCGTCGCGAATGAGCCCTGAGCCCCGACCCCCGACCCCTGACCCCTGACCCCTGACCCCTGACCCCTGACCCCTGACCCCTGACCCCTGACCCCTGACCCCTGACCCCTGACCCCTGACCCCTGACCCCTGACCCCTGACCCCTGACCCCTGACCCCCGACCCCCGACCCCCGACCCCCGACCCCCGACCCATGCTCAGATCATCTGAGCCGACTCGATCAGACCGCTCGAACTTCGGCGAGCCGCTTGACCGCGAACTCGTCGATTCCGGTGGGGTCCCAGCAGACGGCGGCGTCCCATGCAGCCCGGGCTTGCGCGGCAACGTCGTGCACGTCGTCGTCGAGACCGGCGGCGTTGTGTGGCAACACCAGGTCGAGGTCGGGCACGTCGACGTGCGACTCGTCCCAGTCGATCAGCGCGACCCGATCCGCGGTCATGCGGATGTTGCCCGGGTTGGGGTCGCCGTGGACGATGCACCGCTTCCGTCCGGTGAGCCGCGCCCACGCTGCTCGGCATCGAACGACACCCTCAGGCGGCATTGCGCCGAGGTCGATCTTCGTCCCGGTTTCCGCGTGTAGGAGGTCGGTCGACGATCGCCAGCCCGGGCGTTGGGGCCAGCCGTCCGTCAGTCCGTGCAGCCGGCGCAGTGTGTCGGCGACGCGACGCCAGTCGGCCTCCGTTTCGGGCGGTCCGCCCTCGACGTAGGTCAGCACGACCAGACCGTCGGCGAAGTGCCGGCCGTCCGTGGTCGGGATCGGCACCGGCACCGTCATCCCTTCACGGTCGAGGTGTCGCAACAGCTCGGTCTCCCACGAGAGGTCAGCGTCGCTGCGCTGGCCGAGCCGACCGACGGCGAGGTGCCCATTGATGCGCACGCTCCACACCTCGTTAGCGACACCGGTCTCACAGCGGTCGACGCGAGCGACGTCGTCACCCCAGTGATCGAGTGTCTGCCATCCCACCGCCACATCTTCGCGGAGAGTCATAACGCGCTCGACGGCAGTTCAGCGAGTGACAGCCCAGTCCAGGTCTGTTTGGAAGGAGGTCAGATCTCGTCGAGCACCCCAGCGAGAAGCTCACTGTTTGAAAGCTGTCCCGTTAGGGCGCCAATTTGTCAAATTGACGATGGTCGATATATTGACATCCATGGATATGTACTTGAAGTGGGTATCTCGCCTGCTCGGGCGGCCGAAGGAGCTTGTTATCGAGTTCTGCGACCGTTGTGGTCGAGTGTGCGATGTCGCGTGTCGATCGACGACGATTCGCGAGCGGACGATCGATCACGCTTTGCGCGTCCGCGGGGGCATCTGATGGCTGTCGCTGCGCCAGTACGTTGTTGTGCGCCACTGGCCTCGCCGGCCCTCAGCGCAGAGGAAGCCGTGGCGACGGCCGAACTGTTCAAGGCACTTGGCGATCCTGCCCGCGTCCGGATCGTGAATCTGCTGGCCGGGGCGGACGACGCGATCTGCGCCTGCGAGTTCGAGCCTACGCTCGGGCTGTCGCAACCGACGGTCAGCCATCACCTGAAGAAGTTGACGGACGCCGGCTTGCTCGAGCGTGAACAACGGGGCAAGTGGGCGTATTTCTCTCTGAAGCGCGACGCCGTGGAACAGCTTGCGGCTGTCGCCGACCTGAAAGGGGCGTGCTGCTGATGGCGACAACTGCTGATGAGCTCCGCGAGGAGGTGCGCCGGCGGTACGCGGAGTCGGCACACGCGGTTACCCACGGGGCCTCTGGCTGCGGCGAAGGCGCGTGTTGCGACGACTCCGCTGCGACGGCTGTAGGGAGCGCCAAGTTCGGGGAGGTCCTCTACGACGCCGAGCAGCGGGGCGAGCTTCCCGACGCGGCCGCGCTCGGGTCGCTCGGCTGCGGCAACCCGACCGCGGTGGCCGACCTCCGAGAGGGAGAGACGGTTCTCGATCTCGGCTCCGGTGGAGGAATCGACGTGATTCTCTCGGCGAAGCGGGTCGGGTCGACCGGGACGGCCTTCGGACTGGACATGACCGACGAGATGCTCGCACTTGCTCAGCGCAACGTGGCCGAGGCCGGTGTCGCCAACGTGCACTTCCTCAAGGGCGTGATCGAGGAGATCCCGCTTCCGGCGAACAGCGTCGACGTCGTGATCTCGAACTGCGTGATCAACCTCTCGGTGAACAAGCCCGCCGTGCTGACCGAGATCGCTCGTGTCCTCAGGCCCGGGGGGCGCATCGGGATCAGTGACGTGGTCGCCGAAGACCGCCTGACAGTGGAAGAACGCGCCGAACGGGGAAGCTACGTCGGCTGCATCGCCGGTGCGCTCTCGAAGGGCGAGTACGAGGCCGGGCTCGAGGCGGCCGGCTTCGAGGACGTGTCGGTCACGTTCACGCACGAAGTGGCCGACGGAATGCACGGCGCGATCGTCAAAGCACTGAAGACGACGAGCCCGGAGCAGGCCGGCCTACCGGTGATCCAACCGGGCGAACGTGCCGGCTGCTGCTGAGCGGAACGTAGGATCGCGGTCACCATCCCTACACTCAGACTGCCGATGCTCGAACAGGCCAAGACGCGTGCGCTTCCGCTGCTCAACCGAGTTCCGGATGTCGCACCGGCCGCCCAGGCGTGCTGCGGCGTCTGCCGATCATGCGCAACGACCAACATCGTGGCCGTCGGCGCGGCTCTCCTTGCAGGCGCGGGCGTCTACCTCGCCCGCTTCGGCAAGCGAATAGTCAGAGCGTCCTAGGCGAGAAGCTCTCGGAAACCGGCCAGCGACTCGGGAACAACGCGGAAGTAGGCCCAGCTTCCCCGCTGCTCGCGCTCGACCAAGCCGGCTTCGAGTAGCACCTTCAGGTGGTGACTGACCGTCGGCTGGCTGAGCCCGAGAGGTTCGGTGAGATTGCAGACGCATGCCTCGTGGTCGGGTTGCGACTGAATCAGGCTGAGCAGCCGAAGACGCGCCGGATCGGCCAGCACTCTTAGCCCGCGCGCCAGGTTCTCGGCGTCCTCAGCCGGCAGAGGGCCAGCCAAGAGCGGCGGGCAGGACGTCGTCAGCACCGTCAGCGATTTCATCTCACATGGATATTGACACGGATCGATGTCGTTGGAAGACTCCGGACATCGATCCCGATCAATATCCAGGAGCGCCATGATCAGCCAGACGCGCGATCCGGTCACCGAGCATCACGTCCGCCAGGCGGCGGAACGCCTCGCCGACGAGGTCAAAGGTGTCTATTCCGAGCAGACGATCGAGCGCTACATCGCCGAGTCTCTCGACCTGCTCGGCGGCGCCAGGATCAACGTGTTCGTGCCAGTGCTCGCCCATCGCTTTGCCCGCGAGCGGCTTCGCGCGCTGGCGCAATCGGAAGGAGCGCTCGTGAAGGAACAGCCCGAGGTTCTGTTCGTCTGCGTCCACAACGCCGGCCGCAGCCAGATGGCCGCGGGCCTGGTCAAGCTCCGCTCACACGGCCAAGTGCACGTCCGCTCGGCAGGCAGCGCACCCGGCCAGGAAATCAGCCCGGCCGTGGTCGAAGCGATGGGCGAGATCGGCGTTGACCTGAGCGAGCAATTCCCGAAGCCGCTGACCGATGAGTTCGTCAAGGGCGCCGACGTCGTGATCACCATGGGCTGTGGCGACGCCTGCCCGATCTACCCAGGCAAGCGCTATGAGGACTGGGAGCTCGACGATCCGGCCGGACAAGACCTGGAGACAGTGCGGCGGATCCGCGACGCAATCGACGGCCGCGTCCAGGCGCTGATCGCTGAACTTCTGCCGAGTTGACGAAGCCGCCCGAGCTCGTCCGCGCGCTCGTCGCCGAGGCTATCGGTACCTTCGCGCTCGTCTTTGCGGGCTGCGGCGCGATCATGGTCGACGCAAAGACGCATCAGCTCGGCCACATCGGCGTGGCGATCAGCTTCGGACTGGTGATCATGTTCGGGATCTACGCCGTCGGCCACATCAGCGGCGCGCACTTCAACGCCGCCGTGACCTTCGCCTTCGCGCTCACACGGCACTTCCCGTGGCCGCGCGCTCTCGCCTACTGGAGCGCCCAATTCGTCGGCGCCATCAGCGCCGCGGCACTTCTTCGCTTCTCGCTCGGGAACATCGCCAACATCGGCGCGACATACCCCAGCGGATCGAACGCGCAGTCGTTCCTCTGGGAGCTCGTGATGAGCGCCTTCCTGATGTTCGTGATCCTCGCAGTCGCAACCGACACCCGCGCAGTAGGAGAGGCAGCCGCGATCGCGATCGGCGGGACGATCGGCCTGGACGCCATGTTCGGCGGGCCGATCTCCGGGGCGTCGATGAACCCGATGCGCTCCCTCGGCCCGGGCATCGTCTCCGGGGATTTGCACGGGATCTGGATCTACCTCCTAGCACCGCTCGTCGGCGCCGCACTCGGTGGCGTCGCCTACCAGTTCGTCCGCGGCGAACAAACGAGGATTGCGTCAGCCGGCGACTAGTCAGACGCTGGAACACAGTCCTGGACGCCAGGCGAGCAGATCCCTCGACGGTTCCGGGGGTTTGAAGATGGCCAGTTAGGTCCACCTACTCGGGCACTCGCGGTGATGTCGGATGACCAGATCGCGGATCGAACTCAGTGGTGGAGAAGACCCGCTACGATTCCGGTGCCGAGGCGGTTCCCTTGGGTGCCCATCTTCTCGCTTGCTCGCCTGACGGCGGAGCGCGTGAGGTCTCCCGTCTGGCGACCCAGACCCGACGGCAGGAGCAACCGCTGAATCCGCCCCGCAACTCTTACGTGGTGCATCACGAGCCCGAGGGTGACGCAGGGCCGCTGCTCGCCCCGTCGTGGCCGGACGTCGAGAAGGTGCTCGACGGGCTCGCCCGGGCGGGGGCGACGATCACGATCACGCCGACGTCGACGACCATGATCGGCGGCTACGAGTCCGGGCGCCGGGTGTTGCTGCAGTCGAGCAGCGGCCCGCGGTGGCTGGCGGTCGAAAGCATCCGCGAGTGTTGGGAGAGGTTCGAGGAGCTCGGCCGCATCGGCCGCTCCGACGTGCTCGAGCCGGGGCGCTGCTCCGGCTTCATGATCGCACTCTTCCGGCAGGTGCCCGGCGTCACCGAGGAGCGCGTGCGCGGCGACGTCTACCTGGTGCGCGACACGTCGTGATCCGCATCGCCTCCCGGGCGGCAGGCGGGTCGTCCATGTCCCGGCGCCGGCTGGTTGCGAGCGTGGGCCTCGCGGCCCTCACCGTCGTCGCGGCGATCCTCGTCGGGCGCCGGCTGACACACTCGAGCTGGCCACTGGACCACGCCGAGCCGTGGCTCGCCGCAGCCGCGGCGCTTGCCTATCTCGGCAGCTTCTTCTTCCGGGCGCGCGCCTGGCACAGGCTGTTTCCGGCCGACGAGTGCCCGGGTCAGGCCAGGTGCCTGGCATCCGTGGGCGCCGCTGCCGCGAGCGGCGCGGTCCTTCCGTTCCGCCTCGACTATCTGATCAAGATCGGCGTGCTGCGCAAGCTCGGCGGCATTCGCGTCGGACTGGGGGCGATCGCCCTCTCGATCGTCTCGCTCGGGATGATCGACGCGATCGCGATGCTGCCTCTGTCGATCTCGGCGACGGTCACCAGCAACTCGGTGCTCCGCGGCCCGCTGCTGGTCGTCGTCGCCTTCGGCATCGCGTGCTCGACCCTGCTCGTCGTCGGCAGGCGCCTGGCGAGCGTGCGCCTGCTCGGCCGCAGCCGCCGGCTGTGCGCGCTCGGCAATCATGTCGCGCTGCACACATCGCCGGGCGGGCGCAGAGACGCGGTTACCGCCTGGTTCTACCTCTTCGCCTGCTGGTCGGCCCGCGCCTTCGGAAGCGCCGCGCTCCTGAGCGCTCTCGGGCTCTCGTTCTCGCCGCAGACGGCATTGACGGTCATCTGTCTGAGCGCGGCGGCCGGAATCCTCCCGATCACGTCCGGTGGAGCAGTCGTCAACGCGGGAGCCGCGGCGGCGATCCTGCTCGCGCTCGGTGTCGCCAAAGACGTGGCGATCGACTTCTCGCTCGCCTCCGGCCTCCTGCTCGTGGTCAGCGCCGTCGCCGCTTCACTCTGCGGTGTGTTCGGGACGTACGCGGTGCGCCTGGCCGCCCTGCGCCGGCCGGCACACGCCGGTATCGCGGGCTGACGCTAGGGACGCCGGGCGTCGAGAGGCCGGACGTCGGCCGCTTCGATGCCGAGCGTGCCGAACGCGATCGCGTACTCGACTCGTTGCCCTTCGCGCAGAGTCGCGCGGTGCCCGACGCTGCGCGGGCGGATCCAGATCTCTCCCGCATGGCGGTCCGGGGCGATGAAACCGAAGCCGTCCACGCTCAGAGCGGTCACGGTACCCCGGTGCCTCTGCGTTCCGGTCACTCGGCTGCCGTCTCGTTCGACGAGTACGACTGCTCCCAGCCGACGTTGACGAGCATCGCGCCGACCTCACGGACGGCGATCGCGATCTCGAGCCCGATCTCGCGGATCGCCTCTGTCTCGCGGGCCGTCGAGCGGTTGCCGCGGAGCTCCGTCAACAGGCCCTCGAGGCGTTCGATCTCCTCGTAGTTGCGCTGCTCGGGACTTGCCACGTGACCGTCCTTTCCTCTCGCGGCTGGGACGTGGGCAGCCCGGGCCGGCAACCGACCCGGGCCACTGGGCGGCGCTACGCCACCGGGACGACGTTCGCCGCCTCGGGGCCCTTCGCACCCTCGCGCTGCTCGTACTCGACGCGCGCGCCCTCGCTGAGCGACTTGTAGCCGTCGCCCGCGATGCTCGAGTGATGGACGAACACGTCCTTCGAGCCGTCGGCAGGGGTGATGAAGCCGTACCCCTTCGCGTCGTTGAACCATTTCACGGTTCCGTTAGCCATAGAAACACCTCCCTTACTCCTGGTGAACTGGTAGGAAGGCGCTTCGCGCAGACCGGACCTGTTCTTCGTTGTGCCCACGGTAGCAGGCACGGGCGGATCCGGCCCGGGACGCCGACGGCTCTAGCCGCGGCCGATGTACGGCATCGTCGTCGCCATGACCGTCATGAACTGGACGTTGGCGTCGAGCGGCAGCGTCGCCATGTAGACGACCGCACGGCCGACGTGCTCGACGTCGATCGTCGGCTCGGACCGGGTCGTTCCGTCGGGTTGGAGCGCTCCCGCGGTGCGGAACCGCTCGGTCAAATCGGTCGCGGCGTTGCCGATGTCGATCTGGCCACAAGCGATGTCGAACGCTCGACCGTCGAGCGACGTGGATCTGGTCAGCCCGGTGACGGCGTGCTTGGTGGCGGTGTAGGCGGCGGAGTTCGGGCGCGGGACGCTTGCGGAGATCGATCCGTTGTTGATGATCCGCCCGCCGCGAGGGCTCTGCCGTTTCATCAGCCCGAACGCGTGCTGCGTGCAGAGGAACGTTCCCGTCAGGTTGGTGTCGACAACGGCGCGCCAGTCGTCGAACGCGAGCTCTTCCAGCGGCACACCCGGGGCGCCGATCCCCGCGTTGTTGAAGAGCAGGTCGAGACGGCTGAACCGCTCGTCGATCTCGTCGAACAACCGGGCGACCTGCTCGGGGTCCCGGACGTCGCAGGCGATCGCGACCGCGCCGTTTCCCGCCGCCGCTGCGGCCTCCTCGAGCGGTTTCAGTCGACGGCCGGCCAGCACGACCGTGAAGCCTGCGTCCGCCAGCGCGATGCTCGCCGCCCGGCCGATGCCGCTGCCGGCCCCGGTGACGAGGGCGACCCGAGTCACGGCTGGACGCTACCGCAGATCGTGCAGTGCAAGCCGGCACCGCCGTCCACAGCGGACACGACTACTGTTCCCGACCATGAACGAGGCCGAGATCAAACCACCCGTCCCGCCCTTCACCGAGGAGACTGCACTGCAGAAGGTGCAGGCGGCCGAAGATGCCTGGAACACTCGCGATCCGGAGCGCGTCGCGCTCGCGTACACGCGAGACTCGAAATGGCGGAACCGCGACGAGTTCTTCCAGGGACGCGACGCCATCATCGACTTCCTGCAGCGGAAGTGGAGCCGCGAGCTCGACTACCGGCTGAGGAAGGAGCTCTGGTGCTTCAGCGGCAACCGCATCTCCGTCCGCTTCGAGTACGAGTCCCGCGACCGCGACGGCCAATGGTGGCGAAGCCATGGGAACGAACATTGGGAGTTCGACGACAACGGGCTGATGCAACGCCGCGATGCCAGCATCAACGACTACGAGATCGATCTCGAAGACCGACGTATCTGACCCGCCAGGGCAGCCGCTCGTTCTCCGCTAAGGTCGCGTCGTGACCAGGGCCGTGATCGTCTTCCTGGCGTTGACTGCTGTTCTGGTGCAGTCCGAGCCGGCCGCCGCGTCCCAGTTGGTCGGCGTGAACGCGAGCGGCGTGAGCCTCACCGCCGACGGTTCGGGACGGGCACTGGTCAGCTTCCGTAGCGGCGGCTCCACTCATCGCGTGCTTGCCTGGGGCGCGGTCGACGCGCGACCGCCGTCCCGAACGGTGCCGCAGGTCGAGTTCAAGCTCGATACGCGTGGCGGCTCGGTGCGCAACTCCTGCACCCCGGTGCGGCTTCCGCTCGCGTGGTTCGTGGCCGCCTGCCGCGCCTCTGACGGCTCGTACTGGGGCCTCCAGAGCTGGCAGCGGCTGCTTCCCAACGGCGGCGCCCGGCCGTCGAGCCAGCAAGCCGTCCGGGAGCTTCGCCTGTCCCACTGGACCGGGGAAACGGCGGAGCTCACCGTCCGCTTCGGCTGGTCCTATCATCGCTACCTGCAGCTGTACGGCGTCTACCGGTACCGGGGTGCGCCGGTCTTCGGCTATCGCGTCGCAAGCGGCGTCCCACTCGACGGCTACGGACGCAACGTCTATGTCGATGCGCACGACTCGGACGTCGGCGGGGGCTGGAAACGCGTGAACAGCTTCCTCGCCCACTCGCCGCTCGGCGGCTTCTGTTACGGCTTCTACCCGCACGGCGGTCACCTGGGTGTCGGTCGGGTGCTGCGGGCGACGGTCATCGGCCCCGGAGTGACGCCGGACGTGATGTGGCAGGGGAGCCCGCCCGGCGCCTACAGCGCCGACGGCGATCGTGCCGCGGACGCCGACCTGGCCGCCCTTCTCCGCGGCGATCCGCTCTGCCGGCCGAACTGAGCCGGGCCGGAAGGGCGCTTCAGCCGATCACGTACTGAAGTCCGACCTGGGTCTCGAGCGTGGCGCTGGCGGCGTGGAGCGAGACCGACCACGTCCGGTCGCCCACGATTCCGTCGGCGCTGACACCGCCCCAGGCCTGGAAGGCTTCCACCGACGCCCGCGTGTGCGGCCCGAATACGCCGTCGATCCCCTGCGGCGTGGTGTTCCACTGTCCCGAGGCGCCGTTGGTGAGCACCGTCTGAAGACTGCGAACGACGTCGCCTGTCGAGCCCTCTTTCAGAAGCGGCATCGGGCCTCCGTCGGGCAGCGCGCTCCACGTCAGCGGCCCGACGATGCCGTCGGCAGTCAGTCCGGCGCCCTGCTGGAACTCCTTCACTGCCGCCTCCGTCGCCGGCCCGAACACTCCGTCGACGACGAGGCCGAGATTCGGCGTGCGCCGCAAAGCGCGCTGTAGCCGTCGTACCGCACCGCCGGTCGCACCGGCACTGATCGTGGGCTGACCCGGATTAGGCATGTCCACTCCCCCCTCGACGGCGAGTCCACGGTTCACGTGAACTCGATCTCTCCACTGGTTCGTAGACGCCCCGCGTCGTCGGAATCTTCCGCTCCTATCGGCGACCGGCGAACGCTGCCACACTTGTCACATGCCGGCCTGTCCCGCCTGCGGCGAGGGGAACCCGGAGCACGCGCGGTTCTGCCATGCCTGCGGCTCGTCGCTCCTGGCGCCCGATCGTGAGTCGCGCCGGCGGGTCACCGTCCTCTTCTGCGACCTGGCCGACTCGACCGCGATGGGTGAACGGCTCGATCCGGAGGTGCTCCGCCGGGTGCTGTCCCGGTACTACGACACGGCCAGGGGCGCGGTCGAGCAGTACGGCGGCGTGGTCGAGAAGTTCGTCGGCGACGCGGTCATGGCCGTCTTCGGCGTGCCGGTGCTGCACGAAGACGACGCCCTTCGCGCCGTGCGTGCCGCAGCCGCGCTGCGCGAGCGAACCGGCAACCTCAACGACGAGCTCGAGCGCGAGTACGGGGCACGGTTGACGCTCCGGATCGGAGTGAACACGGGGGAGGTGATCACCGGAACCGAAGACCGGCTCGCCGTCGGCGATGCGGTCAACGTCGCCGCTCGCCTGGAGCAGTCCGCGGGGCCGAACGAGATCCTGCTCGGATCGGAAACGTTCACGCTCGTGCGAACCGCGGTGATTGCAGACTCCGTCGAGCCGCTGACCGTGAAGGGCAAGAGCGAACCGCTGTCGGCGTGGCGGCTCGTCAGCGTGCACCCGGAGAGCCGCCTCGGCCGGCATTTCAACGTGCCGATGATCGGTCGCGGGCAGGAGCTCCGCCGGCTCCTCGACAGCTTCGAGCGCGCCCGGCGCGACCGCCGCTGCGAGCTGATCACGATCCTCGGCCCCGCGGGCGTCGGCAAGTCCCGGCTCGCCCACGAGTTCCTGGCGTCGCTCGACTGGCCGGCTGTGGTTCGCGGCCGCTGCATTCCGTACGGCGACGGGATCACCTACCTGCCGGTTATCGAGATCGTGCGACAGCTGGAGTCCCGGCTCGCGGAGCTCGAGCTCGACCTGCAGGTGGTCGCGACGCTGCGGAGCCTGCTCGACGCCGGCGACAGCGTCCACTCGACCGAAGAGATCTCGTTCGCGGTTCGCAGGCTGCTCGAGGCGGCCGCCCGCGCACAGCCGCTCGTCTGTGTCGTCGACGACATCCAGTGGGGCGAGCCCGCCCTCCTCGAGCTCCTCGAGCAGCTGGCGGTTCTGTCCCACGAGGCGCCCCTTGTTCTTTGCTGCATCGCACGACCGGATCTGATGGAGCGGCGCCCGGACTGGATCGGCGCGCACAGCGAGGCGACGACGGTCGTGCTCGAGCCCCTGTCCGCAGACGAGACGGGCGAGCTGATCGAGCACCTCGCCGGAGACGATCCGCTCGCCGAACGCCTGATGCAGCGCGTTCGGGAAGCGGCCGAGGGAAACCCGCTCTTCGTGGAAGAGATGGTCGCGTTCCTCCGGGATGCGCCGGCGGGGGAGGTGACGGTCCCTGGGACGATCGCGGCCCTGCTCAGCGCCAGGCTCGACCAGCTCGAGCCGGACGAGCGCGCGGTGCTGCAGCGGGCCGCCGTCGAGGGTCGCGTGTTCCATCGCGGCGCCGTCCAGGCACTGGGTCCGGACGAGGCTCAGGTCGGTGCGTCCCTGACGGCGCTGGTGCGCAAGGAGCTCATCCGCCCGGATCGTCCCCAGTTCGCGGGAGAGGACGCCTTTCGCTTCCGCCACCTGCTGATCCGCGACGCGGCCTACGACTCGCTGCCGAAGGAAGCGCGGGCGCAGCTGCACGAGCGACTCGCCGACTGGCTCGAACAGCGCCGTTCCGAGCTCGCCGAGATCGACGAGCTCGTCGGGCACCATCTCGAGCAGGCCCACGCTTATCGCGTCGAGCTCCGGCCGGTCGACGACCACGCGCGCCGGCTTGCACTCCGCGCGAGCGAGGTTCTGTCGGGAGCCGGCTCACGAGCGCTGGGCCGCAACGACGTCGGCGCTGCGGTGAAGCTCCTCGGGCGCGCACTCGCCTTGCGCGACGAGGACGACCCCAACGTGGCGCTCAGGCTCGATCTCGGTCAGGCCCTATTCGTGTCCGGAGATCTCGGTGCAGCCGGCGAGACGGCGCGCGACGCGGCAGTCCGCGCCGCCGCGGCCCGGGACGAAGCGGGCGAGCTGCGTGCGCGGCTCCTGGCCGCCCGGGTAGCAGCGCAGACGCCGAGCGAGGACACCGACGGCGGAGGACCGAGCGTCGACTTGCTCGCCGTCGCGGAGGAGGCCCGGTCCGTCTTCGCTCGCGCCGGCGACGAGCTCGGGCTCGCCGAGGCGTGGTTCGCGACGGCCTGGGCCGAGCTGATCCGTTGCCGCTGGGCGGCGATGCTCGATGCGAGCAGGCACGCGCTCGAGCACGCGCGCCGCGGCGGCTCTGCGCGCTGGGAAGGAGAGCTCCCGGTCTGGCAGGGCACCGCCATGTTCTTCGGCCCGACTCCCGCCGATGAGGCCCTTCGCTGGTTCGAGGAGCAGCAGGCCCAGCATCCGGTGTCCCTCACCCAGCACGCGATCCTCGAGGCGATGCGCGGGAATTTCGACAGAGCGCGCACATTCGCGGCCTCGGCGGACGCGGCCGCCGCGGAGCTCGGACAGAAGCTCTGGCTCGCAGCCGGCGGCATGTATCTCTGGGAGATCGAGATGCTCGCGGGCGACCTCTCTGCCGCCGAGCGCGCGGTCCGGCGCAGCTGCGAGCTCCTGGGGGAACTGGGCGAGGTCGGACATCGCTCGACGGCCGCCGGTCAGCTGGCCGCATCGCTCTACGCGCTCGCGCGTCTCGACGAGGCCTACGAGTGGACGGAAACCGCCCAGGGGCTCGCGCCGAAGGGCGACGTCTCGTCCCAGATGCTCTGGCGACAGGTCCGGGCTCGAGTCCTCGCTCGTCGCGGCGACCACGCGACGGCGGAGGAGCTCGGCCGCGAAGCGGTGGTCCTCGCGGAGGCGACGGACATGCTCAACTACCACGGGAACGCCCTTGCCGACCTCGGAGAGATCTACGTGGCCGCCGGGCGCGCCGGCGAGGGCCGTGCGCACCTCGAGGAGGCGCTCGCTCTCTACGAGCGGAAGGGCAATCTGGTCGCGGCCGACCGAGCCGGCCGACGACTCGAGGAGCTAAGGGCGTACGGATCGTCCCGTGAGGCAACGCTCCGCCCTGTTAGGATCGCGCGGCGCGGCCACCAGAAGGAGGGACCATGAACACGCCCCGGACACCCTCGACCCGGTCCAACATCGAGAGGCTGAACGCAGAGGGCTTCGAGATCGACACGGACATCCCCAAGGAATACGCGGAGGTGATCGAGGACCTGCGGCCAGACGAGATCGAGCTGATCATCGACGTGACGCGGCGGCTCGACCTGGCTCAGAAAGAGGCGCTGAGGTGCGATCCTAAAGCGAAGCCCTACACGACCTACATGCACACCTTCTAGCTCGGCACGAACCTGCGGTTGACAAGCAGCGAGCGCCTGCGACTCAAGGTCGAGCTCCTCGTTCCAGCCTTGGCGAGGCCGGGCGCTCTGCTGCTCGAGCATCCACGTGCGCGTGACCTCTTTCCCCTCGGCATGGCGGCCGGCTACCCGCTGGTGCGGACGATGGTGCCGTTGATGGAGGCGGCGCTCGGACGTGCGCGGGAGCTTGCTCCGGACGATCCGGTCGCTGAGGGTCTGGCCGCGTATCTGGAGAAGCACATCCCCGAAGAGATGCACGGCGACGAGCCCGGCGGCGCGGCACTCGACGACCTCGAGGCCCTCGGGATCGACCCGGTCGAGCTACAGGCGCAGCTGCCGCCGCCGAAGATGGCAGCCCTGCTCGGAGCCCAGTACTTCTGGATCTTCCACTACCACCCCGTCGCCATCCTGGGGTTCCTGTACCTCGAGGCCTACCACCCTCACCGCCCGACGCTCGAGCTGTTCATCGAACGGACCGGGCTCCCGCGTGACGGCTTCCGGCAGCTGCTTCTCCACGCGAAGCTCGACGCCGTGCACGCACGCGAGCTCGACCGAGTCCTCGACTCCTTGCCGCTCGAGCCCCGCCACGAGCAGCTGATCGCGCTGAGCGCGTTGCAATCGGTTGCGCTCCTGACCGAGGTGTGGTTTGACGTCATCGAGGCGGACGCAGGCTAGGCGGCCTCTCGGTCCGTGCGGCGAGCACGGTTGAGATCCTCGACCGTGCGCACGTTCGCGTAGACGACCGCCTCCGCGTGCGCGTACTCGAGCTCCCGCCGTGCGAAGCGATACCACTCGGTCCAGCCGGCCAGGCGACGGTCGTCCAGCTCGTCACCTCTGCTCTGCATGCTTACAGTGAAGCACCCGAATCGTGAAGCGCCGGGGAACTCCTGGTAAGGATTCTGGTACCGCTATTCGGGAACACTTGATTCATGACGATTGCGCTGGGAGTCGTGCTGTCGGTGGTGGCGCTGGTCAGCGCCGCCGTCGTGATCGGCATGTTCGTCTGGGCAGCGAAGAAGGACGGGGCCGAGGATCGGGCACTGCAGAAGCGGCTCGGCATCCGCCGCCGCACGCGCATCGGGCGCTAACGATCCGCGGGCTTGGTCTCGCCTTCCTGCTCGTGATCCATCCGCTTCTTGTCTTTCGCCACCGTCTCCTGCCGCAGTTCGTCGGCGTCGGTCGCTTCCTCGGTCGTCAGCGGGCCCGTCGGCGGCCGGTGCCCACCGGGCAAGCGGTCGAAGAAGGCGCGCAGGCGCTTCACGACGAAAGAGCGTAGCTCTCGACTGGGGGAGCGACGCGGTCTTCGCGAAGCTCGTGGCGCACAGCTCCGAAGGGCTTCTGCGCCGCCAGCGTCGGGAAGGTCCCGTGCTCGGCGAGGATGATCGCGATGCGCTCGAGGTGAGCGATCGTCCGCTCGACCAGCCTGCGCCCGTACCGGCGGACGACATCGCTGTCGCGTGTTCCGTAAACGGCCCGCACGTGATCCCAGGTCGGCAAGGTCTCGGCGATGATGTCGCGTGACTCGACGATCCGAAAGCCTTCACTGCTGAAGATCGCCGGCCAGTCGGTGATCAGCTCGGCGGCGGAGTGGTAGAGCACGGCACGCAGCTCCCGGTCGTCGGCGCGCGACACCGGGTTCCGCAGCGCAAGGTCGGAGAACCCGACGTGCCCTCCGGGACGGAGAATCCGGTAGAGGTCGCGCACGAGCCGGCTCTTGTCGGCCTCGGTGACGCAGATGTCACCGGCGGCCTCGAGGCAGACGATCGCGTCGAACGATTCGTCCGGGAAGTCGAGCGCGCGAGCGTCACCGCGCCGGACGGTCACGCGATCCGAGAGGTCGAGATCGGAGATCAGCTGGTTTCCCTGGCGCACCTGTTCGCGACTGATGTTCACGCCGGTGATCCGGCAGCCGTACCGCTTCGCCATTCGAATCGCCGGAGCGGCGAGGCCGCAGCCGACGTCCAGCACCTCTTCGGCCAGCTCGACTCGCGCGAGCCTCGCGACCAGGTCGGTGTGGGCCTCGAGCGCCTCGACCAGGCTCTGCACGCCGTTGGAGAAGTAGCCCAGGTGAAAGCTGTCCCCGTAGAAGAGACGCCCTTCCCGGGTGATCAGGTCGAAGTAGGCGCCGACGCTTCGCGCCGTCCGTCTTCCACGAACCGCGACGGGCAGATGCATCGCCGCCGCTGCTCGCACCTTGCGAAAGCAGGCAGCCGCCCCGTCCTCCTGCCAGGTTGCAATCAGCACCCGCGCGGCCAACCCGACTCTCCCTTCGTAGCGATGGGGCCGAGGTCCGCCTGCGCACCACAGCACCTCTGAGACGCCTAAGCATAGAGGGGGCGGCGGCGGCCGACGAGGCCGGCGTAAGACGGGCGGTCAGCGCGCGTGACTGATGAGCATGCAAACCGATTCCGCTCGTTCCACATCCCTGCCCTTCGAGCTCGGCGAGGCCCGTTCGTTCGGCGGCCTCACGCTCGTTCCGTTCTATCCGGTCGTGCCGCCGTGCGCCGACTACGTCGGCCTCGACGAGGCCTCCGCTGCCGGTCTCGTCGTCACCGAGGTCGACGAGGCCGGCTCGGTGGAGATGCTGCTCGTCGTGAATCCGCTCGGAGCCTGCGGCGCTCCTGTACGAGGGCGAGGAGCTCGTCGGCGCCAAGCAGAACCGCGTGCTCGAGCGCTCGATCCTCGTCGCCGCCGGCTCGAAGCTGGAGATCCCGGCCAAGTGCGTCGAGCAGGGGCGCTGGGCCTACCGCTCCCGCCGGTTCGCGCCGGCGCCTCGGGCGGCGCACCCCGAGCTGCGCCGACTCCGGCACGATCTCGGCGCACCGTCGCAGCAGGCGGTGTGGGGAGAGGTCGCGGCCAAGTCGGCGCGGCTCGGAGTGCGCTCGGCGACCGGCGCCGCCGAGGAGATGTACACGCGCCGCTCGTCCTCGCTGGACGAGTACGTCCAGGCGCTCCCGCGGCGCGACGGCCAGTCCGGCGTGATCGTCGGCATCGCCGGCGAGCTCGTCTGCCTCGACTACGTCTCCCGCTCGGACGTTTTCGCCGGCCTCTACCTGAAACTGCTGCGCGGCTACGGCCTGTCGGCGATCGAGCGGCCGCTCGAGAAGCCGCTCCGCCGCCGCAATCTCGGCCGCTTCCTCGGCGAGCTCGAGCTGGCGAAGCGCTCTCGGCGGCCAGCGGTCGGGCTCGGCGAGGAGGGCGCGCTCACGGAGTACGTCGTCGGCTCGGAGCTCAGCCTCGACGGCGAAGTGGTCGCGCTGTCGGCCTATCCCACCCGCATCTAGCCCAGCCAGATGGTCACGTCGGCGAGACCGTCGGCGGCCGGGTGCCCTTGGAGCAAGGCCTGTAGCGCGCGGACGTGCCGGCCGATCGCCCGCGTCGAGCGGGGGAGCGTCCGGTCGCTGGTGAGGACGAGGCCGAAGTGCCGATTGCCCGTCCCGGCAGCGCGCTGGATCAGCGGGACGAAGTCGGCGATGTTGTTGCTGACGAGGGCGCGTTGCTCGGTCGTTGCCACCGCGAGTAGCTGGTCGTCCGGCAGGGCCCGCAGATCGTCTCGTTCTCCAGCCGCGACGAGATCATGGCCTCGGGCTCGAAGCTGCTCCGCGATCGCAGGCGAGTACTGCGCGTCCAGCAGGAGCCTCACGCAAACAGCGCGTGACGGCGGCGCCAGGTGCGCTCGGCGCGCTCGGCCGCTTTCGTCGCACGTGCGATCCACGCGTCGATGTCTGCCTGATAGTCGGCGTAGTACGCCGCGCACGCCTCGACGTGCGACACCGGCAAGCGCAGGTAGTCCGCTGCTCGTCCGACCGACTTGCCGTTCTGGTGGATCGTCTCGACCACCTGCCAGACGTCGAGGCGCGTCCCGATCAGAGCGGGCCGGCGGCCGGCCGCGCCGTCGCGGAAGCCGATCAGTGGGTGCGCGTCCATGCGGACGCCTTCCTCGATATACCGCTCGACGAGTGCTGCCTGTGGCACGCCGAGCTCGTCGGCGTGCGCGCGGAGCTGATTGAGGGTTGCGCCTCGCAGTCGGGTGCTGAACGGCTGCTTGCTCTTTTCTGACAATGTCATACGATGTACAGCATAGCCAGCAAATGGCGTAAGAGATCGCGAGTCGGTGGGCGACGTAGTCCCATGGAGCAGCGTCACGAGAGGCTCGGCGCATTTGACTGCCTGCTCGCAGCCGCTGCGCTTCGAATGGACGCGTCCGCACTGATCTCCGGTGACGTCGCGTTCGGCAAGGTGACCGGGCTTCGCTTCGTCGAGCTCGGCTCACCGGAGCTCGAAGCGCTGACCGGCTGAGCGCCGCTCGGTGCGCCCCAAGAGCGGAGCTACTCTTCTCTCGTGGTTCTGTTCCCGGTCGCGTTCCTCTGGCTTCTCTTCGTTCTGATCTGGGCGCTTCGGCAGAGCCTCGAGCCCACCGACGGGCCCTGGCGTCCGTGGCGGCAGCGCCGGCGAGATCCGGGCAGTGGCCCGCACGGGCGCCCCGTGCGCGGGGGCGGCAGCGCGAGAACCGCACATCGGTCGCGGTCTCGCGACACCGCCGCCCGTCGGTAGTCGATCCGCAGGGTCGGCGGCAGAGAATTCGTCCGCTCTTTCCGCGAATTGTTCAGCCCGCGGGGTTGCCGCGAACGGGACGACCGCATAGGTTGGAGACGCACCGAGCACGGAGCGCTTCTAGGTCGAAGCCCCTCCTGTGAGTCGTACGTGAAGCCGCAAGGCCAGGCGGAAAGCTCGTGGGGGTGGTGGACGAAGGCGCCACCGGCTCGGTGTTCTTGTTTTGTTGCGGCGTCAGGCGTGCGCAGCCCAGGGGCCCTGTCCCGTGACGCGCTCGACCCGGATGCGCGTGACGTAGCCCGGCGGCGGGTCGGGCATCGGCGGGAACGTCGCGTCCGGCGCGACGTAGATCCGCGCGAGCCGCTGCAGGAGCTCGGGCGCGCCGCCCTCGGTGATCCGTGCCTGCCCGTAGAGGACCGCGTAGTCGCGCATCCCGATCGAATTCGTTCCTGCCGCCTCGAGCGAGACTGCCACCCGCGGGTCGCGGAGGACGTTCTCGACCTTGCGGTGCCGGGACAGGTGTCCGGCAACGATTTCCTCGTCCTCGATTCCGATCCAGACGATCGTGACCTGCGGGCTGCCGTCCGCGTTGATCGTGACCAGATGTGCGAGCGGCCCGGACTCGATCAGCTCCCGTACGGAGTCAAGCGGCGAAGCCATGCGCCTCCAGTGTAGGGAGGTGCTCTCCGTCGAGCGGGACGACGGTGAGCTCGGATGGCGGCCGGCGGACGAAGCCGCCGAGGAGGAGCATGTCCTCGGCTTGCCCGCCGGTGAGAGGCCGGCGTTCGCGAGGCAGGTGCCGGGCGATCGTGATGCCCGCGTCGAGCTCGGGCTGCGCGCCGGGTCCGGGCGGGAGGGGACGGACGGCGCAAAGCGTGCCGGCGCGCACGAAGAAGGCCTTCCGCCAGCCGGGGACGACTCCGGGCGCGATCAAGCAGGCGTCCAGCCCGCGGAGGTCCTCGAGCCGGCGGAGTCGCTCGAGGACGTTCTCGAGCGCCTTGACGCGGTCGCGGAGCCGGGCCGCTTCCTCGTAGCGGAGGCTCTCGGTCAGGTCGGCGAGGCGTTGCCGAAGGCGGGGCAGCGGCCCGCCGGCGAGGAGCTGCTCGAGCTCTTCCGGCGTGGCGACCGCCAGCGCGCGGGCGGCGAGCGCGGCCTGCCTCCTGCTGCCGATCGGGCCGAGCTCGGTCGGCGTCTTGGTGACGACGAGCTCGTCGCCGCGGCGTCGCAGGTAGACGCTGTGGTCCTGCTGCCGGCTGCGGGAGTTGGCCGGCGGCTGGAGCTCGCGGATCAGCCGGAGCTCCTCGATCGCCGCCTCGAGCTCGGAGCCGAGCACGCGCCACTCGATCCGTTCGAGCGCGAGCAGAGCCGCCTCCACCGACGGGCGTTGGGCTTCACCCTGGAAGTACGAACGCAGCCGCACCCGCAGGTCGCGGGCGCGGCCGACGTAGAGCACCTGGTCGTGTCGGTCGCGAAAGAGGTACACGCCGGGCCGCGTCGGCGCGCCGCGAATGAGCGGGCGCTTGCCGCGAACGCGCCGCTTGCGGGGAGCGGCGAGCGTGCGGAGCTCGGAGACGCGGCGGGCTCCGAGCTCCCGCGCCAGCTCGATCAGGCGGACGAGGACCTCGGCGGTCGCCTCCGCGTCGGGTAACGCCCGGTGGCAGGGCGCGGTCGACACCCCGAAGAAATCGGCCAGGGAGGAGAGGCTCACGCGCCTCGCGCGGCCTGCGAGGAGACGGCGGGCGAGCGCCGCCGTACACAGGGGCGGCTCCGCCAGCCTGAGGCTCTCGCTCCGGCCCAGCTGCCGCTCGAGGAAACGCTGGTCGAAGCGGGCGTTGTGCGCGACCAGCGGCGCGTCCCCGGCAAACGACAGGAACCGGCCGACGACGGTTCGGACGCACGGAGCGCCGCGCAGGTCCCGCTCGCGCAGCCCGGTCAGGCGGGCAACAGGCTGGGGGAGGGGAACGCGGGGATCGACCAGTGACTGGAAGCGGTCGACGAGCTCGAGCGCCCGTACCCGGACCGCGCCCAGCTCGCAGATCCGGCTCGTCTGCGCCGAGAGCCCCGTCGTCTCCAGGTCGAAGACCACGAACTCGGCCTCTTCGAGCAGCGGATCCAGTCCGCCCGCGAGCGCGACGGTCGCGCCCGTGCACACGATCCGGCTGTCGCCCGCGCAGACCTCGGCGATCAGCGTGGACGCGAGGCCGGCCGGGACCGAACGGCTCGCGAACAGGAGCCGGGCAGCCTCCGAAGACGAAAGCGGTCCCCGCTCTTCCAGCGCGGCAACAAGCCGGTCGAGGCCGTCGAGCGCCAGCTGCATCGGGCAATCTAAGCGAACATACGTTCGATGTGCAAGCATCGAGCGGGTGGCTGCGGACGCGACGATCCTGCACGCCGACGCCGACGCGTTCTTCGCGTCGGTGGAGCAGCGAGACGATCCCGGCCTGCGCGGGCGGCCGGTGATCGTCGGCGGCGGCGTCGTGCTCGCCGCCAGCTACGAGGCGAAGGCCTTCGGCGTCCGGACGGCGATGGGCGGAAGGCAGGCCCTGCGGCTCTGCCCGCACGCGGTCGTCGTGCCTCCCCGGATGGCCGCCTACGCGGAGGCGAGCCGTGCGCTCTACGCCCTCTTCGAGGACACGACCCCGTCCGTCGAGGGGCTCTCGATCGACGAAGCGTTCCTCGACGTCCGCGGGATGGAGCGGATCGCCGGCACACCGCGGCAGATCGCCGTCCGCCTCCGCCGTAATGCCCGCGAACGTCTGGGCCTGCCGATCACGGTCGGCATCGCCTGCTCCAAGCACCTCGCGAAGATCGCCAGCGCCGTCGCCAAGCCCGACGGGCTCCTCCTCGTCCCGCCGGGGGACGAGCTCGCCTTCCTCCACCCGCTCCAGGTCGAGCGGATCTGGGGGGTCGGGCCCAAAACCGCCCTCCGGCTGCGTCGCTTCGGCGTCGCCACCGCCGGCGAGCTCGCCCGCGTCCCGGAGGCCGACCTTGCAGTAGTCGTGGGGACTGCCGCCGCGCGCCATCTCCACGCGCTCGCCAACGACCACGACCCCCGTCCCGTCCGTCGGCGTCCTCGCCGCCGCTCGATCGGCTCCCAGCACGCGTTCGGCCTGAGGCGGGCGTCACCCGCGGAGATCGAGACCGACCTGGTCGCGATCGTCGACCGCGTCACCCGCCGGCTGCGTGCTGCCCGGCGCGTCGGCCGCACGGTGATCCTCCGCCTCCGCTTCGGCGACTACGGCAGGGGCACCCGCTCCTCCACCCTTCGCCATCCGACCGCGCACACCCGCCCGATTCTCGCCGCCGCCCGCTCCCTGCTCGAGGGCGCGCAGCCGCTGATCGAGCGCAGGGGCATCACCCTGGTCGGCCTCACGATCACCAACCTCGACAACGACCTCCCGTTCCAGCTCTGCCTGCCACTCGACCCCGACGATGCCGATCTCCTCGACGCTGCACTCGACCAGATCCGCGACCGCTACGGGGCGTCCGCGATCACCCGCGGCATCCTCCTCGGGCGCAGAGCCCGCCCAGACATGCCACTTCTTCCCGACTGAGCCGCCTAGTTTCGGCGTGGCTCTGCGGCGCTCATCGTCACCCGGCCGGCCTCGTCGACCTCGACCACGTGTCGTCTGAAGTCGCCGCCCCGATGGAGCCGCCTCCAGAGGCGCTGGCCGGCCTCGGCGATGACCGCGTGGGTGTCGGTCCGGGTCTCGATCGTGAAACCCTCCGCGACCTTCCTCGCCAGGAAGTCGTCGAGCGCGTCCTTGCGTCTACCGAGAGGGTCGATTTCTCCGTCCGCCGGCACACGCGAGTCTTACCACGGATTTTCCGGGCCCTATCTCTGCCCCGATCTCGAAGGCCCCGGTGACGCTGCCGCTGAAGTGTGCGCCGCGTGGGCCTGCTCCAAGCCGACGTCGACCAGCATCGCGCCGACCTCGCGAACCGCGATCGCGACCTCGAGCCCGGTCTCGCGGATGGCCCCGGTCTCGCGTGCCGACGACCGGTCGGCGCGCAGCTCGATCAGGAGATGGTCGAGACGGAAGATCTCCTCGCAGTTCCGCTGCTCGAGACTCGGCACCTACCGGCCGCCGACCAGCACCGGCAAGTCGGAGGAATGAACGCCGATCCGGTAGACGTCGCCGCCGACGTTCACGCGTGTTTCCGCGATTCCCTCCTGCTGCAGCCAGGTCTGCACCTTCCCGACCAGTGTGCGGAGAGCTGCGTCGTTCGCCACCGGAACGCGGACGGTCCATCTCCCCTGGACGTCCTGGCTGTTGTCCTGCGGCGAATCGGACACTCGCAGTGCGAGCACGAACCCGGTCAACCCGGTCGGCGCTTCCACAAGGGCCACTCCTGCCTCCATGCCGGCTGCCGTCACGTCCCACCTTCCTTCCGTCGAGTCGATGGGCTCAACGAGGAGGACGTACGGCTCGCTGCCCACGCACAGTAGCAGTGGGCCGAGCGGCGCCCTCCCGGCGCGGCCGGCCGCGCCGGGCGGTCCATCACGGGCGTGTTCTGTGACAAGCTCCAGACATCCGCCAGTGGGGGCCGGCCGCGCGTGGGCCGGTCGGCGAACCGCCTCGTCGAAGGGAGCGTCATGGTCGCACGCATGGCTTCGTATCGCTTCAAGGCCGATCCGACCGAGCTCGCGAAGAAGGTCGAGGGCGGCCTGATCCCGATCTTCATGAAGCAGCCCGGCTTTCGTGACTACTCGCTGTTCGCGGACACAAGGGACGTCGACCCCGAGCTGGAAGCGGCGGAGACCCCTCGCGAACAGCAGTTCATCGCGATCACCCTCTGGGACAGCCTCGAGGAAGCCGCCGCAGGTGTCGACGCGGCCTGGGCCTGGGTTCGCGAGAACATGAGCGACGAGCTCGAGTGGGCGGACACCAAGTTCGTCGACGTCCTGCTCAGCACCTCGTTCGGCGTCAGCCCTTCCTGGGAAGACCCGAAGGAGAGGTTGTCGTAGCACCTTCGGTTCCATGACCGAGGAGCACGTGCTCGAAATCGCGGGCCGGGATCTGACGGTCACGAGTCCCGACAAGGTCTTCTTCGCGGAGCGCGGCGAGACGAAGCTCGACCTGGTGCGGTACTACCTCGCGGTCGCCGAGCCGCTCATGCGCACGGCCGGGGGGCGGCCCACGCTCATGCAGCGCTTTCCTCACGGCGCCGAGGGCAGCTCGTTCTTCCAGAAGCGCGTCCCGGCGAACGCGCCCGAGTGGCTGCAGACGACGATCGTCAGCACCCCGAACGGGACGACCGCCCGCGCGCTCGTCCTCGCCGACATGGCCCACGTGGTCTGGGCCGTCAATCTCGCCTGCCTCGGGTTCCACGTCTGGCCCTACCTCCACGACCGCCCCGACGTCGCGGACGAGCTGCGGCTCGACCTCGACCCGCAGCCCGGCGTCGACTTCGACGACATTCGGGCTGCGGCGGCCGAGCTTCGCCGTCTGCTCGACGAGCTCGGGATCGTCGGCCATCCGAAGACCACGGGGAACCGGGGCCTCCATGTCTACGTCCGGCTGGAGCCGCGGTGGGACTCGTACCAGGTGCGGGCGGCCGCGGTCGCCGTCGCGCGCGAGCTCGAGCGCCGGAGTCCCGAGCTGATCACGGCGGCGTGGTGGAAAGAGGAGCGCGGCCGTCGCGTCTTCGTCGACTACAACCAGAACGCGCCCCACAAGACCGTCTTCGGAGCGTGGTCGGTGCGCGCGCGTCCCGGCGCCCAGGTCTCGACGCCGCTCACCTGGGACGAGGTCGACGTCATTCACCCCGACGAGCTGACG
This sequence comes from uncultured Actinomycetes bacterium, assembly GCA_963734065.1. Lineage (GTDB taxonomy): Bacteria > Actinomycetota > Thermoleophilia > Gaiellales > Gaiellaceae > DATBLE01. The sequence continues at coordinate 268,348 of CAVTFN010000003.1, forward strand.
ATCGCCACCGTGCCCGGCCGGTTGGCAGCCGAGGGTGATCCGTGGGAGACGATGAACGACCGGCCGCAGTCGCTCGAGCCTCTGCTCGAGCTGAACGAGCGGGACCGCGCCGCCGGTCTCAAGGACGCGCCGTGGCCGCCCGTGTACCCGAAGCAGCCGGACGAGCCGCCGCGGGTCGCTCCCAGCCGGGCCCGCAAGAAGTAGACGCTTGCACCCCAGAACGCATGGCTCCGCGCCATGGCGCTATAGGGACTGTCCCTGCAGGGGACTGTCCCCGTAGAAACCGCGGCGAGCCCAGCCTTCGGGGTCAGGCACCGCTGGTGTCAGACCCTACGAGCCGCAGACGGCTCACCCGCTCTCCTGCGTGTGGCTATGCAGCCTGGGCTTCGAGCCGCCGGATCTGCGCCCCGAGCGTGCCGAGCAGCTCGAGCGCGATCCCCGGCTCGTGCCGCGCCGTCCGGATGAACGCGTCGCGCGGCAGCTTCATCACGTGCAGCTGGCCCGTCGCCACCACCGTTGCCGAGCGGGGCGCGCCGTGGAGGAGCCCCAACTCGCCGAAGTAGTCGCCGGTGCGAAGCTGCCGCGCGGCCGGCTTCCCGCGTACTTTTGCCGAGCCGCCGAGGATGACGTAGAGAGAGTCACCGGGCTCGTTCTTCTGGATGACGACGTCGCCCGGGCCGTATTCGGCGAAGGTCGCGTGCCGGACGAGCCCGCGGAGGCGACGCTTCGCGATGCCGGAGAAGAGCGGGAAGTCCACCAGCACCTCCGCCCAGTCGGCGGGGCCTGCCTGGTACCAGCCCGCGGTCAGCCCGAGGGGCGGTGTCGTCACGTTCGTTCCGTTCATGTCTTTGAGTCTGCCGGGTGCAACCACGGAGGGGAAGCGAGGCAGCCCGTCTATCGAGGTACGGCTAGCCGCACCTTCGAGCGCTCAGCGCTCGAGTGAAGTCCAGGCGTACGAGATCGTCCAGCCCTTGTGCGCCTCGGGCCAGTAGCCGGACGGATCGAAGCTGAGCATTCGGCCGTCGTCCGGCCGGTCCGCCTCGCCGGGGTCGAGGCCGCGTTCGGCGCGCTCGCGCATCCACGCCTCGCTCCCGATCTCGTACTCCCTCACTTCCTCTTCTTACCCACGCCGACGGGCGTTCACTCATCCGCGAGCGAGCTGTCGCCCACCCGGTAGAGACCGTACGGCAACGGCTCGCCGACGCGCCACGTCCCGTTCTGCAGGCGGGTGCCCGCCTCGCGGGAGCGTGCGACGGCGGCCGTGCCGAGCGCGATCTGCTGCCGCGACCACGCGCCCAGCGCCTCCACGACTCCGCCGCCGGACGCGACGTCGAGCGCGGCCGCCAGCGTCCACGCGTCCTCGGCCGCCTTCGCCGTGCCCACGGCGATGTGCGGCCGCGCCGTGAAGGCGGCGTCGCCGATCAGGCACGCTCGCCCGGCGGTCATGCGGTCGACCTCGAGGTCGAAGATCACCTGGATGAAGGGCTCGGGCGTCCCGGCCAGCACCTCCGCGAGCACGGGCGGAAGGCTCGCATCGGCCAGCCGGGCGAGCTCGCCCAGCCGGTCGGGCGGCACCGAGCCGCGAGGCATCGAGGTCGCGAAGCGCGTGCCGTCCCCGCCGGTCAGGAGCTGCTCGAGCTCCGCGCCCGGCTGCACGTTCCGGTACCACAGCCAGTTCCGGAGCCGGCCCGGGATCGGATAGGTGATGAAATGCCCGTCCGCCAGGACGTGGTACGTGATCGCGTCGGCGAGCACCGCGCGCGCGGACGGGGCGACCAGCGCGTCGTCGACGGTGCCGCGCCAGGCGACGTAGCCCGCGTAGTGGGGCTCCGCCGCGGGAGCGAGCAGGCCGCGGCCGAACGAGTTGATCCCGTCGGCGAAGACGACCAGATCCGCATCCGCAAGGCGACCCGAGGCGAACGCAAGACACGGGCTCGCCGGCTCGCGGAGGCCGATGCACTCCTCGCCGAGGTGGTAGCGCTCGTGGCCGAAGCACTCGAGCAGCCGGCGGTACAGGACGTCGTACGAGGTGAAACGGTAGGAGCACCGTTCCTCGTGCGCAGCCCGGCCGACGCCGTCGAGGTAGCGCAGCCAGGTCACCGAGACGCCGAGGTCGGCCGGCGCCGCCCCGGCCCGCTCGACCGGATACCGGATCGTCGCGGGGTGGAGCACGATGCCGCCGCCGCGTCCTTCGAGCACGGTGGCGGAACGCTCGAAGACGTCCACGTCCCAGCCGGAGTCGCGGAGGAGCAGGGCCGCGGTCAGGCCGCCGATCGACCCGCCGACCACGGCCGCCCGGCTCTCGCGACGATGCCGGCCGGCCATGGCGCCGATCATGAACCAACCGGCGCTTCTCAGGGAAAACTCAGCGTCGCTCTCTACTCTCGTCCGATGATCGACGTCCCGCAGGTCGTAACCGAGAGCAAGGAGCAGTCATGAACGTCATCCGCCGACGGATCCTCATTCTGGTCACGGCAGCCGTGGTCGCGGCAACGGTCGCCGCCGGCCTGGCGTTCGCGCGGTCGACGCCGGCTTCGATCGGGACCGGTGTCGTCGTCATCGAGACGAACCTCGCCCTCAACGGCAGCGCCGCAGCCGGCACGGGCATCGTCCTGACCCGCGACGGCCAGGTGCTGACCAACAACCACGTGATCCGCGGGGCGACGTCGATCCGGGTCCGCGTTCCGGGCACGGGGCGCAGCTATGCGGCCAAGGTGGTCGGCTACGACGTGACCGACGATGTCGCGCTGATCCGGGCGAGCGGCGCCGCGAACCTGAAGACGCTGCCCCTCGATACTTCGACGTCGGCGGTCGGCCAGGCCGTCACCGCTCTGGGTAACGCCGGCGGAACCGGGACGATCACGTCCGCGCGGGGTCACATCACCGGCCTGAGCCGGTCGATCACGGTCGGCGACGACCAGGGCGGCAGCGAGCGGCTGACCGGGCTGATCGAGACGGATGCGGGGCTCGAGCCCGGAGACTCCGGCGGCCCGCTGCTGAAGGCCGGCAAGGTGATCGGCATGGACACGGCCGCCTCGGTCGGCTCCGGGTATGCCAACTACTCGGCGCAGGCGAGCGACGGGTACGCGATCCCGATCGCCAAGGCAGTCCGCATCGCCAGGCAGATCGCCGCGGGCAAGGCGTCCGCTGCCGTCCACATCGGCGCCACCGGCTTCCTCGGCGTCCAGATCGACGTCAGCGATGGCTACGACGTGATCCAGTACGTCGTCCCCGGCGGGCCTGCCGACCGGGCCGGGCTCGAGCCTGGCGACGCGATCGCGACGGTCGACGGCCGGACGGTGTCGACGCCGGCCGCGCTGACGACGCTGATCGGGTCGAAGAAGCCCGGCCAGACCGTGAAGGTCGGCTACGTCGACCAGTACGGCACCGGCGGGACGGTCACGGTCACGCTCGGCAGCGGGCCGCCCCAGTAGAGCGGTCAGATCCCGAGCTCGCGCGACGCGAGCTCGGTGCCCGCGACCCGGGCGGCGACCTTGGCGAACGCTGTCTCGCGCGTCGTGGAGGTGTCGTCGCCGAACGGCGAGAAGCCACAGTCGTCGGTGGTGCCGAGCTGGGCGGTCGGAAGCGTCACGCGGTCAGGCGATCGACGTGCGGACGTGGGCGACCAGGTCGGCTGCCTTCGGGACGGCCCGTTCGTCCTCGTCGAGGATCGCCTGGAACGCCTCCTTGCACCAGCGGTTCTTGTCGGCCTCGTCCGCGTCGGCGAGCAGGAGGCCGATCAGGCGCTCGGCGCCGTCGAGCCGCCCCCAGAGGTAGTCCTGCTCCCGCCCCCGGCGGCTGAGGAAGGCGCCGAAGTGATGGCTCTCCGCGCCGACCAGCTTCTTCGTCTGGCCGGGGAGCTTCGGGACCGGGATCCGATGCGTGTCCCGCGGGCTCATCCGGACGATGTCGACGAAGTCGTTCTCGCCGACATCGCTCAACGCCTGGACCGGGTACAGGAGCACGTCCCAGAACGGGAACCCGAGGTACCGGACGAGCAGGTCCGACCGGATCTGCCCTTCCCAGCCCTGCGTCAGCTGGAGCAGCTCGGAGTAGAGGCCGGCGGTGAAGCCGGCCAGGCGTGCCTTCAGGAACTCGGCGAGGGCGCGCTCGAGCCCGTCGAGGTGCTTGACGTACTCCTGGACGTACGCGGCGATGTCGAAGCCGCGGGTCTCCAGGAAGGTGCGCATCGCGTCGACCGGGAAGCACGTGCCGAAGTCGGCGCGCAGCGGCTCGCCAAAACCGGTTCCGGCCATCGCGTCGCGCAGCGTGCCGATCGCCGTCCACAGACGGCCCTTGACCGCGTCGATCTCCGCGCGCGGGGGGTACCCGGCCTGCCCGGCCGTTCGATAGAGGTGGCTGACGCCGTCCTTGACGAAGCGCAGCCGGCGGGTCGCGTAGCCGAGGTCGAAGTCGACCAGGAACTCGAGCTGCCGCGACGAGGGCTCGACGAGTGGCTCGAACAGCTTCTGCCGCTCGGCCCACGAGCGCAGCGCGCTCCGGGTGAGGAGGGCGTGGTTGGAGTCGGAGGGCAGGTCGCAGACCGCGCAGGCCGTCTGGGCGTAGCGGTCGATGACGCCGCTGATCTTCAGGCGGACGTAGGTCGCGTAGCTGAAGCCGGCGCTCTTCCGCGCCTCCTCGTCCAGCCGCTTCTTGATCGCCGCCAGCTCCGGGCTGGCCGGATCGGTCGGGATCTGGTCGAACGGCCCGACGATCTCCTTGACCCGCGCCGCGATGGTGTCCCAGCTCGTCTCGACGATGTCGGCGATCCTCCGGACGCGCTGGTTCAGGGCGGCGATGTCGACCAGGTCGTCGAGGATCGGCTCCGAGCGCGGGAGGCCGGTGAGCCCGCCGATCGCGGCGGCGATCGTCCCCGGGGCCGACTGCTCCGCGGCCTTGGCCAGTCCGCCCGGGTCCGGCTCGAGGTAGAGCAGCCGCCGGTCGACCTCGACGTCGGCGGGCCGCTGCCGGATCGCCTGGATCGCAGGCCCGAACGGCTTGTTGTCGAGGACGCCGCCGTCGACGAACCACGTCCACCCGGGCGGGAACTTCGCGAGCTGGTAGTTGCGGAAGAAGCGCTGCTCGAGCTCGGTCAGGTCGACCGGGCGGTCGCCGAGCCAGGTCGTCAGCTGCTCGAAGCTCACGGGCGGGAACACGCCGGGGATGCAGGACGTCGACCGGGCGGCGAAGGTGAGTGCGCCGTTCGAGTCGGCGCCGAAGTCGTCGCGTCCGTCCTCGCCGCCGTAGCGGAAGCCGAGCACGTGGCGATGCCGCAGGTCGTGGATCGGGTTCGGGTCGGCGTACGGCACCTGCCGCTCGTAGCCGTAGAAGTCGGTGACCGTGACGAAGAGCTCGAGCAAGTGCCGGTCGGGCATCAGCGTCCGGGCCGCCTGCCCGTCGCCGCGCTCCATGCCGTGGAAGGCGTCGTAGATCCACTGCGCCATCAGATCGCCCCGGAACGGCGCGTGCCTGAACGCTCTCATCGCCACCCACCCGATCTTCAGCTTCCGGGGCAGGAAGTGGGGCGCCGCGAGCAGCCCGTCGATGTCTCCGCGCTCGAACCAGAGGTCGCGGAAGCCGTCGAGCGAGAGGTCGTGGGCAAGCGCCTTTGCCAGGCAGACGCCGTTGATCCCGCCGGCGGACGTTCCCGCGACCACGTCGACGACCACCCGCGTGCGCACACCCTCGGCGTCGCGGGCGGCCAGCTCCGCGAGGAGGCGGCGGTAGACGCCCTCGCTGACGCTGGACGCGTCGGCGCCGTCGGGCGCGTCGAGCAGCGAGGACGCCCGGACGAGGCGGTGCAGCTCCTTCGTCATGCCGTGCATGTAGATCGCCAGCGACGAGCCGCCGTAGCAGACCAGCGCGAGGCGAAGCTCCTTGACGGAGCCATCGCCTGTCGGCTCCGTGACGGCCATTTCCGTTTCCGGCTGTGCCAACGCCGCGCCTTTCCCTCGAGGACGACCAGCCGCAGCGCGGGCAATCTGGCAGACCGCCTTCCGGGCGTCAAGTCGGTGGGCGGACGGTCTCAAAGGGACTGTCCCCGGGGGGACAGTCCCTACAGAGCCGTTCCGAGCTCAGCTGTCGGGGTCAGACCCCTCGGGGTCAGACCCTGCTAGGACGTCGGCTGGACGATGATCAGCGAGTTCTTGTCGGGATCGCGCAGCCAGAACATCGGCGGCACCGGATCGCCGTAGCGGCTGATCTCCGCGTCGACGTCGACACCTGCGGCCTCGAGGGCGGCATGGTCGGCATCGATGTCGGCGGTGTCGAGGATGATCCCCGTCTCGACTCCGCCTGCTTCCTTCCCTTCCGGCGGGGGCGCGAGGGCGATCGTCGTCTTGCTGTCGCCGATCGCGACCTCGACCCAGCGCATGCCGGGCCCCATCGGGATGTCGACGACCTTCTCGAAACCGAGCGTGCCGACGTAGAAGTCGAGCGCGCGGTCGGTGTCCGAGACGGTCACGCAGACGCGGCCCACCGCCTTGATGCCCAGCTTGGTCTCCACCTTCGCCATCTTCGGCCTCCTCTTCGTTCGGGTCACCAGCTTGGACCGCACCGGCGCGCGAAACTCATCGGTGGTCTCAGGTGTCCCTGCGGACCAGCAACAGCGCGGCGATCGTGACCGCCAGAACGGTGTAGCCGGTGAAGAGCAGGAACCCGGGCCAGGGGTGGAGATCGTGGGCACCGGTGGTCAGGGAGAACATGTCGCGTCCGGCCGCATCGGGCAAGAACGGCGAGATCGCATTGTTCCAGCGGGCCGGCAGGATGTTCATCAGCGGCGGGATCACGAAGAACAGCGCGGCAAACGCCGCGATTCCTGCCGCCGTGTTCCGCACGATTGCGCCGATCGCCAGCGCGAAGATGCCGAGCAGGACGAGGTAGCCGGCGCCGCCGACGACCGATCGCGCAACCCCCGGATGCGAGAACGAGATCTGGAGGATGTCGTGCTTCGACAGGATCGCCTGGCTGACGAAGAACGCGATCACGACCGCCGGCAGCATCAGCGCGAACGTGACCGCCGCGAACACCCCGATCTTGCCCCACAGCACGGGCAGACGCCTGGGCACTGCGGTGAACGACGCGCGGATCATGCCGGTCGAGTACTCGCCGGTGATCACGAGCACTCCGAGGACCGCGATCGCGAGCTGCGCAACATTCACGCCCGCGAGGGCGATGTCGAGCGGATGGCGGTCGGCGCGATCGTGCGGGCTCATCGATCCCCAGTGCGACGAGGTCACGGCCGCGAACAGCGCCGGTAGCCCGATTGCGAGCACCGTCGCGATCAGCAGCGACCAGCGCGTAGACCGCAGCGAATGGAGTTTCGTCCACTCCGAGAGCACGACCCGGGCCTGGGTGACCCGCCCCCTCTGTTCCACCCGCGGAAGGTCGACTGCGGCGACCGTGCTGCTCATGCCGCCTCCGCCTCGTCGGGCACGGGGTTCGGATGCGTGGCTGCCCGGAATTCCACGTCGTCGCTCGTCAGCGTCATGAACGCCTCCTCGAGCGTCGCCTGCTGCGGCGTCAGCTCGTGGAGGACGATCCCGTGAGCGGCCGCTGCCTCGCCGACCTGTTCCGCCGCCAGTCCCGAGATCTCGATCAGGTCGGGCCCGTTCCTCGCGGTCGTTGCGCCGGCTCCGGCGACGATCTCGACCAGCCGCGTCGCCTCGGGCGATCGCACGCGCACGACCTTGCTCGAAGCGCGGCGGACGAAGTCGTCGACGCTCGTATCTGCGATCAGCCGGCCGCGTCCGATCACGATCAAGTGATCTGCGGTCAGCGCCATCTCGCTCATGAGGTGCGAGGACACGAACACGGCACGTCCCTCGGCGGCGAGGCCTTTGAGGAGGTTGCGCATCCAGTGGATCCCCTCGGGGTCGAGCCCGTTCGCAGGCTCGTCGAGGAGGAGGGTCGAAGGATCGCCGAGCAGTGCGGTCGCGATCCCGAGGCGTTGACCCATTCCGAGCGAGAACTTCCCCGCGCGTCCGCGCGCGACGTCCGCGAGGCCGACGAAGTCGATGAGCTCCTCGACCCGTCGCTTCGGGATGCCGTGTGTCCGCGCCAGGGCGAGCAGGTGGTGGTACGCGGGCCGCCCCGTGTGCACCGACCGGGCCTCGAGGAGTGCGCCGACCTCGTGCAGCGGCGCACGGTGTTCGCGGTAGTGACGTCCGTTCACGGTGACGTCGCCCGCGGTGGGTCTGTCGAGGCCGAGAATCAGCCGCATCGTCGTCGACTTCCCGGAGCCGTTGGGGCCGAGGAAGCCGGTGACGATGCCGGGCCGGACAGTGAAGGTGAGCTCGTCGACCGCGCGCTTCGCACCGTAGTCCTTCCTCAGACCGCGGGCCTCGATCACGGTCGAACGCTAGCCGTCGGTCAAGCCGCTCGGGCAGATGCAGGACACGCTTAACCGAAACGAAATGCTGCACCGACGGTTTGTGAATCTTCCGTAACGAAGCCCAACCTTCGGCTGGTCCAGGCGTCCGAGCGAGAGGAAGCACGCAACCCGGAGGTTCTCCCATCTCGAGCGACGAGATCATCAGAGTCGAGAAGCACCAGATCGAGCAGTTCGTGGCGCTCGGCCTGGGCCGCTACGAGGCGATCAGGGCGGTCGAGGCGGGCATCGACTGCCTCGCGGTCAAGTCGCTCGTCGCCGAGCAGGGTTGCCCGCTGGGCGTCGCGCTCGAGATCGCCCGCTGACTCCGAGGCAGCGGGTCATCCAGCGCCGCGGCGGCGGCGCAACCGCATGACGGGGAGGAGTGCGGCGGCCACGACGAGCACCGCGGCGACGATCAGGCCGAGCCTGAGTCGGTCGTCGCTGGTCCGCTTCGACGGCGAGACGCCCCGCGGCGCCCGCAGCGTGATGCCGCGTGCGGCGGCGAGGCGCTCGACCGCGGTGATCGCCGTGGCCGCGAGCCCGTTCGCGCCGGGCGCGACCTTCAGGCCCGCGAGGGCCCGTTGCTGGCGGTCCGACGAGTGGCCGAGCTGGTAGGTGCCGAGCCCCGCCGGCATCACGATCAGGAGCCGGCCCCTGTAGGCGAACGAGACCTCGGCTGCGAGGAACTTCGCGTACTGCTGCGGCTTCGCCCACAGCGCGGTGACGGACCCGAGGTCGGTGGGCGACGCGATCAGGGCGACCCGGATCGGATATCCCTCCCGGGCTGCGTCCGAGGCGAGCGCGGCCAGCTGCTGGGAGCGCACCGCCGAGATGCTGGCGTCGTAGGGCAGGAAGACCTTCTGGGTGAGCAGGTAGTCGCTGGCCGGATCGCCGTCCGCCCAGGCCGTGCCCGCTGCGACGAGCGCGAGCACCGCCGCGAGCGCGACGAAGCCGGGCCTAGCCGAGGACACTCTGGGCGAAGAGGACGACGACGAGGATCGCGGCCGCGCCCAGCGCGAGCGCGACCAGCGCGGCGAAGAGCTTGAACCGGACGTCGAGCAGCAGCCTGTTCATCCGTTCGCCTTGTCGACGAGCAGGACGTCGAACGGCTGCTTCCCCGGCGGCTGGACGTCGAAGGAGAGCGCCCAGTGTCCGACCATGACCAGTGCCGGGGCGGAATGCGCGTAGACGCCCGGCGAGGTCTCCGCCAGGTGGTAGGCCTGCTGACCCATCTCCATGTCGAGCATGGTGAAGGCGGCGGTCACGTCGGCCCCCGGCACCGGCCGGCCGTTCCTGGTCAGCCGGACCGAGAACGCGTTCGGCACTGCCGCCCGGTTCGGGGCGACGCGGAGCTCGAGCCGGTAGCCGTTCTTCGAGACCATCGCTGCCACCGGGCCGGGGCCGACGTGCCCGCTGGCCTTGCCGACGGACGCGAGCGCCTTGGACGGCGGCGGGAGGCTCGAGAGCACCGCCGCCGCGAAGATCGCTGCCGCGACGAGCAGCACCTCGCCGCCCACCAGCCGGCGGAGGAGGCGGGCGGCCGGCTCGCCGGCGTCGGCGTTGCCCCGAGCGGCCACCAGCCGCGGCTTGGTGCGGAGGAGGTTGACGGACGCGAGCAGCATCGCCGTCAGCAGCAGCCCGATCTTGACAAGCAGGGCCTCTCCGTACGAGGTCTGCCAGAGCGAGCCCAGCGTCGGCAGGTGGAACAACGCGGCTGCAACCCCCGAGCCGATCAGGGTCAGCACCGAGACGAAGGCGACGTTCGAGAAGCGCGGGACGCAGACGACCAGCCCGGCCACCCGGCGCGCCGACGGCAGCGCCGCCCAGAGCACGAGCAGCCCGGCAAGCCCGCCGATCCAGATCGACCCGGCGAGCAGGTGGAGCCAGTCGAAGAGCAGCGACCAGCCGCGCGGGGACGTCTGGGCGGCGTGCCCGGCCAGTCCGGGAAGGACGAGGATCGCGGCGGCTGCCGCGAGCGCACCGGACAGCGACAGGAGCCCGGCGATCGAGCGCCGGGGCCGGTCGGGCCGGTCGAGCCAGAACGCAATCGCCGGCGGCGGCGGTAAACAGCGCGAAGCAGAGCTCGAGGTCGAGGAGCCCACGGCCGAACGACGACACCCGCATCAGCGGGACGAGCGTGCCGACGGCGAACGCGGAGCGGAGGGCGAACTTGGCGGTGGCGATGTCGACGTAGACCGGCGTGGCGACGAGCGCGACGGCGGCGGCGACGAAGAACGCGATCGACACGCTCCGCAGGCGGGTCCCGTCCACGCGCGAGACCAGCGGCCGGGCGATCAGCATCCGCAGCGCGAACAGCCCGATCGAGGCCATCACGGAGAGGAAGACGAACCAGCGGGCGATCAGGAGCGGCGGCGTCGCCGCGGTCTCCGAGATCGAGGGGATCACGAACTGCGGCGCCGGGCCGGGGTTCGGGCCGACCGCGAACGTGAACGCGCCCCGGACCGGGTGGCCGTCCACCGAGATCACCCGCCAGTAGACGAGGTACCACCCCTCCGCCAGCTTCCTCAGCGGAACGACGAGCGTGTCGGCGTTGCTCGACGAGCGGCGCGGCGGGCCGGCCGTCTCCTGGACACCGCCGGCGTCGGTGACCGACACGATCGCGAAGCGCGGCTCGACCGCCTCGCTGTAGGTGAGCGAGACCTGCCTGGGCGGGCTGTTCACGACTCCGCTCGCCGAGGGCACCGTCCGCAGGAGCGCGGCGTGCGCCCACGCCGACGGCCGGCCAGGCGAGCAGCGCCGCAAGCAGAACGAGAATCGTGACAACCCGCCTGCGCAAGGTCATGCGAGGGAGCGGCCTCCCTTCCGGGAGAGGAGGCCGACGACCGCCACGACGAGTGCGACGCCGCCGAGGATCAGCGCGACGATCGCGAGCGTCGAGCTTCCACCGCCGCCGAGCGAGCTCTTCGCCTCGATCGTCGGCGAGGGCGAGTCCGAGCTCTCAGGGCCGGACCAGTCGACCACCGAGCCGTCGGAGTAGGTCTGCCGGACCGCGAAGGTGTACGTCTTGCTGGAGGACGGGACTGGCGAGGAACTGGAACAGCGAGTCTTCCTCGGTCGGCACGCTGCCGCCGGTCCAGGTCACCTTCTGGATCACCGCATCCTCGCCGGAGCCGGTCTGGTGGACCTCGCGTTTCCAGCCGGAGGCAGGCACGAACGAGTCGATTCCGAATCCCTGCGGGACGGTCAGCTCGACCTTCGTCGTGGTCAGGTTCTCCTTCTCGGTCGGGACCGCGAGCGAGAAGAGCTGCAGCTGCTTCGACTTCGACCACGACGGGCTGATCCGGGCATGGGCCCAGGCGGAGCCGACTCCGACCAGCAGTGCGGTCACCGCGACGAGCAGGCCGGCGAGGCACCGGCGGCCCGGGTTGATTCCGTTCATCGGGCTCTCCTTTCCTTGCGGGTCACCTCAGCGCACCCGCAACGTGAACGGTGCGGTCAGGACGCGGCCGTTCACCTGGGTCTGCAGGAAGAGGCGCCACGTCCCTGCCACCGGGACGAGGACGCCGACATGGAGCTTCCCCGGCGTCGACGACGTCCCGGCGACGCTGGCGCCGCCGAGCAGGCTCGTGCAGCCGCTGGCGCCCGGGGCGCAGACGTGCGTGTGGAAGTAGTCCAGCGAGCCCTGCCGGAAGAAGATCGCGTGCGCGAGAGCCCCGTACCAGGGCGTGAACCGCGCCGGCTTGCCGTTCGGGCCGGTGACCGTGACGGTCAGGAAGTTCGCCTGGATCGCCCGTAGCGCCGGGTGACCGTGCATCGTCACGCGGTAGCCGTCGACGACGACCGTGGGGCGGAACGGCGGCAGCGGCTGCCGGTGCGCGGTGCCGGCGACGCGGATCGTCCGGAACAGCTGGAAGTTGCGCAGCGGCCCGCTGAGCTGCGGGTAGACATCCACGACCATCCGGTAGGTGCCCGGAGCCGGGAAGACGATCCGTTCCTGGATCCTCCCGCTCGGCTCGATCGGCGGATGGCGGTGGTCGATCGTCGAGAGGTCGTCGCGGACGATGATCACGTGCACGCCCGTGTGTGGGCCGGCGCCGCGGCGGAAATGGACGAGCGGCCGGCCGTCCGGCTGCCGGATCGTGAACGCGAGCGTGGTCGGCATGCCGGGCCTGACCCGGCCGGCCGGCTCGAAGCCGGTGAGCTCGAATGTGCGGGCCGGCTGGATCGTCGGCGCCGCCGGCTGCGACGAGCCGGAACCGCCGCAGGCGCTCAGGCTCGCGACCGCAAGGGCCGCGAGCAGGATCGTCGGACTGGATGCCTTCATCGGGAGCCTCCACGGGTCCATGGCCGTCGCCTGCTCTTTCGTTTGCTCCGCGCGGGCGGTCGTGCCGCCGGTGCGGGGTGGACGGGAATCCGCTCGATCCCGACGGAGACCGAGAGCAGGGCCGTCGCCATGCCCGCGACCACCGCCAGCAGCACCGCCAGCCGCGCGGCCGCCGCCGGCAGCGTCGAGATCACGTAGCCGTGCACGAACACCCCGAGGGAGCCGACGCTGAACGTGGCGGCGGCGACGCCGATCCCGGCCGCCGCCCAGATGCGCAGCGAGCCCCACGGACGCCGGAGGGAGACGAGGGCAAGGGCGAGCAGCGCCGCGACCACGCTCACCTCGACCCATTCGCCCGCCCCGCTGATCTCGTCGGCGGTGGCGAACGACGTGCTCGCCCCCAGCGCGCCGAAGGCCGCCAGGGCGCCCAGGACGACGAGCAGCCGGGGCCGGTCCTTCGGCAGCCGCCAGGCGGCACCCGCCACTGCCGCCGCCAGCAGCACGGCGCCGACCGCCCAGGGCCAGGTGCTCGGGCGCGAGACCCGGACGACGGTGCCCGTGAGGGCGGTGGGCCGCCCGTCCAGCTCGACCGGAATCGACCACCGCCCGACCGCACCGGATCGAAGGTCGGTCGGCGGAGCGAGGCGGTGGTCGTGCCAGCGCAGCCCGTGCCTCCGCGTCGCGAGCGACCACGAGGCACCGTTGCCCGCCGTCGCCCGGATCAGCTTCGCGCCGGCGGCGGTCGGCGAGTGGCGATTGACCCACACGCCCCGGGAGTCGAAGCGGATCATCGGCTCCTGCAGGTCGCCCAGGACGACCAGCGTCGTCGGCGGGTCGACTTCCAGCCGGAGCCCCCGGTCGCCGTCCACGATCGTCGGCCGGACGCGGCGTAGCGCGTGCGTCGCGTGCGAGACGCGCAGACGGAAGTCCAGTGCGACCGTCGGCGCGCCGGAATGCGCGGCGGCTGCTCCCGGAAAGGCCAGGAAACCGCCGATGACGATCAACACGCGGGCGGGGACACGGAGTGCCCGCCCACGGGCCGAATGTTGCAACGCTGCTCCTCTCGAACGGCACCCCGACGGGGTGCACGAAGGGCTAGGCCGGGGAGAGAGCGGGCGGTGCGCGGAGAGCGGCGTGCAGGGCGAGCGGCCGCGAGCGGCGGGGCTCGCCGGGAGCCCGGCTCCAGGCGCGTGTGACGAGCTGCCTCGCCGGGCGCGGACGCCGGTCTGCGAAGAGGGCACGGACGGCCCTCTCGCCCAGCCGCGCCAGGAAGGCGAGGGCCGCCGCGCTCGCGGTGACCACGGCGACGACGAGGAGCCATCTCCCGTCCGCGACGGAGACGACCGAGAGGGAATGGGCGGCGACGCTGTGCTCGATCGACTCCTGCACGAGCAGGAACGCGAGCCCCGACATCGCCAGCCTGATCGCCGACTGGTCGAACGACCGGCCGGCGGCCAGGCACGGCAGCCGGAAGTCGCGGCGGACCAGCCCGAACAGGACGAGTCCGGCGAGGCCCGCGACCGCCGCCAGCGACAGTCCGGCGATCAGCGGCTGATACCAGCTCAGATAGGCGTGACGTTCGTCGGCCGGGCGGACCGCGTGGTAGAGGGCGATGTGGCCGACCAGCGCGCAGACAGCGGCAGCCAGGAGCCGTCCGAGCACGCCGATCGATCGCGACCGCACGACCTGAAGAATGCGTGCTCGGAGGCGTCCGGCGCAAATGGCAACGGTTACGGCTCCCCGCGTAGGGACTGTCCCCGTAGAAACCGCTGCGAGCCCAGCCGTTAGGGTCAGACCCCTGCGGGGTCAGACCCTGAGAGATCGCCGGCGACGGCGAGTGCCTCCCCGAGCAGGTCGGCCAGCTCGTCGACGTGCGGCTCTTGCACCATCGAGTCGTGCGTCCCGGGTATCTCCAGGACCTGGGTCTCGCCTGTGAGCAGAGGGGTCATGTCCAGGAGGTGGGACACGTCCCGGTCTCGGGTGGACAGCACGAGCGCAGGGCCGTCATACGGCGCCGGCCGGTAGCGGCGGCCCTGGCGGGCGCTGAGGTCGACGTAGACACGGCACTGCTCGGCGTACGGCCTCGCGACGATCCCGGCCGTCGCCACCCGCGCGCGCAGTCGCAACGACGCCGTCAGCTGGCGGGCGATGCCCCTGCCGACCGCGTAGAGGCTCCGGCTCGGTCGACCGTCGGCGGAGACCTTCGCCCACCGGCGGAGCCGCTCCCCGTACCCGAACGGGTGCCAGGCGGGGTCGAGCAGGACGAGCAGCGCCACCCGCTCGCCGGCCGCCTGGAGGCGGTGCGCGATCTCGAATGCGGTCACGGCGCCGAACGAATAGCCGCCGATCAGATACGGCCCCGAGGGCTGGACGACGCGGAGCCCGCGCACGAACCTGGCCGCCGTCCGTTCGACCGTCCGGTCGGGCAGCCCGCGCCGCTCGAACCCGCGGGGGATGAACGAGTACATCGGGCGGCCGAGCCGGTGGGCGAGCGGCAGGAGCTGGTGCAGCACGTAGTCCCCGCCGGGGACGCAGAAGAACGGTGCGCCCGTTCCCCCGAGCTCGAGCGGCCACGCGACGCTGCCGCCGTGGTCGGCCGTGCCGAGCTGCCGGGCGAGCGCATCGATCGTCGAAGCGCCGAGCAGGTCGTGCGGCTTCAGGTCGACGCCCAGCTGATCCTGGATGCCGGCCAGCACCTCCGTCATCGACATCGAGTCGAGGCCGAGCTCGAACACGTCGTCGGCCGCGCCGACGCGCTCGACGCCGAGCGCCCTGCCGACGATCTCCGCAAGCGCCTGCTCGCGCGGGTCGTCGGGCGGCGTGTATCCGGCCTCCCGGGACATCGCGTCCAGCGCCGCCCCCCGGAAGCCGTCGCGGTCGATCTTCCCCCAGAGGTTCCGGGGGACCTCGCCGACGCGGACGAACGTGGAGGGGATCATGTACGGCGGCAGCCGTTCGGCCAGCTCCGTCCTGAGATCCGGCGCGGAGAAGGCCGCCTCCGTTCCGGGGAGGATGTGGGCGACGAGCCTCGTCTCCGCGTCGACCGTCACGGCAGACACCACTGCCTCACGCACGTCGGGCAGCTCCGCGAGCGCATGCTCGACTGCCTGCGGGTCGACCATCTGGCCGTGCACCTTCACGCGCAGGTCGACACGGCCCAGATGCTCGAGCCGCCCGTCGGCGAGCAGACGCCCGCGGTCGCCGGTCCGCACCGCCCGCCCGCCACCGTCCGCCGCGAGGAACCGCCGTGCTTCCTCCTCGGGGTCGTCCCAGTAGCCGAGGGCGATGTCGGGGCCGCGCACGACGATCTCGCCGACCTCGCCGGCGGGCACCGGACTGCCCGATCCGTCGACGACCTCGACCTCCTGCCACGGGTAGATGCGGGCGAACGGAATCGGCCCGTCCTCGAGCGGCTCACCGGGCTCGAAGGCCGTCGTCGCGATGAACCCCGCCTCGGTCGACCCGTAGATGACCGCCAGGGATGCCTCCGGCAGCACGCGGCGGGCGGCCCGCAGGTCCTGACCCTCGCAGCGCTCGCCTCCGACGAGGACGAGCCGCATCGAGCTCGTCCGGCGGCCCCGCCGGTCGAGCGCCGCAGCCGTTGCGCGCAGGGCGGAAGTCGACGTCATGTGCATCGTGACGCCGGCGTCGGCAACCCACTCGGCCAGAGCCTCGATGCCGTGGACGGCGGGGTCGAAGAGGCAGCCGCAGGCGCCGCCGAGCAGGGCGCCCAGCACCGGTCCCTGCGCGGCGCCGAACGACAGCGGCAGCGTGACCGCCACCCGGTCGCCGGGCTCGATCCCGCACGCGGTCGGTGACCAGGCGAGCTGCCGCTGGCTCTTGACCGTTCCCTTGGGCCGGCCGGTCGAGCCCGAGGTGAAGTTGATCACCGACGGCTGGTCCGGCTCGATCGGCAGCCGCGGGTCGTCTCCGCGCCCGTTGGCACCGCCGACGAGCTGCTCGGCCGAGACGGGGGCGACGCCGAGACGCTCCGCGATCAGGTGCACGCGCTCGGGCGGGTCGCGCGGGTCGAGCGGGACGAACGGACGGCCAGCCTTCAGGGTGCCGAGCATGACGACGATCGTCGCCGGCTCGAGCGGCGCGACCATTGCCACCGGCCCGTCGCCGCCCTGCTCGACCAGCCGGTGCGCGACGCCGTTCGACAGCGCGTCGAGCTCTGCGAACGTCAGCCGGCGGTCGCCGGCTTCGAGCGCGGTGTGCTCACCGAATCGCTCGACCGCAACGCGGAACGCGCCGGGGATCGTCTCGGCGGCGGAATCGAGCGTGTCGGCCATCGGTGGTTCGCAGTGTGCGCCGGACGCGGGAGGCCGGCAAGCACCCCATTCGGGGGACTTTGCCGCTTCCCCATCGACAACCCGGCCAGGTTCGCACACAATGGGCTGCGGGAGAGAGCCGAGATGACGAGAGTGAACCTTGCCCTGCTTCGGGGTGTCTGCCAGACGCCGGCCTACGCCGCCCAGGAGTGCGGCTTCTTCCGCAAGCACGGCCTCGACGTGAAGATCCAGGTCGCGTCCACGGCGTGGCTCGTGCCGGAGCAGATGGTGTCCGGCGCGATGGACTTCGCCGTGATCCCGTGGACGCGCGTCGCCGCGGCCAGCTCGCGCGAGGAGGATCTCATCCTGATCTGCGGCTCCGGCTGCGAGGAGGCGGCGCTCGTGCTCCGCGCCGGCGTCGCGCTCGACGACGTGCACACGCTGGCCGTGCCGCAGGAGGGCGGGATCAAGGATCTGACCGCCGCAGCTCTCGTCCAGAGCCTCGGCTGGCAGGACCGGCAGAAGCTCCGCATGCCTTCCGGCGACGGCGCGATCCTCGCGCTCGTCGGCCAGGGTGCGGATGCCGCTTCGATGGTCGAGCCTTACGCGACTGCGCTCGAGGAGCAGGGGCTCGGGTCGGTCGTGAAGCGGACCGGCGACGTCTGGCCGGGAGCGCCCGGCTGCTCGCTGACGACGACGCAGCGGATGATCGACCGCGACCCTGAGCTGGTCCGTGAGGTGGTTGCCGCGTTCGTCGAGGGTGCCTCGTTCGTCGAGGAGAACCCAGCCGACGCGGCGGCGATCGCCGAGGGCTACATCGGCGTCCACCGGAACTTCATCGAGCGGGCGCTGGAGCACAACCGGCCGTCGGTCGACGCGCTCTCGAACCACGACGCGATGGACGCGATCCTCTCGCTGATGATCGAGCTCGGCTACATCGACCAGAAGCCCACCGGCTTCGCCGATCTCAGCCACCTCGAGGCGTTGCGTCAGAACACGTTCTCGCAGGCGGTCTGAGCGCTCGCTGACGAAAGCTCGCCGGCCGGCGGGCTCGACACCCGGGGAGGCGCTACGCTCGCGGCGGTGGCCCGGCTGACATGAGCGCGCTCGTCTATCGCGAGCGTCCGGCGGACGGCGAGGCTGCCGGACTGCTCGTCCTCCACCACGGCCGCGGCGCCGACGAGCAGGATCTGCTCGGCCTCGCCGACGTGCTCGATCCGGAGCACCGCCTCCACGTCGTCACCCCGCGGGCGCCGCTGGCCATCCAGGGCTGGCCTGGCTACCACTGGTACGTCGTCCCGCGGGTCGGTTATCCCGACCCGGAGACCTTCCACGCCGCGTTCGCGGCGCTGGCCGCCCTCCACGACGAGCTCTGGGAGCGCACCGGCCTGACGCCCGACCGGACCGTCCTGGGCGGCTTCTCGATGGGCACGGTGATGAGCTACTCGCTCGGGCTGGCCGCCGAGCGCCCCGCATCGGCGGGGATCCTCGCGTTCTCGGGCTTCGTCCCGACCGTCGAGGGCTGGGAGCCGAGCCTGGGCGACCGGACGACCACTCGCGCGTTCGTCGCCCACGGCCGCAACGACCCGGTCATCGACGTCACCTTCGCCCGCCGCGCCCGCGAGCTGCTCGAGTCGGGCGGGCTCGACGTCGACTACCACGAGTCCGACGTCGTCCACCAGATCGATCCCGCGCACATTCCGGCAGCCGTGGAGTGGCTTTCGGACGTCCTGCCCTCGCGAGCGTCCTAGAGCTCTCGTTCCTCGTTGACGAAGGTGAGGACGAGGTGGCCGCGGGATGCGTTGCCGCGGATGTCGGCCGCCTCCACGTCGAGCCGGTAATCGCCGTCGGGGAAGGGCGTCGTGTCGAACCCGCGCGCGACCCAGAAGCGGAACAGCCCCGGCTTGTTCGGCTTGTTCTGGCGCGTCCCGGGCGCGTACACGTCGCCGAAGTGCACGTCGCTCGGCGGCTTGCCGGCGATCTTCGGGACGAACGACTTCCGGAAATCCGACGAGATCCGCCAGGCGACGTACGCGTGGGCGTTGCGGACGAGCCGCCAGCGGATCAGCGCGGGCGTGACCGGCATCCCGTGCCAGGCGGGTTGTGGTGCGGAGAGCGGCGGCCGGTCGAACGTCTCCACGATCAGGTCGATACGCCCGAAGACCTCGTCGAGTGGGCGCGAGCAGAGGACGCGCGAGACGACGGGCTCGCCGTAGTCCGCGAACGGAGTCATCGCTCCCGGCCGCAGGGGGTTCCAGTAGGCGTCGCCGCGCCGCTCGGCGAGGTGCACGTGGCCCCAGGTCTTCGCGATGTGTCCGAGCAGCGCCCCCTTGCGGATGCGCGCGCCGTCGGCAACGGAGGGCACGACATGCCAGTACGAGTGCTCCCGCGAGCCCTCGACCTCGATCACGGTGATGTTCTCGCCGTCGATCGAGACGCGGCCGCCCTTGACGGCGTAGACGGCGGTGCCGTCGAGGGCGCTGACGTCGACGCCGAAGTGGAACGACTTGCCGCCGCCGTCGCCGATGCGCGGGTCGCCGAACAGGCCACGGACCGGATGCTGGCGGTCGAACGGCTTGATCGGCCACGGGTGAGCGTCTCCGCTCGGCGACACGATGGCGGAACCGTAACGGCTCTCGGGTGCGCGTGCGGCCGCCCGACCCGGCTGTCACGGGCTCGTGCATCGTCATCGCGTCGCGCAGTAGGGTTGGGCGATGCCGCCGCTCGCTCTCGACCGCCTCGGCCGTATCGGCGTCTGGAGCAGCGGCATCCCCAACGAGCCCGCCGCTGCCGTCCGTGACGGCCTCACCGAGCTCGAGGAGCTCGGCTATCCGGCGGTCTGGTTCGGCGAGGCGTTCTCGCGCGAGAACCTGTCGACGTCTGCGCTGGCGCTCTCGTGGACACGCGAGCTGGTGGTCGCCACCGGGATCACGAACGTGTACGCGCGCGATCCGGCCGCGGCCAACGCCGGCGCGAAGACACTCGGCGAGGCGTTTCCGGGTCGCTTCGTGCTCGGGCTCGGGATCAGCCACGCGCACGCCGTCGAGCTCCGCGGTCAGACGTACGGGCCGCCGCTCACGACCATGCGCGCCTATCTCGACGGGATGGAGGCGGCCCCGTACATGGGGCCCGAGCCGGCCGAGCGCGTCCCAATCGTCCTGGCCGCGCTCGGCCCGAAGATGCTCGACCTCGCCCGCGACCGCACCGACGGTGCGCATCCCTACTTCGTCCCGCCCGAGCACACCGCTGTGGCCCGCGAGCGGCTCGGCGCCGGCAAGGTGCTCGCGCCCGAGCAGGCGGTGATCCTCACCGACGACGCCGACCGCGCGCGCGAGCTCGCGCGCGAGCACGTCGCCTTCTACATGACCGCGCCGAACTACCGGAACAACATGCTCCGGCTCGGCTTCGACGAGTCCGATCTGGACGACGGCGGCAGCGAGCGGCTCCGCGACGCGATCGTCGTTTGGGGCGACGAGGCCGCGATCCAGGCCCGCGTGCAGGCCCACCTCGACGCGGGCGCGGACCACGTCTGCATCCAGACGCTGCCCTCGGGGGTGCTCGACCTCGACGCCCTCAGGCGGCTCGCGCCGGCTCTGCTCGGGCTCTGAGCCAGGGACTGTCCCCGAAGGGGACTGTCCCCGCAGAGCCGCAGCGAACTCAGCCGTCGGGGTCAGACACCTTCGGTGTCAGACCCAAAAAAAGAGGGATCGCGGCCGGATCAAGCCGTTTCGGGCTCCCCTGGGATCCGGCCGCGCACCGATCGAGGGGTGTTCTGCCCGATGCCGGCCGCGCCCAAACACGAATGTTCTAGGCCCGGTCGAGCGCGGGGGAGCGCGCACGCCGAGCGATGTCGGCGGGGTCGAGGACGATTGTCTTTCCGCGGGCGAGGCGCAGTGACCCGCGTTCCTGCTCGGCGCGGAGGACGCGGTTGGCGGTCGCCCGCGACGTGGCCGCGAGCGCGGCGATGTCCTCCTGCGTGAGCGAGATCGACGTTCCTGCCTCGGCTTCGCCGTAGTGCTGCACGAGCTCGAGCAGCCGGCGGAGCACGCGCGTCTCCGCGGGCACGAAGATCGCTTCCAGCAGCCGGTCGCTGGCGCTGCGAACCCGCGCGGCGAGCAGCTGGACGAGCACGTCGTTCACCTCCGGGTAGTCGCGGCGCATCCGTTCGAAGTCCTCGCGGCCGATCGCGAGGGTCTCTCCGGCCTCGACCGCCGTCACCGTCGTCGAGCGCGGGACCGGGTCGACGAGCGCGAGCTCGCCGAAGGCCTCGCCCGGGCCGTGGATCGCGACCATGACGCTGTCCGTGCGCTGCGTGACCACGCGCGCCGAGAAGTGCCCCTTCAGGACGAGGTGGAGGCTGTCGGCCGGGTCACCGCGGTGGAAGACCACCTGGCCGCGCGCGAAGCGGCGGAGCCGCGCCACCGCGACGAGCTGTCGGAGCTCGGCCTCGGGCAGGCCGCGAAACAGCTGGGTGTCGATCACAGGCGAACTGTCACCGTCGTCACACGGCGAATGTCACGGCGACGACGGAGGGGGAAGCGAGCCGCCCGGCGCGCCGTCTTCTGGGCAATGCAGCACAGGACAGAGGATAGGGGGGAGAGGACGATGCGTCGCAGACGGCGGAGGATCCGCAGGTGGCTGGCGCTGGCAGCGACGCTCGCGACGCTGGGCATCGCCGCGACCGCCTCGGCGATGCCCGGCGGCGACGGCGCCGGCGCGCAGGACCACTACTCGCAAGGCGCTGTCGCAGCCGGGGGCGGCACGGGCAGCTCGACCTGGTGGTACGTCGTGATCGCAGCGGTCGTCGTGTTCGGCCTGACGCTCGCCGGAGCCGCGATCATCCGGCGCAGCGACCAGCGGCGGCGACTCGCGGGGCTGGCCCACTAGACCGGGGGGAGAGGGACGGCGGCGGCATCGGGCCCGGGCAAGCGGGCCCGATGCCCCTTTCGCTGCGCCGGCGTTACGATCCGCGCGAGCGGCGATGTCTCCGAGCCCTGGAACCGACGACGGCGGGAGCGCGGCGGCGATTGCGCCGCCGGCCGAGGCCGCGCGGCCGACCCCGTTCCGGTTCTACGACAACCGCCAGAAGTACCTCGCGTTCGTCACGACGTGCAACGAGAAGGCCGTCATCGCCCAGCGGTGCGCCGAGGAGATCGCACTCCTGCGGCCGACGCCTCCGGCGCTCGAGCTGTTCGACGCGGGGATGGGGGACGGAACCGTCCTGTCGCGCGTGCTGCGCATGGTTCACGACCGGTTTCCGACGGTGCCGGTGCTCGCGGTCGCGAAGGAGATCAGCCTCGAAGACGTTCGTCTGGGCCTGGACAAGCTGCCCGACCGGTTCGTCGAGCATCCGCACACCGTCGTCGTCGTCACGAACCTCTCGTATGCCGACGCGCCCGCGCTTCTGCCGAGCGATCCCGACGCGGCCGCGAGGCTCAGCTGGCAGGAGGTGGCGCTCGAGGGTGCATCCGCGCACGAGCTCGGCGAGCAGATCGAGGCGCTCGGCCCGATGCTCGCGTCCGGATGGGGAACGAGCCCGAGCCCGGAGACCGGCAATCCGGTGCCTCAGCAGCCGTCGGTGCTGGTGCTCTACCGCCACGACCACGAGTTCCTGCTCCACGACGTGATCGCCCGCCTCCGGGACCATGAGGCGTCGTACGACTTCGTGCTCGCCTCGCAGCCCTGGCGCGCGCGGATGGGGGCGGCGTTCAAGGTCGAGAAGATCCTCGCTCCGCTGACCCGGAGCCTGGCGCCGGGTGGCCGCCTCCTGGCGGTGCAGTCGTGGGGCCGGGACCCGGCCGCCGAGATCGTCGAGCGACTCTGGCCGGGCGAGCGTCCGTTCACCGTCGACCGGCACGTGCTGCTCGACGCCCTTCGGACGGCGCTCGGCGAGGAGGCCGGGGAGTACGACCTCACCGATCCTCCCGACGAGCCGGCGGTCTTCCGCTACGAGATGCACACGCTGCCGTCGGAGATCGGCGACCGGATCGGCACTTCGACCCTGTTCGCCGCCTGGAACGCCGTCATCTACGTCAACCAGATCGAGGACGAGCGGCTCCAGGAAGCGCTGCTCCAGAGCAGCTACCTCCAGGCGACCCAGGACGTCCTGCAGGAGCACGGCGCGCTCTGGTTCAACGACGAGGCGTTCGTAGTGGTACGTCGCGCATCGTAGGGTCTGACCCCGAGGGATCTGACCCCGTACGCTGAGATTCGCTGCGGTTTTCTTTGGGGACAGTCCCCTTCGGGGACAGTCCCTAGGACCAGACCCGCCGTGCCACGTCGCCGACCAGGCGGAGCTTCGCCTCCTGCTCCTCCAGCGTCATCGTGCGGGCGATCTCGCCCGACGCGAAGCCGCACTGCGGGCTGACCGCCAGGCGTTCGAGCGGCACGTGCTCCGTCGCCTCCTCGATCCGCGCGACCACGTCGTCGGCGTTCTCGGGCGTGCCGTCCTTCGTCGTCACCAACCCGAGCACGACTTGGTGGTGGGGGAGCACGTCGGCCAGCGGGGCGAAGCCGCCTGCGCGGTCGGTGTCGTACTCGAGCAGCAGCCGGTCGAGGTTCGTCAGCCGCGGGAAGACTTCGCTCGAGATCACCTCGTAGCCGCCGGTAGCCGCCCACATCCCGCCGGGCGCGTTCCCGCGGCACATGTGCATCGCGCGCGTGACGCCCGTCAGGCCATCGAAGACCATGTTGTCCAGCTCGGCGTCGGCGACCAGCTCGTGCGCCATGTCGTGCCCGTGCTCCTCGAACACCGCGCGGTTGCCGGGGTCGATGTGCCACTGGGCGTAGTTGGGTGCGTCCAGCTGGATGTAGTCGCAGCCCAGCTCGACCAGCCGGTCGACGATGTGCTCGCGCGTCAGGCGGGCGATGTCCTCGATGAAGTCGTCCGATGTCGGGTATGCGTCGGTCGAGTACTCGGGGTGCCAGAAGATCCGGCTCCAGCTCGGCGCCGGGATCGTGTACTTGGCTCGCGCGTGAGCATGCTCCTTCAGGAACGAGTACTCGTCGCCGACGATGTCGCGCTCGACCCGGAGCCGGCGCGTGACGAACGGCTCCTCCGGCGGCAGGGCCGAGGTGTCGGCGGGATCTCCGGCACCGGTCTTCCAGAGGCCGCGCCAGCCGGAGGCGGCGTCCAGGAACTCGAAGCCGCTGACCGGAGCGTCGAAGAGCGGGTCGTCGACCATCGGGATGAACGCGATCCATCCCGTCCGCCGGAACTCGCCGTCCGTGATCGCCTCGATGCCCGCGCTCTCCTGGAGGGCGATCGCCTCGAGAACCGCCTTGTCCTCGAGAGCGTGCAGCTCGCCTGCGTCGAGGTTGCCTGCCCGCGCGACGTCCCTCGCCTCCCGCAGGTACTCGGGCCGCAGCAGGCTGCCGACGACGTCCGCTCGCACGGTGGTGGCCGCCATTCCGGCGCGACTATAAGGTCCGGCGGGTGCGCGAGGTCGAGGGCAAGGTCGCGTTCATCACGGGCGGTGGCAGCGGCGTCGGGCTCGGGATGGCGAGGGCGTTCCTCGGCGCAGGAATGAAGGTCGCGATCGCGGACATCCGGCCCGACCACCTCGAGGCCGCGAGCGCCGAGCTCGGCGGCGACGTGCACGCGATCGAGCTCGACGTGACCGACCGCAACGCGTTCGCACGTGCCGCGGACGAGACCGAGCGCGCCCTCGGCAACGTGCACGTGCTCTGCAACAACGCCGGCATCAACCTCTTCAACGACATCGCCGACGCGACCTACCAGGACTGGGACTGGGTGCTCGGCGTCAACCTGGGCGGGGTCGTCAACGGCGTCGTCACGTTCGTGCCGAGAATCAAGGCGCACGGCGAGCGCGGGCACGTGGTCAACACCGCGTCGATGGCGGCGTTCGTGGCCGGGCCCGGCGCCGGGATCTACACCACGGCGAAGTTCGGCGTCCACGGCCTCTCCGACGCACTCCGCTGGAGCCTGCTCCCGTACGGGATCGGCGTGTCGATGGTCTGCCCGGGGCTGGTCAAGAGCAAGATCTACGAGAGCGACTCGATCCGGCCCGCCGAGCTGTCGACGGACACCACCCACGCCGACCCCGGGTTCATGCAGATCCTGCCCGGGCTGCACGAGGCCGGGATGGACCCGGACGAGATCGGCGAGAAGGTCCTGCGCGCGATCCGGAACGACGACTTCTACGTCTTCACGCACCCCGATCACCGCGACGAGCTGCGTGAGATCTTCGACGAGACGATCGCCGCATTCCCGGACGAGCCCGTTCCGCCCGATCGGCTCGCGGTGGAGGACGGCCGCCGCGCCGGGAAGGCGCAGGCGCTGGCCTCCTGGCCAGGCGACTGACCGTGCACGAGGTCGAAGGCAGGACCGCGTTCGTCACCGGCGGCGCCAGCGGGATCGGCCTCGGCATGGCGACGGCGTTCGCCGGCGCCGGGATGAACGTCGTCATCGCCGACCTGCGGCGTGACCACATCGAGACGGCTCTCGACACACTCGCCGGGAAACCGATCCACGCGATCGAGCTCGACGTCACGGACCGCGACGCGTTCGCGCGCGCTGCCGACGAGGCCGAGAGCGTCTTCGGCCATGTCCACGTCCTCTGCAACAACGCCGGCATGGGCATCCTCGGCCCGGTCACCGACGCTCGCTACGACGACTGGGACTGGGGCCTCGGCGTGCTGGTCGGCGGGGTCGTCAACGGAATCCAGACCGTCCTGCCGCGCATGCGGGCGCACGGCGAGGGCGGCCATGTCGTCAACACCTCCTCGATGGCCGGTGTGCTCCCGATCCCCGGCGCCGCGATCTACATCACGGCCAAGGCGGCAGTGATCGGCCTCTCGGAGGCACTGCGCAGCGAGCTCGCCGGTGAGGGGATCGGCGTCTCCGCGTTCTGCCCCGGTCCGGTGCAGACCAACATCCGCGAGGGCGGCCGCATCCGACCCGAGCAGTACGCCGACTCGGGTTACACCGACCTCGAGCGCGACCTCGAGGAGCGGCCCAACTCGCCGCTCTGGATGGACCCGATCGAGTGCGGCGAGCGGGTGCTGGCCGGCATCCGCAACGACGACCTCTACATCTTCACGCACCGCGAGTTCCGCGAGGGAGCCGAGGAGCGCTTCCGGGCGATGGTCGCCTCGTTCCCCGACGAGCCGCGGAACGAGGAACGGGCGAAGGAGATCGACTTCCTGCTCTCCAACCCGATCTTTCGCGACACGCTGGAGCGCCGGAGACCGAGTTAACAACGAGCGCACCCTGCCTTGACACCCATCGGGGCCGGCGGGATAGTCGCGGCGGACGAGCATCACGAGCATCAGGCCAACCCCAACGGAAGCCGTGCAGAAGCGTCGGTGTGCCAGTCGGGACATAGGCATGAGGGCGCCCACGCGCGGAGCGTTCCCGAGGCTCGGAGGAGGAGTCAGACAATGCGTACAGTGAGACTTCTGAGCGTCGCCCGCGGGCGGCGTGGATTCGCGCTTGCAGTGACGTTCGGGGCCTGTCTCGCCGTATCGGCTGTCGCGGCGCTCGCGGCCACGAGCGCGCTCCCGCCGCCACAGGTCCTCAACTACCAGGCATACGTCGGCGGCAAGGGCAAGGCCAACCCGAAGTTGTCACCGGTAACGCTCGGCTTCATCAACGGGCAAGGCGGGCCGCCGAACTTCAACTTCCCACAGGCGACGCATGTGATCGAGGCGGAAGTGAAGATGATCAATGCCGAGCTCGGCGGCGTTCACGGGCATCCGCTCAAGCTGAACGAGTGCTTCTGGGCGCAGGCGGAGGAAGAAGGCGTCCGCTGCGGCCAGAAGATGGTCAACGACAAGAACACGAAGGCGATCATCTTCGGGTTCGTCACCGTCGGTAACCAGTCGATCTACGCGACCGTCAAGGGTACGAAGGCGATCGTCGGCGTCGTCACCGCCAACCCGGCCGACCCGACTGCGAAGAACGTCTTCTTCCTCAACGGCAGCCAGACGAGCGTGCTCGGCCCGTTCGGCACCTACACGAAGCGGTTCCTGCCCAAGGTGAAGTCCGCCGCCATCGTGTATCCGACCGATCCCGGTGCCGACACGGCCGCGATCGCCCTGAAGAAGGGCCTACAGCAGGTCGGCCTGAAGGTGACCGTGATCGGCGTCCCGCCACTCTCGACCGACCTGCTCGGGGCAGCGACGCAGGCCAGTTCGAGCGACATGATCGTCGCCGCGCTCGGATTCACGACGTGCGTGCCGTTCGCGCGGGCGATCGACCAGATCCACTACACGAAGCCGGTCCTCTCGACGCCGATCTGCACGTTTCTTCCGCGGGCGGCCTACGCGGGCGGCGACATCCCGAAGTGGACCTACGGCATCGCTCAGACGCTGGTGAATCTGCCCGGCCCGCAGTCGAAGCTGTATCTGAAGAAGGGCATCCAGTACGGGGCGACGGTCAACGACCTGCTCTGGGTCTTTGCGGAGGGTGCCTGGGAGCAGACGCTCGCCACCGTGAAGATCATGAACGCGATCCCGTTCAACAAGCTCACGCCGGGGGCGATCATCGCCGGGTTCAAGGCCTTCCGCGGTCCCACCGTGCTCGGCCCGCCGGAGATCGCATGCGGCAAGGTGTCCCCAGGAGAGCCTGCCGCCTGCGGCAACCAGACCCAGTTCTACAACTACTCCGGCAAAGGCGTCTGGAAGGTGGCCTCGGGCTGGCTGAAGCCACCTGGGGCGAAATAGCGACGATCCATCGAACGAGCGCCGGGCCCGGCAGGCGTCGGGCCCGGCGCTCCGTGCCAGACTGACGCGGGATGCAGGACGTCATCCTCTACGGGGCGCTTGGGCTGGGCGCGGGCGCCCTGATCGCCAGCATCGCGCTCGGAGTCGTCCTGATTTACCGCGGCTCCGGCGTCATCAACGTCGCCACCGGCGCGATCGCGATGGTCGCCGCCTACATCTTCTGGGCATTCAGGACCGGGTTCTTCGGCTTTCACCTGTCGACCGTGCCGGCATTCGTGCTGACCCTCGTCTGCATGGCCGTATTCGGCGTTCTGGTCGAGCTGACGGTCTTCCGTCCGCTCCGGAACACGACGCCGCTCGCCAAGCTCGCCGCGTCGCTCGGCCTGCTGCTGGTGCTGGAGTCGGGGATGATCGTGATCTTCGGCAACAGCCTGAAGTCGGCGCCGTCGGTGCTTCCGTCCGACACGGTGACGATCTTCTCGCGGGTCGTGCCGATCGACCGATTCCTCCTCGCGGGGATCGTCGTGGTCGTCGCGGCCGTGCTCGCGGCGCTGTACCGGTGGACGCCGTTCGGCCTCTCGACGAGGGCCTCGTCGGAGAACGAGGTCTCCGCGATGCTCGCCGGCCTGTCTCCGAGCCGGCTTGCGGTCATGAACACCTGCCTCGCGAGCGTCGTCGCAGGAGGGCTCGGGGTGCTGGTCGCGCCGCTGATCTCCCTCGATGCGCAGACGCTTGCCTTCCAGGTCGTGCCGGCGCTCGGTGCAGCGCTGCTCGCCGGGTTCACCTCCTACTTCGTCGCGTGCTTCGCCGGGCTGGCGATCGGGATCTTCCAGTCACTGCTCATCTACTGGGGGACGCAGAGCTGGTTCCCGACGGACTCGGGAGGGGCTCCGCTCCGGGGCCTCTCGGAGCTGTTCGTCTTCCTCGTCATCGTCCTCGCCCTGTTCTTACGAGGGGCGAGCCTGCCCGGACGCGGCGAGGTCGTCGAGAGGCGGCTGCCCGTCGTTCCCAGGCCCGAGCGGTTGCTGAGGCCGGCGACGATCGCGGCGATTCTCGGCGTCATCGCGCTGATCGTGTTCCCGTACGACTTCAGGCAGGCCCTGATCAACTCGCTGCTCGGCATCGTCATCTGTCTCTCCCTCGTCGTCATCATCGGCTTCGTCGGCCAGATCTCGGTCGTCCAGCTCGCGCTCGCCGGTGTCGCCGGCTTCACGATGTCCCACCTGACGACGGATGTCGGCGGCGTCTGGGCGAAGTTCCCGATCTCGCTCCTGATCGGAGCTTCCGTGGCGACGATCGTCGGGCTTCTCGTCGCCGTCTCGGCTCTGCGCGTCCGCGGCGTGAGCCTGGCGATCGTCACGCTTTCGGCGGCCGTTGCACTCGAGCAGTTCGGCTTTCTGAACGCGAGGTGGGGCGGTGGCGACCAGGGATCGCCCGTCGCCCAGCCGGCGATCGGAGGTCTCGATCTCTCTCCCGGTGGGCCGTTCCGAGGCGTGGACGACAAGATCCCGAGCCCGACGTTCGGCTTCCTCGTTCTGGCCGCAACCATCCTGCTCGGCCTCCTCGTCGCGAACACGCGCCGCTCGAGCCTCGGCCAGCGGATGCTCGCCGTTCGCTCGAACGAACGGGCCGCAGCTGCAGCCGGAATCAACGTCCGTAACGTCAAGCTTGCCGGCTTCGCCATGGCCGCCTTCGTCGCGGGCATGGCCGGTGCGCTCTACGCCTACAACTTCGGGTCGGTGAGTTACAGCCGGTTCGGGGCGGTGGCGGCGCTCGGGCTGATCGCGTTCGGTTATTTCGGCGGCATCACGATGGTCTCCGGGGCGGTGATCGCCGGAATCGGCGCGACGGAAGGCCTGTTCCCGCACACCTTCGACCGGTTTCTCGGCCTGTCCGGCAACTGGGCGCTCCTGGTCGGCGGCTTCGCCCTGATCATCACGTTGATCGTCAATCCGGAGGGCATCGCCGGCACGGGTTGGAAGAAGCAGCAGCAGAAGAAGAGACGACGGGCAGCCGGAACGTCGTCGAGCGGGCCCGGGGCCCGCCTCGCTCGTCTTCGGTCGCCCGCGGCCACTGCCACGGGCGACGAGGGGAAGCGGTGACGGCTGCGCTCATCGCCTCCGGGATCTCGGTCTCCTTCGGCGGGCTCCGCGCGCTGAACGAGGTCGACCTCGAGGTCTCGGACGGCCGACTGGTCGGGCTGATCGGTCCGAACGGAGCGGGCAAGACCACCTTCATCGACGCCGTCTCGGGATTCGTTCCCTATCGAGGGACGGTCTCGCTCGACGGAAAAACCTTGGACGGACTGTCCGCGCACGTTCGTGCACGCCGCGGATTGGCGAGGACGTGGCAGTCGATCGAGCTGTTCGACGATCTGACCGTGCGCGAGAACCTGGCGGTCGCCTCATATCGGCCGTCGGCCTGGGCGACGATCAAGGAGGTGCTCTCGCGACCCGTCGACACGACCGCGGCGGTCGACGAGACGCTCCACCTGCTCGGGCTCGACGAGAGGCTCGAGGACATGCCCGCCGACCTCACCCAGGGGCAGCGGAAGCTCGTCGGCGTCGCCCGCGCCCTCGCAGCCCGCCCCCGAGTGCTCTGCCTGGACGAGCCCGCGGCCGGGCTGGACACCCGCGAGAGCGAGGAGCTCGGCCGCCGCCTCAAGGAGGTCGCGAACGCAGGCCAGGCGATGCTGCTCGTCGACCACGACATGGGGCTTGTCCTCTCGATCTCCGACTACGTGGTCGTGCTCGAGTTCGGGAAGGTGATCGCCCACGGCCCACCCGACGTCGTGCGGCGCGACCCGAACGTCATCGCGGCGTACCTCGGCAGCGCGGGCGCCGAGATCGAACAGGCGATCAAGGGATGAGCACGACGACGGACTCGCTGCTCGCGATCGAGGGTCTGGCCGCCGGCTACGACCAGGCGCCCGTGATTCGCGGGCTCGACCTGTCCATCGGAGCGGGGGAGGTCGTCGCGCTGCTCGGGGCGAACGGGGCCGGCAAGACGACCACGCTGAGGGTGATCTCGGGGCTCGTCCGGCCGATGCGGGGCAGGGTCGTGTACGAGGGGCAGGACCTCGTCCGGGTCTCGGCGACACAACGGGCTCGGCGCGGGATCGTCCACGTCCCGGAGGGGCGAGGGATCTTCTACGGCCTGACCGTGGCCGAGCACTTCCGGCTCGGGTACCAGGGCAAGCGCCCGGACGAGGAGATCGCCTACGAGAACTTCCCCAAGCTGCGCGAGCTCCGGATGCGGCGGGTCGGGCTGCTCTCGGGCGGCGAGCAGCAGATGCTCGCCGTCGGACGCGCGCTCGCCCGCAAGCCGCGCCTGTTGCTGCTCGACGAGCTCTCGCTCGGCCTCGCGCCGGTGATCGTCGAGAGCCTGCTCCCAGTCGTGCGCGAGTACGCACAGGCGAGCGGCTGCGGCGTGCTGCTGGTCGAGCAGCATGTCCAGCTCGCGCTCGAGGTCGCCGACCGCGGCTACGTGCTCTCGCACGGCGAGATCGTCCTGCACGAGCGCGTGGAGACGCTGCGGGCCGACCGGCAGCTGCTGGTCGCCAGCTATCTCGGCGAGCAGCAGGTTCCGATCGGCGAGCCGTCGGGAAGCCAGAGGAAGGAGCCATGAGCGTTGCGTCGAGCGCCGCACGGAAGCTGACCGTTCTCGACCCGTGCGGGTACCCGCCGAAGGTCGACGCGCGCGGGATGGCGCCGGCGCTGGAGACGCTGCAGGGCAAGCGGCTGTTCCTGGTCGACATCGGCTTCGAGAACTCGAACAACTTCATGGCCCAGCTCCACGGCTGGTTCGAAGAGCACGAGCCCGGGATCCGGACGGAGGTGGTGCGCTGGCGCGACCAGCACAACCCGGATCCCGAGCTCTGCGAGCGGGTCGCGGCGGAGGGTGACGCCGCGATCATCGGCGTCGGCACCTGACCGGGCTGCGCGCCGGAGGTCTCCGGCCACGTGATCGACATGGAGTCGAGGTACGGGATCCCGACCGTGGGCATCCACGTCCATGTATTCGCCCGGCTGGTCGACAGCACCGTTCGCACGAACGGGATGCCGCGGGCCAGGCAGGCGTTCGTGCGGGCCCCGATGTTCAACCAGCCGCCGGCCGTGCTGCGCGGGTACATCGAGGGCGACGACGCCGTGCACGGCGGGCCGTTCATGGAGCGTGTGTTCGGCCTCCTCACCCGGCCGCTGGCGGACGAGGACCTGCGCGGCAGTGGGTGGGACCGCTCGACGCCACGCCTCCTCGAGCCGGACACGGAGGAGAACCTGCACGAGCTCTTCCGGCAGAACCACTGGACCGACTACCTGCCGATCGTGCTGCCGACCGAGGAGCGGGTGGAGGCGATGCTGGCCGGGACGAGCCGCTCGCCGGACGAGGTGGTCGGCAAGCACCGTCCGACCGTCGGCATGGAGGTGTGGGAGTCGACGGTCGAGAAGGTCGCGGTCAACGCCGTGATCGCGGGCGCTGCGCCCGAGCACTTCCCAGTGATCCTCGCGCTCTGTGCCAGCGGCGACACCGGCCGCCAGAGCAGCATGTCCTCGATGGGCAACATGGTCGTTGTCAACGGCCCGATCCGGAACGAGATCGGCATGAACTCGGGGATCGGTGCCATGGGGCCGTACAACTTCGCGAACTCGGCGATCGGCCGCGCCTTCGGGCTCGCCTCCCAGAACCTCCAGGGCGGCTCGGTGCCGGGCCTCTCCTACGGCGGCTCCCAGGGCAGCAACCTGTCCTACAACTGCTGCACCTTCGCCGAGAACGAGGAGCGGAGCCCGTTCCCGCCGTACCACGTCTTCCGCGGGCACCAACCCGAGGAGAGCACCGTCGCCGTCTTCTACGTCTGGGGCAACGTCTGGTCGGAGCACCTGCGCGAGCACTGGCAGGAGAAGCTGGTCGCGATGATGTCCGGGCTCGAGCCCCTCGAGGGGGCGCTGTTCGTGCTCGACCCGATCGTCGCCCGGGAGTTCTGCGCGAAGGGTCTCGACTCGCAGGAGAAGATCGCCCAGTGGGTGTTCGACAACGTGCGGATCCCGGCCGGCCGCTTCTGGGACCACATCATGCTGAACATGGTGCGCGAGCAGGTCGAGGGCGGCGTCGAGCCGTGGGCGAGCCTGTCGAAGGCCGAGCCCGACGAGCTGATCCCGCTTTTCCAGCAGTTCGGCGTCAACGTCGTCGTCGCCGGGGGCGAGACGAACGGGCACTTCAGTATCTTCCAGGGGGCACAGATGCCGCCGGCGTTCCGCTCCGATCCCAACGTGCCGCTCGTGTCCCCGATCGACCCGTGGCGTTGATGGCGACCGAAGTCGCGACCAGGCTGACCGTCCTCGACCCGCGCGGGTACCCGCCGAAGGTGGACGCCCGGGGGATGGCGCCGGCGCTGGAGACGCTGCAGGGCAAGCGGCTGTTCCTGGTCGACGTCGGCTTCGAGAATTCCGACGAGTTCATGCGCCAGCTGCACCGCTGGCTCGCCGAGCACGAGCCCGGGATCCGGACCGAGGTGGTGCGCATGCGCGACCAGCACCAGCCCGATCCGGAGCTGTACGGGCGGATCGCGGCCGAGGGCGACGCCGCGATCATCGGCGTCGGCACCTGACCGGGCTGCGCGCCGGAGGTCTCCGGCCACATGATCTCGATGGAGTCGGAGTTCGGGATTCCGGCCGTGGCCGTGCACGTGCAGGTGTTCTCGCGCCTCGTCGAGTCCGTCGCACGGGCGCAGGGGATGCCGCGGGCGCGGCAGGCGTTCGTGCCGGTGCCGATGTTCAACCAGCCGCCGGCCGTGCTCCGCGGGTACATCGAGGGCGACGACGCCGTGCACGGCGGGCCGTTCATGGAGCGTGTGTTCGACCTCCTCACCCGGCCGCTGGCGGACGAGGACCTGCGCGGCAGCGGGTGGGACCGCTCGACGCCACGCCTCCTCGAGCCGGACACGGAGGAGAACCTGCACGAGTTCTTCCGCGAGAACCACTGGACCGACTACCTGCCGATCGTGCTGCCGACGGAGGAGCGGGTGGAGGCGATGCTGGCCGGGACGAGCCGCTCGCCGGACGAGATCGTCGGCAAGACCCGCCCGACGATCGGCATGGAGTACTGGACGTACGACGTCGAGAAGGTGGCCGTGAACGCCGTGATGGCGGGAGCCGCGCCCGAGCACTTCCCCGTGCTGCTCGCGCTCGCGTCTTCGGGCGACACGGGCCGCCAGAGCAGCATGTCCTCGATGGGCAACATGGTCGTCGTCAACGGCCCGATCCGGAGCGAGATCGGGATGAACTCCGGGATCGGGGCGATGGGGCCGTACGCCTACGCGAACTCGGCGATCGGCCGCGCCTTCGGGCTCGCCTCCCAGAACCTGCAGGGCGGCTCCGTGCCGGGGCTCTCCTACAACGGCTCGCAGGGCAACAACTTCTCCTACAACTGCGTCACGTTCGCCGAGAACGAGGAGGCGAGCCCTTGGGAGCCCTACCACGTCCAGCACGGGCTCGAGCCGGGCGAGAGCGCGGTCACCGTCTTCTACGTGTGGGGCAACGTGTGGTCGGAGCACCTGCGCGAGCACTGGGAGGAGAAGCTGAAGGCGATGCTGGTCGGGCTCGAGCCCTCGATGGGGGTCACCTTCGTGCTCGACCCGATCGTCGCCCGCGAGTTCGTCCAGAAGGGCTTCGACACCAAGCAGAAGCTCGCCGAGTGGGTGCACGAGAACGCTCGGATCCCGGCCGGCCGCTTCTGGGACCACATCATGCTGAACATGATCCGCGAGCAGGTCGAGGCGGGAGTCGAGCCGTTCGCGGGCTACCGGAAGGCGCCGCCGGACGAGCTGATCCCGATCTTCGAGACCGACCGGATCAACGTCGTCGTCACCGGCGGCCAGACGAACGGCCACTTCAGCATCTTCATGGGCTCGCCGATGCGGGCGAAGTTCAGGAGCATGCCCGGGCCGACCGTCTCGGTCGACGCCTGGCGCTGAGCCTCAGCGTCCGGCCAAGTACCGGTGTGCCGCGATTGCCGCGGTCGCGCCGTCGCCGGCGGCCGTGACCGCCTGGCCGGGCGAGGAGGCGCGAACGTCGCCGGCGGCGAACAGGCCGGGAAGCTCGGTCCGCATCCATGTATCCGTGACGACGTGCCGGTCGTCGTCCAGCGCGACGAGTCCGTCGAGCAGCTCGGTGTTGGCGACGCGCCCGACGTGGACGAAGACACCGGCCACCTCCACGGCCGACGACTCGCCGCTCGCGAGGTTGTGCAGGCGCAGGCCCTCGATGCGGCCGTCGCCGAGGAGCTCCTCGACGACCGTGCGCTGCCTGACCTCGACGTAGCTGCTTGCGAGCACGCGCCGGGCATAGGTGTCCTGCCCGCTGAACGCCGCCTCGGAGTCGACGAGCACCACCTGGACGTCGTGGCCTCCGAGCTCGAGCGTCTCCAGGAGCGCGGAGTCACCGCCGCCGACCATGGCGACGGTCTGCCCCCGGAAGAGCGGCCCGTCGCAGCTCGCGCAATGGCTGAGCCCCTTCCCCTCGAGCTCGGCCTCGCGCGGCAGGCCGAGCCTGCGCGGGCTCGTCCCGGTGGCGACGATCACGGCGGCGGCGGTGAGCTCCCGCGACTCGGTCGCCACGCACCAGTCGTCGCTGCGCCGCTCGACGCGGGCCACCTCGGCAGGCTCGACGGTCGCGCCGGCGCTCGTCGCCTGCTCCTGGAGGCGCGGGCCGAGGTCGAACCCCGGCACGCCCTCGGGGAACCCCGGGAAGTCCTCGATCCGCTCGGTGTTCAGGATCGCGCCGCCCATGCAGAGCGGATCGACCAGGATCGTGCTCCGACCGTGCCGGGCGGCGAAGAGCGCGGCCGTGAGCCCTGCGGGGCCGCCGCCGACGACGGCGATCTCGAATTCGGTCAACGTCGACGAGTCTAGGCCGATATCGCTGCGGGCGGCAGCTCCGCCGCCACGGTGGGCAGCGCTCGCAGGACGCCGGCCGGCACGAACGGCTCGACCGCGCGCTCGAAGACGTCGTGTCCGTCCAGCGCGTACTCGTCTGTGAAGTCGACGGCGCCGTTGATCTCGATCACGCGCCACCCGTCGCCGGCCGGGAGCAGGTCGACGCCGACGAGGTCGCCGTTGACCGCCGCAGCGGCCGCGACGGCGACACTTCGCGCATCGAGCGGCGGCGAGACCCGGCGGCGCGTGCCGCCGAGAGCGACGTTCGTGCGCCACTCGCCCGGCGCGGCGACGCGTTCGACGGCTCCGACGACGGTTCCCGCCGACACGACCAGCCGCAGATCGAACCCGCGCGGCGGGATCAGCTCCTGGACGAGCGCGCCGTGGCGGCGGAACCAGGGTCGCCGGAGCAGATGCAGCAGGCACGACCGCAGCTCGGCCCGCGACTCGCAGAGGTGCACGTCGCGGCCCCAGCTTCCGAATCTCGGCTTGACGACGTACGGCGGCTCGAACCCCGGTGAGCCGTCCTCGCCGGTCAGGTGGGCCGCACGCGGCTGCGGGATCGAGGCGGCGTGGAGCAGGAGCGCGGTGGCGAGCTTGTCGTGGGTCGCCACCAGCGTGTCGGCGTCGTTCACCACGCGGATGTCGCGGTCGCGCAACCGGCGGAGACGGCCGAGCCCCGGCTGGATGCCGTCGAGGCTCGGCCGGACGTCGAGGCGGCCGACGACGACATCGCCGGGCCGAGCCCGCTCTTCGGCGAGCTCGCCCGGCCCGACCAGCGCTCGCGTCCCGGCGGCGGCGAAGGCGGCCCGCAGCCGCTCGTTCGTCGGCGACCCAGGGGAGCCCACGACGAACACCGTTGGTGCAAGCGACCAGGTCATCACGTGCAGGGAAGCATCGCATCGCGAGAAAATGCGGTCAACAGCAGGTGTATTTCCGGTGACCGGCCCAGGATCTAGCTGGCGACGTCCTCCGCCCGGCGGTAGATCTGGACCTGGACACCGTCTCCGCCGACGGTGCGGCTCTCGACGAGCTCGAGCCTGCGCCGATCGATCCCTTCCGGGAACAGGCGCCTGCCGCGGCCGAGGATCGTCGGGAACACCATCAGACGCAGCTCGTCGACGAGGTCTGCCTCCAGCAGCGTGCGGACGAGGGTGCCGCTGCCGGCGACGAGGATCGTGCCTTCGGTCTCGTCCTTGAGCTTCCGGATCTGCCCGGGGACGTCGGCGGAGACGACGGTCGTGTTCTGCCACTCCGGGTCGGTCAGCGTGGTCGAGACGACCACCTTCGGATCGGAGTTGAGCTTCTCCGCGAACGGTCCCTCGCGGCCGGGCCAGGCAGCGGCGAAGCCCTCGTAGGTCACCCGACCGAGCAGCTGCACCTCGGCCTGCATCAGCTCGTCGAGCTTGAACGCGTTGCCTTCGTCGCCGCGGTCGTACTCGAACGTCCAGCCGCCGTGCTCGAACTGCTCGCTGCCGCCGGGATCCTCGAACACCCCGTCGACCGACACGAACTCGGTGACAACCAGCTTGCCCATCTCATGCTCCTTTCCGGTCTGCAGCGCTCAACGCTCGACGCGGTAGTCGATGAACGTGGCGAACGGCGACTGCTCGATGCGCTGTCTCCTCTCGTGGTCGCCGTTCACCCCGTCAGACTCGTGCCGGGGTCGAGACTCATCGCGGGATGCCGCTCACGC
Source organism: uncultured Actinomycetes bacterium (assembly GCA_963734065.1). Classification (GTDB taxonomy): domain Bacteria; phylum Actinomycetota; class Thermoleophilia; order Gaiellales; family Gaiellaceae; genus DATBLE01. The sequence continues at coordinate 305,590 of CAVTFN010000003.1, forward strand.
GAGCAGCTCGGTCTCCACCGGCGACCGTCCCCGCGCCCGCGGGCTCAGCTTTGCAGTGCCGACGCGTGCCGCGAGTTCGGCCGCCCGGCCCTCGACCGCCTCGACAGCATCCGCACCGATGTCCTCGAGCAGGCGGAAGCGGATCTCGCCGTCCGGAGCCTGTGCCCACCCACCGACGACGCGCCCGTCCCACCACACGGTCGGCGAGGCGTTGCCGTTCCCGTCGAAGAGCAGCGGCCCGTGGTCGCCGAGATACCAGCCTCGGTCCTTCCAGCCCATCGTCGTCGCGTCGAGAGCGGGCAGCAGCGCCGCCCAGGGGGCGACGGCACGCTCCTGCCCGATGTCCTCCGCGAGCGCGAGCCCGGGCAGGCCGTCGAGGTCGACTTCCACGGTTTCGTTGGCGGCCACCGCCTTTCTGGTTGCACCCACGGTCCAGCCGGCCCACCAACGCAGATCCTCGACGCTCGCGGGGCCGAACCTGCCGAGCCAGCGCCGGGCAAGATCCGCACGCGCGGCCTCGGGCTGCGGCCGCGTTGCCGCTCCGGGCTGCCACCGATCGAGCAGCGTCCAGCGAAACTGGGTCGAGGTCCAGGAGCCGCGCGGGCTCGCCCGGATCGCGTGACCCTGCGCGCCGAGCACGGTCAGGACGCGGCTCACTACCTTCTGTCTCGCCTGGTACTTCTTGCCGGCGCCGAGGACGAGCACCGCCGAGAGGTACGGGTCGTCGCCGGCGAGCTCGGTCGCGGTCGCCTCGTCGTGGCGGTCGAGCCCGTCGAGCGCCGCCGCCTCGGCAGCCGCCAGCCATGCTTCGGGGTCGCCTCCGCAGAGGTCGGTCGTCTCGATCAAGCTCAACAGCCTCCGACGCTCACCGGCGGCGACGGCGAGCGAACATGCCGCCAGCATGGAGACGGCGGCATCGACCGGGGCGACGAACATCGTCCGCCGCATCGCCAGGACGCGCAGGAGGGTGCGATCCTCGTAGAGAGCCTGCTCGACGGCGGCCACGTCCCCGTCGTCCATCCGTGCCCACGCCGAGACGAAGACCGAGGCGGCGTCGGTGCCGTGCAGACCCACGACGCTGGCCGCAGCCTCGACCGGGTCGCTCGCCTTCGTCTCGGCCGCCAGCCGATGCCTCCGGCCCAACCGCGTGCGGCGCTCGCCGACGGTCATCCGAACCACGGGCCGAGCGTAGCCCGCGCTGCGACGATCGACTACGGTTCGGCAGATCCCGCGGACGAAGGAGACCGACATGGCCATGGAACACCGGGCGCTGAAGACGGCGCCGATGATCGCCGGCGAGGAGGCAGTCTCGGCCGACAGCCTGCCGGACACCACGCAGGAGACCGGCCCCGTGCAGCTGCTGGTAATCGGCTTCGACGAGCCGAAGTTCGAGGGGCAGATCCGGGCGGAGCTCGACCGGCTGAGGAACAACGACGTGGTCCGGCTGATCGACGCCGTGGTCGTGCAGAAGGACGACGAGGGCAACGTCGAGCGGATGCAGCTGAGCGACCTGACCGTCGACGAGGCGATCGACCTGGGCGCGAAGGCGGGGGCCCTGATCGGGCTCGGCTTCGGCGCCGACGAGGAGAGCATGCGGACCGGCGCGCTGCTCGGCGCCGCCGAGGGCTCCGACGGCCACCTGATCGACGCCGACGCGTGGTACGTCGACGACGTGATCCCGAACGGCTCGGCGGCTGCGATCGCGCTGGTCGAGCACCGCTGGGCGATCCCGCTGCGCGAGGCGATCTGGGACGCGAACGGCTTCCATCTCGCCGACGCGTGGGTGCATCCGGAGGATCTGGTCCGGGTCGGCATCCGCGCTGCGGAAGAGCTGAACTCGTAGGGAGGCGTCGCTTCTTCTTCCAGGGACTGTCCCCGGAGGGGACTGTCCCTGCAGGAAAGGCGACTCCTGCCAAGCTCACCACGACGAGCCCCACCGACTCGTGGAGTCGGTCTCGTGGCCGATCGAGAACCAACGTGATGGAGCCCGCCTGCCGGCGGGCTCCATCGAGCGAAACGGGCTCTTCATGCCCGTGAACGGTTCACAACCCATGCGTAGTCTAGAGCCCGTCGAAGAAGTCGCCGACTGCGCCGCGGCAGCGTGTCGCAGGGCCAGGCGGCAAGCCTGGCCCTGCGCTTCGCGGGATGCTTCGATCTACGGGAGCTGCGCGCGGATCGCGCCCGCGGGGTGCTCCTTCGTGTGCACGTTCACGTAGTACCCCGTCGGGTTCGCCAGGATGTCGTTCACGATCTCCGGCGTCGACGTCTGGCAGCCGCTCGAGTTGCCGTCGGCCCCCGGTGCAGTGAACGGGACGACCACCGGGCCGTTGACGCCGGCCCCGCCCTTGTGGATGTGCGCCGCGACCGTCGGCAGCGTCACGTTCGCCGCGTGCAGCCGGTAGCAGACGGTGGAGGTGTCCTTCAGGATCCGGAGCACGGCCGTGCCCGTCGCGTTCGGCTCGGTCGAGCCGTTGAGGTTGAACGCGTAGACGGTGCCGAAGTCGGCCGTCGAGGTACCGGTCAGCTGCCCGCGGATCGCCCCGGCCGGGAACTCGGCCGTGTGGACGTTGGCGTAGAAGCCGGCCGGCGCGGCGAGGATCGCCTTGACGGTCGCTCGGACGGCGGGCGCACAGCCGCTCGAGGTACCCGCCGCCGTGGGCGTTGCCAGCGGGATCACCACCGGGCCCGCCACCCCGGTCGCGCCGCGGTGGATGTGAGCGGCGACCGCCGGCGGCAGGTTCGCCGCCGTGATCTGGTAGCAGACCTGGCCCTGTCCGGCCCGGAAATGGAACTGCGCGGTCGCGGTCGCGACCGGGTCGCCCGCCGGCGACTCGGCGTTGCCGGTCATCGCGACGGAGAACGCCCGGCCGCCCGAGGTCGGAGTCAGCACCGTCTTCGGGCAGGCTCCGGCCGGGGCGGGGACGATGTCCGCGGGCCGCTTGAGCGCGGCCCGGAGCGCCGCTCCCGAGACCCGTTGCTTCACGTAGGGATTCGTCTTCGACGCCGTGCGGTGGCAGATCGTCGTCTTGGCGGCGGTCGTGCGCGCGCTCGCCGCCGTCAGCGCGATCCCCGCGCAGCACAGCGCCACGAGGAGAAGAGCGAACGGCTTCATGTCCCTCCTTCTGAAGTCGAGCGAGGGGTTGCCTGTCGCCCGTTAGCTACGCCGCAGGTGGTCGGGTGGATTTACGGCTAGCCGAACACTGCGACACAGGTTGGCTGCACTGTGCAGCGCCACCCAGGTGGTCATCCTCCGAAGATGAGGATCCCGTCCGTTCCCGAGGTCCGAACGCTGGAGCCGGCAATCGGGCCGGCGCTGCGGGTGCGCCCCCTCCGCCACGGCGAGGCGCGGACGGTGATGCGCCTGTTCGAGCGGCTCAGTGAGCGGTCGAGGCGCGCGCGCTTCAACGGCGCCAAGCCCTGTCTGACCCGCTCCGAGCTGAGGCGGCTGGCCTCGATCGACCGGGACCGCCACGCGCTCGTCGCCTACGCGGAGGGTGATCCGGAGCCGGTCGCGATCGCGCGGCTGGTGCGGGAGGGCCTCAGCGCCGAGGTTGCGTTCGAAGTGGCCGACGACTACCAGCAGCGTGGGATCGGCTCGGCGCTCGTTGCCGAGCTGGTCGCCGACGCGCGGGCGGCCGGGATCACCGAGATCAACGCGCTCGTGGCGCGGGACAACTCCGCCGCAGTCGCGGTCCTTCGCCGCGTCGCCCGCGTGCTGGCGGTCTGCTTCGACGGGTCGGACCTCTCGATCCGTGCGGCGATCGCCTAGCTAGACGGGCACGGCCACCAGTACGACGTTGTCGCGATAGTGGCCCTGCGACGCGATGAACGGACCTCCGCACGTGACGAGGACGAGCCGCGGCCGGCCCCTCAGCGAGTACACGCTCGTCGGTAGGCCACGCTTGAGGTAGTCGCGGACGGAAACGACGCGGTAGGCGAAGGTGCGCCCTGCGGCCGTGGTGACCGTGACCCGGGCTCCGGCCCTTGCCTCCTTGAGACGGAAGAACGCACCGGCACCCCCCGTCGCGCTGTCGACGTGGCCGGTGATGAGGATCGACCCCGACCTCGCGCCCGGCGCGGCGCCGTCCTTCCACCAGCCGGTGTGGTGGATCGAGGGCGGAACTGCGAGCGCACCGTGGGGGATGTCGATTCCGACCGCCGACACCGGCGCGTCGATCCCCAGGGAGGCGAGTCGCACGCGTGTGGGCGCGCTCTCGCCGGCGCGGACGCGCACGTAGCGGGCGACGTCGCCGCGACCGGTGACGATCTCCGGCCGCACCAGCGACGTCTCGGCGACGACCGCGCACGGAGTGGTGAACGCGGAGACCAGCGGCGATCCGACCAGGCGCTCGCGGAAGGTGTAGAACCCCGTCCTCGCCAGGCGGAACGGCGGCGTTCTCACCACACCGTCGCCTGGGGCAGTGACCACGGTCGACCCGTGGAGGCGCGTGGTGCACCCGATCGCCGCTCGGGTCGCGAACGGGCCGAACAGCTCGACCCGGATCCTGGCCGCGGTCTTGCCGAGACCCCTGACCAGAACGCGGTCGAAGATCGCCGCGCCGGGGCGGACGACCTCGTTGGAGGTGATCGTCGTCACCGCCGGCTGCGCATGCGCGAAGGTCGTCTCGGCCGTGTCGGCGCACGTCGTCGCCGTCTGGGGCGACGCCTCGGAAGCCGCGATTGTCTCGCGGTAGGTGTAGTAGCCGGCCTTCTCGATGCGTACGGCGGCCGTCGTGTAGGTCCCGTCGCCCCTGGCGACGAACGAGCCGTGCCAGTAGGGCGACCCCGAGCACGCGATCGCGCCGCGGGTGGCGAAGGGGCCGTAAAGCGCCACCTGGACCGGCAGCGCAAGTTTGCCGATACCTGTGACGGCCACCTTGTCGGTGATCGTCCCGCCCGGCTTCGTCTGCTGTGCGCTGACCTGCGTCTTCACCGCCGGCTGGCCGGGCACGATCGTGGTCTCGGCGACGTCCGCGCACGGCGTCTTCACCGCGCGGACGAACTCGCCCGCCGCGATCGTCTCGTAATACGTGTAGTAGCCGGGGGTGGCGAGGGCATGCGCCTCGGTCTGGTACGTGCCGTCGGCGGTGACCTGGATCGTTCCCGTCCACACCGGTGTGCCCGAGCACGCGATTGCGTTCCGCGCCGGGAACGGGCCGTACAGCGCCGCCTGGACAGTGACCTGCTCGCCCCAAAGCCCTGTCACGGTGACCGTGTCGCTCACCGACCCGTTGGCCGCGACCGACTTGGCGCTCACGACTGTGTGCACGGTCGGTTGGGCCTGCACGCGCACGCGTTCCGTCGGAGCGTTGCAGGGCGTCGTGAAGCCGAGGTGGTTTGCGTCCGACGGGGCGATCTCCTGGTACTGGTAGTAGCCCGGCTGGGTCAGGGTTGCGGCGGCGGTCGTGTAGGAGCCCGGGCCGTTCGCCTGGAATGTGCTGACGAAAACGGGCTTCGTGGCGCAGTCGATCGCCGCCACCGTTCGGAAAGGTCCGTACAGGCGGACGGTGACGTTCTGGCGGTAGCTCGGCAGCGCGCCTGTGAGCGTCACCTTGTCGGTGCTGCGGCCGCCTGAGACGACCTCGCCCGGGGTCGCGCTCGTGCTCATCGAGACCTGGGCCTTCCGGCCGGCGGACGTGTCCGTGTTCGAGACGCGCTGCGACGCACCGGCGGCGAGCCGCTGGCCGTTTCTGGCCGCTTGCGGCTTGGACGGCCGGAAGATCTGGGGGAGTGTCGAAGGGAGAGGCTCGGTCGTGGCCGTCAGGTGCACGCCGCCCGCGCCCGTGGCCGTCACCTGGACTGTGGCGACGCCGACGGCGTTCGTCCTGGCGGTCGAGGGCACGCTGCTCGCGCCGGTCGCGGAGAGGGAGAGATCGAGATTCGGCAGCGGGACGCCCGCGGCGGAGAGCACGCGGATTGTCGCTGTCGCCGTCTTCCCGGCTCCGATCGCGGTCGGTAGCGCGACGTCGACCCGGTACGGCCCGTGATATCGGGCGGCCTCGCGGCCGATCCGCGTGTAGAGCGCGCTGACGGCAGGGCCGGCCGCGGCGGGGTCGACCTCTCCCGGTCTCGCATCGCCCATCAGCGAGTGCACGTAGAGCATCACCGCGGCCGCCGTGTTGTCGTCCGTGGTGCGGCCGTACGTCCAGATCGCGTACGCGATCTTCTGGAGGTTCGAGACAGGAATCAGCTCGTTGGCCCGGTTCCGGAGGCCGGCGGCCGGTACCTCCTTGTAGTCGTAGTCGGGGCCCGGGTACCAGAACCTGAGGTCGATGCAGTACATGTGGAACTGGCCCGGGACGACGTTACGGAAGTCGCCGAACCAGCGGGTTCCGTAGCGGTAGGTCTTGTACGAGCCGACACCCGTCGTCCCGCAGACGTTGCGCGTCCCGCTGATGCAGGGGTCGTTCGGGTTCGGTGGGTCTGCCGCCCGGCTCGTCGGCGGCCCCGCCAGGAGAAGTACCGCAGTCGCCGCCAGCGACACGCCCAGAAGCCGTGCGCCCCCCATCAACTCGGAGCCTACAAGGCTAGTCGGGCGTTGCGGCAGCGACGGCGGCGACCGCCCTGACCGCCGCCCCGCCCAGGAACGCGACGTGGTGTTCCCATACGGCGAGTTCGATCGTCTCGCCGAGGTCGATGGGCCGCCGGTAGTCGAGCTCGGCCCGCAAGGGCAACCGCGGATCGACCTCGAGCGCGGGCAGCAGCTCCTCGACCGCCTGCCAGTAGACCGCGTTGTTGACGTGGCCGTGCAGGTCGACGTCCGCCGCGCGCAGTGGCCACGCGCGGCGGCCGGCGTCCTCGGGCGGGTCCGGCTGCTCGAGCTTCGTCGAGGCGCGCCGACCGTCAGCCGTCGCCGCGTAGACGCCGAAGTCGTCGATCCGCGCCGGCTGCGCGTCGCGGTCGAGGTGGATCCAGACGCTGTCGACCTCGATCTGCCCGCCCGCGTCGCCGGTGACCGACCAGCGGCGGCCGGCGGCGATCGCGGCGACGCTGCTGCACCAGGTGGTCAGCTCGACGGCGCGGTCGTCGAGGAACGGCCGGATCACGTCGATGCGGATGCGGCGCACGAACCAGAGGTGCTCCGGGATGCCCCAGCCGGTCTCCTGCACGTCGTCGATCGCGATGTCCTGGAGGAACCGCGCGACCGCGTCGAGCCGCAGGCGGCCCCGGGCGTCCATGTCCGCGAGGCGAATGCGCCGGCTGTCGGAATAGGTGCGGCCGCGCGCGGGGGCGGGAAGCGAGGTGTCGAGCACGAGCGGCAGTCTGACAAGGCGGCCCTTTGTCATTCGGCCGCTCGTGCGATTGGATACCGCCGTGGCTGCCTCGGCCGTCCCGGCCGCAACCTCCCCTCCGGCGCAGCGCGGCTGGCGCTGGGTCGCCGTCCCGGTCGTCGTCTTTGCGCTGGTCTCGTTGACCGCGGGAATCCTCGCGAGCCACGACCCGCGGTCGAAGGGCTACTTCCGCCTCTTCTTCAGCGACCCGATCCACCTGAAGGCCGGCTTCGCCACCGCCGCGGTCGCGCTCGCATGTTTCCAGCTCTTCACCGCCGCCTGGATCTTCCGGAAGCTGCCGTGGTCGAAGCCGGCCTGGGTCAACCCGGCGCACCGGTGGTCGGGAAGGCTGGCGTTCGCCTGCACGCTGCCGGTGGCGTACCACTGCATCTTCAAGCTCGGCTTCCGCCATCCCGACTCGCGCGTGCTCGCCCACTCGCTGCTCGGCTGCGCCGTCTACGGCGCCTTCGCCGCGAAGGTGACGATCGTGCGGATGCACCGGTTCCCGAAGCCGGTGCTGCCGATCGCGGGCGGGCTGCTCTTCGCCGTCCTGATCGCGGTGTGGTACACGAGCGCGATCTGGCTCTACCGGCAACCGTCGGCCTCGGCCGCGCCGCCGGCCGCGGGGACGAACGTCGTGCCGCCGGATGCGAACGCCGCCGCCGGCAAGGCCGTCTTCACCTCCGCCGGCTGCAGCGGCTGCCACACGCTCGGCGCGGCGAACGCGAGCGGGCAGATCGGCCCGAACCTCGATTCGCTGCGGCCGACCTACGCGGTCGTCGCGGCGAAGGTCGAGCAGGGCGGGGGCGGCATGCCCTCGTTCAAGGGCCAGCTCAGCGCCCAGCAGATCAAGGACGTGGCCGCGTTCGTGGCGACCAGCGCCGGCTCAGGCTAGGTGTCTCCGGCGACCGCCTGGACCGCGTCGACGTACTGCGCCGTCGCCGGCAGCACGCCCACGGCCCGCACGCTTGCGGCTCCCTGGTGGTACGCGGCGATCGCCAGGCGCGCGTCGCCCTGGAACTCGCGCAGCAGGCGCCGCAGGTAGAGCACGCCCACGCGGATGTTGCCGTTCGTGGTGTGCGGCACGGCGCGCCGGAGGATGACGCTCTCGATGAAGTCCCACGCCGGCGGGCTGACCTGCATCGGGCCCCAGTCGCCGGTCGCCGAGCGGACGTCGGACTGGTAGCCCGACTCGATCCATGCAACGGCGAGCGCCAGGCGCTCGGGCACGCCCGCCCGCGAGGCCCAGCGCTCGACCCGAAGCTTCACGACCGAGGCCGGCGTGTTCTCGGCCGGCCACGCCGCCTCGATCGCAATCGCCGGCAGGCCCACCCCCGAGTGCGCCGGCGGACGAGGCAGCGACCTGCAGGCGAGGGTGGGGCAGAGGCGGGCGTGGGTGGCCGAGCCGGAGATCCCGTCCGGGGCCAGATGCCGCCGCTCCTGGTAGGCGATCAGGGCGGACTGCGTGCGCGGGCCGAAACGGCCGTCCAGCGTCCCGACGTCGAAGCCGTAGGTGGCGAGCAGGAACTGCAGCACCGAGACGTCCCAGCCGACCATTCCGCGTTTGATCACGCGCTGGCCGAAGAACGGCCGCCCGAGCCGGCCGAGCGCCTTCTGCGTAGCGACCGTGAGCGTGCCGGTCACCGGGAGGCGTCGTTGGCGCTGGAGCGAGCGGATCGCGCTCGCGGTCATCGGCCCGGGGAGGGCGTCGACCGGCCCGGCGTAGAGGCGCTTCGACGCGAGCGCGACCTGGAGCCCGGCCACCTGCGGGTAGACGACGACCCGCTCCGCCGCGGTCGCCGTCCCGACCCAGCCCAGGCCGACCGCGACCATGAGGATGACCAGACGAAGGCGCACACGGAAATGTTCCGCCTCGGGATGCTTTGTTCCTTCCGGAACGTGCCGACGAGTCGAACCGGTCCGCCGCCTCGGGCGAACGAGTGGCAGGCAAGGATGCTGACGCGATCGAAAGGAGCAGCTCGATGAGGCGGTGGACAGGTTTCCTGACCAGGGCGGAGTGGGCGCGGCTGGCGGGCTTCGGAGGCGCCGTTGCGTTCCTCCACCTGCTCGGCTGGGGCCTGTTCGTGTACTACGCGCGGAGCAATCCCGCGCTCGCCGGGCTGGGCACGCTCGCCTACACGTTCGGCCTGCGGCACGCGTTCGACGCCGACCATATCGCCGCGATCGACAACACGACGCGGAAGTTCCTCCAGGAAGGCAAGCGGTCGCTCGGCGTCGGCTTCTTCTTCTCGCTCGGCCACTCGACGATCGTCTTCTCGCTCGCCGCCGGCCTGGCGATCGCCGCCAAGAGCGTCAACAGCCACGTCCCGCTGTTCCAGGACTACGGCGGCTACATCGGCGCCAGCGTCTCGGGCACGTTCCTCTGGATCATCGGCATCCTCAACCTGCTCGTCCTGCTCGACATCGTGCGCATCTTCTTCGCGATGCGGCGTGGGTCGTACGACAAGGCGAAGCTCGAGGAGCGGCTGCTCGACCGCGGGTTCATGAACCGCTTCTACATCGGTCGGTTCGCGAACCGGATCAAGGCGAGCTGGCAGATGTACCCGCTAGGCGTCCTGTTCGGGCTCGGCTTCGACACGGCCACCGAGGTCGGCGTGCTCGCGCTCGCCGCCGGCGTCGCCACGCATCAGGTTCCGTTCCTGGCCGTGCTCTCGCTGCCGATCCTGTTCGCCGCGGGCATGTGCCTGATGGACACCGCCGACGGCGCGTTCATGAGCCAGGCGTACGGCTGGGCGTTCGCGAACCCGGTGCGGAAGGTCTACTACAACATCACGGTCACGAGCCTGTCCGTGGCGGTTGCGTTGCTGATCGGCACGATCGAGCTGCTCCAGGTCGCCTCGGCGAAGTTCGGGCTCGAGGACGGCTTCTGGGGCTTCCTGAACAACATCGACTTCGGGACGCTCGGATACGCGATCGTCGGCCTGTTCGTGCTGACGTGGGCGACCTCGATCGTGCTCTGGCGGGTGCGCCGGATCGAAGAACGCTGGAACGCCTACGTCACCGACTGACCGCTGGGCGGCGTCTCGCGACCGCCACTCCGACCAGGCAGACGGCGCTGCCCAGGAACGCGAGCCCGGCCGGCGGCGTCTCGCCGAGGAACGCTGACGCCCGCGGCCGCGATCCCGCCCGGCCGCGGGCCGGGAGAGGAAGTGCGGAAGGCGCGCGACTTTCGTGACGCTTTCGTGGGGGTCTGACCCCAAAAACCGCCCTGCGTGCAGGGATTGTGGATAACCCGTCCGCTGCCGACTCTGGCCAGGACGTGGCTCCTTTGTCGGACCCCTGCCTCTGACGAGCACGCGCCGGAATTCGTGAGGTCAGTGCCGTTCGCCCGCGCGGACGGCGACGTCCAGCCGGTTCTCGGGCGGGCTGAGCGGGCAGACCCAGCGCGGGTCGTACGAGCACGACGGGTTGTACGCGAAGTTGAAGTCGAGCACGAGGCGGTCGTCCGCCTCGCCGAGGTCGGCGCCCTTGACCGTGTCCAGCAGGTAGCGGCCGCCGCCGTAGGTCTCGCCGCCGCGGGTGGCGTCGGAGAAAGGGAGGAAGACGCCGCCGCCGTAACCCTCGAGCCAGTAGAGGCTCAACTCGCGCGCTTCGCCCGCAAGCTCGAAACGCACGGTGCCGAAGCGCCTGAAGCGCACGGTCTCACCGCCGCTCGCGGCGACGTCGCGCAGCTCGTCGTCGCTGCGCACCAGCTCGCCGAGCACCCGGAACGCCGCGTCGTAGTCGAAGTAGTCGAGCCCGCCGAAGCCCTCGCGCGCCTCGGGCGGGAGCGGCGACTGGGGATGGCCGCGGAAGAGCGTGTCGCGTCCGTCCCGCCAGGCATGCCAGGCCGCCTCGGGGTCTCCGGCCGCGCGAACGCCCGCGTAGAGCCCGAACACTCGGCGCTTCCAGTCGAGCAGCTCGAGCTCCTCCACGCCGGAGAGTGTGCCGAAGTCTGCAGGAAAGGCGTTCGGTGCGGCGAATCGGCTCACGTACTGCCCCCGAACCGCCGACATAGGGCAGAGCACATATCCCGCCAAGATGTCCGAACTGTGGGCATCATTCCCAGGCTCGTCTGCGGAAGGGGGGCTCGGTCTTCGATGAACCTGAAAACACGGCAGGTGGCGACACTCTGCGCGGCCGGCGGAATGCTGGCCGTCGCCCTGGCCGTGCCCGGTGCGCAAGCGCTCGACAGGCCGGGGACGATCTCGGTAACAGACCAGGAGCTTCGCCACGCCCACATCGACATCGGTGCACGAGGGCCGAGCGTGGGCGACCTCGACGTCTACACGTCGCTGATCTACAACAAGCACATCACTCCCCGAGCGATCGGCCGGGCGACGATGGCCTGTACGGCAGTGAGCCTGTCGGAGCAGAGCTGCTCGGCCACATACGTCCTGCCCCGGGGCCAGATCGTCGCCGAGGGCGTGATCGGCTCGAGGCTGATCTACCAGCTCGCGGTCGTCGGCGGCACCGGCCTGTACAACAACGTCCGCGGCGCGTTGACGGTCACCTCGCTGCACCGCAAGCGGCCGTCCCGGAACCTGCTCGTCTTCCGCCTGGTGGTGTGAGCGGCGGGTGCAGGCCTCGAGGATCCTGATCTGCGACGATGAGCCCGCACTCCGCGAGCTCATGCGCATTGCCCTGGTAGGTGACTACGAATTCGAGGAGGCCGAGACCGTCGCCGAGGCGATCGAGGTGGCGGACCGCTTCCGGCCCGACATCGTGCTCGTCGACCTGATGATGCCGGGAGGGTCCGGCCTCGACGTCATCCGCCATCTCGCAGCCGACCCCGCGCTTCAGCACGCCGGCTGCGTCGTCGTCTCTGCGTTCGCCGCCGAGTCCGACCAGGAGGAGGCTCGAGAGGCCGGCGCGACGGCCTTCGTCTCCAAGCCGTTCGACCCGGACGAACTCTCCGCCACCGTGGCCTCGCTCCTTGTCCGCGACCGCTGAGACACGTGCGTCCGAGCGGCATCCGTCCGGCATCCGGCGCGGGTACGAGCGCCTCGTAGCGATCATCGACGCCGCGCCGATCGCCGTGCGCGTGCTCGGCGCGATCGGCGTGCTGGCGCTGCTCGTCGCCTCGGCGTTCGTCGTCGTCCTGCTGGCGATGTCGAGCCTGCGCGCCTCGACCGACGAGCAGGTGCGGGTGAACCGCGTGACCGCGGCCACGCTCCGGCTCCAGGGCATCGTCGACGAGCTCGACCAGAGCTTCCGGGGCTTCGTGCTCACGCGGAACAGCCGGATCCGCGAGAGCTGGGAGCGTGCGAGCGTGGAGCTGAGGCCGGCGACGGCGACGCTGGAGGATGTCCTCGCTCCCCAGCCGCAGCAATCCGCGCTCGGCCGGAGCATCGTCCAATGGATCAACTCTTACGTCACCGAGTACGGCGAGCCGCTGATCTCGATCGCGCTCGAGAGCCCGAGCGCCGCGAACTCGCCTGCCGCGTCGAACGAGGGGCTGACCCGGATCAGCCAGATCCGGCGGGGGCTCGCGTCGCTGCTCGCCCGCGAGGACCGCCTCGCCTCCGAGCACGCGTCGCGCGCGCGCAGCCGGTCGAACCAGGCGGTGCTGATCGGCGTCGTCGCGCTCGGCGCTTCGTGCGTCGTGCTGCTGCTGGTCCTCGGCTACCTGATCCGCTCGGTCGCCCATCCGGTGCGCGACGTCGCGAGCGGCGCCGCCAAGATCGCCGCCGGCGACTTCTCGATCCGCATCCCTCCCGACGGGCCGGCCGAGATCCAGGAGCTGACCACCGCCTTCAACTCGATGGCCGGCTCGGTCGAGCAGGGCAGGCGCAACCTCGAGCGACAGAACGAGCAGCTGCGCGAGAGCGAGCGGGCCAAGTCGGAGCTGATCACGATCGTCTCCCACGAGCTGCGGAACCCGCTGGCGAGCATCCTCGGCTACACGAGCCTGATCCTGCGCCGCGACATGAGCCGCGACGCGGCCCGCCGCTACGTGGAGATCATCCACGACCAGGGCCAGCGGCTCGTCGGGCTGGTCGAGGGGTTCCTCTCGGCCGAGGAGGTCGGCGGGCGGATGGAGCTCGAGTCCGAGCCGGTCGACCTCGCGTCGATGCTCCGACGGGAGGTCCAGCTCGCCGCGGACGGCACGGACGACCACAAGCTGGTCGTCGACGTCCCCGACGAAGGCCTGCCGGTGATCGGCGACGAGCACCGGCTGGAGCAGGTGGTCGTGAACCTGGTCGCGAACGCGGTCAAGTACTCGCCCGAGGGCGGCACCGTGCGGGTGAGCGGGAGACGAGAGGACAACGTCGTCCGCGTCTACGTCGAGGACCAGGGCCTCGGGATCCCGACCGAGCACCAGTCCCGGGTGTTCTCGAAGTTCTTCCGCGGCGAGGCGCGGGCGAGCGGTATCCCGGGCGTCGGGCTCGGCCTCGCCGTGTCACGCGAGATCGTCGAGGCGCACGGCGGCCGCATCGGCTTCTCGAGCGTGGAGAGCCAGGGCTCGACCTTCTGGTTCGAGCTCCCCGGCTCGTCCGAGAGCAACCAGGCCGCGTAGAATCCCGACGCCGCAGTGGAACAGCAGCCGCGCACGCTCCGGCTGGTCTCGCCGTTCATGGAAGGCCCCGACGTGGCCGACATGCAACGGCTGCTCGGCGTGGACGCGGACGGCGAGTTCGGCCCGATCACGGCGGGCGCCGTGACCGCGTGGAAGCGGACGAGGGGCGACGACGACCCGACGAACGTCCTGTCCGTCGACGACCAGGAGCGGCTCGAGGCCGACGTCCCGCTGCGAGCAGTGCGGCTCATGGAGCAGTGGGCGACGTCGGGGTTCCGGGAGGACCCGCCGCGGTCGAACCGCGTGCCGCCGCTGATCGCCCTCGCGGAGCGCCAGGAAGTGGCGGGCGCCTACAGCGGCATGGGCTACCCCTGGTGCGCGTTCGCCGCGTTCCTGGCGGCGCTGGTCGCCGGCGGGCAGTCGGCGACGTCCGGGCTGCGGGAGCGCCGGTTCAACCCGCTCTACACGCCCACGATCCTCGACGAGGCCAGGGCGGGCGAGTTCGGCCTCAGGATCGTGCCGGCCGCGGAGGCCTTCCGGGGCGATCTCGTCCTGTTCGACTGGGACTTCAGCGCCGGCGACCCGACCGACCACGTCGCCCGACTGGCGCACGCGCCGGTCGACGGCCGCGTCCGCACGGTGGACGGCAACTCCGGCGTCGACGGGGCGGTCGAGCCGCGAGACCGCGCGATCGGCTCGGTCAGGGCGTTTGCGCGGGACTCGTGAGCCTTCCCCCCGAACGGGTTCGTCGTGGGGCTAAAGACGCAGCCACGGACGGCCGATACGCATGTCGTAACCATGGATCCTGCCGAACGCAAAGCCATTCTCAACCGCTACATGGACCACGCGCGCCGCTTCGACCAGGCTGCGGCGAGGCGGACGACCGGCAACGGCGAGGTGATCCCGTTCCAGCCGCCGCTCAAGGAGCTCGAGCAGGAGCCGACGCACCGGGAGATCGAAGTCCTCCAGTTGATCTCGGAGGGTCTCGTCAACAGGGAGATCGGCCGGCTGCTGTTTCTGTCGGAGGAGACGGTCAAGTCTCACGTCCGACACCTGCTGGCCAAGCTTCAGGCGCGGTCCAGAGCCCACGCGGTCGCCGTTGGCTTCCGACGTGGGCTCCTGACCTAGGCCTAGGTGCTCCACCAGCCCTGTGGATATCCCTCCAAAGGGGGAGGCTCCGCGGGCTGGGGGAAGCGGAAGCTACGTAGGATCTACCAGCAGGTGGAGCCCCACGCAGGTGGAGCCACCGGCCGCCGCGCGCATCAGCGCAACGACAATCTTGCTCATGAAAAAACTCCTCAATAGAGGGACTAACGGCAACTCGGGTTATACCCCGTCTGAGGGATGGCGGCAACTTCGCGTCATGGCGTGCAGCCGGCGCCAACGGGTCGCTGCTAGACCCCCATTGGCTTGTGGGTGGTGTCCCTCACGATTTCGGCGCGTCGCAATGGCGGTAGGCCTGCGTCTTGCTGGCTGCTCGCTGGCCATACCTGGTTGTCGATTGCCGGCCTCGCCGCGCGGCTGCGCTCGCAGAGCGAGGCAGGGTCAGGCTCACCCGGTACATGGAGGAGTCGATCTCGCTATTCCGACTCTGTTCGCCGCGGTTGTACTCGGCCCTTGGCCGCAATGGTGGTCGCCTCGGCCTCGAGTTGGGTGCATTGCATGCTTGGCGCGTTCACGCCTCCGTACATGAAGTGGGTCAACTACACCGCCCGCAAGTGCGCTGACGGGCGGCTTGACTGGTCTGGCTGCGGCTGGCGGTCGCAGGTGTTGCAGACGACTCACATCGCGTCATTGATGATCGCAACGACCGTTGGCGCGTTGGTTTCGCAAGTGTCCGATGCTGCGTTTGCCGCGGCGACACTCAAGGTCAGAAGACCGGCAACCCTCAGAGTTGCTACGAACGCACGGGACCATTCGTTTTCTGGTGGTGCCACTTTTTTGCACCGCTCGTCGCGATGCTGGCTTTCGCCTATAGCGACGTTTCACCGTGGACGTTGCCCCTCTTCCTCGCTCCTGCTCTGGCAGCGCAAGGCTTCTTCGGTCTCTACCAGGGGGAGCGAGAGCTGCGGCGGGACTCGTAATAATGCGAACACTCGACTGGAGCGCGCGAACATCTCCTTCGCGTCAGCTCTTGTGGCGACGTTGGATGCAAGAGACCGATACACGGCCGGCCATTCTGCTGCCGTGGCGATCTATACCCGCGACATCGCAAAGCGTTTGGAGCTGTCGATGAGCATGGCACTCGCCCATCTCTGTGGTCTTGTCCACGACATCGGCAAGATTGGATCTGCCACTAGGCCTCCTCGAGAAACCAGGCGCCCTGACGCTTGAAGAGCGAGGCAGATGCAGGAGCATTCAGCGATCGGAGAACGGATTCTCGCCAAAGTGGAGGATTATGCAGAGATTCGTCGATCGTGAGACATCACCACGAGCGGATCGATGGAATGGGCTATCCGGATGGCGATGGGCGGAGACGAGATTCCTTTGATCTCGAGGATAATCGCCGTGGCGGATGCTTACAACGCGATGACTTCTGACCGCCCTTATCGCGATGCAATGCCCAGCCGTGTTGCTCGAATGCGCCTCGCCCAGGGAATTGAAGGGCAATTCGACACAACCGTTGTTGCAGCATTTGAAGCTATACTTGCGGGAGCGCCGAAGACTATCGACAGGCGAAGGGCGCTGATTTCATGCTCACTGCGAGGACGGAATATCCTTCTCCTAGAGCATCCAGCTGAAGCTGCTGCCTAATCCGATTCGACCCCTTCGGCAGCTCGCAGTGCCGCTTCAGTGCGGGTCTCGACTCCCAGCTTCCTTCAGGATGTGCCGGACGTGGATCTTGGCTGTCGGCTCGCTAATAAAGAGAGTCTGTGCAATCTCCTTGTTAGTTAGGCCCTCAGCAATGAAGTTGAGCACCTCACGCTCTCTCGTCGTAAGAACAGACGGCGCTCGGCGTGCTCTTATATAGGCCAGATGAGGTGGCGAGCGCGTCGTCCTTGGCTCGTGATCGCAAAGACTGTGTAGCGGGATGTTTTAGCTTCCGGGTATGACAAGGGCCCGCAGAAGGTCCGGACAACCTCGGTACGCCATCACGAAGGAATCGATGCCTCCCACTCCAGGACGATTCCGAGGGCGGTCTGGGCAACATCGATCCGCAGCTGGCGGATTCAGCGACTCACGATCGCCCGAGTGCACGCCGTCAGGACTGAACCTCAACGGTTTGCGCAGCCTTGCTTGCAGCATTAGCGAGCTCAGGTGGCCTCCGGTGTGATCCTCGCGCAGGCAATTGCAGGCCAAGGGTCGCTAGATATTCTCCATGTTCGCCAGCGAACGGGAATCGGCGCGGTGGATCGGCAAGGCTCTCAATGGCTCGTTGCGCAAGACCCTGAGCAATCAGCAGCGGGCTCGGACGAGCCTGGCCTCTACTTGATGAAGATGTCGCAGATTCGAGGCGTTGTGGTTCGATCAACCCGGTCCAGTAGGCGGCTGCATCTTGCAAAATATCGCAGGCCAAGATCTGCCATGGCCGTGCACACCTGTGCGTGTGGCACGACAAATGGAAGCCGCACATCTAAGGCGTATCTTTCGCAATTGCAGCCAAGGTCATGAGCTTTCGCGTAGCGCCCTTGTAGCGCAGTAAGGAAGCCGTGGCAGAATAGAACGACGAGAGTAGGTGCGGATCAGTAAGTCGGGCGATGAGGTGATCGGACGACTCCAAATGAGTTCGGCAATCCCGTCCAATCGAACCGGTCACGGATTCCCGACAAGAAGCTTTCCCAGCGCGATACGCACGTCACCAACCGCAGTACCATCAGCGGTCTCGAGGAGTTCGAGTCAGTCGCTGCTTGAATCGGCGGAGTCAAGTCAAGTGACACGATCAGGTCGCCATAGGATTGCTTCCGCCGATCTTCTGTCGTTGCGCCGACCTGAGAGCATCAGCGTAATGAAGTCGCGCGTCGTCATGATTAAAATCTAATTCAGCACTGGTGCCTGCGATGTAGTGAGCGCGCGAGAGCAGAGGATGAGTGGCACAGAGCCACGGACGGCTCGTATGCGCGAGTGCCTTTGATTTTGCGCTCTGGCCCTCGTAGGAATGCGATTTCGGCCTGGGCAAGATCGACCACCGGTGCATCGACACTTCTAGCCGTCGCGGAGATCGAGCCACTTGGCCAGACGTCGGTGCGTGCCTCTGCCAGGATGAGCGGTAGACCAAGCTCATAAGGTCGAGGAAGAGCTCGTCCGAAGAGAGGAGTTCAATGACCAGTTTACGCTTCGTCCCAGGCTGGCGTTTGATCAGGAAGTGAGCCAAGCCGTTCAGCCTCAGCTTCATCCTCCGCCCCCAGTTCGGCATCTTTACGTCTGAAGAAAGTGTGAAGAAGGGGATGGAATTCCAGCCCGTGTGCTCGCGCTGAAAGAAATCCCAGCCGCATACCCTCCTTGAGGATGACGCCGACGTTGCGCTCCGAGCATGAACTCCGCCACGCCATCGCCAGCGATGGCGCAACAGCAAGTCGACATAGATGCCGCTGAGCCTCGGGAGCGGCCGCCTGGTAGAGCTCCTCCGCGAAATACTCGTACAGCGTGTCCGGCAGCGAACCTTCCGGAAGTACGAGCTCATCGGTCAGCGCAGCGAGCCCGATGACGGCCGGCCAGCCTTCGGCCAGGGCTACGAGCCCTGCGGCTGGGGCATCCTTGCGATGGGCGAGCACCGCGGCTGCCTCGTCGTGGTCCATCGCCAGCTCGTTGCGGCCGAGCTCGTAGATCTCGCCGTAGAGCAGCCGGCGCGCTGACGCCCACTTTGGGCGCTTCCTGCTCGTGAGCAGGAGCTTGACCGGCGACCGTCTGAGCAGGCCGTCGACGAAGCGCTCGGGCGCCTTCGCCTCCATTGCGAACTGGTAGTCGTCGAAGACGAGCCAGAGGTCCTCGGGCCACGCGGCGAGGTCCTCGGCGAAGAGGTCGGCGAGGATGTCGACGTCCTGCTCGGGTGTGCCCGTCGCCCGCATGCGGGCAACTGCCCGCGCGCCGGCCTCCGGAAGCACCTCGGAGATCGCCGTCGACAGGCCGGCGATGAGCGCGGCCACGTCGGCGGTCGCCGTTGTTCCGCGATACCAGACGTGAGGTCGGTCGGCCACCCACTCTCGGGCGAGGGTCGTCTTTCCGAACCCGGCCGGGGCGACGAGCATCAGCACGCGGGCGTTCGCGTTGTCGAGCAGCCGTGTCAACCTCGGCCGCTTGATGATGTAGCGGCGCGCGGCTTCGACAGCTGTCTCTATGCCCGCCATGGCCTCCGGGGACATGTCCCGCTTGGCCGACTGTACTACGCAATGCGAAAGCGAAGGCCCCGTGTCCGCGGCCGCCAGAGCCACGGACACGGGGAGCTTCATCATTGGCCGTCCAGGGCGCTCCGGAGCGGGTCGTCACCCGTCACTCTGCGGTAGGCGGCTGGGATCTGCCGCCTACGTGGCACACCGAGCTTCTGGCGAAGCGTGTCCGCGTGTGCCTTGGCCGTGCGCGGCGAGATGGCGAGGTGTTGCGCGACCTCCTCGTTCGAACAGCCTGCCGCGATCAGGGCGACGACCTCGCGCTGCCGGGCGGTGATCCCTGGCGGCGCGCCGATCAGTGTTCCGACCATGAGGGGACGCTAATGGCGCTCCGGCCCCGTGGCCATAGACCGAACGGCGTATTTCGAGCGTTTACACCTGGCCCGTGACGGCGGCCCCGCGCACGAAGCTCGCCTCGTGCCCCCGCGCGTTCGCCTCGCGCAGCTCGTCCTCGTCGAGGGCGCCGATGCGCAGGAGCAGGTCGAGCTCGTCGCGCAGGTGCGTGCGCATCATCTCCGGCCCGTCGGTGGCGATCGTGAAGCGGACACCGGCGTCGACGAACGCGCGGAGGGTGAGGCGCACGGCCGCCTCGTCGGGGAGCGCCTTCGTCAGGAGGTTCGAGGTCGGGCAGATCTCGAGGACGATGCCGCGCTCGCTGAGCTCCGCCATCAGCTCCGGCTCGCGGGCAGCGAGGATCCCGTGGCCGATCCGGTCGGGGCTCAGCGCCTCGATCACCTCTGCGATCTCCTCGATCCCATGGTCGCCGCCCTCCTCGCCGACGTGGATGGTGACCCCGAGGCCGGCGGCGCGGGCCTCGTCGACGAGCGGCCTGAGCTGCGCGTACGGATAGCGGGCGCCGCCGGGCCGCGGCCCGGCGATGTCGATCCCGACGATGCCGCGGGAGCGGTAGCGGATCGCCTTCTCGACGATGATCCGGTTCTGCCGCTCGCCGAAGGTCCGGTCCATCATCAGGATCAGGCCGGCGCGCACCTGCGGGTACTCGAGGCTCGCGCGGTCGAGGCCGCGGGCGGCGGCCATGATGATGTGGTCGAGGTCGCGCTCGCCGCCGCGGTTGCGCTTCATCGGGTTGAAGCGCAGCTCGAGCGTCGTGATCTGCTGCGAGCGGTAGGCGCCGCCGATCGCCGCGTGCACCGAGCGCTCGACCGCGAGCGGGCTCGACTGGATCAGCTCGGTCCAGTGGTAGATCGCGTCGAGCGCGTTCAGGTCGGGGACGCCGCGCGGGTCGGAGACGGTGACCAGGCGGTCGAACTCCCAGTAGTCCTTCACCGGCAGCGCGATTCCCTGCTCGTGCGCGATCGACCACAGGATGTCCGAGGCGACCGAGCCGCCGAGGTGGGTGTGCAGCTCGGCCAGGCCATCGTCGAACACGGACCGAGCATAACGCCCGGCGACTAGGCTCCCCCGGGATGAAGGTGGGCATCGTCGTGCCGTTTTCGTGGTCCTTCTGGGGGGCCGTGCTTGAGCACGCGGAGCTCAAGTCGGAGGCGCTCCGGGCGCGGGGCCACGAGGTCAAGATCGTGATCGGGAACGATCCGCCGGGCACGTTCACCCGCGCGCTGCACCCGCGCCACGGTCGCCACGACGACCCGCCGCCCGACGTGATCCCGGTCGGGCGCACAGTGATCGTCCCCGCCAACGGCTCGCTGCCGAACATCTGCCTCAGCCCCACCGTCCCGTTCAAGCTCAAGCGCGTCTTCGCCGAGGAGACCTTCGACGTCATCCACCTGCACGAGCCGATGACGCCGGCGATCTGCGTGTCGGCGCTCGCCGTCGCCCGCTGCCCGATCGTCGCCACCTGGCATGCGGCCGGCGGGCTCGGCTGGATGCGCGCGGGCGTGCACTGCTGGGGATTCCTGCTCGACCGGATCGACTGGCGGATCGCCGTCTCCCAGGAGGCCCGGGCCTCGGCCCAGGCGTGGGTGAAAGGCTGGGATTTCGAGGTGATCCCGAACGGCGTGTTGATTCCACCCGCCGCCGACCCGGCCAACCGCGATGACACGATCGTGTTCATCGGCCGCCACGACCGGCGCAAGGGGATGCCGGTGCTGCTGAAGGCGTGGCCGGATGTCCACAGCCGCACCGGCGCGCGGCTGCGGCTGATCGGGGCCGACCCGCTCGCCGTCCAACTCCTGCTCGCCCAGCATCGGATCTCGAGCGAGGGCATCGACATCCTCGGCTTCCTGCCGCAGGAGAAGCTCACGGCCGAGCTGCTGCGCGCGAAGGCGCTGGCCGTGCCGTCGGTCGGACAGGAGAGCTTCGGCATGGTGCTGACGCGCGGCTTCGCGTGCGCCGTGCCAGTCGTCGCGTCGGACATTCCGGGGTACAGGGCGGTCATGACCGACGAGACCGGCGTGCTCTTTCCGCCGGGCGACCACCGGGCGCTCGCGGACGCGCTCGTCGGGCTGTTCGAGGACGAGCCGCGCCGCCGGTTGCTGGGCGAGCACGCGCGGAGGGTGGCCGTCGAGCGCTATTCGTGGGACACGATCGCCGAGCGGCTCGAGCAGATCTACGAGGACGTCGCCGCGTGAGCAGGTTGCGGCGCTTTCTGTCGAACCCCTGGAGCCGCGGCGGGATCGTGCTGGCGTTCCTCACCGGCGTCGGAGCGATGCTCTGGTGGCACGGGCCGCACTGGGCCGACTTCAAGGACGCCTTCACACAGGTCCAGTGGGACTGGGTCGCCGTCGCGGTCGGACTGAATCTGCTGTCGATCGTCGCGCGCTCCTTCGCCTGGGACGTCGTGATCCGCTCGGCGATGCCGCCGCCGTTCCCGCGCCGCCGGCTCGTGTTCGCGGCCTTCTGCGTCGGGTTGCTCGCGAACGTCGTGGTTCCCGGGCGGGTGGGCGAGCTCGCTCGCGTCGCCGTCCTCAACCGGCGGCTCGACGGCCGGAGGCGCGGTCTGTGGCCGACGCTGGTCGGCACCGTCTTCGCCCACCGCGTCTTCGATCTCGTCCCGGTCGTGCTGCTGGTGCTCTTCGTCCTGACCACCGCCGACATTCCCGGCTGGGCGTTCACCAGCCTGGTGATCGTCCTCTCGGTCGGCGTCGGGCTCTTCCTGTTCGCCTTCGCCAGCGCGCGGCATTACGGCAAGACGCGGATCGAGGGCATGGGCTCCGTGAAGCGGATCGTCGTCATGGCCCGCCTCGGCCTCGGCGTCATGCGCAGCCCGGGCGCGGCCGCGCTCGCCATCCTCGGCCAGTGCGCCGGGTGGATGCTGCAGCTGCTGGCGGTCTGGTCGACCATGCGGGCGTTCGACATCCACGAGGGCTTCACCGCCGCGGCGGTCGTGCTGCTGCTGATGAACGTCGCGACGATCATTCCGCTGTGGCCCGGCAACGTCGGGCTCGTCCAGGTCGCGGTCGCGACGCCCCTGGTGCGCTACGGCGTCGACTACGGCAAGGGCGTCGCTTTCGGCTTCGGCCTCCAGGCGATCGAGGCGTCGGTCGGCGTCGGGATCGGGCTGATCTTCCTCGGCCGCGAGGGGCTGTCGTTCGCGCGGCTGCGCGAGATGCCCGGCGCGGTCACGGCCGACGACGAGGACGACGAGGAGGCGGAGTCGCAGCGGGAAGGGGCGTCCGGGCGTGAGTCCCAGCGCGCTCGCGTGCCCGGCTAGCCTCAAAGGGTGCGTTTCCGCGGCCGTCGCCGCAGAAGCGCTAGCTGTCGGGTTGCGCCGCGCCGATGTTCGCACCCATGAGCTGCCCCTGGCTGACGGTGGAGAGGGGACCGTCGACGTGCTCTGCTCTCGGTTCGAAGAGGTCGACACGGTCGATGCGTTCGGGCGGCCGCGAGTTGCGCGTGCCGGTGTGCTCGGCGACGGGACGCGGGTGGTCGAGGCGGCAGAGGCGATCCCGCTCGATCCTTCGCGGCTCGACGTCCTCGCAGCGTCGAGCCGCGGGCTCGGCCTGTGGATAGCTCGTTACAGGGACTGTCCCCTGGTCGTGACGGTCGGAGGCACGGCGACGATGGACGCGGGGCTCGGGCTGCTCGAGGTGCTCGACCGGCTGCCGGGGCCGACGCGCGTCCTCTGCGACGTGGCGACGACGCTGTACGACGCGCCGCGCCTCTTCGGGCCGCAGAAGGGGGCGACGTCCGAGCAGGTCGCCGAGCTGGAGAGGCGCTTTCGCGCGGTCGAGCGGCTGGCTCCGCTCGCCGATCTGCCCGGATCCGGAGCGGCCGGCGGGCTCGGCGCCGCGCTGGCGTCGCTCGGCGCGGAGCTCGTGCCCGGCGCGGAGGCGGTCCTCGACCTGCTCGGTTTCGACCCGGAGCCCTATGACCTCGTCGTCACCGGGGAGGGAACGGTCGACGCGACCACCTGGGAGGGGAAGGCGCCTGCAGCAGTCGCGCGCCGGAGCGCGGCCGCGGCCGTTGCCTGCGTCGTCTTCGGTGGCCGTGTCCGGGGGACAGTCCCTGGAACGATTCGTCCACAGCCGGAGCTGGTTGCGCTCAGCGGCGACCCGACCCGGGCGCGCGATGATCTCGTCGAGCTGGGGGAGAAGCTGGGACGAGGGCTAGCCGGTGGCGGCGCGTAGCCGCTTGGCCATCGTCTGGAGAAGCTCCCAGGCGATCGACGCGTTCTCCTCGACCAGCGGTCGGAACTCCCAGGAGGTCAGGCCGTACGCCGTGACGTCCGTGGTCGCGGTCACGGTCGCGGTCCGCGGGCCGTCGTCGATCAGCGCGACTTCGCCGAAGTAGTCCCCGGGGCCGCCCATGCCGACGTTGTCGTCGTGGATCGTGTAGTCGACCGTCCCCTCGCTGATCACGAAGAACCCGACACCTCGCTGCCCTTCGGTCGCGATCACGCCGCCGGCCGAGAAGGTGCTCTCCTTGAACGAGTCGGCGAGCTTCTTCAGGTCGCGGTCGGACAGGCTCTCGAAAAGCTCGACCTTGCGCAGGAGATCGGTGGGGGCGGGCACGAGTGCGGAGCTTATCCCGCTGGGCGAGCCGCGTCGACCCGCTTGGCCAGCTCCTCGATCTTTCCCTCCGCCGCCTCGAGCTGCGCCGCGCAGAACCGGTACAGCTCCTCGCCGCGCTCCCACAGCTTCAGCGCCTCGTCGAGCCCGGCGTCGCCGCGCTCGAGCCGCTCGACGATCCCCGCGAGCTCCTTCTCGGCTTCCTCGTACGTCATTCGACCCTCGCTTCGAAGCGGCCGTCGGCCAGCTCGACCGCGATCGTGTCGCCGGTCGTGACCGCCGCTGTCGACCGGACGAGCTCGCCCTCGCGGCGGACGATTGCGTAGCCGCGGTCGAGGGTCGCACGCGGGGACAGCGCGCGCAGACGGCCTGCGGCCTGGGCAAGGCCGGCGCGCCGGCGCTCCACCAGCAGGGCAGGTGCGCGACGGAGCCGCTCGTGCTCGCGCGCGAGTCGCTGGGCGTGACGCTCGAGCACGCGGCGCGCTCCACGGGCGAGCGCGTCCCGCGAGCGGGTCAAGCCGGCGAGCAGCTCGTCGAGGTCGGGGACGACCAGCCTGCCGGCGGCCGTCGGCGTCGAGGCGCGGCGGTCGGCGGCGAGGTCGCAGAGCGGGGTGTCCTGCTCGTGCCCGACCGCGGTCACGATCGGGACGGGACAAGCTGCGACCGCCCGGACCAGCCGCTCCTCGCTGAACGGGAGGAGATCCTCGAAGCCGCCGCCGCCGCGGGCGAGCACGATCACGTCGACGTCGGGCTCGGCCGCCACCGCCGCCAGTGCCTCCACCATCGCCGCCGCCGCGCGGCGGCCCTGCACCAGTGTCTCGGCGACGACGACCTGCGCCGGAGGGAAGCGCGTCTGGATCGCGGTGAGCACGTCGCGCTTGGCCGCTGCGTCGTTGCCCGTGACGAGCCCGATCCGGCGGGGAAGGCGCGGCAGCGGGCGCTTGCGGGTCTCGGCGAACAGGCCCTCCGCGGCCAGCTTCGCCTTCAGGCGTTCGAGCGCGGCCAGGTGCTCGCCGAGCCCGAACCGCTCGATCGAGAGCGCCCGGAGCCGGAGCTCGCCCTTCCGGGTCCAGAGCTCCGGCCGGCCGTACAGGTGCACCCGCTCGCCGTTCGCCAGGTCGAGCCGGAGCGCGTCGAACTGGCCACGCGGCATCGCGGCCGAGAGGCAGGCACCGGTCTCGGGATCCTTGAGCGTGAAGAAAACGGTCTGCCAGCCGGCCTGCCGGCGGAGCTCGGTCACCTCGCCCTCGACCCAGATCGTCGGCAGCCGTTGCAGCCACTGGGCGACGCCCTGGTTGAACGCCGCGACCGTGAACACCTTGCGGTCGCCGTAGACGATCGGCTCGAACTTCACGAGGCCATCGTAGGATGCCGGGATGGACGAGGGTGGCGTCGAGGCGTACACGCACCTGGCTGCGAAGACGCGCCCGGGCATCATCGAGGTCTGTCGTTCGCTCCCGCGGCTCGTTTCGGAGCGACCGGCCCGAACTTTGCGCTGCTCTTCGGGAGCGCCACCGAGCATCCACCGTCTCCGCCGGCTTCGGGCGAGGAGCTCTTCGGGCTCGCTGTCCACCACCTCGTCCGCGCCCGGTTTTGCATCGAGCGGGAGCGCATCTGGCAGGCGGAGGTCTGGATCAGCCTCGCGCGTGACCACGCGCTCGAGCGTGCCTGTCTCGCACGTGGGCTCGAGCACGCCTATGGCCGCGGGTTCGATCGGCTGCCCTCCGAGGTGTTGGCCGCGTTCAACGGCGCGCTCGTCCGCTCGCTCGACCGGAACGAGCTGCTGCGCACGCTCCGTGTCACGGTCGGTGGGCTGCTGCAGGAAATCGGCGACGTCGGGGAGACGGCAGCGCGGCTCGAGCCGCGATTGAAGGAGCTGGTCGCCTAGAGCAGGATGCGCGCTGCGGTCTCGTGTGTGCAGCCGGAATCGACGAGCTCGACCGCGTTGTGCAGGTCGGCCTCGCTGTCGGCGAGCTTCTCGGCGAGCGGGAGCGGATACCCGGCCTCGATCAGCACGTGGAGCCGCCAGCTCTGAACCTTGGCGCGCTCGTGATCGTTCTCGGTCTCGATCGCATGTGCCATTTCGGTGATCTCGCCCATTTGTCGGCTTCGTTCGCTCTCTCGTAGACGTTCCCTCTGAGGTGAAGTTGGACTCCTCACCGATTCTTTACGCGCGCATCCGGTCACGTAGTGACGCTTCGAGTGCGGCCAGCCGCCGCTCGAGCGACGCGACCGTTCCCTCGTACCGCCGCTCGAGCCTGCCGCCCGCGGTGTCGTTGAACTCGGCCAGCCGTTCGGCGAGCAGGCGGTCGGCCTGCCGTACGAAACCTTCGATCGAGCGGTCGAGCTCCCGCGCCAGCTGGCGGCCCGCTTCTTCCCTGGCGGTGCGGATGGTCGAACCGAACTCGACCGCCGCCTCCTCGGCGAGCCGGGACGTCTCGCGGCCGACGGAGCGCTCGATCTGCTCGACCAGCCGCCGCTCGACGTCGGAGAAGGTCTCGGCCAGCGTCCCCTGCGACTCGGTGAGCTCGCGATCGATCTGCTCGGTCAGCGCCCGCTCCCTGCTGCGGAGCCGGTCGGCGACCTCGTGGAGCGCGCGCCGCCGCTCGGACGCGTGCACCTCGAGCTCGTTCCTCGCCTCGTCGATCACCTCCTTGATCTGCCGGGTGATGTCCTCGCGGACCCGGGCGAGCGCGAGGCGGTTGTCCTCGGTCTCGGCCACCAGCCGCTCGGTCTCGCCCACGAACCTGGACTCGGCGTCCGTCATCACCTGCCGTTGCCGCTGCTCGAGGCGGGCGACCTGGGTCGCAAGCCCCTCGCGCGCACGCTCGACGTCCTGCTGCCACGCGGTCAGCTTCCCCTCGATCTCCTTCTGGGCGGCGATCAGCCGGCCCGACAGCTCGGTGAGCACCCGCTGCTCCGCGCGGACGAGCTCGTCGCGGCGTTCCTCCGCCAGCCGGCGGTGCTCCTCCGTGAGCATGGCGCTCGTCTCGGCGCGGGCGACGGCCAACGTCCGCTGGAGCTCGGCTTCGCTCTGCTCGATCTCGGCCTTGACCAGCGCATCGATGCGCGCCTTCGTCTCGAGGAAGGCCTCGTCCTCGGTCTGGCGCTTCCGCCGCATCGGACCTCCATCGTAGGCGAGTATCAGGCGGCGGTGGAGCTGCACGCCGACCTCGAGCGCATCGCCGCGGCGGCCGCCGGGCTCGCCGGTCCGGGCGAGGAGGTCGGCGGCGTGATCCCGACCGAGCCCGAGCCCGGTCGCCGGGTGTACCTCTGCGGCTACTCGGGGCCGGTGATCGCCTGGACCGCGCTCGACGAGCAGGGCCGGCTCGTCGGCGAGCGCTCGATCGTCCGCGCGGCGGTCTCGATCGCGGCGCTGTGCGAGCTGGCCGAGGAGTCGGCAGCCGGCGGAAAGCTCGAGGAGCTCCGCCGGGAGCTGGTCGCGCTCCGCCTGACCGAGCAGCCGGAAGGGATCGAAGAGGCGGAGGCCGCCGCGCTCGCGCTGGAGCAGACGATCCAGCCGCCGCCACGGCTGGCTTCGCCGGGGTACCTCGACGCCGTCGGGGCGGCCGTCCGGCGGCTGGAGCTCGCGCTCGGCGACAGCATGTCCTCGCCCTTCGCGGAGGCGATGACGCAGGGCGTCGGGGTTGTCAGCGAGCTGGCCCGAGAGGTGGAGACCCGGTACAAGGGCGGCCTCACGTAACCTGGGAGGTGATGGAAGAAGGGGGATTCAGCTTCCCGTTCGGCGGCGACCCGGAGGACCTGATGCGCGGCCTCCGCGAGTTCGCAGAGCAGCAGGCCGAGACGGTCGCCGAGGCGCAGCGCGAGCAGTTCGCGACGCTCACGCTCAACACCGCGGTCGAGCTCACCGCCGCCGCGCTCCAGCGGGTGGAGGCGACGGGCGGAGCCGACGAGCAGACGATTGCCCTGCGCGACGCGATGCGCGTTCTCTTCCCCGAGGCGGTTGCGCTGGTCAGCGCGGCGCGTCAGGGATTCATGCGCGAAAGCCGGTAGCAGAGTAAGGAGTCGGAGCCAGAGCAAGCTCTGGCACCGACGCTGTCTAGGCTGCCTTCGTCGCGACCAGCAGGAACTCGGCCGGAATGCGCGGGTCGTGCCGGCCGCCGTGCTCCTTCGCGGGCGGCGGCAGCTCGTCGAGCTCGACCAGCGTCATCCCCGCGCCGACGAACGCCGTCACGATCCGGCCCAGCTGCAGCCGGCCCTCCTCGAAGTAGCTCTCGCGCCAGCGCAGATCGACCGGGTCGACGCAATCGATCACCGGGTGGTGGTCGCAGACGATCAGCCGTCCGTTTTTGCGCAGGGCAGCGGCGGCGGCCGCGGCGAGCAGAGCCGGCTCGGGCACCTGGGCCAGGGCTCCCTTGCCTGCGTAGACCACTGAAAAGCGGCGACGGCGGAGCTGGAGCGGCAGCTCGTGCAGCTCGGCCTGGAAGAACGCTGCGTCGGGGGCACGATCCCGCGCGACCGCGAGCGCCTCGGCCGACAGGTCGATCCCGCTGACCAGAGCCCCGAGGCTCCGGAGGTCGGCGGTCGCCTCGCCGGTGCCGCAGGCGAGATGGAGCACGTGCTTGCCGTCCACCTCGGGCAGCCGTTCGCGGACGGCGTCGGGCAGCCCGCGCCCGCCCTCGGGCAGGCGGCCGAACCGTCCTTCCCATGCCGCCCGATTCTGCTCCGTCGGCCACATCGGTCGCGGCCTCAGACGACGAGCGAGAAGCCGCCGTCGACCACGATCGTCTGGCCGCGGATCATCTGCGCTGCCGGCGAGCAGAGAAAGGCGACGACGTCCGCGACATCGCCGGGCTCGACCAGCCGGCCGGCCGGCGTGCGCGCGAGGCTCCCGGAGAGCATCTGCTCACGGTTCGGAAAGTGGTCGAGGGCGCCGGTCTCGACGACTCCGCCCGAGACGGCGTTCACCCGGATCCCCTGCGGCGCCAGCTCGACCGCGAGGTAGCGGACGAGCGCCTCCAGCGCCGCCTTCGAGGTCCCGACGAGCACGTAGTTCTCGAGCACGCGCGTCGACCCGAGGCTGGAGACGGCGACGAGCGACGACCCGGCGGGCATCTGCGGAGCCGCCGCCCGTGCGAGCGAGAGGAAGGCGCGGGCGTTCGCCGCGAGCGTCCAGTCGAAGTGCTTGTCGGTGGTCTCCAGCGCCGGGCGGATCACGCCCGTGGCCGCGCAGTGGACGACCACGTCGAGTGGCCCGAGCGCAGCCACCTCGGCCGCGACTCGCGCGGAGGCGACGTTCCCGCGCACGAGCACCGGCTCGGCGCCGAGCGAGCGCAGCTCCTCGGCCGTCGCCTCCGCGGCGTCGTCGTTCCGCAGGTACCCGATCGCGATCCGGGTGGCGCCGGCCTCGGCGAAGTGCCGCGCGACTTCGCGCCCGATCCCCCGCGAGCCCCCGGTGACGAGGACCGACGAGGCCGTCAACGCCGCTTCGGGAGCGGGCGCTCGGCCGGCGCCGAGCTCGGGATCTCGTTCCAGCCGGGACGCCCGGGCGATTCGCGGCGCTCGTCGTCCGCCTTGGACGAGGCGTGGCCGAGCCGATCGAGCAGCGCCATCTTCTCGTCGGCGTAGCGGCGCACCGGGTTGTCCTCGGGGAGATCGAGCACGAGCTCGCGGACGCGGGCGCGGATCTGGTAGGCGAAGTGCGGCGTCGCCGGCGCGACGAGCGCGTCGATCTCCTCGATGGTCGCCACGCGCTGAAGCCTACCGCGGCCGCTTGCGGATACGTTCACGAGATGCGGCGTCCGAGCCCGGTGGACCTGATGTTGATCGCGACGATCGTGATCTGGGCGTTCAACATCACGGTCACCAAGTACGTCCTCACGCACGGCTTCCAGCCGCTCGCCTACGGCGCGCTCCGGTACAGCGTCGCGGCGATCCTCGCCGTCGTGGTCGCCGTCGTCCTGGAGGGCTCGTTGCGCGTCGGCGGTCGAAGGAACCTCGCCCTGGTCGGCGCCGCCTCCGTCCTCCTCCTGATCAACCAGGTCTCGTTCGTCTACGCACTGAAGCTCGGCTCCGCGACCACGGTCGCGCTGATCCTCGGGATGACGCCGATCTTCGCGGCGATCATCGCGTCGCTCGTCGGGCTCGAGCAGCTGACGGGGCGCTTCTGGGTGGCGACGCTGATCGGCTTCGGCGGAGTCGCGCTCGTCGCCCTCGGCTCGGGTGGCAACCTTTCGTCAGATCTCGGCGGCGACCTGCTCGCGATCGTGCTCGCGATCTCGTGGGCGGCGTACTCGGTGACGATCGCCCCGCTGATGCGGACGTACTCGCCGTACCGGATCAGCGCCGTCGTCCTGGTGATCATGTGCATCCCGTTCGTCGCGCTCAGCACTCCGCAGATCGCCGACCAGGACTACGCGTCGCTCGGCGCGCTCGTCTGGGCCGGCCTCGCGTTCGCGATCGTCGGGCCGCTCTTCCTCACCAACATCCTCTGGTTCAAGTCGATCGCCATCGTCGGCCCGTCGCGGGCGACGCTGTTCGCCAACGCGCAGCCGTTCGTCGCCGCGATCTTCGCTGCCCTGATCCTCTCCGAGCACCTGCACTGGCTCCAGATCGCGGGGGGTGTAGCGATCCTGCTCGGAATCGTCCTCGAGCGACGGTGGCGGCGGGCAGCGGCGGCCGGGGCCGCCGAGCCGGCGGGAGCTAAGATCGCTGCGTGACCACGCACGACGCGATGCCGCTCGAGGGCTGGGACCACGTCGAGCTCTGGGTGGGGAACGCGAAGCAGTCCGCGTACTACTTCGAGCACGCGTTCGGGTTCGCGCGGCATGCCTACGCGGGGCCCGAGACGGGCATCCGCGACCGCGCCTCCTACGTCCTCCGCCAGGGCGAGATCAACCTCGTGCTGACGAGTGCGCTGACCGACGACCACGAGGTCGCGCGCTTCGCGACGAGGCACGGTGACGGCGTCCGCGACATCGCGCTGCGCGTGCCGAACGCAGAGCAGGCGTACGCCGTCGCGGTCGAGCACGGCGCGCGGGGGGTGCGTGAGCCCGAGTGGCTCGAGGACGAGGACGGCCGGGTGCAGGTCGCGTCGATCGCGACCTACGGCGAGGTCGTGCACACATTCGTCGCCCGCGCGGACTACGCCGGGCCGCACTTGCCGGGCTACGCCGCGGTCGAGTCGAACGGCGGCGAGCCGGTCGGCTTCACGGTGCTCGATCACTGCGTCGGCAACGTCGAGCTCGGGAAGATGGACGAGTGGGTGGGGTTCTACGAGCGCGTGCTCGGCTTCGAGAACATCGTCCACTACGACGACGATCAGATCCACACCGAGTACTCGGCGCTGATGTCGAAGGTGATGGCGGACGGCGAGGGGAAGATCAAGTTCCCGATCAACGAGCCGGCCGAGGGGCGGCGCAAGAGCCAGATCGCGGAGTACCTCGAGTACAACGTCGGGCCGGGCGTCCAGCATGTCGCGATCCAGACCGACGACGTCGTCCGGACCGTCGAGGCGATGCAGGAGCGGGGTGTGGCGTTCCTCGCGACGCCGGAGTCGTACTACGAGGACGCGTTCGACCGGGTCGGCGAGATCGAGGAGTCGTGGGTCGACCTGCGGCGCCTGCGGATCCTGGTCGACCGCGACGAGGACGGCTACCTCCTCCAGATCTTCACGAAGCCGACGCAGGATCGCCCGACGCTGTTCTTCGAGGTGATCCAGCGCCACGGCGCCCGCACCTTCGGGGAGGGGAACTTCAAGGCGCTGTTCGAGGCGATCGAGCGCGAGCAGGCCCTGCGCGGCAACCTGTGAGAGCCGACGCCGCCACGCTGCGGCTCGCGGTCTTCCCGC
This sequence comes from uncultured Actinomycetes bacterium, assembly GCA_963734065.1. GTDB lineage: Bacteria > Actinomycetota > Thermoleophilia > Gaiellales > Gaiellaceae > DATBLE01. The sequence continues at coordinate 337,443 of CAVTFN010000003.1, forward strand.
GGCCGACCCTGCTCACCGACGCGATCCTGGTCGTCTCGGGAACTGCTCTCGTCTCCATCTGCGCGCAGATCTCGGTCAAGTTGCCGTTCACGCCCGTGCCGATCACGGGGCAGACCTTCGCGGTCTGTCTCGTCGGGGCCTCGCTCGGCGCGGTCCGGGGCGCCGCGTCGCTCACGCTGTACTTCCTCGTCGGTGTGCTCGGCGCGCCCGTCTACGCGCACCGGGACCACGGCTGGGACGTGATCACGAGCGCGAGCGGCGGCTACATCGTCGGCTTCGTGCTGGCCGCCGCGGTCACCGGCCTGCTCGCGGAGCACCGGTGGGACCGGCGCTTCTCGTCGGCGGTCGGCGCGATGCTGACCGGCAACGTCGTCATCTACCTGGTCGGGCTGCCCTGGCTCGCGGTCGTCTTGAACACGAACCTCGAGCAGACCCTCGAGGACGGGCTGTATCCCTTCGTCCCGGGCGACCTGTTCAAGCTCTACTGCGCGGCCGCGCTGCTGCCGGCGGCGTGGCGCGGCGTGAAGTACCTCGGACGGTAGCTCTAGCCTTCCGGGAGTGAGCCCGCTGCGGCGTACCGCGCTCGTCTCGGTCGTGGCCGCGTGCGCGCTGCTGGCGTTGAAGCTCGCCGCCGGCATCGCGAGCGGCTCGCTCGGGCTCGTCTCCGAGGCGCTGCACTCGGGGACGGATCTCGTCGCTGCGCTCCTGACCTTCTTCGCCGTCGGGGTTGCCGTACGGCCCGCCGACGAGCAGCATCAGTACGGCCACGGCAAGGCCGAGCACCTGGCTGCGCTGTTCGAGGCGGGCGCGCTCGCACTGGTCAGCGTCGGCGTGGCCGGGCTCGCGGTCGCGCGGCTGGCCGGGCGGATCGACATCCACGTGGACGCGGCGTGGTGGACGTTCGTCGTGATCGGCATCGTGCTCCTGATCGACGTCCTCCGGACGCTGACCTCGTGGCGGACCGCCCGGCGGTTCCGCAGCGCAGCGTTGCTCTCCAACGCTCTCCACTTCGGGAGCGACTTCGCGGGATCCCTGGCGGTGCTGATCGGGTTGATCGGCGTCCGGGCCGGCCGCCCGGAGGCCGACTCGATCGCAGCCCTGTTCGTCGCCGCCCTGGTGCTGGGGGCCGCGCTGCGGCTGATGCGGCGCAACGTCGACGTCCTGATGGACCGGGCGCCGGCGGACGCCGAGGAGGCCGCGCGCCAGGCGATCGCCGGGATCGACCCGCCGATCCAGCTGCGACGGCTACGGATGCGCTCGGCCGCCGGGCGGCACTTCGCCGACGTCGTGATCGCGGTCTCCCCGTCGGCGGCGGTGGGACAGGGACACGCGGCGGCCGACGCGGTCGAGGCCGCGGTCGAGCGCGCGCTGCCGGAGACCGACGTGGTCGTCCACGTCGAGCCGACCGACGAGGACGCCGTCACGCGCGAGCTGGCCTACGCAGCGGCGATGAAGGTGCGCCGGGTCCGCGAGATCCACAACATCAACATCGTCCACGTGGACGGCCGGACGGAGGTTTCACTGCATCTCAAGTTGCCGGGCGAGTCGTCGCTCGAGGAGGCCCATCGTGCGGCCACCGAGGTCGAGCGGGCGATCGCCGAGGCCTTGCCCGGCGTCGATACCGTGCGCACCCACCTCGAGCCGCTGGCCGAGGAGGCGCAGGGGAGGATGCCGGCGGGCGGCGACGTCGCGGCCGACACCGAAGCGGTGACGAGGATCGTCCACGCGGAGACCGGGCGGCCCCCGCGGGAGCTGCGGTTCCTCGAAGGCGACGGCGGCCTCCTCGTCTTCCTCACGCTCGGGCTCGACGCGACCGTGCCGCTCGCGGATGCGCATGCGCGCGCGAGCGAGATCGAGGAACGCATCCGCCGCGAGCTCCCCGCGGTCGCCGAGATCATCGTTCACACGGAGCCGTAGCTCGGTTCGAGAGCAGTGACAGGCTTAAGCCTGTCACTGCGGTTCGCGTGAGTAGGCTCAGCCGCGTGAAGCTGTGCATGTTCAGTCCGAAGCAGCTCGGCCTCGAGCGCGGCTGGCCCGGTCGGATCGAGGGCGACCGGGTGATCCAGCTCGCGGCGCAGACCCTCCAGTCGTTCTTCACCGGCGGCGGGCGGGCGCGCGAGCACGCCGAGTACCCGCTCGCCGACGTCGTGCTGCGGGCGCCGGTGCTGCACCCGCCGGCAGTCCGCGACTTCTACGCCTTCGAGCAGCACGTGAAGACCGCACGCGCGAAGCGGGGGGCGGAGGTCCCGGCCGAGTGGTACGAGCAGCCGGTCTTCTACTTCTCCAACCCGGCCGCGATCTTCGGCCTCGACGACGAGATCCCGTATCCGGAGCCGAGCGAGGAGCTCGACTACGAGCTCGAGGTGGCGGCGATCGTCGGCGCCGACGGCGCGATCGGCGGCTTCACGGCGATGAACGACTGGTCGGCCCGCGACCTGCAGCGCGCCGAGATGAAGGTAGGCCTCGGCCCGGCCAAGGGCAAGGACTTCGCCACGTCGCTCGGCCCGGTCGTGGTCACGCCGGACGAGTTCGACGGCTCGAGCGGCCTGATGGTCGCGCGCGTGAACGGTGAGGAGCGCTCCCGCGGCGAGCTCGCCGACATGCACTTCACGTGGGCGCGGCTGGTCGAGCACGCGGCGCGGAACACGCGGCTGCTCCCCGGCGACGTGCTCGGCTCGGGAACGGTCGGAACCGGCTGCATCCTCGAGCTCGGCGACGGGCGCTGGCTGCAACCGGGCGACGTGGTCGAGCTGGAGGTCGAGGGGATCGGCGTGCTGCGGAACACCGTCGGGCCACGTGGTGGCTGACGTCGCGGTCGTCGGCGCGGGGCTGAACGGGCTGGCGACCGCCTGGGCCCTGCGGCGCGCCGGCGTTGACGTCGTCGTCTACGAGCAGTTCGACCTTGGCCACACGCGGGGCTCGAGCCACGGCCGGACGCGGATCTTTCGACTCGCGTATCCGGAGGAGAAATGGGTGCGGTACGCCCAGGAGGCGCTCGACGGCTGGCAGGAGCTCGAGCGGGAGAGCGGGGAGGAGGTGCTCCTGCTCAACGGCCTGCTCGAGCTGTACCGCGAGGGCGTGCAGAGCTCGCAGGAAGCCCTGCAGGCGTGCAACGCCGTCTGCGAGCCGCTCACCCGGGCGGAGACAGAGGCCCGGTTCGGCGTGGTGCCCGACGACGACGCATCCGTGCTCTTCCAGCCCGACGCCGGCGTCGTCTTCGCCGACCGGGCGCTGAGCGCGTTCGCGCGCGAGCTGCGGATCGAAACGGGGCGGCGGATCGAATCGCTGGAGGAGCTCGACGAGCCGGTCGTGGTGGTGACGGCCGGCCCGTGGGCGCGCCGGCTGCTCGAGCCCGCCGGCATCGAGTTGCCCGTCGTAGAGACGCGGGAGACGGTCGCGTATTTCGACCTCGAGGGCCCGGTTCCGTCCGTGGTGGCCGAGGTCGTGACGCGCGGCCACGGGTTCTACTCGCTTTACGACCCGGTCTACGGACTGAAGGTCGGGAGCCACATGCGCGGATCGCGGGCCAATCCCGACGAGGAGGGCGGGCCGGACGACGCGTTGGTGCAGGAGATCGCCGACTGGACGCGCGAGCGCTTCCCGCGGGCGGACCCGACGCCGATCCGCGCGGAGAGCTGCTTCTACACGACCACCGACGACGAGCGCTTCGTCCTGGAGCGCCACGGCCGGATCGTCGTCGGCTCCGCCTGCTCCGGGCATGCCTTCAAGTTCGGCCCGGCGACCGGAAAGCGGCTGGCGGCGCTCGCGGTCGAAGGCCTCGGCTGACTAACCTTCGAGCTATGCCGATGTACCAGAAGCTCGGTGACGTCCCTCGCAAACGGCACATCCAGTTCCGCGACAACGGGACGCTTCTGAACGAGGAGGTCTTCGGCCTCGAGGGCTTCAGCGGGAACGAGTCGATCCTCTACCACCTCCAGTCGCCGGTCCGGATCCGCGAGCTCGGAGAGTTCGAGCCGATCGTCCGCGACGAGTGGGTGCCCGAGGCACACGCGCACCGGCACTTCCGCACCTACGCCGAGACGCCCGAGGGCGGCGACGCGATCTCGGCCCGCCGGCTGCTGATGTGGAACCAGGACGTCGAGGTCTCGATCGCCAGGCCGACCGGCGAGATGGACGCCTTCTACAGGAACGGCGAAGGCGACGAGGTGATCTTCGTCCACGAGGGCTCGGGCACGCTGGAGACGATCTTCGGCGATCTCCCGTACCGCGAGGGCGACTACGTCGTCATCCCGCGCGGGACGACCTACCGGTTCGCGAACGGCGGCCCCGAGCGGCACCTCGTCTTCGAGTCGCCGGGCCTGATCGAGATTCCGCGCCGGTACCGCAACGAGTACGGCCAGCTGATGGAGCACGCGCCGTTCTACCACCGCGACATCCACCCGCCGACCGAGCTGCAGACGCACCGCGACCGCGGCGAGCACCGTGTCAAGGTGCGGGTCCGCGACGGCTACCAGACCTACGTCCTCGACTACCACCCGTTCGACGTCGTCGGCTGGGACGGCTACGTCTACCCGTGGACGTTCAACATCGAGGACTTCGAGCCGATCACGGGCCGCATCCACATGCCGCCGCCGTCGCATCAGACGTTCGAGGGTCGGAACTTCGTGATCTGCTCGTTCTGTCCGCGCAAGCTCGACTTCGACCCGCTGGCGATCCCGATCCCCTACGTCCACTCGAACGTGAACTCGGAGGAGATGATCTATTACGTCTCGGGCAACTTCTCCTCGCGGAAGGCAGTCGACGTCGGGTCGATCACGCTGCACCCCTCTGGCATCCCGCACGGGCCGCATCCGGGTCTGGCGGAGAAGTCGATCGGCCTGACGGAGACGCACGAGCTGGCAGTGATGTGCGACACGTTCCACCCGCTGCGGCTGACGACGTTCGCGCGCGACCTCGACGACGGCACGTACGCGTTCTCCTGGTACGAGGAGCCGGGTGTCGCGACCGCCGACGAAGACCCGGCCGGAGTCACATCGCACCTCTAGACGCGCGGCTCGTCCTCGACTGGGACGGGACGGTGACGGAGGTGGACAGCCTCCACATGGTCCTGCTCGAGTTCGGCGACATCGGCGTGTACGAGCGCGCGGAGCACGACCTCGGCCGGACGCTGACGCTGCACGAGGTGATCGAGCTCGAGTTCGCGACGGTGCGGACGCCGCTGGACGAGGTGACGGCGTGGCTGGTCGAGAACGTGCGCGTGCGGCCGGGGTTCCGCGAGCTGGTCGATCGGTTCCACCCGCTGGTCGTCTCCAGCGGCTTCCACGAGCTGATCGAGCCGGTGCTCGCGCGGGAGGGTGTTCGGGTGGAGCTGCGCGCGAACCGGCTCGACCCGCGGCCGGACGGCTGGCGCGTGCTGTGGCGCGACGAATCCGTCTGCCCGGTGTGCGGCGAGCCGTGCAAGCGCGCCTCTGCCGCGAACGGCCCGTTCGTCTACGTCGGCGACGGCTACTCGGACCGCTGCGTCGCGCTGGCGGCGATGCGGGTGTTCGCACGCGACGGGCTGGCCGAGTATTTGGACGAGCAGGCCGCCTCCTGCGAGCGCTTCGAGACGCTCTCCGACGTCGTCGCCGCGCTTCGGAGGCAGTGACAGGCTTGAGCCTGTCACTGCCGTGACGTCGGCACCCCGATGCCGCTGCTCTCGATCCCCCAGCCCTACGACTTCGAGGTCTCCACCGAGCGCTTCCGCGCGTTTGGCCCCGACTACGCGAACCTCTGGCACGAGGGAGGCCTCCACCGCGTCGTCGGCGGACGCGAGGTGCGGATCGAGGAGGCGCCGGGAGGCGTGCTCGTCGAGTCGTTGGACGCGGAGATCGAAGCCGAGGTCGGCACGCTGCTCGGCCTCCCGTTCGACCTCGACGCCTTCTACCGGTGGGCGCGGCGGGCCGACCCGGTCGTGCGCCGCGTGGCCGCTGCTCTCGCCGGCTTCAGGCCGCCGCTCGCGCCGAGCCCGTTCGAGAGCCTGGTCACCTCGATCAGCGCCCAGCAGGTCTCCCTCTTCGCCGCCTTTGCGATCCGCAACCGGCTGATCGAGCGGTACGGCGTGCGCAGCGAGCACGCCTTCTCGTTCCCGACCCGCGAGGGGCTTGCGGCCGCCGACGAGGACGAGCTCTTCTCGCTCGGCTTCTCCCGGCGCAAGGCCGAGTACGTGATCGGACTGGCGCGATCGGAGCTCGACCTCGACGCACTGGCCGGGCTGCCCGACGACGAGGTCAAGGCGCGGATCACCGCCGTGCGCGGGCTCGGCGAGTGGACAGCGGACTGGTTCCTCGCGCGCCATCTCGCCCGGCCGCGCGCGTGGGCGCCCGGCGACCTCGGCGTGCGCAAGGCGATCGCGGCGTTCTATGGTGACGAGGACTCGCATGACGTCGTCGAACGATTCGACCCCTTTCAGAACTTGACCGTCCACTACCTCTTGACCGGCGCGAGAGTGCTCGGATGAAGCTCAGACAGGCCACCGAGGCCGACCAGCGGGTGCTGCGTGAGCTCTGGGAGGAGTTCGAGGCCGAGATCCCTGCGCCTCCGGAGCTCGTCGAGACGTGGGACGAGGAATGGAAGGACGTGGCCGCCGACATCGGCGGGCGCGGCGTCGTCTACCTCGCCGAGGACGACGACGGGGTGGCCGGAGTGGTTCGGGCGACGATGCTCTCCGGGCACGTCTGGCACATCGTGTTCGCGCACGTTCGGCGGCGCGCGCGCCGCCGGGGCCTGCTCAAGCGGCTGATGACCCCGGTGCTCGACGAGGGTCGCGGCCGCGGCGCGACCCGCGTCACGCTCGACGTGATGTCGAGCAACCACACGGCGGTGGCGGCGTGGAAGCGGCTCGGGTTCGAACCGGAGAAGCTGTACATGGCGGCGCCGCTCGCGGTGGCCGCCGAGCGGTCGGCCGGCGACCAGCGCCGGCCCTCGCACGGCGCGCTGTACGTCCAGACCGACGACCACGACCGGGTCGAGCAGACGGTCGCGAAGTACCTGCCCCGGATCGGCCGGTCGGCCGAGACCGCCGTCGCCCAGCCGAGCAACGGCTGGACGCGCGTCGACGACGAGCTCTGCAACCGCGACCCGAAGGCGCTCCGGCGGCTGGGGCGAGAGGTGTCGCTCGCCATGGGCGCGATCGTGCTCACGCTCGGCGTCGAGGAGAGCGCCGTCGTCCGCTACGTGCTCTGGGATCGCGGCGGCGTCGCCGACGAATACGCCTCCGTGCCGGAGTACTTCGGCGAGCTTCCGCCCGGCGACGTGGTCGCGCTCGCGGCCAACCCCACCGTCGCGCAGCGCCTCACCGGTGCCGACCCGGCCCGCATCCGCGCCGTCGCCCGCACCGCCTCCTCCACCGAGGAGCTCCCCCCGCCCGACGAGCTGCACGCGCAGCTGGCCGAGGCGCTCGGGGTAGGCTGAGTAAGTCCGCCGTGCTCACCCTCTACGACGCCGATCGCTGCCCGTACTGCGCTCGCGCGCGCATCGTCCTCGCGGAGAAGGACGTCGAGTACGAGACCGTGACGATCGACCTCTCCGACCGTCCGGACTGGCTGTACGAGAAGAACCCGCTCGGCAAGGTTCCGGTGCTCGAGGACGATTCGTTCGTGCTGCCCGAGTCGGACGTGATCATGCAATACCTCGAGGAGCGCTACCCCGAGCCTGCGCTGCTGCCCGCGGATCCGGCCGCGCGGGCGCTCGTCCGGCTCTCGATCTTCCGCTTCGACACCAACCTCGGCGACGCGTACTACGCGTTCCGGCGCGGGGCGGAGCGGGCGGAGGAGTGGCTCGCGCACTGCCTGGCCACGATGGAGCACAGCTCCCGCGAGTGGTCGTTCGACTACGGGCTCGCCGACATCGCGTACGCGCCGTGGCTGATCCGCATCCGGGACATGCTCGGCTTCGACCTGTCGCCGTACCCGGCGCTCGAGGAACGGCTGGCCGAGCTGGCCGAGCGGCCCGCGGTCGCCGCCGAGCTCGACGTCGTCGCCGCGCTGGCGAGATGAAGATCGCGTTCCTGCACGCGCTGCCGTTCGACGGCCGGATGTGGGCGCCTCAGATCGAGGCGTTCGCCGATCACGAGACGCACGCGCCCACGCTCTACGGGCTCGGCTCGAGCTTCGACGAGTGGGCGCTGGGCGTGCTCCAGTCGGTGCCGGGCAGGTTCGTCGCCGTCGGCGCCTCGATGGGCGGCTACACCGCGTGCGCGATCGCGCGGCTGGCGCCGGAGCGTCTCGCGGGCCTCGTCCTCGCCGGCTCGCGCGCGGATGCAGATCCGCCGGAGCGCGCGCCGCTCCGGGAGGAGTGGATCGGGATCGTGCGCGAGCAAGGCGGCGAGGGGCTGTGGAACGTCCAGGCGAAGGACTTCTTCGCGCCGGGGATGTCCCGCGAGCTGTTCGAGCACGCGCACCGCATCGCCGCCGAGCAGGAGCCCGAGGATCTCGTGCGCGCGATCGTCGCGATCCGCGACCGCCCGGACTCGACGGAAGCGGTCACCGGCGGGTTGCCGCTGCTCGTCGTCGCCGGCGACGCCGATCCGCTGATACCGCCGGAGGTCGGTCAGGCGCTCGCCGACGCATCGCCGACCGGACGTGCGGAGATCATCGAGGGCTGCGGGCACATCCCGAATCTCGAGCGGCCGGACGCGTTCAACCGGATCCTGACCACGTTCCTGGGATCGCTTTGACGCTCCCCGCGGTCGTCGACGCCGCCTGGGTGGCGGAGCATCTGGGCGAGGACGGATTGCTGGTCGCTGACGTCCGTGGCCCGAACGCGCACATCCGTGGCCATCTCCCGGGGTCGATCCCGCTCGTGCTCGGCTCCCCGGCCCCCGTCACCGAGCGCGCCGTGCTGGAGGAGCTCGCGTCCGAGGTGGGGCTGCGCCTGCGCCGGCACGGGGTCACCGGCGAGGAGCGGCTCGTGCTGTACGACGGCGGCGACTGCATCGGCGCATGCTCCTCGTACCAGCTCGCCGCCCTCGCCGGGCATCCGGAGGTGGCGGTGATGGCAGGGGGGCTGAAGGCATGGCAAGGTGAGCTCGCACAGGGGGTGACGGAGTTGGAGAAGAACCGGAACGAGCTCGACCCGAGGTTCGAAGCGGTGCCGACGTTCGAGGAGCTGGCCGGGCGGCTCGACGATTCCGAGCTGACGATCCTCGACGTCCGGCGCGACGACGAGTACAGCGGCAAAGGCGGCTATCCCTGCGACCCGCGGCAGGGGCACATCCCGGGCGCGCGGAACGTCGAGGCGGGCGACCTGTTCGCCCGGCCGGGTGTGCCGCTGCCCGCGGAGGAGATCCGCGAACTGGTCGGCCTGCCGGAGGGCGCGGAGATCGTTACGTACTGCCACTCCGGCTCGCGCTCGGCCGTCGCCGCGATGGCGCTCCGCTCAGCCGGCTACCGCGCCCGGAACTACCCGGGCTCGTGGCACGAGTGGTCGCGCCACGACGAGCTTCCGCTCGAGCGTTAGGTCTGTAGGGACAGACCCCGAGGGGTCTGCCCCTGAAGGCTCAGACCGCGACCGCCGGTGTCAGGATCGCCGCGGTCGCACCCACCGGGCTTGCGATTCGCGTCGAGTCCATCACCCAGTTCGACTCCCAGGTGCGGCGTCCGTCGAACGAGAAGAACTGCTCCCACTTGAGCGCGTCCTCGTCGATCACCGTCCACTCGTAGCGCACCCGCACCTGGACGCCCTGGACGATGTCGTCGCACTCGAACCGGCCGATGCCGTCGTCCTCGAAGCGGCCGACGACCGGCTCTTCGAGGTCGGCGGTGCTGGCGGCCGAGACCCACCAGATCCGCCAGAGCGCCGTCTTCGGCTCGAACAGCCGCAGCGTGAACGCCTCGAATCCCGGACGGCCGGGGAAGTCCGGCGCCGAATAGGTGTCGATGTTCCCGAGGCCGCCGATGATCGGGTGCGCCTCGCTCGTCGCCTCGAACTCGACCCACTCGTCGTCGCCCGGAACGACCATGTTGACGCGCTTGCGGTTCGCGATCCGCCAGGCGCCGGCGTAGAAGTCGAAGTCGTGACGGCCGTCGTTGTCGCCCATGCCCGTTGCTCCTTGTCCGTTGACGGAGCCGCCACCCTAGAAGCTATTGAGGACACTTTTTGTCCGCAGCCGTGGTTGAATCCAGACATCTCGCGTCCTGCCTCCCGACTGCTCGCGTTCCTCGAGCTCCTGCAGAGCCGCCCGGTCGTGGACGGTCGTGCTGCCGCGACCGACCTGGGGGTGACCGAGCGGACGATTCGCCGCTACGCCGTCGCTCTCCACGACATCGGCATCCCCGTCGACGGCCAACCCGGGGTCGGCGGCGGCTACCGGCTGCGCGCCGGGACCCGGCTGCCGCCGCTGATGCTCTCCGACGACGAGGCGACCGCGGTGGCGGTCGGCCTCGTGGTCGCCGAGCGGCGAGGGATCGCGGCCGGCCAGGCGCTGACGAAGATCACCCGCGTCCTGCCGGAGCGGCTCGCACAGCGGATCGAGCGTCTGAGCGACGAGGTCAGCTTCCTGGGCGAGCCGGCGTCGGCGCCGCCGACCTCCAGCGAGACGCTGCTCGCGATCGCGGAGGCCGTCCGCCGCAGGCGCTGCCTGGAGATCGACTACGTCCGCAGCGACGGCACGCCGAGCACCCGCGTGGTCGAGCCGCTCGGCCTCGTGGCCCGGCGCGGGCGCTGGTACGTCCCCGCGCACGACCGGGCGAGCAACGAGCTGCGGACGTTCCGGGCCGACCGTATCGGCCGCGCCGAGATCGGCGAGCCGGCCCGGCCGCGCGATCACGACTTCGATCCGGCCGCCCACGTCGTCCGGATGCTCGCGCGGCTGCCGTACGAGTGGCGGATCGAGGTCCGGTTCGACGCTCCGCTGGAAGACGTCTCGCGGCGCGTGTCGCCGGCGGTCGCCGAGCTGACCGCGGACGGGAGAGGCACGCGGCTGGAGATGGGGGCAGACTCGCTCGAGTGGGCGGCGGGGTTCCTGGCCGGACTCGGCGCCGACTTCCGCGTTGTTCGTCCGGACGAGCTCCGCGTCTGTCTTGCGGAGTTGTCCGCCCGGATCGCGCGCGCCTCGAAGTAGGGACTGTCCCCGGAGGGGACTGTCCCCGAAGAGCCGAAGCCGCGACCAGCCGACGGGGTCAGACCCCTGCGGGGTCAGACCCTAAAAGTGTCAGACCTAAAAGGGTCAGACCCTAGACAGCGACTGCGGCCCGCTCGGCGACTTCCACGAACGAGCCGCACAGCTGCCGCCCCAGCTCGTTCCATTCGCCGATCCGCTCCTGGGTCGCGAGCCAGAGCGCATCGCGGTCGAGGTCGAGCGGGAAGTCCTCCTTGTCGTCCAGCCACGAGCGCACGGTCTCGAGCGTGACCTCGGCGTGGAACTGGATGCCCCAGGCGGCCTCTCCGAGCCGGTAGGCCTGGTTGCAGCGCGCGCTGCGGGCGAGCTCCTCGGCGCCGACCGGCAGGTCGTAGGTGTAGTAGTGCCAGCCGAAAGCGTCGAAGCGCTCGGGCAACCGCCCGAAGACGGGATCGTCATCGGCGCCGCCGGAGAGCTCGACCGGCAGCCAGCCGATCTCGGGACCGTCAGGCACCGGGTAGACGGCGGCGCCCGCAGCCTTGGCGATCAGCTGGACGCCGAGGCAGACGCCGAGCAACGGCACGCCTCGCTCAAGCAGGCCCTGGATCAGCTCGTTCTCGTCGCGGAGCCAGGGGTGACGGTCGTCCTGGTCGGCGTGCATCGATCCGCCGAAGACGATCACGGCCTCGTAGTCCGCGAGCGGCCGGGGCGCCGGAGCGCCGCTTGCGAGGCTCCACTCCTCGTAGCGGTGGCCGGCCTCCTCGACGACGTCCTGGAAGACCCCGCCGCGGACGTTCGCCCCGTGGATGACCGCCAGGACTCTCATAGGGACAACTCTAGCTGGCCGGTTTTCGGCGGCTCGAGGCCGCCCGTGGCCGGGATCCCGTGCTCGTCCAGCAGCCCGCGCAGGATGGTCGCGCTCCGCGGCGCGTAGTCCGCCCGGTTGTTGTTCATCAGCGCGTAGACCTCCTCCGACTGCTCGGCCAGGCGGGCCAGCGGCCCGACCCACTCCGCCAGCTCCTCCGCCGAGTACATCCAGTCGAACCGCTCGGCCGACGAGCGTGCGTTCCTGATGTTCCAGGTCTTCCAGTTCCTCCCGTGGAAGCGGACGTAGACGACCGGGTGGGTGGCGACGGCGATCCGCGGCATGACGTTGCTCGCCCGCGTCCGCGGCGAGTCGACCGAGACGTACGACAGCCCGTGGCGCTCGAGGAAGGAAAAGGTGTCGGCGCGCTCGTCCTCCTCGAGCCACGACCGGTGCCGGAACTCGATGAACGGGACGAGTGGGTCGAGCAGCGGGCGGACGGCGGCGAGCTCGTCGAGCGCCTCGCGCGACTTCTTCACGCGCGGGTGGTACTGGAGCAGGACGCCGCGGAGCTTGCCCGACGACTCCAGCGGCGCCAGCGCCTGGCGGAACTCGCGGAACGCGGCCTCGCGGTCGGCCTCCTCGTGCCCCGTCATCCCCTTGCTCGCCTTCGCGTGCCAGACGAAGCCGTCCGGCGTCCGCTCGGCCCACTTCTGGACCGTCTCCGGGGCCGGCAGGCGGTAGAAGGGCGAGTCGACCTCGACCGTGTCGAAGCGCTCCGCGTAGTAGGCGAGGCGGGCCGCCGGCGAGGAGACGCCGCGCGGGTACCAGTGTTTGACGAGGCCCTCGTCGGCCCAGCTGCAGGTGCCGAGGCGAATCGTCGCCACCACGGCAACCTAGTCCGCAACGCGGTCGGGCGGAGCCGACCGCGTGCAAGATCGGGCCGCCTACTTACAATCGGGCGCGATGGATACGCGCCCCGTCGGCGTCTTCGACTCGGGCATGGGCGGCCTGACCGTTCTGCACGAGTGCCTCGTGACGATGCCGCACGAGGACTTCGTCTACCTGGGCGACGGCGCCCGGCTGCCGTACGGGCCGCGGCCGCTGCCCGAGGTCGCCCGCTTCGCCCACGAGATCGGCGGCTATCTCGAGCACCAGGGCGTGAAGCTGATCCTCGTCGCCTGCAACTCGGCGACGGCGGCCGCTCTGCCGGAGCTGCAGGAGTCGCTGTCGGTGCCGGTGGTCGGGGTGATCACGCCCGAGGCGCACGCAGCCGTCCAGGCGACCCGTAACCGGCGGATCGGCCTGCTGGCGACGAAGGCGACGGTGGAGTCGGGCCGGTACGAGGCGCTTGTCCGGACGCTCGACGCCGGGGCGCGCGTCCGCTCGATCGTGTGCCCGGAGCTCGTGCCGTTGATCGAGGGCGACGATCCGTTCGGCCGGCAGACCGTCGACTCGGTGCGGGAGTACGCCCATCGGCTCAGGGAGGACGGCGTCGACACGGTCATCCTCGGCTGTACGCACTACCCGCTGATCCGGCCGATCTTCCAGCGGGTCTTCGGCCGCGGCGTGACGCTCGTCTTCTCGGCCGAGGAGACTGCACGGGAGGTGGCCGAGACGCTCGCTCGCAAGGGGATCGAGAACGACGCGCGCCGCGAGGGCACGTACCGCTTCATGACCACCGGCGACACCGAGGTCTTCCGCGTCACCGGAGCACGGTTCCTCCAGCTTCCGATCGACGAGGTCGAGCACGTGCCGGTGGCGGAGCTCGAGCGGACTGCGGTGACAGGCTTAAGCCTGTCACTGCGGGAGACGGCATGAGCCGCGCCGACGGCCGGCGCCACGACCAGCTGCGGCCGGTCGAGATCGTCCCCGACTTCCTGGAGCAGCCGCACGGCGCCGTGCTGTACACGCAGGGCAAGACGCGGGTGCTCTGCACCGCCTCGGTCGAGGAGAGCGTCCCGCGTTGGATGTCCGGCCGTGGCGTCGGCTGGATCACCGCGGAGTACTCGCTGCTGCCGGGCTCGACCGGCCAGCGCTCGCAGCGCGAAGCCTCGACGGGCAAGCAGAAGGGCCGCACCATCGAGATCCAGCGCCTCATCGGCCGGGCCGTCCGCGCCGTCACCGACTTCAAGGCGCTGGGGGAGCGGACGCTCTGGCTCGACTGCGACGTCCTCCAGGCGGACGGCGGGACACGCTGCGCGTCGATCTCCGGCGCGTACGTCGCGGCACGTCGCGCGCTCGACCGTTTCGGGCTGGCGAAGGCGATGCCGGGGTCGGTCGCGGCCGTCTCGCTCGGCATCGTCGACGGCGAGCTCCTGCTCGACCTCGACTATCCGGAGGACTCCGCCGCGGACGTCGACCTGAACGTGGTGATGACGGGCGACGGCCGCCTGGTCGAGGTGCAGGCGACGGCGGAGCGCGTGCCGTTCGGTCGCGACCAGCTGGACGAGCTGCTCGAGCTGGCCGCCCGCGGGATCGAGATGATCGGAGGCGCACAGCAGGATGCAGTCGCTGCTCCTCGCCCTTGACCCGCACCTGACCTGGTTCGAGGCGTTCGTGCGGATCGGGGCGGCTGCCGGTCTGGGCGGGATCATCGGGCTCGAGCGCGAGCTGGACGAGAAAGCCGCCGGCCTGCGCACGCACATGCTGGTCGCCGTCGGCTCGGCGCTCTTCACCCTGGTCGGCGCCTACGGGTTCGAGGACTTCCCGGCAACGAGCGTCGATCCGACGCGCATCGCGGCGCAGGTCGTGACGGGCATCGGCTTTCTCGGCGCCGGCATCATCTTCCGGCAGGGCTTCACCATCCGTGGCCTGACCACGGCGGCCAGCCTCTGGCTCGTCGCCGCGATCGGCATGGCCGCCGGCGCGGGCTTCTGGAAGGGCGCCGTGATCACGACGGTCGTCGCGCTGATCAGCCTGCGGCCGCTCGAGTGGATGAAGGGGTTTGCGCTGCCGCAGCGCGTGGCCTCCCACATGGTCGTCGAGCTGGAGGAGGACGGCTCCACGGGCGACGTGCTCGACTCGCTAGAGCGTGCCGGGGACCTGCTGGCGCTGCGCCGTGACGGCCGGCGGCTCGAGATCGAGGTGCGGATCGACCGGGCGCAGCGCTCGCGCGCGCTCGAAGCCGTCGCCGAGCTCTCCCAGGTCGAGGAGGCACGCTGGCAGAACTGACGCTCGTCCTCTGCTCGCAGAACCGGAACAAGCTGGAAGAGCTCAGGGCGGCACTGCCGGACTGGACGATCGAGCTCCTCGACGCCGACGGCTATCCGCCGGAGGACGGCGATACCTATTACGCCAACGCGCGGATCAAGGCGCTGTACGGGCGCGCGGTCGCTCCGGCCGACGCGTGGGTGGCCGGGGAGGACTCCGGGATCGAGGTCGACGCCCTCGGCGGCGAGCCGGGCGTGCAGTCCGCGCGCTGGGCGGAGAGCGGGCGGCAGCACCTCGCGCTGCTCGAGCGGCTCGTCGGCGAGCCCGAGCGGCACGCGCGGATGATCGCCCACGTGGTCGCGATCGCCCCCGACGGGCGTGAGGTCGATGCGGTCGGCGTGCTCGAGGGCGAGGTCGCGACCGAGGTGCGCGGCACCGGCGGCTTCGGCTACGACCCCGTGTTCGTGCCGGAGGACGAGACGCGGACCGTGGCGGAGCTCGGCGACGACTGGAAGCGCGCCAACTCGCACCGTGCACGGGCGGCGGCGGCGCTCAGGGCTGCCTTGGAGAACTCGACCGCCGCCAGTTGACCTCGGCGCCGAAGACGATCACGTTCGCCATCACGTAGAGCCAGAGCAGGAGCAGCAGTGGCCCGCCGATCACCTGGGCCGACGGGTTGTGCTTCGAGAAGCCGAGGAAGATCGGCAGCACCTGGAACGTCGCCTCGAGCACGATGGTGGCGACGATCGCGCCGGGCAGCACCTGCGCGAGCGTCAGCTCGACATTGGTCAGAAACCGGTAGGCGCAGATCAGGAAGATGAAGATCGCGATCGACGAGACGAGCACCGAGACCGTGTGGGCGACGACCGTGTTCGCGAGAAAGCCGGGCGCGAAGCGGTCGAGCGTATGCGCCCCGAGGCCGCCGACGAGCAGGCCGAGGAAGAGGGTGATCAGCCCGACCAGCATGAACAGCGTCGCCCGCGCCTTCCCGTGCAGGAAGGAACGGTTCGGGCGGCCGTAGACGATGTTGAACGCCGACTCGAGCACGCTGAACAGCGAGAGCGACGACCAGAGCAGGAACGCGGCGCCGATCAAGCCGAGCGACGTCGCGTTCCGCCGGATCTTGTCGACCCCGCTGACGATGCTCGACACGGACGCGCTCGGGAAGACCTTCTGGAGCTCCTCGACGAAGTAGCTCGACTCGGTCGTCCGGCCGCCGAGGCCGAGCAGCGCGAGGGCCAGGAAGACCAGCGGGACGAACGAGAGCAGTGCGAAGTACGCGATCATCGCGGCCAGGTGCGTCCCCCGGTCGGCGAAGAACTTCGAGAAGGTTTCGCGAATATGCACTGTGTTAGCGTTCGTCGCCCGTGGACGGCGCGCAAGCTCTCTCCGACCTGACCGAGATCTCGTCCCAGATCCAGGCCGCGATCGTCCTCGACGCGGACGGCTCCACGCTGGCCACGACCGTTGACGAGCAGCGCGAGCCGGAGTTCGCCCAGTCCGTGCAGGAGCTGCTGGCAGCGGTCACGCGCGCATCCGGCGACGAGGGGGGAACTCTCGCGCAGGCCGAGATCGCGACCGGCGACGGGAGCGTCTTCCTGGTCCGGGACGAGCAGAGGACGATCGCCGCGACCACGGGGCGGGAGCCTACCGTGGGCCTCGTCTTCTACGACCTCAAGAGCTGCCTGCGTGGTTTCTCGGAGCCCAAGCCGAAGCCAAGGCCCCGGACGCGCAAGCCGAAAGTGGACGAGCAGGGCGATGCCGCGGCATAAGGCGGTCGCCGGAGCTGCGCTCGTCGCCGGCTCGCTCGCGGGTCTGGTCGCGCTGCGCCGCCGCTCCGCGCGGCGCCGCGACCGGGTCGACGTGTACTTCGAGGACGGCTCGATGGTCTCCCTCGCCGACGGGGCACCGGAGGCGTCGACCGTTCTGCCGCTCGCCAGGCGCATCCTGGAGACGACCCGCAGCCAATCATGAGCACGGAGAGGGACTGGCCCGACGGGCCTGTCCCCGGTTCCGTTTCCGACGCGGCGCTGCTCGCGGCGATACGCGAGCACGCCTATCTGGAGGGCGACTTCCTCCTGCGCTCCGGCAAGCGCTCCTCCTACTACCTCGACAAGTTCCGTTTCGAGACCCGCCCCGAGCTGCTCGAGGCTCTCGGCGCCCGCCTGGCGGCCACGATCGCCGAGATCGAGCCCGACGCGCAACGCATCGCCTGCCCGGTGGTGGGCGCGGTCACTCTCGCCGCCGCCGCCTCGCTTGCCTCGCGGCTCCCCTTCCTGATCGTCCGGGACGAGGCCAAGGAGTACGGCACCGCGAACCGGATCGAGGGCGCTTTCGAGCCCGGCGAGCGGGTCGTCCTGGTCGAGGACGTTGTCACTTCGGGCGGAGCAGCGGCCGATGCCGTCCGGGCTGTACGGCAAGCTGCACTCGAATGCCGGACGGCTATCTGCGTCATCGACCGGGAGGAGGGCGGTGCGGACTCCCTCGCGCGCCTCGGAGTGCGCCTGCATCCCCTGTTTCGGGCGGCCGACGTTGCCCCGCCCCGGTTGGATGCCGCAAAGCCGCATGGCTGAGCGGAATGTCCCGGAGTGGTAGGTTCCGCCCCGTGTTCCATCATGTCCAGAGGAGGAGGACCTAGGTGACCAAGCAAGAGTTCGTCAACGCGGTCGCTGACCGCAGCGGTCTCAGTCGCGGCGAGGCCGGCAAAGCGGTCGAGGCCGTGCTCGACACGATCACGGACACGCTCAAGCGGCGTGACCAGATCAACTTCACCGGTTTCGGCAAGTTCGCCACCTCCGAGCGGAAGGCCCGGATGGGCGTCAACCCCCGGAACCCAGGCGAGAAGGTGCACATCCCGGCGGCGACGGTTCCGAAGTTCACCGCGGGCAGCTCGCTCAAGCAGTCGGTTCGGGGCGGCTAGGACGCACGCACCTCCTCCGAGTCAGGCCACGGGCCGCGCAATATCGCTGTTGCGCGGCCCTGGCGCTCTTGATGGCTGATTTCTCGGGTAGCTCGGGACGCGCGGGCGGCCCCTGGTTACTCTGGAACTGATGGACTCGGGGACTGCGGTTGCGACCACGACCTTCGCCGACCGTCTGGCCGAGGCGGTCGGCGAGCGGCGGAGCCAGCTCGTCGTCGGCCTCGACCCGCGGCTCGACCTGCTCCCGCTCGAGCTCCGCGGCGACGCGCACGTCGGCCGCCCGGCTGCGGCCGAGGCGACCGCACGCTTCTGCTGCGGGATCATCGACGCGGTCGCGCCGCACTGCGTCGCCGTCAAGCCGCAGCTGGCGTTCTTCGAGGTCCTCGGCTCCGACGGCATCGCCGCGTTCGAGCGGGTCGTGGGCTATGCGCGCTCGGCCGGACTGCTGGTGATCGTCGACGGCAAGCGCGGCGACATCGGCTCGACGGCCCGCGCCTATGCCGACGCGTACCTCGAGCCGGGCGTCCACGGCGACCCGATCGCCGACGCCCTGACGGTGAACACCTACCTCGGTCGCGACTCGCTGGAACCGTTCGTCGCCGCCTGCCGGCGCGGAGGCGGGGGGCTCTTCTGCCTGGTCAAGACGTCGAACGCGGGCGGCATCGACGTGCAGGACCTCGCACTCTCCGACGGGCGCCCTCTGTGGAAGCAGGTCGCGCTGCTCGTCAACGAGCTGGGCGAGGACGTGGTCGGCGACTGCGGCCTGTCCAGCATCGGCGCGATCGTGGGCGCCACCTACCCGCGGGCGATCGCCGAGGCCCGCAAGCTGCTGCCCCAAGCGATCCTGCTCCTGCCGGGCGTCGGAGCGCAGGGAGCGACGCCCGCCGACATCGCCCGGGCGTTCACGAGCGGCCCCGCGAGCGCACTCGTCGCCGCGTCGCGTTCGGTCATGTACGCGTTCAGAGACGGCGAGGACGACTGGCGTGCGGCGGCAGGGGCCGAGGCCGCTCGGTTGAATCACGAGGTGTGGAAAGTCTCAGGCTGGTAGGTCAGGCAGGCTCGTGGGCGCGCCGCCCGGGCTGGCCCGGGGGTGAGCACGGGCGACGGGTGCTCCTGCGCTACGCGGCCCCTGCAGCCTTCCTGCTCGTGGTCACCGTCGTCGCGCTCGCCGCCCGCAGCAGCCTGCGCTCCGACGGTCAGCCGCCGAAGGCGCAGCCGGCCGTCAAGCGGGCTGAGGCGTCTTCGACCGCGACGCGGGCCAAGCCGGCGCCGCCGAAGCGCTGGTACGTGATCCAGAGCGGCGACACGCTCGGCGCGATCGCGGCGCGTTACGGGACGACGGTCGATGGTCTGCTCCGTCTGAACCCGGGGGTCGTGCCGACCACGCTCGCCCCCGGCACGCAGCTGCGCATCCGGTAGGGCTGCTCCTCGCGCTACCCTTCGCGGCCGTGAGACTCCGGCTGGCGCTGCTCGCGGCCGTGCTCCTGCTCCTAGCGCCGGCCGCGTCCGCGGGCGCACCGCAGGTCTCCGCCCGTGCCTATCTCGTGCAGAACGGGGTCACCGGCGAGGTTCTCGCGGAACAGAACGACCGCGACCGGCTGCCGATCGCAAGCATCACGAAGCTGATGACCGTGCTGGTCACCCTCCAGCACGCGCAGCTCGACGACGTCGTCACGGTCAGCCGCCAGGCGGCGGCGGTGGGCGAGTCGTCGATCTATCTGCAGAAGGGCGACCGGCTCACCGTCGGCGAGCTCGTCGAGGCCGCGCTGATCCAGAGCGCGAACGACGCGGCGGTCGCGCTCGCCGAGCACGTCGGCGGAAGCCAGTCGGCCTTCGTGGCGATGATGAACGCCGAGGCGGCGAAGCTGGGGCTTCGGGACACGCACTTCGCCAACCCGGACGGCCTGGACGCGCCCGACCACTACTCGAGCGCCCACGACGTCACCCGCCTCGCGCGAATCGCGATGAAGAACCCGGTGATCCGCCGGGTCGTCGGCGAGGAGACGGCGCAGATCTCGGGGGGCCGGACGCTGACCACCTGGAACGATCTGCTCGCGACCTACCCCGGGATCTTCGGCGTCAAGACCGGGCACACCGGCGCGGCGGGCTGGTCGGAGGTGGCGGCCGCCCGGTCGCACGGCGTGACCGTGTACGCGACGCTGCTCGGCAGCCCCGCGCGCGACATCCGGAACGACGACCTGGCCGCCCTGCTCACCTGGGGGTTGAGCCGCTACCGCACCGTGCACGCGATCTCGGCAGGGCGGGTCTACGCGACCGCCAAGGCGCCGTACGGACGACGCGCGCTGGCGCTCGTCGCCGCGGCACCTGCGAAGCGGATCGTCCGCGTCGACCGGATGCTGACCGAACGCGTGGTCGCGCCGACCGTCATCTCGCTGCCGGTCACAAGAGGCCAGCAGCTTGGCCGCGTGCAGGTCTACGCCGGGCGCAAGCTGATCGCCGGCAGCCCGCTGGTCGCGGCCCGGTCGATCCCGAAGCCGGGGCTTCTCGGCCGCACCGGTTGGTACACCAAGCGCACGTTGCACCACATCGGAGGCTGGTTCTCGTGATCGTCACCGTCACCCTCAACGCGGCCATCGACCGCACGCTGACCGTGCCGAACTTCCAGCTGGGCCAGCGTCACCGGGCCAGCGCGGGGCTGACCGTCGCCGGCGGCAAGGGGATCAACGTCGCCCGCGCGCTGAAGCGGCTCGGCGTCCCGGTCGTCGCGACGGGCCTCGCAGGCGGGCGGACCGGGACGCGGATCATCGAGGAGCTGACCGGCGAGGCGATCCTCAACGACTTCGTCCGCATCGCGGGCGAGTCGCGGACGTCGACGGCCGTCGTCGACCCGACCGGCGGCACGTACACCGAGATCAACGAGTGGGGGCCGCACGTCGAGGCGGAGGAGCTGCAGATGCTCCTGGACAAGCTGCACTACCTCGCCGGCGGCGCCGAGCTCGTCGTGGTCGCCGGTTCGCTTCCCCGCGGCGTCGACGACGGCTTCTACGCCGAGCTGATCCGCGACCTCACCCGCCGTCAGGTGCCGACCGTGCTCGACTCCGAGGGCGAGCCGCTGCGGCTCGGCCTGGAGGCGGAGCCGTTCCTCGTCTCGCCGAACCAGCGCGAGGCGGAGGCGCTCGTCGGGCAGGAGTTCTACGAGCGCCAGGACTTCGCTCTCGCGCTCGAGCACATCGCCGAGCTCGGGGCGCGGAACGTGCTGATCACCAACGAGAGCGGCTGCTTCGCCCGCCTGCGCGATGGCCGCAAGACGCGGCGCTACCGCGCGGTCGCTCCGCAGGTCGAGGCGGTCTCGAGCGTCGGCAGCGGCGACGTCCTGCTCGCCGCCTACATCGCCGCCCACGCCGCCGGACGGACGACCGAGGACGCGCTGCGAGAGGCGGTCGCGGCCGGCGCGGCGTCGACTTTCGAGGTCGGGGCGGGTCGCTTCGAGCCCAAGCAAGCGGCGAGCCTCCAGCCGGACGTCGAGGTCGGCGAGCTCGAGCAGGTCGGGGTCTGAAGGCGGGCCGCCGACGCGCGGAGCGCCGACCGCCTGGCCAGAACGGACGCTGTCTCACTTCGTGACGTTTCCAACCCAGTCTCTGAGACTGGGGCTGGAACAAGAGTGGGAAACTTCGTCCACAAGGGTGCGCACTCCCGCCCCGCAGGTACGGCCGGAGGCGGCGGTAAGCTGTCCTCCTTGGAAGGCCTGGAGCTGGGTCCCCTCGCAGTCGAGCGCCTCCTGGCAATGGAGGACAAGTTCGCGCGGGAGGGACTTGCGTTCGACGACGTCCTGCTGGTTCCGGCGTCGTCCGAGGTGCTCCCGAACGACGTCTCGGCGCGGACGCGCCTGACGCGCGAGCTCGAGCTCGCGATCCCGGTCGTCTCCGCGGCGATGGACACCGTCACCGAGGCCCGCCTGGCGATCGCGCTCGCACGCGTCGGCGGCATCGGCATCGTCCACCGCAACCTCTCGATCGAGGACCAGGTCGCCGAGGTCGACAAGGTCAAGCGCTCCGAGGCGGGGATGATCGTCGAGCCGGTGACGCTGCCGCCTCACGCGCGCGTCGCCGACGCGCTCGAGCTGATGTCCCGGTACCGCATCTCGGGCGTCCCGATCACGGACGACCACGGGATCCTCGTCGGCATCCTCACCAACCGCGACCTCCGCTTCGAGACCGACACCGCCCAGCCGGTCAGCGCGCTGATGACGGCCCGAGACCTGGTGACCGCGCCCGTCGGCACGACGCTCGACGAGGCCGAGCGGATCCTCCACCGGAACAAGGTGGAGAAGCTGCCGGTGGTCGACGCCGACGGCCGGCTCCGCGGGCTGATCACCGTCAAGGACATCTCGAAGCGGATCGAGTACCCGGACGCGACGAAGGACGAGCAGGGCCGCCTGCGGGTCGGCGCCGCGATTGGCGTCGGCACCGACGCGCTCGAGCGGGCCGAGGCGCTCGCAGCCGCCGGCGCCGACGTGCTCGTGCTCGACACCGCGCACGGCCACTCGCGCGGCGTCCTCGAGATGGCCGGCCGCATCCGCGAGCAGCTCGACACCCAGCTGGTCGCCGGCAACGTGGCGACGGCGGAAGCGGCCGAGACTCTGATCGCCGTGGGCGTCGACGGCCTCAAGGTCGGCGTCGGGCCGGGGGCGGCCTGCACGACCCGCGTGGTCGCCGGCGTCGGCGTCCCGCAGGTGACGGCGGTCTTCGACTGTGCCCGTGTGTGCGCGGCCGAGGGCATTCCCCTGATCGCGGACGGTGGGATCCGCAACTCGGGCGACATCGCCAAGGCGATCGCGGCGGGCGCGGACTCGGTGATGCTCGGCTCGGTCCTCGCCGGCACCGACGAGGCGCCCGGAGACGTGATCCTCGTGCAGGGCGAGCGCTACAAGGAGTATCGCGGCATGGGATCGCTCGGCGCGATGAAAGCCCGCTCGTTCTCGAAGGACCGCTACTTCCAGGGCGACGTCGAGGACGTCGACAAGCTCGTTCCCGAGGGGATCGAGGGCCGCGTCCCGTACAAGGGGCCCGTGCAGGCCGTGCTCCACCAGCTCGTCGGCGGCCTGCGCCAGTCGATGGGCTACTGCGGTGCCGCCACGATCGAGGAGATGAAGGAGCGCACCCGGTTCGTCCGCATCTCCGCCGCCGGCCTCCAGGAGAGCCATCCGCACGACATGACGATCACGAAAGAAGCGCCCAACTATCGGCGCTGAGGTGCTGCCGCTCCCCGCTCCGGACCCTGCACCGGAGGAGCGGCCCGTGCTCGTCGTCGACCTCGGCGGCCAGTACTCGCAGCTGATCGCCCGGCGGGTCCGCGAAGCGCGCGTCTACTCGGAACTCGTCGGGCACCGCTCGACCGCCGCGTCGCTCCGCGCTCGCAACCCCGCGGCGCTGATCCTCAGCGGCGGCCCGGCCTCCGTCTATGCCGACGACGCGCCCCAGGTCGACCCGGCGATCTACGAGCTCGGCGTCCCGGTGCTCGGCATCTGCTACGGGATGCAGCTGATGGCGCAGGACCTCGGCGGCCGCGTCGAGCGCACCGGTGCCTCCGAGTTCGGCAAGACCGCGATCCGCGTCGGTGGGGCGCTCGCGTCGGGCCTGCCCGAGCAGCAGACCGCCTGGATGAGCCACCGCGACTCGGTGACGGCGCCGCCCGCCGGTGCGACCGTGACCGGCGGCTCCGACTCGACCCCGATTGCGGCCTTCGAAGCTCCGGAGCGCGGCCTGTACGGCGTCCAGTTCCACCCGGAGGTCGTCCACACGCCGCACGGGCAGGAGGTGCTGAAGAACTTCCTGTACGGCGTGACCGGAGCGCGCCCGACGTGGACGCCCGCGGCGGTGATCGAGGAGCAGGTCGAGCGCATTCGTGCCCAGGTGGGCAGCGAGCAGGTCCTCTGCGGCCTGTCCGGCGGAGTCGACTCGGCCGTCGCCGCGCTGCTCGTGCAC
This sequence comes from uncultured Actinomycetes bacterium, assembly GCA_963734065.1. Lineage (GTDB taxonomy): Bacteria > Actinomycetota > Thermoleophilia > Gaiellales > Gaiellaceae > DATBLE01. Next base: position 361,325 of record CAVTFN010000003.1, read on the forward strand.
AAGGCCGTCGGCGACCAGCTCACCTGCGTGTTCGTCGACCACGGCCTGCTCCGCAAAGACGAGGCCGCGCAAGTGGTCGAGACCTTCGAGGGTCACTTCCACGTCCCGCTAGTCCACGTCGACGCCGCTGCGCGCTTTCTCGCCCGGCTCGAGGGCGTGACCGAGCCCGAGGAGAAGCGGCGCATCGTCGGCGAGGAGTTCATCCGCGTCTTCGAGGCGGAGGCCGAGAAGCTCGGCCGCGTGCCGTTCCTCGTCCAGGGAACGCTCTACTCCGACGTAATCGAGTCGGGCGGCACCGAGGGCGTCGCCGCCAAGATCAAGTCGCACCACAACGTCGGCGGCCTGCCCGACGACATGGCGATGGAGCTGGTCGAGCCGCTCCGCTCGCTGTTCAAGGACGAGGTGCGGCGGGTGGGGGAGGAGCTCGGCTTGCCGGAGGCGATGGTCTGGCGGCACCCGTTCCCCGGCCCGGGCCTGGCCATCCGGATCATCGGCGACGTCACGCGTGAGCGTCTGGAGATCCTCAGAGAGGCCGACGCGATTCTGCTGGAGGAAGTACGGAAGGCGGGCCTCTACCGCGAGCTGTGGCAGTGCTTCGCCGTGCTACCGGCGATCCGCTCCGTCGGCGTCCAGGGAGACGAGCGCACCTACGGCTACCCGATCGTCGTCCGTGCCGTCACCTCCGAGGACGCGATGACCGCCGACTGGGCCCGGCTGCCCTACGACCTGCTGGAGACGATCTCGAGTCGGATGACGAACGAGATCCCGGCCGTGAACCGCGTTGCGCTCGACCTGTCGTCCAAGCCGCCGGCGACGATCGAATGGGAATGATCGCGGGGATCCTGTAGCGTCCCGCGCGCATGGCCGACGCCCCCCAGAAGGTCAATACGCCTGATGGCCGCGAGTGGCTCGTCTCGAGCGAGCGCCGCAAGCGATCGATGAAGGAATCGCGCGAGACGCCGCTGTTCTGGGCGCACGTCGTCGTCACCGCGATCATCGCGGGGGTGTTCATCTGGATCTTCCGCCACAACACGGGAATCCTTTGGATTCTGGTCGTCGCGATGTTCGTCATCTGGGCGATCGGGTTCGTCGGAGCAACCTTCGGCGTGATGATTCGGGCCGACACGAAGGGCCCACCGCCCGAGCACCGTCTCTGGAAGGTCACGAAGCGGTCTGCACGCAAGCAGGCCCAACAGGACGTTGCCGCGGCGATCGGCAGCGGCGAACTGACCGCCGAGCCGCCCCACACGCGCCTCGAAGAGATCTGAAAGCTCAGGCCGGCGGAGAGGTCGCCGGCTGCGGTAGACCGTCGAGCCGCGCCACCGGATAGCGGGCGCGTACGCCGTCCACGAACGCAGCCAGGCGCTCCGCCAGAGCCCCGTCGTGGATCTCGAGCACGTTCTCGGCGTTCTGCTCGCCCGAGTGCGAGAGGTTGAACGACCCGAGGAAGACGACGTCGTCGGCGACGGTCAGCTTCGCGTGCATGTAGTCGTGCACGGTCCCCGGGCCCCACGGCGTCGACCGCTTGCCGGCGAAGAGGCCCGACGCCACGATCTGGAGGAGCAGCGGCAGCTTCCATGACGCCACGCCCGTGGGTCCCCACTGGGTCTGCACCTCTTCGATCTGCGTCTGATCGACAGCTCCGGCCACGTCGATCTTGCCGTCGGCGATCACCTGCGCCAGCGTCGCAAGCACCGGTGCGGCGGTGAGCACGGGCGAGCAGATGCGGACCCGCCGCTTGGCGCGCCCGATCGCCTTCGCGATCCGGTGAGAGAGCGCGTCGCCGAAGCCGGGACAGAACCAGGGCCGCACCTCGACGCCGTCCACGCGAACCGGCCTCGGCTCGACCGTTCCGGTGCCTTCGACGTTCCCCGACTCCCAGAGCTGCTCGAAGTCGAGCGTGAACGCGTGCGCCAGTTCCGGTGAGTCGACCACGGCGATCACGTTCTCCTCCCGCGACCACGAGTCGTCGGTCCAGTTCGTCGATCCCGTCCAGACGGAGGCGCTGTCGCGGACGACGTACTTGTGGTGCATCAGGTCGGGGATCCCGGCGATCGACTTCGTCGGCACCGAGAGCCGGGCGATGTCCTCGGGCGCGGTCTGCGGGGGCGGCGGCACCGGGATCGGCGCGCGGAAGTCGGCGTTGTACATCAGCCGGACCGCGACGCCGCGCCTGCCCGCCTCGTCGATCTGGTCGACGACCAGCTCCTCCAGGCCGGGGCCGAGCTTGAAGTCGTAGAGCGCCACGTCGAGCGATGTCCTCGCGGCGCCGAGGAAGTCGTGTAGCGCCTGCGCGACCGTGACCGGCTGTTGCCCCCCGTCCGTCAGCGTCGTGACCGTCATCATGGCGCCATGGAGTTTGCCGACGTTCTCCGTCGCAGGAGGATGATCCGGAGCTACACGGACGAACCGGTCGACCGCGAGGCGGTGGAACGGATCGTCGCCCGCGGCCGGAAGGCGCCCAGCGGCGGCTTCTCACAGGGCGTCCGAATGGTGGTGGTCACGGAGGAGGCGACGAGGCGGGCGATCGCCGAGCTCGCGCAGGAGCCCGAGTACGTGAAGCTCGGCTTCGAGCCGTGGATCTCGTCGGCGCCGGTCCACGTCGTGGTGGCGATGCGCGAGGAGAGCTACCACGAGCGGTACCGGCAGCCGGACAAGCTCGGCGCGAGCGGCGAGGAGGTCGAGTGGCGCGTGCCCTGGTGGTGGGTCGACGCCGGCAAGTCGATCATGCTCCTGTTGCTGGCCGCCGTCGACGAGGAGCTCGGCGCGGGCCTGTTCGGACTCGTCGGCGACGCGAACGACGGCCTGCGCGAGCTGCTCGGGATGCCCGAGGACCTCGAGGTCGTCGGGGTCGTGACGATCGGCCACCAGGGGCCGCGGCCGTCCGCCGGCTCGCGGCGGAAGTTCCCCTGGAAGCCACTCGAGGAGGTCGTCCGCTGGGAGCGCTGGTAGACGCGCTCGCCTCCGCTCGGATCGGCGAGACGTTCAACCAGTACCGCTGTTCTCGCCTGCTGCGAGAACGGTTGGAGAGCTATCTGGAGCGGAGGCGGCACGCCTCCGTCGTCCTCGTCGGAGAGGCCGCCGGCTACCGCGGAGCCCGCGTCAGCGGCGTCCCGTTCACGTCGGAGCGGCAGCTGACCGGCCGCGGCCCGGACGAGGCGAGCGCGACGATCGTCCACCGGATCCTCGGTGAGCTGGGCGTCGAGGACGACGTGCTGCTCTGGAACGTGGTCCCGACACATCCACACGAGCCCGGACGTCCGTATACGAATCGGCGGCCGTCGCGCGTCGAGGTCGATGTCTCCTTCCGGTTCCTCGAAGGTGCAGCGGGCGGCCGCCGCCTCATCGCAGTCGGCCGGCTGGCACAGGAGGTGACCGGGGCGCCGTACGTGCGTCATCCGTCGCACGGTGGCGCGCAGGCCTTCCGCGCAGGCCTCGCCGCACTGATCGGCTAGGTCGCCGGATCCTGCTCGAGCTGGGCGCGGCGGGGCCGGGGGCGGCGCTGCAAACTGCCTGCTGCTACCATTCCGCCCCGGCGCACATCGGTGCGCCGCTTTTCCGTGACGACAGCTTTTCTATGACGATTACGAAAATGCAAAGGACGTGGAACGCGAAGCCGGGCGAGGTCGCTCGCCGCTGGTACCTGGTCGACGCCGAGGGGCAGACGCTCGGCCGTCTCGCCACGCGCGTCGCGGACACATTGCGCGGCAAGGGCAAGCCCGAGTACACGCCGCACGTGGACACCGGCGACTTCGTCGTCGTCGTCAACGCGGAGAAGATCCGGGTGACGGGCAACAAGCTCGACCAGAAGCTGTACTACCGCCATTCCGGGTATCCGGGCGGCCTGCGCAGCCGGACGCTCCGCGAACAGCTCGACCGCCGGCCGACCGAGGTGCTCCGCAAGGCGGTCAAGGGCATGCTCCCGCGCAACAAGCTGGCGAGCGCCCAGATCGGCAAGCTGAAGATCTACGCGGGGCCGGAGCATCCGCATTCGGCGCAGAGCCCTGAGCCTCTGACACTGGAGAATCGGTGAGCGAGCTCGCCACCTATCGCGGCACCGGCAAGCGCAAGACCTCCGTCGCGCGCGTGATCCTCCGTCCGGGCGACGGCGCGACGTGGTTCAACGGCCGCTCGCTCGAGGAGTACTTCCCGCGCGCCAGCCACCGTACCCAGGTGATGGCGCCGCTGCAGGTCGCAGGGCTCGAGGGTACGTATGACGTCCGTGTCCGGGTGCACGGCGGCGGTCCTTCCGGCCAGGCAGGCGCGGTTCGCCACGGTGTCGCCCGCGCCCTTGTCGAGGCCGATCCGGAGCTCCGGACGGTCCTGAAGCGCGAGGGCTTCCTTGCCCGCGACTCGCGGATCGTCGAGCGCAAGAAGGCGGGCCTGCACAAGGCCCGCAAGGCTCCTCAGTTCAGTAAGCGCTGACACTGCGCTTCAGCGCTTGGAGGTGCGCATGAGCTCACCGATGCTTATGGCACACAAATACTTCGGAACCGACGGCGTACGGGGCGTGGTCGGCGAGGACCTGACGCGGCAGCTCGTCGAGCGGCTCGGCCGGGCGGCGACGCTCTGGGTCGGCGGTGGTGCGGTGTTGGTCGGGCGCGACACGCGCGGCACCGGCCCGGAGCTGGAGCGCGCCTTCGCGAGTGGCGTCGCGTCTGCCGGCGGCCACGCGGTGCTCGCCGGGATCCTGCCCACGCCGGCCGTCGCGCTGCTCGCGCTCGACCTGGGCATCGTCATCTCCGCGTCGCACAACCCGCCCGAGTACAACGGCGTCAAGTTCTTCCGCAAGGACGGCAGCAAGCTCACCGACGAGGACGAGGACGCGATCGAGGCGCTGCTCGAGGCGCCGCCGAGCGACCCCGAGCGCGGGCAGGTCGACAACCTCGAAGTGGCCGTCGACAGCTACCTCGACCTCGTGCTCGAGCGATTCGGCTCCGACCTCTCCGGGCTGCGCGTCGGTGTCGACTGCGCGAACGGCGCCTACACCACGATCGCGCCGCGTGCCTTCGAGGAGCTCGGGGCGGAGGTGGTGGCGATCGGCGTCGATCCCGACGGAACCAACATCAACGTCGGCTGCGGCGCTACCGACCTTGGTGCGCTGCGCGAGCTCGTCCGTGAACAGGAGCTGGATCTCGGCGTCGCCTTCGACGGCGACGGCGACCGGATGCTCGCGGTCGACGAGAAGGGCGACCCGCTCGACGGCGACCAGATCGTCGCCGTGCTCGCGCTCGACCTCGAGGTCGACCTCGTCGCCGTGACGACGATGACCAACCTGGGCTTCCACCGGCTGATGGAGGAGCAGGGCGTCCGCGTGCTCGTCACGGACGTCGGCGACCGCTATGTGCTCGAGGCGCTGAAGCGCGAGGGCGGAGTGCTCGGCGGAGAGCAGTCCGGCCACATCATCTACCTGGACGGTCACGTGACGGGCGACGGGCTCGCCGCCGCGCTCCTTCTCTGCGGCGCCGTCCGCGGGAGACCGGCGTCCGAGGCGGCCGCGGTCATGGAGCGCTACCCGCAGGTCAAGGAGAACGTCCGCGTCGTCCGCCGGCAGCTCAGCGACCGCATCCGGCACGAGGTCGACCGCGTCAACGCCGAGCTCGACGGCACCGGGCGTGTGCTCGTGCGGCCTTCCGGCACCGAGCCGGTCGTGCGCGTCCTGGCCGAGGCGGAGACGGACGAGGCCGCCTCCGCGCTCTGTGCTAGCATCACCGCGCTCGTGCAGCAAGAGCTCGGCTGACCGTCCCGACGGCGGGGCGGCGAAGAAGCCGGGCTTTTCGTGTTTGTGGTTCGTTTCCGGCTGCTTTCGCCGAAGAGGAGGAGCGCCACGTGTGCGGCATCATCGGATACGTCGGAGAGCGGGCCTGCAAGCCGCTCCTTTTGCAGGGGCTGGAACGGCTCGAATACCGCGGCTATGACTCGGCCGGCCTCGCGCTGCTCGAGGCGGACGGGCTCCACTACCTGCGTGCCGTCGGCAACCTCCAACGGCTGAAGCGGGAATCGGAGTCGCACGAGTCGAGCTCGACCACCGGCCTCGGGCACACACGCTGGGCCACGCACGGCGGGGTCTCGCTCGCCAACGCGCACCCGCTCACCGGCTGCGACGACGCCGCGCTGTCGATCGTCCTCAACGGGATCGTCGAGAACTACCGCGAGCTCAAGAACTCGCTCGTCAGCGAGGGACACGCGTTCTCGTCGGAGACGGACGCCGAGGTGGTCGCCCACCTGATCGAGCGCCACTACGACGGCGATCTCGTCGATGCCTTCCGGCGCGCCTACGCGCAGCTCGAGGGTCACTTCTCGATCGTCGCCATCCACCGCGACCACCCGGGTCTCCTGGTCGGCGCGCGGAGCCAGACGCCGCTGGTGGTCGGTGTCGGGGAGGGCGAGATGTTCCTCGCTTCGTCGATCGCCGCCTTCCTGCCCGAGACGCGCCGGGTGCAGTTCATCGACGACCACCAGGTGGTCGAGCTCCGCCCCGAGGGCGCGATCTTCCACGACGAGGACGGCGAGATCGTCGAGCCCGACGTGACCGAGATCGACTGGGACGACGAGAGCGCCGAGAAGGCGGGCTTCGAGACCTTCATGCTCAAGGAGATCTACGAGCAGCCCGAGGCGGTGCGGGAGACGATCGGCGACCGCGTTCGGGGTCGGCAGCTGATCCTCGAGGATCTCGGCCTCACCGAGCTCGAGATCCAGAACCTCCGCCGGATCGTGATCGTCGCCTGCGGCACCGCCTACCACGCCGGAGTCGTCGGCCGGTACATCCTCGAGGAGTGGGCGCGCCTGCCGGTCGAGCCCGACATCGCCAGCGAGTGGATCTACCGCAACCCCGTGCTGACGAAGGACACGCTCGTGATCGGCATCTCGCAGTCGGGCGAGACCCGCGACACGGTCAACGCGATGAAGCTCGCCCGGGACCGCGGCGCCAGGACCCTGGCGATTACGAACCTGATGGGCACCCAGATCACGCGCGAGGCCGAGGCCGTCCTCTTCACGCGCTGCGGCCTCGAGATCGGCGTCGCAGCCTCGAAGACGTTCACGGCGCAGGTGGCGCTGCTCTCGCTGCTCGCGCTCAAGCTCGCCGAGGTTCGCAAGACGCTGCCGCAACCGCAGATCGACTACATCCTCGACCGCCTGCACGAGCTGCCCGACAAGATGGCCGAGTTCCTCGCCGGCGACCACCCGGTCGACGAGATCGCGCAGCGGTTCTACGACCGGCCGTTCTTCCTCTACCTCGGCCGGCACATCGGGCTGCCGGTGGCGCTCGAGGGCGCGCTCAAGCTCAAGGAGATCTCGTACATCCCGACCGAGGCGTACTCGGCCGGCGAGATGAAGCACGGCCCGATCGCGCTGCTCGAGCCCGGCACGCCGGTGGTCGTCGTCGCCACCGACATCCACGTCTACGACAAGATCGTCTCCAACATCCAGGAGACGCGGGCCCGGGGCGCGAGCGTGATCGCGATCGCGACCGACGGCAACGAGGACATCCAGCACCACGCCGACGATGTGATCTACGTGCCGAAGACGCCGAACTTCCTCCAGGCGGCACTGGCGGTCCTCCCGCTCCAGCTGCTCGCCTACCGGATCGCGCGGCTGCGCGGCTTGAACGTCGACCAGCCGCGGAACCTGGCGAAGACGGTCACGGTCGAATAAGGGACAGTCCCCCGAGGGAACTGTCCCTTTCGACAGGGTCAGACCCCTTCGGGGTCAGACCCTCAAACAGCTCGGACCAGGACCTCCCGGTCGACTCGGTTGCCGTTCGCGTCGACCGCGGCGATCGTGATGTTGTAGTTGTGGTTCTTGACCGCCTTGAAGGGGGCCTTGAAGGTCACCCAGCCGTCGTAGCCGATCACCGAGACCGGCTGCGCGGTCTTGAGCACCTTGGAGCCGTCGTAGATGGCGATCGTCATCCCCACCTTCGCCCCGGCGCCCGACCGCGACCAGAGCTCGAGCGCGGCGAACTTGACGGTCGGGTTGCTGGTGCCGCCCTTCACGAAGACCTGCGGGTTGCGCCCGTCGTATTGCGTCGCCAGGCTCGTGAAGGCGGAGAACGCCGGCTTCTTGGACCCGTCACGCTTGACCAGGCCGCTCTGCCAGGCGCTCGTCGGGTCGTCGCGCAGGATGAACCAGATGAAGATCGACACCTTGGGGTCGTTGGCGGCGAAGTGCAGCGCCGTGCGCAGGTAGGCGGCCTGCTGGGCGTAGGTGACGCCCTTCGGCTCCTCCGGCTTCGTCTCGTGGCCGTACTCGCTGATCCACATGACCACGTTGCGCTTGAACCAGTGGCCGAGCTGGTTCTCGAACTGCGGCAGGTTCGAGAGCGTCACATTCGGCCAGCGGGTTTTCGCCAGCGGCTTGCCGCTGATCGACGTCGGATACGGGTGATGCGACCAGGCGTCGAAGCGCAGCACGGGCCGCTGCTTCGAGAGCAGCTCGGCGAACTTCCCCGGCGACTCCGTCTCCTGCGTCCCCTTCTTGCCCAGGTAGCGATCGCGCCCGCGTGCCGAGGTCTCGCCGATCCCGACGAGCGCGCGGGAGTTCCCCGCCTTGATGCCGGCGTAGGCGGCGCGGTACAGCTTCGCGTAGATCGCCGGCGCCGCCGGCTTGCCCTTCGAGTCGTACTGCGGCGAGAGGAACTGACCGAGGTTCGACTCGTTCCAGACCGAGTAGTAGCGGACGAAGGGATAGCCCTGGTAGCGGCCCGAGTAGCGCGAGGCCAGTGCCCGCGCGAAGCTCTGGAGCGTGGCGTAGCTGGTCGGCGCGTAGTTCTGGCCCTTGCCCCCGTTCGCCCAGGCCGGCGTCCCCCAGATCGTCAGCATGACCTCCATGCCGTGCAGCCCCGCGTTGCGGACGAATTCGTCGAGATCGTCGAAGCGGTAGGCCGGGTCGAAGGGGTTGGCACCGTTTGCGGGCCTCGTCTGCGCGATCCTCGACCAGTAGACCGTCGTCCGAACGATGCCTGCGTGCGCCTGCTCGCCGAGGTCGAAGACGTTGAGCCGGTCGTCACGCCAGCGAAGGCTGGGGTCGTCCTGGAAGCCGATCAGCATGCGCGGCTGGGCCGACGCGGCGATCGGGAAGGCGGCGGTCGTCGCTAAAACGGCAGCGGCAACGAGGAACAGACGCAAACGCATGGGCAGATGCTCCCTTCGGTCGGGGGAAGGTCGAAACAGACTAGCGAGGCCTTTCCCAGGACATGACCGTTCTTACACACTGCTTACGTCGGTGGCCGACGGAGCCGCTTGGTCGCGGAACGGCGGCGTTTCTGCTCGAGCCTGCGTTCACGGGATGCCGCGGTGGGGGCGGTCGGTCGGCGCCGGCGCTCGACGCGCAGCGCAACGCGGAGCGCCTCGACCAGGCGCTCGACCGCCAGCTCACGGTTTCGCCACTGGCTGCGTTCGTCCTGCGCGATGGCTCGCAGCACCGGCCCGGCCCGCGCGACCACCCGGCGCTTCTGCGCGGGCGTCAGCGCCGAGGAGCTCTCGACGTCGAACACCGCCTCCACGCGCGTCTCCGACCGTTGCGCGTGCTGGCCGCCCGGCCCGCTCGAGCGGGAGAACCGCAGCTCGATCTCGTCCAGGGGAAGGATCACGGAGCGGGTGACGCGCATAGACTCGCCGGGCATGGCGGCCATTCTGCTCGACGTCGACGGCGTTCTGCACGTCTCCGGGAGGGTCATCCCCGGGGCGCCGGAGGCTGTCAGGGAGCTCCGGGAGGCCGGTCATCGGCTGCGTTTCGTGACGAACAACACGACCAGGCCGCGGGCCGCGCTGGCCGACGAGCTCCGGGCCTGCGGGATCGAGCTCGACGACGACGAGCTCCAGACTACCGCTGCCGCTGCCGCCCGCGCCCTCGCCGGCCGGCGGGTGCTCGCCCTGGTGATGGCGGCGCTCGTCGCCGATCTCGACGCCATGGAGCTCGTGGGCGACGGGGCCGACGCTGTCCTGCTCGGCGGCGCGGACGAGACCGACGAGACCGGGCGGGTCTTCAGCTACATGAACCTGGCCCGTGCCTTCGGCGAGCTCGAGCTCGGTGCGGAGCTGTACTGCCTCCACAAGAACCGCTGGTGGCAGACCTCACGCGGCCCGCTGCTGGACTCGGGCGCGTTCGTCGCCGGCCTCGAGTACGCCTCCGGCGTGGAGGCGACCGTGCTCGGCAAGCCGAGCCGCGCCTACTTCGAGGCCGCGCTCGAGGCGCTCGACGCCGAGCCGGAGTTGACCTGGATGGTCGGCGACGACCTGGACTCCGACGTCGCGGGCGCCCAGCGCTACGGGCTGAAGACCGTGCTCGTCCGCACCGGGAAGTTCCGTCCCGACGAGCTGAACCGCTCGATGGTCGTGCCCGACGCCGTGATCAGCTCGGTCGCCTACCTGCCCGAATGGCTGGAGCGGTCGTTGTGACCGTAGGTGTCGACCTGATCGAGATCGAGCGGGTCCGGCGTGCCCTCGCGCGGTACCCCTCCTTTCGCGAGCGCTGCTTCACCGAGGCAGAGCGCGCGTACTGCGACTCGCGCCCGAACCCCGCCCAGCACTACGCCGCCCGCTTCGCCGGGAAGGAGGCGGTCGGCAAGGCGATCGGCTTCGGGGTCGCACGGGCGTTCGCCTGGCGGGACGTCGAGATCGCCGGCCGGCCCAAGCCCGACGTGCGGGTGTCCGGGCGCGTGGCGGCGTGGGCCGAGCGGGTCGGGGCTGAGAGCCTCGACCTCTCGATGACGCACTCGCGCGAGCTTGCGGCAGCTGTTTGTGTGGTCGACGGCAGCGTCGGTGCCTGACTTCAGTCTGGTACCGACTCGGTTTCTCGAGCCGCTCTACACCGCCGAAGAGATGAAGTCGGCCGAGGCCGGGCACGACGTCGCGACGCTGATGGAGCGCGCCGGCCGCGCGGTGGCCGAGGAGGCGCTCCGCCGCTACCCGGACGCCCGATCGTTCGGGGCGGCGTGCGGCGGCGGCGCCAACGGCGGCGACGGGAGGATCGCGCTCGAGGTCCTGCGTGCCGCGGGCCGCGAGGCGAAGCAGGGCACCGAGGGTGAGGTGCTGATCGACGCCCTTTTCGGGACCGGGTTCCACGGCGAGCCGCGGCCCGAGGCGGCTCGCCTGATCGGGGAGCTGAACGGGGCGGGCGTGCCGGTCGTTGCGGTCGACCTTCCTTCGGGCGTCGACGCGGACACGGGCGAGGTGGCCGGCGTGGCGGTGAAGGCCGACGTGACCGTGACCATGCACGGCCGGAAGGTCGGGCTCGAGGTCGCCCCGGGCCGGTTCCACGCCGGCGAGGTGGTGGTGGCCGACATCGGGCTCGAGCACAGCGAGACGGCGGCGGCGCTCGTCGACCGGGCTGTGCTGGGCCTCGTGCCGCGCAAGCGCGAAACGGACAACAAGTACACGGCGGGGGCGCTGCTGGTGGTCGGCGGTTCGCCGGGAATGGCGGGCTCCGTCACCCTGACCGCGTCGGCCGCATTCAGGGCGGACGCCGGCTACGTGACCGTCTGCTCGGAGGTCGAGCCGCCGGTGCTGGAGGCGGTGAAGCGGCCGCTCGAGGAAGCACTCGACGCCGCCCCGCGACACGGCGCCCTGGCGGTGGGGCCTGGCCTCGGCCGGTCGGACGAGAAGCGCACGCTCGTCCGTCGGCTGCTCGAGGAGACCGAGCTGCCTGCGGTCGCCGACGCCGATGCGCTCTTCGAGCTGGAGGTCCCGACTCGCGCTGCGCCGACGGTGCTCACCCCGCACGAGGGCGAGCTCGGCCGGTTGCTCGAACGCGAGTCGTCCTGGATCGCCGCGCATCGGCTGGCGGCGGTGACCGAGGCGGCGCAGCGCTTCGGTTGCGTCTGCCTCCTGAAGGGCGCCGATGCCCTGATCGCCGCGCCTGGGGAAGGGGTCCTGGTCGCCGCGCTGGGGCCGCCGTCGCTGGCGACGGCGGGCACCGGCGACGTGCTCACCGGCGTGATCGGCGCGTTCCTGGCAAAGGGGATGGACGCCCGCACGGCGGCGGCTGCCGGCGCCGTCGCCTGCGACGTGGCGGCCCGCCTCGGTCCTGCGCGCGGTCTGATCGCGTCGGACCTGGTGGGGCTGCTGCCGGCCGCGCTCGAGTGACGATGCCGCGATCCGAGCTCACGATCGACCTCGGCGCCGTCCGCCGGAACGCCCGCCGTCTGCTCGATGCGCTCGGCGGCGCGGAGCTCTGGGCGGTGGTCAAGGACGACGGCTACGGGCACGGCGCGGTCGACGTCGCCGGCGCGGCCCTCGAAGCAGGCGCGACCGCGCTCTGCACCGCCACGGTCGGCGAGGCGCTCGCGTTGAGAGCGGCGCTTCCCGGCGCGCGGATCGTCGTCATCGGTCCCGCCTGGGACGAGGAGGTCGCGCAGGCCCGCGAGGCGCGGCTCGAGCTGGTGGTCACGGACGACCGCCCGCTGCCCGAGGGCGTCCCGCTCCATCTGAAGCTCGACACCGGCATGGGCCGCTGGGGCCTGTCGGAGCTGCCGGCGCCCTCGAGACAGGTGGTCGGGCTGATGTCGCACCTCGCCACGGCCGGCTCCGACGCGGCGTTCGCGGAGCTGCAGATCGACCGCTTCCGGGAGGCGACCGACGCCTACTCGCACCTCACCCGGCACGTCGCGAACAGCGCGGCGGCGCTACGGCTGCCGGACGCGCGCTTCGACGCCGCGCGCTGCGGGATCGCGCTCTACGGCCTCTCCCCGTTCGCGGGTGATCCGGCCGACGACGGGCTCGAGCCCGTGCTCGGCTGGCGGAGCGCGCTCGCCCAGGTCAAGCGGCTCGAGGCCGGGGAGAGCACCGGCTACGGGCGGCGGTTCGTGGCCGACCGGCCGACGTGGATCGGGATCGTTCCCGTCGGCTATGCGGACGGATTTTGCCGCGCCCTGACCGGCACCTCGGTGCGGGTCGGAGACGACCTGCGGACGGTGGTCGGCGCGATCTCGATGGACTCGTTCGCGGTCGAGCTACCCGCCGAGCTGCCGGTCGGGACGCGGGTCGCCCTGATCGGCGACGGGGTGCTCGCCGACGACCATGCCCGCGTCGCCGGGACGATCTCCTACGAGCTGGTCTGCGGAATCGGCTCGCGTCCGTTGCGGGCCCGGCGCTCTGTCGTGGATGCTTAGCCTCGACGTGATCGCCGAAGTCTTCGCCGGGGAGGACGCCTGGGTGGTGGGCGGTGCCGTGCGCGACGACCTGCTCGGCCGTCGGCCCGCGCTCGACGTCGACGTCGCCTGTCGCGAGCCCGAGCGCGCCGCCCGGGCGTTGGTCGCGCGCGCGGGCGACGCCGTCTTCCCGCTGAACGAGGAGTTCGGCGCCTGGCGGGTGGTGCTGAAAGGAACCGGGGACAGGTCTGGCAGACCTGTCCCTCTCCGTGCTCATCAACGCAGGACGGTCGACTTCTCGCCGCTCCGCGGCGGCTCGATCGAGGACGACCTCGCCCGTCGTGACTTCACCGTCAACGCGATCGCCCGGCCCCTCGCGGGCGGCGAGGACGTCGATCCGTTCGGCGGCCGCGTCGACGCCGCGCGCGGCGTCCTGCGGACTGTCTCTGCCGACGTGTTCGACCACGACCCGCTCAGATTGCTGCGCGGCGTCCGGCTCGAGGACGAGCTCGGCTTCCGGCTCGACCCGCACGCCGAGGAGCTGACGCGGGCGAAGGCGGGGCTGATCACCCTGGCCGCGGGGGAGCGGATCCTCGAGGAGCTGCAGCGGCTGCGCGCCGACGGGATCGAACGGGCCGCGGAGCTCGGTCTCCTCGAGCCGCTCGGCGGCCGCGTCGATCCGCGTCTGCGTGCCTTCGACTCTCCGTGGTTCAGGCTCGCCGTCACGTTCGGCGAGAGCCTGAGGCGTCTTCCGATCCCGGGCGACCTGCGGCGGTTCGTCGGCATCCTGGCCCGCGCACAGCCGCCGGACGACGGCTCGCCGCGCGCGATCCACCGTTTCCGCCGCGCGACCGAGCCGTTCGCGCTCGAGGCGCTGGCCTATGTGGGTGCGGGTGAGCGGGCCGGAGCGGTCGAGCAGGCCCGTGCCGCTCAGCCGGCCGAGCCGCTGCTGCGTGGCGACGAGCTGGGGATCCCGCCCGGCCCCGAGGTTGGCAGACTCCTCGAGCTGATCGCCGAAGAACGCGCAGCAGGCACGATCTCGACGAGGGAGGAGGCGTTGCAGCTTGTCCGACGATCGCTGGAGTAGAACCGCAGCCCGCCTGGGCGAGCTCGAGGAGCGCCGGCGCGAGGCATTCGGAGAGGCCGTCCGCGCGCTCGTCCAGCCGCAAGGCGACGAGCACGCGCTCGATCTCGGCACCGGGACGGGCGCGCTCGCGTTCGCCCTGGCGCCGTACGTGGCTGACGTACTCGCTGTCGACATGTCCACCGCGCTGCTCGACGAGGGCCGTCGACGCGGCGGCGCGTTCCCGAACGTCACCTTCGTGGAGGGGGACGCGACCCAGCTTGACGTCCGGCGCGGCAGCTTCGACCTCGGTGGATGTTCCCGCGTGCTCCACCACGTGCCGCGCCCGGAGATGATCGTCGCCTCCCTTGCCCGGGCGGTCCGGTTCGGCGGCCAGGTGGTGGTGATCGACCAGATCGCGCCTGCCGACCCCCTGGTCGCGCTCGAGGTCGACCGGTTCGAGCGCGCGCGCAACCCGGAGCACCAGCGCCTCCTTCCCGACTCGGACGTCCGTTCCTTGCTCGAGGCGAACGGGCTGGTCGTCGTGCGGACGAGGTTCACCGAGGAGCAGCGCGACCTCGCGTGGTACCTCGACCTGGCCGACTGCCAGGGGGACGAACGCGAGCGGGCGCAAGATCTGGCGCCTTCGTCGCCGACCGCCAACGTCGGCTGGTATCTCGCGGTCAGGCCGCAGCCGGGCACCTAGACTCCGCCGGTGGACCGGGACCTGCTGCTCGCGCGCCTGGCCGACCTCGCGGTCACGGTCGGCGCCAACGTCCAGCCCGGCCAGATCGTCACCGTGGCCGCCGACCACGGGCAGTTCGATCTGGCCCGCGTAGTCTCCGAGAGCGCCTACAAGCACGGCGCGCGCTTCGTCGACGTCCAGTACTTCGACCCCTATGTGAAGCGGGCGCGGATCGCGTATGCGGCCGATGACAGCCTCGAGTTCGTCCCGTCCTGGTTCAGCCAGCGGATGCTGGCACTCGGCACCGAGCGGGCGGCGAGAGTCTCCCTCTCCGGGCCGAGCGTGACCGGTTTGCTCGACGACCTCGATCCAGAGCGGGCCGGCCGCGACCAGTTGCCGTTCGTCAGGGAGATCCTGGACGTGATCAACGAGCGGACGACGAACTGGACGGTCGTTCCCTGTCCGAGCACGGCCTGGGCGAAGCTCGCCCATCCGGACCTCCCGCCCGAGGAGGCGCTCGACCGGTTGTGGCACGAGATCTCGCACGTCTGCCGGCTCGACGAGCCGGACCCGGTTGCGGCCTGGGACGAGCGGGCCGACACGCTCGAGGTCGCAGCTGCGCGGATGAACGAGCGCCGTTTCGACGCACTGCACTTCGAGGGGCCGGGGACCGACCTGACCGTCGGCCTGCTTGCGAGCTCCGTCTTCCACGGCGCGCGCGACGAGACGGTCGACGGGATCGTCCATCTCGCCAACCTGCCCACGGAGGAGGTCTACGCCACTCCGGATCCCGAGCGGACCGAGGGCGTCGTGCGGTCGACGAAGCCCCTCGTCCTCGCCGACGGGACGGTCATCCGTGGCCTGGAGGTGCGGTTCGAGGGCGGCCGTGCCGTGGCGATCGACGCCGATCAGGGTGCCGCGGTCATGCGCGGCCGGGCCGCATTCGACGACGGCGCCGCTCGCCTCGGCGAGGTTGCGCTCGTCGACCGCGAAGGCCGCATCGGCCGGCTCGGCACCGTCTTCTTCGACACCCTCCTCGACGAGAACGCGGCCAGCCATATCGCCCTGGGAGACGGCTTCGACCAGGGCCTGTCCGAGGAGGACCAGCCGCGCCGCAACCGCAGCTCGATCCATATCGACTTCATGATCGGCGGCGACGACGTCGCGGTGACCGGCATCACGCGGGAGGGCGAGCGGGTGCCGGTCCTTCGCGACGGCTCCTGGCAACTAGGTTGACGTCGGGGTCGGAGCTAGGGACTGTCCCCGGAGGGGACTGTCCCCGACGAAACGTTTGCGCCACCATCCGGCAGGGTCAGACCCCTTCGGGGTTAGACCCCAGGCTGATCTACGACCGGGCGAAGCGGCGGCTGAACCAGGTCAGCCCGCGGGAGAACGTGCTCGGCGCCGACCCCTGGAGCACCGCCATGCTCCGGAACCACCAGGGGACGAAGCTCTCCCGCCGGTCGTGGGCGACCGAGCCGACGATCGTCCGCGCGATCCGCTCAGGCTGGATCACCGTCCACTCGAGCGCCTTCGGCAGCACGCTCGGCTCCGGGAAGCCGGCGGTGGGGGAGAAGCCCGGCAGGATCGTGTGCACCCGGACTCCGCGCGGTCGGAGCTGGGCGGCGACCGCCCGGGAGAACGCGAGCTGCGCGTGCTTCGAGGCCGCGTACGGTCCCGATTGCGGCAGGACGACGGTTCCGGCCACGGAGACTACGTTGACGACGTCGGCCGGGGCGGCAGCCTCGAGCGCCGGAAGAAATGCCCGTAGACACCAGATCCCGCCGAAGTAGTTGATCCGCATCACGTTCTCGATCCGCTCGGGATCGCCGGTGACGAAATCCGCCTTGCCCGGGACGCCGGCGTTGTTGACCAGGAGCTTGATCTGCGGATGGCGCTCGGCGACGCGGACGGCGAGGGCGTCAACCTCGGCGCGGTCGCCGACGTCGCACACCTCGACCTCCGCGCCGAGCTCCCCGGCGAGCGCGCGCAGCTTCTCCTCGCCCCGTGCGACGAGGACGCAGCGCCAGCCGTCGGCGCTGAGGAGCCGGGCGACCTCGGCCCCGATCCCGCTCGACCCGCCCGTGACGACGGCGACTGAAGACGAAGGCATCGCCAGACTCTAGACTCGCGCTCATGTCGACGTTCGCCGGCAAGCGCGGTCTCGTTCTGGGAGTCGCCAACAAGCGGTCGATCGCCTGGGCGATCGCCCGTCGCCTCGCGGACGGAGGAGCTCAGCTGGCGTTCACCTATCAGGGCGAGCGGATCGAGGCAGGCGTCCGCGAGCTTGCCGATTCGGTCGGAAGCCCGCTCGTCACCGAGTGCGACGTGCGCTCGGACGACGACGTCCGCCGCGTCTTCGACGAGGTGGGGGAGGCGTTCGGCGGGAGCCTCGACCTGCTGGTCCATTCGGTCGCGTTCGCGGCCGCGGAGGATCTCGAGGGCCGCTTCACCGACACGCCTCGCGACCGCTTCTGGATGGCGCTCGACATCTCCGCCTACTCGCTCGTCGCCTGCGCACGCGCGGCGGAGCCGCTGATGGAGGCCGCCGGCGGCGGCGCGATCGTGACGATGACCTACCTCGGCGGCGAGCGCGCCGTGCCGCACTACAACGTGATGGGCGTGGCGAAGGCGACGCTCGACTCCTCGGTCCAGTACCTCGCCTGGGACCTCGGGGAGAAGAACATCCGCGTCAACGCCGTGTCGGCCGGGCCGGTGCGCACGCTCGCCGCGCGGTCGATCGCAGGCTTCCCGACGATGGAGGCGATCGTCGAGGAGCGCTCGCCGCTCCACCGGCCGATCGACGCGGACGACGTCGGCGCGGCTGCCGCCTATCTCCTCTCCGAGGACGCGAAGAACGTGACGGCGACGACGCTGTACGTCGACTCCGGGTACCACGCCATCGGGATGTAGCATCGGTGCCGGGCTTCAGCCTGGCTCCGATTCCTTGTCGGGCTACAGGAACGGCTTCGCGGTCATCACGAAGACGATCGCGATCAACAGGGCGACGTCGAGACGGGCGACCATGAGGATCCGGCGGATCCGGTGCTGCACCTCGGGATCCTCCGGCGACCGCGCCGACATCAGCTGCCCGAGCCGCTTCGACTCCGGGCCGAGGAAGAAGGCTCCGGTCACGAACGAGACGGCCCAGCCGGCGAGCGCGAAGATCACGAAGAACTGGTCGTAGCTCCAGGGGCTCTGGCTGTTCTCCATCAGCCCGAACCCGAAGCCGAGGACGAGCAGCGAGAGCGGCGCGTAGAAGCGCTCGCCGAGGAGGCCGATCTTCCGGGCCATGCTCGCCTGCTCCTCGGGAGTGTCCTTCCGTATGGTCAGAAGCGCGTAGATCGTCAGCGTCGCGCCGCCCCCGACCCAGAGGACGGCCGCGAGCACGTGCCCGGTCTTGAACCAGTCGTACCAGGTGAGCGCCAGCGGCATGGGCGCGGGAATCTACCAGGATGCCCGGTCAGGGCAGCGCGTAACGCAGAACCGCCGCAAGCGAGGCGCCGCCCGGGATGTCGTCCGAGCGCACGGCCAGCACGCGGCCGCCGTTCAGCCAGACGCGTCTCGCGATCTCGTCGACGACCCCGTAGTTGACCGCGTCGTCGCTCGCCTCGAACGTGACGGCGCCTGTTTCCTGGTCGATGAAGCCCGGAAGGGCCTCGTCGATGTCCACGAGGACGGTGTCGACCAGGCCGTACGTGGCGGCGCGGGCGACGTCGGCGACGTCGGCCGAGGCGCGGCGCTGGGAGGATCGAAGCGCGTAGAGCTCGTGGAGCGCCGTGAGCTCGGCCGCGTACAGCTCGTCGAGAACGCCGCGGGCGCGAGTCGCGAGCTCCGCGTCGGGAACCTCGTCGGGGTTCCCCGCGATCGTCGTCTCGACCAGATGCGGGTAGCTGTTCACCGACCGGAAGATCGCGTCGATCGGCTCGCCCGCGGCCAGGATCAACGGCAGGTCGAGACCGTTCAGAAGCGGACGAAGCGCCTGGTCGACCCGCCGCGCGTACTGACGGATCCGAACCTTCTGGCCTTCCGACCCCTGCAGCTTCCGGCTCGGGGCGCGGTCGCGGATCGACGCCTTGCCGGCAGCGCTCGCGACGTCCTCGGGAAGCTCGGGGACGTCGATGCGGGCGGGCTCGAGGTCCGGCGCGATCTCCAGCACGCGAACCGAGCCCTGGGAGAGCGCGAGCACGAATGCCGTCTGGGGGAAGGTGACCGCGCGCAGGAGAGGCTTGAGATGGAAGCGGTCGGACACCTCGACGATGCCGAGAAGGCGGTTGGCGAGCCTGAACGTCGTCAGGCCTGTCGGGGTGGCGAACACGGCCAGGCTGCGCGCGAGGTACCGCCAGAGCTCGTCATCGTCGTGGAGGTCGGTGAGCTCCTCCTCGATCGCCCCGATCGCGCTTCGGCCTGCGCCGGCCTCGTCGAGCTGCCTGGACGCCTCGGCAGCGAGGTTCTTGAGCTCGATCCGCTCTGCTTCGCCGCGCGACGCCGGGTCGGTCGGAAGGTAGATCGAGACGCTCGCGGGGTCGCGGGCCGCGAGCAGCCGACCCAGCTGGGCGCGCGTCGGTATGTCGGTGTGAAGAATCATCGCGTTCCCTTCCGTCGCGTCACCGGGAACCTACCTTTACGGCAGCGCGTAGCCGACGATGCGCGCGCCGCGGGGCTTGCCGCGAACGATCGGCAGGCGGTCCGTCTCCAGCGCGACCAGGTGCCAGCGCGCGCCGGCGAGCTCGACCCGCG
Source organism: uncultured Actinomycetes bacterium (assembly GCA_963734065.1). GTDB lineage: Bacteria > Actinomycetota > Thermoleophilia > Gaiellales > Gaiellaceae > DATBLE01. The sequence continues at coordinate 380,903 of CAVTFN010000003.1, forward strand.
TCGGCTCCTGGGGCAGCAGCTTCCGCAGCACGTGCGTCGAGCGCGGCTGTCCGTCGACCGCGATCCGCACCGTCAGCGGCTCCGGCGAACCGAGGAAGAGCGAGAGCTGTCCTGCACCGTAGACCCAGAGGGTCGCGTGGGACGAGCTCATCTGGTGACCGAGCTCGTCCTGCGGGAACCAGCCGGAGCAGAAGATCGCGTCGTCACGGCGCGGCTCGGGGAACGGCGGCGGTGCGCTCGACCGGCCGCGCACGAACGCGGTCACGGCACCGTCGGTCGCGGTCGGCCGCCAGCCGTTCGCGACCAGCCCACGCCATGCCATCCAGGCCGTGTCGGCGACGATCGGGTTGTCGACGAAGGGCCCGCGGTGGAGTGTGATCGCGGAGACCTTCAGGATCCGCAGCCGGTCGGCGACGCCGGTCGTCCAGTCCCCGCAGTTGAGCGGCTCGAGATGGCGGGCGACCACGTCGGCCTTCGGCGGCGCGGTGGTCGAGTAGCCGAGCGGTCGTTCCCGCAGTACTTGCTGCTCGTAGTAGAGGTAGACGCTGCCGTAGTGGATGTCGGGCGTGAACACCGGCACCTCGACGAGGCGCCCCGGAGCCGATCGCTTCACCGCGGCGTAGGCGGAGTTCGAGCCGTCGGCCGCGGACCCGTGGAAGGCGCGGACGTGCAGGTCGGCGAAGAGGACGACCGCGACGATTGCCGCCAGCGCGAGCGGCGGCAATCGTCGCGCCTCCGGGCGGCGGACGAGCCGATCGAGCGCGATCGCGAGGAGGCCGGCCAGGCAGAGACAGGCGATCGGCATCAGCCGCTCGGGCACCCGCGGATAGCGGAGCGGCGGGAACGCGTGCCAGAGCGGCGAGTAGAGCGGGAAGTGCGTGCCGAGCGCGAGCAGCACCGGCACGACCGCGCCGATACCGAGTGCGACCGCCAGCCGCAGCTCGCGCCCCAATACCAGGAGCACCAGCCCGGCGAGGGCAAGCAGGGGCGTCAACCAGCCGAGGAAGACGAACGCCTCGACGCCGTGGCGCGTGTGCCGCGAGAGGAAATCGAGCCCCGTCGCCGAGTAGACCCGCACCTCGGCGAGCGACCGCCCGCCCGAGTCGATCGAGCCCGCGATCACCGTCTGCCTGATCAACACGCCCGCGAGGACGGCGGCGACGACGCCGACGGCGGTGCCGACGAGGACGCCCCGCGCGGTCGACCGGCAGAGCGCGTACAGGAGGTAGAACGGGATCGCCCCGAGCGCGAGGTGGACCTGGCCCGAGAGCGGGATCGAGGCGAGCGCCAGCCACGAGATCGCCCACCACCACCAGCGTCCGGTCGACCGGGCGCGCTCGAACGCCCAGAGCGCGAGGGGGAGGAGCAGCGACGTCGGTCCGAGCAAGTGGCCGCGGCTCTGCATCACGCGATACGGCGCGATCTCGAAGACGAGCCCGCCGGCGGCCGCCGCCAGCACCGACAGCTCGAGCTCGAGCAGCCAGAGCATCGCCAGCACACCCGCGGCGAACAGGGCCAGCAGCGTGAACACGTTCCAGGCGACGACGGAGCCGAGCAGGCGGTCGAGCGGCCAGTACGGCAACCCGAACGGCCACCAGGCGGCGTTCACCTGCGAGCCCGCCTCCGGCTGGAACGTGTACGGGTCGATCCACGGCGCGCGGTCGTGCTCGAGCTGATGACCGGCGAGCCAGAGCCGGTAGTCGGACTGCAGGTGGTCGCCCGGTGCCGCCTCGCCGTTCCCCGGCGCGCCGCCGGCCATGAACTGCGTCGCGACGTGGGCGATCGCCGGCTCGGTCGCGGCGACGGCCGCGACCGCCAGGACCGCGCAGGCTACAAGGACTGCGCGGCGGCGAGGAGCTCGTCGAAGTCCGGCACCGCGTCGTTCTCGTAGCTCCACGCGCCCCGCACCTCTCCTTCGCGATCGATCAGGAACGCGGTCCGCCGGGCGACGTCCCGCATGCCCCGGTAGTCCTGTGCCACGTCGAACCCGCGCACCGCCTCGCCGTTCCAGTCGGAGAGCAGGCCGACCGTGAGGTCGAGCGCCTGCATCCAGGCGATGTGCGTCCAGGGCGAGTCGCGCGAGATTCCCAGGGTGCGCACGCCCGCCGCCTCGAACTCGGCGCTCCTGTCACGCAGGAGCTCCAGCTCGTTCGTTCACGTCGAGGTCCAGTCGAACAGGTAGAAGAGCAGCAGGACCGGCCCGTCCTCGACGATCTCCGCGATCGTGTGCCGCTCGCGGGGGCCGACCCAGACGGTCGCCTCGGGAATGCGGTCGCCGACGGCGAGCATCAGGCGCCCGTCACCCGGACTACCAACCGGTGGTCGTACGTGTCGACCGTGAGGACGCTCCCGTGGCGGGCGATGCGTTCCGGCGAGCTGGGGAGCAGCAGACGGCCCTGCACACGGCCGGTACGGCGGTCGATCGCGTACAGGTAGTCCGGCTCCGACGTGAACCCGTAGCCGGAGATCAGCGTGTTTCCGAGCAGGACGAAGTTGCCGGCGTTGGCGACGAGCGCGGGGCTCCGCCAGCGGAGCTTCTTCGTCTTCGGGTCGACGGCGTTGAGGTAGGCGTTCTGGCCGTACGACGACTTCGCGTACGTCGAGTGCGTGGTCTCGACGTAGAGCAGGCCCGCCGCCTCCTTGGCGAACACGACCTCCTCGTAGACGAACGCGCGCTCACCCGGGGCGACTCTCGGCGGGAGCGCGAAGCGCCGGAAGTCGTAGGCGTACCGGCCGGGCGAGACGACGACGTGCTGTGTGCTGCCGTCGGGGCCTTCGAGGCGAAGCGGCCGTGAGGAGGGCGAACGGACGTCACGGGCGGGATCGGCGGGCGCGGAGGAGACGACCTCGAACCGGACGGTGCCGCTGCCGGCGCCGGCGGCCGGCGCGTGAAACGCCGGTCGCGGCAGGAGGATCACCGGCTGGGCCGCGACGGCGGCCCAGACGATCAGGAGCCGGAGCACGCCCGAACCCTACGCCGCGGCGGGGACGGCCTCGGTCGTGTCCGCGATCTCTCTCACGACTTCGACGATGTCGCGGTTCGCGTTGTAGATCCGCAGCTGGCGGTCGGCGCTCGAGCCCCGGCCGACGATCGTGCGGATGCCCTCGAGCTCGCGTTCACACCCCAGCTCGCGCGCGTGCGGCTCGAGGTCGCGGAGCGTGCGGCGGACGAGCTGCGCGACCGGGACGCGGTTGCGCCGGCCGGTGGCGAGATCGATCACCGGCGCCTCCAGCCCGTAGCGGGCGGCCAGCCATTTGTTCTCGGCAGTGAGGATGCGGTGGTAGGACGGGATCTCCGCTCCACGGTCGAACTGCTCGGAGTAGAGCTTGACCAGAGATTGGCAGAACGCGGCGACGGCGACCGCGTCCTCGAGGCGCGTGACCGCGTCGCAGATGCGGATCTCCACGGTGCCCAGGCGCGGGTGCAGCCGGATGTCCCACCAGATGTGCGTGTAGTCGGGGATGCAACCCGTGCGCTCGAGCTGGCCGACCACCTCGGCGTAGTCGGCGTAGTCGCGGAAGCGCGGCGGCGGCCCGGAGCGGGGGAAGGCGGCGAAGACCATCTGCCGGCTGGAGGCGAGGCCGGTCGGCTCGCCGCGCCAGAACGGAGAACTGGCGGTGAGGGCGAGCAGCTGCGAGAGGTGGGCGAGCAGGCCGTTCACCACCTGGATCGCCTTCTCCGGCCCGTCGACCGCGACGTGCACGTGCATCCCGAAGATCAGCTCGCGCCGCGCGACGTACTGCATCTGGTCGACGAGATTGTGGTACCGGTCGCGCGCCGTGATCCGCTGGCGCTCGAACAGGCTGAACGGGTGGGTCCCGGCGGAGCCGACCCGGAGCCCCTTGTCGGCGGCGACGGAGGTGACGTAGCTGCGGAGCGCGGTCAGCTCCCGCTCGACTTCGGCCGGCGTCTTGCAGACCGGCGTCGTGATCTCGATCACCGACTGCATCAGCTCCGGGTTGATCCGCTCCTCGAGCTCGTGGCCGGCGACCGCGGCCAGGACAGTGTCGACGTGCTGGACGAGATCGAACGTCTCGCCGTCGAGGAGCATGTACTCCTCTTCGATCCCGAGCGTGTACGGGTCGCCCTTGCCGAATGTATGGTCGAGCACGCTTCCACGCTCTGCAAATCCAGACCCGTGGGCGAAGCCGGCGCCCTTGCCGGTGATCGACGGCGGGAACGCCTGCTTCATGCGACCAGCGCCTCGGCTTCGATCTCGACCCGCCAGCGCGGGTCGATCAGGCTCGTGACCACGAATGTGCAGGCGGGTCGCACGTCGCGGAAGACGGCTCCGTGGGCGCGGGCGATCTCCTCGAAGTCGTCGGCGCTCGTGGCGAAGATGCGGGTACGGACGACGTGCTCCGGGCGGGCGCCGGCCTCGTCGAGCGCGGCGACGATGATCTCGAGGCACCGCTTCGCCTGGCCGTAGGCGTCGGGCGGAAGCGCCTCGCCCTCGGGCATGACCGGGGCGGTGCCGGCGACGAACACGTGCGGCCCGACGCGCACGGCCCGCGAGAACCCCATCACGGGCTCGTACGGCGAGCCGGAGGCGATGAGCTGGCGCTCCATCTCCCTAGTATCCAACCCCCGTGGACGCGTTGCGAACCGTCGAGGGCTGGCCTGCCGAGCACGTCGCGGTCGGTCTCGTCTCCGCGCAGGGCCCCGTGGCCGTGCACGGCGTCACCGGGCGGGAGTTCCGCTGGGCGTCGGTGACGAAGCCGGTGACCGCGCTGGCGTGTCTCGTCGCGGCCGAGGAGGGCGCGATCGACCTCGAGGTTGCGGCCGGCCCGCCGGGCTCGACGTTCCGGCATCTGCTCGCCCACGCCTCCGGGCTGCCGCTCGGGGGCGGGAGCCCGATCGCTCGGCCGGGCGAGCGGCGAATCTACTCCGACCACGGCTTCGACGTCCTCGGCGCCGCGCTGGCCGAGCACGCCCAGATGCCGTTCGCCGACTATCTCCGCGAGGCCGTCATCGAGCCGCTCGGCCTCCGCGCGCGCTACGACGGGCGGCCGGGATCGGGGCTTTACGGCTCGCTCGACGACCTGCTCGCGCTCGGCCGCGAGCTGCTCGCGCCCACACTGGTTGCGCCGGAGACGCTCGCCGAGGCGACGTCGGTGCAGTTCCCCGGGCTGGTCGGCGTCCTGCCCGGCTTCGGCCGGCAGGAGCCGAACGACTGGGGCCTCGGCTTCGAGCTGCGCGACGCCAAGTCGCCGCACTGGACCGGCGCTCGGAACTCACTTCGGACGTTCGGCCACTTCGGCCGCAGCGGCACCTTCCTCTGGGTCGACCCGGAGGTCGGGGTCGCGCTCGGCTGTCTGACCGACCGCGACTTCGGCGACTGGGCCGTGACGGCCTGGCCGGCGCTGTCCGACGCCGTGCTGGCCGAGCTGTGAGCGGTCGCGCGGCTCGAACAGCAGTGACAGGCTTAAGCCTGTCACTGCTGGTAACGGCCTGCGGAACGGCAACGCAGAAACCCACGACGGCTGCACTGGTGCGCCCCGGCGACCTCACCGGCTGGACCGCGGTCGACGATCCACCCGGGATCTCGCAGCTGGCGCCCGACCTGTCCGGCCTCGCGGTGACCGGACGGGCCGACACGAAGGCGCTCGTCGAGGGCGGCGACGCGATCAGGACGTCGACGTTCACCTTCGCGACCGCGAAGGACGCCGCCGAAGTGCAGCGGCGCGGTGCCGGCGACGACTACCAGGGGCAGCTGGAGCGGGCCTTTCGCGGCGAGACCGTCGGGCACGGACCGGGGTTCGGCCTGCGGCTGAAGGTGCCGCGCGCAACGGGCGCCGGCAGCGACGTCGCCGAGATCTATCTCCTCACCGGAGGCCGCCGGCTGACGGTCGTCGAGCTGGTGTCGGCCCGTGGCTTCGATCCGGCTCTGCGCAGCCGCGTCCTCGGCCTGCTCAGTCGCAGAACAGCGGCCGGATGAACTCGTCGAAAGTCTCGCGGTCGCAGCTCGCGACCACCGACGGCGTCAGCGCTCGCACCGAAGCGGTCCGGGGCATGTCCATCGTCAGCGCGACCTCGCCGAAGTAGTCGCCGGGTTTCAGCATGTTCCGCTCGCCGCGTGCCTCCTGGGTCACGGTCAGGACACCCGAGAGCACGACGTAGAAGCGTTTCCCTCGGTCGCCCTCGCGGACGACCTCCGCGCCTGCCCCGATCGAATCGCGGCGCATCCGCTCCGAGAGCTTGCGGAGGGTCTGTCCCGGAAGCTCGGCGAGCAGGCCGACGCGACTGAACTCGTGCTCGCGGATCGGCATCGACGCACATACTGCCTGCCTGTGGGGCTTTTCGACGACTGGCGGCACTGCCCGCGCTGCGGCGCCCGGATCGAGCCGGACGACGGTCGCGCCGAGTGCGCGGCGTGCGGTTATGTCGCCTACGCGAACGCCGCGCCGGCCTCGTGCGCCCTCTGCGTGGACGACGAAGGACGCATCCTGCTCACCCGCCGGCGCTGGGAGCCGTACGCCGGCATGTGGGATCTCCCCGGCGGCTTCCTCGGGGAGGACGAGCACCCGCTCGACGCCCTCCGGCGCGAGCTGCTCGAGGAGACCGGCCTGGTGGTCGAGCCGTACGAGTGGTTCGGTGCCTTCCTCGTGCCGTATGGCGAAGGGCCGGGGACGCGGACGGTGCTGAACCTGGTGTGGCTGTCTCGGGTCGTCGGCGGCACACCGTGCGCCGCCGACGACGTCACCGAGCTGAAGTGGTTCGCGCTCGACGAGCTGCCGCCGCTCCGCGAGATCGCGATGGCGAAGCCGCTCGAGCGCTGGTTGGACCTGACGCGCTCCTCCTAAAGGCGGGCTCTGCCCCATGCGGGTCAGAGCCTTGATGGAATCTGCCCGCGTCGCGAGCAGAGCCTCTTTCTGTTAGGCGGCTTCCTCGATCAGCCCGAGCCCGCGCTCGATCGCGCCCTTGGGCTGCGCGCCGATCACCGCGGCCGCCGGAGCGCCGTCCTTGAAGAGGACGATCGTCGGGATCGACTGCACCCCGTAGCGGATCATCAGCTCCTGCTCCTCGTCCACGTTGATCTTGACGAGCTTGAGCTCGCCTGCCCGCTCCTCGGCGATCTTGTCGAGGACGGGGGAGACGGCGTGGCACGGCCCGCACCACTCGGCCCAGAAGTCGACGATCACCGGCGTCTCGCTCTGCAGAACCTCTTCCTCGAAGGTCTGCGTGGTCACTGCGCTGGACATTCAGTCGTTTCCTTTCGGTCTTGCGTAATGACTGGAATCACAAGTGGTAACGAGCGTACCGGCTGGAATGTTCCCTTCGGGAGGCGCGCGAACCGCCCGACGGCCCGCTCTAGAATCGAACGCATGGCACGCAGGTTCGCGCCGCTTCCCCCTGTTCCGGACCACCCGGCACTCGAGCTGGCCGTGCTCGAGCGCTGGGATGCGGAGCGCACCTTCGACCGGCTGCGCGAGCAGAACCAGGGCGGTCCGAGGTTCAGCTTCGTCGACGGGCCGATCACCGCGAACAACGCGATGGGTGTCCACCACGCCTGGGGCCGGACGCTCAAGGACGTCTTCCAGCGCTACCAGGCGCTCCGCGGCCACGAGCTCCGCTACCAGAACGGCTTCGACTGCCAGGGCCTCTGGGTCGAGGTCGAGGTCGAGAAGTCGCTGGGGCTGAACTCGAAGCGCGACATCGAGGACTACGGCCTCGCCGACTTCGCAGCCCGCTGCCGGGAGCGTGTCGCCGAGTTCGCGGAAGTGATCACGCAGCAGTCCCGCCGGCTGGGCATGTGGATGGACTGGGACAACGACTACTACACGTTCTCGGACACGAACATCGAGTACATCTGGCGGTTCCTCAAGGAGGTGCACCGCCGCGGCTGGCTCTTCCAGGGGCACCGCTCGACACAGTGGTGCCCCCGCTGCGGGACGTCGCTGTCGCAGCACGAGCAGGCGGGGGAGGGGAACTACGAGGAGCTCGACCACCCGTCGCTCTACGTCCGGTTCCCGCTGAAGGACCGGCCGGGCGAAGCGCTGGTCGTCTGGACGACGACGCCGTGGACACTGCCGGCGAACGTCGCCGCCGCCGTTCGGCCGGAGGCCGAGTACGGGCTGCGCGACGGCGGCTGGCGGCTGGCCGAGACCGGCGAGGTGTACGAGCATGTGGTGCGCGGCGAGGAGCTGGTCGGCCTCGAGTACGAGGGGCCGTTCGACGAGCTCGAGCCGCAAGCCGGCGTCGTGCACCGCGTGATCCCCTGGGACGAGGTGGCGCTGGACGAAGGCTCGGGGATCGTCCACATCGCCCCCGGCGCCGGCACCGAGGACTTCCAGCTCTCGAAGCTGCACGACCTGCCGGTGCTCGTCCCGATCGACGAGGGAGGGCGCTTCTATCCGCAGTACGGCCCGTTCGCCGGGATGTCGACCGGCAAGGTCGAGGAGCCGGTGATCGAGTCGCTGCGCGAGCGCGGCCTGCTGGTCGAGGCGGGGAGGATCACCCACCGCTACCCGATCTGCTGGCGCTGCCGCACGCCGCTCGTCTTCCGGGTGGTCGACGACTGGTTCATCGGCGTCGACGAGGTGCGGGAGCAACTGCGCGAGGAGAACCGTGGGGTCGAGTGGACGCCGCCGCAGTACGGCAAGCGCATGGACGACTGGCTCGTCAACATGGGCGACTGGAACATCTCGCGCAAGCGCTACTTCGGCCTGCCGCTGCCCTTCTATCCGTGCTCGTGCGGACAGTTGAACCTGATCGGCTCGCGCGCCGAGCTGGAGGAGCGGGCGGTGAGTGGGCTCGAACAGCTGCAGGAGCTGCACCGCCCGTGGATCGACGAGGTCCTGATCCGCTGCGAGTCGTGCGGCGTCGAGGTGCGGCGGATCCCGGAGGTCGGCGACGCCTGGCTCGACGCGGGCATCGTTCCGTTCTCGACGCTCGGCTGGGAGAGCCCCGCGTACGTGCCCGGGGGGAACGCGACCGGGGCGGCGCAGGGGCTGACCGGCGCCGACCTGCCCGACCACGCCTACTGGGAGCGGTGGTTCCCGGCCGACTGGATCTCCGAGATGCGCGAGCAGATCCGGCTCTGGTTCTACTCGCAGTTCTTCATGTCGGTGACGCTGGTCGGGCGCTCGCCGTACCGGCGTGTGCTGACGTACGAGAAGCTCCTCGACGAGACGGGCCGCGAGATGCACCGCTCGTGGGGGAACGCGATCGACGCGAACGAGGCGTTCGACCGGATGGGCGCCGACGTGATGCGCTGGCAGTTCTGCGAGACCCCGCCGGCGCAGAACCTGAAGTTCGGGTATGGCCCGGCCCGCGAGGTCGAACGGCGGCTGCTCACGCTCTGGAACTCGGTCTCGTTCTTCGTCACGTACGCCAACATCGAGGACTTCTCGCCCTCGTACGACGATCTGAGCAGCGGGCCGCCGGCGGCGCAGCCGCTCGACCGCTGGCTGGTCGCCCGCGTCGGGCAGCTGGTGGCGGAGACGTCTGAGGGCTTCGACCGCTACTGGACGCCGGCAGTCACACGTGCGTTCGAGGCCTTCGTCGACGATCTCTCCAACTGGTACATCCGCCGCTCGCGGCGGCGCTTCTATTCGTTCGACGAGGCCGCGTTCCGGACGCTGTGGTACGCGCTCGCCCAGGGGTTGCGCGTGATCGCTCCGGTGATGCCGTTCCTCGCCGACGAGCTGTGGCGGAATCTCGTCGCGGGGGCGTGCGAGGGCGCGCCGGGCTCGGTGCACCTGGCCGGCTGGCCGGAGGCGGCGGAGGTCGACTCCGTGCTGCTGGCCGAGGTCGCCGAGCTTCGTGAGGTGGTCGAGCTGGGGCGGCAGGCCCGCGCCGAGGAGAACGTCAAGCTGCGGCAGCCCCTGCGGCGCGCGTCCGTGTTCGGATCAGGGGCGGCGCGGCACCACGTCGACGAGATCAAGGACGAGTTGCGGGTCAAGGAGGTCGAGCTCCTGGACAGCGCGCCCGTCCGCTTCAGCTACAAGCCGAATCTTCGCGTCCTCGGCCCGCGGCTCGGCCCGCGGCTCCCGGCGGTGAAGGCCGCGCTCGAGACCGGCGACTTCGAGGAGCTCGGCGACGGTCGTGTGCGGGTTGCGGGGCAGGAGCTGGGGCCCGACGAGCTCCTGGTGGAGCGTGCGAAGGAGCGGGGCTGGGCGCACTCGGAGCGCTTCTCCGTCAGGCTCGACCTCGACCTAGACGAGGAGCTCGAGCAGGAGGGTCGGGCGTACGACCTGATCCACGCGCTGAACGCCCTGCGCAAGGAGCGCGGCCTGGAGCTGACCGACCGAATCGTCGTCACGCTGCCGTCCGCCGACGCCGACCTCGCCGACCGGCACGGCGACTGGATCAAGGCGGAGACGCTCGCCGTCGACCTGCAGGTCGACGGCGCTGCGCTCGAGATCGAGAAGGCCTGAGGGCGCGCCACTCCCGGCCGGTTCGGACGGTCCAGCGGTTCAGGCTGGGTCAGACCCCGTACAGAAGTGCGCCGAGAGTGCGCCGATTCACGCGCGTCGCCGCCTTCGGCTCGTAGGCCCGATTACCGTCGAGCTCATGCCCCGCCCGCTTCGCATCCAGGCGCCCGACACGCTCTACCACGTCACCGGCAACGCGACCGATCGCTGGCATCTCTTCGTGGACGACGTCGATCGCGCACACTTCGTCTCGATCCTCGCCGGCGTCGTCGAGAAGTACGAGTGGACGTGCTACGGCCTCGTCCTCATGGGCACGCACGGTCACCAGCTGTTCCGGACGAAGCACGCGAACATCGCCGCCGGGATGCAGGAGCTCAACAGCCGGTACGCAATCGATTTCAACCGCCGCCACGCTCGTCCGGGCCACTTGTTCCGGGCCCGCTACGGCTCCCGTATCGTCGAGGAGCAAGGGCACTTTCTCTGGTGCCTTCGCTACTTCGCCAGGAACCCCGTCGAGGCGGGGCTGTGCGACTCTCCGCTCGACTGGCGCTGGTCGAGCTATCCCGGTCTTGTCGGACTCGGCGAGCCCTGGCCATTCGTTGCCGCAGACGAGGTACTCGGCCTCTTCGCCAGGAACCGATCGACCGCGATTGCCCTGTTCAGAGACTTCGTCGAGTAGCCGAAACGGACGCCTGTTGAGAACTCGTTGCGTTTCCGTGCGGGGTCAGACCCCCGACGGGAGCGCAACGATTCGTCCACAGGCGATTGGGAGGCCGGCTCAGGCGGCGGGGACGATCCGGCGCACCTGCGTGGGGAGCCGGAACACGACGTCCTCCGCGGCCGGCTTCGACTCCCCGACGATCTCGACGCCTCGTGCGCGGAACCAGTCGCACACGCGCCGGACGAGGTGCTCCGGCGCAGATGCGCCGGCGGTCAGCCCGGCCGCACCGGCGCCCTCCAGCCAGTGCTCGTCGATCGAGCTCTCATCCTCGATCAGGTAGGCGGCGACACCCGCGGCGCGCGCGGTCTCGACGAGCCGGTTCGAGTTCGAGCTGTTGCGCGAGCCGATCACGAGCACGACATCGACCTGCGCCGCCAGCTCCTTCACGGCCTGCTGCCGGTTCGTGGTCGCGTAGCAGATGTCGCCCTCGTCGGGCCCGGCGATGTCCGGAAACCGGCGCCGCAAGACGGCGACGATCGACGCGGTCTCGTCGACCGAGAGCGTCGTCTGCGTGGCGTACGCGACCCGGCGGGGATCCGGCACTGCCACCCGCTCGGCGTCGACGACGCTCTCGACCACCGTCACGCGCTCCGGTGCCTCCCCGCGCGTACCGACCACCTCCTCGTGGTCCGCGTGTCCGACGAGCAGGATCGAATAGCCCGCCCCGGCGTACCGGCGCACGGCGGCGTGCACCCGGGTGACGAGCGGGCAGACCGCGTCGATCGTGCGCAGCCGGCGCGCCGCCGCGCGCTCGTGGACGGCAGGCGCGACCCCGTGCGCCGACAGCACCACGAGCGACCCCGGCGGCGGCTCCTCCTCGCTCTCGACGAAGACGGCGCCGCGACGCTCGAGCTCCCGGACGACGTGCGCGTTGTGGACGATCTGACGACGGACGTAGACCGGCGCCCCATGCAGGTCCAGCGCTCGCTCGACGGTCTCGACGGCCCGTTCGACGCCAGCGCAGTACCCGCGAGGCGAGGCAAGAAGCAGCCGCACAACCACCGTGTCCGATGGTAGCTCCGGTCGCCGCGACACCGGGTGTCCGTCGCAACCGCCGAAAAGGCCCCAGAGAACGGAAAAGCCCGCTGCTCGGGGGGGTCGGCGCAGCGGGCTCTTCCTAGTGCTCACCGCGGATGTACCGGCTCGAAGCCGACCGCAGTTCGCATCGCCCAGTGCTGCCAGAGTATGCCCGCTCGGCGCCCCTGCCAATAGGCCGTTCGGCCCATCTTTGCAACGCCTGAGGCTCAGCGCGCCGTCTGCGCCAGCACGATCCCGCAGAGCACGATCGCGCCGCCGACCAGCGTGGTGCCGTTCAGCGTCTCGCCGAGCCAGGCCCACGCGACCAGGCTCGCGACGACCGGCTCCACCATCGCCAGGATCCCCGCCCGCGTGGCGGTGATGTGACGCATCGAGCCGACGATCAGGAAGAACGGGACGATCGTGCCGAGCACGATCATCCAGGTCATCAGCACCCAGATCGGAAGGTGCAGGTCGGAGAGGTGCCCGAGCAGCGACACCGACCGGCCGGGCACGTCGAACGGGAAGCTCCACCACGGCTGCACGATCGCCCAGAAGAGCGTGGCGAAGAAGAACCCGAAGCAGAGCAGCGAGATCGGGTCACGACGGCCGACCGCCCGCTCGGCCAGCAGCATGTACCCGGCGAACGTCACCGCGGAGCAGAGCGAGAAGAGCACGCCGAGCCCGTCGAGCGACACGCCGTGCCACAGGTCGACCACGAGCGTCAGCCCGCCGAGCGCGAGCGCCAGCGCGATCCAGATCCGTCCCCGCACGTGCTCCTTCAGCACGAAGAAGGCGAACAGGGCGACGAGCAGCGGGCCGAGGTACTGGATCAGCAGCGACACGCCGATCTGCAGCCGGTGGATCGCCAGGAAGTAGAAGAGCTGGACAAACGCCACACCGAAGACGCCGAAGGCCGCCAGGTAGAGCAGCTCGCGCCGGTTCGTCCGCAGAGCTTCCGGCTGGGTGGCGAGGACGATCAGAAAGAGCCCGATCAGCGCGCCCGTGCTGCGGACCTCCGTCACCCGCAGCGACGAGAGCCCGGACTCGAGGATCACCTTCGACACGGTGCCGTTGATCGCGAACAGCGTCCCCGCGCCGAGCGCCATCGCGTAGCCGATCGCCGGCTGTCGCTCGCGCGTGACGCTTTCGGCCGGGATGTAGGCGACGTCCGTCACGGAGTCGGCACGTTATCCGCCTACACTGGGGCCAGCGGGACGTAGCTCAGCCTGGTCAGAGCGCTCGGTTTGGGGCCGAGAGGCCGCCCGTTCGAATCGGGCCGTCCCGATGTGGGTCTCGCTGTACTCATCGTCGCGGCGGCGCTCGTGCCCGGCTACCACGCGCGCATCCAGCCGATCCCGGCGGCGATGCGAGCGCAGATGACCGGCGTGTCCTGGCATCCGGGCTGTCCCGTCGGCCTCTCGGACCTGCGCCTGATCACGATTGCGTACCGCGGCTTCGACGGACGCGACCACTCCGGGGGGCTGATCGCGAATCGCGACGCGGCCGCGGTGCTCGTGGCCGTCTTCCGCCGGCTGTACGCGGCGCGCTTCCCGATCAGGCGCATGGAGCCGGTCGACCGCTACGGCGGCGACGACTTCCGCTCGATCGAGGCCGACAACACCTCGTCCTTCAACTGCCGCGCCGCCACCGGCTCGACGCGCTGGTCGAACCACGCCTACGGCCGGGCGATCGACGTCAACCCGATCGAGAACCCGTACGTCAGCGGCGGCACGACCTCGCACTCGGCCAGCCGCCCGTACCTCGACCGGGCACGCCACCTCCGCGGGACCGCATATGAGGGCGGCGTGCTCGTCGAAGCCTTCCGCTCGCTCGGCTGGGGCTGGGGCGGCAGCTGGAGCGGCTCGGTCCGGGACTACCAGCACTTCTCGTTCAACGGGAGGTAGAGTCGCCGGCGTGTTGAAGGGAGCGCTCGCCGCCTCGGTCACGCCGCTTGCGCAAGGTGGGGCGGCGCTCGACGAGGACGGCTTCGGTCCGGTTGCGGACTTCCTTGTCGCCGGCGGGCTGGACGGCCTGCTCGCGCTCGGGACGAACGGCGAGGGGATCCTGCTATCGGTCGCGGAGCGCAAGCGCGCAGCCGAGCTCTTCGTCGAGGCCGCCGCCGGGCGCCTCCAGGTCGCGGTCCACGCCGGCGCGCAGTCGACCGCCGACACCGCTGCGCTGGCCGCTCACGCCGCCGAGATCGGTGCAGACGCGGTTGCCGTGATTGCGCCGCCGTACTTCGCGCTGGACGAGGCGTCGCAGCTCGAGCACTTCGCGGCGGCTGCGACGGCGTGCGCGCCGCTGCCGTTCTACGTGTACGAGTTCGCGATCACGAGCGGCTACGCGGTGCCGCCAGCAGTCGTCGGCCGGCTGCGCGAGCGCGCCGGGAACCTCGCGGGGATGAAGGTCTCCGATCGCACGTGGGAGCAGCTCGAGGGGTACCTGATCGACGGGCTCGACGTCTTCGTCGGCTTCGAAGGGCTGATCGCGCCGGCGATGGCCGCCGGCGCGGTCGGAGCGGTTTCGGCGCTGGCGTCCGCGTTTCCGGAGGTCGTCACCGCCGCCGTTCGGGGCGAGGACGTCGATCCCGGCTCGCTGCGTGCTGAGATCGACCGCTTCCCGCGACACGCGGCGCTCAAGCACGTGCTCATCCGGCGCGGCGTGCCGATCGGGGAGAACGTCCGGCCGCCGCTCAGGGGGCTGGTCGACGACGAGCGCGCATCGCTCGACGCGCTGCTCGACCGCGTGCTCCAGGCCGCCTGAGGATCCGGGTGCTGCGCAGCGCGATTCTCGCCGCCGCGGACAGCCCGCGGCTTCGTCGCTTCGTCGACCGCTACGGGATGCAGCTCGGCGCCTCCCGTTTCGTCGGCGGCGAGACCCTCGACCAGGTCGTCGTCACGCTGCGCGGCCTGAACGAGCAGGGGCTGCGAACCAACACGACCCTGCTGGGCGAGAACGTCGGCGACCCCGCCGAGGCCGAGCAGGTCACCGCGACCTACGAGCAGGTGCTCCGCCGGATCGCCGGGGAGCAGCTGCTGGCGAACGTCTCGGTCAAGCCGACGCATCTCGGGGCCGGCCTCGACGAGGAGCTCGGCTACGCGAACATCGAGCGGCTGGTGGCGGAGGCCGGGCGCCTCGGCACCTTCATCCGCATCGACATGGAGGACACCTCGCTGGTCGACCCGACCCTGCGGATCTACCGCCGCCTGCGCGAGGCGGGTCACGACAACGTCGGCACCGTCCTCCAGGCGTACCTGTACCGCACGCCCGAGGATCTCGAGTCGCTGCTCCCGCTGCAGCCCAACCTGCGGATCGTCAAGGGCGCGTACAAGGAGTCGGCGGCGATCGCGCACCCGAAGAAGTCCGACGTCGACGCCGCGTACGACCGGCTCGTGGAGCGCTGCCTCGAAGCCGCCGCGTTCACGGCGGTCGCCACTCACGACCAGCGCCGGATCGAGAACGCGCTCGCGCTCGGGGCCGGCCCGGATCGAATGGAGCTCCAGATGCTCTACGGCGTCCGCTCGCAGCTCCAGCTCGACCTCGTCCACCAGGGACATCGGGTGCTGGTCGCGACGCCGTACGGGCCCGACTGGTACCCGTACCTGATGCGGCGGCTCGCCGAGCGGCCGGCGAACCTGCTCTTCTTCCTCAGGAGCGCCCTGGACGGCTGACCGATCGTTCCGGGAGATGGAACCGGGGACAGGCCCGTAGGGCCAGTCCCGCTTTGTGCTCATCAATAGATTCGCCGAGCCGGGTGTCGCTTTCGTCCACCGTCCCGACCGACCTTCCGCTTGCGCGTACCGGCTGCTCGGCTCGGCTTCATCCTACTCGCGCCCCGTGCTCGGCGCATCGGCACTGTACGACGCAGAGGCTCGGGAACGCAAGAGGCGGCGCGGACGAACTTGTCGCAATTTGCGACGGCCCCTTCGGAGACCCGGCGTCGGCGGCGCATGCGACAATCGCCGGGTGCGCCCCCGGCACCCTCTCCTCTTGCTGGTCCCGCTCGTCGCGATCCTCGCCGGCTGCGGCGGCACGAAGACCTACTCGGCGGAGAAGAGCCGCGCGTGCCTCCTCGCCAAGGGCAAGGTCGTCTCCGGGCCGCCGGCGTCCGACCTGGTCGCCTCGGCCGCCGAGGGCGGGTCGTACACGGTCCGGTTCGGCAAGAACTTCGCGACCGTCTCCTTCGGCACCGACCGCGACGGCGCCGAGCGGATCGTCCGCGCCTACCAGCGGTTCCGGGGAAAGAACATCGGCCTGCTCGACGTCCTCAGCGCCAAGGGGAACGCCGTGACGCTGTGGGCGATCCACCCCGAGGACACCGACGTCAGGGTGATCCAGGACTGCCTCGTCTGACGGTCGGAGCGCGGTACGTGTCCGCGCTGCTCTCCTCGTCGAAGAACCGGAGCAGGTAGAAGGCGAACGCGGCAAACAGGACGACCGCCTGCTCGGAGGCCATCGTCACGCCGGCAATCTGCTGATCGACGAGAGGTGAGAGCCCCCAGAGGCGCGGGACGTCCAGGTAGAAGCCGTAGACGGCATGGGGCAGCAGGGCCAGCAGCAGGCCGAGCGGGCTGCCCAGCACGAACGCGGCGAACAGGTAGACCGACTTGGCGCCGCTCGAGCGCTCGCCCTGGATGACCGGCCACCAGAGCAGGCAGCCTGCGAAGAAGTACGTCGCGTGCTCCAGGTGCAGGATCGTCCACTGGTGGCGGAGCGCGGCGTCGTAGGCGACCGGGAGGTGCCAGGCGTAGTAGACGCCGAGCCAGATCGGCAGGGCGACGAACGGGTTCGTCAGCAGCCGTGCGCCCGGGAGACGCTCGAGCTCCCGGGCCATGTGCGGGGTCAGGCCGATCACGACCAGCAGCGGGCCCCACTCGGCGAGGGTGACGTTCTGGAGCAGGTGCATGACGAGCAGGTAGTGGAGGGCGAGCGTGTCGAGCGGCGTGATCTGGACGGCGAGCATCAGCGCGCAGCCGGCGCCGAAGGAGACGATCCGCCAGCGCGGCGCGGGAAAGCGGCTCAGCGCGATCGCGTAGGCCGCCGCCATCCCGGGAATGACGACCAGCGCGTCGGCGTCCCAGGACCAGCGATACGGATCCACCGGCGGTACGCTAGCCATGCGCGCCCGTGGTGTAGCGGTAACACGAGAGCCTTCCAAGCTCTAATCACCGGTTCGACCCCGGTCGGGCGCTTGGAGGCGAGCGCGGTAGGGACTGTCCGTAAGGGACTGTCCCCGCAAGGGGACTGTCCCCGACGAAACGGTTGCGCCACCACCCGGCGGGGTCAGACCC
Source organism: uncultured Actinomycetes bacterium (assembly GCA_963734065.1). Lineage (GTDB taxonomy): Bacteria > Actinomycetota > Thermoleophilia > Gaiellales > Gaiellaceae > DATBLE01. Next base: position 398,312 of record CAVTFN010000003.1, read on the forward strand.
CTCCGGGGTCAGACCCTCGGGCTCGACTAGCGTAGGTCGCCATGCACGTCCCCCCTCGGGTTCGCGGCGGACTCGTGGCCCGGTGGGTCGCGCTGCTCGTCGGCCTCTTCCTCTTTGCGCTCGCGATCGTCTGCCAGCTCGAGTCGGGACTCGGGCTCTCGCCGTGGGACGTGCTCCACCAGGGCATCGCCGAGCACACGCCGCTCTCGTTCGGGGCGGCGAACGTCGTCGTCGGCGTCGTGGTCATGGCGGTCGCGTGGGCGCTCGGCGCCATGATCGGGTTCGCCACGGTCGCGAACTCCGTGCTCGTCGGAGCGTTCGTCCAGGCGCTGACCGCGATCGGCGCCGTCGACGGCCTCGCCGACGATTCCCTCGGCGTCCGGATCGCGCTGCTCGTCGTCGCGATGCCGATCTACGGGATCGCGTCGGCGCTCTACCTGGGCGCCGGGATGGGCGCAGGCCCGCGCGACTCGCTGATGGTCGTCGTCGGTGCGCGCACGCACCGGCGACTCGGCGTCGTTCGCGCCGGCATCGAGCTGCTCGCGCTCGCCGTCGGCTTCGCCCTCGGCGGGACGGTCGGCATCGGCACCGTCGTCTTCGCCGTCTCGATCGGCCCGGCGCTCGAGGCCGGCTTCTGGTTGCTGCGGCGCTCGCCGGTCGGCGAACCGTCTCCGCTCGTTACTCCTGAGCCAGCTCCACTCGCTGGATCGTGATCTCCTCACGCGGGCGGTCGGACGCGTCCGTCTCGACCGCAGAGATCGCGTCGACCACGTCCATCCCGGAGGCGACCCGCCCGAAGACGGTGTGCTTCCCGTCCAGCCACGGGCAGGCGTCGGCGGTGACGATGAAGAACTGGCTGCCGTTCGTGTTCGGGCCGGCGTTCGCCATCGCGAGCGCGCCGCGCTCGATCCGGTGCTGGTTGGGCTCGTCCTCGAACTGGTAGCCGGGGCCGCCCGAGCCGGTGCCGGTCGGGTCGCCGCCCTGGATCATGAAGTCGGGGATCACCCGATGGAAGACGATGCCGTCGTAGAAGCCCTTCCCGGCGAGGGTCTCGAAGTTCTCGACGGTCTTGGGCGCGTCGGCCGGGTAGAGCTCGATCTCGATCGCGCCGTGGTTGGTGTGGAGCGTTGCGTTGGCCATGGCCGCAGCGTACGTCCAGGCTGTCCGGCCGTGCGGCGATTCTTCCCCGATGGGCCAGGACCGGGTGGTGCGCTTCAGCGTGCGGACGGTACTCGCCGTGATCGCGCTGGTGATCGCGGCCTGGGGGCTCCTCACGGTGATCGCGGTCACCCGCCAGGTGATCACCTGGCTCCTCGTCTCGCTCTTCCTGGCAATGGCGCTCAACCCCGCGGTCGACTGGTTCATGCGCCACGGCATCAAGCGGCGAGGCTACGCCGCGGCGCTCACCTACGTCCTCGCCCTGGTCGCGATCGGCGCGATCGCCTACGCCTTCATCCCCACCCTCGTCAATCAGGTCAACGAGTTCGTGCAGGCGGTCCCCGGCTACGTCGACGACCTGACCAAGGGGCGCGGCCGGCTCGGCTTCCTCGAGACGAAATACCACATCGTCGAGAAGATCCGCGAGCAGGTGAGAGAGGGCGGCGCGTCGAGGATCCTGGGCCTGACCGGCGCCGCGATCTCGATCACGAAGAGCGTGATCTCGCTCGTCGTCGCGACGATCACGATCGCCTTCCTGACATTCTTCATGCTGCTCGAGGGCCCGACGTGGATGGACCGGATCTTCGGCCTGCTCCCCGAGCAGTCGCGGCCGCGCTGGCGGAAGGTCGGGTACGACGTCTACCGCACCGTCGGCGGCTACGTGACCGGGAACTTGGTGATCAGCCTCGTCGCCGGCACCCTGACGACGGCCGTGCTCCTGGCCGTCGGCGTTCCGTTCGCGGTGGCGCTCGGCGTGATCGTCGCCCTCCTCGACCTGATCCCGCTTGCCGGCGCGACGATCGCCGGCGTCATCATCGGCACCGTCGCGTTCCTCCACTCGATCACCGCCGGGATCGTGGTCGTCGTCTTCTTCGTCGTCTACCAGCAGCTCGAGAACCACTTCCTCCAGCCGGTCGTCTACTCGCGAACGGTGCAGCTGTCGCCGCTCGTGGTACTGGTCGCGGTGCTCGTCGGCGCCAAGCTGGCCGGGATCCTCGGCGCTCTCGGGGCGATCCCGGTCGCGGGCGCGATCCAGGTGCTCCTGATCGACTGGCACCAGCACCGGCGCGCCCGCGCACCGACCGCGCCGGAGGCTGCGCTGCCCCCGGAACCGCCCCCCGCCTGAGGCTCAAGTATTCGCTCGCATAGGCCGATGGGGATTCCATGGCGCGCGCCTTGCTCGTCGTGGTCATCCTGCTCGTCGTCGGCGCTCCTGCGTCCGCGCGCGTCTCCGACCAGCCCACCGGCAGCCGGAACGCGGTTCGGGTGCAGGGCGTCAGCGCGCTCTCCGCCCTCGAGCAGCAGGTCGTCGTCGCGGTCAACCAGCAGCGCGTTCGACACGGACTCTTGCCGCTCCGGATGAATCGACGGCTGTCGGTCGCGGCCCGCGGTCATTCGCTCTCGATGGCGGAGCACGGGTACTTCGCCCATGAGGGATACGACGGCTCGGCCTTCTGGGTGCGGATCAAGGCGGCCTACCCGGTCCTCCCCGGCCGGTTGTGGGCCGCGGGAGAGAACCTCGCCTGGGCCTCCCCCGAGCTGAGCGCCGCGGAGGCCGTCGACATGTGGCTGAAGAGCCCCCAGCATCGCCAGAACCTGCTTGCTCCGCGCTGGCGCGAGGTCGGCATCGGCGGCGTGCGCGCGCTCGCGGCGTCCGGCGTCTACGAGGGCCTCGACGTCACCATCCTCACCGCCGACTTCGGCGTCAGATAGCACCGGGGGGAAACGGCCGGTTTCCCTCGCGGGCTCCCTTCCCTGAAACCAACCTCGCACCTTCGTAGCCGTAATGGCCGCGATGCAATGTCGGCCGCGGCGGCGAGCGCTACCCTCTTGTCGCAGCGCGCGCCTGTAGCTCAGGGGACAGAGCGGCGGCCTTCTAAGCCGCGGGTCGGGGGTTCGAATCCTCCCAGGCGCATGAGTGCTCGACTCGGAGCGCGGCTAGACTGTCGGCTCCGCGGTGGCCGTAGCTCAATTGGTAGAGCCCCGGGTTGTGGTCCCGGTGGTTGTGGGTTCGAGTCCCATCGGTCACCCCTCGATTCCCACCCGTGGCCCCGTAGCTCAGCGGACAGAGCGGCAGCCTTCGAAGCTGCGTGCGGAGGTTCGACTCCTCCCGGGGCCGTCGCTCGCCACGCCCGTAGCGGTCGCGGCCGCGCGGGTGCGCGCGCCGTTCTAGTCGGGCGCGCCCGAGCCGCGGGCGAGCCGCGAGAGCTGCTCCATGCTGATCGGATGCACGAGGGGGTCGGCGTGCCGGTGCGCCAATCGCCACTCTGATTCCTCGCGCCGGAAGACCAGGGTCACCCGCAGCGACCAGTCCTGGTCGGGCAGACCGCCCACGACGCCGTGCTGGCGCTCCACGCCGACCAGCACCGCGAGATTGCCCGAGACGTACGACTCATCGAGGTCGAAGTCGCCCTCTCCTGCGCCGGCGAAGAAGCTCTCCAGGGCTTCGATGCTCTCCGCCGACGAGTCGAATCCGTGTCTCGTCTCCCCGCCCGTCGGGGGCATCAGCGTGTAGTCCTCTGCGCTGGGCACGAGCGCGAGGTAGCGGTGCACGTCCCCGCGGATCAGCGCCCCGGTCGCCTCCCGGACGCGCGCGACCAGCTCCGCCAGGTCCTCCTGGGTGATCGAGCGACCAGTCATCGGGCCTGGATCACCAAAGCGGATAGACGCTCGCGTCGTCGTCGTCGTCGTCGTCCTCGTCGTCGTCGCCCTCGTCGTCGGGAGCAGCCGGCGGCTCGTCGTCGGCCGGGTCGTCCTCCCTCCCGAGGAGGTCGCGCAGGCGATCAGCGAGGGACACGGTTCAGCGACTCCTGGAGGAACGACGCGGCGAGCTCGTAGCCGCGCTCGGTCATGTGGATGCGGTCGACGAAGCACCAGCCGCTGTACTCCGCGCGCGACAGGTCGACGAACGGAACGCCGAGCTCGCCGCAGCCCTGTTCGAGCCGTTCCGCGTACGAGGGCCAGTGCGTCTCGAGGAGCTCCTTGACGACCGGCCAGCGGGTCGTTCGCGCCTGCATCAGATCGAGCGACTCGAACAGCTCCCGCTCCTCGTCGGTCAGCTCCTTGCCGGTGTGCGCCGCCACCGGCTGGAGCGCGAACACCACCTCGGCGTCATCGGGCACCACGCGTCGGAGGGCCCGTACGTCGCGCAGCTGGACGGTCGCGGCCGTCTCGACCACCTCGTCGGGCGCCGGCTCGGGCTTCTTCTTCGATCGCCGGGGCCGGTCGCCCGCCGGCGGCGACGCCTTTGACCGCGACACGCGGCGCCGCAGGCGCCGGGTCAGCTCGCGCCGCAGGTCGGCGTCGCCGATCGCCGCCAGGCGGCCGCCCGACTCGGCCGTCTTGACCAGCCGGACGAGCTCCTCCACCGGCATCGCGAGCAGCCGGCGCAGCGGGTGGTCGAGGTACGTCGGCCCGAAGAGCGGGTCGAGCGGTGTGGCGCGCGCGACTGCGAAGTTGTTCAGGCCGCTGCAGACGACGAAGGTCGTGCTCCGCTCGGCGAAAGGTAGTGCGGCGACGAGCTCCTGGGTCGATGTCGCCTTGCGCAGGCCGAGGTTGACGTACGGCTTGCCAGTCGACCGCCACAACGCGGAGGGCAGCGTTCCCGAATCGTCGGCGGCGCCGACGCCGAAGACGTAGGAGCCGCCGAGGACGAAGCCCGCGTCGTCGGGAGCGTCGTCGCTGGCGACGGCGGAGTCGTCGAGGCGGCTGAGTCGATGACCCCGGCTGTCCGTCGACACCACCGGCGTCGACAGCCCCGGTCGTGACGTGATCGTCACGAAAGGCCAGAGGACCAGCTCGTCGCTGAGGTCGCTGTAGTCGCGCGTGATCGGGGCGACCGCTTTCCGCCGCCGGCGGGCGTCGCTCTCGGCAGCGTCGTGCTCCACGCGCCCAGTCTACGTCCGGTTCTGGTCAGGTCTTCGTGACGAGAACGTCGCCCATGACGAGCAGGTCGAGGCCGCTGCGCTCGAACGTCGACAGGGCGTCCTCGGGCGTCGTCACGATCGGTTCGCCGCGCAGGTTGAACGACGTGTTCAGCAGCACCGGCGTTCCCGATTTCTCGCCCCACCGGGTGAGCAGCCGGTGGAAACGCGGGTTCCACTCCTCGCGAACGGTCTGGAGGCGGGCGGTGCCGAAGTGGCTCACCGCCGGCAGTGCGGCTGCGGCCTCGGGCGTCAACCGGTTGATCAGGAGCATGAACCGTGCGGCCGGCTGCTCGACATGCGGCTCCTCGACGAGCGAGTCGGCGACCTCCTCCGTGGCCACCGGCGCGAACGGGCGGAAAGGCTCCCGGAACTTGATCTTCTCGTTGATCCGCTCCTTCATCTCCGCACTGCGCGGGTCGGCGATGATGCTGCGGTCGCCGAGCGCACGGGGGCCGAGCTCGAAGCGGCCCTGGAACCAGCCGACCACGTCACCCCGGGCGAGCGCCTCGACGCTGGCCTCGAGCACCGCCTGCTCGTCGGCGAGCCGGCGATAGGTGACCCCGGGCCGGTCACGGAGCGCTGCCTCCACGTCCCCGCCGTCGTATTCGGAGCCCCAGTACGCGTGCTCGAGCTCGGTGCGGCGCGCGTTGCGGAGGACGACGTGCTCGACGTACAGCGCGGCGCCGAGAGCGCCTCCCGAGTCGCCCGGGGCGGGAGGAATGAAGAGCCGCTCCACCGGCGTCTCGTCGAGGATCTTCCTGTTGGCGAGCACGTTCAGGGCGACGCCGCCCGCGAAGCAGAGGTTCGGCGAGCCCGTTCGTCTCTGCGCCTCGCGGGCGAGGTTGACCACCGCGCGCTCGGCGATCGCCTGGACGCTCGCGGCGATGTCGGCGTACCTCCGGCTCCTCGCGAGATCGTCCGCCGAGGCATCGGCCTCCTCCGGTGTCCAGAAGCGCTCGTTCCGCGGCCGCGGCTCGACGCCGAGCAGCTCGAGCAGCTCGTCCGTGTAGGCGCGCTTCGTCGAGTAGTGGAACGAGAAGTAGGAGAGGTCGAGCCAGAAGCTGCCGTCGTCGTAGAGGTGCAGCACCCGCTCGAGCTCGGGGACGAAGCGCGGCTCCCCGTACGCCGCCATCCCCATCACCTTGTACTCACCCTCGTTCACCTCGAAGCCGAGCAGGTCGGTGAGGGCGGAGTAGAAAAGACCGAGGGAGTGGGGGAAGTCGACCGCCGACTCGATCCGGAGCGAATGCCCGCCGCCGGCCGAGCTCGCCCGTCCGATCGTGGCCGTCGACCATTCGCCGACGCCGTCGATCGTCATCACCGCGGCCGACTCGAACGGTGAGGGAAAGAACGCACTCGCGGCGTGCGAAACGTGGTGGTCGGTGAAGACCACCCGCTCCGCCGGGACGCCCGCGAGCTCGCTCAGCCGGCGCCGGATCCCGCGCCGTTCGGTTCGCCAGGCCCGCATCGAGCCGACGAAGGCATCCTCGGCCGGCTTGCCCATCGCGGCAGCGGTTGTCAGCACGCGCCGGAACTTCACCTCCGGCTGCTCGTAGAAGGCGACGTAGTCGATCGGCCGGCCGCTTGCTCCGGCCGTGCGCAGGCAGAAGTCGATCGCGAGCGACGGGAACGACGCGTCGTGCTTCCGTCGCGAGAAACGCTCCTCCTCGGCCGCGCAGACGAGCGAGCCGTCGTCCACGAGGGCGGCGGCGGCGTCGTGGAAGAAGCAGGAGACGCCGAGGACGCGCGCCACTATTTGGCGTAGTTCGAGTGGTCCGGCCGGCGCAGCCGCAGCGGGTCGCGTCGGCGAACGATCACGCCCGCCGGCCGCACGACGAGCAGGAACACGAGCCTGAAGGCGCGATCCATCAGCGCGTGAGTGTAGACCCCGATTCGTCTCGTAACCGCCAAAGATGTTTTGCTAGTGTCGGAGCGTGCGCCGGCTCGCCGTGGCTCTTGTCGCACTCCTGCTCGGATCGCTCGCACCGTCGGCGTTCGCGAAGGCGAAGCCCACGCTGCCACCGGCCGACCGCGCAGCGATCAACCGGACACTCGATGTCTTCGTGCCGGCCGCCGTTGGCCGCCGAGACTCGGCGCGCGCCTGGCCCCTCGCCACGAGGAAGATGCGGCTCGGGAGCGACAAGGGCGAGTGGAAGAACGGCTTCCTCCCCGTGACCCCGTTCCCCGTGATCGACAGGAGCTTCCACGGGTGGACCATCGATACGGCGTCCAGGGATCGCGCAGACATCGTGCTGCTCGTCCACCTGAAGAAAGGCGCACTACTGAGCGCGGTCTCGTTCAACATCGCGATGCGCAGGGTCGGCGGTCGCTGGCTCGTCGACTCCGCCGTCCCCGCCGCCACGTTTGCGGCGTCCGGATCCGACTCGAAGATCCTCGCGGCGCCCGACTTCGGCCCGAACGGCGGCGCGTACTCGAAGGCCGGGCGTCTGTCGGCGCCTCTGTCTGCGAAGTGGGTGCTGATCGTGCCGGGGATCCTCATCGGCCTAATCATCCTCACTCCGATCGGCGTGATCTTCGGCCACAGGATCAAGGACGGTCGGGTCAGGCGTGAACGTAAGGAGTCGGATCGGGAGCGCGTGTTTAGAAATCTCCCCGAGCGGCCAAACTAGGTTCAGCGAAGGGGTGACGCACCTCAACCTCCCTCTCCCGGGAACAACCGGGGCTCGATACTGGGGGAATCATCGAGCACCGGGCGTCCAGCGTCACCCCTTCCATTTCTTGTCGAAAAGTCCGGGCGCTTCCGCGCCCGACGACTTTTCGCCGGTTGAAGTGCGGGGCTGACCGAGTGCGTTCGTGAGCCGCAGCCGCCGCGTCGGCTGCGGCGGCGGGCTGCAGTGACAGGCTTAAGCCTGTCACTGCACTGAGCGCTCTATGCTGATCTGCGTCCGCGGGCGTGGCGAAACTGGCGAGACGCGCCGGGTTTAGGTCCCGGTGGGGCGCGAGTCCCGTGGGGGTTCGAATCCCTCCGCCCGCATCCCGCCTCTGCTACCGCGGCGGCAGCCCATAGTGACGCGGCTACGATGGCGCCGTGCCCGCCCGTGTCGAGGAGTTGCGCGAGAACAAGGTTCGTCTGAGCGTCGACGTTCCGGCGCACGACATGCAGCACGCGGTCGAGCACGCGGCTTCCGATCTGTCCGCTTCCGTGAAGATCCCGGGCTTCCGCAAGGGCAAGGTGCCGATGCCGGTGCTGGTCTCGCGGATCGGCAAGGAGCGGCTCTACTCGGAGGCGGTGGAGAGCCACATCGAAGGCTGGTACCGGAACGCGCTCATCGGGACGCGCATCCGTCCCGTTGCCCGGCCCGAATACGACTACGAGCTGCCGGACAACTCCGACGCCGACTTCAGCTTCACCGCCACCGTCGACGTCCAGCCCACTGTCGAGGTGGCCGACTGGAAGGGGCTCCAGGTCGGGTACGCAGAGGCGGAGGTTCCGCCCGAGCTCGTCGACCAGCAGATCGAGGCGCTCCGCTTCGCCGTCGCCGAGCTCGCACCCGCGGATCGGCCGGCCCAGGCGGCGGACACTGTGGTCGTCGACCTCGTCCAGCCCGGCGGCGAGGCGCAGCGCGACTACGTGATCGAGGTCGGCGCCGGGCGCGTGCTCGAGGAGATCGAGGTCGGGATCCTCGGCATGTCCGCCGGCGAGACCAAGGAGGTCGCCTTCGAGGTCGGCGACGGCCAGACGCAGACCGTCCAGATCACGCTCAAGGACGTGAAGGAGAAGATCCTCCCGCCGCTCGACGACGACCTGGCCAGAGCGGGCAGCGAGTTCGACACGCTGGCCGACCTGCGCGCCGACCTCGAGCACCGGATCGGCGAGCAGATCGAAGAGGAGGCCGAGACTCAGTTCCGCGCGGCTGCCGCCGACGCACTCGTCGACGCCTCGAACATCCAGCCTTCCGCAACGCTCGTCGAGGTGCGCACCCGCGAACTCCTCGGCGGTCTCGTCCAGAGCCTCGAGCGCCGGGGGATCTCGGCTGACACCTATCTGGCCGTGTCGAATCAAACTCCGCAGCAGCTCGAGGAGCGCCTGCGCGCCGAGGCGGCCCGTTCGGTCGCACGCGAGCTGGCGCTGGAAGCGGTTGCCGACCAGGCCGGCCTCGACGTCACCGACGACGAGCTGCGCGATTTCGTTCGCGAGAACGCGGAGGCCGAGGGCGACGAGGCGGACGAGGTCGTCGAGCAGCTGTTCGCGAGCGGACGCCACGAGCTCCTCCGCGAAGACCTGCGGATGCGCAAGGCGCTGGATCTCGTCGTCGCCGAGGTCGAGCGGATCCCGCTCGAGCTCGCCCAGGCGCGCGAGAAGCTGTGGACGCCCGAAAAAGGAGCGGCCGCTCAAGAGACGAAGCTGTGGACCCCCGGAAGCAAGGAGCCTGCATGAGCCCGTTGATCCCGATGGTGATCGAGCAGACCTCGCGCGGCGAGCGCGCGTTCGACATCTACTCGCGGCTGCTGAACGAACGCATCATCTTCCTCGGCACGCCGATCGACGACCAGATCGCGAACCTGATCGTCGCGCAGCTCTTGCACCTCGAGTCCGAGGATCCCGACAAGGACATCTCGATCTACATCAACTCACCGGGCGGCTCCGTGTACTCCGGGTTGGCGATCTACGACACGATGCAGTTCATCAAGCCGGACGTGCAGACGATCTGCGTCGGGATCGCGATGAGCATGGGCGCTCTGCTGCTCGCCGGCGGCACGAAAGGGAAGCGGATGGCGCTGCCGAATGCCAAGATCCTGATCCACCAGGTCTGGGGCGGGTTCCAGGGGCAGGCGACCGACATCGAGATCCATGCCCGGGAGACGATCGCCCTCAAGCGGAAGATGGAAGAGATCATGTCCAAGCACACCGACCAGCCGCTCGAGAAGGTCTCGAAGGACATGGAGCGCGACTACTTCATGAGCTCGGAGGAAGCGAAGGAGTACGGGCTCATCGACCAGGTGATCGAGCACCGCTGAGTCGGGGACTAGGCGCGAAAGGGAAATCGAGGTACAACGAAGACATGGCCCGGGCATCCGAAGGAAACGAACAGCTCCTCTGCAGCTTCTGCGGCAAGAGCCAGCGGCAGGTCAAGAAGCTGATCGCAGGCCCCGGGGTCTACATCTGCGACGAGTGCATCGATCTCTGCAACGAGATCATCGACGAGGAGCTCACGGCTCCGACGCACCTCGACCTCGACAACCTCCCGCGGCCGACCGAGATCCACACGCTGCTGAACGAGTACGTGGTCTCGCAGGAGACGGCGAAGCGCACGCTCGCCGTCGCCGTCTACAACCACTACAAGCGCGTGCAGATGGGCTCGGCCGACGACGACGTCGAGCTGCAGAAGTCGAACATCCTCCTGCTCGGGCCGACCGGCTGCGGCAAGACGTACCTCGCGCAGACGCTCGCCCGGATCCTCAACGTCCCGTTCGCGATCGCCGATGCGACCGCGCTGACGGAGGCCGGCTACGTCGGCGAGGACGTCGAGAACATCCTGCTCAAGCTGATCCAGGCGGCCGACTTCGACATCAAGAAGGCCGAGACCGGGATCATCTACATCGACGAGGTCGACAAGATCGCGCGCAAGGCCGACAACCCGTCGATCACGCGCGACGTGTCGGGCGAGGGCGTTCAGCAGGCGCTGCTCAAGATCCTCGAGGGAACGGTCGCCTCGGTGCCGCCGCAGGGCGGGCGCAAGCACCCGCACCAGGAGTTCCTCTCGATCGACACGACCAACATCCTGTTCATCTGCGGCGGCGCGTTCGCCGGGCTGGAGAAGATCATCGCCAAGCGGATCGGCAAGAACGCCGTCGGCTTCGGCGCCGAGATCCACTCGAAGCACTCGCAGGAAGGCTCCGAGCTGCTCGCCCAGGTGATGCCGGAGGACCTGCTCTCGTACGGGCTGATCCCCGAGTTCATCGGCCGCCTGCCGGTCGTCTCCGCCGTCCACCAGCTGCTCCGCGAGGACCTCGTCAAGATCCTCGAGGAGCCGAAGAACGCGCTCGTCAAGCAGTACCAGCGCTTCTTCAACTACGACTCGATCGAGCTCGTCTTCACCGACGACGCGCTCTGGGAGATCGCCGACAAGGCGCTCGAGCGCGAGACCGGCGCCCGCGGCCTCCGCTCGATCATCGAGAACGCGCTGCTCGACGTGATGTTCGAGCTGCCCTCGCGGAAGGACGTCTCCAAGTGCGTGATCACGAAGGAGACGATCCTGAAGGGCCTCAAGCCGACGCTCGTCACCAGCGCCGGCGCCGCCGACGACGAGCTCCCGGGCGAGCTCGCCGCCGATTCGGCGTAGCCCCGGCGGAGAGCAGCGACAGGCTTGAGCCTGTCACTGCCGGTCGAAGCTGCGGCGCCGCTTGCGGTAGTCGTTCCGAGGCTCCGGCCGACGTCATAGACTCGCACGCGTGGATCCCGGCGACACCTACGGCCCCAGCGAATGGCTGGAGCTCACGCAGGAGCGGATCGACCGCTTCGCCGAGGCGACCGGTGACGACCAGTGGATCCACGTCGACCCGGAGAAAGCAGCGCAGGGGCCGTTCGGGACGACGATCGCGCACGGTTTCCTGACGCTCTCGCTGCTGGTCAAGTTCCAGTACGAGGTGCGGCCGGAGCGCGGCGAGTTCCGGATGGGGATCAACTACGGCGTGAACAAGGTCCGCTTTCCGGCGCCGGTGCCGGTCGGCAGCCGCATCCGCGCGCACTTCGAGATCCTCGAGGTCACCGACGTCGAGGGCGGCATCCAGGTGGTGACGAAGGGCACGGTCGAGCGCGAGGGCGAGGAGAAGCCGGTCTGCGTCGCCGAGATGGTCTCGCGGCACTACAAGTAAGGTCTGACCCCGGAGGGGTCTGACCCCGGCGGATCGTGCCGCGACCGTTTCGATGGGGACAGTCCCCGTTCGGGGACAGTCCCTACCTAGGCCGAGCGGAGCTCTCCCGGAGAACGCTCCTGCACCTGGTCGAGGATCGTCTCCAGCATCCGGCCGGAGGAGAGCACGTGCTCGCGCGCGAGCAGGCGCGCCCCGGAGGCGCTCCGGGCGGCGATCGCCTCGCGGATCGCCCGGTGTTGCAGGTCGTTCTGCTCGTACAGGTGGTCGATGTCGAGGCCGGCGGCCCAGACGACGTGCGAGAAGAAGCTGCGTCGCGCGCTCTTCGCCAGCCGCTCGACGAACGGTGCGTCGGCGGCCGCGTAGATCACGTCGTGGAAGGCGTGGTTGGCGGACACCCAGCTCGCCACCAGCGCGCCGTCCTGCGTGCCCTCGCGTGATCGGCGCCTGAGCTCGAGCGTCAGCTTCGCGAAGCGCTTCTCGGCCTCGTCGAGCCCCGCCAGACCGTCGGCGGTGATGCGCGGTGTGGCCAGCTCCGTCGCCAGGCTCTCGAGCTCGGCCCGGACGAGGAACGCCTCGCGCAGCTCCTCGCGCGAGAGCGTCCGTACGCGGACGCCGCGGTTCGGGACGAACGAGACCAGTCCGAGCGCGGCCAGCCGCCGCAGCGCCTCCCGGACCGGCGTGCGCGAAACCTGGTACTGCTCCGAGAGCTGCTCCTGGCGCAGCACCGTCCCCGGCGCGATCTCGCCGGAGACGATCGCCTCCTCGAGCGCGAGCGCGAGATCGTCGGCCTTCGTGCCGACCGGTGCCATGCGGGTCAGTCTACGGCGGTCAGCCGGCAGCAGGTGCGACCGCGTACGTGCAGTCGTCGATGCGCACCGGGACGAACGGCAGCTGTCGCGCGCCGATCCAGCCCTCGATCGCATGGGCGAGCTGCCCTTCGTCGCAGTCCTCGACCTGCACCGCGAGGTGCTCGTCGTCGTCGACGAGCTCGGCGGACAGGCCCTGCTCGGCCAGTGCAGCGATCAGCTCCGGGCCGTCGGATTCCCTGGTCAGCTCAACGGTCGACATCGCGTGCTCCTCTCAGTGGGTGGCGGCGAACTGCGCTTCCTCGGTCGAGCCGGTCAGGGCGAGCGTCGATGCTTGCCCGCCGGAGACTGCCTCGACCACGCGGTCGAAGTAGCCGGCGCCGACCTCGCGCTGGTGTCGGGTCGCGGTGTAGCCGTCCTCCTCGAGCGCGAACTCCTGCTCCTGCAGCTCGACATAGGCGGACATGCCCCGCTCCGCGTAGCCGCGGGCGAGCTCGAACATCCCCGCGTTGAGCGAGTGGAAGCCGGCGAGGGTGACGAACTGGTAGCGGTAGCCGAGCTCGGCGAGCGTCTCGCGGAACGACGCGATCTCCGCGTCCTCGAGGTGCTGCCGCCAGTTGAACGACGGCGAGCAGTTGTAGGCGAACAGCTTGCCCGGGAACCGCTCGTGCACCGCCTGCGCGAACTCGCGCGCCTCTCCGAGGTCGGGTGTCGAGGTCTCGAACCAGATCAGGTCGGCGTACGGCGCATATGCCAGGGCGCGGGCGATCGCGGACTCGAGCCCGGCGCGGATACGGAAGAACCCCTCCGGCGTGCGCTCGCCGGTGACGAACTCGGCGTCGGCCTCGTCCACGTCGCTGGTCAGCAGGGACGCGGACAGTGCGTCGGTGCGGGCGACCAGGACGGTGGGCACGCCGCCGACGTCGGCCGCCAGCCTGGCGGCCGAGAGCGTCCGCACGAACTGGCTCGTGGGCACGAGCACCTTCCCGCCGAGGTGGCCGCATTTCTTCTCCGAGGCGAGCTGGTCCTCGAAATGCACCCCCGAGGCGCCCGCCTCGATCATCGCCTTCATCAGCTCGAACGCGTTCAGCGGGCCGCCGAAGCCGGCCTCGGCGTCGGCGACGATCGGCGCGAGCCAGTACGTCCCGTTCCGCTCCTCCGCGTGGTCGATCTGGTCGGCGCGCAGCAGGGCGTTGTTCAATCGTCGTACCAGAGCGGGAGCGGACGTAGCTGCATAGAGGCTCTGGTCCGGGTAGGTGTGGCCGTTGAGGTTCGCGTCGGCGGCGACCTGCCAGCCGGACAGGTAGATCGACTTCAGGCCGGCCTTGACCATCTGCACGGCCTGGCCGCCGGTCATCGCGCCCAGCGCCGGGACGCACGGCTCGGAGTGGAGGAGGCGCCACAGCCGCTCCGCGCCGAGCCGAGCGAGCGTGTGCTCGACCTGCACGGAGCCACGCAGCCGCTCGACGTCCTCGGGGGCGTACGTCCGCTCGACCCCGGCCCAGCGGTCGGGGCCATGCCCGTTGCGCATGCGGCTCCTCTCTTACTCGTTGTCGTGGTCGCGCTCGCAGAAGTCGGGACACGTGCACTCCGCGAGCGAGGCGGTCGGAACTGCGCCGTGTCTGGGATACGAGTTCAAGTGATTTCGGATCCTAGAACGGCGGAAAAAGCGAGAGATACGCTGATATGTGCTCATGTTGGATCCCATTATTCACACTTTCGGATCCAAGTAAACCCCTGAGGCCGGACGGTGACGCTCCGTAGAATGGCTCCATGGAGCCGCTGTATCGCCCCGAAGGCGTCGAGGAACGCTGGCAACGGACGTGGGAGGAGGAGGGTCGCTACGCGGCCGACCCGGATCCGAGCCGCGAGAGCTTTGCGATCGCGCACCCGCCGCCGAACGTGACCGGCGACCTCCATCTCGGCCACGCGCTCCAGCTCTCGCTCGCCGACGCGATCGTCCGCACGCGCCGGATGCAGGGCTTCAACGTGCTGTTCCAGCCCGGCTACGACCACGCTGGCATCTCGACGCAGAACGCTGTCGAGAAACACCTCGCGGCACAGGGAAAGTCACGGCAGGACCTCGGCCGCGAGGCGTTCGTCGAGCTCGTCTGGGAGTGGCTCCGGGAGTACGGCGGCAAGATCATGTTCCAGTTCCGCCGGATCGGCGCGTCCCTCGACTACCGGCGCGAGCGGTTCACGATGGACGAGGCGTATGTCCGCGCGGTGATGCGCTTCTTCGTCCACCTCTGGGAGAAGGGGTGGATCTACCGGGCCAACCGGATCGTCAACTGGTGCCCCTTCCACCTGACGTCGCTGTCCGACCTCGAGCTCGCGCACGAGGACGTCGACGACGCGCTCACCTACGTCCGCTACCCGCTGGCCGAAGGAGATGGGCACGTCACGATCGCCACCGCGAGAGTGGCGACGATCCCCGCCGACGTCGCAGTGGCCGTTCATCCCGACGACGAGCGCTACCGCGCTCTGATCGGCCGTGAGGTGGTCGTCCCGTGGGTCGAGCGGCGCGTGCCGGTGATCGCCGACGAGCGCGTCGAGCTCGACTTCGGCACCGGCGCGCTGAAGGTGACGCCGGGGCACGACGTCAAGGACTGGGAGATCGGCCGCGATCACGATCTCCCGGAGCTGACCGTGATCGGGCCGGACGGGCGGATGAACGAGGAGTCCGGCGGGCTCGGAGGTCTGACGCAGGAGGAGGCCGAGCAGCGAATCCTCGCCTGGCTGCGCGACCGCGACCAGCTCGAGAAGCGCGAGTCGTACCGCCACACGGTCGCGCTCTGCGACCGCTGCAAGACGAGGATCGAGCCTCTGATCTCGCCTCAGTGGTGGTGCTCGATGGAAGGGCTGAAGCAGCCGGCGCTGGCGGCGCTCCGCTCCGGCCGCGTCCGCTTCCACCCTGACTCGCAACATCGCTTTGCGATCTCGTCGCTCGAGGAGGCCCCGGACTGGAACATCTCGCGGCAGATCTGGTGGGGTCACCAGCTGCCGCTCTGGCAGTGCCCGGACGGCCACTGGACGTGCGCCGAGGAGGAGCCGGCCGCGTGCTCCGAGTGCGGCTCCGCCGAGCTGACCCGGAGCGAGGACGTCCTCGACACGTGGTTCTCGTCGGCGCTCTGGCCGTTCGCCACGCTCGGCTGGCCGGACGACACCGACGACCTCCGGGCCTTCTACCCCGGCGATCTGAACACGACGGCGCGCGACATCATCCGCCTCTGGGAGAACCGGATGATCTTCTCCGGCCTCGAGCTGATGGGCGACGTCCCGTTCTCGAACGTCGTCATCCACTCCCTCGTCCACGCGCCGACGGGTGGGCGGATGTCGAAGAGCCTCGGCACGGGGATGAACCCGCTCGCGCTGATCGAGCGCTACGGCGCCGACGCGACCCGCTACGGGCTGATGAAGATGGCCTCGTCGCAGGACGTCACCTTCTCGGAGGGCGCGATCGAGGAGGGGCGGAGGCTCGCGAACAAGCTCTGGAACGCAAGTCGCCTGCTGCTGTCCGCAGCAGGCGAGGACGTCGAGGAGCGTCCGACCTCGCTGGAGGAGCGGTGGATCCTCGCGCGACTCTCGCAGGGGCAGCGTCGAATCGAGGAGCACCTGGCCGAGTTCGACTTCTCCCACCTGGTCGACGAGCTCTACCACCTGACCTTCGACGACTTCTGCGACTGGTACGCGGAGGCGGTCAAGCCGCGCCTCTACGCCGGCGACGCTGACGCGTGCGCGACGGCGCTCGCGGCGCTGGAGCGGCTGCTGAAGCTGCTGCATCCCGCGATGCCGCACGTGACCGAGGAGATCTGGACGAGCCTGCCGGGCCGCACGTCGCGTCTGATCGTCGCGCCGTGGCCGGATGCGGGCGACGAGTCCGAGGCCGGAGCGCTCGACGCTGTCCAGTCGGCGGCTGCGACGTTCAGGCGCAGCGGCGTGGTCGTCCCGCTCGAGGGCGACGAGAAGCGGATCTTCGAGATCGTGGTGAAGCCGGCTCGCCAGCGCTCGAACGGCAACGTCGACGCCGAGCGCGAGCGGCTGCACGGCGAGATCGCGCGGGCCGAGAAGATGCTCGCCAACGAGCGGTTCGTGCAGAACGCGCCGGCCGAGGTCGTCGACGCGGAGCGCGAGAAGCTCGCACGCTACAGGCGCGAGCTCGATGCGATTTCCGGCGACTGACTGGGTCGCGGGCCTCTCGCCGTGGCCCGAGGGGTTCGGGCTCGACCGCATGCGCGCGCTGCTCGCCGAGCTCGGCGACCCGCAGCTCGCCTTTCCCTCCGTGCACGTCGTCGGCACGAACGGCAAGTCGACGACGACGCGGCTCACGGCCGCACTGCTCCGCGGGGAGGGGCAGCGCGTCGGCGCGTACACCTCGCCGCACGTCTCCGGCTGGCACGAGCGCCTCGACACCGACGCCGGCGGCTTTGAGCAGGCGGTTGCCCGCGTGCGGCCGGCCGCCGGGCGACTCGGAGCGACCCAGTTCGAGGCGCTGACGGCGGCCGCGCTGGCCGAGTTCGCGGCGGCCGAGGTCGACGTCGCGGTGGTCGAGGCGGGGCTCGGCGGGCGGCTCGACGCGACGAACGTGCTCCGCGCCCCTGTGGTCGTGCTCACCAACGTCGGCCTCGACCACACCGAGCAGCTGGGGGAGACGCGGGAGGAGATCGCCGCCGAGAAGCTCGCCGTTGTCAGGCCCGGCGCCACCGTCGTCCTCTGCGAGCCCGAGTGGCAGTCGCTGGCGCGCTCGTCGGGCGCCGGGACCGTCGTCCTCACCGGACGGAGCAACCTCGCCCTGGCAGTGGCGGCGGCGGAGACCTTCCTCGGCCGACCGGTCGACGCCTCTCCTGCAGACGCGGTCACGTTGCCGGGTCGGCTCGAGCGGCGAGGAGAGGCACCACTCGAGATCCGGGACGGCGCCCACAACCTCGACGGCATCGGCTGGCTGCTCCCGCGCGTGCCGGACCGCCGCTACGTGATCGTCGCCTCGATCCTCGGCGACAAGGACGTGGACGGGATGCTGGCTGCGCTCTCGGCGCTCGGCGATACGCTGGTCGCGACCAGGTCGAGCAACACCCGCGCGCTACCCGCCGCGGAACTTGCGAGGCTAGGCAGCCGATGGTTCACGAGAACGGAGCAGGAACCGGACCCCGTCGCCGCGCTCGCCGCCGCGCACGCGATCGCCGGGCCGCACGGCGCGGTCCTGGTCACGGGGTCGCTGTACCTGCTGGCAGACCTCGCCGCGCACGGCGAAGGCGTACCATCCAGCACGGGACGCGACTCAGCGTCTTCGTCTTCGCCGCCATCGTGATCGCGGCATTTGCAGGACTTGCGTTCGCGGTGGGGTACGTCGTCGGGAAGCTCCTGCTCTGAGCCATGAACTTCGTCCTCTTCGCCGACAACACGACCACCACCACGTCCGACAACGGCGTCTTCGGCGGCGTCAACGATTTCTTCCATTCCGGCACGTGGGCCGTGATTTGGAAGCTCGGGATCCTCTTCGTCGTCGTCTTCTGGCTGGCCAGCGCGTACTGGGTGTACAAGGACGCGCGCCGGCGGATCGACGATCCCTGGCTGGTGGCGATGGCGACGCTGCTCGGGCTCGTGCCGCCGTTCATCGGCCCGCTCGTGTACCTCTTCTTCCGCCCGCCGGAGTACCTGGAGGACGTCCGCGAGCGCGAGCTCGGCCTCCGCGCGATGGAGGAGCAGCTGGGAACGAGCGCCTCCCACTGCCCCGTCTGCCGTGCTGCGGTCGAGCCGGAGTACCTCGTCTGCCCGGTCTGCACGACGAAGCTGAGGCAGGCCTGCGTCAGCTGCAAGGCCCCGCTCGAGCCGCTCTGGCAGGTGTGTCCCTTCTGCGAGACGCCGATCGTCCGGCGCTCGCCCGTGTTCGACGAGCCGATCTCGCCGGACACCCTCCACGAGCCGTTGCGCCTGCCTCGCGGCGGCGCCGCCCCCGAGCACGACCCGGCCGAGAACCTGACGGGCGATCAGTAGACTCGCCCGCGATGCCGGTCGAGCGCACCCTCGTCCTGATCAAGCCGGACGCCGTGAAGCGCGGCCTGGCCGGCGAGATCCTCGGTCGCTTCGAGGCGCGCGGCCTCGTCATGCGCGCAGGACGGTTGCTGACCGTCGACCGCGGGCTGGCCGAGCAGCACTACGCGGAGCACGCCGAGAAGCCGTTCTTCGGCGAGCTCGTCGACTTCATCACGTCGGCGCCGACGCTCGCGCTCGTGCTCGAAGGCGAGGGGGCGATCGTCGTCGTCCGCTCGACGATGGGCTCGACGAACCCGGCCGACTCCGCGCCGGGCACGATCCGCGGCGACCTGGCGCTCTCGATGCCGGACAACCTCGTGCACGGCTCGGACTCCCCCGAGTCGGCCGCCCGCGAGGTGTCGCTGTGGTTCGGCGATGACCTCGCCTGACGCGCTGCGCAACCGCGAGAACTGGGACCGCCGGAGCGACGAGTACCAGGAGCGGAACGCCGAGTTCATCGGGCGGAAGGACGAGCCGCGCTGGGGAATGTGGCAGCTGCCCGACTCCGAGCTGGGGATCCTGGGCGACGTAGCCGGCAAGGACGTGCTCGAGCTCGGCTGCGGCGCGGCCCAGTGGTCGATCCTCCTCGCCCAACACGGTGCGCGTTCCGTCGGGCTGGACAACTCGGCACGGCAGCTGGAGCACGCGCGCGAGCTGATGGCAGCGGCCGGTGTCGACTTCCCGCTCGTGCACGGGTCTGCAGACGAGGTGCCTCTTCCGGACGCGGCCTTCGACGTCGTCTTCTGCGACCACGGCGCGATGACCTTCGCGGATCCGTACCGAACCGTCCCGGAGGCCGCGCGGCTGCTGCGCTCCGGCGGCCTGTTCGCGTTCTCGCACTCGACGCCGCTGGCGATGTGCTGCTGGAGCGACGAGACCGAGACGATCAGGCCGCGCCTCGTCGGGCCGTACTTCGGCATGCACCGTTTCGCCGACCTGCCGGACGAGCCCGTCGAGTTCAACCTCCCGTACGGCGAGTGGATCCGGCTCTTCCGGGAGAACGGGTTTCGCGTGGAGGCCCTGGTCGAGGTGCGCCCGCCGGAAGCGGCGGAGTCGACCTACCGCACGGCCGCCGAGACCGAGTGGGCGCGCTCGTGGCCGATGGAGGAGATCTGGCGATGCGTGAAGAGCGCCTGACCGACCACGCCGCCGTCAATCGCGAGTCCTGGGCGAAGGAGGCGGCGAGCTACGTCGCCGGCGCCGAGCGGAACTGGGCGACGGCCGAGATCACCTGGGGCATCCTGGACGTACCCGAGACCGAGGTGAAGATCCTTCCCGACGTCGACGGCAAGGACGTCGTCGAGCTGGGCTGCGGCACCGCGTACGTCTCCTCCTGGCTGGCCCGCCGCGGCGCACGCCCGGTCGGCGTCGACCTGACTGCCGAGCAGCTCGAGACCGCGCGTCGGATGCAGGCCGAGCACGGGCTCGAGTTCCCGCTCGTGCACGCCAGCGCCGAGGACGTGCCGCTGCCGGACGCGTCGTTCGACCTGGCCGTCTCCGAGTACGGCGCGTCGATCTGGTGCGACCCCGACCTCTGGGTCGCCGAGGCGGCACGGCTGCTCCGACCCGGCGGTGAGCTCGTCTTCCTCGTCAACGGGACGCTGCTGATGCTCACGTCGCCCGACGTCGAGCCGGTCGAGCCCGCGGGCGTCGAGCTGCTCCGGCCGTACTTCGGCATGCGCCGATTCGAGTGGGAGTTCGACGACGCGATCGACTTCCACCTCGGCTACGGCGATTGGATCCGCGTGCTCACCTCGCACGGCTTCGAGGTCGAGCGGCTGGTCGAGCTCCGCAACCCGGGGCGCGGCAGCGGCCGCTACAACCTGTTCACGCCGGAGTGGGCCGAGCGCTGGCCCGCCGAGGAGATGTGGAAGGCCCGCAAGGTCGCGTGAGCGCTCCGCCCGCGCCGCCGCTGCTCCTCGCCTCGACCTCGCCGCAGCGGCGCGCCGTCCTCGAGCAGCTCGGGCTGCCGTTCGTGGTCGTGCCCCCGCGCTACGAGGAGCACGATCCGCCCGACGCCGATCCGCTCGAGCTCGTCCAGGCACACGCGGAGGGGAAGGCGCGGTCGGTCGTGGACGAGGCCGGCGACCGACCCGTGCTCGGCGTGGACACGACGGTCGTCCACGGCGGGCGTCTCTACGGAAAGGCGTCGGGGCCGGAAGAGGCGGCCGAGATGCTCTCCGCGCTCGGCGGCGCCACCCACCAGGTGATCTCGGGCCTGTGCCTGATCACTCCCGGGTGGGAGGAGCTGCACACGGAGACGACGCGGGTGACGTTCCGCCCGCTGACCGCCCGCGACATTGCCGCGTACGTGGCGTCCGGCGAGTGGGAGGGACGGGCGGGCGCCTACGCCATCCAGGGCCGCGGCGCCGCGCTCGTCGAGCGGGTCGAGGGCGACTACCTGAACGTGGTCGGCCTGCCGGCCGCGCTGCTCGTCCGCTTGCTGGTCGACCGCTTCCCCGGAACGTATGCGTTCGGCTAGGGACTGACCCCGGGGGGTCTGTCCCCAGAGGCGGAGCGCGACCAGTCCGCAGGGGTCAGACCTCTTCGGGGTCAGACCGTACGAGAGTGCCGGTTACACTGACCTCCCCCGTGGGTCTCTTCGATCATCTGACCGGCTTCGGCGGCCGTGACATGGCCGTCGACCTCGGGACCGCCAACACGCTCGTGTACGTCCGCGGCCGCGGGATCGTGCTCTCGGAGCCCTCCGTGGTCGCGATCGACCAGCGCACCGGCGAGGTGCATGCGGTCGGCGTCGAGGCGAAGCGGATGCTCGGCCGCACTCCCGGGACGATCACCGCGATCCGCCCGCTCAAGGACGGCGTGATCGCCGACTTCGACGTCACCGAGCAGATGCTCCGGCACTTCATCCAGAAGGTGCACCAGAACCGCTTCGCCCACCCCCGTGTCGTCGTCTGCGTTCCCTCCGGCGTCACCGGAGTCGAGCGGCGCGCCGTCGAGGAGGCGACCCTCTCCGCCGGCGCCCGGCAGGCGTACCTGATCGAAGAGCCGATGGCGGCCGCGATCGGGGCCGGTCTGCCGATCGCGGAGCCGACCGGGAACATGATCGTCGACGTTGGCGGGGGCACCACCGAGGTCGCGGTGATCTCGCTGGGCGGGATCGTCGTCTCCCAGAGCCTGCGCGTCGGCGGCGACGAGATGGACGACGCGGTGATCAACTACGTCAAGCGCGAG
This sequence comes from uncultured Actinomycetes bacterium, assembly GCA_963734065.1. Classification (GTDB taxonomy): domain Bacteria; phylum Actinomycetota; class Thermoleophilia; order Gaiellales; family Gaiellaceae; genus DATBLE01. Next base: position 420,267 of record CAVTFN010000003.1, read on the forward strand.
TACAAGCTGCTGATCGGCCAGCAGACGGCCGAGGAGATCAAGCTCGAGGTCGGCTCGGCGTGGGGGATGCGCGAGGAGGTCCAGGCCGAGGTCCGTGGCCGCGACCTGGTCAGCGGCCTCCCGAAGACGATCATCCTCTCGTCGGAGGAGGTCCGGCACGCGCTCGAGGATCCCGTCAACCAGATCGTCGACGCGATCAAGCAGACGCTGGACAAGACGCCGCCGGAGCTGTCGGCGGACATCATGGACCGCGGCATCGTCCTCGCCGGCGGCGGCGCCCTCCTGCACGGGCTCGACGAGCGGCTGCGGCACGAGACCCACATGCCGATGCACCTCGCGGAGTCGCCTCTCACCTGTGTCGCTGTCGGCTCCGGCCGGAGCCTCGAGGAGTTCGAGGTCATCCACCGCAGCCAGCGGAAGGGTCGCGGCCGGGCGACGAACAGCAATCACCGGTAGCGACCGGAACAACTCGCCGCCGCCTCGCCTACACTGACCCCTCGGTGCCTCGCGGAAGGTCATCTGCGCGCGTGGCCGCGATCGGATCGTCTGCCCAGCGTTCCACGTCCACGCCCTCGGTCCGCGCCAACGCGGTCATGCGCCGACGACTCGTCGTCGGGATCCTCTGCGTGCTCTCGCTCGCGCTCGTCACGGTCTACTTCCGGGAGTCCGACAGCGGCTTCCTGCACGGGCTGCAGTCGACCGGCGCCAGCGTCCTCCGGCCGTTCGAGGTCGCTGCCGACCGGGTGGCCAGCCCGTTCGAGGACGCGTCGAGCTGGTTCGGCGGCCTGCTGCACGCGAAGTCCGACAACAAGAAGCTCCGTAAGGAAGTCGACACGCTCCGCGCACAGCAGATCGTCAACCTCGCCGCTCTCCGCGAAAACCAGCAGCTCAAGCAGCAGCTCAAGTACCTGGAGAGCCCCCGCTACCCGCAGGACTACCGGCCCGTCGTCGCGCGCGTGATCGCGCGGGCGCCGAGCCAGTTCGCCCAGCAGATCGTCGTGTCCGCCGGCAAGAACCAGGGGATCTCGAAGCACGACGCGGTCGTCACCGCCGAGGGGCTCGTCGGCGAGGTGACGAAGGTCGCCTCGAACGTGGCGCAGGTGACGCTGCTCTCCGACGACTCCGGCGCGGTCTCGGTCCTCGACATCAAGACGAACGCGTCCGGGATCGCACAGCAGGGCATCTCGAACTCGCTGACCGTCGACCAGGTGACGAAGGACCAGGTCGTCAACCGCGGCGACGTGCTCGTCACCGCCGGCTGGCGCTCGGGCGACCTCTCGTCGCTGTATCCGCGCGGGATCCAGGTCTGCCAGGTCACACAGGTAGGCCAGTCGGACACCGACCTCTACAAGCAGATCCAGTGCGACCCGTTCGTCCACTTCTCGACGCTGGAGGCAGTGATCGTGCTCGTCCGGAAGGCCGGGTCGAAGTGATCGACTGGCTGAAGGCGGCCGCCCTCGTGTTCGTCGCGGCGATCCTCCAGGTGTCCGTCTTCTCGGGCGTGAAGATCCTGCACGGGACGCCCGATCTGCTGCTGGTGGCGATCATCTGCGTGGCACTGCTCCGCGGGCCGATCGTGGGCGCGGCGATCGGCTTCTGGGGCGGGCTGCTGGTCGACACCGCCAACCTCGGCACGCTCGGCGTCACCTCGCTCCTGCTGACGGTGGCCGGCTACTGGATCGGCCGCTACGGCGAGACCAACGGGCGCGACCGCTCGCACGCACCGTTCGTGTCCGTGGTCGTGATCACGTTCCTGTACGCGCTCGGCTCGCTCGCCTTCCACTACGTGCTGGGCGACCCGGCGCCTGCGCGCGAGGTGCTCTGGAGCACGCTCTTCCAGGCGATGGCGCTCAACCTGATCCTCACCTGGCCGGTCTACGCGCTGGCGAGGGTCCTGCTGCCGGCGCCGACCCGCCGCGAACGGGTGGTGCACGCGGTTGGCTAGCACGACCGGCAAACGGGCGGACCGGTTCCTGCCGCCCGACCCCAGGGTCGAAGAGCCCTATCTGTTCACGCCCCGGATGGCGTTGCGGGTGGCAATCCTGGGCGCGATCGCGCTGGCCGTGTTCGCCGTGCTGCTCCTCCGGCTCTGGTCACTGCAGGTGTTGTCCGGATCGAAGTACGAGGCTGCCGCACGCAACAACCAGCTGCGCACCTTCCCGATCGAGGCCCAGCGCGGCCCGATCCTCGATCGCACCGGGCGCACGCTGGTCACGAACGCAGCGTCGACCGCGGTCGACGTCGTCCCGATCGACCTGCCGAAGCAGGGTCGCTACGCGGAGATGAAGCGGCTGTCGATGGTTCTCAACGTTCCGCTCCCCAAGCTGCTCGCGCGCCTCGAGCAGGGGATGAAGAACCCGCTCACGCCCGTGACGATGCAGGTGGCGGTCCACCCCGACCAGGTCTACTACCTCTCCGAGCGCAACCGGGAGTTTCCCGGCGTCCAGATCACGCCCACCTACCTGCGGAAATACAACGCCGAGGCGTCGCTCGCCCACGTCCTCGGCTACGTCGGTGAGATCTCCCCGGCACAGCTGGCGGCCTCCAAGAAGCAGTACAAGAGCTGCCAGACCACCCGGGCGCAGGAGGCGAACGTCCCGTGCCCGGGCGACCGGGTCGGCCAGGCCGGGGTGGAGCAGAGCTACGACAAGTACCTCCGCGGCCGCTCCGGCGAGAAGCTCCTGCGCGTCAACTCGCTGGGCGGAAAGGTCGGCAACCCGGTGGTCACCCGCGCACCGTCCTCGGGCTTCCCGGTCCGGCTGACGATCGACATCGGGCTCCAGCGGTCGGCCGAGCGGGCGCTCCAGTACGGCATCAACCTCGCCCACCAGGACGGTCACTGGCTCGCGAACGGCGGCGCGATCGTCGCGATGAACCCCTCGAACGGCGAGATCCTCGCCATGGCCTCCTCGCCGACCTACAAGCCGAGCATCTTCGTCGGGCGGACGAACAGGAAGAAGCTCGCGCCGTTGCTCGACCCGGAGACCGCCAAGAAGGACAACTACCCCGGGCTCGACCGCGTGACCGAGGGTTTGTATCCGCCGGGCTCGACCTTCAAGCCGGTGACCGCGCTGGCGGCGATGCAGGAGCGGCTGATCTCGCCCTTCCAGACGATCCCGTGCACGCCCAGCTACTCCGTAACCGACTCGACCGGCAAGGTCACGCAGGTCTTCAAGAACTGGGACCCGTACGTCGACCAGCCGATGACCCTGCCCGAGGCGCTCGGCTACTCCTGCGACACGTACTTCTACAACCTCGGCTACGCGTTCTATGCCCTGCCGCCCGACCGTGGCCATCCGCTGCAGGGCTGGGCGAGCCGCTTCGGCTTCGGCGCGCCGACAGGGATCGACGTCGGCCCGGAGCAGTCCGGCCTGCTCCCGACGCCGGAGTGGCGCCAGGCGACATACACGGCGAAGACCGATCCCGGCCACTGGCAGATCGACCGTCTGTGGAAGCCCGGCGACTCGATCCAGCTCGCGATCGGGCAGAAGGATCTGCTGGTCACGCCGCTCCAGATGGTGCGCTTCTACTCGCTGATCGCGAACGGCGGCAAGCTCGTCACCCCGCACGTGCTCTACTCGGTCGACGAGCCCGGGAGCGGCCGCCACTATCTCAACCCGCCCGCGCCGAAGCCGAGTGGGGTCGACCCGGCCGCGCTCGCGGTCATCCGCGACGGTCTCTACCGGGCCACGCACGCCTCCTACGGCACCGCGACCGCGGTCTTCGGCAACTTCCCGATTCCGATCGCCGGCAAGACGGGCACGGCCGAGAAGGTCGTCAACGCGCCCGGCTATCCGGCCGGTCACCAGGAGGATCAGTCCTGGTGGTGTGGCTACGGGCCGGCGGACGCGACCGAGACGCCGAAGATCGCCGTCTGCGCCGTGATCGAGAACGGTGGCCACGGCGGCACGGCCGCCGCTCCGGCCGCGCTGAAGGTGTTCGAGCACTTCTTCCACGCCCAGGCAACCGGAGGCCTCGGGCCGATCCACTCCGACTGATGGCCGACCTGGTCTACACCCCAACCGAGCGGTCACGCGCCAGGGCGCGGCGTCGCGAGCTCACGCAGGAGGCGTCGCTCCTCGCCCGGCTCGACTGGCTGATGCTCGGCGCGGTGCTCGGGATCGTCGCCTTCGGCGTCTGGAGCATCGCGGGCATCACGCGCCACGACGTGGTCGGCAGCCCCGACTACTACGTGTACCGCCAGCTCATCTTCGTCGCCGTCGGTCTCCTCGGCCTCGTGGTCGTGATCCTGATCGATCCCGAGATCTATCGCCGCTTCCACAGGCAGATCTACGTCGGGACGCTCCTCCTGTTCGCATTCGTCTTCCTGGCCGGAACGGTCGCGCGCGGCTCGAAGCGTTGGATCGACCTCGGCTTCTTCCGCTTCCAGCCGTCCGAGTTCGGGAAGCTGCTGGTCGTCGTCGCGCTGGCGGGCTTCCTCGCCGACCGCTTCCGGCGGATGGGCGGGTGGCGCACGTCGCTGACCGCCGTTGCGCTCGCCCTGCCGCCGATGTTCCTCGTCTTCGTCCAGCCGGACATCGGCTCCGCGCTCGTCTACGCCGCCGCGCTCGTCGGCGTGCTCCTGATCTCCGGCGTGCGCTGGCTCCACCTGACCGTCTACGCCGTCGTCGCGGTGGTACTCGCGCTCAGCGTCCTCTGGTGGCTGCCGTCGGCCGGGATGCCGGTGCTGAAGGACTACCAGACGAGCCGTCTGACCGGCTTCTTCCATCCCGACCAGGATCCGCGCGGTTCGACGTACAACGTGGCGCAGTCGATCACGGCGGTCGGCTCCGGCGGCCCGACGGGGAGAGGCGTGGTCGGCGCCACCCAGACCAGCCTCGACTTCCTTCCCGAGCACGCGACGGACTTCGTCTTCGCCTCGCTCGCCGAGCAGCGCGGCTTCTTCGGCGCGGGCTTCCTGCTGGTGCTGTACCTGCTCGTCGTCTGGCGCGGGCTGAAGGTGGTCGCGTCCGCCAGGGACCCGTACTCGGCGATCGTCGCCGGCGGGATCGTGTTCGCGTTGCTCTTCCAGATCTTCGTGAACGTCGGCATGACGATCGGGATCGCGCCGGTCACCGGCATCCCCTTGCCGATGGTCAGCGTCGGCGGCTCGTCGATGATCGCCAACCTCCTCGCGATCGGCGTTCTGCAGGCGATCTACGTTCGCGGGCGCGGACGCACCCGGATCGCGCGCTGGTGAAGAAAAAGCCGACGTCGGCGGCGTCGGTGCTCGGCCTCGTCCAGGGTCTCCGCTCCTCGGCCCGCAGCGACAGGCCGCTGGTCGTGTCCGGGTCGGACGCGCTCGTCTCCCTGCTGGTGGAAGAGCTCACGCGCGGCGGGGTCGCCGCAGCCGTGCGCGAGCAGGGGCCGCTCCAGGGCGCCGCGGCGCTGGTGCTCGTGCTGGGCGGCGCTCCCACCACCGACGACGAGCGCCTGCTGCACGAGGCGTCCCGGGCGCGTCTGCCGGCGGTCGCGGTGGTCCCGGCGACGACCGGCGCGGCGAAGCACGTCCCCTACGTCCTCGACGAGAACCTCGTCCGCGTCCCCGGCGGTGCCGGCTTTCCGGTCGACGAGATCGCGAAGCGGCTCGCGCGTGTCCTCGGCGAGGAGGCGACGCCTCTCGCCGCCCGCCTCCCGGTCCTGCGCGAGGCGGTGTGCGAGGAGCTGATCCGGAAGTTCTCGCGGCAGAACGGCGTCCTCGGAGTCCTGGTCTTCGTCCCCGGTGCCGACCTGCCGATCCTGACCGCCAACCAGGTCCGGCTCGTGCTGCGGATCGCCGACGCCCACGGGTTCGAGATCGATCGCGAGCGGCTGCCCGAGGTGCTGGCGGTGATCGCGTCGGGTTTCGGCTTCCGCGCGCTCGCCCGGAAGGCGATCGGGTACGTCCCGTTCGTCGGCTGGGTGGTGAAGGGCGCCGTGGCCTACACGGCGACGCGTGCGCTGGGCGAGGCCGCCGTCCGCCACTTCGAGCGCCGTGCGCCGGTGACCAGGGTCGCGGGCGAGCGGGTGCGCTTTCCGGGATAGGGAGGGCTTGGCGCGGCGTGGTCTGTGCCGCCGGTCCCTGTCCGTCCGACAGGCTCCCTAGCATCGCGGCCGTCAGCGACCGGAGGGAGCATCGGATGGTCGACAAGCGCGAGGCGGAGGAACTGCTCATGATCGAGGAGGCCGACGCCTGGTTCGAGTACCTCGAGGCGACGCGCAACCAGTCGGAGACGCGCTACCGCGAGGTCGAGCCATGGGCGTGGGCCCGTCTGAACCAGCGGCTCCGCGCCATCCGCACGCGTCGAGCCAAGCTCCGGCCCGCCGCTGCGTAGGTCACGGCCGTTCCGGGCGTGCCCGGAGCGCCTGATACCCTGACGAGCGAGGCAACAATGCCGAGCTCTTACGACATCAACCAGCTGCGCACCGACGCCCGCTCCAGCGGGTGGTCGCCGTTGCGCGCACACGAGAAGGAGATTTCACTTGCCCCTGCCCTGGTTTCGCAGGAAGCAGCAACAGTCTGCGGCGACGATCGCGACGCCGTTCACCGAGTTGGCGCCCGAGGAGCTGCCGCTCGGCGAGAAGGAAGCACCCGCACCTAGCGACTCGACCGTCGCGGCCGGGCCCAAGTCGGGCGATCAGGCCGCGAAGCCCAAGCGCCGTCGCGGCAGTCGCGGCGGCAGGAATCGCCGCAAGCCCGCGAGCGGGGCGGCCGCCGAGCCCGTGGAGACACCTGAGCGGAAGCAACAGGCTCCGGCGAAGGCCGAGAAGGCTCCGGCGAAGGCCGAGAAGACTCCGCGCGACGGCAAATCGGCGACCGACCGCCGCCGGAGCTCGCCGAACCGGCGTCGCCAGGTGTCGCGGCGCGCGCCGCTCCCGGCCGCGAAGCGCGAGCTGCTCGTCTCGGTGGACGTCACCGAGAAGCGCGTCGCCGTCCTCGAGGACGGACGCGTCGCCGAGGTCTATCTCGAGCGGCCGGAACGCCGGTCGATCGCCGGCAACATCTACAAGGGCGTCGTCGACAACGTCCTGCCGGGAATGGAGGCGGCGTTCGTCGAGATCGGCCTCGAGAAGAACGGCTTCCTCTTCGTCGACGAGATCGTCGGCCCCGAGCTCGAGGGCCGCCGGCCGCGCGGCCGGCGGATCACCGATCTGATCAGCCGGGGCGAGCAGGTGCTCGTCCAGGCGGTCAAGGATCCGATGAAGACGAAGGGAGCACGCCTGACGACCGAGATCTCGCTCCCCGGCCGCTTCGTCGTCTTCGTCCCGCACGGCGAGGGCCTCGGCGTCTCCCGCCGGCTCGAGGAGGACGAGCGCAACCGCCTGCGCGACATCGTCAAGGAGATCGCCCCCAAGCAGGGCGGCGTGATCGTCCGCACGGCGGCCGAGGGCGCGTCGGCAGAGGACGTGCGGCTCGACCTCGAGTTCCTGATGAAGCTCTGGAAGCAGATCCAGGCGCGCGCGAAGGAGTCGAAACCGCCGACCCTCGTGTTCGAGGAGGCAGAGCTGCCGCTGCGCGTCACCCGCGACCTGTTCACCGGCGACTTCGAGCGGGCCCTGGTCGACGACGACCGGACGCTCAAGCGCATCCAGGGCTACCTGAAGAAGACCTCGCCGCACATGGCCGAGCGGGTCTCGCGCTACCGGGACAAGGTGCCGCTGTTCGAGTCGTTCGGCGTCGAGGCCGAGATCCGCTCGACGCTCTCGAGGCGCGTGGATCTGCCCTCGGGCGGCTACCTGATCTTCGACTACGCCGAGGCGTTCACCGTGATCGACGTCAACACCGGCCGGTTCGTCGGCTCGCGCTCGAAGTCGTCCGGTGCCCGGCTCGAGGACACGGTCACGAAGAACAACCTCGAAGCCGTGAAGGAGGTCGTCCGCCAGCTGCGGCTGCGCGACATCGGCGGGATCATCGTCATCGACTTCATCGACATGGCCAACCCGAAGAACCGGGAGGCCGTCGAGCAGGCGCTCCAGCAGGAGCTCGAGCGCGACCGCACCAAGACGTACGTCGTCGAGATCTCGCCGCTCGGACTGGTGGAGATGACCCGCCAGAACGTCACGGACGGGCCGCGCGAGATCCTCACCCGCAAGTGCCCGACCTGCGCCGGCGAGGGGGTGGTCGTCTCCGAGGCGACCGCCGTCGTCGACGCGGAGCGCAGGCTGCGCACGCTGGTCGCGTCGAAGCCGCGCACGAGGGCCTTCAAGGTCGAGCTGAACGCGCACGTCGCGGAGCTCCTGATCGGCCCCGGGGCCATGCGCCTGCAGGAGATCGAGGCCTCGACGAGGCGCCGGTTGTTCCTCGTCGGCAAGGCCGGCGTTCCCCACGAGCACTTCGCGGTGCTCGAGGAGGGCACGGTCGAGAAGCTGGCGCCGGTCGACCCGCCGGTCGCCGAGGGGCAGACGGTCGAGCTCAAGCTCGTCGAGGTCGGCCGTCACGACGCCGGCTCCGCAGTCGGGAAGCTGGACGGGATCTCCGTCGCCGTCGGCGGTGCGGGCAGGCTCGTCGGCAAGAAGGTCTCCGCCCACGTCGAGCGCGTGCTCGACGGGGTCGCCTACGCGACCCTCGCCGGCGTCGAGGCGCAGGCGTCCGTGGCCGCTCCGATCACGGCGGAGGCCCAGGCGGAGAAGCCGACCCGCGCATCGCGCGCGAAGAAGCCGGAAGCCGAAGCCGCGTCGGTCGAGGTCGCACCCGAGGCCGACCTCGAGATCGACGCCGATCCCGAGCCCGACGCCGATGCCGAGCCCGAGCCCGACGAGGTGGCCGAGGAGGCCGAGGATCAGGCGGAGGTCGACGTCTCCACCGAGGCCCCCGCGAAGAAGAAGACTCGTCGAGGCTCCCGTGGTGGACGGGGACGGAAGAAGGCGACGGTGCCCGCCGAGCTCAACGGGCAGCCGAACACGCCGCCGGCGGAGCTGTCCGTTCCGACCATCCACGTGCCCAGCGCCGACGTTGGGGAGGTCGGGGAGGTCGGGGAGGATAACGGTGCTGTCAACGGTGACGAGGCCGCCGCTCCGAAGAAGAAGACCCGTCGCGGGTCGCGCGGTGGACGCGGCCGCAAGAAGAAGCCGGCGTCCCAGGCGGACGCGGCACAGACCGCCGTGGAGATCGCGGAGCCCGTGGGCACGCCGCAGCCGGCGACCGAGCCGGCTGCGACGGACAAGAAGCCGACGCGTCGCGGGTCCCGCGGTGGACGGCGGCGCCGCAAGCCCGCCGCCGCGGCGTCCGGCGAGGCCACGACTGCGGGCGGCGAGACGGCCGTGGCCGAGTCCGGCTCAGACCAGGTCTAGGACCTCCGAGAGCGCCGCGACGCGCGGCCCCTCCCAGCCGATCGTTCCCTCGTGCTCCCACTCGTCGTGGGGCACTCGGATCAGGACGGCGGTCATGCCGACCGCCTGCGCGCCCTGCAGCTCGCGATACGCGCCGTCGCCGACGAAGACACAGTCCGCGGGCTCGACCCCGAGGGCCTCCGCCATCCGCCTGTAGAGCCTCGGGTCGGGCTTCATCATCCCCTCGTCCGCCGAGAAGAAGGCGGCGTCGAACAGCGGAGCGAGCACGGTCTCGGCCCACAACGCCGACACCTCGCTGCTCGCGTTCGAGATCATCCCCAGCCGCAGGCCGCGCTTACGAAGCTCCCGCAGCGTCGGCAGTGCGTCCGACCTCGGGACGAGGAGAGAGCGCATCCGGTCGAGCCGCAGATTCAGGGCCGGCCGGAAATCGACGACCTCCAGGCCGGCACAGATCGACGTGAAGCAGGCGTCGATCGGCCCGGTGTATCTTGCGATGTCGTTCGCCTCCCAGGCAACGCGGAAGCCTTCCGGATCGGCACCGATCGCCAGCGCTGTCTCCGCCAGGAACCGCTCGTAGTCCTCCGGCGGTGCGTCGTCGATGAGCGTTCCGTACAGATCGAAGATGACGGCCCGGGTCGGCATCTGGCTACAATGCACGTCCGGCGCGACCCCGCGCCGCTTCTTATGACGTATGCGATCGTGAAGCTCGGCGGCAAGCAGTACCGCGTCCAGGAGGGCGAGCAGCTCCTCGTGGACCGCCTCGCCGTGGACGAGAGCAAGACCTTCCACCCGGAGGTGCTGCTCGTCGGCGGAGACGGCAAGGCGGAGCTGTCGCCGAAGGGCGTCGAGGTCACGGCCAGGATCGTCGGCCACGAGCTCGGCGACAAGATCGTGATCGGCAAGCATCGCCGGCGGACGGGCTACCGGCGGCGGAACGGCTTCCGCGCGCACCTGTCGCGGGTCGAGATCCAGACGATCGGCAAGAAGGCGACGCGGAGCTCGACGGCGAAGTCCGAGACGACCGCCGAGAAGCCCAAGCCGAAGGCGGCCGCGAAGCCGAAGACGACCAAGAAGGCGGAATAGGACATGGCACACAAGAAAGGGCTCGGCTCCTCGCGCAACGGTCGCGACTCGAACCCGAAGATGCTCGGCGTGAAGATGTTCGCCGGCCAGGACGTGAAGGCCGGGATGATCATCGTTCGCCAGCGCGGGACGCGTTTCCGGCCCGGCCCGGGTACGGGCATCGGCCGCGACGACACGATCTTCGCCACGCAGGACGGCACGATCGAGTTCTGGACGAGCGGCGAGCGCCGCACTGTCTCGGTCGTCGGCGCCGAATAGCGGTCGCCGCCCCGGTCGTGGCCCGCGCCTGAGCGCCGCCGCCTTGACAGTGCCCGGCACGGTGAAGACGCCGGGGACGTAGTTGCCGATCAGCCGCGGCGATACTTCGTCGATGTTCCACGATCGGGCACGGATCCAGGTCGAGGCGGGCAGGGGCGGCGACGGCGGCCTGAGCTTCCGCCGCGAGAAGTTCGTCCCGAAGGGAGGGCCCGACGGGGGGGACGGAGGCCGCGGAGGAGACGTCGTGCTGGCCGCCGATGCCGACTTCCGCGACCTCTCTGCGCTTCGCTCGAAACGGGTCTTCCGCGCACCACGGGGCGGGCCGGGTCGCGGAAGCGGGAAGCACGGCGCCGACGGCGCTGACGTCGAGATCCGGTTGCCGGTCGGCACCCAGGTGATGGAGGACGGCAGCCTCGTCGCCGACCTGGTCGCCCCGGGTGCGCGCTTCGTCGTCGCCCGCGGCGGCTCGGGTGGCAGGGGCAACCGCGCGTTCGCAACCCCGTCGCGGCAGACCCCGCGCTTCGCGGAGACGGGGCTTCCCGGCGAGGTCGCCGAGCTCGAGCTGCAGCTGAAGCTCGTCGCCGACGCCGCGCTCGTCGGACTGCCGAACGCGGGCAAGTCCTCTCTGCTGCGGCGGATCTCGAACGCGAAGCCGAAGGTCGCGGACTACCCGTTCACGACGCTCCAGCCTGTGCTGGGGACGGTCGACGCCCCGGACGGCCGTCAGCTGACTGTCGCGGACGTGCCGGGTCTGATCGAGGGCGCGAGCCAGGGCGTAGGTCTCGGCCACGAGTTCCTCGCGCACCTCGAGCGGGCCAGGCTGCTCGTCCATGTGATCGACGCGGCAGTCGGCGCGCCGGCCGAGCAGTTCCGCCAGATCGACCATGAGCTCGCCGAGTACGGCGCGGGCCTCGACCGGCTCCGGCAGGTGGTCGTGCTGAACAAGGTCGACCTGCTTCCCCATCCGCCCGAGCTCGGCGTCCAGGACGAGCGGATCGCCGCCGTCTTCGCGGTGTCCGCCGCGACCGGCGCCGGCATCGACGATTTCCGGCGCAAGCTGTTCGAGCTCTGCCCACCGGAACCCCCTCCCGAGACTGACCCGGAGGCGCTCGCCGACTTCCTCGTCTACCGGCCCCAGCCACGGGGGCCGACCTTCCGGATCCTGCGCACCGATCGGGGCTTTCGCGTCCACGGCAGCCCGCCGTCGTCCGAGGAGCTGGAGGCCGCGCTTCGCGCCGCCGGCGCACGCAGGGGGAGCGAGGTCGAGGTCGGCGACGAGACGCTGGTGATCGAATGATCGGCCTGCTCGGCGGGGCGTTCGACCCGCCGCACATCGGGCATGTCGCGCTCGCCGACGCCGCCGAGCGGGAGCTCGGTCTCGAGCAGGTCGTGGTGATCGTGGTCGCCGATCCGGGCCACAAGGACGTCCATGCCCCGGCGGAGACGAGGCTCGAGCTCGCGCGGCTGGCGTTCCCGGGCCGCGAGGTCATGCTCGACCACCATGCCCGCACGGCGGACATGCTGCGCGACGGGCCGTGGGACGACCCCGTGTTCCTGATCGGCGCCGACGAGTACCTCGACTTCCAGAGCTGGAAGGAGCCGGAGGTCGTGCTCGCGCTGGCGCGCCTCGGGGTCGCGACGCGACCGGGATTCGACCTGCCGTTCCCCCCGCCCGAGCGGGTGCTCTTCTTCGAGATCGAGCCGGTGCCCGTGTCCTCGCGCGAGGTCAGGGCGCTGGCCGCCCGTGGAGAGCCGATCGACGGCCTCGTTCCGCCGGCCGTCGCGGCCGCGATCGGCGGTCTGGGCCTGTACCGCGGCTAGACTGGCGGCGTCACGACCGGAGAGACTGACTGACACCACTCGAGCAAGCACGCCGCATCGCCGGGCTCGCCCAGGAGAAGCTGGCCAGGGACGTCGTCATCCTGGACATGACGCCGGTGTGCACGTACACGGACTACTTCGTCATCTGCACGGGCCAGAACCCGAGGCAGACGAGGGCGATCTACGACGAGGTACACAGGGCCTTGAAGGCCGAGTCGCGCACGCTGCCTGCGACGACCGACGTGGGTGAGGCGAAGTGGATCGTCGCCGACTACCTCGACGTGGTGCTGCACGTGTTCACGCCGGAGGCGCGGGCGTACTACGCGCTGGAGGATCTGTGGGGCGACGTGCCGTCCGTTTCGGTCGAGGCCGTTTCGGCCTAGTTGTCCGGAGCGGCAACTACGATGGGTCCGTGCTCACCACGGATCAGAAAGGAATCATTGCCGAGTACGGCATCGCGTGGGCTGCATTCAAGCTCGGGATCGATGTCTACAAGGCGATGAACGATGAACACGCTGCGACCTGGTCTTCGACCTCGGCGGGAAGCCCAGAGGACGGGCATCAACTGGGCCGACGATCACGAGTTCGGCGCTACACTGGCTCGGTTCGGGGCCATAGCTCAGCTGGGAGAGCGCTTGCGTGGCACGCAAGAGGTCGCCGGTTCGAGCCCGGCTGGCTCCACTGGGAGTTGCCCGTCCCGGGCGCCTCTTCGCTGCCTAGCGGCCCGAGCGAGCCCGGGTCCCGCCGCGCCGTGACGAACCCCGCCGCGGCGACCTCCGTGTCGCTCGCTTCGTCGTCCCGTGGGCCTCGATGCTCGCGCGCAGCGCCGCCATCAGATCCGGCGTCTCCTCCTCCGGCGCTGCCTCGGCTTCCACGGTCACCGTCTCGCCCTTCTGCTTCCGCCTGATCACGTCGAGCAGCTTCTCCGTGTACGTGTCCGAGTACTTCGACGGATCGAACGAGCCCTTGAACCGGTCGATCAGCGCGGTTGCCATCTCCAGCTCCTGCTTCGTAACGCGCGCCCGGCTCGGCTTCAGCTCGTCCGTCGGGCGAATCTCGTCGGCGAAGTACATCCGCTCGAGGGTGATCACGCCGTCGCGGATGCGCAAGCACCCGAGATGCTCCCGCTCGCGCATCACGAAGGTCCCGACCGCCGCCAGCCCGGCGTCCTCCATCGCTCGCACGAGCAGCGTGTACACCTTCTCTTCGCCGTCCTGGGGGACGAGGTAGTAGCTGCGCTCGAAGTAGATCGGGTCGATCTCGTCGACCTCGACGAAGTCGGAGATGTCGAAGGTGTGGTAGCCCTCGGCGCGCGCGGCCTCGAAGTCGGCGTCCTCGACCTCGACGTATGTCCCCTTCGAGACCTCGTACGCCTTGACGATCTCGTCGTCGGGCACCGGCTTGCCCTCTTCCTTGCAGATCTTCTCGTAGCCGATCGGCGATGAGTCCTTGCGGTGCAGCAGGTTGAAATGCAGGGCATGCTCCGACACGGCGCCGACCATGCGCACCGGGATCGAGACGAGACCGAAGGAGATCGTTCCGGACCAGATCGAACGAGGCATCGCCCCGGTCTTCCCGACCCGCACGTTCGCCTAACCAGGCAGCGCAGTAGGCTGAGCCGATGGCCAAGGTGCCCCGGTCCGATCGCACCCGCGTCCGGCGCGAGCCCAAGCGCGGTGCCTACGATCGCGCGACGATCGACACGATTCTCGACGAAGGTGTCGTCTGTCACCTCGGCTTCGTCCACGACGGCCAGCCGTACGTGATCCCGACGCTCTACGGGCGGGTGGGGGACGAGCTGTACGTCCACGGCTCTTCGGCGAGCCGGATGCTGCGGACGCTGCAGGGCGGTGTCGATGCGTGCCTGACGGTCACATTGATCGACGGGATCGTCCTCGCCAGGTCGATCTTCAACCACTCGATCAACTACCGCTCGGTGGTCGTCCTCGGGCGAGCGGTCGCCGTGGAGGACATCGACGAGAAAGCCCGCGCGCTCGAAGCCTTCAGCGCGACGCTGCTGCCCGGGCGCTGGGCGGAGGTGAGGCCGCCGACGTCGACCGAGCTGAAGGCGACGTCGATCTTGCGGCTGTCGCTCGACGAGGCGTCGGCAAAGGTGCGGACGGGGCCGCCGCAGGACGACGAGGCGGACTACGACTGGCCCGCCTGGGCCGGCGTCATTCCGCTCGCCCTGACGGCCGGTGAGCCGGAGGCCGACCCGCGCCTCGGGCGAGGCTTCGACCCACCTGTATGGCGGGGAACCGCTCGTGGCCGTTCTGGACAGGGGCAAACCGGCCAATAGCGGCCGCGGGCTCACCGCGCTAGAACCGTAGGCGTTGCACTTTCGTCACAGTCGCGCCACGGACCGGGCACATCTCCGCAGGTACGGTTGCCTCCGATGACAACTATCGAAAGGAGGCCGCCATGTTCACCAAGCTCAACGCTGAGCTTCTCGACCTGGTCGTGCACGAGAAGGGCTACCGCCTCGCCCTCTACGCCGCTACGAACGGCGACGGGAGCTGCAGCAGCGTCGGCTGCTGTTGCTGCTGCTGCAAGTTCTGAGGCTGCCGGGTCCTTCGTGCTGGAGCGAATCTGAGCGGCGATGATCCCGGCGCTCCCCTACCTGGCGCCCTGGTACCGGATTGCGAGGACCGACGACCAGGTGGTGCTCGAATACGGACAGCGGATCATCTGCCTCGCGGGTCGGGCGGGCGCGCTGCTGCTGCCCGTCTTGCTGCCGCTCCTCGACGGCACACGCACGCTCGACGAGATCGTCGAAGTGCTCGGCGAGCCCGCCCGACCCGCGGTCGATGCTGCGCTCGAGCAGATGGACGAGCACGGACTCCTGCTCGACGGACCGCCCCTACCCGACGAAACTCCCGTCCCGGTCTCGGGGACAGCCGGGCTCTTCGCCGCGCTCCAGCCGGTGGAGGCGACCCTGGGCGACTTGCCCGGGATGCTCGCGTCTCGGTGCGTCGCCGTGGTCGGCAGCGGCCCGGCCGCCGTCGAGGTCACTCGGCTCCTCCGGCAGAGCGGTGTCGAGGTCCGGCGGGACGAGACGATCTCCTCCGGCGTCGATCTCGTGGTCTGCGCCCCTGCCCCGGCGGAGCTGCCCGCACTTGGCGATTGGAACCAGGAGGCTCTTGTCGCGGGCCAGGCCTGGTTGCAGGTGTTGCCGTTCGACGGGCGCTACGCGGCAATCGGTCCCCTCTACCTCTCCGACGACACCGCGTGCTTCGAGTGCTTTCGGCTCCGGCGCGCATCGAACCTGGAAGCAGCCGAGGAGCTCGACCTGCTCGAGGCGTCACCTGCGGCGTACCCGGCGCTCCCGGCCTTCCAGGCGCTCGTCGCGGGCTTCGCCGCGACCCTGGCGCTCCGGTGGCTCGTTCTCCGGGACCATCACGTGCCGGCCGCGTTCTATGCGCTCGAGCTCGAGCCCGTACTCGCGCTGAGCCTCCATCACGTTCACCGAGTGCCTCGGTGCCCCGTCTGCTCGGGGCTCGAGGACGTCGCCGCGCCCCTGCCGTGGCACAAGGAGCATGCAGTTGTCGGCGACTGAGCTCGCGCCGGTGCGCCCGACGTCTCCGGCAGCCGCTCTGCCGCGGTTGCGAACGTTCGTTTCGCCGTTCAGCGGCGTCGTCCGCACCGTCGACGAGACGCTCGCAGCGCCCGACGAGCCGCGCCTGGTCGGCTTCACGTGCGGCCTGGCCGAAGGCGAGAGAACCGTCGGCGCGCCCGTCGAGCGGCACGCGGGCAGCGAGAACGTGCTCCGGGATGCGGCAGAAGCTGCGTCCATCGGCGAGGCGCTCGAACGCTACTCCGCGTCGTTCGTTCCCCCGCACCGGCTCGTAGTCGGTCCTGCCTCCCTGTTGAGCGGGGCCGTCGATCCCCGCCGGTTTGCGCTCTTCCACGAGTCGCAATACGCCGATCCGTTGTTCCCCTTCAGGCCCTTCGGCCCGGAAACGGTCATCAGCTGGGTGGCCGGGTTCGAGCTGCCCGCCGGCGAGCCGGCATACCTCCCGGCGCAGCTGGCCTTCTTCGCCTGGGGACGAGGACGATCGCCGGCCGACGCACAGATCGCCTATACGACCAGCAGCGGCCTTGCGTGCGCCCCGACGCTCGAAGAGGCAGTTCTCGCAGGCCTGCTCGAACAGGTCGAACGCGACGCCGTGATGCTCGCGTGGTACGACCGGTTGTCGCTGCCGCTCCTGGACTGGAGCCGCGATCCCGAGCTCGCTCGAATCGACGCCCGGTACTTCGCGCCGACAGGGCTACGCTACTCGGCTGTCGATCTGAGCGTGTTCCTCGGGATCCCGACCGTGCTGGGAGTCGTGCACGGGGCTCCCGGCGAAGTCGCGGCGCTCGGAATCGGCGCCGCGGCGGCCCCCACCGTCGGAGTTGCCTGGCGGAAAGCTCTCGCCGAGGCGTTCGCCGTTCGCCGGTGGGTACGCGACCAGGCGCTCGAGCGTCCGGACGATCTCGACCTCGCGCCGGCGGAGATACGAAACTTCGACGGCCACACGCTCTTCTACGCCCATCCCGATCGGGCCGTGAAGGCGGCCTTCCTCGACGCCTCGCCGGAGCGTCGCGACACGCGCGAGGTCACTCCTCTGCGCGGTTCGAACGTCCTGCAGCGCATCGAGGCCGTCTGTGCCGAGCTGGCGCCGCGTCACGTGTCTGCGTACGCGGTCGACGTGACGAGCCCCGACGTCCGGAGCGCGGGCTTCCGAGTCGCCAGGGTGATCGCGCCCGAGCTTTGCCAGCTCGACGTCGTCGAGCGGGCACGATTCCTCGGCGGCACCCGGCTCTATGAAGCCGCGTACGAAGCCGGCCTCGTCGATCGCCCCTTGCCCTATGCCGAGCTGAATCCCGACCCCCATCCGTTTCCATGAGCTCGGTCGCCCGGCGACAGACGGTCTCCTGGCTCCGCTCCATCTACGGCGGGCCACCGGATCCCGACGATCCCGCCGAGGCCTACCACGAGGCTTCGAAGGTGACGCCGTCCCAGATCGGCCGTCAGCTGCACGGAGCGGCGCGGCTCGCAGCCGACCGCGAGCTCCAGCTCAGCTCGATGCGCGCCGTCAAGCGGCAGGGTGTCGCCGGCATCCCCCTGCCGGCTCCGGCCCCACTCGATTGCCGGCTCGGCGAGGTTCTCGAGCGCCGACGGTCGCACCGGGCTTTCGATTCCGATCCGGTCGCCGTCCAGGCGCTGACGGCGGTGCTCCACGCGGGCTACGGCGTCACGGGGGTGCTCGGAGCAGACGAAGGGCAGCCCGAGCTCCGTCTCCGGGCGGTCCCGTCGGGCGGAGCGCTCTATCCGCTCGAGCTCTACGTCGCGGTGCTGCGAGTCGCCGGGTTGGAGCCGGGTCTCTACCACTTCGACCCGCCGCGTAGCTGTCTCGAGATTCTTCGCACGAGCGTCAGCCCCGACGAGCTCGGCGGCCTGTCGACCTACCCGGAGATCGCCTCGTCGTGCGCTGTACTCGTCCTCGTGGCCGCGATCTTCGGCCGGACACGGTTCAAGTACGGTCTGCGCGGCTACCGGTTCGCCCTGCTCGAAGCGGGCCACGTCGCCCAGAACGTCCTCCTGGCCGCGACCGCGCTCGGCCTCGCTGCGGTTCCCCTCGGCGCGTTCTACGACAGGCGAACGGACGCGTTTCTCGGTCTCGACGGTGTGAACGAGTCGACGCTCTACGCGATCGCCGTCGGCGGGGAGCCGACGTGAACGTCGATTTGCCTTTCGCTCGGGCCGCGCTCGGCCCGATCACCGGCGCCGGAACCTTTCTCCTGCTGACCGGCGGACGATTCCCGCGCTTTCTCCCGCGTCCGTTCGGGCGGGCGATGGTCGTCCGCTGGCTCACCCTCGCTGCCGGCGCCGGGTTCGAAGAGGTCGTCTGGAGAGGGATCTGCCTCGGAGGCCTCCTGCTCGTCGTCGGGCCGTGGCCGGCGTTGGTTGTGTCGTCGGCGGGGTTTTCGCTATCGCACTGGCCCTCGCTGCGCGGGCGTTGCGCAGTCCACTTCGTCACCGGCGGCGCGTTCGGCGCGGTGTTCCTCGTCGGCGGGCTCGCCGCCGCGATCGTGGCTCACGCGCTTTACAACCTGCTCGTGGACTGGGCGGTTCACGCCGAGCACGCACGAGTCCGAGGACCATGATCGTGGCGGCCCTCAGAGGTGTGACCAAGCGCTTCGGGAGCCTGGTCGCGCTGGACGCCGTCGATCTCGAGCTGCACGGCGGCGAGGTGCTCGCGCTACTCGGGCCCAACGGCGCAGGCAAGACGACCGCTCTCTCGGTCGTGCTCGGCCTCCGCCGTCCCGACCGCGGCCGGGCAGAGCTCCTCGGCCTGGGCCCCCGCAGTCGCGACGCGCGGGCGGCGATCGGCGTGACGCCGCAGGAGGCCGGGTTTCCACCGACGTTGCGTGTCCACGAGATCGTCGACCTGGTTCGATCTCACTTCGCGACGCCCGTCCCGACCGCGGAGCTGCTGGCCCGGTTCGGGCTCACAGACTGCCGGCGCCGCCAGGCCGGCGGCCTGTCCGGCGGCGAGCGAAGGCGCCTGTCGGTTGCCCTGGCATTCGCCGGCCAACCGCTCGCCGTGTTCCTCGACGAGCCGACGACCGGCCTGGACGTCGAGGCACGCAGGAGCCTCTGGCAGGAGCTTCAGGCGTACGCGGCTGCGGGCGGAACGATCCTGCTGACCACGCACTACCTGGAGGAGGCCGAGGCGCTGGCGACGCGCGTGGCGCTGCTGGCCCGGGGTCGCATCGCAGCCGAGGGGTCGCCGGGGCAGCTGGCGAGCGGCTATGGCGGATCGCTGGAGGAGGCGTTCCTTGCCCTGACCCGCGGCGGCCCGTGAGGCTGACCTTGCTCTACGCGAGGGCGATGACCCTCGAGCTCCTCCGCTACCCGGCGTTCAGCGTCCCGACGCTCGCGTTTCCCGGCCTGTTCTTCCTGCTCTTCGTGGCTTCACGAGACGACGTCGACGCCACACTCCTGGTGGCGTCGTTCGCCGGCTTCGCGTTTCTCGCCGTCGCCTTCTTCCAGTTCGGCGTGGGTATCGCGGCCGAGCGCGAGACACCGTGGGAGCGCTTCCTGCGCACGCTCCCGGTGCGGACGAGCGTGCGCTTCGCGGCGCGCATGCTGTCCGGGACCGTCTTCGGGCTCGCGTCCGCGGCCGTCGTCGTGGTCCTCGGCGTGGCGACCACGGATGCCCATCTGCGGCCCGTGCGCTGGGGGGCACTCGTCTTGGCACTCGTGGTCGGCGCGGTTCCGTTCGCGCTCCTCGGCATCGCGCTCGGCTACTGGGTGTCACCCCGAGGGGCGCTCCCGGTCGCGAACATCCTCTACCTCGTGCTCGCCTTCGCCGGCGGGCTGTGGACCACTCCCGCGAACCTGCCTTCCAGCGTCGCCTTCGTCTCGCCGCTCATCCCGACCCGGCAGTTCGGGAACGTGCTGTGGGGCGCGACCGAGGGCCGGCTCTGGCGGCCTCGCGACTGGCTGTTGCTCCTGGGGTGGAGCGCGGTGTTCGCGGCGCTGGCCGCCTGGGGGTACCGACGCGACGAAGGGAGGCGCTATGGCTGAGCGTGCGTGAGCTCGGCGAGCGGGCCGGTGTAGATGCCGGGTGCTAGCAGGGGCCGGGCTGCGGCTGCCCGCCGGGACCGACCTCGTGCTCGACGGCGGCGCCGGCGGTCGTCTGGAGGCAATACCCGCTCGTGTCCGCACGCGCGAGGACGACGGCGGAACCCGGAGGCAGTACCGCTCCCGCATAGGTTCCGTTCTCGGCGAACCACGCCTGCAGCGCGGCTGTAACGCCCTCGAAGTTCGTCGCCGCGGCCGTCGTTACGGCCTGCGCCTCGGCGGACGCCGCGGACGGAGACGTCGGCCCGGCGTCACGGGTCTGCACTGCGTAGAGGTAGGCGCCGACCGCCAGGGCGGCAAGCACTGCCACGAGGCCGAACACGCGGGTCATGCGCAGCCCATCGGCAGCAGGGCGGTCGGTGATGACCCCATTTCGAGGGGCGCCCACCTCTGCCTGGCGTTCTCTCGTGCCGTCCATCGCCTAGAATGACCCGGTGACCTGGGAGCTGATCTGGATGCTGGTCATCCTCAAGATCCCCGTGGTCTACCTCTGCACCGTGGTGTGGTGGGCGATTCGCGCCGAGCCCCGGCCGCCGGAGCCCGCGGTCAAGACGGTTCGGGCCGAGCCGGAGCCTCCGCCCGGCTGGCGGTTCGCCCGCCCCCGCCCGCACCGGCCGGAGCGCGGCCCACACGGGACGCCCTCGCGCGGATACCGGCGCAAGGTCGCGCGCGCGGAGGCGCCGCGGTGAGCACGTCCGAGGTCTCCGCCAACCGCGACCGGGTCGACACCCTGTCCGGGCTGATGTCCGCCACGGCGATCTTCCTCGCGTTTCTCTGCGCGACCGACCTTCACCTGACGATCGCGGGGACCGACGTGCAGATGCGCCCCGTGCGGGTCGGCATCGCCGCCGTCGTCCTCGCGCTCATCGCCGCCGGCATCGGCGGCCGCCACGGGAAGCTGGCCGCGGCCGCCACCGCGATCGCGGGTGCGGGCTGGCTGCTCGGGATGGTCATCGCGGTGATCACCGAGCGTCCGCTCTTCTAGCCCGTCCCAGGTCCCCGGTAGGGATGAGACGGTTGGTACAAAAGAAGAAGCGATGGACGTCGACGGACTGAATGCGGGCTACGCCAGCACGATCCTCGAGCAGTACCTCGAGAATCCGGACTCGGTCCCGGCCGAGTGGCGCGCCCTGTTCGAGGCGGACGCCGCCGATACCCTCGCCGACCTCCCGGGCCTCGCCCGCCTGCTCGAGCGCGCGCAGCTCGCCGCGCCGGCGACCCAGGACGGCAACGGCGCCGCCGCGCGCGCCGCGCCCGTACCGCCGCCGCCGGCCGAACCGCCGCCCGCAGGTCCCGCAGACGACCTGCTCCTCGGCGGCGTCGCCGCGGCAATGGCGCTCGTCAAGGCGTACCGCATGCACGGCCACCTCGCCGCCCATCTCGATCCGCTCGGCTCCGAGCCGGTGGGCGACCCGGCGCTCGAGCCCGAGCGGCTGATCCCCAGCCTCACTCCTGAGCTCCAGGCACGTATTCCCGCGTCGCTGCTGCGTCTCTACGTCCCCGCCGAGACGCTTGCCGACGCCCTCCCGTGGCTCCGGGACACCTACTGCGGCACGATCGCGTACGAGATCGAGCACATCTCCGACCACGAGCGTCGCGTCTGGCTCCGGCAGGCGATCGAGTCGGGGAAGTACCGGCAGCCGCTCGAGCCCGACGAGAAGCGCCGGCTGCTCGAGCGCCTGACCGAGGTCGACGGCTTCGAGCGGTACCTCCGACGGGTCTTCCTCGGCCAGAAGCAATTCTCGATCGAGGGCCTCGATGTGCTCGTCCCGATGCTCGACGAGTCGATTGCGCTGGTCGCCGAGTCGGGGGCGCACGAGGTCGTGATCGGGATGGCGCACCGCGGCCGGCTGAGCGTCCTCGCGCACACGATCGGCCAGCCCTACGAGTCGATCCTCCGCGAGTTCGAGGGGGAGCGGACGATCGACGCGGTCGTCTCGGATCCCGAGGGCGGCTCGGGCGACGTCAAGTACCACCTCGGCGCCGAGGGCATCCGCAAGACCGCCTCCGGCAAGATCACCGTCACCCTCTGCGCAAACCCGAGCCATCTCGAGGCGGTCGACCCCGTCGTCGAGGGCCGCACGCGCGCGGAGCAGACCGACCGTTCCTCCCGGGCCGGCGTGCACGACCCCGGCGTCGCGCTGCCGATCCTGATCCACGGCGACGCCTCGTTCGCGGGACAGGGCGTCGTCGCCGAGACGCTCAACGTCGAGGGCCTGGCCGGGTACACGACCGGCGGGACGCTCCACCTGATCGCGAACAACCAGATCGGCTTCACCACCGACCCGGCCGAGGCCCGCTCGACGCGGTACTCCAGCGACCTCGCCAAGGGCTTCGACATCCCGATCATCCACGTGAACGCCGACGACCCGGAGGCGGCGGTCTCGGCGGTCAGGCTTGCGCTCGCGTTTCGGCGCCGCTTCGGTCACGACGTGGTCGTCGACCTCGTCGGCTACCGGCGCTTCGGACACAACGAGCAGGACGAGCCCGCCTACACGCAACCGCTGATGGCCCACCGCATCGCCGCGCATCCGACCGTGCGCGAGCAGTTCGCCGGCCGGCTGGTGGAGGAGGGCGTGATCGATGCAAACGACGCTGCTGCGCTCGAGCGCCGTGTCGAGGACATGCTGCGGGCCGCTCACGAGCGGCTGAAGGCGACCTTCGTCCACGAGGCGCCCGGCGAAGCGCCGGTCCCGGGGCCGCATCAGGACGTCGCTGCGCCGAACCGGATCGCCACCGTTGTCGGCGCCGACCGGCTGCGTGAGCTCGACCACGAGCTCGTCTCCGTCCCCGGACACTTCACGGTGCATCCGA
Organism: uncultured Actinomycetes bacterium; assembly: GCA_963734065.1. GTDB lineage: Bacteria > Actinomycetota > Thermoleophilia > Gaiellales > Gaiellaceae > DATBLE01. The sequence continues at coordinate 443,146 of CAVTFN010000003.1, forward strand.
AGCTGGCGCGGCAGCTCGCGCGCCGGGCGGTCGCGCTCGACGAGGGCGGGATCGACTGGGGCCAGGCAGAGTCGCTCGCGTTCGCGAGCCTGCTCGTCGAGGGTATCCCGATCAGGCTGACGGGTCAGGACACCGAACGCGGCACGTTCTCTCACCGCCACCTCGTCCTGCACGACGCCACTACCGGCGAGCGCTTCACGCCGATGCAGCATCTCGGGGCGGCGACGGCGTCGTTCGAAGTGCACAACTCGCCGCTGTCCGAGTACGCGGCCGTCGGGTTCGAGTACGGCTACTCGATTGCGGCGCCGGAGGCGCTCGTGCTCTGGGAGGCCCAGTTCGGCGACTTCGTCAACGGGGCGCAGATCATCCTCGACCAGTTCGTGGTCGCCGGGCTCTCGAAGTGGAGCGAGACGCTGCGGCTGGTCCTGCTCCTGCCGCACGGATACGAAGGGAACGGGCCCGAGCACTCCAGCGCAAGGCTCGAGCGATTCCTCCAGTCGACGGCCGAGGACAACATCCGGGTCGCCATCCCGTCCACCGCCGCTCAGTTCTTCCACCTCCTGCGCCGGCAGGCGCTCGACCCCGTCGCGCGGCCGCTCGTCGTGATGACGCCGAAGGGCCTGCTCCGATTGCGCGAAGCTGCATCGACGCTCGCCGACCTGGCCGACGGCTCGTTCCAACCCGTGCTCGCCGACGCCGGCGCCGACCGCGAGCGCACGCGCCGGCTCGTCCTCTGCTCCGGCAAGGTCTACTACGACGTCGCCGGGCACGAGCTGCGCGCCGGCGCGGAGACCGTCGCCGTCGGCCGCATCGAGCAGCTGTACCCGTTCCCGAAAGCCGAGCTCGCCGGGCTCGTGTCCTCCTACCCGGACCTGATTGAGGTCGTCTGGGCGCAGGAGGAGCCGCAGAACATGGGTGCGTGGCGGTCGATCCGCCACCGCCTCGAGGAGGCGCTGCCGTCAGGCGTGCCGCTCCGCTATGTCGGCCGGCCCTGGCGCGCCAGCCCCAGCGAGGGATACCCGACGGCTCACCTGCGCGAGCAGGACCGGATCGCCCGTCGGGCGCTGGGCTAGCTCGAGCGCTTCCGCGCCTGGGTCGCCGCCGCGTCCTTCGCGGAGCGGGCTGCCCAGCCCGCGACCACCGGGCCGTACCGTCGCGCGTGCGCAAGGAGGGCCCGGCGCTGCCGCGGCGAAAGTCGAAGCCAGACGTCGTAAGCCGCGAACGCCAGGCCCACGGCACTTCCGGTTCGGCGCAGTTTCGGCACACCTTCATCCTCACATACGGACACGTCCATCCGCTTCGGAGCCTACGCTTGAGCCAGTCGCGCCCAAACAATTCCGTTACAATCCCGCACCGATCATCGAGTCCCACCATGGAGGTTCGTATGCCGGTCGAGACGACGTCGCTTTTCAGTCAGGTGATCCAAGAGCATCTCGAGCTCAAGCGCCGCAACTCGGAGCTCGAAGGTGCCATGCCCCTATCGACCTACGAGCTGGAGGATCCGTTCGACAACCATCCGCTCTTCAAGTCGGAGGAGCAGGCGCGGCTGGAGGAGACGATGGACGGCATCGAGCCGGTCGTCGAGGTCGCTGCCGTCGTGCATCCCTGGCCGGGCGAGGATACGCTCGAGCACGTCGAGACCGATCAGAGCCTCTGGGGTCGTTCACGGGACTTCGACTGGGGCGACTAACCCCGAACCTCGCGTCCGTTTGGTGGGTCAGCACCCTCGTTTGACCACGAGGGCGTAGCCGAGCTTCACCGTCTCGATCGGGGCGGACCGGATCCGGCCGAACAGCGTGGTGCCCGTGCCTGACGTGTACACCGCGCCGTCGTAGCAGCGTTCGAACAGCATCCGCGCCCGCAGCAGGTGGTAGCGGGAACTGACCACCACGACCGAGCGCCAGCCCCTGCGGGCGGCCAGGCGGGCGAACGCTCTTGCCTCGCCCCGCGTGCTGTACGGGTCCGGGTGGAAGCACGCGACCCGGACCGGCGCCGGGCCGCCGGCGCACAGGCGGTTCGCCTCCGGCCAGGTCGGCGACCAGCCGTCGGAGACGACCAGGACCGGAGCGACGCCGCGACGGACGAGCTCGAGCCCCTCCGCGAGGCGCGGCCCGCGCGCGCCGGCGAGCACGATTACAGCGTCGGCACGTGCGGCGCGATGCCGGGGTGGCCACACGAACAGCACAGCAGCCGCGATCGCCCAGCCGAGCGCGAGCCCCAGGAGGAGCAGACCGAGACCGCGCACGCGCCCGACTCTACGCAGAGCGAGGGACGCAGGCCGCTCAACCTCGCGACCTGCCTGCCGATGAAGAAGGGATGCCCCGCCTCGGCAGCAAGCTGCTCGCCCTGACGGTGGCCGTCGCATTCGCGGCGGCGACCCATGCTGCTGCCACACCGGCGGCGACCAGGAGCTTCTTCGTCGGCGCCGAGGAGGACGCGTTCCTCTGGGGCAACTCCCAGCAGACCGCCTCCGTCGCGCGCACCCTGGGGCTGAAGTCCGTGCGGGTGACGCTCCAGTGGAAGCCGGGCCAGACGCAGGTGCCCGCCTCCTTCCAGCTCGCGCTGCAGCGGATGCTGCTCGACGCGTGGGGGATCCGGGTGGTCGCCAGCGTCTACGGCAACCCACAGGACGCGCCGCGAACCGCGGACGCGCGCGCCCAGTACTGCTCGTTCGTCGCCGACCTGCTCCGCGACAACCCGGAGATCGACGACGTGTCGATCTGGGACGACCCGAACGACGGCACGTACTGGACGCCCCAGTTCGACGCGGACGGCAAGAGCGTCGCTCCCGCCGACTACGAGGCACTGCTCGCGACCTGCTACGACGCCGCGCACGCCGTCCGCGCGAACGCCAACGTGATCGCGGTCGCGGTCTCCAAGAGCTCCGCCACGCCGGGCGCGTTCACGCTCGCCTGGCATCCGCCCGCCGACTGGTTCGCCAAGCTGGGAGCCGCCTACCGGGCGAGCGGCCGGACGAAGCCGATCTTCGACACGCTCGGCTACGTGCCGCATCCGACCAGCTCCGCGGAACGGCCGTGGACGAAGCACCCCGGCTCCTCCGCGATCTCGCTCGGCGACTACCCGACGCTGATGTCCGTGCTTGGCAGCGCCTTCGGCGGCACCGGGCAGCCCGTGCCCGGTCAGGGCTCGACGCGCATCTGGTATCTGGGCCAGGGCTATCAGACCCGGCCCGATCCCGGCCGGACGGGGTTCACCGGAGCCGAGAACGACCCGAACCCGGTTCCGTCGTGGTCCCCGCAGGAGGCGACCGACCGCGGCGAAGGCCCCGCCCTCGACCAGCCACAGCAGCTCGAGGACGCGATCCGCGTCGCCTACTGTCAGCCGGCCGTCGGCGCGTACTTCAACTTCCACCTGTACGACGAGAGCAACCTGGCGGGTTGGCAGTCGGGCGTCTTCTGGCCCGACGGCCAGCCGAAGGCCGCCTACCAGGCCCTCCGCCGGGCGGCGGGTGAGGTCAACTCGAACTCGATCGACTGCTCGGCGTTCTCGCCGACCGGCGTCCCCCCGCGTCCCGCCCCCGTGAAGATGCCCGCTCAGCAGCCGCTGCGGATCACCGATCTGCGCACCACGTCGGTGGCGGCGTTCGGCGCCGCCGTCACCTGGAAGACCTCGATCCCCGCCGACGTCCAGGTCTCGTACGGGCTGGTCGATTTCGGCGTTCCGACCGTCTGGGCGCCGGTCGTCTCGGGCGCCGACGGCTCGATCGCCGCGCTGTCCGCCCTCGACTCCAGCTCCAGCTACCGCGTCTGGGTCAACGCCGTCTCGGACGACGGCCAGCGCGCGCAGGCGACCCTCGACCTCCGCACCCCCGGAATTCCGGCCAGCCCGAGTGCCAGTCTCGATCGCACCAACGGTGCCGTCCTGCTCGACGGTCAGCCCTACTTTCCGATGATGCTCTACTCGGTGTGCCCGTACCAGTACGCGGCGGCGCTCGCGTCGGGCATCAACCTCTTCGCGCTCAACGCCTGCGGGACGTTCCAGAGCCAGCTGAACGCGCTCGGCGGCGCGGCGTTCTCGGCGGGAATCGCAGGCGGCCACGCCGGCGCCGGGGACGGGATCATCGGCTGGTTCCACCGCGACGAGCCGGACGGCGACAACGTCGCGGCGTCCGCGTTGCCGGGGCCGCCGCCCGGGGTGCCGGGCCTCTCGTTCCTGACGCTGACCAACCACTTCTACTCGGGCGCAGCCGCGCTGCCCTGGGGCCGGGGGATTTATCCGCCGCTGATCTCGAAGGCGGACGTCGTCGGCTTCGACCTCTACCCGTTGCAGGAGTGGTGCAAGCCGGAGCGGATGGCCGACGTCTTCTACGCCCAGCGCGAGCTGGTCAACCTTGCGGCCGGGAAGCCGACCTTCCAGTGGATCGAGGCGAACGACTGGAAGTGCTACGGCCCCGACTCCGTCACGCCCGCGACCGTGCGTGCCGAGTCCTGGCTCGCGATCGCCGGCGGGGCGCATGGCCTCGGCTTCTGGCCGGCGTCGTGGGACCCCGGGATGAACAAGGTGATCGCCGGCGTCGCCCGGGATGTCGCCCGGCTCGGCCCCGTGATCTACGTGCCGGGTCAGGCCGCGGCCAGCCAGCGAGTCCAGCTGAGCGTCCGCACCTGGTCGGGCGCGCTGTACGTGATCGCCGTCAACTCCGGCTGGTCGGCGGTGAACGCGAAGATGACGATCCCCGCCCTGAACGGCCGGCCTCTGAGCGTGATGGGGGAGGGGCGGCGCGTGAACAGCGACGGGAACACGTTCACCGACCGGTTCGCGCCGATGGCCGTGCACATCTACATCGCCCCGCCGGCCAACTCGTAGCGAATGAAGCGTTCACATTCACCCGTTTCAGGGAGTTCGAAGAGAGGAGCGTTGTGGAATCATTGATTGCTCCGATGGAGAACGAGCACAAGTGGGATCTGGTCGACGCCGTCAGCCGGTCCCCGCTGCTCGCCCCGCCCACCATCCGCCCGGGAATCGACCTCGCCGACGTCGAGCGCAGGCTGCTCGCGTCCGAGGATCTGCCGGCATCCGATCGTGAGCGACTGATCGGGTCGGTGCGCGAGTTGGCCGAGGTCTACGGCCGGCTCGGCGGCTCCAAGGCCGCTTAACCGAGCGCGCCGGCCGGGTCGATCGCTGCGCCGCGGATGCGCAGCTCGAAATGCAGGTGCGGCCCGGTTGCGTCTCCCGTCCGGCCGACGAGGCCGACGGCGGTGCCGCGCGTGACCCGCCGGCCGGGCTCGACGAGGATCCGGGAGAGGTGTGCGTACAGCGTGCTGACGCCCTGCCCGTGCGAGAGCTCGACGACATTCCCGTAGCCGGCCAGGGGGCCGACTGCGGAGACGACGCCGTCGCGGGCGGCGACGACGGACGTCCCCATCGGCGCCGGATAGTCGATTCCGGTGTGGAAGCGCGTGCCGCGCGGCCCGAAGCCGTCGGTGGGCTCGGCGTCGATCGGGGCCGAGAGGCGAACCGGCGAGGCCGGCGGCGGCTGCCGGAGCGCGGCCAGCGTCTGCGGGCCGGCGACGGCGATCGGGTCGATTCCCGCCCAGTGCTGGAACGCGAGCAGCGCCGCTTTGGTGCGGGCGCCGAAGGTGCCGTCGAGCGGACCCGAGGGGAAGCCGTGCCAGGCGAGCAGGAACTGGAGCGCGGCGACGTCCCAGCCGGAGGTGCCGGCGACGAGCGGCCGGCTTCCCAGCGGGTGTGCCCCGAAGCCGCCCAGTGCCGCCCGGGTCGCAGGGGCGAGCGCAGTCGTCGCTCCGGGCAGGCGGTTCAGGGCGGCCAGTGTCTGCGGTCCGGCGTAGCCGTCGATGTTGCCGTCGTAGAGGCTGCGTGCGGCGAGCCCGACCTGGAGCGCCGCGACGTCGGCGTCGCCGACCGGTGCGGCGTCGGCCGCAGCAGGAGCGCCGAGGACGAGTGCGACCGCGGCGATGCAGGCGATCCGGGCGCGCATCTCCCTTTCATCGGCCGGACGGCGTAACTCTTTAGGGGTACCCCGTTCGGGCGCCGTCGGAGGCGAGCCGGCCGATCAGCTGCGGCCGGTCGCGGTGGGGTGGAGGAGCGGCACGACGGGCTCCCAGTTCGACCGTAGTACCTGCATCAGCGTCGGCGGCGTGATCGCCTCGGCTGTGCCTTCGGCCGCCGTGCGATCGGTATAGCCGGCCGGTGTCCAGCGCAGGAGCTCGCCTCCGAGCACGAGCCAGGGCTCGCCGCTGCGGAGCACGAAGGCGCCGTCGGGCAGCTCGGCCACCGGCGCGGGGTGGAGCCGCCGGCCGTTTCCGTCCAGCCGTTCTGCATGCAGGCGCAGGTCGATCTCGTCCGCGCCGTCGGCGCCGGTGAGCTCGAGGAAGCGGTTGTAGTCCTCGCGGCGGCAGAGCGCGCAGGGCCGGTGTCCGGCGGCGAAGGCGGTGGCTTCGTCGAGGAAGAAGAGCTCCGTGAACTTTCCCGGCTGCATCAGGGCCTTGCGGTGCCAGCCCTTGAACTCGAGCCGGCAGCCGATCCAGCGTCGGGTCGCGAAGCGGCGCCGGATCTCGCCACGGTCGTCGTGCAGGCAGCCGCGGTTCCCGTAGACGAGCCCGCGGGCGGGACTCGCGATCAGGTCGCTGAGCGGGGTGACGCGATTGCGCAGCGGCATCGCCTCGACACTACCGTCAGAATGCGCCGATGACCGACTTCCCCGACTCCCATCGCGACCTGCTCGACGCCGAGGTCGCCACGCTCGGAACGATCGACCGGCGCGGCTTCCCCCAGCTGAGCGAGGTGTGGTTCCTGCACGACGAGGGGGAGGTGAAGCTTTCGCTGAACACCGCGCGCCTGAAGACGATGAACATGCAGGCAAGGCCGGAATGCAGCCTCTTCATCCTGGATCTCGCCGACCCGTACCGCTACCTCGAGGTCCGGGGGCGCGCCCGGATCGAGCCCGACGACGACTACGCCTTCGCGGACAAGGTCGGGGCGAAGTACGGCGGCACCGATCTGAGGAAGATCGACCAGCCGGGCCAGACGCGGGTCGTGGTCACGATCGAGCCGGTCAACGTCTGGCCCGTGAACATGCACGGCTGACCGCGCAAGGGCGGCGGCCCGGAGGCCGCCGCCGCTCGAGGATCCTGTTCAGGCGGTTCTGGTGAAGAAGCCGATCAACGCCAGCAGCGCCGCCACGATCAGCACGAGGAACAGGAACTTCGTGATCGCGATGCCGCCGACGATCGCAAACAGGAGCAGCAGCGCGACAAGCACCCAGATCAAGACCACGGTGTGACCTCCTTGGAAAGAGTCCGGGGCTCGCCCAGTACCGTCCGCTGAGCCTCCCCTGACGGCGAGCGTTTTACCCGGCCGGCCCGGGGGCAAAACGCCGACACCGCTCGCCCGGTGCTCATGGTTTGCCGTTGCTGAACGAGTCGTGGACGTCGCTCGTGGCTGCCGTCGTGGTCCTCGCGGCGTCGTTCGTGGGCCGCGGCGACGTGCGCCGCCTGATCAGCCTCGTCGCGCTCGCCGGGCTGCTAGTGGCGATGCTGCGGATGCCCTTGCACGTCTCGATCCCGGAAGGCGACTACCGGAACTACGTCGACGGCCGCTCCGGCTTCCGTTCGTACATGGTCGAGCAGGTCACGTTCGAGTTTCACCTGAGCAGCCAGATCGTCCGCGGGTTCGACGCTGCGCTCGGCTCCACCGACTCGAGCCCCGTGGCCGCGTTCCACTGGCTGTCGCGGCTGATCGCGCTCGTCTTCGTCGCCGGGCTGGTCGCGCTCGGCTTCCTCGAGCGGTGGTCGGAGCGCGTCGTCCGCTATCTCGCGCTCGCCGTCGCCGTACCGACCGCGGCGCTCTTCTACGGGTACCACGAGTTCGGCTACCTGCCGGCGGCGCTCGAAGCGACGGCGATCCCGCTCGGGCTGATCGCGCTCGAGCGGCAGCGCTGGCGGCTGCTCGCCCTGTCGACCGCGCTGCTCGGGATCGGCTCCGCGCTGCACGGCTTCGGGCTGATCGGGCTCGGCTTCATGCTGCTCGTCGCCCTCGTCTACGTGCTTCGGGACCGCGAGCTCGCGACTCGAGAGGGGCTGCTCCGGGTCGGGAATGCCGCCGTGTACGGGATCGCGGGCTGGGTGGCGTGGATCCCGATCTACCCGATCCTCCTGCACAGCGACCTCGTCGCCGGCCACGCCGACGAGGCGCCGCTTCGGCCGCTCTTCCATCCGAAGCCGTACCCGGACTACCACCGGATCGCCGACCCGGTCTTCTCGTCGCTCGGCCTGCGCGACATCGGCTACGAGCTGTGGATCACGGGCGTCGTCCTCCTCGCCCTGCTCGTGTTCGTCGCGTCCCGGCTGCGTGTGCCGGTGGCGCTCGCCGCGATCCCGGTCGTCCTGTTCATCGTGCTCTGGTGGCCGATCCAGGGGATCGGCGAGGAGGTCGACCTGATCGCGTCGGTCTTCCCGCCGCTGTTCGCGGTCGCCTGGCTCGTGGCGCCGTCGCGCCGGCTCACGGTTCTCGCCCTCGTGCTGCTCGTCGGAGGCCAGTGGGCGCTCCACCACATCCTCTCGCCGGCGTTCATCGACGAGGGCGGCGAGATCTGAGGCTCCCTGACAAAGGACAAATGTCACGAGCTCGGTTATGCTCCCTCCCGTTCCAGCGTGCCGAGGGGGAGGTGCGATGAAGAACGAGGACGACACGGTCCTGACGCCTGCAGGTCCGCGTTCCAGGAGCCAGGTGCATGCAGTGGAGCCGGGGCGCGCGGTCCGGCGCACGCGAAAGGGCACCTACGTGCTCGTCGCCGGAACCCGCAAGCGGAGCGGTGCAGAGCTCGCCGACGAGGAGCTGGTGCTCACTCCGGGCGGTCTCCGGCCCAGGTCGGTCGTGCATCGGATCGAGCCGGGGACGATTCTGGACGGGCGCGAAGGTCGCTATCGCCAGCTCGATCGAAGGCGGAAAGCCGTGGCGGAGTTCGGCCATGTTCCCTTCCGGCCGGCCGGTCGTCCGCTGATGCCGCGCAACGTGTTCTTCCCGGTTGCCGCGCCGGTGCCGGCATTCGGGACCGGGTGGATCACCTACGCGTCCTGGTCCAACACGACCGGCACACCCGTCTCGCGTTTCGCCACGAGCTGGGTCGTCCCGCCCGCACCATCCACACAGTCAGGACAGACGATCTTCCTGTTCAACGGCATCCAGAACTCGACGATGATCTACCAGCCCGTGCTCCAGTGGGGGCCTTCCGGAGCCGGTGGCGGAAACAACTGGAGCGTGGCGAGCTGGTATGCGGACGGCCAGTCCGGCCAGTCGTTCTACTCCTCCCTGGTCAACGTGAATGCCGGCGATGTCCTCGTCGGCGTCATGACCCTGACCGGCCAATCGGCACAGGGCTTCAGCTACAACTGCGAGTTCCAGGGAATCGCGAACACCAGCCTGGCCGTCCAGAACATCCAGGAGCTGACCTGGTGCATCGAGACGCTGGAGGCCTACGGAATCACGAAGTGCTCGGACTACCCGAACACGGACAAGACCGCCATGGCGGCGATCGATCTCCGCACAGGCAACACGCAGCCGACCGTCGTCTGGACCGTGACCGACTCGGTCACGGATTGCGGCCAGCACACCCTGCGCTTCGACGATGACGCGGTCGGGCACGGTGAAGTGGATCTCTGGTACCGGGGCGGCCCGTTCTGGACGGCGGGGGCGGGGACGATCGCGCCCGGCGAGACGCAGCAGTGGTGGTTCAGCTGGGGCGGTGTCGGCGACGTGGGGCCGCAGCTGATCCAGGCCGAGCCGTTGAACGCGTCGGCGAAGCTGACCACGACAGAGGTGTCCGAGACGGTGGACGGCAACGGGCACATGACCTATTTCGCGACCGTGCGGAACGACGGGCCCAACGCCGTCGGCTTCCACTGGCGCGGCGGCGGCCGTTAGGAGGGACGAGCATGGCTTGGACAGCAGGTCTCGGGACGATCGCTCCCGGACAGACACAGGAATGGTGGTTCTCGTGGGGCGGAAACGGCGACGTCGGCCCGCAGCTCATCCAGGCCGAGCCGCTCGGCGCGTCGGGCGAGCTCGCCACCACGCAGATATCCGAGAGCCTCGACGCAAACGGCCACCTGACCTACTTCGCAACGGTCCGCAACAACGGGCCGAGCACCGTCAACTTCCAGTGGCGCGGCGGCGGATTCTAAGGAGGACGAGCATGGCGATGGTGAAGGTCTTGCTGAACGAGAAAGGCAAAGTGGCGGGAACGGCCCGGCTGGACGTCGCGCCGAGCGGAACCGGGGCGCCGCAGAGCGCGACGCTGATCGCACGCGCCGGCGAACGCGCCGTCGAGGTGGAGGTCGACGAGCAGACGATCTCGGCCGATCCCGAGGAGCTGCACGGCGTCGTGAGCAAGCTCGCGAAGCCGCCGAGGCAGCGCACCACCACCAGGAAGAGGACCCCGCCGAAGCGGAGCTAGTAGCTGCGCCTCCAAGTGTGGGATTCACTTGCCGGACTGGAGCTCCCAGGCGCCGATGACGGCATCTTCGATGATTTCTGCATTGCCGTTTTCGAGGTCGGCGACGACCATCATGTGCTTGGCGAAGCGTCTTGGCACCGAGAACGTGTCCGGGAACGAGTGAAGCAGGAAGTCTCGGACGTCGAACGATGCACGAATGACGATGCGGCTGTCATCGAGCTGCCGGGCGACCAGGCGTCCTCGGTATCGCCACTCGAGCAGGCCGTCGCGGCGGCGCTCGGCGACACCCTCGAGCTCAGCCGCGAGGCGGCTGACTTCGGCGGGCGTCACGCGGCCATTCTCGGCAAGACCTGACCTCGATACTTCTGCGCCATCCGTCGGCCCGTCATTTGCTCGATGGTAGAACGAGACGCGCGCCGGGAATGCCGTCGCACATTCGCGGTCGCGACCGGCATGGCGGCGGATCGGGACGGCGGTCGGCCAGCCTCGGTCGGCGGTTTCGGAACGACGCCGAATGGAGAAGTCGTGCTTGGTGCAGGCGCGTGCGGTAGGTCGTCGCCGGGGCCGGCTGCGGCCGGTTCGAAAGGACGGTGCGGCAGAGTGAGCACGACGAGCGGAACCGCTGTGCAGGGCCAGGTCGAGGAAGGCTGGGGGAAGGTCGCCGATGTCTTCCTGGAGAACTTCGAAGGAAACCCCGGCGAGGTCGGCGCGGCGTGCTGCGTCTACGTAGGTGGTCGGCCCGTTGTCGACCTGTGGGGCGGGCTCGCCGACCGCGAGGCGAGCCGTCCCTGGGACGAAGACACCATCGCGCTGGTCGCCTCGACGACGAAAGGCGCCACCGCGATTTGCGCCCACCTACTGGCGGAGCGCGGCGAGCTCGATCTCGACGCGCCGGTGGTCGAGTACTGGCCCGAATTCGGTGCCAACGGCAAGGAGCAGATCCCGGTGCACTGGCTGCTCTCACACCAGGTCGGACTGCCGGGCATCGACACACCGCTGACCTTCGAGGACGCCTGTGCCTGGCACCCGGTCATCCGCGCACTCGAGGCGCAGAAACCGCTGTGGCAGCCGGGCACCGAGCACCTGTACCACGCACACACCTTCGGGTTCCTCGTCGGGGAGGTCGTTCGGCGGATAACCGGCAAGTCGCTCGGCCGCTTCTTCGCCGACGAGGTCGCTGCCCCGCTCGGGCTGAGCGCGTGGATCGGGCTGCCCGAGGAGCAAGAGGGACGCGTGGCCCGGATCGCCTACGCCCCGTTCAGCGTCGAGGAGCTGACCGCCGGGCTGATCGAAGCCACCGGCCTCGATGCGGACACGGTCACCGCCTGGGTCGGCACGATGTTCGACCCGGACTCGGCAGCCGCCCGCGCGGCCGCGCTCGGCGGAGCCTTCGCTCGCGCCGACGATTACTTCAACGGCCGTGCCTACCGTGCGGCGGAGTTCCCTGCTGCCAACATGCACTCGGACGCTCGATCGGTGGCACGGATGTATGCGGCCACGGTGAGCGAGGTGGACGGCGTGCGGCTGCTGGATCCGGCGACGGTCGCGGCGATGACAGTCGTCCAGACCGACAAGACGAGGATGCACGGGTTGCCGCCTGGACTGGACGTTCCGCCCGATCGCTCGTTCTACATGTCGCTCGGGTTCTGGCGGGCCTGCCCGCCGATGCCCTGGGTCGGGCCGGCGTCGTTCGGCCACCCCGGCTCAGGAGGATCGGTCGGCTTCGCCGACCCCGATGCCGGTGTCGGCTTCGCCTACATCCCGAACCTGTGGTCGTGGAACATCGCCGAACCGAGGGCGAAGAACCTGGCCGCGGCGGTCGAGGCCTGCCTCGAGTGACCAGCGTCTCTTAAGCCCTACTTGATCGGCGTGCCTCTTGCGGAGAGCACGTACCAGACCTGCAAGTACCTTTGGCCCTCGGCGTCGCCCGGTTTCTTGTCCCCGGACCCGTAGCCCTGGCCGCCCGCGAAGTAGTAGAGCCTGTGGTGGTTGTAGACGACCTGTCGCTTACCTCCCGGCCAGGTCGCCGTTGCGACGAGCGCACGGTTGATCCCCTTGCCGGCCTGGGGCGCGCCCACGGTCGTGTACGCCGGCCAAAGCTTCGTGCATGCGGATCCGAGCGCGACACAGCCACTGGGAGCGCCGCTCGGATCGCAGGTGCACATGTAGAGCGTCCGGCCGCGACCGTCGACGACGATGGTCTTCTTCAGGGTCTTGTTGAAGGCCGTCTTCAGGACGGCTGCAGACCCTTGTGCAGTCGAATCACCCTGGGCAGTCGCGGTCGCGAGCAGGCTCGACACCACGACAACGACCAGCCCGATCCCCAAAGGCGCCTTTCTCATCCTTGCCTCCTTGCCTCGTCCGTTTCACGCCGCCAAGCATGTGTGTGGCCCGGCTCTCCGTCTATGGGTCGATCGGCGTATCTTTCGAGGCGCCGTGGCAGCACCCACTCAGCGTCGCGGGGCGTTCGTGGACTTCGTCCTGCTCGCGGCCGCCGAGGAAGGGCCGAGGCCGTTCCCTGAGCCAGTCGTCGCGGCGCTGCGCCGTGTCGTCGCCTGCGAGACAGTGGCTTATCGCGAGTGGGGAGAACACGGCATCCGCGATCGCTCATTCGCGCCGGAGAGTCTCGACGAGCGCCGGGCGATCTGGGACGAGTATCCGCGCCTCCGCTGCGAGGATCCGCATCCGTCCGAGGTGACCAGCGGGGCGGCGTCGACAGTGGCATCGGCGCGGCGGCGGACGGGAGAGCCGCTCGTGCTCAGCGAGGCGGTCTCCAGGCGATGGTTTCGCTCCGCCGGGCTCTACTTCGAGCTGATGCGGCCGTTCGGCATCCGCGACGTGCTGAAGCTCTTCCTTCCCGGGTACGGCGGCGGAGGAGTCGAGTCGGCTCTTGTCTTCGACACGAGCGCCCGTGGGTTCACAGACGGCGACCGCACGACCCTGACGCTTCTAGCACCCGTGCTCGCGCAACTCCAGCGGAACGCGTACCTGCGCGGCAAGCTGGAGGAGTCGGGCCGGCGGCTGCGCCGGCTGACCCCCAGGGAGCTGACCGTCCTGGCGCATGCAGCGGCCGGCGAGACGACGGCGGAGATGGCGAGGGCGCTCTTCATCGGCCCTTCGACGGTGCGCAAGCACCTCGAGCATGTCTACGAGAAGCTCGAGGTGCCGAATCGGGCGGCCGCGACTGCCGTCTACCGTTCAGACTGGCTCGGCCGACCCAGCAGGGAGAACCACCAGACCTAAGAGGCGGAGCTCTGCCGAGGTGATGAGCAACTCGCAGCTCGAGCGACGATGCTTGCAAGGCGATGACTCTTGAGGCCTGAGTATTGGATTCGTCGCGGAAGTGGGAGTAGGCTCAGGTCGGTCTGCCGGGCAAGACGGAGTCGCCGGCAGCGCCGCTAAGCCAACTGGGGGGCTTGCTTTGGCAGCTGACGATATACCGCTTCGTCGCCGAGTGGCCCGATTGACTCTTTTCAGTGTTGGTCTGATCGCGTTGGCCGTCGGCATCTTGGTGCTGGCCGCGTGGCTTGCCCACCGAGTAGCGCCGAAGGAGATCGTCGGTCAGCTTCCATTGGGTCCCGAGGACATCCCTGCCGTGTCGTTGCTCGTGGCGGCTGGAGCTGCCGCAGCCGCCTTCTTCGTTGGTCTGGCGGCGCTGCACGCAGCCGCTGCGATGCGCGTACTGGCCCGGGACCGACGGATCCCGCCACCGCTCTCGCCGGAGATGCGCCGGGTTCGAGGTGCGGTTCTCGCGCCTCTGGGATCTTCGGTCCATCGGCTGGCGGATGATCCTGAGCTTCCGCCGAGCAAGTTGCCGGAGGCCGCTGCAGACGAGACGCCCCTGCGCCTGACGGCGCTGGTTCCAGCACATGACGAAGCCCTCACGATTGCCGCGACCCTGAAATCGTTATGGGGCCAGAGCAGGCCCCCGGACAGGATCGTGGTCATCGCCGACAACTGCACCGACGACACCGCCGAGATTGCGCGACACCGGGGTGCGGAAGTCTTCACCACCGTCAACAACACGCACAAGAAGGCCGGTGCGCTCAACCAGGCGCTGTCAGGGATGTTCGATCACATCGACGCGCGCGATGTGGTGCTGGTGATGGACGCCGACTCCGTGATCGTTCCCGAGTTTCTCCAGACGGCTATGGCGCGGCTCGGAGCGGACTCCGATCTCATCGCTGTCGGCGGCGTCTTCTACGGCGAGGAGGGCGCCGGTCTCGTTGGCCAGTTGCAGCGCAACGAGTACACCCGCTACCAGCGATACATCTCGCGGCGTCTCGGCAAGGTCTTCGTGCTCACCGGCACCGCCTCGCTGTTCCGCACCTACGCGCTGAAGGCGGTCGCCGACTCTCGCGGCGAGCTGCTTCCAGGAGACCCGGGCGACGTGTACGACACGTTGGCGATGACCGAGGACAACGAGATGACTCTTTCTTTGAAGACGCTCGGCGCGAAGATGGTCTCGCCGATGCAGTGTCACGTCATCACCGAACTGATGCCGAGCTGGAGAGCACTGTGGCGGCAGCGGATGCGTTGGCAGCGAGGCGCGCTGGAGAACATCGGTGCCTACGGGCTGACCCGAGCAACGCTCAGGTACTGGCTGCAGCAAATCGGCATCGGCTACGGGACGATCGCGCTCAACGCCTACCTGCTCCTCCTGCTGATCACGCTGCTGGCGGCCGACCACGTCCAGTTCCTCTGGTTCTGGGTCGGCATCGGTTGCATCTTCATCGTCGAGCGCGTGGTCACGGTCTGGCCCGCAGGATGGCGTGCGCGGCTGCTCGCCCTCCCGCTGGTCATCGAGATCGCCTACGACCTCGTCCTCCAGGCCGTCTATGTCAAGTCGATCTTCGACATCGCCAGCGGACGGGAAGCCGGCTGGAACTACGTCCCCCGAGAAATGACATCCCGCGAAGCAGTCACCCAGTGATCACGCTCGCGGGCATCCTCCTGCCCAGCTCAGTCCTGCACTCCGGCTGGTTCCAGGCACTCGCTGCGTTCGTCGCGGTCAACACGCTCATCTACGCGGCCCTGAGCCTGACCAAGCTCATCCCCCGCAAACGCGCCTAGTCTCGCCCCACCCCTGGTATCACCTCCGGCTTCGGCCGTCAGGGAGGTGTTGGAAGCAAACGCCAATGTGGTGCCGTTCCCCCACCGAATGGGCAAGAAACGACGAGATCGGCGACCTCGCGGCCGTGGAAGGTCAGCGCCCAAGAACGAGAAAGCCCCGCATTAGCAGGGCCTTCTGATGGTGGAGCGTGCCGGGATCGAACCGGCGACCTCCGGCTTGCAAAGCCGGCGCTCTCCCAGCTGAGCTAACGCCCCTGGCACGCCAAAGTGTAGACGCGCCTTCGGGTCGCGGGCCTAACGCCGCCGCGCCCGACACGGCGGGCGCGGCTCACTGCGGCCCTCACGGAACACCGAACGAAGTCGTCATGGTGCCGCCGCAGGCGGCGCCGGACTTCGTTCGGTCAAGCGGCGCGGTCCAGCCGCTCTTCCGCCCGGGCGCGCTTGATGATCACGTCCCGGTCGCCCCAGCGGAGCTGGGCGCGCGCCATGCGGTGCTCGTCCCAGAGCGTCGCGATGCGCTCCTCGATCTCCTTGTGCTCGACTGCGAGCAGGGCATCGTGGCCCTGCGCCAGCTCGTGCAGGAGCTCGGCGCGCTCCTCGGTCAGTTGTTCGATCTCGGTTCTGATCTCGTCGAGAGTTCTCATGTCCACGAAAACGCCCTACCCCGGACGCGTATTCCTTAACGCCACGGACCGACGAAGAAGAGGACGATCACCGCGGCGCCGACGACCGCGGAGGCGATCGCGATCGCCTCCAAAGCCGTGTTCACCCGTATCCCAGCTCGTCGAGCCGCTCCTCGTCGATGCCGAAGTAGTGGGCGAGCTCGTGGAGGACCGTGATCCGGATCTCCCGCTCGAGCGCCGCCGGGTCGTCGCCGTAATCCTCGAGCAGCGGTTGCCGGTAGATCGAGATCCTTGCCGGCAGGTATTCGGGCTCGTCGAACAGGCCGTACAGGTCGGGCTCGGCGGAATTCCGCTCCTCGACCACGACGGCGACGTTCTCGAGCCCGCGGGCAAGCTCCGGCGGGAGCGAGTCGAGCGCCGCGCGAACGTGCTCCTCGAACTCGCCCATCAGGGCACGATCGCAGCGAGCAACGCCTTCTCGGAATGCAGCCGGTTCTCGGCCTCGTCCCAGGCTGCGCAGCGGGGGCCGTAGAGCACGTCCTCCGTGATCTCCTCGCCGATGTGCGCGGGCAGGCAGTGGAGCACGATCGCCTCGGGCGCGGCGGCGGCGAGCAGGTCGGCGTCGATGCGATGGGCGGCGAGGTCGCGCCGGCGCCGCTCGCGCTCGTCCTCCTGGCCCATGCTCGTCCAGACGTCGGTGCAGAGGACGTCAACGCCGGCGACCGCCTCTCGCGGGTCCTCGAGCACCTCGGGCGAGCCGCCGGCCCGGCGCGCCTCCTCGAGCACCTCCGCCGAAGGCTCGTAGCCGGGCGGCGTCGCCGCGGCGAACGCCATTCCCAGCTTGGCGCACATCAGCATCAGCGACGCGCAGACGTTGTTGCCGTCGCCGAGCCAGGCGACGCGCACGCCGTCGAAGGTGCCGAGCCGCTCGCGGATCGTCATCGCGTCGGCCAGCGCCTGGCACGGGTGCGCCGTGTCGGTCAGCCCGTTGACGACCGGGACGTACGCGTGCTCGGCGACCTCCTCGACCAGCTCCTGCGCAAACGTCCGGATCATGATCGCGTCCAGGTAGCGAGAGAGGACGTAGGCGACGTCGCGCGCGGACTCGCGCTCGCCGAGCCCGATCTCCGGGCCGGTCAGATGCACGGCGTGGGCGCCGAGCTGCTCGACCGCGAGCTCGAAGGAGACGCGGGTCCGCAGCGACGGCTTCTCGAGGAACAGGCCGATGCTGCGGCCGGGGAGGAGGGGCACGTCGACGTAGCGCTTCCGCTCGTCCTTGAGCCGGTCGGCGAGGTCGAGGACCGCGAGCAGCTCGTCGGTGCTCCAGTCGGCGACGCGAAGGAAGTCCCGTCCCTTCAGGCTCTCCACGGCATGGATGCTAGTGCGTGCCTTCTCTTTCGGGCTCGCTAGGGCGCGTCCAGCTCGAGCCCGGCGTCCGCGAGCAGCTCGCGCAGCCGCCGCAGGCCGGCGAACATCCGGCTCTTGATCGTGCCGAGCGGCTGGCCGAGACGCTCCGCCAGCTCCGACTGGGTGAAGCCCCCGTAGTAGGCGAGCTCGATCGCCTCGCGCTGGTCGGGCGGAAGCTTCCGCAGCGCCTCCTGCACCACCTGGCGCTGCGCGCGCAGCCACGCCTCCTCGTCGGTCGCCTCACCCGTCGGCTGGGAGAGCTCGTCGAACGGGTCGGCCCGACGGCGCTCCTCGCGGCGGACGAGATCGACCGCGCGGCGGTGGACGAGCGTGAGGATCCACGTGCTCGGCTTCCCGTGCTCGGCCAGGAACGACCCGGCCGAGCGCCAGACGGCCAGGAACGCCTCCTGCACCGCGTCCTCGGCGAGAGAACGATCGCGGACGATGCGCAGCGCAAGCCCGTAGGCGACGCGGCCGTACCGGTCGTAGAGCTCGCCGAGCGCCGCGTCGTCCCCCCGCGAGACGAGTGCCAGCACGGCCTCGTCCGAGAGGTGCCCGAGCTCTCGCCGCGACCCGGCCTGCGACTGGGTCTCTCCGCGGATGAAGTCGGTCACGTTCGGCATGGAGCCTATGTCGTCTCCGCTCTGAGGACGAGCGGTCCGGTGGGCCGCGACGAGCCGCCGCTGGGCTCGACCGAGACGGCGACCGTCGCTCCCGGCGGAACCGGGCGGGTGAGCGTCGCGAGGGAGCCGCGGAACATGCCCGCCGGTTGCGCCCGGTCGCCGGCGATCACCCAGAGCTCGTACACGGTGTCGGCCGCGAGCGGCGGGAGGCGGCGGGCGGCGAGGACCGCCTCGCCCGAGCGGCTCACGAGCAGGGTCGCGTTCGCGCCCTTCGCGTCGTAGCGGCGGAACCCGAGCTGCGAGTCGCCCGTCTCCCACGGCCGAACGGCCGCGACGACGACGGCGCACGCGGCCGCGGCGGCCATCGCCGCCGCGAGGAACCGCCGGTACGGCCGCCGGCGCAGTGGGATCACCTGTGTGCGCGTGTCGAGGACGCGCGGCCGGAGCAATCCGCTCGGCACGATCGGCTCGACCGCGAAGGCCAGCGCGGCCGCCGCGAAGCGGAGCTCCTCGACCGCTGCGTCGCACTCGGGGCAGGCGGCCAGGTGCTGCTGGAACGCCTCGGTCTGCTCGCGGTCGAGCGCATCGAGGGCGAACGCGGCTGCCTCCTCGTGCACCACGTCTAGGCGACGTGGGGGAGGGCGCGCACGGTCATCGCCAGGCCGAGGCCGAGCACGACGACCGCGCTGAAGGCGGGGAGCAGTCGGATCACGCCGCCGTTGAAGTCGACCCGGGCGAAGGTCCTCTTCGCAGTGACGGCGACGACGCCGATCGCCGTCATCGCCACCGCCAGGCCGGCGCTGAAGGCGACGATCAGGACGAGCCCGTAGCCCACCCGGTGGAGCGAGATCGCTGCGAGCAGGACGACGAGCGCGGTGGGACACGGGACGATCCCGCCCGAGATCCCGATCCCGAGCAGCCTGCGGTGGCTGAGCGCGTGGTCGTGCTCGTGGTGATGGTGGTGGCCGTGGTCGTGGGAGTGGCCGTGACCGTGGTCATGCCCGCCGCGGCCGCGCCACTCCCGGACACGCCAGCGCAGCACGCTCACGCCGACGCCGACGATCAGGAGCGCCGAGACGAGGTTGAGCCACGGGTACAGCTGGTCGGGGACGATGAAGGCGGACAGGCTGAGCGTGACGAGGCCGAGCGCAAAGACGCCGATCGTGTGCGTGGCCGTCACGGTCAGCCCGAGGTAGACCGCGTGCCGCGGCCTCCCACGTGAGCCGACCAGGTACGCGGCGACGATCGACTTCCCGTGCCCGGGCGAGAAGGCGTGCGCTGCGCCCCAGAACATCGCGATCAGCAGCGAGAGGGCGACGAAGCCGGGCGTCAGGTGGTCACGCGCGATCAGGCTCGCGAACCCTCCGTCGGCGACCGCCCGTATGCCCGCGCGCTGGTCGAGCACGGTGCGTGGGAGGAGGTCGGGCGGCGCGCCGGCGGACGTCCCGGGCTCGACGCTGACGCGGGCCGAGTCGACGTCGAGCGGGCTCTGCAGGAGGTTCTTCGGGTAGGCGAGCAGCTCCGAGCTGACCGACTTCGAGGGCACGCTCGAGGAGAGGAGCCGCGCGCCTGCCTTCGGTTGCGCGGTGATCTCCTTCCAGCCGATCCGGCCCGGGTAGTTGGCGTCGCGGTAGGCGATCCGGCTCGTGCTCGACAGCTCGGGGCCGCGGAAGACGATCTCGAGGCGGGTCGTGCGCAGCCCCGCTTGGCCCGGCGGGAAGGCCAGCACGCGGCGGATCGGGGCGAGTGCCGAGCGGCGGCCGTCGACCGTCAGCTCGAGGTGCCGCCCGATCGTCCGGGCGAGCCCGGTCGCGTACCGCGCCTCGCCCTCGGCCGCCATCTGCGGCTTCGCCTGGAACGTCGGGATCTCGGCCAGGTCGAGGACGTACAGGACGTAGAGCCGGTTGCCGGACGGCTCGATCCGGCTGTAGCGGTTGATCGTGAAGTTCCCGAGAGGGTGCGCTTTCGCGCTCGTGGCGAGCGCGAAAGCGCTAGCTGTTGCGACGACCAGGACGATGGCGAGCTTCTTCATGCCGCGAGCCTCTTCGCCACGGGCGCCCAGATCAGCGAGAAGTTCGGGTTCAGGGCGAGCGCCTTCCGGAACCAGACACGGCTTGCCTGCGCGTGGCCGAGAGCAGTGACAGGCTTAAGCCTGTCACTACGGTTGGCGCCCAGGCAGCGTTCGATCATCCCGCGGTGGAAGAACTTCAGGGCGTCCTGCGTGCCGAGGCGGAGGGCCGCCTGCGAGTGCGGCAGCGCCTCGGCGCAGCGACCGTTCCGTACCAGCGCCCAGGCGAGGACGTCCTCGCCGTCGATCGAGGGCCGCTCGGCATGGGCCAGCCTTGCGCGCGCGAGCGCGTGCCGGAGTGCGATCCCGTGGTCGACCTGGAACAGCGCGATCTCCAGGTCGGTCTTGACGCCGTTCGCGTTCAGCAGCCGCTCGATCGCGCCGATCAGGTCGTACTGGCGCCGGGCGAGAACGGGCCGGCCGGTGACGCGGTAGAGATCGCCGAGCGCCGCCACGTACTGCGGCAGCGGAATCGCGTCCACCGCCTGCCGCTCGGCCGCGATCGCCTGCCGGTACCGTCCGGTCGCGCCGAGCACCTGCGCGAGCGCGTCGAGGCCGTACGGGTAGCCGGGGAAGGCCTGGAGCGCCAGCCGGTACTCGCGCTCGGCCGCGCGGTAGCGGCCGTGGTTGAAGTAGAGCTTGCCCAGCTGGACATGCGTCCACGCGGTCGGCTCGGCGCCGCCGGTGGCGGCGTCGACGGCGAGCTTCATCGCGCGGATCGCGCCCGCCGTGTGGCCGATCAGCTCGCGGCCGTACGAGACGCGCGCGTACGAGGACAGGCTGGGGCGGAGCTTGTTCATCCGGTCGAACGACGCGAATGCCTCGCGATACCGGCCGAGCTCCACCTGCGCGTCGCCGATCACGCCCCACGGCTGCGCGGAGTACGGGTTCAGGGCGCGGGCCCGCTCGCCGAGCACGAGCGCGTCACGGAAGCGGTGGCGGGAGAGCGCGAGCGAGCCGAGCCCACCCACCGCCAGCGAGTCCTTCGAGTCGAGCCCGAGCGCGCGCCGGAGCACGCCCTCGGCCTTCGGGTACCAGCTCGGGTCACCGGTCTCCCGGGCGCGTTGCTCGTAGGCGAGCCCGAGGAGTGTGTACGAGTGCTCGTCCTTCGGGTTCGCCCGGAGCCGAGACTGGAGGTCGGCGACGAGCGAGGCCGTGCTCGCGTTCAGCGCGAAGCCGGACTTGAAGTCCTCCGCCGCCTGCGCGCCGGCGAGCCCTGCCGCGGCGGGTGCGGTCCGATCACGGAGGACGCCGCCGTAGAGAGCCCCGACGGCGGCACCGATCAGGACGGCGGAGGTGAGGAGGATACGGGTGCGCATCGTCGAGACAGCTAGCGGCCCGCCCGCGAGGGCGGGCCGCGTCACTGCGATTACTCCTACCCGGTCGCCTTCGCGTTCTCGTAGCCCTGGTGCGGGGCCGGGACGTACGGGAAGTGACCGAGGTTCGGCATGTCGTTGGCGTTCACGCCGTCGCCGAGGGGCACCTTCTTGCCCTTGAGGAAGCCGGCGACCGCCTGCTCCTCGATGTCGACGACGTCGTCGGCCAGCCGGCGCCCGTTGGGGAAGCCGGCGTTGTCGCCGCCGAGCACGCCCATGCGGCTCGCCTTCGCCGCCGGGGTCGGCGGGACGGCGAGGTTGACACGCAGCTCGTCCGCGAAGGTGTTGCCCGTGAAGGTCACCTTCGGGATCCCGGTGCCGAGCACCGCGACGAGGTCGTCACGGCCCGTCTCCGGGACGCCGAGCTTGTACAGCTTGTTCAGTACCGCCGCCAGGATCGGCGTCTCGTAGTACTTCTTGAACTGCGCGTCCTGCGCGGGCGCGGTGCGGTTCCAGAGGTCCTTCAGCCCGGTGGGGATGACGACCTCGTTGATCAGCGGGTTGCCGAGGCGGGACACCTGCGTCCAGCCGGGGCGGACCTTGCCGTTCACGGTCACGTTCATCCGGTCCGTGGACGCCCAGACGCCGACCGTGTGGCTCTGGGTGTCGATCAGCCCGATCGGGATCTGCAGGGCGATCGTGTGGACGTTGTAGCCGGACAGGAAGTCCTTGCCGCCGCCCATGTTGCCCGTGGTGCCCGCCTTGCGGATGGCGACCAGGTCGAAGATCGCGCCGACGTCGGCGAAGAACGGGTCGTCGCGCTGGCCGGCGAAGATCCGCAGCCCGCGCTTGTCGACGATCGTCTTCTCCGCGGTGGCCTCGTAGTCCTTGACCCCGGCGAACCCGTTGAAGCGCGGGCCGATGTTGTCGATCGGGGTCTTGCCGTTCGCAAACCCGCGGTTGTTCCGCCACATCTGCCAGGTCTGCTGGGTGTTGCCCAGGAAGAACGGGCCCGTCGGCGTCTTGAAGCGGAAGCTGTACGTGATGTCCGGCTTCCCGTCGCCGTTCCGGTCGATGTGGATGTTGTACCGCGCGTTCTGGGAGAACGTGTAGTAGTTCGGCCCTGCTGCGGGATCCTCGCCGGGGATCCAGTTGGAGACGATGGTCAGGGTGTTCGGCCGGTCCGGGCTCCGGAACGCGTACAGGTCCGTGTTGTCCGCGGTCGGATCCTCCGAGATCAGCGGCGCTTCACGATGGCTGGACGCGTGGCTCGAGCCGGGGCCCAGGCGGGCGACGAAGAGTGCGGCGAGCACCGCTCCGACGACCGCCAGCAGAATGAATGCCCAGTGCTTGTGCATTCGGGTGCGGCTCCTTTCTGACGGCCGTTCGGTTGGCGATGCAGGGTGGTCGTGGCCGTCGTACGCGGCTCATTCGCCGGAGCCCCCGGACCGGTTCGGCCTCTATCGTTGGCGTCGTGCGCGGCGCTCGACTCGCGGCCCTTGCCGCCGTGTCTCTGCTCGGCGTCTCGTCGGAGGCGGCCGCGCACGATCCGCTCGGCCGGGCGCAGCCGAGCGTGTCGACCACGGTGAAGGGGTCGGGGCTCCAGCGAACGGTCGTCTTCCGGGTACGCGACGTCGACAGCGGCGATCCGATTCCGGCCGCGACGCTCTCGATCCGGGTCAGCGACGACGGCGGCTCCGTGATCGAGCCGGCCGTCACCCGCGTCGGAGCGCAGCTCTTTCGAACCACGCTCGCCTTCCCGCACGCGGGCCGCTGGCACGTCGGCGCCCGGATCGGCGGGCAGGCGGTCGTGCCGACCGCCTTCTCGGTCGACGTGGACGCCGTGGGTGCGGCGACCGCCGAGGGCTCGTCGGGCGGCTCGGACGCGGCCCTCTGGATCGGGGCGGTCGCGGCGGCCGTCGTCGGTGCGGCCGGCGTGCTGGCGGGCGTCCTGATCTACCGACGCCGGCGCCGGACCTAGCGCGCGCCGCGGTCGGACTCGTCTTCGCGCTCGCGCTCCTTCTTGGCCGAGCGGCGGATGAAGAAGCCGAACACGGCGAGGGCGACGAACACGCTGCCAGTCTCGGCGATCAGGCCCGGGATCCCGCCGTGGGCGAGGAGAAGCTGGGTGTTGCCGACCAGGTGAAACGGAATCGGTGCCAGAGCAAGCTCTGGCACCGATGCTCCTCCCGTCATCCCTGGCTGAGCACCCATAGCCCGCCGACGGTGAAGAGGACCATGAGCACGAGCATCGGGTACTGCGTCCACAGCGCCATCTTCGGCGTGTGGAAGAGGCCGACGGCGCGGTCGTGGGCGACGGCGAGGCCGGCGACGTGACCGATCACGAGCGCGCCCACCTGCACGTACCAGATCATGTGCGGGGTCAGGAAGGTGAAGTTCGGCTGGAAGTCGGTCGTGCCGAAGATGTCCCAGCTCCGGCCCCAGGGATTCGAGAGCAGCCGCACCCCGACCTCACCCTGGTAGATCAGCAGCGAGAAGTAGTGGGCGATCACGTAGACGAACGCGATCGGGATCAGGCTGTCGATGAACTCCTGCGAGAGCGGCCGCCGTTCCGCGATCGACTCGGTGCCGTACACGGCGAGCCGGAACGCGATGCCCACGAACGCGACGCACAGGAGCAGCCCGCCGAGATTCATCAGCTGGCCGACGAGGTCGGCCAGGCTCGGCCTGTCGATCAGGTCGACCTGGACGTTGTAGTAGCGGTTCTGCCAGATGCTCGTCCGGCTGAAGCCGTCGAAGAACGTCGAGCCGAGCATCACGCCGACCATGGCGATCGTCCCGGGCGTCGGATCGCTGAGGGAGAGCCCCGAGAACGGCGTCCGCACGACCAACTGGCCGTCGTCGCGGCGGCCGAACCAGCTGATCCGCGAGAGCAGCATGAAGTCGACCGCGAAGCCGTCGCCGTTCCTGAACCACGCGTCGGAGCCGAACGCGGCCGCCCCGGCCCAGGTCACGGCGCTGTAGATCGCAATTGCAAGCGCCATCGCCCGCGGGTCGGACGGGTTGCTGAAGCTCAGCTCCATGGTCACGAAGGCGAGCAGCAGCACCGCGGCGGGCCAGCGGCCGAGCCGCGCCGGGTAGTCGAACGGCGCCTCGCCCCACAACCCGAGGCGCCGGAGCGTCCAGCCGAGACCCCGGGCTCCCGCGCGCCAGGGGTCGAGCACCCTCCAGACGTTGCCGAACAGGACGACGGCGATCGGCATGAAGATCCAGAAGTAGACGTAGACGAAGGTAGGCGTGAAGTTCACGCCGCTGTCGTTCTTGCCGACCAGCGCTCCCAGCCACAGGAAGACGAGCAGCGCGAACGAGATCGCGCCGACGACGACATGGAGCGGGGTGGAGAGGAGGAACCGCTGGAGCCCCTGGGGAAGCGGACGGCCGTTGCGCCGCTCGGCGAGCACCGGCTTCCGCCAGAGGAACGCCAGCGCGGCGAACGAGACGACCAGCACGCCCGCGGCGCCGTAGTAGAAGACGTAACGCGGGACCGGGAGGTCGCGGATGCCGCCGATCCCGTGGGCGAGGATCCAGGTCACTCGACGGTGAACTCGACGATCTGGAGCTTCCGATCCTCCAGCTCGGCCTCGAACACGCCCGTGATCGTCGCCGGGAAGACGATGCGGACGGTGCCGCCCGGCTCGACGTCCTTGTGCAGGTCGTAGCCGTGGACGTGCACCTCGTCGGCGACGTCGGAGTGGACGACGATCGCGACCTTCTGGCCCTTCTTCACGGTGGCGCGCTGGATGCCGCCGACCGGCTTGCCGCCCTTGACCAGCACGTGGATCGTCACGGGCGCGGCGACGCTCGTGGTCGTCGTCGTGGTGGTGGTGGTCGTGGCCGTCGTGGTCGTGCTCGGAGCGGTCGTCGTCGACGGTGCCGTGGTCGACGTGGTCGCCGCCGAGTTCTTGCTGCCCCCGCCGCAGCCGGCGAGGGCGAAGGCTCCTGCGGCGAGCAGGAGCGGAATCGAGTACCGCACGGGAACCTCCTCCTTACGTTTCGAGTGCCGAGCCGGAAGAGCGCTCAGCGAGGAGGTGCGCGCCCGCGCCGACGGGATGCGAGCTGGGCCGGCGCCGGTGCGTACGCGCCGGCCGGCGCCGGAATCGGTATGGGGCGCAGCGCGAACGACGGGCGGGCAGCGAGGCCGGAGGCCGCCTCGTCGACCGCACGCAGCAACGTGCGGGCGGCGAAGAAGCCGAGGAGTGCGATCGGGATCTGGGCGGCGAGCCCGACGTACACGGCCGGCTCGAGCACGGCGTGCGCCGGCAGCCCGACGGCGAGCCGCTCGATCAGCTCCTGCGCGAGGAACGCCACCGGCGGGATCAGGGCGAAGGGCCAGGCGGCCGGACGGCCCTGGAGGCGCCCGCTCGCGCGCAGGCCGAGCGCGAGCACGAGGACGGCCACGCAGAGCGCCAGGAACTGGGGCGCGTAGCCGAGATAGCCGTGCGCGAGGGCGTCGCGCCGGCTCGACCCGACGAGCGCGTAGCCGGCGGCGTGACCGGCCAGCGTTCCGGCCGCGGCCAGCGGTAGCGAGCACGCGAGCAGCGCACGCTTCCTCACGCTGAGAGCGTACGTCACGCGGCGATAGAGTGGTTTCCATGGCCGGGTTCCACGACGCCGTCAACGAGCAGATCGGACACGAGTTCGCCGCCTCGCAGCAGTACATCGCGATCGCCGTCTGGTTCGACGCCGAGACGCTCCCCAACCTCGCCGCGCACTTCTACCGCCAGGCGGTGGAGGAGCGGAACCACGCGATGATGCTCGTCCAGTTCCTGCTCGACGCCGACCGTCCCGTCGCGATCCCGGCCGTGACCGCTCCGAAGACCGACTTCTCGACCGCCGCCGAGCCCGTCGCGGTTGCGCTCGACCAGGAGAAGCGCGTCACCGAGCAGATCGCCGGCCTGCTGAAGCTCGCCCGGGACGAGGGCGACTTCGTCGGCGAGGAGGCGATGCACTGGTTCCTCAAGGAGCAGCGCGAGGAGGTCTCGTCGATGAGCGACCTGCTCCGTCTCGTCGAACGTGCGCTGGAGTCGAACATCCTGCTCGCGGAGGACTCGCTCGCCCGGACGCCGGTCGGCGACCAGGGCGTCGACGCGTCCGCGCCGCCCGCTGCCGGCGGCGCGCTCTAGGTTCGAGCGGAAGGCAGTGACAGGCTTAAGCCTGTCACTGCTGTGACCTACGCCGCGGCCAGAGAGTCACGCACGTACTCGGTGACCGCCTCGAGCTCGATCTCGGCCGAGGTCAGCTCCTTCAGCAGCTCGTCGGCTGTCGGGCGCTGGCCCTCCGACCAGAGCTCGCGCAGGAGGGAGCCCGCGTCGCGCCGGGTGAACCACGTCGAGCCGAACTTCTCCCGGAAGAACCGCTTCAGCGCCGCCTCGAACGCCCAGGCGCGGACGTACTCGGTCGAGTAGAAGCCGGCATCGACGTCGCCGAGGTAGTCGGTGGGACTGGGCTCGATCTTCAGGGCGTCGCCGAGGATCTCGACGTAGCGCTTCTGCAGCGGCCGTGGATCCTCGGCGGCGTGCAGCTCGAGCTCGTACAGCACCTTCGCGCAGTAGCGGCGGACGAGGTAGAGCAGGCCGGTCGCGCTCTCGGCGACGAATTCGCTCGGCCTCGGCACGTCGAGGCGCCGGTTCAGCCAGGCGGCGTCCTGGACGAGGTGCTCCATCAGCATCGCCCAGCCCTCGGTGACGGCGAAGTCGCCGAGCCGCCGCTCCTCGACGGGAAGGTCGGCACGCGTGTGGGCGAAGTGCTCGGTGTGGCCGGCCTCGTGGAAGAGCGCGCGCCAGTCGTCGACGCCGCCGATCGGCTGGATCACGAGCACGACCCGCTGGGGCACCTCGATCGGCGAGCAGAACGCACGCGGTGTCTTCTTCTCGCGCTGCTCGACGTCGAGCTCGACGTTCTCCTGTGCATGGAGGTCGACGCCGAGGTCGGCGAGAGTCGCCTCGAGCGCCGGCAGCATCCGGTCACCGGGGAAGGACGGATCCCATTCGGGCGCCCGGAAGACACGTGCGACGTCGAAGCGCTGCGCCTCGGCCAGCCCGACGCCGACGCGCTCGCGGAAGAGCCGGTCGCCGGCGTCCTCCCACATCCGCTCGGTCGCGTCCAGGAACGCACGGCATTGCTCGCCCATCTCGTCCAGCCGGAAGCCGAAGCGGCGATGGAGCTCGACGTAGTCGGGCGCACCCAGCGCGTGCACGGCCTCGGTCACGACCTGTGCCGCCTCGAGCTGGACCGGCAGCAGGTGCTCGTCGGTGAGCGCGTTGCGCGCGTTCTCGAGCCGCTGCCGCTTGGCGCGGTCGGGCTCGTTCGCGATCGTCGGGCGGAGCATCCGGTAAGGAACCTGGTCGCCGTCGACGGTCGCGGTCAGCTCGGCCTCGAGGCGCGCGGAGCGCTCCTCGAAGTCGCGGGTCAGGTTGCCGAGGTAACCGGAGCACGCGAACTTCCAGAGCTCGCGCACGCGGCGGTCGCCGTCGACCGCCGAGCCGACGCGGTTCGCCTGGTCGAGGCTGGTCAGCTCGCCGAAGCGCTCGTAGATCGGGACGAGGTCGAGCGAGTCCTTGTGGCCGGCGAAATGGAGGTAGTACTCCTCGTCGATCGCCGCGATGAACCGATCCGCCTGCTCGCGGTAGTCGTCCAGCTCGCGTGGGGTCGGCACGGCCGTCAAGGTCGCCTAGGATACCCGCGTGCGGCGGATCTCCATCACCACGGACCGGAAGACCCAGCTGGTCGACATCACCGCGCAGGTGCAGGACGCGCTCGCCGACGCGAACGGCGCGTCGGCCGCGCTCGTCTACGTCCCGCACACGACGGCCGGCGTGACGATCAACGAAGGCGCCGACCCGCTGGTCGCCCGCGACCTCGAGGCGGCCCTCCAGAAGATCGTGGACGACGGCTGGCCGTGGCAGCACGTCGAGGACCCCGACGGCCCGAACGCCCCCTCGCACGTTCGTGGCTCGCTGATCGGCCCGCAGGTGCTCGTCCCGATCGACGGCGGCAAGCTCGGCCTCGGCCGCTGGCAGGGGATCTTCTTCTGCGAGTTCGACGGCCCGCGCGAGCGCAACGTCTTCGTCACGACGCTGAGCTGAGCCGGTGGCTGCCCCCGTCTCCAGGGGAGACGAGCTCGAGCTGCACGTCGACTCGCTCGCCTACGGCGGGAACGGCGTCGCGCGGTTGAACGGGTTCGTCGTCTTCGTCCGGCGCGGCCTGCCCGGGGACACCGTGCGCGCGACCGTGACGAAGGTCAAGCGCGGATTCGCCGAGGCGACTGCGACCGAGGTGGTGACGGCCGGGGCACCGCGGGTCGACGCGCCGTGCGCGCACTACCCCGCGTGCGGCGGCTGCCGCTTTCAGGACCTCGCGTACGAGGCGCAGATCGCCGCGAAGCAGGAGCAGGTGCGGGACGCGCTCGTTCGGATCGGACGCGTCGCCGACCCGCCGCTCGAGCCGATCCTCCCGGCCGAGTCGCAGTTCCACTACCGGAACAAGCTGGAGTACTCGTTCACCGGCACGCCACGCGGGGCCGCTCTCGGCTTCCACCGGGCCGGACGCTGGGACGAGGTGCTCGAGGTCGAGCGCTGCTGGCTCACCACCGACCTCGGCAACGCGATCCGCGAGACCGTCCGCGACTGGGCACAGGAGGAGGGGCTGCCGGCGTTCGACCAGGAGGTGCAGACCGGCTACCTGCGCCACCTCGTCGTCCGCGAGGGTCGCAACACCGGCCAGGCGCTCGTCCAGCTCGTCACCGCGCCGGGGGACCTGCAGGGAGCGGATCGGCTGGTGGAGGCGCTGCGGGCGTTCCCGGAGGTGCGCTCGATCCACTGGGCGGTCAACGACTCGCCCGCCGAGGTGACGAACCTGCCCTCGAACCTGCTCTGGGGCGAGGAGGCGATCGAGGAGGAGCTGCTCGGCCTGCGCTACCGCGTCCGGCCCAACGCCTTCCTTCAGACCAACACGGCCATGGCCGAGCGGCTCTACGAGCTGGCGATCGACTACGCGGAGCTGACCGGTGGCGAGACTGTCTACGACCTCTACTGCGGCATCGGCTCGATCGGGCTGTCGATGGCCTCACGGGCGCTGACGGTGTGGGGGGTGGACGTGTCGGAGGAGTCGATTGCATGCGCGATCGAGAACGCGAGCCTGAACGGCGTCACGAACGCCGCGTTCTTCGCTGGCGAGGTCGGCCGGTCGCTCGAGGATCTGGCCGAGCGCGCCGGGCCGCCGAACGTGGCCGTCGTCGACCCTCCGCGGGCAGGCCTGTCGGGGAAGGCGCTGCGCGCCCTCGCGCGGCTGGAGGCGCCGAGGATCGTCTACGTGTCGTGCAACCCGACCACGCTGGCCGGGAACGTGAAGGACCTCGTAGCCGACTGGGGCTACACGCTCGTCCGCTCCCGCCCGGTGGACATGTTCCCGCACACGCCGCACGTCGAGAGCGTGTCGCTGCTGGTTCGGCCTGCCTAGGGACTGTCCCCGAAGGGGACTGTCCCCGCAGAAACGGTTGCGTGACCACCCGGTGGGTCAGACCCCTGCGGGGTCAGACCCTAGGATCCAGGAATGCGCTTCGTCCTGATGATCGAGGGCCAGGAGGGGGTTTCCTGGGACGAGTGGGTCGCCCTTGCGCGCGCGTGCGAGGAGCACGGCCTCGAGGGGCTCTTCCGCTCCGACCACTACCAGTCCGTCTTCGACGTCACCGGCCGCGGCTCGCTCGATGCCTGGGCGACGCTCGCCGGGCTCGCCGCGGTCACCGAGCGGATCCGGCTCGGCACGATGGTCTCGCCGGCGACCTTCCGGCGTCCGTCGGTGCTCTCGCGGATGGTCGTGACCGTCGACCACATCTCGGGCGGTCGGGTCGAGCTCGGTCTCGGCGCCGGCTGGAACCAGGCCGAGCACGAAGCGCACGGCTTTCCGTTCCCGGCTCTCGACGAACGGATCGCGATCCTCGAGGAGCAGCTCGAGATCGTGCACCGCCAGTGGACGGAGGAAGAGTTCTCGTTCCAGGGACGCCACTACCGGCTGGAACGGTGTCGGGCCGAGCCGAAGCCGCTGCAGCACCCGCGCCCGCCGATCGTCATGGGCGGGGCCGCCGGGCCGCGCGTGGCAGGGCTCGCGGCCCGCTGGGCCGACGAGTACAACACCCCGTTCGCGTCGGTGGAGCAGTGCCGCGAGCGGCGGGCGGCGATCGCGGACGCGTGCGAGCGCGAGGGGCGGAAGCCGATCACGTTCTCGTTGATGGCGGCGTGCTGCGTCGGCCGCGACGAGGCCGAGGTGCTCGAACGCGCGCGGCGCCGCCTGGAGCGGAGCGGCCGGGACGACGACCCCGCTGTCCTGCTCCAGCAGGACAATGTCCTCGTCGGGACCGTCGACCAGGTGGTGGCAAGACTGCGGGAGTACGGCGGCGCCGGGGTCGAGCGCGTCTTTCTCCAGCATCTCGACCACACCGATCTCGACATGGTGCGGCTGATCGGCGAGGCGGTCGTTACCGCGTTCGAGTGAATCGTGTTGCGGCTGTCCGGAACGTGAACTAACGTCGGGCGCGCAGATCCCCCGTTACGACAGGCGACTTCAAGGAGCCCGACATATGCGCGTTACCAGAATCACGGCCCTGTGCCTCGTCCTGCTCGCTGCCCTGATGCTGGTGGCGGCAGGCTGCGGCAGCAGCAGCAAGAACTCGGCGGCCACCACGGAGGAGACGACAACGGAGGCGGCGACCACCACCGAGGCCACGACCACCGAGGAGCCGACCACCGAAGCCACGACCACGGCGGCGGCGACGACCACGTCGGCGCTCGGCGGTCTGGTCGCAAGCGGCAAGTGCAAGGATCTCGCCAACCTCAGCCAGAAATACTCGCAGGCGCTGGGTGGCGCAAACGGCACCCAGGATCTGAAGAAGACGGCCCAGGCCCTCGAGGAGTTCGCGAACGACGCGCCCTCCGACATCAAGGGGGACTTCAAGGTCGTCGCCGACTACATGACGAAGATCGCAGGCGTCGTCGGCAACCTCAAGCCGGGCCAGACGCCCGATCCAGCCACACTCGCGAAGCTGCAGAAGCTGTCGACCTCGATCGACACGCAGAAGCTCACGCAGGCCTCGCAGAACATCACCGCCTGGGTCACGAAGAACTGCCACAGCTAGCCGTAGCGACGGCGGGGGTCGTCCTGGCGACGGCCCCCGCCTCGCACTTGCGCCCAGATCAGATCCGCGTTCGGGACCAGGAACCCCACCGAGAGCGCCGGCAATGCCGGTAGGCCGGCTACGTCTGCCCAGACCGTGATCGCGATGGTCGCACCCAGGGCGCCGACCATCGCCAGCCACGTCCACCCCGGGCGGAGCCTGAACCGAACGGCGGCAGCGAGGTAGAGCGCGAAGAAGAGGACGTCGGGGATGCCGAGCCGCGGGCCGTTCGACTGGCCGGGCAGGACCCAGTAGACCGAGAAGGCGTCGAAGACGTTGGAGTGGTGCTCGACGATGTGGCCGGTCGGGCCGCGGAAGACGGAGTAGGCGTCCACGAAGGGGACGATCGCCGCGATCGCGACCAGCAGGACGAGCTCCTCGAAGAGCCCGAGGAACCAGAAGGCGAAGAACGTCACCGCCGCAAGCTTGGCGGCGTTCGCGAGCACCTCGAGGTCGCCGACCTCGGCCAGGATCGCCAGCGCGGCCAGGGAGCCCGCGAGTGGAAGCAGCCGACGAGCACGGCAGAGCGGCAGCACGATCCAGTCGAACAGGAACACGGCCGGCATCAGCACGAACGCGAGGAGCGCCACTTCCCACCAGAGCGGGATCCGCGGCAGGGAGTCGGCCGTGAAGTACCAGGCCGCGCCGGCTCCGAACCAGGCCGCGAGCGCGACCGAGCGCGAGCGACTCAATACGGCGGCAGCTCTGCCCACCAGGAGCCGAGCACCTTGAAGGCGTTCCAGAACGCGGTCTTCGCCGGCGCCTCGTCGAGAGCGGCGTCGATGTCGGGAACGACCAGCGCCTCGACGGTCGGGGTGAACCGCTGAAGCTCGCCGAGCGTCGGCTCGACCTCGGCGGCCAGCGGGAACTCGAGGTCGTTGAGGAAGGCAAGCGCGTCCTTGCCCATCGCCACGACCAGCTTCGGCTGGACGGTGTGCAGCTCGCGGATCAGCCAGCCGCGCGCCTCCTCGTCGGCGGCGCCGTCGGCCAGCTTCACGCAGTTGGTCCCGTAGATCGCCATCGGGTCGACGCGCAGCCGCTGGAGCGACTTCAGCACCGCTTGTCCGGAACGGCCGAAGAAGGCGACGCCCTCCTGCGCCTCGGACGGCTGCGGCCGGTGCTTGAGCAGGAAGATGTCCGCGAGCGGGTGCCCCGAGCCGAGCACGGGCACCGAGACGCCGCCGGCCGCGCGCGCGATCTCGTCTCCGAGCTCGTTGATCTCGGAGATTGCCTTCTGGAGGTACTTCTCGTGGATCTCGTCGGCGGGCACGGCGGTCACTGGGGACACGTCTGGATTTCTCCCCTAGCGGACCCTTTCCTTGGCCTGCGCCGCCCACTTCTGCACCTGCTGGACGATCAGGGACTTCGGCCGGCGCAGGATCTCGGCGCCGCGCAGGCTGACCAGGAACTCCTCGGGCCCGTCGAAGGCGCGCATCTTGACCGCGCCGGCGCCCACGCCGAGCAGCACATGGGCGTCGGAGCCGGCGCCCATTGTCAGGCCGTACTTGCGCGCGAACCGGAGCGCCTCGTCGTTGAACGACTCCCGGATCAGCCTCGCGTTGTACACCTCGAAGACGTCGATGTCGGCGAGGTGTCGGTGCAGCGTGCGGGCGTCGGGGATCGCGTGCCGCCGGTCGAAGGGATGGGGGAGGTAGACGAGGCCGTCCTGCGCTCGGATCGCCGCGATCGTGTCGGCGAACGAGAGGCCGCGCGGGATCTCCTCGCGCAGGAAGAGCCCGATCACCTCGCCCTGGGTGTCTGTCTTGACCTCCTCGCCCGGGATGACGACCAGATCCCGGCCGCGGGCGAGCTCGACCGCCTCCTGCGCGCCGCCGAGGCGGTTGTGGTCGGTGACGGCGATCGCGCCGAGCCCGATCGTCTCGGCGTGCTCGAGCAGCTCCTCCACCTGGATCGAGCAGTCGTGCGACCACGACGTGTGCATGTGCAGGTCGCAGGTGATCCAGGGGCGGCCGGCGAGCGGGTCCTCGTCGCGGCGCGGACGGCGGCGGCGCGCCAGCGAGCGGTAGAGGCCGTCGAGGTCGGCCGCGACCGCGGCGTAGCTCTGCCCTTCTGCCCGGGAGCGGGCCTCCGCGCCGAGCCGCTCGCGGAGGTCGGAGTGCTCGGCGAGCCGGGCCACGGCGGCCGCTGCCAGCTCGGGCTGCGTCTCGACGCCGGGCGGATCCGCCGACGGCGCACCGGAGGCGTCGGCCTCGAGGCGGAGCCGCTGGCTGCCCTCGATCGCCGGCACGTAGATCGCCGCCTCGGCGAGGGCTGCGGCCCGCGTCGCCGTGTCGCGGCCCAGCCGCGAGCGCACGCGGGCGACGAAGCGCCGCGGCACGTACGGCCGGCCGGAGAGCGGCCTCGTGCGGAGCAGCGTCAGCTCCCAGCCGGGCAGCTCGTCGAGCATCCGGATCACGCCGCGCGCCACCGGACGTTCGAGACCTCGCCATTCGAGCACGATCTCCTGGCTCTTTCGGCCAGGCCGGAAGAGATTCGTGTCGACGCCCGGTGACACGATCCGGTAGTCGCCGGGGAAGCGCTCCCCGGCGGCTGCGGCCACCTCCTCCGAGGAGGCGACCAGCGCGTCGATCCGCCCGAGCAGCTTCGCGCGCTGGGCCTTCGCCGGCGGATAGCCGAGCCGCTCCGGCGCGAAGAAGCTCGCGACCGCGATCGTCTGCGCGGAGCGGAGCGCGAGGTAGGAGAGGCTCGGCAGTGCGGGCTCGAACCCGTGGACCACGTCGTACCCGCCACGGGAGAGCGCGACGGACAGGTTCGCGCGCCAGCCGACCGGGACGCCCATGCTGCTGCGGCGGGAGATCGGCACCGCCGGGCCGATCGCGATCACGTCGTCATCGGCGTCTCCGAGCAGCGACTGCCGGCCGGCGCGGAGATCGGCGGCGCGGCTGGAGGGTGCGAGCACCGTGACGGAGTGACCGAGCTCCCTGAGCTCCGCCGCGACTCCGGCGACGTGGTCGTTCACGTCGTGGGGCACCGACCACGCGAACGGCGTCACGAGGCAGATCCTCATCGCCGCAATCGTAGGGACAGACCCCGAACGGGGTCTGTCCCTACAGGTCGAGCTACGCCTTCGCGGCGGTCTTCGCCGGCTTCCGCGTGTGCTGCTTGATGAAGCGCTCGGTGTTCTCGCGCGCCTCGTCGTCGCGGATCTGCTTCGGCGGCGACTTCATCAGGTACGAGCTGGGCGCCTCGAGCGCGCCCGCGACGCCGTTGTTCAGGGCCAGCTTCGCCAGCCGGACCGCGTCGATCACGATCCCTGCCGAGTTCGGCGAGTCCCAGACCTCGAGCTTCAGCTCGATGTTCAGCGGCACGTCGCCGAACGACTTGCCTTCCATCCGGATGTACGCCCACTTCCGGTCGGTCAGCCACGGCACGTAGTCGGACGGGCCGACGTGCACGTTCCCGGCGCCGAGGTCGTAGTCGAGCATCGACGTGACCGCGTTCGTCTTCGAGATCTTCTTCGACTCGAGCCGGTCCCGCTCGAGCATGTTCAGGAAGTCGGAGTTGCCACCGACGTTCAGCTGCATCGTCTTGTCGAGCCGCACGCCGCGATCGCGGAACAGCGTCGTCAGCACCCGGTGCGAGATGGTGGCGCCGACCTGCGACTTGATGTCGTCGCCGATGATCGGCACGCCGGCCTCCTCGAAGCGGCGCTGCCAGTACGGCTCGCGCGCGATGAACACGGGCATGCAGTTCACCATCGCGACGCCCGCCTCGAGAATCTGCTCGGTGTACCACTTGGTCGCGGCTTCCGAGCCCACCGGGAGGTAGTTGACCACGACGTCCGCGCCGGTCTCCTTGAGGATCCCGACCACGTCGTCGGTCTCGCCGGGGGCCTTCTCGACCACCTCGGAGAGGTACTTGCCGATGCCGTCGTGCGTCATCCCGCGCGAGACCTTGACGCCGGTCTTCGGCACGTCGGCGAACTTGATCGTGTCGTTCGGATGCGCCCAGATCGCGTCGGCGAGGTCGACGCCGACCTTGCCCTTGACGACGTCGAACGCGGCCACAAACTCGATGTCGCGGATGTGGTATCCGCCGAGGTCGACGTGCATCAGGCCGGGGACGAAGTCGTCCGGGCTCGCGTCCTTGTAGTACTGCACGCCCTGGAGCAGCGAGTTGGCGCAGTTGCCGGCGCCGATGATCGCGACGCGCACCTTGCCGTTCGCGCGCTGGCGGCCGTTCTGCGAGCCGTTCGTGTTGGCCATTGCTTCCTTTCGTCGGTTGGATCTGAAGGGGACGCCGAGCCCGTCCGCGAGCACCCGGAGGACGACGTCGTTGAAGGGAGTGCCGGCCCGCGTCGCCTCTGCGCGGATCGCGTCCCGCAGCTCTTCGGGCATGCGCAGGAGGATGACGGGGCTCGAGCCGGAGAGGGCGCTCTTCCGTCCGGTCGGCCGATAGTCGACGCCGAACGAGTCTGATAGCAGTCCGACCGCGACGTCGTTCAGGGAAGCGCCTTTTCTGGCCGTTTCGCGGACGAGCGCGCTCTTTAACGAGGCGGGCGCCCTGACCAGGACGCCCTTCCTCGGTGATCTGCTAGCACCCAAAGTGCTAGCAACCTACCACACGCCGTCACTAGTTCAGATTGATCGCGCTGCCCTTCAGATTCAGGACACCGGTCGACTGGATGAGGCCGGTGACTCCTTCGACGGTGAAATCGCCTCCGGCATGGATTTTCGCACTCGTGCCCGCGCGCAGCTCGGCACTCGTGCCGCTGCGCAGGTCGAGATCCAATTCCGACTCGACCTTCGCAGTCGTAGCGGCGCGGACTTCGGTGCTCCCGGCGCTGCGCAGGTCGAGCGAGTCGCCGACGAGTTTGATGGACGTGGTCGGTCCGTGCGCGAGGGTGATGCCGGTATCCGTCACGCTGATCGAGTACTCACCGTTGGGACTCGTGAGCGTGCCCGCGAAGTCCGCCCCGTTGCACGCGTACGCGGTCGAGCCGGCAGCGTCTGTGATCGCTGCGCCTCCGGCCGGGCAGTTCGAGTCTCCCGGCTGAAGCTGTGCGACCGTCGGGCTCACGCCCGGCGCTCCGTTCGCTCCCGGGTCTCCTTTCAGTCCCTTCTGGTTCCAGCTGATGGGCACTTCGATGCCGAGGCAGCGTTCGCCCTTGGCGCTGTCGATCACGCGCAGGATGCCGCCGATCTTCGTGTAGCAGCCCTGGATCACGCCTCCGTCGCCGGGGATGGTCGCCCAGGCGACGCCGCCCGCGAGGGCGCTCGTGACGACGGCACAGGCCGCCGCGGCGAGCAGGTGGCTCTTGCTCATTCTCCTTCCTCCCTTCTCGATGCTCCGGTCACGATTTCGTCAGCGCGAAGCTGCCGCTCTGGCCGGCAGCGAGCGCGAGGACTCCGCTGTCGACTGCGTGGACGGAGACGGGGCAGCGGTGTCCGCCCGCCGGCGTAGGCCCGAGGAACGTGGGACACCCCCAGCCGACGACGCTGCCATCCTCCTTCAGAGCGAGGCTTTGCGAGCCGCCGGCGGCGATCGCGGTCACGCCACTGCGGGCGGCCGGCGGGACGCGGCACTGTCCGCGATCGCTCCCATGGCCGTGGCAGCCCCAGGCGACGACACTGCCGTTCTTCTTCAGTGCCAGGCTGTGGTCGATGCTCGCCGCGATCGCGGTAACTCCGCTTCGAGCTGCTGCCGGGACGCGGCATTGCCCGGAGTCGTTGCTCGCCGGGGTGCAGCCCCAGGCGATCACGCCCCCTCGTTTCAAGGCCAGGCTCTGATTGAACCCGGCGGCGATGGCGGTCACGCCGCTCCTCGCAGAAGGCGGGACATCGCACTCGCCGGCGTCGAGGCCGATCTTCGCGGGATCGGCGCAGCCCCAGGCAATGACGGCGCCGCCCTTCAGCGCCAGGCTGTGGTGCTCGCCCGCGGCAATCGCCTTCACGCCGCTCTGCGCCGTTGGCGGAACGGTGCACTGCCCGAGGTCGGTGCCGACGCCGGGGCCGCCGCAGCCCCAGCCGATCACCCCGCCCCGTTTCAGCGCCAGGCTGTGGGAGCCACCCGCGGAGATCGCGGTCACGCCGCTTCTCGCCGCCGCCGGGACGCGGCACTGCCCGTCGTCCACGCTCTTCCCGTGGCAGCCCCAGGCGAGGACACGCCCGGCCTTCAGCGCGAGGTCGTGGGCGAAGCCGGCGGCGATCGCGCTCACGCCGCTCCTCGCAACCGGCGGGATGGTGCACTGGCCGTAGTTGCCGCTCGAGACCCCGGGCCGGCCGACACAGCCCCAGATGACGACGACGGCACCGCCGCTCGTGGTCGCAGCACGCGGGTCGGCCGTGCCGGCGGTCAGGGCAAGCACCGCAAAGGCGATGATCTTCGCCGTCTTCATCGACGCCCCGCTAGACGCCGCAGTCGACGGCGCCGATGTGGCACTCGCCGTTCGCCTTGAAGGTCGCCACCTTCGTCTCCACCTCCCGCGAGAGCGTCATCGGCGCGCCCGGCGCCATGCCCGGCGTACTGATCAACAGGATCTTGTTGACGGGGTAGATGCGGGCCTTCATCGCCGTCGGGCAGTAGGCCGGGATGCCCGGCGGGTTCGTCGGATCGAACTCGCAGTGGAACTTGGCATAGACGGTGTACTCGCCGTTCCAGTGCCGCCCGCCGGACAGGTACGGGAACGGAATCGTCACTCGCTCACCGCCGATCTCGCGTGGTTTCGACCAGTTCACGCTCCCCCCGCTCGAGATCAGGTAGCAGTCGTCCGAGCCGGCGAACGAAAGACCGCCGCTGGCCTTCTTCAGCCCCAGCGCCGCACCCGCGCCGTCGAACCTCGAGAAGGAGGTGGCGTCGATGTCGGTTGTCGTGCGGCAGTCGAAGCCGCCCGGCCCCGTGAGCCGCAGCGAGACGGTCGCCCAGGCGTACCGCATCCGGTAGAACTCCGGATCGGGCTCGGTGGTCGGCCCTACGCCGATCTGGCCCTCCCAGCTCATTCCCTCGCCGAAGAACAGCGTGTTGTAGAAGGCGTCGTCCGCGCCGGAGTGCTCGAACTGCTGAGCGGCCAGGTCGCGCAGGTCGCGCGCCGTCCAGACGGAGTGGCCGGCGCGGTTGTACCTCGGAAGTGCCGTCAGCAGCCGCTTGAGCCCTGCCTGCCCGCCGCCCAGTTGACGCTGGATCATCTGGTAGGTGGCGGCGCCGACCCGCGTCTCGTTGTACTGGGCGTAGCGCTCGTCCACCTTGCTCGCGAGCGTGGGCCGCGGCGGCTGCGACGCGAGGTTCATGTACGGCCCGCAGCCCAGGTACAGGAGCCCGGCGCCCTCCTTCAGCACGACCGCCGCGAAGGCGTTCGGGAATCCTTCGCTCCAGGCCAGGTTCGGCTTGGTCGGATACGACCTGCTGGCGTCATGAGCGCCGGCGTCCGGCCCGTCGCGCGCGATCGTGTATAGGACGAAATGGCCGTACTCGTGGACGAGCGGAGTCGGCTCCCATTGCGCGTCGCGGCCGTTCGCCTGGCCGACCTCGATCGTGCTCGGAGGATCGAAGCCGATCTGCGGGCGCGACCCCACCGGCCCGTCGTGCACGCGGGCCGTGATCACGGGGAGCTGACGCGGTGCGGTGACCGCGGCGACGCGAGCTGCACGCTGGAGCTGGATCAGCGTGTTCACGTGGCCGTTCCGCTCCTCGTCGTTGCCGACCGCGAAGAACAGCCGTCCGCCCACGGCGGGCCGCGAGCCGAGGGGAATCCGCTCGACCGCGCCGCCGCTCGCGCCGGTGACCTTCACCCGCGGCGTCTGCAGGACGAGCGTGGCCTTGACCGGTCCCGATCCGGACAGCGAGACGCTCGCCGGTTGCGTGCCGCCGTCGAGCAGGCTCACCCGTGCGGTCCGTCCGCCGCGGCTCAGCTCGAGGGTGCCCGCCGTCACCGGCTTCGGCGCCGCGAGCCTGCCCGACGCTCCTGAGCAGGGCTGGGCCTTGTAGAGCACCCCCGCGGTGATCAGGGCACGGCTCGTGCCAGCGCCGGCCGCGCCGACCACTCCCGCGACATGCGGCTGCGGCTGCGGCTGCGGCTAACCCGAGCATCGCCGCCGTGACGTACGTGCGCTTCCTCATTCGGGTGCCTCCCTCTCGTCGGGGTCTGCGTCCTCCACGGCCACGACGATCCGCTCGTAGGCGAGCGCGGCCCGCTTTCCTGCCCGGTCGAGCTCCTCCGCGGACGGCGCCTCGAAGAAGTGGAGGATCGTCTGGTCTTCGGGCAGGAACGTCGTCCGGACGTACCGGACTCCGGTGCCGAGCTCGGCCGTCCGCCGGGCACGCGCGCGGGCGTCCTCGACGACGGCTCCTGAGTGCGCCGCGTACGACTCGACGACGTAGCTCGGCATGGGGTCGAGGGTCGCACGGCGTTGCCGACGCGGAAACCCGGAAACCCCTAGACATTGACCTCGGCGGGTCAGGCGCGCTGCGCGAGCCTCCGCGCCAGCTCCGTCCGTGAGCGGATCTCGAGCTTCCGGTACACGGACGTGAGGGCCGCCTCGACCGTATGCACGGACAGTACGAGCTCCGCGGCCACTTCGCGGTTCGTCTTTCCCTCCGCGACCAGGTCGGCGACGCGCCGCTCGGTCGGCGTAAGGCCGCCCTCGGAAGGAGCGCGGCCGCCGATTCGCCCGAGCTCTGCGCGGGCGCGGTCGACGAAGGGTGGTGCGCCGAGATCCTCGAAGATGCGGAGCGCCTGCTCCAGCGTCGCCCGTGCTTCGCGTCGTCGTCGCAGCCGGCGCTGGACGGTGCCGACGGCGAGCAGCGTCCGGGCACGCTCGAGTGGAACCGCCCAGCCGTCGCCCGTGCGCGCCGCCTCCTCGAGCAGGCCGAGGCCGCTCTCGGGGTCGCCGACCGAGGCGAGCGCCTGCCCGCGTCCGCGGAGGCCGATCGAGATCGCGCGCGGGCGGCCGAGGGCGACGCCGCGGCGCTCGAGCGCAGTGGAGTACACCGCCGCCTCCTCAGCCTGCCCGGTCGCCGCATACGCCTCGATCAGATCACTGGCGAAGAGCCGCATCCCCGGCTCTGCGATCCCGAGCTCGTCGAAGCCCCGGGCGGCGGTCTCGAGATGCGGCAGCGCTTCTTGCGGGTCGTCCTCCGCGAGGGCGGCGAAGCCGAGCACCCACTCGTAGCGGGCACGGTGAAGACGGTCGTCGACGGCTGGCGCGAGTGCCTGGGCGACCGCGTCGCGGGCGAAGTCGAGATCCCCCCGGTGCGCGGCGATCACCGCTCGGATCCACAGTGCCGCCCCGACGCCCTGGGGGTCGCCGCTGTCCCGCCACTCCGTCAGAGCGGCGTCGGCGTGCTCGGCCGCCTGGTCCCAGTCGCCCGCACGCCACTCGACCTGGGCGAGGTGCATGAGCGCGTGCATGCGGCGGAAGGAATCGCCCCGCTGCGCCGCTGCCTCGAAGTCGTCCGAAAAGCCGACCCGGGCGAGGTCGTGCTCGTCACGCCACATCCGGACGGTGGCGGCGGCGAACGCGGGGCGGAATCCCGTCACCACCTCCTCCAGGGATCCGCGCGCGAGCTCCTGTGCGCGCTCGAGCGAGGCGAGTGGATCGCCGTCGCAGCAGGCCCCCTCGAACCAGGCGCGGAACGCCAGCGCCTCCGCGGCGAGGGTGGCGTCTCCTGCGGCCTCCGCATCGTCGACCGCCGAGCGCGCGTGCTCGAGCGAGCGGCGGCAGTCGACCAGCAGGTACCCGAGGCCCAGCGACAGCGAGATGCGGGCCCGCAAGGCGTGGTTCGAGCCCGCCTCGGAGAGCGCCCTGGTCGCAGCCTCTGTCGGCTCCGGCGATGCCTCGGCCAGAGCGAGCAGCGCCCGTGCCCGGTCTTCGCCCGGCGGCAGGGCGTCCACTGCCTCGGAGGCGAGCTCTCGTGAGCGCGCGTAGTCGCCGGCGCCGCGCTGTGCGTCGGCGGCCGCCTGCACGCGCCGAACGCGCTCGCGATCGGCAGCCGCCGTCAGGCGCAGCGCGCGCTCCAGCAGCTCGGCGGCCACCTCCGGCGCTCCCCGGCCGCCGGCCTGGGCCGCGGCCCGCTCGAGCGCTGCGACCGCCTCGGGATCGACCCCGGACGCAGCCTGTGCGAGGTGGCGGGCGTGTTCCTCGGGATCTGTGACGACGGCGGCGATGCGACGGTGCAGGGTGCGCGCGCGCCCGGGCTCGATCCGGGCGGCGAGGCCGGACGCCAGGAGCGGATGGGTGAACGCAATCGCGTCGCCGTCGACCACGATCACACCGGCCTCCGCCGCCGGTCGCAACGACGGCGGTCGGCCGAGCACCGAAGCGACCGCCTCGACGGTCGGATGCGCGAGCATGGCCGCGATCTGCAGCGCGCTCTCCGTCGTGCGCGGGAGCTTCCCGAGCCGGTCGTCGACGAGCGCCGTCAGGCTCGCCGGAATCTGCAGCGGTCTCTCCGGCTCCTGTTCGGCCACGGACGCCGGCAACGAGCGGGCAAGCTCGAGTGCGTAGAACGGGTTGCCGCCCGACACCGCATGGATCTGATGGAGGATCGGCCGGGAAACCACGACGTCGAGGCGCTCCCGGAGCAGGTGCTGGATCGCGCCGCGACTCAAAGGGCCGAGTGCCAGCCGGATCAGGCGCTCGCCGCCGACGGCGCGGTCGAGGTCGTCCGCCGGGCCGTCCACCGTGGTTCGCCGGGCGACGAGGAAGCGGACGGGCTCGTCCTCGATGCGCCTGGCCGCGTACAGTAGGACGGCGGCCGATGGCTGGTCCAGCCACTGCAGGTCGTCGACCGCGACGAGCAGCGACCGGGAGCGGGCCAGGAGGCGAAGGGCGGAGAGGAAGGCGAAGGCGATCGCCTGCGGGTCGGGAGGGACGGCGTCGGGCTCCGCCAGCACGAGCGCGATCTCGAGCGCGCGCAGCTGCGGCCCGGGGAGCTCGGCCCGGATCTCGTCGAGCGAGCCCGCGAGCAGGTCGCCGACCGCGGCGAACGAGATCGTTGCCTCCACCTCCAGCGGTCGGGCGCGCAGGATTCGCCAGTCCGGCTCCGCCGCCGTCGCCGCTTCCGCCCACACCGTCGTCTTGCCGATTCCGGGCTCGCCCTCCAGCAACAGGACGGTGCCGGTCCCGGCGGGATCGAGGAACGACGCAACCCGGTCGAGCTCGCGCTCCCTGCCGACGGCGATGGCCATAGCGCCTCATACCAGGCGCCTGCCCCCGCGGGCAAGGGCTCGGACGACAGTTAGACGCGTTCGCGCAGCTGCCTGCGCACGAACCAGATCCGCTGTCCGACGGTGATCCAGGCGGTCGCAGCGAGCAGGTAGATCGCCCACTGGAGCCCGCC
This sequence comes from uncultured Actinomycetes bacterium, assembly GCA_963734065.1. Taxonomy (GTDB): domain Bacteria; phylum Actinomycetota; class Thermoleophilia; order Gaiellales; family Gaiellaceae; genus DATBLE01. The sequence goes on from CAVTFN010000003.1 coordinate 486,175, forward strand.
CCAGGGCGCGAGCACGAGCCCTGCGGTGATCACCACCACACGCTCCGCCCGCGAGCCGATGCCGACGTCGCCCTTCAGGCCCAGCGTCTCGGCCTTCGAGCGCGTGTACGAGACCAGGAACGAGCCGGCCAGCGCTGCGAACGCGAAGGCCAGCGCAATCTCGTTGCCGTCGCGTGCGAAGGCCAGGGCGATCGCGCCGAGCATGAACGCCTCCCCGATCCGGTCTGTCGTGGAGTCGAGAAACGCGCCGAACGGCGTGGACTTCCCGCCCGCACGGGCGAGGGCGCCGTCCAGGATGTCCAGCAGCGAGCCGAGCACGAAGACGACCGCGCCCGTCCAGAAGAACAGCCACTCGTTCCGGTACTCGAAATAGACGAGCACGGAGGCGGCCACGCACAGGGAGACGCCCAGCGCCGTGAGCATCGACGGCGTCACACGCGTCTGCGCCAGGCCCGTCATCGACCGCGACGCGATCCGCCGTGCGCCGTCGGTGTAGGTGGACTTGACGTCCACGCGCGGAGGGGTCAGGCCGCTGCCGGGCTGGGGCGCAGGCGCCGCAGGATCGGGCGCCGGTAGACGACAACCGCCGCGAGGAGCGCGACCACGATGCCCGCGAGGATGTCGAGCCAGAAGTGGTTGCCGGTCGCCATCACCGCGAACCAGACCCACGCCGGCCAGAGCAGCCACAGCGCCTTCGCCCACCAGTGGCGGCAGACGAGCGCCATCGAGACGCCGACGATCAGGGCGTCTGCGGCATGCAGGCTGGGCATCGCCGCGTAGGGATTGGCCGCGAGCTGGATCAGGCCGCTGCCGTGGTTCAGGGTGCCGATGTTCGCGAGCGTGTCCGGGAAGCCGAAGGTCGGGAACATCCGCGGCGGCGCCGTCGGGACGACGATGTAACCGACGAGCCCGATGATGTTCGCGAGCAGGATCCAGTTGCGGAACCGCAGGAACGCTGCGTTCCGTCTCAGGTAGATCCAGAGGAGCGCGAGCCCGACGACCGTGAACTCGGAGTTCCAGTACGTCCAGTTGACGAGCAGCATCAGGAAGTGCGACCCGGAGACGAGATTCGCGGCGGTCAGTTCGAACAGGTCGCCGACCCGCTCCTCGATCCGGATGACGCCGAGGCCGTTCTCGAACGCCTGCGTCGGATTGCGGTCGGCGAAGCCGCGGACCACCTGATAGAGGGCGAGGAAGCCGAACCAGATGGCAACCTGCAGCCCGAGGTCTGCCCATCCTCTGGGCAGGTGTCTACGGCCTGCTTGGACGAGTGCGGTCATAAATCGTGCTCCCGGGCGGGCATACGGATACTAACGAGACAGGTGGCGGTCTTCATTCCTTCCGTTCTTCCCCTACCCGCCGATGTAGGACATCTCCACCCTCGGCAGGTCGGCCGTGTTCGCCGAGCGGATCTCCGAGTAGCGGTCGGTTCGCCGGCCCCAGATCCGGCCGATCTCGTCGCGCAGCTCGCCGTCTGACCGGCCGCCGCGCACCAGTGCGCGCAGGTCGTGGCCCCGGACGCCGAAGAGGCAGGTGTAGAGGCGACCCTCGGCGGAGAGCCGGGCGCGCGTGCAGTCGCCGCAGAACGGCTGCGTGACGGATGCGATCACTCCGATCTCTCCGCCGCCGTCCCGGTACCGCCACCGCTTCGCCACCTCGCCGCGGTAGTTGGGCTCGGCCGGCTCGACCGGCAGCTCGGCATCGATCGCGGCGACGATCTCGGCCGCGGGGACGACGTCATCGAGCCGCCAGCCGTTCGAGTGGCCGACGTCCATGTACTCGATGAAGCGGAGAATGTGGCCGCGCTCCCGGAAGAGGCGCGCCATCGGCAGCACGCTGTCCTCGTTCACGCCGCGTTTCACGACCATGTTGACCTTCACCGGGAGCCCGACCGCGGCGGCGGCGTCGATCCCGTCGAGCACGCGCTCGACGGGGAAGTCGACGTCGTTCATCGCCGTGAAGACCTCGTCGTCGAGCGAGTCGAGGCTGACCGTCACCCGGCGCAGGCCGGCATCGCGGAGTGCCTTCGCCTTCTGCGGGAGGAGCGAGCCGTTGGTGGTCAACGTCAGGTCGAGGCCGTCGATCGCAGCCAGCTGCTCGATCAGCCGCTCGAGATCGCGCCGGACGAGCGGCTCACCGCCCGTGATCCGGATCTTCTCGACCCCGTGCGCGGTGAACGCGCGCGCGAGGCGCTCGATCTCCTCGAAGCTGAGCAGCTCGCGCCGGTCGAGGAAGCGGTAGTCGCGCCCGAAGACCTCCCTGGGCATGCAGTAGACGCACCGGAAGTTGCAGCGGTCCGTGACGGAGACCCGGAGGTCGCGGAGCGGACGCCCGAGAATGTCGCGCACGCTCATGCGTCCACTGTAACGAGCACGGCCGAGGCCGCGCAGAGTCGCTCAGAGACGGTGCGAGATCGCCGCGGCGAAGCGCTTTGCGGCTGCCTCTCCGAACGAGAGATACAAGGACGGCTCGGCGACCTCGAGTTCCAGCACCTGCTCTCCCATCAGGTCGACGCGGCCGTAGAGGAGGGGTGCAGAGGCGCAGGCGAGCGCGGCCTCGGCGATTTCCCGCTCCGCAGCGGTCGCCTCGGCCGGGCCGAGCTCCTCGTCGAGGTAGAGGACGTCCCGGTCGCCTGCTGCGGGCAGCGGCACCCGGCGCCGGACCGCGTGCGAGTACTCGCCGTCGAGGTACACGAGCGCCTTTTCGTCATGCTGGCCGAGATAGGGCTGGACCATCGCCGTGCGGTTCTCGGCGTGGATGCGGGCGACGAGCGCCCGGGCGGCCGCGGGCCTCCTGGGCGTCGAACCGCGCCGAGCTGCGCCCACCGGCCGAGATCGCCGGTTTGACCACGAACGCGTCGTCCGGCGGCTGCAGCTCGTCGCCCGGCCCGACGAAGGTCGTCGGTACCACCGGCACGCCGGCGGCTGCGAGATCCGTGAGGTAGCGCTGCTTGTCCGTGTTCCACTCGAGCATCTCGAGCGGGTTGAGGACGCGCGGCACGGACGCCGCCCACCCGAGGAAGTCGTCGCGGCGCTCGGCGTAGTCCCAGGTCGAGCGCGGAAGGACGAGGTCGTAGCCGCTCCAGTCGACGGCGGCATCGTCCCAAACGGCCGCTTCGGACTCGACTCCCCCGGCGGCGAGCGCGGCGATCAGCAGCGGGAAGTCCTCGTCGCCGTCGGGCAGCTCGGCGCACGTCGCCAGCGCGACCCGCGCACCCGAGCGGGGACTGACCCCGGAGGGGTCTGTCCCGACAGAGACGGGGCGGCGCAAGCCTTCAGGGTCAGACCCCTGCGGGGTCAGACCCCACCGACCCCTACCCAGACTCCGTTCTCCTGGACGACCTCGCCGTCCAGCTCGATCCTGCCGCCCGCGCGCAGGTCCTTGATCAGATCCCAGTGGAGCGAGCTGACGTTCGTCCCACCGACCTTCGGGTAGCTGGCGCCGACCGCGAGGTGGACAGTCCCGGCCATCTTCTCGTCGTAGAGGATGTTGCGCATCGGACGGGTGATGCCGGCATTGCAGCCGATCCCGAGCTCGCCGACGAACCGCGCGCCGTCGTCGATGTCGAGCGCGGCGAGCAGCTCGGCCTCGCCCTGCTCGGCGGATGCCTCCTCGACTCGCCCCTTGCGGAAGGTCAGGCGGATCCCCGAGACGGGCGCGGACTCCAGCTCGGTGGGGACGTCGAAGGAGATCGTCCCCTCGGCCGAGTCCTCGATCGGCGAGTAGAAGAACTCGCCCCCCGGCATGTTCACGTGGCCGTCGTCGACCTCGCCCTTGCGGCCGCGGAGCGACAGCGTCAGATCGGTCTCGTCGCCGACGATGCGCACCTCGTCCGCGTCGTCGAACCGGGCCACCAGCCGGTGCATCGACTTCGACTCCGCGTCCCAGTCGCGCAGGCACGCGCCGTAGAAGAAGTCCTCGAACGCGGCCAGCGGCATGCCCGCCTCCTGAGCGAACGCGTTGGTCGGGTACTGGCAGCCGACCCAGGGGATCTCGTCCGCCATCGTCCGCCGGAAGAACGGCGCCGACGCCCGTTTCATCAGTGCCCGGCGCTCGGCGCCGACCTCGGCGACCCCGCGGGTGTTGTCCGGCGCCTCGACGGTGATCCGAGCGTCCATGTGGTCGGAGGCGTGGAGATCGATCGGCGCGATCTCGCCGACCAGCTCGAGCGGCGCCTCGGACGCCCACGGCTCGTCGTTCGGGAAGAGGGTGAAATTCATCCGCAGGAGCGGGTAGGCGCCGCGCTCGGCGACGAGCCGGATCAGCTCCTCGATCAGCGGGCGTGCCTCCGGCTGTGCCCTGATCAGCACCTGCCAGCCCGGCTGGACGTTCAGCGACCGCTCGACCAGCAGGCGCGCGTACTCGCCGACCCGCGGGTCTAGAGCGTCCACCATCCCTTCTCCTGGACGACCTCGCCGTCGAGCTCGATCCGGCCGCCGGGCCGAAGGTCCTTGACCATGTCCCAGTGGACGGCGCTGTGGTTCGTGCCGCCGACCATCGGCACCCCCGCACCGACCGCCAGGTGCACCGTTCCGTCGATCTTCTCGTCGAAGAGCGTGTTGCGGGTGTGCCGCTGGATTCCGGGGTTGCAGCCGATGCCGAGCTCGCCGATCCGGCGCGCGCCCTCGTCCGTGTCGAGCGCGCCGATCAGGAAGGTCTCGTTCGCGGTCGCCGCGGCGTCGACGACCTTGCCGCCCTCGAAGCGCAGCCGGACGCCCTCGCAGATCGCGCCCTGGTAGACAGCGGGGAACTCCGAGAACTCGACGACGCCCTCGGCCGAGTCCTCGACCGGCGAGTAGAAGAACTCGCCGCCCGGCATGTTGTAGTGGGCGTCGTCGACGAGGCCGGAGCGGCCGGCGATCGACAGGGTGAGGTCGGTGCCGGCGCCGACGATACGGACGGTCTCGGCGGCGTCGAACCGCTCCGTGTAGCGGCTCATCCGCGCGGCTTCCGCCTCCCAGTCCAGGAGGCAGGCGCCGAAGACGAAGTCGGCGTAGTCGGCGAGCGTCATCCCCGCCTCCTGGGCGAGCGCCTCGGTCGGGTAGAGGCAACCCACCCACGGGAGCTCGCCGGTCAGCCGCCGCCGCGTGAAGTCGATCGACGCCTGGCGCAGCATCTGGCGCCGCTCCGGCGAGAGGATCGTCCCGCCGCGCGTGTTCTCCGACCCGAAGACCAGCAGCCAGGCGTCGAGCTCCTCGCGCACGCGCGCCTCGCCCGGCGCCATCGTTCCCAGCAGGTCTTCCGGGGCCTCGCTCGCCCAGAGGCTGTCGAACGGCACCTGCTCCTGGTCGACGTAGGAGAGCCGCACGAGCGGCCATGCCCCTTTCCGTCCGATCTGGCGGACGAGCTCCTCGACCAGCGGCCGGGCCGAGGGCGTCGCCACCACCATCACCTGCCAGCCCGCCTGGACGCCGAGCGACCGGTCGACCAGGAGCCGGGCGTACTGCTCGACGCGCGGGTCTACGAAAGCGCCCATACGCCGTTCTCCTGGACGACCTTGCCGTCGAGCTCGATCCGGCCGCCGTTCCGGAGGTCCTTGACCATGTCCCAGTGGACCGCGCTCTTGTTCAGGCCGCCGATCTGGGGGAACCCGGTGCCGATCGCGAGGTGGATCGTCCCCTCCATCTTCTCGTCGAACAGCGTGTTGCGCATGTGCCGCTGGATTCCGGGGTTGCAGCCGATGCCGAACTCGCCCAGCCGTCGGGCGCCCTCGTCCGTCTCGAGCGTGCCGAGCAGGAACTCCTCGTCGATCGTCGCCGACGCGTCGACGATCACGCCGCCCTCGAAGCGCAGGCGCGCGCCCTCGACCTCGTGACCGAGGTAGCACGCCGGATACTCCAGGTAGCTGATGACCCCTTCGGCCGTGTCCTCGAGGGGGCAGTAAAAGATCTCCCCGCCCGGCATGTTCGCGCTGAGCGCGTCCACCTTTCCCTCGCGGCCGGCCAGGCTGAACGTCAGGTCGGTCTCGGGGCCGACGATCCGCACCGTCTCGGCCCGGTCGAAGTGCTCCGCGATCCGCTCCATCTTCTCGCGCAGCTCGTGCCAGTCGATCAGCACGGCTCCGTACAGGAAGTCCTCGAACGCGGGCAGCGGCAGTCCGGCGTCCTGGGCGCAGGCGGCGGTCGGGTAGTAGCAGCCGACCCAAGGTTTCTCGTCCATCAGGAAGGGCATGTGCGGCTCGCGCAGGGCGGCCTGGCGGGCGCCCATCCGCTCGGCGGGGACATCGGCGCCGTCGCGGGTGTTCTCGGGGGCGACGATCGCCATGTACGAGTCCGTGTGCTCGATCTCGTGCAGCTCGATCGCCGAAGGCTTGGTGATCAGCTCGATCGGCGCGTAGCGGAGGAACGCGCCGCCGACGGCGTCGAAGTTCAGGCGGACGAGCGCGCGCGCCCCGCGCCGGCCGAGCTCCCGGCAGATCTCTTCGATCAGCGGGCGGGCCGGCGGCTGCGAGCGGACGCTGACCTGCCACCCGGGCTGCGGCTCGATGCAGTCGACCAGCACGCGCGCGTACGCCTGGATCCGCGGGTCCACCGGCCGATCCTACGTCACGGACGGAGCGGGGATCGCCAGGCGCGCGCCCACGATCGCGTCCGCCGCCCGGGCGCTCGGCGGGTTGCCGGTGACGGCTTCGAGAAAGGGGTCGCGGCCGAGTGCCTGGAGCCGTGCGTCGGTCTCGGCGGTCACGCTCGCGGTCCGGGGGACGTCGCGGAGGAGCGCGATCTCGCCGAAGAAGTCCCCGGGGCCGACCTCGCCGGCGGGCTCGCCGTCGACGGACACGCCCAGGCGCCCGGACTCGACGACGTAGAAACGGTCGCCGTGGTCGCCCTGGCGGATCACCTCGGTCCCCGGCGCGACCGTCACCGCCTCGAGCTGCGACGCCAGCCGCTCGAGTACCGGCGCCGAGAGCGAAGAGAAGATCGGGACGCTCTCCAGCAGCCCGAGCTCGGGCGGCGCGTGCGAATCGGCGTCGATCGCGCGTAGCTGCCGCCACGTCAGCGCCGCGAGGACGGGCAGGAACGCGCCCGCGACGACCAGCGACCAGCGTACGCCGAGGCCGTCGATCAGCGCCGGCGCGATCACGGCGCCGAGGCCGATCGTGCCGACGAGCACCATCTCCAGGACGCCGAACACACGGCCGATCACGTCGGGTGGCGCGGTCCGCTGCAGCAGCGTCAGCCCGGCGACGTCCACGAGCGTGTTGCCGAGCCCGAGGACGCCGAGCGCGACGAGCGCGACCCACGCGTGCGGCCAGAGGCCGATCGCGGCGAGGGGTGCTCCCCAGAGCACGATCCCGAGCCCGAAGTCCGACGCCAGCCGCTTGCGCCCGATCAGCGCGAACGCCGCGAGCGACCCGGCCACGCCTCCGACGCCCATGGCCGCGTTCAGCAGCCCGACGCCGGAGTCGTTCCAGCTCAGGAGGTCGAGTGCGATCACGACCACGAGGACGCCGAGGGCGCCTGCCAGCAGGGTCTGGGCGGCGTAGAGGCCGACCACCACGCGGAGCCGGCGGTCGCGCACGATTGCTCCGAAGCCCGCGGTCACCTCGCGCCGGAAGGCGGCCGCGGGCTGCGGTTCGTCCGCCCGCTCCTCGGCGGGCGTGTCCGGCACCCGGATCAGCGAGACGAGCGCGGCGCCCCAGACGAACGCCGCGGCCGTGACCAGCATCACGGTGCCCGGCGTCGTCACGGCGAGCAGCGCGCCGCCGATCGCCGGCCCTGCGAAGGTGCCGACGCTCTCGATCGTCGAGCGGACGACGTTCGCCGCGGTCAGCTCGTCCGGCGTCCGCGCGAGGTGGGGGAGGAGGGCCGACTCGGCCGGCAGGAAGGCGGTGCCGAGGATCGAGGCCAGCCCGGCGAGCGCATAGACGAGCCACGACGCGCCGCCGGCGACGGCGACCGCTCCGGCGGCGCCGATCGAGGCCGCGCGTCCGAGATTGGTCGCGACCATGAAGGGGACGCGCGGCAGTCGGTCGGCGAGCGTCGAGGTGAACGGCGCCGAGAGCGCCGCCGGGATCGCCCGCACGAGCGTGACGATCCCGACCGCCTTCGCCCCGCCCGAGTCGTAGGCGTAGACGGCGAGCGCGACGCTGTACGCCCAGAGCCCCATCACCGAGCCCAGCCCGGCGAGCTGGATCCGGCGGAGCTGCGGGTTGGCGAAGTTGCCCCGGAAGGCGGCGACCGACTCGGCCAGGCGTTCGCGAACGAGCTTCACCGCGGGCGAGCATCTCAGTGTCGGCGCCGCATTGCGAACCGTCGCGAAGCGTGGGAAGATCCCCGGCGGATAGGGCGTCTAGTAGGGCAACCCGTGATCCCCCGCGGGCACCCGGTCAAGGAGGACACATGGCGGACGAACTCGACAAGAACTCTGTTGGCGCGTCGGACGAGGGCGACGACGACGTCGAGGCCCACAAGAACGCGATCGGCAAGAACTCGGTGGGGAAGACGTCGGTCGGCGCGAACGACGACGAGAACGACGTCGAGGCGCACAAGTACACCGTCGGCAAGACGAGCGTCGGCAAGACGACCATCGGCTAGCCGGCAGTTCGGTTCGAACCGGACGAGCTCGGCGCCCGCCGAGCTCGTTCTCTTTTCAGGCTCTCTTCAGCACGGCGGCCAGCGCGCCGAGCAGGCGGTCCGCCTCGGGCCGGCGGTCCTCGTCGAGCTCGGACAGGGTCGAGGCAAGGCGGGCGACGGCGTCGAGCCGCCCGTCGCCGGCGAGCGCCCGCTCGGCCTCGCGGGCGCGCTGCAGCAGGTCGAGCGCGATCGCCGCCTGCGAGGCGAAGAGCCCGAGCAGCTCCATCTCCTGCAACGTGAAGTGCGACTGCCGGTCGAGCACCTCGAGCACGCCCAGCGCCCGCTCGTCGTGCAGCAGCGGCACCGCCATCAGCCCCTGCGGAACGTACCCGGTGCCCTCGGCCACATCCTTCGCGAAGCGCGGGTCGGCGGCGACGTCCTCGATCACGAGCGGCGTCCGCGTCGCCAGGACCCAGCCGGCGACGCCGGTTCCCGCGGGGAAACGCCTGCCGAGCAGCCCCTCCTCGCCCTCGCCGACGACGGCTTCGAAGACGAGCTCGTTCGCGTCCTCGTCGAGCAGGAGGATCGAGGACGCCCTGGCCGCGAAGATCGCGCGGGCCACCCCGACGACGGAGCGGAGCAGCTCGCGGAAGCGCTCCTCGGAGCCGAGGGCGGCAGTCGCCACCGCTGCGTTGATTTCGCTCATCTCGATCCTCCCACGTTCGACGAGGTCAGGTGCAGGACGCTCTTCAGCTGGAACGGCGTCAGCTCGGGATGCTTGGACCGGATCAGGGCGCAGATCCCCGTGACGTGCGGCGTCGCGAAGCTGTTCCCCGAGGCGCTCAGCGTGTCGCCGCCCAGCCAGGCGACCTCCACGCCGACGCCCTTCGCGAAGAACTCGACCGGCGGGTTCGGGTTGTAGTAGAGCGCGGTCGGGTCGTCCTCCTCGTGACTGCCGACGGAGATCACCGACGAGAAGCGCCACGGGTAGCTCTCCACCGGCATGTTGTGCGCGGAGGCGACGAGCACCGTCCGCTGGAAGTACGCGGAGTCGGCGAGCTCGTGCAGGACGGTCGAGTAGTCCTTCTTCGTCGTCGACAGGCTCAGGTTGACGACGTCGAAGCCCTGCTCGATCGCGTAGCGGAGCCCGAAGAGCAGGATGTTGCCCCCGCCGGTGAAGCCGGGGCCGAGCACGCGGACGCTGTGGATCTCGGCCTCCGGAGCGAGAGAGCGGACGATCCCGGCGCAGGCGGTGCCGTGCCCGCAGACGTCGCCGTCGATGTCCTCGGCCACGAACGCCGCCCCGTCCTCGTCCTTCGACACCGCGACCGAGCTCTCCACGTGGCCGACGAGTGGATGCGAGCCGTCGACGCCGCTGTCGATGATGCAGACGCGGACGCCCTTTCCGGTTGCGCCGCCCCAGGCCCACTCGCGCGTGACCTCGGCCGGCCAGTCGGTGGCCAGGGCGATCTGCCCGACGGCGTCCGCCGGCAGGCTCCAGGCCGGAAGCTCGCTCACGTGCCGATGCTAGTCCGAAGCCAGGCGAACGTGGAGATCGGCGAGGAGGGCGGAGCTGGGCTCGACTCCTTCGGCGGCCAGCGCGGCCTCGAGATCGTTGAGGATGCGTCGACGCAGCTCCGCGTCCGCCTGTGCACGCGCAACGAGATCGTCCAGCGCGGCGCGAGCGGCAGGCAGCTCCTGCGCCGCCCGCACCCACCCCTCGGGTGCGGGCGGGAGAAAGCGCAGCAGCGTGCCCAGTGTCTCCTCGTCGTACTTCATGCGTTCACTCCGCTAGACGATCCGGGGCGCCGTTTTCTTCCCGTCATGCCTCGAGGCGCTGCCGGAGCCGGGCGAGGCAGCGCGAGATGCGGCTCGCGATCGTGCCGGACGGGATTCCGAGCTCCTCGCCGATCGTCCGGTAGCTCTCGTCCCGGCAGAAGAAGCGTTCGAGCACCTCCTGGCACTCCTCGGGCAGCTCCTCGAGCGCCTCACGGACGGCGAACGCCTCGTCGAGCTGCTCGATCGTCGACTCGATGCCGTCCGGCTCGACGTCGGAGGGCTCCTCGCGCTTGCCCGCGGCGATCCGGTCGAGGCAGACTCGTCGGGTCAGCTGTGCGATCCAGGGACGGAGCGCCTCCGGGTTCCGCAGCGATCCGAGCCGGCCGTAGACCCTGACGAAGACGTCCTGGAAGGCATCCTCGGCGTCGGCGCCTTGGAGCCGGTAGCCCTGGGAGCAGATCGCGAACACGTAGCGCGAGTAGCTCCGGACGAGGTCGTTCCACGCTTCCTGGTCGCCTGCCAGGCACCGCGCGACCAGTTGCTCGTCACTTGGCATCCGCGCGGTCGAATCCGGGTCAGACGCCCGCGTCGAGCGCCCGGGAGGCGGAGTACCGCGCGTCGTCGGCGGCACGCAACGCGTTGACCAGCCGCGGATCGTCCGGCTGCACCGTCAGGTTCGCGCGGACGAGGTGGGCGGCGGCGGCGGAAGCTCCGGCGGCGAGCGCGGCGGCGCCGGCGGCATCGGCACGGACGAGGCCGTCGCAGCGCTCGGCGACGACGAGCGCCAGCGCGGCGACGTCGGCCGCCGCCTCGGCGATCTCGAGCGGCAGGGCGGCTGCCCGCTGCATGTGCCGCTCGAGCTCGGCGGACGGCGTCGCCAGGGCGACCAGCGCGGCGGCGAACACGTCCGCATCTGCCTCGGCGAGCACCTCGAGCCGGTCGGAGAGCGCGTTGGCCTGCGCGACGACGCCCGTGGCGTCAGGCCACGAATCCTGAGACGCCCGGGCCACGTCGGCGACCAGGCGGGCGCCTGCGGCGGCGGTACGGCCGGCGGCATACCCGGCTCCACGGGTAGGATCGGGTTGATTTGACATAAGATGACTTAGATTTTATCCTGTTATGAACTCATATCGGCGAAGGAGATGGCAGCACTATGGCAAAAGTGATCGGAATCGACCTCGGCACGACCAACTCGTGCATGGCCGTGATCGAGGGTGGCGAGCCGACGGTGATCTCGAACGCGGAGGGCGGGAGGACGACGCCGTCCGTGGTCGCGTTCACGAAGGACGACCAGCGACTGGTCGGCACGCCGGCGAAGCGCCAGCAGGTGACCAACCCGCAGAACACCGTCTTCTCGATCAAGCGCTTCATGGGCAGGAAGTTCGATGAGGTCTCCGAGGAGATGAAGATCGTTCCATACGAGGTCGTCAAGGGGCCGAACGACGACGTCCGGGTCAAGGTGGGCGACCACGAGTATGCGCCACCTGAGCTCTCGGCGATGATCCTGCAGAAGCTGAAGACCGACGCCGAGGCGTACCTCGGCGAACAGGTCACCGACGCGGTGATCACGGTCCCGGCGTACTTCAACAACGCGCAGCGCGAGGCGACGAAGGACGCCGGCACGATCGCGGGGCTGAACGTCCTGCGCATCGTCAACGAGCCGACGGCGGCCGCGCTGGCGTACGGGCTCGACAAGGAGGGCGCCGACCAGACGATCCTCGTCTTCGACCTCGGCGGCGGCACGTTCGACGTGTCGATCCTCGAGCTCGGCGAGGGCGTGTTCGAGGTGAAGGCGACCTCGGGTGACAACCACCTCGGCGGGGACAACTTCGACAAGGCGATCGTCGACTGGATGGCCGCGGAGTTCAAGAAGGACCAGGGCATCGACCTCTCGACCGACCGGATGGCGCTCCAGCGCCTGTACGAGGCGGCCGAGAAGGCGAAGATCGAGCTCTCCTCGACGATGACGACGCAGATCAACCTGCCGTTCGTCACCGCCACACCGGAGGGCCCCAAGCATCTCGATCTGCAGCTGACCCGCGCGAAGCTGAACGAGCTCACGCACGACCTGCTCGAGCGGACCGTCGGCCCGACCAAGCGCGTGCTCGAGGACGCGGGGCTCGATGCGTCCCAGATCGACCACGTCGTCCTCGTCGGCGGCATGACCCGCATGCCGGCCGTCCAGGAGAAGGTCAAGGAGACCGTCGGCAAGGACCCGCACAAGGGCGTCAACCCGGACGAGGTCGTCGCCGTCGGCGCGGCCATCCAGGCCGGCGTCCTCAGGGGCGAGGTCAAGGACGTCCTGCTCCTCGACGTCACCCCGCTCTCGCTCGGGATCGAGACGAAGGGCGGCGTGTTCACGAGGCTGATCGACCGGAACACGACGATCCCGACGAAGAAGGCGGAGATCTTCTCGACCGCCGAGGACAACCAGCCCTCGGTCGAGGTCCACGTGCTCCAGGGCGAGTCGGAGATGGCCGCCTACAACAAGACCCTGGGCAAGTTCCAGCTCGTCGGCATCCCGCCGGCGCCGCGGGGCATGCCGATGATCGAGGTCGCGTTCGACATCGACGCGAACGGGATCATCCACGTCACGGCCAAGGACCAGGGAACGGGCAACGAGCAGCAGATCAAGATCGAGGGCGGCTCGGGCCTGAAGTCGGAGGAGGTCGAGCAGATGATCAAGGACGCCGAGGCGCACGCCGGCGAGGCGCACAGGCTGCGCGAGCTCGCCGACGCGAAGAACAACGCCGAGGCGCTCGCGTACTCGACCGAGAAGAGCCTCAAGGAGCACCGCGAGTCGCTCGACGAGGGCGAGGCCTCGACGATCGAGGGCCGGGTCATGGAGCTGAAGACCGCGCTCGACGGCGACGACCTCGCCGAGATCCGGTCGAAGACGGAGGCGCTGCAGGAGGCCTCGCACAAGCTCGCCGAGGCGGTGTACGCCCAGGCGACCGCCGCGCAGGCGGCGGCCTCCGGCGGCGGCAACGGGGCGGAGCCCACCGACGACGAGGTGATCGAGGACGCCGAGGTCGTCGACGAGGAGGCTCCCACCTCGTGACCGAGCGCGAGCTCAGGCAGACCGAAGGGACGGACCCCGCCGAGGCGGGGTCTGTCCCCGAAGAAACGGTCGAGGAACTGACCCGGCAGCGGGACGAGTACCTCGACTCGCTCCAGCGGCTGAAGGCGGAGTTCGACAACTTCCGCAAGCGCACGGAGAACGAGCGCGCCGCGCAGGCGGCGCGGGCGAGCGAGGCGCTGGTCAAGGAGCTGCTGCCGGTGCTGGACGACCTCGAGCGTGCGCTCGAGGCGGCGGAGAAGCACGAGGAGGCGAAGCTGGAGGAGGGGGTCGGGCTCGTCCATCGTGCGCTGGCGGGCGTGCTCGCCCGCACCGGCCTCGCCGAGATCGAGACCGACGGTGCGTTCGACCCGCACGTCCACGAGGCGCTGCTGGCGCAGCCCGTCGAGGGAGCCGAGCCGGGATCGGTCGTGCAGGTGCTCCAGAAGGGCTACCGCCTTGGCGACCGCGTCCTGCGGCCCGCGAGGGTGGTCGTGTCTGAATGAGCCAGTCGCTCTACGAGACCCTGGGCGTCGCGAAGAACGCCTCGGCCGACGAGATCAAGAAGGCGTACCGCAAGCTCGCGCGGCAGCACCACCCGGACGCGAACCCCGGCGACTCGGCGGCCGAGGAGCGGTTCAAGGAGGTCCAGAACGCCTACGACGTGCTCTCCGACCCGGAGAAGCGCAAGCAGTACGACACGTTCGGCTCCACCAACGGCCGCGGCGCGCCGGGCGGCGGGTTCACCGAGGGGTTCGACTTCGGGAACCTGGGCGACCTGGGCGACATCCTCGGCGGGATGTTCGGCGGCGGCGCGCGCGGCGCCCGGGCGGAGCCGCGCGGCCAGCGCGGGAACGACGTCGAGGTCCAGGTCAATCTTTCGTTCGAGGACGCGCTCGAGGGAGTCGAGACGAAGATCCCCGTCAGGCTCGAGCTCGCCTGCCACACCTGCCACGGCTCGGGCGCGAAGCCCGGCACCGCGCCGATCGTCTGCCCGCTGTGCGGCGGCCGCGGCGTCGTCGCCGAGAGCCAGGGCTTCTTCTCGCTCTCGCAGCCGTGCCCGCGCTGCCGCGGGAACGGAACGGTGATCGAGGATCCGTGCCCGACGTGCCGCGGCACCGGCCGCGAGCGCCGGACGAAGCGGTACACGGTGAAGATTCCCGCCGGCGTCAAGGACGGCTCGCGGATCCGCCTGAAGGGCAAGGGCGAGGCAGGCTGGGGCGGCGCCCCTGCGGGCGACCTCTACGTGGTCACGCGGGTCGAGCCGTCGAAGACCTTCACGCGGCGCGGCGACGACCTGGTCGTCGACGTTCCGGTCAAGTTCGTCGACGCCGCCCTCGGCACGAAGGCCTCGGTTCCGACTCCGGACGGGTCCGTTCAGGTCAAGGTGCCTGCCGGCTCGCAGGACGGGAAGCTGCTGCGGGTCAAGGGCAAGGGCGCGCCGAAGCTGAAGGCCTCCGGCCGCGGCGACGTCCTCGCGCGTCTGAAGATCGAGGTGCCGAAGAAGCTGTCGAAGCGCGAGCGCGAGCTGCTCGAGGAGCTGAAGCAGGTGTCGACCTAGTGGCGAAGCACGACGACCTGCTCCAGCAGGGCCCCCAGGAGGCTCCTGAGCCCGAAACGGCCGAGCAGCGGAGCAAACGGACCGGCTGGGGCGCAGCCGGGGGCGGCATCCTCGGCGGCGGGGTGGCGGCGGCCAAGTTCGGCGGGCTGACCAAGATCCTCTTCTGGCTGTTCGCGTTCCGGGCGGTCGACAACGCCTGGCGGTTCGGAACCTGGGCCGGCCTGGCGGTCGTGGCCGCGGCGATCGTCGCGTTCGCGCTGATCCGCTCGCGGAGGCATGCGTGACGACGACGACCGACTACGAGCGCCCGCGCTACATGATCTCGGTCGCCGCCGAGCTCGTCGGCATGCACCCGCAGACCTTGCGCATCTACGAGTCGAAGGGCCTCGTCCGGCCCGGCCGCACGCCGGGCGGGACGCGGCTTTACTCCGAGCACGACCTCGACCGCCTGCGGCTGGTCCAGCGGCTGACCACCGAGCTCGGGCTCAACCTCGCCGGCGTGGCGCGGGTGATCGCGCTCGAGGACGAGCTCGCCCAGATGCGGGCGCGTTTCGACCGGCTCGAGGCGGACATGCGTGAGACGATCGGCGAGGTGCACCGCCAGTACCGCCGCGACCTCGTGATCTACCGCAAGGAGTCATCGTTCCCGGCAAGGAGAACCACCTAGAGATGGATTTCAGCAAGCTGACGATCAGGTCCCAGGAGGCGGTCGCCGACGCGCAGGAGCGCGCGCGCCGCCTCGGCAACCCGGAGCTCTACCCCGAGCACCTGCTGCTCGCGTTGCTCGACCAGCAGCTTCCACGCGCTCTGGTCGAGTCGGCCGAAGAGCTGCGCTCCTCGGCCGAGGAAAGGCTCTCGCGGAAGCCCCGGATCGACGGTGGTCAACAGCAGCCGACCATGTCTGCCGCTCTGGCGAAGATCCTCGATCGTGCCGCGGACGCAGCACGATCGATGGAAGACGACTACGTCTCGACGGAGCACCTGCTGCTCGCGCTCGACGTCGTCCCGCGCGACCAGCTGCTGGCGAAGATCGCCGAGGTGCGCGGCGGCCAGCGCGTCACCTCGCAGGATCCCGAGGGCACCTACCAGGCGCTGGAGAAGTTCGGTCGCGACCTGACCGCGCTCGCGGAGAGCGGCAAGCTCGACCCGGTGATCGGCCGCGACGAGGAGATCCGTCGCGTGATCCAGGTCCTGTCACGGCGGACGAAGAACAACCCGGTGCTGATCGGCGACCCGGGTGTCGGCAAGACGGCGATCGTCGAGGGGCTCGCCCAGCGGATCGTCGCCGGCGACGTCCCCGAGGGGCTCAAGGGCAAGCGCGTCTGGGCGCTCGACATCGGCTCGCTGCTCGCCGGCTCGAAGTACCGCGGCGAGTTCGAGGAGCGGCTGAAGGCCGTCCTCACCGAGATCCAGTCGGCAGCCGGCGAGATCGTCCTCTTCATCGACGAGCTGCACACGATCGTCGGCGCCGGGGCGGCCGAGGGCGCGGTCGACGCCGCGAACATGCTCAAGCCGATGCTCGCCCGCGGCGAGCTGCGCTGCATCGGCGCGACCACGCTCGACGAGTACCGCAAGCACATCGAGAAGGACGCCGCGCTGGAGCGGCGGTTCCAGCCTGTGTTCGTCGGCGAGCCTTCGGTCGCCGACACGATCGCGATCCTGCGCGGCCTGAAGGAGCGCTACGAGGCGCACCACGGAGTCGCGATCCGCGACGCCGCGCTGGTCGCGGCGGCGGTCCTTTCCGATCGCTACATCTCAGACCGCCAGCTGCCCGACAAGGCGATCGACCTGATCGACGAGGCTGCGTCGCGGCTGCGGATGGAGATCGACTCCTCGCCGCTCGAGCTCGACGAGGCCGAGCGGCGCGTGCGCCAGCTCGAGATCGAGCTCGCGGCGATGGGCAAGGAGACCGACCAGGTACGCGAGCCGGTCGAGCGAGAGCTGGCCGAGGCAAAGGCGCGCCGCGACGAGCTCGCCGCGCGCTGGTCGAAGGAGAAGGAGGGCCTCCAGCGGATCGCCGAGATCAAGCGGCGGATCGACGAGCTGAACATGGAGGCCGAGCGGGCCGAGCGCCTGGGCGAGCTCGAGCGCGTGGCAGAGATCCGTTATGGGGAGCTCCCGGGGCTCGAGCGTGAGCTCACTTCTAGGGCGGAGCCGCAGGCTCCGCCCATGGTCAAGGAAGAGGTCGACGAGGACGACGTCGCCGCCGTGGTCGCGCGCTGGACCGGCGTGCCGGTCGAGCGCCTGCTCGAGGGCGAGACCGAGAAGCTGATCCACATGGAGGAGCGGCTCCACGAGCGCGTCGTAGGACAGGACGAGGCGGTCGAGGCGGTCGCCAATGCTCTGCGACGCGCACGCACCGGCCTCCAGGATCCGAACCGGCCGATCGGCTCGTTCATCTTCCTCGGCCCGACGGGCGTGGGGAAGACCGAGCTCGCCCGGGCGCTCGCCGAGTTCATGTTCGACGACGAGCGGGCGATGGTCCGCCTGGACATGTCGGAGTACCAGGAGCGGCACACGGTCGCCCGGCTGGTCGGCGCTCCGCCCGGGTACGTCGGCTACGAGGAGGGCGGCCAGCTGACCGAGGCCGTCCGCCGCCGGCCGTACTCGGTCGTGCTGCTCGACGAGATCGAGAAGGCGAGCGCCGAGGTCTTCGACGTGCTCCTCCAGATCCTCGACGACGGCCGGCTGACCGACGGCCAGGGCCGGACGGTCGACTTCCGCAACACGGTGATCGTGATGACCTCGAACGTCCAATCGACAGAGGCGCTGCGCGAGTTCTTCCGGCCCGAGTTCCTGAACCGGATCGACGAGGTGGTCGAGTTCCATCCACTCAGCCGCGAGCAGATCGGCGAGATCGTCGAGTTGCAGCTCCGGCGCCTGCGCGAGCGGCTCGCCGACCGCGGACTGTCGCTCGAGCTGACCGACGACGCGAAGGAGCTCGTTGCCGAGACGGGCTGGGATCCGACGTACGGCGCCCGCCCGCTGAAGCGTGCACTGCAGCGACTGGTCGAGAACCCGCTCGCGATGCGACTGCTCGAGGGCGACTTCGCCGAGGGCGACACGGTGCGGGTCGATTCCGACGACGGCGAGCTCGTGTTCGAAAAGGCCACGGCGGTTCCGGCCGCAGCGTGATCCGCGGGGTCAGACCCCGCACGAGAGCGTCACGAATCCGTCACGAAAGCATCGCGAGCCGTCCCCATCGGCGCGTAACCATGCGGGGCGATCCCCTGTGCACGAAGCGTCACAGTCCCGTACGGGGTCAGACCCCCTGCAGAAGCGTCAACAAGCGTCCACAGGCTTACGGTTCCGCGTCGGTGAAGAAGTCGGCGCCTGCCTGCTCCGGCGGCGCGCCGTAGATGAAGACCACGACCTCCTCGTCGCCGTCGTTTTGCAGCTGCAGCGGCGTGCCCGGCTCGACCGAGACGACGCTCTCCGGCGGCAGCTCCACTCGCTCGGGCGGCTCGCCGAGGTGCATCGTCAGCGTCCCGGCGAGGACGACGAAGACCTCCTCCTGCGCATGGTCGGCGTGGCGGCGGCCGCGGCTGCGAGGCGGATAGCGCCAGAGCCGCGCCCGTGACTGCTGCAGCCCTGCCGGGCCGGTGACGTCGGCGGCGAGCCGGACGGGCTCGCCCTCGGGACTATCGGGCCGTGTGCGCTCCTCGTACCCGTGATCCCCGGCCCGGACGACGTGGTAGCCCATCCGTCGGATCATCGCACGCTACGCTCGCGCGGTGTCTCTCGCGGCGATCTCGGACGTCAGCCCCGGCCAGTTCATCCTCGCCGTCGTCCTCGCCGCGGTGCTTTCGATGTGGGTGTACTGGCACGCGAGCAGGCACGGCAGCCGGCACGCGACGGCGTGGGGCGTGCTCACATTCCTGTTCGCCGGGCTCGCGCTACCCCTCTACTTCATCCACTACTTCCTGACCAGACGGCGCTTCTAGGACATGCCTCGCACCGCCAGCAAGAGGCGCCGCCCGCCGCGGCAGCCGCAGCCGCTGCCGCCTCCGCTGCCGCCCGAGGAGCGCTCGGTCGGCCAGCTCGTCGCGGAGACGATCCGCTTCTACCAGCACCACTTCTTCCAGACGCTCCCGCTCGGCCTTTCCGTCGCGGCGCTGACGCAGCTGACCGTCGCCTTCGGCCACCGGCCGGTCGAGCCGCGCGGGCATCCGCCCCCACGCGACTTCCACCAGCCGAGCTCGCTGCTCGGCGGCGGGATCGAGGTGACCATCCTGCTCGGCGCGCTGCTGCTGACCGCGTCATACATCGTCGCGATCGTCCTCGTCACGGGGAAGCGGCCCACCGGCCGCGCGCTGGCGATCGCCTACGGACTGGGCGTGCTCGTCTTCCTGCCGGTGCCGCTGCTCGCGCAGCTGCTCGTCCTGCCCGCCGTCGCGTATCTGGCCCTCGTCGGGTGGATCGTCCCCGCCGCCCTGCTCGAGAACAGAGGCGCAGCGGACAGCTTCCGCCGTTCGTACCGACTGGCGCGCGTCGACTTCGTGCACGCGGTCGGCGGGCTGGCGACGCTCGTGATCGTCTTCTACGTCGTCCGGCTGATGCTGGCCCTGCTGCTCCGGACCGGAAGCGAGGTCACGGAGCGGTCGGCGGCCCTGCTCGCCGACCTCGTGCTCTCGCCGATGCTGTTCGTCGGCGCCGCGATCCTCTACCTGGACCAGGCTGCCCGCGTCCGTGTGAGGGCGAGTAAGCTCGAGGCCCCGACCCAGGAGGCGTGATGCCGAAGTACGTGATGCTGACGACGCTGACGGCGAAAGGGGTGCAGACCCTGCAGGCCCATCCCGAACGCCTGAAGGAGGTCAACCGAGACGTCGAGGAGCTCGGCGCGAAGGTGCTGCACCAGTGGGGGATGATCGGCGCGTACGACTTCCTGAACATCGTCGAGGCACCCGACGCCGAGACGGTCGCCAAGGTTTCGATCGCGCTCGGCGCGCGCGGGAGCGCGAAGCTCCAGACGTTCGAGCTGATCGAGATCGACAGCCTGCTCGATCAGCTGTCTTCTTGATCCTCTTCCTCGCCCGGCACGCCGAATCCGTGCTGAACCACGAGAGGCGCGTCAACGGCGACCCGTCCGTTCCGGTGCCGCTCACCGAGCACGGGCGCGACGAGGCCCGCCTGCTCGGAGCCCAGCTCGCGAACGTCGAGCTCGATCTCTGCGTCCACACCCGGTTCGACCGGACGCGGGAGACGATCGAGCTGGCGCTCGGGAACCGGCACGTTCGCGTCGAGGTCGAGGTCGAGGCCGGGCTCGACGACATCAAGATCGGCGAGCTCGACGGCGAGCCGCTCGCCCGCTACCGCGAGGTGAAGCATGCGCTCGGCCGCAATCGACCTTTTCCCGGTGGCGAGAGCCTCGACGCCGCTGCGCTCCGCTATGCCGACGCGTTCGAGCGTCTCGCCGGCGGCGGCGCCGAGCGCGTCCTCGTCGTCTGTCACGAGATCCCGGTCCGCTATGCGCTGAACGCCGCCGCCGGCTCGGACCAGCTCGACGGACCGCCGTTCCACGAGGTCGCGAACGCGACCCCGTATGCGTTCGACGGCCGGCTGCTCGCGCGAGCGGCCGCGCGGATCCGCGAGCTGGCCTCCCAGGGCTAGGATCGCGGCGTGGACCAGAACCGGCGCAGCCGGATGCGGAGCTTCCTGATCGGCGGCCTCGTCGGCGCCTCCGCCGCGCTCGCCGCGGCACGACGGCGCCGCGCAGCGCCCCGCCGCACGCCTGTCGGCCTCGCGGCTTTCGAAGACGCTCCGTGCTACGAGGAGACTCTGGAGAGGGAGCGGACGATCACCCGCACCTGAGCGCGGTGGACGGTGTCGTAGTTGATGTCCGCATCGCCCATCCCGAGCGACTTGCCGATCAGCTCGGCCTTGCGGGCGTCCTCGAGGTAGTGCGCGACCGTGCGTGTCGGCTTTCGCGTGCGGATGACCAGGAACGGCCCGAACGCGCGGGCCTCGAACTCGCTCCGCGGAAACGGCAGGCGGCGCTCGATCGTCGTCCGCTTCACCGCGTTGTTGTTGTCGCCGGCGTCGAAGGCCCAGACGCCGCGCCCGAGCGGCTTCTTCGCGTCGTCGAGCGTCTCGAGCGCGAGCTTGGGGTCGGCGCGGGGCACGACAGTCCGCGACACCGCCGACCGGTGCTTCTCCCAGGCCGCCAGATACACCGGCTCGTAGGCGAAGAGGACGTCGTCGGGCCGTGACGTCGACCCCAGCCACTCCGCGGCCGCACGGCGGGCGTCGACACGTACCGGGTTCTCGCGGTCGAACATGGCCGGAGTCTTGTGCCAGGCCCAGGCGACCTCCGCCGGCACGATCGCGAGCACGACCAGCCCGGCGAAGACCGGCCCCCAGCGGCCGGCGGAGCGCGACGCTGCGACGATCCCGCTCGCGACGGCGAGCGCGAAGAACGGAAGCACGAAGATCAGGTGGCGCGACTCGGGCGCCGAGTTGCCGCCGAACCGGCCGAGGAGGAAGAACGCCGTCGGCGTGATCAGGACGCAGCCGGTCAGCAGCGCGCTGCGCGGGCGTCGCCGCGCCTGCCAGACCAGGCCGAACACGGCGAACGCGAGCACGATCACGAGCACGCCCCCGTAGCCGGCCGAGGCGTCGCCGGCGACGTGCCAGAGGTACGCGAACACCGCCCGAGGCGTGCGCAGCTTGCCGCCCCCGCCGCCGACGCCGACGTCCAGGCGGCTCGCCAGCACGACGCTGCTTCGCCAGAACGGAATGGCGAGCAGGAGCACGGCGCCGAAGGCGACGACGGCCTGTCTCAGCCGGCTGCGGGTCAGCAGGACGTAGAGGCCTTGCGAGCCGAGCACCAGGGCGCCGTACTGGTGCGAGCCGATCGTCAGCAGCATGACGACCGCCCAGAGAGTCCAGGCTCTGCCTCCGCCTCGCTCGGTCGCGCGCAGCAAGGCGAGGTACGAGAGCGCCGACAGGAACAGGAAAAGGCTGTACATGCGGGCGTAGATGCCGTGGAAGAGGAACACCCAGCTCGCGGCCGCGAGCACGCACGCGGCGAGCGCGGGCGCACGGCCCACCAGTCGGTTGCCGAGCGCTGCCATCGCCGGGATGCTTGCCACTGCGAAGAGCGCCGAGAAGAACCGCATGGTCTCGAGACCGCCGCCGGTGTGCGCGACCACCCAGGCGAGCAGGAAATGCACCGGGGCGCCGCCGCGCTTGCCCAGGACGATGTCGAACAGGCCGCCGAGCGGCTGCCGGCCGACGAAGAGCGGCAGGGTCTCGTCCTCGTGCGGCGGCCAGCCCGACAGCTGGACGAGCAGGAAGACGGCGACCGCCGCCGTCACCGCCGTCACGCCGGCGACGAACAGCCGGCGGTCGAGCTCCACCGCCGGGTGTCGCAGGCGGGGAAGCGCGGGTGCCGCGGCCTCGATCGTGGTCGCGCTCTCGTTCATCGAATCCGGCCGAACATTACGCGCGTAAAAAGGGCTGTGGATGACCCTGCTAGCCTTGTCCGGCTGTGCCGATCTACGAGTTTCGCTGTCCGAACGGGCATCTGTTCGAGGTATTCCACCGGATCATGGATCCCGATCCCGAGATCTGCGAGGTCTGCGGTGCAGCGCCCTTGACGAAGGTGCTCCATCCGGTGCCGATCCACTTCAAGGGGTCGGGGTTCTACTCGACCGACTACGGGCGCGGTTCGCGCAAGCGCGACGCCAACGAGGGCGACGGGTCGGCGAAGAAGGACGACAAGAAGGCGGACAAGGCCGAGACGACCGCCAACACGGAGAAGAAAGCCGCCGCCAGCGAGAGCTGACGGCGGAGGACTGATCAGGGTGGGCATGGTGAGACGATCGGCGCTTCTCTTCGGCCTCGGCCTCCTGCTGGCCGGCAGCCTCGCGTCCAGCACGGCGGCCGCTCCGGGCACCGCCCGGTCGCAGGCGACCTGGGTGCCACCCGTCTTCGCGCCGTACGGACGGCTCCTGGACGCCAGGGCTGCGATGCGACCGAGTAGCGTCAAGCGCGTCCTTCAGGGCTCGTGGTGGGGCGGCCCGTCGACCGCCTCGACGGGCGAGACGGTCAACGTCTTCCTGTCCGACGCGTTTTCGCAGAACGAGTCGACGCGCGCGACCTGGGTGAACTTCTTCGCCTGGCTCAACCACGGATCCGAGCTTCCGAGCCTCACGGTCTACGTCGCGCTGCTGTCCGAGGTGCAGTCGTTCTGCGGCCCCGAGGCGGCCGGCTGCTACAGCCCCGCACAGAAGATCCTGGTCATCCCGGGCGACCTCGACCAGAGCGTGAACTTCGACATCGCGGCGCACGAGTACGGACACCACATCGCGGCGAGCCGGCGGAACGATCCCTGGGATCCGAACGGCTACGGCCCCAAGCGCTGGGCGACCTACACGAGCGTCTGCTCGCGCGTGTCCGCCGGGACCGCGTTTCCCGGTGACGAGGGCTCGCACTACACGCTCAACACGGGCGAGGCCTTCGCCGAGGCGTACCGCGCGCTCGAGGAGTCGCGGGGCGTCTATCCCTGGGCGCACCTCCCGCTGGTGGTCGATCCGAGCTTCACCCCCGACGCCGGATCCGAGGCGGCGGCGCTCGCAGACGTGCAGCAGCCCTGGAACGGGCCGTCCTCCGCGACGTGGGAAGGCCGCTTCACTGCTCCGACGGTCAAGTTGAACGCCGCGGTCGGCCGCACCGTCTCGTTGAAGACGGCCGCGTCCGTGCCGGTGAAGGTCCTCGCGCGTGGCACCTACGCCATTGCCGTCCGCGACGCGTCGAAACAGGACGACTTCCACCTCACCGGGCCGGGAGTCGACCGGAGGACGGGGGTGCTCGGCCGCGGCCAGGTCAACTGGAAGCTCGACCTGAAGCCGGGCACGTACCGCTACCGGTCGGACACTCACCCGGCACTGAAGGGCTCGTTTCGGGTGACGGCCGCGGCCGCGGCGATTGCCGTCGCGCCGCTCGACCGCACGATCGCGACGGGTCTGGACGGCACCGTCCAGGCGACCGTCTCCGGCACCGCGGACGCAACGGTTCAGGTCGTGGATCCGTCGAGCGGGCAGGTCCTCGCCGCGCCTGCGCCCGGAACGGTCTCGGCCACCGCCTGCGGGCAGCGCTCGATGGTCCTGCGCGTGACCGCGAAGCAGGCGGGCACGTTCCGCGTGGCGATCAGCGCGCCCTGAGCGGGCTCAGCGCACGCCGAGCGTCTGGCTCCCGGTGACGCACCCCGGGCCGAACGCCCCCGAGCCCGGTACGGGAGGCTGCGGGGCCGCCGCGCCGTTGAACTCCTGGATCACGCTCAGGTTCTCCTCGACGGAGCGGATCTCGCCGCCGCTGGCTTCGCCGCCCAGCCGGCAGTGCAGCGTCGATCCGCTGCTGGAGCGGAACTTCGACCAGCCGAGCGAGAGGAACGAGTGGGTCGACAGGTCGGTCGTGATCGGCGCGAGCAGGTCGTCGCCGATGAACGGGAGTTTGACGAGCGTCCCGAAGCCCGTCAGCTTTCCCGCCACCGCGTTCAGCACCTGCTGGTTGCGCTCGGCGCGCGCGAAATCCGTGTCCGAGGGGTCGAGCGCGTTCTTCCGCACGCGCGAGTAGATCAGCGCCCGGTGGCCGTCCATGTGCTGCTTTCCCTTGGCGAATCGCCAGCCCGGCCAGCGTGCGCAGCGCTCCTCGGTCGCGTAGGGGCAGTCGAACTTGGAGACGATCGGCTTCGCGACCGTGATGTCGATTCCGCCGAGCTTGTCGATCAGGTCCTCGAACTGGCTGAAGTCGACGACGGCGACGTGGTTCACCGGCAGCCCGGTCAGCTTCTTGACGGTCAGCACCGCCAGTCGCGGGCCGCCGACCTGCATCGCCGCGTTGATCTTGGAGTTGCCGTAGCCCGGGATCTCGACCACGAGGTCGCGCGGGATCGAGAGATACGCGATGCGGTGCCGGCTGGTGTCGACGCGGACGAGCGTGATCGAGTCGCTGCGGTTCGCCGACTCGCGGCCGCTGAGCTGGGCGTGGTCGGTCCCGAGCAGGAGGATGTTCGTTGCGCTCCCGTGCTGCTTGTCGAGCATCTGCTCCACCCGCGGGCTGAGCCGCTTGTTCGCTGCGGAGACCCCGTCGCGGAACTGGAAGTAGCTGACGAGCGCCCAGACGAGGACGAGCAGCAGGAAGGCGCCGATCAGGACCGGGATCCAGCGCAGCCAGCGGCGGGTCGGCCGCAGGTTGATCCGCGGCCGGCGGAGCCCGGGGCGCTCCGGCCTGACCGCCGGGACCTTGCCCTTGACCCGCCCTCCCCGGTAGAGGCGGTAGGGCTTCTCCTCCGGCGGCATCCGGCGGCGAATGGTAGCCCCAGCAGTTGCGCGCAGAAGTGTCGGTCTGGGACGCTTGGTAGGAGGGCGCGGCGGTAGGGTAGCCGCGCCCGTGGTGCCCAACGTGATCGGCGTCGACGTCGGCGGGACGAAGATCCTCGCCGGCGTCGTCGGCAGCGACGGGACGATCTCCGCGCACCGGGAGTACCCGACCCCGCTCGACTCCGAGGACGAGCTCCTCGACGGGCTCGAGGGCGCGGTCCGCGACCTGCTCGACGAGAGCGTCGTCGCGGCCGGGTTCGGCATCCCGTCGCGGATCGACCAGAGGTCGGGCACGGCGATCGGCTCGGTGAACATCCCCCTCGTCGACCTGCCCTTCCGGGACGTGATGCGTGAGCGGCTCGGGCTCCCCGTGGCGATCGACAACGACGCCAACGCGGCGGCGATCGCCGAGTGGCGCGTCGGAGCCGGTCGCGGGACCAACGACATGGTCATGATCACGCTCGGGACCGGAGTCGGCGGCGGGCTGATCCTCGACGGGCGGCCCTACCGCGGCTCGAGAGGCGCCGGCGCGGAGCTCGGTCACGTCGTGCTCGTCCACGACGGCGTCCGCTGCTCATGCGGAGGCTACGGGCACCTCGAGTCGTACGTGTCCGGCAAGGCGGCCGACGAGCTCGCCCGCGAGGCATTCGGCCCGGCGGCCGACGCCCACCGGCTCGTGCGCATCGCGAACGAGGGCGACGCGACCGCAGTCGAGCTCCTGACCGAGATCGGGCGGAAGCTTGGCTCCGGCCTCGGCAGCATCGTGAACGCCTACGACCCCGAGCTGATCGTCGTCGGCGGGGGGTTCGCGGCGGCCGGCGAGCTGCTGCTCGGGCCGGCGCGCGAGGTGATGGAGCGCGAGGCTCTGAAGCCGATCCGCGAGGGGATGCGCGTCGTGCGCGCCGAGCTGGGCACGTCGGCAGGGATGATCGGCGCCGCCCTGGTCGCGCTCGATGCCGTCGATTCCGCCCCGGCCTGATGCCGCTCGCGGTCTGCGCGACCCCGATCGGGAACCTCCGGGACGTCACGCTCCGTGTCCTCGACGAGCTCGCCGAGGCCGATCTCGTGCTCTGCG
This sequence comes from uncultured Actinomycetes bacterium, assembly GCA_963734065.1. Taxonomy (GTDB): domain Bacteria; phylum Actinomycetota; class Thermoleophilia; order Gaiellales; family Gaiellaceae; genus DATBLE01. The sequence continues at coordinate 512,483 of CAVTFN010000003.1, forward strand.
AGGACACGCGGCGAACACGGATCCTGCTCGACCGCCACGGCCTCTCCGCGCGCCTCCTCAGCTACCACGAGCACAACGAGGCGGCTCGCACTGCGGAGGTGCTGCCGCAGCTCGAGGCGGGGGCGAGGGTGGCGCTGGTCAGCGACGCCGGCCTGCCGGGGGTCAGCGATCCCGGCGCGCGGTTGATCGCCGCAGCGCTCGAGCAGGGAGTGCCGGTCACCGTGCTGCCGGGGGCATCGTCGGTGGAGACCGCGCTCGTCGCGAGTGGGTTCGCTTCCGGGCGCTACCAGTTCCTCGGCTACCTGCCGCGGGCGGAGGCGGCGCTCGCCGCAGTGTGGGACGAGCTTCGGCGCTGGCCGTGGCCTGCGGTCGCGTTCGAGTCGCCGAAGCGCCTGCCGCGGACGCTGGCGTCGCTCGCCGGGGCGCTGCCCGAGCGTCCCGTGGCCGTCTGCCGTGAGCTGACCAAGCAGTTCGAGGAGGTCGTGCGCGGGTCCGCGTCCATGCTTGCGGAGCGGTTCGCCGAGCCGCCGAAGGGAGAGATCACGCTCGTGTTCGGCCCGTCGGAGCGGCCGCGGGACCCCGAGGAGGATCCGCAGGCCCTCGGCGCCGTCGACGAGCTGGTCTCGGCCGGCGTCGCCCGACGGCAGGCGGCCGATCTCGTCGCCCGGCTCACCGGGATGAGCCGGAACGCGCTCTACCGACGCTCTTTGTGACGAAACTGTAACCAGATTTGACAACGGCCGCAGCCGCTCCCTACCATCGTTCCCATGTTGTCCCCACTGCGAACGAGCGTCGTCGCCGCCCTCGTGTTTTTCGCTCTCGCTCCCGCTGCGCGAGCCTGGACCTGGCCGGCCTCCGGCCCCGTCCTGCAGGAGTTCCACTACGGCAGTGACCCCTATGCGGCCGGCCAGCACCGCGGCGTCGATGTGGGCGGAGCGGCGGGTGCTCCCGTTTCCGCCCCGCGCGCCGGGGCGGTGACGTTCGCGGGATCGGTGCCGACGAACGGGCTCAGCGTGACGATCGAGGCGGCCGACGGCTTCTCCGTCACCCTCGTCCATCTCGGGTCGATCGCCGTCGCCCGCGGTGGGCACGTCACCGAGGGGCAGGCGGTCGGCACAATCGGCCCCTCCGGCACGGCCGAGCAGGATGTCCCGTATGTGCACCTCGGTGTTCGGACGACGCCCGATCCGAACGGCTACCTCGATCCGCTCGCGTTCCTCCCCGCTCGGCCCGCGCAGCCCGCGGACGACGATCCGAAGCCCGATCCGGCGACCCCCGCGCCGAAGCCGAAGCCGGCCGCCGCACCGGCGCCTGCGGCACCTGTCGCGGCAGTGCCGGCGCCGGCACCGGATCCCGAGACCGCACCGGACGTCCCCGCTCCCGACCCGGCGCCGCCGAGCCCGACGCCGGCGGCCGACGCAGCCCCTCCGCCGGAGCCCGCTTCCGCGAACGCGCCGGTGCAGACGGCGGCTCGCGCCGATCGGCCCTCGGGCGTGAGCGTCGCGGGCCGCGCTCCGCAACCCTCCGCCGCACGGCCCGCGACTCGACTGCGGACGGTGCCCATCCACGCCGTGCCCGACTCGACCCGCGCCTCGAAGGTCGCCACTGCTGGCGCCTCAGGGGTTGGCGCCGCCTCTGCGGCCGATCGCAGTCGGTCGGCCGGCGGGCATGCGGCACCCGTCTCCGTCCGACGCGGGAGTGTCGCGACCGAGTCGGTCTACGCCGATGTCCGGCAGTCGGGAGTCGCGGCGGCCGACGTTCACCGGGGGCAAGCCGACACCGGCACCGCGTCGCCAACCGCTGCGCCTGTGTCCGCTGCCCCACTGACAGACCCTGCCGGCGATCCTCGGTCTCCGGATCGCGCGGCTCCGGCGACACCCGGCGCGACGACCAGGGACCACCATGCCCCCGGATCCGGCGCGACGACGATCTGGCTGCCGGTTGTCGGCCTGGCCGGGCTCGGAGCGGCGGTCGCAATCGCCCTGCTCCGCCGCAGGCGCCCCGGACCGGGCCGGAGAGTCGCCCGCGAGGCGGCGCCTATCATCTCTGGAGATGCGCTTCTACCTGACCACACCGATCTACTACGTGAACTCGACCCCGCACATCGGGCACGCGTACACGACCATCGCCGGCGACATCGTCGTCCGGCATCACCGCCAGCGCGGCGACGAGACCTACTTCCTTACGGGCGTGGACGAGCATGCGGACAAGGTCGCGCGGGTCGCCGCGGAGCAGGGATTGGAGCCGCGGGAGTACACGGACAGGATCGTCGTCGCCTGGCAGGAAGTGCCGCGAAGGGTGAACGCGACCAACGACTTCTTCATTCGAACCAGCGATGACGGACACAAGGCGTTCGTCCAGGACTTCCTCCAGCGCATCCGTGACAACGGCCGCGACGACATCTACCAGGACGTCTATGCCGGCCTCTACTGCTTCGGGTGCGAGGCCTTCAAGACCGAGGACGAGCTCGTCGACGGCAAGTGCCCGGATCACGGAACCGTGCCGGAATGGATCGAGGAGAAGAACTGGTTCTTCCGGTTGTCGGCCTACCAGGATCGGCTGCTGGCGATCTACGACGAGCAGCGCGACTTCGTGCTGCCGCAGTTTCGGTACAACGAGGCGCGCCGCTTCATCGAGGGCGGCCTGCGCGACTTCTCGATCAGCCGTGCCACGCAGACCTGGGGAGTTCCGATTCCGTGGGATCCCGACCAGGTCGCATACGTCTGGGCAGACGCCCTCGTCAACTACCTGAGCGCGCTCCACTACGCGCCCGGCGAGAACCTCGAGCGGTTCTGGCCGGCCGTGCACTTCCTCGGCAAGGACATCCTCCGTTTTCACTGCGTCTACTGGCCCGCAATGCTCGTCGCGGCCGGCTATGAGCGTCCGCGCCAGCTCTTCGTGCACGGGTACCTGAACATCGACCAGCAGAAGATCTCGAAGTCCCTGGGCAACGTGATCGACCCGCTCGACCTGATCGACACCTACGGTGTCGACGCGGTGCGCTTCTGGTGCGCGAGGCAGGTCACGTTCGGCCAGGACGGGAACGTGTCGCTGGACAGCTTCGGCGAGCGCTACGAGAGCGAGCTGGCGAACGACCTCGGCAACCTCGTCTCCCGAACGACGGCGATGATCGCGCGCTACCGCGACGGCCGTCTCGCCCGGTCGCCCGGGCCGGGCGCCTTCGACGCGGAGGCCTTGCGGGAGACGATCGTCGAGCAGTTCGACCGCTACGACATCACCGGCGCGCTCGAGTCGATCTGGCAGGCGGTGCGGGCTCTCAACCAGCACGTGGAGACGACGGCGCCGTGGAACCTCGCCAAGGACGAGGCCTGGGCCGCCGAGCTGGACACCGTCCTCTACGACCTCGCCGACGGGATCGTCGCGGTCGCCGTCGCCCTGTCGCCGTACCTGCCCGAGTCCGCGCCCCGGATCCTCGACGCGCTCCGGCAGTCCCCGGACCTGTCGCTCGACCGGGTGGCGGCCGGGGTGGCCGATGCCGTCGACGGGATCGAGCCTGCTGTGCCGCTCTTCCCGCGCGTCGACGCACCGGCGCCGGCGGCGTGATCGACACCCACGCGCATCTCGACGCCCTCGACGACCCGCCCGCAGCGGTTGCCCGCGCACGTGAGGCGGGTGTCGGCCGCATCCTCACCGTCGGCACCACGGTCGAGGGCTGCCGGGTGGCGCTCCGGCTCGCGGAGCAGCACGAGGGCGTGTTCGCGATCCTCGGAATCCACCCGCACGAGGCAGGTTCGGTCGACGCCGGGGACGTCGACCGGCTGACCGAGCTGCTGGACCACCCGCGCGCCGTGGCCGTGGGGGAGACCGGGCTCGACTACTTCCGCGACTATGCGCCCCGGGACGCGCAGCGGCGGCTGTTCGAGCGCCTCCTCGCGGTGGCAACCGATGCCCGAAAGCCGGTCGTCGTCCACACGAGGGCTGCCGACGAGGACACGCTCGCGGCGCTCTCCGGGTTCGCCGGCACGGTCGTCCTGCACTGCTTCTCCTCCACCGACCTGCTGCCCGCGGCGCTGGAGCGCGGCTACTACGTCTCCTTCGCCGGCAACGCGACCTATCCGAAGGCCGCAGACCTCCGGACCGCCGCCGCGCGGATCCCGGTCGACCGGATCCTGGCCGAAACGGACGCCCCGTACCTCGCGCCGCAGCCCGTCCGTGGCCTGCCGAACGAGCCCGCGAACGTCGTTCACACCCTCGCCTCTCTCGCCGAGGCGCGCGGGGAGGAGGCGGCCGCGCTCGAGCAGGCGATCGAGGCGAACGCGACCGCCGCCTTCCGCCTGACGTGAGAGACGAAGGCGTCAGCGTCACGCCGCGCCGGGAGCTCGGCCAGCACTTCCTCGTCGACGAGAACATCCTCGGCGTGATCGGGCGCCTCGCCGCGCTCGAAGCCACCGACGTCGTGCTCGAAATCGGCCCCGGGCTCGGGGTGCTCACGCGGTACCTGGCGGCGCGCGTCGCGCTCGTCCACGCCGTCGAGATCGACCGGTCCCTCGTTGCGCACCTGCCTCAGCTCGAGAACGTCCGGATCGAGGTCGGCGACGCGCTCCGGATCGACCTCGCGGCACTCGATCCGGCCCCCGAAAAGCTCGTCGCGAACCTCCCGTACAACGTCGCCACACCGATCGTCGTCGAGAGCCTCGACGGCTTGCCTTCGGTCGAGCGCTGGTGCGTGATGGTCCAGCGCGAGGTAGCGGACCGGTTCTTCGCCTCCCCCAGCACCAAGGCGTACGGCGCCGTCTCGGTGCTCGTCCAGCTCGCCGCCGAGCGCACGGGCTTCCACCCCGTCGCCCGGACGGTGTTCAGGCCGCAACCGAACGTCGACTCCGCGCTCGTCGCCTTCCGCCGCCGCGAGCTGCCCGAGCGCTTCCGATCGGTCAAGCGCGTGGTCGAGGCCGCGTTCGCACACCGGCGCAAGACGCTGCCGAACTCGCTCGCGCTGGCCGGCATCGCCGATCGCGCGCAGGCGGTGGAGGCCCTCGCCCGAATCGGACGCTCGCCCTCGACTCGCGCCGAGGCGCTCGCGCCGCCCGACTTCGTCGAGCTCGAACGGCTGCTCGCATGAGCGACCGGCTCGCCCATGCCAAGATCAACCTTGCCCTCGTCGTCGGGCCCGGCCGTCCCGACGGCAAGCACGAGGTGACGACCGTCCTCCAGCGGATCGCTCTCGCCGACCGCATCCGACTCGAGCAGGCGGACGCTCTCTCCGTCGAGGGATTCGAGGACGACACGCTCGTCCGCCGCGCCCTCGAGCTGTTGGCAATCGAGGCCGGGATCGAGCCGTTCTGGCGTGTCGACATCGCGAAGGAGATCCCCGTTGCCGCCGGCCTCGGTGGGGGGAGCTCGGACGCAGCCGCCGCGCTCACGCTCGCGAACGCCACGCTCGACCGACCGCTCGCGGACGACCGGCTCCACGAGCTCGCGGCGGGCCTCGGCGCCGACATCCCCTTTTTCCTGGCCGACGGCCCGCAGCTCGGCGAAGGTGACGGAACGACGTTGACGCCGCTCGAGCTCTCGCAGGCGTTCACCGTGCTTGTGCTCGTCCCCAAGGACGAGACGAAGGTCTCGACCGCAGAGGTCTATGCCGCCTTCGACGCGTGGGGCGGGTCGGCCGGCTACGACGGGCGGCGCAGCCGCCTGCTGGAGGCGCTAGCGGCGGGAGACCTCGCGGGACTGCCGCCGAACGACCTGGCCACGCTGTCCCACGCGGAGGAGTTGCGCCGGCTCGGCGCCTTCCGGGCAGACCTCAGCGGGGCCGGCCCCGCCGTGTACGGACTGTTCCCGGACACGCAGTCTGCCGAGGCTGCGGGGGCCGTGATCGGGGCCCTCGGGCGCGTCTGGATCGGGCCGCCAGCGTGGTAGGTTGACCCCGTGAGTGAGACTCACGCCGAGCCGCGGTCCGACAACGGTCGGTGGCTGTATGCCCGGCGTCTGAAGATCGCGCTCGGGCGTCCTCGAGGGGATCTTCGTCGCGTTCGCCAGCGATTTCTCCCAGTGGACGGTGATCATCATCTCGATCCCGATCATCGGCTTCTACATCTTCGCGGGCAGGACGCTCGACTCCGACACGGGCCGCCAGCTGTCCTGGATCGCCGCCGCGTCGCAGGCGTTCACGGTGATCCTCTGCGTGGTCGCGAAGCTGGTCGGCAAGACGTCCTTGGTCGTGGTCGGCATCTTCGCGGTGATCGCCGTCATCCTGCTGGTCGGCGAGAAGCCGAAAAGGCCCGCGGGCAAGAGCTGAGGCACAATCGAATTGGTGGGGCGTAGCCAAGTGGTAAGGCAGCGGGTTTTGGTCCCGCGATCCCAGGTTCGAATCCTGGCGCCCCAGCCATCGTCCCTCCTGTGACTCCCCGCCCCGATCTCGCAGCGGTCGTGATGGCCGGCGGCCTTGGCACCCGCATGCGCTCGGCGCTGCCCAAGCACTTCCATCCCTTGCTCGGCCGCCGCCTCGTCGACTGGGTGATCGGGGCAGCCGAGGAGGCCGGCGCCGGCCGGGTCGTGGTGGTCGCCGCCCCCGGTACCCACGAGGCCTACGAGGGCGTGACGGTCGCCGTCCAAGAGCAGCCGCTCGGCACCGGCGACGCGGTCCGGTCGGCCCGAGCCGCGCTGGAGGGCTTCGACGGGCGCGTCCTAGTCCTCGACGCCGCCGCTCCGCTCCTGACCAGCGAGGATCTTGCCGCGCTCGTCAGCGAGCACGAGCGGCGGGATGCCGCGGTCACGGTCCTGACCGTCACGCCCGACCGGCCGTTGCCGTACGGCCGGATCGTCCGCGACGCCGAAGGGTGGGTGGTGGCGATCGTCGAGGAGAAGGACGCGACGGCCGAGCAGCGGGCGATCCGCGAGCTGAACTCGTCCATCTACGTGTTCGAGGCGGCGCAGTTGTGGGAATCACTGGAGAAGCTGGACGCGCAGAACGCCCAGGGCGAGCTCTACCTCACCGACACGATCACGCACATCGTCGCCGGAGGCGGCCGCGCAGCCGCCTGGGCCTGCCCCGAGCCCCTCGACGGCCTCGGGATCAACACGAGAGCGGACCTCGCTGTCGCAGGAGCTGTCCTACGCGACCGGATCAACGAGGCGCACATGCTGGCGGGCGTCACGATCGTCGACCCGGCGAGCACCTGGATCGACGCCGAGGTCGGCCTTGAGGTCGACGCGACGGTCCATCCGTTCACGGTGCTCAGGGGGACGACGACCGTCGCCGCGGGCGCCCAGGTCGGGCCGCATGTCGTCGCCGTCGACTCGGCGATCGGAGAAGGTGCGCTGGTCGGACCGTTCTGTTACCTTCGCCCCGGAACCGTTCTCGACCCGGGGGCGAAGGCGGGCACGTTCGTGGAAATGAAGAATTCGCGTATCGGCGCCCGGACCAAGGTGCCCCACCTCTCGTACATCGGTGACGCCGACATCGGCGAGGACACGAACGTGGGCGCCGGCAACGTCACGGCGAACTTCTCGCATCACCCTGGGCGGCCGAAAGGGAAGACGAGGATCGGCAAGAACGTCAGGACCGGGGTGGACAATACGTTCGTTGCTCCGGTCACGGTTGGCGACGATGCTTGGGTTTCGACCGGGACGGTCGTCACCGACGACGTTCCGCCGGGATCGCTCGCTGGGTTCGCGCCGAGGCAGGAAACCAAGGAAGGATGGGTCTACGAGGGTGGAAAGCGCGGAGAACATGGCGACGACTGAGTTCGCGCGGCTGCCCGGCCTCGAGGCCGTGACCGAGCACGAGCAGCCGGCGCCGGGGCACTGGCTCGAGCGCGGTCCGCAGAAGCGCCTGATGGTCTTCTCCGGGCGCTCCCATCCGGATCTCGCGCGGAACATCGCCGAGAAGCTGGGGGTCGAGCTCGGCGGCATCGACCTGGGCACGTTCGCGAACGACGAGACGTACTGCCGATACGACGAGTCGATCCGCGGGGCCGACGTCTTCCTCGTCCAGACCGGATGCCCCCCGGTGGACAAGAACCTGATGGAGCTGCTGGTGATGATCCAGGCGGCGAAGCTCGCCTCCGCGAAGCGGATCACCGCCGTCGTGCCGCTGTTCCCGTATGCGCGCCAGGACCGCAAGGCGAAGCCGCGCGAGCCGATCACCGCGCGCCTCGTCGCCGACATGCTCCAACTCGCCGGCGCCGACCGGGTGCTGACGATGGACCTGCACGCCGGCCAGATCCAGGGCTTCTTCACCATCCCGGTCGACCACATGACCGCGCTGCCGCTGTTCGCGAACCACTTCCGCGACCTCGGCGTCGTCGGTCCGGACGTCGTCTCGGTCGCACCCGATGCGGGCCGCGCGAAGATGGCCCAACGGTTCGCCGAGATGATCGAAGGCGACCTGGCGATCATGCACAAGACACGGCCGGCGCACGACCTCGCCGCCGTCACGGAGATCGCCGGCCGGGTCCGCGACAAGGTTGCGATCGTCGGGGACGACGTGATCATGACCGGCGGCACGCTGCTCGCCAACGTCAAGGTGCTGAAGGAGCAGGGGGCGAAGGAGGTGTGGGTGTTCGCCACGCACGGCCTGTTCTGCGGCGACGCCCTGATGAAGTTCCGCAACATCGACATCGCCGGGATCGTCGTCACCGATACCGTCCCGATCGACCTCCTGAAGAAGCCGGACAACCTGCAGGTCCTGTCCGTCGGCGAGCTGCTCGCGGACACGATCATGAACGTCTTCGCCGACGACTCCGTCTCGGCCATCTTCGGCGGCGAGAACCAGCTCTTCTAGAACAGAGGTCGCAACCAGGCCGGTTGCGCCCTCTTTCTACCCCGGTCTTCTACCCGGCGGCCCGCTCGAGTAGCGCCACGATCGTCAGCACGTCGCCGTTCGGCCCGTACACCACAACTGACGCCCGCTTCTGACTCCGATCGCGCAGTACGCCGTCAAGGATCTGCAGCAACGGACTCAGCACGGCCTCCTCTGACAACCTGATCGCCGTTTCGTAGACGATGTGCGAGAGGCCGCCTCGCTGCTCGACCGGCAGCTCGCTCGCCACTACATGGCCGGCAGCCTCCAGTTCCGCGCGAACTTCATCCCACTCGCTCGCAAAGGCGCGACTCTCGTGCGTAGTCGGAACGAGGACGATCGTGGCCATTGAGAAGCCAGACCCTAAAGCGTTCGCGATGCCCTGCGAGGGAGAACGCGTGACGGACGTTGTAAGGAACTCGTTAGAGCCCGTTTCGGGACGGGCGCGGCCGAGCAGAACCCGTCGAGCGGGTGCTCGTGATCGCAGTGCCGACTGAGGGGTCTGCAACGGACAGACGGCGCGCGCAGGGCACCCGCAGTGGCGAAACGGGCGGGCCTCGTCCGTCTGGGAGGGAGAGAGGGAGCCAGACGGTCGCAGCGGGACCCGCCCGTTTCTGTATTCGCCGCGTCGGTCGATTCGTATGCATGGCCCGGCCGCCTGCGGCTCCGGGCTCGAAACGCTCGGCTACACTTCTCGGCCGGTCATGGCCGGTGAACGCATCCGTCTCGATGTGAAGGAGCGCGAGCAGAGCGGCTCGCGCGAGTCGCGGCGTCTCCGCAAGGAGGGGATCATTCCTGGCGTGCTCTATGGGCGCGGACACAAGCCGCACCCGATCTCCGTCTCCGAGCGCGAGCTTCGCCGGGTGCTGACGGGCTCCGCCGGGTTGCACGCGATCCTCGACGTCGTGCTCGAGGGCCAGAAGACCACGCACTCGTCGATTCTCAAGGACTACCAGGTCGACCCGATCCGCGGCCGGATCGACCACTTCGACCTCCAGGAGGTCAGGCTCGACCAGCCGATCCAGACGGCGGTCGTCGTCGAGCTCGTCGGCGAGAGCGTCGGCGCGAAGGCCGGCGGCGTCCTCTCGCAGGTTGCGCGCGAGGTGCGGGTCGAGGCGCTGCCGCTGGAGGTGCCCGAGCGTCTCGAGCTCGACGTCAGCGCGATGGAGATCGGCGAGTCGCTCCGGTTGAGCGACCTGCGCCCGCCCGAGGGAGTCACGCTGCTCGACGATCCCGAAACCGTGCTCGCGACGGTGACCGTCCCGACCAAGGTCGAGGAGCCCGAGGTCGAGGTCGAAGAGGGCGAGGAGCTCGAGGAAGGCGAGGTACCGGAGGGCGAAGCCGCTCCGGAGGCCGAGGGCGAGGCGCCTGCCGAGGGCGAGAACGCCGGCGAAGCCGGCACCGACGCAGAAGGCTGATTCATGCGCCTCTTCCGTCGAGGCGAGGCCGCCTCGACGCTCGACCTGCTCGTGGCCGGTCTCGGCAACCCCGGCCGCGAATACGCATCGACGCGTCACAACGCCGGCTGGATGGTGCTCGACGAGCTCGCGCGACGCCAGGGCGGCTCGTGGCGCTCGAAGTTCTCGGGGCAGCTGACCGAGATCCGGCTCGATGACGCCCGGCTGGCGCTCGTCAAGCCGGAGACGTACATGAACGAGTCGGGCAAGTCGATCGGGGCCGCGGCGCGCTTCTTCAAGACGGCGGTGGGCTCGGTGCTCGTCGTTCACGACGACGTCGATCTGGAGGAGGGACGGCTCCAGGCGCGGCTCGGCGGCGGGCTCGGCGGTCACAACGGGTTGCGGTCGATCGCGCAGGCGCTCGGGTCGCAGGAGTTCCTGCGGCTACGCGTCGGCGTGGGTCGGCCCGGGCGAGGCGACCGCCGGTCGGTAGCCGACTACGTGCTGGCGTCGTTCGAGCCGGAGACCGACGTCGACGCTCTGGTTGCGCGGTCTGCCGATGCGGTCGAGACGGTCGTGCGCGACGGCCTCGGAGCAGCGCAGCAGCGCTTCAACTAGGAGGGCTTCCCGCCCATCGCCCAGACGGTGACCACGTAGACGACGATCAGGACCGCAGCCAGCACCGTGCTGGCCTTGAGCAGGCCCGCGCCGCCTCCGCTGCGCGCACGCCGGATGCCGATGCCGCCGAGGACCAGCGCGACCAGGAGGATGATCCCGCCGGCGTCCGCGGTGATGTAGCCGATCCCGAGCCACGTCGGCTGGAGGTTGTCCGGGACCTTGTCCCACCCCTCCTTCGAGTAGACCCACTCGGCCCCGACCCGCATGATGATCCAGCCTGGAAGCGCCACGGCGAACAACGTGAGCGCCGACAGGCGTCGGAGTCCGGCGGCCGAGTCGCGCCAGCCGACGATGCCCGCTCCGGCTGCCGTCACGAGGCCGCCCATGAGGATCATCGCGCCGAGGACGTGGACGAAGAGCGCGAGGTCCCAGCTGTGGGGTCGAACTGCAGCGAGCATCGTCACGCTCCGGGCTTGAAGATCATGTCGAGGAGAATCAGCAGGAAAACGAGCATGGTGCCGAGGTGGAGCAGCGCGCCGGTCGGGGCGCGCAGCCTCGCGACCACCTCCTGCTGAGCGCTCTCGCCGCCCTCTTCGGCGAGTTTCTGGACGTCGGTGTAGTACTTGCCGGTCCGCGCGCCGATCGCGCCCATCAGCGCCCAGAGGACGATGGCGGCGATGATCCACCCGTTCCAGATCTCGTACTGGTCGGAGTCGATCGCGAGGATCACGCCCAGGATCAGGGCCAGCACCGAGCCGCCGCCGATCAACGGCGTGCCGATCGGGGCGATCCTGAACAGGAGCCCCCTCTGCTCGGGGCTCTCCATCCGTCGGCCCTGGAAGACGAGCACGCTGTAGAGCACCAGCGCCGAGGCGATCGCGAAGGCCGCCAGCAGGTGGAGCGCGAGCATCCAGTCGTAGAAGTTCACGCGCGCCTACCGTAAAGCACCCGTCGGGCGTTTTCAGGCGCAACGTGCCACCCCGACGCAACTGGCACATATTCGTCACACCCGCGTGAACATTCGGCGGCTAGCGTTCCCACCCCCCACCCAGGGCGGGGGGTGGGTCGGAAACGGCGGTCGCGGCCGAGGCCTATTCCGGCTCCGCCCGGCTACCGGGTGGCGCGGGTTCGCCGGGCTAGACTGGCACCGCGCGGAACCGCCGGTTCCGCCTTTCGTCATGGACCGTCCGGATCGCTCAACCGCACCCTCGCTGCAGCCGCTTGCGCGCGAGCTGGCGGCATCCGAGCGCCTGCAGTCGTTCGCGCACGACCTGCGTGGAGCCGCCGCGCGTGTGTCCGAGCCCGGGCTTCCGGCCCTCCTCGCCGCGCTCCACCTGCACCTCGACCGCTCGCTGCTGATGCTGCTCCCCGAGGACGCGGACGCGCGAGACGCGGCCGAGGCGGCGTCCTGGTACCTCGGCGAGGAGCGGGTCGCGCTCTTCCCGAGCCGCGGTGTCGGCTGGAACTCGGGTCTCGAGCCGCCGCCTCACCTCGTCGGCGAGCGGGCACGCGCACTCGACGTGCTCGCGGCCGGCGGGGTCGTCTGTGCCTCGGCGGCCGCGCTCGCCGAAGGGTCACCGCCGCCGGAGACGCGACCGGCGCGGCTCGACCTGGCCGTCGGTGACGAGCCCGGGATCGACAGCCTCGCCGAGCATCTGGCGCTCGCCGGGTACGAGCGCGTCGAGCGGGTCGAGGAGCGTGGGCAGTTCGCGGTCCGCGGCGGGATCGTCGACGTCTTCCCGACCACCGGCCGCGACCCGCTGCGTGTCGAGCTGTTCGGCGACGAGATCGAAGCGATCCGCGCCTTCTCGCCGTTCACGCAACGCGCGCTACGTCCTCTTGACGGGGCGACGGTCTACCCGGCTGCCGAGCGGCGGCTCGACCTCGTCCCGACCGAGCTGCCCGACGACGGTGACGAGCTCAGAATCCCGGCCGATCTCGTGTCGCCGTTCGACCGCGAACCGGACCTCGTGTTCGAGCCCGAGTCGGTCGCGCGGGTCTGGGAGGAGGAATCGCTCGCCCCGGTCCCATTCGGCGACGCCGCGCTGCTCGATCCATTCCCCCGCGGCCAGCCGCACGCATTCGAGGCACAGCGCCCCGCGGTCGCCGCCCGCGGGCTCGCCGAGGCCGAGCAGGAGCTCGCCTCCTTCGTCCGCGCCGGGCAGCGCGTCGTGGTCGCGTTCCCGCACCGGGGTGACGCGCTCCGCACCGCCAACCTGATCCGCCGGCTCGAGGTCGGTTGGCTGGAGGACGGCGACGACCTCCCGGCCGACGAGGGGCTCTACTTCACCGTCTCGCCGGCCCGCCGCGGCTTCGTCTGGCGCGACCTCGGCCTCGTCCTGCTGCCGGACACGCAGATCTTCCGCAAGCGCGCCCCCCGGGGCGACGCCAGGCTGGGACGGGCGCTCCAGTCGTTCGCCGACCTGCGCACCGGTGACTTCGTCGTCCACGAGGACCATGGCATCGGGAAGCTGCTCGGCTTCGAGACGAAGGAGGTCGCGGGAGTCACGCGCGACTACCTGTTCCTCGCCTTCCGCGGCGAGGACCGCCTCTACGTGCCGCACGAGCAGATCGGCAAGGTCTCGCGCTACATCGGCGCCGACGCGAAGGGGCCCGCGCTCTCGAAGCTGGGCGGCAAGGCGTGGCTCCTGCTCAAGAGCCGCGCGCGGGAATCCGTGCAGGAGCTCGCCGGCGAGCTGATCGGGCTCTATGCGCGCCGCCAGACTTCGCCGGGCGTCGCCTTCGATCTCTCGGGCGAGTGGCTGGAACGGCTCGAGGCGGAGTTCCCCTACCGCGAGACCGAGGACCAGCAGCGGGCGATCGAGGCGGTGAAGGAGGATCTGGAGGCGCCGAGCCCAATGGACCGCCTGGTCTGCGGCGACGTCGGCTTCGGGAAGACCGAGGTCGCGGTCCGGGCCGCCTTCGCGGTCGCGCTGAACAGCCGGCAGACCCTCATGCTCGTCCCGACCACCGTCCTCGCCCAGCAGCACTGGAACACGTTCCGCGAGCGCTACCGCGACTTCCCGATCCGGGTCGAGATGGTCTCGCGGTTCCGGAAACCGGCCGACGCGAAGGCGGTACTGAAGGACTTCGCCGACGGAAAGGTCGACGTCCTGATCGGCACACACCGCGTCCTCTCGCGCGACGTCATTCCCAAGAACCTCGGTCTCGTGATCGTCGACGAGGAGCAGCGCTTCGGGGTCGCGCAGAAGGAGCTGATCCGCTCGCTCCGGCTCGAGGTCGACGTCCTCGCCCTGACCGCCACGCCGATCCCACGCACGCTGCACATGTCACTGTCGGGGCTGCGCGACATCTCGGTGATCGAGACGCCGCCGGAGGGCCGCCGGCCGATCCGCACGCACGTAGGCGAGTACGACGAGGACGCCGTCCTGCTCGCGCTGACGCGCGAGCACGAGAGGGGAGGCCAGTCCTTCTATCTCCACAACCGGGTGGAGACGATCGAGGAAGCCGCAGCCCGGCTCCAGGACCTGTGTCCGGGTCTCCGGTTCATCGTCGCGCACGGACAGATGAAGGAGCGCGAGCTCGAGCAGAAGATGATGCAGTTCCTCGCCGGCGACGCCGACGTCCTGGTCTCGACGACGATCATCGAGTCCGGGCTCGACATCCCGCAGGCCAACACGCTGATCGTCGAGCGGGCGGACACGCTCGGGCTGGCGCAGCTGTACCAGATCCGCGGGCGCGTGGGCCGCTCGGACGTGACCGCGTTCGCGCATCTCTACTACCCGGCTGCTTCCGAGCTGACGGCGGAGGCGCGCGCCCGCCTGGCGACGCTCGCCGACCACACCGAGCTCGGCGCCGGCTTCGCGATCGCGATGCGCGATCTCGAGATCCGCGGCGCCGGCGAGCTGCTCGGCGCGGAGCAGTCGGGCCATGTCGCCGCGGTCGGCTTCGAGCTGTACCTCGAGCTCCTGAACGAGGCGGTCGCCGAGCTGTCCGGCCAGAAGCGCATCGCCGTTCGGCCGGTGCGGATGGATGCCCGGGTCGACGCGTACGTGCCGGCCTCGTACATCGGCTCGGAGGCTCTGAAGATCGACCTGCACCGGCGGCTGGCGCTCGTCGAGGACCAGGACGAGCTCCGCGAGTTGCGGGCCGCGATCGAAGACCGGTACGGCGAGCTGCCCGAGCCCGTCGAGAACCTATTCGCGATCCAGGAGGCGAAGCAGAAGATCGCGCTCGTCGGTGCGGAGTACCTCGTCTTCCGTGGAGGCAGGATCACGATCGGGCCGCTCGTGCTCGGCTCCGAGGAGCTCCGCGAGCTGCGCGAACGCGCCGCCACGGCCGTGTACACGAGCGGCAGGCACGAGGTGGCGATGCGTAAGGACGACTTCCGTGAGGCGCTCGAGCTGGTCGACGCGATCGTGGAAGCCCGCGCGGCATGAGGCGGGCCGCGCTGCTCGCCGCCCTGCTCGTCGTGGCGGCCGGCTGCGGGCACGACAGCGCGACCGTTCCCCCCGGCTCGATCGCGGTCGTCGGCGGGCGGCCGGTGCCGCGGAGCGCCCTCGACGCCCAGCTCGCCCAGTCGCGCCGGGCGTACGCGGCGCGGGGGCGGGCGTTCCCGGAGCCTCGGACGGAGGCCTACCGGCGGCTGCAGGACAACGCCGTCCGACTGCTCGTCGACCGGACGCGACTGGACCTCGCCGCGCAGAAGCTCGGGATCGTGATCAGGCCGGCCCAGGTCGACGCTCGGCTCAGGCAGCTCAGGCGAACGACGTTCGGGGGCAGCGAGGCCCGCTACCGCGCCCGGCTCCGCGCGATCGGCATGACCGACGCCGACGTGCGTCGCGCGACCCGCGACGAGCTGCTCGTCGCCGCGGTCCGGAGGGCGAGCCCGTCGGCGCTCGAGAAACTCTTACCCGTTTCTTATGCAACGGGCTTCGCTCCGGCGGCCAACGGCTGAAAGCCGCTGCTACCCTGGCATCCGCTCCATGCGCCGCCTTTTTCTTGTTCCGCTCGTGCTCTCGCTGACGCTGCTCGCAGCGGCCTGCGGCAGCGGCAACAACAGCAATGGCTCGGGCGGCGGGGGCACTGCCTCGGGTGACGACGCCGCGGTCGTCAACGGCGACCACATCACCCAGGCGACGCTCGACCGGCGCCTCAGCGAGGCGGCCTGCAGCTACAAGCTCCAGAAGAAGACCTTCCCCAAGGCGGGGACGACCGAGTACCAGCAGATCCGGGCCCAGATCCTCCAGAGCCTCGTCCAGCGTGCCCAGCTGGCCCAGAAAGCGCCGGGCCTGGGCGTTGAGGTGACCGACAAGCAGGTCGAGGCGCAGCTGAAGACCCTGAAGAGCCAGTACTTCGGCGGGAGCGAGACCAAGTACCGCGCCGAGCTGAAGCGCCAGTGCGTGAACGACGCCGAGGTTCGGGACGACCTGAGCTCGAACCTGCTCTCGAACGCGATCTTCACCAAGATCACCGCCAAGGCGACGGTCACGCCCGCGCAGGTGCAGGCGTACTACGACACGCACCGCGAGGTCTACACCACGCCGCAGACGCGGGTTGTCAGCCACATCCTCGTGAAGAACAAGGCGCTCGCCGACAAGCTCTACGCCCAGCTGAAGGGCGGCGCGAGCTTCGCCACGCTGGCGAAGAAGTATTCGATCGACCCGGGCTCGAAGGCACAGGGAGGCCGGCTGACGATCACCCGGGGCCAGACGGTCGCGCCGTTCGACCGCGTCGCCTTCGAGCTGCGAACGGGCCAGCTGTCGAAGCCGGTGCACACCCAGTACGGCTGGCACATCATCCACGCCGACAAGGCGGCAACGCCGCACCACTCGACGCCCTTCGCGCAGGTGAAGGCGTCGATCAAGCAGCAGCTCGTCCAGCAGAAGCGGAACGCCGCGCTGCAGACCTGGCTGAACGGGCTGAAGAAGGAGTACGACGGGAAGATCTCGTACGCCCCGGGCCTCGCGCCCCCGGCGACGACGACGTCCGGCACGACCACAACCGGTTGAGATCCGAAGCCGGCGGCGGCCTCGACCGGGCTCTCCTCGATCTCCAGGAGCTGACCGAGCGCCTCCGGCGCGACTGTCCCTGGGACCGGGAGCAGACCGCACGGACGATCGTGCCGCACACGGTCGAAGAGGCCTACGAGGTCGCCGACGCCGCGTTCGCCGGCGACGCGCCGAAGCTGCTCGACGAGCTCGGCGACCTCCTCTTCCAGGTCTACTTCCTCGCGCTCCTGCTCGAGGAGCGCGGCGAGGGTGACCTCGAGCAGGCTGCCCGCCTGATCCACGAGAAGCTCGTACGGCGCCACCCGCATGTGTTCGGCGACGTCGAGGCCGAGACGGCGGGCCGCGTCCGCTCGAACTGGGAGCGGATCAAGCGCGAGCAGGAGGGGCGCGAAGGCGTGTTCCACGACGTGCCCGACGCGCTGCCGGCGCTCCTGCACGCCCGGAAGGTGCAACGGCGGGCAGCGGCCGTCGGGTTCGAGTATCCCGATCTCGCCGGCGCGCTCGCCGACCTCGAGGACGAGCTGTCGGAGCTGAAGGCCGAGCTCGACGGCGGATCCCCGGAGCGCCGCGCAGCCGAGCTGGGCGACCTGCTCTTCGCGTGCGTCAACGTCGCCCGGCGGATCGAGGCCGATCCCGAGCTCGAGCTGCGCCAGGCAACCAGGCGCTTCGTCGCACGGGTCGAGGCGGCCGAGCGGCTCGCAGCCGTGGACGGCCACCAGTGGACCGAGCTCGACCTCGCCGAGCAGGACCGATACTTCGACCTCGCGAAGGAGAAGGAATGAGCGCGATCGCCGACGTCCACGCCCGCCAGATCTTCGACTCGCGGGGCAACCCCACGGTCGAGGTCGACGTACGGCTCGAGTCGGGCGCGCTCGGCCGGGCGGCGGTGCCGTCGGGCGCGTCGACCGGTGCCCACGAGGCAGTCGAGCTCCGCGACGGAGGGGACGCGTACGGCGGCAAGGGCGTGACGCGGGCAGTGGCGAACGTCGACGGCGAGATCGCCGCTGCGGTACGTGGGCGCGACGCGGCCGACCAGGCCGGCCTCGACCGTCTGCTGGTCGATCTCGACGGGACGGCGAACAAGGGCCGGCTGGGCGCGAATGCGCTGCTCGGCGTGTCCCTCGCCGCGGCGAAGGCCGCCGCGGCGGAGGCGGGCGTCTCGGTCTTCCGCTACCTGGGCGGCGAGGAGGCGCGGGTGCTGCCGGTGCCGATGATGAACGTGATCAACGGCGGCGTCCATGCAGACAACTCGATCGACCTCCAGGAGTTCATGGTCGTTCCGGCCGGCGCAGAGACGTTCGCCGACGCGATGCGGATCGGCACCGAGACCTACCACGCGCTGAAGGGCGTCCTGCACGAGCGCGGCCTCTCGACCGCGGTCGGCGACGAGGGCGGGTTCGCACCGGATCTCGGCTCGAGCGAGGAGGCGATCGACGCGATCCTGGAGGCGGCCGAACGCGCCGGACACCGCGAGCGCGTGGCGATCGCCCTCGACCCCGCGTCGACCGAGTTCTTCGCCGACGGCGTCTACCGCTTCGAGGGCAGGGAGGCCGACGGCGCCGCGATGGCGGATTTCTACGCGGGGCTCGCCGACCGGTACCCGCTCGTGTCGGTCGAGGACGGAGTGGCAGAGGACGACTGGGCGGCCTGGCGGGCACTGACCGAGCGGATCGGCGAGCGGGTGCAGCTGGTCGGCGACGACCTGTTCGTGACGAATGTCGAGCGACTCAGGCGCGGGATCGACGAGCGCGTCGCCAACGCGATCCTCGTCAAGGTGAACCAGATCGGGACGCTGACCGAGACGCTCGACACGATCGGCCTCGCGCGCTCCAGCGGGTACAAGGCGGTGATCTCCCACCGTTCCGGCGAGACGGAGGACACGACGATCGCCGACCTCGCGGTCGCCACCGGCGCCGGCCAGATCAAGACCGGCGCTCCGGCCCGGACCGACCGCGTCGCGAAGTTCAACCAGCTGCTCCGGATCGAGGAGGAGCTCGGCGCGCGGGCCGAGTACCCGGGCTGGTCCGCGTTCTCGCGCGTGTAGCTACGCTCAGAGAGTGGCGCCGCCGACCCCCCGCCGCACGAAGATCCTGGCGACGATCGGGCCGGCCAGCGGTTCGCCCGAACGCCTCGCCGAGCTGGTGGGGGCGGGCATGGACGGCGCCCGCCTGAACTTCTCGCACGGCACGCCCGAGCAGCACCGCACGCGAGCCGGGGACGCCCGGGCCGCTGCCGAGGAAGCCGGGCGGCCGCTGGCGCTCGTCGCCGACCTCCAGGGCCCGAAGCTCCGTCTGGGCGACCTGCCGGCCCCCCGCGCACTGACGAGAGGCGAGCACGTGGTGATCGCCGCCGAGGGATCGTCGATCGACGGCGATCTCCCTGTTTCGCCGGCGGTGATCGGCGAGGTGCTCGCGCCCGGCAACGACGTCCTGATCGACGACGGGCTCGTCCACCTGAAGGTCGAGGAGGTCGAGGCCGGCAGAGCCCGCTGCACGGTCGTGGTCGGCGGCTCGGTCAGCGCCCACAAAGGCGTCAACCTCCCGGGTGTCCCGCTGCCGATCCCGTCGCTGACGCCGAAGGACATCGCCGACCTCGAGCTCGCGCTGTCACTCGGCGTCGACTACGTCGCGCTGTCGTTCGTGCGCTCGGCCGCCGACGTTCGCGACCTGCGCCGCCTGATCGAGCAGGCCGGCTCCCGCGCCGAGGTGATCGCCAAGATCGAGAAGGCCGAGGCGGTCGAGGTGCTCGACGAGATCCTGGCCGAGACCGACGCGATCATGGTCGCGCGCGGCGACCTCGGCGTCGAGATCGGGACGGCATCGGTCCCGCTCCTCCAGAAGCGGATCATCCTCCGCGCGCTCGACGCCGGGAAGCCCGTGATCACGGCGACGCAGATGCTCGAGTCGATGATCGAGCACGCGGAGCCGACGCGGGCCGAGGCGAGCGACGTCGCGAATGCCGTCCTCGACGGCTCCTCGGCACTGATGCTCTCCGGCGAGACCGCGGTGGGCGCCTACCCGGTCGAGGCGGTCGCATACATGGACCGCATGGCCCGGGCGGTCGAGCCGAGCCTCGGGTACCGGCACGAGATGCCCGACCCCGACGAGAAACCCGGCGTCGGCCGTGCCATGTCCAACGCGGCGTGCGACATCGCCGAGACGCTGGGCGCAGCGGGAATCCTCGTGCCGACAGCGACGGGCAAGACGGCCTCGGCCGTCGCCCGGTTGCGCCCCCGCCGGCCGATCGTCGCCCTCACCCACAACCAGTACGCAGTTCAGCAGATGGCGCTGGAATGGGGGGTGATCCCGCTGCTGGTCAAGGAGGCGCAGGACGTCCAGGATCTCTGGGAGCTCTCGATCGACGCGGCCAGGGACGGCGGGGTGATCGAGCCCGGCGACCGGATCGTGATGACGGCGGGCACGTCCGTGAACATCCCCGGCACGACGAACGTGATCAAGGTGGACGTGGCTTGACCGGGTCACTGCCGGGCAGCCCGTCGAGCCCGACGTCGGCGCACCGGTAGCTCGCGCGCAGTGCAGTGACAGGCTTAAGCCTGTCACTGCTGTCCGGTAGCCGCGAGCAGGAGGCTTGTCGGTCGGCGTCGAACCGGGGCGCCCATGCTTCGCTTCGGAAGACGGCGCTGGATGCGCCTGTTCGCGCTCGGCGTCGCCGTCCTGCTCGGGCTCCTCTACTACCGGCCGGTCAAGACGTACCTGCATACGCGCGACACGCTCCGCGACCGCTCCGCCGAGGTTCATGTCCTCGCGACACGGAAGCACCAGCTGGAGACGCGGCTGGCCGAGATCGAGCAGGGATCCTCGCTCGTCCGCGGCGCCCGTCGGCTCGGCCTGGTGAAGCCCGGCGAGCACCTGTTCATCGTCCAGGGCATCTCCGAGTGGCGTCGCGCGCACGCTCGCAAGTAGCGCGTACTCTCACGTCCGTGGACGACCGAGCCGCCGTCGCGCGCCAGCTCGGGCGCGAGCCGCGCGCCTTCCGGCGGGTTGCCGTCCGCTGTCCCTACGGTCGGCCGGCGGTGACCGAGCAGGAGCCCTACGACGCCGACGGCGGCCCGTTCCCGACCACCTATTACCTCACCTGTCCGCACCTGGTCGCCGCCGTGTCCCGGCTCGAGGCGGCGGGCGGCGTGGAGCGCTGGTCGCGGGCGGCGGCGGACGACCCCGTGCTGGCCGCCAGCCTCGCCGACGGGAACGACGAGCAGCGCTCTGTTCGGCGCGACCTCGCCGCCGGCCGGACCGGGAGCGACGACGGCGCCTCGCTCGAGCTCGGCATCGGCGGGGCCGGCCGCCACGGGAGCCTCAAGTGCCTCCACGCCCATGCCGCGTACGCGCTTGCCCGCCCGGGCTACGTCCTCGGCGAGCGGATCGTCGCGGAGATCGAGCCGCTGTGGCCGCCGGATCGCTGTTGCACCGTGTGAGAGGCGATCTCGCGACGCCGAAGACGTCACGTAGCATCGAGCGATGGCGACCGGCACCGACCTCGTCCGTCACGAGTGGGCCGCGGGCTACCGCCGGCTCGAGGACGAGCGGGAGACGCCGGCGCACTACCGCGCGCTCCAGGCGCAGCTCGATGCGATCACCGGGGAGCTGCGCAAACAAGTCGGCGACGTCTACGACCTCGAGGGGCTCGCCGCCGAGTACCGGCGCTCGGACGTATGGGCCCAGCGCGTCGTCGCGGAGCTGCCGCCGGCCGACCGCTGGGCGCCCGGCGTGACCGTCGCCACCGACGCCGCCTTCCATCTCTTCGCCCGCCGCGCCCAGGACTACGCGCCGTGATCGCCCGTCTCCGTGAGCACACCCCCCGTCGCCAGGCGTGAACGGCGGCCGCCGCGGAGGCGCCGCGGCTGGGTTCGTCCTCTGCTCTGGCTGGCCGCGATCGTCGTGGTCTTCGGAGTCGGGCTGGCTCTCGGCGAAGCGCTGCATGACAACCCGTCCGGCGGGACGCAGACGGTCGTGCGGACCCTGAAGCCGCTCCCGCTGCCGCCCGCGCGCGAGACCGTCACGGTCACGCGGCCGGGCTAGGCTCCGAGTCCCTACAGGTCTTCGCCCGCGCGCAGGAGCCCGGCGGCGATCACGGCGAGCGCCGCGAGCAACCCGATCCAGAGGCCGATCGACCGCCCGCTCGTCCCGGCGAACGTGTCCGGGATGGAGATCAGGCGGATCAGGACGAGCACCGTCGCCAGCGAGCCGAGGCCGATCGTCACCAGGCTCTCCGGGATGCTCGGCGGCAGCGCGATCCCAGCCTCACGCAGGATCGCGATCACGACCAGCGCGAGGCCCACGAAGAACACGAGCTTGCCGATCGTGCCCGTGTGCCAGCCGATCACCGACAGGGTCGGGCCCTCGACCGAGCTCCCCGAGTACCACGACATGAACGAGGAGAGCAGCAGGACGAGCCCGGCCACCCACGCGACGCGCTGCCCGATCGCCCAGATCCCGCCGCCCGGGCGAAGCTGCGTCAGCGGCGGGGCAGCCCGCGACTGCGACGGCGCCGCCTCCTCAGTCTCCGGATCGTCGAAATCGAACAGGTCGGGGTTCTCCACGGACTGAGTATGTAGGAGCTAGATGCCGAAGATCCGGGCGACCTCGCCCCAGACCGTGACGGCGACGACCGCGCAGGCGAGGAGGAGGATGCCGAGGAACGCCCAGAAGCGGACGTGGGCCATGCGCGTCGCCCGCCGGTGCTCGACCTTGGCGTGCCGCTGCGCCCGGTAGAAGCGGTAGGCGCGGTCGACCGCCTGAGGGTCGACCGGAGGAGCGTCAGCCCGTGCCCGTTGCCGCTGTGCAGGCTCGGCCATGCCCGAATTCTAGAACGACCCGCGGTGGGTACGTTTCCCACGTGGAGCTGAGGGCAGGCGCCGGGCCGTTGCGCGTCGGCCACAGAGGTGCTGCGGCGGTTGAGCCGGAGAACACGCTGCGCTCGCTGGCGCGGGCGGTCGAGCTCGGGTGCGATCTGGTCGAGTTCGACGTGCTCGAGCTCGAGGACGGGACGCTGGTGCTCGCACATTCCGACGACCTGCTGGAGGTCAGCCACGGCGCGGCCGGCGGTCGCGTCCGCGGGCAGAGCCTCGCCGCGCTGCGGGAGCTGGCGCCCGAGCTGCCGACGCTGGACGAGGCGCTGGAACAGGTTCGCTCCGGCGAGACAGTCGGCGTCCAGGTCGATCTGAAGGGAAGCGGGTTCGAGGAGCGCGTCGCGGCGACGATCCGCCGGCACGGCCTGGTCGACCGTTCGGTCGTCAGCACCTTTCACGTGCCGAGCCTGCTTCGCCTCGCCCGGTACGAGCCGGCGATCCCACGGGGGCTCACGTACCCGGTCGACCGGCGCGGGCTGTCGCAGCGGCGGCTCGTCTTTCCGGTCGCGGTCGGCGTCGCTGCGGCGCTCCGTCGCGCGCTGCCGCGCCGCATCGCCGGCCTGCTTGCGCGGGCACGGGCGTCGGCGGCGATGCTGCACTACTCGGTCGTGTCGCCGGCCGCTGTCGACCGTGCGCACGCCCACGGAGCGGCCGTGTTCGCCTGGACGGTGGACGACGAGCCGCTCCTCGAGCGCATGCTCGCCGCCGGCGTCGACGCCGTGATCACGAACGACCCGCGGATCTTCGACCGCGACGGCTGAGGTCCGCCAAAGCTCCGTCCCTTGCAGGGGAAAGCGGCAATTCCGTTCGTTCTCTCGACTACACTGGTGGACGGTGAAGCGCCCGCTCGTCATCGCCGTCAGCGCGCTCGCACTGGCCGCCGCAGGTCTGTTCGCAGCGCTCGTCCCCGCCGGCTCCGCGCAGGAGCCTCCGCCGACCACGACCGGCTCGACGACGGAGACGACGACGACCGACACCGGGACGACTGCGACCACGACGACCACGACGACGCCGTCCACCACGACGACGCCGAAACCGAAGCCGAAGCCGGCTACGAAGGTGCTACCGCACGGGGTGACGATCGGCGGCATCCACGTCGGCGGACTCGCTCCGCGGGCCGCCTACGCGGTGGTGCGGGCGGCGTTCGAGGCGCCGCTCGTCCTGGCGGTCGGCGCGCGCCGGATCGAGGTCGCTCCCGCGAAGCTCGGCGCGGTCGCCTACGCAAAGAACGCCGTCTCTCGCGCGCGCGTGGCGGCCCCCGGCACGGCCGTCCCGCTCGGCGTGAACATCGACGGCTCGCGCGTCCGCGGCGAGGTCGCCACGCTCGTGAAGCGGTTCGAGCGCAAGGCGGTCGACTCGACGCTCATCCTCCGCGACCTCCAGCCGTACGTCACCAAGGGCACCGCCGGAAAGCACCTTGCGGCGAAGCGGTCGTTCGAGGCGATCGTCGGGGCGCTCCGCCAGAACCTCCGCACCGACGTCGTCCTGCCGTACGAGGACGTGGCGCAGAAGGTGACCCGCTCGTCGTTCGGCTCCGTGATCGTCATCCGCCGCGGGTCGAACCGCCTCTACCTCTACAACGGGATGAAGCCGTGGCGGACCTTCACGGTCGCCACCGGTCAGGCGATCTATCCGACGCCGCTCGGCAAGTTCGACATCGTCGTCAAGTGGAAGGATCCGTGGTGGTATCCGCCCGACTCGCCGTGGGCACAGGGCGCGAAGCCGATCCCGCCGGGGCCGGGCAACCCGCTCGGCACGCGCTGGATGGGCCTGTCCGCGCCGGGCGTGGGGATCCACGGCACGCCCGATCCGGCTTCACTCGGTTATTCCGCCTCGCACGGCTGCATCCGCATGTACATCCCGTATGCCGAGTGGCTGTTCGACCACGTCGACGTCGGCACACCGGTCTACATCGTCCCGGCATAGTTCCGGGGGATGTCCTTGCGGTTGAAGCACGGCCTGCAGGCGCTGACGGTCGCGGTCGTGCTCGGCCTGCTCGCCCTCCTGGTCTGGAAGGTCGTCCACCAGGACAAGGGCGTGAAGCTCGGCGGCGGTCGGACGCCGCCTGCGCCGCAGTTCGCGCTCTCCCGGCTCGACGCGCCCGGCAAGCTGAAGCTCGCGTCGCTGCGCGGCAAGGTGGTCGTCCTCAACTTCTGGGCGTCGTGGTGCGCGCCGTGCAAGTCGGAGGCGCCGCGGCTGGAAGCCGCCTGGCAGCGGTACCGGCAACGGGGCGTCGTCGTCATCGGAGTCGACGGCCAGGACTTCTCCGGCGACGCGAAGCGCTTCATCCTCAAGCACGGGATCACCTACCCCAATGTCCACGACGGCCCGGGTGACATCGGGACGAAGTACGGCGTGACGGGCTTCCCCGAGACCTACTTCGTCGACCGTCGCGGCCGTCTGGTCGGCGATCGGGTGGTCGGCGAGGTGAGCGCCGACAAGCTGACCGCCGGGATCCAGCGGGCGCTCGAGTCGTGAGGCTCGCCGTCGCGCTGCTCCTCGCCCTGGTGCTGGCGGCGCCGGCGGCGGCGAGCGAGCGTCATCCGACGCTGGGGGAGCTCGAGGGCGAGGTGATGTGCCCGACGTGCAAGACGACGCTCGACCAGTCGAGCGCGCCCATCGCCAATCGCATCCGGCAGTTCATCTCCGCCCGGATCGCGGCAGGCGACACGGAGTCGGAGATCAAGGCGAAGCTCGTCGCCCAGTTCGGCCCGGCGATCCTGGCCGAGCCGTCGAAGCACGGGTTCAACCTGCTGGCTTGGGTGCTGCCGTTCGTTGCGCTGGGCATCGGGGCGGCGGCGCTCGGCTGGCTCGTGTGGCGCTGGTCGCGGGGTCGCGCTCGCTCGGCTGCACCGGCCGGCGGCCCGCCGATCGATCCGGAGCTCGAGCGCCGGGTGGACGAAGAGCTTGCTCGCTTCGACGGCTAGCCAGCTGCCGGTTGCCTTCGCCGTCGGGTTCATCTCGATCGTGCTTCCGTGCGTGCTGCCGCTGGTTCCCGGCTACCTGTCGGCGGTCTCGGCGGTCGAGGCCGGGCATCTGGGCGAGCCCGGTGTGGGGCGCAGGGTCGCGCTGGCGAGCCTGCCGTTCATCGCCGGCTTCACCATCGTCTTCGTCGTCCTCGGAGCCGGGGTCGCGGCAATCGGGAGCGCACTGAACGCTCGCACGAAGACCGAGCTGGCCGGCTTCCTGCTGATCGTGCTCGGCCTCGGGTTCATCGGGCTCCTGCCGTGGCCCGAGCGGGCCGTCGCACCGGGGCTGCTGGCGCGGGTGCGCGGATCGAGCATCCTGCTGGGCGCAGCCTTCGCCGTCTGCGCCGCGCCCTGCATCGGTGCCGTGCTCGGCTCGATCCTGACCCTCGCTGCGAAGTCCGGCACCGTCGCGTCGGGCGTGGTCCTGCTCGCCGCGTACTCCCTCGGGCTGGGTGCGGCGTTCGTGCTCGCCGCCGTCGCCTTCACGAAGGCGATGAGCGCCTTCCGCTGGGTCCGCGACCAGTACCGGGTGATCCAGATCGTCGGCGGCGTGACGCTCGTCGCGCTCGGGCTCCTGCTCTTCTTCGACCGGTCCTGGTGGCTGAACGTTGCGGTCAACCGCGTACTCGAGTCAGTGGGGCTGGACAGGATCTAGCGAGAGCTCGCCCCTCGCTACCAACGTCGCCGCTGCGGCGACCTGGGTGAGCAGGTCGGCGACGTCGAGGCCGCGATGGGCAGGTGCGTACGGGCTCAGGCGCCTGGTCGCCTTCTCGAGTTGCCGCTCGCAGCCGTTCCGGTTGCCGCGACGGGCCTGATACCAGGCGACCGCGACGTGCACGAGCCCCTGCAGGAAATCGCGTTCCTCCGGCTCGGCGGCACGCCATTCGTCCTCCAGCTCCTCGTGCGCCTCGAAGTACTCACCGGTGCGGATCAGCTCCAGACCGCGCTCGTAGCTCATGTCGCCAGTATTGGCGTCGGCCGCGGAGGCTGCTAGTGTCAACACTCGTGGCGACGATCCTGCTCGTTGGGGTCGACCTCTTCTTCCGAGGCAAGCTGGACGTGCTCCTGCCAGGGCACCATTTCGTCACGGCAGACACGATCGCGGAGCCGGAGCTGGTGATCGCGGATATCTCGCGGATCGAGCCGGAGGAGGTCGCGGACACTTATCCGGACATCCCGATCGTCGGCTTCGCGAGCCACACGGACACGGCTGGACTGCGACGCGCGCACGCCGCCGGCTTCGACCAGGTGCTCGCCAAGTCGGCGCTCCAGGAGCGCGCTTCAGAGGTGATCGGGGAGCTGCTGGCCCCGGTAGAGTGAGCCTCCCAGCACCTGTTCGACCGGAGGCCACTTGACCTACATCATCGCCGAGCCCTGCATCGACATCAAAGACCGGTCCTGCGTCGACGTCTGCCCGGTCGACTGCATCCACGAGTTCGAACGGATCCTCGTGATCGATCCCGAAGAGTGCATCGACTGCTTCGCTCCCGGCGAGCAGTTCCTGACCACATACGGGGTGCGCACCTTCGCCGAGATGGAGAACCAACCGGTCCGCGTGCTCACGGACAACGGGTTCAAGCCCGCGCTGGTGAAGCGCTTCCGCCGGAAGCCGCTGGTCAAGCTCGAGCTCGCCCCGGCTTTCCACGAGCGCGACCGGTACGGGGGCTGGCGGCTGACGACACGGAACATCTCGAAGTTCCGCCGCAACGTCTGGGCGACGCCGACACACCGGTGGCTTCTGACAGACGGCGACGAGACCGCATCGCTCTCGGCGGGGCAGTTCGTGCCGTCCATGCGGTTCGCACCGAAGCGCGACTCGGAGCAGTACCGGCTCGGCGTCCTCCACGGCCTCGTCTACGGCGACGGCTCGTGGAACAAGCAGGAGATCCGTTCCGGCCAGCACCTGCACTACGTCCAGCTCTACGGCGAGCGGGTCGCACGCTTCAAGGAGTACTTCGACCAGGTGAACTTCTCGGCCTGCCTCGACGTCCACCCGGGCTACGTGGGGACGGGCGTCGTTCGCGCGCCGGTCAACCTCAAGCGCTCCCCCCCGGAGACGGGTGATCCGGAGTACATCACCGGCTTCGCTGACGGGTGGCTGGCGGCGGACGGCGATCCGGTCAAGGCGGGCTCCTGGCGGCTGCGTTCGACCGACCACGAGGCGCTGGCATGGCTCGAGCTGGTCGCGCCGTACGCGGGGTTCGTGGTCGTGGGCTCCGGGGAGGAAGGAAGCATCGAGACGAACTTCGGCGTCCGGAGCCGGCCGATCCGCTGGCTCTACCTCGCGACGCGGGAGACGACGTGGCGCGTGATGAGCGTCGAAGAGCCGGACGCCGACGACGAAGAGGTCTTCTGCGCCGTCGTTCCGGACAAGCATGCGTTTACTTTGGCCGGTGGTGTCTATACAGGCAACTGTGGTGCATGCGAACCGGAGTGCCCCGTTGAGGCGATCTTCCCCGAGGACGCGCTCCCGGAGAAGTGGTCTCCGTTCGTGAAGATCAACTACGCCTACTCCGACGCCGACGAGATCAACCGGCTGACGAACGAGTACGCGACCGAGCACAACGTCCAGAATCCACCTCTCGAATAGGTCCGAACCGATCCGCGCTCGGCGGCGAATACCGCCGAAGGGCTTGGAATGACGACGAATCAGGATCTCCACGACCAGGTCGCCGCCTACGCGCTCGACGCGCTCGACGACGACGAACGTCAGGCGTACGAGGCGCATCTCGCCGGCTGCGAGCAGTGTCGTGCCGAGCTCGCCGGGCTCACGGAAACCGCCGGCGCGCTCGGCCTCGCCGCCGACGCCGCCGACCCGCCCGAAGGACTGCGCGGCCGGATCCTTGACGCCGCCCGCGACGAGGGGCCGTCGAATGTCGTCTCGATCGGAGCAGCACGCCGGCGTCGGCTCGCGATCGCGGGCGGAGTGGTCGCAGCCGTCGCAGCCGCGGCGCTCGCGATCGGCCTCTACGCGGCGTTGTCGGGCGGCGGCCCCTCGAAGCAGCTGGCCGTCTCGGCCGACGGAGAGGTCGCGCAGGCGACTGTCTCGGGCTTCGACGCCGCTCCGGCCGGCAAGACCTACGAGCTCTGGGTGATCGAGGGGAAGACCCCTCGACCGGCCGGCCTGTTCCGGGGCGGCGACAAGCAGGTGATCACGCTGACCCGGCCGGCCCCCGGCGGATCGACCGTCGCGGTCACGCTCGAGCGGGCAGGGGGCGCGACGACGCCGACGTTGCCCATCTTGGAGCAGACGACCGTCCCGGCCTGACGCCGGTGTAGCCCCTGCAGACGTGGGTAAGCTGGCCGGGTGGAGCCGACCAGCCTGGACCACGTCGCGCTCTGGGTTGCCGACCGGGACTCGATCGCCGAATTCGCGACCGCGCACCTCGGCATGCACGTGATCGACCGCACAGACCGGTTCACGCTCGTCGGCTCTGACGCCCGCCGGGGCAAGCTGACCCTCTTCGAGGCGGACGGCCCGCGGGAGCAGGGGGCGCTCGCCCGCATCGGACTCCGGGTCTCCGACCTCGCCTCGGCGCGGGCGGCGCTGCCCGAAGGCACGCCTGAGGTCTTCGACGTCGGCGAGGATCTGATGCTCACGCTGGTCGAGGGCGAGACCGACGTCGAGTACGACCTCGACCACGTCGCGCTCTTCTCGCCCGATCCGGAGCAGGCTGCACGGGAGTGGCTGCGCTACGGGTTCCGGGCGACCGACGACCCGGCTCGCGTGGAGGTCGGCGGCGCGTTCCTCGAGCTGCTCGAGGGCGATCCCGGCGAGCCCGAGCGGCCGCTTCTGAACCATCTCGGCGTCCTCGTCGACGAGGCAGCCCCCGCGCAGGAGCTCGGCGTCGAGGTTGCGGACGTGGTCGATGCGGCCAACACCTTCGCGGTGTTCGTCTGGGGCCCCGAGCGGGTCAAGCTCGAGTACGTCGAGCACAAGGCGAGCTTCTCCCTGCGCTGATCACCGTTCTGGGAGCGGGGATGGCCGGGCTGGTGGCCGCCGTCCGCGCGCGGGAGCTCGGCGCCGTCGTTCGGCTGCTCGAGAAGGGCAACCGTCCGGGCGGCTCGATGCTGCTCTCCAGCGGCGTCGTCTGGCGCTATCGGGACTTCGACGAGTTCCGGCGCCAGTGTCCGGGTGGAGACGAGGCGCTCCAGCGGCTGATCTGGGAGCGGCTGGACGAGGCGCTCGAATGGCTGGAGCGGCTCGGCGCCTCGGCTGTGCCCCACACGACGAACCCGCTCACCACGGGGCACCGGTTCGATCCCCGCGCGCTGACCGCGGTGCTCGTGCAGGCGGCAGGCGACGTGGAGCTCGGCCGGTCGTCACCCGAAGGCGATGACCCGCTCGTGGTCGCCACCGGCGGCTATCCGGTGCGTCTCGCCCGCGAGCGCGGGTTGCTCGTCCGCTCGAACCCGTGGTCGGAGGGCGAAGGCATCGAGATCGCGCTCGCCCGCGGCGCCACCGAGGCGCCGAGCCGAGAGTTCTACGGCCGCGCGATGCCGGGCCTCGTTCCGGAGGATCGGTTCGTGTCCGGCTCCCAGCTCTACGGCCGTTTCGCGCGCCGCGTGAACGACCTCGGCGAGGAGTTCTTCCCGGGTGAGGTGTCCTGGTCGGAGAACGACCTCGCGCAGGCGATCGCCGACCAGCCGGGCAGCCGCGCCTGGTACGAGCTCGACGGGGCGGCACTCGCCCGGCCCGAGGTGACCGAGAAGCTGCCGCACGCGCAGGAGACCGAGCCGCTTCCGGGCGGCGGCCTGCGCGTCCGCGTCCATGCGGCCGTCACCCACACGTACGGAGGCGTGCGGGTCGACACCCGGGCGCGGGCGGCCGACGGCGTCTGGGTCGCGGGCGTCGACGCCGGCGCTGTCTCGAACGGCGGCTACGCGAGCGGCCTGGCGCAGGCGCTCGTCCTGGGCCTGGTCGCCGCCGAGGATGCGGTTCAGTAGCGGTCGAGCTCGCGCAGGCGCTCGTCCGAGATCCCGAAGTGGTGCGCGATCTCGTGCAGCACGACCCGCCGGACCTGCGCGCGGAGCAGCTCGGGATCACCGGCGGTCATCCGCTCCAGCGGGCCCTGGTAGATCGTGATCCGGTCGGGCGGCACGCCGGCGTAGGCGCTCGACCGCTGCGTCAGCGGCACGCCCTGGTAGAGCCCGAGCAGCGGCAGCCCGGCCGGCGGCTCGTCCTCCACGACCACCGCGACGTTCGACATGA
The DNA here is from genome assembly GCA_963734065.1 of uncultured Actinomycetes bacterium. GTDB lineage: Bacteria > Actinomycetota > Thermoleophilia > Gaiellales > Gaiellaceae > DATBLE01. Next base: position 543,281 of record CAVTFN010000003.1, read on the forward strand.
ACCCGCTCAGATCCTCGGGCAGCGCGGCGATCGCCTCTTCGACCAGCTCCTCGAACGCAGTCACGGATACAGTCTCGCGATGGGACGCGGCTCACGGCCGATCAAACGCTGGAAGGCAGACCGGCAGCGGAAGAAGAAAGCGCGCGAGCGCAAGAGCGCGGCGCCGCCGGCTCAGCCGAAGCGCTGACCTAGGGTCTGACCCCGCAGGGGTCTGACCCCAGAGGCTGGGCTCGCGTCGCTTCTTCAGGGACAGTCCCCTTCGGGGACAGTCCCTAGACGAAAGCTCACATAGGCTGGATGTACGCGCAGCGGCGCTCGTCGGCCGGGAGTGGAGACGGCGCCACCTTCGTCACGACCATCCTGGTCTCGTCTTCCTGCACCTCGTCGCCGACGGCCGGCGGGTCGCCCTCGCGCTCGTGCAGCTCGTAGCCGCTCGGCTTCCCGACGAAGAGGAGGTACGCCATTTCGGCGCCGATCCTAGCGTCGGGCGACGTATCCAGGCAGCACGACCGTGAAGGTCGTTCCCGCGTCGCCGCGCTCGACCGTCACCGTCCCGCTCACGTGGCGGACGCGCTCCTCGAGCTCCTCGATGCCGTTCTGGCGGCGCTCCGGGTGCCCGTCGTCCGCGACGGTCAGCCGGACGTCGTCGTCCGCGCCGTCGGCGACGGTGATCGAGATGCGGCTCGGCTTGCGCTCGGCCGCACGGTTCAGCGCGACCCGGATCAGCTGGTAGAAGGTCACCTGCGCGCGCTCGGCCAGCGCTTCCGCGGGGCCGACGTCCACGTCCACGCGCACCTCGCGGTCGAGCCCCACCCGCTCGGCCAGCTCGCGCACCGCCGGCTCGAACCCCTGGTCGCGGAGCGCGACCGGCTCCAAGCTCGACGAGAGATCGCGCAGGGACTGGATCGTCGCGCGCTGCTGCGCGACGGCCGAGGCGAGCACGCGCCGCGCGTCGTCGGTCTGGCCCTCGGCGATCGCGTGGTCGACGGCGTCGAGCATCAGCGCGATCCCGGCGAGGGCCTGCAGTGCGCCGTCGTGGAGCAGCAGCGCGAGCCGCCGGCGCTCGTCCTGCTCGCCGGCGATCCGCTCCTCGAACTGGCGGATGCGCTCGCGCTCCTCCTTGCGGCGCTCGCCCTGTCGCCGCTCGAACTGCGGCTCGGACGGCAGCGAGCTCACCTCAGTCGATGATCGAGTCGCGCAGCGCGATCGCGACTGCGTGCGTGCGTGTGTCGGCCTCGAGCTTCGTGAGGATGTGGCGCACGTGGCTCTTCACGGTCTCCTGGCTGATGAAGAGCTTCCCGGCCACGTCCCCGTTCGACATCCCGTCCGCGAGCAGCTGGAGGATCTCGCGCTCGCGCGGGGTGAGCATGTCCGTGCCTTCCTTCCCGCTCAGGAACGCGGGCATCAGCGCGGGGTCGATGTAGCCCTCGCCGGCCGCAAGCTTGTCGATCGCCTTCAGCAGGGTCTCGTGCGGCGCCTCCTTGAGGATGTAGCCCTTCGCCCCGGACTCGATGCCGCGCGCGAGCAGCGACCGCTCGCTGAAGGCCGTGAAGATCAGGACGGCGGTCTCGGGCGCCTGCGCGACGATCTTCTTCGTCGCCTCGAGGCCGTCCATGCCGGGCATGCGGACGTCCATGACGACGACATCCGGCTTCCGCCGCTCGGCGAGCGTGACCGCCTGCTCACCGTCCGACGCCTCGCCGATCACGCGGATGTGGGAAGCGCGCGAGAGCGACAGCCTCAGACCCTCGCGCACGACCTCGTGGTCGTCGACGATCAGGCACGTGATCTCCTCCGGCATGCGCCGATCATAGAGCGGCCGGAGGCGGTCATACGGCGAGCGTCAGCTGCTCGGCTGCAGCCGGGGGCTCGACGCGCACGCGCCTCCGGTCGCGGATGCCGTGCCGCTTGCGGAGCTCGGCGACCAGGGTGCGGACCGGCTCGACCTCCGCTTTCGGCAGATACGCACGGGACGCGTAGAGCCGCTCGTAGCGGTCGAGCTCCTCGGGCCAGTCCGACGCCAGCGCCTCGAGGAAGTGCTCGCGGGTTCCCGGCTTGAGGTACAGCACGTTCGCCCAGATGTTCGTCGCCCCCGCCTCGCGCGCAGCGCGGACCACCGCTTCGAGCTGCGCCGGCGAGTCGGAGATGCCCGGGAGGATCGGCGCCATCCCCACGCCGGCCTTGACGCCGGCCTCGACCAGGCGCCTGACCGCCTCGAGGCGCCGACGTGGGGGAGGGGTGCCCGGCTCGGTGCGCCGCCAGACCTCCTCGTCGAGCGTCGGCACCGAGAAGACGACACCGACGTCCGCCCGGCCCGCGGCCTCGACCAGCACGTCCAGGTCGCGGACGATCATCGGGCTGCGGGTGATCAGGCTGAACGGGTTGGCGGCGTCGCGGAGCGCCCCCAGGCAGCCGCGCGTGAGCTTGTACCGCCCCTCGGCCGGCTGGTACGGATCCGTCGCAGCGCCGATCGCGACCGTCTTGCCGTCCCAGGACGGACGGGCAAGCTCCTTCCGCAGCACCTCCTCGACGTTCACCTTCACCCGGATCGACCGCCCGTAGCGGTTGTCCGACGGCCGGTCGGCCCGCAGCTCGAAGGCGCGCACGTAGCAGAAGGTGCAACGGTGGGCGCAGCCCATGTACGGGTTGAGCGACCAGCCGAAGCCCATCCCCTTCACCCTGTTCAGCGCGCTCCGGCAGGGCTCTTCGCGATACTCGATCCCCATCGTCCGCATGATAGAACATACGTTCGCACCGGTCGAGGTCGCGGAGGGGATTCTTCGCGTCACCTACCCGATGCCGATGAAGCCCGGGCACGTCCACGGGTATCTCGTGCAGACCGACGACGGGTACCTGCTCGTCGACACCGGCCTCGGCCTGCCCGAGATGCCGGACCACTGGGCGGCGCTCGCGCCGCTGCTCGACCGGCCCGTGTCCCGGATCCTGGTCACGCACTTCCATCCGGACCACGTCGGCGGCACGGCCGATGCCGTCGAGGCGACAGGCGCGTCCGTCCTGCAGGGGGCGCTCGACCACTACCAGTGCGAGAAGGTCTGGGGCAGCGATGCGTGGGTGCCCGAGCTGGCCGCGTGGTTCGCCCGCCAGGGCGTCCCTCCGAACGAAACGGCCGAGCTGCTGGAGGTCGGCAGCGTCTACCGGCAGTTCGTCCACTTCGTTCCCGATGCCCGCCTCCTCCGCGAGGGCGACGAGGTGGCAGGCTGGAGCGTCGTCGAGCTTCCCGGCCACGCCGACGGGCACATCTGCCTCCTGAAGGAGGGCGTGCTGATCGCCGGCGACCACCTCCTGCCGCGGATCACCCCCGCGGTCGGCCTCTACCCGGACTCGCGGCCGGATCCGCTGGGCGATTTCATGGCGTCGCTGGAGCGCGTTGCCGAGCTCGCGCCGAGGCTTGCCCTGCCGGGGCACGGGGATCCGATCGACGATCCGGTGGGCCGGGCACGGGAGATCGTCCAGCACCATCACGAGCGGCTGGCCGAGACCGAGTCGGGTCTGCGGGACGGGCCGAGGAGCGGGTATGAGCTCTCGTGCATCCTGTTCCCCGGCGACCTCGGCGCCGCCCAGCGCCGTTTCGCCGTCGCCGAGACGCTCTCCCACCTCGAGCGGCTCGTTGTCGAAGGCCGGGCCGTGCGCGGAGGTGACGACGGATACGTGACCTATACTCAGCCGTAGGTTCCTTGGAGACCGACCTCCTTCCTAGTACCCAGGCCCCGGTAGGCGGGGCGTGACCGTCTTTCTCGAGCTGGTCGCCGTCGCGGCGCTCGTGCTGCTGAACGGCTTCTTCGTGGCGGCCGAGTACGCGCTCGTCACCGTGCGGCGCACACGTCTGCAGGAGATGGTCGGCGAGGGCAACCGCCGAGCGAAGCAGGTGCTCGGCCTGACCGCCGTCCCGCCGCGGTTCATCGCGGCGATGCAGCTCGGCGTCACCGTCACCTCGCTGGCGATCGGCGCCCTCGGCGAGCAGGCTCTGACCGCGCTGTTCGACCCGGTGATGGCGACCGTGCTGGCGGTCGCCCTCTCGCTGCTCCTGCTGACGTTCTTCCACGTCGTCGTCGGCGAGCTGGTGCCGAAGGGGATCTCGCTCGGCCATTCCGAGCGGACGGCGCTGCTCGTCGCCCCCCCGGTGCGCCTGTTCTTCTTCGTCTTCAAGCCGCTGATCTGGTTCCTGCAACGGTCGAGCGAGGTGACGCTCCGCCTCCTCGGGCTGGAGCCGCCGGGCGCCGACGGGGCGGTCTATTCCGAGGCCGAGCTGAAGCTCCTGCTCGAACGCTCGACGGTCGAGGGCGAGCTCGAGGAGGAGGAGCAGGAGATGCTCTACAAGGTCTTCGACTTCGCGGACAAGGAGGCCGCCGACGTGATGGTCCCCCGGCCGGAGGTGGCGGTCGTCGCCGCCGACATGCCGCCGGAGGAATGTCTGAGCAAGGTGCTCGACTCGCCCTACACGCGTTTCCCGGTCTACCGGGAGACGCCGGAGCACATCGTCGGCGTGCTCCATCTTCGCGATCTCCTGAATGCGATGAACGACCGCGGTATCGCCGACGTGCAGATCGAGGAGATCCTGCGGCCGCCCTACATCGTCCCCGAGACCAAGGACATCGCTGCTCTGCTGACCGAGTTCCGGCGCACGAACCAGCACATGGCGATCGTGGTCGACGAATACGGCGACATGGAGGGAATCGTCACGCTCGAGGACGTGATCGAGGAGATCGTCGGGGAGATCGAGGACGAGTTCGACCTCCCGGACGAGTCCATCGAGAAGCTCGACGACGGGCGGATCCGCATCGACGGCACCTTCCCGATCGACGACTTCAACGAGCAGTTCGGCTCCGAGCTGCCGATCGAGGACTACCACACGATGGGCGGATACGTCTTCGGCCTGCTCGGCCGGGCGCCGCTCGCGGGGGACCAGCTCGAAGACGGCCGGCTCCGCTTCACGGTGATCGACCTCGAGGGCTCGCGCATCGACCGGCTCGAGATCGAGTTCCTCCCGCAGCCCGAACGGGAGGAGCCGCCGGAGCAGCGCGCGGCCGAAGCGTGACCTGACGCCGCCGGCGAATATCGGCCTGCATAGACTAGGACCGTGAAGGCGGTCGTGATCGAGCGCCCGCACGAGGTCGTCTACGGGGAGGTGGGGACCCCGACCTGCGGGCCGGGAGACGTGCTGGTGCGCAGCCGGTACGCCGGGCTCTGCCGCACCGACGTCGAGGTGCTCGAGGGGGAGCTGGACCGGCGCTGGGTGCGCTACCCCTGCATCCCCGGGCACGAGTGGAGCGGGGTCGTCGAGGCGGTCGGCGAAGGCGTGACCGGCCTCGACGCCGGCGACCGCGTGGTCTGCGAAGGGTTCTGCTACTGCGGCGTCTGCCGCCGCTGCCGGGCCGGAGACACGCACCTCTGCGAGACCTACGACCAGCTCGGCTTCACCCGAGGCGGCGGCTACGGCGAGCTCGTGGTCGCGCCCCGACGGGTCGTCCACCGGCTGCCCGGGAACGTCGAGCTCGACGTCGCCGTGCTGGTCGAGCCCGCGTCGGTGGTGCTCCAGGGGCTCTCGCGCGCGCGGCCGGCGGCGGGAGAGACGATCGGTGTGATCGGCGTCGGGACGCTCGGCGCGCTGGCGCTCGTGCTCGCGCGGCTGTTCGCGCCCGCGGCGGTCGTCGCCTACGGGATCCGCGAGGCCGAGCTCGAGCTCGCCCGCCGGCTCGGCGCCGACGAAACCGTCGATCTCTCGGCCGGGCGGGCGGCGCACGAGGGCGAGCTCGACCTCGTCGTCGAGACCGCCGGCGCCGTGGATGCGATCGAGCTGGCCACCCGGCTGCCGCGCATGGGCGGTCGCCTCGTCGCGCTCGGGATCGCAGGCGCCGATCGCGAGCTGGCGCTTCCCGCCGACCGCTTCGTCCTCCGCGACCTGACGCTGATCGGCAGCGTCGGCTACACGACCGCCGTCTGGTCGCGCGTGGTCGAGCTGCTCGGCGCCGGGCTGGTCGATCTCGCGCCCGTCGTCGCCCGGCGCTTCCCGGCCGAGCGGTTCGAGGACGCCTTCGCCCTGATGGGCGAGCGCGACGGCGTCGTCGGCCGCATCCTGCTGGAGCACGCGGCGGGATGACCGACCGCGCCGACCTTCTGCGGCGGGCCGGGGCCGGAGCGGCCGGCTTCTCGCTGGCCCAACTGCTCGGGCCGGCGGCGGCGCTGGCCGGCGACGGCGGCGGCGATTTCCCGGCGCACCCTCGCTGGCGGTTCGTCTTCGTCAGCCACGACACGCTCGATCCGCTGTTCGTCGCCACGCAGTTCGGCGCGCAGGACGCCGCCGCGCTCGTCAACTGCACGACGCAGTGGACCGGCTCGCCGAGCGGGAGTGTGAAGGAGACCGTCAAGGCGCTGCGGACGGCGATTTCCAAGAAGGCGGACGGGATCGCGGTGTCGGTGGTCGACGAGACTGCGGTCGCACCGGCGGCCGAAGCAGCCGCGAAGGCGGGGATCCCGCTCGTCGCCTTCAACGTCGACTCGGGCTCGAGCTCCCGCCGGTACGCGTACGTCGGCGAGAGCCCGCGGGCGTCAGGAGTCCACGTCGGCGTCGAGATCGCCCGGCTCGTCCCGACCGGCACGGTCGTCCTGTTCGCCCCGCAGCAGGCAAAGAGCTGGACGGAGCGGCGTCTCCAGGGGATCCTCACCGGGCTGGCCGCCGCCCGCAGGGTGCCCGCCGCGACCGTGGTCAGGCTCTCGGGCGACGCCAAACAGCAGCAGAGCGCCGTCGAGAAGGCGTACGCCCGCGAACGTGGAGTCCGCGGGCTGTTCGCGGTCGACGGCCTGGGGACGCTCGCGTGCGGCAAGGCGATCTCCCACCTCGGCCTGCGTGCGAAGGGCGTCAAGGGCGGCGGTTACGACCTCCTCCCGAACGACCTCGAGCTCGTCGCCGACGGCACGCTCGACTTCGTCGTCGACCAGCAGCCGTACGTCCAGGGATTCACGCCGGTGCTGCAGCTCTTCCTCGCCCGGATCTCCCAGGGCGTCGTGATCCCGTGGGACACGGAGACATCCGTCCTTCTCCGCCGCGCGGACGTGCGCATGTTCCTCGCGACGAAGAGCCGCTTCGAGGGGAGCTCGAGCCGGCAGGCGTTCCCGCTGCGCCGCGCCTGAGATGCAACGACGCTGGATCGTCCTGGCGGTCGGGACGGTCGCGCAGGCGTCCCAGGCCGCCGTCCTCTTCGGACTGGCGGTGCTCGCGCCCGCTCTCCGCGACCGCTATCACCTCAGCCTCACGGAGGTCGGCGTCATGCTCGGCGTCTCGGGCGTCGGGGCGATGCTGACACTGCTGCCGTGGGGGCTGGCGGCCGACCGCGTCGGCGAGCGGGTGACGGGTGCGGTCGGCCTGCTCGGTGCGAGCGCGGCGCTGGCAGCGTCGGCGTACGCGCGCGACTTCACGCTGCTGATCGTGCTGCTCGCAGTCGCGGGCGCCTCCGGGGCGAGCATCAACACCGCCACCGGACGGGCAGTGACCAGTTGGTTCCCGCGCGAGATCCGGGGCTTCGCGCTGGGCATCCGGCAGACGTCGGTTCCGATCGGCGGGCTCGTGGCCGCGCTCGCCCTCCCGCCGATCGTCGACCACTGGAACTCCCGTGCTGCGCTGCTCGTGCTCGCAGGCTTCTCGCTCGTCGCGGGCTTGCTCGCCGCCGTCTGGCTCGTGGAGGGGCCGCTGCGCGAAGACGAGCAGCCGACGTTGGAGACGCTGAGCCATCCGCTCCGGGATCGCAGGATCTGGCGCCTGTCGCTGGGCAGTGCGCTGCTGATCTGCACGCAGGTGGCGATCACCGGCTTCGTGGTCATCTTCCTCGAGTCGCAGCGCGACCTGAGCGCCACAGAGGCCGGCTTGGTGCTGGCGGCGATCAACGTCGTCGGCGCAGCGGGCCGGCTGCTGTCGGGTCTGCAGTCCGACCGCCGGGGCGGGAACCGCGTCGCGTTGATCCGCTCGATCGCGGCTGCCACGACGGTCGCCGTCGCCGCCGCCGCGGTGCTGGCGGGCGCGGCCGTGTGGCTGCTGGTGCTGGCGCTCGTGGCGGGCGGCGGGCTTTCCATGTGCTGGAACGGTCTGGCGGTCGCCGCCGCACTGGAGACGGCGGGGCCGAGGCGAGGCGGGGCCGCGCTCGGGCTCCAGCAGACGCTGGTCGGGGCCGCAGTTGCCGTGACGCCGCTCGTCTTCGCGCCGTTCGTGGCGTCGACGTCGTGGCGCGCAGGGTTCCTCGTCGCTGCCGCCCTGCCGCTCGCCGCCGTCGTCGTGCTGCGCCCGCTGCGGGCGTGAGGGATACTTCGGGCATGGAACGCGTGCTCGTACTGGCCGGCGACGCGGTCGAGGATCTGGAGCTCTTCTACGTCCTCTACCGCCTGCGCGAGGCCGGCTACGAGGTCGACATCGCAGCGCTCTCGCGGCGCACGATGCGCACCGTCGTCCACGACTTCGAGCCCGATTCGGACGCGTACGTCGAGAAGCCGGGGCGTCGGGTCGAGCCGGATCTCGCCTTCTCAGACGTCGAGCCGGAGCGCTACGCGGGGCTCGTGATCCCCGGCGGCCGCGCGCCGGAATACATCCGCGTCGACCCCGACGTACGCCGGATCGTCGCGCACTTCTTCGACCGCGACCTGCCCGTCGGCACGCTGTGCCACGGGCCCCAGGTGCCCGCCGCGCTCGGCTACCTCCAGGGTCGGAAGAGCTCCGGCTTCCCCCCGCTCGGACCGGACATCGAGGCGGCGGGCGGCACGTACGTCGAGGGTGCGGACGTCGTCGACGGGAACATGGTCTCCTGTCGCGGCTGGGGCGACCTGGCCGAGTGGTCGAAGGCGTTCGTCGGGGCGCTCGAGCGGTCGGCCGTCCCGGCGTAGCCCTGGGCGGGACCGGGGCGCAGGTCGAAGGGCAGTGACAGGCTTAAGCTTGTCACTGCTGGAGCGCCCGGGCCAGCGCAGCGGCAGCATCGGCGAGCACCGGCTCGCCGTGCGTGACCAGCACGCGCCCGACCGGGAGCTCCAGCAGGGGACGCAACCCTTCGCGGACCTCGCCGTAACGGTCCTCGCCCAGCCAGGTGCGTGGGAGCTCGAGCCGGCTGTCGCGCGCCCGAACGAGATCTCCGAAGACGAGCGCGGCGTGCTCCGGGATCCAGTAGACCTGCTCGCCCCAGCGGTCGAGCACGATCTGGACGCCGGCCGGCACCTCGCCGAGCGTGCCGTCGTACCTCTCCGCCAGCTCTGCCGAGGAGCGGCGGTGGGCCTCGACGGTGACGAGCACACGCACCGGGCGGGCGGCGCGAGCCACGTCGCGGTCGAGCGCCTCGAAGAACCGGTCGCGGTCCTCCATCGGCACCAGCGGGTCGAAGAGCGCGATCGACTCCGGCGCCTCGTAGTAGTAGCTGCCCACCTCCTGCTCCCAACCGTCGGGCCCGCCTTCGGCCGGCGTCCAGGCCGGATGGAGGCCGGTCCAACGCCAGAGTCCGGTCGCAAGCTCCTGGACGCGCATGCGGCCTCTATCCTGGCAGGCAGGGACACCACTGGAAGGAGTTGCATGACACGGTTTCGCACGCTCGCGTTGCTCGGAGCGCTCGCCGGCACACTCGTCGTCGTCGCCCCGTCGAACGCTTCGAAGACGGCGCTGCCCAAGCTGACCGGGACGGTCGGGCCGGGGTTCACGATCAGCATGAAGCGGCTCGGCAAGCCCTTCAAGGTGATCAAGCCGGGGAGCTACTCGATCACCGTCGCGGACAAGTCGAATATCCACAACTTCCATCTGCGCGGGCCCGGGGTCAACAAGGAGATCACCGCGGTCTCCTTCGTCGGGACCAAGACGGTCATCGTCAAGGTGAGGAAGGGCAAGTACACGTTCGTCTGCGATCCGCACGCGACGATCATGAAGGGCAGCTTCACGGTCTCTTAACAAACCGGTGGTCTCGGCGGGGCGTAGTCCCCGCATGAAGACCATCTGCGCACTCATTGCCGCCGGGGCGGTCGCGCTGCTCGCGACCTCCCCAGCGGCCCCGATGGCGACGCCTCGTCTGGTCGGCACGGTCGGCCCGGGCTTCACCATCTCCCTGAAGCACAACGGCGTGCTGGCGAAGACGCTGAAGGCCGGCACCTACACGTTCGTCATCTCGGACCGCGCGAGCATCCACAACTTCGTGCTCGAAGGTCCCGGCGTCGAACGGGATATCACCACGGTGCCGTTCACCGGCACGAAGACCGTCACCATCAAGCTCAGGAAGGGCAAGTACAAGTACTACTGCCGCCCGCACGAGAGCTCGATGTTCGGCTTCGTAAAGGTGACCTGAGCCTCAATCGAGCGGGAGCGGCTCGGCCGCTCCTCGCTCGATCTTCCACGCCAGCAGCTCACCGGTCGGCCGCGAGAGGATCAGGTACGCGCGGCCCTCCCAGAGGCCGATGTTCGCGATGTCCGTCCGGGAAGGCTTGGCCGAGCCGGTCGGGTGCGAGTGGAAGACAGCGAGCTCCAGCCCGTCGTCCTCGAGCTCGAAGATCAGCGCCGGATCGGGAACCCGCAGGTCGAAGCGGTATGGGCTCGCGGCCGTATTGACGCAGGGGACGTAGCGCTCCGCGACTCCGTCGCGGAGCGCCAGCAGTCCGCATGCCTCGTTCGGTGCCTCGGCCGACGCGTGTTCCTCCAGCGCCCGGCGCAAGGCGGGCGCCACTACCACCAGTGGCCGTGCTCCATCGCCGCGCCCGCGTCGGGCGCATCCCAGAAGTCGGCGGAGAGGTACTTCCAGCCGCCGTCGGCGAGGATGCAGACGACGACGCCCTCGTCGAGATCCTCCGCCAGTCGGCGGGCGACGTGCACGACCGCGCCGGAGGAGACGCCGGCGAAGATCGCCTCGCGGTCGACCAGCGCCCGCACGCCGGCGAGCGACTCCTCGTTCGAGACGAGCAGCTTCCGGTCGAGCTTCGAGACGTCGAGGACCGGCGGGACGTATCCGTCCTCGAGCGAGCGAAGCCCCATCACCGGGTCGCCCGGCAGCGGTTCTGCGGCGGCGACGATCACCTCCGGAAACGACTCGCGAACGCGCTCGCCTGCACCCATCAGCGTGCCGCCGGTGCCCAGGCCGGCGACGAGCACGTCGATCCGGTCGAGCGCCTCGGCGATCTCGGCCCCCGTCCCCTCGTAGTGCGCGCGCGGGTTGGCCTGGTTGGCGTACTGGAACGGCATGAACAGGCTCGGGTCGCGCTCGGCCAACTCGAGCGCGAGGCGCACTGCCCCGTTCGAGCCTTCCTCGGCCGGCGAGTCGATGATCTCCGCGCCGTAGATCCGCAGGAGCCGGCGCCGCTCCTCCGTCGCGTTCGCGGGCATCACGCACGTCAGCGGATAGCCCTTCAGCTTCGCGACCATCGCCAGCGAGATGCCGGTGTTGCCGCTCGTCGGCTCGATCAGCGCGCGGCCGGGCTCGAGCTCGCCCGACGCCTCGGCCGCCTCGATCATCGCCAGGGCAACGCGGTCCTTGATCGAGCCGGTCGGGTTGGCGCCCTCGAGCTTCGCGTAGATCTGGACGCTGGACTTCGGCGCGAGTCGCGTCAACTCCACGAGCGGCGTGTCGCCGACGAGGTCGAGCAGCCCGGGGGCGAGGCGGCTAGCCACACGCGCCTCCTGCCATCGCCGGCAGGAGGATCACGGTCGCGCCCTCGCGGACCGGGGTCTCGAGGTCGTCGAGCGTGCGGATGTCCTCGCCGTCGACGTACACGTTCGCGAACTGGAGCTGTCCGTCCAGCCCGGGGAACCGCGCGGTCAGGTCGTCGAGGACCTCGCCGACGGTCGTGCCCACGGCGGGCACCTCGCGCTCGCCGCCGGTGGCCGCGCGCAACGTGGGCGGGATCCGGACCTTCGTCACGCGTGCGCTCTCGGCCCCGCGCAGAACTCGAAGTAGTCGATGTACTCGGTGATCGTTGGCTCGTCGCCGCAGACCGGGCAGGCCGGGTCGCGGCGCAGGGTGACCTCGGTGAACGAGGCGGCGAGCGCGTCGTAGAGCAGCAGCCGGCCGACGAGCGCATCGCCGATCCCGAGCGCGAGCTTCAGGGCTTCGGTCGCCTGGATCGAGCCGACCACGCCGGGGAGCACGCCGAGGACGCCGCCCTCGGCGCAGCTGGGCGCCAGCTCGGGCGGCGGCGGCGTGGGGAAGAGGCAGCGGTAGCAGGGGCCTGCTTTGGGCTTGAAGACCGTTATCTGCCCCTCGAACCGGAAGATCGACCCGTGGACGAGGGGAATGTCGTGCCAGACGGACGCATCGTTCAGCAGGTAGCGCGTCGGGAAGTTGTCGGCCCCGTCGACGATCACGTCCCAGCCGTCGCCGAGGATCCGGTCGACGTTCTCGGAGGTCAGCCGCTCGCGGTAGGTGGTGACCGAGACGTCCGGGTTGAGCGCCTCGATCGTCCGCTTCGCCGACTCGGCCTTCGATTCGCCGAGCCGCTCGGTCGAGTGGACGATCTGGCGCTGGAGGTTGGTCTCGTCGACCGCGTCGTCGTCGACGATCCCGAGCGTGCCGACCCCCGCGGCGGCGAGATAGAGCGAGGCGGGGGAGCCGAGGCCGCCGGCGCCGATCAGGAGGATCCGCGACTCGAGCAGCCGCAACTGGCCCTCCTCGCCGACCTCGGGGATCAGCAGGTGGCGGCTGTAGCGGCGGCGCTGCTGCTCGCTCAGCGACTGCGGCAGCACGGTCGGAAACCCGTTCCGCTTCCACTCCGTGTAGCCCCCTTCGAGGTTGACAACGTCCTCGTAGCCGAGCTCCTCGAGCGTCCTGGTCGCGAACGCGGAGCGGGCTCCGCTTGCGCAGTAGACGACGATGCGGCTGTCGCGGTCGGGAACGGCATTCTCGATCCGCGACTCGAGGCTCCCGCGCGGAACGTGGATTGCGCCGGGGATGTGCCCCTCGTCCCACTCACTGCGCTCGCGGACGTCCAGGAAGACCGTGCCGTCGTCGAGCGACGGCGCCGCGCCGCGGGCGTCGATCTCGTCGATCTCCGCCCTGGCCCGACTCAGGAGGTCGCGGTAGCTGGTCATTAATTCAAAAAAGATAGCGCGTCGAGGGAGCGCCTTGCAGAGATTTCAACCATCGGGCACACCTTCGTATTCCGGCGGCCCCGGAGCGGACAGCCGGTAACGTCGCGCCACGTGGGCTCTCGCTCTCGCGTCTATGCGATCGTGGCGGCGTGTGCCGTTGCCGCCGCCGGTCTCACGGTCGGCGTCACGCTCGCGACGCGCACGCCGACGCCGAAACGTCCCGCAGGCCAGGCCGGGGCGCCGCCGCTCGTGCTCGACCTGGGCGTGCGGACCGACCCGGAGGCGGTCGCGTTGCGCCGCGCCGACGACCTCTACAACGCCGGCAAGCGCGGGCAGGCGGGTGCGATCTTCGGACGGTACGGCTCGCTGGAGGCGCAGGTCGGCACCGCACTGGCGGCGTGGCCGTCCGGTTTCGACAGCCTGGCGGCGCTGGCGAAGGCGCACCCGCGGAGCGCTGTCACGCAGCTGAACTACGGCCTCGGCCTCTACTGGCGCGGCGAGACCCCGGCCGCGAAAGCCGCCTGGCGCAACACCCGCCGGCGCGAGCCGGACACGGTCTATGCGCTTCGCGCCGAGGACCTGCTCTACCCGAACTTCCCGCGCGGGCTGCCCACCTTCGTGCCGAGCTTCCCGGCTCCCGCCGCCCTCGACCGGCTGTCGCCGCCGCGGCAGCTCGGCTACCTGCAGCGGCTGGCCAGGACCGGCGGTGCCCGCGGCAAGCTGCTCTACGGCGTCGCGCTCCAGCGGCTGGGCCGGCAGCTGTCGGCGCTGCGCGAGTTCGAGGCCGCAGCTGCGCTGGCGCCGGGCGACCCCGAGCCGCAGGTCGCAGCCGCGGTCGGGCGCTTCGACAAGGCCGATCCCTCGCGCACCTTCTCCCGGCTCGGCCCGCTGGCGCAGCGGTATCCGAAGAGCCAGAGCGTGCGCTTCCATCTCGGCCTCTCCCTGCTCTGGCTCGGCAGCCTTACGAAGGCCCGCGAGGAGCTCCGGCTCGCCCGCGATCTGGGCCCGAGCACCCCGCTGGGAACGGAGGCCCGCCGTTTCCTCGCCCAGCTGAGCAGGATCAAACCGCGATGAGACGAAGATGGGCCGTTCGGCCCATGGCGGACGTCCGCCGCGTCTGGCAGAGTCCCCCGGTCCTGGCGACCCGGTTGACGGAACAGAGGAGTGCGGCTAGCTTGTCGGCCTTGACGGGAGGGGTGGAGCGGCGGTGAGCAGCACCGAGACGGCGGTCGTCGGCACGAAGGTCTCCGTCCTCGAGACCGACGAGGCCAGGACGCTCCTCGAGGCCGGCAGGGAGTCCGGCTCGCTCTCCGCGGATGAGATCACGCTCGCGCTCGACGACCTCGACCTCGACGCGGGTCAGATCGACGACTTCTACCAGGCGCTCGACGAGCTCCAGATCGAGGTCGTGCAGGCCGAGGAAGAGGAGGACGACGCCGTCGCAGAGGAGGTGCAGGCGCAGGAGGTCTCGACCGACGCGCTCCAGCTCTTCCTCAAGGACGTCGGACGCGTCGACCTGCTCACCGCGGCGCAGGAGGTCGAGCTGGCGAAGCGGATCGAGCGCGGCGACCACCGGGCCAAGCAGGAGATGGTCGAGGCGAACCTCCGCCTCGTCGTCTCGATCGCCAAGCGTTATCGCAACCAGGGGCTGCCCTTCCTCGACCTGATCCAGGAGGGGACGATCGGGCTCGTCCGCGCCGCCGAGAAGTTCGACTACCGCAAGGGGTTCAAGTTCTCCACGTACGCGACCTGGTGGATCCGCCAGGCGGTCGCCCGCGCGCTCGCCGACAAGGCCCGGACGATCCGGATGCCCGTCCACGTGGTCGAGAAGCTGAACAAGATCGTCCGCTCCGAGCGGAAGCTGCGCGCCGAGCTCGGCCGCGAGCCGCTCTCGGTCGAGATCGCCCGCGACCTGGAGCTCACGATCGACGAGGTCGACCAGATCCGCCGCACCGCGCAGTCGCCGGTCTCGCTCGAGAAGCCCGTCGGCGACGAGGAAGAGTCCGAGTTCGGCCACTTCATCACCGACGAGTCGGTGCCGCTGCCCGAGGAGGCGGCGGAGGTGACGATGCGCAAGGAGACGCTCGAGAAGATCCTCGGCCAGCTCTCCCAGCGCGAGCGCCGCGTCCTGGAGCTGCGCTACGGCTTGAACGGCGAGCACCCGCGGACGCTCGACGAGGTCGGTCGCGCGTTCAACGTCACCCGCGAGCGCATCCGCCAGATCGAGAACCAGAGCCTGAAGAAGCTGCGGGCGCTGGCGGACAGCCAGAAGCTCCGCGACGTAGCTTAGGCTCGAATCCGCAGGGACGGGCTTCAGCCTGTCCCATGCCTTACGGTGGCGCCGGTGTAGGCTCGGAGACCGGCTGAAGGCTGTCCCTGCTGCCGTTGGGCTCGGGGTAGCTAGATTCACGGACGTGCCGCTCGACCCCGCCTGGCTCGCCGAGGTCTCCGACTGGCTCCGCATCCCCAGCGTCAGCGCCGATCCGGCACATCGGGCCGACGTCCGGGCCGCCGGCGAGTGGCTCTGCTCGTTCGTGCGCGCGGCCGGGGGCGAGTGCGAGCTGGTCGATCACGGCGGGCGGCCGCTGGCCCTGGGCGAGCTGCGCGCGTCGGCCGACGCCGACGCCGCGCCGACCGTGCTCGTGTACGGGCACTTCGACGTCCAGCCGCCGGCGCCGCTCGAGCTGTGGGAGAGCCCGCCGTTCGAGCCGACCATCCGCGACGAATGGCTCTACGCCCGAGGCGTCGCCGACGACAAGGGCCAGCTGTACCTGCTCCTGAAGGCGGCCGTGCTGCTCGCCGCCGACGGCGCGCTGCCGGTGAACGTCCGCATCGCCTGCGACGGCGAGGAGGAGGTCGGCGGCCACTCGATCGTCGACTGGATCGGCGACGACGAGCGCGGCGCCGACGCTGCCGTGATCTTCGACGCGCACATGCCTCGGCGCGGGCAGCCGGCGTTCTACATCGCCACGCGCGGCGTCTGCTACTTCCACGTGCGGGTGAAGACCGGCGAGCGCGATCTTCACTCGGGCTCGTTCGGCGGCGCTGCACTGTCGGCGACCCATGCGCTGCTGCGGACGCTCTCGGGTGTCCTCGCAGGGCCGGACGGACGCCTGCCCGAACCGCTGCGCAAAGGCGTCGTTCCGCCGACCGAGCAGGAGCTGGCGGACTGGTCGTCCCAGCAGGCCGGGGCGGAGGTGCTGTCGGGCCAGGGTGCGAGGCCCATGGACGGGCGCGCGGCCGAGGAGTTCTACGTCCGCACCTGGGGCGAGCCCTCGGTCGACGTGAACGGGGTCGAGGGCGGCTCGCCCCAGCTCCAGAAGACCGTGATCCCCGTCGGCGCCGAGGCGAACCTCTCGATCCGGCTCGCCGCGGGACAGAAGGTGGAGGAGATCGCGCCGGAGGTCGAACGGCTGCTGCGCGAGTCGGCGCCGGCCGGGGCGCACGTCGAAGTCGACCTCTGGTCGTCCGCGCCGCCGGGGCTGATCCCGCCCGACTCGGCGGCGATCCGGCTCGGCCAGGACGCCTTCGAGCGCGCGCTCGGCGTCCGGCCGCTGCTCCTCCGCTCGGGCGGGACCCTGCCGATCGTCCCGGCGCTCGCCGGCAGGGGCATTCCGACGATCGTCACCGGCTTCGACCTTCCCGAGGGAAACCTCCACTCGCCGAACGAGCGGTTGCTGGTCGAGCACGTCCCGCTCGGTGTCGCTGCCGCGCAGGAGCTGTTCAGGGGCCTCGCGAGCCTCGGTGGCTAGTCGTGCCGGTGGTCCGGGTCCTGGACGAGCCAGTCGCGGCCGAAGCGGCGCATCTCCTCGATCACCGGCAACAGCCCGAGCCCCTTCGGCGTCAGCTCGTACTCGACCCTCGGCGGCGTCTCCGCGTAGCTGTGCCTGACGACGACGCCCTCCTCCTCCAACCAGCGCAGCCGCTCCGAGAGGGTCCGCGGGCTGATGCCCGGACAGGAGTGCTCGAGCTCCGAGAACCGCCGCGGCCCTTCGGACATGTCGTGGACGAGCAAGGCCGTCCACTTCGAGCCGATGATCTCGGCGGAGCAGGCGACCGCACAGGTCGCGTCGTGCACAGGCTTCATCGTCCGAGCGGCCATGTTCAGATTGTAGAGCGATGATCGATCTGCATTCCCACATCCTGCCCGGTCTCGACGACGGCGCCCGTACGCTCGCCGACAGCGTGGACATCGCGCGGGCGGCCCTGGACGACGGAATCACGGTGATCGCGGCCACGCCGCACGTGCGGGACGACTGGCCCACGGACGCCGAGTCGATGGAGCAGCGCGTCGCCGAGCTTCGCTCCGAGCTCGATGCGGCGCGCCTGCCCTTGGACGTCCGGCCCGGCGGCGAGATCGCGCTGGACTGGGCGGTGAAGCTTCCGGCCGACGTGCTGCGGCGATTCCGGCTCGGCGGCAGCCGGTACCTGCTGGTGGAGACGCCCTACCACGGCTGGCCGCTCCAGCTCCCCGACGTCCTGCTCTCGCTGCGCGACCAGGGCTTCGTCCCGGTGCTCGCCCACCCGGAGCGGAACATCGAGGTGCAGACGAGGCCGGAGCGGCTCGTGCCGCTGGTCGAGGCAGGCGTTCTCGTCCAGGTGACCGCCGCCTCGGTCGACGGGCGGATCGGCCGCCGCGCCGCCGAGTGCGGCCACCGGCTGATCCAGGGCCGGGTCGCCCACCTCCTTGCCAGCGACGCCCACCACGCATCGGTCCGCGCCGTCGGGATGTCGGCCGCGGCGAAGGCGGTGGGCGGCGGAGCCCTGTCGGAGTGGCTGACCTACGAGGTGCCCGCGGCGATCCTCGCCGACGCCGAGATCCCGCCGCGTCCGCACTCCGGACGCAAGGGCTGGATCGGCCGGCTGCTCAGCGCCTAGGGCGCAGCGACTCGAGGAGCGCCCGCACCTCGTCGACGCCGGCGTTCCAGACGCGAAGCGCCTCCTCGTCGGCCACCTGGTATGGGCCTCCATACGAGCCGTCGCCGATCGCTGCCTTCACCGCCGCCGGCTCCAGCTCGCGCAGCGCCTCCCGGTCGGTGACCATCGGCTTCTCGCCGGCCGGCAGCTCGACGCCGGCGAGCCTCGTCCACGGGAAGTTCTCGAACCACGAGGCGTGCGTGGCCTCGCCCGCGTAGACCTCGCCCGCGGCGGCGCGGACGGCGGGCGAGTCCCACCAGTTGTGGAAGCGCAGGCGAGCGCCCTCCCGGCCCGTTGGCCAGGCCTCGAGCGGCTCACGTACCGGCTCGTTTCCGCCGTGCCCGTTCACGACCAGGAAGCGCCGGAACCCCTGCCCGTAGAGCGTGTCCAGCATCTCCGAGACGACCGCGACCAGTGTCTCCGGGCGGAGCGACACCGTGCCGGGGAACGCCGCGAACCCGGGCGCGACCCCGAACGGCATCGCCGGCAGCACCAGCACGCCGAGGGGCTCGGCCGCCTCGACCGCGACCCGCTCGGCCAGGATCGAGTCGGTCGCGAGCGACAGGTACGCGTGCTGCTCCGTGGAGCCGATCGGCAGCACGACGCGATCGTCGCGGAGGAGGTACTCCTCGACCTGCATCCAGGTCATGTCCTCGACCCTCACGCGACCGAGCTACCCGACGAAGTCGGCACGAGCGTAGGTCCAGCGGCCGCCGACCATCGTGGCCACGACCCGCACCTCCGGCAGCTCCTCCGCCGGGATCGCGAGCGGGTCGCGGTCGAGGACGACCAGGTCGGCCAGGTACCCCGGGAGGAGCTTGCCGCGACGGCGCTCGTCGTAGGTCTGCCACGCGGGTGCGACCGTCGACGCGGCAAGCGCCTCCTCGACCGTCACCCGCTGATCCTCGCGCCAGTGCCGCAGCACGCCGGCGACGATCCCGCCCCATGGGTCGAGCTCTTCGATCGGCGCGTCCGAGCCGTTGATCAGCCGGGTGCCCCGGTCGAGCAGATCGCGGAACGAATAGACGCCGTCGAGCCGGTCGGCCCAGAAGCGGTGGGCGAGCTCCTCGTCCGAGGGTGCGTGCGAGAACTGCACCGACGCGGTCAGACCGAGGTCGGAGAAGCGGCCGACGTCCTCGGGACGTAGGCACTGGGCATGCTCGATCCGGTGGCGCAGGCCCAGCGGCTGCCAGTCGTCGCGTGTCTGCTCGAACGCGTCGAGCGCGTTCTGGTTGGCGAGGTCGCCGATCGCGTGCACGGCGACCGGCCAGCGCGCCGCCGCCGCACGGCGGAGGATGTCCGCAAGCTCCTCGCGGCCGGTGATCTCCACACCGCTGCCGTCGGTCATCAGCGCCGTCTGCGAGCCGAGCGTCCCGTCCATGAAGACCTTCAGGTACCCGAGGCGCAGCCGGTCGCTCCCGAGCCCGGAGACGATGCCGGCGGCGGCGATCCCATCGAGCCGCTCGTGCGGGATCGACTGCCACACCCGCACGGGCAGCGCGTCGTCGCGCTCGAGCTCCTGCCACAGTCGCGGGATCGCCGGGATCCAGCCGTCCTTGTCGTGGATCGCGGTGACGCCGCGCGAGGACGCGACCTTCAACCCCTCGCGGAGCGCGTCGCGGTACTCCTCGTCCGAATACTCGAGATGGTCCTCCTTGAAGCGCCACGCCGACTCCTCCCGGATCAGGCCGGTCGGCTCGCCGTCCGGGCCGAGCTCGACCACGCCGCCGTGGACGGCGTACCTGCGCAGGTCGCCGCCGGTCCTCGCGATTCCGGCCGAGTTGAGCCAGATCGCGTGGAAGTCCTTCGAGATCACGGCCGCGGGGACGTCGCCGGTGACGGCGTCGAGCACCTCCCTGGTCGGCAGCTCCGGCCAGTTCGTCTCGCGGAACCCCTGCGCGCGGAACCAGCGTCCGGGCTTCACGTCGCCGACGCCGGGCCGCATGCGCCCGGCCGCGTCCTCGGCCGAGGTGGCCTCCTCGAGCCGGATCAGCCGCCGCGCCGCCGCCCAGGTGGGGAAGTGGACGTGCGACTCGGTGATCCCGGGGATCACGCACCTGCCGCCGAGGTCGACGACGTCCGGGCTGGCCAGTGCGGTCTCGTGCGTCCCGACCCCGCCGGCGATCCGGTCGCCGGCGATCGCCAGCGCGCCCGTTGCCGGCAGCGACGCGTCCATCGTCCGGACGACCCCGTTCTCGAGGATCACCGCGTGGACTCTAGTGCGGCGCATACGCTGGGAGCGTGTTCGACCACGTGACGCTGCGCGTCGCCGATCTCGCTCGGTCGCAGCGGTTCTACGACCTCGCCCTCGAGACGGTCGAGTTCCCGGGTACGCTGTACGCGAACGAGCACGGGTGCGAGTGGAACGACTTCGCGTTCTACGAAGGAGAGCCGGTCACACGCAGGATGCACGTCGCGTTCGCCGCACCGTCGCGCGACCATGTGGACGCGTTCTGGCGCGCGCTCACGAACGCAGGTCATCAGGACGACGGCGCTCCCGGGCCGCGGCCGCAGTACAGCCCCGACTACTACGGGGCGTTCGTGCTCGACCCGGACGGAAACAGCGCCGAGGCCGTCCACCACGACCATGTCAGGCAGGACGAAGGCGTGATCGACCATCTCTGGCTCCGGGTGCGGTCGGTCGAGGAGACGGAGCGCTTCTACTCGACCGCAGCCTCCGTGCTCGACTTCGAGCTACGTGAGGGCAGTCCGGAGTGGATGGTCGGCCTCCGCAGCGAGGAAGCGTCGTGCTCGTTCGTCTCGGGCGAGCAGCCGACCGAGAACGTGCACCTCGCCTTCCCTGCGCCGGACCGGGCCACGGTCGACGAGTTCCACCGCGTCGCGCTTGCCGCCGGCTATCGCGACAACGGAGCGCCGGGCGAGCGGCCGCAGTACCACCCCGGCTACTACGGCGCCTTCGTGATCGATCCCGACGGCAACAACGTCGAGGCCGTCTTCCACGACCGGGACTAGACTCAGCGCGTGCCCTGGGACGTGCTGACCGACGACCAGCGCGAGGTCCGGGAGCTCGTCCGCACGCTCGCGCGCGAGCGGATCGCGCCGCGGGCAGCCGAGATCGACGAGAGCCACGAGTTCCCGTGGGACGTGGTCGAGCTCTTCCGCGAGCACGGGCTGTTCGGCCTCTTCTTCGACGAGGAGTGGGGCGGGACGGGCACGGGAACGCTGCTGGCGCTGGTCGCGATCGAGGAGGTCTCGAAGGTCTGCGCGACCAGCGGGCTGATTCTCGCGGTGCAGGAGCTCGGCTCGCTCGGGCTGAAGCTGGCCGGCTCGCGCGAGCAGCAGAAGCGTTACCTGCCGCGGCTCGCCTCCGGGGAGTGGCTCTGCGCCTACGCGCTGACCGAGGCGGGCTCCGGCTCCGACTCCGCTGCGATGCGGACGACCGCGCGGCGCGAAGTCGGCGAGTTCGTCCTCGACGGAGGCAAGCGCTTCATCACGAACGCCGCGGTCGCGAGCCTGTACACGGTCTTCGCGAAGACCGATCCCGAGGCCGGCCACTCCGGGATCTCGGCCTTTCTGGTCGAATCCGACGCGCCCGGCTTCGCGGTCGCCCGCCTCGAGCCGAAGATGGGGATCTCGGGGTCGACCACCGGCGAGCTCGTCCTCGACGGCTGCCGCGTTCCGGCTGCGAACCTCCTCGGCGCCGAGGGCGAGGGCTTCCGGATCGCGATGCGGATCCTCGACCGCTCGCGGCCGGGCGTCGCCGCACAGGGCCTCGGGATCGCCCAGGGCGCGACGGACTTCGCGCTGGAGTACGCGAAGACGCGCGAGACGATGGGCAAGCCGATCGCCCAGCACCAGTTGATCGCCGCGAAGCTCGCCGACATGGAGACGAAATGCGAGGCCGCGCGGGGCTTGCTCTACCGGTTCGGGCGGATGTTGGACGAGGGCGCCTCCGACGAGGAGCTGACCAAGGCCTCGGCGATGGCGAAGCTGTACTGCACGGACGTGGCGATGGAGGTGACAACCGAAGCGGTCCAGGTGCTCGGCGGCTACGGCTACATCAAGGAGTATCCGGTCGAGCGGATGATGCGCGACGCGAAGATCACGCAGCTCTACGAGGGCACGAACGAGATCCAGCGGCTCGTGATCGCCCGCGAGATGCTCGCGGAGCAGCGGGCGTTCCTGCTCGCAGCCGTCAGCGGATGAAGTAGTGGGCGCCCGGCCCGGCGGCAGCCGCCTCGTCCTGCGGGTTGAAGAGGCCGCACGTCTTCAACGAGAGGCAGCCGCAGCCGATGCACGTGGTCAGTCGGCCGCGGATCGCCTCGAGCGTGCGGATCCGCTCGTCGAGCTCGGCGCGCCAGGAGCGTGAGAGGCGCTCCCAGTCACGCTTGGTCGGCGCCTTGCCGGCAGGGAGCTCGGCGAGCGCGCCGTGGATCCGCTCCAGCGGGATGCCGGCCGACTTCCCGGCCTGGATCAGGGCGACGCGGCGAAGCGTGACCGGCGTGTACCGGCGCTGGTTGCCGTCGGTGCGGCGCGACTCGATCAGGCCTTCGCGCTCGTAGAAGCGAAGCGCTGAGGCGGAGACGCCGCTCCGGGCAGACAGCTCGCCGATGGTCAGCTCACGCGGCACTTGACTTAAACCTTAGTTGAAGTTCTACGCTTGTCTACATGGTGACGACGACGAAGCTCGGCTACGACGACCTGCCGCGACTCCTGACCCTGCTCACCGGCGACGAGAAGCACGACCGGAGCTCGTACTCGACGCTCGACGTCCTTTGGGTCCTGTACGACCGGGTGCTGCGCGTCGATCCCTCGGCGCCGGACGACCCGGAGCGCGACCGGTTCCTGCTCTCCAAGGGACACGGCCCGGCGGCCTACTACGCCGTGCTGGCGGCCAAGGGGTTCATCCCGGTCGACTGGCTGGCCGGCTTCGGCAACGGCGATTCGCGGCTCGGCCACCACCCGGACCGGCTGCTCGTCCCGGGCGTCGAGATCTCGAGCGGCTCGCTCGGCCACGGGCTGCCGATCGCGGTCGGAATGACGCTCGCCCTCGACACGACCGGCTCGGACAGGCCTCGGGTGATCTGCCTCGTCGGCGACGCCGAGCTCGAGGAGGGCAGCAACTTCGAGGCGGTCCAGCTGGCCGGCAGGCTCGGTCTCGGGCGTCTCGTGGTGGTCGTGGTCGACAACGACTCGTCCACGTACGGCTGGCCCGGCGCCGTGGAGCGTCGGTTCGAGCTGGAGGGCTGGACCGCCGTGCGTGTCGACGGCCGCGGGCACGACGAGCTCGAGTCCGCCCTGACGCCGGCCGCCGGCGACCGTCCGCACGTGGTGGTGGCGGAGGTGCGGCCGTGAGAGACGAAGCCGAGCACAAACGTGACGGCGTAGTTGTCGACGTTGGTGCGAGGCGATGTCGTGACGCCGAAGGCGTCACCACGATGCGGCAGCGCTTCTACGAGGTTGCTGCGGAGCTGCTCGACTCCGATCCGCGGGTCGCCGTCGTGCTCGCGGAGATCGGCGCCGGCGAGCTGCGGCCGCACCCACGGCTCTTCAACGTGGGGATCCGCGAACAGCTGATGGTCGGCGTCGCCGCCGGGCTCGCGCTGGAGGGGCTGCGGCCGTTCGTCCACTCGTATGCCCCGTTCCTCGTCGAGCGGCCGTTCGAGCAGGTCAAGGTCGATCTCGTCCACCAGGGCGTGGGCGCCGTGCTGGTCAGCACCGGCGGGTCGTACGACGGGGCGCGATCGGGCCGGACGCATCAGGCCCCCGCCGACGTGGCGCTGCTCCGTGCGCTGCCGGGGTGGGCGATCCAGGTGCCGGGGCATCCGGACGAGGTCGAGCGCTTCGTGCGGCGAGCCGCCGCGGCGGACGGGAATGTGTACGTGCGGTTGTCCGAGGAGGTGAATGCCACGGCGGTGGACGGTGACGGGCTCGTGGTGGTGCGTGAAGGCGGTGCCGGCGCACCGCTCGTCGTCGCGGTCGGGCCGACCCTCGATCAGGCGGTCGCGGCGACGTCGGATCTGGACGTGTCCGTGGGGTACCTCTCCGCAGTGCTGCCGTTCGACGGCTCCGGCCTGCGCGCCGCGCTGCGCGGGACGGACGTGGTCCTGGTCGAGCCGTACCTGGCCGGCACCTCGGCGGCCGAGGTCGCCGCGGCGCTCGCCGACCGCCCGCACCGGCTGCTCGCCCTCGGCGTGGCCAACGAAGAGCTCCACCGCTACGGCACCGGCCCGGAGCATCGCGCCCTGCACGGCCTCGATGCGGCCGGGATCCGGAGGTCGGTTGCCGCGTTCCTGCACGCCGGCCCCCACCCTGGGTGGGGGAAGACCCCTTACCCCTTGCCGGCGACGATATCCGTCTGACGCGTACGCGTCTGTGCCGATTCGGTGACGAAAGTGCGCGGCCCCGGGGCGCCCGCGGGCCGCCGTCGCACCCGGCGCTCCCTGGTTTAAGCTCGGTTAAACTCGAGAGGCGATGCTGTCTGCCTCGATCGAGGACTACGCGAAGGCGATCTACGTGCTCGAGGAGCGGCACGGCGTCGCGTCGACGACCGCGCTGGCCGACCGCCTCGAGATCAGCCCGCCGGCCGTCTCGGCCATGGTCAAGAAGCTCGCGGCGCTGGGGTACGTGACCCACGTCCCCTACCGGGGCGTCAGGCTCACGGACGAGGGGCGCAGGGTCGCGCTGGAGGTGCTGCGCCACCACCGACTGCTCGAGACGTACCTGGTCGAGGAGCTGGGCGTCCCGTGGGACCGCGTGCATGCCGAGGCGGAGGTGCTCGAGCACGTCCTCTCGGAGGGGCTCGAGGAGCGCATCGCCGCCAAGCTCGGCGAACCGACACACGATCCCCACGGCGACCCGATCCCCGCGCCTGACGGAACCGTTGTCGAGCCGGAGACGGTCGGGTTGGACACCCTCGCCGCCGGTGACCGGGGACGGTTCGTGAGGGTCTCCGACAGCGACCCGAAGCTTCTCCGTGAGCTCGCCGATCTGGGAATCCGCCCCGGCGACGAGCTCGAGGTCGTGGCCGGAGGAGTGCGCGCCGGGTCGGCAACGCACCGGCTCCGGCCCGCCGTCGCCAGGTCGATGCGCATCGAGGTCTCGCCCTGAACGCGACCCGGTTCGTCGCCGCGCGCGACCTGCTCGGCCGTGTCCTTCCCGGCGAGGCCGCGACGATCAAGGCGGCGCAGGAGGCACTCGACGGCGAGCGGCGCGGCCTCCGCGCGCTGTGGCCGTTCGTCGGCCCGGCCTTCATCGCCGCGGTCGCGTACGTCGATCCTGGCAACTTCGCCACCGATGTCGCCGGGGGCGCCAAGTTCGGCTACCTGCTGCTGTGGGCGGTGCTCGGCGCGAACCTGATGGCGATGCTCGTCCAGACCCTGTCGGCGAAGCTGGGGATCGCGACCGGCCGCAACCTTGCCGAGGTCTGCCGGGAGGAGCTCCCCCGGCGCGTCTCGTTCGGCCTGTGGTTGCAGGCGGAGGTGATCGCGATGGCCACCGACCTGGCGGAGGTGCTCGGCGCGGCGCTCGGGCTGAGCCTGCTGTTCGGCATTCCGCTCGGCTGGGGTGCCGTGCTGGCCGTCATCGCCGCCTTCACCATCCTCGCCCTTCAGACCTCCGGCTTCCGCCGGCTCGAGGCGGTGATCGCGGTCTTCGTCGGTGTGATCGTCGCGGCGTTCGCGCTCGAGCTGTTCCAGGTCACGCCCGACCCGAGCAAGATGTCGGACGACCTCTTCTCGCCGACCTTCAGCGGGGAGGCGCTGCTACTGGCGGTCGGGATCATCGGCGCCACGGTGATGCCGCACGTCATCTATCTGCACTCGGCACTGACGCAGTCGCGCGTGCGCGGCAAGACCGAGCAGGAGCTGAAGCGGATCCAGCGATTCGAGCGAATCGACGTGCTGATCGCGATGTCGATCGCGGGCCTCGTCAACCTGGCGATGCTCTCCGTCTTTGCCGCGCGCTTCTTCGGAACCGATGCTGAGTCGATCGAGGACGCCTACCACGGCCTGATGGAGGACCCGGGCCGCTGGGCGGCGGTGCTGCTCGGCGTCGCCCTGCTGGCCTCCGGCCTCTCGTCCTCGTCAATCGGAACGCTCGCCGGGCAGGTCGTGATGCAGGGCTTCATCCGCCGGCAGATCCCGATCTTCGCCCGGCGTGCGATCACCGCCGCGCCTGCGCTGATCGTGGCGGTCGTCGGAGTCGATCCGACCAGGGCGCTGGTGCTCAGCCAGGTCGTGCTCTCGTTCGGCATCCCGTTCGCCCTGGTCCCGCTCGTGTTGTTCACGAGCAACCGCCGGGTGATGGGCGGCCTCGTCAACAACCGGCCGACGATCGTGGCCGCCTGGGCGATCGCAGTCGTGATCAGCTCGCTGAACGTGTTCCTGCTGGTCGAGACCTTCCGCTGAGCTCGAGCTACGGATGGATTGCGGCGGGGTCGACGACCTCGAAGTCCGAGCCTTTGACGCGGCCGAGGGTGTGCAGGTCGTCGTTGTTCCAGCCCGGATCGGGTGCGCCGCTGATGTACCAGCTCGAGCCGTTGTCGGCGACCATCATCCCGTAGCGCTTCAGCGCCGTCAGCACGACACGGGCCTGGGGCGGGAAGCTGCTCGTGTCGAAGCTCGCCTTGAGCCGCAGGCGCAGTCCCATCGGCGGCAGGTTCGGATCGGTCTGCGAGCTGGCGTAGTGCCTCGCCGGGTAGACGTACGCCTTCCGGGAGCGCTGCACCGTGAACCGGAGTGCATGGTCGATCGAGCCCGCGGCGACCTCGTCGTACCGCGCGAGGCCGGGGAGGATGGGCAGGCCGGCGGCGTCGGCCGACGTCCAACCGTCCGGCCGCAGCGCGTTCGAGCGCAGATCCCAGATCGCGCCGGAGCCTGCCTTCTTGCCCTTCAGCCCGAACAGCTCGTAGAGCTTGCAGGTGCTCGTGTCGAGGATCAGCGCATGGCGATCGCTGCCATGCTCGACGTGGACCTTCTTCGGGGTCGGATACGGGCCGGGATCGCTCTCGTCGGCGTACCGGAACTTCAGCTTCGCCCACTTCTTGATCGTCGTCCCG
This sequence comes from uncultured Actinomycetes bacterium, assembly GCA_963734065.1. GTDB lineage: Bacteria > Actinomycetota > Thermoleophilia > Gaiellales > Gaiellaceae > DATBLE01. The sequence goes on from CAVTFN010000003.1 coordinate 570,265, forward strand.
TCGACGACGTCGTACGGTATCCCGATCGGACCGCCGGCCCACTTGCCGGAGCCGAAGTCGGGGTGGAGGCCGGTGCCCGCGCCGATGCTCGCGACGATCGCGTCGGAGTTCGACGCGACGGGGAGCGAGTCGACGCGACCGTTCCATGGGTTGTCCGCCGGGAACACGGCGCAGCCGGCCAACCGAGGGGCATGGGCGCCGCCGCCGAGCACCAGTACCGCGACGCCGATCGCGAGCGCCTTCAGAGCTCCTCCAGGAGCGGGTCGGTCCGGTTGAACAGCATCAGGTCGCTGCGGACATGCTCCCACCGGAAGCGGAAGACCAACCCTGCGTCGTCGCCGTCGCCGTGTACCACGTGATCCCAGGTATCGGTCGATTCGTGGCCCGCGGAACGTACCTCGAAGGCGTGATTCTCGTACTTCGCGGGCGAGGAAGGCCGGCCGAGCTCGCGAACGACCACGCCGTCCTCGATGCCGGCCTCCTCGTGCAGCTCGCGCAGGAGGCACTGCTCGAGCGTCTCGCCGGGATCGAGGCGGCCCGCTGGAACCTGCGTTCCGGCGGCCGGAACGTCCCGGTGGTCGAAGACGAGCAGCTCCTTCGCGCCGTCCCCCCCGCGCGTGACGTACGCGAGGACGCGCTGCCTCACGTCCGGGCTTTGAGCGACGCCTTGTACGCCCGCTTTGCGGCCTGGTAGGAGGCGAGCGCCTCGTCCGAGTCGACGTCGCCGAGCGTCGGATGGCCCGGGACGAGCCCCTCCGCGGCCTCGACCCCGAAGCGCTTCGCGAGCACCGCTCCCAGTGCCTTGACCTTCATCTCGCCGAAGCCCGGAAGCTCCTCGATGCGTGTGCGGAGGTCGTCGGCGCTACTCGCCTCGGTCCAGAGCCGCTCGGCCCTCCCGCCGTAGCGCTCCTCCACCACGGCCGCCAGCTCCTGCACCCGGCGGGCCATGTTCCCGGGGAAGCGATGGATTGCCGGCTTCTCCCGGAACGCGGCCTCGAGTTTCGCCGGATCGGTCTTCGCGATGCGGCCCGGATCGAGCGTGCCGAGCCGCTGCTTCAGCTTCAGCGGGCCTGTGAACGCCGTCGGGACGGGCACCTGCTGGTCGAGCGCGAAGCCGATCAACAGCGCCATCGGCTCGTCCACCAGGAGCCGGTCGGCCTCCTCGTTCCCGGTGAAGTGGAGGCGATCGGGCATGCTGCTGATCCTAGTGGACCACCCTCGGCTCGAGCCGCGACCCGTGGACGGTGCGGACGATCGGGAGCGAGAGGTTGCGCCCGACACGGAGAACGTAGGCTGTCTCCCCGCGTGCGCCGATGACGTCGACCGCGATGCGGTCCCGGGCGAGCCCGTCGCGGACACCCGCCCGTAGCCACCGAACCCGCGATCCCGCCAGTTCCCGCAGCTTGACGATCCGCGGCGGATCGAATCGCGAGTCGACGACGTTGACGGTCACGGTGTGCGAGGTCGTGTCGCGGTTGACGACGATCCCCTCGACGACGGGCGTGCCGAGCACGTCGGCGGCCCGCCAGGTGACGATCGGCCCGGGGACGCCGGCTCGCTGGATCCAGGCCGGCGGCTGGGCGAAGAGGAGCGCGAGGGTGGCCGCGAGGAGGGGCATGCGGCGATCCTACGCAGCGCCAAACCGAACACTTGTTCGCGTGCGACGCAGCCGATACCCTGGGACGATGAGCGCGCTCGACCTGTTCAGTCCGTTGACGCGCGAGTGGTTCGATCGGGCATTCGCCGGGCCGACGCCGGCACAGGAGGCGGGCTGGCCGGCGATCGCCTCGGGCGAGCACACGCTGATCCAGGCGCCGACCGGCTCCGGGAAGACGCTCGCCGCCTTCCTCTACGGGATCGACCGGTTGAACGCGTCGCCGGACGAGGGGCTGAGGCTGCTCTACGTCTCGCCGCTGAAGGCCTTGAACTACGACGTCGAGCGCAACCTCCGCGGCCCGCTGGCCGGCCTCCAGTCGGCGCTGACCGTTGCCGTTCGCACCGGCGACACGCCGCAGAAGGAGCGCGCGGCGATGCTGCGCAAGCCGCCCGACATCCTGATCACCACGCCCGAGTCGCTCTTCCTGCTGCTCACCTCGCAGGGGCGCGACATGCTCGGGGGCGTCCGCACGCTGATACTCGACGAGGTGCATGCCGTTGCAGGCACCAAACGGGGCGCCCACCTCGCGCTCTCGGTCGAGCGGCTCGACCGGCTCGTCGGCGACCCCGTCCAACGCGTCGGCCTGTCCGCTACGCAGCGGCCGCTCGAGGAGATCGGGCGGTTCGTGTCCGGCGGGCGCCCGATCAGGCTCGTCGATGCCGGCACCCGCAAGGAGCTCGACCTGCAGGTCGTCGTCCCGGTCGAGGACATGCGCGAGCCGGGCGCAGGTACGGTGCAGACCGACCCGCTGCTCGGCACGGGTGGCGAGGGAGTGGCCACGACCTCGATCTGGCCGTCCATCTACCCCGAGCTGCTGAGGCTGGTCGAGGAGCACCGCTCGACGATCGTCTTCGTCAACAACCGCCGGCTCGCCGAGCGGCTGGCGCTGCGCCTCAACGAGCTGGCCGAGAACGAGATCGCACGCGCCCACCATGGCTCGCTTGCCCGGGAGCAGCGGGTCGAAGTGGAGGAGCTGCTCAAGCGCGGCGAGATCCCCTGCCTGGTGGCGACCTCATCGCTCGAGCTCGGCATCGACATGGGCGCAGTCGATCTGGTGATCCAGGTGGAGAGCCCGAAGTCGGTCGCCCGAGGCCTGCAGCGGATCGGCCGTGCCGGCCACGAGCTCGGCGCGACCTCCAAGGGGCGGATCTTCCCGAAGTTCCGCGCCGACCTGCTCGAGTCGGCGGTGGTCGCGGAGCGGATGCTCGCCGGTGAGATCGAGGAGACGGTGATCCCGAAGAACCCGCTCGACGTGCTCGCCCAGCAGATCGTCGCGGTCGCGGCGCAGGAGGAGATCGAGGTGGGCGAGCTGCACGACCTGGTCCGCGGCGCGTACCCGTTCGCAGACCTCTCGCGCCCGCAGCTCGAGAACGTCCTCGACATGCTCTCGGGCCGCTATCCGTCCGACGAGTTCGCCGAGCTGAAGCCGCGGATCGTCTGGGACCGCACCGGCGGCACGATCCGCGGGCGCGAGGGGGCGCGGAGGCTCGCGGTGACGAACGCCGGCACCATCCCCGACCGCGGCCTTTTCGGCGTCCACCTGGTCGACGGCGGCGGCCGTGTCGGGGAGCTCGACGAGGAGATGGTCTACGAGGCCCGTGCCGGCCAGACGTTCCTGCTCGGCGCCTCCACCTGGCGGATCGAGGAGATCACCCGGGACCGGGTGCTGGTCACGCCGGCGCCGGGCGTGCCGGGTGCGGTGCCGTTCTGGAAAGGCGAGGGCGTGGGGAGGCCGTACGAGCTCGGCGAGCAGATCGGCCGCGCCTCGCGCGAGCTCTCCGCGCTATCGGAGGCGAAGGCGCTGCAGCGGTTGCGGGAGCGTCACATGCTGGACGAGCGTGCCGCCGCCAACCTGCTCGTCTTCCTACGGGAGCAGGAAGCAGCCACGGGAGCGATCCCCAGCGACCGGACGATCGTGGTCGAGCGCTTCCGCGACGAGATCGGCGACTGGCGGGTCTGCATCCTCACGCCCTTCGGCGCCCGCGTGCACGCACCGTGGGCGGTGGCGGCCGGTGCGCGGCTGCGCGACGCGCTCGGGCTGGAGGCCCAGTTCATCTGGTCCGACGACGGCATCGCCTTCCACCTGCCCGATGCCGACGTCCCGCCGCCGACCGAGGAGCTCGTTCCCGACCCCGACGAGCTCGAGGACCTCGTCGTCGCCGAGGTGGGCCAGTCGGCGCTCTTCGGCTCGCGCTTCCGCGAGAACGCGGGGCGGGCCCTGCTGATCCCGCGCCGGCGTCCGGGCGAGCGCACTCCGTTGTGGCAGCAGCGGCTGAAGGCGCAATCGCTGCTCCAGGTCGCGCGGCGGTACCCGGCCTTCCCGATCGTGCTCGAGACCTACCGCGAGTGCCTGCAGGACGTGTTCGACCTGCCCGCGCTCCAGCAGCTGCTCCGCGGGCTGCGGTCACGGACGATCGACGTGGTCGACGTCGAGACGCCCTCGGCCTCCCCGTACTCGGCCTCGCTGCTCTTCGACTACGTCGCCACGTACATGTACGAGGACGACACACCGCCCGCCGAGCGCCGGGCCCAGGCGCTCTCGCTCGACCGGGACCTGCTCCGCGAGCTGCTCGGCCAGGAGGAGCTCAGGGACCTCCTCGATCGCGCCGCGATCGAGGAGGTGGAGGGCTACTTGCGTGGATCTCCGAAAACACCTGACGATTTGCATGATTTGCTGAGAAGGCGTGGAGACTTGCGATTGGACGAATTTGATAGGGAATTTGCCGATGTTCTCGTTAGCGAGCGTCGTGCTGTGTTCGTTCGAATTTCCTCGGACGAGCGCCTGATCGCCGCCGAGGACGCCGGCCGCTACCGCGACGCCCTCGGCGCAATGCCTCCCTCGGGACTCCCGGAGGTCTTCCTGGAGAGCGTGGAGGAGCCGCTGCGGTCGCTCGTCGCCCGTTTCGCCCGCTCGCGCGGCCCGTTCACGACCGCCGAGGCGAACGAGCGCTTCGGCCGCGACGTCGAGACCGAGCTGAGAGCGCTGGAACGGGAGGACAAGCTCGTCCGCGGCGAGCTGCGTCCGGGCGGCACAGAGCGCGAGTGGTGCGACCCCGACGTCCTCCGCCGCCTCCGGCGCGCGTCGCTCGCAGCCCTTCGCAAGGAGGTCGAGCCCGCCGAGCAGGCGACGCTCGGCCGGTTCCTGCCTTCGTGGCACGGCATCGACCGGCGGGCGACGCTGCGCGAGGCGCTCGTCCCACTCCAGTCGTTGTCGCTGCCGGTCTCGCTCTGGGAGTCCGAGGTGCTGCCGCGACGAGTGCCCGGCTACCGCCCCGAGCTGCTCGACCAGCTGTGCGCCACCGGCGAGGTCGTCTGGGTCGGCGCCGGGCTCGACCGGGTCGCCCTGTTCTTCCGCGAGGACGCTGCCGCTCTCGGGCGTCCTGCCGCCGCGGCTGCGCCTGAAGGTGACGCACACGACGCCGTCCGGGCGGCACTGAGCTCGAGCGCCGAGTTCTGGTTCGACCTGCTCGCCGCGTCCGGGCTCGACTCCGAAACGGCACTCCCCGCCCTCTGGGACCTCGTCTGGGCAGGCGAGGTCACGAACGACGCCTGGCAGCCGCTCCGGGCCGGCCGCCGTTACGGGATCCCGAGGCCCGAGCGAAGGCCGCGGCGGTTCTCGCGCACCCGCGCCACGGGCGCCACCGCCACGCAGGGCCGCTGGTCGCTCGCCGAGCGCCTCTTCGCCGGCGACCAGGATCGGCGCGCCCTCGCCGAGCTCCTGCTCGAGCGGCAGGGGATCGTCACCCGTGACGGCGTCCGCGGCGAGGGGATCGCCGGCGGCTACGGCGCGGTGTACGGCGAGCTGAAGGCGCTGGAGACGCTCGGCCTGTGCAGGCGCGGTTACTTCGTGGAGGGCCTGGGCGGCGCCCAGTTCGCCCTTGGCGGCGCAGTCGAGCGTCTCCGAGAGCTCCGGCCGCGCGACGACGACGAGGCGGAGCCGCTGGTCCTGGCGGCCGCCGACCCGGCGCAGCCCTACGGCGCAGTGCTGCCCTGGCCGAGGCGGTCGGGCGCCAGGGCCGCGCGGGTCGCCGGCGCCCACGTCGTCCTTCTCGGCGGACGGCCGGCCCTGTTCGTCGAGCGTGGCGGCCGCTCGATGGTGCCGCTGCAGGACCCCGACCCGGAATGGCTGCGGGTCGCCCTCGCCGCCCTGGTCGACCACACTCGCCGTTTCGGCCGGAAGCGGCTGGCAGTCGAGCGGTTCGACGGAGAGCCCGTCTCCGAGAGCAACGCATTGCCGCTGCTCGTCGAGGCCGGGTTCCTGGCCGGCCCGCGCCGTGCGGTCCTGCGGCCCTAGTCGCCGAGCTCCACCCGACAAAACTCTAGGGGTTTCCAGGTTTCCGGACGACGTGCGTCCGGCCATCCTCTCGAGTCAGATGCAACGACCGAGGAGGGAGGAATGATCAAGCCACGGACAGTTCTGATCGTCGTCGTGGGCGCGGCCGCCGCGGGCGCGGTTGCGGGCGTTGCCTGGGCGACCATCCCCGGCAGCGGCGGCGTGATCCAGGGCTGCTACCAGAAGAACGTCGGCAACCTGCGGGTGGTCGAGGCTTCGAGCGACTGCAAGCCGTCCGAGCTGAGCGTCTCGTGGAACCAGAAAGGTGAGAAGGGCGACACGGGAGCGGTCGGGCCCATCGGCGCGACTGGCCCGCCGGGTCCAAAGGGCGAACAGGGAGGCAAGGGTGACACCGGCCCTCAGGGCCTCACCGGAGAGACCGGGCAGCAGGGGCCGCAAGGCCCTCCGGGCGGTAAGGGCGATCCCGGCGCGGACGGCGCTCCCGGGCCGACCGGGCCCCCGGGCCCGGCGGGTCCGCCCGGTGGGCTTTCCGGGCTCCAGCTCGTCAGCCTCGGGGAGCGAACGGTCCCGGCGAGCGGGGCGGACGTGCAATTCGTCGCGTGTCCCGCCGGCAAGAAAGCCCTCGGCTTCTCTCTGGACGATGTCCGCAACGTCCGCGTCCTCCGGGCGCAGGTGTCCTACTTCGCGAACGGCTCCGGCGTGGACTTCCTGGTCGACAACGGCGACGTGGTCACCTCGCACACCTACGTCGTCAGCGCTGTATGCGCGACCGCGACCTGAGCGACGCGCGAAGGGTCGGCCCCGAGAGCGGGCCGACCCTTCGCGCCGGTTCCGGCGAACCACGGCGACGGGCCAGTTGCCCTAGTCCCGGGCGATCGGGCGGCCGACCACGAGCACCTCGCGCAGCTCGGGCTCCAGCTCGCTGTAGCTGGCGTCCGGCTGGACGCCCAGCGCGTCGAGCGTCTTCGTCCAGAAGCTCCGCACGGCGGCGGTGAGGACCACGTCCATGATCTCCTCGTCCGAAAGTTCCGAGGTCGCGGAGCCGTTGCAGGTCGGCGTCGTCGATCGAGGTGGCGTCGTCGACGACCCGCTCGGCGAGATCCATGACGGCCAGGTCGATGTCGTCCAGGCCGGCCGCGCTGCGGTCGGTGGCGATCTGGAGCACCGGCTCGCCGAACTGCTCGATCAGTACCTTGCCGTGGGCGAGGGAGCAGTAGCTCGACCGCAGCCGCTGGGCGGCGGCGAGCGTCGCCAGCTCGTACCGGCGCAGATCCATGTTCGCCTTGATCGCCCCGAGGAGCCCGGCCCAGGCCGCGTAGACGTCCGGCCGCCCCTCGAAGGCGCGCTCGTAGTTCGTCGCCACGGATTCATTTTGCGGTACGCGGGGCTAGAGTGCGCCGGGTGCGTCAGGGCCTCTGCGTCGCCAACATCGGCTCGTATGCAGATCCCCGGACCGTCGTCGCGCTCGGCGAAGAGGCCGAGGCGGCCGGATGGGAGGCTCTCCTCCTGTGGGATCACCTCGGATTCGTCTGGGGACCGCCGGCAGCCGATCCCTGGGTGACGCTCGCCGCCGTCGCGACCAGGACGTCCTCTCTCCTGGTCGGCACGAACGTCACCCCCGTGCCGCGCCGTCGGCCGCACGTGCTGGCGCACCAGGTCGCCACCCTCGACGTGCTCAGCGGAGGCCGCGTCGTCTTCGGCGCCGGTATCGGCGGGATCGAGTCGGAGTTCACAGCCTTCGGCGAGGAGGCGGATGCCCGCACGCGCGCGGAGGAGCTGGACGAGGGGCTGGACGTGCTCCGCCTGCTCTGGTCGGGCGAGCGGGTCGATCATCACGGGCGCCACTACACGGTCGACGGCGTGGCGCTCGGCCCACGACCCGTCCAGGATCGGCTGCCGATCTGGATCGGAGGGAACAGCACGCGCGCGCTCCGCCGGGCAGCCCGATTCGACGGCTGGGCCGCCGACACGACGACCCAGGAAGGCATGACGAAGACGCCGGAGGACGTCGAGCGCTCGCTGTCCACCCTTCGTGACGAACGCGGTGACCTCGACGGGTTCGACGTCGCCGTCATGGGATACGCGGACCAGGCCGATCCGGGCGCCTACGCCGCGGCCGGCGCGACCTGGTGGCTCGAGAACGTCCACGACCGGCGCGGAAGCGCCGACGAGATGCTCGCGCTCGTGCGCCGCGGGCCGGCCGTCATCTAGCGGGCCAGCACCCCGAGTACCACCCCGAACAGGGCGTGGCGCACAGTCGCCTGTACGAAGGCGCGCGGATTCGTGAGCAGCGGTGGAACGCCTGGCTCTCCCCGGGCAGGGTGATACCGGTCGACGAGCGCGCAGAACGGCCAGAGCGCCGCGTTCTCGGCGATCGCCATGCCGACCGCGAGCGGCACCGGCCTCGCGCATGTCCGCCGGCGGACGACATCGAAGACGACCCCGAACGCGGCGCCGTTCGCTGCGTGCATCGCGACGCCGATCGGCCGCCAGTGCCGCCGCGAGACCGCCTTGCCGAGCAGCGCGATGTCCGAGTAGTCGCAGCGGAAGATCCGCCGGTCGAGCGGTTCCGCCGCCGCCCAGAGGAGGGCCGCCGTCGCTCCCGCTGCTGCTGCACGCGTGTTCATCGTCCTATCGTGCTACCCGGTGCCTGAAGGCGATGCACTTCACCGGGCTGCCCGCCGCCTGCAGCCGCTCGTCGGCGAACGGGTCGAGGTGGAGACTCCGAATCCGCGCGCCCAGGTCGGGCGGATCGCCGAGCGGCTCGACGGCCGGACTCTGCTCTCCGTCGAGGCGGTCGGGAAGAACCTGATGCTCACCTTCGAGGGCGGCATCGTCCTGCGGAGTCATCTTCGGATGACCGGCCGCTGGTCGGTCGTTCCCCGGGGCGCAACCCGACGCGGTCGACCGTGGCTCGTGCTCCGCGGCTCGACGCTGGAAGCCGTCCAGTGGAACGGGCCCGTGCTCGAGCTGCACGGGCGCTCGATCCGACGGCTCGGCCCCGACATCCTCGCCGATCCGCCCGATTTCGCCAGCATGGTCTCGAAGCTCCGCGCCGGTGAGCGGAGCCGTGCGGTCGGAGACGCGCTCCTCGACCAGCGCCTGGTCGCGGGCATCGGCAACAAGTGGCGCTCGGAGGCGCTCTGGGCAGTCGAGCTCTCGCCGTGGCGGCCGCTCGGCGAGACGAGCGACGAGCAGCTCCGGGCCGTGCTCGAGGCGGCCGCGGCCCAGATGCGCGGCTCCGTCGAGGGCCGGCGGCACGCCAACCGGGTGTACCGGCGGGTCGGCCGGCCATGCCCTCGGTGTGGCAGGGCGATCGTCTCCCGCGGACAGGGCGACGCCAACCGGATCGCCTACTGGTGCCCGGGCTGCCAGACGTAAGAACGCGCATTGTGCACGCCGACTTCTCCGTATAGAATCGCGCTGCGGATTCCTCGTAATACGAGGTAACTGCGGTAGGCAACCAACGAACAGAGGGGAGAGAGATGAGAAAACGAGCCGTTCTCATCGGCGTGCTCGCGATGCTCGTCGTCGTCGGGGTGGCTGCGGCCGGCGGAGGGTTCAACTCCGTCAAGCCCTCGACGTACGACCCGCTGCACACCTACCTTGTCGACTCGGCCTGGGTCGCCGGCATCGGCTGCCCGACCAACTCCAAGGTCACCTACGACGGCGCGAACGTCTCCCGCTATACGGACCCGGCCTGCCAGACCGCCGGCCCCGGCGACTCCAAGAACATGGGGCTTCTGCTGGCGAAGACGGGGCCGACCGGCAACTACGCGGCCGGCCAGGTGGTCCTGAGGAACGTGCCGGCGACGATCAACGAGCTGGGTTACGACATCCGCAAGGCCGGCCCCGACCAGACCGATTCGCGGGGCTCGCACTGCAGCGGCGGCGCACCCCGCTTCGATCTCGTCGACAGCACCGGAGCGACGTACTTCCTCGCCTGCAACTCGCCCCCGCCGACCGCTGTCAGCGTCGGCACCGGCTGGCTGCGTCTGCGCTGGAGCCCGGTGATGGCGTACGGGCCGGGGGGCCTCAGCCCGGTCTCGTCGCTGACGATCAAGCAGATCGCGATCGTCATGGACGAGGGCCAGGACACCGGCGGCCCGGACCTCTCGGGGCTCGCGGTGCTGGACAACATCGACGTGAACGGCGTCTTCGTCGGCAAGTAGATCGACCCGACGGCTCGGGGGTGGCTCGCCGCCCCCGAGCGTCGTTCCGGCAAAGGTGATCACCGTCTGCGCGAGAACAGATCGGGATGAAGGCGGCCGCTCCGCACCTGTATCAGGCCCTGCGCGGGTTCTGTCTCGCCGCCTTCGCCCGTCTCGGCACCGAGGCCGGCCGGGACGACGAGATCCCGTTCGTCCTCGACGACCACGACGGGCTCTACGAGTACCGGCCGCTGCTGCGCGACCATGTCGAGTCGCGGGTCGCCCGTCTCGCCGGCCTCGTGGACGCGCGGCTCGCGCTCGACGAGCTGAGGCGCGAGCCGGCGGCCGCCGTCTTCGCGCGCGGCGCCGCCGACGGGCCCGCAGTCGACCGGACGCTCTTTCGCGCGGTCCTGCTGCCGCTGCTCGTCTCGACCGCCGAGGCCTGCGGCGGCTTCGACTGGGAGGACGGGGCGTTCAACCGGGTCTACGGCGAGCTCGAACGCTCGCTCTTCGGAGCCGGCCGGCGGTACGCCGCCACGGCGCCGCTCCTGGGCCTCTCGGTCGGCGGCACGATCGAGCTGGCGCGCGGCATCCGCGTTGAGCGGATCGACGACGCGGAGCCGGACGAGAACGGCTCGCTCGCGTTCGAGCGCGAGCTCCCGGCGGGCGAGCTGACCCTCCCCGATGCCCCCGGGGAGCTCGCCGACGCGATCACGGCGCTCCGGCTGGCCACCGGGGCGGCGGTCGCCGCCGGGCCGCTCGTCGCCGAGCGGCTCGACCGCCATCCGCTCGAGCCGAGGCCGATGTTGGGGATCGCGGCCACGCGGCCGGGCGGCGAGCCGTCGAGGCTCGATCCATGGCGCGGGAAGCTCGCCGGCGACGTGCTCGCCGGGCTGCCGGGTTGGGAGCAGGACGCCGAGCTCGGCGAGGCGCTGGAACGCTGGGAGCTCTCGCTGTTCGAGGCCGAGCCGCTCCGCTCGGAGCGTCTCCGCGAGGCGCTCGCCGCCCTCCTCGGCGGCGCCGACGGGCTCTGGGCCGCGGCCATGCGCGCAGCCGTGCTGGTCGGCGAGGTCGCGAACCCGGCGGCCAGAGCACGGGTGGACGGCGTGCTCGGGCTGGCCCGGGGGGCAGGCGCCGACGCGGAGACCGCGGACACCGTGCGCCGGATCTTCGTCGAGACCGTGCTCGCCGACGACCGGTCGCGGATGCTCGCGGCCCTCGACGAGGCCCTGCTCGGGCTGCGCGCGCGCCCGGCGGGCTTCTTCTCGGCCAGGGCGAGCGCCGCGTGACGAAGTCGGCACGCACTCGCCACGAACCGGCGCGTCCTTCCCGGCTACGGTCGGGGCATGGACGAGGCGAGGCGCCTGCTGGCGCGGCTGGAGCGGATCGAGGCGCTCGACCGCGCCCACGCCGGGCCGGGCGATCTGCTCGCCGAGCTGCGGTCCCTGCTGTCCGAGGCGGAGGCTTGGGCGCGGGCGGAGCACCCCGTTCCCGACGGGGCGATCGACGCCGTGGACCGTTGCCGGGAGCGGCTTTGCCGGCCGGAAACGGCACGCAACCTGCCGGAAACCGCAGAGCGGATCTCCGGCAGGACTCTGCTAGCCTGAGCCGAAAGACGGCCCGGCACCATGTCGGCCCTACAGGACATCGCGCGCCCGCAGCCGCGGGCATCCACCTCTAAAGGAGCAACCGTGGGAAGGGTCATCGCACTCGCCAACCAGAAGGGCGGAGTGGCGAAGACGACCTCGACGCTGAACCTCGCCGTTGCGTTCGCCGAGGAGGGAAACAAGGTACTCGCGATCGACCTCGATCCGCAGGGCAACCTGACGATGAGCCAGGGGCTGAACCCGGACACGATCGAGCGGTCGATGTACGACGTGCTCGTCCACCGCCTTCCGATCGAGCAGATCATCCACAACGGCGAAATCGACCTCGCGGTCGCCTCGATCGACCTGGCGGGCGCCGAGCTCGCCCTCTCCGCGATGATCGGCCGCGAGCGCTCCCTGGAGAAGGCGCTCCAGCCGGTCCTCGATCGCTACGACTTCGTCGTCATCGACACGCCCCCGTCGCTCGGCCTGCTGACGATCAACGCGCTGGTCGCCTCGAGCGGAGTAATCGTGCCCGTGCAGTGCGAGTACCTGTCCCTCCGCGGGCTCGTCCAGCTCGAGAACACGCTGAGCATGATCCGCGAGAACCTGAACCCGGAGGTCGGGATCGAGGGGATCCTCGCGACGATGTACGACAGCCGGACGCTGCACTCCAGGGAGGCCCTCGAGATCCTCGAGGAGAACTTCGGCGACCTCGTCTTCAAGACCCGGATCCGCAAGACCATCCGCTACGCCGAGGCGCCCGTGAAGGGGACGTCGGTGCTCAAGTACGAGCCCACCGGCTCCGCTGCGCAGGCGTACCGCGACCTGGCGAAGGAGGTGCTCAATGGCGCGCAAGCGCGCAAGCATGCGTGAGGGCCCGCTCGCGGAGCTGTTCCGCGCGACCGAGGCCGCCCAGCGCCAGGCCGAGGTGCAGCCCGAGCAGCCCCAGGTCGAGCCCGTCCCGGACCCCGAGCCCCAGCAGCCCGAGCCACCGCCCGCGGCCGAGGAACCGGTCGGCGTCGTCCCGGAGCCGGCGACCGAGCCGGCTCCACCAGAGATAGCGCCGGTTCCACCAGCAGAACGGCCCGCGGCGCGCCTGGTCGACCCGCTGCCCGAGCAGCCGCCACGGCTGTGGCAGTCACCCCGGGCCGACTCCGCCTACCTGGCAATCATCCGCGTCGTCGGGGTCGGCGGAGCGGGGCTGAACGCGATCGACCGGATGATCGACGCAGGCATCACGGGCGTCGAGTTCGTCGCCGTCAACACCGACATCCAGCAGCTGCAGATGAACGACGCGCCGCTGAAGATCCACATCGGGCGCGAGCTGACGGCGGGTCTCGGCTCGGGTGCCGACCCGGAGATCGGGCACGCCGCCGCCGAGGAGGCGTACGACCAGATCAAGCGCGCGCTGCGCGGCTCGGACATGGTGTTCGTCGCCGCGGGCGAGGGCGGGGGGACCGGCTCGGGTGCGGCGCCCGTCGTCGCCAGGATCGCGCGGGAGCTCGGCGCCCTCGCCGTCGGCATCGTCACCACACCATTCCGGTTCGAAGGGACGCGTCGCAAGTCGGCGGCCGAGGCGGGGGTCGATTCGCTCCGCGGCGCCTGCGACACGGTGATCGTGATCCCGAACGACCGCCTGCTCGAGGTGCTCGAGAAGAACACGGCGATGCTGGACGCGTTCCGAATCGCGGACGACGTCCTCCGCCAGGGCGTGCAGGGGATCACCGACCTGATCACGCAGCCGGGCCTGATCAACCTCGACTTCGCCGACGTCCGCACCGTCATGCAGGACGGCGGGAACGCCCTGATGGGGATCGGGTTCGCGACCGGCGAGAACCGTGCACGCGAGGCGGCCGAAAGGGCGCTGCGCTCGCCGCTGATCGACACCGAGCTCGGCGGCGCGCGCGGAATCCTGCTCTCGATCGCCGGCGGCGAGGACCTCTCGCTGTTCGAGGTGAACGAGGCGGCCGAGGTCGTCCGCCAGGGCGCCGTCGACGACACGAACCTGATCTTCGGCGCGACGATCGACGAGCGCCTGAACGGCCAGGTCTGGGTGACGGTCGTCGCCACCGGGCTCGGCGGCGAGCGGCGGCAGCAGCGGCCGTTCGCCGTCCATCCGCGCGACACCGCATCCACGCCCGAGGACGAGGCGCTGGAGCCGCCCAGCTTCCTCCGGGACCTCTCCTAGGGCTCCGGCGGAGAGCAGTGACAGGCTTAAGCCTGTCACTGCAGTTCGGACTGCGCTGCCGCGCCGCTCTACGCTTTCCCGCGTGAAGGGAGCGATCGCTGCCGGGCACCCGCTGACGGCCGAGGCCGGGGCGCGTATCCTCGCCGACGGGGGCAACGCGGTCGATGCCTGCGTCGCCGCCGCGTTCGCCTCCTGGGTCGCCGAGAGTCCCCTCACCGGCCCCGGCGCCGGCGGCTTCATGCTCGTCCATCGCGCACGCGACCGGACCGACCGGTTGCTCGACTTCTTCGTCGCCGTCCCCGGCCTCGGCGCGCGCCGGCCGAGGGCGGCCGACATGGAGGCGATCGACATCGACTTCGACGGCGGAACCAGCCAGATCTTCCGGATCGGCGCTGCGTCGTGTGCGGTGCCAGGCGCAGCGGCCGGATTGGAAGCCGCTCACCGGTCGTACGGCTCGCTGCCGTGGCCGCGCCTCTTCGAGCCGGCGCTGGAGCTCGCGCGTGACGGCGTCGAGCTGACGCGGCCCCAGGCGTACCTGCACGCGATCGTCGACCTGATCCTGCGCCACGGGGCCGAGGGCAGGCGGATATACGGCGGGCGCTCGCGGCTCGTCGCTGGCGACCGGCTCGTGCTCGCCGACCTCGGGGCGACGCTCGAGCTGCTCTCGCGCAAGGGCGCAGCTGCGATCTATTCGGGGGCGATCGGCCGGCGAATCGTTGCCCATCTTCGCGAGCAGGGAGGAGCGGTCACGTCCGCCGATCTCGCCGCCTATCGGGTCGTGCGCCGGCGGCCGATCCGGGTGCGCTTCCGCGGTCACGACTTCGTCTCCAACCCGCCTCCATCGTCGGGCGGCATCCTGATCGGGTACGGGCTCCAGTTGCTGGACGCGCTCGGACCGGTCGCGCCGGCCGGAAGCGGGGACGCGATCGCCCGCCTGGCCGACGTGATGCGCGAGCAGGGGCGTGCGCGCAGAGGGAGCTTCGCGCGCGACCTCTACCGGGGAGGCCTCGCGGAGCGGCTCGGGTCGACGCAGAACATCCGCGCCGCGCTCGAGCGGATCCGGGCGGGCCTCGAAGGTGTCCCGGAGACGGCCGACCGCGGCACGACGCACATCTCGGTCGTCGACGCGCGCGGGAACGCGGCCTCGCTGACCGCGTCCACGGGCTCCGGCTCGGGCGTGATCGTCCCCGGCACCGGGATCCACCTGAACAACATGCTCGGCGAGTACGACCTGAACCCGGCAGGCGGCGTCGCCCGGCCGGGGACGCGCCTGACGAGCATGATGGCGCCGTCGATCGTGCTCCGCCGGGGCCGGCCCCGGTTGGTGGTCGGCAGCGCGGGCTCGGTCCGGCTGCGTGGCGCGATTCTCCAGGCGGTCGTGAACGTGGTCGACCACGGGCTCGGCGTCGAGGAGGCGATCGACGCGCCGCGGGTCCACGTCGAGGAGCCGCACCTCCACTGTGAGGGCGGGAGCGACCCGGCTGCTCTCGACGCGCTGGAGGCGCGTGGCTACGACGTCGTCCGCTGGCGCCGGCGCAACCTGTATTTCGGCGGCGTCGCCGCGGTCGAGGTCGGAGCGGGCGGCAGGCTCGCCGCGGCGGGCGATCCGCGCCGGGGCGGGCACGGGATCGTCGTCGGATGAGAGACGAAGCCGGAGGCGTCAGCCGTGCGCTCGTGCGGCCGGCGCGGCCGGGCGACGCGGCGGCGCTCGTCGCTCTTGCCGAGGCGGTCGGATCGGAGCCGGAGGGCTGGCTGATCTCCGAGAGCCGCTGGCGCTCCGTCGCCGACGAGCGCCGCTACCTGAAGGCGGTTCGAAACCACCCGGACGCCGCGGTGTTCCTCGCCGAACGCGACGGGGAGATCGTCGGCCGCCTCTCGATCTCGCGCGACCCGCATCCCGCGAGCCGGCACGTCGCCGACCTGGGGCTGATGGTCGCGTCCTCAGCCCGGAAGCAGGGGGTCGGGACGGCCCTGCTCGAGCAGGCGGTCGCCTGGGCGCACGCAACCGCCGTCCGCAAGCTCGAGCTTCACGTCTTCCCGCACAACGAGCCCGCCATCCGGCTGTACGAACGCTTCGGCTTCGTCCGCGAGGGCTACCGCAAGGACCAGTTCAGGCGCGGAAGCGGCTACGTGGACGCGATCCTGATGGCGTACGTCGTCCCGGCCGGCGACGCGAGCCGCTAGTCGCGCGTGACCTTGCCGTTCCCCGAGGCGCGCTCGCGCACCTCGCGCTCGCGGGCGAGCGCTCCGGCGGCTTGCGCAAGCAGGTCGACGAGCCGGTCGAGCCGGGCCCGCTCCGAGCGCAGCTCGAGCAGCTCCTGCTTGAGCACCGTGCCGAAGTCGACCCGCGCCGCGAGCTGGAACGAGAGCGGCGTTCCGTCGCCCAGGCCTGGGACGTCGACCTCGTCCGCCTCCGCGATCGTCGCCAGCTGCCGGAACGCCTCGAGGGTGCGTTCGGCCTCCTCCTCGCTCGGCTCCTCGCCCTCGGCGTCCTCGAGCGGCTCCACCGCGGCGGTCCGGTACGAACGGCCCTCGGTCTCCTCGACGATCCGGAAGCGCCCCCGGCCCTCGACCAGGACGTTCATCCGCCCGTCGTCGAACGTGTGCACGAGCTCGATCACGCCGGTGCGCGTCCCGACCTGCCTCAGCCCGTCGGCGTCCTCGAGGATCAGGCCGAACTCGGTCCCGTCGGCGAGGCTCTCGCCGACCAGTTCGCGGTACCGGTCCTCGAAGATGTGGAGTGGGACACGCTCGCTCGGCAGAAGCACCAGCTCGAGCGGGAAGAGGCCGATCTCGGACACCCAGGAAGCCTAAGCGCGGCTACAGTCCTCGCGTGGCCGCGTCCGTCGCCGAGATCGCCGACAGCTTCTTCCGGCCTGCCGTCCAGGGGCTGGTCCCGTACGAGCCCGGGAAGCCCGTCGAGGAGGTGCAGCGGGAGCTGGGGCTCGCCCGGTGCGTCAAGCTGGCGTCGAACGAAGGGCCGTTCGGGCCGTTCCCGGCAGCGGTTGAGGCACTGCAACGGTCTGTCGCCGACCTCAACCGCTATCCGGACGGCGGCGCCTGGCGGTTGCGGACCGCACTGGCCGAGCGGCACGGCGTCTCCTTCGAGGAGGTCGCCGTCGGCTCCGGCGCGGACGGGCTTATCGACCTGCTGTCGCAGGCGTCGCTCGATCCGGGCGACGAGATGGTCTGCGGCTGGCCGTCGTTCGCCACCTACCCGATCGACGCGGCGAAGCTCGGCGCGGTCCCGGTCAAGGTGCCGCTCCGGGACGACCGGTACGACCTCGACGCGATGCTCGAGGCGATCACGCCGAAGACGAGGCTCGTCTTCGTCTGCCACCCGAACAACCCGACGGGGACGATGAACACGCGCGCGGAGCTGGACGCGTTCCTCGACCGCGTCCCCGGCCACGTGCTGGTCGTGATCGACCAGGCCTACCGCGAGTACGTCGACGACCCCGACTACCCCGACGCGATCGAGGAGTACCACCGGACCGGACGCCCCGTCGCGGTGCTGCGGACGTTCTCGAAGATCTACGGCCTCGCCGGGCTGCGGGTCGGCTACATGGTCGCCCCGCCGGCCGTGGTCACGGCCACGAACAAGGTGAAGCGCGCCTTCGACGTCTCCTCGGCGGCCCAGGAGGCGGCGCTCGCCAGTCTCGAGGACGTCGACGAGGTCGCTCGCCGACGGCGGCTGAACGCGGAGTCGCGCGACCAGCTCCGGGAAATCCTCGAGGCCGCGGGGCTGCCGCCGGCCGGACCGGCCTTCGGGAACTTCCTCTACGCCGAGACCGGCGCCGACACGCGCCCGCTGTTCGAGGCGCTCCTGGCCGAGGGCGTCATCGTCCGGCCGCTCCACGGCTTCGGTGCACCGACGGCGATCAGGGTCTCCTGCGGAACGCCCGACGAGAACGCGTACTTCGCCGAGGCGCTCGCGCGCGCACGACCCGGCGCCGCGGCGCGCTAGGCTCCCGCCCCGTGCCGCCCTTCCTCGCTCGTCAGCGGGAGGTGCTCCGCTCGTCCTCGAGCTTCAGGCTCCTCTTCACCTCCTACCTGGTTTCCGGGCTCGGGACCTTCCTGGCGGTGATCGCGCTCACCGTCGACGTCTACGACCGGACCCACTCGGGCACGTGGGTGGCCGCCCTGCTGATCGCCGACTTCCTGCCCGCGGTCGCGATCGGGCTGCTGCTCGGCCCGCTGGTCGACCGCCTCTCGCGGAAGCGGCTGCTCGTCGCTGCCGACGTCGTTCGCCTGATCGTCTTCGTGCTGCTCACCTTCACGGTCACGCCGGGCCAGATCGTCGCGCTCGCGCTCGTCGCCGGGGTCGCCACCGGCTTCGCCCGGCCGGCCGCGTACGCCGGGCTTCCGAACCTCGTCTCCCTCGAGGACCTCCCGCGCGCGAACGCCCTGCTGCGGCTCGCCGAGCAGCTGACGATCACCGTCGGGACGCTGCTCGGCGGCGTGATCGCCGCCGTGGCCGGACCGGACCCGGCCTACGTCGTCAACGCGGTCAGCTTCGGGGTCTCGGCCGTGCTGCTGCTCCGGATACCGCGGGCGCTGCTCCAGCAGGGCCGAACCGAAAGCCGCGGCTACTGGCAGGACCTGGGCGACGGCTTCCGGCTCGTCCTTCATTCCCGGCCGCTCCTCGCCGTGCTCCTCTCCTGGAACCTGGCAATGATCACCATCGCGTTCGTCAACGTGTCCGAGGTGGTGCTCGCGAAGGACTCGTTCGATGCCGGCAACTTCGGCTTCGGGTTGCTGTTCGCTGCGAACGGCCTCGGCGCGGTGATCGGCGCACTGTTCGCGTCGACGCTCCTCGAGCGGCGCGGGATGACCCTCCTGTACGGGCTCGCGATCGGCCTGATGGGCGTCATGAACATCGCGGTGGCCATCTCGCCCAACGTCTGGATCGCAGCGCTTTTCGTCGTCGTCAGCGGGATCGGGAACGCGACCGCGCTCGTCTGCAACACCCTGCTCGTCCAGCGCGGCGCACCGGACTACGTCCGCGGCCGCGCCTTCACGTTGATCATGGGGACGAACTTCGCGGTTCTCGGCCTCGGGATGGCGATCGCCGGGCCGCTCGTCGACGCGGTCGGGGCCCGCTGGGTCTGGGGCATCGCCGGCGTCATCGGTCTCGCTGCGGCGCTGACCGGTTATGCGCTGCTCCGGCGCGAGCCTGCGGCGGTTCCCGAGCCGGCCACGTCGTGACCGCGACCCGTCGAGACTGGACGCGCGAGAGCCTCGCCGCCGGCGTGCGGGCGGGCGACCGGCGTGCGCTGGCGCGGGCGATCACGCTGGTCGAGAGCTCCGATCCCCTGGCACGCGAGCTCGTCCACGACCTCTACCCGGAAACAGGACGCGCCTACTCGATCGGGGTGACCGGCCCGCCGGGCGTCGGCAAGTCGAGCCTGATCGGCGCGCTGCTCCGGCATGTCCGTGCCCTCGACCGGACCGCCGGCGTGGTCTCGGTCGATCCGTCGAGCCCGTTCTCGCAGGGTGCGCTGCTCGGCGACCGGATCCGGCTGGCCGACCATTTCCTCGACCCGGGCGTCTTCATCCGCTCGATGGGAACGCGCGGCCACCTGGGTGGGGTCGCCGAGGCGACGCTGCAGGCGGTGCTGATCCTCGATGCCTCGGGCAAGGATCTTGTCTTCGTGGAGACGGTCGGAACCGGCCAGAGCGAGATCGAGGTGATCGGCGTCGCCGACACCGTCGTCCTCGTGCTCATGCCCGGCTCGGGCGACTCGATCCAAGCCCTGAAGGCCGGGATCATGGAGATCCCCGACGTGATCGCGATCAACAAGATGGACCACCCGGCGGCGAAGACGATGCTGACGGAGGTGCGCTCCGTGCTCTCGCTCGACCGCGACCGGTCCTGGAAGGTGCCGATCGTGCTCACGGAGGCGCATCGCGGCGAGAACGTGCCCGAGCTGTGGGCGAAGGTCGAGGAGCACCGCGCCTTCCTCGAGAGCGAGGGCGGGCTCGAGGAGCGCCGCCGCCGCAACCTCGCGGGGGAGGTCTACGCGCTCGCCTCCGCGCGGGCGAGGGCACACCTCGAGCGCACGGTCGAGGCCGACCCCGAGCTCCAGCGGCTGCTCGACGACGTCCAGGCTCGCCGGCTCGACCCGCTCTCGGCGGTATCGCAGATCATGGCCAGGGTGTTCGAGGTCGAGGAGTAGGGCCGTGCGACGCCGGCTTGGGTTATCCACAATCCCTGCACCAGGGGCGTTTTTCGGGGTCAGACCCCGTACGAAAGCGTGACGAAGCTTCCACAGGCTGAGATCGAGCGCGCCCGTGAGCGTCTCGCCGGCGTCGCGCGCGTCACGCCGGTGTACCACTCCGAGACCTTCTCGCGCCTGGCCGGACGAGACGTCCACCTGAAGGCGGAGAACCTCCAGCGGACGGGCTCGTTCAAGATCCGCGGGGCGGTGAACAAGCTCTCGACGCTCGGCGAGGCCGAGCGCGCCGCCGGCGTCGTCGCCGCGAGCGCCGGCAACCACGCCCAGTCGGTCGCCTGGGCGGCCCGGGAGGCCGGCATCGACGCGACCATCTTCGTCCCGCAGGACGCGGCGATGGCGAAGGTCGAGGCGACGAAGGGCTACGGAGCCGAGGTGCGCATGGTCGGGCGGGGGCTCGAGGAGGCGCTCTCCGAGGCGCGGCGGCTGAGCGAGGAGAGCGGTGCCACGCTCGTCCACCCGTTCGAGGACGAGAAGATCGTCGCCGGACAGGGGACGATCGGCCTCGAGCTCGCCGAGCAGGTCCCGGACGCCGAGACCGTGCTGGTGCCGATCGGCGGCGGCGGGCTGGCCGCGGGGATCGGCCTGGCCCTGCGGGCCGCGGCTCCCGGGACGAGGATCGTCGGCATCCGTGCCGCCCGGGAGGCGTTCGCGCTCGCGGACGGGATCGCGGTCAAGGAGCCGGGCGAGCTGACGGGGCCGCTCCTGGACGAGGTCCTCGACGACGTGGTCGAGGTCTCACCCGACGGAATCGCCGAGGCGATCGTGCTTCTGCTCGAACGTACGAAGCTCCTGGTCGAGGGAGCGGGCGCCGTCGGCGTCGCCGCGCTCCTGGCCGGGAAGATCCCGGGCAAGGGGCCGGTGGCAGCGGTCCTCTCGGGAGGCAACATCGACGCCAGCACGCTGATCACGGTCCTCCGCTACGGCGTCACCTCGGCCGGCCGGCACCTCGTCGTGCGCACCTCGGTGCCCGACCGGCCGGGCGAATTGCTGAAGCTCCTCCAACTTGTGGCCGAAGAACGCGTCAACGTCCTTTCAGTGGAGCATCGCCGCGAAGGAGTGGACATTCCGGTCGGCGCGACCGGCATCGACCTGACCCTGCTCACGCGCGACGAAGGCCACTGCGAGGCGCTCCTCGACCAGATGCGCGGATGGGGCTACGAGGTCGAGCGTCTGCGGTAGCGCTCGCGGCTGCGGCGCTGACCGCCGGGGCGGCCGGCTGCGGCGGCAGCAGCGAGGCTGCGCCGACGACCCGGCCGGCGACGACCGCGCCGCAGAGCCCGTTCGCGTACGACGCGTCGCGCCCGCTTGCTTTTCGCAACAACGGCCGGGTGAACGGTCCGTATCCGATCGCGGTCGACGACGTCTCCTACGCCGCGCCGAGCGGCCGGGTGCCGGCCTATCTCGCGCTGCCGAACAAGGCCAGGAAGCTCCCGGCGGTGATCTACCTGCACGGCTCCGGCGAGGGCCGCGAGCGGTTCCTCCTGCCGGCTGTCTGGGCGGCGGGCAGACGGGCGGTCGGAATGACCCTGACCCTGCCGTCCAGCAGCGCCGGCGCCCCGCCGGCCGGGCTGAGCCCGGCGCAGTCGCTCGCGCGCGACCGGCAGATCTTCGCCTCGGACGTCGTCGCCGTGCGGCGCGCGGTCGACGTGCTGCGGAGCCTGCCGCAGGTCGACCCGAAGCGGATCGGGCTCGTCGGCTGGAGCCTCGGCGCGCGCGTCGCGGCGGTCACCGCGGGCGCCGAGCCGCGCCTGCGCGCCGTCGTGCTGATGTCAGGCGGCTCGTTGCCGGTCTCGGCGTACGTGGCCCAGACGCCTGCGGCGCTTCGCCCTCAGGTGCGCCGGTCGCTGATCCAGATCGACCCGTTGCGCTGGCTGGCCCGCGCGCATCCGGGCGAGGTGATGCTCCAGGACGGCCGCAAGGACGAGGTCGTCCCGCGTGCCGCGCTAATGGCGCTCCAGAAGGCGGCGCCGCGCGGCTCCGTGGTGCGCTGGTATCCGGCCGGCCACGAGCTGAACGCAAAGGTCTACCGCGACCAGCTTGCCTTCCTGGCGACGAGGCTGCCGATCGACGGCCCCACGGTGAAGGGGGCCCGAACCGGGCCGTAACTACACTCCCCCGGTGTCCCAAGGCCGCCGGGAGAGAAAGGTCGTCACCGTTCTCTTCGCCGACCTGGTCGGCTCCACTGCCCGCGCCGAGCAGCTCGATCCCGAGGACGTGGCGGACGAGCTCGGCCTCTACCACGAGCACGTCCGCGCGGAGCTCGAACGCTACGGCGGAACGGTCGAGAAGTTCATCGGTGACGCGGTCATGGCGCTGTTCGGCGCACCGACCACCCGTGAGGACGATCCCGAGCGCGCAGTGCGGGCCGCGCTGGCGATTCGCGACTGGGCGAGGGACGAAGCAGTGGAGGTACGGATCGGGGTCAACACGGGCGAGGCACTCGTCCGCGTCGATGCGCGTCCCGAAGCGGGGGAGTCGATGGCGGCCGGAGACGTGATCAACACGGGTGCGCGCCTGCAGAGCGCCGCCGCGGTCAACTCCGTCGTCGTCGGCGAGCAGACGCTTCGCGCCACCGAGCAGGCGATCGACTACCGCGAGCTCGAGCCGGTCGAGGCGAAGGGGAAGTCACATCCGGTGCGGGCCTGGGAGGCGTTGCAGGCCCGCTCGCTGATTGCCGTCGAACGCGTCCACGGCGCCATGCTGGTGGGCAGGCGGCGCGAGGCGGCGCTGCTCGAGGACGCCCTGGCACGCGTTCTTGCCGAGCGGTCCTCACAGCTCGTCACGATCGTCGGCGTCCCGGGCATCGGCAAGAGCCGCCTCGTCCTCGAGCTCTACGAGGCGATCGAGCGCATGCCCGAGCTGATCTCGTGGCGGCACGGCCGGTGCCTCTCCTACGGCGAGGGGATCACCTTCTGGGCGCTGGCCGAGATGGTGAAGGCTCAGCTCGGGATCCTCGAAGGTGACGGCGCCGGCGTGGCCGAGCAGAAGCTTGCGTCGGCCGTGGCCGCCCCCTGGGTGGCGTCGCACCTGCGGCCGCTCCTCGGGCTCGGAGCCGGCGCGGGCGCAAAGGGGGACATGCGTGACGAGGCCTTCGCGGCGTGGCGGCGCTACTTCGAGGAGCTCGCCGAAGAGCGTCCGCTGGTAATGGTCTTCGAGGACATGCACTGGGCAGACGACCACCTGCTCGACTTCGTCGACCACCTCGTCGAGTGGGCGACGGAGGTGCCTCTGCTCGTGGTCTGCACCGCCAGGCCCGAGTTCCTGACCCGGCGGCCCGAGTGGGGCGGCGGCAAGCCCAATGCGCTGACGATCTCGCTCAGGGCCCTCTCCGACGACGAGGTCGCGCTCCTGCTCTCCGAGCTGGTCGGCACCGTTCTTCCGGCGGAGACGCAGGCCGAGCTGCTCGTGCAGGCCGGCGGCAACCCGCTCTACGCGGAGGAGTTCGCCCGCATGCTGCGCGACCGGGGCGAGGTGGGCAGCCTGCCGGAAACCGTCCAGGGCCTGATCGCCGCGCGGCTCGACCTCCTCGAGCCGGAGCAGAAGACCCTGCTCCAGGATGCCGCCGTCGTCGGGTCCCGCTTCTGGGCGGGTGCCTTGGGCTCACTAGACGGACGGCGGTCGCTCGACGACGGGCTGCACGCGCTGGAGCGGAAGGAGTTCGTCCGCCGCGAGCGCGACAGCACCGTCGAGGGGGACGGGCAGTACGCGTTCCGCCATCTGCTGGTCCGGGACGTGGCGTACGGCCAGATCCCGAGAGCCGAGCGGGCCGAGAAGCACCTGCTCGCCGCGGGCTGGATCGAGCAGCTCGGCCGCCGCGAGGATCACGCGGAGATGCTCGCCCACCACTATCTCCAGGCACTCGAGCTGACGGCCGCCGCGGGCGGCAGCAGCGAGGCATTCGCCCCGGCGGCGCGGAGTGCGCTCTCGGACGCGGGAGACCGCGCCTTCGCGTTGAACGCGTACGACGCGGCCTCGCGGTTCTTCCGCGCCGCGCTCGACCTGCTCTCGGACGACGACCCAGGCCGTGGCCGGCTCCTGTATGCGCTCGGCCGGTCGCTCTACCAGCGCGGCACGCCCGACGCGACCATGCTCGAGCGTGCGGTGGAGGAGCTGCTCGCGGTCGGCGACGTCGAGGGAGCCGCGGAGGCGGAAACCACGCTTTGCGAGCAGACGTGGCTCGCCGGGGAGACCGGGGCAGCGATGAAGTACCTCGGCCGGGCGGGGCAGCTCCTCTCGGACCGTCGGCCGTCGCCTGCGAAAGCCCGCATGACGGCGACGGCCGCGAGGCTCTTGATGCTGTCGTCCCGCCAGAAGGAGGCGATCCGGGTCGGAGAAGAGGCGTTGGCGATGGCGACCGAGCTCGGTCTCGACGAGATCAGGGCGGCCGCGCTGATCAACATCGGTGCCGCTCGAGGTGCACTCGGCGACGCGGGCGGTCTCGCCGAGATCCAGGAGGGGGTGGACATCGCCCGATCGGCGAATGCGATGTTCGAGATGTGCCGCGGAATCGGCAACTTGGCCGCCCGGCGGCTGTCCCGCGGCGAGCTCGTGGTGGCAGTCGAAGGCTGGCGGCAGGCGGGGCGCGAGGCCGAGGAGTTCGGGCAGAAGGGCTTCTCCCGCTGGTTCCGGGGCGTCGTCGCGAGATGGGAGTACGAACTCGGCGACTGGAGAGCAGCCGCCGTCCGGGTCGATGCGTTTCTGGGCGAGGTCGAGCAGGGTGCTCCGCACTACCTGGCGTCGCAGTGTTACTCCTGCCGCGCCTTGCTCCGGCTTGCGGGCGGCGACGGCGATGGTGCGATGGCCGACGCCGAGCTCGCCCTCGAGCTCGGGCAGCGGGCGAAGGACCCGCAGGCGATCTACCCGGTCTGTGCCGAAGCTGCGCACGTGATGATCGAGCTCGGTGAGCGGGAGCGTGCTGTCGCCGCGGCGGAGGAATTCCTCGCCGGTCTCGCCGGACGCCCCGACATCGGCTTCGCAGACGTGTTCCTCCACGTCCTCTCCTGGACCCTGACCGCCGTCGGCCGAGGCGAAGAAGCCGCGACGGCGCTCGAGGGCTACACAAATTTCCCCTGGGCCCGGATCGGGGTTGCGTTCGGCCGAGGCGATCCGGTCGGTGCCGCCGACCAGTGCGCCGAGATCGGCGCCCTCACCTCGGAAGCCTTCTGCCGTCTCTCCGCCGCGCGAGCAGGTGACCTCGGCCAGCTCGAGCCGGCTCTCGCGTTCTACCGGTCGGTCGGTTCCACACGCTACGTGCGCGAGGGCGAGTCGCTGCTCGCGGCGGCGGGCTAGGAGCCGCAGCGCCGGAACTCGACCGTGTGGCCGCCCGCACGATGCCAGTCGGCGATGCCGCCGCGGAGCACCGGCCGGACGTCGACGCCGGCCGCGGCGAGGACGCTGGCCGCAATCGCCGCCCGCGCGCCGCTCTCGCAGATCGTCACCACCGGCTTGCCGCCGGCGACGGTGGCGCCGTAGGCGCGGAGCAGCCGGTACGGGATGTGCCTGCTCCCGGGGATGAAGCCCGAGTCGCGCTCGTCGAGCTCGCGCACGTCGATCACGTCCACCTCGCCGCCCCGGAGCAGCCCTTCGAGGTCGTCCAGCGCGACCGTCTCCAGCGGCTCGAGCTCCTGCGGCCCGTCGAGGTACCCCTGCAGCTCGAGCAGGCCGACCGCGCGCAGACGGCGCGCGGCCAGGTCGGCCTCGGCGGGCGCCGACGCGTGCAGGACGAGCTGCTCGTCGCGTCTGAGCACGAAGCCCGCGCGCGTGCCGAAGCCCTTCACCGTCACCGGCACGTTCAGCGCGCCCGGGACGTGACCGGCGGCGAACGCGTCGGCGCTGCGGACGTCGAGGACGGTGGCATCGTCGGGTGAGCGGACCGGCGCCGGCGCGGGTGAATCGCCGACGAACGGACCGCGGTTCAGCTCGACGATCCGCTCCATGTTCGGCGGCCGCGGCGTCGCCGAATCGGAGGTCTCGTCCACGAAGTCGTTCACCGTCGCGATCGCCAGCATCGGGTTTCCGCGCCGCTCTGTGCCGATCGTCGTCGACGGTGCAGGGCTCATCCCGGTACCGCACAGCGACCCTGCGACGTGTCCAGGGAACACCTGGACGTCGTCGGTGAGCTCGAGCAGCCGCTGCAGGCTGCGGAACATGCCCTCGGCGCCCTCGCGCGTCTCGACGGCGAGATCGGGCCGGGCTACCGTGCCGACGAACAGCGAGTCGCCGGTGAAGAGTGTGCCGTCGACGAGGAAGCAGCAGTGCTCGGGCCGGTGGCCGGGTGTGTGGATCGTCCGCGCCGTCACAGAGCCGGCCGTCAGCTCGCCGCCGTCCTCGAGCGGCTCGTGGGGATAGCCGGCCCCGGCGTCGCGGTGGATGGAGACCGGGATCCCGTGCTCGAGCGCCAGCCGGCCGTGGCCGGACACATGGTCGGCGTGCGTGTGCGTCTCCAGCACGCGCACGATCCGCACGCCCTCCTGCTCGGCAGCCACCAGGTACTGCTCGATCGCGTACGCGGGGTCGATCAGCAGCGCCTCGCCCGCGTCGGCGTCCCCGACGAGGTAGGAGGCGCACCCGAGGTCCTCGTCGACGAACTGCCGGAACAGCATCCTGCGCTGACGCTAGCAGCGGGCCTCGCTGTCTTTCCCATAGTGACCCGCGGACCTGCCAAATAGGCCGTTCGGCCCTTGTCGCGTGCACGAGCGACGGGCACCATGGGCAGCGGGAGAGAGAGTTGGTGCGCCGCTCGGGGTCTGGAGGGCGGCGGTGGCTGCGGCGGCCGCTGTCCTCGAACGAGGGTGCGTTCCACGTAGGGGAGGGACAGGCACCCGGTGCCTGTCCCTCGCTCCTGCCCCGGCTACGACGGCGGCAGGCCGAGGTGCCGAGCGATCACCATCCGCTGCACCTCGTTCGTGCCCTCGCCGATCTCGAGGATCTTCTGGTCGCGGTAGAGCCGCGAGATCGGAAACTCGTCCATGAACCCGTAGCCACCGTGGATCTGGAGCGCGACGTTCGCGGCCCGGTTCGACAGGAGCCCGGTGTACAGCTTTGCCTGCGCCGCCGCGAGCGCGAAGGGCCGGTCTTCGTCCTTCAGCCAGGCAGCCCGGTAGAGGAGCGCGCGGCCGGCCTCGATCTCCGTCGCCAGGTCGGCCAGCTGGAACTGCACCGCCTGGAACGACGCGATCGGTTTGCCGAACTGCCGCCGTTCGAGCGCGTACTCGTAGGCGAGGTCGTACGCCCCCTGCGCGAGCCCGACGCCCATCGCCGCCACCGAGATGCGGCCGCCGTCGAGGATCTCGAGGAACTGCTTGAAGCCGTCGCCGCGTGGACCGAGGAGGTTGCCCTCGGGCACCGCGCAGCCTGCGAACGAGAGCTCCCGGGTGTCCGAGGCGCGCCAGCCGAGCTTCTGCATCGGCGCCGAGATCTCGTAGCCGGGCGTGCCGTTCGGGACGATCAGGTTCGAGATCTCGCCGTCGCCCGTCCGGGCAGTGATCGTCACGCAGGCGGAGATGTCGGTGCCCGCGTTGGTGATGAACATCTTGGCGCCGTCGATCACCCAGCTGCCGTCGCGGAGCGCCGCGGTCGTGGCGGCCGAACCGGCGTCGGACCCCGCGCCCGGCTCGGTCAGCCCGAACGCCGCCAGGCGCTTTCCCGATGCCAGGTCGGGCAGCCACTCGCGCTTCTGCTCCTCGGAGCCGAACAGGAAGATCGGCATCGTCCCGAGCGACGTGTGCGCGGCGACCGTGATCGCCACCGACGAGTCGATCCGGGTGAGCTCCTCGACCGTGATGGCGTACGAGAGCGTGTCCCCGCCGCCGCCGCCGTACTCCTCGGGGATCGGGATTCCCATCAGCCCGAGCTCGGCCATCTCGGCGACGAGCTCGTAGGGGAAGCGGTGCTCGCGGTCGAGCTCCTCGGCGACCGGCGCGACCTTCTCGACGGCAAAGGCGCGGACGGTGTCGCGGACCAGCTCGTGCTCGGGGGAGAGGTCGAAGTCCATGACCCTCTAGCGCGACAGCTCCGAGAGCCGTTGCGCAAGCTCGGCAATCGTCCGCACGCCGTAGCCGGTGCCCCCCTGCTGGGAGATGTAGTCGCCGCGTGAGCGGCGGATGAACGCCGGTCCGGCGAGGTCGATGTGCGCCCACGGCCCGTCGCCGGCGAACTCGCGCAGGAACTCGGCGGCGAGCGCGGGCGAGCCCTCCTTCAGGATCGAGGCGTTCTTCATGTCGGCGAAGCTCGAGCTCACGTACCGGCGGTAGCGCCGGTGGAGCGGCAGCGGCCAGAGGTGGTCGCCCGCGGCGTTCGCGGCGTCGACGACGTGGTCGCGCCAGCCGTCGTCGTTCGCATAGACCCCGCCGTAGAGATCGCCCATCGCCAGCACGATCGCGCCGGTGAGGGTGGCCATGTCGACCAGATGCGTGGCGCCCTGCTCGCGCGCGTAGCAGAGCGCGTCGGCGAGCACGAGCCGGCCCTCGGCGTCGGTGTTGATCACCTCGATCGTCTTGCCGTTCATCGCCGTGAGGATGTCCCCCGGCCGGTATGCGCCCCCGCCGGTCATGTTCTCGGCCGAGGCGACAACGGCCAGCATGCGCAGCGGGATGCCGAGGTCGGCGACGGCGCCGACGCCCTCGATCACCGCCGCGCCGCCCGACATGTCCCCCTTCATGTCCTCCAGGTAGTCCTGATGCTTGATCGAGATCCCGCCGGTGTCGAACGTGATCGCCTTGCCGACGAGGCCGAGCACGAGATCGCCGCGCGCAGTCGGCGGGTCGTAGCGGAGGACGATCAGCCGCGGGTCGTTGTGGCTTCCCTGGGCGACCGCGGCGAAGGCGCCCATCCCCATCTCGACGATCTGCTCCCGGCCGAACGACTCGTGCGAGAGGTCGGCCGACCCTTGCGCGATCTCGGCGGCCCGCTCGGCGAGCCGCTCGGGCGTGAGGTCGTTCGGCGGCCGGTTCGCGAGGTCGCGGGCCTGGTTCGCCCACTGCGCAACGCGTTCCGCGCGTTGCGCTAGCTGCCGCGTCTCGTCGGTTGCCCCCACGAGGACCAGCCGCTCCGTCTGGTGCCGCCGGGGCCGGTCGGTTTTCCACGCGCCGGCGTCGTAGCCGCCCAGGACGAGGCCGTCGACGACCGCGCGGGCCTGCTCGGCCTGGGGCAGCGGGAGCGTTTCGTCGAGCAGCCACGCCACCGTTCCGCCGAGACCGAGGCGGGCGACGCCGGCGGCCGCGTCGCGGATCGAGTCGCTGTCCAGCTGGTCTCGGCGACCGCCGCCTGCGGCGACGATCCGTCCCCGCTCGCCGTGGAGGACGCACGTCGCACCCGCCTCGCCTCTCACCTCGCCGGACTCGACGAGCCCCGGAAGTCGCGGATCGAGGGCGGGCACCCCGCCGACCGGGTCGAGGACGGCGAAGGCGGTGAGGTCAGCCTCGGCGGCCTCCGGCGCGGCGGCGATCTCCATCGGCGGCGCGATGCTATCCGGATACGCTGCGACCGTGCGCGACCAGATCGACCGGCGGGCGATGGCGCTGCTCTCAACCGGTCACGCGGCCGTGGATTTCTCCGGCGGGGCGCTGCCGGCACTGCTCCCGTTCCTCAAGACCGAGTTCGGCCTCTCGTACACGCTGGTCGCGGTGCTCGTGCTCGCCTCGGCGCTCTCGTCCTCGATCGTCCAGCCGCTGTTCGGGCTCTGGTCGGACGCCCGCGGCGCGGTCTGGCTGCTGCCGGCGGGCGTCGCGATCGCCGGTGTGGGGATGGCAGCCGCTGCGGACGCACCCGCGTACTGGCTCGTGGTCGTGCTCGTGATCGTCTCCGGCCTCGGCACCGCCGCCTACCACCCGGAGGGCTCCAAGTTCGCCGCCTACACGAGCGGGCGAAAACGGGCGAGCGGGATGTCCCTGTTCGCGGTCGGGGGCAATGTGGGCTATGGGCTCGGGGCGCTCGTCGTCACGCCGATCATCGTCGCGCTCGGCATGCAGGGCGGCTGGTTCCTGGTCGTCCCCGGCGTGACCGTCGCGGTGCTCCTGCTTGCAGGAATGAGGTACCTGCTCGGTTTCGTGCCGGAAGCCGGCACGAGAGTGACGAGCGGGGGGCGGAGTGACCTGCGCTCGCTCGGCATCCTGCTGGCGGTGATCACGTTCCGCAGCCTCGCCTGGTTCGGCCTGATCACGTTCGTGCCGCTCTACGAGGTGTCGCAGGGGCACTCGAAGTCGTACGGCAACTACGTCTTCGCGGGGATGCTCCTGGTCGGCGCGGCCGGCACGCTCCTGGCGGGGCCGCTCGCCGACCGGATCGGCCTGCGCACCGTGCTGATGGGCAGCTTCGTCATGAGCACGCCGCTGATCCTCGTGTTCCTGCTGGTCGGCGGGATCCCGGGCGCGATCGCCCTCGCCGGCGTCGGCGCGGCCGTCGTCGGGACGTTCGGCGTGACGATGGTGATGGCGCAGCAGTACCTGCCGGGCAACATCGGCCTGGCCTCCGGCCTGTCGATCGGGTTCGCGATCGGCCTCGGCGGGGTCGCAGCCGTGTTCCTGGGCGCGGTCGCCGAC
Source organism: uncultured Actinomycetes bacterium (assembly GCA_963734065.1). Lineage (GTDB taxonomy): Bacteria > Actinomycetota > Thermoleophilia > Gaiellales > Gaiellaceae > DATBLE01. The sequence continues at coordinate 600,921 of CAVTFN010000003.1, forward strand.
TCGATCGATCTCCGCACCTCGCTCTTCATCTCGGCCGCCGCGCCGATGGTCGCCCTCGCGCTGACGATGCTGCTCCCGGCTACGGGGGAGCGGCGCCGCCTCGAGCCGGAGGTTGCAGTTCTATAGCCGCTAGGCTCGGGTCAATCGAAAAGGAGCGAGCCCAGTGTCCGTCGTCAGCGATTTCTTCGAGCAGCTTCCGTCCCGCGTCGATCCCGGCAAGACCGCCGGCCTGAACAACTCCTACGTCTTCGACATCGACGGCGCCGGTACGTGGACGGTGAAGGTCGCCGACGGCGGCGTCACCGTCGACGACGGCGACACCGGCGGCGACTGCACGATCGCCACCTCGGCCGAGACGTTCGAGAAGGTCGTGAAGGGCGAGCAGAACCCGACCGCCGCGTACATGTCCGGCAAGCTCAAGATCAAGGGCGACATGGGCGCAGCGATGAAGCTCCAGAAACTCTTCTAGGGCAACCGGACCAGACACGGCCAGGTGGGCCGTGTCGATGCAAGTAACACAGTGTTACAAGCTCTGGACCCTCGGGCCGGAGCCGTCATTCGGGCAAGTAACACAGTGTTACAAGGGCTCGAACGAAACCATGGCCGACTCGGCGACCTTGACGTAACCGATCCGTTCGTAGATCGCGTTCGAGGTCGGGTTGGCCAGGTCGGTGTAGAGGAAGCAGAAGCGCCGGCCGCCGTCGAGCAGGGCCCGCGAGAGCCCGGCAACGAGCGCGGTCGCGTAGCCGCGGCCGCGGTGGTCCGGAGGCGTGTACACCGGGCCGATGCGGATCCCGTTCGAGGTCGGGCCGCCCCAGCCGGACAGGGAGACGACCTCGCCGCCGTCCTCCCACAGCTCGAAGCCGCCGTCACCGGGCGCGAGCCGGTGCTCCACGGCCTCGCGGGCCTCGGCGCGCCCCGGGTCGCCCTCCTCCAGCACCTCCTCGCCGAAGGCGACCATCCAGTCCACGAGCAGGGGCAGATCGTCGCGGGTCGCGCTCCGCGACCGGCCTTCCGCGGGCGGAACGGGCTCGACCCGCTCGAGGGCGAAGACGCCCTGCTCGCGCAGCACGCGCGGTTCGACCGCGTGCGATCGCGCCCACAGCCGGACGAACTCGTCGACCTCGGGGTGCGCGCCGACGACGCCGGGCAGCTCGTCCTCGATCCCCTCGACGAGCTCCTCGATCGCCGGCCCGGGCCGGCAACCGCCGAGCAGGAGGTTGTAGGGCGGCGTCCTGATCGCCGCTGCGGAGGGCTCGCCCGCGTCGAGGGTGACGAGCCAGAAGCGCTGCTCGCCGTAACGGTCGGGATGCTCGACCAGCGTCCCGGCGATCCCGAGGATCAGGTTGTTGCGCGGCTCGTCCGCGAGCAGCAGCGGACCGGCGGCGTCGAGGAACGCCCGCGCATCGTCGGGCCGCAGCACCGTCATTCCTCGAGCTCCACGACCGTCGCACCGCCGGCTACGCGGTCGCCTTCGGCGACGTGCACCGCCTGCACGACACCGGCGTAAGGCGAGACGAGCGGCGTCTCCATCTTCATCGCCTCGAGCACGACCAGCGGCTGCCTGGGCTCCACCCGGTCGCCCTTCCGGACGAGCACACGGAGCACGGTGCCTGGCATCGGCGCGCTGATCGCGCTGTGCTCGGCGCCGGCGGCGTGACCGCGCGCGTCGGCGGTCTCGTCGGGCGGCGCGTGGGGCGGAGGAAGCGGCAGGTTGAGACGGAACGCGCCGCCCCAGGGCGCCGGAATGGCAGGCCGCGGCGCCGAGAGCGGCGGGTGCTCGACGAGGAACGCCGTGGTCGTGTCGCCTGCCCGCACGGCCGGGTGCGCGACCAGCCAGCGGAGGAACGGCAGGTTCGTGACGACGCCCTCGACCTCGGTCTCGGCGAGCGCGGCCGCGAGTCGGTCGAGCGCCTCGTCGCGTGTCTGCCCGTGCGCGATCAGCTTCGCGATCATCGGGTCGTAGGCGAGGCCGACCTCGTCGCCCTCCTCGACGCCGGCGTCGACCCGCACGCCCGCCGGCAGCCCTAGCCGTTCGAGCGTCCCGGCCTGGGGGAGGAACGCGCGCGGATCCTCCGCGTACAGCCTCACCTCGATCGCGTGCCCGCGCAGCTCGGGCACCGGCGGGAGCGAGCCGCCTTCGGCGAGCTCGAGCTGGGCGGCGACGAGGTCGAGCCCGGTGACGAGCTCCGTGACCGGATGCTCGACCTGGATCCGGCCGTTCAGCTCAAGGAAGAAGAACTCGCCGCCGTCGAGTACGAATTCGGCCGTGCCGGCGCTGCGGTACGAGATCGCACGTGCGAAGGCGACCGCCGCGTCGCTCATCGCCGCGCGCAGCGCCGGGTCGAGCGCGGGTGACGGCGACTCCTCCAGCACTTTCTGGTGACGTCGCTGCACCGAGCATTCGCGCTCCCCGAGCGCGATCGCGTCCCCGCGGCCGTCACCCAGCAGCTGGATCTCGACGTGGCGCGGGCGCTCGAGGTAACGCTCGCAGAACACCGTGTCGTCGCCGAATGCCGCCCCGGCCTCGCGGCGCGCGGCCTCGAGCGCGCCGTCCAGCTCGGCGGCCGACCGGACGATCCGCATCCCGCGCCCGCCGCCTCCCGCGGCCGCCTTCACCAGCAGCGGAAAGCCGAGCTCCGCCGGGTCGCCCTCCTCGAGCAGCGGCACTCCGACCTCACGGGCGGCCTGTTTTGCTGCCAGCTTGTCGCCGCCCGCGCGCAGCGCTTCCGGCGTCGGGCCGACGAACACGAGGCCCGCCGCCTCGACCGCCTCGGCGAAGTCGGCGTTCTCGGCCAGGAAGCCGTACCCGGGATGGATCGCGTCGGCACCGGTGCGTGACGCCGCTCGGATGTGTTCCTCCGAGTGGAGGTAGGACGAGATCTCGACCGTCTCGCCGGCGGTCCGGGTGTGCATGGCTCCGGCGTCGTCCGGCGCGGCGACCGCCACGGTCGCGATCCCCAGCTCGCGGCAGGTGCGGAAGATCCGCACCGCGATCTCGCCGCGGTTCGCCACGAGGAGCTTCCGGATCGCCATCAGAGGGAGCGTACGGGCTGCGCCGCCGCCCGCCCCGCGCGGCCGGTCAGCCCAGTCGGACGGGGATGGAGACGAGCCTGCGGGTGGAGATCCCGCCGAGCACGCTCTCGCCCGGCTTGCGCGCTCGGACGAAGACGGCGATCAGCTGCTGGTGGCCACTGACCGGGAAGCCGCGGAGGCGGTGGAAGACGAGCGTCGCCCAGCCGTCGGAGCCGGTCGCCGCCTCGGGCGGGATCGAGAACTGGTTGTACGGGGTCGCGGTCGCGTACACGAGTGCACCCTGCACCGGGCCGCCGCAGCTCGAAGTGACGTGGAAGCGGACGACGATCTCCGGCGTGCCGCGTGTGACGACGCGCGGGCTGGCCTGCAGCGTGTCGACGAGGAGCCGGACGGGTGGCGCGAGCTTCGCCACCTGGTCGGGGTTGCCGACGGCCGGGCAGCCCGGGCCGCGTGAGGGCGGCGGCGCGGTTGCGTGCTGGATCACCGCAGTGGGTACGGAGGTGGCGCTGGTGCTGCCCTCGGAGTTGCCGGCCGTGACCCGCAGGCGCAGCGTGGCGCTGACGTCGGCGGAGGTCAGCCGGTAGGAGCTCGAGCGCGCACCGCTGATCGCGCCGCAGTTGTTGCCGTTGCGGTCGCAGCGGTACCAGACGTACGCGTAGGAGGTCGGCCCGTGCGTCCAGCTGCCGTTCGAGCCGGCGAGCGTCGCTCCCTCGGCCGGCGTGCCGGAGATCGTCGGCGGCGAGGTGTTCTCCGGCTTGGCGGCGGCGCGGACGACCGCGGTCGGGCTCGAGTTGGCGGTGTCGGAGCCCGACGAGTTGCGCGCCCGTACCCGGAACTTGATCGTGCTGCCGACGTCGTTGCTCTTCAGCGTGTAGCTCGTCCCCCTGGCGCCGCCGATCGAGTCGCAGTGGTCACCGTTCCGGTTGCAGCGGTGCCACGAGTAGTCGTAGCTGGTCGGGCTGTTCGTCCACGATCCGCGGTTGCCGGCCAGCGTCTTGCCCTCCTGGACGGTGCCGGAGATCGACGGACGAACCGTGTTCGCCGGCTTTGCAGCGGCTGGAGCCGGCTGCGCGGAGACGACCGCCGTCGGCGGCGAGAAAGCCCGACTGAGGCCGCTCGTGTTGCGTGCGTCGACCTGGAGGCGAATGGTGTGCCCGACGTCCGAGGAGGTCAGCGTGTAGGACGAGCCGTGCGCTCCCGGGATCCCCGCGCAACCGTTCCCGGAGCGGTCGCAGCGGAGCCAGGTGTACGAGAAGCCGTTCGGGGAGTTCGCCCAGTTCCCCCGGTCGGCGGTCAGCTGTACTCCCTGCCGCGGCAGCCCCTGGACCCGCGGCAGGGAACGGTTCTGCGGCGCAGGGGACGACGCCTTGGCGATGCGGCCGGTCGGGTCGGAGAGGGCGGCCGCGGTCCCGGCCGGCCCCTTCGCGGTCACCAGTACGCGCACCGTCCGGTTCACGTCGCCGGAGGACGGCCGGTAGACGCGCGAGCTCGCGGAGGTCTGGACGCAGTCGCCGCCGGCCGGCGAGCAGCGGCGCCACTGGTAGGAAAAGCGGATCGGCGCGGTCCCGGTCCACGTTCCGTTCGTTGCAGCCAGCCGTCCGCCTGCGACCGCCGAGCCTGCGACGGTCGGCGGTGCGGCGTTGTGCGGCCCGGCGGCAGGAAGCGCTGCCACCGCGCGCGTGGCCGCCGAGACAGCAGCCGTGGAACCGTCGCGGTTGGTCGCCGTCTCGACGACGCGGACCGTGTGGCCGATGTCGGCCGTGGCCGGGGTGTAGATGCGGTCGGTCGCGCCGGGGACGTCGACGCAGCCCGTTCCGTCGGCGAGGCACCGACGCCACTGGCTGCCCACGGACACCGACGAGTCGCTCTGCCAGCGGCCGTGATGTGCGCTGAGCACGCTGCCCTCCACGGCGGCACCGACGACGGTCGGAGGCGACTGGTTGGCGGGAACTGCCGTGTCGGAGGCGCTGCTCGCCGTCGCGAATGCGGCGACTCCGAGAGCGAGAGCGGCAGCGACGGAAAGGCTCGTGGAGCGACTCATCACTGACGACGGTATCCATCACACCCTGCTATTAATCACATGCTTAGAGAAAATTAACGACATGCCCAGGACCCCTCACAAACGGTACGCCGAGGCAGCCACGTTCCGGGTCGGTCTGCGCCGGTTCCTCGTGCGCACCGACCAGGTGACCCGTGCGCACGGACTGACGGCGGAGCGCTACGAGCTGCTGCTGCTGATCAAGACCGCCCGCGACGGCGACGCCACCGTCGGCCGGCTGGCGCAGCAGCTGCAGATCGGCCAGAGCGCCGCAACGCAGCTCGCACGCCGGGTGGAGGACGCAGGGCTGATCGAGCGCACGGTCTCGCGCCGCGACGCCCGCGTCCATCCGATCCGGCTCACCGCGGAGGGGGAGCGGCGGCTCGCCGCCGTGGTCGGGGATCTCGCCGGCGAACGCAGCGCGCTCGCGCGTGTCCTGGACGAGCGCTAGTCGCCGTTCGGCTGCCACGAGGGGCGGACGCGCTCGCCGCTCCGGGAGTCCAGGAACGCCCGGAGTCCTTCCTGGCCCTCCGGGCTCGCGCGCCGCTCTGCCGCGCGGGCGAGTAGATCCCCCTCGTCACCGGGCTCGAGCGCGAGTCGCTTCGCCTCGCGGACCGCGGTCGGCCCGCCGGCGAGGATCGCCTCGACGACCCGCGAGACCGCCTCGTCCGGGTCGGCCGCGACCTCGTCGACCAGGCCGATCCGGAGCGCCGTCTGCGCGTCGAAGCGCTCGCCGGTGAGGAAGTACCGCCGGGCTGCGGCCGGGCCGATCTTCGCCAGCACCATCGGCGAGATCACTCCGGGGATGATCCCGAGCCGCACCTCGGAGAAGCCGAAGACCGCGTCCTCCGCGGCGATTCCGATGTCGGCGCAGGCGGTGAGGCCCGATCCGCCGCCGAGCGCGAAGCCGTGGACGCGCGCGACCACCGGCGCCGGGCAGCGGTAGACCGCCTGCAGCATCCGGTACAGCCGCCGGTAGTCCTCGACGTTCTCCTCGTAGCTCAGGTCGATCGAGGCACGTTGCCACTCGACGTCGGCGCCGGCGCAGAAGCTCGGCCCGTCGCCTGCCAGCACGACCACGCGGGCGTCGCCGACGCCTGCGAATGCGTCGTCGAGCTCACGGATCAGGTCGGCATCGAAGGCGTTCCGTCGCTCCGGGCGCGCGAGCGTGACGCGGAGGAGCTCTCCATCACGCTCGACACGGAGGGCCTTCATTCGCGGTTGAGCTTGGCGATCAGCGCCTTGACCTCCCGGAGGAGATCGGCCTCCTCGTGCCCGAAGTCGTCGAGGTAGGCGTGGAGGGCGTTCTGGAGGAGGCGCAGCTCCTCGTCGGAGAGTTCGATCGTGTGCATGCGCAGAACTCTACGCAGCGGTCCCGCCGGAGTGGCCGGGGCCCGCCGCGAGGGCGGGCCCCAATGGGTCGATCAGCAGAAGACGGCCACCTGGAACACCCTGTCGGTGGCTGTTCCGGCGCTGTTGAACGTGTTCACATTCACCCGGCCGGCAACGACTCCGAGGATGTCCGGAGTCGACGCCACCTCGCCTGACGATCCGTACAGCGTCGCGAGGGAGGTGCAGTTCGTCACGGCCTGGTTGAAGATCACCTGATACGAACCGGTTGCGAGCCTCTGGGCCGACGTGACACCCTTGTTGCGGATGAGCGTGCCGTTGCTGTCGATCATGGCCCAGAGCGCCGTGGCCGAGGCACCTGCCGCGCCTGCGGGTCCTGCCGGTCCCGCCGGGCCCGGCGCGCCGGGCGCGCCCTTCGGGCCTGGCAGGCCCCTGAGGCCCCTCGGCCCTCTGAAGCCCCTCGGGCCCCTCGGGCCGGCGGCCTGCGCGTTCGACTTGGCGGCCTTCACGCCCGCCTTCGAGAGCGTGGTCGTGTTGGTCGCGGCATAGCTTCCTCCGCCGAGCGCGACCGTCAACGCGACGCATGCGACGATCATCGCCGGTGACGGCCTTGGAATCCTGGCTTTCACGAGCAACCTCCTTGTCTGGGTCCGCGAGATCGTAATGGGTGACTCGGACTCACCGCTTCCTCCGAACAGGACGTTTACATCCTGAAAACGCCGAAGACCGTCTCCGGAATCGGCGCGTTCAGCGCCGCCGAGATCCCGAGCGCCAGCACGCGGCGCGTGTCGAGCGGATCGATGATCCCGTCGTCCCAGAGACGCGCGGTCGAGTAGTACGGGCTGCCCTCGTGCTCGTACTTCGCGGTGATCTCGTCGGGATCGGCGTCGCCGACCATGGTCAGGACGGTCGCCGCCTGCTCGCCGCCCATCACCGAGATGCGCGCGTTCGGCCACATCCACAGCTGCCGCGGCGAGTATGCGCGGCCGCACATGCCGTAGTTCCCGGCCCCGAACGACCCGCCGATGATCACGGTGAACTTCGGCACCTCGGCGCACGCGACCGCCGTCACCAGCTTGGCCCCGTCGCGGGCGATCCCGCCGGCCTCGTACTCCTTGCCGACCATGAAGCCGGTGATGTTCTGGAGGAAGACGAGCGGGATCTTCCGCTTGCACGCGAGCTCGACGAAATGGGCGCCCTTCTGCGACGACTCGGCGAACAGGACGCCGTTCGAGGCGAGGATCCCGACCGGGAAGCCCTCGATCCGCCCGAAGCCGCAGACGAGCGTCTCGCCGTAGAGCGCCTTGAACTCGTGGAAGCGGCTGCCGTCGACGAGCCGGGCGACGATCTCACGGACGTCGACCTGCTCGCGGAACGTCTCCGGAATCAGCCCGTAGAGGTCGCCCGGGTCGACCGCCGGCGCCTCGGGCGCGGCGACCTCCCACGGTGTCGCCGGCTTCGCCGAGCCGAGGTTCCGGACGATCGAGCGGGCGATCGCCAGGGCATGCTCGTCGCTCGTCGCGTAGTGGTCGGCCACGCCTGACTGCCGCGTGTGGACGTCGGCGCCGCCGAGCTCTTCGGGCGTCACCTCCTGGCCCGTCGCCGCCTTCACGAGCGGCGGGCCGCCGATGAAGATCGTCCCCGTGCCGCGGACGATCACCGCCTCGTCCGACATCGCCGGCACGTACGCACCGCCGGCGGTGCACGAGCCCATCACGACCGCGATCTGTGCGATCCCCTTCGCCGACATGCGGGCCTGGTTGAAGAAGATCCGCCCGAAGTGCTCGCGGTCGGGGAAGACCTCGGCCTGGAGCGGCAGGAAGGCGCCTCCGGAGTCGACCAGGTAGAGGCACGGCAGCCGGTTCTGCTCGGCGATCTCCTGCGCGCGCAGGTGCTTCTTCACCGTCAACGGGAAGTAGGTGCCGCCCTTCACAGTCGCGTCGTTGGCGACGATCACGCACTCGCGGCCCTCGACGATCCCGATGCCGGTGACGATCCCGGAGGACGGAGCCTGACCCTCGTACACGTCCCAGGCGGCCAGGGCGGAGAGCTCGAGGAACGCGCTGTCCGGGTCGACCAGGAGGTCGATGCGCTCGCGGGCCGTGAGCTTCCCGCGCGAGCGATGTCGCTCCACCGACCTCTCTCCACCGCCGGCCGCGACCTGTGCGGTGCGCTCGCGCAGCTCCGCGACGAGGCCCGCCATCCGGTCTCGCCGCTGCGCGAAGAGGTCGCTCTCGCGCTCGACCTGCGAGGTTAGCAGCATCGTCCGTGAGCCTAGATCACCCGCCTGCCGTTGCTCAGGGTTCGGCCTTTGTTGCCGATACAGAGAAAGCCGGTGCGGACTGCTGGGAGAGGCAGAAGCAGAACCGCACCGGCCTTTGCGTACGTCCGCACACCGGAAGACCGGTGCGTCCTCGCGGCCGCAGCGCCGCGACAGCCTAACGCTCTGTCGGCGCTCCGTCACTACGATCCGGCGATGGCGCGCCGTCCGCTTTTCGAGCTCACGCGCGAGCTGACCGACGTCTGCATGGGCCGGCGGCCCGCCGACCTCGTCGTCCGCGGCGGCCGGCTCGTGAACGTGCACACGCGCGAGATCCTCGACGGCACCGACGTCGCGATCGCCGACGGCCGCGTGGCGATGTTCGGGGACGTCGGGCACACGGTCGGCCCGCAGACCGAGACGATCGACGCGGAAGGCGCGTACCTCGTCCCGGGCCTGATCGACACGCACCTGCACGTCGAGTCGGTGATGGTCACCGTCACGCGCTTCGCCGAGGCCGTGCTTCCACACGGGACGACCACCGCGTTCATCGACAACCACGAGATGGCGAACGTCTTCGGCCTCGAGGGAATGCGCTGGATGCTCGAGGAAGGGCGGGAGCTGCCGCTGAAGGTGTTCCTTGCGGTGCCGTCCTGCGTGCCTGCGCTGCCGGGGTTCGAGGACGCGGGGGCCGAGCTCGGGCCGGACGAGATCCGCGAGGCGCTCGAGTGGGACGGGGTCGCCGGGCTCGGCGAGATGATGAACATGCCCGGCGTCATCGACGGAGACGAGAGCATCCACGCGGAGATCGCGGCCACGCTCCAGCGCGGCAAGCCCGTCACCGGCCACTGGAGCCTCGCCGGCGTCCGCGACCACAGGCTTCAGGCATACATCGCCGCCGGAATCGACTCGTGCCACGAGACCACCTCGCGCGAGGACGCGCTCGCGAAGCTCCGTGCCGGGATGTGGGTCCAGTTCCGCGAAGGATCGACGTTCCGCGACGTCGAGGCGCTGGCGTCCGTCCTGACCGAGGACGGCGTCGACCCGCGGCATTGCCTGCTGGTCACCGATGACGTCCTCCCCGACACGATCGTGGCGGACGGGCACATGGACCGCGTCGTGCGCCGGGCGGTCGAATCCGGGATCGACCCGCTGGTCGCGATCCAGATGGCAACCGTGAACGGCGCGGAGTACTTCGGCATGCGGCACGACCTCGGATCGATCGCGCCGGGGCGGATCGCGGACATCCTGTTCGTCGAGGATCTCGGGGACTTCCGCCCGCACCGCGTCCTCGCCGACGGTCGCGAGCCGGGAGAGCTGCCGTCGTTCTCGTACCCGCCCGAGGCCTATCGGTCGATCAGGCTAGGCCGCCTGCTGGCCGAGACGGATTTCAGGGTCGAGGCGGCCGGCGAGGTCGCGACGGTGCGCGCGATCGGCATTGCCTCCGATCGCGTCACGACCGAGCACCTGACCGTCGAGCTGCCGGTCAGCGGCGGTCAGATCCGCGCTTCCGTCGAGGCCGACGTCGCGAAGCTCGCGAGCATCGAGCGCCACGGGGGGTCGGGGACGGTCGGGCTCGGCTTCGTCCACGGCCTCGGTCTCCGTCGCGGCGCCGTCGCCAGCTCGATCGCGCACGACAACCACAATCTGCTCGTCGCCGGCATGAGCGACGACGACATGCTCTTCGCCGTCGATCGCCTGGTCGAGGTGGGCGGCGGGATGGTCGCGGTCGCCGGCGGGGAGGTGCTGGGCCTCGTCGAGCTGCCGATCGCCGGACTGATGAGCGACCGCCCCGTCGCCGAGGTCGCCGGGCAGACGCTCGCGCTCGAGGACGCCTACAGGAGCCTCGGCTCGACCGTTGCGAACCCGACGATGATCTTCTCGTTTCTCTCGCTGGGCGTGATCCCCGCGCTGCGGCTGACGAACCGCGGCCTGGTCGACGCGACCACCTTCGAGCTCGTCTCGCCGGTCGTGTCTTCAGGGTCAGACCCCGCAGGGGTCTGACCCCACCGGGTGGTGGCGCGACCGTTTCTGTGGGGACAGTCCCCTTTCGGGGACAGTCCCTGTGTCTTCGCGTGGCGCTGCTCGTGGTTCGCTGGAGCAGTCGTAGGGTCTGACCCTGCCGGGTGGTGGCGCGACCGTTTCTGTGGAGACAGTCTCCTTCGGGGACAGTCCCTGGGTCTACTTCGCGCGCCGCTTCTGCTGCGGCGCAGGCATCCGGCCCTTCTGCATGCGCTCCATCGCGCGCCGCTGCTCGCGGTTCGCGGGCTGCTGGTCGAGTGCGCCCTGCTGGCCCATCGCATCCATCCACGCCTTCCGCTCGTCCGCGGTCAGCGTGCTCAACGCCTTCTGCGCCTGGTTCGGGTCTCGGTCGGCGCCGGCCCGTTTGAGCTTCTTCATCGCCGAGCTCAGCTCGGGGTTGTAGCGCTCGATCGCGGCCTGCGACGCCTTCTCGATCAACCGCTTGAGGATCGGCACCTTTGCTGCGAACGCGACGATCGGGCGCAGGTATTTGCCGCCGCGGAACCGCGAGAGCACGACCAGCGTGCCGAAGAGGACGAGCAGGAAGCCGAGGACGAACAGCGGGATCAGGTACAGGAGCATCGACGGGCATGGTATCCGCGGCGCGCGTCCGGCAAGCTGGGGACGTGCGCACCTTCGACCGCCGTGAGCTGCTCGCAGCCGCCGCCGGCGCGGTCGCGGCCGGCAGCGCGCTCGGACGGCTCGCGGACGCATTCGCCGCCGGCCCGGATCCACGGGTCGCCGAGCTCGCACGGCTCGTCTCCGGGCCGGTGCTCGCGCCGGGCTCGCCGGGCTACGGCGCCGCCCGCCTGGTCTACAACGAGCGCTTCGACGCCGTCCGCCCGCTCGCGGTCGTCCTCGTCAACGACGTGAAGGACGTGCAGGCGGCAATCGGCTGGGCGCAGCGAAACGGCGTCGCGATCGTTCCCCGCTCGGGCGGGCACAGCTACGCCGGCTGGTCGACCGGCACCGGCGTGGTCGTCGACCTGGGCAGGCTGCGCGGGATCCGCGTCGAGGGACAGAGCGCAGTGGTCGGTGCGGGGCGGAGGCTGATCGACGTCTACGCGCCGCTCGCTACAAAGGGCCTGACGATTCCGGCGGGCTCGTGCCCGACCGTCGCGCTCGGCGGGCTTGCCCTCGGCGGCGGCATCGGCCTCGCCTCGAGGAAGCTCGGCACTACGGCGGACGCGGTCCAGTCGTTGCGGATCGTCACCGCCGACGGGCGTCTGCTCACCTGCGACGAACGCCACAACGCCGACCTCTTCTGGGCCTGCCGCGGCGGCGGCGGCCGGAACTTCGGGATCGTCACCGACTTCCGGCTGCGCGCCTCTCCGGTCGGCAACGGCTCCTACTTCTTCGCCACCTGGCCGTGGTCATCGGGCCGGACGATCATCCCCGCCTGGCAGCGCTGGGCGCCGAACGCGGCCGAAGAGCTGATGACGCTCTGCCGACTGTCGACCGGCGCGACCGGCCCGACGCTCCAGATCTTCGGCCAGTACCTCGGCCCCGAGAAGCATCTGGCAGGGTTGCTCGCGCCGCTGACGAAGGCATCGCCGCCGATCCGCTACTCGAGCGGCACGTCCGCCTACCTCGACCTGATGCTGCGCTGGGCCGGCTGTCTCGGGCAGTCGACGGCTGCCTGCCACCTCGTCGCCGAGCACGGCACGCTCGGGCGCGCGACGTTCGCCGGAAAGTCGGACTACGTGAAGCAGCCCTTCTCGGCCGCCGCCGTGCGGACGCTCCAGCGCGGCCTCGAGACGCGCCAGAGCTCCGGTCACGGCTCGGGCGCGGTGATCATGGATTCCTACGGCGGCGCGATCGCCCAGGTCGACCCGGACGCGACCGCCTTCGTCCACCGCAAGCCGCTCCACTCGATGCAGTACTTCGCCACCTGGGGCGCTCCGCAGCACCAGGCGCCGTCGCTGGCCTGGCTTCGCTCTCTGCACGCCTCGATGCGCCCGTCCGTCACCGGCGGCGCGTACGTGAACTACGCCGATCCCGACCTGGAGCACTGGCAGGCGGCGTACTACGGCTCCAACTACCCCCGGCTCGCGGCGGTGAAGCACAAGTACGACCCCGACCGGCTGTTCCGCTTCCCGCAGGCGATCGGCTCACCGTGACCGCGCTGCACGACGACTTCCAGCACGCCGGCGCAGTCTGCGTGCGGGGCGCCTTTTCGGCTGACGAGGTGGCGCTCGTCGGGCGCGGTATAGAGCGGAACCTCGCCGAGCCGAGCGAGCGCGCGAACGTCGCCAGCCGCTCGGACGACCCGGGGCGCTTCTTCGAGGACTTCTGCAACTGGCGGCGGATCCTCGAGTTCGAGCAGTTCATTCGCGAGTCGCCCGCGGCCGCTGTCGCCGCCGAGCTGATGGGCTCGCGCAGGGTTCGGCTCTTCCACGACCACCTGCTGGTCAAGGAGCCGGGACGCGGCAGCGCACCCCCTGGCACCAGGATCAGCCGTACTACAACGTCGGCGGCTTCGACAACTGCTCGCTGTGGATGCCGGTCGACCCCGTCGACCGCGAGTCGACGGTCGAGTTCGTCGCGGGCTCGCACCGGGGCCCGTGGCTGATGCCGCGGACGTTCATGGACGAGGAGGCGAAGTGGTTCCGGAGGGCAGCCTCGAGGAGCTGCCCGACATCGAGGCCGACCGCGACGCCTTCGAGATCCTCGCCTGGGAGCTCGAGCCCGGCGACGCGGTCTTCTTCCACATGCTCACGCTGCATGCCGCCGGCGGCGCCACGAGGCGGCGGCGCGCATTCTCGGTGCGCTTCCTCGGCGACGACGCGACGCACGTCCCGCGGCCGTGGAAGACGTCGCCCGAGTTCCCCGGGCTCGCGGACGAGCTGCCCGCCGACGTGCCGATGGAGCACGAGCTCTTCCCGGTGCTCTGGCCGCCCGGCGATTGACCGGACCGGCCACGGCTGGAACACTGCACGTTCGTGGGTCTGCGGCGGTGCCTGTCGGTTCTGTTCTTGCTTGCCTGTCTCGCGCTCGGCGCGGCCGGCGGCGCGGGCGGCTCGCCGCCCGCTCACCGGATCGGCGGGATCATCCCCCCGTTCGGCAAGGCTCCGCAGGTCGTCACCTCGGATGCCGCCCGCGGCGGCTGTCATGGCCCGAGCAAGTTCGCCGACTGTGGCCTGCTCCGCTACGGCGGCGGGCCGGTCATGCACAGCTCGACCGTCTACACGATCTTCTGGCAGCCGGCCGGCTACACGTCGTGGGACGGCCAGCCGGCCTACAGTGCGGGCTACCAGAGCCTGATCGCCCGGTACTTCCAGGATCTCGAGGCCGACAGCGGCCTCCTGACCAACGTCTACGGCGCCGGTACGCAGTACTGCTCGGGCGCGCCGATCGGCCTCGCCGCCTGCACCGGCGTCGCCGCTGACGACTTCATCACCACCGACGTGACCTACGGCGGGAGCTGGACCGACACGCAGAACCTCCCGGCAAGCGGCTGCGCCGATCCGTTCGGTGCAGCGCCGCACTGCCTGACCGACGGCCAGATCACCAACGAGATCCAGCACGCGATCGCCGTGAACAGCGGCAACGGCTGGGCGGCGAGCGCGACCAACATCTTCTTCGTGTACACGCCGAGAGGTGTCCAGACGTGCGTCGACAGCGGCGGCCCCTTCGGCACCTGCGCGTACAACGTCTACTGCGCCTACCACGGCAACGTCGGTTCCGGGAGCAACGCCCTGATCTACGCGAACATGGCCTATCCGCTGTTCGACGGCCTGGACGTCTGCCGTGACGCGGAGCACGTCCAGGAGCCGAACGGAGACATCGCGGACGCCGTCCTGAGTCTCACCTCGCACGAGCATGCGGAGGCGATCACCGATCCCGAGCCGTTCGGCGGGTGGCTCGACGCCGAGGACTTCGTCACCGGCGGCGAGAACGGCGACAAGTGCTCCTACTACTACGGCAGGGCCACCGGGTCGAACGGCTCGAAGCACAACCAGGTGATCAACGGCCACGACTACTACCTCCAGCTCGAGTGGTCGAATGCCGACGCCGACTGCGTGCCGTCGTACTCGCCGGGCTCGGTCTCGAGGCTCTCCCCGTCGCACGGCGTCGTCGGCCAGCCGGTCACGATCACCGGCCACAAGCTCACCGACGTCACCGCCGTCGAGTTCGGCGGCACCGCTGCTTCGAGCGTCGTCGAGAGGTCCGGCAAGGTGACGGCCGTCCCGGCGCCGGGGGCGACCGGCGGCCCGACCCGCGTGACGACCGGCCACGGGGTGATCGACGGCCCGGCGTTCACGGTCGATCCGTCGCCCGCGCCCGCGATCAAGTCGTTCACGAAGAAGAGCGCCGCCGGGAAGAACGTCACGGTCGGGGGCTCGGGCTTCTGGGGCGCTTCGTCGGTGCAGGTCGGCGGCGTCGACGTCGAGTCGTTCGTGGTGAAGTCGGACACGAAGCTCACGTTCGTGGTCGCCGCGGGCAACACGAGCGGGCCGATCTCGGTCGACACCCCGGGCGGCACGGCCGTCAGCCCGGGCACCCTGACGATCTCGTAAGCCGGGCAGGCGCGGGGCTACACTGGCCCCTGCACCGAGGGGCGTAGCTCAGTTGGTAGAGCGGCGGTCTCCAAAACCGTAGGTCGGGGGTTCGAGTCCCTCCGCCCCTGTAGCACTAGTCAGGCCGAAACTGGCTTGGTTGCTGTCTTTCGAGGCGTTTCTCTTCCGTTCTCTTCCGGTCGAACGCTCCGCCTGAGAACGCTGGAACACGCAGGAATCAGGAATCGACTGTCGCGCGACTGTCACGCACGGAAAGGCTCGTGGTTCGCGCAGCTAACCTCACGAGGTGGCAACGATGACTAGCCGAGTTCACTGCGCACGCTGCGATGCCGTGATCCGCGAGCCCGCTGGCGCTCCGGTCGAAGCTAGGCAGCCCTGTCCCGATTGCGGCTCCACGGCACGCGCATTCCACATGACCGGCACAGCGCATGTTCACCCGACTGCCTCGGTGTCGCTTGTTCACAGTTGGACCCGCCAGGACGCCTATTGGGAGACGAACCTTCGGTGGTTGCTCGTGCTCGTTGCGCTGACGATCGCTCTCACGTACCGCTTGAGCTTTTTCGCCGCTGGATGGGAAGCCTTCGGGCTCGGCCTCGCTGTCGCAGTCTTCCTATATGTGGTCGGCCTTCCCGTCGTAACGAGGGTCCGCGAGATCCGCAAGGGCGACACCAAGCACTAGTCGGTTTACGACCGCCCGCCCCAGATAGGCATCCACCAGGCCCACAGCCTCGGTCTCGCTGCCAGGCATGAGGTGACCGTACCGGTCGAGAGTGATCTGGATCGACGAGTGGCCGAGGTAGGTCGAGAGGGCCTTCACGTTCACGCCGGCGGCTGGGAATCACGATCCGGCCATTCGATTGCTGCCCTGCGCTACGGGTGCATGAGCCGACCAGGAGCGACTGACGACGATCCCGAGACGGAAGCGCTGGACGATCCACGCGCAGAGGCCTTGCGGCAGACCTACGTGCGCGAACGGGAACGGTCCGAGGAAATGGAGTTCGAACAGTACGAGGACAGCCTGTAGGAAGGGTGGCCGTGACAGCGCGCCCCTGGGGGCGGAGGGGGATGCGGGCGCGAGGAACGACCCGGGGGCGGGGTCGGTCGAGCCAGACACCCCGCGAACGGTGAGCCTCTCAGCGCGCAGGAGTACCTGCCCGCCAAAGTCTCTCACGCCTTGCCGACCCGGCTCATCCCGTCAGGACGAGCTACGGAGCGTCGACCTGGTCTTTCCGGCTCTCCCTCGACCGATTCCACGGCCACACGCCGTCGATCTCCACGTCGAGCGAGAAACTGAGCAGGATCCGGATCAGGACGATGATTCCGAGTACTGTCACGCTTTCGAAGGTCTGATCGACGACGACGGTGCGGACGATGTCCGCGACGATGAGCACTTCAAGCCCGAGCAGGATGCAGCGGCCGAGGTTGCGGCGAAGCCGTTCGTACGATCCGGCTCTTCTCGAGTCTGCGGCTGCGTCGCGCAGAAACGCAAGGAATGCGCCCAGCCCGCCGATGACCATGATGCCGGTGCCGACGGTCTCGACCACCTTGACAACATCGTCGATGTACTGCTCGTAGGTCACCGGCGAGAGGCTACTCCATACCCCTAGAGGCGTCCTCGCCCGGGGGATCGAGGGTGCCGAGTCGCGTGCTCTTGGGAGCTAAGACCACCTCGCGGCGCGGGCGGGCTGTCGCGTTATGTCGATGCCGTTGTGGGCGATGGTGTCGGGTCGCCCCGCATTCTCAGTAGGGCGAAGATCGCGATGAGTAGGTAGCCGAAGGCGGCCACTTTGGGGGCGAAGATCGCGAGCACGATCACGGCGACGTAGAAGCCGTGGTTCGGTGTCGTCGCGATAAGGATCGCGTTGATCTCCTTCTCGCTGACCTCTGGCTTGAGGAGATCGCGGTCGCGTGCGATCGAGGTCCACAGGGCGCCGATTAGGAGCGAGATGACGAGCAGCGATCCGCCGTAGAAGATGACTGCGGCGCGCTCGGCGTTCGTGTCGTGGATGGCCTCGGCCATCAGTTTGGTCGGGAAAGGCAGGAACGAGACCGCCATCAGCAGCAGCAGGTTGATGATCATGACCGGCTGGTTCGCGTACTGCAGGCGCCGGAAGATGCCGTGGTGGGCGAGCCAGATCCCTCCGATCGTGAGGAAGCTCGTCGCATACGCCAGGTAGGAGGGCCACTGGTCAACGATGCCGCGCCATAAGTTGTCGAAAGCGGCCTCGGGGACGCCTACTTCGAGGATGAGCAGTGTGATCGCGATCGCGAATACACCGTCACTGAACGCCTCCATCCGGCCGGTGCCCCAGCGGTTTCCCACGACGATCTGGTTCGCCGACAACTCGGTCGCTCCTGTGCTCCCCATGCTCGTTTATGTCCTGCGCGATCAGGTGCTGCCCTCATTCGCGGTGCGGTGTAGCACGGATGGTTTTCATGTTCGGGGGTCTATCGTGGTCGCATGAGTAGGGTCGGGGCAGCGGCGTCTCGCGGTCGGGTGGGGGCGGTACAGGGTTGGCTCGGCGGCCGCGGTGACACGCGTGTCGGCCGGCTGGCGATCTTGTGGTTTCGCCGCTATTTCGAAGCGAGTCACAACTCCGGCTCGGCGGCGACGTTGTATTCCTTCCTTTCGGTGGTGCCGTTCGTCCTCGCCGTGATCGGCCTCACGCACGCGGCGGGAGGCGATACCAACAGCCTCGCCGAGCGGCTGATCGACCACCTGAAGCTCCGTGACCCGACCGCCGGCCTCGTCACGCAGACGTTCGGGGACGCCTCCTCGAACGCCCTGGCCGCCACGCTCGCGGGCGCTGTCGGCTTCCTGATCTGGGGGCTGGGTCTGGGGCAGATCTACCAGGACGTGTACGCGCGCGCCTGGGGGATCAAGAGAAGTGCATCTGCGGCCGACCAGGGCCTTTTCGCCATCTTCTTCTTCGTCTTCAGCGGAGCCGTCGCCCTTGCGGTCGTGTCCGTGGCGCAGCTTAGTCATGCAGGCTGGTACGTGCTTGTGCCTGTCTGGCTCGTCGCCTCGACCGTGTTCTGGCTCTGGACGCCCCGCTTCTTGTTGCACCGTCAGGTCGGGCTTCGCGCGCTCTTGCCGGGCGCGCTGCTCGCCTCAGTCGTTCTCGGTGGGGCGTGTGCGTGTGCGCCCCTTTTCCTCGGCGGCACGCTCAACACCGACGGGAAGTACTTCGGTTCCTTCGGCGTCACGGTCGCCCTGCTCGGTTGGGGTTTCGTCCTGATCACGATCTCGGTCGCCTGCGCCGTCTTTTCCCCGGCCTGGGCAAACTGGCGGCAGACCGAGACACAACGTCGCGACAAGGGTTCCGCTCAGCGCCCTGAAGAATCCTCTTCGGCTCCGAACGGCAGCGATGTCCTCTCCAGCTCGAGATAACCAGCCCGAGCAGATCGAGCTGCCGCCTCCCAGGCGGACGCTGCTCCAGCGTCTGGCGCTCTGGGTTCAGCACGCACACGCGCTCAAGGGCTGGGTCAAGGAGGCTCGCAGTCGCTCGGCGGCGCTCGACGCGACGTTCGAGACGATCGAGCGGGACTCCCAGATCGGCGGCGGCATGCTCGCTGGCGCGCTCTCCTACCGGTTGTTCCTGTTCGCCTTGCCGCTCGCGCTCTTCGTCGTCTCCGGCCTCGGGCTGCTGGCAAGCGCGGTAGGGTTCGAGCCGAAGCTGATCACGAACTCGGTCGGCCTGGCCGGTGTCGTCACCAAACAGGTCGCGAGCACCGCCAAAGGCCCCTCGAACTGGTGGGTCGCCCTCGTCTCGTTCTTCGTGCTCGTCTACGTAACGAGAGCCCTGGTCCGAGCGGTCGCGATCGTCCATGCTCTGGCCTGGGAGCGCGAAGCCGCGTCGGTGAAGGTGCGTCGCCGCTCGCTCGCGGTCATCGCCGCAGCGCTCGCCGGCCAACTCGCCCTCGTCGCCGGCATCGGCGCCGTCGACCACCAGACGGCGATCGGCGGACTCGTCACGCTCGCCCTCTTCGTCCTCGCCCTCGCAGGACTCTGGCTGGTCGTCTCGCTCCAGGTGTCTCACTCCGACGCCCGCTGGACAGACCTGATCCCAGGATCCCTCCTCTACGCTGTCGGCCTCATCGGCGTGCTGCTCTTCAACATCCTGATCCTCGGCCACCTGCTGAAGGAGAAGACCACCACCTACGGCGCCCTGGGAACCGCAGCCACGTTCCTGCTCGGCTTCTTTCTGCTCGGACGCGTGATCGTAGGCGCCGCCGTCCTCAACGCCACCCTCTACCAGCGCCACTCCCGCGCTGCTCAGCAGACCCCTCCACCCACCCAACACACCGCCCACAAGAGCACACGCGTCCACGGCCACGCGCACCGGCCGCCTGGAACATCCCCGTAGCCCTCTCTGGCAGGACTCGCCGACGGCGCGGAGCGCCTCTCAGCTCTTGCCGAGCTCGCGGAGCATCGACTCCAGACGGTCGAGGCGCTCGTCGAGATCGTCGAAGCGGGCCTCGATCCGCGCCTCTTGCGTCTCCTCGTCCGCATCGTCAGCGGCGGCACGCTGGCTTTGGGCGCGGGCGACGAACGTCGAGGTGATCGCGGCCGTGGTGATCGCCAGGAAGGCGATTCCCTCCAGCATCACGAAGGCGGCGACGAGCCGGCCGGCGACGTCCTTCGGCGTGATATCCCCGTAGCCGACCGTCGTCACCGTCTGCAGCGCCCACCACATTCCGAGCCCGACGTTCGGGTACTCGCGGGGGTCGAGCACCCTGATTAGGACGCCGCCGCCGACGACGACGATCGTCGTCGCCGTGACGATCACGCCCGCGGCGAGACGAACCGAGGGCGGTTCACGCAAGAATCTCGACAGGCGCCGCTCGATCAGGTTCGGTCGCGGCGGGGCACGAACCTTTCGGCCGGCATCGGCGACCCGTTGACGCCGCGGGGCCGTCACCGAAACATCATCTCCCCGGCACTTCGCGGTGGCGCGAAGCCATGCTTATCTCTGCCTGAGAAGCCGATTGATCGTGCGCGCCGGAAGGCCACGCGGTCTGGTCCCCAATGGCTGCATCCGGTTGTTAGAGGCCTGTTTCGGCTTTGACGCGGCCTGAGGCGACGGCGTCCTGGAGTGCCTTGTAGTCGCGTTCGTTCTGGTCGGCGTAGGTTTCGGCGAAAGTCGCGATCGCCTGGTCGAAGCTGTCGGACTTGCCGAGGTAGCTGGAGATCGCGACCCGGTCGCCGGAGCGGGCGTGCGCGCGTGCGAGTGTCCAGCCGCACGCTCTCCCGTATGCGGCTGCGCCCGGTGGGATGGCTGCTTCGAATGCGAACGAGCCCTTCCAGTCTTTGAGTTGGCGCACGTAGAAGTCCCGCGGTTGCCCGTCGAGGCCGGCGGCGACGTGTTGCCAGCCGAGGAAGATGTCGCTGGTCGCCTGCATCAGCCGCTGGCCGGCAACGACCCGCTGGCCACAGTTGTTGTACGCACTCTTGCCGACGAACTGCTCCAGCACCGACGGCTGGGCTTCCTTGACCTGCAGGAAGAGCGGGTCCTGATCGTCCGTGCCAAGGAACAGCAGGATCCAGGCGCGGGTGCCGACACTCCCGACCCCGACCACCTTGCGGGCCATGTCCACGTACCGGAACTCTTCGATCAGGTGACGACGGTCGGTCTCGAGCGTACGCCGGTAACCGCGGATCAAGCCGCGGATCTCGCTCTCGAACGCATCCCGCTCTGCCTCGGTGGGGATGAGCTCATCGATCGGGACGATCAGCGGCGGGACGCTGATGATCCGTGACTCTCCGTCGACGAGGTGGGTCAGCTTCTCAAATGCGTCCATGCTGTCCTTGGTGCGCAGCTTGGCGATGTCGGCTTCCTGCTTCTTCAGCCGCTTCGGGTCGATGCCGGCGGTGAACTCCCGAAGCGCCCGGTCGACCGGCAGAGCCGCGTACCAGACCTCCAGGTTGCGCATACCCGCGAAGGCGGCCATCGCCTCCCGGTAGGCGCGCACCGTGGCGAGCACGACCGTGCGCCGTTCCTTGCCGGAGAAGCCGTTCTCACGGCCGCCGATCGCGAAGCTCGCCGCCAGGCGCTTCACGTCCCACTCCCACGGGCCTGGCGCCGTCTCGTCGAAGTCGTTGATGTCGAAGACCAAGTCTCGCTCCGGCGAGCCGAACATCCCGAAGTTCGACAGATGCGCGTCCCCGCACAGCTGTACCCGGAGCCCCGAGTTCGGTGTGTTCGCCAGATCCGCAGCCATGATCAGCGCCCCGCCACGGTAGAACGCAAACGACGACACCAGCATTCGGCCATAGCGGATCGGCACCAGCTCCGGAACCCGCGACACGGCTTGCTCCTCCAACAATGCGATCGGGTCGCGGCGCTTGGGAAACGCGATGTCACCCTGCGTCGAGCGCGGGATCTCCGCCCTCGCCGCCTTACCCCTCGCGGCCCGCTCGCCCAGCGTGAGGTGCGGCACCACCTTCGGCTTCGATGGCGGCGTACCGTCCGGCGGAGACTCCTCTACAACGT
Source organism: uncultured Actinomycetes bacterium (assembly GCA_963734065.1). Lineage (GTDB taxonomy): Bacteria > Actinomycetota > Thermoleophilia > Gaiellales > Gaiellaceae > DATBLE01. The sequence goes on from CAVTFN010000003.1 coordinate 622,641, forward strand.
GGCCGGACTCGACAGCGCCGGCAGCGAACGGCGCCCCCGCCGGTTCCTCGTCGGGACGACCGTCGCTGAGCTGCTCGCGCTCAGCCAGGGAATCGGAAGCGAGCGAACCCGGATCGCGCAACTCGTTACTCTCGCCGTCGTCGATCATCTGTACTCCTTCCCGCGCCACTTCGTAGCGCTTTGCGGGCTGCGTCGAGGGGCGTCCGGCGCGCAGCAGTCAATCTCGAACATCGGCTACAAGGTCGTAACCGCGATTTCCTTCGGGCGTGCAATCAAGTAGGCGACCACGCCGATGACCGGTACGAAGATGATGAGGATCGTCCACATCGCCTTTGCGAAGCCACCGTGGTCCTGGCGCTGGAAGTTGTCGATGAACACCCGGATGACGACGAAGATCCACATCACCCACACGAAAAAGATGAACATCCACCAGACCACGTCCCAGAAACTCGGGTTGTTCGTGTAAGCCAGCACTTGCGCTCCCTCCGCTCGGTACCGGAATGGGCCCGGCCGCCCGTGTCTCCAACATCACCAACCTACGACCCCAGAGCCGCTCGACGAGGACGCGCGTCGGATTTCACTTGGGTGAACACGATCGGGGGGGATGGCCACCTCCCCCGGAGGAGCGCACGCCACTCATTCCTGCCGCCGGGGCCGGAAGGGTCACAGTGAAGACCTCGACGTGAGCCTGACGTGCCATTGGGTCGCGTTCTCGGCGATCCAATGGCCGTCCTGCAGGACGGCACCACAGAACGCACAGACAGGGAGGTCCGCCACCCGGCGGGCCTCCCTCATTGCCGCTCCCCTAAAGACCGGGGGCTTCGCTAGCCGCGCCGATCGCGTCGCCGGTCGCGTCGGTTCATCCCGGCGAGCGAGACCGGCGACAGCGGCCGGCCGAACGGGTCGATGAACAGTGCAACCGGCCCCGCCTCCTTCGGCAGCGTGCCGTCGAGGACCTCGACCGAGTAGGTGAGGTCGCCGCCCTCGAGACGCGGATCCCGCAGAACGACGACGGTGTCCTCGGGGAAATCGTGCGCGGGGTCGAGGTAGGACAGGACGGCGTTGGGTGGGTCGTCGGCAAAGCTGTTCTCGCCTTCGTCCCAGACGTCCACGAAGTGCTCCGACGACATGTGACCGACCTCGCGCTTGGGCCGGTCGGCGAAGTAGAGCGTCGACGGCGATAGCGTCTTGAGGGTGATCTTGCCGTCGGCGGTCGTCACTCCGTGCGCCGTTTGCACGAACAGCGACTCGATCTCCTCGAGGTGCTGCTCGGTGACCTCGGGGCTGTCGGAAACCTGGCTCATCTTCTCTCCTTGGTCAGGGTGTAGGAACGGGACGAACGGGCATCAGGAACCGCCGCCCTTCAGGGAGTTGCAGGCGCTCGAGCTCGCGAACGCGTTCTTCAGCTCGCCGTTCGTGTCGAGCTCCGTGAACGTCGTCTTGACCTCCGTCCCCATCGTCGCGAGCGTGCCTGTCACCGTTGAGACGGCGGTGAGCACGCCGCTCACGCCGGAGACTCCTTTGACCGCGTTCTCGATCGTGGTCACGGCTTTCTGCAAGCTCGTCGAGAGCTGGTCGAGAGAGTCCTTCGCCTGCTGCCCGGCTTGGGTGTCGGGCTTGCCCAGCCCCTTCAGATCGGAAGCGAGCGTCTCCGTCGCCGACTTCGCATCTCCGGCCGCTGTCTGCAGCCCGCTCTTCGTCGGATCGCTCTTCACTGAGCCGACAGCAGACTTGATCGCTGCCTGCCAGGTCGTGATCGACGAGCAGACGCCGCTCGCCCAGGTCTCGGTCGCGGAGGCGCTCGCGGTCGTCGTCGAGCCGCCCCCGCTCGAGCCACAGCCTGCCGCGACGAACGCCAACGACGCTGCGACAGCGATGAGGCTCTGTTTGCGAATGGATTTCATCGTCATGCCCTCTCGGCCGATCAGGAGGGCCGGCGCGTCTGCCGGCCCTCCGCCAGCGATCTACGAGGTGATCGCGCCCGACACCTCGTCCTGGGACTTCGCGATCGCCTTCTGCAGCTCCTCGTAGTCGCCCGAGTCGATCGCCTTGTTGATCCGCTTGTCCGAGTTGACGAGAGCGGCCTCGACCTTGTCCGCATATTGGTCGTCGACGACCGCCACAACCGCCGAGGATCCCGGCGGCAGGTACTCCTCGACGTCGACGCCTAGCTTCTTCTCCTCATGCCGCTTCTTCAGTGCGCCGATCCCTGCGCCGATCCCGGCGCCGATCGCGGTCGCGGCCAGCAGCGGCGGTGCAAAGAGCCCGACCACCAGCCCGGCAGTACCGCCGAGGACCGCGCCGCCCCCGACGCGCCCGTCACCGTGCTCGTCCACGTCGACCTTGCCGCTCGCGTCGCGATTCATCACGACCGCTGCGACCACCTGATACTCGCCGGCGTCCTCCCCGGCCTTCAGCGCCTTGAAGTCCCCGGCCGCTGCACCCGCATCGGGATACCCACCGACCACGAGCACGAGATTGTCACTATCCATGAGTCCTCCTCTTCGTGTCTTTTCGCCCAGCCTCGCACGCACCGCCGCCCTCGTGGGACGTTCGAGGCGGTTTCACCTGGGTGATCGTGAACCCGTCTCGACTGGCCCTGCCGGTGGAGTCATGAGACCATCTGTCGCAGATTGGCACTCGGATCGGGGCACAGGGAAGCGGGGACACCGGAGGGAATCGGCACGGCTGCAGGTCCGCCTCTGATCGAGGCCAAGCTGGCGGCTCCGGATGTGCGTGGAGGCATGGTCGACCGTCCGCGTCTGTGGACGGGGCCTGCTGCGGGTGTGGATGCGGTGCTGACGCTCGTCGCGGCACCGGCCGGGTATGGGAAGACGACTGCGGTGCGGGCGTGGTGCGCAAGGCAGGACGCAGCGCTGGCCTGGGTCACTTGCGATACCGATGACAACGACCCGACGCGGTTGTGGCGGTACGTCGCGACGGCGGTCGATCGCGTGCGGCCGGGTCTCGGGCGAGGTGCGCTGCAGAGGTTGCGTATACCGGGCGGTGCGATTGAGGACGCGGTCGACGAGCTCATGAACGGCGTCGCTGCGTTCGGGGAGCGGCTGTTCCTGGTGCTCGATGATCTCCATGCGGTCACCGGCGAGGGATGCATCGCGTCGATCGACCGTGCTCTCTCGCATCTCCCGTCCAACGCACGCGTGATTCTCGTCACGCGGGTCGATCCTGCGCTGAGCCTCGCGCGATACCGCGCCGCCGGGCTGCTCGCCGAGCTGCGGGCGAGGGAGCTCGCGTTCACCCGGGCCGAGGCGCACGAGTTGCTGGTCACCCGCGGGGAGATCGAGCTCGGGGCGGACGAGATCGAGTTGCTCGAGGAGCAGACCGAGGGCTGGCCTGCGACGCTCGTCCTGGCAGGCCTCTGGCTGCGGACGGTGGACGACCCGGCTGCGGCCGTGCGGGCGTTTGGAGGCGATCAGCGCTTCGTGGCCGAGTATCTGAGCAGCGAGGTCCTCGCGGCACTCGACGAGGACCAGCGGTCGTTTCTCTATGGCGCCGCGGTCCTGGGCGAGTTCACCGCCGAGCTCTGCGACGCCGTGCTCGACCGCACCGGCTCCTCCGCCGTGCTCGCCGAGCTCGAGCGCTCCAACCTCTTTGTCTCGCGGCTCGAACGAGGAGGGTGGTTCCGTATCCACTCGCTGTTCGCTGCCTACGCCAGGACGCAGCTGGCATCACCCGAGCCGGCCGCCGCTTCGACGGTCCAGCGCCGAGCCGCCGAGTGGCTGAGATCGCACGGATTGCCCATGGAAGCGCTCCGGCATGCGGCGGCTGCCTGCGACCACGAGTTCGTCGCCGAGGTGCTCGTCGAGTACTACCTGTCCCTGATCAGGAGCGGCGACGGCGGGACGCTTCTTCGCTGGGTTCGCACGCTGCCGGATGACTGTGTCCTCGAGCACCCGGAGCTGGCGGCGACCGCCGCGGCGGCCGCGGTACTCGCGGGAGAGGGCGCGATCGAGCAGCGCCGGTTCGCGCAGCTCGCCGATCGGGCGCAGAGTCAGCAACACGGACAGTCGGACGCATATGTCGAAATCTGGGTGAGATTGGTTCGTGCGGGGACGGTTGACCGCGGCGTCGGCAGGGCGGTGCTCGACGGCCGCCGCGCTGTCGAGCTCGCGCGGGCGAGCTCCGACGAGATCCTGACGGGCGCTCGCGCCACCTACGCGCGCGCTCTCTTCTTCGCGGGCGACCTCCACGAGGCGTCCGCTGCCGCGTCGCAGGTGCTTGAGCATCCGGATATCGGGCGTCGTCCGCCGAGCCTGATCCTCGCGCACTCGACGCTCGCCCTCGTCGCCGCCGAGCGCGGGCAGCTCATCGCGGGCCGACGCCATGCCGAGGCGGCGAAGGCCGCCGTGGGCCGGATCGGGAGCAGCCGTAGCTGGCTCGGCGCGAACGCGGCCGCCGCTCTGGGAACGGTGCTGGTCGCCGAAGGGAAGTTCGTCGAGGCAGAGCACGAGCTCGGCACCGCCGAGCGCTTCTTCGCCGACGAGCTGGCGACGGTGCACCACACATGGCTACTCGTGCTCCTCGCCCGTGCCCGTTTGCGCCGCGGCCGCCTCGACGAGGCGGAGCCGCTACTGCGGTCGGCCCGGGAAGCCCTCGACGAGCTCCCAGATAGCGGGATCGTGCGGCCGCTTTGCGACGACGTGGAACGAGAGCTCCGGACGGCACGAGATCGGGCAGCCGGCGGAGAGCTGCTCGAAGCGCCAACCGCGGCCGAGCTCGCCGTGCTCCAACTCCTCGCCTCCGACCTGTCGGCACGGGAGATCGGCGAGCAGCTCTTCCTCTCGCCCAACACGATCCGGTCGCACATCCGCACGATTTACCGGAAGCTCGGCGTCCACTCGCGCCTGGACGCCGTCGCACGCGCGACCGTGCTCGGCCTCCTCTAGCAAGCGCGATCACCCAGGTGAAACAGTCCACTTCACTGCGTAGACACCGACAAGGCGTGCCAGGCTGGGTGAATGAGCAGTCGCGAGTACCGGCTCGTGGTTAAAGGCGAGCTGAGCGACGCCATGGGGCCTGCCTTCGAGGGCATGAACCTCACGCGCGGCGACGGCACCACGACCCTGACCGCAACCATCCGCGACCAGGCCGAGCTCCAGGGCGTCCTCCAGCGCATCACCGATCTCGGGCTCACACTGCTCGATCTGACCGCAGTAGACAACGCTGCCCGCCGCTGAGACATCCGAAAGGCGACGTAGGCCGTCCGGATCACCCAGGTGAAGATGACGCGACGAGCCCGTGCGCGCGCGATCCCCGCGTAGCGTTGGCGGCGTTGTGACGACCGCGCCGACCGCGTCTTCTGTTGCTGCCAAGGCTTCGGGTTTGGTGCTGCTGACCTTGGCGTCGGCGCAGTTCGTGATGGCGCTAGACATGACGGTGATGAACACGGCGATCGCAACGGTCGCCAAGGACGTCGGGACCGATGTGAGTGGGATCCAGTTGGCGATCACGCTGTACACGCTGGTGATGGCGTCTTTCATGATCACCGGCGGCAGGGTCGGTGAGATCATCGGCCGAAAGCGTGCGTTCACGATCGGGTGCATCGTCTACGCGTGCGGATCGCTGACGACGGCGCTGTCTCACAGCCTGACGGTGTTGATCATCGGCTGGTCGTTCCTGGAGGGTTTCGGCGCGGTGTTGATCTTTCCGGCGATCGTCGCGCTGGTCGCCTCGAACTTCGGAAAGCCCGACCGGCCGCGCGCGTACGGGCTGGTGGCGGCTGCGGGCGCGATGGCGGCTGCTGTGGGGCCGGTGATCGGCGGCTTCTTCACGACCTATGCCTCGTGGCGGTGGGTGTTCGTCAGCGAGGTGCTGATCGTGATGGTGATCCTCGCCTTGGCTCGGCGGGTGAACGACACACCGGCCGAGAAGGGCGCCAGGCTCGACCTGGTCGGCACCGGGCTGTCGGCGGCCGGCCTCGGGCTGATCGTGATTGGCATCCTCAAGTCGGGTGCGTGGGGGTTCGTGGGGGCCAAGCCGGGTGCTCCCGAGTGGCTCGGGCTCTCGCCGGTGATCTGGCTCGTATTCGCGGGCGGTGTGGTCGTGGGCCTGTTCGTGATGTGGGAGAACCGGCGGATCGCACGCGGCGAGGCTGCGCTGATCGATCCGAAGATGCTGCGGAACATCCAGCTGCGCGACGGCGTCACCTCGTTCTTCTTCCTGTTCCTGGTGCAGGCCGGGATCTTCTTCGTCGTTCCGTTGTTCCTGTCGGTTGCGCTCGGCCTGTCGGCGGTCGCGACGGGCGTGCATCTGCTGCCGCTCTCGCTGATGTTGCTGCTCTTCGCCGCCGGAGTTCCCAAGGTGTTCCCGAATGCGAACCCGCGGCGGGTCATCCGCCTCGGCTTCATCGCCATGTTCGGCGGGCTCGTGCTCCTGGTCGCCTTGCTCGACTACGGCGCCGGAGCGGAGATCGTTACCTGGCCGTTGCTGCTCGCGGGTGCCGGGATCGGCTCGATCGCCTCCCAGCTGGGGGCCGTGACCGTGTCGGCGGTGCCCGACGAGCAGAGCGGCGAGGTCGGCGGAATCCAGAACACCGGGACACAGCTGGGCGCGTCGATCGGCACCGCATTAGCGGGCGCCGTCCTCATCTCCGCGCTGACCGCCTCGTTCCTCACCGGTGTCCAGAACAACCCGGCTGTCCCCGACCGCGTCGCCAACCAGGCACAGACGAATCTCGCCGGCGGCGTCCCGTTCATCTCCGACTCCGACCTCAAGGCCGCGCTCTCCGACGCGCACGTATCGCGACGGACCGCCGACGCGATCGTGCAGACAAACGAGCAGAGCCGGATCGACGGGCTCCGCGTCGCCGTGTCGATCCTTGCACTCTTCGCGCTCATCGCCCTACTGTTCACCCGCGGCATCCCAACGCTGCAACCCGGCGCCCAAACCAAGCCCCGCTCACCACCTACATAAGCCGACGTTCTGCTGCTTCTGCGCGGCTTCGCTAACAGAAGCATCCCCGCCTCGCGAGCAGCGCGAGACCGTGACCGTGCTCCCCTGCGACGTCTCCGGCCGGATTGAAGACGATCGTCGGGGGCAGCGTAGAGAAGTTCGTAGGCGATGCGGTGATGGCGGTTGCCGGGCGTGCCGGTCGCACGATGGCGGGGGCCGGGCTAACTCGCCTGGGCCAATGACAGTCCGGGCTAACTCGCCTGGGCCATTGACAGATGGGGTTCAGTTCGGAGCCGCCTCTCACGCCATCGCCTGGGAGAAAGGCAGCTCCGCCTGACTCTAGGCTTGCTCCTCGGACTCGGCTTGGAGCCGCTCGGCGATTTCAAGGTCGATGTCAAGCCCGTCGGCGATGTTGCCCAACGCCGAGGCGACGCGCACCGTCCCGACGATCGGGGCCAATGCCGCAAGGACTCCCCGAATCTGCTCCGGATCGACGTCCAACTCGTCCGCGACGGCTAGGTTGAGGGCGTACGAGATCGCTGGAGCATCGAGCGCCACGAGGGCTGCGATGCGTACGAGCAGGAGCGTCTCGGGCTCGAGGTTCGAAACCTTGATCGCGTCCGCGTGCATGCGCGCGAGCAGATCGAGTACCGGTGTTTCTGCGGCCTCTGCCATACAAACTCCTTTCCTACGGTAACGACGGCCCGCCGGTCCGCCGATGACGACCTGTCCGGCGCCGACGACGACATCCCGTTCTTCCAGGCCAACTGTCGCACGAGGTGTCGCGCACTGCAAACTTGCGGGCCAGCTAGGCCGTTCGCTGCCGGTCTCCAAAACCGTAGGCCGGGGGTTCGAGTCCCTCCGCCCCTGTAGCGTCAACGGCCCGATTAACGGCGGGCGAGGCGGCGTCCGCTCTCGGTGTCCGGCGGCGTGTAGTTGAGCTCGTAGTGGTGGTAGAGGGCAGATTCGTCTGCCTGGGAAAGTTCCTCGCCGTGTTGTTCGATGTTCGGTGCGGACTTGATCTGCTCTTTCGTCACGGTCACCTGAAGCTCGTCGGGCCCGACCTTGATGCCGCCGAGCGGCACGAAGGTCAGGTGACGGCCGATGAAGCCCTCCTTGACGGTGCCGAACTGCGGCTCGTCGTTCTCCACGTCGACGTAGACGTCCTGGAGCTTCCCGATCCGCTCGCCGTCGCGATCGACCATCAGCTTGCCGTGCCACTCCGCGGCGTTCCAGTGCGCGGTCTCCTGTGGCTCAGTCACCGTCCCCACCTCCTGGTGTTCTGCCCGTCTTGCAAGGCCTCCGCGGTGGAATGGACGCGATTGAGATGTTCGAGCACGCCCGTAACCTCGAGGACGCGCTCGACTACCGGGGTCGTGCTGAGCACGAGGTTGAACGGACAATCCCTTTCGCTCGCTGCTTTCCTCGCGTTGACGAGCACCTTGATCGTCGAGGAGTCGATGAACTCCGCCGAGCTGAGGTCGACGATCAGATGCGAGCAGGTCGTCAGTGCCTCGCCCAGGGTGTCCTGAAGCTGGTCGGCGCTGCTGAGATCGTGCTCGCCGCCCAGAACGACCTCGGTCACGCCCGGCTCAGGGCAGCGGACTTCGGTGGTCGCTTCGTGCGCGGTGTGGGCTTCGTGCATCGCTCCCCCTGGATCGGCGACGCCGATCAGTTCGCGGGTGCCTTCTCCCGGTTGACCAGCCGACCGGCCCGCTGGCTCGATGTGCTCTGTCGGAACCGCCATCACCGCCCTCCTCGAAGTCAGATGAGACCCGTCGGGGTGGCTCTGGCGGGCTGCCACGTCACCCGGCCCGGTTCATGAGGGGCGGATCGCTCCCGGGGACGGCGCTTGTGTCCCCGGGGATCCACGGGGCCGATTTCGCTGAGGCACCGTAGGCCACCACTTTACCCTGATTCCACCGACAGAGCACGTTCCCGACACCGCGATTCGACCCCGCAGCGGACGGCATTCGAGTCGAGTGCCTGGCGAACGGCACGACCGTCACGATGCGAAAGAAGCTCGCGACACACTGAGAATAAGGGCGGGCCGCATACCCCACCGGCGGTGGAGAGGCAAATCAACCCGCAGGTGATCGGCCCGCCCGAAGCTCGGTTCGCCTGCGATGCCACCGTTCCTTCACCGGTCGCGTGATCCCGGCGTCAGAGGCCGTTCGCGAAGAGGTATCGCGGATGGGGCTGGACGTAGCCGCCCAGCTCGAGGACGATCTGTGCGTGGCGGGTCAGCGGGATCGCCCGCGCGTCGCCGTGCCAGCGCTTCCCACCGACGAAGGCGAGCACGGGCGCAGGTGTACGGAAGCCGGCGATGCGGTGCCGGCCGAGCGGCTGGCCCCACACGCGGAAGAGGTCGCCGACGGTGGCGCGGGTGCCGTGGCGAATCTCGATCACGCCCGTCGGGTCGCGCGTACGCAACGGATACGAGCACCGTCCGCCGCGCGCGACCCCGACGCCCGCCGGGACGAGCAGGACGCGCCGGCGGACGAAGAGCTCGACGTGGACGCCGAATCGGCGTCCGCCGTCCGGCGCGCAGCGGAAGCGGCCGACCGGCTCCCCCCGGAGCACGGCAGCGGGCGCCGCGCGGAGCCGGAAGCCGGGACCGACTCCGATCGGCCACGGCTTGACGTCCGGCGGCAGCGGCGGGCCGCCGAAGGCGAGCGCCACTGCCAGCGCGACGATCACGCCGGCCTCCGCCGCCTGGCCCGGGCGAGGACGAACCCGATCGCACCGAGCGCTGCGACGGCCGCCACGCCGACGACGGCCCAGACCCAGGCCGGCAAGCCGCCGCCCGCCGAGGAGGAGACCACCGTCTGGCTGCCGCCCTGCTCTCCTCCGGCCAGGTCGCGCACGAGCACCGCTGCGGTGCGGACGAGGCCGTCGGTACCCCGCCCGACCTTCGCGTCCTGAACAGAGCGGTCCGCGATCAGCTTCCCCCGCTGGGAGAGCGCCGCCCCCTGGGGCATGACCACGAGGAGCTTGCCGCTGTACAGGAACTGCAGCTCGGCTCCGAGGAAGCGCGCGTAGTACAGCGGGTTGCCGAACAGCGTCGGCACGCCCCCGAGGTCGCCCTTCGTCGCGATCACCGCGACCTTGATCGCCTTCCCGTTTGCGCGCGACGCACGGACGGCGTCCCGGAGCTCCGCCGCGGCCGCGGGAGAGACGGGTTCGTACGGGAGGAAGACGTCGCCCGTGTAGAGCATGTCGCTGGCGGGGTCGGCGTCCGCCCGAGCTTCCACCGCGAGCCCGGCGGCCAGAGCCGCCGCCAGCGCGATCAGGCACCCGAGGCGAGCCACCGGATGAGGATACGGGGCTACCGCTCGATCAGATGCTTCACCTCGAACGACTCGGACGGCGGCGGGCCTCCCTCGATCGCGGACTGGAGAATGACATCATCCGCGCGGTGGCCGCCCAAGCCCAGCGCCGGGCGCTCGGTGCGCTCTTCGCGGTGCTCGCGCTCGCGTTCGGCGGAATCGCCGCCGCCGCCGGCGCCGCAGGGCAGTGGGTGATCCTCGTCGCCGCCGCGGCGCTGGCGCTCTGGATGGCCGGACTGGCGCTCAGAGCCCTCCGGCACTGAGGAATCCGCCGAGCCGCACCGTATTCTCTAGCCCGACCCTTGGCCGAAGACATCAAGCCCCTCTGGCGCGAGTACAGGAAGCACGGCGATCGCACGGTCCGCGACCGCCTGATCCTCACCTACGCGCCGCTCGTGAAATTCGTCGCCGGCCGGCTCGGCAGCGGCCTGCCCGCGCATGTCGACGAGGGCGACCTCGTCTCGTACGGGCTGCTCGGCCTGATCGGCGCGATCGAGCGCTACGACCCCGACCGCGACGTGAAGTTCGAGACCTACGCGATCGCACGGATCAAGGGCGCGATCATCGACGAGCTACGCGCCATGGACTGGGTGCCGCGGTCGGTGCGGTCGCGCGCCCGCGACATCGAGCGCGCGATCGCCGTGCTCGAGGCCAAGCTCCACCGGGCTCCGACCGACGAGGAGATCGCCGAGAAGCTGGGGATCACGACGGAGGACCTCGACGACAGCCTCACGGACATCTCCCGCTCGTCGATCGCCGCGCTCGACGAGCTGTGGACGGTGTCCTCGGGCAGCGGCGACCAGGTCTCGCTGATCGACACGATCGAGGACACCTCCGGCCCGCAGCCGTCGCACGCGCTCGACCAGACCGAGATGCGCGAGGCGCTCGGCGAGTCGATCGCCCATCTCCCGGAGCGCGAGAAGCTCGTGATCACCCTCTACTACTACGAGGAGCTCACGCTGCGCGAGATCGGCGAGGTGCTGGGCGTCACCGAGTCGCGCGTCTCGCAGCTGCACACGAAGGCGATCCTGCGCCTGAAGGCGCACTTGGCCGGCACGGCGGCTGCGCACGTGCCGGCTGCCGACTAGGTGTAGGGACTGACCCCGCAGGGGTCTGTCCCACAGAGACCGCAGCGAGCCCAGCCTTCAGGGTCAGACCCCTGCAGGGTCAGACCCTTGGTGGGCGATACGATCGGCCTGACATCGACCGAGGAGTTTCGCGCGCATGCCTGCTCAGGAGCCTGGAAAGATCCGCAACGTCGCCGTCGTCGGCCACCGGGGCACGGGAAAGACCTCGCTCGTCGAGGCGCTGCTGTTCCAGTCGGGTGCGGTCAACCGGCTCGGGACGGTCGAGCAGGGGACGACCGTCTCCGACTGGGACGAGGACGAGAACCGGCGTCAGATGTCCCTCTCGGCCTCTCTGTGCCACTGCGAGTGGCAGGAGCGGAAGATCAACCTGATCGACGCTCCCGGCGATGCCGGCTTCCAGGGGGACACGATTGCCGCGCTGCGCGTCGTCGAGGGCGAGCTGGTCGTCGTCAGCGGGGTGATGGGCGTCGAGGTCGGGACGGGGCGGACCTGGCACCGCGGCGAGGACGGGCACGTCGCTCGCGTGGTCGTCGTCAACATGCTCGACCGCGAGCGGGCCGACTTCTTCCGGGCGCTGGAGGGCGTGCGCTCCCAGCTCTCCTCGAACTGCGTCGCCGTCCACATCCCGATCGGCGTCGAGCACGAGCTCACCGGCATCGTCGACGTCCTGCACATGTGCGCGTACATGAGCCCGGACGGGCAGCGCGAAGGGGCACGCACGGAGATCCCGGCGGAGATGGCCGATCAGGCGGCGGAGTACCGGGAGAAGCTCCTCGACGCCGTGGTCGAGACCGACGAGGGGCTGATGGAGCGCTACCTCGACGGCCAGGAGCTGTCCGACGAGGAGGTGGCGAAGGCGCTCAAGGACGCGGTCACGCGCGGCGAGGTCTTCCCGGTGGCTGCTGCCGTCGCCACGAAGAACCTGGGCACGACGGCGTTGCTCGACCTGCTCGTCGAGGGCGTCCCGAGCCCCGCCAAGAAAGGCCCGCCGATCGAGATCGAGGGTGCCGCGACCGCCGCCTTCGTCTTCAAGACGATCGCCGACCCCTTCGCCGGCCGGATCAACGTCTTCCGCGTCCTCGAGGGAACGATCACGACCGACACGACGCTGGCCAACCAGCGCGAGCACTCCAAGGAGCGGATGGGCTCGCTGCTCGTCCTCCAGGGGAAGGAGCACACGCCGGCCGACGCGTTCGGCGAGGGCGACCTCGGCGCCGTCGCGAAGCTGAAGGACGTGATGACCGGCGACCTCCTGGTCGACAAGGAAGTCCAGGTCGAGCTCCCGCGCCTCGACTTCCCCGAGCCGGTGATGAGCTTCGCAATCACGCCGAAGGCAAAAGGTGAAGAGGAGAAATTGGGCCAGGCGCTGCGGCGGCTGACCGAGGAGGACCCGACCCTCGTCATGCGCCGCGACCAGCAGACGGGCGAGCAGCTGCTCGCCGGCCTCTCGCAGATGCACGTCGAGGTGGCGGTCGAGCGGCTCAAGCGGCGCTTCGGCGTCGAGGTCGAGCTGCACCAGCCGCGCGTCCCGTACCTGGAGACGATCCGGTCCGAGTCTCGGGCGCAGGGGAAGTACAAGAAGCAGACGGGCGGCCGCGGCCAGTACGGCGACGCCACGATCGTCCTCGAGCCGATCGCGGAAGGGGTCGGCTACGAGTTCGTGGACAAGATCGTCGGCGGCGTGATCCCGCAGGGCTTCCGGCCCGCGGTGAACAAGGGCATCCAGGAGGCGATGCAGCACGGCGAGCTCGCTGGCGCCCCCGTCCAGGGCGTCCGCGTGTTGCTCGTCGACGGCTCGTACCACACGGTCGACTCGTCGGAGATGGCGTTCAAGATTGCCGGCTCGATGGCGTTCAAGGCCGCGTACGAGAAGGCCAGGCCGGTGCTGCTCGAGCCGATCATGGAGGTCGAGGTGACCGTCCCCGACGATACCGTCGGCGCGGTCAACGGCGACCTGAACTCGCGGCGGGGCCGTCTGCAGGGGATGGAGCCGGTCGGCGGGATGACCTCGATCAAGGCCGAGGTGCCGATGGCGGAGATCCTCACGTACTCACAGGCGCTGACCTCGCTGACGGGAGGGCGCGGCGACTACCACATGCATTTCCTCCGCTACGACGAGGTGCCGACGCACATCGCGCAGAAGATCATCGAGGAGACGAAGAAGGCCCGCGAGGAAGAGAAGGTCTAGGAGAACGCTTCGCGTTCCCCTAGTGAAAAACCCTGCACCTCGCCTATAGTTGGCGAGCCGTGAAGACGATGCGGACCATGGAGGTCAAGCAGTGCGCGATCTGCGAGCGCACGCTGCTCGTCGGAGAGCGGCCGCTCCGGTTCGCCCCGGACGGGGTGGACGACTTCGTCGACGTCTGCGTGCTCTGCCAGGACGTCGCGCTCGACCACGGCTGGATTCGGGAGGGCAGCCCGATGGGGCCTGCCGTACGGCACGCGCGGCGCCGGCGCACGCTCAGCCTGGCGGCGATCTTCGGCGCGCAGCGTCCGCCGGCCGCCGACCAGCTCGTCGCCGAGCCGATTCTCCGCCGCCTCTCCTCCGACGAGCAGGCGCAGATGGAGGCCGCGGCGCTCTTCAACGCCAGCGACGCCGTCCGCACCGTCGACGGGATCACCCGGAGCCTGGGCGAGCCGAAGGCGAGCATCGTCGTCCTGCCCGGGCCGAACACCGAGGTCGTGATCACGGTCGCCTGGGAGATCTCGTGGTACCAGTACCGGGTGAGCCCGGGCTCGCCGCAGCCCGTGCGGCTGGCCGAGCGCGGCCTCGAGCCCGGTGAGCTCGATTCGAAGTTCGCGGACTGGAACGCGCGCGTCGAGCCCGGGGCCGGGATCCTCCCCGATATCGAAAATTCCTTGTAGGACCCCTGGTATCCGGCCGATCCATTCGTACAATGAGATCGTGGGGATGAGGGGCAGATGATCTACTGCGTGATCCCGCCCGAGCTCGAGGACGAGCTCTACGAGCGGATGGTCGCCTACTACGCCGACAACCCGAACGTGACGGTGATCGTCGACCGCCGCTCGGGGCCCGACCGTCGCCGCGGACGCGCGTACGGCGGGATGCGGCAGCTGCGCGACCGCCGGCGGCTGCGCGCAGCCGGGACGTTCCCCGACGTCGACGTCGCCTAGGCCTCTCTACCGACCTAGACCCTTTCCGATCTAGACTCGTGGCATGGCGGCCACGGGCACACGGACCTTCCAGAACTTCATCGGCGGCGAGTGGGTGGACGCCGCCTCCGGGGCGACGTTCGAGAGCACGAGCCCCGCGACCGGCGAGCCGATCGGGACGTTCCCGCTCTCGGGGCCGGAGGACGTCGACCGCGCGGTCGAGGCCGCGACGGCAGCCTACGAGGAATGGCGGCTCGTCCCGGCGCCGGCCCGCGGCGAGATCCTGTACCGCTTCGGCGCGCTCGTCCGGGAGCACAAGGACGAGCTGGCGCTGTTGATGTCGCGCGAGATGGGGAAGGTGCTGCCCGAGGCGGGCGGCGACGTCCAGGAAGCGATCGACATGAGCTTCTACATGGCGGGCGAGGGCCGGCGGCTGTTCGGCCAGACCACCCCGTCGGAGCTCCGCGACAAGTTCAACATGAGCGTGCGGATGCCGATCGGCGTGGTCGGCGTGATCACGCCGTGGAACTTCCCGATCGCGATCCCGTCGTGGAAGATCGCCCCGGCGCTCGTCTGCGGGAACACAGTCGTCTTCAAGCCGGCGACCGACACGCCGGCTCTGGGTGAGCGGTTCGTGGAACTGCTCGTCGAGGCAGGCGTGCCGCCGGGCGTCGTCAACGTCGTCCACGGCGGCGGCGGCGCGGTCGGCGAGCGTCTGGTCCAGCATCCGGACGTGCCCGTGATCACGCTCACCGGCTCGCGCGAGACCGGCGTCGCGGTGATGCGCGCGGCGGCGGACAACCTCAAGCACGTCCACCTCGAGCTCGGCGGCAAGAACGCGGTGATCGTCCTCGACGACGCCGACCTCGACCTGGCCGCCGACGGGATCATCTGGTCGGCGTTCGGCACCTCCGGCCAGCGCTGCACCGCCGCCAGCCGGGTGATCGTCCACCGGAAGGTGTACGGCGAGCTCCAGTCCAGGCTGGTCGCCGCGGCCGAGAAGCTTCGCCTCGGCCCCGGGTGGGAGGCGGACACGGACGTCGGGCCGGTGATCAACGACCGGGCGCTCGAGAAGATCCACTCGTACACCGGCATCGGCCGGGACGAGGGGGCGACGCTCCTGACCGGCGGCGAGGTGGCACGCGGCGACGGCCTCGAGCGCGGCTTCTTCTACCGGCCGACGATCTTCGGCGACGTCGAGCCGGGGATGCGCGTCGCGCAGGAGGAGATCTTCGGCCCGACCACTGCGCTGATCCCGGTGCAGGACACCGACGAGGCGATCCGGGTCGCGAACGGCGTCCGCTTCGGCCTCTCGTCGTCGATCTTCACCCGCGACGTGAACATCGCCTTCCGCGCGATGCGAGACCTCGTCACCGGGATCACCTACGTGAACGCCGGCACGATCGGCGCCGAGGTGCACCTGCCGTTCGGCGGGGTGAAGGAGACCGGCAACGGCCACCGCGAGGCGGGCCAGGCCGCTCTCGACGTCTTCACCGAGTGGAAGTCGATCTACGTCGACTACTCGGGCAAGCTGCAGCGCGCCCAGATCGACAACGCCGAGTAGTCGAAGGGACTGTCCCCGAAGGGGACTGTCCCCAAAGAAGCGAAGTGCCCGCAGCCTTCAGGGTCAGACCCCTCCGGGGTCAGACCCTACGATCTAGCTGTACTCGCGGGCCAGTGCCCGGTGCAGCTCGACCTGGTCGACCACCACGAGGGTGACCTTCCCGCCGAGCAGTGCGCGCAGCTCGTCGCAGGCGCCGACGTCGGTGGGGTCGGCGACGCCGACGAGCAGGCGGTCGTCGTCGAGCACGCGGATCGGGATGGCGCCGCGGTTCCTTGCCTCGGCCGGGGCGAGGCGCTCGACCGCCGCGCGCTCGATCTCGCTGGAATCGAGGTCGACGAACTCGAGCTCGTACTGCTCCGCGAGCGCACGCGAGATGTCCGACGACTCGACCCAGCCCCACTGGACGAGGAGCTCGCCGAGTCGCAGGCCGGTTCCCTGCTGGTCGATGAGAGCGAGCTCGAGCTGCTCGTTCGTGATCAGCTCTTCGCGCACGAGCAGGGCACCGAGCGGAAGCCAGGCCGGCTTGTGTGCGGGAAGCATCACCTGCTGTATCGGCCGGATGCCCCCTGTTCTAAACCCCCGACGAGCGAGGGATGTCGTCCGGCGCCGGGAGGACGATGATTGGAGACATGAGGGGCGTTCCACGGAACGGCGATGCAGCACGGCTCGACCGGGCGCTCGACCGCCTGGCCGAGGCGTGCGAGCTGACCGCCCGGCGGAGCGAGGCGATCGAGGAACGCCGCGCCGCCGTCCGGGCCCGCCTCGAGCACGAGCTGGGCTCGGAGCTGACCAGGAAGCTGCTCTCCGGCCTCGCGCACGCCGCGTAACCTGCTGCGGGTGAAGGCCCGCCTCTTCACCGACGGCGGCGCGCGGGGGAACCCCGGCCCGGCGGCCGCTGCGTTCGTTCTCGAGGCCGAGGACGGCACTGTCCTCGAGGCCCGCGGCACGGCGATCGGCGTGGCGACCAACAACGTCGCCGAGTACCGCGCGCTGGTCGACGGCCTTCGCCGCGCGTCGGAGCTCGGCGTGAGCGAGCTCGAGGTGGTCTCGGACTCCGAGCTGATCGTCAAGCAGATGCGCGGCGAGTACCGCGTGAAGAACGAGGCGCTGCGAGCGCTCCATCGGGAGGCCGGGGCGCTTGCCGACGCGATCGGCCACGTGACGTACACGGCGGTTCGGCGGGAGCACAACGAACTCGCCGACCGCCTCGTCAACGAGGCGCTGGACTCGGCGTCGTACTAGGCCGGCCAACGGCGACCCCGGAGGGCCGGGGCTATACTGACCGCCGCGCGGATGTAGCTCAGTTGGCTAGAGCGTCTGCTTGCCATGCAGAAGGTCGAGGGTTCGAGTCCCTTCATCCGCTCCTCAGAAAGCCCCGCTCGGCGGGGTTTTTCTTCGGCCGGAGCGAACACATCCTCGCACCGCGGCTCCGATAGTCAGCCTCTAGTCAGCCTTCACTACTAGATGTGCGGCCGCCAGGCGGCGCCGCCCTTTGGTCGGAACGTTGTCCGCCCGCCGGCCCCGACAAGGCTAGACCGTGATCGTGCGCCGGACTAGTGGCGGTTCAGGACATGCCGGTTAAGCGCGAGGCCGCTTTCGTCGTCCGCCTCGCGGCAAGACGTACCAAAGAACGAGGGCCACAGCGACGACAGCCACCGCAATTGCGACGACTGCGACTGTGGAAGCGGCCACGATCACACCGCGGTTATATCCCGCTTCCCCGCCATTCAACCTCAGGGCGCCTGAGAAGCCACCCCTGCACCGCTCCGCGATCTGAGCCCACGACATTCCTTCAGCCTTGAAGTCGGCGTGCCTCTTCGCAGTGGACGTCCGGAGTGGGCCGCCTAGGCGCTGATCCAGAGTCCAACTCCCAGCAGCACCGCCAGCAGGACCGCTGCCACCGCCGCCCACAGGACAGGAACCATTACTGCGCCCTGGGGGTAACGGGCGTTAACCGCTCGTCCTCGCCGGCGATGTGGCCGTGGACGCAGCAGTAGCCTCGGGCAGCGTACTCTCGGATCAGGTCAGGCCGGACCCACGTCCCAGGCTCGTCATGCTCGCACGGCAAGGGTCCGCGCCCTTCGATAACGGGCTCCGCCGTCTCCGCGTGGAGACGCGTGCTTGCTTCCATAGCCTCTCCCTCTTCGCCACAGTGCCGAGACGACATGTTCGGTGTCGTCCTCGACCTAGGCATCCAGTCTTACCCCTCAAAATAGGGGAGAAGGCACTCGGGCGGACGAGTCCAAACAGATTGCAAACAACAGGCGGCCTTAGTCCAGCGGGCTGCCTTTGCGCCCTCACGGCAGCGGGCGTCGTGATCTCGACGGCAACCGGACGCCACCCGCCGAGCGCACCAGCCGCGAACTCACTTGCGCCGGCGTTCCTTCGCGAGCAGTGCTTGAAGAGGGTTCGAGCCCGCCGTGGCACCAGGACCTCCGCCGACCGCCGGGAGACCTCGAAGCGAGCCTGGCGAAGGCACGACGACACGTCCCGGCTGCCGACGCACAAGCTCGGCCTCGGCCTCGAGGACGTCGTCGAGTGCGGGCGGCGCGGGAAGGTGGCCGCCGCGTCGGTCGCCGCGCAGATGGGGCAGGAGCCTCGCATCGTCGAGCGACATAGGCCTCGGCCTCACGGTCGGATTGTTGTACGCAGGACGACCGACAGGCTCTATATCATCCTAGAATAAATGCAGACTCACCATAGCGAAAACAACCTACTGCACGTGAAGGAAGCCGCGGTCGAGCTCGGCCAACACGAGGTCAGCGTCCGCCGGCACATCCGAGAGGGCCGCCTCCGCGCCGTCCGCCTCGGCCCCAACGGCCGCGTCCGCATCCGTCGCGCTGACCTCGACGAGTTCCTGCGCCCATACAGCGAGAACGAGAAGTAGAGAGACAGCGTGCTCCGCTTCGATGATCCCGCTGGCCGTGTCCTCGAGGCCTTCATCATCGGCTTCGACGAGGTCGTCAGCCGCGATGACAGCGGCACATACCGCGAGCGGTTCTCCCGAGGCCTGTTCCGTGAGCAGATCGAATCGAAGAGCCCGCTGCGCATCTGGTTCGACCTCCAGCATCAGAAGGACACGGTCGTCGGCCACGCGGTCGACCTGCGCCAGCTCGAAGCAGGCGTGTTCGGCAGTTTCGCCATCCACGCTGGCATCGTCGGCGACAAGGTGCTCGAGGCTGTCCGTTCGGGTCTCACCAGCGTCTCGATCAAAGCGACCGAGCTCCGCTCACGCGAGGTCGACGGGGTCAAGTACCGGAAGAAAGCCCACCTGACGGCCGTGTCGCTTGTCGCCGACCCGGGCTACCCGAACGCGGAGGTGTTCGGGATCCGCAGGGCGAGGCGCGAAGAGCAGGCTGGCCCGGCTTCGCCCGCCGAGTTCTTGTTGTGGGAGATGGAGCAGCGTGACGGAAAGCTCGGTGCGCTCCAGTTCGTCTACCTGGACGAGGCGCTTGAGATGCAGAGGGAGCGGCGCCGCTCGGGCGGATCCAACCGCTCGTTCGAAACGGATCCGCTCTACCAGCAGGTCACGAAGCTGCGCCAGCAGAACGCCGAGCTGCTCGCCGAGTTGCGCGCCGAGCTCGAGGCCGCAACGGCGCCGAGCCCTGCCGACGAGACGCTCGGGCCGCGGGTGCTGCACCGTGATTGCGGCGAGGTCTTCGCGGTCCGCTGATGAGGGTGTGCACCGAAGATCGGCGGGCCGTAGTCACCCACCTCCTGACAGGCGACGGTCGGTGACTGCACTGACAACGAATTGGCTGGGCATCCCGTTCTCGGATGCGCAGCTCCCCGCATGAGCGCGGCGAGGAAGAAGCACCAGTTAAGCCGGCACGCACGCGGCTACACCAACGCGCACGTCGCCCGACGCCGCCAACTCGAACCACTCGTCGCCACCGGCACAGTCAACTGCTGCCGCTGCGGCCAGCTGATCGAACCCGGACAGCCCTGGCACCTCGACCACCGAGACGACCGCCGCGGCTACCTCGGCCCCTCACACGCAACCTGCAACCTCCGCGCTGCTGCAGAAAAGACGAACGGCAAGAGAAAAGACCATTCGTTGATCTGGTCACGGGTGTGGTTCGAGCCGATCCCGCCAAACGTCGTTCTCAGCAGTGACTTTGACGCGAGGTGAAGCCGCGGTATGTCAACCGCACTCGTTAGCCAGGTTCAGCCGCGCGGTTTCGGAACCCCGTCCGGGTTCCAGATGATCTCCCAAAGGTGGCCATCAGGATCGTGGAAGTAGCCGGAGTAGATTCCCCACGGTCGTTCGTGGGCTGGGGTGACCGTGGCGCCCGCGGCCGCCGCGGTCTCCAGTAACTCGTCGACCTCGTCGCGGCTACGAACGAGTTGCGCGAGGCTGAACTCGCCGCTTTGTGGCGGCCCGACAGGAATCGCTGCGTCCTTGGCGAGATCGGCACGCGGGTACAGGTTGAGGAGCAGTCCGCCTTCGAGTTTGAACATCGCGATGGCGCCATTCGCGCCGGTCTTCTCGTCTGCCCACTGCGTTCCGACGACGCCTTTCGACTCGAGACCGAGACGGCGGTAGAACGCGAGCGCGCGTTCGAGGTCGGCCACGGCCAGGGTGATCACGTCCAGACGCGGTTCCACGGGGTCGTTTCTTACCCCCCGGTCGGTAGCTGAACCCGCAGTCGTCCGCGACTCGGATCGAGTAACAGGCCGCTCGATTGCCCGGGGATTCAGGAATGTTCCCTGACGTGGTGCTTGGCTCTCAATCGAGCAGCCGGAAGTAGCGCGCGATGGGCAGGAGGGTGAAGCCTGCCGTTTCGTATGCCGCTCGCGCGGGTGCGTGGCCTGGGTCGCCGCCAGTTTCGACGACGGCGATGTCCATGCCACGACTCCGCATGTGCTCAGTCGCGACCTCCGTGAGCCGCGAGCTGATGCCGCGCCGTTGATAGTCCGGATCGACCCCAATGATGTCGATGACGCCCATCCGTTCGTTGAATGCGTTCAATGCGACCGCGACGAAACCGACTGGCCGTCCGTTCGCGACGGCCACGAAGACATCCCGCGCATCGCTCGTGCAGGACGATCTGACGGCGTCAGCCTGGCTTGCCTTCCAGTCCGGATGCAGGCGGAGAAAGATGGCGTCGCCAAGGACATCGCGCACGGACGCGAAGATGGGTTGCCACGCACGCAGGGAGAACTCGACGATGGCCTCGAGGTCGTCCTCGCGGAACCCACGGATTTCGATCGCATCTTCGGTCACTCCGACGGCAGTACGGTAACCGCCTGGGGACAATGCCCTCGGCTGCGCAAGGTTGCTCTGCCTAGACGCATCCCTTGGCTCCAAGCTGCAAGGCTGACTCGCTCTTTTTTAGGTCCGCGTTCGGCCGGTACCGCGCAGTCCCATTTCTCTCCCCGATCTGCGAGATCGAGGGCGATCGCGTAAGCACTGGGCGATTCCGACCTGGATCGCGGCCGCCGGCCAGTGTTCGATCCCCGCGCTGCCGTGCGGGTCGGCGAGAATGCCCGCGTGCCCACGTACTCGGTGAACGAGGACGCTCGTCGCAGTCGAGGTAGAACGTGCGGTAAACAGTCGCCCCGTCGTCGGGCCTTAGGTCGTCACGGCGCGGTACCTGGCGATGCTCGTCGCGAATGTCCAAATGACGAGCGACAGGATGGCTGGGAAGAACGCGTAGCCAAACGCGCTGCCGTCGGTCGTCCCATCGAGGACGGTCAAGAACGTGACGAGGAAACAGACCGCTCCGATCAGCGCCACGATGCCAGTCCAGCGCCAAAAGACTCCCGTTCGCAGCGTCAGCAGTCCCGCCGCCATCAGGAACGCGGCAAAGCCCATTGCGGCGACCAGGAATGGCCCGCCCGCAGCAGTGGCCACCGACTTGCTCACCACGGGATTCACGGCGGCACCGTTGGTACTCGCAGCGGCAAGGATGACGGACGCCATCGCCATTCCCGCCATGCCGACAAGGGCACCCCCAAACGCGACGCGGGCCAGCTGTGCAGAACCGCGGCCCGGGGACTCCGCATTCCCGAGCACGCTTCGAATCGTCCCCATGAAGTACAGGAAGACGAAGCCTGCGAGCAGCATCAGGAAACCACTGATCCGGCCATTCCACTGGTTGTCACGCGCCCAGTTCGTCCATTTCTGATCTGGTGCGCTGTAGTGGGGCGTTAAGCCACCGGTTGTAAACCAGCCGACGACAAACAGCGCGGCGAACACGACCCCGGACAGGGCCAGGAGCCGCTCCCACGACGTGGGGAGCGCGTCAGCCGCGGCGTTCGGACTGTGCGGAGTCGGCGCGAGTTGAGTCGTCATCGAACGCTCTCGGACAGGATCGGAGCGTCGCGCCTGAAGCCCCAGATCGTGCAGTAGACGCCAAGGAACAACTCCCACAAGGCCTCCGGGATCGTGGCCAGGCCCTGCAGCGAGCGCAGCGTGCTGCTCGGATGGTTCCCGCTGAACATGATTGCCGTCCCGGTGGCGATGAGCAGCGGCCCGCCCACAAGCCCGAGCCACGTCCACGGCCGCGGCACGAGCTGGGTGCGATACATCATGTAACCCAGAATCAACCCGTTCCCCAAGCCGACCACCCAGCCCGGCCCTAGAAGGAACGTCCAGTCCTTGATCGCCGCAAGCGTGTACGCGACCGTGCCTTCGGATGCGCCCGCGTTCTCTTGTTGCAAAGTGGCGATCCCGAGCATCGCGACGATGCCGACGAGAATGAACGTGCACTCGAACAACCTCGCCGCCACGTAACCAATCGACAACTCCTCGAACTGCCGCCTCATGATCGGGACGATCACGACCGCGGTGCCGATGTTCGCGATGATGAGCAGAAGCTCCAACAGCGCGCCGAGATAGATCCGGTTGACGTTCCCAGCACCGGCGACGAAGGCCACCGGATGCCGAAGCGCGGGCTCGAACAACAGCAGCGCAGGGATCGACGTGACGAACGTGATCAGGTAGAGCACACCGAACCAACGCGCCCGCTTCTGATCCAGAGACATCCCTAAACCCCTTTCCCCTGAGTCGGAAGGCGCCGAACCTAACACTCGCTCGCGCAGAATCCAAGCGCGTCTTGACACTCAGGATTTCGTCTTCAGCCCAGGACAGGTCGTCCGATGCCGCCCGGAGTGCCGTCGGAACACGCGGCGATACTCCCTTCCGTGTCTGCTGCTCAGAACAACGGCCGACAACGCGCCTGGGCGGCGTTATCGGGTCAGGCTTCATGCCGGGTCAGTCAGTCAATCCCGGAGGCCGTCCGAAGGGTCTGAGCCGGCGCGTCCGCGAACTCGTGGGTGATGACGGCGAGGCGAGCTCGCGACAGTGGAATCAAGTGCGGCTGTGCTTTAGGTTGTCGAGTCTGAGGCAGATGGTCTCTTGTGGTTGACGATGAGCAGGTTGCGGAGCTTCGGGGATGGGCGGCAGGCCTTGCCGATGATGAACGCCCAGAAGTACGCGCTGCGGCCAAGGCGATTCTGTTGCTCGCGAACGACCTTTTGGCTGCGCGGAGTCAGATGCTTGAGGATCGATGGATCAAGCAGGCACTGGAAGAGCAGCAGGCGAGCGTTGAGCGGACGCTCCTTGACCGGCTGCGCCGTCGCGTCCAGGCCCCGAGCCAGTTCGAAGGCAGACCCTGAGCTGTGGAGAACCCGTAGTGAGCGGAACTGAGCGACCGCGCATCCTCTCGCTCGACCTGCTCGAGTCGTACGCGCGCGAGCGGGATGTCGACGTTCGGCTGGAGCGACGCCACGAGTTGGGTAACTGGAGCTGCACACTGATCGCAAGGGACGCGGGCAGTCCCGTGGTTGCCACCGGTGCGTCCGCTCGTGAAGCGATTCGGCGGGCGCTGGAAGCGGCCGGCGTCGAATTCCCGGAAGCCTGATGCCCCTTTTCGGTCATGGCCGAATCAGCGGCTAGGCAGCGGGCGGATCACCGCGTAATGTCCCGACCGACCCGGCGATCGCGGGGGAAGCGCTCGTCCGGCCGGCGAGTTTTCAACCTGGACGCCTGCCTGGACGATCCGGCCGGCGGCGTTTATAGGGGCCGCCGGGTGCGGACGGTGAGCCGGTGCCGTGGTCGAGGGCGTGGTTCGAGTGGCGCCGCGACTGAGCTTGACCCTTAGTGGCCTGGTGAGGTGGTGGGGGCGGCGTTACGGCCGCCCCCACCACGAGCTAGCTCGGAACGGACGTGCGCGTGCAGGCGCCCTTCGGAACAGTCACCGAGGCGCTTGTTGGTGATGCATCGGCCCGGAGCAGGATTTTTGAGCCGTTGTGCAGGATCAGCACGCGAGCACCCTTGCCCCGCTCGACAAGGTCGAACACTCCTGATCCGGTGAAGGTGCATCTCAGCGCCGTCTGTGCGGACACTTTCACCCCACCGGGAACGGTGGCCGCCGCCTTCGCGGTCGTCCCGTAGTTGATGCAGTTGAGATGAAGGTTGACGTCGCCAACCGGAATGGCACCCTTCGGTTTCCCACCAACCACGTAACCGCCATACAGCGGTTCGGGGTACTTGGGACTCCAGCCGACGTAGACCTCGACGTGCGGATTAACGATGGCTGGGAAGCTGACGCTCGGGATCACGCCATGCCCATGCGGCCAGACCAGGATCGACATCTTGCCGCCACACTTCGTGAAGTCGCGCCCGTGCGAGCCGAACGCGGTTGGAGCGGCGACCACGAGCGCCACCGCAGCGGCCACCACGGGCAGCTTCAACCTCATCGTCATGCCTGCCTCCCTCTCCCTTACATAGGGCCACCGTTACATAGGGCCACCGTTCGGTGGCCGCATGACACTACGCCCCCCGAACCGGGGCTGTCCATCCGGGGGAGCCGTTCGATGGCGACCGCGGAGGCGGGGAGTTAGGCTGGAGCCAGCCGTCCGGCCCCACCGGGAGGGCCGTTGACAGCGCAGGGGCATCCACGCCGGATCTTCGCCACCGCGATCGAGCGCGGGAACATCGTCATGGCGGAGGCGACCGCCCGGGAGCTCGGCCGGATCAGCCTCGAGGAAGCGTTGGCTCTGACCGCCCTTGTCGCGGAGAAAGAGTCTGAGCGGCGGTCACGGTTCGCTGTTCGGTGGCTACGCCGGCTGCTCGAGGAGGACGAGAGCTTGACGATCGAGGAGGCGGCGCTGGCAGCTTCGTGTCTCGGCGCTTTGGGTGGGCCGTCTCACGAGGAGGCGTACGGGATGCTCGCGGCCATGGCCGAAAGAGCGACTAGGCAAGGGCGGGTCACCGCGTAGCGTCCTGACCGGCCCGGCATCGCGGGGGAAGCGCTCGTCCGCCCGGCGTAGTGTTCGACCCCCGCGCCGGGCCTCCGCTACTAGCTGACGTTGCAGGAAAGCGCGTTTCCTTACTCGTGGCGGGAGGAAAGGCTCTGATGCGGCGGGTGCTCCGAGAGAGAGGGGAGTGGCTGGTCTCGGAGGCTGCGGCCACCAGTCCGGCACCCGGGGCGCCCGCCTCCAAGCCGACAGCAAGGAATGGGCCCTATGTAACGCGGCCGCTCCGGAACCTGGAACTGGGAGGGGCCGCCGAAGGGGCGGCCCCTCCAAGCCTTGCCGCAGCCAAGGGAGCCCGCCTGACCGGGGGAGAGGCAAACCAGAGTCAGGTGAGCAACAACCTCGCCTTGATCTTGGCTTGGATCTCCACCCTCGCACGAAGCTCAAGACCGCGCGAGGGTATTTCCCCGCAGACCGACCCGCCGCAGTTCAGGTTGCTGCTTTCGCCATCAGTGCGCAGCGCTCGAATGCGCGACGCTAGGCGTTGGCCAACGCTCAGCCGGCGAGATCGTGGCTCAGCCACAGAGCTAGACGCTTCGCAGAACGGGCGCTGCGCGAAAACGCCTATTCGTCCCTGGCGGTCGTGTCCTTGCGGCGCATGGCCTCGTAGACCCGGTCCCAATGCGCAGAGATCTCCTGCAGGGCGCGGGCCGTGGTCAATGCAGCTTCCTCCAGCCCGGTGTTCACTTTTTCAGCGTGTTCGAGCCGCTCCTCGAGGTCGCTGACCCTTAGCCCGAGGAGACTAACTTCTTGCGCGATCGTCTCGAAGTCTTCCAAGCTCAAGAGATGATCCGCCGTGGTCTACAAATCGTCAAGCCGGTCGGTGAGGACTCTTGGGTGTTCTCCCGGCGGCGTTCAGGAGCCGACGTCTTCCCCTTTGATCGCGGCTGCGGCGGCGTTGCACGTTGCCGACCTGGAGCTCGACTTGGCCGGGGCGGGCGAGATCGTCATCCACTGATGGCAGTCGCCGCTCCGGCGGAAGTCACGACTTCGGCCTCTCCTGGGGGGCCTTCGGGTGATTCACCTGCAGCACCCCGGTCGTCCGCCGTTACGCGGCGTGGTGTGGTGCTCCTGTCCTGGGCATCCAGGCGGAGCGGCCGGGCCACCTGCGCCGACTGCCTCGAGCTGCGGAGACGCCGCGGCGGTTAAGTCCTAGTTTCCCCGTCCGATACTAGATGTAGTATCATCAGGCGTGGGCATCCATGAGGACATCAAGCAACTCAAGACTCGCCGCCGCAGCGTTCGTCCCGACGACATGCACAAGCTGCTCGTCGAGGCGGGATTCGAGCGGCGACATGGCAAAGGCGACCACTGGGTCTACACGCACCGAGACCGTCCATACCCGTTGACGATCGACCCGAGAAATCCCCTACTACCGGCATACGTATCGAAGGCGATACGCGCGATCGAGGAGGTGATCGGTGAATGAGCAGAACAATCGAGGAATACATGGAGCTCCCGTACACGATCATGCTGCAGCGCGACGCCGATGAAGAGGGACATCACGGTTTCGTGGCTGAGGTGCGCGAACTCCCCGGCTGTCTCAGCCAGGGAGAGAGTGCTGAGGAGGCGGTCGCCGGCATTTCCGACGCGATGGCGGGCTGGCTGAGTGTCGCGCTCGAGGACGAACGTGAGATCCCGGAGCCGCGCGACCTCGACTCATACAGCGGCAAGTTCATCCTGCGCATCCCGCGCAGCCTGCATGCCGCGCTCGTGGTGCAAGCCGAAGAGGAGGGCGTCAGCCTGAACCAGTTCGTCTCGTCGGGGCTCGCGTTTTTCCTGGGGCTGAGGACGGGAGAGCGGGCGAAAGTCGCCGTCTGACGCGACGAGTAGCCGACCCTGGGGGATAGCCGATCTGCGCGGTATCCTCGAACTGTCTCGGGGTTGTGGTGACTTCGGGGTGGAGTTAGGTTGAGCATCTCGGGGGCCCCTTCGGGGGCTCTCGGCGTTTCAGGGTCTCCGCCCGAAGCGTTCCGTAGAGTCGGGCAGATGCTCACCACTTCACTTCGACCCCGTCCGAGACAGTGCGGCGTGACGCAGTAACCGCCGGCGGGCTGACCGTCAAGATCGTCGGCGACCCGGCCGTCTACGCCCGGTTGGTCGGACGTGCGCTCGAGGGCGTCGACCTGAAGGCGGCGGAGACGATCGCGGGCGCGTTCGCGCAGCAGGCGCAGGTTGTTGCGGAGGCGCAGCGCGTCATGGCGCCTGGTCTCGCAAAGTTCTCCGCGGAGGTCAAGCAGGCGGAAGAGGTGCTCGGCTGCTCCTACGACGAGATCGTCGACCGCGTTCCGAACATGCCGCCCGAATACGGCGAGACCACACCGAGAGACGTCGTCGAGGCAGGCGAGATGGGCTACCGGGGTAAGGCCGCGCTCGATGTTGCAGCCTCGTGGCATCGGCGTACCCCGAGCTCAACCTCATCCCGGATCGTTCGCCCGCGGACATGTCGCCCTCGCCGCGTTCCTCATGCTCGCGGCACGGTGCGGCGGGCACCGAACCGCGCGACACGCGGTTCGCCTCGAAGAAGCACCGGCGACGACCCCGACCCTGAACATGTAGCCGTTAGGGGCGGCCTGTGACGCCGTCCCGGACACCGTTGCAGCGGGCGACCGTGCTCGCGATCGGTGCCTACGCGGCCGCGCTTCGGCTGCTCGTCACCGCCGCGGAGCGGACAGCGCTGCGTGACGCCCTCGCCGCCCGGCTGGCGAAGGACTACATCGAGGAGCAGCTCGAACGCGTCGACCAGGACCGGGCCGCGTGACCGAGGCCGAACGCATCCTCGGCCGGCGCCTCTGGGCGGTGCTCATGCTGGCCCGCACTGTCGATGTCGCCGAGTCGATCCTCGCCGGCCGCCCGGTGATGGCCCGCAACCTCGACCCGGAGGCGCTACGCCGGGCCCTGCGCGGCGCTACCGCCCCTTCCCCTAATTCGTTCGTCCGTGTTCGGCACGGCCACCTAGACGCACTCGACGAGTGCGGCCCCCTACTTGAAAGGAGGGCGGCCGCATGACCGCGACCGTGCTCGAAGACGTCCGTACCTTCATCCGCCGCTTCGTCGTGCTCGACGACCACCAGGCGCTCGCGGTCGCGCTGTGGGTCGCGCTCACACACGTCTACGACGCCTTCGGGATCACGCCGTACCTGGTGATCACTTCGGCGTTGAAGCGGTCTGGGAAAACGCGGCTGCTCGAGGTGCTCGAGCTGCTCGTCAGAGAGCCGCTGTCGACGGCGAACATCTCAGACGCCGCCCTCTTCCGGGTCGTCGCCGACAAGTCGCCAAGCCTGTTCATGGATGAGGTCGACGCGATCTTCAAGTCGCGCGATCGTGAGGAGCTCCGCGGCCTCCTGAACGCCGGCTACCGCGCCGGCGCGGTCGCGCACCGAATGGGCGGCGCGAACAACCGAACCCTCGAGAGCTTCCCGGTCTACTGCCCGAAGGCGTTCGCAGGGATCGGGGACTGCCTCCCGGATACCCTCACCGATCGGTTCGAGTCGGAAACGCCATGACCGATTGGGCGTAGCCGCGCCGGATGTCGGCTCGTGTCACCCTGAGTCGTCTCGCGCGTTCGCCTTGCCATGCAGAAGGTCGAGGGTTCGAGTCCCTTCATCCGCTCTACGAAAGGCCCTGGAAACAGGGCCTTTCTCGTTTCGGGCTTCTGTCGTGGCGCCTGCGGCAAAAGCGAACTTTCCCACGCAGACGTTCTTCCGGGGCAAATAGCTACGGGCGCCGTCCGCGCGAGTCAGGAAGCGCCATGACGCCGTGTCCGAGGCGGCGGGCTGCGCGGGCGAGTGGGGGGTCTGCGGTTGCGACCGTGTCGCCTTCCTCAAGTGAGGCGAGCAGCACGCAGTCGGCGAGGGAGAGTTCCGCCGTTCGCCGTCGGTAGAGCTGTGCCCGTAGGAGGCCCGCGCGCGCCGCGCGCTCCTGGTCGAGGTCGCGCACGGCGAGCGATTCGCCAAGAAGCGGTTGCACGTGCGTATCGACCTCGTCTGCGCTGATGCCGACTCGCCGCACCAGTTGGTCGTACAGCTCGGCCAGGTTGCTGGTGGTCACGGCACAGCCGCCGCAGCGGAGGACTTCGGCGACCTCGACTGCGGCGCGCTCGGCGGTGGCAGCGGCCACGAGCGCGTGCGTATCGAGGAGGATCACCGGCGACGGCGCGCCTCGGCGGCGGCCTCCTCGGCACGGCTCTGTGCCCGCATCTCCTCGCTGGTCGGCCCGCGGCCACCTGCAGCGAACCCGACGAAACCGTCGATCGGATCCGCGAGCGGGCGCAAGAGGAGGTAGTCGCCGTGGTCTTCCAGCGCGAGGCGCTCGGTTTCCCAGCGGTGCCGCACCGTCGCGGGCACGGTCACCTGACCCCCTCGCGTGGTCCGTACGCCCACGGCAATAGGCAGCGCCCTTGACTTGAACCTAACTTCAACTTGTACCTTGGCTCTACTGACGAGCAACGGCAGGCGAGGGGGCAGCCATGACGATCGAGCAGAGGCCGAGCGAGCGGATCACCCAGGAGGTCACCTGCTGGCCGGGGGTCACGGCGGGGTACGGCAAGCGGGGGGAGTTCGCGTTCAAGCTGGGCGGCCGGGAGATCGGCCACCTGCACGGAGACCGCGTCGCCCATTTCGGCTTTCCCAGGGAGGTCTGGGGCTCCCTGTTCGACCAGGGGCGGATCGACTATCACCCGGTCTTCCCGGGCAGGCCGGGCTTCGGCGCCCGCAGCATCCAGACCGAGGCGGACGTCGAAGACGTGGTCGCGATGATGCACCTCAACTACGAGCGCATCGTCGCCCGCCACGGCTTGCCCACCAAGGCAGCCGCGTGATGCCCGATGTAGACGCGACACACACGATCACCACACACATCGTCGTCGGCGACGCGGCTCGTGCAGCCGAGTGGTACGGGGCCGTCTTCGGCGCCGAGGAGCGGGGTCGCTTCGCGGTGCCGGGCGGCAAGCTGATGCAGGTCGAGCTCCGGTTCGGCGACTCGACGGTCATGCTGTCCGACGAGTTCCCTGATCTGGGCGTCCTTTCTCCGCTCAGCGTCGGCGGCACCGCGACCGTCCTGCACTTCTCGAGTGATGACGTCGACGCTGTCTGGCAGCACGCCGTCGACGGTGGTGCGGAGGTGCGTCAGCCGCTACAGGACGTCTTCTGGGGTGAACGCTACGGGCAGATCACCGATCCGTTCGGCCATCGCTGGGGGATCGCCCAACGGCTCCGGGACGTGCCACGCGACGAGCTCGAGCGCGCCGTCGCCGAAGCGTTCGGGGGCTAGCCCCGAGGCGGGCTGCTCCGAGGGCTCGAAGTCGTGATTCGCTCGATCAAGGGATAGCGCCGCCGTTCTCCCGCAGGCACACTCGGTCCACTTGCTCCTCCGCGGCCTCATCCTGCTGGTCGTCATCGCCGTCGCGCTGTTCGCTGCTCTGCGGGCGTTCACGAAGAGCGGGGAGTCGCCGACGGCGTGCGGTGGGGCCGGCCAGGCGTGCGTGACCACGAACGACGCACTGCCCGGCGGCTGGCCGAGCAGCTCGAACCGGCCCTAGCCGGTTTCGACAACACCGCCGTACACTCCGGACATGCCCGCGTGCGTCCACTGCGGGGAGAGCAACCCGCCCGAGGCCCGGTTGTGCTGGTCGTGCGGCACGGTGCTGCCTGCCGCGGACCGGCCCGGAGGCGAGGAGCGCCGGGTCGTCACCGTCCTGTTCGTCGACCTCGTCGACTTCACCGGCATCTCGACTCGCCTCGATCCCGAGGATCTGAGGCGCGTCCAGGCGCCCTACTTCCGCCGGGTGCGCACGGAGCTCGAGCGCTTCGGCGGGCACGTCGAGAAGTACATCGGCGACGCGGTGATGGCCCTGTTCGGGGCCCCGGTCGCGTACGGCGACGACGCGCAGCGGGCCGTACTGGCGGCATTCGCGATCCGCCGCGCGATCGGGGAGCTGAACGACGAGGAGGACCTCGACCTGAAGGTTCGAGTCGCGGTCAACACCGGCGAGGCGTTCGTCGACCTGAGCGCCCGTGCCGACGCGGGAGAGGGAATGGCGGCGGGCGACGTCGTCGTCACGGCGTTCCGGCTCCAGCAGGCGGCCCCGGTCGGCGAGATCGTCGTCGGCGAGGCGACCTACCGTGCGACGCAGCGTGCGATCGAGTACGCCGAGCTCGCGCCGGTGGCGGCCAAGGGCAAGCCCGAGCCGCTGCCCGCGTGGAGAGCGGTCGCCGTCGACGACCCGGCGGGCCGTCCGGCGGCCCGGCTCGTCGGCCGGGGCCACGAGCTCTCGCAGCTACGTTCGCTCGTTGGGTCGGACGATCTCGGCGCCCCGCAGCTGGTCACGCTCGTCGGCGGCGCGGGAGTCGGCAAGTCGCGCCTGCTCTGGGAGCTGCGCCGGTCGCTGGAAGACGACTCCGAAGAGGTCGTCTGGCGGCAGGGGAGATGCCTCGGCTACGGCAGCGGGATCAGCTTCTCGGCGTTCGCCGAGCTGGTGAAGTCGCACGCGGAGATCCTCGAGAGCGACGCGCCTGAAACGGTCGAGGGGAAGCTGAGCTCGACGGTCGCCTCGCTCGTCCAGGACGCGGCCGCCCGCGACTGGACCGAGGCCTACCTCCGCCCGCTCGTCGGCCTCGAAGGCGCGGAGCGGCTCAGCGGCGATCGCCGCGGCGAGGCATTCGCCGCCTGGCGGCGCTTCGTGGAGGGCATCGCTTCCAGGAGCCGGGTCGTGCTCGCCTTCGAGGATCTCCAGTGGGCCGACGACGGACTGCTCGACTTCATCGAGCACCTGCACCGGTGGACCGGGTTGCCGCTCACGATCGTCTGCACCGCTCGGCCGGAGCTCAGCGAGCGTCGGCCGATGTGGCCCGGGGTGGTCCAGATCGAGCCGCTGTCGGCGGAGGACACGACCGCGCTCGTCGACGACCTGCTCGGCACTACGGCACTCGGCCCCGAGCTGCGCGACGAGCTGCTCGTGCGCGCCGCCGGCAACCCGCTCTACGCGGAGGAGTTCGTCCGCATGTTCCAGGAGCGTCGCAGCGACGAGGGAGTCCAGCTGCCGGAGACCGTGCAGGCGCTCATCTCCGGCCGCCTGGACACCCTGCATCCGGAGGCGAAGGAGATCCTCCGCGACGCGGCGGTGGTCGGCCACGGGTTCTGGGTCGGAGCACTGGCGCACGTCGGCGGCCGCCAGAAGGAGCAGATCGAGCGGCGGCTCGGAGAGCTGCAGTGGAAGGAGCTCGTCCGCCCGCACCCGCGCAGCGCGGTCGCCGAGGAGAGCCAGTACACGTTCTGGCACGTCCTCGTGCGGGACGTGGCATACGCGCAGATCCCGCGGGCCGCCCGCGCCGAGAAGCACCGGCTGACGGCCGAGTGGATCGAGTCGCTGGCGCCGGGCCGCGGCGACCTGACGGAGCTGCTCGCCCACCACTACACGAGCGCGCTCGAGTACGCGCGGCTGGCCCGGCAGGAGACGACCGGGCTGGTCGATCGCGCCCGCATCGCGCTGCGCGACGCAGGCGAGCACGCGCTCACCGTGTACGCCTACCCGGCGGCGGCTCGGTTCTTCCGCGACGCCCTCGAGCTCTGGCCGGTCGACGACCCGGCGCGGCCGCAGCTGCTGTTCCAGCTCGGGAGAGCGCTGTTCTGGTCGGAGCGCGGCGGGCACGTCGAGCTCGATCAGGCGCGGGATGCGTTGGTCGAGATCGGTGACGTCGAGCGTGCTGCGCGGGCCGACGTTCTCGTCTGCAGGATTGCCCTGGCCCGGGGAGACCACGACGAGGCGTCCCGTCGCGCCTCGGCCGCGGTCGAGCTACTGCGCGATCTGGCGCCTTCGCACGCGCAGGCAGAGGCCATAAGCAACCTCGCAGGCTTCTATGCGCTGCGTGGAGATCCCGATCGCGCATTGTCGGTGAGCAGCGATGCGCTCGACCTCGCCGAGGCGCTCGATCTGGATGAGATCAGGGCCGAGAGTCTCACGTTCAGAGGACATGCGCGCATACTCGGCGGCGACCTGGACGGAATCGGGGATCTCGAGCAGGCAGTCCAGGTTGCGGAGGAGACGAGCTCGCCGGCTCTCGTCCGCAGCTGTGCCAACCTTGCCACCTCGCTCGTGGAGCTGGGGCAGCTGGAGCGGGCATGGGCCGTCTACGAGCGTGGTCGTACGGCGGCGACGGGCTTCGGCGACGCGCACGGCCTCCGTTGGCTCGCGGCCGAGCGGCCGTACGAGCTCTACTGGCGCGGAGCGTGGGACGAGGCCGTGGCAGCCGCGGAGTCGCTTCTTCGCGAGGACGACGCGGGCTACGGCGGGTATGCGGGCAGCAGCGTTCGCGCCTGGATCCGGATCGCACGCGGCGACCATGCAGGAGCGCTCGAGGACTCCGCCACCGCGCTCGGGTTCGCACGCCGGGCGAAAGATCCCGCCGCGCTCTGCCCCGGCCTCGCGCTTCGAGCACGGGTGCTCGCCGAGGTCGGACGGCCCGACGAGGCTGCGCCACTGGCCGACGAGGCGGCCGCCGAGGGCTCCGGCCGGGGCGTCCTCCCGTCCTTCTGGACTGCGGACCTCGCAGATGTCTTGCACCAGCTCGGCAGGCGCGGCGGCCTGCCTGCCGACGCAAGGGCAGGCTCGCGCTGGCTCGTCGCAGCCCACCACCTGCTCAGCGGCTCCCATGCCGACGCCGCGGCCGCCTATGCGGCAATCGGAGCCCGACCGGAAGAGGCGAGGGCGCGGCTACGCACCTCGACGACGCTCGCCGCGAACGGGAACCTCGACGCAGCGCAGGAAGAGCTCGAGCGCGCACGCGCCTTCTACCACGAGGTCGGCGCAGACGCCTACGCGCGCGCGGCCGACTCGCTCGTCGTCGCAGGCGCGAGCTAGGAGCTCGCGTCGCGCTTCTTCGACCGGGGTGGGTTCGCGCCGCCGGCCTTCTCGTCGGCGTGGACGAGGCCCTTCCACGATGTCGCATTGAGCCTGGTGAGCAGTTGCTCGACCCTGGCCTCGTCGCCGGGCACCTCGACCAGCGCGTACGCCTGCCCATCCTGGTCGTAGAAGGTCTGCTGCTCGCACAGGCGTGCGCCGTGCTCCTTGCAGATCTTCTCGACGTCGTCCCTCCGCTTCTGCGGCGGGCTCGAGGGAATGCGGAGCCAGTGGAAAGGCATCAGCGCGGATCGTGATCGTTCCGGGGTCGAAATGCAACCCGGCGACTCAGTCGCGGCGCGTGCCCTTCCAGGGCCCCGGCGCGATGTCCAGCACGAGGTTGACCACCCAGATCACCACGGTCGCCCAGACGAGGGCCCAGAAGCCGTGGATGTCGAAGCTGTCGATGATCGCCGCCGTCAAGATCAGCATCAGCATCGACACGCCGAACCAGGCCAGGCGCAGCGTGATGATCGCGAGCGGGAGCGTGATCGCCTTGATGACCGGCTTGAGCACCGTGTTCAGGATCCCGAACAGGAGCGCCGCGAGGATCAGGTCGCCGAGCGAGCCGATCGTGACCTTGTCGAACACGGCGATCACGACCACCAGCGCGATCGCGTTCGCGGCCCAGGAGAAGAAGAGGGAACGTGCGAGGTCGATCGGGCGATCGTACAACCCGACGTTCAGGCCAGGGCTTTCGCCGCCTTCGACTGGATGTGCTCGAGGGCTGTCACCGGCTCGTAGCGGGGTGGGTAGTGGGGATCGACGCAGCTCGGAATGCAGTCGATCACCGCGTCCGGGCGTGGGTCGTGGAAGAAGACGATCGTCTGGCGCCGGCTCGCGGCCGCCTGGTCGGCGGGCGGAATCGAAACGCGGTGGAGCGTCGCCGGCCAGCGGTCGTTCGTCCAGCGGGCCATCATGTCGCCGAGGTTGATCAGGACGGATCCGGGAACGGCCTCGACGTCGAGCCAACGACCGTCGCGGGACTGCACCTGCAGCCCACCCGGCGCGTCGTCCATCCGCAGGATCGTCATGCAGCCGTAGTCGGTGTGCGCTCCGGCCCGCAGCTGGCCGGGCTCGATCTCGCCTGCCGGCGGCGGCGGATAGTTGACCGCGCGCATGCTCGACGAGTGACCGCGGAACGCCTCGTCGAACCAGTTCTCGGGCAGGCCCAGCGCGCGGGCGAAGAGGCCGCGGAGACGCGCGCCGAGGTCCGAGGCGGTCGCGTAGTACGCCTCGAACGCCTCTCGCAGCGCCGGAGGCTGCTCGGGCCAGCCGAACCCGGGGACCAGAGGGCCCCAGTCCAGCGACTCCTTCAGGTCGCCGGGCGTCTTCTGCCCGAGACTGGCGGCGAGGCTTTCGCTCCGCAGCGGGCGGTACGCCGGAAGGCCGAGGACCGGCTCGCCGTCGGCCAGCGCGCCTTTCTCGGCTTCGGGGAGGTCGAAGAACGCGTGCGTTGCGGACGCGGCCCGCTCGGCGACGTCATCCGGAACGCCGTGGCCGACGACTGTCAGGAACCCGAGCTCGCCGCAGGCGGCGCCCACCTCGGCGGCCACCTTGCGCGGGTCGCCGGAGATGTCGATGACGGGGACGGTCACCCCGTCAGCCTAGAGAAGCCCCGCAACGACGCGGAGGTCGTCCACGAACGCCGCCAGCTCCACGCGGCGGGCCTCCTCGTCCCGCTGGCGCAGGATCGACGAGGGATGGACCGTGGCGACGACGTGTTCGGCGAGCGGCGAGTCGAGCGGCTCGCCACGCTGCTTCGTGACCCGGAAGTCCTTGCCGAGGAGGGACTGCGCGGCGGTGGCCCCGAGCGCGACGACCACGCGCGGCCGGACCGCCGCCAGCTCGGCCTCCAGCCAGGGCCGGCAGGCGACCGACTCCGACCACGTCGGCTTCTGGTGGATGCGCCGCCTGCCCCGGCCCTGCCACTTGAAGTGCTTGACCGCGTTGGTGACGTAGGCATGCGAGCGGTCGATCCCGGCCTCGGCGAGCGCCTCGTCGAGCAATCGTCCCGCCGGCCCGACGAACGGCCGGCCGGCGAGATCCTCCCTGTCGCCGGGCTGCTCGCCGACCAGCATCACCTCGGCGTGCGCCGCTCCTTCGCCGAAAACGGCCTGGGTGGCGTCTGCGTAAAGGGGGCAGCCGAGGCAGCCCTGGACCGCCTCGCGGAGAGCGGCGAGGCTCGTGTGCTCGGGGACGTACTCGGCCGCCGTCATCGTCCAGGTGGTTCCCGGGACGGCGGATACCATGCGCGGGCCGGGCGCCTTGGCCGAGTGGTTAGGCAGAGGCCTGCAAAGCCTCGTACGGCGGTTCGAATCCGCCAGGCGCCTTTTCCCGCGCGAACTCCGGCTGCGCCGCTGAGAAGGGACCGGCTTTGGCCTGTCCCCTGCCTTGCGGTGGGGCCGGCGGAAGGCCCGACGGACAGCCTGAAGGCTGTCCCTTCTACGAACGCTACGCGGTTGCGCCGTGCCGGCGGCGGTACGCACGGGTCTTCGTGCGGTTGCCGCAGAGCTGCATCGAGCACCAGCTGGCCGAGCGGTTGCGGGAGTAGTCGTAGAAGGCCCAGCGGCATCCGTGGTTCCGGCAGGCCTTCAGCCGGCTCCACGACCCATCGACCATTGCCCCGTAGGCGATCGCGAGCACACGGCCGAGCAGGCCGTCCACGCCGGTCGCAGTCGCCGCGAGTTCCGGAGCCTCGAGGTCGAGCGTGAACCCTGCCCGGTCGGTCGCGCGGCGCAGCACGCCGTATGGATCGCCTTCCGTCGCCTGGCGGTTGTTGGCGTACAGCAGCTCGCGGATCGCCTCGCGCACTTCGCGGGCGCGCTCGAGGCCGTCCGCCCCCGGTTCCACGCCCTCCTCCGTGAGCACGTCCGCAAGCCAGTCGCGGTCGCGCTCGAAGTCGACCGTGTTCACGAGCCGCTGGACGAGCCGGAGCGGCTCGGGCGCGTAGTTCGGCAGGTCGTAGCGCGGCACGACACCAGTGTAAACCGGTCACCGGTGGCGCGCCGCGCCGCAGCTTGCCTAGTACCGCTTCTCGATCACCGCGTCTGCGGGATCCTGCTCGACGACCACGCGCCGCTGCGTGCCGCCCGGGTGGGACACCACCGTGCGCCGGAAGTACCCCGGGCCCCACCAGGTCGACCAGAACGCCAGCGAGAGCACGAAGCCCACCAGCCCGACGATCATCAGGATCACGCCCACGGCGTTGATGTCGAGACCGGAGACGCTCGTCTCCACGGCCCAGGTCAGGATCGCCCCCACGGCGATCAGGATCAGGCTCACCCCGATTCCCATCTCTCTCCCCTCTCAGCCGCCGAAGCGGCCGACGTAGATCGTCACCTGCGACCCCGCCGCCGCCTGCCTGCCGGCGGAGGGGTCCTGCCCGACCACGAGCCCGTCCTCGGACTCGTCGGTCGTCTCCTGGTCGACGGCCTGCACGTCGAACCCGGCCGCCTCCAGATCCTGTGTCGCTGACGCCTCGTCCTCGCCGGTGACGTCCGGCATCGACGTGGCGGCGGCGGGCGCGCCGCCGCTCTTCTTGCCCTTTGCGCGGCCGCGGGACACCGTCACCAGCACGTGATCGCCCCGCTTCGCCGCCGCATCGGGGCGTGGCGACTGCGAGACGACGCTGTTCTTCGGCAGCGAGCTCGGGACCTTCCTGATCTCCAGGACGAGCCCGACCCCACGTAGCTGCTTGCGCGCATCGTTGACCTTCTGACCGCGAACGTCCGGAACGGTCACGGCCGAGACGGCCGGAGGAGGCGCCGGCGAGGCCGGCGCCGTGGTCGTCGCCTGGCCCGAGGACGCCGTCGTCGCGACGTTGAGGCGCACCGCCGAGCCGGATGGAGCGGTCGCGCCGCCCTTCGGGTGCTGCGCCAGCACCTGTCCGGGCGCCTGATCGCTCGGCACCCGGACCACGTTCGCGCGCAGGCCCTGCACACGAAGCGTGTCGAGCGCCGCAGCCACCTGCTGACCCGTGACGTCAGGAACTGCGACCGGCTTCCGGCCCTTCGACACGGCCAGTGTCACCGTGCCGCCGCGACGGACCCGCGCGCCCGGAGCGGGGG
Organism: uncultured Actinomycetes bacterium; assembly: GCA_963734065.1. Taxonomy (GTDB): domain Bacteria; phylum Actinomycetota; class Thermoleophilia; order Gaiellales; family Gaiellaceae; genus DATBLE01. Next base: position 660,878 of record CAVTFN010000003.1, read on the forward strand.
ACTGGGCAACGACGCGGTTCGCCGGCTTTTCCGAGAACGCGCCGCGCGTCGTGCCTGTCAGGCCGGCGCGGCGGAGTGCGACCAGCGCGGCCGGCGCCTGGAGGCCGACGACGCGAGGAACGGCGATCCTCGCGGGCGCGTTGACACCGGGAGCGGCCGCGACCGTCTGCGGCGGGGCTCCGGTCGTGTTCGAGTCGCCGTTGTGGCGTGACGCCAACCAGGCGCCGATCAGGGCTGCGAGCACGAGGACGAGCAGAACTACGAGCCACGGCCACAGCTCGCGATCGGGCGGCGGTTCTTCGACCGGCGCGCCGGGAGGCGGAGATTCGGCCGCCGCCGGTAAAGGCGCGGTCAGCTCGTCGACGACCTGCGTTGCCTCGCCTGTGTCCGAGGCTCGCCTGCGCATGGGCATTCCGCATCAGTTCCCCGAGTCAACGCAAAGTACGCTTGCGCGGTGACGGCGACGACGATGGACGGGGCGGCACTCGCAGCGCGGATCAGGCAAGAGGTCGCGGCCGAGGTCGCCGAGCTGGGGCGTCCGGGACTGGCTACGGTGCTGGTCGGCGACGACCCCGCGTCCCACATCTACATCGGGAAGAAGCACGAGGCGGCCCGCGAGGCCGGGATCGAGCCGCACGACCATCACCTTCCGGCCGACACGTCGGAGGAGGCGCTCCTCGCATTGATCGGCGAGCTGAACGCCGACGACGCCGTCGACGGGATCCTCGTCCAGCTCCCGCTTCCCGACCACATCGACGAGGGCCGGGTGCTTCGGGCCGTCTCGCCGCGGAAGGACGTGGACGGCTTCCATCCGGCCAGCGCCGGGCAGCTCTATCTCGACGAGCCCACCTTCGTGCCGGCGACGCCGCTCGGGATCATGGCGCTGCTGGAGGAGTACGGGGTTCCGCTGGTCGGGAAGCGTGCGGTCGTGATCGGCCGCAGCACGATCGTCGGCAAACCGGCCGCGCTGCTCCTGCTGCGGGCGAACGCGACGGTGACGATCTGCCACTCGCGGACGGCCGATCTCGCCGCGCACGTGTCCCAGGCCGACGTGCTGGTCGCGGCCGTGGGCAAGGCGGGCGTGGTCTCCACGGACATGGTCAAGCCCGGGGCCGCGGTGATCGACGTCGGCATGAACCGGACGAACGAGGGACTTCGCGGCGACGTCGACCCGGACGCGTTAGCGGTCGCCGGGCTGATGACGCCGGTTCCGGGCGGAGTCGGGCCGATGACGATCGCGATGCTGTTACGGAACACGGTCAAGGCTGCGAACTATCGCGCCGGCCGCCTTGCGTTCCCCGGGAGCGGACGCTAACGTTCGGCCCGCTCAACCCTGGGTCGGCGGCTCGGTGCCCGGGCCGTCGTTCGTTTTTGCAGCACAGAAGGAGGATGTTTTGGCAGAGGGCACGGTGAAGTGGTTCTCGAACGAGAAGGGCTACGGATTCATCGAGCGGAGTGAGGGGGAGGATGTCTTCGTCCACTTCAGCTCGATCCAGTCCGACGGGTACAAGACGCTGACCGAGGGTCAGAAGGTCGAGTTCGAGGTCGTGCAGGGCCAGAAGGGCCTGCAGGCGGCGAACGTCGTTCCGCTCTAGAGCTTCCCTTTCGGAACCTGTTGCCAGGGCCCCCGAAAGGGGGCCCTTTCTCTTACGCACTTCGCGCGTTTCGAGGGCACCGGTCGCGCGACTACAACCCCGCCGCGACCGGCTTTCTTTGGGAGACTTGGCGTTCAATGGAGATCACGAGAGACGAGGTGCTGCACGTCGCGAAGCTCGCGCGGCTGGCGCTCACGGACGAGGAGGTCGAACGCTTCCGCGGTCAGCTGAGTGCGATCCTCGAAGCGGTCGGGAAGGTGTCCGAGCTCGACCTCGAGGGCGTGCCGCCGACCTCGCATCCGCTCGACCTGATCAATGTTCTGGCCGAGGACGAGCCCGCGCCGTCGCTCGCGCGAGACGAGGCGCTGGCGAACGCGCCCGACCCGGAGGACGGCTTCTTCGGGGTGCCGCCGGTATGAGCCGGCCGCGCGCGTCGCGCGCCTTTTGTCGCGCTTCCGGCACAGTCGGGCGCGCTCGCGCCTGCGATGCTGTTCGCAAGGGGGGCTCGCTCCCCCCAGGGGGGCCTGCCCGGAGATCCGGCTCGAGGTGACACGGCCGTGATCGACACCCTGCGACTGACCGCCGAGGAGGCGAACGGCCTGCTCACCCGCGGCGAGGTGTCGAGCCAGGAGCTGTTCGACGCCTACCGGGCGGCGATCGACGAGCGCGACGAGGAGCTCCACTGCTTCCTGCGCCGGTGCGACGGCGAGGGCGAGGGCGAGGGGATCCCGATCGCACTGAAGGACGTGATCGGGACGAAGGGCGTCGAGACGACGGCCGGCTCGAAGATCCTCGCGGGCTACGTGCCCGTGTACGACTCGACCGTGGCGGCGCGCTGCAAGGCGCGTGGCCTGCGGCTGTTGGGGAAGACGAACACCGACGAGTTCGCGATGGGCTCGTCGACCGAGAACTCGGCGTTCGGCCCTTCGCGCAACCCGTGGGACCCCACGCGCGTCCCGGGCGGGTCGGGGGGCGGTTCGGCGGCCGCCGTCGCCGCCGGCATGGCGCCGTGGGCGCTCGGCTCCGACACCGGCGGCTCGATCAAGCAGCCTGCTGCGCTCTGCGGCAACGTCGGGCTGCGGCCCACCTACGGGACGGTCAGCCGGTACGGGATCGTCGCCTTCGCCTCGTCGCTCGACCAGGTCGGCCCGGTGACGAAGACCGTGCGCGACAGCGCGTTCCTGTACTCGGTGATCGCGGGACGCGACCCGGCCGACTCGACCACCGCCGACGTCCCGCCGGTCGAGATCCCCGAGCCGGGCGCGGCCGACCTGAAAGGTCTGCGCATCGGCGTGCCGGTCGAGATGCGTGACGCCGCGGGAATCGAGCCGGGCGTCGCGGACGCGGTCGCGCGCACGATCGCCCTCTGCGAGGAACTCGGCGCGGAGGTGGAGGAATGCTCGCTGCCGCGCTCGGTCGAATACGGGCTGCCCTGCTACTACCTGGTCGCTCCCGCGGAGGCCTCGTCGAACCTCGCACGCTACGACGGCGTGCGCTACGGCTTCCGGGCCGCGGGCGACGACCTCACCACCGTCTACGAGCGCACACGCGACGAGGGCTTCGGCGACGAGCCGAAGCGCCGGATCATGCTCGGCACCTACGCGTTGTCGGCCGGCTACTACGAGGCGTTCTACGGCAAGGCGCAGCAGGTGCGGACGGTGATCATCCGCGAGCACGCGGCCGTCTTCGAGCGCTTCGACCTGATCGTGTCGGCCACCTCACCGACGGTCGCGTTCCCGATCGGCGCGCGCGCCGACGACCCGCTCGCGATGTACGCCTCCGACCTGCTGACGATTCCTTCATGCGTCGCCGGGCTGCCCGGCCTCTCGATCCCCTGCGGCCTCTCCGAAGGGCTACCGGTCGGGCTGCAGCTGGTCGGCCCGCAGCTCTCGGAGAACACGCTCTTCCGGGCCGGCCACGCGCTCGAGCAGGCACTCGGCTTCGACTTCGTCCCGGAGCGGCTGCGATGAGTGGCTGGGAAGCCGTCGTCGGGCTGGAGATCCACGTCCACCTGAAGACGCGGACGAAGATGTTCTGCCGGTGCGAGACCGGCTTCGGCGCCGATCCGAACACGCGCACGTGCCCGGTCTGTCTGGCTCACCCGGGGGCGCTGCCGGTCGCGAACCGCACCGCCGTCGAGTGGACGATCAAGCTCGGCCTCGCGCTCGGCTCCGAAATCGCCGAGCGCGCCGTCTTCGCCCGGAAGAACTACTTCTATCCGGACAACCCGAAGGGCTACCAGATCTCCCAGTACGACCAGCCGCTGTGCGTCGGCGGGCGGCTGGCGGTGCCCGGCGGCGCGCCGTTCGAGCTCGGCTTCGTCCGTGCGCACCTGGAGGAGGACGCGGCGAAGACCGTCCACGTCGGCGGCGGCACCGGGCGCAAGATCGGCGCGGAGCGGTCGCTGATCGACTTCAACCGCGGCGGGACGCCGCTGGTCGAGATCGTCACCCAGCCGGACATCCGCTCGGCCGAGCAGGCCGAGCGCTTCCTCCAGCTGCTGCGCCAGACGATCGTCGCGCTCGGCATCTCGGACGCGCGCATGGAGGAGGGGACGCTCCGCTGCGACGCCAACGTCTCTGTGCGGCCGGCCGGCTCGGACGAGCTCCGCACCCGCTGGGAGCTGAAGAACATGAACTCGTTCCGGTTCATCGGCCGCGGGATCGACGCCGCCGTTCGGCGGCAGGTCGAGCTCTACGAGTCCGGAGGGGCGGTCGAGCAGCACACCTACGACTACGAGCCGAACACGGACACGCTGACGCCGCACCGCTCGAAGGAGGAGGCGGACGACTACCGCTACTTCCCCGAGCCCGACCTCGTGCCGGTCGAGCCCGAGCCGGCGCTGGTCGAGCGGCTGCGCGGAGAGCTCCCGGAGCTGCCCGCCGACGCGATTCGCGCACGGGCGGAGGCGCTCGGAGTCGAGGATGCCTGGGCGCTCGTCACCACCGACCGCGACCCGGCGTACCGCGGGCTCGTCGCGGGCGGGGTTGCCGAGCGCGAGGCGTTCAACTTCGCGATGAACCAGCCGATTCCGGCGGGGGCGAACCTCGCCCAGCTGGCCAAGGTGGCCAAGGCGGCGAAGGACCTGACCAGGGAGGCGCTGTCGAGCGCGGTCGCGTCCAGCGCCGACGACGGCTTCGCGGCCGACGACTATCTGGCACAGACGGCCGTCTCCGACACGTCCGAGCTCGAGCCGCTCGTGGAGGCGGTGCTCGCCGCCAACCCCGGGCAGGTCGAGGCCTACCGCGGCGGCAAGGACGGCCTGCTCGGTTTCTTCGTCGGGCAGGTGATGAAGGAGACCGGCGGCAAGGCCAATCCCAAGGTGGTCAACGAGCTCCTCCGTGAGAAGCTGGAGGCGCCGTGATCGACCAGGCGAACGAAGCACTGAAGGGCAAGGGCTACTCGGCCGCGCATCTGAGCGCGGTCGGCGCCCCGCTCCCGGGCAAGGTGCTGCTCAAGGGCACGAAGATCCTCAGCCCGTTCTCCGACACAGAGGACGTCGTGCTGCGGGTCGCCCGCGACTTCGTGCCCCCGGCGGACGAGCTGGGTAAGCGGACCCTGACCCCGCACGAGATCCGCGACTGGTTGGGGGGCCGATGATCACGAAGACGCCGCTCGCAAACGACGACCTCCTCCGTGAGCAGGCCTGGCTGAACGGCGAATGGGTCGACGCCGACTCCGGCGAGACGTTCCCGGTGACGAATCCTGCGACCGGCGAGGAGCTCGCGCACGTGCCCCGGATGGGCGCGGCGGAGACCCGGCGGGCGCTCGAGGCGGCCGAGGAGGCCTTGCCGGGCTGGCGCGGACGCACCGCGGCCGACCGCGCCCGGATCATGCGCCGCTGGGCGGACCTGATGCTCGAGCACCTCGACGACCTGGCGATGCTGCTCACGCTCGAGCAGGGGAAGCCGCTCGCCGAGTCCGAGGCCGAGATCCGCTACGCCGCGTCGTTCCTCGAGTGGTTCGGCGAGGAGGGCAAGCGCGTCTACGGCGACACGATCCCGTCGCCGCTGCCCGACCGCCGCCTGCTCGTGCTCAAGCATCCGGTCGGCGTCGCCGCGGGGATCACGCCGTGGAACTTCCCGTCCGCGATGCCGACCCGCAAGGCGGCGCCGGCGCTGGCGGCCGGGTGCACCATGGTGCTGAAGCCCGCGGAGCAGACGCCGCTCTCCGCCCTCGCCGTGGCTGTTCTCGGCGAGGAGGCCGGGCTCCCGCCGGGAGTTCTCTCCGTCGTCACCGGCGACGCCGAGGACGCGCCTGCGATCGGCGGCGAGATGACCTCGAGCCCGCTCGTCCGCAAGGTCGGCTTCACCGGCTCGACCGAGGTCGGCAAGCTGCTGATGGCCCAGTGCGCGGCCGGGCTGAAGAAGATCTCGCTCGAGCTCGGCGGCAACGCGCCGTTCGTCGTCTTCGACGACGCCGACCTCGACGAGGCGGTCGCCGGCACCGTCGTCTGCAAGTTCCGCAACTCCGGCCAGACGTGCATCTCCGCGAACCGGATCCTCGTCCAGGAGGGGATCTACGACGCCTACCTGGAGCGGTTGGTCGAGGCGGTCGTGGGGTTGAAGGTCGGCGCCGGCACCGAGCCGGACGCGAGGATCGGGCCGTTGATCGAGGACGCGGCGCTCGACAAGGTGACGCGGCACGTCGCGAACGCAGTCGACGGCGGTGCCGAGCTGCACGTCGGCGGCGAGCGCCACGAGCTCGGGCGCACGTTCTTCCAGCCGACCGTGCTCACCGGCCTGACCGCCGGGATGGCGATGAGCCACGAGGAGACCTTCGGCCCCGTCGCCGGCATCTCCCGGTTCGCGACCGAGGCGGAGGCGGTGCGGATCGCGAACGACACGCCGTACGGCCTCTGCGCGTACTTCTACAGCCGCGACGTCGGCCGCGTCTGGCGCGTCTCGGAGGGGCTCGACTACGGCATCGTCGGCATCAACACCGGCTTCGTCTCCACCGAGGTCGCGCCGTTCGGCGGCATGAAGGAGTCGGGCATCGGCCGCGAGGGCTCGAAGTACGGCATCGAGGACTGGCTCGAGCTGAAGTACCTCGCGCTGGCGGGCATCGCTTAGGGACTGTCCCCGGAGGGGACTGTCCCCGAAGAGCCGGAGTGCGCTGCGGCCTGTGGGGTCAGACCCCGTGCGGGGTCAGACCCTAGTTCGAGTCGGCGGTCGGCCTGCTCGATCACGACCTCGTCGTGGGTGGCGCAGACCACGGCGGTGCCGTGCTCGTGCGCGAGCTTCGCGAGCAGCTCGCCCACGGCACGCGCGTTCGACTGGTCGAGGCGGGCGGTCGGCTCGTCCGCGAGCAGCAGCACGGGATCGGCAGCCAGCGCGCGGGCGATCGCGACCCGCTGCCGCTCACCGGCGGAGAGCCGGTCGGCGCGGTGGTCGAGCCGCGCGCCCAGCCCGACCTCGGCGAGTGCGGCGGCGGGGTCGCCCTCGAGCCCGCGAACGAGCAGTCCCAGCTCGACGTTCTCGCGCGCGCTGAGGTGTGGCACGAGCCCCGGCTCCTGGGTGACGAGCGCCACGTGCTCGCGCCGTACCGCAGCCGAGCCCGCGCGATCGAGGTCCCCGATCTCGCGGCCCTGGACGAGCACGTGCCCCTCGTCCGGCCGCTCGAGGCCGGCCAGCAGGTGCAGGAGCGTCGTCTTGCCGCTCCCTGACCGGCCGACCACCGCCGTCAGCGTCCCCGACGCGAACGAGGCGGAGACGCCGGAGAGCACCGGCCTCGGCGCTCCCGCAAAGCGCTTGAACACGCTGCGCAGCTCGGCCACTGTCGCTCCCGGCGTGGCCGCGTGCTCGTGGAACATCGCGGGCGCGGGAGTATCGAGCGCCCGGTCGAGCGAGTCGCTCGACAGCACGAGCTCCTGCTCGCGGCGCTCGGCATGAAGCCGCGTCGGCGAGCCGAGCGCCTCCAGCAGCGGGTCCGGCAGCCGCACCCAGCCCGGCTCGGTCACGACCAGCGACGAGCGGACGCCCGGGCGTCCTTCCTCGACCACGCGGCCGTCGCGGACGTAGACCAGGCGGTCGGCGATCGTTGCCGCCGCCTCGTCGTGGCTGACCACGAGCGCGGTCGTCCCCTGCTCGCGCGCGAGCTCGGCGATCAGCCCGTAGACGATCGCTGCGTTCTCGGCGTCCAGCTCGCCGGCGGGCTCGTCTGCCAGCAGCAGCCGGGGGCGGTGGGCCAGTGCGGCGCACAGCGCGACGCGTTGCTGCTCGCCGCCCGACAGCGACCCGGGGCGTGCATCGAGCCGGTCGCCGAGCCCGACGCGCTCGAGCAGCCCGGCGGCGATCGCGTGAGCGTCCGGCCGCGGTGAGCCGAGCAGCTCCAGCCCGAGGCCGACGGTGTGGATGCACGTCAAATCGGGGGAGAGGGCCCGTGCGTAGTGCTGGTCGAGCAATCCAAGGTTCCGCGCCCGGAACATCGCCGCCGCTCCGGGGTCGAGGCTCCCGACGTCCGTGCCGAGCACGCGGGCAACGCCCGCGGACAGCCGGTCGAACGCCGCGACCGTGCGCAGCAGGGTCGACTTCCCGGAGCCGCTCGGCCCGAGCACCACCACGATCTCGCCCGGCTCGACCTGGAGCGTCAGCCCCTGCAGCGCGACCGAGGTCGCGCCGCCGAAGCGGTGGATGCGGAAGGCCTCGCGGACGTCGACGGCGAGCGTCATTCGAGGCTCCAGGAGGCGCGTTCGGGGCGGTTGCCGCGGAAGGCGGCGAGCGAAGCCGCTTCCGCGACGAGCAACGCGGCGAGCATCAGCGCGGCGATCCCGATGCCCGCGACGAGCCAGTCGGGATCGAGCCGCAACGGCGGCTCCGGCACTCCCGTCGTTCCGGACACCCGGATCAGCGAGACGACCAGGCGGGAGAGCAGCAGCGCGAGCGCCAGACCGCCGGCGAAGCCGAGCACCAGCAGGATCACGCCGCGCATCCGCAGCTGTCGGCGCATGTCGGCCGGCGGCAGGCCCTGCGCCTCGAGGTCGAAGAAGTCGCTCTTCTCGTCGTGCAGCTCGCTGGCCACGCCGACCCAGAAGCCGAGCACGGCCAGCACGAGCGCCACCAGCCCCGCGGCGCCCAGGGCGATCGCGGTGGCGTGCGCCAGCGGGTCCCCGGCCAGCCGCCGCTCGATCGCCGCGCGCGACTCCACGACGAGCCCCGAGAACGGCGGCCGGTGCAGCGCCTGTCCGGCGACCGAGCCGTCGCCCGGAGTCGAGATCCAGACCTCGTTCGGCGTCCCCTCGCCGGGAGCGTCCGCGTCGATCGCGGTCGACAGCCAGGCGGCGTCGGCGAGGACGAATGCGCCGCTGTCGGCGGGAACGGACGGCAGGCGCGACGCCACCCCGACGATCCGGGCGTCGGCGTGCGTGTCCTGGAAGTCGAGCACGGTCGTCGCTCCGATCCCGCCCGCGCCGCGGGCGACGTCGGGCGAGACGACCACGGGCATCACCTGCCCGTCGGTCGGCTGCGCCGGGCGGAAGACCAGGCGGAGCCCGGTGTCCGGGAAGGCGTACCGGATCGTCGCGCCGCCGGCCCGGGGGAGCACGTCGCCGCCGGTGGAGAGCGTCCAGTCGCGCCAGTCGGTCAGCACGCCGGTTCCCGCCAGCAGCGGCCCGATCGCGATCTCGCCGGACGGCGCCGCCGCAACCGAGCCCTCGGCCTCGTCGTGCGCGAGCATGAAAGCCTCGGTCTCCGGAAGGGCGAGCTGGATGCCGAGCACGCGAAGCCCGGCGCCGCGGGGAACGTGCGCCGTCAGCGTCGCCGTCTGCCTGGGCACGCGCCCGAGCGGGAGGAGCGAGATGCGGCCACGCGGGTCCCCGACCACGACCCACGCGAGCACGTCCGCGCCCCGCAGCCGCGCCCGCGTGGAGAGCGTCTCCGTCCCTGCCGGGATCCGCACGCCGCGCAGGCGCGGCTGTCCCTGCGCCGACAGCTTGCGCGCAATGGACGAGACCGTGAGGGAGGAGAAGTCGGAGCGCCAGCGCAGCTGCCGGACGGCGGCGGCCGGAACGCCGAGAACGGTCGGCGACAGGACTGCCGTGCCGGTCCCGGGCGTCGTCGCCGCGAGCCGGAGAACCGGGAAGGCCCGGGCACCCGGCGCCGTCCCGGCGTAGGCCGAGAGCGGAGCGGCGTCGAGGGGCTGCACCAGCCTCGAGCCCTCGCTGACCGTGTAGTCGAGCGGCACCTGGAACGCGGCCTGGTCGGAGGCGCCGCGGGCGAGCGTCGCCCGGTAGGCGGCCGCGAAGAGCGCGAGCCCGAGCGCGACCGTGATGAACGCGCAGGTGACGACGGTCCGCGACGGGGCGCGGGCGAGCGCGAGGACCCCCAGGCGAAGCGTCAGCGAGCGGCCGCGCGTCAACCGCTCCCCCGCCCGCATGGCCGGCCCGAGCAGGCGTGCGAGCACGACCGCGACCACGAAGCAGACGAGCGCGGGGAGGACGAGCAACAGCACCGTGTCGCCGCCGGAGACGTTTCCGGGGTCGAGCGCCCCCCGACTGAGTCCGACGACGACGGCGGCCGCCGCCCCGACCGCGGCAACGTCCGACAGGCGGATGCGCCGGCGTCCCTCCTCGTCGTCCCGCGTCAGCGTCGTCGCGGCGAGCACGAGCGTGACCGCGAGCACGCCCCCTGCCAGCGCGCCGAGCGTCCAGCCCGCCAGCAGGGTGTGCGAGAGGATCCCACCGATCGGCTGATCGGCCGCGGCTGCGATCGCGGCGACGATCGCCGCGCCGGCCGCGATCCCGAGGAGCGCTCCCGCAAGCGTCATCGCCCCGATCTCGGCCGCGAGCGCCAGCCACGCCTGCCAGCGCCGGGCACCGCGGGCGAGCAGGCGCCGCCGTTCGCTCCCGAGCCCGCGGCGCAGGCCGACCGCGGCGATGATCGCGAACCCGAGCAGCAACGCGCTCGTCTCGCCGCCGACCAGGATCAGGCGTCTGGCGGCGATCGTTCCGCGCCGGGTGGCGCTCAGCAGCTCGTCGTCGGGGCTGCTCAGCCGGAAGGCGGAGTCCGTCGCGTACAGCGCCGCCTGGCCGCGCGACTCCGCTGCGAGGATCCGATCGACGTCCCACGTGTGCAGACGGTCCGCGCGGAGGGGCGAGAGCCACGAATAGACGCGGTAGAAGGGCTGGAGCGACGGCAGCCGCTCGACCGAATCGACGCTCGGCGCGATCAGCACGGCCGGCGGCGCGGCTGGGCTGGCGCCCGCGGCCGAGATGTAGCCGAACAGCCCGGGATCGCGCAGCTCGGCGACCCCGACGCGGTCGAGCCGGACGTCGCCCTGGTGCAGCCGCGCCCGCCCGCCCCCGCCGATCTGCAGCACCTCGCACGACGCCGGCGTGCAGGTGCGCGGCAGCCGCCCGGAGCGCAGCCGGATCACCTGGGCGAGCCGGTCGACGCCCGCGATCTCGACCAGCTGCCCGGCGACCCGCAGCTGCCGGAAGAACACGACCCGTCGCGCCACGCCCGGCGACAGCGTCCCGAGCACCCGTCGCACCTCGTGGTCCCCGCGCCCGTACATCTGCCTGCTCAGGGGCGTCCCGAACCGGTCGACCCGGAACCCCTGGGCGCTGTCCGGCAACGAATCGAGCGCCTGTCCGAGCGCCTGCTGGCGGGCGACCAGGCTCCCTCCGACGATCGCGACCGTCATCGCGAACGCGAGCGCGACACCTGCCACGACGAGCACGGGACGCAGCGGCTGCGAGCGCAGCCTGGCGGCGGAGACGCTGAGCGCCGCAAGGGCCGCGCGGTACCGGGCCCGGGAGCCAGCGCGCCGTTCCATCACCACCGAAGAGCTTACACCGGTGTCGGTGAAGGGACTGTCCCCGACAGGGGACTGTCCCCGGGGTCGGCCGTGTGCTCCTACCGCCTGTGCGCCCGGCCGAGGACGTACGGCCGGATCAGGCTCGGCCCTTCGGGCAGCTCGCTGCGCTCGACCTCGTCCACCGCGAACGCCGACTCGATCCGCGGCAACGTGTCGCGGTTCGGGTGGCAGCCCATCGCGACGACGCCCCAGACGCGTTCCCACCGGTCCTGCCGCCTGGCCACCTTCGGGTCGTCGGAGCGGACGTGCTCCAGGAACAGATAGCGGCCGCCGGGCTTCAGCACGCGCCGGATCTCCGCGAGCGCGGCGTCCTGGTCGTCGACCGAGCACAGGAGCAGCGAGCCGACGACGGTGTCGAACGACTCCTCCTCGAACGGCAGGCGCTCGACCGGCGCCGTCACCGTCTCGACGCGACGGCCCGCCTCGTCCGCCCGCCGCTCGGCCCGGCGGAGCATGCCGCCGAGCTCGTCGGTCAGCGTCACGTCGCCGACGCCCTCGGGGTAGTACCGCGCGTTGAACCCGGTGCCGGCGCCGACCTCGAGCACCCGCCCCTCCGCGGGCGCGAGCAGCTTCCGGCGCCCTTCCTGGATGAACGGCTTCTTCTCCATCGGCCCGGCGACGAGGTCCTGGAGAGCGGGTGCGATCCGGTCGCGGAGGGACATGCGCACCGTGCATCGTAGAATCGATGCGTGATCGTCGAGGAGCGCGACTACCACGTCTACACCGGCAAGCTGAACGAGCTCGTCGGGCTGTACGAAGCCGAGGGGATCGCGCTCCAGGAGCGCTACCTGGGCCGTCTCGTCGGGGCGTTCACCACCGACGTCGGCAGGCCCTCGACCTACACGCACATCTGGGCGTACGACGACTTCGAGGACCGGGCGAGGCGCCGGCGCGAGCTGCAGGCGGACGAGGCGTGGGTCGCGTTCCTCGCGAAGATCCAGCCGCTGATCCACATCCAGGAGAACCGCATCCTGATTCCCACCTCGTTCTCGCCGTTGAGGTGAGCCGCCTGGAGGGGAAGGTCGCGCTCGTCACCGGCGGCGCGCAGGGGATCGGCGCGGCGATCGCGGCGGGCCTCGCGGCCGAGGGCGCGACGGTCGTCGTCGCCGACCTGGGCCCGCCGGAAGGCGGCATCCAGGCGGATGTCGCGAACGAGGAGGACGTCGGGCGGATGGTCGACGAGACGCTCGGCCGGCACGGACGCCTCGACATCCTGATCAACAACGCCGGCCTCTACGCCTCGCTGGCGATGCGGCCGTTCTCGGAGATCCCGCTCGAGGAGTGGCGGCAGGTGATGGACGTGAACGTCGCCTCGATGTTCCTGACCTGCCGTGCCGCGGTGCCGGCGATGCGTGAGCAGGGCGGTGGCAAGATCGTGAACATCTCGTCGGGGACACCGTTCCGCGGCGTGCCGTTCCTGCTCCACTACGTGACCTCGAAAGGCGCGATCGTCGCCTTCACCCGTGCGCTGGCGAAGGAGCTCGGCAAGGACGGCATCCACGTGAACTGCGTCGCGCCCGGCTTCACGATGACCGCCGGCGTCGAGGCGCACCCGGAGGTGGTGAAGAAGCTTCGCGACGTCTCCGTCGCGTCGCGCACGATCCAGCGCGACCAGGTGCCGGACGACGTGGTCGGCGCGGTCGTCTTCCTCTGCACTCCGGCCGCCGACTTCATCACGGGCCAGACGATGGTCATCGACGGCGGCCAGTACTTTCATTGATCCTCGCGCTCTCCCGCACGCCGCACGACGCGCAGAACACGGTCGTCCACGAGCTCGACGACGGCTCGATGCTGGCCTGGGAGCTGCTCGACGCCGAGCCCGACGACGCGCTGCTCGCGGCGCCGGTCGAGGTGCGGCCCGGCTGGCTGATGCGCCACGACCGGATCGACTTCCCGCCCGGCGGGATCGCCTACCGGCACACGCATCCGGGTCCGGGCATCCGTCACCTGCTCTTCGGCTCCATTCGGATCGAGTCGGGCGGCGAGACGCAGGAGTACAGGCCCGGCGAGCCGTGGTTCGAGAGTGGGCCGGAGCCCGTGGTCGCGACAGCGTCAGCAACCGAGGAGTCGGCGTTCGTTCGCGTGCTCCTGCTGCCGGCCGAGTGGGCGGGAAAGCGAACGATCAAATACGTCGACCCGGCCGACGAGGACCGGCCGAAGCTCCAGCGCCCGACCGTCTACGGCGAGTACCCGATCGCCTTCTAGCGTGCGCACCGCCGCGCGCATCCTGGTCGACCAGCTGCTCGTCCACAGCGTCGACACGGCCTACTGCGTTCCGGGCGAGAGCTACATCAGCGTGCTGGACGCACTCGGCGACTCGTCGATCCGGCTCTGCACGACCCGCCACGAGGCGGCGGCCGCCAACATGGCGGAGGCGTACGGGAAGCTGACCGGCCGGCCCGGCGTCTGCCTGGTGACGCGCGCTCCGGGGGCCACACACGCGGCCGTCGGCATCCATACCGCCTACCAGGACTCGACCCCGCTCGTCCTCCTCGTCGGGCAGGTGCCGCGCGGGCACCTCGGCCGCGAGGCGTTCCAGGAGCTCGACTACACACGGATGTTCGGTCAGATGGCGAAGGCGGTGACGACGCTCGAGGACGCGGCCCAGACGCCGGAACTCGTCGAGCGCGCCTTCCACACCGCGACCTCGGGCCGTCCCGGGCCGGTGGTGGTCGCGCTGCCCGAGGATGTCCAGGACGACGAGGCCGACGTTTCCGATGCCACGCGCTACTGCCCGTCGCGGCCGGCGCCGGCGTCGGCGGACGTCGACCGCGCGCTGGAGCTGCTCGCAGCCGCCGAGCGGCCGCTGGTCGTCGTCGGTGGCGGCGGCTGGAACGACCAGGCAGGCCGGGACGTGATCGCGTTCGCGGAGGCCTCGACCGTGCCCGTCGCGGCCTCCTTCCGCCGCCAGGACTACGTCGACAACGGCTCGCGTGTGTACGCCGGGCCGCTGACGATCGGGATGGATCCCGCGCTCGCCCGGCGCGTCCAGGACGCGGACGTGATCCTCGCGCTGGGCACGCGCCTGGGCGAGATCGCCACGCGCCAGTACTCCCTGCTCGAGCCGCCGCGCCCGCGCCAGCGGCTGATTCACGTCCACGCCGATCCGGCCGAGCTCGGCCGGGTCTACGAGCCGGAACTGGCGATCGTCTCGGGCTCGCCCGAGCTCGCCGCCCTGCTCCGGCCGGTCGACGGCACCCGCCGGGCCGCCTGGGTCGAGCAGGCGCGCGCCGACTACCTCGCCAACCTCCGCCACCGCGACCTGCCGGGCGACCTCCAGCTGGCCGAGGTGATGGCCTACTTGCGCGAGCGCCTTCCGGACGATGCAGTGCTCACGAACGGCGCCGGCAACTACACCGTCTGGGCGCACCGCTTCTACGAGTTCCGCCGCTACGGCACGCAGCTCGCCCCCTGCGCCGGGGCGATGGGCTACGGCGTCCCGGCCGCGATCGCCGCCAAGCTCCTCTACCCCGAGCGCGTGGTCGTCTGCCTGAGCGGCGACGGCGACTTCCTGATGAGCGGCCACGAGCTGGCCACCGCCGCCCAGTACGGCGCCGCGGTCGTCGTGCTGCTGGTGAACAACGGGATGTACGGGACGATCCGCATGCACCAGGAGCGCCACTTCCCGGGGCGGACCGTCGCCACCGAGCTCGTCAACCCCGACTTCGTCGGCTACGCCGAGTCGTTCGGCGCGTTTGCCGCGCGGGTCGAGCGGACCGAGGACTTCGCGCCGGCGTTCGAGGCGGCGCTCGCGGAGGGCAGGCCGGCGCTGCTCGAGCTTCGCGTCGATCCGGAGGCGATCACACCCCGCGCGACGCTCTCGCAGATTCGGGCGGGCGGGTAGCGTCCCGGCATGCGCGACCTGCTCCGCGAGACCGCCGACCTCGCCGCCGACTTCCTGGAGAGCCTGCCCGACCGTCCCGTCTTTCCCCGCGTCGAGGTCGACGAGCTCCGCGCCCGGCTCGGCGGGCCCGTGCCGGCCGGACCGACCGACGCGCGCGAGGTCGTCCGCGAGCTGGCCGCCGCCGGCGACGCCGGCGCGGTCGCGATCGCCGGCGGGCGGTACTTCGGCTTCGTGATCGGCGGCGCCGTGCCGGCGGCGCTCGCCGCCGACTGGCTGACCTCGACCTGGGACCAGAACGCCGGCCTCTACGTCGCCGGCCCGGCGGCATCGGTGGTCGAGGAGGTGGCCGGTGAATGGCTCGCCGATCTGCTCGGACTGCCGCGCGGGGTTTCCTTCGCGTTCGTCACCGGCACGCAGATGGCGCATGCGACCGCGCTGGCGGCCGCGCGCAACCACGTGTTCGCGCAAGCCGGGTGGGACGTGGAGCGCGACGGCCTCACCGGCGCGCCGCCGATCCGGGTGCTCGCAGGGGAGAAGGTCCACTCGACCCTGCCGCGGGCGCTGCGGCTGATCGGCCTCGGCACGGCAGCGCTCCTCTCGGTCGCGGCCGACGAGCAGGGGCGGATTCGCCCCGACTCCCTGCGCGAGGCGCTGGCTTCCGGCGACGGCCCGGCAATCGTCTGCGCCCAGGCGGGTGAGGTGAACGCCGGCTCGTTCGACCCGTTCGAGGAGATCGCCGACGCGGCCGAGGCCGCGGGCGCCTGGCTGCACGTCGACGGCGCGTTCGGCCTCTGGGCCGCGGCCAGCCCGCGCTTCGCCCACCTCGTCGCCGGCGCCGAGCGTGCCGATTCCTGGTCGACCGACGGGCACAAGTTCCTCAACGTCCCGTACGACTCCGGCATCGTCTTCTGCGCGAAGCCCGACGCTCACCGGCGGGCGATGTCGGTTCAGGCCGAGTACCTGGTCCAGAGCGGCGAGGGCGGCCCGCGCGACCAGGTCGACTGGACGCCGGAGTTCTCGCGACGCGCCCGCGGCTTCCCCGTCTACGCCGCGATCCGGTCGCTTGGCCGGAGCGGCATCGCCGAGCTGGTCGAGCGCTGCTGCGACCTGGCGCAGCGGTGTGCGGCCGGCATCGCCGAGGTTCCCGGCGTGGAGGTGCTCAACGACGTCGTGCTGAACCAGGTGCTCTTCCGCTTCGGCTCCGACGAGCAGACCGCCGCGAAGCTCGCCGCCGTCCAGCGAAGCGGTGTCGCCTGGATGAGCGGCACGGCGTGGGCGGGACGGCAGGCGATCCGGATCTCGGTCAGCAACTGGCAGACGAGCGAGGACGACGTCGACCGGACGGTCGCCGCGTTCGCAGCTGTCTAGCGCCCGGCGCGCGAGCGAAGATCCGAGACCGGCTCCGCGGCGAGCACGGCGGCGGCCCGCTCGGGAGCAAGTGTCTCGACGAAGCCGTCGACGAGCTGCGCCGCCTCCGCGAACGCGGCGTCGGCGGTCTTGTCGTCGCCGAGCTCATAGGCGGCGTCGCCGAGGGCGGCTCGCGCCTGCCACCGCGCCGGCGGGCCGACGAGCTCGTCCGCGATCGCGACCCCGGCGCCGAGGGCGGCGAGCGCGTCGTCGCGGCGACCGAGTTGCGTGAGCGCCCGGCCGAGCATGGTGAGCGAGCGCGACTCGTACTTGCGCCGGTGTGTCCCGCGCGCGATCTCGAGCGACCGTTGCGCCCATTCCAGCGCCGTCTCCGGCGTTTCCGCCTGCAGCGCGATCTCGGCGCGGGCAGCTGCTAGCCGGCCGGCGATCAGCCAGGTCGTCCAGGCCGTCGCCTCGTTCACGCCTTCCCAGCGGGCGGGCCAGACCGTCTGCGCGGCGCCGACGTCCCCGATCAGCAGCAGCGTGAAGAGCAGATCCGAGCCCGCGAACTGCCGCGGCATGCTGAACGCCAGGTCGGCGGAAAGCTCCAGCGCCTCTTCGGTGCGCCGGCGGGCCTCGTCGAGCAGGTACAGCTCCCGGTACGCGAGGGAGGAGTAGTTGAGCAGGACGTTGGGGCTGCGGCCGTGGTCGTCGGCGATCTTGAGCAGCTCGTCCCAGATCGCGATCGCCTCCTCGTGCCGGCCGAGCGCGACGAGGCTGAGCGCCTGATGCCCGCCGCCGCGCAACAACGACTCGGCGCTCTGGATGTCGGCGGCGAGTGCGCGCGTCTGCCCGGAGAGGGCCAGAGACCGCTCGTACCGTCCGGTCCAGTAGGCGGCGTTCGCGTGGAGATGCAGCTGGTGCCTGAGCGAAAGCGGCCGCGTCCGCGGCACCCAGTCACGGAGCGCGTGCTCGCCGAGCTCGAACGCCCGCTCGAGCTCGCCGTCCCCGCCGCGCATGGCCAGTCCCTGGCTTTCGAGCGCCACCACGGCCGGAGCGGCGGTGGCGTCGCCGACCTCGGCGACGACCGCTGCCGCCGACGCGGCCGTTGCGAGCGCGTCCTCCTCCCGCTCGGTCCAGACGTAGGCATGGCCCAGCGCGATCAGTGCGTCGAGCAGGTCCCGGCCCTCGAGCTCCGGTACGAGCGCGGCGAGCTCCTCCGCCGCACCCTCGTAGTCGGCGAGCTCGACCAGCGCGATGCCGCGATCGAGCCTGATCCTCCGCCGCTGGGCATCGTCCGGTGCGAGCTCGAGCGCCGTCGAGTACAGATCGACGACGGCGTCCTGAGCCCAGCTCCGGCGTGCCGCGTCGGCCGCCGACAGCAGGTAGGGGATCGCCCGTTCCGGCTCGCCTGCTTCTCGCCAGTGGTGAGCGAGGATCGTGGCGAGCGCAGCTCCGGGCGAGGCCACCGTCTGCTCGATGCGCCCGGCCACGGCCGCATGGCGTGCACGGCGGACGGCCCGCGGCACCGTGGCGTAGGCCACCTCACGGATCAGCATGTGCTTGAACGTGAACTGGACGTCGCCGGCCAGCTGGCTGGAGGAGTCGCGCCGCACGAGGTCGCGCGCCTCGAGCTGGGCCAGCGCGGAATCGACGTCGTGCACCTCGCCGAGGGCCTCGACGACGCCGCGCCAGAACGTCCGTCCGACGACCGCGGCGGTGAGCAGCGTCCCGCGGGCATCCGCCGGCAGCGCGTCGATGCGCGCCGCGATCGCCTCCCGGACGGTGATCGGCAGGTCCGCGCCGGCGCCGAGCTCGGCGACCGAGGCCGACAGCTCCTCGAGGAACAGCGGGTTCCCGCCGGCGGTCTCGATGATGCGGCCGAGGGCGTTCGCTCCGCCGTCCGGAGGCAGCAGCCGCTCCGCCAGAGCCGCTGCGTCCTCCGCGGACAGCGGGTCTAGCGGGATCGTCGTCTGCGCCGCCAGGCCGGCGCCCCAGGTCGCGTGCTCGTCGAGGAGCTCCGGCCGCGTGGCGGCGACCAGCATCACGGGCGAGTCGCGGAGGTGCTGGGTCAGGTACTCGAGCAGGGCGATCTCGCTCGGCTGGGCCCAGTGGATGTCCTCGAACACGGACACGACCGGCTGCTCGTGCCCGACGCACTCCAGGAAGCGGCGGGCGGCGAAGAAGAGCAGGAGCGCCTGCGGTGCGGCGTCCTCCGGCGCGAGGCCGAGCAGCAGTGCGAGGTAGCGGAACGTCTCGGTCCGCTCGCCCTCCGGCAGGAGGCGATCGACCGTCGAGCGCAGCTTCTCGCGCGCCGTCCCGGATTCGTCGGACCCGAGGATTCCGCTCGCGGCGGACACCAGCCGCGAGAAGGCCTGGTAGCCGACCTGCTCCTCGTACGGCAGGCAGCGGCCGCGGAGGATGCGGCCGCCGCTGTCCGCGACCAGCGCCGCGAACTCGTGGCAGAGACGCGACTTCCCGATCCCGGGCGGCCCGAGGATGGTGACGAGATGCGGCCGGCGCTCGTCCAGGCACCGGAGCCAGGCCGAATGCATCTGATCCAGCTCGCGCCCGCGACCGACGAGTGGGGCGTGTCGCGCTGCGGGCTCCACGTCGTCGGCGACCGGCGCGACGGCGAGCCAGGCCTCGACCGCCTGCGCCTTGCCCTTCGCGTCGATCGCGTGGTGGGCCTCGTACTGGATCCCGGTGCGGCTCGCGCGGTACGTCTCGGAGCCGACGAGCAGGCGCCCTTCAGGCGCGGCCGACTGCAATCTGGCGGCGGTATTCACCACGTCTCCCATCGCCAGCGGCTCGCCCTGACCGCCGTCGACCGAGACGACCGCCTCGCCTGTGCTGACGGCTGCGCGGGCGGCGAGGTCGAGGCCGTGGTCGCGGTTGAGCTCGGCCATTCCCGACAGCACCCGGAGCCCTGCGCGAACCGCACGCTCTGCGTCGTCGCCGTGGGCGGTCGGCGCGCCGAAGACTGCCATCACCGCGTCGCCGATGTATTTCTCCAGGACGCCGCCGTGCTGTTCGATGTGCCGTCTTGCCCGCTCGTGGAACAGCCCGAGCGTCTCGCGGACGTCCTCGGGGTCGGCGTTGTCGGCACGCGCCGTCGACCCGACGAGGTCGACGAACAGGACGGAGACGACCTTCCGCTCCTCGTGGACGGCCTGCCGCTCCTCGAGCGCCGTCCCGCAGCTGCTGCAGAACCGTGCGTCCGCGGCGTTCTCGACCCCGCAGGTCGGGCAGGGGCTCACGGAGGCAGTGTGGGGGCCGCGAATCGACGCGTCAATCGGGCGGGCGACAGGCCCTAGTTGACGGAGGGATCCTCGGGCATCAGCGCGACCACGCGGTACACGCCGCCCTTGTCCCGCAGGACGCGCGCCCAGAGGTCGTCCTCGAGCTCGGGGAAGAGCTCGGGCGCCGGCGACGACCCGACGATCCAGGAGGACTCCTCGAGCTCGGCCTCGAGCTGGCCCGGCCCCCAGCCGGCGTAGCCCGCGAACACGCGCACTCGGCGTGTCGCGCCCGCGAGCAGGTCGAAGTCGCCGTCGCCCGGAAGGAAGCCGACGTCGTCGACGACGAGCAGCGCCGCTTCCTCCGGGTCCTCGAACTCGGCGAGCACGAGAACGGCCGACTCCTGCACCGGGCCGCCGACGTAGACGCGCTCCTCCTCGGAGACGAGCGGCAGGAGGTCGGGAACCGCGTCCGCGACGGCCGTCTCGGACGGCCGGTTGAGGACGAGCCCGGCTGCGCCCTCCTCGGTGTGCTCGGTGACGAGCACGACCGTCCGCCGGAAGCTCGGGTCGAAGAGCGCCGGCGAGGCGAGGAGCAGTTGTCCCTTCAGCGAGTCCACCGCCGGCGGCCGCCGCTATTCGTACTGCAGCGCCTCGAGGACGTTCAGGCGGGCCGCGCGTCTCGCCGGGAAGATCGCGGCGACCAGCCCCGCGATCACGGCCACGATCGCGAACACGATCAGCGAGCCGACCGGCCAGGAGAGCACCAGGAAGTCCACGCGCACGATCATGAGCACCGAGAGGACGATCCCGAGCGCGATCCCGACGACGGCGCCGATCAGCGCCGTGACCACGCTCTCCAGCGACACCATCCACCGCACCTGCCAGCGGGTCATGCCGACCGCTCGCAGCATGCCGAGCTCGCGGGTGCGCTCGTAGATCGTCAGCACGAGCGTGTTCACGATCCCGAACAGGCTGACGATCACCGACAGCGCGAGCAGCACGTAGAGGATGTTGAGGATGTTCCCGATGAAGCTCGCCTGGTTCTTCTTGAACTCCTCGCGGGTCTGGATCTTCGCGTTCGGGAAGCCCTTCAGGTCGCTGTCGAGGCGGGCGCTCGCCTCGGGCGACGCACCGCCGTTCACGTTGAAGAACACGAACTGGTCCTGGGGCGTCGTATAGAGCTTGTCGAAGGTCGGGGTCGAGATCACGAGCGGCCCGTTGAAGGGCGACCCTCCGGACGGGGGGTCGTAGATCCCGGCGATCCGGAACGTCGGCCGCTGGCCGTTCGGCACGAGGATCTGGACCTTCGAGCCCAGCGACAGGTCGTGCTTCTTGGCGTAGTCCTTGTCCGTGAACGCGTCGTTCGGCCCGAGCGTGTCGAGCGTGGCGGGGGAGCCGGCCGTCCAGTCGAGCCGGAAGATCCGGCTGCCGCCCGAGTTGACCGCCGAGAGGGTGTTGCGCTTGCCGTTGATGCGCATGTCGCCGACCCGGACCCCGACGACGTCGTGGACTCCCGACGCCTGCTTCAGCGTCTGCCCGATCGCCGACGGGATCAGGTCGAAGTTGTTCTCGGCGGTGACGGCGTAGTCGGCGATGAAGATCTTGTCGACCGCGCCGAAGAAGGACGCGCGGATGGAGGTCGCGAGCATGGTCACGAGCGTGACCAGGGTCAGCCCGATCATCAGCGCGGCCGCTGACGAGCCTGTCCGCTGCGGGTTCCGGATCGCGTTCTCGCGGGCGAGGATCCCCGGGGCACCGGCCAGCCGGTCACCGGGGACGCCGAGCACGGCAGCCAGCGGCCGGATCAGCTGGGCGGTGAACAGCGCGACGCCGAAGAAGATCAGCACGGCGCCGATGCCCATGAACGCGAGGACCGGCCCCGTTCCGCTCGCGCCCCACATCCCGTAGGCGAGCGCGAGAAAGCCGAGCAGCGCCAGCGTCGCCGAGCCGACGCCGCGGTACCTGGCGAACCGTCCCGGCGGCAGCTT
The DNA here is from genome assembly GCA_963734065.1 of uncultured Actinomycetes bacterium. Classification (GTDB taxonomy): domain Bacteria; phylum Actinomycetota; class Thermoleophilia; order Gaiellales; family Gaiellaceae; genus DATBLE01. The sequence goes on from CAVTFN010000003.1 coordinate 682,710, forward strand.
CGCGCCTTCGCGGACGGCGGCGATCGGCGGGACGCGGGTCGCGCGGCGCGCCGGGCGCAGGCTGGCGAGCATCGTCACCAGCGTCCCGACCAGCAGGCAGACGATGATCGTCCGCGTCTTGAACAGGAGGCCGGTGTTCGGGAGCGTGAACCCGAGCTCACCGAAGAGCCAGAAGAGGAGCTTCGCCAGTCCGAGGCCGAGGAAGAGCCCGACCACCGAGGCGAGCAGCCCCATGATGAACGACTCGAGCAGCACCGAGCGCCTGATCTGGCGCCGTGTCGCGCCCAGCGTCCGGAGGGTCGCGAACTCGCGCGTCCGCTGGGTGACCGTGATCGAGAGCGAGTTGGCGATCACGAACGAGCCGACGAACAGCGCGATGATCCCGAACGAGAGCAGGAACTTCTGCAGGAAGCTCGTGAACGCGTTGGTGTCGCCCGCGTCGGTGTCGGCCTGCTCGGCGCCGCTCCTCACCTGCGTCTGCGGCGGGAGAATCGACCGGATGTCGGAGAGCAGCTCGGCCTCGCTGACGCCGGACTTCTTCGAGACCCGGATCTGGTCGAGCTTGCCTTCCTTCCGGAAGAGGCGCTGAGCGCTCTTCAGGTCGAACCCGGCGAGCGTCGCGCCGCCGATGTCGAGCCCGCTCGTGCCGAACTTGACCAGGCCGGACACGGTGAAAGGCTGGGCGCTCCCCTGTGCCTCGACCCCGATGCGGTCGCCCACCGAGATGTCCTTCTTGCTCGCGGTCGAATGGTCGATCACGACCTGATCCGGGCCGGGCCACTTGCCCTCGACGAGGGAGAGCGAGTTGAACCGCGCCTGGGTCGGGTCGACCGAGAAGCCGAGATGCGGGGCGCCGCCGAAGCTGATCACCTTGCCGTTCGAGCCGATCAGGTTCGCCGTGTCCGCGACGCCGCCGATCGCCGCCTGCACGGACGGCAGATCCTCCACCTTCCCGAGCAGCGACTCGTCGAACGGCGGCAGGTCGGTGGTCGCGTCGACGCTGACCGCCGACTTGCCGGTGATGGAGGCGTCGGTCCCGCGGTAGATGTTCGAGAAGATCGCGTTGAACGCGTGGGTGATCGAGTCCGTGAGCACGAACGTGCCGCTCACGGTCGCGATTCCGAGCACGATCGCGAACGCGGTCAGGAACGTCCTGAGCTTCCGCGCCCAGAGCCCGCGGAGCGCGATGGACCTCACTGGCGGCCGATCTCCTCCATCGCCGCGATCACCGCGGACGGCTCGGAGCGCGGCAGCTCCTTGACGATGTTGCCGTCGGCGAGGAAGAGGATGCGGTCGGCGATCGAGGCCGACCGGGGGTCGTGCGTGACCATCACGGTCGTCTGGCCGGCGTCCTGCACGGCCTGGCGGAGGAGCTCGAGGATCTCGCCGCCCGTCTTCGAGTCGAGGTTGCCGGTCGGCTCGTCGGCGAAGACGACGGAAGGCTTCGAGACGAGCGCCCGCGCGATCGCGACGCGCTGCTGCTGGCCGCCCGACAGCTCCGACGGCCGGTGCGTGCGCCGGTCGTTCAGTCCGACCGACGCGATCAGCTGCTCGAGCCACGCCTTGTCGGGCTTCTCTCCGGCGATCGTCAGCGGCAGGACGATGTTCTCCTCGGCGGACAGCATCGGCAGCAGGTTGAAGAACTGGAAGATGAAGCCGATGTGCTCGCGGCGGAGCTTCGTCAGGTCGGAGTCGCCCAGCGTGGTGATCTCGGTGCCGCCGATCTCGACGCTGCCGGCGGTCGGCCGGTCCAGCCCGGCGAGGATGTGCATCAGCGTCGACTTGCCCGACCCCGACGGGCCCATGACCGTGGTCAGCTGTCCGCGCGACACGTCCAGCGACACGCCGCGGAGGGCGTCGACCGCGGTGTCACCCTCGCCGTAGCGGCGGGCGACGTCCTTCGCGACCACGACGGCTCCGTTCGTTTCCGCATTGCTCATCGACTGCTCCCTTGCAGGGGCCGGTTGATCCACGGCGCCAACCTAACAACCGAAGCGTGCCACCGCAGTGGGGTTAGCCACACCATTGATGAGCACAGAGAGGGACTGGCCCGACGGGCCTGTCCCCGGGTTCAACTATTGATGAGCACGGAGAGGGACTGGCCTTACGGGCCTGTCCCCGGTTCCTTTAGTTAGGCTCGAAGCGGATGTCGGCGAAGCGGTACCTGTTCACGCCCGGGCCGACGCCTGTCCCGCCCGAGGTGCTGTCCGCGCTTGCCGAGCCGGTCGTCCACCACCGCGGCCCGGATTACCGTGCGCTCTTCGGCGAGTGCCTCGAGCGGCTGCACGCGGTCTACCGCACCGCCGGAGACGTGCTCCTGTTCACGTCGTCGGGGACGGGCGCGATGGAGTCCGCGGTCGCGAACCTCTGCTCGCCCGGCGACCGCGTCGTCGTCGTCTCGGCGGGCGCCTTCGGCGAGCGCTGGCGGGCGCTTGCCGCCGCGTACGGCGCCGATGTGCAGGCGGTCGAGTACGAGTGGGGCGAGACACCGCGCGCGGAGGACCTGGCCGCGAAGCTGGAGGAGGCCGGCGGCGCGAAGGCCGTGTTCCTGACGCACTCGGAGACGTCGACCGGAGTCGTCGCAGACGTCCAGGCACTGGCCGCGGCGGCGAAGGCGTCCGGCGCGCTCGTCGTCGTCGACGCCGTCTCCAGCCTCGGCGCCGTCCCGCTCGAGACCGACGCGTGGGGGCTCGACGTCGTCGCCTCCGGCTCGCAGAAGGCGCTGATGACGCCGCCCGGGATCGGGCTCGTCTCGGTGTCCGAGGCTGCGTACGCCGCGCTGGGCTCGTCGCCGCGCTTCTACTTCGACTGGGAGCGGACGCGCGCCGGGCAGGCGAAGCTGGACAGCGCGTTCACGCCTGCCGTCTCGCTCGTCCGAGGCCTCGACGTCGCGCTCGGGCTGCTGCTCGAGGAGGGGCTCGAAGCCGCGTTCGACCGGCACGTTCGCCTCGGCCGCGCATGTCGCGAGGGTGCGAAGGCGATGGGGCTCGAGCTGTTCTCGCCCGACGAGGACCGCTCGGCGGTCGTGACTGCGATCCTCACCCCGGAGGGCGTCGACGCGGGCGAGCTGCGGCTTGCGCTGCGCGACCGCTACGGCGTCACCCTCGCCGGCGGCCACGGCGACCTGAAGAACCGCCTGTTCCGCATCGGCCACATCGGCTACTACGACGTCTTCGACGTCGTCGCCGCGCTCGCGGCCGTCGAGCTCGCTCTGCTGGAGGCCGGCGCAGAGGTCGAGCGTGGCGCCGGGGTGGCCCGTGCGCTCGAGGCGTACGCGGCCGTTCCCGCCCGGAATGCCTGACCGTCTGCGGGTTCTCGTTCGGGAGCCGATCGCGGCGGCGGGCGTCGAGCTCCTCCGCAGCCGCTTCGACGTCGACGTGGACGGCGACTCCGACCTCGCCGAGACGATCGCCGGCTACGACGCGATCGTGATCCGCTCGGCGACGCAGCTGACCGAGGAGGTGATCGCGCGCGCGGACCGGCTCAAGGTGATCGGGCGAGCGGGCGTCGGCGTCGACAACGTCGACGTGGATGCCGCCACCCGGCGCGGGATCGTCGTCGCGAACGCGCCCGACTCGACGGTCGTCTCGGCGGCCGAGCAGACGATCGGGCTGCTCGTCGCGCTCGCGCGCAACATCCCGCAGGCGCACGCCGCGCTGAAGCAGGGAACATGGGAGCGCTCGCGCTGGGGCGGGATCGAGCTCGCCGGCAAGACGCTCGGCGTCCTCGGCCTCGGCCGCATCGGACAGCAGGTCGCCCGCCGGGCCGCCGGTCTGGGCATGCGGGTCGTCGCCTTCGACCCGTTCGTCGGCGAGGACCGGTTCCGCGAGGCGGGGATCGAGCGTGAGACGACGCTCGAGGCGGTGCTCGCCGCAGCCGACTTCGTCACGCTCCACCTGCCGCTGACGGAAGAGACGGCGGGGATCATCGACCGGGACGCGATCGCGTCGATGCGAGACGGCGCTCGCCTGATCAACGCCGCGCGCGGCGCGCTCGTGGACGAGGACGCCCTCGTCGAGGCGATCCGCTCCGGCAAGCTCGCCGGCGCCGCCCTCGACGTCTTCTGCTCGGAGCCCTATTCGGGCCCGCTGCTGGAGCTCGACGAGGTCGTGGTCACGCCGCATCTGGCCGCCTCCACCGACGAGGCGCAGGACCGCGCCGGCGTGATCGTCGCGGAGCAGATCGTCGCCGCCCTCGAGGGCGGCCTGGTCACGAACGCCGTGAACATCCCCGTGGTCGACGCCGCCGACCTCGAGATGCTCGGCCCCTTCATCCCTCTGGCGGCGAAGCTCGGACGGCTCGCCGTGGAGCTCGAAGGCGGATGGCCGAAGCGCGTCGTCGTCGCCGCGCACGGACCGCTCTCCGAGTACGACACGCGGCTGCTGACCGTCGCCGCTCTGAACGGGCTCTTCCAGGGCCGCGTCGACCAGGCGGTCAACTACGTGAACGCATCGGTGATCGCGGCCGAGCGCGGCATCGCCGTCTCCGAGGAACGCTTGCGCGCGTCGCGCGACTACATGAACCTCGTCGAGGTGCGCGCCGACGACGTTGCCGTCTCCGGAACGACGATCGGGCCAGAGCCGCGCCTGTTCCTGGCCGGCGCGCTCGGCTACTCGATCGACATCGAGCTCGCGCCGAACCTCGTCTTCCTGCTCTACACGGACATCCCCGGCGTGATCGGCCGGGTCGGGACGATGTTCGGCGAGCACGGCGTGAACATCGCGAACATGGCCGTCTCGCGGACGCACGAGGCCGGCAAGGCGCTGATGGCGTTCGCGATCGATGGGCCTGCCCCGGCGGAGCTGGTCGAACGCATCCGTGCCGAGGGCTTCGACGACGTGCAGTTCATCTCGCTGACATGAGCGCGTCCTGGCCCGAAGCCGTCGAACGCGTCAGCGAAGCCTTCCGCGCTGCCGGCGCCGAGGCGCGGATCGAGGAGTTCGCCGACGGCACCCCGACGGCCGAAGCCGCCGCTGCGGCGGTCGGCTGCGAGCTGGGCCAGATCGTCAAGTCGCTGCTCTTCGACTGCGACGGGGCGTGGGTGCTCGTGCTCGTCGCCGGTGACCGCCGTGCCGACGCCGCCAAGGTGGCGCGGGCGACGTCGTCGAACCGCGCTCGCGTCGCCGGCGCCGCGCAGGTCCGCGACGTCACGGGCTACGAGGTGGGGGCGGTCGCACCGGTCGCGCTGGCGCGCGTGTCGCGCGTCCTGCTCGACGCCCGGATCCCCACTCAGGGCACGCTGTGGGTAGGCGCGGGCTCGCCCCGGCACATGGCCGGGCTGCCGGCGTCGGAGCTCGCCCGGGTGACGCGGGCCGAGGTGGTCGACGTCGCAGAGGACACGTAACATGGCCGGGAGAAGCGCGATGCAGGAATCCGAGAAGATCTGGATGAACGGCGAGCTGGTGGACTGGGCGGACGCCCGGATCCACGTCGGCGCGCACGGCCTCCACTACGGCACCGGAGTCTTCGAGGGCATCCGCTGCTACGCGACCGAGCGCGGCCCCGCAGTCTTCCGCCTCGGCGACCACCTCGACCGGCTCGAGGCCTCGGCCCGCCTGCTCTACATGGAGCTCCCGTTCACGACCGAGGAGCTCCGCACCGCCTGCTTCGAGACCCTCGCCGTCAACGGCCTCGAGGCCTCGTACCTGAGGCCGATCGCGTTCTACGGCTACGGCGAGCTCGGCGTCCACTGCGGCGACAACCCCGTGGACGTCGCGATCATCTGCTTCCCCTGGGGCGCCTACCTCGGCGAGTCGAGCCAGCAGGAAGGCGTCCGCGTGATGGTCTCCTCGTGGCGCCGCGTCGGGCCGAACACGATCCCGCACGCGGCGAAGGCGACCGGCGTGTACCTGAACTCGATGCTGGCCACGCACGAGGCGAGTCGCGCCGGCTACGACGAGGCGATCCTGCTCACCGAGGACGGCTACGTCGCCGACGGCCCGGGCGAGACGATCTTCGTCGTCAAGGACGGCACCGTGTGCACGCCCGACCTGAGCTCGTCGATCCTGCCCGGCATCACCCGCGACTCGATCATCCAGATCGCGCAGGACATGGGTTACTCCGTCGTCCTGAAGCCGCTGATCCGCAGCGACCTCTACCTCGCCGACGAGGTCTTCATGACCGGCACGGCGGTCGAGGTGACGCCGGTGCGGTCGATCGACGACCACGAGATCGGCGTCGGCTCCGTCACGCTCGAGCTCCAGGCCGCCTACCGGGACACGGTCGAGGGTCGCACCGAGCGCTGGGCCCAGTGGCTCGACTACGCGCCCGCGCCTAGGCCCGCGTAGCCAGCAGGATCTCGACCACGCGGCGCTGGTCGGCGTCGTCGAGCGCCGAGCCGCTCGGAAGGCAGAGCCCTCGCTCGAACAACCGCGCCGACACCTCGCCGCCGTAGGCCGGCGCGTCCGCGAAGACCGGCTGGAGGTGCATCGGCTTCCAGAGCGGCCGCGCCTCGATGTCCTCGGCCTCCAGCGCGAGCCGGATCCGCTCCCGGTCGGTCCCCGCCTCGGCCGGGTCGACCGTGATGCACGTCAGCCAGCAGTTCGACTGGCCGTGCGGCGCCTCCGGCATGAACGAGATCCCGGGCGCATCGGCCACGAGCTCGCGGTAGCGCTCGTTGATCCGCCGCCGGGCGGCGACGCGCTCGGCCAGCACCGCCAGCTGGGCGCGACCGACCCCGGCCAGCAGGTTGCTCAGCCGGTAGTTGAAGCCGATCTCGGTGTGCTCGTAGTGCGGGGCGGCGTCTCTGGCCTGGGTGGACAGCTTCCGGGCGTGCTCGATCCATTCCGTGTTCCGCGAGACGAGCATGCCGCCGCCGCTCGTCGTGATCACCTTGTTACCGTTGAACGAGAAGGCGGCGAGGTCGCCCTGGCCGCCCGCCGGCTCGTCGCCGTAGAGCGAGCCGAGCGATTCCGTCGAGTCCTGGATCAGCGTCACCCCGCGGTCGGTGCAGAGCGCCCGGATGCGGTCGTAGTCGCAGCACTGGCCGTACAGGTCGACGGCTATCACCGCGCGAATCGCCGGCCGCTCGGCCAGGGCCTGCTCCAGCAACGCCGGGTCGATCGTCCAGGTCTCGGCGTCCGCGTCCACGAACACCGGCGCCGCGCCCGCGTAGACGATCGGGTTCGCGCTCGCCGAGAAGGTGAACGACGAGCAGGCGACCTCGTCGCCGGGGCCGATCCCGAGCACGACCAGCGCGAGATGCAGCGCCGCCGTCCCGCTCGAGAGCGCGAGCGCGCTCGGCACGCCGACCAGCTCGGCGAGCTCCTGCTCGAACGCGTCCACCTGCGGTCCGAGCGGCGCGACCCAGTTCGAGTCGACCGCGTCCTTCAGGTACTCGAGCTCGCGGCCGGAGAGGTGGGGGGAGAGAGGTAGATCCGCGGCATCGCGCGAGCCTACCGCCGGTTGCATAATCACCTGGTGGCGGACGGCTCGACCAGGATGGTCTTCCTCGGCTTCGGGAAGTACGCGCGCGCCGACAAGATCTACGCGCTCGAGCCGCTCGACGCGGCCGACCGGGGCAGCGGCCGCCGCACGCGCGTCTGGGTCGAGGGCGTTGCCGAACCGATCGTCGCCTCGCGCACCGAGCGGACGATCCTCCATGAGATGGGCCAGGATCACGGCGCGGGCTCCGCGATCGTCGACGAGGCGCTCGGGCTCGCCGAGCGGCTGGCCGAGGCGGCCGACCAGGGCAAGGTCGACCTCAACGACCTCGGCCGGCGCGCCCACAGGCTGCTCGAGAAGACGTCGCAGCCCACCGGCGACGAGAAGCTCTTCTAGCCCTGGCCGATTTCGACGAGCTGCCACCGCCTCTCGACGAGGCGCTTCCTACCACCGACCGGCCGGGGCGGTTCGCGCGGCTGCGCTCGCTGGCGATCGACACGCGGCCGCTCCGCGAGTCGCGCGATTTCCGCCTGCTCTGGTGGGGCCAGGGGGTCTCGTATCTCGGGAACATGGTCACCTTCGTCGCCGTCCCGTTCCAGCTCTACTCTCTGACCGGCTCGACGCTCCAGGTCGGCCTGCTCTCGATCTGCGATGCGGTGCCGCTGCTGCTCTTCTCGGCGATCGGCGGCACGATCGCCGACCGCCTCGACCGTCGCAAGCTCGTCTTCCGGACCGAGGTCGGCCTGCTGGCGGTTTCCGGGCTCCTCGCCGCGAACGCGTTCTCGGGCGATCCGCAGGTGTGGCCGCTGTACGTGCTGGCAGCGGCGGCCACGTCGCTCTGGGCGATCGGCTCGCCGGCGCTGCGCGCGCTGATGCCGGGGCTGGTGCCGCACGAGCAGCTCGCCGCCTCGCAGGCGCTGCAGTCGATCTACTCGAGCACCGGCGCGATCGTCGGGCCGGCGCTGGGCGGCCTCCTGATCGCCGCCGCGGGCGTCGGCACGACGTACGCGATCGACACGGTCAGCTTCGTCGCGTCGCTGGTCGCCGTCTTCTTGATCGCACCCGCACCGCCGCAGGGTGCGGTCGAGGAGGAGACGCTCGAGTCGTTGCGCCAGGGCTGGCGGTTCCTCGTCAGCCAGAAGGTGATTCTCGGCACCTTCGTCCTCGACACGAATGCGATGGTCTTCGGCATGCCGCAGGCGCTCTTCCCGGCCGTCGCCGCGGCGCACTTCGACGCGGGCGCCGGCGTGGTCGGCCTGCTCTATGCCGCGCCGGCGGTGGGTGCGCTCGCGGCGGCGCTTGCGTCCGGGTGGGTCGCCGACGTGCGGCGGCAGGGCGTCGCCGTCGCCGCGGCGATCGTGCTCTGGGGTCTGGCGATCGCGGGCTTCGGCCTCGCGACCGCGCTCTGGCTCGGCCTCGTCATGCTCGCCGTCGCCGGCCTCGCCGACGAGTACAGCGCGATTCTCCGCTCGACGATTCTCTTCTCCGGCACCCCCGACCGGATGCGCGGCCGGATGCAGGGCTTCGAGCTCGCCCAGGTGGCGAGCACCCCCGCGCTCGGCAACGTCGAGGCCGGCCTGGTCGCCTCGCTGACCAGCCTGCGCTTCTCGATCGTCTCCGGCGGCGTCGCGTGCGCCGTCGGCGCGGTCGCGATCGTCGCCGCGATCCCGAGCCTGTTCCACTACGACGCCAAGAGACATGTCCCCGAGGGGCGTGTCACAGGGACAGTCCCTGGAACGAAAGCGTGACGCGTTCTCAACCGAAGGCCATGTCACAGGGACAGTCCCTGGAACGAATGAGCGACGTTCTCTCCACAGCGTTCTTCGCGCGCAGCGTCCACCAGGTCGCGCCCGACCTGATCGGCGTCACGCTGCTCGTCGACGGGGTCGGCGGCCCGATCGTCGAGGTGGAGGCCTACCACCCGACCGACCCAGCGAGCCATGCGTACCGCGGCCGGACGCCGCGGAACGCGTCGATGTTCGGCCCGCCCGGCCACGCGTACGTCTACCGCTCGTACGGGATCCACTGGTGCCTGAACCTCGTCTGCGAGGAGGTGGGCACGGCGGCGGCGGTCCTCCTGCGCGCTCTGGAGCCGACGCACGGCGTCGAGCGGATGCGCGAGCGGCGGCACCTCGACGAGCCCCGCCTGCTCGCCGCAGGCCCCGGACGCCTGTGCGAGGCCCTCGGCGTCACCGGCGAGCACGACGGCCGGGCGCTCGACCGCCCGCCGTTCGTCCTGCTACCGCGCGCGCAACAGCCCGAGATCGCCACAGCGCCGAGAATCGGCATCACCCGCGCCGCCGAGGAGCCCTGGCGCTACGTGCTGAAAGGCTCGCGCTACCTCAGCCGCGCTTTGCCCAGAGCGTGACCGGCAGGCCGGCCCCCGCCGCCAGCCCGGCCCTGGGCTGCTGCCGGACGACGTGCCCGGCGAGGCCGCGCACGACGGGCTGGAGCTTGAGGCGTTCCAGCCGTGCTGTCGCCTTGCCCAAGGGGAGCCCGACCACGCTCGGGATCACGCCGTGGGTCGGCTTCGCGAAGACGATCGTCACCTTGTCGAACGACGAGAGGCGGCCCTTCGGGGGGAACTGCTTGACGACCACGTCGAGCGCCTGGCCGGCCGACGCCGGCTTGTAGACGACCACCGGGGTCAGAGGCTGCGCCGCCAGCCGCGCACGGGCGGCGTCGTAGCTCTCGCCGACGACATTCGGCACCTCGACCTCGTTCGGTTTGCAGTTCGCCTTCTTGGCAGGCAGGCGCCCGTCGAAGTACGCGACCTGGATCGTGTTGCGGCAGAGGCCGTTGTCGAGCTGGAAGGTGCCGTCGCGGAGGACGAGCCGGCGGTACGTGGAGCCCGGGACGTTGGCCGACGAGAAGCTCTGCGGGTCGTCCTTCAGGTACGGCAGCGCCTTCTCCATGAACGCCTTCCAGATCTCGGCCGGGAACGTCCCGCCGGCGACCGCGTCGCCGTGGAACTGGGTCAGCATCGGCACCAGCCGGTTCGGGTAGCCGACCCAGACCGCGACCACGAGCTGGGGCGTGTACCCGACGAACCACGCGTCGCCGTAGTTCTCCGTCGTACCGGTCTTGCCCGCGACCGGGCGGCCGTCCGGCAGCTGCGCCCGCACGCCGGTGCCCGACTGCACGACCTGCTGGAGGATCGAGTTGACGATCTCCGCGTTGGTCTCGGTGATCACCTGGTGGGGCTTCGGCGCGTTCTTCTTGCCGCTGACCGAGACGATCACCCGCGGGCGGTCACCGATGATCGACCCGTCGACGCGCCTGCCGCCGTTCGCGAACGCCGCGTACGCGCGCGCCATCTCCAGCGGGTTGACGGCTTCGCCGCCGAGCGCGATCGAGAAGTAGCCCTGCAGCGGGCTCGTGATCCCGAGCTTGTGCGCCGTCTTGACCACCGCCTTCGGGCCGATGACCCGCGTCAGCTGCGCGTACACCGTGTTGTCGGACTCGACCGTCGCCGTGGTCAGGTCGATCGACCCGAGGTTCGCCCCCTCGTAGTTGTGGACGTAGTAGGTGCGGTCGCCGAGCGGGATCGACACCGGCTTGGAGTCGAACACCGTCGAGGGCGAGATCCCCTGCTGGAGCGCGGTCGCCAGCGCGAAGGGCTTGAACGACGATCCGGGCTGGCGCTCCCCTTGCACGGCGAGGTTGAACTGGCTCTTCCGGTAGTTGCTGCCGCCGACCATTGCCAGGACGCGTCCATCGCGGGGATCGATCGCGACCAGCGCCGCGGCCGGTCCGCCGGGGGCGGTCAGCACCTTCGAGATCGCCCTCCGCGCCTGCTCCTGCAGGCCGAGGTCGATCGTGGTCACGACCCTGAGCCCGCCCCCGAAGACCTTCCCCGACCCGTAGCGGTCGACCAGCTGCTGCTTCACGTAGTCGACGAAGTACTGCGCCGGCCCGCGGGTGCCGGGCAGGCCGACGTCGTCCGGCTTCGGGAGCGGCGTGCGGTTCGCGAGCCTGAAGTCGTTGTACGTGATGTCGTGCTGGTCGAGCATCGCCTGGAGCACCTCACGCCGCCGGCGGTGCGTCGTCTTCGGATTCGTGACCGGGTTGTAGAGGCTCGGATCGGACGGGATCCCGGCCAGGAGCGCCGCCTCGGCGAGCGTCATCGAGGCCGCGCCGTGCCCGAAGTACACGCGGGACGCCTGCTCGATCCCGTAGGCGCCGTTCCCGAAGTAGATCGTGTTCAGGTACGCGGTCAGGATCTTGCTCTTCGGCCACACCTGCTCGAGCTGCCACGCGAGCGCGGCCTCCTTCAGCTTCCGGCTGATCGTCCGGCTGCTCTTGACGTAGGTGTTCTTGACGAACTGCTGTGTGATCGTCGAGCCACCCTGGACGACCTTCTTGTTGCGGACGTCCTGCCAGACGGCGCGCAGGATCCCGTGGATGTCGACCCCGCGGTGCTCGAAGAACCGGTGATCCTCGATCGCGACGATCGCCTGCTTCATCACCGGCGCGATGTCGTTCGAGTCCACGAGCACGCGCGCCTCCGAGCCGCGGAGCACGGCGAGCACACGCCGGCCCGTGGAGTCGTAGATGTAGCCGTTCTGCTCGAGGCGGTGGCTGCTCCGGGCGGGGTCGAGCTGAGGCAGCTCGCTGCGGATCCCCATCACCAGCCCGTACGCGAATGACACGAAGCCGAACAGCCCCACCAGGAGCAGGAGGGTGAAGAGGCGAAGCTTGCGGATGCGGCGACGCTTGCCGTTCGCCGGCGGGGCGTTCTTTCTGCGCAACAGAACCGGCTGATTCTAGCCGGGGTCTGCCTCTACACTCGCCCCGTGGGACTGGCCGAGCTGACCCGGAACGCCACCAATGTGCTGCCCGAAGGGCAACTCGAGCAGAAGCTGGCGCTGGGCCGGCCACTTCGGGTGAAGCTGGGGATCGACGTCA
>CAVTFN010000003.1:700000-1692254 GCA_963734065.1 uncultured Actinomycetes bacterium
GCGGATTCGAGCTCGAGGGGGCCGCAGTGAAACGGCCCAAGCGACTGTTTACCAAAAACACAGGTCTCTGCGAAGTCGAAAGACGACGTATAGGGGCTGACGCCTGCCCGGTGCCGGAAGGTCAAGCGGAGAGGTTAGTCTTCGGACGAAGCTTTGAAGCCAAGCCCCGGTAAACGGCGGCGGTAACTATAACCGTCCTAAGGTAGCGAAATTCCTTGTCGGGTAAGTTCCGACCTGCACGAATGGCGCAACGACTTGGGCGCTGTCTCTTCGAGGGATCCGGTGAAACTGTAGTCTCGGTGAAGATGCCGAGTACCCGTGGTTGGACGGAAAGACCCCGTGAACCTTTACTGCAGCTTGACATTGGAGTTCGGTATACGTTGTCCAGGATAGGTGGGAGGCTGTGAACCGGGAGCGCTAGCTCTCGGGGAGCCACCCTTGGGATACCACCCTTCGTGTTCTGGGCTTCTAACCCGCTTCCCTGATCGGGGGCGGGAACAGTGTCAGGTGGGCAGTTTGACTGGGGCGGTCGCCTCCTAAAATGTAACGGAGGCGCGCAAAGGTTCCCTCAGCACGGTTGGAAATCGTGCGTAGAGCGCAAAGGCATAAGGGAGCTTGACTGCGAGACAAACAAGTCGAGCAGGGACGAAAGTCGGCCTTAGTGATCCGGCGGTAACGAGTGGAAGTGCCGTCGCTCAACGGATAAAAGGTACTCCGGGGATAACAGGCTTATCCTTCCCAAGAGTCCACATCGACGGAAGGGTTTGGCACCTCGATGTCGGCTCGTCGCATCCTGGGGCTGGAGTAGGTCCCAAGGGTTGGGCTGTTCGCCCATTAAAGCGGTACGCGAGCTGGGTTCAGAACGTCGTGAGACAGTTCGGTCCCTATCCACCATGGGCGCTGGAAGCTTGAGAGGAGTCGTCTCTAGTACGAGAGGACCGAGACGAACGGACCTCTGGTGTATCAGTCGTCGTGCCAACGGCGCTGCTGATTAGCCACGTCCGGATGGGATAACCGCTGAAAGCATCTAAGCGGGAAGCCCACCTCGAGATGAGGCTTCCCATCCTCTAGAAGGAGTAAGGGCCGTGGGAGACGACCACGTTGATAGGCGGGACGTGCAAGCACAGCAATGTGTTCAGCGGACCCGTACTAATTGCCCGAGGTCTTGATTTCGAACACCGAAATGTCGCTATGGAGCTTTGAAGGTCGCGGGTCGAACCGCTACTTCACAATTTCCGGTGGTCATAGCGGCGGGGGTACACCTCTTCCCATTCCGAACAGAGCAGTTAAGCCCGCCAGCGCCGATGGTACTCGGAGGGCAACCTCCCGGGAGAGTAGGACGCCGCCGGATTACTTTCGAAAGGCCGCCGCGAGCGGCCTTTCGTCGTTCCAGGGAAACCGTCCTGTTCCGGATCGACTAGGCGGCGCGCAGCTTCTCGGGCCACCCTGGGTCGAGGTCGCGCAGCCGTTGCACCCGCTCGGCGATCGGCGGATGTGTCACGAACAGCTTCGCCAGCCCTTCCTCGGCGAACGGGTTGACCGGGTACAGCGGCTCGGTCGCCGGGCTCGCGGTGAATGCGACCAGCTCGCTCGCCTGGTCGAGGCGGACGAGCGCATCCGCCAGGCCGTGTGGCGATTCGCAGAGCTCGGCTGCGAGCCGGTCGGCCTCCAGCTCGCGTTTCGGCGACAGGAGCAGATGCGTGAAGGACGCCGCCACCGGGCCGAGGACGTAGAGCAGCGCCCGTGACAGCCAGCCGCCGATCCGGGAGAACTCGACGAGGGAGCCCGCGAGCACCACCACCGTCGTCTGGACCAGCGTGTCGCGGTTGCGGATGTGCGCTACCTCGTGCGCGAGAATGCCCTCCAGTTCCGCCGGCGACGGTGAGCCGAGCAAACCGGTGCTGATCGCAATCGACGAGCTCCCCGGGCTCCGGCCCACCGAGAGCGCCCGCGGGAATCCGTCCGGAATCAGATAGAGCCGGGGCTTGACCACCCGCGCCCGCAGCGAGAGCTGCTCCACGGTCGTCTGGAGCTGCGGCGCCTCGCCGGACAGCAACTCGCGGGCTCCGACCATGCCCAGGACGATCCGGTCGGAGTACCAGTACGAGCCGAAGCCGACGAGCAGACCGCCGAAGCCGAACACCAGCGCGACTCGAAGACCGCCGATCCACCAGCCGAGCGCCCCCAGCGCGGCGCACAGACCGATCAGGAGCGCCCAGGCTTTCAGGATGTTGCGGAACGCCGGCCAGGCGGCTCGCAACGGGCGCTCCTAGATGGCTGACCGGTAATTCGCGTGCCGGTCAGCCATCTAGCTCTCGTCGTCGCGCTCGTCCTCGGCGAGCCCGCGCGGCGGCCAGTCCGGCTCCGGCGCGTCGCACCGGCTCGAGCAGTGAAGGGATGCCACGTTCTGCAGCGGGATCAGGATGTGGCCGTTGAGCTCGACGTGCGCGACGTCGTCGACGGCGCAGTACGAGGTGAGCACGCCGTCCTGGTAGTCGCCGTTCATCAGCGCCACCTCGACCTGCTCGCCCTTGTACTTGCTGGTGTAGTCCTCCACCTGGGCTCAGTCTACTCCGCGCAGGTCGCCGTCCACGATCTCGACCCGGACGACGTGGCAGTTGTCGATCCGGCCCACCCCGTCGACCCCGCAGTGGCTCAGGACCGCCCGCAACGGTCCGCCGTGGGAGACGACCAGCACCCGGCTCTCGGGGTGGGTGGCGGCGATGCGCCGGAGCGCGTCGAGCACGCGCTCGGCCATCTCCTCGCGGGTCTCGCCGTCGCCCCACGACGTTTCGGGCGTCGGGTCGAAGCGGGCGAAGATCTCGTCGTCGGTCAGGCCCTCCCAGGTCCCGAAGTGGCGCTCGCGGAGGTCACGGATCGCGGTCACGCCGAGGCCGCGAGGCTCGGCAATCGCCCTGGCGGTCTCGTGTGCCCGGACCAGGTCGCTCGAGTAGACGGCGTCGATGCGCTCGCCCGCAAGCTCCTCGCCGAGTGCCTGGGCCTGCGCCCGCCCCGTGTCGTTCAGAGGCGTGTCCGAATGGCCCTGAACGCGGCGATTCAGGTTCCAGTCGGTCTCTCCGTGCCGGGCGAGCAGGATCGTGGTCATCTGCCGGATACGCTAGCGAGCCATGGATCTCGGCCTTCGAGAACGGATCTGCGTCGTCACCGGCTCGACCGCCGGCATCGGCCTGGCGACCGCGCGGCTCCTCGTCGATGAAGGCGCGCGAGTGGTCACGTCCGGCAGGAGCGGCGCCCCGGGCGTCGGCGAGAAGCTGCACGTCGAGGCCGACCTCTCGCTCCCCGGCGAACCGGAGCGGGTGATCGAGCGCGCGGTCGCAGGGCTCGGCGGGGTCGACTGCCTCGTCAACAACGTCGGCGCTGCACGCCAGGCGAGGTTCGAGGATGTGCTGGACGGCGAGTGGGACGAGTACTGGCAGCTGAACCTGATGAGCCATGTCCGGGCGATCCGGGCCGCGCTCCCGGCGATGCGCGAGCGTGGGGGAGGCGCGATCGTCAACGTCTCCTCGACTGCCGCCAAGCGCCCTTCGACCGGCATGCCGCACTACTCGGTCACCAAGGCGGCGATGCTGTCGCTCTCGCGCCTCGTCGCCGACCTGTACGCGAAGGACGGGATCCGCTGCAACGCCGTCACGCCGGGGCCGACCGCGACGGACGCGTGGCTCGGTGACGGCGGCCTGGCCGACCAGCAGGGCGGCGACCGCGAGGACGTGCTCGCGAAGGTCGGAGCCGGGCGGCCGCTCGGCCGACTCGCGCGTCCGGAGGAGATCGCTGCGGTGGTCGTCTTCCTGTGCTCCGACCGTGCGTCCTACGTCACGGGCGCCGCCTGGAGCGCGGACGGCGGGACCGTCCCGATCATCATCTGACCGAATCGCCGCCTTTTCGGCTCCGGCTCGCCGGTTCTTCGTATTAGCGCCGCGTTAGCGGCGCCTCCTACGTTCCGGCCATGGCACGAGGCAAGAAAGGAGCACATCGATGATTCCCCCGAGGCGTACGTTCCTCGTCACCGCGCTGGCGGGCCTTGTCGTCGCCGCGGCCGCGGCAACCGCCGCGGCGAGCGGGATGGTGTGGGCCGCCGCGCCTGCAAAGCCGGTGATCGGCGCGGCAACCGCGGTTCCTGCGAAGCCGCAGGCGACCAAGCCGTTCACGGTCTCGTTCAAGGTCAGGAGCAGCACCAGCCACAAAGCGCTGACCACCGGGCTGATGGCGAGCACCGCGTCGGCGGGCGGTAGGGCGATCGCCCACAAGCAGTCGTTCAGGGGCGGAACAGCCCGTGTGGCGCTCGTCGTCCCGGTGGCGGCAAACGGCAAGCCGCTGCGTGTGACCGTCACGATCCGGTCGGGTGGTCAGGCGGCGACCAAGACCGTCACCTACCCCGTGCCGGCGTTGCCGAAGCCGTCCGCATCGATCGCAGGTGCCTCGGCTCCGGAAGGAAACGCGAGCTCGACGCTGTCCTTCGCGCTCACGCTTTCCGCATCGACGCCGTTGCCGGTCTCGATCTCGTACGCGACCGCCAACGGAACGGCGACAGCGCCCGCCGACTTCACCGCGGCCAACGGAACCGTCACCTTCGCGCCCGGCGAGACGAGCAAGACGATCCAGGTCACCGTCGTCGGCGACGCCGTCTACGAGCCGGACGAGACGTTCACCGTCGGTCTGTCGAACCCGGTCAATGCGACCATCGGTACCGGGTCTGCGACCGGCACGATCCAGAACGACGACCCGGTCGCACAGCCCGGCCACTATGTGGGCAAGGACTCGCAGAACGAGACGTGGAGCTTCGACGTCACCCCCGACGGTCGAGGGCTGGCCAGCCTCACCAGCGGCCAGATCAACATGAGCTGTTCGTACGCGGGCCAAACCGTCGGCAGCACGTCCGGCGGCAACTTCCAGTTGAAGACCACCTTCCCGATCGCCCAGGACGGCAGCTTCTCCGGGTCCGTGAACTTCACGGGAGAACCGGACACCACCTCGGACGTCTTCACCATCGCCGGCAAGTTCACGAACAACACCATGACCGCGAGCTGGAGCGAGAAATGGAGTTTCACCTACCAGGGATACCCGATCGACTGCGTGACCGGGGATCAGACCCTGACCGCCACCCGGATCGGGTGACGGCCGGATAGGCCGGCCGCTCTGGCCGGCGGGAGAGGCCAGGAGGGGCCGCGGCGAACGCGGCCCCTCCTCGTTTGATGATCCGCGCCGCTCCAGTGACTACGCTGGATGTGATGCCTGAGCTGGCCGGGAGAGTCGGTGACACGTTCGAGGCTCGCGTCCGCGAGCAGGAGGACGGCTGGCTCTCGCCGCTCGCGGTGCGGTCGTACGAGACCCGCGGGCGGGAGCGAGACGAGGAACCGTGCTCGGTGCGCACGCCGTTCCAGCGCGACCGGGACCGGATCGTGCACTCGAAGCCGTTCCGCCGGCTGAAGGGGAAGACGCAGGTCTTCATCGACCCGCAGGGCGACCACTACCGCACCCGGATGACGCACACGCTGGAGACGACGGCGATCTCGCGCGTGGTCGCCCGTGCGCTCCGGCTGAACGAGGACCTGACCGAGGCGATCGGGCTCGGGCACGACCTCGGGCACACCCCGTTCGGTCACGCCGGGGAGGACGCGCTCGACGAAGCGCTGCGCGAGCGCTTCGGGCTGCGCTTCCGGCACAACGAGCAGTCGCACCGCATCGCGCAGAGGCTCAACCTGACGCATGAGGTCTGCGAGGGGATCCTCACGCACACGGGGCCGACCGAGCCGGAGACGCTCGAGGGGCGCATCGTACGGCTCGTCGATCGCGTCGCGTACATCAACCACGACATCGACGACGCGCTCCGCTACGGGCTGCTCGAGGAACACGACCTCCCAGGGACGGAGATCGAGCTGCTCGGCCCTTCCGGCAGCCGGCGCATCGACCGGCTCGTCCATGACCTGGTCGAGACGTCGGCCGATTCGAACGACATCCGCCAGAGCGAGGAGATCGGCGCGGCCATGCACCGGCTGCGCGACTTCATGTTCGAGCGCGTCTATCTCGCCGATGCCTCCCACGGGGAGCACCGGCGTGCGCACGAGACGATCGAACGGATCGTCGCGCACCTGGTCGACCGGGGTGATACGCCCGACGAGATCGTCGAGTACGTCGCGGGGATGACCGATCGCTTCGCGCTGGCGTACGCTGCGAACCTCTGATGGCGCGGATCAAGGATTCCTCGGTCGAGGCCGTCAAGGGCGCGACCGATCTCGTCGCGCTGGTCGAGGGCTACACCCGGCTCCGGAAGTCCGGCAGCCGCTACACGGGGCTGTGTCCGTTCCACCAGGAGAAGACGCCGAGCTTCGGCGTCTCGCCCGACCGTGGCACCTTCAAGTGCTTCGGCTGCGGCGAGGGCGGCGACGCGATCACGTTCGTCGAGAAGCTGGAGAACGTCGACTTCGTCGGCGCGATCGAGTGGCTGGCCGACCGCTTCGGCGTCCAGCTCGAGTACGAGGAAACGTCGCCGGAGCAGGATCGGCTGCGAAAGCGGCGCGAGCGGCTGTTCCAGCTGCTCGACCGGGCGGCGACGTTCTACGAGCGCTACCTGTGGGAATCGGAGGCGGGCGCCTTCGCGCGCGACTACCTCGCGTCGCGCGGGCTGGGGGAGAAGATCTGCCGCGAGTTCCGTCTCGGCCTCGCTCCGGGCGGCGCCGCGCTCACCCGGGGAGCCCTCGAGCAGGGGTTCACGCGCGACGAGGTTGCCGGAGCCGGCCTGACGAACCGGCGCGGCAACGACTACTTCTCCCGGCGCCTCCTCTTCCCGCTCGCCGACGTGCGCGGTCGTGCCCGCGGCTTCCAGGCGCGGCGCCTCCACGACGACGACCCGCTCCGCGCGAAGTACGTCAACTCGCCCGAGGGCGACCTCTTCCGCAAGGGCGACCTGCTCTACGGCCTCGACCTCGCGCGCGCTTCGATCGCGAAGGCCGACCACGCCGTGATCGTCGAGGGCAACCCAGACGTGATCGCGCTCCGCCAGGCGGGGTTCGAGCCGGTCGTCGCCGCGATGGGAACGGCGCTGACCGAGGCGCAGCTCCGCGAGCTCTCGCGGCTGACGAAGCGCGTCTCGCTCTGCTTCGACGCCGATGCCGCCGGGCAGGAGGCGACGCTGCGCGGGATGGAGCTCGCCGCTGCGCAGGGATTCGACATCCGAGTCGTCTCGCTCCCGGCCGGGACCGATCCGGCGGACGACCCGGCCGCCTTCGAGGCGCAGCTCGCCGGGGCCGAGGACTACCTGCCGTACCGGGTGCGCATCGAGATCGACCGGCTGCTGCCCGACCGAGAACGAGCCTTCGAACGCGTCCGGGAGGTCCTGGCGCCGTTCGCCGAGTCGCCCGAGCGGCAGGATGCGGTCAGGCTCGCCGCCGACCGGCTCGGGCTCGACGTCGGGCTGCAGGCAGGGCTGGCGCCGGCAGCGCGCTCGCGCACGCACGCCGTCTCGACCAAGGTCCTCGACGCGGGCGTCCGGCAGGAGCGCGAGGCGCTCGCCGGCGTGAAGACACACAGTGCGCTCACCCCGCTTCTGGCCGAGCTGACGCCGGAGCACTTCGACGTCGAGCTCCACCGGCGTGTCCGTGAGCACCTGCTCGAGCCCGAGAGCACCACCGATCGCGGGCTGGTCGAGGTCCTCGCCGAGCTGGATGCGCTCGCGGCGGACGAAGCGATCGACGAGGCGACCGCCAAGGAGCGGCTGTTGCGGCTCCGGGAACGCGGGATCAAGCGCGAGCTGGCGCGGTCGGACGACCTCGAGCGCACCGCGAAGCTGGCGGCCGACCACCGAAAGATCAGAGAGGCGATCGACAGCCTCTCCTGAGGGTCGGAAGCGGCTACCCTTCGTCATGCGGGAGCCCCTGGAGTGGGGCTGAGAGGCGGCCTCGAGGCCGCGACCGAGGAACCTGATCTGGGTCATGCCAGCGAAGGAAGGGACGACATGAACGACTCACTGGCGATTGGCGGCCGCGAGCTTCGCTCGCGCCTGATCACCGGCACGGGCAAGTACCCGTCGCCCGAGGCCATGCGTGACGCCGTGATCGCCTCCGGCTGCGAGCTCGTCACCGTCGCGGTCGGACGCATCGACCTCGACACCGTCGAGGAGGCGATCACCGACTACCTCCCCGACGACGTGGTACTGCTCCCGAACACGGCCGGATCGGCCACGCCCGAAGAGGCCATACGGATCGCCCGGCTTGCGCGTGCCGGCGGCCTGCCGGACTGGATCAAGCTCGAGGTCATCCCCGACCCGCGCTGGCTGCTCCCCGACCCGATCGGGACGCTGCAGGCCGCCGAACAGCTCGTGGACGAGGGGTTCACCGTGCTCCCGTACGTCTTCCCCGACCCGGTGCTGCAGAAGAAGCTCGAGGCGGTGGGCTGTGCCGCGGTGATGCCCCTCGCCTCGCCGATCGGCAGCGGAAGCGGGCTCAAGCTGCGGCACGCGATCGAGATCATGGTCGAGCAGGCCGAGGTGCCGGTCGTCGTCGACGCCGGGCTGGGCGCGCCGTCGCAGGCGGCCGAGGCGATGGAGCTGGGCGCCGACGCAGTGCTCGTCAACACCGCGATCGCGCGCGCAGACGATCCGGCCGCGATGGCCAGGGCGTTCCGGCTCGCCGTCGACGCCGGACGCGCCGCGCGCCACGCCGGGTTGATCGAGGAGCGCGCGACCGCCGAGGCCTCCAGCCCCACCGGCGGCCTCGCCGCCCGTTCGTGAGAGCCGAAGCCGTCACCGTCACCGTCAACGGCCGGGCTCAGGAGGCGGACCCGGGAGAGACGGTCGAGTCGCTGCTCGACCGCCTCGGCCTCGCTGCGCGCTACGCGCTCGTCGAGCGGAACGGCGAGCCCGTCGAGCGCGGGCGCTACGGCGAGGTCGCGCTGGAGGACGGCGACACGCTCGTCGTCGCCCGACCGGTTGCCGGTGGATAGCCGCCTCTACCTGATCACCCGGGCACGCCCCGACCTGGAGTCGTTCCTCGAGGCGGCCGTGCGGGGCGGCGTCGACATCGTCCAGCTCCGCGAGAAGTCGCTGACCGACGGTGAGCTCCTGACGGTCTTGCAGCAGGCTCGTGAGGTGACGCGCCGGCTGGGCGTGCCGCTCGTCGTCAATGACCGTCCCGATCTCGCCCGGGTCGCAGAGGCGGACTACGTCCACGTCGGCCAGGAGGACCTGCCGGTGGCGGCGGCACGCGCCTTCGGCGTCGGCGTCGGCCAGTCGACCCACGCGCCGGCGGAGCTCGACGCGACCGGGGCCGACTACGCCGGCGTCGGCCCCGTGTTCGAGACGCCGACGAAGGAGGGACGCCCGGCCGCCGGGCTCGAGTACGTCCGCTACGCCGCCGCGAATGCGCGCGTGCCGTGGTTCGCGATCGGGGGCATCGACGAGTCGACGGTCGGCGACGTGGTCGCCGCCGGGGCGCGCCGCATCGCCGTCGTGCGCGCGATCGGCGATGCTCCGGACCCCGAGCGGGCGGCGGCCGACCTACGCCGGGCTCTGCGCTAGAACGCTCCGCTACCATGCCGAGGCCGAGTTCGGCAGCCGATCCCCGGTAGCTCAATTGGCAGAGCATCCGGCTGTTAACCGGAGGGTTGTTGGTTCGAGTCCAACCCGGGGAGCTTCCAACTTCTAGGCGAGCACACGGGTTGCGATCCATTCCGGTCGGCCCGGGCCAAATGTGGGCCAAACGCCGTTCCGTCGTTTCCGATTTCCGTCGCTTCATTACGAGCGTTGAGTGGGCGTCGGCCCGAGACTCGGCAGGTCGCGTGAAGTCGCATGAATAAGCCGGTCCAGCGCGACGGCGGTGGCGGCCGAAATCGTGGCACGACGAAGCCGTAGACCCCGCCTGGATCCCGCGCGGTACGTCAAGCGTCTCTGGCTGCATCCGCAGCCCTGGGCACCGAACCCGCTGAGCCCGAGCATGGCCGGCGTCGACCCGACGCACCTTCTTGATCAATCGCCGTCTGTCGTTAGCGTCAGCTCAAACGGACAGCCACGAGTTCTTCCAGCGATCGTGTCGCGCGACGCGATGCTCGCCGGTACAGGCTGAAGGGCGCCGACGGCAACGCACGGCGAATCATCGGCTCGTTCTGTGTCGCGGGATCGAGGGGAAGACGGTGCTCGAGGTCGGCGGCGATCGGGAGGGGCGTGTGGGACCCGGCGCCGCAACCAAGCCTGCTCCCAGGCAGACCGCGCCGCGCGCAGCGGATGCTCAGGCGTCGCGTGCGGGTGCGTCCGCGGACGCGACCTGGTACACGACGAGGACCGAGCACTGGGCCTGATGTGCGATCCGCTCGCTGACGCTCCCGAGTGCGCGAAGGCCGTGCAGGCCGCGCGAGCCGACGACGACGAGGTCCGCCTGGCGGGAGCGCTCCACGAGTGCGGCGACCGGATGTGACGCATCCCAGCTGTCGACCCTGTCGGCCCAAGCGTCGTCCTGCCGGGCCGATCCGTCGCCCGTCGCGGAGACGACCTCGACGGTGGCACCGAGCCGGGTCGCGAGCTCGTCCGTCGCCGCGAGAGCGGCGAGCGCGGATGCTGAGCCGTCGAGACCGACGACAACGCTGCCGGGCTTCCAGCTCCGACCCGCTGTGGGGCGGGCGACCAGCACCGAGCAGGCGCCGTCGTGCAAGAGCTCTGTCCCGGTGTCTCCCATGACGACTCCGAGGAAGCGACTGCTGCGCCGGCCCCCGACCGCGAGCAGGGTCGCGTCGGCGTCGTCGCGCGCACGGCGCAAGACGTCGACGGCCCCGCCCCTCTCGACGCGCGCCGTCGAGTCGGGTCGTCCGGCGAGCATCGCCTCCGCCGTGTCCCGCGCCCCCGTTGCTTCCCGCACGAGCTCATCCACCCAGTAACCGGCCTCGAAGCCGGTCAGGGCCGCCGGGCTCGTGTCGAGCGCGGTGACGGCCTGGACGGACGAGCCTTCGGCCGGTGCGAGCACGAGCGCCTGGCGGAGCGCCTCGAACCCCCACTCGGTGCCGTCGACGCCCACAACGACTCGCGCGAACACCCCCACCGAGGCACTGTATCCGGGAGATGGGCATGGGTCACAGGTCGAGTCGGTAGCAGCGGTGACAACGGCGGTCGCCTCGGTAGCTCGACTCGGGCTGAGCAGGCTGCTCTCGCCGTCGGTGGCAGCCACGGCGCTGCCCGGTGTTTCGGTGATCAGCCCCTCGAGCCAAACGGCGATCCCGCGTCGCTCGCCGACGCCGAGCTCAAGCGGGCGGAGCCCACAGCATGACGCCTGACGACGAGGCCTCAGGGAGCGTGGCTGCGCAGCGATCGGACGAGCCGTGGCGCCGCGCGGGCGACGACGTCGCGGCTGCGCTCGCGACCGACGTGGGCCGTGGATTGAGCGCGGCGGAGGCGGCGGCGCGACTGGCGCGCTTCGGGCCCAACCGGCTGGAGGCGGCGCAAGTGATCCCGGCGTGGCGGAAGTTTCTCGAGCAGTTCGCCGACCCGCTCATCTACCTGCTGCTTGCCGCGGTCGTCGTGTCGCTGGTGGCGTGGATCCTCGAAGGTGGCGAGGCGGCGCCCTACGACGCGATCGTGATCGCGGCGATCATCGTGGCCAACGCCGTGCTCGGCTATGTGCAGGAGGCGCGTGCCGAACACGCGGTCGCGGCGCTGCAACGGATGGCGGCGGCGACGGCCGGCGTCGTGCGCGACGGCCGCGAGCAGCGGATTCCGGCCGCCGAGGTGGTGCCGGGCGACATCCTCACGCTCGCCGAAGGTGACGCGGTCGCCGCCGACGGTCGGCTCGTCGAGGCGGCGGCCCTGACGATCGCCGAGGCCTCGCTGACGGGGGAGAGCGAGGCGGTGCTCAAGGACATCGGCTCGATCGCGGAGCCGGTCGGGCTGGGCGACCGCGTGAACATGGTGTTCAGCGGCACCGCGGTCGTGCGCGGCCGCGGCCGGGCGGTCGTGACCTCGACCGCGATGGCGACGGAGATGGGCACCGTCGCTCGTCTGCTCGGGCGGACAGAGGCGCAGGTCACGCCGCTGCAACGGGAGGTCGACCGGATCGGGCGCATGCTCGGGATCGCGGTAATCGCGATCGCCGCCGTCGTGGTCGGCGCGATCCTGCTCACTTCCGACATCCGGACGGCGTCGGATCTCGTCTCGGTACTGCTCGTCGGGGTGTCGCTGGCGGTGGCCGCGGTGCCGGAGGGGCTACCGGCCGTGCTGTCGGTGGTGCTGGCTCTCGGCGTGCAGCGGATGGCGGAGCAGCGCGCGATCGTGAAGAAGCTGTCCTCGGTCGAGACGCTCGGGTCCGCGTCGGTGATCTGCTCGGACAAGACCGGAACGCTGACGAAGAACGAGATGACGATCGAGAAGGTCGTAACCGGCTCGGGCGAGGTCGACGTGACCGGCAGCGGCTACCGGCCCGAGGGCGACCTGCGCGCGGACGGCCGACCGCTCGACAACCCGGTGCTGCTCGACGAGGTACGCGCGGTGCTCACAGCGGGGAGCCTGGCGAACGACGCCGTGCTGCGCCAGGAAGGCGGCGAGTGGACGATCCAGGGCGATCCCACCGAGGCCGCCTTCCTCGTCGCGGAGGCAAAGGTCGAAGGGCTGACCAAGGCGCGCCGCGCGCGGTTCGAGCGCGTCGGCGAGGTGCCGTTCAGCTCCGAGCGGAAGCTGATGAGCACCCTGCACGCAGACCACGAGGGCGAACTCGGCGTCGCCGTCGTCACCAAGGGCGCGCCCGACGTGCTGCTCGCGCGCTGCAACGAGGAGCGCCGCGGCGGCCGTGTGCAATCGCTTTCGGAGTCGCGGCGGGACGAGATCCTCGGGACGGTCGACCGCCTCGCCGACCTGGCTTTGCGAACACTGGCGGTTGCCTACCGGCCGCTGGCGACGCACGAGCGGCTGTCAGAAGACGAGTCGATCGAACGGGAGCTCGTCTACCTGGGGCTGGTCGGGATCATCGACCCGCCGCGGCCGGAGGCCCGGGCCGCGATCGTCGACGCGAACGCCGCCGGCGTCCGCGTCCTGATGATCACCGGCGACCACCCGCACACCGCGGCGCGGATCGCCTCCGATCTCGGCATCGCCGCGACCGGCTCCCGCGTCGTCACCGGCGGTGAGCTGGCGGCGATGGACGACGACGCGCGCACGACCACGGTGCGAGACGTGTCCGTCTATGCGCGCGTCTCGCCGGAGCACAAGCTGCGGATCGTCGACGCGCTGCATGCGAACGGGTGCATCGTGGCGATGACCGGCGACGGCGTCAACGACGCGCCGGCGCTCAAGGCCGCCGACATCGGCGTCGCGATGGGCGTCGCCGGCACCGAGGTCGCCAAGGAGGCGGCGGACATGATCCTCGCCGACGACAACTTCGCGACGATCGTTAGCGCCGTACGCGAGGGCCGCGGGATCTTCTCCAACATCCGCAAGTTCCTGCGCTTCCTGCTCTCCTCCAATATCGGCGAGGTCTTCACGATGCTCTTCGGTGTCGTGCTCGCCGGCATGCTCGGCCTCGAGGACACGGGCGAGGCCATAGCGGTGCCGCTGCTTGCGACGCAGATCCTCTGGATCAACCTGCTCACCGACGGCGCTCCCGCGCTCGCGCTCGGCATGGACGCCCCTCCCGACGACGTCATGTCGCGCCCGCCGCGCGGGCTGACCGACCGTGTGCTAGACGCCGAGATGTGGATCGGCATCGTCTGGGTCGGCGCCGTGATGGCCGTCGTGACGCTCGTCGCCCTCGACCTGCGGCTGCCGGGCGGGATCGTCGGCAACTCGGGGAACGTGGACGAGGCTCGGACGATGGCGTTCACGACCCTGGTCTTCGCCCAGCTCTTCAACTGCTTCAATGCACGCTCCGACCGCACCAGCGCCTTCCACCGGCTGTTCACGAACCGGTTCCTCTGGGGAGCGATCGCGCTCTCCGCGCTGCTCCAGGTCGCGGTCGTGGAGCTGCCGTTTCTCAACGACGCATTTGGCACGGCGCCGCTTGGGCTCGAGGAGTGGCTGATCTGCATCGGCCTCGCGAGTGTCGTTCTCTGGGCCGCAGAGGCCAAGAAACTGCTCGAGCGCCGGCTGCGAAGCAGGGGATGACGGCGGCGCTCCAGACCCGGGCCGACCCCGGCCCCGCGCTGTCACCGCCGACGCCTGCTCACGGCGACTGGACGAGGTTCGTTCCGGCGCTGCCTCGGGTTTGGGCCTCGCGATCGTCCGGCGGCTGGTCGAGGCGGATGGCGGCGAGGTCGGGATGCGACCGGCCGCGGGTAGCGGCCTCGAGGCCGTTGTGCTTCACGCACGCAACGCGCGCAGTGCGTTGAGGATGACGGCGACGTCGATCACTTCCTGGACCAGTGCGCCGGCGACCGGCGCGAGCAAACCGGCGGCCGCGAACCCCATCGCGACGAGCGAGAGGCCCATGCCGGCGATCATGCTCTGGCGGGCGATCGCCAGCGAGCGGCGTCCGATCTGAATCGCCTGCACGACCCCGTCGATCCGGTCGCGCATGATCACGGCGTCGGCCGTCTCGGAGGCGACCGTGGCGCCGGCGGCGCCCATCGCGATGCCGACGTCGGCGAGCGCGAGCGCGGGCGCGTCGTTGACACCGTCGCCTACCATGACCACCGGGGTCAGCTCCGGCTCCTCGCGGAGCGCGCGAACGACGTCGAGCTTTCCCTCCGGCGTCTGCTCGGCGTAGACCCGATCGACGCCGAGCTGCCGCCCGACCTCCTCGGCGACGGCAGCACGATCGCCGGTCACGACGGCAATGTGCTTCACGCCGACCGACCGCAGGCGACCGACGATCTCGTGTGCGTCGTCGCGCAGCGAGTCTCCCATCACGATCGCACCGGCGAGCCGGCCGTCTACGCCCACGAGGATCTTCGCCTTGCCCAGATCGTCGCTCGCGTCGAGCGCGCGCGCCGCCGGCTCGGCGCCGGAGTAGCCACGCTCGCGCAACCACACCGAGCTGCCGACGGCGACGCTCCGGCCATCGACACGCCCCTCGATCCCCTGCCCGCGTCCCTCCACGACGTTCGCGGGGGAGGTGAGCTCGAAGCCCCGCTGCTGCGCCGCGTGCACGAGCGCTTCCGCGAGCACGTGCGCGGACAGCTGGTCGACGGAGGCGGCGAGATGCAGCAGCTCGTCGGGGCCGATCCCGTCGAGGGCGACGACTCGCTCGAGCGCGGGCTGCCCGAGCGTCAGCGTGCCGGTCTTGTCGAAAAGCACGGTGCGCGCCTTGCCGAGCTGCTCGATCACGCCGCTGCCCTTGACGATCACCCCGTGCCGCGCGGCGCGGGAGACCCCGGCGATCAGCGCAATCGGGGCCGCCAGGATCAGCGGACACGGCGTGGCGACGACCATGACAGCCACGAAGCGAACCGGATCCCCCGACGCCGCCCAGGCGAGCCCGGCGATCCCGAGCGCGAGCGGGAGGAAGAGAGCGGCGTAGTGGTCGGCCAGGCGGACGAACGGCGCCCGTTGCGTCTCGGCCCCGCGAACGAGGCGCACGATCGCCGCGTACGTGCTCTCCGCGGCGAGCCGCGTCGCGCGTAGGTCGAACGCCTCGCCCGCGTTCGCCGACCCGCTTCGCAACTCGGCGCCGGCCGCATACGAGACCGGCAGCGGCTCGCCCGTCAGCGCAGCCTCGTCGACAAGCGCCTCGCCGACGGCGACTCCGTCGACGGGAAGCACCTCTCCGGCCCGGACGACCACCACGTCTCCGGGGAGCAGCGTGTCGACGGGCACCTCCTCGACCGCGCCCTCGCGGCGGCGGTGCGCGGTCCGCGGCGCGCGCTCGAGCAGCTTCGTCAGCTCACGTCGCGCACGCCCGGCCGCGTACTCCTCGAGCGCGTTTCCTCCGGCGAGCATGACCGCGACAACCGCCCCTGCCAGGTACTCGCCCGTCGCGAGCGCCGACGCCATCGCGATGAGCGCGATTGCGTCGACGCCAACGTCGTGCCGCCACAGCGCGCGCGCGACCGACCACGTCAGCGGCACGAGCATCAGGCCTGTCGTCGCCGCCCAGATGACGTCCGCCGCCGCGGCGTCCCCGAGCAGAGCCAGAACGCCGCCGACCAGGACGCCCGCCAGCGCGGCGAGCACGAGCAGACGCCGGATCATCGGGCCGCCCTGAGGCTCGGGCGTGCGGCGTCCGTCAGAGAGCCGAACCGGTCCAGAGAATGGCCGGCGCGCCAGGCTCGCATCTCTCTCACTGCTTCGACGCCTACGCTGCCGCGCGGAGCTTCTCGCGCAGTGCGTCGTACGTCGGCGCGTCGACCTCAATGCGCGCGAGGTGGCCGTCGAGGATCTCCTCCGGCCCGACGGCAGTCGTCGACCGGTTCGCATCATCGTCACGGCTGATGAGCGCGACGACCGTCCACACCACGACCGCGATCAGCACGCGGCAGAGAACGGTCATGACCGCCCAGCCCGTCACCGGCATCCCTCTCTGCGAGTTCATGCCTCGAGTCTGCTCCACGCCGGCGGTGGAGCAATCCGCGACGACTCCGCTTCTCGTTGCGGAGAACTACGCGATGGGCGGGGCACCCGTCTCGCCGCGCTAGGTTCTTGCGCCCGTCTATGGGAGAACCGACATCGCGCGAAGTGTCGAGCTGGGCGCCTGAACAGCGCCTGAGCGCACCGAGGTCAGACGGCCGGGATTGCCGACCGTGAAAGTGCCTACGGCGCGGCGATCGAGAGCGAACCGACGGGGCAGGCGTCGCAGAGCGCGCTGGCGCGATCTTCTTCGAGCGCCGGAACGAGGACACGAGCGGTGCCTTGCTCGTCCAGTTCGACCGCTTCGGGGTCGAGTGCGACGCACTCGGCTGAACCGATGCAGTGAGCATTCGGAAGAACAAGAGCGCCTACCAGGTCCGTGTCCACGGGTTCCGTTCAGTGACCGTTCCTACGCGCAAGGCGGCGGAGAAAGTCGAACTCGATCTGAAGCTGCGTCGTTCGCTCGGCGAGCTGTACGACGAGGCGGAGACAACACTGGGTGAAGAGATCGACGGCTTCCTCACATGGAAGCGTGCGGCCGGCGCGTTGAGCGACGCCGGCTATCGGCACCTCGAATGGTCAGCCAAGATCTGGGCGCCGTTCCGTGACACGTCGATCTCGCGCCTGCGGCGCGTCGAGATCGAGGATCACATCACCGCTCGCGCCGCGACGCGGAGACGGTCGGCGAAGAACGAGCTCGTTTTCCTCAAGGCGGTTTTGAAGCGTGCGAGCGGTCGAGGCCAGCGTGTGGACGAGCGCATCCTCGCGATCGAACCAATCCGGCACGTCGCCCGCGAAGGCGTCGCGTTGACCCCCGATCAGCTGAACGTCCTCGCGAGCGTGATGCCCGAGCGGCTGCGCCGGCTCGTCCTGCTTGGCGGGACGATCGGCGCGCGAGCGAGCGAGCTCTACACGCTCTCCGAGGATCAGCTCGAGCTCGATGCGAAGCCGGAGCCACTCATGCGGGTGTGGCGGTCGACGCTGGGAAACAAGTCGCGGAAGGAGAAGGCGATCCCACTGACGCCGAATGAGACGCGGCTGTTCCGCGAGCAGCTCCTAGCCCGCCCGAACGGGACGGCGCTCGTCTTCCCGCGGCCCTCAGGAACTGCGTACACCGTGAACGGCTTCCTGAAGGACGTCTGGCCGAACGCTCGCAAGCACGCAGCAGCCGTCTGGCGAGAGGAGCACAACCTCACCGACGGCGCTCCGACGGTGTTCGATGGCTTCCATGTGCACGATCTGCGACACACGGCGATCTCGCTCATGTGCCGCGCCGGCTACCGCCCCGAATGGGTTGCCGAGCGCGTCGGCCACAACGACGGCGGAGCCCTCATCCTCCGGAACTACCGGCACCTCTATCCATCGGAGATGAGCGCGGCCGGGTCGAACCTCGACGCCCTGCTCGAGATCGCCGCGGGCTAACCTCGCATCGGCCGGGCCACATACGGGCCAAATGCAGAGTCGTCCCGAGTTGGCGACGGCGGCGGCGAGCAGGCGAGCCAACCCGCTCTGCTCCTAGAAAACGGCGAACAGTTGCCCACTGCCGACTGCGGTCGATCGGCCCTAGAAGTGGTTCGAGTCCAACCCGGGGAGTTTTGGGGTGAGCGGCCATGCGGAAGCTGCGTGGTTACGCGGGTCAGGGACCCGAGCGCGCTGGAAGGGTTGCAAACGCCCTTAGCGTCGGCGTCGACCTGCTCGAACTCGCCGAGCGGGCGAACCGGCACCTCCCGCAGGGCTCGAGAGCTCGTGCGGTGGCCTGTCGACGCGGGCGTCGTCGTCCGGCGCGACGGGCTGCTCTACCCGACTGAGCAGAGGCTCGAGCTCGGCGCCTGCCAGGGGGCGACAAGCCAGGGGGTGCGGCGGCAACGAGTGAAGTGGGCCGAGCGGCCGTGTAGCGTGCCGCCCATGGAGCCGGAGAGTTCCACCCCGACGACGCATTCGGCTGTTCGCTCGGGCGCCATGGCTGCAACTGGATCGACCGGCACTGGGACGGCTGGATCGCCGCTACGGCAAGCGGGTCGAGAAGAAGCTCGAGAAGATGCGGAAGGGCCGCATCATGCGGCATCCGGTCGGGTGGATTACGGGCGGTTCCGAAGCGTTGTCGGGCTTGGCGCCGCCCTGACGAACGCGATCACTGCCGTCGCGATCGCGCGCCTGATCGGCGGCCAGAAGGTCGGAGAGCGCCGAACGTTCGTCGCGGCGGCCTCATTCGGCATCTTCTGCGCAGGACTTGGCTCGCTGATCGGATTCGCCGCAGGCGACGTCATCCGCGCGCTCTGATCCGGCGCGTGCGCAGGGGGCGTCGACCGTCCGAGGGTTACTCGATGGGGATCTCGAAGCGAGCGACGATGCCGGGGTCGCCGCCTCTCGCAAGGAGCTCGGGATCGGGATCGCGAGTCGCCACCCACGCATATCCGTCTTCGGGATAGGCGACGACGTCCGGGAAGCCCCCGGCGCTGATCGCCAGGATCCGAGCGGGCTCCTCTGTGGGGTTGCTGAACGTATGTAAGCCGGCACGTCCTTCCGGGCAGAAGACGAAGTCGCCCGGAGCCAACGTCTCCACGCCGTGCTGGTTGCGGAAGACGGGACGACCGCTGAGGACGAAGAACATCTCTTCCGCTCCGAAGTGCATGTGAATCCGTGCCTCGGGCGCGCTGTCGGCCAGCTCGTAGAGCGTTGCTCCCATCCTGGCGTCGTCCGGCCGCCAGAAGATTCGATGCCGAGTCCGGCCTTCTTCGTCCTCTCCGTCCCATGCGTCGGAGAAGAGGTTCTGACGATTCATGCGTGGTACCTCCAAGTCGAAGCGGTGGGCGCGCAGCCGTGCCGAGCCCCGCATTGCAGGCTCGCCAGCACTGCGCCGGAAACGCGCGGCTGCTCGCCGCGCCAGACCGCTACCTCGCCGCCGGATCCACGCCGGGATCATGCCTGCTCGAGAGCGCTGACGACGGCTCGGCCGAGCCCGGGCGACCCCCGGGATCCTCGTCCCGGGCCGACCTGGCTGTGCGAAACTGTGGCGCAACCGAGCTGAGACGTCGGGCCCCTGACCGGGCGCGCCGACGGCTCTTCGACCTGACCGCAGGACGAAGGAGACACGTGGCTTCGAGGAGAGTCATGGAGACGGCCGCCCGGCGCTTTCACGAGCACCAGACTCAGGATCCCCTCAGCCACCTGGCCGACCTCGTCCACGACGACGCGGACATGACGCTGCTGATCAACCACCTCCAGCCGCTTCACGGACGGCAGGCGATCGTGGCCGCTCTCGAGCGCGGCCGCGAAGCGGACTACCACCGCGCGCACATCGAGCGGATCGAGTGGCTCGACGACAACGTCCTGTTCCTCTCCGGCCAGGCGCGCTACGCCCATCAGGACGGCGGCATCGCGAACTCACGGATCTGGTGGCTCGACGAGTTCCGCGACGGTCGCCTCTGGCGTGTTCGCGCGTTCATGACCGAGGCCGAAGCCCGCGTGGCATACGACGGCTGGGTCAAGGAGGCGGTCGGGTAGGCCGGCGTCGGGCGTTGCAGGAGCGGCCCGCCCGATTGTGAACAATTGCCTGGGGGCGGGTCTGCGGCCCAGGCGCGCTTTGCCTCTCCCTCCCGCCGGGACGCTCCTCGCCCGCCCCCGCTGCCTCCACCGGCTGCGGCGTGCGCTACCCTCGGTCGCGGCGCGCGGCAGGCCCGCGCCGACCCGGCAAACGTGAACGCCTCTCATCGTCTCGGCCCGCGCGTCTACCTGCCCGCTGTCGCGGCGGCCGCCGCCTTCGCCGTCGGCGTCGTCAACCTCGCCTCTGCGTTGACGCCGAACGTCGCCTGGCGGCACCACCTCTTGCTCCGGCTCGAGCCGGTCGAGGCCGTGCCGGTGTTCCACACCCTCGCCGTCCCGCTCAGCGTCGCGCTGATCGTCGTCGCCTTCTACCTCCGCGGACGCAGGCGTCGTGCCTGGCAGCTCGCGCTCGGGTTGCTGATCGCCATCGGGGTGGTCGCGCTGCTCAAGGGCCTCGATTTCGAGGAGGCGATCCTGAGCTGGTCGGCGGCGGCGCTCCTCTGGTGGGGACGCGACGCCTTCTGCGTTCGCCACCGGCCTCTCGGCCCATTCTCGCCCTTGCTGGTCGTCGTCACCACGGTCGCGGTCGCTTCCGGCGGCCTGCTGGCGTGGAACGCATCCGCGCTCGAGGTTCACGACGAGCTCGAGTGGCTGCCGGCGGTCGTCGTCGCCGCAGCGCTCGCGGGGGTGCTCGTGCTCAGCTACGTCCTCTTCCGGCCGCTCGGCGCCCCACGGGAGCTGCCCGGGTCGACCGAACGCCTTGCTGCCGTCGACCTCGTCCGCCGCCACGGCCACGACACGCTCGCGTTCTTCAAGCTGCGCCAGGACGCCCATTACCACTTCAACCACGACCACAGCGCGTTCCTCGGCTACCGCGTCGCGAACGGGGTGATGCTGGTGGCGGGCGATCCGATCGGTGCTCACGGTGAGCTCCCGGGACTCGTGAGCGAGACCTGCGCCTTCGCGGCGTCGCGCGGGCTGCGCGTGGCGGCGCTCGGCGCGAGCCCGAACCTGGTCACCCTCTACCGGGAGGCCGGGTTCCGATCGCTCTACCTCGGCGACGAGGCGATCGTCGACACGCGCTCGTTCTCGCTCGAAGGGCGCTCGATCCGAAAGGTGCGGCAATCGGTATCCCGGGCCGAGACGGCCGGTTACCACGCCGAGCTGCTCGACCACGACCGGCTCGACGAGCGCACGATCGAGGAGCTGGAGCACGTCTCCGAGCGCTGGCGCGACGGCGCGCCCGAACGCGGCTTCTCGATGGCGATGGACTCGCTGCGAGGCGGGCATCAGGCGGGGAGCGCGATCGTCGCCGCGAGGGACAGCGACGGCCATATCCGGGCCTTCATCCACTTCGTGCCCGCCCACGGACGGCCGGCCATGTCTCTGTCGTTCATGCGGCGCGACCGCGACACGCCGAACGGCCTGATGGAGTTCGTCGTCGTGCGCGCGATCCAGCTCCTGGGCGAGCGCGGGGTGGAAGAGGTGTCGCTCAACTTCGCCGCCTTCGCGCGCTGGCTGTCCGCGCCGGCCGGCGGGCTCGAGCGTGCGCTCGGCCGGGCGGTGTCGCTCGCGAACCCGTACTTCCAGATCGAGAGCCTGCTCAGCTTCAACGCCAAGTTCGGCCCGCGGTGGGAGCCGCGGTACCTCGTCTACAAGCGCAGGCGCGGGCTCCCGCGGGTCGGTCTCGCCGCGCTGCGCATCGAAGGACAGTTGCCGAAGCCGTGGGCATAAGCCGCCGCTGGGCGGGTGTCTTCTTCGCAGCGCTCGGCGTGCTCCTCGTCCCGTGGTCGATCTGGCTTCTCCATTCGCTGCCGTCGCGGCAGGTCACCCACCACTGGGATCTTGCGTGGGCGGGCTTCGACGTCGTCCTCGCGGGCGCGCTCCTGGGGACGGCGTTCGCGCTGCTCGACGGCCGGGCGGTCGGTCGCAGCTTCGCGGCGGCGACGGGGGCACTGCTGCTCGCCGACGCGTGGTTCGACGTCGTCACGGCCGGCGGGGGACGCGACCGCTGGGCGGCCGTCGTCCTGGCCGTCTGCGCGGAGATTCCCCTGGCGATTCTCTGTTTTGCCCTGGCCCGTCCGGGGCCGGGTGGTTAGGATCGGCACATGATCCGCAGGCAGCGACTGCGGCCGTTGACCGAGGCCGAGGCGTACGCGCGCTGCCACGGCACGCGCGAGTCCGAGGTGCGGATCGTCAAGCTGGAGCCGCGGCGGCCCCGGTACGACCTCGATGTCTCCGGGGAGGATCTCCGCCGCTCGTTCGAGGCCAAGCTCGCCGACCGGGAGCTCGAGGACGAGCCGGTCGGCGGCACCGCCTGACGTGACTCCGGGATCGCCGGAGGCCGGTCCCCGATCGAGAGCGGCGTCTACAATGCCCACGTGAGCTGGCTCTTCATCGCCCTGCTCGCGGCGGCCGTGATCGTGCTCCTGGCTGCGGAATGGCCGCGGCTCTCGGGGCATCTCGGTTCCCGCTCGCGACAGAAGCGAGCCCGCGCCGCCCAGAAGGCCCAGCTGCGGCTGATTCGCGAGGAGAGCGACGAGTTCGCGGCGAGCGTCCAGCGCGACCTCGAGCGGCTGCCGACGATCGAAGAGCAGGAACCGCGCCGCTAGCGGACCGTGAACGTGGCCGAGAACGTCCCGGTGTTCGGGAGGATCTGCGGCACGTTCTCCATGTTCTTCAGCTCCTGGTAGTCCGCGGCCGTCAGCACGACGCGGTGCCTGCCGGCGGCGACCCCGCGCAGGCTGACCGTTGCGCGGCCGGCCGAGTAGGTCACGGCCGCCGACCTGCCGTCGACCGTTGCCACGAGCGACTGCGGATCGACCCCGGAGCCGGCGTCGGTGACGGCCAGCCGCAGCTTCGCGCCCGGCTTCACGATGCGGGCGAGCAGCCGCACGCTCGGCGGGGTGACGTCGTTGACCCAGTACCGGAACGTGTATGCCCCGGGACCGACACCGCTCGGCGTCGTCGCCACCGGCGTCTCGAACACGACGTCGTAGGTTCCGGGACCGGGCCGGATCGCGCCCGCCACCGGCCGCGACGTCCCGAACGAGTCCAGGTACGGGTTGATCACGAGCGGCAGGCCGGCGTTTCCGGTCAGGCGGTTCTCGTTCCCGGCGGCGACGACCCGCGGAGAGGGGCGGGAGCGGGCGGAGCCGGCGCTCTTGACGAGCACGACGCCGAAGTTCGCGACCGGCCGTGTGATCCTCACGCGAAAGACCTGCTCGGGGCCGGCCGCACCGGGGACCGACTGTGGGTCGGCGGGATAGCGGTACGAGCTGACCAGCGACCGTTTGCCGCGCATCTGGCCGGTGTGCAGGCCGGGAGCCGTCAGAGCGGTGACCGGGTCGCCGCCCAGCTTGGGGCTCTCCACCCGGAACCAGAACGGGATCCGGCGGACGGCTGAGCCGAGCGTCAGCACGACGAAGCCGGTCACGTCTGCCTCCGGCGCGGCCGTCGTCGCGGCGACGGTGACGTCGAACGGTCCCGGCACCGTCACCGTCGGCGGCACAGTGACGGTGACGCCCGACGGCCCTCCCTGCAACGCGACCGCCGCCGTCCAGGGCCCGGCTCCGCCGCCGGCATCGGTGATCGTGACCGAGCGCGTCGCCTGCGTGCCGATGCGGACCAGCCCGAACGAAAGGTCGGCGGGGGCGGCGAAGATCAGCGGCGCGTTCGCGGCCGGCACCTGGACGAGACCGCCGCCCTCGCGTGTGGTCGGCAGCTCGTTGGCGGCCGAGGGCACGGGCTTGCCGGTGAGGACGAGTGCAGACTTGACCTGCGCGGGCGTCCAGTCCGGATGACGCTGGAGCAGGAGGGCGGCGGCGCCGGCGACGTGCGGCGTGGCCATGCTCGTCCCGCTGAACGAGGCCCACGTGCCCTCGGCGGGCGGGACGGAGGAAGTGATGTCGACGCCGGGCGCGGACACGTCGGGCTTCATCCCGAGCGAGATCGGGGTCGGCCCGCTGCTCGAGAAGGAGGCGATCGCCAGTTGCTTCGTCACGGCTGCCGCGGTGATCGCCTTCGCGGCGTTACCGGGCGAGGAGACGCTGCCGCGCCCGAAGTCCTCGAAGTCGTTGCCGGCGGCGATCACGGGCACCACGCCGGCATCGGCGGCTGCGTTGATCGCGGTGGTGACGAGGTCGCGCGCGGGGTCGATCTCCGCCTCCCCGAGCGAGAGGTTGATCACGTCCATGCCGTCCTTGACCGCCGCCTCGACCCCGGCGGCGATCTCGGGTGCGTTCCCGTTCAGGCCGAAGTTCTCGGTCGGATAGGTGAGCACCTTGTAGTTGCCGATGTACGCGCGCGGGGCGACGCCGGAGAGCGGCCCGCGCCCGGCGATCGCGTTCGGGGTGTAGTCGCCCGCGGCGATTCCCGCAACGTGCGTCGCGTGCTCGGACTGCTTCGGGTCGAAGGGGAGCTTGGCGTACTGCCACGTCGTCTCCGGCGCGGGGAAGGCTCGGGCCGCGATCACCTTTGCGGTCGTGTAGGCGGTGTTGCCCTTGGGGAAGCCGGGCGGCATGGTGTAGCCCGCCGGATCGAAGAACGGGTGGGCCTGGTCGACCCCGTCGTCGATGATCCCGATCTTGATCCCGTTCCCCGCAGTGCTGAACGACGGCATGCCCCACATCTGCGGAGCGCCGATCAGGCCCGGGCTGCGGTCGAGGAGCGGCCGGTAGGCGACGTTCGGCCAGACGCGCTCGACTCCCGGCGTGTCGGCGAGGCGGGCGAGCTGGGAGCGGGGAAGGAGGACGGCGAGGCCGTCGAGGACGACGCTGTACCGCCACGTGATCCGGGAGGCCGGGATCGAGGTCGTGATCCTGGTGGCGAGCGCGCGCTGTGCCGTCGCGAGCGACGCCAGGTACCCGACGCTGGTGGGCGTGCGCAGGTCGAGCCGCTGCGCTTTCGCGCGGCCGGTGAGGACACGGCTCTTGCTGATTGCGTACGCGAGGGGTGGGGCTTCCATGCTGACGACGACCTCGACCAGCCCGTCCCCGCGCGCCGGCTGCGCAGCAGGGGCGGCGGCAAGCGCGGCGAGCGCCGCTGCGGCGATCAGGACCCCGCGCCTCAACGAGAACAGGCTAGCTGCTGTCGAGAGCGCCCAGCACCTGAGCGGCGTGGTCCGCCGGCTTGACGCGGCGGAAGACCTTCTCGACCACGCCGTCGGGCCCGATGACGACCGTCGACCGCTCGACGCCCATGTACTTCTTGCCGGCGAAGCTCTTCTGCACCCAGAAGCCGTAGCGCTCCGTCAGCTCGTGGCCGGGATCGGCCAGGAGCGTGAACGGGAGACCGTGCTTCTGCCTGAACTTCGCGTGCGATTCCTCGCCGTCGGGGCTCACGCCGAACACCTGCGCGCCCGTTTCCCTGAACCCGTCCCAGGCGTCGCGGATCCCGCATGCCTGCTTCGTGCATCCGGGCGTGTCGTCGCGCAGGTAGAAGTACAGGACGACCTGCTTCCCGCGCAGGTCTGCGAGCCGCACCGTGTCGCCGGCGTCGGACGTCAGCTCGAAGTCGGGTGCGGGCTTGCCCTCCTCGACCACGGGAGCAGCCTACCGCGGCACCGATGAGTTCCGGCCGGTGCCGGCGTCCTTATCTGGAGCGACGGAGGAGGACACATGGGCAAGGTGCGGTTCAGCATCACGATGTCGATCGACGGGTACATCGCCGGGCCCGACCCGAGCCTCGAGCACCCGCTCGGCGTGGGTGGCGAGCAGCTCCACGACTGGGCGCTCGCGCTGGAGGCGTGGCGGCGGCCACACGGCCTCGAGGGGGGCGAGGTCAACGAGAGCACGCCCGTCATGGAGGCGACCCAGGCCAACGTCGGCGCGTACCTGATGGGGCGCAACATGTTCGGCGGCGGCCCCGGCGACTGGGGTGACGATCCCTGGAACGGCTGGTGGGGCGACGATCCACCGTTCCATGCACCCGTGTTCGTCGTCACGCACCACGCCCGGGAGCCGCTCGAGCTGCAAGACACGACCTTTCGGTTCGTCACGGACGGGGCCCAGACGGCGCTGGAGCAGGCCCGTGCGGCGGCCGGCGGCCGCGACGTCCTGATCTCCGGCGGCGCGAGCGTCGTCGGCCAGTGCCTCGACGCAGGGCTCGTCGACGAGTTCACCGTCTCGATTGCCCCCGTCCTGCTGGGGGGCGGTACGCCGCTGTTCGCGGATCGATCTGCGACGGAACGGCTGGAGCAGATCGGCGTGATCTCCGCGCCGGGCGTGACGCATGTGACCTATCGCGTCGCCCGCTGAGCGCTCTCGGGGCGGCGGTACACTGTCGATCTCTCGCAAGCGCGGATGTGGCGGAATTGGTAGACGCGCACGGTTCAGGTCCGTGTGGGCTTCGGCTCGTGGAGGTTCAAGTCCTCTCATCCGCATAGCCCCGTGAAGTCCGCCCGCTTCGCGGGCATGGCGACTTCACGGGGGTCGTCGTCTCGAGTTGCCGTAGTGAGCCGAGCCCGCCAGGTCGGGCTCGGCGACGAAAACATCCCTCGGCGTCGCTAGCCTGATTCCGTGCGCGCTCACCCGACGCTCCGGGGGTTCCTGATCATCGCCGTGATCGCGGCCGTGATCGTGGCGCTGCAGCTCCAGGCGACGCTCGCCGCGCTGTACCTGATCGCCAAGATCGCGTTCCTCCTCGCGATCGCCTTCTTCTGCTTCCTCCTCTGGCGCGAGCACCGCAGCGACATCGATGCGTGGCCGGGGCGGGCACGGGCCGCGTTCTACGGCGCCGCCGCGCTGATCGTGCTCGACATCGCCGCGATCTCGTTCCTCGACGAGACCGGCCTCGACGCAGTCGCGTTCGTACTCGTGCTCGCCGCGGGCGGGTTCGCGATGTGGCGGGTCTGGCGCGACCAGCACACGTACCTGTAGAAACCGTCTCCAAAGGGTCTGACCCCGAAGGGGTCTGACCCTCCAGAAACGGTTGCGCCGCGACTCCGCAGGGTCAGACCCCTTCGGGGTCAGACCCTACGAGAACGGAAGCGCCGTCCAGGGCGTCCAGCGCCGAGCGGATGTCGGTCAGCTGCCCGACGAAGATCGGCGTGTCGCGCTCGGTGTAGCGGCTCGCCTCGCTGTCTCGCAGGCGCAGCATCAGGTGCATGAAGTCGGCGGGCTCGTCGCACTCGAACGCGGTCATGAACTCCTGGTCGTCGATCCCGAACGAGTACGTCGTGTGGTTGTGGATCCCCGGGAACTCCTCCCGGCCGATGCGGATGTGCTCGTCCATCGCGCGCCGGCGGTCGTCCTCCGACAGCGCGTACCACGGCCGCACCTTCACGAACGGGTACACGACCAGGTAGGGCTGGTCGTGGGGAGTGACCCTCCGCGGCTTGCGCGCGCTCGTGTACTGCGACGCCCGCGTGGTCGCCAGGTACGAATACGGCGTGTCCAGCCAGCCGGCGAGCGGAGTGGCGTTCAGCTCCGCGCCGAGCACGCCGAGGTCCTCGTAGCGGTCGGTGATCTTCCAGAGGAAGAAGTCGCAGTCCGGCCGCACGCCGGTGCACGTGTACGTCCGCAGGCCGGCCATCCGCTCCGACCACGACTCGACCACATCCGCGAACGCGTCCTTCCCGGCAGCGCGCTCCTCGACGGGCAGCCGGCGCCAGGCGGGATCGACCCGGAAGAACGTGTAGGCGACGTACTGGCCGTCCACGTCCGCGAACGTTAGCGGCAGGTCTTGACCAGCGTTCCGGCGCGCGCGGCCAGGGCAGCCGAGTGCACGACCGGGAAATCGGACTTCGGCGTGTCGTCCGCGTAGTAGATCCCGGACTGCCATCGGTCGAGGTCGGCCTCGTCGGAGACGTGGAAGAAGAGCAGCCCGACCACGTTCGGCTGGCAGGCGGCCAGCTGCAAGGCTTTCCGGTAGTACCGGCCCTGGGTCGCCTCGTCGACCGCGTCTCCCGCCGACGGCATGCCCTGGTTGGCGTAGAGGAGCCGCTTGTCGTCGGGCTGGTTCGTCTGCACCCCGAACTCGTCGTAGATGATCGGCAGCGTCGAGCCGCGCTGGCGGGTGCCGTCGAACGCCCGGCCGAGGAGCCTGACCAGCTTGCCGTAGTCGGCCAGCGAGATCGCCGTCGAGCGCGGATGCGCGAACGTGGGCGGGATGCGCGCGTGCTCGGGATACGGGTGGATCGCGAACCAGTCCATCACCGGGCGCCTGCGTCCGCTCAACCGGTACGCCTTGCCCAGGTCGAGGATGAAGCGCGTCGGGGAGTGGGTCGGCCGGGGCGAGCGGGGATCGTCGCCGCCGCGCGGAGCAAGCGAGCCGCCGATCACGATCGTCCCCGGCGCCGCCGCCTTGATCGCGTCGTAGGTCTGCGCGAGCAGGCCCAGGTAGGAGGAGGCGGCCGCGTCGAGCCCCTTCTTCGTGAACTGCGGCATCCAGAAACGGTTCAGGTTCGGCTCGTTGCCGACGATCACGTAGCGGATGGACGGAACGAGGCGCGGGATCGAGGCCGCATAGGACGCGAACTGCTTCCGCGTGGTCGCGTACCCGGGCGTGGTCGCCGACCCGTACGGATAGACCGAGACGATCAGGCGGATCCCGTTGGCCGTTGCCGCGTCGGCGACCCTCTCGAGCGTCGCCAGCTCGTCGCCGCCGACGGTGGTCTGACCGGGGTGCCAGATCGAGGTGATGCGGATCGTGTCGAGACCCGCCTCGCCGGCGAGCGCCATCTTGGCAGCTGCCTCGCCGTTCCTCGCCGCGTCCTCGGCCGCGCCGACGAGCAGCAGCCTCGGCCGGGCCGGCGAGACGGGTGCGGAGACGACGGGCGCCGCCGCGGCGAGCGCGGCGCAGAGCACGGCAATGAGCACGGGAAGAAGACGCATCGAAAGATCGGCCGGGGCCGTTTGGAGGACCGGCCCGGCACTTTAGCCGCCGGATCCGGAGAAGGGAATAGGTCTAGCGGCCTACCTGGAATACCGCAGGGCCTGGCCCGCAACGCCAGCAGCCATGCGGGGTGCGGCTGGGCGGCCCGCTACTGCTGTGCCACATAGGTGCCAGTACCCGCGGCCACGAACGTGTCCAGCGCCGTGCGTGCCCGGTCGAGGGCGTCGGGGAGCAGGTGCCCGTACGTGGCGTCGAGCACGGCGGGGCTGGTGCCCATCATCCGCGACAGTTCGAACAGGCTCACCCCGGCTGCGATGCTCAGGCTGGCGTAGGTGTGGCGCAGGGCGTACGGCGCGCGGTGAGCGACCCCGGCTGCACGCAGCGCCGGGTACCACTGCGCCGACGCCAGTCCTCCAGGCCCACCGGCCCTCCGCGTGCCCCGGGGAACAGCTGGCGGCTGTCGAGCCGCGCCGGCAGCCCGTCCAGGGCGGCGGCTGCGCGGGCGGGCAGCGGCACCGCCCGCAGCGAGCGGTCGGTCTTCCCGTACGGCTTCAGCACCCCGGCTACGACGGTGCGCCGCACGTACAGCACATCGCCCTGCCAGTCCACGTCGCGCCGTTCCAGGGCGTGGGCGACTTCAGCCGCTTCCTGATCGTGGACCGGATCGGCATGCAGGTGGAACTCATTCCTCATCTGTTCGGCACCGCGGCGAGCCAGGACAGCCTCATCCATGGCCGGGCGATGCCGCAGCCCGCAGGCGCCGGAGCACCCACACCGCCGCACCACAGACGTCGTGCCACGACTACCGCGGCGCCCCCTGGGTGGGTGCGCCACACGCCACCACCACTTGCAGATGCTGTCAGTGCAGCCTGGTCGCCTGAGCTGTGCCCGGCCACCTGCAGCGCACACCCTGCGGCCCGCCTGGCGCGCAGTCGGTTCTGTCCGGGGTGCCCGCCACCATGGGCGTGTCAGCGAACTAGAGACAAAGGATCGCCGATGGCAGAGTCCCAAACAGACCAAGCCTTAGCGCTCTCGACCAGCATCGTCGGCGCGCTGCACGCTGCTGGGGTACTTCAGCCCGCTGGGATGGCGCAGGAACAAACCCCACCGGCGGCGGCGACGCCGCCGCTGCCGGAGTGGGCGGTTGGTGATTACGTCCAAGTCCAGATCAGGCAGATACGCAAGTTCGTCGGTGTTAATCCGAATATCGTCAGCTTTCTACTCACGCATGCCGACTACGAGATCAGCTACGACCTTGCATTCCCCCCTAACGACGAGGTCTTCATGACCGAGTTTCACCGGCTGCAGCTGATCGAGAGACCGATTCAAATCACGGCCGCCATGACGGTCACGCAAAAGATCTCACCCACCAGTTACGTCTGCGAGATGAGACGCCTGTGGGCGAACACAGGCTTCCGCTCCTAGGAACGCCACCTACATAGTCCGCAGGCGTGTCAATGGCGCACCTACGCGTGCGCCGTGACAGCTGTCGTCTGTTTGGGAGGGGGGAGGGGGTTCACGTGAACCGCGCGTGCCGTAGATCACCCCGCCGCTTTTACGCGAGTGTGGGGGTAAATCGTAAGGCCCGCCGCCGCCCCCCGAACATGTGTTGCCTTGTCACGACATGGCTGCGAGCAAGACCCCCACGACAGGCACCACCCGGAAGCCGAAGGCGAAGGCGCCCACGCTGGCACAGCTGCAGGCCACCATGGCCGACACGAAGGCGGACTTCGACGCGTACTACGTGGCGTACTACGTGGTGAAGGACACGGCCGGGCTGAGCGACCGGAAGCGGGCGCAGCAGGAGGCCGTCATGGCCCGGACGCGCACCGGCAAGACGACGTACTGGCGGGCGTTCAATGACCCGCGGCTGGTGGCGGCCCGGCAGAAGGCCCGGGACGCGAAGGCTGCGAAGGCTGCGAAGGCCTGAGCGCCGCCGCACACCAGGGTGGGGCCAGCGGCCCGGGGCGACCCGGGCCGCTGTGCGTCCGTGGGCGCTCAGCGCCGGGTGTGAGAACATCGGGCTCATGGAGATCGAAGGGCTGGGGTGGGACAGCGACTGGGCGCCGCTCGACGGCGAGGTCTGTCGCGTGACGGCGTTCATGGATTGGGGGTTCTCGAAGAAAGTGCCCTTTCGCGCATCCATCGAGGTCGAGTCGCCTCTGCTGTCCAAGCCGACCCCGGGGTGGGTGTTCCACAAGGTCGACTACGAGCACCTCTCGGAAGCGTTCAGCCGCAGGGAGAGCGAGCCGAACAGCGAGGTCTGATCTTCTGGATAAAGCCGTCCCTCAGGCGGAGCGCGAAGCTGTTCGCGCGGGCCATGCCGCGGATGTGGGTGATGCTCTGCCGCGAGAACACTTACGAGTTGACCACCGACCCGACCTACGAGCCCGACCTTAGCGGTGTCGAACGGACCATCCCCGCGAGGACGCTCGCAGAGTGGAAACCGGATGTCATTCAGTTCTGAGTTCGAGCGCGTTGAGGGTGGCCGTATCGAGGCGTGGCAGGAGCCGGGCGGCACGTTCGGTGTCAGCCTGCTGCCCGATGGGGCGGCGGCCATTCGTACACGGCCGCCGAGGGCCACGAAGGGTTCCCGGCCGAGTACGACCCGGCGGCGCTGCTTGCGTGGGGCCGCGAGCGGTGGCGCCAGCAGCACACGGCTGACGGCTAGTGGCGGTGCGCACCGCCGGGGGCGGCTGTGCCAGTGCCAGAACAGTGCCAGTACGCAGCTGGGGCACCCCGCGCAGCCATGCGGTGCGCCTGTTCAAAGCCCCCGGTTTTGCAGGTGGTTCTCCACCCGCCGCCACAGGCCGCCAGCCCGAGGACTGGCCTAACGGACTATCAACGGGCCACTCGCGACCGCGAGCGGCTGGCCGCGGTTGACCGGCGCCGTCAGGCGCACTGTGAAGCGGTAACGCCCGGGAGCGAGTCGCAACTTGCGGAAGCTCGCCAGGGCGCGCTCGCCGGCCTTGCCGGCGGCGCGGGCG
This sequence comes from uncultured Actinomycetes bacterium, assembly GCA_963734065.1. Taxonomy (GTDB): domain Bacteria; phylum Actinomycetota; class Thermoleophilia; order Gaiellales; family Gaiellaceae; genus DATBLE01. The sequence continues at coordinate 731,852 of CAVTFN010000003.1, forward strand.
ACGAGCGTGGTCGAGTGCCGCGGCAGCCGCTCGAGCCGTGCATAGACCGTGCAGTCGATGTCGCAGGTGACGCCGATCGCCGCGGTCCCGGCGGCGACGGAGCGGATCCGGGGATACGAGACCTTCGCCTTCGGGGTCAGCTCGAGCCCGTCGCATCTGGCGATCACCCCGCCCCGGACGTCGCGCGCGGCCGCCCGGACAGCGGGGAGGCTCGACTTGGGCGTCTGGTCCACGTAGTAGAGCCCCGACTGGAAGCGGTCGAGCGCGCTCTCGTCGAAGGCGTGGAAGATCAGCAGTCCCATCACGTTCGGCTGGCAGAACGACAGCGCCATCGCCTGCCGGTAGTACGACGCCTGGGTGGCCTCGGGAACGGGTTTGATCGTCGCCGCCTCCGCGCCCGTGTACTCGGACGCCTTCGCTGGCGGGATCTGCGTCTCGACGCCGTACTCGGCATAGAGGATCGGCAATGTCGCGCCGGGCTGGGCCGTGCCCTCGAACGCTTTGGTCAGCAGGCCGACCAGCTTCGTGTAGTCGGCGATCCCGATCGGCGTCGTGTTCGGGTGGGCGAACGTCGGCGGAATCGTCGAGTTCTCCGGGTAGGGATGGATCGCGAGCGCGTCCATCACCGGCCCGGTCAGGCCGCTTGCCCGGTAGGCGGTACCCAGGTCCTGGATGAACACGGTCGGCGAGTGGGTGTCGCGGCCGGTGCCGGGACGGTCGATCCCGCGGGGGGAGATCGCGCCGCCGAAGACCTTCACCGTCGGGTCGGCTGCCTTCAGGGCCGTGTAGGTCTTCGCGAGCAACGAGAGGTAGGCAGGGGCGGCCGCGTCGGACCCGTCCGCGTTGAACTGCGGGAGCCAGAAGCGGTTCAGGTTCGGCTCGTTGCCGATGATGAAGTTCTGGAGGTCGGGAACCTGGCGGACGAGCGCGACGGCGTGGTTCGCGAAGCTGGCCTGGTCGTCGGCGCTCAGCGGCGTCGTCTTGCTCCCGAAGTTGTAGACGGCCACGAACGTGTCGAGGCCGTCGAGCTTGGCCGCGGCCGTCAGGTTGTTCAGCTGGTTGATCTCGTCGGCGGTCGGTTCGGGGTGCAGGGGATCCCAGATCGACGTAACGCGTACCGCCCCGAGCCCCGCCACCTTCAGCAGGTCGAGCTTCGCCTTGGCCTCGGTCAGCGTGCCCGCCTTCACGTCGTCCTCGGCGGCGCCGACGATCATCGACGGGCCGCCGGAATGCGCGACGGGCGCGACCAGGAGTGCGGTCGCGGCGGCCGCCGCGGCGAGCAGGCCCCTCATCGCCGCCACGATAGCCTGATCTCAGGTTGGACCCACGTATCGAACAGCAGCTGAAGGGCCTGCCCGCGAAGCCGGGGGTGTACCTCTTCCGGGACGCCGGCGGCCGCGTGCTCTACATCGGCAAGGCGAAATCGCTGCGGCCGCGCGTGCGCTCGTACTTCCAGCAGGGCGGCGACGGCAGGCCGCAGATCGGCCGCCTGCCGGGCATGGTCGCCGACATCGAGGTGATCGTCACCGGCAACGAGGCGGAGGCCCTCCACGTCGAGCAGAACCTGGTCAAACGGCACCGGCCGCCGTTCAACATCCGGCTTCGAGACGACAAGTCGTTCCCATACATCGCGGTCACGGTCGAGGACGACTACCCGCGCGTGATGTTCACGCGCGAGCGGCACCGCCGCGGGGTCGTCTACTTCGGCCCGTACGCGAACGCGAAGAAGGTCCGTGAGACGCTGGACGTGCTCAACCGCGTCTTCCAGTACCGCCCATGCGAGGGGCCGAAGCCGGGCCGCCACTCCGGCATTCCATGCCTCGACTACCACATCGAGCGCTGCAAGGCGCCGTGCGTGGGCTACATCGACCAGCAGGCGTACGGGGAGATCATCGACCGCGTGATCGAGTTCCTCTCCGGCGAGACGCGGCCGATTCAGCGCGAGCTCGAGCGCCGCATGCAGGAAGCGGCGGCCGGGGAGCGCTTCGAGGACGCCGCGCGTTACCGGAACCGGCTGTTTGCCATCCGTCACCTCGCGGAGCGACAGGCGGCGGACCGGCGCTCGGTCGGCACGGTCGACGTGATCGGGATCGCCACCGAGGGCGATCGCGCCGCGGTGCAGATCTTCCCGCTCCGCGACGGCCGGCTCGTCGACCGCTACGGGTTCCATCTCGAGAACGTCGAAGGGCGTGACCTCGCGTCCGTGCTGGAGGCGTTCTGCCTCGAGTACTACGGTTCCGCCCCGAGCATCCCGCCGCAGCTCGTCGTCCCGCCCGGCGTGGGCGACACCGCCGCGCTCGAGCAATTCCTCTCCGACCGCCGCGGGGCGCGAGTCGAGGTGCGCGTGCCCGCCCGCGGCGAGAAACGACGCCTGCAGGACCTGGCCGACCAGAACGCCCGCGTCGCCCTCGACTCCGACCTGCTCCAGTCGGAGCAGCGCCGTCTGCGCCGCGTCGAGGCGCTCGAGGAGCTCCGCGAGACGCTCAACCTGGAGAGCCTGCCACTGCGGATCGAGTGCTACGACATCTCCAACATCCAGTCCGAGTCGCCGGTCGGCTCGATGGTCGTCTTCCAGGACGCGGTCGTGAAGAAGGCCCACTACCGGAAGTTCGGCGTCCAGCGGCTCGACGGGCCGGACGACTTCGCGGCCATGGCCGAGGTCGTGTCGCGCCGGTTCGCCAGGCTGAGCGGCCAGACCGCCGCGGAGTACGACGAATCCTTTGCGGCGATGCCGAACCTCGTAGTCATCGACGGGGGGAAGGGCCAGCTGTCGGCGGCGCTCACGGCGATGCAGGCGTTCGACCTGCCGCGCGTCGCCGTCATCGCCCTCGCCAAGAAGGAGGAGGAGGTGTACGTCCCCGGCCGCGCCGAGCCGATCGTGCTCGGCCGCGACTCGCCCGGGCTGCAGCTCCTTCAGCGGATCCGTGACGAGGCGCACCGGTTTGCGCTCGGCTTCCACCGGCAGCGCCGCGACGCGAAGGCGCGGGGCTCGATCCTCGACGAGCTGTCCGGAATCGGGCCGGTGCGCCGACGCGCACTGCTGAGGCACTTCGGGTCGGCCGAGCGGCTGCTGGAGGCGACCCAGGAGGAGCTCGAGGGCGTGCCGGGCGTCCCGGCCAAGACGGCGCGCGCGGTCTACGCGCAGCTGCACAGGGCCGGCCGGGCCTAACATCGGAACGTGCGGCGACTCGTTCCGGTGATGGTGCTGGTGCTTGCGCTCGCCGCCTGTGGCGGCGACAAGAGCGCGCAGACGACGATCCGCCTGCAGCCTGCGCCGGCGGATCCGGGCAAGGCTGCGGTCCAGGCTGCTCTGGCGGCTGCGGCCGCCGGGAAGATCGACCGGCTCTGGGGGATGCTCTCCACGGGGTCGAGGCAGCGCCTCGGCCCGACGCTCAGCCGGTTCAGGAGCGGTGCCGCCGGCGAGCTCGCCGACCGGTTCGGCTCTCTCCGCAACGCGAAGGTGATCGTCTCCGAGCGGATCACGCCCGAGTTCGGGATCGTCGCCGTCGACGGGCGCCGGGGCGGCAAGCGTGTCGTCGACGCCGTCCCGCTCAAGCTCGAGGGCACCGGCTGGAAGCTCGAGCTCGGTGGCCCGGTCAAGATCCGGCCGATCGGGCCGCTGCCGGGAAAGCACGAGCCGGTCGTCGCCCAGATAGCAGCCGCCGTCACCGGGCCCGGCGGCAGCGGCACCGCCGTCATGTATCTCGACGGTCACACCGAGAACCCGAAGGTGGCAGGCACGTCGAGCAACTCCACCCTGTACGCCAACTTCGAGCCGCCGCTCGACCCCGGCCGCCACACGGTCGTCGTCTTCGCGAGCGACGGTGGAGACGCCGGGGCGACGGCCTGGGATTTCACCGCAGGGAAGGCTTCGGGCTAGAAGACCTTCGGCATCACGAGCACGAGGATCGTGAGCCACCCGGCGGCGAGGGCGAGGAAGCGCATACCTCGAGGGTAGGCGGGCCGTGTTAGAGCAGGATGAGAAGCTGTTAGCGGCCGGTTAGCAGCGCGTAATTCTTCTATCGCTTCGACGCCTGCCAGAGTCGGTACCACGCCGTTGCGAACCGGGCGCCGAGGACGCGATAGCCGGGCACCGTGTAGTGGTTGCCCTGGGTCGGCAGGTCGAGGCTGCGCACGAGGCGGGTGTGGGGGAGCTTCGTTGCGAGGCGTGCCTGCTGGTCGCGGATGCTCGCCTGCGCGTCCTCGAGGCCGGCAAAGGTGCCGATCTGCCCGAGGAGGAACGGGACCTGCTCGCCGAAGTCGTCGCGGAACGCGCGGTAGAGCGGCATGAAACCGTCCGTCCAGCCCGCGGCCAGGGCGACGCTGCCGCCGCGTTCGCCCTGGAGGAAGAGGATCCCGGCCGGCCGGCCGCCGCCGGCCGCGCGCGCCTGCTCGACGCAGGACCGGTAGAGCTTCTTGGCCGGCTGCCAGTCCTGGATCGAGGTCGCCCCTTTCGCGCACATCACCAGGCCGATCCGCCACGACGGCAGCTTCTTCAGCAACTGGAGGCCGAAGGTCATTCCGGGGCCGATGCCGCTGTGCCGGTCGCTCGGGGGCCCGAGCGGGTCCGAGGCGGTCTGCCAGCGGCCGTCGCGCCAGATCAGCAGTCGCGGATCGGTCGGCGACGCCATCGAGAGCGGGAGGCCGCGGCCGACCATGTTCGACTGGCCGGCGAGGACGAAGACGTGGACGGGCTGGGCGGCGGTTGCGTCGGACGGGATCGTGGAGCCGGTCACGGCCAGGGCGAGCAGGAGGAGCAGGCGACCCGTCCGCAGCCTCAGCGCGATCCGTCGCCCGTGCCGTCGGGGGCGAGGAACGGGTACCGGTAGTCGGTCGGCGGCACGAACGTCTCCTTGATCGTCCGCGGCGAGACCCAGCGGATCAGGTTCCACATCGAGCCGGCCTTGTCGTTCGTCCCCGACGCGCGCGCGCCGCCGAACGGCTGCTGCCCGACGACCGCGCCGGTCGGCTTGTCGTTCACGTAGAAGTTGCCCGCCGCGTACTGGAGCTTCTCGTCCGCCAGCTCGATAGCCGCCCGGTCGCGCGCGAAGACCGCGCCGGTCAGTCCGTAGGGGGCGGTGCTGTCGACGAGGTCGAGCGTCTGCTCGTACTCCTTCTCGGGGTAGACGTAGGCGGTGACGACGGGGCCGAAGAGCTCGTCGCGCAGGAGGCGGAAGCCCGGGTCGCGCGTCTCGATCACGGTCGGCCGGACGAAGAAGCCCTCGGTGTCGTCGTAGTCGCCGCCGACGAGGACGTCGGAGTCGGCGTGCGCGCGCGCCTCCTCGATCGCCTCTTTCTGCGTCGCAAACGAGCCGGAGTCGATCACGGCGCCCATGAAGTTCTGGAAGTCCGAGACGTCTCCGACCCTGATCGCCGCGATCTGCTCGGCGAGGCGGTCGCGCAGGTCGGGCCAGAGGTTGGACGGGGCATAGACGCGCGACGCGGCAGAGCACTTCTGGCCCTGGTACTCGAACGAGCCGCGCACGATTGCGGTGGCGAGCGAGTCGACGTCGGCGGAGGGATGGGCGACGATGAAGTCCTTCCCGCCGGTCTCGCCGACGATCCGCGGGTAGTTGCGGTACTGCTCGATGTTCTTGCCGACCGTCTGCCACATGCCCTGGAAGACAGCGGTCGAGCCGGTGAAGTGGATGCCGGCCAGGTCGGGGCTGGCGAGCACCGGGTCGCCGACGGCCGAGCCGCGGCCGTAGACGAGGTTGACGACGCCGTCCGGCAGCCCCGCCTCCTGGAAGAGCCGCATCGTGTAGTAGGCGGAGAGCGCGGCCGTCGACGCGGGCTTCCAGATGACGCTGTTGCCCATCAGCGCGGCCGAGCTCGTCAGGTTCCCGCCGATCGCCGTGAAGTTGAACGGGCTGACGGCGAAGACGAAGCCCTCGAGCGGCCGGTATTCCAGCCGGTTCCAGACCCCGGGCGAGGACAGCGGCTGCTCCGAGTACACCCTGGTCATGAACTCGACGTTGAAGCGGAAGAAGTCGATCAGCTCGGCGGCGGCGTCGATCTCGGCCTGGTGCGCCGTCTTCGACTGGTTCAGCATCGTCGCTGCGACCATCGTCGTCCGCCACGGCCCTGCGAGCAGCTCGGCGGCGCGCAGGAAGACGGTCGCCCGTTCCTCCCACGGTGTGCGCGACCAGTCGCGCCAGGCGTCGGCAGACGCCTTGATCGCGCGCTCCACCTCGGCCGGGCCGGCCTGGTGCACGTCGGCGAGGACGTGCTCCTTGCGGTGCGGCATCACCGCTTCGACGGTGTCGCCGGTGCGGACCTCCTCGCCGCCGATCACGCACGGGACGTCGAGCCGCTCGCGTTCCAGCTCCGCGATGCGTTTCTGCAGGTCGGCGCGCTCGGGCGAGCCGGGCGCGTAGTCCTTGACCGGCTCGTTCACCGGCGCCGGCGGCCGGAAGATTCCGTGGGCGGTCATTCGCCGGAGTCTCGGCGGAGGCGAACGACGAGGAGGAAAGGTGGCGGGTCTGCCGGCGCCGTAGCGACCATGCCCGGATTGTATGGTGGCGGGCGATGCAGGTCGTCCGCTACGCCGCCGGCGACTGGGGCGTGGGGGAGCTGTGGTTCGACGCGGACGGGCTCCCCGTGTGGCACGAGTTGCCGACGCAGGCGCTCGAGCTCAGCCGGGCAGCCCCCCAGAAGGGGGCGCCGGGCCCCCCGACGATCACGCTACCCGGGTCCGGCGCACGCGTTCGCAACGGAACCGTGCCGGATGTCGCGCGGCGGATCGCCGCGTACTTCGAGGGCGAGTGGGTCGGCTTCGACGACGTCGTCGTCGACCTGGAGTGTTGCACGCCGCTGCAGCAGGCGATTGCCGGCGCGCTCCGTGCGGTGCCCTACGGGGAGACGGTCACCTACGGCGAGCTCGCCGCGCTCGCCGGCCGGCCGCAGGCGCCGCGCGCCGGCGGCGCGTTCTGCTCCCAGAACCGGCTCCCGCTGATCTTCCCCTGCCACCGAGTCGTCGCCGCCGGGGGGATCGGCGGCTACGGGTCGCTCGGCGTCGAGTACAAGCGCCGGCTGCTGGAGCTCGAGGATGCCGCTCTCTGACGAGGTCAGGCGCGAGCTCGCCGCGATCGAGCCGCGGCGCGACTGCGACCGGCTGGCGGAGCTCTCGGGTCTCTTCCACACCGCCGGCAGCCTGCACCTGCTCGCACACGGCGAGTTCTCGGTCCATCTCGACGTTGCCGAGGCTGCCGTGGCGCGGCGGGCGTTCGGGCTGCTCCGCGGGTTCGGGGTCGAGGCCGAGATCCGCACGTACCCTCGCCGGTCGTTCGACCGGGCGACCCGGTACCAGATCCACGTCCCCGGGGGCGACCGCTCGCTCGACGTTCTCCGTCGCGCGGGTGTCCTCTCGGCCTCGCACGCGCCGCTCGAGGCACCGCCGAAGCGGGTCGTCGGCCGAGCTTGCTGCCGCCACGCCTACGTCCGCGGCGCGTTTCTCGGGGGCGGCTCCGTCAGCGGCCCGCGCGCACCACACCTCGAGATCCGCAGTGCGAGCCGTGCCGCCGCCGACCTGCTCGCCGCGCTCGCGGCCGCGGACGACGTCGTCCTGCGCGTCCAGGAGCGCGCCCGGTACACCGCCGTCTACGCCAAGAGCGCGGAGGCGGTCGCCGATGCGCTCGCGCTGGCGGGCGCCGGGGACGCGGCGCTTGCGCTCGACGAGCACGCGGTCGTCGCGGAGGCGCGGGCGCGGGCGAACCGGGTTGCGAACGCCGACCACGCGAACCTCGTCCGCTCGAGCCGTGCCGCCCATCGGCAGATCACCGCGATCCGCGAGCTCGACGCCGACGGCCGGCTGGCGCGGCTGACCGCGCCGCTGCGCGAGGTCGCCGAGCTGCGTCAGCGCCACCCCTCGGCATCGCTGCGCGAGCTCGCCGCGAAGTGTCGCCCGCAGGCCACGAAGGCGGCCGTTCACCGCCGTCTCGGGAGGCTCGTCGCCCTCGCCGAACGTGGCAGATCTGGCTAGCGACACGCGTAGCTTTTGTTGCCCGCATGGGTCATACTCGGCGCGGCGGGTCTGCGCTCGTCCGCCGGCGGATTCAGACCCCGTCTGCCGGCTCGGTCCTGAGCGCGGTGCAACCGGAGGGGAGGGTCGTCCTCGGAGCTTCCCCTCCGGCCCGCCGCTGTGGGCGACTAGTGATTCCCGGGCGCGGGCACAGGACTAGACTCGAGTCGAAACCGGAGAAAAACGGGGGAAACCATGGCAAAGGTACGGGTGGGCATCAACGGACTGGGCCGGATCGGCCGGAACTTCTTCCGCGCGCACATGCAGCGCGGGGGCGACTTCGAGATCGTCGCGGCGAACGACCTCGGGGACGCGAAGACGATGGCGCACCTGCTGCGTTACGACTCGACGCTCGGGCCGCTCGGCAAGGAGGTCGAGGTCGGCGACGGCACGATCCGCGTCGGTGACAACGAGCTCAGGATGCTGGCCGAGCGCGACCCGGCGGCGTTGCCGTGGAGCGACCTCGGCGTCGACGTCGTGCTCGAGTCGACCGGGTTCTTCACCGACCGCGAGGGGGCGCAGAAGCACCTCGACGCAGGCGCGAAGAAGGTGGTGATCTCGGCACCCGCGACCGACCCGGACATCACGCTCGTCCTCGGCGTCAACGACGACGACTACGACCCGTCGTCGCACCACGTCCTCTCGAACGCCTCGTGCACGACCAACTGCGTCGCGCCGCTGGCGAAGGTGCTGCACGACTCCTTCGGGATCGAGCACGGCTTCATGACCACGATCCACGCGTACACGCAGGACCAGGGCCTGCAGGACATGCCCCACAAGGACCTGCGGCGTGCACGGGCGGCGGCGATCAACCTGATCCCGACCTCGACCGGCGCCGCGAAGGCGATCGGGCTCGTGCTCCCCGAGCTCCAGGGAAAGGTCGACGGCATCTCGGTGCGGGCGCCGGTGGCGACCGGCTCCCTGACCGACCTGGTCGTGCAGTTGCGCGACGAGCCGACGCGCGACGCGGTGAACGACGCCTACCGCCAGGCGGCCGGCGGCCCGCTCGGGAAGTACCTGCAGTTCGCGGACGACCCGCTCGTCTCCACGGACATCGTCCACTCGCCGTACTCCTGCATCTTCGACAGCGAGCTGACGATGGCAAACGGGCATCTGGTCAAGGTCTTCGGCTGGTACGACAACGAGTGGGGCTACAGCTGCCGGCTGGTCGACCTGATCGCGATGGTCGGGGCGACGCTTCCGGCCGAGGCTGCCGCGGCGACGGCGTAGGCGTGCAGCTCCCGCGGTCGGTTCGCGAAGCCGACGTCGCCGGCAAGCGCGTCCTCGTGCGCGCCGACCTGAACGTCCCGCTCGAGGACGGCCGCGTCGCCGACGACACCCGGATCAGAGCGGCGCTGCCGACCCTGCGGCTGCTGCTCGAGCGCGGGGTCGCGGAGGTGGTCGTCTGCTCGCACCTCGGGCGACCCGAGGGGCCCGATCCGGCGTACGCGATCGCACCGGTGGCCGAGCGGCTGCTCGAACAGCTCGGAGCCGACGACCGCGTGCGGGTGCTGGAGAACACGCGGTTCGACCCCCGCGAGACCGCCAACGATCCCGCGCTCGCGGAGGAGCTCGCCGCGCTCGCCGACCTGTACGTGAACGACGCCTTCGGCTCCGCCCACCGGGCGCACGCCTCCACGGAAGGCGTCGCCCATCTGCTGCCGGCCTACGCCGGCCTGTTGCTCGAGCGCGAGCTCCAGGAGCTCGGGAAGCTGCTCGAGAGGCCGGAGCGGCCGTTCGTCGCGATCGTCGGGGGCGCCAAGGTCGAGGACAAGATCGGCGTCCTGCGCAGCCTCGCGGAGCGGGCCGACGTCGTGCTCGTCGGCGGGAAGATGGCAGCGGAGCTCGCTGCGCAATCTCGGCCAGAGTTTCCCGTCGAGCTTCCCGTGGACGTGGTGGCGGCGGCGGCTTTCGAGCCGGACGCGGAGTCGAAGGTCGTCCCGGCGGACGCCGTGCCAGAGGACTGGCTCGGGCTCGACATCGGGCCGGCGACGCGCGAGAGCTACGCGACGCGGATCGCTGAGGCGAAGACGGTGTTCTGGAACGGGCCGATGGGCGTGTTCGAGTGGCCGCGGTTCGCGGATGGGACGCTCGCGGTCGCCCGGGCCGTCGCCGACGCCGACGCCCACACGGTCGTCGGCGGGGGCGACTCGGTGCGCGCGATCGAGGAGGCCGGGCTCGCCGACCGCATCGACTGGGTGTCGACCGGCGGCGGCGCCTCGCTCGAGCTGCTCGAGGGCAGGGAGCTGCCCGGCGTGGCCGCGATCCCGGCCGCATAGGATCACGCCGTGCTGATCGCCGCCAACTGGAAGATGCACAAGGGCCCGGAGGAGGCTGCCGGCTTCTGCCGCGAGCTCCGCGACCAGCTCGAGTGGGTCGACGGAGTCGACGTGGCGGTCTGCCCGCCGTTCCCCTCGCTGAGCGCGGCCGTGCAGGCGCTCGCCGGCACCGACATCGCCGTCGCCGCCCAGAACGTGCACTGGGAGGTCGAGGGCGCCTTCACGGGCGAGGTCTCCGCACCGATGCTGTTCGAGCTCGGGGTCTACGGCGCGATCGTCGGCCACTCGGAGCGGCGCCAGCTCTTCGGCGAGACCGACGAGAGCGTTGCGCGCCGGGCCGCGGCCGCTCTCGAGGCCGGGCTCTGGGTGATCGCCTGCGTCGGCGAGACCGAGGCCGAACGGGAGGCGGGCCAGACCGAGGAGGTGCTGCGCCGGCAGGCGAGCGTGCTCGAGGCGAACGAGCAGCTCGTCCTCGCCTACGAGCCGGTCTGGGCGATCGGCACCGGCAAGACCGCCACGCCCGAGCAGGCGCAGGCGGCGCACGCGTTCCTGCGCGGACTGATCGACGTCCCGGTCCTCTACGGCGGCTCGGTGAAGCCGGACAACGCCGCCGAGCTGCTCGCCCTGCCGGATGCCGACGGCGCGCTCGTGGGCGGCGCCTCCCTCGAAGTCGAGTCCTTCGCGGCGATTTGCAAAGCGGCGGCCCAGTCGTCCTAGTGATCCTCGACGGCTGGGGCTGCGCGCCGCCCGGTCCCGGCAACGCCGTCGACCTCGCGAGCACTCCCGTCTTCGACCGGCTCTGGGCCGAGCTGCCGCACACGACGCTCGAGGCGTCCGGCGCGGCGGTCGGCCTCCCGCCGGGCCAGATGGGGAACTCCGAGGTCGGCCACCTGACGATCGGCTCGGGGCGCATCCTCTACCAGGATCTGATGCGCGTGAACAAGTCGATCGAGGACGGCTCGTTCTTCGAGAGCCCGGCGTTGCGCGGCGCCTTCGAGCGCGGCGCCGCTGTCCACCTGCTCGGGCTCGTCTCCTACGGCGGCGTCCACTCGCACGTCGACCACCTGCGAGCGCTGCTTCGCTTCGCGCCGGAAAGGACCTGGATCCACGCGTTCACCGACGGCCGCGACGTCTCGCCGCACGCCGCCGTCCACGATCTCGCCGAGCTGCCCCAGGAGCGGATCGCGTCCGTCTCCGGCCGGTACTACGCGATGGACCGCGACCAGCGGTGGGAGCGGACCGACCGCGCCTTCGACGCCGTCGTCCGTTCCAGCCCTGTCACAGGGACAGTCCCTGTGACCTACGTGCAACAGCAGTACGACGCGGGGATCACGGACGAGTTCCTCGAGCCCGTCCACTTCGAGGGCCGGCCGGGAATCGGGGCCGGCGACACCGCGATCTTCTTCAACTTCCGGCCCGACCGCGCGCGGCAGCTCTCGCAGAAGCTGCTCGAGGCGGGGATCGACCTGACCACGATGACCCGCTACCGGGACGATCTGGACTGTCCGGTCGTCCTCGAGGAGCAGGACGTCCCGAACACGATCGCCGAGGTGATCGCCGAACACGGCGCCCGCCAGCTGCACTGCGCCGAGACCGAGAAGTACGCCCATGTCACCTACTTCTTCAACGGTGGCCGAGAGCAGGCGTGGCCCGGTGAGGAGCGGATCCTCGTGCCGTCGCCGCGTGAGGTCGGCACGTACGACCGGAAGCCCGAGATGTCCGCGCCCGAGGTGGCCGAGCGCTTCGCGGCCGCGATCGGCGACGGCTATCGCTTCGGAATCGTCAACTTCGCGAACGCCGACATGGTCGGTCACACCGGGTCGATCCCGGCCGCGGTCGCTGCGGTCGAGACGACCGACCGTTGTCTCGGCCGGGTGCTCGAGGCGGTCGAGGCGGCCGGAGGCACGGCGCTCGTCACTGCCGACCACGGCAACGCCGAGACCATGCTCGAGGCGGACGGAGTCAGCCCGTTCACGGCACACACGACCAACCCGATCCCGCTGGTCGTCACCGCGCCGCGCGCCGGGCTCCGTGACGGCGGAGAGCTCTCCGACCTGGCGCCGACCTGCCTCGACCTGCTCGGCATTCCCCAGCCGCCCGAGATGACCGGAAAGAGCCTGGTTACGTCCCATGGCAGAGCGGGCAATCCGCGTTCGTAAAAGTTGCGTAAGCAACATGGGGACCAGAAAAACCCGGGCTATACTCCGCCGGCCTTGTCACTCCAGCAGCCTGACCTCGGTGTCCTGCGCAAAGCACAACGGGGAGACGAGCGCGCCTTCGCGATCATCGTCCGGGCCTACGAGACGCCGGTTTTCAACTACGTGCTGCGGCTGGTCGGCGACCGGGCGCTCGCCGAGGATCTGACCCAGGAGGTCTTCCTCCGCGTCTTCCAGGGACTGCCGAAGTTTTCGCTCCGCTGCAAGTTCACCACCTGGCTCTTCCAGGTGACGAAGAACCGCGTCCTCGACGAGCTGCGGGCGAGCGAGCGCCGCCCCCGGCACCTGGTCGCGCTGGACGACGTCCCGCCGCTCGAGGTGATGGACGCGCCGATCGAGCTCGGCGAGACCGTCGAGGCGCTCTGGCGCGCAATCGAGGGGCTCTCGACCGATCTGAAGATGGCGCTGCTCCTCCGCGACGTCGCCGGCCTCTCGTACTCCGAGATCGCGGACTCGCTCGAGGTCACGCTCGCGACCGTCAAGTGGCGGATCTACAAGGGTCGCGAGGACGTCGCCCTGGCTCTGGCCCGCGAGGGCATCAGCTTCGATACTCGGCCGGTCGAGGTCGAGGCGAAGACCTCCTAGAGAGCGGCTACACCCCGTGGGCGAGCCGCTCGGCGAGCGCGTCGGGCAGCCCGGCGGCGTGGATCGCCTCCTGCGCGCCCGCGACGTCGTAGGCCGTCCGCCGGAACTCGGCCGTCCGCGCGCCGAGGTCGAGCAGCAGCCAGGCCGCGTCGCGGTCGCCGTCGCGGGGCTGACCGACGGAGCCGGGGTTGAGCAGCCAGCGCCCGCCGGCCAGGTCGATCTCGGTGCCGCCCGGGGCGTGCCCTCCGGCCGCCTGGTTCCCGTCCGGGATCGCCAGCGGGATGTGGCTGTGGCCGACGAGCGTCACCTCGGTGCCGGAGTCGTGGATCGCGTCGCGCGCAGCCTCCCAGGAGAGCACGTACTCCCAGACGGGATCGCGCGGGCTTCCGTGGTAGAGGCCGACACCGTGCGCGAGCCCGCTCGGGCCGAGCGCCGACAGGTAGGCGTGTGCATCGGCATCGAGAACCGTGCGCGTCCACCTGGCGGCGACGGCGGCATCGCCGGCGAAGTCGTCCAGCTCCAGGGTGCCGAGCACGCCGAGGTCGTGGTTGCCGACCAGGCACTCGCGCGCGTTCGCCTGTGCCCAGGCGCAGCACTCGTTCGGCTGCGCGCCGTAGCCGACCAGGTCGCCGAGGCACCAGATCTCGTCGGGCGATTCCCGCCCGATCGCCTCGGCCGTCGCTTCGAGGGCGGGGAGGTTAGCGTGGATGTCGGAGATGACGGCGACGCGCATTGGGCACCCGCTGCGGCTCGCAACGTTAGCGGCGCTCGCAGGGTCCTGGGCAGCGGCCGCGTTCTTCCTCTGGGACTCGACGAAGGTCCCGAACGGGCTGGATCTCGGCGGCGTCCCGGTGCGCACGCTGTTCGGCGCGACCTTCCTCCACCGGGCCGAGCACTACGAGTCGTTCTTCTACTGGCTGGCGCTCGGGCAGACGGTCGTGACCGTTCTCGTCTTCGCGCTGTACGCCTGGCGCGGGGCGGGCTTCGCGCGCGAGTCGGCGGCGGGGCCGATCGGCACCGCGATGCTGCTGGCGATGCTCGGCGTCGGGCTGGTCTGGCTCGTGACCGTTCCCTTCGACGTGCTCTCGTTGTGGTGGCAGCGCCGCTACGACCAGGCGACGGAGAGCTATGCCGAGGCGCTGTTCGGCGACTGGGTGCTGCTCGCGGTCAAGTTCGCGCTGCTCTCGTTCGCGGTCGTTGTCGCGGTCGGGCTCGCCAAGTGGCTGCCCCGGTTGTGGTGGATCCCCGCGTCGGCGGTCTTCATCGGCCTCCAGGTGCTGCTCCTGTTCACGACCCCGTACCTGGTGCCGGACACCCACCGGCTCCGCAATCCTCGTCTCGAGGCCGCTGCGGCCCGGATTGCGGAGCAGGAGGGCGTGAAGGGCGTGCCGATCCGCGAGGAGACGGTGCACACGAAGGATCCGAACGCCTTCACGACCGGGCTGGGCCCGTCGCGCCGGGTGTTCGTCTGGAGCTCGATGCTCGACGGCCGCTTCACCGAGCGGCAGCTGGAGGTCGTCGTCGCGCACGAGTACGGCCACCAGGCGAGGAACCACCTGCTCAAGGGGATCGCGTGGTACGCGCTCTTGACGGTGCCGCTGGCGTACCTGATCGCGCTGGTCGCCCGGAGTCGGGGTGGGATGCGGGAGGCCGCCGCCATTCCCCTCGTGCTGCTCGTCTACGTCGTCGTCGGGCTACTGGTGACGCCGGTCGAGGCGGCGGTCTCGCGGCACATGGAGGCGGAGGCCGACTGGATGGCGTTGCAGACGACCCGGGATCCCGGCGCGACCCAAACGCTGTGGAGGCGGGTGGCGTCGACCGGCCTATCCGACCCGAATCCGCCCACGCTGCCGTATCTGGTCTTCTACGACCACCCGTCGCTGGCTCAGCGGGTGGCGATGGCCCGCGCCTGGGAGAAACGGGAGGCAGGCGGAGGCTAGTCCTGGTCGCCCTGATGCTCGGGCAGGTTGCGGATGCCCTCCCGCGCCGACCACTTCGACCACGAGTCCTGCATCGCGTCGAGCAGCTCCTTCATGAAGCGGGTCGACATGTTCACGCGCGCGACCACCACGCCCGGGATGTCGCCCTCTTCGACCTCGTGGTCGATTCGCGCGAAGGTGATCGCGAACTCGTAGTCCGAGAAGCTGATGTTCGCGAAGTTCGAGTAGACCCCGCCCATGTGCGTGGGGTCGACATGGATGTTGAGCTGACGCTCCTGGCTCTCTTCTTCCACCGGCACGGATACTACTGCTGTGCCCGCCAAGAGCATCGCCGAGCTCGCCGACGCGCTGGCCGAGGCCGCGGGGTCCGCGGTCGAGCTGGAGCGCCCCTCCGACGCCGAGCACGGGGACTACGCGACCAATGTCGCGCTCCGGCTCGCGCCCGCGCGCAAACGCGCGCCGCGCGAGCTGGCGGAGGAGCTCGCCGGTGCGGCGCGGGCTCTGCCGCCGGTCGAGCGCGCCGAGGTCGCCGGCCCCGGGTTCCTCAACCTCTTCCTGCGCGACGGGTGGTACGCGGAGGCGCTGGCGGAGATCCTCGATGCGGGGTCGGGCTTCGGCACGGGCTTTGCGGGGCAGCGCGAGCGCGTCCAGGTCGAGATGGTCTCGGCCAACCCGACGGGGCCGATCACGGTCGCGTCGGCCAGGAACGGCGCGATCGGCGACTCGCTCGCCCGCCTGCTCGCCCGGGCCGGCCACGAGATCGAGCGGGAGTACTACTACAACGACTCGGGCGCGCAGATGGAGCGCTTCCGGGCGTCGGTCGAGGCGGTGCGGCGCGGGGACGAGCCGCCGGAGGACGGCTACAAGGGCGACTATGTCCGCGAGCTCGCACAGGTCCCCGGCGACCCGGTGCCGGCGATGCTGGGGCGGATCGAGGCGAGCCTCGAGCGGTTCCGGATCAACTTCGACTCGTGGGCGCTGCAGAGCCGGCTCGAGGAGCGGCTGCCGGAGCTGTTGCCCCGGCTGGACACGTACGAGCGAGACGGCGCGCTCTGGGCCCGGTCGTCCGGGTTCGGAGACGACCAGGACCGGGTGCTGCTCCGCTCCGAGACGCGCGAGCCGACGTACCGGGCCGCCGACGTCGTCTACCTCGTCGACAAGCTCGAGCGTGGCTTCGACCGCGCGATCTACGTGCTCGGCGCCGACCACCACGGCACCCGCAACTGGTATGCGGCGGTCGCGCGCATGCTCGGCTACGACCCCGAGCGCGTCGAGGTGCTGCTCTACCAGCTCGTCCACCTGACCCGCGGCGGGGAGCAGACGAAGATGTCGAAGCGTCGGGGCGACGTCGTCTTCCTCGACGACTTCATCGACGAGATCGGCGTCGACGCCGCCCGCTGGTACCTGGTCAACCGCAGCCCGGACCAGACGATCGAGATCGACGTCGACCTCGCCGCCGAGCGTTCCGAGAAGAACCCGGTCTACTACGTCCAGTACGCCCACGCCCGGATCGCCGGGGTCCTGCGCAACGCCGGGGGCGCGGAGGGGTCGGCCGAGCTCTCGGCGCCGCTCGCTCCCGAGGAGCGCGACCTGGTCAAGCGGCTGCTGGAGTTCCCCGAGATGGCCGCGGAGGCGGTCGAGCGGCGCGGACCGCACGGGATCACGACGTACGCGATTCGCGTCGCCGACGAGTTCCACCGCTTCTACCACCACCACCGGGTGCTCGGGAGCGACGCTCAGGCGTTCAGGCTCGGTCTGTGCCGGGCGACCCGGACGGTGATCGCCTCCTGCCTCGAGCTGGTCGGGGTCGAGGCGCCTGACCGTATGTGACGCCGTAGGATTCGCGCGTGTCCGAGGCTCCCGATCGCAATCTCGCACTCGAGCTCGTCCGGGTGACCGAGGCCGCGGCGATGGCGGCGGGCCGGTGGGTCGGGCGCGGCGACAAGATCTCGGCCGACCAGGCGGCGGTCGACGCCATGCGGCTGATGCTCGACACCGTGTCGATGAGCGGCGTGGTCGTGATCGGCGAGGGGGAGAAGGACGAGGCGCCGATGCTCTACAACGGCGAGGAGGTCGGGAACGGCAACGGGCCGGGCGTCGACGTCGCCGTCGATCCGCTCGAGGGCACGCGCCTGACCGCGCTGGGCATGCCGAACGCGATCGCGGTGATCGCACTCGCCGAGCGGGGCACGATGTTCTTCCCCGGCGCGGCGGTGTACATGGACAAGGTCGCGGTCGGGCCGGAGGCGGCCGACGCGATCGACATCGAGGCGCCGCCGGCGGAGAACGTGAAGCGGGTGGCAAAGGCGAAGGGGATGCACACCGAGGACGTCAGCGTCGTCGTGCTCGACCGTGACCGCCACGGGCAGCTCGTCACCGACCTGCGCGAGGCCGGCGCGAAGGTGTGGCTGATCACCGACGGCGACGTCGCGCCCTCGATCGCGGCCGCGCGGCCGGGAACCGGCGTCGACATGCTGATGGGCGTCGGCGGCACGCCGGAGGGCGTAATCTCGGCCGCGGCGATCAAGTGCCTCGGCGGCGCGATCCAGGGCAAGCTCTGGCCGCGCGACGACGGCGAGCGGCAGCAGCTGATCGACGCCGGGTACGACGTCGACCGCGTGCTCTCGACCGACGACCTCGTCGCCGGCGACGACGTCTTCGTCGCAGCCACCGGGGTCACCGACGGCGCGCTGCTCCACGGCGTGCGCTACACGGGCGCCGGCGCCGAGACCGCGTCGATCGTGATGCGCTCGCGCTCCGGCACGGTGCGCCGCATCGAGGCGTCCCACCGCTGGGGCAAGCTCGAACAGATCGCCGGCGAGCGCTACAGGCCTTAGGGACTGACCCCGGAGGGGTCTGTCCCTGCAGAAAACCCGAGCAGCGCGTAGCCGCCCGACCTTGCACGGTTGCACGGGCGCATCTATAGTTCGGCCCGAACTATGCCGGTACGGACTAAAACCCAAGTTGCTGTCACACCAACCGAGGTGGCGGTCCTCGGGCTGCTCACCGACGGCGAGCGGTCCGGCTATGACCTCCTACGAGCGGCGGATCGCAGCGTCGGCTTCTTCTGGACGCCGGCGAAGACACAGCTGTACGCCGTCCTCAAGCAGCTCGTTCAGCATGGCTTCGCGACCGCGCGGATCGTCCGGCAGACCGACCGGCCGGACAAGACGCTGTACACGATCACCGACTCGGGCCTCGAGCGGCTCGCGGCCGGCCTGGAGGAGATCGGCTCCAACGTGAACCGCAACCCGCTCGAGCTGCGGATCTTCTACGGCGCCCATCGCCCGCGTGAGGCGGTGATCGCCGACCTCGAGGCCGTCCGCGACCACGCGCGCGCGCATCTGGCCGAGCTGCGGCACATCGAGCAGACCTTCGACCACGACGAGCATCTCTTCCCGTACCTGACGCTCCTCCGCGGGAAGGCCACGGCGAGCGCGGACATCCGCTGGGCCGAGCAGGCCCTCGATCTCCTGGGCGGATGATCCGCGCCCTCGCCGGTCTCGCGATGGTGCTTGCCGGTGCGCAGCCCGGAACCTATGCGGGCACGGTCACGTTCACGAACGCCGAGCCGTCGGGGATCGGGCTCGTCCTGCACGGGTCGACCGCCACCGTCTCGCTCGGGCCGGGACACGTCTCGCATGCACAGGTCGCGGTCAGCCGGTCGCACGGAGTGATCCGCTTCGCGGTTCCGGGCCTGCCGAAGCCGATCCAGTTCTCACTGCGGCCGAGCGGGTCGCGGCTGTCCGGCACGGCGACGCAGGGCGCAGCACGCGCGACCGTCACCCTGACCCGCGGCCGGAGCAGCCCGGACGCAGCGCTCGGCTACTTCGGCTCGCCGCAGGTCGAGATCGCCCGCTTCACGCGGTTCGGCTTCTCCACGCGGCCAGTTGCGATCGACCGCGACACCGGCGCGTTCAGGGCTGCGGTCCCGACCGCCGCGCGGGTGGGCGTCCGGCAGTACGAGGTGCGCATCCCGGTGCCCGGCGCCACGCTCGCCGGCACGCTCACGATCCCGCCGGGACCGGGCCCACACCCGGCGTACGTGTACGTCTCGGGGTCCGGGCCGACCCTGCGCGAGGAGTCGCACTGGTTCGACTCCGTGTTCGTCTCGCGGGGGATCGCCGTGCTCTCGTACGACAAACGTGGGATCGGCCAGTCGAGCGGTCACTACCCCGGCGACTTCGCGAGCGTGACGACGATCGACCAGCTCGCGGGCGACGCCGCCGCAGCCGCCCGCTTCCTCGCCGCCCAGCCCGGCATCGACCCGAAGCGCGTCGGCCTGGTCGGGATCAGCCAGGCCGGGTGGATCATCCCGCAGACCGCCGTCCGCTCCCGCGGTGCGGTCGCGTGGGCGGTGATCGAGTCCGGGCCGACCGTCACCCAGGGCGAGTCGGACGACTACGCGAACATCCTCCCGCAGGCGAAGTCCCTCGCGGACGCCGAGGCGAAGGCGCAGGCGTACGGCCCGAACGGCTACGACCCGGTCCCGTGGATCAGGAAGCTGACGATTCCCGTGCTCTGGCTGTACGGCGGGCGGGACCGGAACCAGCCCGCCCACCGCAGCATGGCCATCCTCCAGACGCTCTCACCGGGCCACGACTTCGAGGTCGACTACTTCCCGACCGCGCCGCATCCTCTCTTCGACGCGCACGGCTTCCCGCCGACCCTGTTCGGGACGGTCCGGGCCTGGCTCTCGGCGCGCTCGCTCGGAAGCTAGGCCGCGACCTTCTCCAGGTCCGGCGAGTACGAGCCGGAGCGCGCGAGGCCGTTCATCTTCGCGCGGTGC
The DNA here is from genome assembly GCA_963734065.1 of uncultured Actinomycetes bacterium. Taxonomy (GTDB): domain Bacteria; phylum Actinomycetota; class Thermoleophilia; order Gaiellales; family Gaiellaceae; genus DATBLE01. The sequence continues at coordinate 751,681 of CAVTFN010000003.1, forward strand.
AGGTATGCGGCCTGGCCGGCGGCGACGTTCGCCTCGTCGCCCGCCCACGCCTTCAGCGACGGTGCCTGCAGCGCGCGCCCGTACGAGAACGACAGCTCCCACGGGTGCGGGCCCATCGCGTTCATCGCGTTGAGGTGTGCGGTTGCGTCCTCGTCGGTCTGGCCGCCGGAGAGGAAGACGATCCCCGGCACCGCGGCAGGGACATGCCGGCGGAAGCAGCGGATGGTCTGCTCGGCGACCTCCTGGACGCCCGCACGGTCGGACGCGTCGTAGCCGGACAGCACCATGTTCGGCTTCAGGAGCATCTGCTCGAAATGGACGCGCTGGTCGCGCAGCTCGGTGAAGACCGCGTGCAGCGTCCGCGAGGTGACGTCGAAGCTGGTCTCGAGCGTGTGGTCGCCGTCCATCAGGACCTCGGGCTCGACGATCGGGACGAGCCCGGCCTCCTGGCTGAGCGCCGCGTAGCGGGCCAGCGCATGGGCATTCGTCCACAGGCAGTACTCGCTGGGAATGCCGGCACCGATCGTGATCACGGCGCGCCACTTGGTGAAGCGCGCGCCGAGCGAGACGTATTCCGCCAGGCGCTCGCGCAGCCCGTCCAGCCCCTCGGTGATCGTCTCGCCGGGCGCGTGCGCCAGCTCCTTCGCGCCCTTGTCGACCTTGATCCCCGGGATCACGCCCTGGCTCTCGAGCAGCTTGGGGAACGGTGTGCCGTCGAGCGCCGATTGGCGAATCGTCTCGTCGTAGAGGATCACGCCGCTGATGTGGTCGGCTGCGCCCTCGGTCGTGAAGAGCATGTCGCGGTAGGCGCGCCGGTTGTCCTCGGTCGAGTCGATCCCGATCGAGTCGAAGCGTTTCTTGATCGTCCCGTCGCTCTCGTCGGCGGCGAGGATCCCCTTGCCCGGGGCGACGAGCGCTCGGGCCGTCTCCTCGAGGTTGTGTGCCATCGTTCCTCCTCGGTCTCTGCGTGTCACCTGAAGTATCCCGCTTCCAAACCGGGTAAGCATTTTGTTTGGACGTTCGCTCGGACCGCTGTCCGTAGTGAAGACTCCCGTGCATGTGGAGGTATGTCGTGGGGGTGGCGGTGCTCGCGCTGCTCGTGGGCGGCTCTGCGCAGGGAGCGCGCCTGGCTGCGCCGGCGAACACCTCGCTGCCGACCATCTCCGGCACACCGCGCGCCGGCGAGACCCTCACCGCGGCGAGCGGCGCCTGGTCGGGCTCGAGCCCGATCTCGTTCGCGTACCGGTGGCAGCGGTGCAACAAGAACGGGAACGGCTGCAACAACATCAGCGCGAACAACCAGACCTACACCCTGCAGAAGGGTGACGCCGGCCGCCGCATGCGGGTGTCGGTGACCGCGTCCAACTCCGACGGTTCGGCCAATGCCGTGTCGGCGCCGACGGCGGTGATCGTCGCCGGGCTGAAGCCCGAGAACACGTCGCTGCCGACGGTCAGCGGCACCGCCAAGGCGGGCAGCACGCTCACTGCGACGGCAGGAGCATGGACGAACAACCCGACGTCGTTCGACTATCAGTGGCGCCGCTGCGACACGGGCGGGCACAACTGCAACGGTGTCGGCCCGCGCAAGAACACGTATGCGCTCTCGGGCTCCGACGTCGGCGCGACGATCCGCATCCGGGTGACTGCGCGGAACCAGTTCGGCGACGAGCAGGCGCAGTCCGCCCAGACCGCCGTGGTTGCCGCCGCCGGGCCCCTGCCGGCCAACACGGCACTTCCCGTGATCGGCGGCGTCGCCCGCAACGGCCAGCTGCTCGTCGCGAACGCCGGCTCGTGGGCGAACAGTCCGAATCACTACGACTACCAGTGGCAGCGCTGCGACTCGGCCGGCAACAACTGCGGCGGCTTCGGCGCGAATTCGTCCTCGCAGCGGCTGTCCTCCTCCGAGGTCGGCCGCAGGATCAGGGTGACCGTCTCGGCGCGGAACCAGTTCGGGACGAGCAAGGCGACCTCGGCCCCGACCGGCGTCGTCGCCGGCGCCGGCCCGGCGTCGATCGGCGTCGACCAGGTTTCATTGCCCAACCAGCTCGTGATCACGGGCGTGCAGTTCGTCCCGCGCCGCCTCCACTCGCGGCAGGCGTTCGTCGGCCGCTTCCGCGTGTCGGACGCGCGGGGGAACCTCGTGCACGGCGCGGTCGTCTACGCGATCGGCGTCCCGTACGGCTGGGTGCGCGCTGCCCCGGAGGTCGTCACCGGCAGCAACGGATGGGCGACGATCCAGTTCTTCCCGACGAGGCTGATGCCACTGCACAAGGCGGCGCTCGTCTTCTTCGTCCGCGCCCGCAAGCCGGGTGAGCGCCTGCTCTCGGGCGTCTCGACCCGCCGTCTGGTCCAGGTCGGAATCGGGTAGGCGCCCACGCTAGACTGCCCCTGCCTGCGGGGGTAGCTCAGTTGGTAGAGCATCAGCTTCCCAAGCTGAGGGTCGCGGGTTCGAGCCCCGTCCCCCGCTCACCACCAAAGCCCCGGAAACGGGGCTTTCCTGTCGGCGGAGCCGCCGAGGTGGGAGGCGGGAGCCTCACCATGCCCGTTCGGCATCGAGAAGCCGCTCGAGCCTGAGCATGTCTCTCCCTGAGGCCGCCCCGCCTTCCTTGATTCGTTTCCGCCCCGCCGAAACCGAAAACGCCGCTTGACCGAATCTTTACGCGGCGACGGCTGATTCCTCGGCGCTGCTCGGCCGATCGTGCCACTTGTCACCAGAACACGGAGCGAGACCGATGGTCGTGCGCGATAGTGCGCGCGGGCGGGTGCTCTGCTGTGCCGTCAGGGCAAACCCTCTCCCCTTGCCCGGCGGGCGAATTCGTCCCCGGCGCCCGCCCAACACGACCTCGCCTCGCCGCTCGGAGAGAGCGGCGAGGCGAGGACTGAAACGGGTCGGAGCGGGCGGTGTTTCTCGGCGGAGCCGACCCCGACGGAGGTAACGACCTAACCCGTCGCCCTCTGCTCGAAGATCGTCCAGGCCTGGCGCTTCGTGCGGTTGGGGTTGAGGAGGCCGAAGCCGGGGACTTCGTCGTCCATCATCGAGTAGACGCAGATGAAGGCGAGGTTGTCGTCTTGGATGGCGTCGAAGTCGTGGTTGACGATTGCTGCTTGTCCTGTTTCGCCGTATTTGTTGACGGGGCCGCCGGCTTCGGTGGCGCCGATCGGGATGTTTTGGTCGCCGTGGGCGTCCATGACGGAGCGGACGGAGGGGGTGAAGTGGAAGGCCATGTTCCAGATGTTCCAGGTGCCGGCGGCGAAGGGGTCGTCGTACAGGTGCAGGGAGAGGATGTCGAAGTGTCCTTTGGCGCCGGCGTCGTACATGTCGGAGACGAACTTGACCGGGCCGCCTGCTCCGGTCCACAGTGCTCCGGCGATGACGATTGCTTTCGGGTCGGCGGCTTTGATTGCGTCGTAGGCGGCGATCAGCGATTTGGCGTAGTTGGTTCCGGTCCAGCCGTGCAGGTCGGGTTCGTTGGTGAACTCGTACAGGCGGACTCGGCCTTTCCATTTGGTTGCTTGGCTGGAGGCGAATGCTGCCGCGGTTGCTGGGCTGACCGGGCCGGTGGTGCCGAAGAGGACGAGGATCGGTTCCATCCCGCGGGCGAGGACGCCGTTGACGACGGTGTCGACCTGCGACTGGTTACCGGGCAGGGAGTCGAAGCGGACGAGCTTCGCCCCGATTTGCTGGATCTGGTCGAGCTCGAACTTCTGGTCGGCGGCGCTGCGGGTCAGGATCTTGTACCCGGTCGCGATCCCGAACCTCGGGATCGAGCCCAGCGCAGGCGGCGGGGCTGCTGCGTTCGAGACCGTCACCGACGACAACGCAGCGACGCTCAGTCCGTCGGTGCCGTACGCGGTCACCCTGAGCGAGTGCGTGCCGTTCTTCAGCGTCGTGGTGTCGAGGCGGCCCGCAGGATCGCCTCCGAACTGGTACGGCGCGACCTGATCGGTCCACTTGGTCGTCCCGTCGACCTGGAACTCGACCTTGCTGACAGTGTCTCCGCTCGGAGCGGCGGTCCAGACCGTGGAGCCGCGGATGGTGGCTCCGTCGAGGATGCTCGAGACGACCACGAACGTCGGCGCAGAGGCGACGCCGTTCTTGACCGTCACGGAGCTGGTCGCCGTCGCAGTGCGCCCGTCGGTGGCGTGCGCCGCGAGGCTCAGCGTGTGTGCGCCGTCGGCCAGCGCGGTCGTGTCCAGCGTGCCGTCGGGGTCACCGTTGAACTGGAACGGAGCCACGTGCTCCGTCCACTGGACCGTGCCGTCGACCGAGAAGTCGACCGAGCTGACCGTCGCGCCGCTCGCTTTGGCGGTCCACTTCAGCGAGCCGGTGAGTATGACGCCGTTGGCGACGCTCGAGGTGACGGCGAAGGAGCCCGGCGGTGGTGGCGGCGGCGGCGGTGGTGGTGGTGGTGGCGGCGGCGTCCCGCCGTTGGCGACCGTGACTGCGCTGCTGACGGTGGCCGTGCGACCGTCGGCGGCGTGCGCCTGGACAGCGAGCGTGTGCGCGCCGTTCGGCAGCGTCGCTGTGTCGAGCTTGCCTGCCGGGTCGCCGTTGAACATGTAGGGCGCGGTCTTCTCGGTCCACTTCACGGTGCCGTCGATCAGGAAGTCGACCGAGCTGACTGTCGTTCCGCTCGGTGTGGCGGCCCACGTCACGGAGCCGCTGAGCGTGGCGCCGTTCGCGACACTCGAGGTGACGACGAACGACGACGGCGGTGGCGGCGGTGGCGGTGGCGGCGGCTGCGGTGACGAGTTCGTGCCGTTGCGGATCGTCACCTTCGCCGACAGGGTCGTGGCATGGCCGTTGCCGCCGTCGCGGTAGGCCCTCACCACCAGCGTGTGCTGTCCGTCCGAAAGCGACGTCGTGTCGAGCTTGCCCGCCGGATCCCCCCCGAACTGGTACGGGGCGGCCTGATCCGTCCACTTGGACGTTCCGTCGATCAGGAATTCGAGTCTGTTCGGTGTCCCGGTCGACGACGCCTTCCACGTCACCTGACCGGACAGTGTCATTTGGTTGTCGAGTGTCGTCCCGTCGATGGTGGACGACACCGTGAGGTCTTTATCCGTCCTCGAGGCCAAGCTCACTCCTGTGAGCGAGATCGCCAAAACCGAGACGGCGACCAACAGCAGCGCAAAGGCAGAGTGCGGCTTCACTCTGACACCCCCCGGTGTAAATCGATTGTCTGGGCTCCCTGTTATGGGATCAGTTCTGCAATTTTTAAACATCGACCCGGCGATCCCTTTGGTGCCCCGGCGGCGGGTGCGAGGACGATCAAGGGGGTTGACCGGCGTCCGCTCTTGCTAGAGAACACCCTTCGAATGGTTGAACACGAGCCAGAACACGAGCCAGAACGGCCGCTGAGCCCCGAGCTCGTCCTTGTCTCGCCCGAGCTCAGGGAGCGCGCGCTCAGGGAGGAGCGGGACGAGCCGCCACCCGCGCGGGCGGACGACGACACCCCGCCGGCCGCGGCACCCGAGCCGCCCGCGCCCTCACCGCGTTCCACGGCGCCGCCGCGCGACGAGGCGGCGGCAGGCCAGGTCGAGCGGCGGCGGACCGCCAGGGCAGTCGCCGTGCTCGCGCTGATCGCACTGCTCCTGTTCGGCGCCGGGATCGCCGTCGGCAAGCTCGCGTTCCCCGGCTCCACCGACCAGTCGCCGGTCACGTCGCGCTCTGCGTCTCCCCGTCCTCCGGTCACCACCCGACCGCCGGCGCGGACGTCGAGCGCGCCGACGACGACGCCGCGGGTGACGTCCACGGCTCGGTCGCCGACCGCGCCGCGCGCGACCGCTCCACTGCCTCCGGTCACCACCACACCGCCGGCGCCGACATCGTCGAGCGCGCCGACGACGACGCCGCCTCGGGCGACGTCCACGGCCCGGTCGCCGACCACGCCGCGCGCTACCGCTCCCCGGCCTCCGGCCACCACCGCACCGCCGGCGCGAACGTCGTCGAGCGCCTCGACGACTACGCCGGCTCAGCAGCCGAAGCCCTCGACGGCGCCGCCTCGGGCCAGCACACCGCTGCCGAGCACCGTCCGCCCGACCCCGAACGGCGGTTACGTCTTCTCCGGCGGGAGGTTCCGGCTCTCCGGCAACGGGCGGACGATCCTGAGCTTCGTGCTTCGGACGACGTGCGCCGGCTCCCTGACGCTGCCGGCGATCCAGGTTGCGGCAAACGGGACGTTCACGTTCTCGGGGAAGCCGCCGGAGGCCCCGCCGGGGACGACGGTGCACGTCACCGGACGCTTCACCTCACCGGCCGCGGCGCGCGGAACGGCGCAAGTCGAGCGCCGCACGTGCCACCACCCGGCACGGCCCTTCGCTGCCCGCCTGAGCTGATGCGCCGCGACGGTAAGAACCGCCGTCGGCCGCGCCACTCGCGACGCGCGTGGAGCCGGGCGTGGATCCAGCCGGGCAACCGACTACTGTCGTTCCGGTGCAGGCGGGCAACATCCGGTGGTTCCGTCGGGAAGCCCGGGGCGGATCTGCTTCACCCTGGTGGTGGTGGCCCTTGCGCTCCTTTGCTTCCCGGCCTCGTCCTCGGCCGACCTCTACGACGACACCCCTCTTCTGAACGTCGGCGGATTCTCATCTCCTGGGACAGGCCGTCGACCTCGAGGTCGACCTCGACCATCTCGACCAGGCCGGGGACACCGAACGGCTCGTCGTGACCGTGCCTTCCGGCTATGCGGTGAACCTCGTTCATCCGGTCGGCGCGGACATCGGGTCGGCCGCAGTCGAGACCGTTCCGACCGGCGGTGGCAACCCGAGGCTGTTCCTCGGCACCCTGTTAGTGATGGATCCGGCCGCCTACGCGGCCAGCGCGAGTGCGCAGGCCTGTAGCCCTGGAGCCCATGCCGCGCTCTGGCAGATGCAGATGAGCTCGGGGGCGACCACGTTGAGCATCCCGATCGCCGTCGATCCGAGCGCGGGCGCGTACACGCTGACGATCTGCTTCGACGACGAGCATGCGCAGAACCTCGAGATCGCCACGGTCTTCTTCGATGCCGATCTCGTCTTCGGCAACCCTTCCGCCGCGGGGCGGTATGTCTTCAGCGCTCTCGTCACCCCGTCTCCTCTGACGGGACCGCAAGCACAGCCACTGCATTCGAGCTCCACGGGGTCGAGGACCTGCCGCAGACACTGTCCGCGGTGGCCACGTATAAGCAGTCGACCAAGGCGTTCACCGTCCGGGGAACGCTGAGGGCCAACGGGGCTGCGCGCGCAGGAATCAACGTGCACGTCTACGCCGGCCGGACCCGCGACCCAAAGGAGGTCGGTGTCGCGGTGACGCAGTCAAACGGGTCGTACGTCTTCACGAAGCGGCTTGCCACCGCGCCGACGTACACGGTCGGCGCGGTCAATCACTACTGGCGCGTCGGGTGCGTGGGCGCCTCCACGGCGCCGGCGGGCTGTGCCTCTCAGACGATCGACGGAACGTCGAGCCCGCTGTTCAAGGTTCCGGTGATCAGGGCCCCCAAGAAGAAGCGCTGAAGCAGGCGACGTACGAGCGGTCGTCGGCGCGGTGGGGTGGATTCGCAGCCGTTCTGCTGCTACATCGTGAGTGAGACACCGAGGAGGATTCCGGATGCAGTACGCACTCTATGGTTGCGAGAAGTGCCCCGAACGCCAGTGGGTGGACAAGCTCCCACCGCTCTGGTGGACCCGCGACGACTGGTGGCCGGTCTGTCACGGCTGCGAGAGCTCCGAGCACGTCCGCATACGAACGCCGCTCGAGGCCGTAAAGACCTAGAGCGAGGACGCGGCGGCCGACGGCCTGGACGGAGCCTGCGGCGTGAACGGGTGCAGCTCGTCGGCGCCGTCCTGGATGACGCCGTAGCTCGACTCCGGCACTGCGTTCCATGCTCCGGGGAGATCCCGCAGCGGCTCCGACACGATCAGGCGGGACTCGTCGCTCAGCCGCTCGAGCACCGCGAGCTCCGGATGCGCTTTCCGCAGCGTCGGCACGTCGGTCGAGTAGAAGAGCGACCGCGAATCTCGCTCGCTGGAGTAGCGGAAGGCCCAGACGCTCTTCCCGTCCGTGGTCGCGACCGTCATCTGGATCGGGTGCTCGACCCCGTGCGCGCGCCCGATCTCTTCGATCAGCCCGACCGCGCGTGCGACCGCACCGGGCGGGTCGTCCTCGAGCCCGAGCGTGAGCGCGAGGAAGAAGAAGATCTCCGAGTCGGTCGAGCCCTCGATGTGCGGGTAGAGCGAGGCGTCGACCGCCAGCACGAGATCGCGCTTGACCTTGGCGAACTCTCGGATCACGCCGTTGTGCATCCAGAGCCAGCGGCCGTGGCGGAACGGATGGCAGTTGGTCTGCTGGATCGCCGACCCGGAGGAGGCGCGGATGTGGGCGAAGAGCACCGGCGACGTGATGTGGCCCGCCAACTCGCGGAGGTTGCGGTCGTTCCAGGCCGGCTCGATGGAGCGGAAGACCCCGGGTGCGTCTCCCCCGCTGTACCAGCCGATTCCGAAGCCGTCGCCGTTGGTCGTCTCGGCGCCGAGCGTGGAGTGGAGGCTCTGCGCGATCAGCGAGTGGGCCGGCCTGTAGAGGATGTCCTCGATCAGGAGCGGGGAGCCGGAGTATGCGAGCCAGCGGCACATCGTTGCTCCGATCAGTGGCTGAAGGCGGTTCCCGAGGCCGCGTCGTGCACCGGCGCGGGCTGCCGCTCCAGCCGGGGAAGCTGACGCTCCAGATCCGCGAGCAGCATGTCGGCCAGGTCGTGGCTGAAGCCGCGCCGTACGACCACGCGCAGCGCGGCGAGGTCGGTCCGGTTCTCGGGGAACGTGTACGCCGGCACCTGCCAGCCACGCTCCCGGAGCGCGTTCGACACGTCGAAGACGGTGTAGTTGTCGATCCCGGCGTCCAGGGTGAACGCGAACACGGGCAACTCGTCGCCGCGGGTCAGCAGTCGGAACGGCCCGAGCTTCGCGATCTCGGCCGAGAGCCGCGTTGCGACATCGCGTGCGTAGCCCTGCACCTCGCGATAGCCCGCGTATCCGAGCCGCAGGAAGTTGTAGTACTGCGCAACCACCTGAGCCCCTGGCCGCGAGAAGTTGAGCGCAAAGGTCGGCATGTTGTCGCCGAGGTAGTTGACCCAGAAGATCAGATCGTCGGGCAGTGCGTCGGCATCGCGCCAGACGATCCAGCCGACTCCCGGGTACACGAGGCCGTACTTGTGACCCGATGTGTTGATCGAGGCGACGCGCGGAAGCTGGAAGTCCCAGACGAGCTCGGGATCGAGGAACGGCGCGATCATCGCTCCCGATGCCCCGTCGACATGGACAGGAACGTCGAGGCCGGTATCGGACTCGAACCGGTCGAGCGCGGCGCAGATCTCCTCGACCGGCTCGTACGAGCCGTCGAACGTGGAGCCGAGGATGGCGACGACGCCGATCGTGTTCTCGTCGCAGAGCTTCACCGCCTCCTCGGCGGACAGGTGGAAGCGGTCGCCTTCCATGGGGACGAGGCGCATCTCCACGTCCCAGTAGTTCGCAAACTTCTCCCAGCAGACCTGGACGTTGACGCCCATCACCAGGTTGGGGCGATCGGCCGGCTTGCCCTCGGCGGCGCGTCGCTTCTGCCAGCGGCGCTTGAGGGCCAGGCCGCCGAGCATCGCCGCTTCGCTCGAGCCCGTCGTCGAGCAGCCCGCGGCATCACCGGCCGCAGCCGGGGCATGCCAGAGGCTGGCGAGGATGTTGACGCAGCGCCGCTCGATCTCGGCCGTCTGCGGGTACTCGTCCTTGTCGATCATGTTCTTGTCGGAGCACTCGGCCATCAGCCTCTCGGCCTGCGGCTCCATCCAGGTGCTGACGAAGGTGGCGACGTTCATGCGGGCGTTGCCGTCGAGCATCAGCTCGTCGTGGATGACCTGGTACGCGACGTCGGGGGCCATCTCACCCGCCGGCAACTCGTGCCGGGGGACAGCCTCCGTCTCGCTGGCGAACAGCGGTGCGATCGAGAGCGTCGGGCTACGCCGAGCCCGAGCCCGCCGTTCGGTGTCTGTCATGGCTGCTCCTGGTTGAACGCCGTGCGACGCGGACGCGTCGGGTGTCCAGCATAAGCAGCCGGTTCATTCCGGGCTCCGCCAACCGGAGCCGGCTTCCGGCTGCCCGGCCCCGGATCGCTTCGATCAGCCTCCCGCGCCGGCGGGTGCCTGATCGCCTTGCCAGAGGACGCCGATCATGCCCTTGATCCCCCGGCGGCCGATCAGGAGCGCGAAGCCGGCGACGCCGCCGCCGATCACCGCTCCGATCGGGCCTGGCATGACCACTCCGCCGAGGCCGACCACCCACACGATCAGCGCGCCGACGCCGGAGCCGGAACCGACGGCAACCGAGGCGTTCGGGTTCCTCCTGACCACCCCGGCGCGACCGGCGGAGTCGCCTACCGCGGCTGTCTGCCTTCTGCCCATCTCTCCCCCTTTCGGACGGGGCCGCAGAGCCCGTCACGCTCTTTCCTACCGGACGGGCGGGACGCGTCTTCTCTTCCCCGGTCGGGCAGTGCTCGGAGCGCGACGCCCTGCGCCGTGTTTCGCCCCCCGTGTCCCGGGTAGCGCAATCGAACAGCTCTGCACTTCGACGGAGGAGGAGTCATGACCAACACCGACGAGGCCAAGGGACGCATCAAGGGGGCCGCGGGCGAGCTGTCGGACGACGAGAAGCTCAAGCGCGAGGGCAAGGTCGACAAGGCCGCCGGAAGCGTCAAGGACGCGGTCGACAAGGTCTCGGACAAGGCGAAGGACGCCCTGAACCGGTAGACCGCGTTTCAAACGGACTGGGGGCTGCTCGCCGCCGCCGCGGGGCCGCCGAGGCGCGCCCACACGTTCTCGACGATCCGGGTCGCCTCCGGCCAGAGCAGCATCTGGCCGCCGAAGTTCAGCGCGCCGGCCGAGAAGACCCGTGCGCCGCTCTCGTGCTCGTAGTAGGTCATCTCCCCGGAGCGGCCGATGCCGAACAGGTCGGGGATCCGGGCCAGGACCTCGACCTCCTTGGGCGAGCTCCATGCGCGGGCGTCGATCTCGATCCCGTAGACGCCGAACTCGTCCCCCTGCTCCAATCCGGTGCCGGCGAAGGCCCAGGACGCGGCGTCGGCGGCCTCGACGACGAATGCGCCGTGCCGCTGGCCCCGGTCGCTCGCCAGGTACTGCACCCCGCACAGCGCCGCCTCGGGGCGGCCGAGCGAGCGCCACTCGTCCACGAGCAGCATCGCTCCCTGCAGGCGGTCGACGCGGCGGAAGAAGTTGTTCGCCGAGAGGAACATCAGGTTGCCGCCGGCGTCCCGATAACCGGAGACCAGGTCGAACAGCCGCGTGGTCACGTACTCGGTGTGACCCGGGAAGATCACCAGGTCGTAGGCGGCGCGAAGCGCGGCCGGAGAGGCGAACCGCTCGACGTCCTCGTCGGCGTAGAAGTCGACCTCGCGGCCGGTGGAGGCGAGCCAGCGCAGGAACTGCAGGTCGTAGCTGCGGAACCGGTACGGGACGCCGCGGTTGGCGTGGGGGCGGGTCGGGTCCACGTTGGCCGTCTTCCAGCGGGCGTACCACGTGTCGCCCCAACCGTCACCGTCGGCGTCGTAGAAGTTGTACGCCTGCCAGGTGCTCGTCGGCATCACGACGGCGACGCGGCTCTTCGGCGTCACCGGCCGGACCACGAGCGGCGCGAAGCCGACCCGGCCGTCGTCGGCCTCGAGCCGGGCCGCGTACACGCCGCTCGGCCAGTCGCCGATCCGGAGCCTGATTGTGCCCGGCCGGTCGGCGTTCCGCGACCAGCCCACCGGGATCTCGCCGGTCACCGGCACGCCGTTCATCACGTCGTTCGAGTTCGTCGGCTCGTCCTCGGGCCCGCAGTGGAAGAGCTGGACCGTGAGCTGCTGCGCGTCGGTCCGGACGGACAGCACCACGTTGTCGCCAGGTGCGGCGCCGAGCGTCCGGAAGCCTGCGTCGACACCCAGCACGCGGACGACGGCACGCTGCGCAGCCTGGACGCCCGTCTGGTCCTCGACCCGCAACCGGAGCAGGTACGTCCGTGGCTTCAGGGTCGTGTCCGGCACCCAGTCGAGCGTGTGCGGGCCCGCGCCGAGCGAGACGGTCCGCGTGCCGACGGTCTGCTGGGCCGCATCCGTCGCCAGCTGCTCGGCGGCGGCGCCCTGTCCGGTGACGAGCGTGTCGAGCGTGACGCGGGCGCGCCGCCCGAGCACGAACTGAAGCTGTGCGCTGTCGCGTCCCGGCGCGACCCCGAGCGTCGCGAGCGAGGCCCCGTCGCCGAGGAACGGCCGTTGCGTGGAGAGCCTGACCCCGGAGAGGAGCGGTTGCCGCAGAGCGCCGCGGGCCGTCGGGGCGAGCAGCGCCCCGGCGCCGAAGGACGCGAGACGCAGCAACCGCCCTCGAGTTCCGACCCAGCCCCCCAAACCCCGAATCAGTGTAGACGGCGGATCAGCGTGCGACTCCTACTGCCGGTAGCGCTCGACCACCTCCTCGGGCCTCGCCTGCGCCGCTTCCGGGTCGAGGCCGGCCTCGCGGAGCGCACGGCGCTGGCGCAGCAGATCCCAGCACTGGTCGAGGGAGACCTTCAGGTCCTCCAGCCGCCGCCGGTCGTCGTCGGTCGCGTTGCCGGCGGCCTCGCGCTCCCAGAGCTCGTGCTCCTCCCCGACCAGCTGCTCGATCGTCCCGTGGATCTTCCCGTCGTCCATCGGTGCACCTCCTGTCGCTCGCTTTCCGCAAGAGTAGAGCCATGGTTCGCCACGTCGTGCTGGTCGGCCTGATGGGCAGCGGCAAGACGACCGTGGGCCGGGCGCTGGCCGCGGCTCTCGGCCTGCCGTTCTCCGACAGCGACGCGGCGATCGAGCGCGAGCGCGGATCGACCGTGCAGGAGCTCGCCGACGAGCTCGGAGTGGAGGAGATGCACGAGCTCGAGGCCCGGCACCTCCTCCGCGCGCTCGAGGCGCCGGAGCCGAGCGTGATCGCAGCCGCCGCGAGCACGATCGACGACCCCGCTTGCCGGGCGGCGCTGGCCGCGCCCGGCGTCAGGACGATCTGGTTGAGGGCCGCCCCTGACGTGCTCGCCGGCCGCTTCGACCGTCAGCGCCACCGGCCGCGCTTCGGGCGGTCGCCCGGAGACCTGCTGACCGAGCAGGCCGAGGTGCGCGACGAGCTCTTCCGGTCGCTGCACCCGATCGAGCTCGAGACCGGCGAGCAGAGCCCGTCCGAGGTGGTCGAGCTCGCCCTCGCCGCGCTCTAGCTCCTCTACGGCCGGTCGCGCGGACGGGGAAGCGGCGGCAGCTCCTTCGAGAGCTCGCGGCGATCGCGGCGGCTGACCCTGCGGTGGGCCAGCCCGTCGCGGGTGAAGATGGCGAGCGGAACGATCACGATCAACGACAGGAACCCGAGCGGCACGAGGAGCCAGACCGCGCCGAGCCGGCCGCGCGAGCCGCCGATCACGCGCTCGGTCGTCGTCGGCTCGGAGGCCGTCGCCGGGCTCGACGACGCGCTCTCGCCGCCGTGGGTGCCCTCCGCGTAGATCGCGTCGACGAGCCAGCGTGACCCGAGCTGCTTCACGTTCACGACGAAGGAGCCGACCGGATCGCGCGGCCGCTTCGGCTGCAGGGTCAGCTCGACGCTGACGTCGCGGGGATACGAGTAGATCGCCGTCCAACCATGGAAGGTCGTCCCGGCGGGGTCGTACGGCGGCACCGGGATCGTCCCCGCGCGCCACCCGGTCGTGGTCGCCTGTCGGCGGAGCGCCGGCGTCACGTAGGCGCGTGCGCCGAGCGGGTCGCGGCGCGCGATCGCCGCCGGCACGAAGCGGTCGAAGAGCAGGTCGATTCGGCGGCGCACCTGCGGGGTGATCCGCACCTGCTTCGGGCGGGCAACCGTCTGCACCGGTCCCGACTCGACCGAGGAGGCGATCCCTCCGTGGTGCTCGGGGAGCAGGACGACGACTACGGCGGCCGCGCCGGCGGCCACGAGGACCGCGGTCGTCCAGAGCAGCCGGCGGCGGGAGCGATGAGAGCGCGGCACGAGGCTCCGCACGGTTCCATGATCACAGACGGCTTTCGCTCGGAGATGATTGGACGATGCAGCTCGGCGCAGTCTTCCCGCAGACCGAGATCGGCGCCGACCCGGGCGCGGTGCGCGAGTTCGCGCAGGCGGCGGAGGAAATCGGCTATCGGCATCTGCTCGCGTACGATCACGTGCTCGGCGCCGACGTCTCGGAGCGACCCGACTGGCCTGGCCCGTACACGTCGGAGCACCAGTTCCACGAGCTCTTCGTCCTCTTCGGCTACCTGGCCGCGGTTGCGCCGGGGCTCGAGCTGGTCGCCGGCGTGCTCGTCCTGCCGCAGCGGCAGACGGCGCTTGCCGCCAAGCAGGCCGCCGAAGTCGACCTGCTCACGGGCGGGCGGTTCCGCCTCGGCGTCGGCCTCGGGTGGAACTACGTCGAGTTCGAGGCCCTCGGCGAGGACTTCCGGGACCGTGGCCGGCGCTCGGAAGAGCAGATCGAGGTCCTGCGGCGCCTGTGGACGGAGCCGGTGGTGGACTTCGACGGCCGCTGGCACCGGATTCCCGCCGCCGGGATCAACCCGTTGCCCGTGCAGCGGCCGATCCCGATCTGGATCGGCGGCTCGGCCCAGGCCGCGATCAGGCGCGCCGCCCGGCTCGCCGACGGTTTCTTCCCGCAGCGTCCGCTCGAGGGGGGCTGGCCGGCGACGATGGACCGGTTCCGGGCCTGGGCGGAGGAGGCCGGCCGCGATCCCGCCTCGATCGGGGTGGAGCAGCGGATCGACGTCTCCGGCGGCACACCGGACGATTGGCGCGCAGCAGCCGAGGAGTGGCGCGGGCTGGGCGCGACCCACGTCTCGGTGGTGACGATGCGAGGCGGCCTCGACGCCGACGGGCACGTCGAGCGCATGCAAGAGGCGTTCGAGGCGCTGGCGTAGGATCCGTCGCATGGCGAAGACCAAGGCGCCGAAGCAGGACTTCGAGACCACCATCGCCGAGGCCTACAAGGCGCAGGGCAAGACGCTCGAGCTGGGCAAAGGGATGCTGGACGGCAAGGTCGCGTCCACCGCCGTCGTCCAGGTGCCGCTGCGGATGACGAACAGACACGGGCTGATCGCCGGCGCGACCGGCACGGGGAAGACCAAGGGCCTCCAGGGCATCACCGAGCAGCTCTCCGAGGCCGGGGTTCCCGTGTTCGCCGCCGACATGAAGGGCGACCTGTCGGGATTGTCCGAGCCCGGCGGCGCGAGCGGGATCGCCGCCGACCGCTGGAAGGAGCTCGGCGAGATGTTCACTCCGACCGTCTTCCCGGTCGAGTACCTCGCGCTCGGCGGGATCGGGCCGGGCGTCCCCGTGCGGGCGACCGTCTCCGACTTCGGCCCGCTGCTGCTGGGGAAGGTGCTCCAGGCGAACGAGACCCAGGAGCAGAGCCTGTCGCTCCTGTTCCGCTACGCCGACCAGAAGGGCCTGCCGCTGCTCGACCTCTCCGACCTGCGCGCGCTCCTGACGTTCCTCGCCTCGGAGGACGGCAAGGCGGAGCTGACCGGGATCGGTGGAGTCGCGAACTCGACCATCGGCGTCCTCCTGCGCCAGCTCGTCCAGCTGGAGGACGGCGGCGGAACCGAGTTCTTCGGCGAGCCGCAGCTCGAGATCGGCGACCTGATGCGGACGGCGCCCGACGGTCGCGGGATCGTCTCGTGCCTCGAGCTGCCGGCCGTGCAGGACAAGCCGACCCTGTTCTCGACCGCGCTGATGTGGGTGCTCGCCGAGCTGTTCGAGGAGCTGCCCGAGATCGGCGACCGGGACAAGCCGAAGCTCGTGTTCTTCTTCGACGAGGCCCACCTGCTGTTCGACGGCGCGACCAAGGCGTTCCTCGACTCGATCGTCCAGACGGTGCGGCTGATCCGCTCCAAGGGTGTCGGCGTGTTCTTCTGCACCCAGCAGCCGAAGGACGTGCCGTCCGACGTCCTCGCGCAGCTGGGGAACCGCATCCAGTACGCGCTCCGCGCCTTCACGCCCGACGACGCGAAGGCGTTGAAGGCGACGGTCTCGACCTTCCCCAGGTCGGATTTCTACGATTTGGCCGAGCTGCTCACACAGCTGGGAACGGGCGAGGCGGCGGTGACGATCCTCGGCGAGAACGGCGTGCCCACCCCGGTGGTGGCGACGAAGATCCGGGCGCCGCGCTCGAAGATGGCGACCGCGAGCGACGTCGACGCGGCCGCGAAGGCCTCCCCGCTCTTCGCGAAGTACGGCACGCGGGTGGATGCCCAGAGCGCACGGGAGCTGCTCGCGGCGCGGATCGCGCAGCCGCCGGCGGCGGGGCAGCCCGCGCCGGCGCCGACGGAGGAGCACAAGAAGGCGGCGAAGGCGGCCGGCGGCGGTACGGGCGCGGTCGGCGACTTCCTCAAGTCGACCAGCGGCCGCCAGCTCCAGCGCGAGGTCGTCCGCGGGCTGTTCGGGCTACTCTCGAAAACGCTGAAGTAACGCGTCAGGACGGCCAGGCCGCGGCCAGCTTCGCGCGAGTCTCTGCCAGGTGCTCGGGCAGCACCTTCACGTCCGCCAGGACGGGCATGAAGTTCGTGTCGCCCGACCAGCGGGGCACGAGATGCAGGTGGACATGGTCGACGATCCCAGCGCCCGCGATCCGGCCGAGGTTCCAGCCGACGTTGTAGCCCTCCGGCGCGAAGGCGCCGGCGAGCGCCGTCATCCCGTGGGCTGCGAGCCGGTGCGCCTCGAGCGCCTCGGCGTCGGTGAGCCCGGCGAAGTCGCCGGCGTGCCGGTAGGGGGCGACCATCAGGTGGCCGGAGGCGTACGGGAACTTGTTGAGGAGGACGAACGCCGCCTCGCCCCGATGGACGACGAGCATCTCCTCGTCGTCGCCGGCAGCCGCGAGGCAGAAGACGCATCCGTTCTGTTCGTCGGCCTGCCGGATGTACTCGAGCCGCCAGGGCGCCCATAACTGCCTGGTCATCTCTCCGCTTCTACCAGACGACGGGGTTTTCGCCGCCGCGGCCGACCTGTGCGGCCGCGGCCCACTACGGCCTGACACCCGCCCGAAGTCGCCATGGCTCCGGCGAAGCCGGAGCCGGACTTCGGGCGGTCAACGGAGACGGACTTCGGGCGGCTAAAGCCAGCGCTTGTAGCGGAAGAACCCGAGCAGCCCGCCGAGGACGACCAGCATTCCGCCGACGATCGCCCACCAGGCGTGCTCGGTCTCGAAGCCTGGGAACCTCACGTTCATCCCGAAGATCCCGGTGATCAGCGTCAGCGGTAGCAGCACGACCGAGAAGACGGTCAGGATCCGCAGGATGTCGTTCTGGCGGTGGGAGATCACCGACTCGTTCGTCTGCTCCAGGCCCTCGACGACCTCCTTGTAGTTGTCGAGCAGGTCCCAGATCCGCTCGGCGGCGTCGACGATGTCGTCGAAGTAGAGATCGAGCTCCTGGGGGAGGAACCGCTGGACCCGCCCCTCGAGCACGCGCAGCGTGGAGCGCTCGGGCTTGATGATCTTCCGGTACGAGATGATCTCCTGCTTGACGTTGGAGATGTCCCGGACGATCTCCTCGGCCCGGCCCTCGAACATCTCGTCCTCGACCGAGTCGAGCTTGTGGCCGATCTTGTCGAGGATCGGGAAGCAGTAGTCGAAGAGGTCGTCGAGGACGTGGTAGAGCAGGTACCCCGAGCCCTTCGAGAACAGCGAGTCGCGGAGTTCCTCGTCCTGCTCGCAGCGGGCGAAGAGGCGGGTGACCGGGAGCAGCTCGGCGTTCGGGAGCGTGATCAGGAAGTCCGGTCCGAGGAAGACGTCGAGCTCGGCCGCGTTCAGCCGCTGGATCGCCTTGTCGTACGCGGGGAAGTGGAGGACCGAGAACAGGTACTCCGGGTACTCGTCCACCTTCGGCCGCTGGCGCTTCGAGAGGACGTCCTCCAGGTCGAGCGGGTGCCAACCGAAGCGCTCTGCGAGCTGCGCCGCCTCGTGCCCCGTCGGCGAGTCGAGCTGGACCCAGGTCAGGCCGTGAGCAGAGAGCTCGGCGAGCCGCGGCTCAGCGGGGCCGACGGCCTCGGTCGCGGCGAGCGCACGCTGCCGCTTGATGCGGGGCAGGCTCGGCACGGGGACTGAGGGGGTCGTCGATCAGGAGCATGGCCGTGGGATTCTAGCTCGCGGCGGCCGGAAAGGCCTCTGCGCGCACCGGCGGGCGCCGCAGATCCGGCCCGGCGACGGTGCGCCGGGCCGGATCCGGGCAGAGAAAAGCTCCGCACGACTAGCAAAGGTCCCGACGGGGAGAGAGTCGACATCGGAACGCAACTGGGCGAGCGGAGCTGCCCACATGGTAGCGCGACGGCCGTCGGCATTGCTCTCGCCCCCGACGAAGCCGCCGCTCCCAGCGGTTTTTTCAAGCTGGGACGACGTTGGAACGCCTGACGGCCGCTCGCCCTGGTCGCCGGCTGTTGACTGCCCCCTCGTGCTGCACAAGGATGCTCGCCGGGCGAACGGCCGCTCACGACGAGCGGCCAGGTTGTCGTCCAGGCGAGGGAGAGGGAGGCAGGCGGTAGAGCTGCGGCTGCCCGAACCCATATCTCTGCTCGGCCGCGGCTTCTCGGAGGAAGTCGCATCCACAATCGGCGAGGGAGGTTCGTGTGCACCGGTCTCTGACATTTCGACGTCCTTGGGTCGTGGCGATGGGCATGCTCGTCGCATTCGCGGTACTGATCTGGCTGGCCTTTCCCGGAGCGGGCCGAGGCGGCGGCACCGGCATCAAGAAGGCGCCGCTCTACCGGCTGGCGGCCAATTCGGGGAGCTCCGTCTTCTCGGCGAGCATCGGGTCGCCGCGGCTGTTCTACGACCGGACGCTGCCGGTGAAGAGCACCACCTACAAGGCGCTGTACGTCACGGTCACCGGGACTGCCCACCAGACCAACGGTGACATCCTGGCTCTGATGTGCACGTTGAACGCAAGTCCCTGCGATTCGTATGGTCTGGGGAAAGTTCGGGTCGGGAACACGGGCGCGAACTCGTGGGAGAGCAACTCGTTCTCGCAGACGTGGTGTGTGACGCCGACGGGGACGGAGCAACAGCTCCAGCTGACACTGGTCGCCGACGGTGTCCCGCCGCCGACGAACACGGTCTACATCGAGCACGTGAACGTGATCGTCGACGCTTCGAGCACGACCGATGCCTGTTCGACACAGGGCTTCATCGTGCCGTAGGAGAGGAGACGGTGACCTCCGAGTGGCGTGGCGCTGCTGGGCTGAGCCACCGCGGGTCGCGATGCGCCTGGCAGGAATCGAACCTGCGACCTCGCGCTCCGGAGGCGCGCGCTCTATCCCCTGAGCTACAGGCGCGGGGAAACGGAAGTGTAGCCACGGTGTCGCAGCCGACTCGCCGCCGCGTCCGACCTGTGCGGGCGCGGCCCGATTCGCTCGGGCAAAGTACCGGCGTGGACGTCAGCGCCCGGATCGTCTCCCTCGAGCTGGCCGAGACCTTCACGATCGCGCGCGGGTCGCAGGACGCGGCCGACGTGGTCGAGGTCGAGATCCGCCACGACGGCGTGTCCGGCTTCGGGGAGGCGGCGCCGATCGACCGCTACTCCGAGTCCGGAGCGTCGGCGCTGGGCTATGTGGAGTCGGTCGGAGCCGATCTCGGTGACGATCCGTTCGCGCTCGAGGACGTGATGCGACGCCTGCCGTACGAGCAGTTCGCCGCCCGGTCGGCGATCGACGCGGCGCTTCACGATCTGTGCGGGAAGCTGGCCGGCGAACCGGTCTGGCGCTTCCTCGGGCTCGGGCGGCTCGGTCCGCCGACATCGTGGACGATCGGGCTGGCCGCGCCGGACGAGATGGCGGCCAAGGCGGCGAAGGCGCACGCGAGCGGGCGGTTCCGCCGGCTGAAGCTGAAGCTCGGAGGCGCCGACGGCCTCGACGTCGACCGGGTGCGCGCGGTGCGCGAGGTGACCGACTTCCCGTTGCAGGCCGACGTGAACGAGTACTGGTCCCTCGAAGAGGCGCTTGACGCGTTGCCCCGCCTCGCCGAGCTGGGGGTCGAATACTGCGAACAGCCGCTCCGCGCTGGTGACCCGGACGGGCAGAAGCTGAAGGCTGCGGCGGCGATCCCCGTGTACGTGGACGAGGACTGCCACACGCTGGCCGACGTCGCCGCCTGCGCGCCGATCGCGCACGGCGTCAACATCAAGCTCGCCAAGTCCGGCGGCATCGGCGAGGCAGTGCGCATGGCCCACGCCGCGCGCGCTCTCAGGCTCGGGGTGATGCTCGGCTGCATGGTCGAGTCGGGCCTGGGGATCGCCGCCGGCGCGGCCATGGCGAGCCTGTGCGACCACGTCGACCTCGATGGGAACCTGCTGATCGCGCACGACCCCTGGACGGGCGTGGAGCTGTCCGACGGGGTCCAGACCCCATCGGATGAGCCCGGCCTCGGCGTACGACGCGCGTCTTAACGGTGCCAGGCACGGTGAAGCGCTACCTGATCCTGGCCGAGGGCCGCTCGGGCGACCCGCACTACGGCAAGACGATGCGGGGGGTCGTCCGCTACGCCGACCACCCGACGGTGGTCATTCTCGACTCCGAGCGGGTGGGGGAGAGCTACGAGGGGATCCCGATCGTCGGAACGGTCGCCGACGCCGTCCCGTACGAGCCGACCACCGCCCTCGTCGGAGTCGCCACCCAGGGCGGCCGTTTTCCGCCGGCGTGGCGCGAGCTGCTCCGGAACGCAATCGCGGCCGGTCTCGACGTCGAGAACGGCCTGCACGAATACCTGACCGACGACGCGGAGCTGGTCGAGCTGGCCCGGACGCATGGGGTGGAGCTCCGCGACCTGCGCAAGCCTCCGGCCGGCCTGAACGTCCCGACCGGCGCCAACCTCGCGCTCGGCGCGCGCATCGTCCTCACCGTCGGGTCCGACTGCGCGATCGGGAAGATGACCGTCTCGCTCGAGCTCGACCGTGAGACCAGGCGGCGCGGGCTGAAGTCGGTCTTCGTCCCGACCGGGCAGACGGGAATCGCGATCGCCGGCTGGGGGATCTCCGTCGACGCGGTGGTCTCGGACTTCACGGCGGGCGCCGCCGAGCAGCTGGTGGTCGAAGGTGCCTCCCGAGGCGGCGAGCTGCTCTGGGTGGAGGGCCAGGGTGCGCTCCTGCACCCGGCGTACTCCGGCGTGACGCTCGGACTGATCCACGGCTCGGCACCGCATGTCTTCGTCCTCTGTCACCTGGCCGGCTCGACCGAGATCGAGGGCTATCCGGGCCATGCCCTCGGGACGCTCCCCGAGCTGGTCGAATTGCACGAGCGCATCGCCCTTCCCGCCAGGCCGGCGAGGGTCGCCGCGATCGCTCTGAACACACGGCATCTGGACGAGCGGGCTGCCCGCGCGGCGATCGCCGACGCGAGTCGTGAGACCGGCCTGCCCGCGGACGATCCGGTCCGGTTCGGGGCAGGGGGGCTTGCGGACGCGGTGCTCGAGGAGTAGAGGGAAGGGAAGAAAAGGCCCGGTCGCAGTGTCGTCTGATCAGGCGACCTAGACTCGCCTGTGGCGGGAGAGAGACTCACAAAGGAGGTTGACGAGTTGAAACGTCTTACCGCGTTACTGGCAGTGGCAGCGGCGCTCGCGGTCGTCGGCGGCGTGGCCGCCGCCGACTCGGGGCCGCTTGCTCCGCCACCCCAGCACGACACCTACTACTCGTGGCCCGGCGCCCAGACGCTTCAGGTCTCGGTCGAGCCCTGGGGCGCCGGCTTCGTCCAGAACATCCCGAAGTACTTCATCGACTGTCCGTTCGCGTGCATCCGTCCGTTCGACACGGGCGCGACGCTGACGCTGACGGCCACGCCGACGCCGGGCTACACCTTCGTCGGCTGGGAGGTCGCCGACCACGGTCAGGCTCCCACGGCCGGCGCCTGTTCGGGCACCGGCACGTGCACGGTGACGATGAGCGGCTCGAAGGACGTGGTCGCGCTGTTCAGCGGCCCGCCGGCGCAGCCGGTCGGCACGAACGCGCATCACGAGGAGGACGACCAGCCGCCTCCGCCGGAGTAACGGTCACGGGTGGGGCGGTGCCGATCGGGCGCCGCCCCACTTGACACGAACACGTGTTCTGTCTACTATCGAACACATGTTCGCACGGATCGTCGTCATCGCCGCGCTCCTGACGCTCGCCGTCGCCTGGGGCGCCCGGCAGTCCGACGGCGCCGGCCACCGGCAGACATACCTCGTCCGCGCCGGTGACACCCTCTGGGCGATCGCCGCCGCCCACTACGGCGGCGACCCGCGCAAGGGCGTGTACCGACTCGAGGAGCGCAACCACCTCGTGGGTACGCTCGTCCAGCCGGGCCAGCGCCTCCTTCTGCCGTAGCACCTGGTCGAACAACGGCTCGACCCTAGACTCCCGGGGGAGATGGACATGGACGTCGTCTTCCTCGGCACCGCCGGCTCGATGCCGACCGCCGACCGTTCGCCGACGGCGTTGCTCGTGCGCCGCGGCGGCGAACGCCTGCTCTTCGACTGTGCCGAGGGCACCCAGCGCCAGCTGCTCCGCTCGTCGCTGGGCCTGATCGACCTTCGCGAGGTCTTCCTCACCCACTACCACGCCGACCACTACCTCGGCCTGCCCGGGATGCTGAAGACCTTCGCGCTGCGCGGCCGGGAGGTGCCGATCACGATCCACGGCCCGCCCGGGCTCGTCGACCTGTTCCGGTCGCTGCGGCGGATCTTCGGGAGGCTCACCTACAGGTACGAGCTCGAGGAGCTCCGCCCCGGCGACACCCTCGCCCGTGACGACTACCGCCTGGTCACGTTCCCCGTCGAGCACAGCGTCTCCTCGATCGGCTACGCGCTCATCGAGGACGAGCGGCCCGGCCGCTTCGACGTCGAGGCTGCGGACGCGCTCGGCGTGCCCTTCGGGCCCGAGCGTGGCGCGCTCCAGCGCGGCGAGGCGGTCACCGTCGCCGACGGCACCCGGGTGCAGCCGGAGCAGGTGCTCGGCGAGGCGCGGCCCGGCCGGACGATCGTGATCCCGGGCGATACCGCGCCGGCGCGGTCGGTCCTCGAGGCTTCGATCGGGGCTGACCTGCTCGTCCACGAGGCGACCTTCCTCGAGGACGAGCGTGACCGTGCCGCGGAGACGGCCCACTCGACCGCCGTCGACGCAGCCCAGCTCGCCCAGGCGGCGGGCGTCCGTCTGCTCGCGCTCACGCACCTCTCGACGCGCTACTTCGGGCCGGATGCCGCCCGCGAGGCACGCGCCGTCTTCCCCGCGACGGTCGTTCCCAGGGACTTCGATATCATTGACGTCCGGTTCCAGGAGCGAGGTGGGCCGCGTCTGATCAAGGGTGGCGCGCTCCCACAACGAGGAGATCCAGCTCCGATCGAGAACAGCGCAGCACCATCAGAACAGCCGGTTCCGGAGGAGACGGCCCGATGACCAGACTCGTCCAGGTTGCGCTTGCAGAGGATGTGACGGAGGCGGAGGAGATCCAGGCGATCCTCCAGGCGGCGGGGATCACCTCCGAGCTGGAGACCGCCGTCGAGCACCACCCGCGCTCGACCGAGGACGTTCCGCAGAAGGTGCTGGTGGAAGAGGGTGCGCTGGAGGCCGCGCAGTTCGCGATCGAGGCGATGACCGACCAGGACGAACTGGTCGGCGACGCGTAGCGCGGAGACGCAATGAGGCGCCTGCTCCTCACCTCCGCCGTGCTCCTCCTGGTCACGGCCGGGCCCGCGCACGCCGTCACGAAGACGTATTCGACCGGCACCGTCAACGAGCCGATCGGTGCCCGGTTCGACCGGTCGCTGACCGTGCCGGACCGCGGCCCGGTCTCGTTCGTCCGCGTCTCGTTCCGGATCACGACGCCCGACACCTCCGCGCTGGCGATCTCGCTGGTCTCGCCGGCCGGAACCGAGGTCCCTCTGATCATGGGGCGCGGGACCGGTGCCGACTTCGGCAGCGAAGAACGCGGCTGCGGCGGCTTCCTCACCGTCGTCGACTCGGACGAGACCACCAACCCGATCGCGGGCGCCTCGGCCCCGTTCGCAGACGGGCCGTACCGGGCGGAGGGCAATCTCACGTCGCTCTACGGCGAGGACGCGCGCGGCCGGTGGACCCTGCGGGTCACGAACGGCGGCAGGCCCGCCCGGCTCAACTGCTTCATGCTGGACATCTCGCGCGACATCCCGCAGACGCTGTCGGCGAGACAGGGCACGGTGACGGCGACCGTGACGTACACCGAGCGCAACTTCCTCTACGAGAAGGTTCGCGTGCGGATCACCCGGGCAGGCCGCACCGCGCTCGACTCCCCGATCCAGCTGCTCGGCTGCCCCGACTGCGCCAACGACCACCCGTCGGCCGTGAAGGTCCGCGATCTCGACGGCGGCGAGCCCGAGGTGCTCGTCGATCTCTACTCGGGCGGCGCACACTGCTGCCTGTTCACGCTGATCCTGCGCTGGGACGCCGCCGCGAAGCGGTACCGGTCGACCCTCGGGTACTGGGGCAACTACGGGTCGCGACTGATCGACCTCGACGGCGACGGCAAGCCGGAGTTCTCTGCATTCGACGAGCGGTTCGTCTACGAGTTCAGTGCCTACGTCTTCTCGTCCGCTCCCATCCGGATCTGGGACTACCGCGCGGGCAGGCTCGTGGACGTCACGCGCAGCTTCCCGGAGCTGATCCGCAAGAGCGCGGCGACCAATCTCGGGTACTACCTGAAGGGCCGCGGCGGCCCGAACACGGACGTCCGCTCCTACGTCGCCGCCTACGTCGCCGACCAGTACCTGCTCGGCGACCCCGCCGAGGGCAAGCGCGTGCTCGATCTGGCCCTGAAGCGCGGCGACCTCGGCCGCGGCACGAGGCTCCTGGGGCTGCCCGCCGGCAAGGCGTACGTCACGGCGCTGATGCGCGACCTGCGCAGGTGGGGGTACGTCCGCTCCTCGTGACGGGAAGGAGTGTCGACTCGCTGCTGGCCGACGCCCGGGCCGGGCTGCCGCGGCTGACGCCCGAGGCGGCCTAGCGGACGGACGCGATCAGCCGGTCGAGCGGCGCCCAGAGCTGGCGCTGGGCCTCGGATCCCGACTGGAGCGCGGAGAAGTGGTCGGCCCGGAACGAGCCGTGCGAGCGGACCACCTCGGTGCGGACGCGCTGCGCCGGGAAGCGCGAGCGCTGCAGCCGCCGGAGCAGCTCGCGGGCGCCGGCCGGCGAGTCGCGATCGGCGGTGACGAGCAGCAGGCGCGTCGAGTGGGGGAGATGCGTGAAGTTGACGACCTCCTCGAGCTGCGCGTTCAGCGTGCTCGGGTAGACGCTCATCACGGCCGCGGGCTTGACGCCGATCCGCCACATCACGGCCGCGAGCTCGACGGCGAGCCGGCCGCCGCGCGAATAGCCGACGACGACCAGCGGCACCTGTGGGCGGCCGAGCCGGACGAGCGCCGTGTGGATCCCGATCAGCGAGTGGAGCAGGGCCGGCGAGCCCGCGGGGCTGGTCTCGTACCGCGGGTAGATCACGTCGTTGCCCTGCCGCACGAGGTGCTCGATCCAGGCGATGTGGTTCCAGGGGTTGAGCTCGCTCTCGTCCAGGCCGTGCTCGAAGACCACGACCGTCTTCGGCGCCGGGTGCGCCTTCCAGAGCCAGTAGGCATCTGCCCCCTTGCCGTAGGGTCCGAGCATCCTCGGCTCGGGCGCCGTTCCCGGCGAGGCGGCGGGCAACGCGAGGGCCAGGAGGGAGAACGCGAGTGCAGCGCGCAGCATGCGAGCTATGACGTCCCCGTGAGCCGATAGTCTGTCGGTCGCAACGTCCTTTAACCCGGTCCCGTGAGGCCGGAAAGGAGTCCAGAGGTGACCGCTGCACATGCGCCCGCCGCCGAGCGGGTCCTCCTCGACGCAGACGCGCTGGCGCGCACCCTCCATCGCATCGCCCACGAGATCATCGAGGCGAACGCCGAGCTGGAGAGCGTCGCACTGGTCGGCATCCACACGCGCGGCGTCCCGCTCGCGCATCGCCTTCGCCGGCTGATCGAGGAGTTCAGCGGCGTCGAGGTCGACCTGGGGACGATCGACATCACCTTCCACCGCGACGACCTGCACGTGCGCGGGGGCGAGGCGCCGCTGCACCCGCAGCCGCTCGTCCGCGAGACCAAGCTCGACTTCGCGCTCGAGGGCCGCACGTGCATCCTCGTCGACGACGTCCTCTACAGCGGCCGGACGATCCGGGCGGCGATCGAGGCGCTGTTCGACTACGGGCGGCCTGCGCGCGTCCAGCTCGCCGTGGTCGCCGACCGCGGCCACCGCGAGCTGCCGATCCGACCCGACTACGTCGGCAAGAACCTGCCCACCGCGCGCGCGGAACGCGTCCAGGTCCAGCTGGTCGAGATCGACGAGGTCGACCGGGTCGTGCTCATCGCCAAGGAGGAACGGGCATGACGGTGCAACTCGTGCGCGACGACCTTCTGCCGCCTTCCGACCCGCCGCCGCGGCGGCACCTGATCTCGATCGGCGACCTGATCCGCGAGGACGTCACCCGGCTGCTCGCCACCGCCGGCAGCTTCGAGCGGTCGCTGGAGCGGGAGATGAAGAAGCTGCCGACGCTGCGCGGCCGCACGGTCGTCAACCTGTTCTTCGAGTCGTCGACCCGGACGTCCTCGAGCTTCGAGCTGGCCGCCAAGCGCCTCTCGGCCGACGTGATGTCGGTCAAGTCGAGCGGGTCGTCGGTCGACAAGGGCGAATCGCTGAAGGACACGGCGCTGACGCTCGCCGCGTACGACCCCGACGTGATCGTCATCCGGCACCCGCAGATCGGCGCCCCGACGCTCGTCTCGCGTGTGACCGCCGCGCACGTGGTCAACGCGGGCGACGGCAAGCACCAGCACCCGACGCAGGCGCTCCTGGACCTGTACGCGATCGAGCAGAACGTCGGGCCGGTCGAGGGCCTACACGTCGCGATCGTCGGCGACGTGCTGCACTCCCGTGTCGCCCGCTCGAACATCCAGGCGCTGACCCTGATGGGTGCACGTGTGACCCTCGTCGGCCCGCCGGCGCTGATCCCGCGCGGAATCGAGGCGATGGGCTGCGAGGTCTCGACCGACATCGCGGCGATCGGCTCCGCCGACGTCGTCTACGTCCTGCGCATGCAGCGGGAGCGCATGGAGGCGGGCGAGAACTACGTGCCCAGCCTGCGCGAGTACACCGCGCGATGGGGCGTGACCCCCGCCCGGCTCCGCCCGGGCCAGAAGGTGATGCACCCCGGCCCGATGAACCGCGGGGTGGAGATCGACCCGGCCGTCGCAGACTCGGTCGACGCCCTGATCGAGACGCAGGTCCGCGCCGGCCTGGTCGTCCGGATGGCAGTCCTGTACGACCTGCTCACGCACGGCCCGGTCGAGATCAAGGCCGAGGCGACGGAGGAGGTGGCCTGATGGCCGAGATCCTGTACGGCAAGGCGGGCAACGACGACCTCGTCGTCCGCAGCGCCCGCGTGATCGACCCGGCTCGGGGGATCGACGAGCTGCTCGACGTCCGGGTCGACCGCGGCGTGATCACGGACATCGGCCTGAACGTGAGCCCGAACGGCCACCGGGTGGTCGAGGGGCGAGGGCTGGTGCTGGCGCCTGCCTTCGTCGACCCGCACGTCCACCTGCGCACGCCCGGCCGCGAGGACGAGGAGACGATCGCCTCGGGCACGGCCGCGGCCGCGGCGGGCGGCTTCTGCGCGATCCTGGCGATGCCGAACACGGAGCCGGTGGTCGACTCGGCCGCGGTGCTCGGCTCGCTGATCGAGACGGCCAGGGAGGAGGCCGAGGTGCCGGTCGGCTTCCTCGCCGCGATCACGAAGGGCCAGCGCGGCGAGCAGCTGTCCGAGATGGCCGAGCTGGCCGACGCCGGCGCCGCCGGCTTCTCCGACGACGGCATGCCGGTGGTCGCACCCGGGTTGATGCGGCGCGCGCTGCAGTACCACGCGATCACGGGACGACGCGTCGCCGTGCACTGCGAGGAGCCGACCCTGTCGCGCTCCGGCCAGATGCACGAGGGGCCGGTCTCCGCCGAGCTCGGCCTCGCGGGCTACCCCTCCGTCGCCGAGAGCGTGATGGTCGGCCGCGACCTCGCGCTCGCGGCGCACGAGGGGCAGGCGATCCACCTGCTCCACCTCTCCGCGCGCGAGTCGGTCGACGAGCTTCGGCGCGCGCAGACCGCCGGCGTGCGCGCGACCGGCGAGGCCACCCCCCACCACCTGGTGCTGACGGACGACGCCGTCCGGTCGCTCGACCCGAACCTGAAGATGAACCCACCGCTCCGGGGAGACGACGACCGCTCCGCGCTCGTCGCGGCGGTCCGGGACGGGACGATCTCCGTGATCGCCACCGACCACGCGCCGCACGCGGCCCACGAGAAGGACGTGCCGTTCGAGGAGGCGCCGTTCGGCGTCACGGGTCTCGAGACCGCCTTCGCCGCCCTGAACACCCACCTGGTCGGGCCGGGCCTGCTGACCCTGCCGACGCTGCTCGAGCGCATGTCCGCCGGGCCGGCTCGCGCGTACGGGCTCGAGCCGCCGAGGATCGAGAAGGGAGCGCCCGCCAATCTCGTTCTGCTCGACCCCGATGCCGTCTGGCGCGTGGGCGAGGGCGGCTTCCGGTCGCGCTCCCGGAACTCGTGGCTGCTGGGCGAGACGCTCCGCGGGAAGGTGCGGCTGACCGTCGCGGCCGGCCGGATCGCGTACGCCGCATGATCGCGACCGAGACCGGGGTGGAGGCGTACGCGGCGACGGTGGTCGACGCGATCGATGCGGTCGTGCCGGTCGAAGGCGCGTACGTGCTCGGTTCCGCCCTGCTCGGCGGCTTCGATCCCGAACGGAGCGACCTCGACCTGGTGGTGGTCGTGGAGCGGCCGCCGACCGCGCCGGAGCGGGAGGCGGTGGTCGAGGCGCTCGACAGGACCGCCCCGCCCGTGCGGAAGCTCGAACTCGTCGTCTATGCAGCCGGCGCGAAGCCTCCCGCATACGAGCTGAACTACCCCGACGGCGACGGCGAGCCGGCGTTCTGGTTCGTCCTCGACGCGGCGATCGCCCAGGAGCGGTCGCGCCAGCTGCGCGGACGTTCGTGGCGCGAGTTGCTCGAGCCGGTGACGGAAGCCGAGACGCGCTCCGCCGCGGAGGAGCTGGTCCGCTGGGCCGAGGAGCAGGGCGGCGACCTCGCTCGCCCGCACGCGCTGCGGGCGCGGCACTACCTCGAGCACGGCGAGTGGATCACGAAGGACGAGGCAGGTTCGTGAGCGGCTTCCTCGTCCTCGAGAACGGGACGGTGTTCCCGGGCGAGTCGGTCGCGGCGGGCGGCCGTGCCTTCGGGGAGGCGGTGTTCACGACCTCGATGAGCGGCTACCAGGAGACGGTCACCGACCCGAGCTACGCGGGCCAGATCGTCTGCTTCACCGCGCCGATGGTCGGCAACTACGGCGTCGCCGAGGAGCGCAGCCAGTCCGGCGCGGTGCACGCGACCGGCGTGGTCATGCGCGAGATCGGCGGCCCGGAGTGGCCGGGCTGGCTGCGGAGCCACGGGGTGGTCGCCCTGGCGGGAGTCGACACGCGCTCGCTTGTCCTGCATCTCCGCGAACGCGGAGCGATGAGGGCCGCCGCGGTTGCCGGTGACCCACCCGTCGAGGAGGTGCTGGCCGAGGTTCGCGCTCTGCCGTCGATGGAAGGCGCTGCGCTCGTCGCCGCCGTCTCGCCCCGCGAGCCGTACACGTTCGCGGGCGAGGGAGACGTCCGGGTCGCGGTCGTGGACTACGGGATCAAGCGGTCGATCCTGCAGCTGCTGGCACGCGAGGGCGCCGCGGTCGACGTCTACCCGCACAACGTGGACGCGGACACGCTGGCCGCCCACGACGGCGTGCTGCTCGGCAACGGTCCCGGCGACCCGGCACCGCTCGCCGACGAGACTCGCACCGTGCGGGATCTGCTCGGCCGGACGCCGGTGCTCGGCGTGTGCCTCGGCCACCAGCTGCTCGCGCTGGCAACCGGGCACGAGACCTTCAAGCTGCCCTTCGGCCACCGCGGCGCGAACCATCCGGTCGTCGACCACGAGACGCGCCGCGTGCTGGTCACGTCCCAGAACCACGGCTTCGCGGTCGCTCCCGGCGACGGGAAGGGCGTGACGTACACGTCGCTGTACGACGGCACCGTCGAGGGGCTCCACTACCCCGAGCTGCGTGCGCGGTCCGCCCAGTTCCATCCCGAGGCGAGCCCGGGCCCGCACGACGGAGCGTCGATCATCGCAGAGTGGGTCGAGGAGCTCAAAGTTGCCTAGGCGCGACGACCTCGAGTCGATCTGCCTGATCGGCTCAGGCCCGATCGTGATCGGCCAGGCGTGCGAGTTCGACTACGCCGGCTGCCAGGCGCTGAAGGTGCTGCGTGAGGACGGGTTCCGGACCGTCGTCGTCAATTCGAACCCGGCGACGATCATGACCGATCCGGGCTTCGCCGACCGCACCTACCTGGAGCCGCTCGACCTCGCCGGCGTCGCCGACGTCCTCGAGCGCGAGCGGCCCGACGCGCTCCTGCCGACGATGGGCGGCCAGACGGCGCTCAACCTCTCCTTGCAGCTGGTGGAGGCGGGCGTGCTGGATGCCCTCGGCATCGAGCTGATCGGGGCGGGACTGGACGCGATCAGACGGGCCGAGGACCGCGAGCTCTTCCGCGAGGCGGTGCGGGGCGTCGGCCTGAACGTGCCCACGTCCACGATCGTGACGTCGCTGGACGACCTGCACGACGTGTCGCTTCCCGCCGTCGTCCGGCCCGCGTTCACGCTCGGCGGTCACGGCGGCGGGTTCGCATCGACCGAGGCCGAGCTCAACCGCCAGGTGGAGGTCGGGCTGTCCGAGAGCCCGATCGGGCAGGTTCTCGTCGAGGAGTCCGTGCGCGGCTGGGACGAGTTCGAGCTCGAGGTGGTGCGGGACAAGCGCGACAACGTCGTGATCGTCTGCTCGATCGAGAACCTCGACCCGATGGGCGTGCACACGGGCGACTCGGTCACGGTCGCCCCGCAGATGACCCTGTCCGACGAGGCGTACCAGGAGCTTCGGGACGCCGCCGCCGCCGTCATCCGCGCCGTCGGCGTCGAGACGGGCGGCTCGAACATCCAGTTCGCGCGCGAGCGCGAGACCGGCGAGCTGCGCGTGATCGAGATGAACCCGCGCGTCTCGCGCTCGTCCGCGCTGGCCTCGAAAGCGA
This sequence comes from uncultured Actinomycetes bacterium, assembly GCA_963734065.1. Lineage (GTDB taxonomy): Bacteria > Actinomycetota > Thermoleophilia > Gaiellales > Gaiellaceae > DATBLE01. The sequence continues at coordinate 782,895 of CAVTFN010000003.1, forward strand.
CCGGCTACCCGATCGCGAAGGTCGCCGCCAGGCTGGCGGTCGGGTACACGCTCGACGAGATCCCCAACGACCTGACGAAGACGACGCCGGCGAGCTTCGAGCCGACGCTCGACTACGTGGTCGTGAAGTTCCCGCGGTTCGCGTTCGAGAAGTTTCCGGGCGCCGACCGGACGCTCGGCACACAGATGAAGTCGGTCGGGGAGGCGATGGGCATCGGCCGCACGTTCCGCGAGGCGTTCTGGAAGGCTTTCTGCTCGCGCGAGCTCGACGCCGGCGCGGTCACGCCGTGGGACGGCCTCGACGACCTGCCCGAGGACATCCACCCGTGGTTCCGCGGCGAGCTGGAGCGGCTGCGCGACGAGGGCCCGCCGACCGGGCGGCGCGCCTACCGGCGGGTCGACTCGTGCGCCGGCGAGGTCGCGGCCGAGTCGAACTACTACTACTCGACCTTCGGCGAGGCCGACGAGGCGCCTCCGGCCGGGGACAAACCCCGCGTCGTGATCATCGGCTCCGGCCCGAACCGGATCGGCCAGGGGATCGAGTTCGACTACTGCTGCGTCCACGCCGCCCAGAGCTTCCGGGCGCTCGGCTACGAGGCGGTGATGGTCAACTGCAACCCCGAGACGGTCTCGACCGACTACGACACCTCCGACCGCCTGTACTTCGAGCCGCTCGGCGCCGAGGAGGTGCTCGCCGTCTGCGAACGCGAGCAGCCCGAGGGCGTGGTCATCCAGTTCGGCGGCCAGACGCCGCTGAAGCTGGCGCGCGCGATCGAGGCCGGCGGCTTCCGGATCCTCGGCACGCCGTACGACGCGATCGACCTGGCCGAGGACCGCGAGCGCTTCGGCGAGCTCCTTTCCGGTCTCGGGATCCGGTGTCCGGAGTGGGGGATCGCCGCCAGCGGTCGCGAGGCTGCGGAGATCGCCCACCGGATCGGCTACCCGGTGCTCGTCCGGCCGTCGTACGTCCTCGGCGGCCGGGCGATGCGGGTCTGCTACCGCGGCAACGAGGTCGTCGAGGCCTTCCACAAGGACTTGAGCGGCAAGGTGCTCGTCGACCGCTTCCTCGAGAACGCGATCGAGATCGACGTCGATGCCCTTTGTGACGGCGAGGAGACGTACGTCGCCGCCGTGATGCAGCACGTCGAGGAGGCGGGCGTCCATTCCGGCGACTCGGCGTGCGTGCTGCCCGCGCCGTCCCTCGACGTCGCCACCGCGCGCGAGGTCGAGAGCGTCGTCCGCCGGCTCGCGCCCGCGCTCGGGACGATCGGCCTGATCAACGTCCAGCTCGCAGTCGCCGACGACGCCGTCTACGTGCTCGAGGCGAACCCGCGGGCCTCCCGGACGGTCCCGTTCGCGTCCAAGGCGACCGGCCTGCGGCTCGTCGAGGCGGCGTGCCGCCTGGCCGCGGGGGCGAAGCTGCGCGAGCTGGGGTTGCCCGCCGAGCGGCCGCCGAAGCAGGTCTCGGTGAAGGCGGCGGTGCTGCCGTTCTCGCGTTTCCCGGGGAGCGATCCCGTGCTCGGCCCGGAGATGCGCTCGACCGGCGAGGTGATGGCCTCGGCGTCGGACCTGCCGACCGCGTTTGCGAAGGCTGAACGCGCGGCCGGGCGGCCGCTGCCGACGACCGGCACGGCCTTCCTGTCCGTTCGGGACGACGACAAGGCGGCGCTGCGCCCGGTGGCGGCGGCGCTCGCCGGGCTGGGGTTCAAGCTCGTCGCGACCGGGGGAACCGCGCGCGAGCTGCGCGAGGCGGGCCTCGAGGTCGAGCAGGTGGCGAAGGTCGCCGAGGGCGGGGAGGCGACCGTCGTCGACCTCGTCCGCCGTGGCCGCTGCGACCTGGTCGTGAACACGCCTTTCGGAGGTTCGTTGCAGCGCACCGACGGCTACCGGATCCGCGAGGCGGCGCTGGTCGCGCGGATCCCGTGCATCACCACGATCTCCGGCGCGGCGGCCGCGGTGCACGCGATCGCGAACGCCAGGACGGAGCTGGCGCTGTCTCTGCAGGAAAGGATCGAAGTCGAGACGCGAGCGGTCAACGGTTCGTAGCAGCGAGGCGGTCGGGCCGTACACGCTGCTGCGGGTGGAGCGCGCCGGCCTCGATCCCGGCGTTCCCGGGCAGTTCTTCATGCTGGAGGCGCCGGGCCGCCTGCTGCCGAGACCGATGAGCCTCTGTCTCGCCCCGGCGGGCGAGCTGGCGTTCCTGATCGACCCGATCGGCCCCGGCACGCTCGCGCTCGTCTCGCTGGAGATCGGAGAGGCGATCCACGTGCTCGGGCCGCTCGGCAACGGGTTCCGGCTCGACGTCGACCGGCCGCTGCTCGTCGGCGGCGGCATCGGGATCGCGCCGCTTCCGTATCTCTCGCAGCAGCTCGGCTCACCGCCGGCCGTCCTCGGCTTCCGCTCGGAGTGGCACGCGCAGGCGGCCGCGCTGGTGCCGAACGCCGAGGTCGTGATCGAACCGACGTTCGTGACCGAGCTGGTCGATCCCGGCCGCGACGTCCTTGCCTGTGGCCCCGAACCGATGCTCGAGGCGGTCCGAGCGCTCGCCCCCGGCTCGCAGCTGGCCTGGGAGGCACCGATGGCCTGCGGCTACGGCGCCTGCTACGGCTGCGCGGTCGAGATCCACGGCGCATGGAAACGGCTGTGTGTCGAAGGGCCGGTCCTGCAGGAGGCAGCCTGATGCTGCTGAACGCTTCCGGCTGCCTGGACGCGCTGACCGCGCCCGAAACCGCACGTGCGTTCGATGCATTCGTCACGAAGACGGTGACGCCGCTTCCGCGCGGCGGGAACGCGCCGGTTCGCATCGCCGAGACCGACGTCGGGATGCTCAACTCGATCGGGCTCGCCAACCCGGGCAGAGAGGCGTTTCTGGCCGGGACGCTGCCGCGTCTTCGTACCCTCGGCCTGCCGCTGTGGGTGTCCGTGGGCGGTTTCTCGGCGCAGGAGTATGCGGCAACCTGCGCGCTGCTCGACGACGTGACCATCGAGCTCAATCTGTCCTGCCCGAACGTCGACGAGGCGGCGGAGTCGGCGGCCGAGATCGTCGCAGCCTGCCGGGCGGCGACCGCGCTTCCGCTCTACGCGAAGCTCTCTCCGGCCAGCTGGGACCTCGGCGAGGTCGCCCGGGCGGTGGAGGCGGTGGGGGCCGACGGCATCTCGGTGGTGAACACGATCCGGGGGATGAAGCTCGACGCGGAGCTCCGGCCCGTGCTCGGGACGGCGACCGGTGGGCTCTCCGGGCCGGCACTCAAGCCCGTCGCGCTCGCCGCCGTTCACGCGTGCTACCGGGCGACGACGCTGCCGATCGTCGGGATGGGCGGGGTCGCATCCGGGCGCGACGCGCTCGAGCTCCACGCCGCCGGGGCGACGGCGGTCGCGATCGGGACGGTCCTGTTCTCCGACCCGCTCGCCCCGGTGCGGATCCGCGAGGAATTGTCGGCAGAACTGGCAACGCTCGGGCTCTCGTCGGTCGAGGAGGCGCGCGGGATTGCACACGCGGAGCCGTTGCCAGAAAGAAAACACCTCGATGTCAGGTCGAGAGTTCTCTAGAAAGCCCTGCAAACAGGACGATTCAACCCCGGTTGACCGACGGGTGCAAGCTGTTAGACTCGCACACTCGAATGCCGACGAAGACTCAGGCAACGGCGCCGGTACGCTCTCTCGATCAGCGCATGGAGGCTCTCGCCAGGGCCAACGACATCCGCGTCCGCCGGGCGCAGCTGAAGAAGGACCTCAAGAACGGCAAGGTCCAGATCGACGAGATCCTCGACGACCCGCCGGAGTACGTCTCCACGGCGAAGGTGTTCGACATGCTGATGGCAGTGCCGAAATTCGGCCGCGTCAAGGCCGCCCGGTTCCTGAACCAGTGCCGGATCAGCCAGTCGAAGACCGTCGGCGGGTTGTCCGACCGACAACGCGCCGAGTTGATTGGGCTCTTCCACCGGAACGCCTGACGGCACGCCCGTCTTCGTGATCACCGGGCCCTCAGGGGCCGGCAAGGGGACGCTGATCAGGGCCCTGCTCGAACGGGTGGCGGACCTCGAGGTCGCGGTCTCGGCGACGACGCGCGGGCGCCGTCAGGGAGAGGAGGACGGACGCGAGTACTGGTTCCTCTCCGACGCCGAGTTCGCGCGTCGCGTGCACGAAGGCGACTTCCTCGAGCACGTCACCTACGTTTCGGGGAAGCGCTACGGAACCCTGCGCACGGAGGTCGACCGGATCGCCGGCGAGGGGAAGATCCCGGTGCTGGAGCTGGAGACGGAGGGGGCTCTGAACGTCAAGGACGACGTCCCCGGGGCGGTGACGGTCTTCATCACCGCGCCGATCCCCGAGCTCGAGCGGCGGCTGAGGGAACGCGCCAGCGAGAGCGAGGGCGAGATCGGCGAACGCATCGGATTGGCGCGGAAACAGCTCAACCAGGCGGAACAGTTCGACTACGTGGTGCTCAACGACCGGATCGAGCGGGCCACGCAGGAGCTGGAGGGCATCGTCCAACGAGAGTCGGCCGCGGCCGGTACCATGAGCGGGCCGTGATCAATCCCAGAATCGACGAGCTGCTCGACAACGTTGACTCGCGCTACGCGCTGGTCATCGTCGTCGCGAAGCGCGCCAGGCAGATCAACAACTACCACCACCAGCTCGGTGAGGGTACGTTCGACGAGTTTCCCCCGCTCGTCGAGTCCCGCTCGAAGAACTACTTGACGATGGCCCTCGAGGAGACTGCCGAGGGCAAGATCAAGTATTCCTACAAAGCCTGACGGCTTTGTAGGAAGGGGCTGTCACACATGGCCCGCGTTCTTCTCGGGATCACAGGCGGGATCGCGGCTTACAAGAGCTGTGAGTTGACGCGACTCCTCGTCCAGGCCGGGCACGAGGTGACACCCGTCCTGACGCCCGAGGCGGAGGGCTTCGTCGCCGCCAGGACGTTCGAGGCGCTCGCCCGCCGCGAGCAGCCGCGCGAGCTCTACCCGCACCTGGTCGAGGCCGACCTGCTCGTGATTGCGCCGCTGTCGGCCAACACGCTGGCGAAGCTGGCACACGGGCTCGCGGACAACGTGCTCACCCAGCTCGGGCTGGCGTTCCGCGGCCCGATGCTGGCCGCGCCGGCGATGAACGTCCGCATGTGGGAGCACCCGGCGACGCAGGCGAACGTGGCGGCGCTGCGCGAGCGCGGGGTGCAGCTGATCGGGCCCGAGGAGGGCGAGCTGGCCGAGGGCGAGACCGGCCTCGGCCGCATGAGCGAGCCGGAGGCGATCCTTGCCCGCGCCCGCCAGCTCCTCGGCGAGACCGACACCCTCGCCGGCAAGAGCGTCCTCGTCAGCGCCGGCGGGACGCGCGAGCCGCTCGACGCCGTACGGTTCGTCGGCAACCGCTCGTCGGGGCGGATGGGCGCGGCGCTCGCCGAGGAAGCCCGTCGCCGCGGAGCCCGGGTGACTCTCCTCGCCGCAAATCTCACCGTCCCGGCGCCGGGGGGCGTGGAGGTGGTGGAGACGCCGACCGCGGCCGATCTCGCGCGCGCGGCGAAAGCGAACGCCCGAGCGGACGTCATCCTGATGGCCGCCGCAGTGGCGGACTACGCGCCGCGGCCGATCGTGGGAAAGCGGGCAAAGTCCGAGGAGCCGTGGGAGCTCCGGCTGGAGCCGACGGAGGACGTCCTGAGGAGCCTGGGCGAGGCGAAGAACGGGGCGGTGCTCGTCGGCTTCGGCGCCGAGGAGGGCCAGGCCGGGTTCGAGCGGAAACGCCGGATGCTGGCCGAGAAGCACCTGGATCTCGTCGTCTTCAACGACGTGTCCCGCGCCGACATCGGCTTCGACTCCGCCGAGAACGAGGTGATCCTCGTCTCCGCGGCGGGTGAGCGCACCGTGCCGAAGGCGCCGAAGGAGCGGATCGCCGCCGAGATCCTGGACGAGGTCCAGCGGCTGTTGAGCAGGGAATCGGAGCCAGGATGATCCCGGCACCGATGCGCTAGCCGGCCGGTAGGCGGAACCCGCCCGCCTCCTCGAGCGCGTGGATGCGCGCCTCCAGCGGCGGGTGGGTGTCGAACATCCCCCTGAACGCCGTGCTGACGCCGGTCGCCTGGTTCTGCGGGTTCTCGATGTAGAGGTGCGCGACGGCGCGGCTCGCATGCCGCGTCTCGGTGGTGTCGACGAGCAGCTTGCGCAGCGCGAGCGCGAGGCCTTCGCCGTCGCCGGTGATCTCCGCCGCCGAGGCGTCGGCGAGGTACTCGCGCCGCCGCGAGACGGCGAGCTGGATCAGCACGGCCGCGATCGGTGCGATCACCAGGGCGGCGAGCCCGAGCGCGAACGCGATCGCGCCGGCGCTGCCGCCGCTGCGCCGGCCGCCGCCGAAGAACGAGATCCGCAGCAGGAAGTCCGAGAGGAGCGCCACGACACCGACCAGCACCGCGACCAGCGACATCAGGCGGACGTCGTGATTGCGGATGTGCGATAGCTCGTGCGCGATCACACCCTCCAGCTCGCGCTCGTCCATCAGGCTCAGGATCCCGGTGGTGACGCAGACGTATGCCTTGTCCGGGCTCCGCCCGGCCGCGAACGCGTTCGGCGCCGGGTCGTCGACGACGTAGATCGGCGGCGGCTTGGGGAGACCGGCGGCGATCGCGACCGTCTCGACCACGTGGAAGAGGCGCGGATACTCCTTCCGGTCGGCCGGGTGGGCGCCGGTCGCGCCGGCGACGATGCTGCCGGCCGAGAGCCAGCTGAAGATCCCGTAGGCGATCCCGATCACGCCGACGACGATCAGCAGCGACGGCTGGAAGACGTAGCCGAGCACGAGCGCCAGGACGCCGACCAGGACGGCGAACAGGAACAGCAGCCAGAGCGTGCGCCACCGGTTGGCGCGGATCTGCTCCTGCAGCGTCATTGCTGCGCGAACGAGACGACCGGCGCGTCGCGCTCGTCCGTACCGAAGAACTCGCGCTCGTGGAAGCCGAAGGGCTTCGCGATCAGCACCGGCGGGAAGCTCTGCATGACCGAGTGGTAGCGGTAGACGGTCTGGTTGTAGTAGCGGCGGGCGGCGGCGAGCTTGTCCTCGATGTCCGCCAGCTCCTGCTGGAGAGCGAGGAAGTTCTCGGACGCGCGGAGCTGCGGATAGGCCTCGGAGACGGCGATCAGCCGGTTCAACGCACCGCCGAGATGCTCGTTGGCGTCGGCCGCAGCGGATGGCCCGGGAGCCTGCTCGGCCTGCGCCCGCGCCTGCGTCACCTCCTCGAACGTCTCCCGCTCGTGCGCCGCGTAGCCCTTCACCGCCTCGATCAGGTTCGGGACGAGGTCGTAGCGCCGCCTGAGCTGGACGTCGATGTTCGCCCAGCCCGTCTCGGTCTCGTTCCGCAGCCGCACGAGACGGTTGTAGGTGTAGACGAGGTAGAGGAGGAGCAGGACGACAACCGCAACGACGACGATTGCGACCCACACGTATTCGATACTAGAGACGGTGGAGGCCGTCGTGATGGCTGCAGGGGAAGGGCGCAGGCTACGGCCCCTGACGGAGCGCTTCGCCAAGCCGGTGCTGCCGATCGACGGGCGGCCGGTGATCGTGACGCTGCTGCACGAGCTGCGGGCGGCCGGGATCGGGCGCGTGACGGTGGTGACCGGGCACCTGGCCGAGCAGGTCGAACAGCTGCTCGACGGCTTCCCGCTCGCGCTTCGGTTCGTGCGCCAGCCCGAGCCGATCGGCTCGGCCGACGCCGTGCGGCGCGGCCTCGACGGCGTCCCGGCCCTGGTGGTCGCGGCCGACACGGTGTTCACGGCGGGCGACGTCGCGCGGTTCGCGGCCGTAGACGGACACGCGATCGCGGCGCGGCGCGATCCGCCGCCATCGCCGCCGCACCGCTACGCCCTGGGCGTGCGAGACGGACGCGTGACCAAGGTGCTGGACGACGATCCGGCGAACCCGCTCGCGTCGGCGCCGCTGTGGCGGCTGGGCGACTCCTTCGATCCTGGGCTGCTGGACGGGCCGGACGGGCCGCCGCTCGGGCTCTCCGAGGTGTTTCAGCGGCTGGTCGACGCGGGAGAGACCGTCCACGGCGTCGAGATCGGCCCGACCCGCGACTTGACGCATCCGCTTGACTGTCTGGAGCAGAACTTTCCGTATCTGAGGGCACTGTGAGCGAGGTCTACGACTACTTCCAGCAGGGCAAGCGGCATCTGAAGAAGGGGATGGCCGCCCAGGCGACCGTGCCGCTCGAGAAGGCGAAGCGCCGCGAGCCGAACAAGGCCTCGATCCGCGAGTCGCTCGGGATCGCGTACTTCCGGATCGGCCGCTACGACGAGGCCGCCGCCGAGTTCCGCGCGATGCTCGAGCTGTCGCCTGCCGACGACTACGCCCACTACGCGCTCGGCCGCTGCCTCGAGAAGCAGGGGCACGTGGCGGAGGCGAACGGCCACTACAAGCTCGCCCGTTCCCTGCGGCCGGGGTCGAAGCAGTACGCGGCGCGCGTGATGGAGCTCGAAGGCTCCGACGACGACGTCGGGTCTGGCCCCGAAGGGGCCTGACCCCGCCGGGTGGTGGCGCAACCGTTTTCTGCGGGGGACTGTCCCGTCCGGGGACAGTCCCTACTGGGCCATCGTCGTAGGGTCTGACCCCGAAGGGGTCTGACCCCGCCGAAACGCCTGCTGCGAAGATGCCGCCGTGAAGGCGGTCGTCCAGCGCGTCAGCCGGGCCGGCGCAACGCCCGGCGGTGAGATCGGCGCCGGCCTGTGCGTCCTCTTGGGCGTCGCCCGCGGGGACACTGCCGCCGACGCGGAGCGGCTCGCGGGCAAGATCGCGCGGCTCCGGATCTTCGAGAACGACGAGGGCAAGTTCGACCGCTCGCTCCTCGACACGGGCGGAGCGGCGCTCGTCGTCTCGCAGTTCACGCTGCTCGCCGAGTCTTGTCGTCCGAAGGGAACTCAAGACTGCGAGGTAGCGAATGACCGGCAAGGGCAAGAGCAAAGGAACAATCGGGATCGTCGTCCGCGTCTCCGACGTGAACGGACGAGACAAGAAGGGCGACCGCTTCATCAGCCCGACTGAGCAGATCGCCAAGGGGTCCGGCTACTGCAAGGCCGACGGCTACGAGGTGGTCGTGATCGAGCCGATGGACCTCAACGTCTCGCACACGGTGGCGCTCGATGAGCGACCGGGGATGAGCGAGGCGCTCCGGATGGTCGAGTCGGGCGAGATCGTCGGCCTCGGCTTCTCTAGTCAGGACCGGATCGGGACGCTGATGCTGACCCGCGAGTTGAAGCGTCGGCTGCTCGAAGCCGGGGCGGTCTTGAAGGTGGCGGACAACCCGGCTGCCGAGGCGCTCGACGCTCGCGGCTACCTCAAGCTGCCGAGCGAGACGATGAGCCTGTACCACGAGGCGCACCGCGAGGAGACCGGCCTGCGGTGGGACGCGGCCCGGAAGAACGCTCGCGAGCGGGGCGTGCTGCCTCAGCGCGAGCCGTTCGGGTACACGCGCACCGAGGACGGGATCGTCGTGCTCGACCGGAAGAACTCGAAGGTGATCCGCGACGTGTTCGAGCGGCGGGCGGCTCAAGAGCCGTTCGGGTCCATCGGCGCGAGGTACGGGCGGTCGCACTCGACCATCCGGCAGTGGATCACCAACCCCGTCTACAAGGGCAGCAACCCTCTCGTCCCGCAACTCGTCACGCCTGAACTGTGGGAGCGGGCGAACGCGGGCCGGACGACGCAGCACGTCCCGCCCGGCGACACGACCAAGGACCTTCTCCTCCAAGGCATCGCCCGCTGCGCCGGTTGCGGTAAGACGCTCAAGGCTCCCCGTCGGCCTCGCAAGGACGGGACGTACGTGCAGGCGTACTTCTGCAAGAACGCCGCGAGCGAGCCGTGCTCGTGTCGCGCCTACGTTCATGCCGACGCCCTCGACGCGTTCGTGGCCGAGTGGTTCAGCGAGGCGCTCAAAGGGACCGGCCGGATGGTCGATGTGGTCGAGGCTGCGGCCGATCTTGAGCAGGCGCAGGCGGCTCACGACCGGGCCGAGGAGGAGCTAGCCGCGTACGTCGAGAACACGCCCGCGTCGCTCGACCCGGCCGTGTTCCGGCGCGGACTCGACAAGCGGCAGGCAGTCGTTGACGAGAGCCGCGTCCTCGTGCGGGAACTCTCGCAGCGCGTCTCGCGCATCCCGGCCGGAGGCTCACTCATCACGCTGTGGGACTCCTTCGCCGTCTCCGAGCGCCGCGACGTGCTCAAGGGATTCATCGACCGGATCGAAGTCAGCCGAGGCGCGAGCAGCGACCTCGCCGGACACGTCCGGATCTTCTGGGCTGACGGCTCCGTCGCCTTCCCCGTCGCGAAGCTCGAACGCCGCGCTCGGGTGGCGACGGCGCAGCACGTTTAGGAACGCCCGCTCGCCTCGGGCGAGCACGTCAGGCGGGATCGATCCGCGAGGGGCGCTCACAGCGCCCCTCTGTCGTTCAGGCGGTTCGGGTGAGGATCAGGCTCGGCTGATCGGCCTGGGCTGCGAGAGCGCCTGACGCGAGACGATGCGCCCCGCCGACACGACCGTGAGCGCCGACCGGATAAGAGACGTTCTTTGGTCCCAATAGCTCTCCGGCCGGACCTGCCGAGCCTACCAGACGCCTGCAAGCCGACACCTAGCCGGTCCGCCTTGGCGATCCGGTCGAGCCGCTCGAACCTCCGCCGGACCCCGACCACCTTCCGCCGGGCGCGAGCCGTCGCCTCAGCAGGGTTGTCCTCAACCCTCGATAGGATGCGAGTGGATCTCTTGGCCGGGATCTGCGGAGCCGCTTCCCTTTCCGGGGGGCGGCTTTCTCGTTCAGTGAAGTCGGTCGCCACCGTTCATCACCACCTCGCGCAACTCCGTCCCGTCCGGAATCTCGAACGCCTTCTCGTACATCTCGTCCAGCCCGGCCCGAGTCGCCGCCTCGTCCGCGTCCACGTCGTGCCCCGCAGCCTCAGCCTCAGCCCTGCCGGTCGGATCGGCAAGCTGAGCCAAGAGCGCCTGACGCAGCCACGCCCGAGACGCCAGCCTGATCTCGTCGTTCATCGAGCGACCGCGTTGAGCAGCCTGCGCACGCATCGCCGCGAGCACTTCCTCCGTGTCGCGGTAGCCCGACTGCTTCAACGGTTCGAGAAACCGCTTGGGCCTACCTCGCTTTGCCATCCCCACGCCCTCCATTTCTCTTGTCAATTTACCTGGGTTGCCGCGAATCTCTGACGCGCCGCCAGTCTTTCGAGAGCGACCGCGATACACGCACTCGTCGCCTCGAAGTCGTCGTTCTCCCACGCCTCCGACCACGCCTGAACGTGGTCTTGGATCAGCCCGAGCCAGACATCGAGGTCCTGCTCAATGCGGACTCGGTTCAGCGCCTCGGCCCATACCGCCGCGAACGACTTCCAGCCGTGCCAGCCCTCCATCCGCATCCCCAAGAGCGCGTTCCGGATCTGACGGGCCGGTGAGTCAGCCACGAGCCACCGCCGAGCGTGCGCGCCCACGCGGACGCAGGAGGGTCCGCGTGGGCTTCGCCGCTTCGAGCGCGACGGCCGAGCTACCCGGCCGCAACGATGACTCGCGCTCAGACTTGTGGAGCGCCCGCGCCAGATGGGGACGCGGACGCTCCGCGATGAGCGCGATGGGTCCATGTCTCGCGCTCACTTCTATGCCGCCTCGTCGGGCGGAGTTTTGACGCAGCCCGAGTGAGCCAGGAGATTCCAGCCACTAAGCTCGGCTAGAACCCTCGGGGGCGTCGTCGCCGGTCGAGCCAAAACCGCGAGATCGCCGCTGACGAAATCGCCCGTGGCCGACACGACTTCGAGACCGGCCGCTAGCTCGAACTGGACGCACGCACACGTCGCCCGACTCAACGCCTCGCGCTGCGGTGGCGTCAGGAGACTCGGGTCGAGCCTCCGATACCTCCACGTTGGCGTGGCGTTCGCCGCGCCGGGCTGCTCGACCGGAGCACCGCCGATGATCGCGTCGATCCACTTCTCCGCCCGGTCGATCAGCGGTTCCAGTTCTCCGCTGTCCTCGGTCGGGAGATCGCCATCGGGATCACCGTTGAGGTACGCCTCCAACGCTTCCAGGGTCGTGTACGTCGGCATCCAGACTCAGCTAGCCGCGATCCGAATTGCCGCTGAGATCCTCTCCGCTCCGAACTGGCCCGAGCCTTCCAATCGCATCGTGCTCGTGTTCGTCACGCCGTTGTTTTCCTCGAACCTTTGGAGACTCAGCGGCGAGACGTAGAGCCTGCCGACAGCCTGCGAGTCGAGCACGACCGGTGCCGCAGCCGACTTGCTGATCCTCACGTTCAGACCGAACAACTGGCCCGGCGCGAACCGGCCCGGACCGAACGTGTAGATAGCCTCCGGCCCGTCGCTCGTCAGCACGTCGAGACTCTCCGAGTCCGCTGGCCGAAGGACGAGCGTGTCCGGGTTGTACCCCTCGGCCTGCACGAGCGTGATCGCCTTCCGGATCGACACGAGCAGCGGGTCGGAACCCGGCGGCTGATTGTCCGCCGCCGCGAGACCCGTCAGCACGAGCGAATCGAGCGCCTCCGAAATCGAAAGGCGCAGGTCCTGACCGATTACGGTCCGAATCGAGTCGTTCTCGATCCAGATATTCGGGACGCCGATCTGCACCGCCGCGATTCCGAGCATCGGGACCGCCTCGACGCGGACGTTGCTGTCGGCCTCGGCCTTCGGCTGATCCGAATCGATCTGGCGGATCACATCGGCCGGGGCTGGAAGCGTCCGGCTCGTCTGGCGAAGCACCGAGATCGACGTAGTTCCAGCATCGACGCCGACCGTCGGGATGACCGGGAACACGTAGCGCGTGTCACTCCCGAGCGGGTAGCCGTCACGCCTGATCGGTGCGATGTCAGCCGCGACCGTCGGATCGTCAATCGTCAGCCCGCGCATCTCGCTCGCGGACATGAACTCCGCGAAGGTGATCGACGCCCGCGACTCCGGCGACCACCCTGCCCGCTTGTAGAGATCGTGGAGGCTCCGACTCTCGGCTCCGCCCTCGATCCTGTCCTCGACGCGCAGGCTGCCGCCGCTGCCCTGCGTCCTGTCCTCTGCCTCGCTCTCGTTCTCGACGGTCTGCTCGACCGCCGCCTCAACTTCGCTCACTTCTCCGCCCTCCGTTCGTGATCTCAACTCAACGACTCCGGCGTCCGGATACGCCGCGTAGGTGGCGAGCGAGGCATCGAGCAGGGTGCTGATCCGGGTCAGCGTGCGCGTATCGCCTTGCCACAATTGGCCTTCCGGCCGGACCTTGAACCTGAAACTCGCACCGTCGAGATCGCCGCGAGCGACACTGGCCCGAACGTTCTGCCCGAGCGGGGAGTCCGGTAGGTCAAGCTCGAACCGCAGCCCGCGCTCGTCCTCCGACAGCCTCAGCGTGCCGCTCCTGGTCCGGCCGAGCACGCTCGACGGATCGTGATTCAGGAGCGCCCGAACATCGGGATCACTCGCCAGCACGTCAGCGAACGCACCCGGCGCGATCTGCTCGCGGAACCCTCCGGGTAGCTCGTGCGAGAGCGTGTTGAAAGTCGCCGCGTACCCGACGACAGTCCGGCCGCGAGCTTCGAGATTCGCCACGTCCACCGAGACCGTCCGCTCCTCGAACTCGTCCTCGAGGATCCGGCCCTCGGCTGCCGCTGCCGCGATCCCCGCGAGCGAGAGCAGCGCCGCCGTCGGAGTCTTGCCGACCTTCCGGAGCAGCGCGACGAGCGCCCGAGCCGCAGCCCTGATGAGCGACGGCGAGGCTTTGACCTTGCCGATGAGCGACTGAGCCGAGAGCAGCGCCGCGACGTTCAGCGTCCCGTCAGGCTCGCGGACCGGCAGCGAGTACCGCTCGCGCCAGTCCTCGACCTCCGGCCCGCGATCAAGCAGGCTCGACCGCGCATAGCTCTCCGCGTCGAACCGGCTCGGAGATCCGTCCCACGGCTCGTGCGAGACCTTCTCGTCAGCCACCGGCTCGGCCTCCGGCTCCGTGTCCGGCTCGTCCGGTTCCTCGGCCTCCGGCTCGTCCGGTTCCTCCGGCTGCTCCGGCTCCTGCTCCTGGCCGTCCAGCTCGGCCACCGCAGCGCACGCCTTCGCCCGCGTCTCCGGCCCGACCTCCACTCCGGCGAGGTTGGGGCTGTGACCGGTAGCGCAAAATTCCCGACAGGCAGCTATCGCGATGTTCGTCGCGTGCGCCTCCGCATAGCCACGGTCCCTCTGGATCGCCTCCGCCACGAGCCGCACGTACTCCGGCAAGTCCGACACTCACGCTCCCGCCTCAGTCGTTGCCTGAGATGGCGGCAAGTTCAGCCGAGCGCGTGCCTCGTTCCGGTCGAGCCAGCCACGCTCAGGATCAAGAGCGAGCGCCATCACCTGCGCCTGCACGAGCGTGTCCGCCTCCACCCACGCCGACCGCTCGAACTCGACATACGACCGCTCGGAACAGAGGCGCGGGTGCCCGCTGATCCCCTGTTCGAGCAGCACGCAATAGACGTTCGTGCACAACACTTGGAACGCCCTCACCATGCTCTCGGTCGTGCTGTAAGTGAGGCTCGACATGTTGTCGATTCCGACGACAAATCCGGGGACCCTGAAAATTCTCGCGATCTCAGCACTCGACATGGAACGCTGAGCCACGAACTCGCTGTCCTTTGGGCTGAGGCTGATCGCCGCGAACGAAACGTCCGTCGAGAGCACCGCAACCCGGCCGCGATTCGCGCTCCCTCGGTGGCGCGTCTCGAAATCTGTTTTCAGGGCTGAAAGCACATCGTCAGCGCCCGGCCCGGACTGCACGCTCAGAACCCCGAGCGGGCATGAGTTGTTCACCGCCATCGCACTCGCCGCGTCCGTCAACTGCTTCGCCAGCCCGAGGCTTTCTCGCGCCTGCCCAATCGGACTCAGCCCGAGGACGCCGCTGCTGTCAGTGCATGGGAGCCTCACGTGGAGAACGTCATCCGTCCCGTGCTCCGTCTGACGGCCCGAGTCACGATGCGTCAGCCTGTAGCGCGGCTCGCCGTTTCGGATCTCGACCGTGATCGACTCCGGCGGGATGAGTCCTAGCTGCGCCACCTGGCCGGACTCGTCCGAGTAGAGACCGATGAACGCGTTGCCCGAGCACGCGAGCGACTGCACGGCCGCGCCGATGAACTCCGCCTGCGTCACGCCGGGCGCGGGCCGTTCGAGCAAGCTCACGAGCCGACCGCCGACGAGCCGCTCCCGACCCTCGTCAGGCAGCTTCCGGTACGCCTTGAGCGGCAAGCAAGCCACGGCCTCGGAGATCGCCCGCACGCACGCCAGCACGTCAACGATCTGCATCGCGCTCGTCGTCGTGATCGACTCGCCCGCGATGCTCGGCAGCGGCAGCGGCGCAGCGCCGAATTGCATCGCTGGCCCAGTGTCCGGCCGGAGCGTGCGCTCCTCGCCGGAACGCCCGAATATCCGTTGTACGACAGACGCCATCGGTAGAAATAGATAATACGCTAGATCGGACGTATCTCGACACGTAATTCAGCTAGCACACATCTTGTGTCCTATTAACTCACGAATGACGCTACGATGAACGAGAGACAATTACGAAGTTTCTACCGCTTCGCCGCCTCGGTTGACCGGCCGCTAGAGCCGTTTCAGCGGAAGATCGCCCGCGCTCACTTCCTCGGCCCGGAGCGCGAACTCGCGGCAGTGCTCAGCAAGGGGAACGCCAAGTCCTCGCTAGGTGCGCTCCTGGCCGTCCATCACCTCCTGACCGTCCCCTCCCCCGCCGTCGTGATCGGAGCGGGCAGCCGCGAGCAGGCACGCGTGATCTTCGAGCTAGCCCGCGACGTAGCCGAGCACCCGAGCCTCGGGGACGCCGTGACCACCCGACACCTCGAACTCAGGGCGAACGGAGGAACGGTCCGAGTCGTCGCCTCCGACGGCGGACTCGCCCACGGTCCCACGCCTTCCCTGTCGATCCTCGATGAGCTTTGGTGCCACAAGTCCGCCGACCTCTACGAGAGCCAGCGCACCGCGCTCGTGAAGCGACCCGACGCCCGCCTCCTGATCCTCTCGACCGCGCCCCGCTCGATTGACACGCCGCTCGGCCACCTCCGCGCCCGAGCACTCTCCGGAGAAGTGGTGCGGGCCGGTGTCTTTACAGACGCCCGAGCGCCGGGTCTCCGCCTGCTCGAATGGTCGCTCGACGCCGCGACTGACAACCTCGACTCCGACCACCTCGTCAAGCAGTGCAACCCGGCGAGCTGGATCTCCGCCGACGTGCTGGCCGAGCAGAGACACGCGCTACCTCGGCCGGTGTTCCTCCAATTCCACGCGTGCGTGACCGGAGCAGGCGAGGGAGCTTGGCTGCCGCCGGGTGCGTGGACCGCCTGTAAAGACAGCTACGAGGTGGAGGCAGGCGAACCGGTCTGGATCGGCGTCGATGTAGGAGGCTCCCGAGCCTCGACCGCCGTCGTCGCCGTGACCGAGGACCTCCGCGTCGTCGCCTGCGAAGTCCTCCAAGGGGACGACGCCGTTCTCCGCGTGCCTGACGTTCTGCTCGAACTCGCCGCCGTGTACGACGTGCGCGAGATCGCGTTCGACCCGTGGAGATTCGCCTCGGAAGCCCTCCGCCTCGAACGAGACCACGGCCTCGTGATGGTGCAGTTCCCACAGAGCCACAGCCGGATGACCGTCGCCTCAGAACGACTGCACAAGGTGATCGTGGAGCAGCGCCTCAGGCATCGAGGCTGGCGAGACCTCGACCGTGCCATCGCCTCAGCCGTCGCGAAGCAGACCGGCCGAGGCTGGCGGCTCGACAAGAGCAGCCCCGGCGTTCAGATTGACGCAGCCGTCGCGCTGGCTCAGGCAGTTGAGAGAGCCGAGCACCGCGCCCCCACGGTCGTGCTGTACGGGTATCTCTAGTCGCGCACCTTCGGCAACGATCCAGGGCTGTAGCCCTCATCAACGATGAGCGGCATCGACGGCCGACCGACCTCCACCTCACAGCCGGTCACCGGACCGGCCAGCACCGACAGCCACCGATGCATCCTGTGCTGCCGACACTGCGCTTCCTTGTACGCGCTCCCCGCGAACCGCACGGTGAGCACCACCTCCATCTCGTACTCGGGCACGCCGCGAGCCTAACCCCGCAGGCGGCTAGCTTCGGTTCCACACCCGCAACGTCTGCCCCGCGCAAAGCGCCGCGCCGACGATGCAGGCAGCCCCGAGCCAGTAAATCCCTCCGATGAAGCTCAGCAGAGCCAAGGCCGCAAAGCCCACCGTCCATCCGATCCACACTTGCCTAGGGTGGTACTTCCACCGGGACATCATTCCGACCCTAGAGCAGCTGGACGGAGCACACAACATGCGCTAGAGCGCCGACGTGTTTGCGCCGAACAGCGGGAGTGCGAGTCCTATACGGGCCTCAAAGATCCGGCCGAGCGGCTAGCCACCCGTCACCGGCGCGGTCTACGCTCCGCAGACGTTCTTCTCGCGGCTGATGGCCGGGCTACAGAAGACGCCGCCCGTCGTTGTATCCGTGATGACGCCGTTTGGCCCACCGTCGCGCAGCCGAAGACGGCCTAGCTGTCCGACGCGGGGCAGCGTGTGCCCCATTTGATCCGCCGCATACAACCTCATCGCGGTCACGCGGTATATCGCTGTCGCCGTTCGCGTTGTGCCAGTGACCTCCACGAGCTTGAAGTTCATGGAAAAAATGCGCTGGCAGCATCCAGCACTGGCACCTTCGAGGCCCTGGCCGTTGCGCTTGATCCCCAACCCCCCGCCGTGCGTCCACCAGTTCTTCGCAAACGTCGAGATCGTCGCCCTCGGCGGGGCCATCCCGTGATCGGCAGCCGCATCCGCGAGCGTCACGGAGATGACGACGGCCAGCATGATCACGAGCACGACCAGGAGCCCAACCCGCTTCAAGTAGTGGATCACGACGTAAGAGGGTAGCCGCCGTCACTCGGCGTGGTCTACGCGGGCACCAGAACGGCCGCGATCACGATGCGCTTCATGGCCGGGCGCTATGGGCTGTTAGGAGCGTCTTCGGTTTCCGGTGCGTCTTGTGGGTGCTGCGCGAAGTAGTAGTCGCGTCCCTTGGAAGTTGCCCGCATCAGGAGCCACGGAGCCTTAATCCGTCCGTCGTGCCCGACGCTGCTTCCCAGGGACAGAACGCCAACAACCTTTTCTCGAGGGAGGCCCTCGTCCTCTGGCACGTGCCGGGAGTAAGTCTGGCCGAAGTCGTCAGCCTCGTAGAAGTACACAAGCCCGTCGTCAAACAACTCCATCAGGACGGCAGCAACCAGACGATCAAGGTCTCCCGCGCTGGATTGCGGCAGATCCTCGTGTGCATCGGCCCAGGCCAGGGACGTCTCCCATGGCGGCTCCAGCACTGCACATTTCAGCTGCTGAAGCTTGTACCGACCGACGGATTCAGTCATCGCTGATCGAGCCAGTCCTTTACGGCGAGCACTGCCGCGATTGGGGACGCGCTTCACAGCCCCAGGCTAGCCGCCGTCACCGGCGCGGTCTACCGACCTAGCGCCTTCGCATCCGCCGCTTCAACGCTGCTCGGGTCTGCTTCCCGTGACACGGCTCGCACACGACCGCGAGATTCGTGAGCACATGCGTCCCGCCATCCGCGACCCGGCGGAGATGATGAACCTCCAACTTCTCGCGTCCCCCGCACACGGCGCAGCGGTAGCGGCCTGCTTCCTTCGCCTCACGGATCACTCGCTTCGGCGGTCGGTTCATGCTCGACGCCGACGGCCGGACCCGCCACCCGTTCGGCGCGTGACGCTTGCAATACGAGCCGCCATCGACAAGACGGCCGCAGGTCAAGCAGGGCCGAGCGAAGCCCACCGGTCAGCGCCCCTTCACGACTGCGAGCACGAGCGCCAGCACGAGCAGCCCGCCGCCGACGAGCGGACCGCCGACCGCCGTCCCGATCAACACGATGACGAACGCCAGCCCGATCACCTGGATCGTCAGCCACGTGCTCGGCTCGTACGAGTGGACCGGCGGATCGTCGTCCCCTTCGTCCCCCTCGTCGGGATACCCGAGCACGGCTATCCAATCACTCAGATCCACGCTCGGATGATGCCTGGGCTGCGCCCGATCATGGAGGACCCGTCGCCTGAAACGCCCACTGCACAGACCCCGGCTCGAAGCTCGAACGCCTCGGCCGACCCCCGAATACCCCTTGACAGATCAGGACCCGCAACAGAGAGGCTGGACCGGAGAGCCGAGGGGTTGAAAGCGGGTGGCCGGGGTCCTGTGGGTATGCCCCGCGTCTAGGGATCCTTGAGAGGAACGGGATCCTGTAGAGAGTCCACCAAAATGAACGCGGGCCGGGCGGTTGATTCTTTCGGCCTCCGCCTCCTGGCTTCTTCACCTCGCCGCTGTCCTCGATCAGACCGAGGCGCGGGAGGATCTCGCGGGTGATCTCTCTGGCGTAGTCCTTGCCCTTCTTCGGCGCGTCGATCAGCCGTAGGAGTTTCTGAACGCGGGCGGTCGTGAGGAAGATCGCTGGCGTTCCGTCCCCGAGGATCTCGAACGCGTCGCGGGGTCCCTCGGCTCGGAGGTGTAGCTGTAGTTCGAGCACCTCGACCGCGATCCGTTCAGCTTCGGGCAGTGCGTTGGTGACGTGGATCGGCTGGACGGTTACACGGCCGAGGCTCACGGCTGCCTCCGGCTGAGTTGCTGTCTACGTTTCCGGCCGAGTTCCCCTCTGACTTCTGGTAGATACGGCAAAGGGAAACCGCCCGAGCTTCTCCGGGGCAGCGGCGCCCGACGAGGCAGAACCGCTCTACGAGGCCTTCTGCGCGGCTCTCCGCGAGCTGGACGTCGTGGTCGCCACCGGCGTCTTCGGCGCGCGGATGGCGGTCGAGCTGGTCAACGACGGCCCGGTGACGATCGTCGTCGCCGTCTAGGTGTCGATTTGCGGCGAGCCCGATCGTCTTTCTGCATGAGCGATGAGTTTCCGCGACGCTCGGAGTCTGATAGGCCATAGAGAGCTCTCGACCCGGAGGTGAGGCAATGGCACGGACGGTTGTTCTGGTCGGAACCCGGAAGGGGTGCTTCCTGCTCGAAAGCGACGAGGCCCGGCGCGACTGGGATCTGCGCGGGCCGTTCTGCGAGGGTTGGCCGGTCTACCACGCGGTTCACGACGCCGGGAGCGGATCGATCTACGCCGCCGCCGCGAGTGAGTGGCACGGCTCGGCGGTCTGGAGGAGCCCCGACCTCGGCCAGACGTGGGAGCACTCGAGCGAAGGTCTGGCCTACGAGGCCGAGGGCGAGAAGAAGATGTCGAAGGTCTCGAACCTGGCCGTGAAGAACGGCCGCATCCTCGTCGGTGTGGAGATGCCCGGGATCTTCGAGAGCAAGGACGGCGGCCAGACCTTCTCGCTGCTGACCACGCTCGCGGGCCAGCCGGGGAGCGAGGGCTGGGACGACCCCGCGAACCAGCCGCCCGGCCATCTCGGGATCTCCGCGATCATGTTCGACCCCGAGCAGGACGAGCGCTTCTGGGCGATCGTCCAGGGCGTCGGGCTGTTCGAGACCCAGGACGACGCCAAGACGTGGACGCCGCGCAACAAGGGCCTCCGCGCCGACTGGCCGCGCGAGCACGAGGACGTCGGTTTCTGCGTTCACAAGCTCAACCGCTCGCCGGTCGACGGCGACCGCATGTACCAGCAGAACCACGTCGGCATGCACCGCAGCGACGACTGCGGCCACACGTGGACCGAGATCACCGAGGGTCTGCCGACCGAGTTCGGCTTCGCGGCGGCCACGCATCCGCACGACCGCGAGACCTTCTACGTGATCCCGCTCGACCCGGGTCACGGCCGCACCATGCCGGAGGGGCACGCCTCGGTCTGGCGGACGCGTGACGCGGGGGAGAGCTGGCAACGCCTCGACGACGGCCTGCCGACCGAGGACGCGTGGGTCGGCGTGCTGCGCGAGGGGATGGCGATCGACACGCACGAATCGCCCGGCCTGTACTTCGGAACGAGCACCGGCCAGGTCTTCGCGAGCGCCGACGAGGGCGACAGCTGGAGCGAGATCGCGAGCTACCTGCCGGCGATCTCCTCGGTCGAGGTGGCGATCCTGGAGTAGCCGTGGCAGAGATCTTCCTCCCGTCCACGCTGCCTCCGCTCTTCCCGGGCCTGCCGCGGCGCCTCGAGCTGGACGCGTCGACCGTGGACGATGTGGTCGCGCAGCTCGATGCGTCGTGGCCGGGCCTCCGCGACCGCCTGTGCGAGCCGGGCCCGACGATCCGGCCGCACATCCACTTCTACGTGGACAAGGAGCGGGCACGGCTGGACACGCCGCTCGAGCCGCGCTCCCGCGTGGACGTGATCGCCGCGATCAGCGGCGGCTGAAACGCTCGCGCCGCTCGCTTCG
Organism: uncultured Actinomycetes bacterium; assembly: GCA_963734065.1. Taxonomy (GTDB): domain Bacteria; phylum Actinomycetota; class Thermoleophilia; order Gaiellales; family Gaiellaceae; genus DATBLE01. Next base: position 804,263 of record CAVTFN010000003.1, read on the forward strand.
TGGGCGGCGAATTGCGGGCCCGAGCGCGGCCCGGTTGCTATCCTGCTGACACCACATTTCACCGGCTTGGCGAAATGGGCGCGCGGCGCCCATTTCTTGTGTAGGAGGTCGTTTGGCAGCAGTCCACGAGAGGGAGCGAGAGCTGACGAGAGAGGTGACACAGACCGTGGAGCAGGGCCTTCCGGGCGTCGAGGTGCTCGCCGTCGAGCTCTCCGGACGCGAGCGGTTCACGGTCTACATCGACCATGCTGCGGGCGTCGACCACGCGCTCTGCGAGCGGGTCACCAACCTGCTTCGCGGCTACCTGGACCGGTACACGGTCGACGTTTCCTCGCCCGGGCTCGAGCGACCCCTGCGCACGCCCGCGCACTTCCGCAACGCGATCGGGCGGAAGGTCGCCGTGCGGACCGAGCACGAGCTGGGAGGCCGGAAGAAGTTCCGCGGCACCGTCGCCGAGGCGGAGAGCGCAGACCTGGCGCTCGACGTCGCCGGCGGCGAGCGCGTGAAGATCCCGTACGGCGAGATCGTGCGGGGGAACCTCGTCGACGAAGGGCGTGAATCGACATGAGCAGAGAGATCATCGAAGCGGTCAGGACGATCGAGAAGGAGAAGGGGATCGAGGAAGACACCCTGATCCACGCGCTCGAAGACGCCCTGCAGGCCGCCTACAAGAAGACCCCGGGCTCCTCGCGGCACGCGAGCGTCGAGCTCGACCCCGAAAGCGGCGACTTCCGCGTCTACGCGATCGAGCTGCCCGAGGACATCGAGGAGCGCCTGATCGACGAGGCCCGCGAGCGGGCAATCACCGAGCTCGAGGAGCAGGAGATCGAGACCGGCGAGCACTCGCACGTCCTCGTCTCCGACGACGACCTCCAGATCGACTGGTCGGACGTCGACCCGACGCTCGTCAAGCGCACGGACGTCACGCCGGAGAACTTCGGTCGCATCGCCGCGCAGACCGCGAAGCAGGTGATCCTGCAGCGGATCCGCGAGGCCGAGCGCGAGATGATGTACGAGGAGTACATCGACCGCGTCAGCGAGGTCGTCACCGGGATCGTCCAGCAGGCCGGCGACCGGAACAACGTCCTCGTCGACCTCGGCAAGGTCGAGGCGCTGCTGCCCCGCTCCGAGCAGGTCGACGGCGAGCGCTACGAGCAGGGCTCGCGGATCAAGGCCGTGATCACCGAGGTCCGCTCAGGCACGAAGGGGCCGCAGGTGATCCTGTCGCGCCGCGACCCGGAGCTGATCAAGACGCTGTTCGAGCTCGAGGTGCCCGAGATCGCCGACGGCCTCGTCGACATCAAGGGCGTCGCCCGCGAGCCCGGCTACCGGTCGAAGATCGCGGTCGAGTCGCACGCCCAGGGCGTCGACCCGGTCGGCGCCTGCGTCGGCCCGCGCGGCTCGCGCGTGCGCATGGTCGTCTCCGAGCTCCGCGGCGAGAAGATCGACATCATCCCGTGGAACCCCGAGCCTGCACGTTTCGTCGCGAAGGCGCTGTCGCCGGCCCGGGTCCGCGAGGTCTACATCGACGACGAGACCCGCGAGGCGACCGTGATCGTCCCGGACGACCAGCTCGCGCTGGCGATCGGCAAGGAGGGCCTGAACGCCCGCCTGGCCGCGCGCCTGACCGGCTGGAAGGTCGACATCCAGTCCGACACCGAGTTCGCGCAGGCCGAGGCAGAGGCGGCGTTCGCCGGCGCCGACGGCGACGACTTCACCGGCCGCTGCGTCGCGATCCTGTCCACCGGCAAGCGCTGCCCGAACGCGGCCTTGCCCGGCTCGCGGTTCTGCGGCGTCGCGGCACACCAGGAGCTGGCGAAGCGCGAGGCCGCGGGCGAGGACCTCGGCGACCAGATCGTCCAGCCGGGCGTCGCGGAAGCCGATGAGCCGGAGAACGCCGAGTCGTTCGGGGATAAAGCCGTCGCCGCCGCCGAAGGCACGGAGGAGCCTTCGTCGACGGTCGACGACTCGGCGGCCGAGGCTGCGCCGGCGGAAGGCAGTGACAGGCTTAAGCCTGTCACTGCAGAAACGGTCGGCGGGGAGGGAGCGCCCGCCGCGTGAGCGAGCCCGTTCGCACCTGTGCCGGCTGTGGCCGGAAGGCGCCGCAGTCCGAGCTCCAGCGGTTCGTCGCCCGCGACGGGCGGCTGACGGCCGGCCGCGGCGAGCCCGGCCGCGGCGTGTACACCTGTCGGCGCCTTGCCTGCTTCGAGCGGGCGGCCGACAAGCGCGCTTTCGCGCGCGTCCTGCGCCGTCCCGTCCGCGTCGAACCTTCGCTGTCCTCGCTCTACACTGCCCACATGGCTGAAAGGGCCCATGGCTGACGGACCGAAGCGACCGATCAGGCCGCGCCAGGGCGGCGGCCCGGGACGTAGGCGGCGTGTCGTGATCGACACCGGCGCCGCGCGTCCGCGTGACGATCGCCGGGCGCGCGACCAGCGTGCGGCCGCGCCGCCGAAGCAGCCGCGCGAGATCGTCCAGCCGACCGGGCCGGTGAGCCTCGAGTCGGGGATCACCGTCCGCGACTTCTCCCAGGCGCTCGGCGTCGGGATGCAGGACATCATCAAGATCCTTATGGGCCTGGGTGCCCTGAAGACGGCGACGCAGTCGCTGACCGACGACGAGGTCGAGCTGCTCGCCGGCGAGCTCAAGCGCGAGATCACGATCAAGCACGCCGGCGACGAGGACATCGAGCCCGAGATCGTCGAGGACGACCCCGATGACCTCGCCCCGCGGCCGCCCGTGGTCACGATCATGGGTCACGTCGATCACGGCAAGACCACGCTGCTGGACGCGATCCGCAACGCGAAGGTGGTCGAGACCGAGGCGGGCGGGATCACCCAGCACATCGGTGCCTACCAGGTGCCCGTCGACGGCCGGAAGGTCACGTTCCTGGACACACCGGGCCACGAGGCCTTCACCGCGATGCGCGCCCGCGGCGCCAAGGTGACCGACATCGCCGTGCTCGTGGTCGCCGCCGACGACGGGGTGATGCCGCAGACCAAGGAGTCGATCGCGCATGCTCGGGCGGCCGACGTGCCGATCGTCGTCGCGGTGAACAAGATCGACCTGCCCGCCGCCAATCCCGACCGGGTGCTCGGCGACCTCGCCGCCGAAGGGCTCCAGCCCGAGGAGTGGGGCGGAGACATCCAGGTCGCGAAGGTCTCGGCGCGCGAGCAGACCGGCCTCGACGAGCTGCTCGAGAAGGTGCTGCTGGTCGCAGACGCCGAGCTCGACCTGCAGGCCAATCCGAAGACAGAGGCTTCCGGCCCGATCATCGAGTCGAGGCTCGACGTCGGCCGCGGCCCCGTGGCAACGATGCTCGTCCAGCGCGGGACGCTGAAGGTCGGCGACGCGGCCGTCGCCGGAGACGCCTGGGGCAAGGTCCGGGCGCTCTACAACTACAAGGGCGAGAAGCTGATGGAGGCGAAGCCGGGCGACCCCGTCGAGATCCTCGGCTTCGACAAGCCACCGCCGGCCGGCGAGCTCGCCCGTGTGGTTGCGACCGACCGCGACGCGCGCGATCTCGCGCAGAAGCGGGCCGAGCGCCTGCGCCGCGAGCAATTCGCGATCCGGCCGTCCTCGAGTGTCTCCCTCGAGAATCTGTTCGAGCAGCTGCAGGCGGGTGAGGTCAAGGATCTCAACCTCGTGGTCAAGGGCGACGTCCAGGGCTCGATCGAGGCGATCGTCGGCGAGCTGACGAAGATCCAGCACCCCGAGGTGCGGGTGCACGTCATCCACCAGGGCGTTGGCGGGATCACCGAGAACGACGTGATGCTCGCCTCCGCCTCCGGGGGAATGATCCTCGGCTTCAACGTCCGCCCGAACGCCGAGACGCGCGCGCTCGCCGAGCGCGAGGGCGTGGAGGTCCGGACGTACAACGTCATCTACCAGCTGACCGAGGACATCCAGCAGGCGCTCGTCGGGATGCTCACCGCGGTCACGACGGAGGAGACGATCGGCGAGGCCGAGGTGCGCGAGACCTTCCGCGCCTCCCGCGTCGGCACGATCGCGGGCTGCATGGTCACGAACGGGGTCGTGCGCCGCGGCGCCAACGTCCGCATCGTCCGCGACGGCACGGTCGTCTACACGACCACGATCGACTCGCTCAAGCGCTTCCAGGACGACGCCCGCGAGGTGCAGGAAGGCTTCGAGTGCGGCATCCACCTCGCCAACTACGACGACGTCAAGGTCGGCGACGTGCTCGAGGTGTTCGAGACCCGCGAGATCGAACGGACGTCGCTGGACTCATGAGGGTCTGACCCCGAAGGGGTCTGACCCTGCAGGCTGAGCTCGCTGCGGTTTCTGTGGGGACAGTCGCCTCCGGGGACAGTCCCTACGGTGCGGCGGTCGAGCCGCCGACCCGCAGCTTCGGCCGGTACTGGACGTCCGGCATTGCGCCGCTCTCGCCGCCGATCAGGCCGCGGAGCGTCGACACCGCCGTCCGGGCGATGTCGAGGATCGGCTGCTCGACCGTCGTCAGCGGCGGGTCGATCCAGCCCGCCGCCTCGATCCCGTCGAAGCCGACGATCGACAGGTCCTCGGGCACGTGCAGCCCGCGGGCGGTCGCCTCGCGGAGCGCGCCGATCGCCATCAGGTCGCTCGAGCAGATCACCGCCGTCGGCGGATCGTCCTTGCCGAGCAGCGCGGCCATCGCGGCCCGGCCGCCGTCGACGCCGAAGTCTGCATGCGCCACCAGCCCGTTCGGCGAGATCCCTGCCGCGTCCAGGGCGACCTCGCGCCCCATCGCCTTCTCACGGGTCGGGCGGAAGCGGTCGGGGCCGGCGACGAACCCGATCCGGCGGTGGCCGAGGTCGAGGAGGTGCTGGGTCGCTATCTGACCGGCCGCGCGTTCGTCTACACCTACGTGCGGTACGTCGAGCGTCTCCACTGCGCCGTTTACGAACACGATGCGCGCGCCCTGCCCGACCAGGCGGGCGTAGTGGTCGTGATCCGCCCGCAGGTCGGCCGCCTCGCTGGAGATGAAGATCATTCCGTCCACGCGGCGCTCGAGCAGCATCTGCATGTAGTCGGCCTCGGCGACCGTCGAGCCGCGGATGTTGCACAGGATGGTCGCGAGCCCGGCCTTGGTCGCCTGGCGCTCCATTGCCTGGGCGAGGGCAGGGAAGATCGGGTTGGCGAGCTCGGGGACGAGCAGCCCGATCGCTCCGGTCCGGACGGAGCCGGGCGGCACGTACAGGAGCTCCCGCATCGCACGCTGCACCCGCTCGCGCGTCTCGCCGCGCACGTGGGCCGAGCCGGTGACGACCCGCGACGCGGTCGCGGTGCTCACACCGGCTCTCTCGGCGACGTCGCGTAGCGTCGCAGTCTCGTGACGATCGGAGGACATGCCACGCTGATGAAACACTCTTGCCGGCGGTTTCGCAACCTCGATCCGCCGGAATTGCACGAAAAACAAGCCGTTCTCACCACGCTTGACACCAGCGATCCGACGACTTAGGGTCGCGATGTTTCATTCTCATGAAAACCGTTTCAAGCAGACTCCGGGCGCAATGTCACGCCCGGGAGAAGGAGGGACCCCTCACATGAAGGTGAACACCTGGCGCACGGCCGTCGTGCTCCTGACCGCGGCGCTCGTCGCGACCGTGGCGCTCTCGACGGCCGCCGCGTCGTCGAAAGCGCTGACGCTGACGATCTGGGCGGACGCGAACCGCGCCCCGGCCGTGACCAAGATCGCCAACAGCTGGGCCGCCGCCAACGGCGCCACGATCAAGGTGGTGACCAAGGACTTCGGGTCGATCCGCTCGAACCTCGGTACCGTCGCCGCCGCCGACGCCCCCGACGTGGTGCTCGCGGCCCACGACTGGACCGGCGAGCTCGCCGCCAACGGCCTGGTCGAGCCGCTCTATCCGTCCGCGGCGATCCGCAAGCAGTTCCCCAAGTACACGCTCGACTCGTTCTCGTACGGGACCGCCGTGAAGAAGCTCTACGGCATCCCGGTGCAGGTCGAGAACGTCGCGCTGCTGGTGAACACGAAGATCGCGAAGGTCCCGACGACCTTCAAGCAGCTCGAGGCCGCCGCGCTCGCGGCCAAGAAGAAGAACAAGCTCGCCTTCGGCATCTGCGTCCAGCAGGGCTCCGGCGGCGACGCGTACCACATGTATCCCTTCTTCTCAGGCCTGGGCGGCTACGTCTTCGGCCTGAACAAGGCCGGCAACCTCGACCCGTCGGACATCGGCGTGGCGAACCCGGCCTTCCTCAAGAACGCCTCCCTGATCGACAAGTGGAACAAGGAAGGCCTGATCAACTCGAAGGCCGACTACTCGACCTGTGACAGCGCCTTCACGAAGAACAAGGCGCCGTTCTGGATCACGGGCCCCTGGGCGGTCTCCGACATCCAGAAGGCCGGCGTCAAGTTCCGCGCCGTCCAGGTCCCGCCGATCACGAAGGCCTCCGTGCCCTTCCTGGGCGTGAACGGCATGGCCGTGACCAAGTACGCCACCACGCACAACGTGGACGCGGCGGCGAAGGACCTCGTCGTCAACTTCTTCTCGACGGCGTCGGCGCAGACCGCGCTCGCCGCGGCGGGCGGCCGGGCTCCGGCGAACCTCAAGGCGAAGGCGACCGACCCGATCCTCGCCCAGTTCGGCGCGGCCGGGAAGGGCGGCGTTCCGATGCCGAATATCCCGCAGATGGGCAGCGTCTGGAGCGATCTCGGCCAGGCGTGGGTCCGCTCGACGAAGGGCGCAGGCGCGATGCCGGCCAGGCGCTCCTTCCTCGGCGCGGCCCGCTCGATCGCGTCGAAGATCGGCTGAGCCGAACCCACGGAGCGGGCGCCCCCCGGGGCGCCCGCTCCACGTCTTGACCAGCCCACGTGAGCTCCGTCACCCCTCCCGCCGCGCCCGCGCCCCTCGTCTTCAAGCAGGGGCTGGTGGCGCGGGCGGTCGCGGCGTTCTCGGGACGCACCGGCTACGCGGTCAAGATCGCGCTGCTCTGCGTCTCGAACGCCCTGGCGGCGTGGGCGGTCTACGTGCTCGTCTCTCACCACCGCTGGCCGGCGACGGCGGTGCTGATCGCCGCGACAGCGCTGATCGACTGGGTGTACCTCGCTCCGCGGAGGTGGACGCTGCCGGCGAAGTTCCTGATCCCCGGCACCGTCTTCCTGATCGGGTTCCAGGTGGTCCCGATCCTCTACACGATCAACGTCGCCTTCTCGAACTACTCGATCGGCCACATCCTGACCAAGAGCCAGGCGATCGACGCGATCAAGGTCAACTCGCTCGACCAGCTGCCGAACAGCCGGCAGTTCGACATGGCGGTCGCCCGCTCGTCCTCGGGCAACCTCGTCCTGATCCTCCACGACCAGGGGAAGGGCGGGCAGGTCTACGTCGGCACCGGGAAGGGCCTCGCGCCGCTCGCGCACGGCGCGTACACGCTGAACGACCTCGGGCAGCCGACGGCGGCGAAGGGCTACACGCTGGTCAAGGGTGCCGAGCTGTTCGCGCTCGACCAGCAGCTCCGGGACTTCAAGGTGCCGACGACCGGCGTGAGCGCGATCCAGCCGCAGGGGACGTCGAACGCCGTCGAGCTCTCGCCGACGCTCCGGTACGACCCGAAGACCGACACGTTCGTGCGGCTCAGCGACGGGACCGTGTTCCGCGACAACGGGCTCGGCTCGTACATCGCCCCGCCGGCCGCCGGGCAGACCCAGCAGGCTGCGCTCGAACCGGGCTGGAAGACCTACGTCGGCTTCCGCAACTTCAGCAAGATGATCCACGACCCGCTGATCAGGAAGCCGTTCCTGTCGGTGTTCGCCTGGACGTTCGTCTTCGGCGCCTCCGTCGTCCTGTTCTCGTTCGCGGTCGGGCTCTTCCTCGCGATCACGTTGGACAAGCAGGGCCTGCGCTTCCAGAGGCTCTACCGCTCGGCGCTCGTCATCCCGTGGGCGATTCCGGGCTTCCTCGCGCTCCTCGTCTGGGCGGGCCTGCTGAACGACGACTTCGGGGTCGTCAACAACAACATCCTCCACCACCACATCGGCTGGCTCCAGGGCGGCAACGTGATCTCCTGGCTCCCGTACATCACGTGGCCGCGGATCGCCGTCGTGATGGTCAGCGTCTGGCTGACCGTTCCCTACTTCTTCCTGGTCTCCCTCGGCGCGCTGCAGTCGATTCCGGACGAGCTGACCGAGGCGGCGCGCGTCGACGGCGGCAATCCGTGGCAGATCTTCCGGCGGGTGACGCTGCCGCTCCTGCTCGTGGCGGTCTCGCCGCTCCTGATCGCGTCCTTCGCCTTCAACTTCAACAACTTCAACAACATCTACCTGCTCACCCACGGCGGGCCGTACACGGGCGAGTCCTCGATCGCGGGGAACACGGACATCCTGATCAGCTACACGTACAAGGTCGCGATCGCGACCGGCACGGGCGGCAACTACGCGCTCGCCAGCGCATTCGCGATCGTCATCTTTTTCCTCGTCGCAGCGATCTCGGGCTTCTCGTTCCTCCGGACGAAGTCCCTGGAGACGATGAAATGAGCGAGGTCCAGGCCGTCACCCCCGCCGTCGACGCCCACGCCGCCGCCGAGAGGCGCGCCGCTGTGCGCAAGCCCGGGAAGCGCCCACCGCTCAAGGACGTGTGGTGGCGCCACCTCGTCGGCGTGATCGGCGTGATCGTCGCGCTCTTCCCGGTCGTCTACATCGTCTCGTCCGCGTTCAACGCCCAGAACAACCTGCAGTCGGCGCAGGTGATTCCGACGCACACGACGCTTAGGAACTTCTCCGACCTGCTGCACAACAGGATCAAGGGGAACACGGGTGCGATCCAGGACGCGCCCTACCTGCACTGGTTCCTGAACTCGGTCCTGATCGCCGGCTGCACGGCGCTCTTCACGACCATCCTGGGCGCGCTGGCCGCGTACGCCTTCAGCCGCTTCCGGTTCCGCGGGCGCCGGCTGGGGATGCTGATGCTCCTGCTGATCCAGATGTTCCCGCAGCTTCTCGCGGTCGCTGCGATCTACCTGATCGTGCACAACATCGGCGGCGTCTTCCCGCAGATCGGCCTGGACCGGCAGGCCGCGGTGGTGATCGTCTTCCTCGGCGGGGCGATGGGCGTGCAGGCCTGGCTCATCAAGGGCTTCTTCGACACGATCCCGGTGGAGCTGGACGAATCGGCGCGGGTCGACGGCGCCACGCCGGCGCAGATCTTCTGGGGCGTGGTGATGCCGCTCGCCGCGCCGGTTCTGGCCGTGGTCGCGCTGATCTCCTTCGTCTTCACGCTCAACGAGTTCGTGATCACTTCGGCGCTGTTGCAGTCGACCAGCCGCTTCACGCTGCCGGTCGGGATGAACCAGCTGGTCACGAACCAGTACGACCAGACCTGGGGGCCGTTCACCGCCGGTGCCTTGCTCGCGGCGGTCCCCGTCGTGCTCCTCTTCCTGTTCCTGCAGCGCTGGATCATCGGCGGGCTGACACAGGGGGCGGTAAAGGGATGATGGTCGCGGCGGTGGGCGCGGCTACGCGGGCGAGCCTGCTCTCGGAGCCGCACCACGACGGCTCGGAGCTGTACGTCTCGGGCGGGGACGGCCCGGACGAGCGGGCCTCCGTTCGCCTGCGCACTCCCCGTGGAGCGGCCGAGCGCGTGATCCTGCGCACCGTCCACGACGGCGAGGCGGGCATCGCCGAGGCAGTCGTCGAGGACCAGACGGAGCTCGAGACCTGGTGGCGGGCCGAGTTCGAGGTGACCGCGCCGGTCACGCGCTACCGCTGGCTGCTCTGGGGCGGCGACGCCGGCTACGCGTGGGTCAACGGCCTGGGCCGGGCCGGGCACGAGGTCCCCGACGCAGACGACTTCGTCCACGCGCCCGCCGCGGGCGGCCCGGACTGGCACCTCGGCTCGGTCGTCTACGAGATCTTCCCCGACCGCTTCGCCGCGGGCAGGCACGCGGTCGACGCGCCCGGGTGGGCCGTGCCCCGCCCGTGGGACGCGCTGCCGGAGGGTCGCGGCCCGAACACCGCGCACGAGCTCTTCGGCGGCGATCTGTACGGCGTCGAGCAGCACCTCGACCACATCGAGCGGCTCGGCGCCGATGTGATCTACCTGACGCCCTTCTTCCCGGCCGGCTCCACGCACCGCTACGACGCGACCACGTTCGGCCGCGTCGACCCGCTGCTGGGCGGCGACGAGGCGCTGGCCGCGCTGACGGGGGCCGCTCACGCCCGCGGGATCCGGGTGATCGGCGACCTGACTCTGAACCACACGGGCGACCGGCACGAGTGGTTCCTCGCGGCGCAGGCCGATCCGTCGTCCGTCGAGCGCGGCTTCTACTACTTCGACGGCTCGACGCCTTTCGGCTACGCGGCGTGGTGGGGGATCCCGTCGCTGCCGAAGCTGAACCACGGCTCGCCGGAGCTCGAGCGGCGGCTCGCCGAGGTGACGCGGCGCTGGCTCGAGCCGCCGTTCGAGCTCGACGGCTGGCGCATCGACGTCGCCAACATGGCCGGCCGCTACCGCGGCGCCGACCACGCGCACGAGCTCGCGCGGATGACACGGGCTGCGGCCGAGCAGGCCAGGCCCGGCATGCTGCTCGTCGCCGAGCACGGCTACGACTACCGCGACGACCTCCGCGGTGACGGGTGGCACGGCGCGATGAACTACGCCGGCTTCATGCGGCCTGTCTGGTACTGGCTCCACGGCGACCTGCCGGAGGAGCTGCGTCGCTCCTTCTGGGGCTTTCCCGTCGGGATGGCGGCGCTGGACGGCCCCGCCGCGGTCTCGGCGATGCGCGCCTTCTCGGCCGGGACGCCGTGGGCGTCGACCCTGCATTCCTGGACGCTCGTCGACAGCCACGACAGCGCCCGGTTCGCGACCGTGGCCGGCTCCCGCGACCGCCAGCTGGTGGGGATCGGCATGCAGATGGCCCTGCCCGGCGTGCCGATGGTCTTCGCCGGCGACGAGCTCGGCCTGGAGGGCGAGTGGGGGGAGGACGCGAGGCGGACGATGCCGTGGGACCGGCCGCAGACCTGGGACACTGCGCTCTTCGAGAGCTACCGCGAGCTCATCGCGCTGCGCCGCGGCTCGGCCGCGCTCGCGCGCGGCGGCCTTCGCTACGCCGCGGTCGGCGACGAGGCGGTCGCCTGGCTGCGCGAGACCGCGGACGAGCGCCTGCTCTGCCTCGCGGCCCGGTCCGGGCACGAGCCGATCCGGCTGCCGCTCGCCGCACTCCGCTGCGGCGGCCTGGACACCCTGTACGGCGGGGACGCAGCCGTGGCGGGCGGCGACGCCGTCCTGCCCGGCGACGGCCCCGCGTTCCACGTCTGGAGACTCGAGGAGGCATAGAGATGGCCACGGTCAGCTTCGAGCACGTCGACAAGATCTACCCCAACGGCGTCCAGGCCGTGTTCGACCTGTCACTCGGGATCAACGACGGCGAGTTCCTGGTCCTGGTCGGCCCCTCCGGCTGCGGCAAGACCACGGCGCTGCGCATGGTCGCCGGCCTCGAGGACATCTCCGGCGGGACGCTCTCGATCGGCGAGCGCGTGGTCAACGACCTCTCGCCGAAGGAGCGCGACATCGCGATGGTCTTCCAGAACTACGCGCTGTACCCGCACCTCTCGGTCGCGGAGAACATCGCCTTCGGGCTCCGGCTCCGGAAGGAATCGAAGAGCGTGATCAACGACCGGGTCGCGTGGGCGGCCAAGCTGCTCGACCTGGCGCCGTACCTCGACCGCAAGCCGAAGGAGCTCTCCGGCGGCCAGCGCCAGCGGGTCGCGATGGGCCGTGCGATCGTGCGCCAGCCGCAGGTGTTCCTGATGGACGAGCCGCTCTCGAACCTCGACGCGAAGCTGCGCGTCCAGATGCGCGCGGACATCGCCCACCTGCAGAAGGACCTCGGCACGACGACGATCTACGTCACGCACGACCAGGTCGAGGCGATGACGATGGGCGACCGCGTCGCGGTGATGAGCAAGGGCGTGCTCCAGCAGGTGGACGCACCGCAGCGGCTCTACGACCGCCCCCAGAACCTGTTCGTGGCCGGGTTCATCGGAACGCCGCCGATGAACCTGCTCGAATGCACCGTCTCGATCAACGGCGGCGTCTCGATCGACCTTGGCGGCGACCGGGTGCCGATCGCCCAGCAGGCGCTCGACAACTACCCGGGCCTGCGCGGCTCCGACGGCCGGAAGGTGATCGTCGGACTGCGCGCCGGAGATCTCCACCCGCAGGGGCAGGGCGATCTGCCGGCGATCACGGCGCGGGTCCAGCTGGTCGAGTCGCTGGGCGGCGAGTCGATGGCGTACTTCAAGGTGGGCGCCCGTGGCTTGAAGAGCGAAGCGGTCGACGAGGAGGAAGCGCTCGAGTCCGACTCGGAGGAGACGGTGGTCGGGGCCCGCCCGAATCTGGTCGCGTCGTTCCCGCCGCACGTCCAGCTCCGGCTCGGCGCCGACGTCCCGGTCGGGGTCGACACCAAGAACCTGCACTTCTTCGACGAGGCGACAGGTGCGCCGTTGCGTTAGTGCGTCCTGCGCAATCGCTGCCGCGATTGCGCTAGCTGTTGCGGTCGGCGGAGCGGGGGCGTCCTCCGTTCAAGCGCCTCCGTCGGGTGCGGCGTTGGCGGCTCTGGCCAAGCCTGGTGCGCCTAGCTCGCTCGCTTCCCAGCGGATCTACTTCGTCATGCCGGACCGGTACGCGAACGGCGATCCGGGCAACGACCGCGGAGGGCTCTCCGGGGGGCCGAACGTGACCGGCTACGACCCGGCCGACACCGGCTACTACCACGGCGGCGACCTGAAGGGTCTGACCGGCCGGCTGCAGCGGATCCGCGACCTCGGGTTCACGGCGCTCTGGATCACGCCGGTCCTGAAACAGCAGACCGTGAACGCGGGCAGCGCCGGCTACCACGGCTACTGGGGGCTCGACTTCACGACGGTCGACCCGCATCTCGGCACCGACCAGGACTTCGCCGATCTCGTCGCCAGGGCCCACGCGCTCGGGCTCGAGGTCTACCTCGACGTCGTCGTCAACCACACTGGTGACGTGATCACGCTCTCGAACGGGAGCTCGTACTCCGACATCCCGTTCCGCGACTGCCGCGGCCGCTTTTTCAAGGCCGCGAGCTACGTCACCGCCAGGCGGTTTCCGTGCCTGTCCGCCCGGTACATGCCCGAGGCGCCCTACGTGGCGCCGCAGGACCGGCACCTGAAGAAGCCGGAGTGGCTGAACGACCCGCTCAACTACCACGACCGCGGCAACATCGACTTCGGCTCGTGCAGCGCCCAGTGCTTCGAGCAAGGCGACTTCTTCGGCCTCGACGACCTCTTCACAGAGAAGCCGAACGTCTCGAGCGGCCTGGCGCGGATCTACGCGTCGTGGATCTCGCGCTTCCACGTCGACGGCTTCCGGGTCGACACTGCGAAGCACGTCAACGCGGCGTTCTTCAAGCTCTGGGTGCCGAAGATCAAGGCGGCGGCGAAGGCCGCAGGGACGCCGACGGACTTCCCGATCTTCGGCGAGGTGACGCTGAACGACGCGATCGACCTCGCCGACTACGTGCGCAGCCGCGGCCTGCCGCAGGTGCTCGACTTCCCGTTCCAGCAGGTTGCGTCGGCATACGCGGCGGGCTTCTCCGGCGCCAAGGGAATCGCCCAGCGGCTCGCCGACGACGACTACTTCCGCCTGCCGGACGGCTCCGACCCGGCGTTCCCGACCTTCCTCGGCAACCACGACATGGGCCGCGCCGCGCAGCAGATCCTTGCCCAGTCGCCCGGGCTTTCGCCCGCGGCGCTCCTCCAGCACGTCCTGCTCGGCTACGACCTCCTCTACCTGCTTCGCGGCGCGCCGGTCGTCATGTACGGCGACGAGGTGGGGATGATCGGCAGCGGCGGCGACAAGGCCGCCCGGCAGGACATGTTCCCGACCAAGGTGCCGGACTGGCAGACCGAGACGCGGGTGGGCTCGCCGCCGATCGGCACCCGCTCGTCCTTCGACGTGACCGACAACCCGATCGAGGCGCAGCTCGAGACGCTCTCTGCCCTGCGCGACCGGTATCCGGCGCTGGCGACCGGTGCGTCCGTCGTCCGGTACGCGAGCGGTCCGGTGCTGGTCGTCTCCCGGATCGACGTGTCCTCGGGCGCCGAGCTGGTGGCAGCCTTCAACAACGGCGACAGCGCTGCCCGCCTGACCGTCGCCACCGGAACACCCGGCTCGACCTGGAGCGTCGCCTTCGGAGGCGGCACGGCAACCGCAGGCTCGGGCACGAGCCTGACGCTGACGATCCCGCCCGTCTCGGCGATCCTCGCCCGGCCGGCGGCCACGATTCCCGTCCAGGCGCCGGCGGCACCCACGCTGAAGGCCGGTCCCGACTCGATCTCCTCCTACTACGCGCTGACCGCAGGCGTCGCGGGCGGGCCGGTCACCGTCGCCTTCGCCGCCCGGACCCCGACCGGCACCTGGCGCCGGCTGGCGGTGGACGACTCGGCTCCGTACCGCGCGTTTCTCGATCCGCGGAGCTACCGGAAGGGTGCACGCGTCCAGGTCGTTGCCTTCGCGCGCGGCTTCGACGGGGCGACGGCGGTCTCGAAGGTGCTGACCGTCAAGCCCAATCCGTAGAGTGCACGGGTCGATGCGCCGCGGAGAGGCACCGCTGTCGCGCCGTTCGAGCGGCGTGCTGCTGCACGTCACCTCCCTGCCGGGCGGACGGCTCGGACCGGAGGCCTACCGGTTCGTCGACTGGCTGGTGGAGGCCGGACAGTCGTGGTGGCAGGTGCTCCCGCTGAACCCGCCCGACCCGTTCGGCTCGCCGTACACCTCGTGCTCGGCGTTCGCCGGCTGGAGCGGCCTGCTGGGCAAGCCGGATGCCTCAGTCACGCCGGCGGAGGTCCGGGACTTCCGGCTCCGGCAGGGCTACTGGGCCCGCGACTGGGAGCGTTATGCCGGCGCCGGCGCGCTCGACGACCAGGTTCGGTTCGAGCGTGAGTGGCAGGCGCTGCGCCGGTATGCGACCGGGCACGGCATCCGGCTGATCGGCGACATCCCGATCTACGTCGCACGGGACAGCGCGGAGACCGAGTCCCACGCCGAGCTGTTTTCGAGCGAGCTGGTCGCAGGGGCAGCTCCCGACGTCTCGCACCCCGAGGGGCAGCTCTGGGGGCAGCCGGTGTACGACTGGCGGGCGATGCGCCGGGAGGGCTACCGGTGGTGGATCGAGCGCTTCCGCCGGACCCTGGAGCTGGTGGACGTCGGGCGGGTCGACCACTTCCGCGGCTTCGTCGCGTACTGGGCCGTACCTCGCGGCGCGAGGAGCCCGCTCGAGGGCAGCTGGCATCGCGGCCCCGGAGCGGCGCTCTTCGAGGCGGTCGAGCGCGAGCTCGGCCGGCTGCCGCTGATCGCCGAGGACCTGGGGATCATCACGCCGGCGGTCGACCGGCTGCGCAGCAGTCTCGGCCTGCTGGCGATGCGGATCGTCGGTCGCGGCTTCGTCAAGCGTCACCGGCACCGGCACGCGGTCGCCGCGCATGTCGAGGACGCGGTCGTCTACACCGGCACCCACGACCATCCGACGCTGGCGGGCTGGCTCGCGACCGCCGCTCCGGAGGATCTCGCCCTCGCCGAGCACGACCTTGCGGAGGCCGGGATCGAGGACGACGACCCCGAGTGGGCGCTCGTCCGGCTCGCGCTCTCGTCCCGGGCGCGCGTGGCGATCCTGCCCATGCAGGACGTCCTCGGCCTCGGCGCCGAGGCGCAGATGAACCACCCCGGGACGGTCGGGAACGGCAACTGGCGCTGGCGCCTCGAGCCGGGTCAGCTGACCGCCGCCGTCGCCGCGCGGCTCCACCGCGCGACCGCAGAGAGCCGGCGGCTGGCGGCGGTGCGGCTGCGCGCGACCGCGTAACGCTTGGCCGGGTACGTCGGCATCCTCTCGGTCGAGCTGCACTTCCCCGAGGCCGGCTCGCTGAAGGGCAAACGGAAGCACGTGCTCTCCGCCAAGTCGCAGCTGCAGAACCGCTTCGGCGCGTCGGTCGCCGAGGTCGACCACCACCAGCTCTGGCAGCGGTGCGCCCTTGCGATGGCGTGCTCGGCACGCGAGGTCGGCGAGCTGCACGAGCTGCTGGACGCCGCCGAGCGCTGGCTGCACGGTCAGGACTGGGTGGTCACGCGCGTCGAGCGCCGGATCGTGTCTCTGGAGGACTAGTCAGCCCGGCCCGCCGCGCGGGCCGGATCGGTCAGGGCTCTGACCCGAAGGGGCAGAGGCCGCTTTTCGCCCGACGCACCCCGTCTCTCTGGGGACAGTCCCCTGCGGGGACAGTCCCTATAGCGTGTTCGTCGTGAGCGATCGCATGCGCCGCGTCAACGAGTCCGTGCGACAGGTGCTCTCGGAGGCGCTGCCGGAGCTGAAGGACCCGCGCATCGGCTTCGTCACCGTCACCGGCGTCCAGACCACGCCCGACCTCAGGCACGCACGCGTCTTCGTCAGCGTGCTCGCGTCGGAGAAGGCGCGACGGGCGACGCTCGACGGGCTCGCCGCCGCCCACGGCGTGCTCCAGTCCCGCATCGCGCACGAGCTGAGGCTGAAGCGGACCCCGCAACTGGCCTTCGAATACGATCGTTCGGTGGAAGAGGGAGTCCGCATGAGCAAGCTGATCGACGAGCTCGCGCCCGATGGAGAGTGAGCTGGGCGCGGTCGTCGACGCGATCCGCGCCAACGACCGCTTCCTCCTCGTCACCCACGAGAACCCCGACGGGGACGCCCTCGGGTCGATCCTGGCGATGAAGCTGGCCCTGGACGCGCTCGGCAAGGACAGCGTGATGTACGTGGGCGGCGACCTGGTGCTGCCGCCCGAATACGCGTTCATGCAGCTGGACGGCCTGTCGCGGAGGCTGCCGGACGATGTCGCCGAGCGAGTCATCCTCGCGCTGGACAGCGCCACCGCGCCGCGGACGCAGCTGCCGCCGGAGCTGCTGGAGGCGGCGCCGCTGACGATCGACGTCGACCACCACCACGACAACACGCGCTACGGGGGGATCAACCTGATCGTCCCCGAGGCCTCGTCGACCGGCGAGATCGTCCGCGACCTGCTCGCCGAGCTCGGCGTCGAGCTCACGCCCGCGATCGCGCAGGCGCTGTACGTCGCGGTCGACACCGACACCGGCAAGTTCCAGTACACGAACACGACGCCGAGGGCGCACCGCCTCGCGGCCGAGCTGCTCGAGCAGGGCGTCGAGCCCTACGAGGTGTTCCGGCAGATCTACGAGTCGGTCCCTTTCGAGCGCCAGCAGCTGATCGGCAAGGCGCTGTCGCGGGCGCGCCGGTACGAGGAGGACCGGATGATCGCGAGCTATCTCCTGCGCGCCGACTTCGAGGAGCTGGGCGTGGGGGAGGAGTACGCCGAGGGTGTGATCGACGAGCTGCGCAGGGTCGACGGCGTCGAGCTGGCGATGACCGTCCGTGAGTCGCCCGAGCCGCCGGGCGCTCCGCGTCGCATCTCGATGCGCTCGGCGTCGGACGCCCTGGACGTCTCCGCGATCGCCCGCCAGCGGGGCGGGGGCGGGCATCGGCGCGCGGCCGGCTTCTCGAGTGACGAGACGATCGAGGAGATCATCGAGTTCGTCCGCACCCAGTTCGCCGATGCCACCGCGCGCGCTTGAGCCGTCGGGGCTCTTCCTCGTCGACAAGCCGGCCGGCCCGTCGTCGTTCCAGGTGATCGCGGCGATCCGTCGCCGCACCCGCGCCCGCACCGGGCACGCCGGCACGCTCGACCCGTTCGCAACCGGCCTCCTGCTCGTGCTCTCGGGCGCGGCGACCAGGCTCGCGCCGTGGCTCGTCGGCCTCGACAAGCGGTACGTCACGGACGTCGAGCTGGGCGCGCGCACGTCGACCGGCGATCCCGAGGGAGAGGTGGTCGAGGAGTCCGCTCCGCCCGGCCGCGGCGAGCTCGAAGCCCGGCTGGAGAGCCTCCGCGGCGAGATCGACCTGGCCGTTCCGGCCGCGTCGGCGGTCAAGGTCGGCGGCGAGCGGGCGTACCGTTTGCACCGGCGCGGCCAGACCGTCGAGATGCCGGTGCGGCGCTCGCGGGTGTCGTCGCTCGAGCTGCTGGAGTACGCGGACGGCATTGCCCGCCTCGACCTGCTCGTCGGGTCCGGCACCTACGTCCGCTCGATCGCCGACGCACTCGGCGGGCATTGCCGGACCCTCCGGCGGCTCGAGGTCGGGCCGTTCTCCGTCGTCGACGCCGACGACGAGCGGCTCGTGCCGCCGGCTGAGGCGCTGCCGTTCCTGCCCGCCGTCGACGTCGACGCCGACGGGGCGGCGGCGATTCGGACGGGCCGGCGCCGAGCCCAGGCGGACGTGCGAACGCTGTGCAACTGCGAGCTGGTCGCGGTCGGCCGGGTGGTGATGCCCACGTGAAGATCGCCCGCTCGGTCTCGGAGCTCGAGCGGAAGCCGCGCGCCGTCGCGCTCGGCACGTTCGACGGCGTCCACCTCGGCCACCGCCGCGCGATCGAGGCGGTGCTGGCCTCCGGGCCGACGCCGACCGTCGTCACCTTCGACCCACACCCTCGGCGCGTGCTCGGGTACGCGGTCGAGCAGCTCACCACCCTGGAGCGCCGCCTCGAGCTGCTCGCCGGGCTCGGGGTAGAGGAGACGCTCGTGGTCGAGTTCACGCTGGACACGCAGCGGATCGAGGCAGAGGAGTTTGCCGAGACCCAGCTGCGGGCGATCGGCGCCGAGGTCGTGGTCGCCGGCGAGGACTTCCGGTTCGGCCACGGGCGTCGGGGCGACCTCGACCTGCTGCGCGGTCTCGGCTTCGACGTCCGGCCGGTGCCGCTGCTCGAGGGCGTGTCCTCCTCGGCGATCCGGCACCTGCTGCACGAGGGCCGTGTCGACGAGGCCGCCCGCCTGCTGGGCCGTCCGCCCGAGGTCGACGGGACCGTGGTCGAGGGCGACGCACGCGGGGGTACGCTCGGCTTCCCGACTGCGAACGTCGCCGCCGACCCCGTGCTGCTCGTGCCGTTGCACGGCATCTACGCCGGGTTCGCCGCTGGTCCCGGAGTGGAAGGGCGGAGAGCCGCGATCTCGATCGGGGTCAACCCGCACTACGGCGGCGACGAGCTCCGGATCGAAGCGTTCCTGCTCGGCTTCGCCGGCGACCTCTACGGCAAACGGCTGGTCGTCGAGCTATGGCAGCGCCTCCGCGACGAACAGGTTTTCGCGAACGAGCAGGAGCTGATCGACCAGATCGCGCATGACGTGGAGGCGACGGAGCAGGCCACGCGGCCCTGCTAGCCGAACGGCAGTGACAGGCTTGAGCCTGTCACTGCACTACGCCTGAAGCGCCGAGCCGCTTCTCCGAGGATCCGCCGCCGGACCCGCGCGCGCCACGAGGCTGACGCCGCCGAAGTAGTGGTGCCGCGCGGGCCAGCGGCGCACCGTCAGGCCGCGGCGCTCGAGCTCCGCGAGCGCGCCCTCGTCGACGCCCGGCTCGGCGTTCACCGTCGTCCCGGCAAGATGCACGCGCGGGCGGTCGACGGCGTCCTGAGGAGAGAGACCCTCGTCGAGAACGGCGGAGGCGACCCCGACGAGGGCCGTCCGCAACCGCGTTCCGCCCGCGGCGCCGATCGCAAGCGTCGGTCCTTCGCCGTCCAGGGCGATGCCCGGCGCCATCATGCTCTGCATCCGCTTGCCGGGCTCGAGCGGTTCCACGAGCAGGTCGACCTCGCCGAGCATGCTGTTCAGGTGCAGGTCGAGGCCGGGAACCCAGTCGCCCGAGCCGAGCCCGAGGCTCGTGGTCAGCACGCAGACGCTGCCCTCCCCGTCGACCGTCACCAGGTTGGTGGTGTGTCCGTCGGGCCCGCCGCCGGAGAGCGCGTCGAGGAGCGCCAGCGTGCGCGCGGTGCCGTCGAGGCCGGCGAGAGGCGAAAGGCGCTCGAATGCCGGAGCGACACCCGCCAGTCCGCCGCGGGTGAGGAATCTCGCGCCGGCGTAGGCGACCTCGAGCGGCTCGGCCCACGCCGCCTCGTATGCCGCCAGATCATCGCGCGTGAGCACACCGTCGCGCTCGGACACGAGCTCGAGCAGCGATTCCGCGATCGAGCCGCGGTAGACGGTCGCCGCGCCCTCCTCGGCCACCAGCTCGAGCGCATGCACGAGCCCGGGCTGCTCGAGCCGCTCGCCCGACCGCAGCAGCCCGCCCGCCGGCGCGTAGATCCGTCCGCCCTCGCGCATCGTCATCACCGGCTCGAGCATCGCCAGGCAGGCGACGTGCGCCGGCGGCATCGGCACCCCCTCGCGGGCCAGCCGCAAGGCCGGTGCGCACAGCTCGGCCCAGGACAACCGACCGGACGAGCGCCAGAGCAAATCCAGCCCTGCCGGCACGCCCGGAACGGCGCACGACGCCGCCCCGACCGCGTAGTGGACGAGCTCCTCGCCGAACGTGACGTCCAGCTCGACGAGCGGCGCGCCTTTATCGCTCGGCACGGCACAGAAGCAGTCCAGGTTGCGCACCCGGCCGGATGGGCCGTCGAGATAGATCCCGTGCCCACCGCCGAGCAGGCCCGTCATCACCGTCTCGGCAACGCACGACGCCAGGCAGGCCGCGACCGCCGCGTCGGCAGCAGTTCCGCCCGCGGACAGGATCTCGATGCCGGCGGCGGTCGTGGCCGGGTGGCCGGCGGCGACGGCGGCGTCCACGCGCAGGACGCTAGCTAGGCACCGAGCTTCGCGTGCCAGCCGTACGGCGCGCTCGAGCAGCTGTAGTGCGTGCCGCCGCTGTCCCAGGAAATCGACGTGAGCGCGATCTGCCCCTGCGCGTTGCCGGCCTGGTCGAAGGTGCCGCTCAGCGAGTACGTCGTCTGGATGTTCGTGGTCGTGGTGCTGCTCGTGTTCAGCGGGCCGCTGAAGTTGAACGCGAACGAGAGGTTGTTCAGCGCGATCGTCCGTCCGCCGAAGCTGAGCAGCCAGTACCACTGCGAGCCGTCCGCGCAGGTGACCAGAGACTGGGTGACGAAGCTCGTCACGCTCAGCCCGTCGGGGGCAACGTCGAGGCAGACCGTTCTCCCCTGGTCGTTGAAGCCGCAGTACTTGCCAGCCTGCGCGGCCGGGGGCGGCGGGGCAGGAGGCGGCGGCGGCTCGGGCGGCGGCGGCGGCTCGGGGGCCGTCCAGTGCGCCGTGACGATGCGCGACGTCCCGAGCACTGCCGTGATCCGCCCCTTCGTCACCGCGAGCCGGTGCACGACCCGCGCGCGGAACGCCACGGTCACCTCGTCCGCCTCGGTCCAGGTCCCGCTGCAGAGGGCGCGCGCGCACTCGGCCAGCTTGATCCAGGCCGGGCCGGAACGGCGTTCGACCAGCAGCCGGTCGCCCTTCGGGAGCGGGCGTGCCTGGCCGACCACGGTGACCACGTCACCCGCTTCGTGGGTGCCGATGGGCTTGATTGCGATTGAGGCGACGACGCGCGGCCTGGGCGCAGGCTTGGCGCCGGGACCGAAGGTCGTACCGCCCGCCAGCACGGGGACGGCTGCCGTGGCTACGGCGAGGAGTACGAGGAGCGCGGCGAGCCGTTGCACGCCGCCGGATGCTAGCCTGTCCGCCAGACCGCGACCTCGGCCGTGCGTCCGCTTCCGACGGCGCGCTGGGATCGCGGAGACGTCTACCCGGAGGTTGCATGACTCTGACCAAGGAAGCCAAGCTGGAGATCGTCGGCAAGCACGGCCGGCACGAGGGCGACACCGGTTCGCCGGAAGTTCAGATCGCCCTCCTCACCACCCGGATCAACGAGCTCACCGAGCACCTGCGCGCGCACGCGAAGGACCATTACTCGCGCCGCGGCCTGCTCAAGCTCGTCGGGCGCCGCCGCCGCCTGCTCGACTACCTCCAGCGCACGAACCTCGAGAGCTACCGCGCCCTGATCAAGGAGCTCGGTCTGCGGAGGTAGGCTCTCGCCGGAAACAGGGGAGTGGAAGTTTGAGTGAATGGCGGGAAACGGAACCGGGGACACGCCCAAAGACCGGGCCAGTCCCTCTCTGTGCTCATCATTGACTCAAACTCCCACTCTCCACGAAGAGTGGAGGAATACGAATGAGCGTTGCAAGCGGAGTGGAGGACAGGGTTGGCCCTACCTCCATCGACTACCGCCTGTCCGCGGTCTCGCTGACCGTCGGCAACCAGGAGATCAGCTTCGAGACGGGCAAGCTCGCCAAGCAGGCCGACGGCGCCGTCGTCGTCCGCTCGGGCGAGACGATGGTGCTCGCGACGGCCCAGGGGCGGATGGAGACGCGCGAGGGCGCGGACTTCTTCCCGCTCACGGTCGACGTCGAGGAGCGCATGTACGCCGCCGGGAAGATCCCCGGCGGTTTCTTCAAGCGTGAAGGCCGCCCCACGGAGCGGGCGATCCTGACCGCGCGGATGATCGACCGCCCGATCCGGCCGCTCTGGCCGAAGGGCTTCCGGAACGAGGTGCAGGTGATCTGCACGGTGCTGTCCGCCGA
Source organism: uncultured Actinomycetes bacterium (assembly GCA_963734065.1). Classification (GTDB taxonomy): domain Bacteria; phylum Actinomycetota; class Thermoleophilia; order Gaiellales; family Gaiellaceae; genus DATBLE01. The sequence continues at coordinate 826,701 of CAVTFN010000003.1, forward strand.
CCTCGTCACCCCGCACGACATCCTGTGCATCAACGGGGCCTCGGCCGCGCTGATGATCTCGCCGCTGCCCTTCGCCGGGCCGGTCGGCGCGGTGCGGATGGGGAAGATCGACGGCAAGCTCGTCATCAACCCGACCCTCCAGGAGACCGAGGAGGAGTCGACCCTCGACCTGATCGTCGTCGGCACGCCCGACGGTCTGACGATGGTCGAGGCCGGTGCAGAGGAGATCCCCGAGGACGAGCTGCTCGAGGCGCTCGAGCTCGCCCACCAGGAGATCAAGCGGCTCTGCGAGGCCCAGATCGAGCTCGCGCAGCAGGCCGGCAAGCCGAAGTGGCTCGACCCGTCGCTGACCGCCGAGCTCAAGAGCTCGCACGGCGACCGCGTCCGCGAGCGGATCGCCGCCGAGGGCCTCCGCGAGGCCGCCGCCGCGTCCGAGGAGATCTTCGCGGAGCTCTGCCCCGAGCTCACCATGGACTCGACCGAAGAGGACATCACGCGGCAGGTGCAGGTCCGCCAGAGCCTGAACACGGTGCTGGAAGCGCTCCGGCTGGAAGCGGTCGAGAAGGCGGTCCGCGACCAGTTCGAGACCGACCTCCGCGCCCTCACCGACGCCGAGCAGGACTCGAAGGAGCTCAAGTCGGCCAAGCGCTCGCTGCTCTTCGACCGGATCGTCGACGGCGTCGAGCTGCCGTTCCCGGTCGGGGCGGCGACGGCCGAGGGCGAGACCGCGGCCAAGGACACGATGACGAAGCAGTTCGTCAAGCGGGCGGCCGAGGCGATCTACAAGGACCTCGTCCGCAAGAAGATCGCGATCGACAAGCGGCGGCCCGACGGCCGCGGCACCGACGAGATCCGCCCGATCGAGTGCGAGGTCGGCGTCTCGCCTCGTACCCACGGCTCGGCCCTCTTCACCCGCGGCCAGACGCAGATCATGAGCCTGCTGACGCTCGGCACCGCCAAGGAGGGGCAGCGGATCGACGATCTCTCCCTGGAGACCGACCGCCGGTACATGCACCACTACAACTTCCCGCCCTACTCGGTCGGCGAGACCGGCTTCATGCGCGGGCCGAAGCGCCGCGACATCGGCCACGGCGCGCTCGCGCAGCGGGCACTCGAGCCGATGATCCCGGCGCCGGAGGACTTCCCGTACACGATCCGGATCGTCTCGGAGACGCTCGAGTCGAACGGCTCGTCCTCGATGGGCTCGGTCTGCGGCTCGACCCTCGCGTTGATGGATGCCGGCGTGCCGATCAAGGCGCCCGTCTCCGGCATCGCGATGGGTCTCGTCAAGGAGGGCGACGACTACGTGATCCTGACCGACATCCAGGGTGCGGAGGACCACCTCGGCGACATGGACTTCAAGGTCGCCGGCACGCGCGACGGCGTGACCGCGCTCCAGATGGACATCAAGATCACGGGCGTCACGCAGGAGATCATGCGCCAGGCGCTCTCGCAGGCGAAGCAGGCGCGTGAGTTCATCCTCGACCGGATGGCCGGGACGATCGCCGAGGCCCGCACCGAGCTCTCGGAGAACGCTCCGCGGATCTCGACGGTCAAGATCGACCCCGAGAAGATCGGCATGGTGATCGGCAAGGGCGGCGAGACGATCCGCGCGCTCGAGTCCGAGAACGACGTGCAGATCGACATCGAGGAGGACGGGACGATCCTGATCTACGCGACCGACGGCGCCAAGGCGAGCACCGCGATCGCAGCGATCGAGTCGATCACCAAGGAGCCCGAGGTCGGGGACACGTACACCGGCAAGGTGGTCAAGACCACCCAGTTCGGCGCCTTCGTCGAGCTGAAGAAGGGCACCGACGGCCTGCTCCACGTCTCCAACGTCGGGCCCGGCCGGGTCGGCCACATCGAGGACGTGATCGAGCGCGGCGACGTGCTCGACGTGATCGTCCAGGAGGTCGACAAGGCCCGCGGCCGGATCGGCCTGAAGCTGGTCGCCAAGCACGAGAACGGCTCGCTCGTCCAGCCCGAGGAGCTGATCGAGCGCGCCAAGGACGCGCCTCCGCGCCCGCGCGAGGAGGAGCGCCCGCGCGGCGGCGGCGACCGCCGCGGCGGCCGCGACCGCGGCCCGCGCAGGGACCGCTAGGCGTTGAAGGCTGAGGGACTGTCCCGCACTGCAGGGACAGTCCCTTCGCAGACGTTGTCGAGCGCCTCGGTCCGGGCCGCCGGCGTCGCCGCGATCCGGCTCCTGCTCGGGGTCGGATTCGTGGCCGGATCGATCGCGCGCGGCCTCGATCGCGGGCCTGCGCTCCTCGCCGCGGCGGTGGGGGCGATCGTGCTGACGATGATCGCGCTCGGCCCGCGCGGGCGGACCCGTGAGGGTGCGCTCGAGGATGCACACCCGGTGCCTCCCGACGCACGCTTCGATCCCGGCTGGCTGGGCGTCCTGCTCGCCTGTGTCCCGAGCACCGTCGGCGTGGCCGCGATGGCGGTCGTCGCGCTCGTCTTCTCCTCGGCACTCGCGGCGCTGCTCGGCGGCGTCCTGCTGTCCCTGGGCAGTCTCGCCGCTGTCGCGTGGGCTCAGCTGTCGGCGCGGGAGCGCGGAGAGCGGCGCCGCTACTGGGTGGAGCGCGGCCCTAGCCCGCGGGTGTTCGTCAGCTAGGAGGCGGGCTCCGCCGCCACCTCGCCCAGCTCCTCCCGGTGGATCATCGTCAGCGTCGCGACCAGCGCGAGCGCGGCGAAGCCGACGGCGACCCAGAAGGCGAGCGTGAAGCCGCTCGTCAGCGCGGCCGCCTGCGACTCGCCCTGCTCGAGGAGGTCCGCCGTCCGGTTCGTCGCGACGGTCGAGAAGAGCGCCACGCCGAGTGCGCCGCCGATCTGCTGCGACGTGTTGAAGAGGCCGGAGGCGAGTCCTGCCTCCTGTGGCGCGACTCCCGCCAGCGCGGCGATCGACATCGGCACGAACGAGAACCCGAGCCCGACGCCGATCGCGAGGAAGCCGGGGAGGAGGTCGACCGCGTAGGAGCCGTCGGCCGAGACCTGCGTGAACCACAGGTTGCCGAGCCCCATCAGCGTGACGCCGACGATCATCACCGGCTTCACGCCGGCCTTCGTCACGAGCGCCTGGGCCACGCCGGCCGACACGATCGCGGTCAGGGCGACGGCGAGGTACCCGGCCCCGGTCTGGAGCGCCGAGAGGCCGAGAACCTGCTGCATGTAGAGGGAGAGCATGAAGAACATCGCGAACGTCAGTCCGCCGACGAGGAAGCTGACGACGTTCGCGCCGGTCAGTGTCCGCAGCCTGGCGAAGATGCCGAGCGGGACGAGCGGCGCCTGCGAGCGGTGCTCCACCGCGATGAAGGCGACGTGGAGCGCGGCGGAGGCGATCAGGATCCCGATCGTCTGGGCCGAGCCCCAGCCGACGCGGTTCGCCTGGGTGAGGGCGAAGACGAGCAGCGAGAGCGCGCTCGTGATGAGGACGGCGCCGAGCGCGTCGAAGTGGCGGGTCGCTGCGCCGGCGCGGCTCTCCTTGATGATCGAGCGAGTGGTCGCGAGCACGAAAGCGCCGACCGGCACGTTGACGAAGAAGATCCACTCCCAGCCGAGCGCCTTGGTCAGGATCCCGCCGAGCAGGACGCCGACCGCGGCACCGCTGCCGCCCATCGCGCCCCAGATCCCGAGCGCCTTGTTGCGCTCCGAGCCCTCCTCGAACGTGGTCGTGATGATCGAGAGCGCCGCAGGGGAGAGGATGGCCGCGCCCAGGCCTTGCACGGCCCGCGCGGCGATCAGCATGCCCTCGGAGCCTGAAAGGCCGCAGGCGAGGGACGCGAGGGTGAAGAGGGCGACGCCGGACATGAAGACCACACGGCGGCCGAGCACGTCGGCCACACGGCCGCCGAGGAGCAGGAAGCCGCCGAAGGTCAGCGCGTAGGCGCTCAACACCCACTGCAGGTCGTCCGGCTTGAAGTGGAGGTCCTTCTGGATCGACGGCAGGGCGACGTTCACGATCGAGACGTCGAGGATGACCATGAAGTAGGCCGAGCACAGGAGGGCGAGCGCCAGCCAGCGGCGCGGATCGGGCCCCGTGCGGGTGAGGTCGGCGGTCGCCTCCACGGATGCAGTATTCCGCAGCTGTACCATCCGCCGGTGCAGGAATACGTCCTCTCCGAGCTCGACTCCGGGGAACGGCTGATCACGGAGCGCGTCGACAGCGTCCGCTCGGTGTCGCTCGGCTTCTGGATCGGAGCCGGCGCCCGTGACGAGCCCGACGCGAAGGCGGGCGTCTCCCACTTCATCGAGCACCTGCTGTTCAAGGGCACGCGCTCGTACGAGGCGCAGCAGATCGCCGAGATCTTCGACGAGATGGGCGGCGAGCTGAATGCCGCCACCTCACGCGAGCACACGGTCGTCTACGCCCGCGTTCCCGACCGCCATCTGGAGGACGCCCTGGACGTGATGGCCGACATGGTTTTCTCGCCTGCCTTCGCGGACATCGACTCCGAGCGCGAGGTGGTTCTCGAGGAGATCGCGATGGTCGAGGACGCGCCGCAGGATCTCGTCCACGATCTGCTCTCGGAGGCGGTCTTCTCCGACCATCCGCTCGGCCGGCCGGTGATCGGACGCGCCGAGGTCATCTCCTCGATCAGCCGCCGCTCGATCTCCGCGTACCACCGCCGTGCCTATGTCGCCGGCAACGTCGTGCTCGCCGCCGCCGGCCACCTCGAGCACGACCGGCTGCTGGGGCTGCTCGAGCGGGCCGCGCGCGGGCGCGCCGAGCCGCCGGCCCGGGACACGCGCGTACGCTCGCCGCTCGTGCGCGAGCCGGCGCCCGGCCTGCGCTTCCAGCAGAAGGACACCGAGCAGTTCCACGTCTGCGTCGGAGCGCCCGGCATCGCCCGCTCCGACCGGCGCCGGTTCGCCGCCTCGCTGCTCGACGCGATCCTCGGCGGATCGGCATCCTCGCGGCTGTTCCAGGAGATCCGCGAGAAGCGCGGGATGGCCTACACGGTCTACAGCTTCGGCTCGCAGTACACCGACTCCGGCCTGATCGGGATCTACGTCGGCACGCGCGAGGAAAACCTCGTCTCCTGCCTGGAGATCGTCGCCGAGGAGATCGCCGACATCGCCGCGGGCAACCTGCGTGAGCGCGAGCTGGAGCGGGCGAAGGAGAACCTGAAGGGACGGATCGCCCTGTCGATGGAGTCGACCTCGAACCGGATGAGCCGGCTCGGCCGCTCGCTGATCACCGACACGGAGCTGCTGTCGCTCGACCGGGTGATTGCCGAGATCGACGCCGTCGAACCGGCTGCGCTGGCCGAGCTGGCCGGCGTCCTGCTCGAGCCGGCGCGTCTGTCGGTCGCCGGCATCGGGCCGAACGACGACCGGTTCACGGAGGCGGTCGAGCGCATACATCCCGGGCTGGCCGCCGCGGCCTGATCCCGTGCGCATCCTGCTCAACGGGTCGCGCGGCAAGGTCGGCTCGGTGCTCGGGCCGGCGCTCGAGCGGGCCGGGCACACCCTGGTCGACGGGCTCGGGGACGCCGACGCGATGGTCGACTTCACCCGGCCGGACGCCGTAGTCGCGAACGTCGACGCGGCGATCGCCGCGGGAGTCCCGTCGATCGTCGGGACGAGCGGCGCCGACCTCGCCGGCGTGGGGGAGCGGGCGCGCGCAGCCGGGCTGGTCGTCTTCTTCGCGCCGAACTTCGCGCTCGGCGCGGTGCTGATGATGCGCTTCGCTGCGGAAGCGGCTGCACATTTCCCGCGCGCGGAGATCGTCGAGCTCCACCACGAGTCGAAGGTCGACGCGCCGTCGGGGACCGCGAAGGCGACGGCGGCGGCGATGGGGGACGGCCCGGCGATCCACTCCGTCCGGCTGCCGGGGCTCGTCGCGCACCAGGAGGTGCTGCTCGGCGGCCCGGGCGAGCTGCTGACGATCCGCCACGACACGCTCTCGCGCGAGGCATTCGTCCCCGGTGTCCTGCTCGCGCTCGAGCGGCTGCCTTCGCTGCCGGCGGGCCTGACCGTCGGGCTCGACCCGCTTTTAGGGTCTGACCCCGCAGGGGTCTGACCCCACAGATCGGAGCGAGCTACGAGCTTTGGGGACAGTCCCCTTCGTGGACAGTCCCTACAATGCGGGCATGCTCGGCGAGATCCTGACGGCGATCGTGACGCCGTTCCGGGAGGACGGCTCGGTCGACTACGACAGGTTCCGGGAGCTGGCGCGCCACCTCGTCGACAACGGCTCCGACGGGCTCGTGGTCACGGGGACGACGGGCGAGTCGCCCACCCTGACCGACGACGAGCGCCTGGAGCTGTACGCGGCGGCGGTCGACGCCGTCGGCGACCGCGCGACCGTGATCGCCGGCACCGGCACGTACTCGACCGCGCACTCGATGCACCTGACCGCGCGCGCCCACGAGGCCGGCGTCCACGGCTTCCTCGTCGTCACGCCCTACTACAACAAGCCGCCGCAGCGCGGGATCGTCGAGCACTTCCGCGCGATCGCGGAGGTGAGCGACCGGCCGATCGTCGCGTACAACATCCCCGGCCGGGTGGTGATCAACATCGAGTCGGAGACGATCGCCGAGCTCGCCGAGATCCCCACGGTGACGGCGGTCAAGCAGGCGAACGATGACCTCGACCAGGCCCGCCGGATCGTCGAGCTCGGCCTCGACCTGTACGCCGGCGACGATCCACTCCTACTGCCGTTTCTCGGCCTCGGGGGCACCGGCGGCATCTGCGTCCGCTCGCACATCGCCGGCCCGGAGATGAAGGAGCTGGTGCGCCGGTACCGCGCCGGCGACGTCGACGGGGCGCGCGAGATCGACGAGGCGCTCGCGCCGCTGTGGGAGCTCGACGCCGTCGCGGTCAACCCGATTCCGATCAAGACCGCGCTCACGCTCGTCGGCCAGGACGTCGGCGGGTTCCGCCTGCCGATGGTCCCGGCCACCGACGACGAGCTCGAGCGGGTGCGCGACTGCCTCGCGCGGGCCGGCCTGAGCATCCCCGCAGCGGCGTAGGGCTGCGACAGCCCGGGGATACACTCTGCGGGTGACAGAGCGTCTGCGCGTCATTCCGCTCGGCGGCCTCGGCGAGGTCGGGAAGAACATGACCGTGTTCGAGCACGAGCAGGGCACGCTGGTCGTGGACGCCGGCCTTGCGTTCCCGCGCGACGAGCATCTCGGCGTCGACCTCGTGCTGCCGGACTTCACGTACCTCGTCGAGCGCCAGGCCGACGTCCGCGCGGTCGTGCTCACGCACGCGCACGAGGATCACGTCGGCGCGCTGCCGTACCTGATGCGCGAGGTGCGGGTGCCGGAGGTCTGGGCGACCCGCCTGACGCTCGGGCTGGTGAAGTCGAAGCTGGACGAGCACGGGCTGCTCAACGCGACCGAGCTGCGGGAGATCGACCCCGAGGGAGACCCGGTGCAGATCGGGCCGTTCCGGCTGGAGTTCGTGCGCATGGCGCACTCGGTGCCGGACAACGTCGCCGTCGTGATCGAGACCGACGCCGGGCGCGTGTTGCACACCAGCGACTGGAAGCTCGATCACACCCCGGTCGACGGCTTCCGCACGGACGTCGGGCGGCTCGCCGAGCTCGGCAACCGCGGCATCGACCTCTTGCTGTGCGACTCGACGAACGCAGAGCGGCCCGGGTTCACCGGCTCGGAGCGGCTCGTCGGCGAGGCGTTCCGCCAGATCATCCCCCAGCGAAAGGGACGCGTCCTGGTCGCCTCGTTCGCCTCGAACGTCCACCGCATGCAGCAGGCGATCGACGTCGCCGTCCAGGCCGGCCGCAAGGTCGCGGTCGTCGGGCGCTCGATGCGGAAGAACCTGAACATCGCGGGAAACCTCGGGTATCTCGAGGTGCCGGAGGGGACGGTGATCCGGCCGCAGGACCTGGAGGAGTACGAGCCGCACGAGGTGCTGATCCTCTGCACCGGCAGCCAGGGCGAGCCGATGTCGGCGCTGACGCGGATCGCGTACCGCGACCACCAGACCGTCTCGGTCGAGCGCGGCGACACGGTGATCCTCTCCGCGCGGCCCGTCCCCGGCAACGAGCTGCGCGTCCACGACACGATCAACCAGCTCTCGAAGGCAGGCGCGGAGGTGCTGCACGAGGAGAACGCGGCCGTGCACGTCTCCGGGCACGCCAACCAGGAGGAGATCCGCACGCTGTACGGGCTGGTGCGCCCGAAGGCGGTGATGCCGATCCACGGGGAGTACCGGATGCAGGCGGCGAACGCGCGGATGGCGCAGGAGGCGGGCGTGCCGGCGAACGCAATCGTGATGGCCGAGAACGGCTCCGTCGTCGAGCTCGGACCGCACGGTGCCTCGATCGTCGACCGGATCGAGCCCGGCGTCACCTTCGTCGACGGTCTCGGCGTGGGGGATATCGGCGACGTTGCCCTGCGCGACCGGCGACACATGGCCGAGGACGGCGTCTTGATCGTCGTCGCCACGCTTGCCGGGACGAACGGCGTCCACTCGGCCGCCGCCGAGGTGATCGCGCGCGGCTTCGCCGAGACGGAGCCGCTGCTCGACGAGATGCGCGCGGAGGCGGAGAGCGTCCTCCGCGCCTGCATCGCCGACGAGATCGTCGAGATCAAGCTGCTCCAGGAGCATCTCCACGACGGAATCGGCCAGCTCGTCTACGACCGCACCCGTCGACGGCCGATGATCCTTCCTGTAGTCGTAGAGGTATGACCACGCACGCCCGCGCGGCGCAAACGGCAGTGACAGGCTTGAGCCTGTCACTGCACTGCGGTCGCAGCGCATGAGCTCTGTCATGGATGGCTGGGCCGGCGTTCTCGCCGACAACGCTGCAGAGGACGCCACCGGCCGGCGGCTGATCTCGCAGCTTTCCGCGTGCGAGGTTGCGGCGCTCTCGTTCTGCCGCCTGCTCGAGCGCTGGGCGCGCGGCGAGCCGGATCCCTGCACGCCCGGGAAGAGGCAGGCGGCGCTGCGGCGGGCCGCGGAGCGCGCGGAGACGGCGCTGTCGGGGCTCGAGGGGCCTCTCGGCCGCTACCTGCTCGAGCTCGAGCCCGAGATCGCCGAGGGCCGGTCGTGGTACGGCGAGCCCGGCGCCGGGGAGCTACGCGATTGGCAGGACGTCCTCGACCGGGCCGGCGTCGCCGTCTCGCCGGTGCGCGTCGCGCAGGCGTACCTGGAGCTGGCCGTGCTCGTGCGTGCGCTCGAGGGGCTCAGATCGGCGGCGCTGATGGGCTCGGAGCCCGACCGCTCCTCGCTGTGGGCCGGTCTCTTCGACCTGCGCGAGAACCTGCTCGGCCGCACGCTCGAAGACCTGCGCGCGCTTGCCGCCTAGCCCGTCGATCGCGGTCGTCGGGTCGATCAACCTCGATCTCGTCGCCCGCTGCGAGCGGCTGCCGCGCCCGGGGGAGACGCTGACCGACGCGACGTTCGAGCGGGTGCCGGGCGGCAAGGGCGCGAACCAGGCGCTCGCCGCCGCCCGGCTGGGGGCGAACGTCGCGATGGTCGGCGCGGTCGGCAACGACCCGTTCGCGGACGAGGCGCTTTCGCTGCTCGCCGAGGGTGGTGTCGGCCTCGGCGGCGTCCGCCGCGTGGCCGAGCCGACGGGCGTGGCGCTGATCGTCGTCGGTGAGGACGGCGAGAATCAGATCGTGGTCGCTCCGGGGGCGAACGCCGCCGCCGAAGCAGCCGACGGGCTGGAGGACGCGGACGCCGTGCTCTGCCAGCTCGAGATTCCCGTCGCGGCGGTCGCCGAGGCTGTTCGCCGAGGCCGGTTCGCGTGCCTGAACGCGGCTCCGGCCCGCCACCTCCCGGACGCGCTGCTCGACGACGTCGACCTGCTCGTCGTCAACCGCTACGAGCAGGAGGCGATCGGACGGTTCGACGGGCTGACCGCGCTCACGCTCGGCGCCGAGGGGGCGGTCCTGCTGGAGGACGGTCGGGAGATCGCACGGGCGACGCCACCTCCCGTCGAGGCCGCCGACGGCACCGCCGCCGGCGATGCCTTCACCGCCTGCCTGCTGGTCTCGCTGCTCGAAGCGCGACCACGTGAGGAGGCGCTCGTCCGCGCCTGCGCCGCCGGCGCGCTGGCCGCCTCGCGGCCGGGCGCGCAGCCGTCCCTGCCCACCGCGGCGGAGGTAGACGAGATACTGCGGACATGAAGATCCTGCTGGACTGCGACCCCGGCCACGACGACGCGATCGCGCTGCTGCTCGCCCTCGCGAGCCCGGAGGTCGACCTCGTCGGCATCACCACCGTCCACGGCAACCAGACGCTCGACAAGACGACCGTCAACGCCTTGAAGCTGCTCGAGTTCGTCGGCCGGACCGATGTCCCGGTGGCCGCGGGCGCCGATCGCCCCATCGTCAGGGAGCCGTTCGTCGCGGAGTACGTCCACGGCGCAAGCGGGATGGACGGCCCGACGCTGCCGCAGCCCACGATGCAGCCCGACCCGAGGCATGCAGTCGACTTCATCTCCGACACGATCCGCGAGTCGGACGATCCGATCACGCTCGTCCCCACCGGCCCGCTGACGAACATCGGCCTCTTCCTGAACATGCACCCGGACGTGGCCGAGCAGGTCGAGCGGGTCGTCCTGATGGGCGGCGCCTACGGCGAGGGCAACGTCACGCCGGCGGCCGAGTTCAACATCTGGGTCGACCCGGAGGCGGCAGAGCGCGTGTTCCGGAGCGGGCTCGACGTGACCATGATCGGCCTCGACGTCACCCACCAGGCGATCTTCGGCCCCGAGCCGACAGCGGAGCTGAAGGCCGCCGGCCGGGTCGGCGCGATGGTCGCGGAGCTGCTCGGGTTCTACGGGCGCTTCCACAAGGAGAGCTACGGCTGGGACGGCTCGCCGATCCACGACGCGGTTGCGATGGCGCACGCGTTCCGGCCCGGCATCGTCGAGACGCGCCACGTCGGCGTGAAGGTCGACTGCGGCGAGGAGCTCGGCAGAGGCCGGACGAACTGCGACCTGCGTGGCCGGGGCGGCTGGGAGCCGAACGCGCACGTTGCGGTCGAGATCGACGCGGACGCGTTCGTCCGGCTGCTCGTCGAGCGGATCTCCTCGCTCGGCTAGCGCGGGCAGGGTTCGCCCGGCGCCCGTCGAAGTCGCGCCAATGGCGCGGAAGAAGCGTCCCGCCCGGGTTCGCCCGAAGACTCCGTCGCGGGTGAAGAAGCGCACGCGCCGGAAGGCCGCGGCGGCTCCCGCGCACCAGCATCCCGAGCTGATCGGCCTGGGGCTGCTCGCGTTCGGCCTGTTCATGGCGACGGTGCTGTACGTCGGCTGGAACGGCGGCTATGTCGGGAAGGCGATCGGCGACGGCTTCGTCGCCGTCGTCGGCGGGATCGCGTACGTGCTGCCGGTCGTCTGCGTCGCCGTCGGCGCGCTGATGGTCGGGCGAAGCGACCTGCCGCGGTTCGGCCCGTTCCGGACCGGGCTCTTCGTCGTCGCCCTCGGCCTCGCGCTCGTGCTCGGGGCGGCCCACGGCGGGTATCTCGGCAGGGGTCTCGCGGACGTCCTCGGCAAGCCGATCGGCTCGACCGGGACGCAGATCCTCGGCGTCTTCCTCCTGCTGGCCGGCGTGCTGCTGGTCACCGGCGCGTCGGCGGGCGCGTTCCTGCGCCGCTCGGGCCACGCGATGCGGAGCGCAGCCCGGCGTCCGACGGTGCGGAGGCGCTCCACCTCCGAGCCGGCACCGGCCGAGGCCGCAGTCGCGCCGCCGCCTGCGCTCGTCTCGCCGCCCGTCGACGGGGTCGAGGAGTTCCCGGACGTGGTCTCGCCCGCGCCGCTGCTCGTGCTCGACCGAGGCGAGCCGGAGCCCGAGGCGGAGCTCGTCGACACCTCCCAGACATCGCTCTTCGACGTCACCGAGGCCGACGAGGACGGCGTGTACACGCTCCCGGACCGGAATCTGCTGCGACGTTCGAAGACACCCGCTGCCAAGCCGGGCGAGCAGGACGGTCGCGTCGCCGGCCTGCTCGTGCAGGCACTGGCGAACTTCGGCGTCGACGCGACCATCGTCGGCGAGATCGCCGGGCCCCGCGTCACGCGTTACGAGCTCCAGCTGGCGCCGGGCACGAAAGTGTCGAAGGTGGCGGCGCTGAAGGACGACCTCTCGTACGCGCTCGCGACCACGGAGATCCGCATCCTGGCGCCGATCCCCGGCAAGCAGGCGGTCGGAGTCGAGGTGCCGAACCTCGCACCGAATCTCGTCACGCTGGGCGACATCTACGACGACCTGCCGGCGACGTCGAGCCCGCTGTCTGTCTGGCTGGGCAAGGACATCTCCGGGAACGCGGTCTGGACCGACCTCGCACGGATGCCGCACCTGCTGATCGCGGGCACCACCGGCTCGGGCAAGTCCGGCTGCATCAACACGATCCTCACCTCGATCCTGCTGCGCGCCACGCCCGACGACGTGCGGATGATCCTGATCGACCCGAAGCGGATCGAGCTCAACTTCTACGAGTCGATCCCGCATCTGCTCACGCCGGTCGTCTCGTCGCCGAAGACGGCGGCGGCGGCGCTCGCGAACGTGGTGGGGGAGATGGAGCGCCGCTACGAGCGGATGAGCCACGTCCGGGCGCGCTCGCTTCCCGAGATGAACCGTGCGCTGCGTGGGCGCGGCGAGAAGCAGCTGCCGTACCTGCTGGTCGTGATCGACGAGCTCGCCGACCTGATGATGATCTCGCCGCAGGACGTGGAGGACGCGATCATCCGGCTCGCGCAGAAGTCGCGTGCCGTCGGCATCCACCTCGTGCTCGCGACCCAGCGTCCGTCCGTGGACGTGATCACCGGGATGATCAAGGCGAACGTGCCGTCGCGGATTGCCTTCGCGGTGTCCAGCCAGACAGACTCGCGCGTGATCCTCGACCAGGCGGGCGCCGAGAGCCTGCTCGGCCAGGGGGACATGCTCTTCAAGCCGCTCGGCACGTCGCGGCTCCAGCGCGTCCAGGGCGCATACGTGAGCGAGGAGGAGGTCGCGCTGGTGGTCGAGCAGTGCCGCGCGCAGCGCGAGCAGGAGCTCGACGAGTCGATGCTGGAGGCGCCGGAGAAGCCGGGGGCCGACGATTCCGAAGGAGAGGACGACGACTTCGATCCGGACGAGGACCCGCTGCTGGAGAAGGCGATCGAGGTCGTCGTCCAGGCGCAGACCGCGTCGGTTTCGCTCTTGCAGCGCCGCCTGCGGGTCGGCTACACCCGCGCGGGCCGCCTGATCGACATGCTCGAGCGCCGCGGGATCATCTCGCCGTACGAAGGCTCGAAGCCCCGCCGCGTGCTGGTCGGCGAGGGTGAGACGATCGCGTCCTGAGCCGCGTTCAGCGGCAGACCGGGCGGTGGGCGGCCGCCGAGGAACTCGGTCCACTCGGCCCGCGTCTGGCCTGCGTGAGACCGCGCACGCCTGCGCCCTCCCACGCGACCGGATCGACATTCCAGACGACGCCCGTGCCGTCGCCGAAGACGCCGAGCACGTGCTTGCCGTCCGGGAAGAACTCGGTCGATCCGCCCGTCTCCGACCCGGGCAGCGGCGCGCCGACCAGCCGGCGGCTCGCGACGTCCCAGAGCCGGAGCTTCCCGTCGCTCCCCGAGGTGACGAGCACCCGGCCGCTCGGGTCGAAGGCGAGCGAGCCGACGCCGCCGTTGTGACCGGCGAGGGGTGCGCCGACCGGCCGCCCGCTGGCCACGTTCCAAAAGACGACTGCGCCGGAGCTGTCGCCGACTGCGACCAGCTTTCCGCTCGGCGAGAAGCGCACCGAGAAATCACCCGCCTGTCCGGTGCGATCGGCCGCCACGCGCCCGTGCCGGATGTCCCACAGGGTGACGGTTCCGGCCAAGCCGGCGGCGGCGAGCAGGCTGCCGTCCCGGTTGAAGTCGAGGCTCGTGGGACTGCCGCTACTCGGGACGGCGCCCGTCTCACGGCCCGTGCGAAGGTCGTAGAGGACGTCGCCGCTGTCGGCGAGGCCCACCGGCTCGGATACGCCGACGCAGCTGACTCTGACCTCGAGCGCCGTCCTCCACAACAGCGCGGGAACGAGCCAGGGCTTCGGCTTCCTCGTCCAGGGCGGGGGGGTCTACACCGACTTTCCCGTCACGATCGAGAAGACGGCGATCGCGGGCAACAAGCCGGACCAGTGCTTCGGCTGCTGAGCTGAACGACAATCGCGGTGGGGCCCGCCCGGTGCGGGCCTCACCCGGCGGCGCCATAAGATCGCCATGTGACGCGCGTCGCGGTCGTCGGCAGCTACGGGGTCGGTCTCACCTTCGGCTGTGGGCGCGCGCCCGAGCTCGGAGAGACCGTGATCGGGACGCTGTTCCGGCGCGACCACGGCGGTAAGGGCTCGAACCAGGCCGTCGGCGCCGCCCGGCTGGGAGCAGAGGTCGCCCTGCTGACCGCTGTCGGCGAGGACGCGTTCGGCGAGGGGGCGTTCGGACTGTGGCAGGAGGAGGGCGTCGACTCGACGGCCGTTCTCCGCACGGCGCTGCCGACGATGACCGCGGCGATCCTGGTCGAAGAGGGTGGCGACAACCGCATCGTGGTCGTCCCCGGCGCGCTCTCCGCACTCACGCCCGCGCACGTGGCCGCGTTCGCCGAGCAGATTGCCGCCGCCGACGTCCTGCTCGTCCAGCTGGAGATCCCGGTCGAGACTGCTCTGCACGCGCTCGACGTCGGCCGTGCGGCCGGCGTGCGGACGATCCTGAACCCCGCGCCGGCGCCGGGCGGCCTGATCGCGGCTTCAGCCGACTACCTGACTCCGAACGAGACCGAGGCTGCTTCCCTGGGCGACGCGGACGGCACCCTCGTGGTCACGCTCGGGGAACACGGCGCGAGCCTTCGGGGCGAGGAGATCCCGGCCTTTCCGGCCGAGCCGGTCGACACGACCGGTGCGGGCGACGCGTTCTGTGCGGCGTTCGCGGTTGCGCTGGCGGAGGGCGCCGACGACGCCGAGGCAGTGCGGTGGGGCTGCGCGGCCGGCGCGCACATGGTCGAGCACGAAGGCGTGATTTCGGGCCTGCCGACCCGTGGCGAACTGGAGGCGCGCCTGGGATGACCCGCCTGATCGTCGACACCGACACGGCCGGCGACGACGTCTTCTCGCTGCTGATCGCGCTCCGCCATCCGAACGCGACCCTGGAGGCGATCACGGTCTGCTGCGGGAACGTCGCCTTCGAGCAGGAGGTCGAGAACGCGCTCTACACCGTCGAGACGGCCGGCCGGGTCGGCGAGGTGCCCGTCTACGCGGGCTGTGCGCAACCGCTGATCGCCGAGTGGGTCGGTGCCGAGTATGTGCACGGCCAGGACGGGATGGGTGACTCGTTCTTCCCGCGGGCGGCGCAGCGGCCCGAGCCCGAGCACGCGGTCGACGAGCTCGTCCGCCGGATCAACGCGGGCCCCGGCGAGCTGACCATCCTCGCCCAGGCGCCTTTGACCAACCTGGCCGCGGCGGTCGTACGCGACCCATCGATCGCACAGAAGGTCGCGCGTCTCTACGTGATGGGCGGCGGCGACGGCAACATCACGCCGGCCGCCGAGTACAACTTCTTCGTCGACCCCGAGGCGGCCAGGATCGTGCTGAATGCGGGCTTCCCGCTGACGCTCTTCACCTGGTCGCTGACGCGCACCCGCGGGGTGTTCGACGACGCCATGCTCGCGCGGATCGAGGCGCTCGGCACACCGCTGTCGGAGTTCTTCGGAAAGGTGAATCGAAAGGCCCGCGAGTTCGACGACAAGGTCAACCATCTGGGCGGATCGACCCACCCCGACTCGATGGCCTGCGCAGCGATCGTGGAGCCGTCTCTGATCCTCGCGACCGAGGAGGCAGTCGTGGACGTCGAGACGTCGGGTGATCTGACCCGCGGCTGGAGCCTGATCGACACGCTCGGGCGCGTCGAGCGCGAGCCGAACGCGACCGTCGTCACCGACTACGACACCGGCGGCTTCCTCGAGCTCATGCTCGAGGTCCTGGGATGAGCTACCTCCCGCCGACCCGTGAGCTCCGCGTCCGCTTCGACACCGCCCGGGAGCTGACGCACCTCTTCTATCGCGAGCAGGCGGTCGTGCTCGCTTGCGGCGGCTTCACGCCACACGCAGCCCTACTGGAGCACAAGGCCGAGCTGGCCCGCACGGCCTGGGAATCGGCGCTCACGGCCGACGCCCTGCGCGAGCGCGTGTTCGAGCTCCGGTATCCGGTGCGATTCCTGGACGAACAGGCCGAGGAGCTCGCGATCGTCGACCCCGACGATCTGCGCCTGGTGGTGGCCCAGCTGCGCGACGACTACGGCGCGTACCTCGACGTGGCCGACGAGCTGGCCGACGGACCCTCCATCCGTCTGGTCGAGTCGGCGCTGCGCGACAAACAGCGTCAGCAGGACGCTCTCGGCCCGATCGAGCTCACCGACGACGACCCGGCCCGCGACCCACGCTACTTCGCGTCGAGCTTCTACTGGCCGGACGTCCTCGACCCCACGTATCCGTACGGCGAGGGCGTCGCGCTGCAGCTGCGGTCGGCGGTCAGCCACGTGAACGAGGTCTGGGCGGTCGACACCGCGGGCCGGATCCTGCACGACCTCCCACCCGAGCTGGGCTGGGAGTTCACGCGGGACGCCGCGCGCTGGCTCTACGACGAGAGCCGCCACATGCTGATGGGCGCCGAACGGCTCGCCCGCTGGGGCTTCGAGCCGGCGCAGATCCCGCTCGGCGGCTACATCTACGAGGCCTGCGAGGGCGAGGATCCGCTGTACCGCCTCGGCATGCTCGGCTACTTCGAGACGAAGAACATCGGCCGCAAGCGCGAGCGGGCGCGGGCGTTCCACGACATGGGCGATGCGACCAGCGAAACCGACATGGAGTTCGACTGGGCGGACGAGACGCTGCATGCCGAGTACGGCAGGCGCTGGCTGCGGCGACTGCTCGAGGCGCGCGGGGAGGATCCCGAGTCGTGGCCGGGGGTGCTGGAACGCTGCGAGCAGCTCGTCCAGGAGCGGGTTGCGCGGGCGTCAGCGGAAGACCTCGAGCGCATCCGCACATGCGCCGACGCGCTGGTGGCCGCTGCCGGCTATCCAAGTCGCCGCGCGGACGTCTAATCAGTTGACCCTGGGGTCCGAGGGGATAGGATCTGGCGCTCCCCTGCGCGGGGTTCTGTGGAACATTCAGTATCGAGGGAGGATTTGGGTGACCAAGAGACGTTTCCTGCCGGTTGCGCTTGCCGTGCCGGCGATTATTCTCGCGGTCGCGCTGCTCGCCGGAACCGGCGGCGCCGCGCGACAGGCGACGATCAAAGCGGGGCTCGTCAGTGACGTCGGCCGCTTCAACGACAAGGGCTTCAACCAGTCTCAGCTGGTCGGCCTGAAGCGCTCGCGCTCGCTCGGCGGGGTGACCATCCAAGCGGTCGAGTCGCGCTCGGCCGGCGACTACATCCCGAACTTCGCGACGCTGGCCCGCCAGCACTACGACGTGATCGTCGGCGCGGGCTTCCTGCTCGCCGACGCGGAGAACACCGTCGCCAAGAAGTTCCCGTCGATCCACTTCGCGATCACGGATTACTCGGTGCACGGCGCGCCGTTCGCCGACAAGAAGGGCAACGTGCTGACGAAGAACGTCACCGGCCTGACGTACGCGACCCAGGAGAACAGCTACCTGGTCGGGTGCCTCTCCGCGCTGATGACGAAGAAGGACGGCGCGAAGCACATCATCAGCGCGACCGCGGGCGTCAAGATCCCGCCGGTCGACTCGTTCATCGCCGGGTACAAGGCCGGCGCGCGGAAATGCGTCCCGGGCACGAAGGTGCTGGTCGGCTACTCGCAGACCTTCACCGAGCAGGACAAGTGCAAGGCGATCGCGCAGAATCAGATCGCCGCGGGCTCGCACGTCGTCTTCGCGGTCGCCGGCCCCTGTGGCCTGGGCGCGCTCGAGGCGGCGAAGGAGCAGAAGGTCTGGGGCGACGGCGTCGACGTCGACCAGGCGTACCTCGGCCCGCACATCCTGACCAGCGCGGTCAAGCGGGTGGACACTGGGGTCTATCTCACCGTCAAGGCGGCCAAGGACGGCACGCTGGTCGGCGGCGGGGACATCACGTTCAACCTGAAGAACGGCGGCGTCGCCCTGGGCAAGATCAGCCCGAAGGTGCCGGCCGCCTACAAGGCGAGGCTCAACGCCCTCAAGGCGCAGATCATCGCCGGCAAGATCAAGCCTCCGGCGGCCCTGTAGACGTTGCCGGATCGTCGTGCGAAGAGGGCGGGCCGTGTGCCCGCCCTCTTCCGTTTGCGCCCGGTTAGGATCGCCGGGCATGGCTGAGACCGGAGTCGTCCTCGCGCTCTTCAGCATCACCAAGCAGTTCCCGGGCGTCCTCGCGAACGACAGCATCGATTTCGAGCTCCTGGACGGCGAGGTCCACGCCCTGCTCGGGGAGAACGGCGCCGGCAAGTCGACGCTGATGAACATCCTCTACGGCCTGTATCACCCGGACTCGGGCGAGATCCACCTGAACGGGAAGAAGGCGACGTTCTCGTCCGCAAAGGACGCGATCGACGCCGGGATCGGGATGGTGCACCAGCACTTCATGCTGATCCCCGTGATGACGGTGGCCGAGAACATCGTCCTCGCCCAGGAGCCGACGCAGGCCGAGGTGCTGCTCGACGTGGGCGAGGCCCGGCGCCGCGTGCGCGAGCTCTCCGACCGCTTCGGCCTCGCCGTCGATCCCGACGCGCGCATCCAGGACATCACCGTCGCCCAGCAGCAGCGCGTCGAGATCCTCAAAGCCCTCTACCGCGGCGCGGAGATCCTCGTCCTCGACGAGCCGAGCGCCGTGCTCACGCCGCAGGAGGTGCGTGAGCTGTTCGCGATCATCCACGAGTTGAAGGCAGAGCGGAAGTCGATCATCTTCATCTCGCACAAGTTGCACGAGGTCCTCGAGGTCGCCGACCGGATCAGCGTTCTTCGCCGCGGCCGGAAGATCGCGACCGTCCCGAAGGAGGGTGCGACCGAGGAGAGCCTCGCTCGCATGATGGTCGGCCGCGAGGTCCTGCTCCGCGTCGACAAGCCACCCGCGACCCCCGAGGAGACGCTGCTGGCGGTCGAGGATCTGCACGTTCTCGACGACCGCAGCCTGGAGAAGGTGCGGGGCGTCTCGTTCCACGTGCGGGCGCGGGAGATCGTCGGGATCGCGGGCGTCGACGGCAACGGCCAGACGGAGCTGATCGACGCCCTCACCGGTCTGCGCCGCCTCCAGAGCGGCTCGATCGAGGTCGCCGGCAAGTCCTACGCGCGCGGCACCCCGCGTGGGATGCTCGACGCCGGGGTCGGGCACATCCCCGAGGACCGCCACCGCCGCGGCCTCGTCCTCGAGTTCTCGATCGCCGAGAACATCGCGATCCACGACTACTGCTCTCCGCCCGCCTCGCGGTTCGGCTGGCTCTATCCGCGCCGTCTGGTCGCGCGCGCCGCCCAGCTGATCCACGACTTCGACGTCCGCGGCGGCGGCCCGCACACGCGCGCGGGCGCCCTCTCGGGCGGGAACCAGCAGAAGGTGGTCGTCGCCCGCGAGGTCGCCCGAAACCCGAAGGTGTTGATCGCCGCCCAGCCCACCCGTGGGCTCGACGTCGGCGCGATCGAGTACGTCCATCGCCGCCTGGTCGCCGAGCGCGACGCGGGTCGGGCCGTGCTGCTCGTCTCGCTCGAGCTCGACGAGATCCTCTCGCTCTCCGACCGGATCCTAGTCATGTTCGAGGGCGAGGTCGTCGGCGAGTACGGGCCCGACATCTCGGAGGAGGAGCTGGGCATCGCGATGCTGGGCGGCCGCCGGAAAGCGGCGGACGCGGCGTGAGCGACGACAAGCCGACGGGCGACGAGCGCTTCGACGAGGAGGCGCGGATCGAGGCCGAGGAGGAGGAGCTAGAGCAGGAGACGCCGGAGGCGGTCGGCGGCGGGGACTACGCGCCGAGCGTCGCGGCCCGCGTCTCGGCGTTCCAGCGGGCGGGGGGCGCCGTCATCCCGATCGTCACGACGGTCTTTGCGCTGCTGATGGGCATGCTCGTCGTCGCGGCGACGGGCCACAACCCGTTGACC
This sequence comes from uncultured Actinomycetes bacterium, assembly GCA_963734065.1. Lineage (GTDB taxonomy): Bacteria > Actinomycetota > Thermoleophilia > Gaiellales > Gaiellaceae > DATBLE01. The sequence continues at coordinate 846,719 of CAVTFN010000003.1, forward strand.
GCGTTCAAGGGGATCTTCGACGGCACGGGGCTGAACTGGCTGTTTCCGTGGGTGCAGGGTCAGGCCCGTACGGACGCCGCGTTCAACCTCCAGCAGACGCTGATCGTCACCTCGACGCTGATCCTCGCCGGCTTCGCCGTCTCGTTCGCCTTCAAGTGCGGCATGTTCAACATCGGCGGCAACGGCCAGTACATCATGGGCGCGCTCGTCTCGGTCTGGATCGCTTCCTCCTGGGTCGACATGAACGGGAGCCTGCACATCTTCCTGGCGATAACGCTCGCGACGGTCGTCGGGGCGCTATGGGCCGGGATCGCGGGCTTCCTGAAAGCGACGGTCGGGGTCCACGAGGTGATCTCGACGATCATGCTCAACTTCGTCGCGAGCTACTTCGCGCAGGGCCTCGTCGGCCGCGGCGGCCAGCTGCAGAACACGGTCGACACGTCGAACCCGGTCTCCTCGGACATCGCCCCGAAGGCGCACCTGCCGGTCTTCTGGGGCGACCCGATCCTCCAGGGCCTCCACGTCGGGTTCTTCATCGCCCTGGGCGCGCCGATCGTCTTCTGGCTCGTTCTGTACCGCACGACACTGGGCTTCGAGGTGCGGGCGACCGGCTTCAACCCCGAGGCAGCCCGCTACGGCGGCGTCAGCGTGCGCAAGAGCTACATCCTGGCGATGGCGATCTCCGGCGCCTTCGCCGGCATCGCGGGTGCGATCGACATCCTCGGCTGGCAGTTCCGCCTCGGCGTGCTGGACATCCAGATCGCGAACATCGGTTTCATCGGCATCGCCGTCGCGCTGCTCGGTCGCAACTCGGCGATCGGCGTGCCGCTCGCAGCGCTCTTCTTCGGGGCGCTCGTGCAGGGGACGTCGACGCGCAACCCGGCGATCCAGGACGTCTTCGACCCGCGCCTCGCGGGCAACCTCTCGACGATCATCCAGGGGCTCGTCCTGCTCTTCGTCGGTATGGACCTCCTGTTCATCTGGCTCTGGAATCAGCGCAGGCGGGCACGTCGCCCGGCTACCGGCGCAGCGCAGCAGCCACAGGGAGCCATCCGGTGAGCACGGTCGCGGTTCCGGCGGCGCGCGCAGTGAGCCGCAGCGTCCTGCGCTGGATCGCCTGGAGCGCGATCGCCGTCGCCGGGGTGGGGCTCTGGCTGATGTTGCCGCCGGTCGCGATCCGCTCGGCGCTGTTCATCTTCCTCGTCGAGGGGCTGGCCGCGCTCGCGTGCGCAGCCGTGGCAGGGATGGGGGAGAGGCGCCTCGGCTGGACGGGCGTGGTCGTTGCCGGGCTCTGCGCTCTCGTCGGCTGGGGTGCGACGCAGTCGAGCATCGGCCACCTCGACGGCGCCTTCATCACCTCGAGCGGGTCGGGCGTCGTTGACTGGGGGACGCTGATCGGCCAGATGTTCATCTTCGCCACCCCGGTCGCATTCGCGGCGCTCGGCGGCCTCTATGCGGAGCGGAGCGGCGTGATCAACATCGGCCTGGAAGGCATGATGCTGGGCGGGTGCTTCTTCGGCATCCTCGCTGCCGACAAGGCGAATTCCTGGCCGGTCGGAATCCTCGCCGCGATGGTCAGCGGAGCGGTGTTCGGGCTGATCTACGCCTTCCTCGCCATACACATGCGGGCCGACCAGATCGTCGGCGGCACTGCGATCAACTTCCTCGCGCTCGGGATCACGGGCTACTTCTTCATCCAGATCTACGGCGCCGACGGCACACCGGGAACCGGTATCCCGTCGATCCCGAACGTCAGCCTCACCTTCCTCGACCACATCCCACCGCACTCGTACGGAGACCACGGGTTCTGGTACAAGGCGATCGGCGACCTGAATCTGATGACGTGGGTGCTCTTCGCCCTCTTGGTCGCGTCCAGCATCTTCATGTTCCGGACGCCGTACGGGCTCCGTCTCCGGTCCGTCGGCGAGCACCCGCGGGCGGCGGACACGGTCGGGATCGACGTGTACAAGGTGCGCTACCTCTCGGTGATCACCTCCTCGACGATCGTCGCGATGGGCGGGGCGTACCTCTCGATCGGCTACACGCACTCCTTCACCGAGAACATGACGAACGGCCGCGGGTTCATCGGGCTCGCCGCCCTGATCGCCGGCAGCTGGCGGCCCGGGCGGGCGTTCTGCTTCGCGCTTCTGTTCGGCTTCTTCGGTGCGCTCGTCGCCCGCATCCAGGGCTACGGCTACGAGCCGCAGGTGTTCGTGCAGGCGCTGCCCTACCTCGTGACGTTGATCGTCGTCGCCGGAGTTGTCGGCAGGTCGATCCCACCCGCATCTGTTGGACGTCCTTACGTCAAGCAGTAGCGACGCGCGGCGGGCCAACCCGCGCGCCTGGTGGTCGTTGGCCTGTGGGCTCCTGTCGCTCGCCGCGATCCCCGTCGGGGTCGTCCTCGCCCGCGAGCTGAAGCAGGTGACGCTGGTCGAGTCGTCCGGCTCGGTCCTGGTTGCCGCGCTGCTCGGCTGGTCGGCGATCGTCCTCGCCCGACGCGCGCGTGAGCGGATCCAGATCACCCTCGGGCGCGCCGGCGGCGGCACGGCGGCGCAGGCCGGCAGGATCCTCGGCATCGTCGGCCTGCTCGTCGCCGGGACCGCCGCGCTCGCCCTGGGGTTCTGGGGCCTGCTGTCCATGTTCGCGGAGCAGTAGGCTCGGCCCGACCGGCCGCGAGGCGCCTACGGCGCCCGCCGACGCTCTGTTTGCCGGCAGCGCCGTCTTCGACGGCGCGCACGGCCGCCCGCCCGACCCGGGTCTACAATGGGGCGCGTGTTCGAGATCGGGAACAGCCTCCGCGAGGCGCGCACGCGCAAGGGCCTCGACTTCCCCGAGCTCGAGCAGGGCACGAAGATCCGGGCGAAATACCTGCGCGCGCTCGAGGACGAGGCGTTCGAGACGCTGCCCTCGCCCACCTACGTGAAGGGGTTCCTGCGCACGTACGCCGACTACCTCGGCCTGGACGGGCAGCTCTACGTGGACGAGTACAACGTGCGGTACGGCTCGGGCGACGAGGTGCTCGAGCGACGGGTTCGCAGTAGCTCCTCGTCCCGGAGGACACACGTGCGCAGGCGGCGGCTCGAGTCGAAGCTCGTCTGGCTCACCCTCATCGCCATCGCCGCGGTGACGGCGCTGGTGATCGCCGCCTGGCGGTACGGCGGCAGCGGACACCAGTCCTTGCCGCTCGACACGCCCGCGACGACCGCGGCGACGAAGCCGTCCAAGGGCCTGGTCGTGCGCGCCGTCGGCGGCAACACGCTGCTCCTCGTCCGGTCCGGCTCAGAGAGCGGCCGGCAGGTGTGGAACGGGACGCTGACGAACGGCAGCATGCAGCGCTTCGGCACGGGCAAGGTCCTGTGGGTCTACATCGGTTCGCCCGAGAACGTGCGCATGCGGCTCAACGCGCGGACTGTGCTGGTCGGGGGCGCCAAGCCCCGTAGTCTCATTGTCAGCTCCGGCAACATACGCGCTGCCGGCCCAGGCACATAGCCGCGAGCGGCCTCGGGCCGCGATCGTCGTCACGGGCAGCGAGCTCGTCCGGGGCGAGCGCACGGACCTGAACGGGCCGTTCCTCGCCGCCGCGGCGCTCGGGCTCGGCCTCGAGCCCGCCCGGATCACGATCGTGGGCGACCGCCCCGACGAGCTCGAGTCCGTGCTGGCCGGAGGGCTCGAGGCAGATCTGTGCCTCGTCTCGGGCGGTCTCGGGCCGACGCACGACGACCGCACGGTCGAGCTGGTCGCCAGGGTTGCGGGCCGCGCGCTCGTCCTCGACGACGCGCTGCACGAGGAGATCGGGGCGGTCTCGCGCCACGTGGCCGAGCGGCTGCGTCGGCCCTACGCGGACTTCGAGCCGGGCGTGCGCAAGCAGGCCACGCTGCCCGAGGGCGCTATCTCGCTCGGGCTGGCGGGGACGGCGCCGGGGATGGTGCTCGATACCGGCGGCGGCAGCAGTGGTCGTGCTGCCCGGGCCGCCCGCCGAGCTCCGGCGGCTCTGGCCGCGCGCCCTCGAGACCGAGCCGGTGCGGCGGGTTCTGGCCCGCGCGCAGCCGCCCGGACGCCGGGTGCTCCGCTTCTACGGCGCCAGCGAGTCCGCGGTCGCGAAGGCGCTCGCAGATGCCGGCGGCGACGGCGACGGGCTGGAGGTGACCATCTGTGCGCGGGAGTTCGAAATCCATGTCGACCTGCTCTTCGGCCCGGGCGCGGAGGCGCGTGCGGAGGAGCTCGAGGGGGCGCTCGTCGACCCCCTGGCGCAGTACCTGTTCGCGCGTGACGAGCGGCCGGTGGAGGCGTTCGTCCTGGACCTCTGCCGGGCGAGGGGGTGGACGCTCGGAACGGCGGAGTCGTGCACGGGCGGCCTCGTTGCGGCGCGGTTGACGTCTGTCCCGGGCTCGAGCGAGGTCTTCCAGGGCGGCGTGGTCTCGTATGCGGACGCGGTGAAGGAGGCGGAGCTGGGGGTCTCGCCGGCAACGTTGGCGGAGCACGGCGCAGTGTCGGCGGAGACGGCGGCGGAGATGGCGTTCGGCGTCCGGGCGCGCCTCGGCGTCGACGTCGGGGTGTCGGTGACGGGCATCGCCGGGCCGGATGGCGGAACGCCGGAGAAGCCGGTCGGGCTCGTCTACCTCCATGCCGAGACGCCCGAGGGCGGACACGGGATCGAGTTCAGCTTCCCGGCCGACCGAGAGACGATCCGCACGCGGTCGACGGTCGCCGCCCTGCATCTGGTCCGGCGTCTTCTGTCACAGAATGGCGACAGTCTCGTGTGATCTCGGCTGCTAGCGTCGGCGGGGATGGATCGGTTCGGCTCTTCTGCGCTCTCACCCTCCCCGCCGAGGCGCTGGACCGGCTGGAGGCGTGGCAGACCGCCCTCCCTGCAGGGCGCTCTTTCCCTGAAGGACGTTTTCGCCGGGTGCCTCGGGAGAACCTCCACGTCACTCTTGCCTTCCTCGGCTCCCGACCGGCCGCGGAGGTCGGAGCCATCGCTGCCGAGCTGGCCGCTGCCGCCGCCGGAGCGGGGCCGATCGTGCTCCACGAGCTCCGCTACCGCGAGACCCGCAGCGTCGGCATGGTCGTCTTCGGCGACGACGACGATGCCGCGGGCGAGCTCGCCCGTGATCTCCACGGGCGGCTCGAGCAGCTCGGCGTGTACGAGCCGGAGCGGCGTCCGTGGCTGCCGCACATCACCGTCGTGCGCTTCCGGGAGCGTCCTCGGCTTTCGCCGTCACTGCCCGGCCTCGGCGCCGTCGCTCCGTCCGGCGCGGCTGTTTACATGTCTCGGCTGCGGCCGACCGGGGCCGAATACGTCGTCGTCCGGGAATACGACTTCGAAACGAGAGAGCTAGGAGGATGAGCGTGGATCGGGAGCAAGCACTCGACACGGCACTGGGGCAGATCGAGCGGGCGTTCGGCAAGGGCTCGGTGATGCGGATGAGCGACCGGCCGCAGGTGTCCGTGGGCGCTGTCTCCACCGGCTCGCTCGCGCTCGACCTCGCACTGGGCATCGGCGGGCTGCCGCGCGGCCGCGTGGTCGAGATCTTCGGCCCGGAGTCGTCGGGCAAGACGACGCTCGTCTACCACGTGATCGCCGAGGCGCAGCGGCGCGGCGGGATCTGCGCGTTCATCGACGCAGAGCACGCGATGGATCCTTTCTACGCGAAGCGGATCGGCGTGAACATCGACGAGCTGCTCGTCTCCCAGCCCGACACCGGCGAACAGGCGCTGGAGATCACCGAGCTCCTCATCCGCAGCGGCGCGCTCGACGTGATTGCGATCGACTCGGTCGCAGCGCTCACTCCGAAGGCAGAGATCGAGGGCGAGATGGGCGACAGTCACGTCGGCCTCCAGGCGCGGATGATGAGCCAGGCGATGCGCAAGCTGGCCGGGACGCTCAACCGCACCGACACGATCTGCATCTTCACCAACCAGCTCCGCGAGAAGATCGGCGTCATGTTCGGGAACCCTGAGACGACGCCGGGCGGCCGCGCGCTGAAGTTCTACTCCTCGGTCCGCCTCGACATCCGCCGGATCGAGACGCTCAAGGAGGGAGTCGAGGCGATCGGCAACCGCGTGCGCGTCAAGGTGGCGAAGAACAAGGTCGCGCCGCCGTTCAAGCAGGCCGAGTTCGACATCCTCTACGGCCAGGGGATCTCCTGGGAGGGCACCGTGCTCGACGCCGGGCTCGAGCGAAAGGTCGTCCAGAAGTCAGGTTCGTACTTCAGCTTCGAGGACGAGCGGCTCGGCCAGGGCCGGCAGAACGCAACCGCGTTCCTCCGCGAGCATCCCGACGTGACGCAGGGCATCCTCCAGCGGATCCAGGCGCAACTCGGCGACGACCAGGTCGCCTCGGCAAGGCTCCTGCCGATTGCCGATCCGGGCGACCAGGAGACGGCGGCGAAGAAGAAGGCCGCCGCGGCGGCAGCCGTCGGAGACACGTCGCCGGTGGAACAGGCCGAGGAGCCGGTCGAGGCATAAGAGCTGCCCGGCGAGGCCATGTCGTCTGAGGCCCTGCCCCCCAAAGACGTGCCTGAGGAGGAGCGCGCCGTCGACCGCGCCGTCCGGGCGCTCGCCCGCCGGGACCACTCGGCTGCGAGCCTGCGAACCAAGCTCGACCGCGCCGGCCTATCCGAATCGGCGCAGTCCGCTGCACTCGACGTGCTCGAGCGCACCGGCTACCTGGACGACGCCCGCTTTGCGCGCGATCGGGCGGCCGTGCTCGCCGAGCGCGGCTACGGCGACGCCTGGATCCGCGGCGATCTCGAACGCCAGGGGATCGAGCCCGAGACGGCCGACTCGGCCGTGGGCGCCCTCGAGGCCGAGCCCGAGCGGGCGCTCCGCGAGGCGGCGAGGGCCGGCGGCGGCCTGCGTGCGCTTCGCTCGCTGGGGCGCCGGGGGTTCTCCGAGGACGCGCTCGAGGCGGTCGCTGCGGCCTCCGTTGCGGATGATGCGCCCGAAGGAGTAGGATACGAGAGTTCCATCTGACGTTTTGCCTGCATACGACACATTTCCGAATCGAACCGAACCCAGAACCACTGAACACGAGTCTGATTTGAGACCCATGCACGCGACGGCTTTCCGGAGGAACTCGACCTAAGCTAGTCCCGAGCGACCCGACGGTCGCTGTTCGCTTGCTTCGATTCGCGGGATGCGTCCGCGCCGGCTTGGCGGCGGATGGGCCCCTGCGGCGTCCGCCGCGGGACCGTCGACCGAGGAGCGGCATGGCGATCGTGATCGGCATCATCATCGGTCTCGTAGTCGGCGCCGCGCTCGCGATCGTCGGGCTCGCCGCGAACGGCGGATCTCGGTTGGCGGCGGCGAGACGCCAGCGGCAGCTGTTGCTCGACGAGGCTCGCCGGGACGCCGACGCTCTGCAGCGCGAAGCCCAGCTGGAGGCCAAGGAGGAGTCGGTGCGCCTCCGCGAGGAGATCGAGCGGGAGGTGATGGCGCGGCAGTCGGAGTCGGTCCGGACGCAGGAGCGCCTGGCAGCGCGCGAGGGGGATCTCGAGCGACAGGTGACCGAGCTCGACCGCCGCGAGCAGGGGATCGCCGACCGCGAGGTGCATGCCCGCCAACTCCAGGAGGAGCTGAAGTCGGCAAAGGACCAGGAGCTCGCCGAGCTGGAGCGGATCGGTGCGATGACCGTCAACGAGGCGCGTGCAGAGGTCTTGCAGCGGTCCGAAGAGCTCGTGCGCCACGAGCTCGCCCGGCGTGTGCGGCAGATGGAGGAGGAAGCGCAGTCCGAGGCGCGCCGCCGGGCCCGCAACCTCGTCGCCGACGCCCTCCAGCGGGTAGCCGCAAGTCACGCAGCCGAGACCACCGTGTCGCTCGTCGAGCTGCCGTCCGACGACATGAAAGGCCGGATCATCGGGCGTGAGGGCCGCAACATCAGGGCGCTCGAGCACCTGACCGGCGTCGACATCATCATCGACGACACGCCGGGCGCCGTCGTCCTCTCGTCGTTCGACGGCATCCGCCGCGAGATCGCGAAGATCACGCTGACGAAGCTGATCGAGGACGGCCGCATCCACCCGGCGCGGATCGAGGAGATGTACTACCAGTCGAAGGCGGAGCTCGACGACCACATCCGGCAGGCCGGCGAGCAGGCCGTCTTCGAGGCCAACTGCGGCGAGTTTCCGGAGGAGATCGTCAAGATCCTCGGGCGGCTGCGCTACCGGACGAGCTATGGCCAGAACGTCCTCAAGCACACGCTCGAGGTCGTCCAGCTGACGGGGATCATGGCGAGCGAGCTCGACGCGAGCGTGAAGACGGCCAAGCGCGCCGCGCTGCTCCACGACCTGGGCAAGGCCCTGACCCACGAGGTGGAGGGCTCCCACGCGGTGATCTCTGCCCAGTACGCGCGCCGCTACGGCGAGAGCCAGGGCGTCGTCCACGCGATCGAGGCACACCACTACGAGGTGCAGCCGCAGACGGTAGAGGCCGTGCTCCTGATCGCCGCCGACGCGATCTCGGCGTCGCGCCCCGGCGCCCGCGGCGAGAGCCTGGAGGGCTACATCAAGCGCCTCGAGTCGCTGGAGGAGCTGGCCGGCCAGATGAAAGGCGTCGACAAGGTGTACGCGCTCCACGCCGGCCGGGAGGTGCGGGTGATCGTCAAGCCCGAGGAGATCGACGACGACCAGGCGGTGCTGCTGTCACACGAGATCGCCCGCGAGATCGAAGACCACCTCGAGTACCCGGGGCAGATCAAGGTGACGGTGATCCGCGAGTCCCGCGCAGTCGAGTTCGCCAAGTAGCGTGGGGAAAGCCCGCCGCGGCGCGGTGGCTTTCGCGCGGCCGGCGCCCTGCCTCACGCGCAAAGCGCGTGGGCAGAACCCCTCCGTGCAGACGGGACCGCTGTGAGCGTGGGCGCGGAGCCGCCGACTGGTCTCGTCTGGTCCGACGGCTCCTCTGCGGTAGCGGCTTGGGCTTCCGGCCGGGCGAAGGCGGCCTCGACGGCCGTGGATTTGGGATCGGAGCCGCTCGTCGCGGCTCATATTCCTTCGGGGTCGCCCCAGGATCTACGTAGCACCATGAAGACGGAGCCGCTGTGGAGGAACTCACCACCGCCGACCTCGGCATGCAGCGTCTCGGGCGTGAAGTACACCTTGTAGATCTCGTGCGTGCTCCCGTCTTCGAGGACACGCACCTCCCGTCCTTCGCGATGCGTCTGAGTTCCCGCCTGCTGGACGAGAACCAGCTCGGCCGCGACCCGGCGGGTCTCCAACAGGAACCGCTGCCGATCGTCAGCCTCCAGATGGTCGAAGAAGTGGCTGCTGAAAACACGGTCGAACGAGCTCCCGCCGAACGGCAACGGCAGCGCCTCGGCGTGAACCCGCCTTGCACGAGGCACGCGCTCACCAGCGAGCCGGAGCATGGCTTCGCTCGCGTCGAGCAGTGTGATCTCGCCACGCAGGTGCTGGGTCAGGAGGCCCGTGCCGCAGCCGACATCGAGCGTGCGGGCCGGCGGAAGGGCAGTGAGGACGTCGACGATTTGTGCGTGCTCCGCCGCTTGCAGAGCGGTCTCCGGCTCCCACGCTCCACGGTCGTACTCGGGTGCCCTGAGATCGTAGTAGCGCTTCTGACGCTCGTGGAGACTGTCGCTCACGTTCATCCCGCCCACGCGGGATCGTAGGCCGGGGCACCCCATCCCACCACCCACTGCGATCGTATCGACGAAAACGTCACGCGTCCGTGCCGATTCGGCGACGGAACTGGAATGTGAGCCGGGTACCCTGTCCGCGTGAAGCGCTACTTCGTCACCACCTTCGGGTGCCAGATGAACGCTCACGACTCGGAGCGGATCAAGGGCATGCTCGAGTCGATCGGTCTCGGGGAGGCGCCCTCGCAGGACGAGGCGGACGTCGTCGTCTTCAACACCTGCACGATCCGCGAGAAGCCCGATCAGCGGCTCGCGGCGCACCTCGCCCAGGCGAAGGCGCTCAAGGACGGCGACCCCGAGCGCGTGATCGCCGTCGGCGGCTGCTACGCCGAGGCGCAGCGCGAGCGGATCTTCGAGCGCTACCCGTTCGTCGACGTCGCCTTCGGCCCCGGGTCGATCCCGCACCTGGCCGACTGGCTGGGGGCAGGCGGAGACGGCCCGAAGGGTCGCTTCGCCACGTGGACCCACTTCGCAGGCGATCTCCCGACCCGGCGCGAGCGGCCCTTCCAGGCGTGGGTGCAGGTCTCGATGGGCTGCAACTCGAAATGTGCGTACTGCATCGTTCCGTCGGTACGCGGCCGCGAGCAGTCCCGGCGCCCGGGGGACGTCGTCGCCGAGGTGTCGGCGCTCGCCGCGGATGGCGTCCGCGAGATCACGCTGCTCGGCCAGAACGTCAACTCGTACGGCCGCGACCTTCTACCGGGGATCCGCACGGGGTTCGCCGAGCTGCTCCGCGCCTGCGACGCGGTCGAAGGCATCGACCGCATCCGATTCACGAGCCCGCACCCGAAGGACTTCCGGCCCGACGTGATCGAGGCGATGGCCGACTGCGACGCGGTCTGCGAGCACGCGCACCTGCCGCTCCAGTCCGGCTCGACCGCCGTGCTCAAGCGGATGCGGCGCACCTACTCGCGTGAACGGTTCACGAGACTTGCGGCGGACATGCGCACGGCGATCCCCGATCTCGCGCTGACCACCGACCTCATCGTCGGCTTCCCCGGCGAGAGCGAGGCCGACTTCCGACAGACGGTGGAGGCGGTCGAGGAGGTTGGCTTCGACGGAGCGTTCACGTTCGTCTTCTCGCCGCGCAGCGGGACGGAGGCTGCGGACATGCCCGACCAGGTACCGGAGTCGGCGAAGCGCGACCGGATCGAGCGACTCATCGACGTCGTCCAGCGTGTTGCCGCGGCGCGCAATGCCGGACGCGTCGGCGGAGTGGAAGAGGTGCTCGTCGAGGGGCCGAGCCGCACCGATCCGGCCCTGAGTCGCGGGCGCACGCGTCGCAATACCACCGTCAACTTCACCGGCGCCGCCGCCCCCGGGGAGCTCGTCCACGTCGCGATCACGGGGGCGAGCTCGACGACGCTGAAGGGCGCCGCGGTCGTGACCGCGGCCGCGTAGTGGCGACGCGCGACCTCGCCTGGGACGGCTGTCTGAACGTCCGCGATCTGGGCGGCCTGCCGACCGAGGACGGAGGGAGCACGCGGTTCGGCTCCGTCATCCGCGCCGACAGCGTCGGCCTGCTCACCCCCGACGGCTGGCAGGCGTTGCTGGAAACCGGCGTCACCCGCATCGTCGACCTCCGCGCCCAGGTCGAGATCGACGAAGATCCGCCCCGCGGCGTGGACGTCGAGGTGGTGCACGTGCCGGTACTCGACCACCTCGACGAAGAGATGTGGGAGGAGATCCGGGTTCTCTCGGAAGCCGCACCCTCCCACGCAGCAGCGACCGAGCTTGTCTACCTGCGGTTCCTGGAGCATTGCCGGCCGAGCCTCGTCAGGGCGGTCGAGGCGGTGGCCACGGCGCCGGGCCCGGTCGTGTTCCATTGTCATGCCGGCAAGGACCGCACGGGAGTGGTCGCTGCGATCCTGCTCCGGCTGGCGGGCGTGCCGGCCGAGGTGATTGCCGACGACTACGCCCTCAGCGAAGTGCGCCTCGAGCCGCGGCACAGCCGGTGGCTCGCCGACGCCCAGGATGAGGCCGAGCGGGCGCGGATCGAGCGGATCTCGGCCACGCCCAGGGACGCGATGCGGGCGGTCCTCGACGCCCTCGACCAACGATATGGCGGCGTCGATCGATACCTGCTCGACGGCGGCCTCGCGCCCGGCGCGCTCGAGGCGGCCCGGTCGCGATTGCGATGACGGTGCTCGCGATCTTCGGCCCGACCGCGAGCGGCAAGAGCGCGGTCGCCGAGGCGATCGCGCACCGGATCCCCGCAGACCTGATCGCGGCCGACTCGGCGCAGCTCTACCGGGGCCTGCCGATCCTCACCAACCAATCACCCGCGGCCCTGGTCGGAATCTGGCCGCTCGGCCAGGAGGCCTCGGTCGCCGAGTTCCAGGCGCTCGCGCAGGCCGCGATCGACGCGTCGCTTGCCGCCGGCCGGACGCCGGTGGTGGTCGGCGGCACCGGCCTGTACTTCTGGGCCGCTCTGGCCGAGCTCGAGGTACCGCCGGCGCCCCTTCCCGGCGCCCGTGAGCGTTGGGGTGCCGTCTACGACGAGGACGCCGAGCACGCGCACGCGCTCCTGACCGACCTCGACCCCGAGGCGGCCGCCGCCGTGCATCCGAACGACCGGCGGAGAGTGGTGCGGGCGCTCGAGCTCGCGGAGGTCGGGCATTCGCTGCACGGCGACCGCCTCTGGGCCGCCGACACCCGGCAGCCGACGACGATCGTCGGGCTCGACGTCCCGCCGGAGGAGCTCGAGCAGCGGATCGTGCGCCGGACCCGCGCGATGTTCGAGGCCGGGGTCCAGGTAGAGGTCCGGCAAGCCCTTGGCGGAGAGCTCTCCGCGACCGCACGGAAGATCATCGGCATCCACGAGGTCGGCGAGCTCGCGCCCGAGGAGGCCGAGCCTGCGCTCGTCAGGCGCACCCGGCAGCTCGCTGCCTACCAGCGAAAGTGGATGCGCCGCATCCCCGGCCTCGTTAGCGTGCGGGCCGACCGTTCTTCCGACGAGGTGGCCGATGACGTTCTCGCGCTGGCGCGCAGCGGGCAACGAATACCTGCTGGCCGAGAGAGCTGAGCTCGGCGCTCCGCTCACGCCCGAGCGCGTGCGGGCGGAGGTCGGCGGCTCCGACGGCATCCTCGAAATCGTGGCCGTGGCCGGCCGCGAGGCGAAGATCGTGATCTGGAACCCGGACGGCTCGACGGCCGAGCTGTCGGGCAACGGGACCCGGATCGTCGCCCGCTGGCTCGCGGACCGGAGCGGGTCGGGCGAAGTGACGGTCCGGGTCGGCGACCGCGCCGTCGCCGCGCGCCTTCTGCCGGACGGCGAGATCGAACAGGACGTCGGCACGGTCGAGGTCTACGAGCGGGAGCGAGTCGCGGGACTCCAGGTGATCCCGGTCTCCGTCGGCAACCCGCACGCGGTGGTCGTCGGCGACCCGGACGACCTCCTGCTGATCGGGCCGCTGCTCGAGACCCATCCGCGCTTTCCCGACCGCACGAACGTCCAGGTCGTACGGGTCGATGCCACGGGAGCAGTGACCGCGCGGGTGTGGGAGCGCGGCGTGGGGGAGACGCAGTCGTCCGGAACGAGCGCCGTTGCCGTCGCGGCCGCCACCCACGACGCCGGCGAGGTCGTGGTCTCGTTTCCAGGCGGTAACCTGACCGTCCGGCTCGCGGACGGGAGGGCCAGCCTGACGGGACCGGTCGAACGCGTGGACTGATGCCGACGCCGGGTCGAAATCGGCACACATTCGGCACAGACACGCCACATCCGTGGGGCTACGCTGGCAATCCCGGCCCGCGAGCTTCCCCGGGTGGGTGGGGGTTAGGGATGGGACCTCGGAGCTCGCTTCCGCCCGAGGTCGCGGCGCCGCTCGGCGGGGCTGGGATCAGCTGCCGATGCCGTACTCGCGGAGCGCGTCGTTCAGGCCGACCTTCAGGTCCGTCGACGCGTCACGGCGGCCGATGATCAGCGCGCACGCGAGCTGATAGGTCCCGGCGGGGAACTCCTTCGGCCTCGTGCCGGGCACCACGACCGATCGCGGCGGGACGTAGCCCCGATGCTCGACCGGTTCGGTGCCGGTGACGTCTATGATCGGCACGGAGGCGGTCAGCGACACGTTCGGCGCGAGCACGGCGCCCTCGCCGATGCGGACGCCCTCGGTCAGGATGCAGCGCGAGCCGACGAACGCGCCGTCCTCGACGATCACAGGCCGCGCGTTGACCGGCTCGAGCACCCCGCCGATCCCGACGCCGCCGGCGAGGTGGACGTCGGCGCCGATCTGGGCGCACGACCCGACGGTCGCCCACGTGTCGATCAGCGTGCGCGGCCCGACCCACGCGCCGATGTTGACGTAGCTCGGCATCATCACCACGCCCTCCGACAGGAACGAGCCGTACCGGGCGACCGCCGGCGGCACCACACGCACTCCGAGCGCCCCGTAGTCGCGCTTGAGCGGAATCTTGTCGCGGTACTCGAACGGCCCCAGCTCGATCGGCTCCATCCGCCGCTCGCGGAAGTAGTCGAGAATCGCCGCCTTCGCCTCCTCGTTGACCACCCAGTCGTCGCCGGAGCGCTCGGCGATCCGGATCTCGCCGCGGTCGAGCGCGGCGATCGTCTCGTCGGTGCTCACAACACGTCCTCGAGGATCGCCGCCGCGCGCTGGCACTCCTCGAGCGTGGGCACAAGCGCGATCCTGATGTAGCCCTCGCCGGAGTCGCCGAGATACGAGCCCGGTGCGACGACGACGCCGTGGCGGAGCAGCCGCTCGGCGCACGCCTCGGACGACTCGCCGCCCGGCACCTCGACCCAGAGATACATGGTCGCGCTGCTAACAGCCACCCGCCAGCCCTTGCGCTCGAGGACCGGCAGCAGGACGTCCCGCTTGCGGCGGTACGCCTCGCGCGTCCGCTCGACGTGGGCCTCGTCGCCCCACGCGACGACCGACGCGCGCTGGACGAACTCCTGCGGAGCGGCACCGGTCGAAGGCCGATAGGACTTCAGCGCGGAGACGATCTCCGCCGCCCCGGCGACGAAGCCCGACCGGTATCCCGTCATGGAGGAACGCTTCGAGAGGGTCTGGAAGACGGCGACGTTCGACCGGTCGTCAAGCTCGAGGGCCGACGACGGCGGCCGGTCGAACCAGAGCTCGCTGTAGGCCTCGTCGGAGCAGAGGACGAAGTCGTGCTCCCGCGCGAGCTGCACCGACCGCTCGTAGAACGCGAGCGGGGCAACGGCTCCCGTCGGGTTGTTCGGATAGTTGACCCAGAACAGCGCGACCCGGTCCCAGTCGTCGATCGAGTCCGGGTCGGGCAGGAAGCCGTTCGACTCGAGCAGCGGCAGTGCCTCGACCCGCGCGCCGGCGAACGCTGCTCCCCGCGCGGGCACGGGGTAGCCCGGCTCCGTGACGACCACCGTGTCCTTCGGCCCGCCCGGGTCGACCATCAGCTGCGCGAAGCTGAAGATCGCCTCCTTGCTGCCGTATGTCGGGACGATCTCCGCGTCGGGGTCGAGCCGCGCGCCGAACCGACGCTCGCACCAACCCGCGATCGCCTGGCGCAGCACCGAGAGCCCCTCCGCCTTCGGGTAGCCCATCCGCTCGCGGATCCCGTCGACGAGCGCCTGCCGGATCAGCGGGTCGGTCGGCTCGCGCGGGTCGCCCTGCCCGAAGTCGAGGATCTCGACGCCGGTCTCGGCCGCCTCGCGCTTGGCCCGCTCGATGCGGACGAACGGGTACGTATCCTGCGCGGACAGGACGGGGGAGACGTGCATGCGCGGAACGCTAGCTCGACATGAACCGGCGCAGGGTCTCGAACGTCCGCTCCAGCTCGGCGATCTCGACCCGCTCGTCCCGGCGATGCGCGTAGCGGGTCGCGCCCGGTCCGAGGTTGACCGCGTCGAGCCCCTGCGCCGCGAACTCCGCCACCGGGGTCCAGGCCTGCTTCGGCTCGACCGCGAGGTCACCCGCGCGGCGGAGCCGCTCGACCAGCTCCGAGTCGGTCGCCACGCGCGCGGGCGGCGAGTTGGACGTGATCTCGACCTCGCCGCCGACCAGCTGGCGCAGCCGCTCCTCCGCCTCCGCGGGCTCACGCCCGGGCGCATACCGGTAGTTGAGTCGGACGTCGACCCGGTCTGGAATGACGTTGTCGGCGATCCCGCCCGCGATCCTGGTTGCGCTCAGCACCTCGACGAACGTGAGCCCGCCGGCCTCCACCTCGACCGGCTCGGCGGCGACCACCGGCGCAAGGCCCCGGACGGCGACGTCGATCGCGTTGACTCCCTGCCACGGGCGCGCGGAGTGCGCGCTCTCGCCGCGGAAGATCGCCGTCGCGTTCAGATTGCCGAGGCAGCCCGCGTGGATCGCGTTGTCGGTCGGCTCCAGCACGACGACCAGGTCGGACTCGAGCACGAGCGGCGCCTCCGCGAAGACGCGTGGCAGCGCGCTCTCCTCGGGCGGCAGCTCCTCGCGCACGAAGAAGAGGAACCCGAGGTCGTACGCGAGGCCGTCCGGCCGGCCGGCGGCCCAGGCCGCGAGCTCGACCATGACCGCCACGCCGCCCTTCATGTCGCTTGCCCCGAGGCCGATCACGCCGCCATCCTCGATCCGCCCGGGCAGGTTGTCCTGCGCGGGCACGGTGTCGAGATGGCCGGCGAGGAGGACGAGCGGCCGTGCCGTCCGCTCGGTGGCGAACAGCAGCGCCTCGTCGGTCGCGTAGGTGAGTGGGAGGGACACCGCGTGCCGCATGTGCTCGACGATCCGCTGCTCGTCCCTGCTCTCAGACGGGATGTTCACGAGCTCGAGCGTGCGCCTGGCGAGGTCGTGAGCCACAGATGCGCAGGTTAACCGGGCCGACCGAGTTGTAAGCGCCACGAAAAGGATCGTTTGGAGGCTCCGACACGGGGGAAACCGACGTCTCTGAAGGCAACGCGAACGATCACGAAAGGGGATCGAATGCACACCAAGCAGAGAACGCGCTGGGCGGCTCTCGGGGCAGTCTTCGGCGCAGGGGTGGCCGCGGTCGTCGTTGCCGCCCTCGGGGCGTTCGCCACGACGGGTGACGCCGCACGCAAGGCGGCTCCCGTCAACACGAGCCCGCCGACCATCAGCGGGACGCCGGAGGAGGGCAAGACCCTCCAGGCCAACCGTGGCCAGTGGTCGGGCAATCCATCCGACTACAACTACTACTGGCTCCGCTGCGACAAGACCGGCGGCAGCTGCGCGACCATCAACGGCGCGGGCGGGTCGCGGTCGTACAAGCTGACCTCGGCAGACGTCGGGAACACGGTCCGGTTCCGCACGAAGGCGACGAACGGCAGCGGCTCGACCAACGCCACATCCGTGCCGACGGCAGTGATCACGAAGGCGACGCCGACGCCCACGCCTCCGCCGGCGAACGGCTGCCCGCCGGGCAGCCCTCCCGACCAGGTGAGCCAGATGTCGCTCCCGGCCAGGCTGATCGTCGATCAGTTCCAGGCGCAGCCGTCACCCGTCACCGGCGGGACGCAGTCGTTCGTGTTCCGCGTCCACGTCACCTCGACGTGCGGTGGTCCGGTGCAGGGCGCGATCGTCTACGCCACGCCGACGCCGTTCAACCAGTTCGGCGAGACGCAGAGCAACTCCGGTTCCGACGGCTGGGCGTCGCTGACGTTCAGCCGCCAGGCGAACTTCCCGGTGAACGGCAAGCAGCAGATCCTCGCGATGTTCGTCCGCGCGAGCAAGCCGGGCGAGAGCACCCTCGCCGGTATCACCGGTTTCCGGCTCGTCAACGTTCCGGTGAACCTGCACGGGTAGCGCGGCCACCCGGCTGCCCACTGCGGGACAGGGGCCGTCCTTCGGGGCGGCCCCAATGATGAGCACAGAGAGGGACAGGCCCGCCTCTTGGGCCTGTCCCCGGTTCCGTAATGACGAGCACAGAGAGGGACAGGCCCGCCCTCTGGGCCTGTCCCCGGTTCCGTTCCTCCCGGCCGACGTGGGATACTTTCGCGCGTGACCCACCGCCAGCCCGATCCCGCCCCCGGGGCGGATCCGGAGCGTGGGTTCGTCGTCGCCGTGCTGCCCAAGGGAGCCGATCCGGCCGAGGAGTTGGCCGAGATCCGCGAGCTGGCGCGGACGGCCGGCGTCGACCCCGTCGTTTCTCTCGTCCAGCCCCGCGTGCGCCCGGACCCGGCGACCTACGTCGGCAAGGGCAAGCTCGAGGAGCTGAAGCGCACGTTCGCCGACTCGGGCGCCGAGTCGCTGCTCGTCGACGACGAGCTCGCGCCGAGCCAGCAGCGGCGGCTCGAGAACCTGCTCCAGGCCCGGGTCGTCGACCGGACGCAGCTGATCCTGGACATCTTCGCGCAGCACGCGCGCAGCGCCGAGGGCAAGCTCCAGGTCGAGCTCGCCCAGCTCCAGTACAACCTGCCGCGCATGCGGGGCTTGTGGCAGCACCTCGAGCGGCTCGGCGGCGGCGTCGGCACCCGCGGCCCCGGCGAGTCGCAGCTGGAGACCGACCGCCGTCTCGCCCGCCGCCGGATCTCCCTGCTCAAGGACCGGCTGGCGGAGCTCGGCAAGCAGCGCGACGTCCGACGGAAGGCGCGTCGGCGCTCGGAGACGCCGACGATCGCGCTGGCCGGCTATACGAACGTGGGCAAGTCGACGCTCCTGAACGCGCTCACGGGCGCCGACGCGAACGTCGACGACCGGTTGTTCGAGACGCTCGATCCGACCACGCGGTCGTTCGAGCAGGACGGGCGGCGCTACCTCGTCACCGACACGGTCGGCTTCATCCGCCGCCTGCCCCACCAGCTGGTCGAGGGCTTCGCTGCCACACTCGAGGAGACACTCGTCGCCGACCTGGTCCTGCACGTCGCCGACGCGTCCGCGCCCGAGGACCGGCTGGACGAGCAGCTCCGCGCCGTCAACGCCGTGCTGGACGAGATCGGGGCCGTCGAGCTGCCGATCGAGCTCGTGCTGAACAAGATTGACGTCGTCGACTCGCTGCAGCGCCGGCGGCTCGCGAACCGCTTTCCCGGTTCGATCCAGGTCTCGGCCCGGACCGGGGAGGGGCTCGACGACCTCCGCGCCCGGATCGCCGAGCGTTTCGAGCACCGCTTCGAGCTGGTCGAGCTGCTGGTCCCGTACTCCGAGGGCAGCAAGCTCGCCGAGCTCTACGCGCTCGGGCCGCCGATCGAGTCGCGCACCGACCGCGAGGACGGAGTCCTGATCCGGGCTCGGCTCCCCGAACGTGATGTCCGGCGCTTCGCGCGCTTCCTCGTCTCCGCCGCGTGATCGAGATCCCGGTCACACGGCTCCGGGACGACGCCAGGCTCCCGACCAGGGCCTATCCCGGCGACGCCGGCCTCGACCTCGTCGCCTGCGAGCGCCATGAGCTCGCCCCCGGAGAGCGTGCGCTGGTGGGGACGGGCATCGCCGTGGCGATCCCGGAGGGTCATGCCGGGCTGGTCTCTCCGCGCTCGGGCCTGGCCGCCGAGCACGGAATCACGATCGTCAACACCCCGGGCGTCGTCGACGCCGGCTACCGCGGCGAGCTGCGCGTGATCCTGCACAACACCGACCCGCGGGAGCCATTCGTGGTCGAGCCGGGCATGCGGATCGCGCAGCTGGTCGTGGTCGCCGTCCCGCAGGCGGAGCTGCACGAGGTCGAGGCGCTGCCGGCGAGTGAGCGCGGCGAAAGCGGCTTCGGCTCCTCCGGGCGCGGTTGATGGGCGTGGAGCCGCGCATCCGGGTGTCTGCGCTGCTCCGCTGGAACGACCGCGTCCTCCTCTGCCGGCACGAGAAGCCGGGGAAGGAGTACTGGCTGCTCCCCGGCGGGGGCGTGGACTCGGGCGAATCTCTCGTCGACGCTCTGCGCCGCGAGCTGCTCGAGGAGGTGGGAATCGACGATCCGATGCCGTTCGAGGGGCCGATCGCGATCGTCGACTCGATCTCCCCGGCGCGGGCGATCCGCGCGAAGCACGTCGTCCACATGATCTTCTCGGCCGATCTCGGCGGGCGATCGCTGGAGACCGTCACCTCCGCCGATGCCGCGGTTCGCGGCCATCGGCTGTTCGGGGTGGGGGAGCTCGACGAGGTCGTTCTCCACCCGCCGATCCAGCGCTTTCTGGCCCGCTGGCAGCCGGGTGATCCAACCGTGTACCTGGGGCCGTTATGGGCCCCCTAGGCTAGGGACTGTCCCCGAAGGGGACTGTCCCCGCAGAAACGGTTGCGCCACTACCCGGTAGGGTCAGACCCCTGCGGGGTCAGACCCTAGAAACGGCCGCCGCGTGCGCGCGCTCTCGCCGCCGACACGGCGTGCGCCTCGGCCTCGAGCCGGTCGTCGAGCGGCTCGAAGGACGGCGGCTCGCCGCCGGTCGCATGGGCGACCGCCTGCGCGAGCAGCCAGTCGGCGAGCCACGGGTTGCGGGGGAGGAGCGGGCCGTGCAGGTAGGTCCCGATCGCGCGGCCGAGGCGACAGCCCTCGAAGCCGCTGGTGCCGTCGTTGCCGAAGCCTGCGACGACGCGGCCGAACGGGTCCGCGCCCTCGTCGAGGACCGTGCGTCCGGCATGGTTCTCGAAGCCCGCCACGGTCTCGCGCCGGCCCGGCTCGAGCTCGCACTCGAGCAGGACGTCGCCGATCATCCTCCGCTCGCCCGCGACCGTGTGGAGCGGCAGGACGCCGGCGCCGGGCAGCTCGGAGCCGTAGCGGTCGCGATAGAAGCGGCCGAGCAGCTGGTAGCCGCCGCAGACGGCCAGAACGGCGACGCCGCCCGCGACCGCCTGGCGCAGTGCCGGTCCCTTCGCGGCGATGTCGGGCGCGATCAGCGCCTGCTCGCGGTCCTGGCCGCCGCCGACGTAGAGCAGGTCGTGCCCTTCGGAGTCGACCTCGTCGCCGGGACCGATCGCAGCCACCTCCAGGTCGAGCCCGCGCAACGCCGCGCGCCTCGTCAGCACCGCGATGTTCCCGCGATCGGCGTAGATGTTCAGGTAGTCGGGGTAGAGGTGGCCGAGGCGGAGCCTCATGCCGCGCGCTCCCAGTACTGGCGCGCGTACCCGCGCTCGGCGACGATCCCGCGCAGCTCGAGCATCGCCGTGTAGGTCGGGAGAACGGTCAGCTCGTCTCCCTCGGGCGTCAGCTCGAGCCCGCGGTCGAGGGCTGCGCCGAGCTCCGGGACGATCTCGACCGCATCGGCCGGAAAACCCGCGTAGGTGAAGCGGAGGGCGAGCTCGGCCGCGCGGCTGCCGGAGACGACGACGCGCTCCAGGCACTCGAGCAAGGGCTCGAAGTCGACGTCCCAGATCCAGGAGACGTCGCGCCCGTCGGCGATCGCGTCGTTCAGCGCCACCACCGCGAGCCGTGGCGCCTCGGCTTCGACGACCGTCCGCACCACCTCGTTCGCGCCCGCTGGGTTCTTGATCAGCAGGAGGAGCAGCCGCCGGGAGCCGACGTCGATCCGCTCGGCGCGGCCGAACGCCGGCGGTGCCGACTCCAGCCCCGCGGCGATCTCGTCGAGGGTGGCGTCGAGCGCGCGCGAGAGCGAAGCGGCCGCGAGCGCGTTGTAGACGTTGTAGAGCCCCGGCAGGCCGAGCCGTACGCGGCGGGTGCCCTCCGGGGTGACGAGGTCGAATGAGACCGCCTCGAGCCCGTGCAGCACGATTCCGCGCGCCGCGACGTCGAGCGGGGGTCGTGCATGACCGCAGGCAGGGCAGCGGTAGTCGCCCAGATGCCCGACGTAGGCGGCTGCGTAGACGTACGGCGTCCCGCAACGCAGGCAGTACTTCGAGTCGGATGCGTGCTGGAGCGTCGGCCGCGCCTGCGCGGGATCGTCGATGCCGAAGGTGACCCTGCCTGGGCGCACGAGGTCGCCGACCTGCGGGTCGTCCGCGTTCACGACCAGCGCGGTCTGGTCGGGAAGCTCCGCGACTGCCGCCCGCCACCGCTCCGCGATCTGCTCCAGCTCGCCGTAGCGGTCGAGCTGGTCACGGAACAGATTGCCGAGGCAGACGGCACGCGGACGGATCCGCCTCGCCACCTCGGGAAAGGCGCCCTCGTCGACCTCGAACAACCCGAGCTCCGCGTCCCGCGCCTCGATCAGGGTGGAGGCGACACCGGAGACGAGGTTCGCGCCGGAGCCGTTGTGGGCGAGCCGGACGCTCTTGCCGACGATCGCCGCGACGAGCGCAGCCGTGGTCGTCTTCCCGTTCGTTGCCGAGATCGCGGCCGTACCGCGGGGCAGCCGGGCGGCCAGCGTCGAGACCGAGCCGGGGTCGATCGTGGCAAGGATCTTGCCGGGGATGGTCGTGCCGCCGCCGCGGCCGGCCAGGCGGGAGAGACGGCCGGCGGACCGGGCGAGGGCGAGCTCGAGTGCGAGGCGCATCGCGAGCCCAGTCTAGTTGTGCCGACCGAATTTGCATTGTGTCCAACACGCTCTGGTCGAACCGGCCCGCCGGACTTTGCAAATCGGTCAAGACGCTCTATTCTGTTTGCCCCGATGCCGCGCAAACGCCCCTACCGCGCCATCACCAGCATCGATCCGGCAGAGCTGGCGGCCTTCCAGGCCGAGATCCGTCGCCGGTACTCGGACGAGGAGATCCTCGAGCAGCTGCGTGAGTCGGCGAAACGGCTGGGGCGCTCGCCGACGATGAAGGAGTTCGCAGACGATCCGGCGACGACGGTGCATCCGCAGACCGTGATCGAGCACTTCGGCAGCTGGAACAAGGCCAAGCGCCTTGCCGGCCTCGTCCCGCGTCGCTTCGCGACCCGGGAGGAGCTGCTCGGACTGCTGCGCGAGCTCGGCGAGCGTCTCGGCCGCGTCCCGACCGCGAAGGACGTCGACGCGAATCGCGGCTCGCTGCCGTCCAAGTCGCTCTACTGGCACACGTTCGGCTCGCTGACGAACGCGCTCCGGGAGGCTGGGTTCGACGTGCCGGTGGGGGAGGAGCGGCTGGAGCGGGCGATCGAGCAGGGCGCGCAGATGGCGCTGCGGCTCGGGTGGCTGCCGAAGTTCAACGACTGGGCGGCGGCGCGGCGTGAGGACGCGACGCTGCTCACCGAGTGGCAGGTCTACCGCATGTTCGACGCGCGCCGCGGGGCGTGGTCGACGTTCCAGTACCTCGTCCGCGAGCGCCTGCGCGAGGAGGGGACGGCGGTCGAGCGGGACGGCTCCGTGAAGCCGAAGGCGAATTAGGCTGCAGCTGCGAGGGCGGCGAGCCGCGCGAGGCAGAACGCGCCCTCGTGCGGCGCACGGACGGCCGGCAGCGGATCGGCCTGGTAGGTCGGATCGGGGCGGAACCGGTCGCGGCGGACGGCGCGGGGCCCCTTCAGCGCCAGCAGTGTTCCCTCGGCGAGCTCGCGCTTGCGGAGGTGCACGCCCGTGTACCGCTCTGCGATCTCGAGCGCGTCCCGGGTGGAGGCGAAGAAGAGCTCGTGGCGACTTGTGCCGACCCAGACCGGGCGGCCGACGCCGCGGGCGAGATACAGCAGCTGGGGGTGGCGCTCGTCGAGCCAGGCGGCGGCCATCGAGCCCCGGAACTCCTCGAACGGACGCGCGGCGCTGCCGGTCGCCTCGGCGGTGGCGAAGATCACCTCGGAGTCGACGCTCATCCCGGCCTCGGCGCGCTCGAAGCCGTGTCGCGCCATCAGCTCGTCGTCGTTGAGGATCGTGCCGTTATGGACGCCTGCGACCGTGCCGTGGCGGACGGGATGGTTGTTCGCAGCGATCTGCGGATGGCCCTTGGTGTAGTCGCGGACGTGCAGGAGGACCTGGTGCGCGTCGGCCGGGATCACGATCCGGTCGAGGACAGCGCTGGCGCCGGTGCGCTGCTTGTGCACAGACATCGGGCTCCCCGGGGAGCGAAAGGCATACCCGACCGCATCGGCGCCGCGCTCGGCGATCGCGGCCAGCAGAGCCTGAGCAGCGCGTGTCCGGTCGACTGCGCTGCTCGGACTGATGCTGAAACCTGCGATGCCACACATAAGCCGCTTCTTTCGATGGTAGATCGCCCGGCGGGTGACCCCGGTGACGGGCACAGACACTCAGACGATCGGCACGGGGCGTTGGTTTGCCGAGAGCCGATGGTCCTATAGGCGCTGCCTCCGATTGCCGATACCACTGGTGTGACGGACGACCAGCGTCCCGACGAGCCTGCCGAGGATCAGCCGAAGCTCGAGCTCGTGCCCTCGCTCGACGAGCCCGAGGCCGAGCCTGCGCCCAAGGACGCGTTCGACGCCGCGGGCCCGACACAGGATCCGTTGAAGCTCTACCTCAGGCAGATCGGCGACGGCCGGCTGCTCACGGCCGGCGAGGAGCGCGAGCTCGCCCAGCGCAAGGACGCCGGCGACCAGGAGGCGAAGCGCCGCCTGATCGAGGCGAACCTGCGCCTGGTCATGTCGATCACCCGGAACTACACGAAGGCGGGCGTGCCGCTCCTCGACCTGATCCAGGAGGGGAACCTGGGCCTGATGCGCGCCGTCGAGAAGTTCGACTGGAAGATGGGCTACAAGCTCTCGACCTACGCCACCTGGTGGATCCGCCAGGCGGTCACCCGCGCGCTCGCTGACCAGGGACGGACGATCCGCCTGCCGGTGCACGTCGCCGAGCAGGAGCGCCGCGTGATGCGCGCCCGCCGGCTCCTGACCCAGAAGCTGAACCGCGAGCCGCTGCTCCGCGAGATCGCGAAGGAGAGCGGCTTCACCGAGAAGAAGGTGCGCGACCTGCTCGAGCTGATCGAGGACCCGATCAGCCTCGAGGCCCCGGTCGGCGACGGCGAGAGCGACTACAGCGACCTGATCGAGGACGTCAACGCGGAGCAGCCCGAGGAAATGACAGCCCAGGGCATGCGTGCGGAAGAGCTCACGGAGGCGATGACGCGGCTGAACCCGCGGATGCGGCTCGTGATCACGAGGCGGTTCGGCCTGGACGGCCAGCCGCCGCGGACGCTCGAGCAGGTGGGTGTCGAGCTGGGCATCACCCGCGAGCGGGTGCGCCAGCTGGAGGCACGCGCCTTGCGCGAGCTACGGTCGCAGGCGCCGCAGCTGTACCTGTATCTGCGGACCGCGTAGGCGGCGCGGCCGGAGAGCAGTGACAGGCTTAAGCCTGTCACTGCGGTCGGGTGTCAGTGGGCTACGGCCTGGATCTCGCGGAGCGTCGCGAGCCGGCGCAGGGCCTCGACCTCGATCTGCCTGACACGCTCGCGTGTCAGACCGAGGCGGCGGCCGATCTCCTCGAGCGTCTTCGGCTCGTAGTCGGAGAGGCCGTAGCGGAGGACGAGCACCTCGCGCTCGCGGTCGGCGAGCGCGCGCAGCGCCGAGGCGAGTGCCTGGCTGCGGAGCGAGAGCTCGACCTGCTCCTCCGGCAGCGGCCCTTCGCCGGCGACGAAGTCGCCCAGGACCGCGTCCTCCTGATCTCCGACCGGCTGGTCGAGGCTGGTCGCGGCCCGCGCGGCGGCGCGCACCTCGCGCGCCTGCTGGAGCGGTAGGCTCGCCTCCGTCGCGATCTCCTCGAGCGTCGGCTCGCGACCGAGCTGTGTCCACAGGTGCCGCTCGGCACGGTTCATCTTCTGGAGCCGTTCGACGATGTGGACGGGCATGCGGATCGTGCGCGCCTTGTCGGCCAGCGCGCGCGCCACCGCCTGGCGGATCCACCAGGTCGCGTAGGTCGAGAACTTGTAGCCGCGGCGCCAGTCGAACTTCTCGACGGCGCGGATCAGGCCGAGCGTGCCCTCCTGGATCAGATCCAGGAACGGCAGGCCCTGGTTGCGGTAGTTCTTCGCGATCGAGACGACCAGGCGCAGGTTGGACTGGATCATCCGCTGCTTCGCCTGCATGTCGCCGCGCTCGATCTTCTTGGCGAGCTCGACCTCCTGGGCGGCCGTCAGCAGCGGATGGCGCCCGGTCTCGCGCAGGAAGAGCTGCAGCGCGTCCGTGGTCGATTCGAGCGTCGGCGCCGGAGGTGGGGGAGGCGGCTCGCGCTCGCGACCCGCATCGTCGATCACGTCGATCCCCCGCTCCTCGAACATCCGGTAGACCGCGTCGACCTCGAGCGGAGCGAGCCCGTGTGGCTCGAGCACCTCCAGGAGCTGGGACGCGTTGACGGAGCCCGCGACCTCGGCGGCCTCGAGGACCTGAACGACCTCCTCGGTCTGGACGATGCTGTCGATCGTGGCTATGGATGCTTCCAACACGTGTCGGGCACGTGGGTACCCGCCCCCGCGAACGATTCAAACAGGTTCTTTACAAAATGTCGAGCGTTCGCAGGAGGGAGCTGGTCCGCAGGCCGGTTCTTGCCGTCGATCGTCGGCTCGATGGCCAACGCTCGGGTCGACCGGCCGTGTCTCGACGGCCGAGCTCGACGTGTGCGTGCTCCTCGGCCGGAAGCGTCACGGCGAGGTGGAAGCCGGCAGCGGCACGAACCGACTCTGCGTGCCCGAGGCGCTCTGTGGTCAGTGCACGAGAGTCGACGTTATGTCAAGTTGGAGGACGACTGCGCAAATTGCGCTGTTTTCGTTCGTCTCCCCTCTTGCGCCGAGGATGGCGGTCCTCTAGGTTGCTACTTGCGCCGAGCACGGAGCGCGAGTAGGTCGAAGCCGAGTCGGGCGGCACCACCCGCAAGGGGAAGGTCGGTGGATTCGGTGGACGAAAGCGCTACCGGCTCGGCGAATCTCTGGTCCAGCATCGTGTGACTGGCCCTACGTGTGGGCCTGTCACCGATTCCCCTTCGAAAACGGGTTGTTCGTGATCGGGAGCAACCAGTCGCTCTCACGGGTGCCCTTCGGGTCGCTGACCCAGCTGCGCAGGCCGAGCTGGATCCCGCGCAGCCCGCCCCTCGGGACGCGCACCGTCGCGTGGTAGTGACCGCCGACGCCTTCCGCGTACACCTTCACCGACTGCCCGCGGACGGCGCTCAGCAGCCGCACGAACATGCCGCCCGCACCGAACGGCCGCCGTCTGCCGTTGTCGAGGATGGTCACGACCCACGCGACGCGGAAGCTCGTGCCCGCCGCCGCGGTGAGCGGCACACGTGTCGTCAGCGTCGCCCGCGCGCCCTCCTTGCCGGAGGCCGGCACGGCCGCCACCAGCGCGACGGCCGCCACCAGGAGCCAACAAGGTGCGAAACGGCGCAAGCGCATACCGGCTCTACACCGCCCGGGCCGCGACGGTTCCGGCCCGTCCACTAGGATCCCCGCCGATGCACCTGCCGAAAGCGCCCAGCGTCGACCACGGGATCGTCTCCTTCATCTGGGCGCTCGTGCTCGGCGTGCTGCTCTGGGCCTTCATGCTCGCCGTCGGCATCTCGAAGCCGACCGCGTTCATCGTGGCGGCCGTGGCTACGTGCGTGATCTTCCTGTACGTCAGGATCTACGGCGAGGACGAGCCTCGCCGCGGCACCCACCGCTGAACGGCGGCCGCTACATGCGGACGAGTCGCTGGGTCTCGGCGTCCGGCGTGCGCTCGATGCGCTCCGTCGCCTCCCCCTCGCCGTCCAGCACCGTCGTCGGCGCCGCGTCCGCGGGCACGACCGCCGTCTCGGCCGGCACAGGCGCCGCCGGCTCCTCGGGTGCCCTGGTCTCCCACACCGGCTCCCCCGGTCTGCGCGGGCCGGACGTGTCGAAGGTCAAGCCGAACACGAGCCCCAGGCCGAACGCGAGGACGGCCAGCACCGTCCCGAGGTCGTGGACCGGCCCGTCGATTGCGATGCTCCCCGACCAGTCGTTCACATGCCGCTGGAACCAGTTCGAATCGGGCTGGCCGGCGAGCAGCACCCAGCCGGCCACGACCAGCACCGGCAGGAAGCCGATCAGGAAGACGCCTGCAGAGATCCGCGGCACTCCCCACTTCGTCCAGCCGCCCACCAGCTGCGAGACGGCCATGACCAGCCCGGCGCCTGCGAGGATGCCCACCGCTGCCCAGTAGCCGCCGGTCGAGCCCTGGCCGATCTGTGTGGACAGCCAGACCAGTCCGCCGGCGATGCCCGCGCCGACCAGTGTGGCCACGCCGCGCACGGTTCCGTACATCGATACCACCTCCTGGGTGGTCAGTACCCCGTCTCCGGAATGCCTACGCCGCTCAGTACTGGAGCAGCGAGAAGACGTCGTGGCCCTGCAGCCGATCGCGGCCGTTCAGGAACTCGAGCTCGATGATGAACGGCAGCCCGATGACCTCTCCGCCGAGCTGCTCGACGAGCTCGACCGTCGCCTTCGCGGTCCCGCCCGTCGCCAGCACGTCGTCGTGGATCAGGACGCGCTGGCCCTTGACGATCGCGTCGGCGTGCACCTCCAGCGAGTCGAAGCCGTACTCGAGCGCGTACTTCGCCGCCACGGTGCGCCACGGGAGCTTGCCGGGCTTACGCGCGGCGACGAACCCGCAGCCGAGCCGGCAGGCGAGCGCACCGCCGGTGATGTAGCCACGCGCCTCGGCGCCGAGGACGAGGTCGGGCTTGCGTGGCTCGGCCCACTCGGCGATCCGGTCGATCGCGTCGCGCAGCGCCTCCGCGTCGGCGAGCAGCGGCATGATGTCCTTGAAGACGATCCCGGGCTTCGGGAAGTCCGGGACGTCGCGGATCTTGGCGGCGAGGTCGACGCTCATGAAACGGAACCGGGGACAGGTCTGCAAGACCTGTCCCTCTCTGTGCTCATCATTGCACCCGCTGCCGCAGCGCCCGCCAGAAGAGCAGCTGGCTCAGGTCCTGGGCGAGCTCTGCGAGCCCGCGCAGATCCTCGACCGCGCCCTGGCGCGCCTCCGGGTTGCGGGAGCGGAGCTTCGGGACGAGCGCCTCGAGCAGGTCCGCCTGGTTCACCGCAGCGGTCGCGAACTTGCGCAGGTGGCGCGGGTCCGCCCCGGCGGCCACGAGCCGGGCGCAGACGGCGGCGACGTCGGCGTCTCCCTCGGTCAGCGGCGCCTCGAGCAGGCCGTAGTCGGTCAGCTCGCGCGCCTGTTGCAGCGAGATCCCGGCCTTCTCGCAGAGCTCCTCGACGCTGATTCTCGGCTCGTCGGCGGTCAGGCCCGTCCGGCGCCGCCTGCGCTCCGCCGAGGCCGGCGCGGCCAGCTCCTGGCGGATCACCCGCAGCGGCAGGAACTCGTCCCGCTGGAGCCGCAGGATCGTCTCCAGCCGCTCGACGTCCTCCTCGCTGAAGAGCCGGTAGCCCCCGCGCGTCCGCTTCGGCGAGAGCAGGCCCTGGTCCTCGAGATACCGGATCTTGGAGATCGAGATGTCCGGGAAGTCGCTCTGCAGCCGGCGGCAGACCGAGCCGATCGTGTGGAGCCGGGTGGCGGTTGCTGTGGTCGTCATCGCGCCAGGAAGATGAGCCGGTATTTGCCGATCTGGACCTCGTCGCCGTTGTCGAGGCCGCCCCGCTCGATTCGCGAGCGGTTCAGGAATGTTCCATTCAGGCTGCCGAGATCCTCGATCGTGAAGCCCGCATCGCCGCGTGCGACGATCGCGTGCCGTCGGGAGACCGTGACGTCGTCGAGGAAGATGTCGCAGTCCGGCGACCGCCCGATCGTCGTCTGGTCCCGGTCGAGCGGGTACGTCTCGCCCGTGCGGCCGCCGCCCGAGCGGATCACGAGCGCAGGCCCTTCGATGCCGAGCTCCTCGAGCAGGTCGCTGCGCTCGTCGTGGACCTCCTCGGCCGAGAACGTCTGCGTCGTCTCGTCGGGCTCCCCCTCGGTGACGAGCAGCGCGCCGCAGCGCGAGCAGAAGTGCGCGGACTCCAGGTTCTGGAACCCGCACTCCGGGCAGTAGATGTGGCTCAAGCTTCGGTGGGCGGCGCGGACTTGCCGGCGAGGATTTCCGTCAGCCGGTCGATGTCGACCTGACCGAGCTCCCCCTCCCCTTTCTGCTGGAGCCGCGCGACCAGCTCCGCGCGGAGAATGTCGAGCTTGCCGTGCAGGAGCCGCCGCTTGTAGGAGATCTCGTTCTCCTCGGCCTCCAGCCTCGCGATCAGATCCTTCAACTCGGAGTCGGGCAGTTTCGCGAGATCGGGAAACGCTTCCATCAGGTCCCTTCTGGTAGCGGTGGCGACCGGCCCTGCCATTGAAGCAGGCGCCGGACAAAGGTTCAACCTCAGCTTGAGATTTGCGCTTCGACGGCCGTTTCCTGCCCCGACATCGCCTCGTCGACGAGAGCGCG
Organism: uncultured Actinomycetes bacterium; assembly: GCA_963734065.1. Taxonomy (GTDB): domain Bacteria; phylum Actinomycetota; class Thermoleophilia; order Gaiellales; family Gaiellaceae; genus DATBLE01. The sequence goes on from CAVTFN010000003.1 coordinate 876,424, forward strand.
CAACTCGGCCTCGAGCTCCTTCGACGTCTCCTCGTCGCCGCCCTCGGCGTAGATGTGGACGAGCGGCTCGTCCGGGTCGGGCAGCACCTCTACCCAGCCGCGCTCGTCGATGACCTTGATCCCGTCGGTCAGGTCGAGCTCGCGGTCCTTCAGACGCTCGGCGAGCACGCGCATAACGAGCCCCTTCACCGCCCACGGGCAGGCGATCTGCCGGTGGCGGACATGGGAAGCGGGCAGCCCGGCGACGAGCTCGGAGACCGGTTGCTGGACGCGCGCGAGCAGCTCGAGCAGCGTGCAGAGGCTGCCGACCGCGTCGTAGCCGGGCAGGAACTTCGGGAACACGTAGACGCCCCCGGATGCGCCGGCGAAGACGATCTCCTCGGCGATCGCGACCCTGGTCAGCTCGACAGGGGCGGCCGGAGTGCGGATGACCTCGAGGCCGAACGGCTCGGCGATCGCCTCGACGCAGCTGGTGACGGTGACGGGCACGGCCACCTTGCCGGTCCACCCAGCCTTGCCGATCAGGTGCAGGAAGAGCAGCAGCGTCTGCTCGGTCGGAATCTCGCGGCCCTGCTCGTCGACGATCACCAGCCGCTCCCCGGCCCGGTCGAACACCGCCCCGAGCTCGGCGCCGATCGCGCCGACGAGCCGCCTGGCCTGGGCGATCGACTCGCGCAGGGACGACGCGGACGCCGCCGACTCGGTCGTGAAGCCGTGCGCCGAGACCGCCTCGAGGCCGAGCGGCCCGAGCACGAGCGGCAGGACGAACGAGGAGGCGGAGTAGCCGTAGTCGACGACGATGCGGAAGTTCCGCCGGCGGATCGCGTCGACGTCGACGGTCGAGAGCAGGTCCTGCGCGTACTCTTCGCGGATGCGCGCCGGATAGGTGACGTTGCCGATGTCTCCGAACGGCACCCGCCGGAACTCGCGCCGGTTGAAGTGCTTCGCCACCTCTTTCTCCAGATTCGCGGTCATCTGGATGCCGGGCTGCTCGAAGAAGCGGATCTGGATGCGCTCGGGGTCGGCCTGGCTGACGCCCACGTGGATGCCGGCGTCGTACCCCTGCGTCTTCATCATGTGCCGGCTCACCGCGGGCGGCAGGACGCGGAGGTCGGCGACGTCGACGCCCGCCGCGTTCAGGCCGGTGATCATCGCCCGCTTGATCGTGCGGCAGGCCCGGGGGGCCTCGCGGCTGGCGACCACCCGCGCGCCCCGCTTCAGCGCGGTGCCGAGCGCGGCCGCGAGCCGGACGGCGGCGTCGGGGGTGAGGTCGACGTCGATCAGGCCGGTGACGCCGTCCTTGCCGAACAGGGCCGACGTGGCGCGGGTCTCCCAGATCAGGCTCTCGTGGATGTGCGCGCCGGACTCGACCACCTTGTACGGGTAGATCCGGACGTCCGGGAGCACGTGGCTCTGGGCTCCGAGGACGACCTCGTCGCCGATCGCCGCGCCCTCCTGGATCCGCACGTGGGAGCGGATGTCGCAGTTGCGCCCGACGATCGCGCCCTCGACGAGCGCGCTGCGGCCGACGTGCGTCGAGGCGTCGATCACCGAGCGGACGGTGCGCGCCCGCTCGCGCAGGGTCACGCTCGCGGACAGCACCGAGTAGGCGCCGATCGACGCCTGGGGCGAGATCCGGCAGTAGTTGCCGATGAACGCCGGCCCCTCGACGTCCTCCAGGTCGTCGATCTCGACCCCCTCGCCGATCCAGATGTTGCCGCGCAGGCGGAGGCCGGGCACGTTCAGGCCGACATGGCCGTCGAGCGCGTCGAAGTTGGCCTGGCGGTAGTCGTCGAGGTTGCCGATGTCCTGCCAGTAGCCGTCGCAGACCATCCCGTACAGCGGCCGCCCCATCTCCAGCAGCAGCGGGAAGAGCTCCTTCGAGAAGTCGTACGGCCGGTCGGTGGGCACGTGCTTGAGCACCTCTGGCTCGAGCACGTAGATGCCGGTGTTGATCGTGTCCGAGAACACCTGCCCCCACGAGGGCTTCTCGAGGAAGCGCTCGACCCGCCCGTCCTCGTCAGTGACGACGATCCCGAACTCGAGCGGGTTCTCGACCGACTTCAGCCCGATCGTCACCGCCGCGCCGCGCTCCTTGTGGAACTCGACCAGCCGTGCCAGGTCGATGTCGCAGAGGGCGTCGCCGGAGATGACGAGGACGGTGTCGTCGAGCTTGCCCGACGCCAGCCGCACCGATCCGGCCGTGCCGAGCGGCGACTCCTCGACCGAGTAGCCGATCGAGAGGCCGAGCGACTCGCCGTCGCCGAAGTAGCTGCGGATCGACTGCGGCATGAACGCGAGCGTGACGATCACGTCGTCGAACCCGCTGCGCCCGAGCAGCTCCAGGATGTGCTCCATGCACGGCTTGCCGACGATCGGCACCATCGGCTTGGGTTGGTTCGAGGTCAGCGGGCGGAGCCGCGTCCCTTCTCCGCCGGCCATGACGACCGCCTTCATGCCGTCTCCTGCTTTCTGATCGTCCCCCACGCCGAGGCGCCGTACAGCACCGCGGCGCCGACGGCCATGCCCAGGCCGATCCAGAAGAGCCAGACCGGCCAGGCGGTCCCGGGCACGGTGACCAGCAGGAACGCGATTCCCGCGTAGAGGACCCAGGTCGCCGCCTTGCCGAGCAGGCTCACCGAGAACTGGTACCCGCGCGGGAGCACCAGCTTCGTGCCGACGATCAGGAACGCGTCCCGTGCGACGATCACGATCAGCGCCGCCCACGGCAAGCGGTCGGCGATCACCAGCATCACCACCGCCGCGTCGATCATCAGCCGGTCGGCGAGCGGGTCGGCGAACTTGCCGAACTCCGACTCGACGTGCCAGCGCCGAGCCAGCCAGCCGTCCACCTGGTCGGTGATACCCGCCACGCCGAAGATGATCCCGGCCGCCCAGCTGTGCCCGTTGTCGGCGTCCGCGTAGACGACGATGAACGCCGGGATCATCAGGAACCGCAGGATCGTCAGGCCGTTCGGCAGCCAGGCGAGCGCAGGAACCGGAGCGGACGTCGTGGCCACGACGTCAAGGATAGTGCGCGGACGGTGGGGCCCCGGCTGCCCAGGGCCCCACGCGGCTCGCGCCTAGATCTCGACCTTGAAGACCTTGCTGCTCGTGCCCGTGCCGTTCGGCCCGGTGATCGCGACCGTCCCGGTCGTGGCCCCGGTCGGAACGGTGGCGGTGATCGAGTCGTCTCCGTTCACCGTGAACGTCGTCGCGGGAACGCCGTTGAAGTAGACGGCGGTCGCTCCGCTGAACGACGACCCGTTGATCGCCACGGTCGAGCCGACGGTCCCCTTGCCCGGGGTGAAGTTCTTGACCACCGGGACGATGTTCCGCAGGTCCCAGTTCGCCTCCATCCGAGCGCCCTGGCCCGGCGTGAACTCGGTCATGCAGGCGTCGTCGGTGTAGTTCATGAAGTTGTGGATCGGGTCGGTTCCGTCCATCTTCGGACACGTGTCCTGGACGCTGCAGTCGAACTCGATGATGTGGGCGGGCGTGTCGTCGACCTGGTCGTTCTTCTTGCTGCAGCCGCCCTGGAACGTGTGGTACAGGCTCAGCCAGTGGCCCGCCTCGTGGGTCAGCGTGTCGCCCTCGTTGTAGACGGCGTCGGTGCCGAAGTCGGCGTTCCCGCCCGGCAGCGACTCGTGGTAGATGACGATGCCGTCGATCGCCAGCGTCGTCGGGCTCACCTTCTTCTCGGGGAAGGTCGCCCAGCCGAGCAGGCCGCCGCCGAGGTTGGCCGTATAGACGTTGAGGTCCCAGTACCCGCCGACGCGGAGAGCGGTCTTCATCGCCTTCTCCTGCTTGCCGGGCACGAGGCCGTTGAACCAGACCGGGTTCTCCGTCCGGTCCGTCCCTGCGAGGACGAACTGGAACCCGGTTCCGGCGTACCCGGTGTTCAACTCGGCGATCTGGTCGACGATCCACTGCTGCGGGATGTCCCCCGTCGAGTCGTCGTCCGCGGGCGTATCAGGCCCGTCCATGATCACGTGGAAGTACACGTTGACCGTGTGCGGCGTGACGAGGAACGGCGACGCGTTCGAAGACGTCGGCAGGTCGTACTGGTTCGTGACCAGGTCGCGCATGCGGCCGCTGCCGGCCTTCATGGCGGCGAGCGGGCCGTAGACGATCGGCAGGACGCACGGTGCCGACCCCGTCGATGCGGCGGCCGCCTGGGCTGCCGTGCCGCCCTTCGTGGATGCGGTGCCGGTGGCGACGAGTGCCCCGGCCGCGACCGCGGCCGCGACCGCCAGGGCCGCGACTCCTTTCCGGATCGGCTTCGTCATTCGTACACCTCCATTCGACGACCCGGGACGCGGGTCTTTTCAGAAGACGGCTAGAACCGCTAAGGCAAGCTTCAGGCCCGCCGTGAGGAGCCGCACTCTAGGCGATTTACCGGCGATTCCGCCAAGCCCGCGCCCGTGGGCGATCGTCAGCGTTGCAGTGCGCCTGCGGGGTCGCTCCGACGGCGGCGACTTCTGCGCGACCCCGTCGGGTCCGGGCCGGCTGTCGACTCGCCGCTGTGCGAGGGGTATCCTTTCGGGCGAAGGAAGGAGATCTCGGTGCGTATAGCAACGCTCGCGATCGTCAGCGCTGCGCTGGCCTCCGGTGGTAGTGCTTTCGCCATCGGGCCGCCACGGCCGCCGCAGCCGCCGCCCGGCCCGCCGCTGCCTGCGTCCGGCACCGGGCTGATCGGGTATGTCAGCCGCGGTCCGGTCTCACCGGTCTGTCGTGTCGGCATGCCGTGCTTCCGTCCGGCTCAGGTGACGCTCCGCTTCGGGCGCCGCCTGGCGGTCGCGGTCCGGGTCTCGACGCGGCCGACCGGCGGCTACCGCGTCGCGCTGAAGCCGGGGATCTACACGGTTTCCGTGGCGGGCACGGGTCGCCTCGGCCGGCTCCGGCCGTCGGCCGTGACCGTGCCGGCGTTGGGGTGGAAGCGCGTGAACTTCGTCCTGAGCACGGGGATCTACTAGAGCTGGAGGAGCCGGGATCGCTCCCGGCTCCTCCAGCTCGTCCTTCGATGTGGTGGCGCTACTGCTGGCCGAGGCTCGTGTACTTCACCTTGTCCAGGTGGGTGCCCCAGTCGCGGGTTGTGTCCGAGTACTCGGTCGCGAACCAGATGTTGTTGCTGTCCCAGCCGTCGAAGGTGACGGCCTCGTAGTCGCCCCAGCGGGAGTTGTCGGTCCCGTTGGTGGCGAGTTTGAGCAGGGACTGGGTGCCGAAGCTGGTTCCGGTCACCCGCCGAGCGACGTAGGCGGAGCTCGGCGGGATCTGGTCCGTAGTCGAGCCGTACTCGAAGCCGATGAACGGGTTTCCTTCCCGGTCCGGCTGGATCGCGCCGAACCAGGTGTCCGTCGAGCCGGGGTAGGTGATGAACCCGCTGTCCTCGAGGGTGGTGTCGGCCGAGATCGTCGTGCAGAGCGTGCAACCGGACGTCGGCTGGTCGAGCACCGGCTTCACGATCATCCACTGCACGTTCGCGTTGACGTCGTCGCCGTTGTCGACGGCCGAGTCGTGTGTGGCGTACACCTTCCCGTGCATGTACACCGGCGTCGCGGAGATGCGGTTGTCGATCGTCTCCAGGCAATCCGTGCAGTCGGGGTAGTCGTCGGCGAGGGGTGGCTGCGCGTAAGCGTCGAGACCTGAGAGCACGATCTGGCTGAGCGTCTGCGGGTTCCCCTGGCCCGCGAGCGCGTTCGAGAAGTCGAAGAGCACGACCTGGTTCTCGGTCGGCGCCGGTGGAACCGATTGATCCGACTCGTTGAACGAGGCGATCAGGATCTCGCCTGCCGGCCCGCCGGAGCCGTCGCCGAGTGAGACGACCGGCTGAACCGTATCGAGCAGGCGGTCGGCGGATCCGTCGTTCGCCGTGTAGCCGCCGAAGCCGTCGAGCGACGGGATTGCCCCGCCGGACTCGGCGGTCGCCTTCGGAATCGCGAGGGTCCAGGCGCCGTTGTAGTCACCTGTGGTCGCGTCGAACTCGTTGCCGCCGATGAAGATCGCCTCTCCGTCGAAGCCCATCTGCGTGTAGTCGGCGGCCCCGCCCGGGGCGACGACACTCGAGGTGTCGAAGCCGTAGATGTTCCACTTGCCCGACGGGTTGTCGTTCTTGCTCACAGCCACCCAGTAGCGGGAGACGAAGTCGCAGTCCGGGGCGATGCCGAAACCCGGCGCTCCCTCTACCTGGAGGACGGCGACCACGAATCGGTTCGTGGACGGGTCGAAGAACGCACGCGGGTCGCTCAGGAACGGCAGGTTCTCGTCGTCCGGATCGCAGCCCTTCGGCGCGGGCGCCGGCACCTTGAAGAACTTCCCGAGGTCGATCGGCTTCCCCTTTGCCTTGCCCTTCTTCGCGTCGAAGACGAGCAGGGCGGTGTTCACGACCTGGACGACGTACTTCTCGTTGGCTGCAATCGCGTGGTCCGGCGGTTGACAGCCGAACGGCGCGCAGACGGTTTCGCTGTCCTTCATCCCGTCGATTCCCTGGAGTGCGCCGTCGGGCGTGTTCGGCTTGCCCGGCGCATTCGGGATGATCTGCGTAGCGAAGGCGGCATGTGCCTTCGCGGTCGCCTTCGCCGCCTTCAGGCCGGCGGCCCCGAGCGGGCTCAGAAACGGGATCGTGTGTCGGTGGGACTGCACCCGTCCGTTCCCGTCGGCCTGCTGGACCGTGGCGACGTCGGTGACCTTCGCGGTTGGCGTGACGGCTCGGGCCGTGACCCTCTTGGCCGTGACCTTGACGGCCACCGCCTGTGTCTCGTGCGCGCCTGCGCTACCCGCGATCATCACTGCGCCGGCGGCGAGCCCGCCCACACCGGCGACGAGCGCGACGAGCCGCCCCTTGCGACCAAAGTGTGCGTGCTTGGCTCTTGAGTGACGCACCTGACGACCTCCCTCTTCATCAGCTTCCCCCGGCAACCCATCCGGCCCCCGGGAGCCACGGCGATTCTTCCACTGCAGGCGCGGAAGGACAACAATCAGTCGGAGTGACCGACCGCTTCTCCCTCCCCGGCTTCGTCGACGCGCACTCGCACGCCTTCCAGCGCGCGCTGCGCGGGCGCTCCGAGGGCGGCGACTTCTGGGCGTGGCGCGAGGCGATGCTGCTCGAGGCGGCGCGGCAGACGCCCGACACGGTGCGCCGCGACTACGCGGCCGTCTACCGCGAGCTGCGGCGCGCCGGCTATACGGCGGTGGGCGAGTTCCACTACCTCGGCGTGCCGGAGGCGCGGGCGGCGGTCGAGGCGGCCGCGGAGGCGGGGATCGAGCTCGTACTGCTCCTGGCCGCGTACGGACGCGCGGGCATCCCCCGGTTCCGGCAGCGGAGCGCCGCCGAGTACCTCGGCCAGGTCGAGACGCTGCGTGCCGCGGGCGTCCGGGTCGGGATCGCCCCCCACTCCGTCCGGGCGTGCCCGGCCGAATGGCTCGAGGAGGTCGGCGCGTATGCCGCCGCCGAGGGCCTGCCGCTCCACGTCCACGCGGACGAACAGCCGCGCGAGATCGAGGAGTGCCTGGCCGAGCACGGCGTCCGGCCGATCGAGCTGCTCGCCCGCACCGGCTGCCTCGGTCCGACGACGACCGTCGTCCACGCCACGCACGCCGACGCGAACGAGCTCGACCTGCTTGCCGACGCCGGTGCCCGCGTGTGCCTCTGCCCCACCACCGAGGCGAATCTGGGCGACGGCTACGCGCCGGTCGAGGCGCTGCTCGAGGGCGGCATCGGCATCTGCATCGGCTCCGACTCGAACGTGAGGATCGACCCGCTCGAGGAGCTGCGCGAGCTGGAGGGGATCGCGCGCCGTTCGTCGGGCCGGCGGAACGTGATCCCGGTCGAGACCCTGTTCGCGTACGGCTCGACGGAAGGCGCAGCAGCGCTCGGCCTGGAACGGTGGCCCGACGTCTCCGCCGACCTCGCGCACCCGTCGCTCGCGGGCATCGATCTCGACGACGTGCCGGGCGCGCTGGTCTTCGGCTGCGCAGCCGACGTGTTCGCGTGACGGTTATTCCTGCCAGGGGCGCATGCGCCGCGAGCGCATGAACAGGTCCGACCAGTAGGACGTCCGGTCGAGATACGCACGCTGCGCTGCGCGGCCGGTGCGGCCGTAGGCGCCGTTGTAGGTCTGGAGACCGGCGGCAGCCGCCGCGCCGCCCGGGCGCCCGCGGGCCGGCTCGATCTGGGTGCCCTCGTGCCACTCGTTGTAGCTCGTGATCGTCACTCCGTCGGCGCTGGAACGCATCGCCGCTCGCCACATCGCGTCGTAGGTGGCGCCGTCACGGCGCGGCTTGATGCGCGGGTCGGCGGTCGCGTGCGTCGCGTCGTACCCGGGGCCGACCGACGGCAGGCACGTCAGCCCGACCCGGTGCGCCTGCGCGCAGTAGCGGGAGTACATGTCACCGCCCCAGAGGAGCACGTCGTACGTGTAGACGCCGTCGAACCGGGCCTTCGCCGCCCTGCCCACGAGCGTCGTCTGCGCGTAGAGCTCGACCCCCGGCTCGCGGTCGCGCAGCGCGGCCCAGTCGGCCGGCGCGATGTCAAACGGCCGGTAGACGAAGATGCGCGTGATCCCGAGCGTCCGCAGGTGGTCGATGTCGGCCTGGACGGTGTCGATCGTCCGCCCCGGGTACGGCTCGAGGTGCACCGCCACCGCGAGCCCGGCGGCATGGGCCTCCTTGACGATCATCGGCAGCCGCACGTCCTCCGCGGAGCCCCAGCCCCACCACGACGAGACCACTTCCTGCACGCCCGCCGCCGCGATCTCGCGCATCTGGGCGCGGACGACCGTCGCGTTCGAGCTCGAGTACAGGCCGCGCGCCGGGTAGTAGGTCGAGGCGACGTCGCCGGTGGAGGCGCCGGGGGCGAACCAGTGCTCCCAGCTGCCGTCGCGCGCCGGGTTGCCGTACCACGGGTAGTAGAAGATCGAGACGCGCGGCGCAGCCTGGGCCACGGCCGGGAAGACCAGCAGCGCGAGGGTGACGACGATCAGGCGAAGAGCTTTCAAGGGGGCCGCGTTCTCCGGCCCGGATGATCGCACGCTTTCCGGACCGCGCAAAGGGCTACATGCGCGTGCACCGCGGCCCCCGCACCCGGCGGCAGCGGGGCAGGCAGCGCCGGCGCTCGGCGACCGCGACGACCTCGATCATCCCCTCCCACTCCGGCTCGTCCCGCAGCATCTTCCTCAGCGCGCCGTCGGCCTCGCACCGCGACCCGTACACGGCGATCACCTCGCCGATGTAGCGATCTCTCACCCCCCACAGCATCTCTGCTCCTCCCTCTGCACCCCTTCTCAACATAAGGATCCCGGCGCGCGCTGCAAGTCCCCGGATCGAGGGAACCGCGCGATCGTGCTACAAGGGGGCGTGGCGAGGATCCTGGTTGCCGACGACGACAGGCATCTGCTCGAGCTCGTCCGCGCGATGCTCGACGAAGCTGGGCTCGAGGTGGTCGTCGCCCACTCGGGCCTGGCCGCGGCCGATCTGATCGAGCGCGAGGAGTTCGACGCGGCCGTGCTCGACGTGCTCATGCCCGGGATGAGCGGCGACGCGCTCGCCGACCTGCTCCACTCGCTGAAGCCGCACGTGCCGGTGCTGCTGATGACGGGCGACTCCGGCGACCAGTTCGTCCGCTCCGCGCAGCTGCCGCGGCTCCGCAAGCCGTTCACGGAGCAGGACTTGGTCGAGGCGGTGCGGGGGCTGCTCGGCCACGAGGGTCAGGCTTCGCTTTGACCCTGCCTACGAGCTGACCCGAGCCTCCTCTGCGGCCGCGTCCGCCTCGGCCCGTGCCTGCTCTGCCCGGCGGCGCGCCTGCTCGGCGGCGGCCTCCGCCTTCTCCGCCTCGCGCTCGGCGGCTCGAGCCGCGCGCTCGAGCTCTCGTGCCCGCTGCCGGAGCTCCTGCCGGCGCCGCTGCTCCTCCTCGCGCTCACGCCGCTTGTCGGCGGCCGAGGGCTTCCGCGGCCCGGGCTTGCGGCGTGGAGCCGTCGCCGGCACGCCGGCGAGCCCGCCGAAGCCGGCCGGGTCGAGCTCGGCGGTCAGCCTGCCCGCCTCGAGCAGCCGCCGCCCCTCGTCGTCGACCGCGGCCGCCCGCAGCGTCGCGGCCACCCGCTCGAGCATCGCCTGCGGCGCCGGCCGGCCGGCGGTCTGCAGGGTCGCCTCAGCGCGATCGCTTAGCGCGCGGATCGCGTCGCGCTCCTGCGCCGTCGCCTCGCGGAGGGAGTCCGTTGCCTCCTCCCCCGACAGCAGCCGCTCCTGGGCCTTGCGCAGGGCCTCGCCCGCGTCCAGCAACGCCCGCACGGCGGCGGCGGCGTGCCGGGCCAGCTGGTTGACGGTCCAGGCCGCGACCGTCGGCTTCGGCAGCGCCTGGACGGCGGCCGCCTCCTCGGCGTCACCGTCCCGCTTGAGCTGGCGCGCGATGTCGTTGCGCGCCTTGGTGAACTCGTCGAGCGGCAGGCCGAACAGCCGGTCGATCTCGTCCTCGGTGCCGGGCACATCGGAAGGTCTAGCTGGACCCGCCGACGCGCGCGACCAGCCGCTGATCCTGGATGCGCGTCAGCGGTACAAGACGACACAGTCGGTCAATCACGATAGGGCGATGGATCTCGAAGGGACCTGGGACGTAAGGCGGACAGCGGGGTGGCTCCCGCCGATGCTCGGCGTCCGCAAGCGGATCGAAGGTTCCCGGGGAGAGACCCGGTTGGGACCGCTGCCGGGCGTGCCCTTCGAGGTGGACGGGAACGCGCTGCGCTACCGGAAGCCCTTCTCCGGTTTCGTCGACGTCGTCGAGCCCGCCGGCGGGATCTTCATCGGCCGCGCCACGTTCCGGGGACGCGAGTTCGGCCGGTTCGAGCTGCGCCGGTTGGACTAGCTGTTTTCGCCGCCGATTCGCCCACGCCCGAGTGGGTACCCTGCGTCGGCGTGTTGATCTTCCGCCTCGTCGGTTTCCGCGGCAAGCTGGGCATGGCCGCCCTCCTCTGGCGGCTGGCCCCGAGAAAGGCGAGGCGGGTCGCACTGGGAGTGGCCGCGGTTGGTCTGCTCTGGGCCGTGGCGCTGGTCGCTCTGGTCGTCCTGCTCGTCTACCAGCTCACGTAGCGAAGCTGCGCGGACGTCACCGAGCTGAACACGAATACGAGCGCTACGACAACAGCGCTTGGATCAGACCCCGGTCACCTCTTTCCCGTCCCTCGAGCGATGCGAGCCACCTCGGGTTCGGACGTTCCTGATGTGAGGCTCTGCGGCTTCGACGATTCGTGTCGCGGCGCCCAGAACGAACGAGGCGCCGGCGAGCTCGCGAAACGCCTGGCTTTGATCTGCGTTCGAACCGGTGCGGAGGAGGCTCTCGAAACGGATCCGCAGCGCTTCGTGCGAGACCCCGAGCTCCCCGAGGAGCTCTTCGAGACTCGTCAAGTCCGCCCCCGGCGGCCACGCCCCGAGTCCGTACGCCACGACCACGACCGGGTCTTCCGCGGCCGGGACGGTGGCACCATTGCCGGTCCGCTCTGACCGCAGTGCGTCGACCGCCTCCCGGACGAGATCACCACCATGCACGACCTCCGCCGAGGATGAGATCGTCTCCGCCGCCGCCTGATAACCGTGCGTGTAGACGGCCCCGAGTTGCGCTCCCCGGCGGCGAGCGAGTCGCCCGAGCTCACCGGAGACGACTTGCCCTCGGAATGCCCTGAGCGTGTCCTGCCCGAGTGCCGCGATCGTCCCCCGCCGGACCGTCTCGACCGGAGGAACCAGGAGGACCAGCAGCTGGTCGAGCCTGCGACTGAACGGGTTTCTACCGCTGAGGAGGTGTCTGAACCAGAGGGCCAGGATCCAGGCCTCGATGAAGAGCAACCACCCGAGCGAGCCACTCTGGAAGACGGCCGTCACGGCTTAGGCCGCGCCTCCCTCCTCTTCCCAGACCCGGAGCGCCTCGGCGTCTCCCGGCCTGTCGGACAGCTCCGCAGCGAGACTCTTTCTGTACGCGACGTACGCCTTCAGCACCCGAAAGTCGTGCCGCGCGCTCCCGGGATAGAAGCGGGAGACGAACGTCTGCCAGTCGAGCTGCTCGATCACAGCCGCACCTTCGTCGTGGTGATCGCGGCGAGAGCAACCCCGGCGCGCGGGAGGTTGTGCCTGGCCACGGCCTGGAGGGCGAGCGAAGCGAAGACCCCCGAGAGGGCCGCGACCATCGCACTGACCACGAGCAGGAGACCCGAGGCGAGGGAGAAGTTGATCGCGATGTCCTTGCCGACGCCGAGCGCGAGCAGAATCCCGGCGGTTGCGCCGGCGCCGACGACGGCGCCGCCGGAGGTAATCGGGATCACGCCGGCCGCAGCGGAGAGGCAGATCACGGAAAGCGCGGTCGTGGGCGAGAAGGAGAGCCCGAGCGCGGTGAGCAGGGCGGCGCTGCCGAAAGCGCGCGTCGACCAGCATGCGAACAGGTAGAACCAGGCGACGGTTGCGTCGCGACGCCCCCGGGTGGTCGTGTGCCGGGCGACGTGTTCGCTGATCGTCCGCAGGCGGCGGCTCCCGCGTAGGAACGGCAGACGGATCACGCGTCCACCGACGACCAGCAGCGTGCAGCAGCCGATACCGAAGACGACGACGATCAGGAGCGGTCCCCGGAGGACGGAGCCGCTCGTCGCAGTGGCAGAGATCGACAGCGGCAGCATTGCGATTGCGTCGATCATCCCCAGCGAGACGATCGACAGGACGATCGCCTCGAACCCCACGCGAACGCCGCCGAGCTTGCGCAGCATGCCGACCTTGATGAGGTAGTCGAGCCGGAACGGAAGGACAGCACCGCTCGCTGCCGCAGCGCCGACAGAGGCGAGGCAGCGCGCTTGATCCGGGCACTCATCCGGGAGGAACAGCCTGTGCCAGCCACGGGCCCTGAAGACGTAGCTGGCGAGATAGGAGAGAGCGGCGGCGGCGACCAGCGCCGGCTGGGCGTTGTCGAGGGGCCAGCTTGCGTGCGTCAAGCGCCGGCCGACCAGGATCGCGGCGGCGACCGTGACCACGGCGAAGGCCGCACCCGCGACCATCCGGCCGCGATGCCGCTGAGACGCCGCGTCGGCCGTGCCCGCAGTCGGGAGCGGCCGGTCGGCCGCTCCCCGCGCGATTCTCCCCGTCGCCATCAGGCTTGCGGCACGCTTGCCGGCATGGGCGTGCCCGTAATGTCGGTGACCCGGCCGGGCCTGGAGATGTCGGGCGAGGTGCGGACCAGGTAGCTGCGGCCGCCGCAGAGCACCTTGGCACAGGGAAGCCGGGCGGATTCCAGCCAGCGCTCGATCAGCGACTGCAGCTCCTGGATCCATCCACCCTCCCCCGGTCGCTGCAACCTGACAGTCCACGCGGAGCCTGACACGACCTCCGCCGAAAACAGTGGGGCGGCGTACTCCAGGAGGATCCTGGTCGAGTCCAGGTCATTGACGACGATCTCGACCTCATGTACGCCTCGCGAGCTCCAGGCGGCCGGCAGACTCGGGCCTGCCCCGTGCGCAGCGAATCCGCGCCTGGAACGGTCGAGGAACGGCGGTGCAGGTGCTTGGATCATGTCGTCTCCCGTGGTCGAGGCGTGGTCGCCGACCGGACTGACGTGGGTCGGCCTCGATTGCTCCAACCCGCATCGTCTGTGGGAGGACATCGGCCGGGCCACCTGAGTCGGGCCCGGCGAGCACTCCGCAACGCCGAGATATACGGCGTTGCTATCGCAGACAGTAGCACCTTTGCGCGCTCCGGCCCGGTCTCCTCCGGGAGTAAACTGGGGCGTTGCCGACGACAGCCATGCCCGAGAGCGATGTGCAACACCTGCGCGTCCTGATCGCGAACGAGAGACGCGACCGGCTTGAGTTACTCGCCCGGGTGGTGATCGGCCTCGGACACGACGTGATCGCGCGGGAGATCTACGTGAAGGAAGTCGGCGCAGTCACCGCCAGGGAGCATCCGGACGTCGCGCTGGTCGGACTCGGATCGAGCTCGGAGCACGCTCTCGACCTGATCTCCGAGATCGTGCGCGAGGCGTCCTGCCCGGTGATCGCGATCCTCCACGCCGACGATCCCGCCTACGTCCACGAAGCTGCCAGGCGCGGCGTCTTCGCGTACATCATCGACGGCACCGCCGACGAGCTGCAGAGCGCAATCGACATCACGCTCCAGCGCTTCGGCGAGTACCAGAGTCTCCAGGGAGCGTTCGGCCGTCGTGCCCTGATCGAGCAGGCAAAGGGGATCCTCATGGCCCGCCACTCGATCAGCGCCGAGAGCGCCTTCGAGCGGCTTCGCGACCATTCGCAACACAACGGCCGCAAGCTCAGCGATGTCGCGGCTGCCGTCGTCGAGAGCCACCTCCTGCTGCTTCCGCCCTCCCCGGCCACAGCGCCGCACGACGGCAACTGACTCCGCGCCCGATCACGACCCAGGGCGCCTGACTGCTAAGGTCCGGTTGTCAGTGCCGTAATCATCGGCACTGCAGAGTTGTCAGCCGGGCCGCATCCTCGAGGCCCGGCGAGATGTCCTCCCACAGACGAAGCGGGCTGGAGCAGGTTGCTGGCCGACTTCACGCTCCGGTCGGCGATCCACCCGACCACAGGAGGGACATGAGCACAGTACCCACGTCGCCCCGCGTCATCCGCGGCCCGCGTCTCGCGCCGGCTCGCCGCGCGGGCAACGTCGAGCGCCGCGGCTTCGTCACCAGGCTTCGCTGCGAATGTGGAGTGCCGAGCTGTCGAAAGTCCTTCCTCGCCGTGGCCGAGTCGTTCAGGGGCAACGCCGAGCGCTTCATCGTCGTCCCGGAGCACGTCGGCGCGATCGTCAACGTGGCCAAACCCGGCCGTGCGACGGTCGTCAGAGCCTCCGACCGGTTCTTCGTCGTCGAGACGGACCGGAGTGCCGCCCGCTTCCCGGCGCCGGCCGAGCGACGGTTGCGACTCGCGGTCGACCGCGACGCCGTGCTCGAGAGCACGGCAGGTTGACCGTGCCCGCCCGAAGAAGGCGTCGCGGGCTCCTCGGAGCACTCATCGGGGCAGGCCTGGCCGTTGCGGTCCTCGTCGTCGGCGCCGTCTTGCTGGCCACGGGCAGAGCCGACCCGGCGAAGACCGCCGGTCGGGCCACTGCACGGAGCACGTGCGCGGAGGCGCTGCTCAGAGACTGGGCAGACGGACGCATCGACGCCAGCTACCGGCTCGAGTGCTACCGGGCGGCTCTCAAGTCGCTCCCGGTGGACCTTCGGGTCTACTCACAGGCGCCCGAGGACATCTCGCAGGCACTCTCGCAGCGGATCGTCCAAGGCCGCAAAAAAGCCGGCTGAAAAAGGTACTCTAAAGTCCGTTGTCGAAATAAGGTAGACTTTCGTATTGGAAACACCGAGCCAGTCGCGCTGACGGTCTCGATTCTCGATCCGTCAAGTCGCCAGTTCTTCTTTCTCGTTGTAACCGCGTCTTGGCCGAGCCGAGGTGCCGTTCGGAGGCGTACGCCTCTCCGGATGCTGCTTGCTCGCGCCCACTATCGAGAGGAGCTCGGAATGACTGTAATGGCAACAGAAGTGCTGACCGCGGACGAGATCGTCATGCTCGCCCGCAAGCAGATCGACATCTTCAACGCCGGCGACTGGGAGCACTTTCGGGAAACGCTTGCCGCCGATTCACGCTACGACGAGCTGGGAACCCAGCGGATGATCGAGGGCCCGGAGAAGGTCGTCGAGGTCTTCAAGAGCTGGAAGACGGCGTTCCCGGACGTCGCCGGCACGGTGACGAGCGCCATCGCCAGCGGCAACAAGGCGGTCCTAGAGGTGACCTGGAAGGGCACGCACACCGGCCCGCTCGAGAGCCCGGAGGGAACTATCCCGGCGTCGGGCAAGCGGCAGGAGACGCCCGCTGCCTGCTTCTTCACGTTCGAGGGCGACAAGATCACGGAGAGCCGCCACTACTTCGACTCGATGACTCTCCTCAAGCAGATCGGCGCGGCAGCCTAACCACCCGCGGGAGCAAGAGTAGACGCGAGAGGGCGGCCGCCCGGCGGCCGTCCTCACCCGATCATCGGGGCGCCCGGATTTGAACCGGGGACCTCTTGTCCGCCCGCGGATTATCGAACTAACGGCCTGGTTGAGCCACAACGCCACTCTTGCAGGGGAAAGCGGCCTGGCAGTCTTTGGAGGTACTTTGGCCTGTCTGGTTCGGTCGGGCACTCTCTACGGCGAACGAGGCAACTTCGGGCATCGCGCGTGCTCGATTCTCGGCCTCCGAGACCACCCGGGCGACCGCCGCCGCTCCTTCGGAACTGGCCAGGAAGGGGCCGATCGCGTTCCAGGTGTCTGCGAGCAACCCGTTTGCCGCCAGCGCTCGGAAGATGCTCGGAAGATGCTGTGTTCCGTAGACCATGCAGATCTCCGGAAACAGGGGATGCTCGGCACGGTCAGAAAACTCAGGCTTGGGGACGGGCGCCGCCGCTGGAAGGTCCAGTTCAGGTGGGGGCTGCCGCGCCAATTCTCCGCTCAGCGAGAGCCGGAGGGAGGTCACGATCAGCAGCCTGAAGGGGAGCTCGGTTACATATGGTGCCAATGCCTCGCTGACCCGGATGTTCAGCCGAAAGTCGATGCTGACCTGAGCGCTCGTTCGGATTTCATCCGCCGCAGCGGGCGCGCCCGGATCGTCATAGATCATGCGCGCCTGCAACCAAGCCGCGACAAGCGACTCGGGGTCGGCGGCCAGGGCCTTGAATAACGCCGGCACGAACGGCATCCGCGCTCGAATGTCGACGAACACCGATGAAACGACCCCTTCGACTTCCTCCTCATGGAGCAGCGGCAAGCCGATCGATCGCATCCGGCTCAACTCTACGGCGACACCCGCCACGCCGCTGGCGCTCAGGTGTTTGTCGCGGGGAGCGTGAAGGAGATTCGCGGGCCCCTCAGGTCGGTTCTCAGCCCAGATCCGCCCTCGCTGGGCTTCCACGAGGCCTCGGGAAATCGCGAGGCCGAGCCCCGATCCCGGCGAGCCTCGTGAGGAGTCGCCTCGCCAGAAGCGTTCGAACATCCGCTCGCGCACGTCGTCGCTCACGCCTTAGCCCGTGTCCTCGACCGCAACCTCCACGCTCGGGTTGCCGCGTCGCCACGACGCCGATCCGCTCCGTCGGGCGGCGTGTGACGGAGGGCGTTGGTGAGGAGGTTGTAGAGCACGCGCTCGACCTCTTCCGGCGCGCAGCGGACAGCCGGCAGCGGCGCCTCAAGCTGCGTCCGGAGCCGGACGGGCATCGCGGCTGTTTACGAGACTGGCTGGAGGGGCAAGCAGTTCTTGCTGCGTAGACGCAGTTTTTTCTGACGGGGAGATGAATGTCGTGAAGTGCCGGATGATGGTGTTGCTCGTTTGCCTGGCCGCGTCCGGCTTCTTCGTAGCGAACGTGCTCGCGACTGCTCGTCCTGACGGGACCACGGTGACGGTGACGGTCCCGACGACCGTGCCCCCGTTGCCGACGACCGTGCCGACCACCGTCCCGACCGTCCCGACGACCCAATCGACGTCGGTGCCCACGAGGGCACCGACAGTGACAGCAACCGTGCCGACGACGGTCCCAACCACGACCGTTAGCGCGACCACTCCTGTCGCCACGGTCTCGGTGACAACGCCCTCGTCGATCCCAGTCGTGACGACGACCGCGCACAAAGGATCGACGACAGTCCCCAGCCAATCGGGCACGCATGCCTCGGTGCCGAACGGGACGGTGAAGTCTCACAGGAAACCCGGGACGACCTCTTCGGACTCCCAGGGCTCGACCGCCGGCCCGGGCCGGCCTCCGGCGACCACGCCGGACAGTCCTTCGACGGGGAGCGGCTCGACGGTCCCGGGCGCGGCGGCCTCCATGCCTGTCGCGGCGTCGCACGTGGGCAGGCCGGCCGTCTTCCTGAGCCGGTTGAGGCTCGAGCGCCTGCCCGGACCTCGCTCCGCTGTCGGGCTACGGCTCGTTCTCTCGCGGCCAGCGCGGGTGCGGTTCCTGGTCATCGGACCGGCTCCGAGCTGCCAGGTGGCCGGACGTTTCGTACTCGCTGGTCACCGGGGCCTGAACAAGGTGGCGTTCCGGGGACGTGTCCAAGGCAGGCTGCTCAAACCCGGCATTTACACCATCGTCCCCCGCCCTGCTGCCGGCTCGCGCCGACTACCACGGGTGGTGGCGGTCGCGATCGATGCGCGAGGGATCCGCCCGACAGCTCAAGTGCGTTGGCGGAACTGCGAGCACGCCTCCGCGGCCGCGCCGGCCACCGTCAAGGGACTTCCGGGCCTGGCAATGCGCCCCTCCGGGATTGCTGCGGCTGAGGCGGTCGCGCCGGCGAAGCGCGGAAGCGCAGCTGAGAAGCGTCCTACCGCTGTGTTTGGCTGGCTCCCGACCATCCCGGAGTCTCCCCAGCTTTCTGCCCTTCTGTTTACTCTGCTTGCGGTCTCGATCGTGCTGCTGAGCCTCGCATCGGTCGAGCCGGGACACACGTTGCGCTTCCGCACTGTGCGGGTCATCGCCCGCCACCAGGTGCAGATCGGCTGGCTCGGCGGCGCATTGCTCGTCAGCGCGATCCTGCTCTTCCTCCTGCAGTAGCCAGCCCGTCAATCGACGCCATGGCCCGAACCCGGGTCCCCACATGCAAGTTGTGCACTCAGGGAACGTCAGACGACGGGCAAAACGCCCGAGAACGGCCCAGAGCAGGTGTCAGCCGCGCGTGGCTGGGTACACCAGAGACGTCAGTTCGCCTTGCGCTCTCGCGCGCTCCTGCGGCCCTTGACGCTCCGCAGGAGCGGAAGGCCGGAGCGGCGGCGGCAGCCGCGAGGATCAGTACCCGACCGATACGTAGGAGCACCCGAGAGACGGAGGAGCAGCGCATGCCTGGAATAAGCAGGAAAGAGACGCTGAAAGCGAACGCTGCGAGCGCCTACGCGCTCGCACTTCAACTTGCACAGGACAGGAAATTCCGCAACTGGCTCATCTCCGCGATTTACCACGCCTCAGCAGCCGGCAAGCGCACACGCCGCGATCTTGGTTTGAGGGGCACCGTTGCAGGGTTGGCGGCCGACGAGACGCTGCTGAAAGAACTACGGAGTGCCCGCAGGGATCTCAAGCAGGCCTATGGGCGCCTCGAAGCAAAGAAGCGCACCCACAAGCTGCGGAACTTCCTGCTACTAGCTGCGCTTGCCTCTCTGGCGGCGGTGCCGCAACTTAGAGCCCGCCTCGGTGCTGTCTCTGCAAAGGCATCGAAGGTTCGTGAAGGCCGTTCGGCGGTCGGTGCGCGCTCGACGTCCGACAGTTCCGGAGCACGTCCACGCAGGCTCGAGGACCTGACGAAGGAGGAGTTGTACGCACGCGCCCAGGAGGCCGACATTCCGGGGCGATCGGAGATGTCGAAGGAGCAACTGGTTGAGGTGCTGCGAGCCAGGAGCTAGGCAGGGTGATGCTCGGCACCGACAGAGGAAACGGGCTACGGGGGGCGAGAGTCGCGTTCAGCTGGAGCGGCGGCCCGATCGGCTTGAGTCCGGCTACCAAGGGCTCTTGTTTGGGCGGCCGCGCTCGGGGTTGGAGTCAATCGCGGGCTATTGATTGGAAGACGGGGTTTGCCGCTGTATCAAGCGTAGGTTGGCGCCCGCGAGCCCCTCGGCGTCGCTACTTCTTGTCGAGCGTGTCCTTTACTTTGTCGGCGGCCTTGTCGACCGTGCGCTTGGTGGCTCCGGCGGCCTTGTCGACGGTGCCTTCGCGCTTGAGCTTTTCGTCGTCGGTCAACTCGCCGGCTGCCCGCTTGACCCGTCCTTTTGCCTCGTCTGCGTTGGTCATGACCCCTCCTGTGTCGGCGATGTCGTGCTTCCACAAGATCGTTACCCGAGCCTGGAAGCGCGAAACGGTCTGGCGGTGACGAGTCGGCGCCGCTCCCGGCCATCGCTCGTGCGGTCGTGGTACGACGCTGCCGCGCACCCGGCGCTGACGCTGGGGGTCGTTCTCGGTCTCGAGTTCGCGGCCACCGCAGGGCTTATCTGGTGGGCCGGCTGGGACAAGATCCTGCACGCGCTTTCCCTCAGCAACACGGCGTGGTTCGGCCTCTGCGCGGCCGGCCAACTCATCGCCTATCTGGGTTACGGCCTGGCGCTGCGGGCGACAGCCGGAGTCGACAACGGGGTCAGGCTCTCGCTCCCGACGTCGCTTGCGGTGGTCAGCGTCGGCTTCGGTCCAATGTTTTCCGCAAACACGTCGGGCGGTTTTTCGGTCGACTACCTGACCCTGCGCCACGCAGGCATGAGTAAGAAGCGGTCGACCAGGCGCGTGCTCGGTCTGAGCGCGCTGGAGTACGCCGTGCTCGCACCTGCCGTCGCGCTATGTGGTCTGCTGCTTTTCCTCGGGGTCGGGGGCTCGGCCCCGGCGAGCGTGGCGCTGCCGTGGCTCGCCGTGGCCCCGGGGGCGTTCGTTGCCGCCTGGCTCACCTCGCCGAAGCGCAAAGATCGGTTCGAGGCCTCGGCAGGTGACGGCTTGCTCAAGCGTGGCTTCGCCCACGTCGTCGGCGCCCTCACAGTTCTTCGATCCCTCTTCGAGGACTGGCGTCACCACGGCACAGCATTCGCCGGCGCGGCCCTGTACTGGTTCGGTGACATCCTCACCTTCTGGGCAGCCTTGCGCGTCTTCGACATCACTCTCTCGGTTGGAGTCCTCGTCCTTGTCTACGGCACCGGGTGGGCGCTCACTCGCCGCTCGCTGCCTTTTGGGGGGCCTGGTCTCGTCGAGATCCTGCTCGCCTACGTGCTCACGTGGTTCCATGTGAACTTCGCGGCGGCGGCGGCCGGCGTAGTCGCGTACAGGCTGTTCAACTTCTGGCTCGCACTCGTCCCGGCGGCTGCAGTCCTACCCTTCGGTCGTCGCCTCGAACGGGAGCTCGCCGGCGCGACCAAATCGACCTAGAGGATCGCCTCGAGATCACGATCTTCACGCGTGTGCGGCACGCGAGCTTTGCGCCTTCTAGATCGCGTCGTCGCGGACGACGATTCGGGTTCCCTCGATCCGGACGATCGCTTGCCAGGGGATCACTTTGTGCCGGGCGTGGGAGCGGATTCCGAGGTGGGAGAGCCAGGCTCCGGGGCCGACGCAGATGCCAGTGACCCGCAGCTTGTCGTTAGTCAGTTCGCCCCTGAGGTCGTGGCAGTGTCCTAGGGCGCGGCCCGACTCGGTCTCGACCTTGCGCCGCTGGAGCGAGGAGAGTGTTCTCATCTGTTTGCGCCCGGGATCTTCTCGAGGTACGGCCGCAGGCGATCGTCGCCGGCTCCTAGGCCGAGTGATGTGGCTTCGTGCTTGAGGTGGACAGCCGAGTCGATTTTCTCGACCTCCTGCCAGTCGACTCGGACTTTGCCGCCACCGCCGATCCAGCCGGCCAGGCGGCCGATCCAGCCCGCTCTCGGCCCCCAGTAGCCGGGCCCAGCAAGGATCGCTACGACCTCTGGCACCTCGCCGGCTCCGCCCTCGATCGCCAGGTCGTCCACGTTGCCGCAGCGGCGTCCGTCTTTGTCGAGCAGTTGGTGGTCGAGGACGTGCAGCCCGATGTCGAACTCGGCGGGGGTCAATTCTGGCCCGCGTTCGTCAGGATCAGCAACGGTATTGCTGTCAGTGCGATCACCATGATCACGACGAGGTAGATCCCCCCGAGGATGTTCGCGAGCCGGCCGTTGCCGTAGCGGCCCATGTAGGTGCGGTCGTTCGCGACGAGCAGGATCGGGAGGTAGGTGAGGGGTAGCGCAACGGCGGAGAAGATGACCGCGTATTCGGTGAGGGCGACGGGGTCGACGCCGGTCATGACAATCCCCATCGCGAGGACGAGCAGGATGAACCAGGTGAGTGTGAAGCGTGGGGCGCCCTTTGGGTGGCGGTAGCGCCCCCACTCCCAACCGCAGAACTGCGCGAGGTTGTACGCGCCGGCGAATACGGTGTCGATCGAGGCGCCTCCGACCGCGAAGAGAATCCCGACGAGCGCGAGAATCAGGCCGATTTTCCCGAGAGGGTCTGCTGCGCCTAGTGGGATCGTGCCGAGGTGCTCGGGCGAGATGCCGTGGCCGAGGAAGACGCTGGCACCGACGATCATCAGCGCGATCGACAGTGTGCCACCCAGCCCGTAACCGACGATCGCGTTCGCCCGGTTCATCCCGATGTCCTTCGGCCCCCACTCCTCTTCGACGCCCCCGGACGAATAGAAGTACACCTCATACGGCGTCATCGCCGCTCCAAGAAGGCCGACCACGAAGTAGAGGTACAGGGTCGTGTTGTTCTGGGCGATGTGCGGGACGAAACCCCTGCCCACCTCCTCCCAGTCCGGTCCGGATTTCACCGCCGCGACAGCGAACACGAGCATGCAGAGCCCGCCATAGCCAAACAGTCGCTCGATCCATTTGAACGATGTCACCCAGATGATCAACACGAATGCGATCACCGCGATCAGGATCAGCCAGCGGTAGGGAAGCCCCGAGAGAAGCTGCAACACGATCGCGACACCACCGATCTCGCAAGCGAGCGTCATCAGGTTGACGACCTCGGACGAGATGAGCGCGCCGAGCGCAGCCTTGAAGCCGACCCGCTCGCGAATGGCGTCGAAGACCGCCTTGCCCGACACAGCGGCCACCCGCCCGCACATCTCCGCGTAGACGATGATCCCGAGCACACCGATCGGTATCACCCACGCGAGCTGATAGCCGAACGTCGCGCCTGCAGCGGTATTGAAGACGAGGTCGCCTATATCGACGAAGCCGCCGATCGCCGCGAGAATGCCAAGTGCGAGCCCAAGAATCTTGTTCACGGACAGCTCCCGAACTCGGCCAGCTGCCGTTCGACCGAGGCAGCGACATCACGGTCGGACGGATGGTCTCGAAGGCGACGCAGGATCGTCGCGAGCTTCGTGGCATCCTTCGCCTTTTCTCGCACACGCTGCTCTATCGACTGGACCGTCGGCCGCTTGGCGAGCGCATCGGCTAGGTTCGAAGACTGGATCTCGAGCTCTTCGGCCTGCCCGCGTGTGTAGTTGCTGGTCGTCTTTCCCTGCGCGACGCTGTGTGCAAGAAGCGCACCCTCACATGCGATCGAGTCGACCGTCGAAGCGTCGTTAGTGAGCGCGTGCCGATCGACCGTGCCGCCGTTGCAACCGACCACGAGAGCCGCGCAAGCCGTAATCGCGAGGATTCGCGCTAGCGCAGAAAGCATCTACGTTCCCGCTCCAGCCGATCGGTCGAAAGCGTCACGATCGGCTGGAGCCCGAGAAGTGCGGTCTAGACGATGTCTTCTTCGATGACCCGCCGGCGCGTCCCGCTGCTCCTAGTGAAGTAACCGGGACCCGCCCAAGTCGACCAGAACACCAGCGACAGAACAACGCTGATGATTCCGACGACGAGCAGGATGTAGCCAGCCGCATGGACGTTAAAGCCGCTGGTCGACGCATCGACCGCCCAGGCCAAGATCGCACCGCCGGCAATTAACAGGAGTCCAACTCCGATCCCCATATCCCTTCTCCTTCCAGCTCGAAATCGATGTTCAGGCTGTTCGCCGGGCGAAAAAGCCGATGAGTGCCAGCAGGGCAGCCACGATCAGGACGAAGAACAAGAACTTTGTAATCGCGACACCGCCCACAATCGCGAACAGCAACAAAAGCGCAACAACAATCCACAGCAAGACCACAGTGACCTCCTCTGAGGAATCTCGGAAAGCCCGGTCAGAAACGACTTAGGAGGCTCCCCGCGAGCGTGCGATTAATACCCGGCGAACCTGAAGGCCAAACGCAGCGTCCTTAGGTTGGAACGGTAGCGGCCCAACCCTCAGTAGTGAGCCTCTCCCCACCTGAATCTCAACGGTGGTCGAAGCGAGGCGCAAGTTTTCGGCTCGGCTCGCGTCTATAGGTAGAGCACGAGGCATTTGGGGGCGGTGGGAGAGGCATGGCGGGGAGAGGCAGGACGCCCAAGCTGCCAGACGCCCTCGGATCTCATTCTCGCCACCAACTGAAAGAGGGTGCTTTTGGGGACTGATTACGACGAGAGGAAGGGCGCGAACGAGTCGCTGTTTCGTCGTGGCCGGGAGAGCCCGCCGCGCGCCGCCGTCGAACGAGCCGGTCGCCACGAGCGCGGCTTGCGGGTTGCGTCTCTTGGGATATCGGCGAGGAGCGATAACGCGAGGCGGTGCAGGATGCCGGCCACCTCTTCCTCCGGAGGTGTATGTCGGCGGCGATGCGGGTGAGGGTGGCGCCGCCTGCCTCGACGAGGGCGACATCCGCCTCTCGGCCGCGCTCGCTCAACACCAGAGTGCCCTCTGCGGGATCGATCGTCAGATAGCCGCGGTGGAGCAGGTCGGCGGGGAACGTTGGCATCCCACCATCGGCGCACCGGCCGACCTTACTCCCCAAAAGACGCTTAGGGCCGAAGGCGGTTGGTCGGAACACCCGGCGCTGCCGGTTCCTCGTCCCGGGCCCGTGTTCAGGCTAATCCCAACGTTCCGCGCTGACTAGATGGCCGGTTACGATCGGGGCAGCCTTAGGCGTGGGGGATGGAGACGGTGCCGTCCAGCCAGCTGCTGGTGTAGTCGTTCCAAAACCAGAGCGTTCCCCGCCAGATGATCGGCAGCGGATCCTCGGAGTCATCGTCGATCGAAGTGTCGAGGCCCTCCAGCGTCTGGTCCGCCAGTTTCTGGAGTTCGGCGGCGGTCGGAGCGATCAACTTCTCGATCCGGCGTTGCGGGTCTCCATGGGGCGCCTTGAGGTCGGCCTGGATGATCCCGCTGTGACCTGTCTGGGGTTTGCCGGGAGCGCCCAGCCCCTCGTGCTGCCGGATCGCCATGATGAAGCCGTCGACATCGGCACCTTTCGCCTTGTTGAAGGCGTAAAAGTTGTTTCCGTCCCGCTCCTTCGCGCCTCCCGGGAACAGGTTCGCGTTGATTAGCTCGAGCCGCTTCACGCGGAGCGTGGAGTCGGCGACGTAGGAGAAGCCGTTGAAGGGGCCGTTCGTGTCGGTAAGCGTGGCGAGTGCGTAGCCGCGATCGAGCCACGTGCTAGAGCCGCTCAAGAGCGGGCAGATGATCTTCGAGCCGGGCTGTTGCGACCCCGGACAATCGGGAAGGTTGATACCGCCATCGATCGAGACGACGCAGCTGCCCGAGACGCAGGAGGCGCGAGGCGCCGCGGTCGGCGCGCCAGGGCCGCCTTCGACGGCGCGGCGGCTGAACGGGGTCGACCATGGGCGCGGCCGGACTGGGACGCGAATCGTGGTCGAATCCTCGTCGTTCCCGTCACTGACGGTGAGCGTTGCCTCGAGCGAGCAGAGGAGCCAAAAGCTCACCCGGGCTCCCGTCAGCTTCGTCTTCGCGAGCTTCGTCCCCGTAGGGCAGTCGGCACCGGGCGCCAGCTCCCATGTATACGACGTGATGTCCTTCTTCGACTTCGATCCGTCGAGCGTGACCCTCGCGCCGCGGACTGCGCCCGCCGTCGAGGCGATCGCCTCCAGCGTGTCGGCCTTGCAGCTCTCGATGTCCTTCGCGTTCCGTGCAAAGCAGTGCTTCCAGATGCCGGTGCCGTCGCTATATGCATGTGTGCCCTTAAGGATCTTGGTCGTCGTCGAGAGTCTGCGCGACGCGCCGGTGATTAGCCAGGCGCCGGCGTCTTTCCAGGTGTTGGTCGTGAGGTCGGGGCATGCGATCGTCAGCGGCAGTCTCAGGCCGGTCGTGTCGGCGTAGCCGTAGTAGGTCACCTTGCGGCGTCCGTTCGACAGTCGCGTAACGTCGAAGAGCAACCACCCATATGTTGTCGCAGACGACGGTGACGGGATCGCGAATCGCCGGTGTGGCGTCTTGAACGTGCAGCGGCCGTCGGAGGCCGAGCTTTCCTCGACGTCGATCTGTCCGGCGGGGCGGTACATGTACCTCGTGGTCGTTGCGCCGAGATGCTTGGACGACGCGAGAGTGAACGTCACGACGGTATGTGTTCGGAGCGGCGGCGTGATCTTGACGTAGACGTCCGTCGTGCCGGCCCAGCGTCGCGGCAGACCATCGTTCACCGGGTTGGCGGGCGGGCTGCCCGCCGCTGGCCCGAGCCAAAGAAGCAAGAGCCCGAGGCTCGCTACCAAGTTCCGCATGATGCGCACTGACGTCGTGGGCATCATCACAGCGGTGGACACCACCGTCCAGACCGGGCGGGTATGAGTTCGCGCCCGCCCTCCAATCGTCGCCACTGCCAAGCCCCAAGCGTCAAATAGTCGACGGCGGAGGAGCTCGCGCGGCCGCCCTCTCCCATTTTGGCCGGGCGAGATTGGCTGTCACCCGCCCCTCAAATTCGCAGGTAAAGCCAAATCGGATTGATTCGATTCCCTCATACGGGTCGCTTACCTGACGGACGGTTCACGCTTTGGGGTCGGCAGACCTAGTTCCGAAGTAGCCCGTGACGCCGATCACCAGCGCCACGGCGAGCACGGCCACGATCACGAAAGCTTCACGGGCTACCAGGCCCGCCGCTTCGAGACTGACGAGGAGGTCGAGGTAAGGCCCCCAACTCGGGTCGGGGAAGTAACCCCGGGTCATGCACAGGGTGCGCAAACCCGGGTCCTGTTGGCCCCCCAGGGCCACTTGACGAGCGTCTCGTCCGGCAGGAGCGTGTTATCCGCCCTTGCCATAGCCTCAGCTGCCGCCATACCCGAACCAGGGTTGCGTCGTAGCGTCGACGGGATTGTTCGCCTTGAGCCCTGAGCACGTAGCGCCACGAGTCGCAGGGACGACACGTGGCTGTGTGCGGGTGCCCTACCCGGCGCCGTCTGCTAGCCGTCAGCCGGCTCTCCCCAGGCACCCGCCACACACCTTCTGCCCGTTACCACGCATCAAGAAGCGGGCCTCATCAACTCCTTACACGCCGCCCACCCGTCTGCGAGATAGTCCGCAGCGGCGGGTGTCTGTTGTGCCGTCAGGGCAGCTCTCTCCCCGTCGCCCGGGCGATCCGGGCACCCGCCATCAGGTCTTCAGTGTCTCATCGCAGCGCCGGGGCAGCCATGCCGATGCCGAACTGATTGTGTAAAGGGCGTCGATCGCGGACCGGAGCGCCGTCTGCGAGGCGTCCTGCGCCCACTCGAGCGCCCGTTCGACCTGCGCTTGGCTGAGGGTGTCCTTCTTGGCGGCGACCGTTGAACTTGAAGATGAGTCGAGCTTGGTCGACCAGCAACGTTCAAAGAAAAAGCCCGCAAGTCGCGCGCTTCTTATCGGGGCGCCCGGATTTGAACCGGGGACCTCTTGTCCCCCAGACAAGCGCGCTAACCAGGCTGCGCCACGCCCCGTGCGCACAACCGTACCGGAGATCGGCACCGCGGCGGGCGACGGGTTGGGAGCTATTTGGCGAGTTGCTTGTACAGCCGGTCGATCATCGCGGGCAGCTGCTCCAGCCGGTCTGTGATCACGCGCAGGCGGTACTCGCGGAAGTGCTCGGGCTCGACGCCGAGCGCGTCCGCCAGGCGGTCGATCACGCCGTTCGAGGGCACCGGCCGGTTGCCGTGCACGAGATGGTTGAGGTACCCGGCCGACAGGTCGGTCTTGGCCGCCAGGCTCCGGTAGGTCACTCCGGTCTCCTCCATCAGCCGCTCGATCGTCGGGCCGAACGGCTCCTCGCTAAAGCGTCGCTTGCGTGGCATCAGACGGTCACCTCCTGCGCAGGGACGCGGCGTTCCTCGCCCGTCGCGCGGTCGCGGATGTCAACCATTCCGTCGTCGAGGGTCTTCTTGCCGACCGTGATCCGCACCGGGGACCCGATCAGGTCGGCGTCTGCAAATTTCTCTCCGGCCCGCAGGTCGCGGTCGTCGAGGAGCACGCTCGCACCGGACGCCTCCAGGGTGGCCGCAACTGCCTCGGCCTGCTCGTCGAGGCCGGGCAGGACGACGACGTGCGCGTCGTACGGCGCGATCTCCCGCGGCCAACCCGCAATTCCGTGCTCGTCGTGGCGTTGCTCGATCGCGGCAGCCATTACCCGCCCCAGGCCGATCCCGTAGCTTCCGCCGAGCAGCGGCTTCTCCGTGCCGTCCTCGTCGAGGAACGTCGCATCCAGCCCCTTGCTGTATTTGTCGCCGAAATTGAATATGTGTCCCACTTCGATCGCGGTCTGAAACTGCAAGGCGCCGCCGCACTCCGGGCAGCGGTCGCCCTCGAGCGGCTCGCGGATGTCGGCGAACTCCGGCTCATAGTCCCGTCCCGCCTCCACGCCGCGGAGGTGGAACCCGTCGCGGTTCGCGCCCGCCACGAACTCACCCTCCCGCAACGTCTCGTCGGCGAGAACCCGACCGGAGAACCGGACCGGCCCGAGCGAGCCGCCGGAGGCGCCGAAAGCGGCGCGGATCTCCTCATCGGTAGCGGGGCGGGAGCCTTGTTTCAGCGCCGACAGGAGCTTGGACTCGCTGAGCCTATCGTCGCCGCGCACGAGCGCGAGCACGACCTCGCCGGCGTCGGTCGTCACCGGCATCGCCTTCGACGTCGCGGCGACGTCGACGCCGAGGAATGCTGCGAGCGCCTCGCAGGTCGTGATGCCGGGCGTCTCGACCTCTTCGGGCTGCCCGAGGGGAACCGGGAACTCGGGCCGGCGCGGAACACCCCGGGCGATCTCGGCGTCGGCCGCGTAGTCACCACGCTCGCAACGGACGAGTGTGTTCTCGCCCGAGCCGGACGGCGCGAGAAAGTCGATCGTCAGCTCGCCACCCATGACCCCGCTCTCCGCTCGCACGGCGTACGTCTCGATCCCGCAGCGGTCGAAGATGCGGTTGTACGCCTCGTGGTTCTTCCAGAAGCTCGCCTCGGACCTCTCCGGGTCGCGGTCGAACGAGTACGCGTCCTTCATGATGAACTCACGTACCCGGAGCAGGCCGCCGCGCGGGCGGGCCTCGTCGCGGTCCTTCGTCGAGAAGTGGTACCAGAGCTGCGGCAGCTCCCGGTAGGACCGGATCTCGCGGGCGTGGAACGTGAACGTCTCCTCGTGGGTGAACGGCAGGAGGAACCGCCTGCCGCTCCGGTCGGTCACGTGGAAGAGCTCCGGAATCCGGTCGCGTCCCGACGCCTGCCAGAGCTCGATCGGCGTCAGCAGCGGGCAGAGGAACTCCTGGGCGCCGAGCGCGTCCATCTCCTCGCGGATGATCTGCTCCACCTTGCGGTGGATCCGCCAGCCGAGCGGCAGATAGGTCCAGAGGCCCGCGCTGACCTGCCGGACGAACCCGCCGCGCACGAGCAGCTTGTGGCTGATCGCCTCCGCGTCGGCAGGGTCCTCGCGCAGGGTCGGAAGGAACAGCTGCGATGCCCGATTGGCCAACGACTGCAGCCTAGCTAGTCGCCAAGAGGGATCAGCGAGGCCTCGGCCATTGCCAGTGCGGCCGGCTTGGCCATCTTCAGGCGCTTCGGCCGGCGCATGCCCTCGGCGATCCACCGGTCGATCTCGAAGAACAGCTCGTCGATCAGGATGTCCGAGGACACCTTCTTGAGCACGCGGCCGTGGGCGTAGACGAAGCCGACGTCGCGGCCGCCGGCGATCCCGAAGTCGGCGTCGCCCGCCTCCCCCGGCCCGTTCACTGCACAGCCGAGAACGGCGACCTCGAAGTGCTCCGAGTACCCGGCGAGACGCTCCTCGACCTTCTCCGCGAGCGTCTGGACGCCGACGTTGTCGCGGCCGCAGGACGGGCAGGCGATCATGATCGGGCCGCGCTCGCGGAGGCCGAGCGCCTTCAGGATCTCGAACGCGGTTCTGATCTCCTCGACGGGGTCGGCGGTGAGCGAGACGCGGACCGTGTCGCCGATCCCGTCCACCAGCAGCGCCCCCATGCCGACGGCGCTCTTGATCGAGCCCGAGAAGGGCGTCCCCGCCTCGGTCACGCCGAGGTGGAGCGGATACGGCACCTTGTCCGAGAGCATCCGGTAGGCGCGGATCATCGTCGGCACATGGCTCGACTTCACGGAGATCTTGAAATCTCTGTAGTCGAGCCGCTCGAGCAGCTCGACCTCCTCGATCGCGGCGGCGACGAGCGCCTCCGCCTGGTCGCGCTGCGCGACGTCCTCGAGGTGCTTCGGCAGCGAGCCGGAGTTGGCGCCGATCCGCATCGGGATCCCGGCTTTCTTGGCGGCCTTGACGACGAGCTCGACCTTGTCGGGTCCGCCGATGTTGCCCGGATTGATCCGCACCGCCGCAACGCCGCCCTCGATCGCCTTCAGCGCGAGCGACGCGTTGAAGTGGATGTCGGCGATCACCGGGATCGGCGAGAAGCGGACGATCCTGGGCAGCGCCTCTGCGTCCTCGGTCTTCGGGACGGCGACCCGGACGATCTCGCAGCCGGCGGAGGCGAGCGCGGCGATCTGCGCCGTCGTCGCCTCGACGTCGTGCGTCTTGGTCAGCGTCATCGACTGGACGACGACCGGCGCCCCGCCGCCGATCTTCACATCGCCGACTGTGATTTGCCGTTCGCTCGCCACGCGCTGATTGTAGGCTGCCAGCCCTTCGCCGCCGCGACCGACCTGGCGGGCGCGGCCCACGACGGCGGCATATCCGCACGAAGTCGTCATGGCTCCGGCGAAGCCGGAGCCGGACTTCGGGCGGTCAACCGCCTAAGCGGCCAACGTCGTTCGAGATCCCGATCACGAACAGGAAGAGCACGAGCGCGATGCCGACCACCGACACCCGCTCGTAGACCTCGCGGGCGACGGCGCGGCCGCGGATGCCCTCGACGATCGAGAAGGCGATGTGGCCGCCGTCGAGCGGCAGCAGCGGCAGCATGTTCATCAGCGCCAGGGACAGGCTGATCAGGCCGAGCACCCAGAGGTACTCCTGGATCCCCTGGCTCGCGCTGTGGTCGAGCGTCTGCGTGATCCCGACCGGGCTGGAGATGTCCTTGCGCCCCTCTCCGTGGACGAGCCGGCCGAGCGACTTGCCGATCTCCTTCGTGACGACGCCGGTGAGCTTCAGCGACTGCCACGCCGAGGCGGCAACGCCCAGCTGCTCGCCGCGGAGCGAGAATCCGAGCCGGAGCCGATCGGTGTCGTCGAGCACCTTCGGGTGGACGGGCCCGAGGGTGACGAAGGTCTGTCCCCGCCGCACGAGCAGCGTCACGGGCTTACCCTTGGAGCCCGAGATCGCCGTGGAGATGTCGGTCGGGCCGACGGGCTTCCCGTTGACCGTGACGATCTGGTCCCCCGACTTCAGGCCGACGGCGGCGGCCGGCGTCTTGGCGACGACGGTCCCGACGGTGTTCGTGGCCTTGCCGCCGCCGGCGAGGAACAGGCACGCGAACAGGACGACGGCGAGGAGGAAGTTCGTCGCGGGGCCGGCGATGATCGCGACGATGCGGCGCCAGGTGTCCTGCCGCCAGTAGGCCTGGGGCGAAAGGCCGTCCAGGATCTCCTGGATCCCGCGCGAGAAACCCGCCGGCGGATCGTCGCCGGCGAGGCGCATGAGCTCCTCGAGCGCCGCGTCGGCGGCTGCGTCGTCACCCGAAGCGAGGGCGCGCTTCAACCGCTGCAGCGGCGCCGCCAGCTCGGGGCGTTCCTGCAACGCGCGGCCGAAGTGCACGTCGGCGTCCGAGGGCGCCGGCCGGTGCATCCCCGGGATCTTCACGTACCCGCCCAGCGGAACCACGCCGACGCCGTACTCGATCCCGTTTCGCGTCGTCTTCACGAGCGCCGGCGGGAAGCCGATGTAGAAGCGCCGCGGCCGCATGCCGACCCAGATCGCGGCGAAGAAATGCCCTGCCTCGTGGATGAGGATCAGGAACGCGAGCCCGAGGATCGCGATGAAGACGTTCATGCCATTTGCTCCGCTTCGCTCCGCAAATGGCTAGCTGTGGCCGCAGTGAGAACCATTACGCGAGCACCTTGAGCCTCGCTTCTGCGTGCCGCCTTACCTGCGCATCTTTCTCCACCAGTTCCTCCAGGGTATTCGCCGGGCTGCCGTCGGCAGCGGCGAGGGTTTCCTCGACCACGTCGGCGATCCCGAGGAACGGCAGCCGATCGTCCAGGAAGGCGGCGACCGCGACCTCGTTCGCCGCGTTGTAGGCGCATGGGTAGGTGCCGCCGCGGAGGCCCGCCTCGCGGGCGAGGCCGAGCAGCGGAAACGTCTCGAGGTCGGGCGCCTGGAACTCGAGCGTCAGTCCGGCGGCGAGGTCGAGCGCGGGGACCGGCGTCGCCGAGCGCTCCGGGTAGGTGAGCGCGAACGAGATCGGCACGCGCATGTCGGGGTAGCCCAGGTGCGCGAGGGCGGCGCCGTCGCGGAAGCGGACGAGCGCGTGGACGACCGACGTCGGATGGACGACGACCTCGATCCGCTCGTACGGCAGGCCGAACAGGAAATGCGCCTCGATCAGCTCCAGGCCCTTGTTCGCGAGCGTGGCCGAGTCGATCGTGATCTTCGGCCCCATGCTCCAGGTCGGATGTGCGAGCGCATCCTCGGGCGTCACGTCCCCGAGCTCGTCTCGAGTCCGGCCGCGGAACGGGCCGCCCGAGGCGGTGAGGACGAGCGAGTCGACCTGGTCCGATCCACGACCCTCCAGGCACTGGAAGGCTGCGCTGTGCTCGCTGTCGACCGGCAGGAGCCTCCCCCCTCCCCGCGCCTGCGCGGCGAGCGCGAGCTCGCCGGCGGCCACGAGGCTCTCCTTGTTCGCGAGCGCGAGGTCGACGCCGCGCTCGAGCGCCCAGAACGTGACCGGCAGCCCGGCGAATCCGACGACGGCGTTGAGCACGACGTCGGGCTCGGCCCGCTCGAGCAGCTCGGTGGGGTCTCCCCCGACCTGAGTCAGCGGCGCCAGCCCGTCGATCGGCGTCGATCCGGACGCAGCCGCGACCAGCTCGAGGCCGGGGTGGGCTTCGACGATCTCGACCGCCTGACGTCCGATCGACCCCGTCGCACCGATCAGCGCGACTCTCCTCACGGGCACAGTATGCCGCGGCCCCATCGAAGTCACTCTTCAGGCACATTCGCGTTTCCCCTGCGCGCGGATTTCCTCGTTACGATCGCCTTGGGGAGGAGGCCGGGTGCACCTGGTGACCGTCTCGCCGGGACGGGTCCGAACGAGGCTCGGCCGGAAATGCAGGTACGCGGGCTAGACCTTGTCGAACGCGAGGATCAGGTAGAGCGCGGCCACGGAGGCGAAGAGTTGCGCGTCGATCCGGTCGAGCACGCCGCCGTGCCCGCCGAGGAGGCGGCCGCTGTCCTTCACGCCCATGTCCCGCTTCAGCAGCGACTCGAACAGGTCGCCGAGCGGAGCCGCGGCGGCGAGCGCCGCGCCGAGCAGGAGCATCTGGCCGATCGAGAGAAACTCGTCGCGATCCTTGTAGAGGGCGACGAACGTGACGAAGACGGTCGCCACCGTGCCGCCGACGAACCCCTCCCAGGTCTTGCCGGGGGAGATCTTCGGCGCCAGCTTGTGCCGTCCGACCAGGCGGCCGACGAGATACGCGAACGTATCGCCCGCCCAGACCGCGATCAGCACGGCAAAGGCCGCCGTGCGGCCGTGCTCGGGCAGGGCGCGAAGCGCGAGCAGGGCGACGAGGCCGAGGCCGATCCACGTCACGCCCAGCACCGTTCCGCCGACCGCGACGGTCGCCGACTGCCGCGTGTCGGCCACGCCCTTGAGCAGGAACGCGAGCGCGACGGTTGCGAACAGGCTGCCGGCGACCCAGACGAAGCCGCCCGCCTGCGCCGCGACCAGCGTCAGGGCGAGACCGAGGTAGCCCGCGATCACGATCGGCCGCAGTGCGCGGGTCATCGCATAGAACTCGTGCAGGGCCAGCAGCCCGACCGCGCCGGCGAGCACGCACAGCCACCAGCCGCCGACCCAGACGACCCCGAGCACGAGCGGCAGCCCGACGACGACGACCAGGACGCGCGAGGCCAGGTTGCTCATGCCATTTCCCAGCCTTCGGTCGGGACCTGGCTGGAAGGAGCGAGGAGACGCACGGGAGTCAGCTACCTGCCGCCGAACCGGCGGCGCCGGCGTGCGTACGCTCCGAGGGCGTCGCGGAGTTGCCGGGGGCCGAAGTCGGGCCAGAGCGTGTCGACGAAGACGAGCTCCGAGTATGCGAGCTGCCAGAGCAGGAAGTTGGAGATCCGGAGCTCGCCGGAGGTGCGGATCAGCAGGTCCGGGTCGGGCATCGAGGGCGCGTACAGCTGCGCCGCGAACGTGTTCTCGTCAACGTCCTCGGGGGCGACGCCCGACGCGACGAGCCGACGCGCGGCCTCGACGAGCTCGGCTCGGCCGCCGTAGTCGAACGCGATCCAGAGGCTGAGCCGGTCGTTGCGCTTCGTCTCGCGCTCGAGCCTGGCGATCCGCTCCTGGAGATCCTCCGGCGCCCGGTCGCGGCGGCCGATGAAGCGGACGCGCACGCCCTGGGCGACGAGGTCCGGCAGCTCGCGCTCGATCGTCTCGGCGAAGGTCTCCATCAGTGCTCTGATCTCCGCCTCGGAGCGCGTCCAGTTCTCGGTCGAGAAGGCGTAGACCGCGAGCGACTCGACCCCGAGGTCGATCGCGGTCTCGACGATCGGCCGCAGCGCCCTCGACCCGGCCCTGTGCCCTTCGGCGACGCTCACTCCGCGCCTGCTCGCCCAGCGGCCGTTGCCGTCCATGATGATCGCGACCGCTCGGGCGACGTCGGGATTGTCCGGGTCGGACGGCCCCGATCCGCGCAGACCCTTGATTCTGGTGAGCAGGCTCATCGTCGAACCCGTTCCCCGGAAAGTGCGCAGCACTTTCCGCGGCTCATACCTCGAGGATCTCGGTTTCCTTGCGCTTCAGCAGCTCGTCGATCTTGTGCACGTGGTCGTCGGTCAGCTTCTGGACACGCTCCTCGGCCCGCCGCTCGTCGTCGTCGCCGACGTCGCCGTTGCGGACGAGCTCCTCCAGGTGCTTCATCACGTCGCGCCGCACGTTCCGCACGGCCACCCGTCCGTCCTCCGCCCGCTGGCGCACGACCTTGACGAGGTCCTTGCGCCGCTCCTCGGTCAACTGCGGGATCGGCAGGCGGATCAGCTTGCCGTCGTTCGACGGCGTCAGCCCGAGGTCGGACTCCATGATCGCCTTCTCGATCGACTTCAGCGAGCTCGGGTCGAACGGCTGGACGGTCAGCATCCGCGGCTCCGGCACGTTGATCGTCGCGAGCTGGTTCAGCGGCGTCGGCGTCCCGTAGTAGTCGACCTGGACGTGGTCGAGCAAAGCGGCCGACGCCCGCCCGGTCCGGATGCTGTTGAACTCGTGCTGCGTCGTCTCGACGGACTTGTCCATCCGGCGAACGGCGTCCTGGATCAGGTCGTCCATCATCGGGCGGCCCCCTTCGGCGTGGAGATGAGGGTTCCTACGCGCTCGCCCGCGACGACGCGTCTGATGTTGCCGTCGGCGAGCTCGAAGACGTGGATCGGCAGGTCGTTCTCCATGCAGAGCGACAGCGCGGTCGTGTCCATCACCTTCAGCCCGCGCTCGATCGCCTCGAGGTGGGTGAGCTCCGGCAGGAACTCGGCGTCCGGATCCTCGCGCGGATCGCCGTCGAAGACGCCGCGGACGCGGTTCTTCGCCATCAGGATCGCCTCCGCGCCGATCTCGAGCGAGCGCAGCGCCGCGGCGGTGTCGGTGGTGAAGAACGGGTTGCCGGTCCCGGCGGCGAAGATGACGATGCGCCCTTTCTCGAGGTGGCGGATCGCGCGACGGCGGATGTAGGGCTCCGCGACCTCCGCGACGGTGATCGCCGACTGCACGCGCGTCTGGGCGCCGTTTCGCTCCAGCGCGTCCTGCACCGACAGGGAGTTGAGAACCGTCGCGAGCATGCCGGCGTAGTCGGCGGTCGCGCGATCCATTCCGGCCGCGGCCGCCTCCATCCCGCGGACGAAGTTGCCCGCCCCGATCACCAGCGCGATCTCGCGCCCTTCCTGCTGGACCGAGACGATCTCCTTCGCGATCGACTCGACCCGCTCCTGGTCGATCCCGAACGCGCGGTCGCCCATCAGCGCCTCGCCGGAGAGCTTCAGCAGGACACGGTGGAAGCCGGTCTTGTCCGCTTCGCCCGCCGCCGGGCTCGCCTGGGCGCTCAGGCTCATGCCAGCTGGAAGCGCTCGAACTCGAGGACTTCTGCCCCCGCCTCCTGCAGCGCCTGACCGACCGTCTTGGAGCCGTCGTGGATCCACTCCTGGTCGGTGAGGACCGTCTGCGCGAAGAAGCGCTTGCCCAACATCCCTTCGACGATCTTCTCACGAGCCTGCTCGGGTTTCGACTGCACCTCGTCGGAGTTCGCGTAGATGTCGCGTTCGCTCGTGACCGTTTCGGCCGGCACGTCGTCCCGCCCGATCCACTGGGTGGACGGCGAAGCGGCGATGTGCATCGCCACCCTCCGGCCGAGGTCGGCGTCTCCGCCGCGCAGCTGGACGAGCACGCCGATCCTGTTCGCCGGCGGATGCGCGTACGCGGCGATCACACCGCCGTCCGCCCGTTCGAAGCGGGCCGTGCCGACAACGGCGATGTTCTCCCCGAGCTTGGCGGACAGCTGGACGCGCGCATCCTCCAGCTCCTCCTCGGCGCCGGCGCCCCGGGTGTCGACCGCGTCGAGAACGTCCTTCGCATAGACGAGGAACTCCTCGTTGTTGGACACCGGCTCCGTCTCGCACCCGACGGCGACCATCGTGCCCCGGCTGCCGTCGTCGGCGATCCGGTAGCCGACCTTGCCCTCGGTGGTCTCGCGGCCGGCGCGCTTGGCTGCGCTCGCCATGCCCTTCTCGCGGAGCAGCGTGACCGCGGCGTCGAGGTCGCCGTTCGTGTCCTCGAGGGCGCGCTTGCAGTCCATCATCCCCGCGCCGGTCTTGTCGCGGAGATCCTTCACCAGGGTTGCCGAGATCGCGGCGGCCATCAACTCTCCTCCGTCGCAGCCGGCGCTGGTTGGTCCGTCGCAGCCGGCGCTGATTGGTCCGTCGCAGCCGCCTCGGTCGCCTGCTGCGGCGCTTCGACCGGTTCGGCGGTCTCCTCGACGGGAGCCTCGGGCTCCGGCGCAGACTCTGGTGCTTCGGGCTGCGCTGCCGGCTCCGGCGGAGGCTCTGGTGCTTCGGGCTGCGCTGCCATCTCGGCGGAGCTGACCTTCTGCTTGCCTTCCGCGATCGCGTCCGCGATCACCCGCGTGATCAGGCTGCACGAGCGGATCGCGTCGTCGTTGCCCGGGATCACGTACTCGGCCTCGTCCGGGTCGCAGTTCGTGTCGACGAGAGCGATGATCGGCATCCCCAGCCGCCGGCCCTCGCGCACCGCGAGCGCCTCCTTGCGCAGGTCGAGGACGAACATCGCGTCGGGCTGGCGCTTCATGTCGGCGACCCCGCCGAGGTTCGCCTCCAGCTTCTCGAGCTCGGCGAGCATCGCGATTCGCTCCTTCGGCGGGAGCAGCTCGAGCTGGTTGTCGTCGCGCAGGCGGCGCAGGTCGTGGAGCCTGTCGATCCGGTCGGAGATCGTGCGCCAGTTGGTGAGCAGGCCGCCGAGCCAGCGATGGTTGACGTACGGCATGCCGACGCGCTTCGCCTGCTCCTCGACGGCGTCCTGCGCCTGCTTCTTCGTGCCGACGAACAGCACGGAGCCGCCGCGGGCCGCCAGGCTCTTGACGAACTCGTAGGCGTCCTCGACCAGCTGGGACGTCTGCTGGAGGTCGATGATGTAGATCCCGCCGCGCTCGGTGAAGATGAACCGGCGCATCTTCGGGTTCCAGCGGCGGGTCTGGTGGCCGAAATGAACTCCGGCCTCCAGAAGCTCTCGCATGGAGACGACAGCCACGTGTGCTTCCCCTTTCGGTTTTGATGTGTGTAGCTCCGGTGGGCCCGGACGGAACCGGCGTCAGACGCCGGCACCGCCGCCCGGGGGTACCGCCGGGTCGGTGGAAAGGAACGGGCTACATGCTAGCGCGTGCCCGTCCCAATGCCTGTTCCAGGTCGGACGGAAGCGGCGAGGCCACATCGACGGACTCGCCCGTGACGGGGTGCACGAAGGCGAGGCGGGCGGCATGCAGGAACTGGCGGCGCAGGCCCGGCTCGGGCGACCCGTACACCGGATCGCCCGCGACCGGCAGGCCGATCGCCGCGAGATGCACCCGGATCTGATGCGTCCGGCCGGTCTCGAGGCGGACGCGGAGCAGAGCGTGGGCCGGCAGCAGCTCCACCACCTCGAAATGGGTGACGGCGTCCTTCGGCGAGTCGGAATCGAGAGAGCGGCGGGTCGGGTCGCGGCGGTCGCGGCCGATCGGCGCCTCGATCCGGCCGGTCCGGGAGCGTGGCCGGCCACGGACGAGCGCGAGGTACTCCCGCTCGACGGCCCGATGCTTGACGAGCCCGCGCAGCCCTTCGTACGCCTCCTCGGTGCGCGCGACCACGATCAGCCCGGACGTGTCGCGGTCCAGCCGGTGGACGATGCCGGGCCGCTCGGGATCGCCGCCGGCGGATCGCCCGGCGAGCGCCTGGACGAGCGTGCCGGACGCATGCCCGGCCCCGGGATGGACGACGACGCCGGCCTGCTTGTCCACGACCAGCAGGTGCTCATCCTCGTACGCGATCTCGAGCTCGGGCGCCGGACGTGACGGCGGCGCCTCCTGCGCCTGCTCGACGAGCACCTCCTCCCCACCTTCGAGCCGGTGGCTCTTGGCCCGCCGCACTCCGTCGACGAGCACGGCGCCGGCGGCGAGGAGCCGTTCGGCCGCGGCGCGGGACCCGACCCCGGGCAGTGCGGCGACGAAGCGGTCGAGCCGCTCGCCCGCCGCCGCCTCAGGGACGACGTACGGGGTCGAGGCCACGCGGACGGCGCGGGCTGCGGTCGGCGGCCACGAGGGCGCCGAGCAGGATCGCCACGCCCACCACGATGAAGCTGTCGGCGAGGTTGAACGCCGGCCAGTAGCGGAGATCGAGGAAGTCGGTGACGTAGCCGAGCCGAACCCGGTCGGCGAGGTTCGAGATGCTGCCTCCGATCAGCAGGCCGACGGCGATCGGCAGCAGCGGATGCCGGGCACCCGAGCGGTAGAAGTAGATGATCATCCAGCCGACGGCGACGAGAGTCAGCAGGATGACGAAGCCCGTCGCCTGGGCGAACAGCCCGAAGGCGATGCCGGAGTTCTGGACGTGGTGGATCGAGAACGGGCCGACCACCTTGACGTCCTCGTCGAGGTAGAGCTCGCTGGCGACCACGTGCTTGGTCAGCTGGTCGGCAACCACTGCGGCGGCCACGATCGCGCCCAGGGCGATCCAGTGCCTCGGACGGGCGGCCAGCGACCGCGCGACCACGGAGATCGGCGCCAGGCCGTCCGTGCGCGATCCCGGCCGGAATTCCTGCTTCCGGGCGGGTTCGGTGGTCAGCCGCGCTCCTGCTTCCGCTTGTCCTCGATGCAAAGAGTCGCCCACGGCAGAGCCTCCAGACGCTCCGTCCCGATCGCCTCGCCGCAGCTCGAGCAGGTGCCGAACGTGCCGTCGTCGATCCGGCCCAGGGCGGCGTCGATCTCGTTCAGGACGTGCGTCGAGTTGTCCTCGAGCGTCGACGCCATCTCGCGGTCGAACGTGGCCGTGGCGACGTCGCCGAGGTGGTTGTCCTGGTAGGTCGGCTCGTCGGTCTCGTCTCCGAGCGAGCCGGGATTCTCGGCGTGGATGTTGTCGATCGCGCCGACCACCTGCCGGCGAGCGTCGAGCAGACGGGTGCGGAAGGCCTCGGTGTCGAGCGCGCTCACCGCTGCTCCAGCCTGCGCTCGGCTTCGGCTGCGTCGATGCCCTCGAGCTCGATCACCTTGTCGCGCCCCGTGTGGCCGGAGACGACGGAAAGCGACGCGCGGGGCAGCCCAAGCTCCGTCGCCAGGAGTTGCAGGACAGCCTCGTTCGCGCGACCGCGCTCGGGGGCGGCTCCGACGCGAACCTTCCAGGCGTCGCCGTACCGCCCGGCGAGCTCGGTCCGAGTCGCACCGGCCGCGACGCGCAGCCGTAGACGGGTTGCCGACTGGGCCATCTGGAGCCAAGTATAGGCCGGTGGCTAGGCGGCTCTGCTCTCCCGCCCGGAGCCGGTAATCGTCACCTCCGGCGGCTCTTCCAGCTCGAGCTCGTCGGAGTCCGCCTCCTCCAGCGCGTCGAGCGCGGCATGGAGCAGGAGCCGCACGCGACGCGCTTCGCGGGTGAGCTGCTCGTGCTCGCTTCTGGCGTTCCGGGTGATCGTCCGGCTCTCCGCGCGCGCCTCGGAGACGATCGACTCGGCCTCGCGGTTCGCCTGGTCGCGGAGCTCGTGGGCGGCACGTTCGGCGGAGACGAGCGTCGCCCGGAGCAGCCCCTCGAGCTCGCGGTAGCGCTTCAGCTCGCCTTCCAGGAGGTCGACGCGGTCGGCGTGGTCGGCCCGCTCGCGCCAGACGGTCTCGAAGCTGCCGGCGATCTCCTCCAGCAGGCGGTCGACCGGCTCGCGCCGATAGCCGACCAGCCCGCGCCGGAGCTTCACATGACGGATCTCGACTGGTGTGTAGGACATGGTCTCTCCCTTCGTGGTCAGTGCAGGCGGTCGAGCAGCCGGACGACGATCTGCTCCGCGCCGATCAGGACGAAAACGGCGACCATCGGCGAGAGGTCGAGCGGCCCGAGCGGCGGCAGGATCCGCCGGAACAGCCGCAGGTACGGCTCGCAGACGTCGTGGAGGAACCGCGCGACCGGGTTGAGCGAGTACGGCAGCCGGACGAACGAGGTCAGGACGTAGGCCAGGATGACGAGCACGTAGACGCCGACAAAGACGATGACGAAGCTCTGGATCGTCGAGACGGCGTCTGCGAGTAGCCCAAAGTTGGCCGTTGCGCCCATCCGCGTCGAATTCGGCTCGTTCCGAGCTGTTCCTACCTCCGGGCAGCGCAGCGGCGGCGCAGCTGGAAGGCGGTGACAGGCTTAAGCCTGTCACCGCAGTGCCCCGCGCGTCTACGCCTGGTTGAAGAAGCCGCCGCGCTCGAGGAGTCTCGCGCGCTCCTCGGCGGAGACCTCGACGTTGCGCGGGGTGAGCAGGAAGACCTTGTCAGCCACGCGCTGCATGCCCCCGCTCAGCGCGTACGTCAGGCCGCTGGCGAAGTCGATCAGGCGCTTGGAGAGCTCCTGGTCGGTGCTCTGGAGATTGAGGATGACCGGAATGCCGTCCTTGAACCGGTCGGCGATCTGCTGGGCGTCGTTGAAGCTGCGCGGGAGGACGAGATGGACCTTGACGTTCGGGCTCGGCGCGGCCTCGAGGCGGCGCGGGCGAGACGGAGCAGCCTGCTCACGAGCGGCACGAGAGGGCGGCGGCGCTGCGACCTGGACCTGGCCGGCGGCGGTGTCGGAGTCGGTCCAGTCGTCGTAGTCGCCGCGGCGGCGGCGCGGCAGCCGGCGCACGTTCGGGCGGTCGTTGTACGTCCGCTCGAGCTCCTCGTTCGTGGCGTAGCCGTCCTCGTCCCAGTAGTCGTCCTCCTCGGCGATGCCGAAGTAGACGAGGGTGCGGCTCCAGAGATCGGCGAACCCCATGTCGGCCGAAATGGTAACGCCCCATGCGGGCGAACCCTGGTTCGGCTGTCGAGGTTCCGCTTTTCGAGACCCGTCACCGTGCTTCGGCCCAGAGCACCGAGCCGACGCGGATCAACGTCGCTCCTTCCTCGACGGCCACGCGGT
The DNA here is from genome assembly GCA_963734065.1 of uncultured Actinomycetes bacterium. Classification (GTDB taxonomy): domain Bacteria; phylum Actinomycetota; class Thermoleophilia; order Gaiellales; family Gaiellaceae; genus DATBLE01. The sequence continues at coordinate 918,020 of CAVTFN010000003.1, forward strand.
AGTCCTGGCTCGTGCCCATCGACAGCTCGGTCAGGCCGTGCTCCTCCGCCAGGCCCCGCAGCCGCCGGAAGTACGGCCGCGAGGCCTCGGGGTCGTCGGCGAGCGGCGGCATCGTCATCAGCCCGCGGACGTCGGCGTAGAGCTCGAGCATCGCGGCGAGCTCCTCCGGCGGCACGCCCGACTTGGTCGGCTCGGCCGAGAGGTTGACCTCGACGAGCGCCGGCACGGTCAACCGCAGCGCGGCGGACTCGGAGTCGAGCGAGTGGACGAGCTCGCAGATCCCGTTGACCACCTTCGCCTTACGGCTCTGGAGATGGCCGATGAAGTGCCAGCGAAACGCGGAGCCGTAGGCCGTGTGCTTCGCCTCGAGGTCCTGGGCGCGGTTCTCGCCGACCACCTCGATCCCCGCCTCGGCGAGGGCCGCCATGTCCTCCAGCGACACGTACTTGGTGGCCGCGACCACGGTGACGCCGGGCCCGACCTCGGCCCTGATCTGCTCGTAGCGAGCCCGGATCCGCTCAGGAGACGTAGGCGATCAGCCCCTGGCGGCCGGTGCGTCCGGCGTCGCGCCGATGCGAGAAGAACAGGTCCGGGTTGCAGGACGTACAGAGGTCGGTGCGGTGGACGTCGGCGACGCCGGCGGTGTTCAGCGCGCGCTCGGCGGCGGTCCAGAGGTCGAGCCGGCGGTCGCGGACGACGTCGGCGCCGTACCGCTCGCGGAACGGCCCCGCGACCTCGTCTCCGACCTCGTAGCAGCACGGGCCGATTCCCGGGCCGATCGCCGCAGCCAGCTTCGCGTTTCCGAGCGCGGTGACGGCGTTCGCGACGATTCCCGCGAGCAGGCCGCGCCAGCCGACGTGCAGCGCCGCGACCGCCGGCGGCCCGCCGTTCGCGCGGGCGATCGCGACCGGCAGGCAGTCCGCGGTGAAGACGAGCAGGGGCTCGCCGGGGGTGTCCGTCCAGAGCCCGTCGCCCGGCTCACCCGTCCCGGCCGCCCGCCTGACGGCAGCGCCGTGCACCTGTCGTCCGTATCGGAGGAGCTCGGGATCGGTACCGAGCTCCGCGCACAGGCGGCGCCGGTTCTCCACGACGCGCTCGGGCTCGTCGTCGGTCAGGCGGCCCAGGTTGAGGGTGTCGAACGGCGCCTTGCTGACCCCGCCGCGGCGCGTGGAGAAGGCGATCGCGTACGGCCCGGGAGCGTCCCAGCGGAGCAGCGCGAGCTCAGTCACCGGCGATCAGCTCTCGGGCGGCGGCCAGCTCGGCCTCGCGACCGTCGAGCTCGCCCCGCAGCTTCCGGCGGCGGAGCTCCTCGAGGATCTCCCCCACCCGCGGCGACTCGGGCAGGCCGAGCTCGGCCAGGTCGGTGCCGGTCACCTCCAGGCGCACGTCCCGCAGGCGCGTGAACCAGTCGCGGAGCGCGGGCGAGCCTTGCTCGGCGAGCGCGAGCAGGGCTCCCTCGGGCGCCTTCCCGGCGAGGTCGGTGATCTCGACGGGGTCGGTCGCCTCCGCCAGCCTCGGCGCCAGTGCGACGGCAGCCTCGACGGCCCGCTCGTCCTCGCGGCGGAGCGCGAGCCGCTCGACGAGACCCGGGTGCCCGCGGGCCAGCACGGCCAGCCGCGCCCGCCAGCGCGGGGCGCCGGGATCGAGCTCGTCCCGCAGCGCATCGACACGCTGCACCAGCGCCGGGTCGGCCGAGGGGGCGCCGAGGTCGGCGAGGCGCTCGAGCGTGTGCGCGATCTCCTCCTCCGAGAGCAGCGCGACGATCTCCTCGCGGAGGCGGGCGGGCGTGAGCAGCTCGACGCCGGGCATGCCGGCGCGGGCCAGCCGCTCGGTCTCGGGATCCATGCGGAAGCCGAGCCGCGTCTCGTAGCGCACGGCGCGGAAGATCCGGGTCGGATCGTCCGTGAACGACCCGGGATGGAGCACCCGGACCAACTGCGTCTCCAGGTCGGCCCGCCCGCCGTGCGGGTCGCGGATCCGGCCGAAGTCGCTCCCCAGCGAGGCCGCGATCGCGTTCACCGTGAAGTCGCGCCGCGCCAGGTCGTCCTCGATCGTGCCCGCCGCCACATCGGGAAGCGCCGCCGGCGCCGCGTACGTCTCGCGGCGGCAGGTGACCACGTCGAGCTGCCGGCCGTCCGGGAAGCGGACGACCGCGGTCCCGAAGCGGCCGTGGGCGGTCACCTCGCCGCCCAGGCCGCTCGCGAACTCGATCGCGTCGCCCTCCACGGCGAGGTCGACGTCGACGCTCTTGCGGCCGAGCAGGAGATCGCGGACGGTGCCGCCGACGAGGTAGACGCCCTCGCCCCTCGGCAGATCGAGCGGGCCGAGCTCCTCGGCGATGGAGAACTGCCTCGGGGACAGGCCTTGTCGCTCGGAGAGTCCGCGTCCTTTGTCTTCGTGCAAGGCCCTGTCCCCGAGACGGCTTACCCGAGCGCAATCGCGTCGATCTCGACCAGCGCGCCGGCGGGGAGCGCCGACACCTCGACGGTCGCCCGCGCAGGCGGCACCTCCCCCGCGTGCCTGCGGTAGACGTCGTTCATCGCCGGGAAGTCGTCGAGGCTCCGCAGATAGACGGTCGTCTTCACGACCCGGTCGAGGCTGCTGCCCGCGGCCTCGAGGATCGCGCGCAGGTTCGCGAACACCTGCTCGGTCTGCTCCCCGACGTCGGTGCCGGTCGGCTCGCTCGCGCCCGGGGTCAGCGCGACCTGGCCCGAGACGAACACGAGCCCGCCCGCTCTGATCGCCTGGGAGTACGGGGCCCCCTGGAACGGTGCGGGCGCCTCCTCCGTGCGCACTGCCTCCTTCTCGGCCATGTGTGCTCCTTCCGTTCGGTCAGGGACGCGGCGGACGGCAGGCCGCCGCGAGGGCGACTCCAAGCGCCTTGAACATCGCCTCCAGCACGTGCTGGGCGTCGTCCCCCGCGATCAGCCGGACGTGGAGGTTCAGGCCGGCGCCCTCGGCGAAGCGGCGGAGGAAGTCCGTGACCAGGTCGGTTTCGAGACCGCCCACGCGGGTGTCGGACAGGTCGACGTTGGAGGCGAGCAACGGCCGGTCGGTCGTCTCGACGACCACGTGGGCCAGCGCCTCGTCGACGGGCAGCACGCCCGAGCCGTAGCCGCGCACGCCGGGCGCGCGCAGATGGGCGGAAAGCGTCTCGCCCAGCGCCTCCGCTGCCTCGATCGCGTCCGCGGAGGTCTCGCCGGCCGCCAGTGCGACCACGAGGTCGAAGCGGGCGTACTCGGCGAGCAGCACCAGCAGGCGGTCGAGGACGGGAAAGCCCGTGTCGACGTTGGCGCGGCCGCTCCCGGCGACGGTGACGTCCACGCGCAGACGCTCTGGCCGGCTCTGCGCTGCCATCCGCGAATCAGGTCTCGACGCGCTCGATGCGGGCGCCGATCGCGCGCAGCCGCTCGTCGATCCGCTCGTACCCCTTGTCGATCTGGTGCATCGCCCCGATCGTCGACTGGCCCTCGGCGCAGAGCGCCGCGAGCAGCATCGCCATGCCGGCGCGGATGTCGGGGCTCTCCATGCGCTGGCCGACGAGCGTCGCCGGACCGGTGACGACCGCGCGATGCGGGTCGCAGAGGATGATCCTCGCGCCCATCCCGACGAGCTTGTCGACGAAGAACAGGCGGCTCTCGAACATCTTCTCGAAGATCAGGACGGTGCCGAACGCCTGTGTCGCGACGGTGAGCGCGATCGAGGTCAGGTCGGCGGGGAACGCCGGCCAGGGGCCGTCCTCGATCTTCGGGATGTGGCCGCCGAGATCGTCCTCGACGATCAGCTGCTGGCGCGGCGGGACGTGGATCGAGGTGCCGTCGATCTCGGTCTGGATGCCGAGGCGGCGGAAGGCGGGCAGGATCGAGATCAGGTCGCGGGGCTCGGTGTCGTCGATGGTCACGTCGCTCGAAGTCATCGCCGCGAGACCGATGAAGCTCGCGACCTCGATGTGGTCCGGGCCGATCCGCCACTCGCCGCCGGAGAGCGAGGTGACCCCGTGGATGCGGAGCACGTTCGACTCGATCCCCTCGATCTGCGCTCCGAGCGAGCCGAGGAAGCGGCAGAGATCCTGGACGTGCGGCTCGCAGGCGGCGTTGCCGATCAGGGTCTCACCGGGCGTGAGCACGGCGGCCATGACGGCGTTCTCGGTCGCCATCACACTGGCCTCGTCGAGGAAGATGTGCTCGCCGCGGAGACCTCCGTCCGCGGTCATCTCATAGCGGTCGCGCAGGTCGATCGTCGCCCCCATGCTGGCGAACGCGTGGATGTGCGGATCGAGCCGGCGGCGCCCGATCAGATCGCCGCCGGGCGGCGGCACGACCACCCGGCCGAACCGGGCAAGCAGCGGCCCGGCAAGCAGGAAGGAGGCCCGCATGCGGCCGCACAGCTCCGGGTCGAGCTCGTGCTTGGCAACCTCGGCGGTGTGCACCCGCACTTCGTTCGATCCGGTCCAGGCGACGTCCGCGCCGAGGTCGGCGAGCAGCTCGAGCATCGTGTCGACGTCCCTGATCCGCGGGACGTTCGAGAGCGTGACCGGCTCGTGGGTGAGCAGCGTCGCCGCCAGGATCGGCAGCGCGCCGTTCTTGTTGCCGGCGGCCTTGATCGTCCCCGAAAGACGCTGGCCGCCCTCGATCACCAGGGCCTGCATCAGCTCGGACGCGAGTGCGCCGGCGGGCAGGGCGGACGCGGCCATCGCGGTAGGCTAGCGGACGTGGCAAACCCCACCCGTGAGCAGGCCTGGGACACCCTCACTCGTTACACGAAGAGCCAGGCGCTCCTCCGTCACGCGCTCGCCGTGGAGGCCTCGGTGCGCTGGTACGCCCGCGCGGGCGGCGAGGACGAGGAGCTCTGGGGCGTGACCGCGCTCCTGCACGACTTCGACTACGAGATCCACCCCACGCTCGACCGGCACCCGCAGGACGGAGCGCCGATCCTGCGCGACGAGGGGTACCCAGAGGTCGTGATCGAGGGCGTCCTCTCGCACGCGGAGCATCTCGCGATTCCGCGCGACACGCCGCTGAAGAAGACCCTGTTCGCCTGCGACGAGCTCTCCGGCTTCGTGCACGCGTGCGGGCTCGTCCGGCCCGACGGGATCGCGACCCTCGAGCCGAAATCGGTGCTGAAGAAGCTCAAGCAGCCGTCGTTCGCGGCGGGCGTGCACCGTGACGAGGTCTACGCCGGCGCCGAGCTGCTCGGCCTCGAGCTCGATCGGCACATCGCGAACGTGATCGAGGCGCTACGGCCGATCGCCGGCGAGCTGGGCCTCCGTCAGGCCGCCTAGCGGCGGACCGTGACGCGCGTCGTCTTCTGCGCCCTGCGCGTGTCGGCGCTGAGCTTCCAGACCACGCGGTAAGTGCCCGGCCGCCTGATCGTCTTCGGCAGCCGCAGCTGCACGAGCGAGGTGCCCGGGGAGAGCACGAAGTTCCAGCGGAGCGGCTTCTTCAGCCCGGTGCCGGACATCGTCGCGGTGACCAGCGCGCGCCGGGTGCAGCTGAGCTTCACCCGGACGTAGCCACCCTTCGCGGTGACGACCACCGAGGCGGGCGCCCCGACCAGCAGGCGGCCGGCGAGCGAGGTGACCGTCAGCGCAGCGAGGGTGCTCGGGTTCCCCGCCTTGTCGAATGCGCGAACCTTGAGGTGGGTCAGGCCGGTGAGGGGAATCGCCCGCGTGTACTCGTTGCCGTGGTCGACCTTCGGGTCCGAGCCGTCTGTCGTCCAGCGGATCGTGCTCACCCCGGAACCGGTGTCGGCCGCGGCGAAGCTGACCAGAACCGTCTTCTTGTACGGCAGCTTCCGGCAGGACGCCCCGTTGCAGCGGACCGTCAGCGTGGGCGCGGTCGCGTCGGGAACCAGGGAGAACGACGCCGCGCCCGAGCTCAGCCCTGCGGCGTTCGTCGCGGTGATCGTGAGCGGGCCGGCCGTGGTCGTGCCGGTGTTGCTCGAGACGTACGTGCGGTGCGGGCCCGATCCCGCAGCCGTGAAGCCCGGGACGCTCGGGAAGGAGTAGGAGGCGACGCCGGACTGGGGATCGGAGGAGGCGGCGGTGACGGTGAACGCACCGTTCGCGCCCGGCCGGAAGTAGACCGTACTGCCCGACGCGGCCGCGTTGGAGAAGCCGGTGAAGAGCAGCGACGGCGTGGTCGGTGCGCTGCCGTCGACCTTGGCGTCGGCGGAGGGCTGCGACACGGCCGAGACGTTGCCGACGTTGTCGGTCGCCTTCGCCTGGTAGCGGTAGCAGCCGCCGGAGTTCACGCTCGAATCGGTCGTCCCCGACAGGGTCACCGGGGCGAAGACGCCGTAGGTGCCGCAGGCGCCGTTGGTCAGGGTCGCGGCAGCACGCTCGACGACGGAGCGGCTCGCGTCCACGCCCGAGCCGGCGTCGGTTCCGGCGGCGACGGTGAGCGACACGGCGCTGCCGAACCAGGGGCCGCCGGCCAGCGTCACAGCCTGGCCGGTCGGCGGCGTGGAGTCGCCGCTGATCGTGATCGAGTCGGTGGCGGTGCCGCCGGCGATGGTGGCGGTGACCGCCTTGGCGCCGGGCGCGCCCGCCCCGCTCGTCCAGCTGTACGCGACCGGCGACGAGAAGGGGGACGACGTGTCGTCGCCGCCGGTGGAGCTCGCCCAGCCGGCGGTCGCGGACACATCGGGGAAGGTGACGGTGGCGCCGCTCAGGGACACCTGGCTGGTGACCGTGGCGTTGAGCGCGAACGACCCGGTGGCGGTGGGGCGGAACCACTGCGTCCTGGTGGTCGGGTCGAAGTACTGGTCGCCGGCGCCGCTGACCTCGGTCGGGGGCGTGACCTTGACGGTGGGGACGTCCGGAGTGAGCGTGAACGTGGCGTTCTGCGGATCCGGGCTACCGCCGTGCACCTGCATGGTCTGGGGGCCGGTGGTCGTGATCGGAGCAACCCAGCTGTACGTCATGACGAACGGGCTCGTGTTGTCCGTTCCTCCGCCCGTCAGGCCCGTGATCGTGGGGAAGTCGACACTCGTGATCGTGAACGAGGCCGTCACCTTGACGTCGAACTGGCCGCTGGTCGCGCCGGCGGCGTAGTAGAGCGTCGAGCCCGATGCCGCCGCGACCGACGTGTCCACGTTCTGGAACTGGACCGTCGGGCCGGCCGCCTGGGAGCTCGAGACGCCCACGGCGAGGACGCCGACGAGCGCGAGCGATGCAACGCGGAGCTTCACGGCCCAATCCATCGGCCGGAGAGGCCGGATGCTTGAGCGAGTTCCCTACAACGAGGCCAGCAGGCGCTCGAGGTCCTCGTCGCTCGTCCACCAGCCGCAGGAGATCCGCAGCCAGGGGGTGCCCGGCATGTTCCGGACGACGACGCCGTGCTCGAACAGCTTTTGCGCGGTCTCGGCGGGGTCGCCCGCGGGCACGAACGAGACGAGATTCGCCTGGCCGGGCGCCGTCGCGACCTCGAAGCGGTTGGCGAGCAGCGCCCAGCCGCGCGCCGAGATCTCGGTTGCGTGATGAGCCGCCCAGTGCGGAACAGTGCCGAGGGCGGCCTCGAGCCCCGCCAGCGACGGCGTCGGGATCCAACCGCTGTCGAACCGGGCCGCTCCCGGCTTGGGCGTGAACGTGCCGCTCTCGTCGTAGCCGTCCTGCGAGAAGTACGTCGGCAGCGCCACGTGCAGCGCCTCCGGGTCGCGGACGTACAGCCCGCCGGTCGCGTCCGGCCCGCACAGCCATTTCTGGCCCGAGACCGTGTAGTAGTCGTACCGGCCGGCCTCGACGGCGATCGAGCCGGCCGTCTGCGCGCCGTCGACGAGCATCGGCAGGCCGGTCGCGTCCTGGAGCTCCTCGATCGGGAGGAGGTTGCCGGTCTGCCAGGAGACGTGCGAGAGGGCGATCAGGCGCGTGCGCGGCGTGACCTCGGCGACGATCGTCTCCAGCGCGCGCTCGGGCGGCTGCGCCCTGACCGCGGCCACCCGCACGGTCGCCTCCGACGCCTCGAGCGCGCCGAGAAGGCCGAAGTGCTCGGTGTCGGTGGTGACGATCTCGTCCTCGGGCCGCAGGCGCAGCCCGGAGAGCACGATGTTGCAACCCTCGGTGGTCGACGTGGTCAGCGCAACGTTCTCGGCCGGCACGCCGATCGTCAGCGCCAGCCCGGTCCGTACGTGCTTTCGGAGCTCCAGCATCGTGTCGATGTACGCCTGCCCGCCGCGGCCCAGCTCGAGATCGGCGAGCTGCTGCGCGGTCATCGCCTCGACGGTCGCGCGGGCGAGCGGGCCCATCGAGCCCGCGTTCAGGTAGGCGACCTGGTCGAGGACGGGGAACTGCGCGCGGGCGTCTTTGAAGTTCACAGCTCGATCTCGATCGGCGGGTGATCCGACAGCAGCATGCCCGCTAGGAGGCGCCGCTCGTCGTCCCAGACCGTGATCGGCGAGGGCGCGGCGCCGCGAACCGCGATGTGGTCGATCCCGGGCCCCGGCTCGGAGTAGCCCTCCAGCAGCCAGTGTGCGGCTACGGCGTTGAAGTCGCCGGCGATCACGACCGTGTCGCCGTCCTGGGCGAGAGCCTCGATCGACGGCACCGCGCGCCGGAGCTCCGCCGCGGGAATCCGCGGGTCTCCGACCGAGCCGGTCGCATGCAGGTTGGCGACGACGTGCCCGTCGGCCAGTCGCAGCACCTGGCAGATCCGCCGTTCCTTCCCCCATGCCAGCCGCGTGACGAGGTCGAGCCCGAGCCGGTGCGCCTGCTCCCGCCGGAACCGCGCGGGGTTCAGTGTCAGGACCTCGTGCCGGACGACCCCCCGGCCTTCGCCGAGGAGGATGGCGTTGCCCTGGCCGGAGAACGCCGACCGGAGCAGCCCCGGGTTCAGGTCGGTCAGCTGCCGTCCGAGCCCGGCCGTGATCGGGATCGGCCCCAGCTGCGGCCGCTGGGCGACGTCGCCGACGGCGGCCATGCCGCTCCACCGGGCGAGCTCGTCCAGCGCCCAGACCGGGACCTCCTGGAGGACGAGGACGTCGGGGCGGTCGGCGCAGGCCAGCTCGACCATCTCCTCGAGGTGCACCGAGGAGCCCGGCGGGGAGGTGTTGCCGTGGAAGAGATTCCAGCTCCGGATCAGCACGATTGCGCCGACTACTGTACGAGCGCCGTGCGCGTCGTCCTCGCCGACCCAGCCGCGTTCACGCCGCAATACGACCACGAGCTCGCGGCCGGGCTGGCCCGGCAGGGCGCGCAGGTCGAGCTCGTCACCTCGCAGTTCCGGTTCGGAGCAGCTCCCACGGAGACTGGATACCTCCGTCGCGAGGTCTTCTACCCCGCCTCGTCGCGACTTTTTCGGCGTTCCCGGTTGCGCCTGCCGCTGAAGGCGGCCGAGCACCCGGTCGGCCTTGCGCGGCTGGCACGCATCCCCCGCGACGTCCTGCACGTCCAGTGGCTGGCGGCGCCCGAGCTCGACGTTGCGCTCTTTCGCCCACGCGGACCGGCCGTGTTCACCGCTCACGATCTGCTGCCGAGACGGACGGCTCACCGGGAGGATCTCTGGCGCCGACTGCTCCGCCGGTTCGACCGGATCGTCGTCCACAGCGAGCGGGGCCTGGAGACGCTGTCCGCGCTGGGCGTGGAGCGCTCGCGCCTGCAGGTGATTCCGCACCCCGCCTTTCCCAGCGACCCGGCCCGAACGGACGACGGCCGCACGGTGCTCTCGCTGGGCGCAATCCGGCCGTACAAGGGCCTGGGCGACGCGATCGCTGCGGTCACGCGCGTCGACGGTGCACGGCTGCTCGTCGCGGGCGATCCGCACGAGCCGCTCGACGGCTATCGGTCGTCGGCGGGAGATCGGGCGGAGTGGCGGCTCGGCTACCTGGGCGAAGCGGAGCTCGACCGTGCGCTCGGCGACGCGACGGTCGCCGTCTTCCCGTACCGGGCGGAGCTCGACCAGTCGGGAGCGCTCCTGCGGGCGCTCGGAGCGGGCGTCCCGGCGGTCGTCTACGACGTCGGCGGCCTGGCCGAGCCGGTGCGTGCCTACGGGGCAGGCCGAGTGGTGCCCGCCGGCGACGTCGACGGGCTGGCGGAGGCGATCCGTGCCCTGCTCGGCGACCCCGACGAGCTGGAGGCGGCCCGCGCCGGTGCCCGCCGGGCGCGCGACGAGCTGACCTGGGATCGCGCGGCGTCGGCGCACCTCGACCTCTACCGCGAGCTCCTCGGCTAGCCCACGGGCCTGATTGCGGTCGGCCGACGGGAGTGCAATGCTGGCCCGGTGCGCCCCGGGCTGCTCCTCTTCGCCTTCATGTGAACGCTTCCGCCGGCAGCTCCGGCTCTGATCGCCGAAGCACGCGGATCGAGGACTACGCGCTCCTCAGCAACCTCCACACGGCTGCGCTCGTCTCGCGGGACGGCTCGGTCGACTGGCTCTGTCTCCCCCGGTTCGACTCGGCCGCGTGCTTCGCCGCCCTGCTCGGCGGGCCGGAGCACGGCCGCTGGCTGATCGCGCCCTCGGGCGAGCCGAGGAGCGTCCGCCGGCGCTATCTGTCCGAGACGCTCGTGCTGGAGACGACCTTCGAGGCGGAGGACGGCGCGGTCCGCCTGCTCGACTTCATGCCGCCCGGCCGGGACGAGACGGTGCTGGTGCGGATCGTCGAGGGGCTGGAGGGGGAGGTGGAGATCTCGACCGAGCTGGAGCTGCGGTTCGAGTACGGGTCCGCGGTTCCGTGGGTGCGCCGCCAGGACGGGACGCGGCTTGCCGTGGTCGGTCCGAACGCCGTGCGGATCGAGAGCGGGATCGAGCTGGAGGGCCGGGACTTCACGAGCGTCGGCTCGGCGACGGTCGCGGCCGGCGAGCGGCTGGCGTTCGCCCTCACCTGGTTCGCCTCGCACGGCGAGCCGCCGGCGCCGGTGCAGGCCGACGCGGCGCTGGAGGAGACGGAGACGTTCTGGCGCGAGTGGTCGGGCCGGTGCACCTACGACGGCGAGTGGGCCGAGCCGGTCCACTCGTCGCTGCGCGTGCTCAAGGGTCTGATCTACGAGCCGACGGGTGGGATCGTCGCGGCGGCGACGACGTCGCTGCCGGAGTGGCCGGGCGGCGCGCGGAACTGGGACTACCGCTACTGCTGGCTGCGCGACGCGACGCTCACGCTGGTCGCGCTGATCGACTCCGGCTACCTGGACGAGGCGCGGGCGTGGCGAGAATGGCTGTTCCGCGCAGCCGCGGGCCGGCCGTCGGACCTCCAGATCATGTACGGGGTCGCCGGCGAGCGGCGGCTCGCGGAGTACGAGGCGGAGTGGCTGCCGGGCTACGAGGGCTCGACGCCGGTGCGGGTCGGCAACGCCGCCTCCGAGCAGATGCAGCTCGACGTCTACGGCGAGATCATCGACGCCTTCACCACTGCGCGGACGCACGGGCTCGAGGCGTCCGACCACGCCTGGCGACTCTCCGTGAACCTGCTCGAGTTCCTGGAGGAGGCCTGGCGGAAGCCCGACGCGGGCATCTGGGAGGTCCGCGGCCCGAGCCGGCACTTCACCCACTCGAAGGTGATGGCGTGGGTGGCGTTCGACCGGGCGATCTTCACGAGCGAGCGCTGGGGTCGCGACGGGCCGGTCGACCGGTGGCGGTCGATCCGCGACGAGATCCACTCCGACGTCTGTGCCAACGGCTTCGACGCGCGGCTGGGGTCGTTCGTGCAGTCGTACGGCTCGACGCGTCTCGACGCGAGCCTCCTGCTGATCCCGCTGGTCGATTTCCTGCCGGTCGAGGACGAGCGCGTCGCCGGGACGATCGAGGCGATCGGCCGCTCGCTCGCCCGGGACGGGCTGATCGCCCGGTACGAGGCCGACGATGAGAACGTGCAGGTGGACGGCCTGCCGCCGGGCGAGGGCGTCTTCCTGCCCTGCTCGTTCTGGTATGCGGCCGATCTCGCGCTGCTCGGCCGGCTGGAAGAGGCGCGGGCGCTGTACGAGCGGCTGCTAGGGCTGCGGAACGACCTCGGCCTGATCTCGGAGGAGTACGACCCGGAGTCGGGTCGGATGCTCGGCAACTTCCCGCAGGCGTTCACGCATCTGGCACTCGTCGCCTGCGCGTACGTGCTCGAGCGCGGCGGAACACCGCGCAAGAAGGGGCCTGGCTAGCGCTCACCGGTGGCCGAAGTGGTGCGCCCGCGGGAGCGCGGACTGCACCTCGGCGAGGCCGGCCACCTCGCGGGCGAGCGGGCCGAGCGTCTCCAGCTCGCGGACGAGGATGTTGATGTTGCGGCCGGCGCGTTCGAGCCGGCCGCGGGCGAGCAGCAGCGGCTCCCCGCGCACGAGCGGCCGGTGCTGCTCGTACACGGGCGGCGGGACGATCAGGTTGACCTGGCCGGTCTCATCCTCGAGCAGCATGAAGACGACGCCGTTGGCGGTCGCGGGACGCTGCCGGGCGATCGCCATGCCCGCCACGGCGACCTCGCCGGCCGGGTGCCCGGGCAGCTCGGCGTTCGTGACCGTTCCCGGCGGCAGGTGCGCACGCAGGAGCTCGAGCGGGTGCCGTCCGACCGAGAGGCTCGTCATCGCGTAGTCGGCGAGCATCCGCTCCCAGTCGGTCTGCTTGGGCAGCTCGGGGACCGGCGCCGTCGGCTCGAGCGGAAGCGCGAGCTGCAGCGCGCCGCCCATCACGGTCGCGGGGCGGGAGACGACGCCGACTCGCCAGAGCAGCTCGCGTCGTGGACCGAAGCGGTCGCAGGCGCCCGACGCGACCAGCGCGTCGAGCGCGCCTCGACTCACCGGGGCGCGGCGGGCAAGGTCGGCGACGTCGGCGTACGGCTGCCCGGCGGCGACCGTCTCGGCCTCCTCCTCGCCGACCGACCGGATGTACCCCAGGCCAATTCGAACCGCGCCATCTTCTAGGCGGCAGCGCGCAGCGCTGCGCCCGACGTCCGGCGAGAGGACCTCCACCCCGCGCCGCTGGCCGTCGCGGACGAGGCTGGCGGGCGGGTAGAAGCCCATCGGCTGGGCGTTCAGCAGGGCGCAGAGGAACTCGCCGGGGTAGTGGTGGCGCAGCCAGGCGGACTGGTAGGCGAGCAGCGCGAATGCGGCCGAGTGCGACTTGGGGAAGCCGAACCCCGAGAAACCGGCCAGCTTGTCGTAGATCAGGTTCGCGAGCTCGCCGTCGACGCCCTGCGCGAGCGCGCCGGCGACGAACCGCGAGCGCAGCGCCTCGATCGCCTCCTCGCTCCGCTTGCGGCTCATCGCCCTCCGCAGGCCCTCCGCCTCGCCGACGGTGAAGCCGGCGAGCGCCGTCGCCACCTCCAGCACCTGGTCCTGGAAGACGACGACGCCGAGCGTGTCGCGCAGCGGCTCAGCCAGCGACGGGTGGTCGACCGGCGGGACGTACGAGGGGTTCTCGCGGAGCTTCTGACGCCGTTCGATGTACGGGTGCACCGCCCCGCCCTGGATCGGCCCGGGGCGGACGAGCGCGACCTGGATGGTCAGGTCGTCGAGATTCTCCGGGAGCGTGCGGAGGAGGCTCTGCATCTGGGCGCGGCTCTCGATCTGGAAGTCGCCGACCGTGTCGGCGCGCTGGATCTCGGCGTAGACGTCCCGGTCGTCGAGCGGGATGCGGGAGAGGTCGATCGTCGTCCCGCGCAGGCGTGCGATCTGGTCGACGCAGTCCTCGACCGCGGACAGCATCCCGAGGCCGAGCAGGTCGATCTTGAGAAAGCCGGCGTCGGCGCAGGAGTCCTTGTCCCACTGGCAGATCTGGCGTCCCTCCATCGCCGCCGGCTGCACCGGGACGAGCTCGACCAGCGGCCGGCTGGAGATGATCATCCCGCCCGGGTGCTGGGAGATGTGCCGCGGCAACCCGGCGATCTCGTACGCGAGCGCCCCCAGCGCCTGCCAGCGGGCGGACGCGTGGCTGCCGGGCAGCCGTTCGACCTCCTCGGCCACGCGATGCGGGTTCCCCTCGGTCACGCGCGCGAGCCGCTCGAGCTCGGCCGCGGGCAGACCGAGTGCCTTGCCGAGATCGCGGATCGCCCCGCGCCCGTGGTAGGTCGAGAAGGCGGCGACGAGCGCAGCGTGCTCGCGGCCGTACCGCTCGGTGACCCGGACGATCAGCTGCTCGCGGATGTCGCGTGGGAAGTCGAGGTCGATGTCCGGCGCCGAGACCAGCTCGCGGTTGAGGAAGCGGCCGATCGACAGATCCGACTCGACGGGATCGACGTGCGAGAGGCCGGTCAGGTAGCAGATGATCGAGCCGACGGAGCTGCCGCGGCCGCGGCCGGGCGGGAGCGCGTGCCGGGGCGAGCCCGGACCTCGGACCTCGGCGGCGACCTCGCGCGCGAGCTCGAGCACCTCCCAGTGCAGGAGGAAGAACCCGGCGAGCTTCAGCTCGGAGACGAGGGCGAGCTCCTCCCGTAGCCGTGCCCGCGCCCGGGTGCGGTACGGGGAGCGGTTGTAGCGCTCGGCGAAGGCGCGCTCGCAGACGTCGCGGAGCTGGCCGTCGGGAGTGTCGAAGCCGTCGGAGAAGTCGGGGTAGCGGTAGCCGAGCTCCTCGGTCAGGTCGAAGGTCAGCCCGGCGGCGATCTCGGCGGTGCGGAGCACGGCATCGCGGTCCTGTGGGAAGCGGTCGACCATCTCGTCGGGAGCGAGCAGGACGGCTTCGTGGTTGCCGCGCCGCTCCTGCTCGCAGCCGTCGAGGGAGGTGCGGCAGCGGATCGCGACGAGGGCGTCCTGGAGGGCTGCGCGACGGTCGTGGTGCGCGTGGACGTCGCCGGTGGCGACCGTGGCGACTCTCAGGTCGCGGGCGAGCTCCCGGAGCGCGGCATTGCGGCGGGTGTCTCCGCGCTCGTAGGGGCGCTGGAGCTCGACGTGGAAGCGCTCACGACCGAAGGCCGCTGCCACACGGGCGGCTCCGTTCGGGTTCGTGACAGCGAGGCCGTGTCGCGCGCACCCGGAGAGGCAGACGAGCCCGTCGGCGTGCGCAATGAGCGATTCGAGCGGCAGCTCCGGCGGGAGGGGCTCGGCGCCCTCCTTCGGCCGGGTGCCCGCGTGCGCCTCGGTCAGCAGCCGGCAGAGGTTGGCATAGCCCTTTGGCGTCTCGACGAGCAGCATGACGTGGCCGCCGCCCGCAATGGTGACCTCGGCACCCGTGATCGGCCGGACGCCGAACGCCTTGGCCGCGTGGGCGAACTCGAGCGAGCCGCAGACGGCGTCGTGGTCGGTGAGCGCGAGCGCCTCGTAGCCGAGGTCGGCGGCGCGCGCGGCGAGCTCGTCGGGCAGCGAAGCGCCGTCGAGGAACGAGTACGCTGAGTGGCAGTGGAGCTCGACGTAGGCCAGGGCCGCCTCCTAACGGTCCACGAGGCGGAAGCGATCAGCGACACGCCGGAGCGCGAGCTGCGGATCCTCTCCGACCACGAGCTGCTCAATCTCACGTGGACGCGGCACACGGCCGGAGAGCGCGGCGCGGAGCCGCACGTGCACCTGCACCACACGGATGCCTTCTACGTGCTCGCGGGAGAGGTCACGTTCGTTCTCGGCCCGGAGCTGGAGAAGCTCGTCGCAGCGGCCGGGACGCTCGTGCTCGTCCCTCCGGGTGTCGTGCACGGCTTCGACAACGACAGCGACGGCGAGGTGCGGTTCCTGAACGCGCACGCCCCGAGCGGAGGGTTCGTCGATCACCTGCGAGGCCGAGGCGACTTCGACTCGGAGGATCCGCCCGAGGACGGCGGCCGTCCTGCTTCCGACGCGATCGTTCTCGGCCCGGGCGAGGGCGAGCTGCTCGAGCTCGGCCCGAACAGGCTGCTGATGAAGGCCCGGGTCGGCGACGGTGACGGAACCTTCTATCTCGGCGAGCTGACGCTCGGGGAGTTCGCGGGGCCGCCGCCCCACGTCCACGAGCGGCATCTGGACAGCTTCTTCGTGCTCGAGGGGACACTGACCGTGCGGCTGGGCGACGAGACGGTTGCCGCAGCCGCGGAGTCGTACGCCGTCGCGCCGCCGGAGAACGTGCACACGTTCTCGAATCCCGGCGGCGAGACCGTGCGCGCGCTGAACATCATGGCGCCCGGCGGCTTCGAGCAATACCTGAAGGAGGCGGCCGCGGCCGGCGCGTCGGATCCGGCCGAGCTTGCCGCGATCGCCGTCCGTTACGACTTCAAGCCGG
This sequence comes from uncultured Actinomycetes bacterium, assembly GCA_963734065.1. Classification (GTDB taxonomy): domain Bacteria; phylum Actinomycetota; class Thermoleophilia; order Gaiellales; family Gaiellaceae; genus DATBLE01. The sequence continues at coordinate 934,108 of CAVTFN010000003.1, forward strand.
TCTAGCTCCCCCGCCATCGCTACTTGAACGTCCAGTGCTCGGGGTGGGCGCGGATCGCGGCCCGCGCGAACACGATCCGCCCGATCGCGTGGACGTGATGCGCCATCTCGCCCAGGTCGGCGGGATGCGCCTGCGGCAGCTGCTTGAACTTGAGGTAGACCTGCCCGGCGAGCTTCGCCACCTCGATCTCCTCGGCGGTCAGCCCGTGCACGTCCATGTCGGCCAGCTCGGCCAATCACGCCCCTCGCTGGGAGAACCAGCAGCTCTGTTCGGCGTCGCGGAAGACGACGACGTTCTGGCCGCTCTCGAGCACGACCTCGAAGTAGCGGCGGCTGACCGGCTCCTCGGTCCACCAGCGGTCGAGCACGCGCCATTCCTCGCGGACCGCCGCCACCGGCTGGCGGTTCACCCGGCACGGCGTCCCGTCGAATCCCTCCTCGACGAGCGCAGCGCGGGGCTCGTTCAGTCGCGCGGAACGAGCAGCGCCCGCTGCTCCGGGATCCGCGACCACGGCGCGACCTCGACGACGGTGGCAACCGCTCCGGCGCCGGCGCGCGCGCGAACCTGGCGCAGGCCGTCCCGGAGCCGGGCTTCCAGCTCTTCACCTTCGGGGCGGATGAGGGCGAGCTGACGGCCCTCGGACTCGCTCAGCGTGACCAGCTCGAGGCCGAGGCTGAGCACGGGCGCGGGGATCTCTGCGAGCTTCGGCCCGAGCGCCGCCCGCAGAGTGCCCCGCTCCCCGCTCGGCTCGCGGAGCGTCATGGTGCGACGCCACGAGCCTCCGCCGACGAGTCGCGCCGAGAGCGCGACCTTGCGGATCTCCCGCCCGCCGCGCTCGGGGCGGGCGAGGATCCGGTCGAGCAGTGCGGTCAGTGCGCGGCGGAGGGTCAGCTCGTTGGCGACCGCCTCGGGGAACTCGAGCCGCTCGGCGAGGTCGGCGGCCGGCGAACGCGGAGTGATCCTCTCGCTGTCTTCCGCCCTCGCCAGGCTCCAGGCGCGCCGGCCGTCCGGCCCCAATCGTTCGGCGACGGCGCTGCCCGGTAGCCCGGCAAGCTGTCCGATCTTCTTGACCCCGAGGCGGTCGAGCTCCTCACGCCGCCCTGCTTCGAGAGGCATGAGCGTTAGCGGCAGCGGTGCGAGGAACTCCCTGGTGCGCTGGTCGTCGACGACCACGGCCTGACCCGGCCTGGCGATCGCCGCCGCGGCGAGGGCGGCGAAGCGGCGGTCGGCGGCGCCGGCACCGGCGTTCCAGGTGGAGCCGACGGCCGCGAGGGCGCGCGTCAGCGCCGGCGAGACGCCGCCGTAGAGCCGCTCGACCCCGCGCGTGTCGAAGTAGAGGCAGCCGGGCTCGACCGGCTCGACCGCGAAGCCGTTGTCCTCCAGCCGACGGATCAGCTGTTCCCACTCGGTCTCGACCAGCAGCGCATCGCGCTCGACCAGCACGAGCGACGGACACGTGGCGAGCGCCTCCCCCAGCCGCATGCCGGGCCGGACGCCGGCGGCCTCCGCGGCGGCGGTGACGGGCCCGAGCAGCGGCTCGGTTCCCGGCAACGGAGCAAGTGCGGCCGGTCGCAGCAGCGTACGCGGCCGGTGATAGAGCGCGGCCCGGAGCTCGAACCCGGGGATGAGGAGGCAGGCGACCATGGGAACATATGTTCTATACGAACACATGTTCTCCTGTCAAGCGTCCTCTGGCCGGGCAAGCGTCGCCGCTACCCTCCAGCGGTGCCCGAGCGCTCCGACATCCGCAACATCGCCATCGTTGCGCATGTCGACCACGGCAAGACCACGCTCGTCGACGCGATGCTCTGGCAGTCGGGAGCGTTCCGTGCGAACCAGGACGTGGCCGAGCGGGTCATGGACACGGGCGACCTGGAGCGCGAGAAGGGAATCACGATCCTGGCCAAGAACACGGCTGTCCGCTACCGCGAGACGAAGATCAACATCGTCGATACGCCGGGGCATGCCGACTTCGGCGGCGAGGTCGAGCGCGGATTGACGATGGTCGACGGGGTTCTCCTGCTCGTCGACGCGAGTGAGGGCCCTCTCCCCCAGACCCGGTTCGTGCTGCGCAAGGCGCTCGAGGCGCGGCTGCCCGTGATCCTCGTCGTGAACAAGGTCGACCGCCCCGACGCGCGGATCGTCGAGGTCGTGAACGAGGTGTACGAGCTCTTCCTCGACCTCGACGCCGACGAGAGCCAGATCGAGTTCCCGATCGTCTACTGCAATGCCCGCGCCGGCCTGGCCGGGTTGGAGCCGGACGCGCTGGCGGACGACCTCCAGCCGCTCTTCGAGCTGATCGTCGAGCACATCCCGGCGCCCACATACGACGAGGGCCATCCGCTTCAGGCGCTGGTCACGAACCTCGATGCCTCTCCGTACGTCGGCCGCCTCGCCCTCTGCCGCGTGGTCCAGGGCTCGATCAGGCGTGCGCAGCAGGTCGCGTGGTGCCGCGCCGACGGGACGATCGAGCGCGCGAAGGTGACCGAGCTCTACGTGACGGACGCGCTCGACCGGGTCGATGCCGAGGAGGCGGGACCGGGCGAGATCATCGCCGTCGCCGGAATCCCGGAGGTGACGATCGGCGAGACGCTGGCCGACCCGGACGACCCGCGGCCGCTGCCCGTGATCACGGTCGACGAGCCCTCGCTCTCGATGACGGTCGGGATCAACACGTCCCCGCTCGCCGGCCGCGAGGGCGACAAGGTGACCGCGTCCAACGTCGAGGCGCGCCTGCGGGCCGAGCTCGTCGGCAACGTCTCCCTCCGCGTCCTCCCCACCGAGCGGCCGGACACGTGGGAGGTGCAGGGTCGTGGCGAGCTCCAGCTCGAGGTGCTCGTCGAGCAAATGCGCCGTGAGGGGTTCGAGCTGACGATCGGCAAGCCGCAGGTCGTCACCCGGCTCGTCGAGGGCAAGGTGCACGAGCCCGTCGAGCGCGTCTCGATCGACGTTCCCGAGGAGTACCTGGGCGTCGTCACCCAGCTGTTCGCGCTCCGGAAGGGGCGCACCGAGTCGCTGGTCAACCACGGCACCGGCTGGGTGCGAATGGAGGTGCTCGTGCCCGCGCGCGGCCTGATCGGCTTCCGCACCGAGTTCCTCACCGAGACTCGCGGCACGGGGATCCTCCACCACGTCTTCGAGGCCTTCGAGCCGTGGCACGGTGACCTGCGGACGCGGCCGACCGGCGGGCTCGTCGCCGATCGGCCCGGCAAGACGACCGGGTTCGCGCTGCTCAACCTCCAGGAGCGCGGCTCGCTCTTCGTCGGCCCGGGAGTCGATGTCTACGAGGGGATGATCGTCGGCGAGAACTCGCGTGCCGACGACCTCGACGTGAACGCGACCAAGGAGAAGAAGCTGACGAACATGCGCTCGTCGACCTCCGACGAGCTCGTCCGCCTGATCCCGCCCCGGCCGCTGCCGCTCGACCAGGCGCTCGAGTTCATCCGGGACGACGAGTGCGTCGAGGTCACGCCGGCGAACGTGCGCCTCCGCAAGGTCGAGCTCTCGGCACAGAAGCGGCAGTCGGCGACGAGCCGCAAGGCCCGTGGCCTGGCACCGTCTTCCAGTGCCCTCGCGTGAACCAGCCCGCGGAGCGAGTCGTGCGATGATGACCGGGATGAGCAGCCCCGGCCCGTTCGCCGACCTTTCGGGCCTCGACGCCCAGCGCATCTGGGAAGGCGTCACCGGCCGCGTGGTCGAGGGCGAGCGTGTGACCCTCGCAGTGATCGAGCTCGATCCGGACAGCGTCGTCCCGGAGCACCATCACGAGAACGAGCAGGTCGGCGTCCTCGTCTCCGGCCTGCTCGAGTTCCGGATCGGCGACGAGACGCGCCGGGTCGAGCCGGGCGGGACGTGGTGCATCCCCGCCCACGTGCCGCACGAGGTGCGGACCGAGTCCGAGGGGGCGGTGGCGGTCGAGGTCTTCGCGCCGGCGCGCTCCGACTGGGCTGCGCTCGAGCGTCTCGAGCCCCGCGCTCCGCGCTGGCCGGCGGCCGGTTAGCCCAGGCAGAACGGTACGCTGGAACCCGTGGGAGAGCACCTCACGAAGGAGCAGCACGCTCAGCTTGCGGCCGAGCTCGCCGAGCTCGAGGGGCCGCGGCGCAAGGAGATCGTCGAGGCGATCGCGGTCGCGCGCGGGCACGGCGACCTTTCCGAGAATTTCGAGTACCACGCCGCCAAGAACGAGCAGGGGCTGCTCGAGCGCAAGATCACCATCCTGCGCGCGCGGCTCGAGGACGCGGAGATCGTCGAGGGCGGCGACCCGCACGTGGTCGCGGTCGGCTCGCGGGTGATCGTGGAGGACGAGACCGGCAGCCGGATGGAGGTCGAGATCTCCGGCCTCGGCGGCAATGGGACGACCTCCCCCTCCTCCCCGCTCGGCGCCGCGCTGCTCGGGAAGCGCGTCGGCGAGACCGTCGACGTCAAGGCGCCGAAGAGCACCTGGCAGGCGACGGTCGTCGAGATCGCCGCAGCGGGTTAGCGGTCGACGATCCGGTAGATGCTCGACAGGTCGTCGCGGCCGCAGCCGACGCGGTCGTAGTAGATCGCGCGCTTCGGACCGTCCTCGACGTAGCTGTAGACGAACGCCGTGCGGGGCGGGAACCGGAGGATCGTCCTCGCTGAGCCATTTCGCCAGCGCACCAGCCGGACATCGCCGCAGGCGCGCATGTTGCCGTAGTAGACGGTGCCGTCACGCGCAACCGACGGCCCGAATTGCGTGTACGCGTAGCCGCCGAGCAGCGGCATCGCAACTCGTCGTCCCGTGACGACGTCGTACCGGTAGGCGCGGCAGTGGTTGTCCGGGCAGCCGATCCAGACGGCATAGCGCCCGTTGATCTGTCCGGGCGCCGCATAGGCTGCGTGCCCGTCGACGACGGCGAGCTCGCGCGCCCTACCCGTGAAGCGGTCAGCGAGCACGATTCCGTAGCTCCCCACGACGTAGTCGATGCGGCCGTACAGCAGCCGGCGGCCGGACGCGCTCGGCCGCCAGAGCCATGCGCTCGTCCGGGCATCGAACGGCAACATCTTCAGCTTCCGGCTCCGGAGGTCGACCTCGGCCAGCTTCGAGGTGCCGCCCCGGATCAGCTGGATGACGAGCGTCCGCCCGTCGATGCCTCCGGTCTGGGCGTACGTGCCGCGCGGATTCGCCCGCCACGCAGGGCCAGCACCGCGGCGGACGAGCACAACCGTGTGACTCGCGGGCGGCAGCGGGTTCGGCGTCGCGCTGTGCATCCAGGCCAGCCAACCCTCGGCGGCGACCGGCCCGCTGTTGTCACCGGCGCCGGTGACGACTGGAATCGGAGCCGACGAAGCCGCGGCCGCAGTCGCCGTGAGCGCCGCGACGACCGCCGCCCGCACGACCACTAGATCCGGTCGAGCTCGTCCACCGTCCGCTCGTCGCGGACGTTGCCCGTGTTCAGCGTCGTCTTCGGCTCGATCAGGACGACGTGCGTCTCGCCTTCGGCGACGGGGCGGTGCTCGACGCCCTTCGGCACGACCAGCAGCTCGCCGGGCTCGAGGATCACCTCGCCGTCCCGGAGCTCCATCCGCAGCCGCCCGGAGACGACCCAGAAGAGCTCGTCCTCGTCGTCGTGGTGGTGCCAGACGAACTCTCCCTCGAGCTTGACGACCTTCACGTACGCGTCGTTCAGCTCGGCGACGATCTTGGGGTTCCAGGGCTCGTCGAAGCGTGCGAGCTTCTCGCTGAGCTTCACCTTCGCGAGCATGTCCAGATCGTACGGATCGACGCAACCGTCCCGCGCTCTTGGCCTGCGCAGCTCTTTACGCCTGGCACTGTTGAGAAGCTCACGCGGAGATCCTCTCCGTCCCTGCACCATGACCGCCGGTAGCGTGGGTCCTTATGGACTACGTCAGCCTCGGCCGCACCGGCCTACGAGTGTCGCGCCTCTGCCTCGGGATGATGAGCTACGGCAGGCACGAAAGCCGCGAGTGGGCACTCGACGAGGCCGATGCCGAGCCGATCGTGCGCCGAGCCGTCGAGGGCGGGATCACCTTCTTCGACACGGCCGACGTCTACAACGGCGGGCAGAGCGAGGTCGTCACGGGACGTCTGCTCCGCAAGCTGTTCGGCATGCGCGAGGAGTACGCGGTCGCCACGAAGGTTCACGGGCGGACGATGCCGGGCGAGAACGGGCGCGGCTTGTCGCGCAAGCACGTGCTTGCCTCGATCGATGCCTCGCTCGAGCGCCTCGGCCTCGACTACGTCGACCTCTACCAGATCCACCGCTGGGATCCGCTGACGCCGATCGAGGAGACGATGACGGCGCTGCACGACGTCGTCGCGGCCGGCAAGGCCCGCTACGTGGGCGCGAGCAGCATGTATGCATGGCAGTTCGCGAAGGCGCAGCGCTCGGCGGCGACCCCGTTCGTGTCGATGCAGAACCACTACAACCTCGTCTACCGCGAGGAGGAGCGCGAGATGATCCCGCAGTGCATCGACCAGGGCGTCGCGCTTCTGCCGTGGAGCCCCCTCGCGCGAGGGCTGCTCGCGGGGAACCGGACGAGCAGCGGAGATCGGCTCACGACCCGGTCGCGCACCGACCCTTTCCGCGACAGCCTCTACGTCCCCGAGCTCGACTTCGCCGTGGTCGATCGGGCCGGCGAGGTCGCTGCCGCGCGCGGCGTCCCCGCTGCGCAGGTCGCGCTTGCCTGGCTGTGGCACAGGCCCGGCGTGACCGCACCGATCGTCGGCGCGACGAAGATCGAGCACCTCGAGGACGCGCTGGCGGCGGAGCGTCTCTCGCTCGCCGGCGACGAGATCGCCCGGCTCGAGGAGCCCTACGTCCCTCACCGCGTTTCCGGCATCGAGCTGTGAGATCCACGGCGACTCGAGCTACCGTCGTGCTCGAGAAGATCGGCCATTGCCCACGACCGTAGCCTTGTCTCAGGCGACGATCTCGGCCGCGCCGTCGTCGACGCCGGCCAGCCGCGGCACCACCGGCAGGACGCTCTCGCGGGAGCAGAACAGGATGTCCTCCTCCAGCCCAGGCGGGCCGTAGGTGCGGGCGAGGAGCGCCGTGTGCGCGTCCGCGAACGACCGCGCGATCAGCTCCGCCGCGATCGCGGCGTCGCTGCGCTCGGCCCCGAGCAGCGCGACGATCCGGCCGGCGCAGTAGGCGTCGTCGAGCGCGAACGCTCCTTTGAAGCCCGCGCAGACGACGACCGCATCCTCCCCTCGCGCCCGGAGCTCGTCGGCGGCCGCGCCGAGGTTGAGCAGCGACCCGAGCAGGACGACCTCGCAGCGCTCGGCCGCACGGAGGATCGTCCGCGTCCCGTTCGTGGTCGAGAGGATCAGGGTGTCGGCACGCGGCTCCAGGAACTCGCGCGGCGAGGCGCCCACGTCGAACCCCTCGATCCGCTTGGCCTCCCGCTCGCCTCCGACCAGCGACCCCTCGATCTCGCCCCGCAGCCGCCGTGCCTCCTCGATCTCGGCACAGCAGAGGACGCGCCGGTAGCCGGAGGCCAGCGCCTGCGGGATCGTCGAGGTCGCCCGCAGGACGTCGACCACGACCGCGACGGGTGCGGAGGCGGTCTCGTCCGGTGTGAAGGCGACATGGACGCGCACGGCCCCCGGTACGCTAACCATGACGTGGCAACCTGCTATCGCCACCCCGACCGGGAGACGGGGTTGTCGTGTTCCGAATGCGGCCGCCCGATCTGCACCGACTGCGTGACTTTCGCGCCGGTCGGCCTACGCTGCCCGGACCACGCCGCGGCCGACGGCAGCGGCGGTAGCGTCCAGCGGCGCGCCCAGAAGGCCGTCCGCAGGTCGACCCGCGTTGGCCCGACTGACGCGATCGTCACGAAGCTGCTCGTCGCGGCGAACGTGATCGTCTACCTGATCACCGTCGCGCAGAGCCCCTACTCCGGCAAGCTGAACAGCCCCGGCGGGTCGCTCTTCAACAACTGGGCGCTCTTCGGGCCTGCGGTCCACGACGGCGACTGGTGGCGCCTGATCACGTCCGCCTTCCTGCACGGCGGCCTGCTGCACATCGCCTTCAACATGCTCGCGCTGTGGTGGCTCGGCTCGCCCGTCGAGATCGCGCTCGGCCGGGCGCGATACCTGGGCCTGTACCTCGTTTCCGGGCTGGCCGGCGCTGCCGGGGCGTTGATCGCCGACCCGAACTCGGTCACGGTCGGCGCGTCCGGCGCGATCTTCGGCCTGCTCGGCGCGGGGCTGATTCTCGAGTACCAGGCGACCGGCTCGCTGGCCGGCAACTACCTGATGCTGATCGTGATCAACCTCGCAATCAGCTTCTCGCCCGGTCTCAACATCTCGTACGGCGGTCACATCGGCGGCCTGATCGGCGGGATCGTGACGACGCTGGCCTTCACCCACGGCACCCGCCGGCGGGCGGAGTTCGCCGGGATCGGCGCGACCGCGATCGTCACGCTGCTCGCCGTCGGCGGCCTCAGCGTCCTGATCGCCTACTGGAAGGTCCGCGGGCTCGCGTAGGAGCTCTAGCCGCCGGCGACGGCAGCCTCGACGCCCGACTCGCTGAGCGCCGCCTGCGCCGCGGCCAGCCGCGCGAGCGGTACGCGGAACGGCGAGCACGACACGTAGTCGAGCCCGATCCGGTGGCAGAAGGCGACCGACCGCGGCTCGCCGCCGTGCTCGCCGCAGATACCGAGCTTGAGGTCGTCCTTCGCGCCCCGGCCGCGCTCGACGGCGATCCGCATCAGGTCGCCGACGCCCTCCTCGTCGAGCACCTCGAACGGGTTGCGCTCGAGCACGCCGTCCTCGAGGTAGCGCGTCAGGAACTTGCCCTCGGCGTCGTCGCGCGAAAAGCCCAGGGCAGTCTGGGTGAGGTCGTTGGTGCCGAACGAGAAGAAGTCGGCCTCCTCGGCGATCTCGTCGGCGCGGATGCAGGCGCGTGGGAGCTCGATCATCGTCCCGACGAGATATTCGAGCTCGCCTTCCTCGGCCGCGACGGACACGGTCAGCTCGCGGAGCCGCCGCAGCTCCTCGCGGAAGCCGACGAGCGGGTGCATCACCTCGACGAGCGGCGCGTCGCCGGTCCGCCCGCGTACGGCGATCGCCGCGCGAACGATCGCGCGCACCTGCATCTCGTAGATCTCCGGGTACATCAGGCCGAGCCGGCAACCGCGTGACCCGAGCATCGGGTTCGCCTCCTGCAGCGCGCGGATCCGGGCGCGCATGCGCTCGTCCGTCGCCTCCTCCAGGGAGGGCAGGAACTCGTGCAGCGGTGGGTCGAGGAGGCGGATCGTCACCGGTAGGCCCGCCATCGCCTCGAAGATCCCCTCGAAGTCGGCCTGCTGGTGCGGGAGCAGCCGGTCGAGCGCGGCCCGGCGCTCGTCCTCGGTCGAGGCGAGGATCATCTCCTGCACGACGGGGAGCCGCTCGTCGCCGAAGAACATGTGCTCGGTGCGGCAGAGGCCGATCCCCTGCGCGCCGAACTCGCGCGCCCGGGCGGCGTCGTCGGGCGTGTCGGCGTTCGCCCGCACGCCGAGGCGGCGCAGGTCGTCGGCCCAGGAGAGGATCGTCTGGAAGTCCTCGTTGATCTGTGGCGGGACGAGGTCGACCTCGCCGACGATCACCGAGCCGGTACCGCCGTCGATCGTGATCACGTCGCCCTCGCGGAGCTCGTGCTCGCCGATCCGCGCCGTCTTCGCCTCGAGGTCGAGCGACAGCCCCTCGCAGCCGGCGACGCAGGGCTTGCCCATGCCGCGTGCGACCACGGCGGCGTGCGAGGTCATTCCGCCGTGTGCCGTGAGGATTCCCTGCGCGAAGATCATCCCGTTGATGTCGTCCGGGGTCGTCTCCCAGCGGACGAGGATGACGTTCTCGCCCGCGCGGCCGCGGTCCTCGGCGGTGTCGGCCTCGAAGACGATCTCGCCGACGGCCGCGCCGGGTGACGCGTTCAGACCCTTCGCCACGACGTCGAGCGACGCGCCGGGGTCGAGCATCGGGTGGAGCAGCTGGTCGAGCTGCGCAGGGTCGATGCGGGCGACGGCGTCCTCGCGGGAGATCAGCCCTTCGTCGACCATGTCGACGGCCGTCTTCAACGCCGCCGCGGCCGTCCGTTTCGCCGTCCGCGTCTGCAGCAGGTAGAGCCGGCCCTCCTCGACCGTGAACTCGGTGTCCTGGACGTCGCGGTAGTGCTCCTCCAGACGGCGGATCGTCTCGACGTACCGGCCGAACGCCTCCGGCAGGACCTCCTCCATGCGCGCCAGCGGCTCCGGCGTGCGGATGCCGGCGACGACGTCCTCGCCCTGGGCGTTGACGAGGAACTCGCCGTAGACGCCCGGCTCGCCGGTGGACGGGTCGCGCGTGAACGCAACCCCGGTGGCCGAGGTGTCGCCCTTGTTGCCGAAGACCATCTGGACGACGTTGACGGCGGTGCCGAGATCGTCGGGAATCTCGTGCGCGCGGCGGTAGACCTGCGCGCGCGGCGTGTCCCACGACTGGAAGACGGCCTCGACCGCCCGGCTGAGCTGCTCGCGTGCGTCCTGGGCGAACCCGCGGCCGGTCTCGTCCTCGTAGATCCGCCTGAATCGGGTGACCAGCTCGGCGAGATCGTCGTCGGTCAGGTCGACGTCCTGGTCGACGCCGCGCTCGCGCTTCAGCGCCGAGAGCTCCTCCTCGAAGCGGTGACCGTCGATCCCGTCGACCGTCTCGCCGTACATCTGGATCAGTCGCCGGTAGGAGTCATAGGCGAAGCGGCGGTTGCCGGTCGTCGTCGCGAGCCCCTCGACCGACTCGTCGTCGAGCCCGACGTTGAGGATCGTGTCCATCATCCCGGGCATCGAGATCGCCGCGCCGGAGCGCACGGAGACGAGGAGCGGGTCGCTGCGGTCGCCGAAGCGCTTGCCGGTCCTCTCCTCGAGCGCGGCCATGTGCTCGGCGACCTCCTCGTCGAGCCCGTCCGGGATCCGGCCGCCGGTGCGCATGTAGGCGCGGCACGCCTCCGTGGTGATCGTGAAGCCGGCCGGGACCGGCACGCCCAGCTGCGTCATCTCGGCGAGTCCGATCCCCTTGCCGCCGAGGAGCTCCCGCCCGCCCTCGCAGGGCTCGTCGAAGTCGTAGACGTAGCGCACGGAGGCCCGGATCTTGTCACGCGCGGGAGGAACGGGCACGGGTGGCTAGTCTTGCCCCGATGGCCGAGCGGCGAATCGTGGCGGTCGGCGGCGGCGACGTCTTCGCGCTATGGGATCGCGTCCTCGACCTCGTGCGTCCCTCGCCGCGCGTGCTCTGGGTCGGGACGGCGAGCGCAGAAAGCCCCGAGTACACGCTCATGGTCCACGACGCGCTCCGCGACCGGGCCGACGTCCGGCGCGTCGACTTCTTCCCGTGGCCGCCCGAGAATCTGCGCGAGCTCGTCCTCTCGCAGGACGTGATCGTGGTCGGCGGAGGCAACACCGCGAACATGCTGGCGATCTGGCGGGTGCACGGCTTCGACGAGCTCCTGCGGGAGGCGTGGGAGCAGGGAACGGTGCTGACCGGCGTCAGCGCCGGAATGATCTGCTGGTTCGAAGCCGGCGTGACCGACTCGTTCGGCCCGCAGCTCGCGGGGATGCCGGACGGCCTCGGCTTCCTTCCCGGTAGCGCCTGTCCGCACTACGACGGCGAGGAGCGGCGCCGACCCGTCTATCGCAAGCTGGTCGACGAGGGATTGCCGGCCGGCTATGCGGCCGATGACGACGCGGCGCTCTTCTTCGTCGGCACCGGGCTGGCAGAGGTCTGGACCGTGCGCGAGGGCGCGACCGCCTACCGCGTCGAGCCGGGCAACGAGACGTCGCTCGAGGCGCGGCTGCTCAGCGGCGCCGTCTCGCCCTGAACTCGGCCGCCCAGGCGAGGGCGCGCAGGCCGATCCAGATCGGCGTGAGCAGCACGTAGAAGAGGAAGATCCCGAGCGCGAGCAGGAACCACCAGAGCGTCCAGCGCGGGATCGAGACGGGCGGCTTCGGCTTCATTTAGCGCTGGCCGCCGCGCGCTTCCGCTCCTCGACCAGCTTGATCACCCGCGAGGCGGTCTCCTCGATCGAGAGCTCGGTGATGTCCAGGACGGGGCAGCCGAGCCGGCGGTGGATCGCGTCGGCGTGCTCCAGCTCGTCGTAGATCTCGACCAGCTCCGCATACGCCTTCGGGTTCGCCCGCATCTGGCGCACCCGCTCCTGGCGGATCTCGGCCAGCCGGCCCGCGTCGATCGTCAGGCCGACGATCTTCCCCGGGTCGAGCGCGAACAGCTCGGGCGGCGGTTCGATCCCCTGCACCACCGGGACATTCGCGGTCTTGTAGCCCATGTAGCCCAGGTACATCGAGAGCGGCGTCTTCGACGTCCGGGAGACCCCCACGAGCACGATGTCTGCCCCCGGGAGCCCCCCGCCCATGCCGTCGTCGAACTTGACCGCGAACTCGATCGCCGCGATCCGGCGGAAGTACGCCGAGTCGAGCGGGTGGCGGACGCCCGGGGCCATCTGCGCCGCCTGCCCCGAGATCTTCGCGATCGAGGCGAGCGGCGGCCCGAGGATGTCGCAGTAGTGGAGCTTCGCGCGGCGGCAGAAGTCGCGCAGCGCGTCACGGAGCTCCGGTTTGACGATCGTGTACACGACGACCGCGGGGCGGCCCTTCGCCCGGTCGACGACCAGCCGCAGGTCGTCCACGGTCTCAACCCGCGGATGGCGGACCTCCTCGAACGGCTGCTCGGGGAACTGGGCCTCGAGCGCCGCGACCAGCCGGGTCGCGGTCTCGCCGGTGGCGTCCGAGACGATGTGCAGCTCGACGGGCGCGGGCGGCATCTATCTCACGCTGCTTTCAGGTGGATCGGGGACACTTTCACCATGCGCATTCTGGTCGTGGACGACGAGCGCGCCGTCAGGGAGGCGCTCGAGCGGGCGCTGCGCCTCGAAGGCTACGAGGTCGAGCTGGCCGACGACGGACAGCAGGCGCTGCTGGCGCTCGCCGGCCGGAGCGCCGATGCGATCGTGCTCGACGTCCTGATGCCGGTGATGGACGGCATCGACACGTGCAAGGCGCTGCGGCGGATGGGCAACCGGACGCCGGTGCTGATGCTGACGGCGCGCCACGAGGTCGACGACCGCGTCGCCGGCCTGGATGCGGGTGCGGACGACTACCTCGTCAAGCCCTTCGCGCTGGAGGAGCTGCTCGCGCGGCTGCGCGCGCTCCTGCGGCGGACCGGCGGCGACGGCGGGCCGCTCTCGTTCGCCGACCTCACGCTCGATCCGGCCACGCACGAGGTCCACCGGGGCGACCGCGCGATCGAGCTGACGCGCACGGAGTTCCTGCTGCTCGAGCTCTTCCTGCGCAACCCGCGCCAGGTGCTCACCCGCGACGTGATCTTCGACCGGGTGTGGGGCTACGACTTCGGCCCCACCTCCAACTCGCTCGAGGTGTACGTCGGCTACCTGCGCCGCAAGACCGAGGCGGGCGGCGAGCCGCGCCTGATCCAGACGGTCCGCGGCGTCGGGTACGCGCTCCGCGAATCAACATGAGCTTCCGCCTCCGCGTCACCCTGCTGGCGGCGGCCGCCGTCGCGGCTGCGGTTGCCGCATCCGCGGCGGTCGTCTACGTCGTCGTGCGGCACCAGCTGCTCGGCGAGGTCGACTCGAGCCTGGTCAGCCGGGCGCACGGCTTCATCGAGCACCCGCCGCCCGGCTTCGAGGTCGGCTATGTGCAGCTGGGGCCGCAGGCCAGCCTCGGCGGCCCCCCGACCTACCTCCAGGTGATCGACTCCACCGGCCAGGGAGCGGCGCTCGAGCTGCCCGGTCTCGACCATGCGAAGCAGCTGGCCTCCCAGGGAGGGAAGCCGTTCTTCACGGACGGCACCGCGTCGATCGCCACCCGGACGGGGACGGAGAGCGCCCACGTGCGCGTCTACGCGGCGCAGGTCGGGGACGGGTTCGCGATCCAGGTTGCGCGCTCCCTGGCGGAGGTCGACCACACGCTCCACCGGCTCGGGCTGTACATGCTGATCATCGGGCTCGTGGGCGTCGGCTTCGCCGGCGGCCTCGGCCTCGCCGTCGCGACCGCGGCGCTCCGCCCCGTGCGGAACCTCACCTCCGTGGCGGAGGAGGTGACCGCGACCCGCGACCTCACCCGCCGCATCGACGTCTCGAACCACGACGAGCTCGGCCGGCTCGCGTCCGCGTTCAACGAGATGCTGGTCGCGCTCGACGCCTCGGTGAAGGCGCAGCGGCGCCTGGTCGCAGATGCCTCGCACGAGCTGCGCACGCCGCTTTCGAGCCTGCGGACGAACATCGAGGTGCTCGCCGGCGGCAAGAGGCTTCCGCCCGGCGAGCGGCAGAAGCTGCTCGCCGACGTGACCGGGCAGGTCGAGGAGCTGAGCACCCTCGTCGGCGACCTCGTCGAGATCGACCGGGACCGGCCGGCCGAGGTCGAGGACGTCCGCCTGGACGAGCTCGTTCGGCACGCGGTCGCACGGGCGAAGGTGCGCGCGCCGAAGGTGCTGTTCCGGACGAAGCTCGAGGAGTCCCTCGTGCGCGGTGCGCCGGCCCAGCTCGAGCGCGCCGTCTCCAACCTGCTCGACAACGCCGCGAAGTGGAGCAGCTCCGTCGATGTGGACGTCTCCGGCACCGAGGTGACCGTGCGCGACCACGGCCCCGGGATCTCGGACGAGGACCTCCCCCACGTCTTCGACCGCTTCTACCGTGCGACGAACGCACGCAACCTGCCCGGCTCCGGCCTCGGGCTCGCGATCGTCCGCCACGTGGCGCAGACCCACGGCGGCGAGGCGACGGCAGAGAACGCGCCCGACGGCGGCGCCGTCTTCCGGTTCAGGCTGCCCGCATCGGCGTAGCCGCGTCACGGTTAGTGTCCGGCTCATGGCCGACGACGTGACCATGGACAAGATCGTCTCGCTCTGCCGCCGCCGCGGCTTCGTGTTCCCCTCGTCGGAGATCTACGGCGGGCTCGGCTCGACCTTCGACTACGGCCACTACGGCGTCCTCGTCAAGAACAACATCCGCCAGAGGTGGCTGGAGGCGATGGTCTACGAGCGCGACGACATCGTCCTGATCGACTCCGCGATCATCCTCAACCCGCGGGTCTGGGAGGCATCGGGCCACGTTGAGGGCTTCACCGACCCGCTGGTCGACTGCCGCACCTGCAAGCTCCGCTTCCGCGCCGACAAGCTGGAGGACTCCCAGTGCGGCCGCAGGCCCTCCAAGCGGCCCGGCGAGACGCCCGACTGCGACCTGACCGAAGCGCGGCAGTTCAACCTGATGTTCGAGACGACCGTCGGACCGGTCGCCGACGCGGGCGCGCGTGCGTTCCTGCGCCCCGAGACGGCCCAGGGGATCTTCATCAACTTCAAGAACGTCCTCCAGCTCGCGCGACGGCGGCCGCCCTTCGGGATCGCGCAGGTCGGCAAGTCGTTCCGCAACGAGATCACCCCCGGCAACTTCCTCTTCCGCGTCCGTGAGTTCGAGCAGATGGAGATGGAGTTCTTCGTCCCGCCTGCGGACTCCGAGCGGTGGTACCGCTACTGGATCGACGCCCGCGTCGACTGGTACGCGAAGTACGGGCTGCGGCGGTCGCGGCTGCGCGTGCGGGAGCACGGCCCGGAGGAGAGGTCGCACTACTCCCAGGGGACGAGCGACATCGAGTACGAGTACCCGATCGGCTGGTCGGAGCTCGAGGGCGTCGCGAACCGCGGCGACTACGACCTGACGCGCCACAGCGAGTTCTCCGGCACCGAGCTCGAATACGTCGGGCCGGAGGGCACCGAGCGATACGTCCCGCACGTGATCGAGCCCGCGGTCTCGATCGAGCGCATCTTCGTCGCGATGCTCGTCGACGCCTACGACGAGGAGGAGGTCGCCGGCCGCGAGCGCACGGTGCTCCGCCTGCACCCGGCGATCGCGCCGGTAAAGGCGGCCGTGCTGCCGCTGGTCGCGAAGGACACCGGGATGGTCGAGAAGGCGCGCGCGCTGTACGAGGAGCTGCGCGGCTCGCACGTGGTCGAGTACGACGAGGGAGGCGCGATCGGCCGCCGCTATCGCCGCCAGGACGAGATCGGCACCCCGTTCGCGTTCACGGTCGACGAGCAGACGCTCGAGGACGACACCGTCACCATCCGCGACCGCGACTCGCTGGCGCAGGAGCGGCTGGCGATCGGTCAGGTGGCGGCAAGGCTCGGACACGAGCTGCGCAAGCCGTGGACGACGCCGAAGGGCGACTAGCCGGACTGGTCGAGCAAGTAGCTCAGCGGCGCGCCGAGGACGACCTCGAGGACGTGGCCGATGATGTAGCCGGCGACGCCGCGATGCTCGGTGTCGTGGAACGCCTGGTCGAAGCCCGCCTTGAGCGCGTTCTCGATCGTTTGCCGGTCCCAGCGCACGGGCTTCGTCCCGGCCGCCGGCACGAACGAGAGCACGAGCTCCTCTCGCGTGGTGTGCAGCTTGCAGGCGGCGCCGTTCAGCCCGCTCAGGGCAAACCGCTGCACCTCGCCGTCGATCCCCCCTCCCGAGAACGCGGGCTTCGAGGTGCAGGGGTCGGCCAGCTTCGGCTGCCCGAAGTGGAACGCTCCGAGCGAGACCTCGACGATCAGCAGCACGACTGCCGCGCCGAGGACGACCGCGATGCGCCTCACAGCGATCTCCTCAGCCTGAACGTGGGAACGAGCGCGAGCAGCGCGAACAGCGCCGAGAGCGCGAACGACGACCGGAAGCCTCGCGTCAGCGCCGACTCGAGCGTGTTCACGAGCGAGTCGCGGGCATGGCGGACGTCGTCGTTCGTGCGCGCACCGGCGTCGTCGAACGGCTTGTCGAGGTCGGGTACCTCGCCCTGCTTGGCGGACTGGAGCGCGTCGCGCAGCGCCAGCGCGATCGGCACCTTCTTCCGGAGCGGCACGTTCGCGTCGAGAACCGCCTTCGTGCCGCCGAGCAGCGCCCGCTCGCCCGAGCGGTCGAGGGCGCTGGTCAGGAGCGGCGCCACGAGCGCAAGCGCGAGGACGAGACCTGCGTGGCGCGCCGCGACCGTGATCGCGCCGCTGCGGACGAGACCCGAGTTCTGGTGGAGGGCGACCCGTGTCAGCACCGGCACGGCGAGCCCGATCCCGAGCCCGCAGAAGGCAAGCGCGACCGCGACGAGGAGGTTCGAGACCCGGGGCAGCAGGGCGAGCGCGAGCAGCCCGGCGGCGAGGAGAAGCACGCCCCCGCCGACCGCGACCAGCGGCTCGAGGCCCCGGCCGAAGGGACGGGCGGCGAGCGTCGCGGCCGGCAGCGCGCTGACCACCAGCGCCCCGACCACCGGCTCGAGTCCCCAGACGGTGATCACGAGCAGAACCGCCAGGAAGAGCGCTCCGACGAGCGCGGCGAACACGAATCCGAGCGCGACGTCGGCGGCGAGCGCGCCGCGTCCCCGCCTTCCAGGCCGATCCGCGACCGCTGTCCCCTCGCCGCGCACGGTTGCGAGCAGCGCGACCGCGGCGACCGGCGCCTGGACAACGAAGATCGCCCGCCAGTCGAACAGCTGGGTCAGCACGCCGCCCAGCACCGGCCCGAGCGCGGCGCCGAGCACTGCCACGCTCGTCCAGAGCCTGATCCCCCGTTCCCGTCCGCCGAGGAGGCCGCCGAGCAGCGAGATCGACGTCGCCAGCAGGAAGGCCGCGCCCAGCCCCTGGATGCACCGGAACACGATCAGCACGGTCAGGTTCCAGGAGACGGCGCAACCGACGGACGCGACCGTGAAGAGCACCAGGCCGATCTGGGCCCAGCGTCTCGGCTCGACCCTGCGGGAAACGGCGGCGATCGCCGCGGCGGCGACGGCGACCACGACGTTGTACGAGGTGATCACCCACGAGACGCCGACGATCGAGGTCTTGAAGGCGCCGTAGAGGTCCGGCAGCGCGAGCACGACGATCGACGAGTCGGCGAACGCGACCGCCACGGACCCCGCCACCGCGATCGTCAACAGCCGACGCCGGTCGCGCAATTCAGAGAGCAGGAGGGCGCTCCATCAGACGCTCGTTCGGCGGCCCGAAGCCGAACCGCCGGTACAGCTCGTGCGCGTCGCGCGTGTGCAGCAGCCAGCGGCGCCCGGCGCACGGCCCGTTGTCGATCATCTCGCGAACGAGCTCGGCGCCGAGCCCTCGGCCGCGGTGCTCGGGCAGCACGTAGACGTCGGCGAGGTACGCCAGCGAGGCGTCGTCGGACACTGCCCGGCAGAAGCCGACCTGGTCGCCGTCGGCGTACAGGCCGACGACGCGCTGCGCCGAGCGCACCAGCCGCTCGACGGTCTCGCGCGTCCGGCCCTCGGCCCAGTACGAGCGGGTCAGGTAGGCATGGACTGCGTCGACGTCGATCCGGTCGGGATCGTCGTCCAGCTCGTAGCCCTCCTCGAGCTCGCGCTTCATCCCGCGCGCAGCGTCCGCAGCCGGAAGCCCCCGTGCTCTTCGTACGACGACGTGATCACGGCGAGCACCTCGCGTGCCCCGCGCTCGGTCAGCCCTGCCGTGAGCGCGTCGGCGAGCGGGCTGCGCAGGAGCGCGGTCATTCCGGCAAGCCCGTCGGCGGAGAGCGCGAGCGTCCCCGGGCCGCAGCACGCGGCGCAGACCGTCCCGCCCGCCCGCGGGGAGTAGCCGGCGAGCGGCCCCTCGGAGCCGCAATCGGCGCAGCTGCCCACGTGCGGCAGGTAGCCGGACAGCCAGAGGAGCTTGAGCTGGAACGAGAGCCCGAGCGCGTCGAGGTCGGGGCGAAGTCCGCGCGGCGCCTGGTCGAGCAGGTCGAGGTAGCGGGTGAGCGCGCCGAACGCCCGCTCGTTCGCCTCCTGCTCGGTGAACAGGCGCAGCATCGCCTCGGCGCCGATCAGGCCGACCGCGAGCCGGTAGGGGTCGTCGCGCACGGCGCTGTGCGGGCGGATCAGCTCGACGCCGGTGACGGTGTGCAGCTCCCCGCGGCCGTGGTGGAGCATGAGCTCGACGTGGCCGAGCGGCTCCAGCCGTCCACCCACGCGCGAGCTCGTCTTGCGGATCCCCTTCGCGATCGCACCGATCCGCCCGTGGCCGGCGGTGTACAGGTGGAGGATGCGATCCGCCTCGCCGTAGCGCATCGAACGGAGGACGACCGCCTCCGTCTTGTAGCTCCGGGCCACGCTCCGAGTGTAGTCAGGGGGAAGGCCGGTTCAGCCCTGACATGTCGGGCAGTACCAGGTGCCGCGGCCGCCGGCGCGGGTCTTCTCGATCGGTGTGCCGCAGCGGTCGCAGGGCTCGCCGGTGCGGCCGTAGACGCGGAACTCGTGCTGCATCCGCCCGCCGGCGTACGTCCCGTCGCCGAGATCGGCCCCCTGGCGGCGGATGCCGAGGCGCAGCGCCCGCCGGATGCCCTCGCGGAGGCGCCCGATCTCGTCGGAGGAGAGGTCGCCGGCCGGCCGCAGCGGATGGATCCGCGCATGCCAGAGCGACTCGTCGGCGTAGATGTTCCCGAGCCCGGCGACGGTCCGCTGGTCGAGGATCGCGGCCTTGACCGGCGCCTTCCGGCCGGCCAGGCGCTTCTCGAGGTAGGCGGCCGTGAACCCTCGCCCGAGCGGCTCCGGCCCGAGCCGTACACCCAGGTGCGCCTCGGCCTCCTCAGAGTCGAGCAGGAGCCACGTGCCGAAGCGGCGGAGGTCGCGGTAGGCGATCCGCGTGCCGTCGTCGAGCTCGAGCACGGCCCGCTCGTGGCTGGCGGGCTCGTACCGGAACCCGCCGGTCATCCGCAGGTGGACGAGCAGCACCTGCCCGCCGGCGAGGCGGAGGATCAGATACTTGCCCCGCCGCTCGACCGCGTCGACGCGATCGCCGGACAGTCGTGCCGCGGTCCACGCGGGATCGTCCGGGCGCGTCAACCGCGGATCGTCGATCCGGGCGGAGGCGATGCGCCGGCCTTCGAGCCGCCCGGCTAGGCGGCCGCGCTCGGTCTCGACCTCCGGTAGCTCAGGCAATGGTGTCGAGCACGATCGGCCGGTCCCGGCTCGGCTCGTCGGCGAGCTCGTACGCCGCCGTCACCTCGCCGGCGGCTTCCTCCGCGGAGGCGTCGTCCGCCGCGTGCACCTCGGCGAGCACGTCCCCGAGCACGACCTCGTCGCCCCGCTTCTTTCGGCAGACGATGCCCACCGAGGTGTCGATCGGATCCTCCTTCGTCCGCCGTCCGGCGCCGAGGTGGAGGGCGGCATGGCCGATCGCGATCGCACCGAGCCGCCGGACGACGCCGTCGGCGGGAGCGGTCACCTCGCGGACGACCGGAGCCCTCGGGAGCGAGTCGAGGCCCGGATCGCCCCCCTGCGCCTCGATCCAGCGCTCGTAGGCGGACAGTGCCGAGCCGTCGGCCACGGCCTCCTCGGCCACGCGCCGCGCGGTGAGCTCGTCGAGGCCGAGATCGGAGAGCGAGAGCAGGTGCGCCGCCGAGGCCAGGACGAGCTCCGAGAAGTCGGGCGGGCCCTCTCCCTTGACCGTCGCGACCGCCTCGCGGATCTCCAGCGCGTTGCCGACCGCCTGCCCGAGCGGCTGATCCATGTCCGTCAGCATGCAGACGACCTTGCGGCCCGCGCGGTCGCCGAGCTCGATCATCGTCTCCGCCAGCGTCCGGGCGTCGTCGATCGTCTTCATGAAGGCGCCGTCGCCGACCTTGACGTCCAGCACGATCGCGTCGGCGCCGCCGGCGAGCTTCTTGGACATGATGCTCGCCGCGATCAGCGAGACGTTGTCGACGGTCGCGGTCACGTCCCGGAGGGCGTAGAGCTGCTTGTCGGCCGGCACGAGGTTGGCGGTCTGACCGATGATCGCCATGCCGACCGAGCGCACCTGCTCGACGAACTCGTCCGTCGTCAGCTCGACCCGGTAGCCGGGAACCGCCTCGAGCTTGTCGATCGTGCCGCCGGTGTGGCCGAGCCCGCGGCCGCTCATCTTCCCGAACGGCACGCCGCAGGCGGCGACGATCGGCCCGACCGCGATCGAGGTCTTGTCGCCGACGCCGCCGGTCGAGTGCTTGTCGACGCAGCGGCGGCCGATCGCGGCGCCGAGCTCGATCGTCTCCCCGCTGGCGATCATCGCGTCGGTCAGCGCGAACGTCTCCGCGCCCGACATCCCCCGGAAGTACACGGCCATCAGGAACGCGGACATCTGGTACTCCGGGATCTTCCCGCGCGTGTAGCCGAGCACGAGGTCGCGGAGCTCGTCCGCCGAGAGCTCGCCGCCGTCCCGTTTCCGCTCGATCAGCTCTGCGGGGCGGATCACGGCTCGCAGACGAAGACGGCCGCGTGCCGCGAGCAGACCAGCGATCCCTCGAAATCGGGGAGCTCGTCGGCCGAGCCCGCCGCGAGCGTCGAGGCGTACCGATGGGCTGCCTCACGGTCGGCGAAGGTCACTGTGCCCCGCACGTCGCGGCGCTCGACGATGGTGAAGTGGCGCAGCAGGGCTCCCTCGGCGTTCTCGGCGTTGAAGGTCGAGCTCGGCTTTCCGCCGAGCAGATCCCACAGCTCGGGCAGCGTGTCTCGGCTGTTGGTGGTGGCGACGAGGCGCCCCTGTGGCCGAAGAACCCGGCTCAGCTCGAGCAGCGCGCGATTCAGATCCTGCACGTGGTAGAGCATCCAGGCCGCGACCGCGCAGTCGAAGATTCCGTCGCGAAACGGCAGGTTCTGGACGTCGCCGACCACCGCCTCCACCCCGCGCGCCTGCGTCAGCGCAACCATCCGCTGGGACTGGTCGATGCCGATCACCCGGGCATCCAACTCTCGTGCCATCCGCTCGGCGAGCTCGCCCCGGCCAGGCCCGACCTCCAGGACCAGGCTCGGCTGAACCTCGGCGACCGCGTCGAACGCAACTTGCCGCGCGTCGGGGCCGGTGGATGCCGCCTGCGCGGCGATCCGCACGGAGAGATTCGACTCGTCCGCGTACTCGTGCGCGACGAGCGCGGGGTCGTTCAGCGCGCTCATCGACGAGCCTCTCCGGCGATTCCGGCGGTTCGTGCAGTGACAGGCTCAAGCCTGTCACTGCAGTCGGCTCGCCGAGCGCGAGCGGCGGTCATGGCTCGACGATCGGCCGGCCGGGAAGCCGCCGGCCGGGTGCCTTGCCGCCCAGCCACGTGTTCACGGTCGCGCCCACGTCGGCGAACTCGCCGTCGTGACGCGCACCGTTCGCATTGCGACCGGCGACGTACGCGAGCAGCAGCGCGTGCTCGCGCGAGTGGTCGGTGGACGGCGTGGTCGGGTCGCAGCCGTGGTCGGAGGTGACGATCAGCAGGTCGCCGGGCCGCAGGGCATCGAGCAGGTCGGGCAGCCGGCGGTCGAAGTCCTGGAGGCAGCGGTGGAAGTTGATCGGGTCGTTCCGGTGCCCCCAGAGCATGTCCGTCTCGACGAGGTTGACGAACACGAACCCCTCGTCGAGCGTCTGGAGCAGCTCCTCCGTCGTCGTGATCCCCTCCACATTTGACTTGGTTGCGTGGCTCTCGTCGATGTCCTGGTGAGCGAAGATGTCGCCGATCTTCCCGACGCCGTGGACGGTGACGCCGGCCTCGCGCAGCAGCGTCAGGTAGTTCGGCTTGCGCGGCTCGAGCGAGAAGTCGTGGCGGTTCGGCGTGCGCTCGTAGTTCCCCGGCTCACCGGTGAACGGCCGGGCGATCACGCGCCCGACGGCATGCTTGCCCGTGAGGATCTCGCGCGCAGCACGGCAGGCGTCGTACAGCTCCTCCAGCGGGATCGTCTCCTCGTGGGCGGCGATCTGGAAGACCGAGTCGGCCGACGTGTACACGATCCACTTGCCGGTCTCCTGGTGCTCCTCGCCGAGCTCCTGGATGATCTCGGTGCCGCTCGCCGGCCTGTTGCCGAGCACGCCGCGGGCGGTGCGGTGCATGAACGGGTCGATCACGTCGTGCGGGAACCCGTGCGGATAGGTGGGCAGCGCCTGCGGGGTGACGAGCCCCATCAGCTCCCAGTGTCCGATGGTGGTGTCCTTGCCCTTCGAGCGCTCGATCAGGCGGCCGGCGACCGCGGGCGCCCCGGCCTGCGGCGGGCAGCCCTCGAGCTCCTCGACGTTCCCGAGGCCGAGCGCCTCGAGGTTGGGCAGGTCGAGGCCGCCGACGGCCCGGGCGACGTTCCCGAGCGTGTCCGATCCGTCGTCTCCGAACTCGGCCGCATCCGGCAACGCCCCCGCGCCCACGGCATCGAGCACGATTACGCAGGCTCTAGGCATCGAGCTATTCTAGGGAGCGCGTGAAGACGGTCCTCGAGTTCATCGGCCTCGCTTTCTACGTCGTCCTGGTGATCGGCCTGGCCGCCGGCGCGACCGCGCTCGTCGTGCGCCTCTCGCCGACCAAGGACAAGTCGGCCGCCAAGCAGTCTTCCTAGGCCAGCACCTCGAACAGCGGCGTGTACGAAAGGACGTGCGCCTCGGCGACGGCCTCATACGTGATCTTGCCCTCGAGCACGTTGACGCCGGGAGCGAGACCCGGGTCGATCGCGACCGCTTCCATCAGCCCATGGGTCGCGATCGCCTCGACGTACGGGAGCGTTGCGTTCGTCAGCGCCTTCGTCGAGGTGATCGGGACGGCGCCGGGCATGTTCGCGACGCAGTAGTGGATGACGCCGTCGACGACGTAGACGGGATCGGTGTGGGTGGTCGGCTTCGATGTCTCAGCACAGCCGCCCTGGTCGATCGCCACGTCGCAGAACACGGAGCCCGTCTTCATCTCGCCGAGCATCAGCCGTGTGATCAGCTTCGGCGCCTTCGCGCCGGGGATCAGGACGGCGCCGATGACGACGTCGGCGTCGCGGATCGACTCCTCGATCTGCAGCGACGAGGACATGACCAGGCTGACCCGGCCGGAGAGGATCTCGTCCAGGTGGCGCATCCGGTCGAGCGAGCGCTCGAGGATGGTGACGTTGGCGCCCAGCCCGATCGCGATCACGGCGGCGTTGTAGCCGACGATCCCGCCGCCGATCACCAGCACGCGGCCGGGCGCGACCCCGGCCACCCCGCCGAGCAGCAGGCCGCGGCCGCCGAGCGGCTTCTCCAGGAAGTACGCGCCGGCCTGGGCGGCGAGCCGGCCGGCGATCTCGCTCATCGGCGCGAGCAGCGGCAGCGTGCCGCCGGCGGTCTCGACGGTCTCGTAGGCGACGCACGTCGCGCCGCTCGCGACAAGCGCCTCCGTCAGCTCCTTGCTCGCAGCTAGGTGGAGGTACGTGAAGAGGATCTGCCCCTCGCGCAGCCGCGGATACTCGTCGGGAAGCGGCTCCTTCACCTTCAGCAGCAGCTCGGCTCCGGCCCACACGTCGTCGGCACCGCCCAGCCGGGCGCCGACCGCCTCGTACTGCCGGTCGGCGAAGGCGCTCCCTTCTCCCGCGCCCGCCTCGACCAGCACCTCGTGGCCGCGCAGCACCAGCTCCCGCGCGCCCGCGGGGGTGAGCGCAACGCGATATTCGTCCGGCTTGATCTCCTTGACGACGCCGATCTTCACGGCGCGCGGACTCTAGCGGGTGTGACGGAGCCGGCCTACTCGAGGTGGGCGCGCGCGGAGAACAGCGTGAAGGCCGAAGGCGGCTCTTGCGAGTCGATCGCGGTCGGGAAGATCACGCCGATCGAGAGGCCAAGACTGTTGGCGAGCGTGCGATTGCCGCGCCACTTCAGCTCAGTGTTGCCGAACTGGAGGTCCGGCGGGACCTTGTCGGGGAAGTCCCAGAAGAAGAACCGCGTGTCTGCGTCCCAGAGGTGGAGGTTGCGGACTTCCCCCGCCGGCGGCACCTCGTAGCGGATCTCGAGCCGAACGAGCCGAGCGAGGTCGGAGAACGGCGTGCTGCCGCCGATGGCGATCGGGGCCGGAATGTCGATCGGGATCGGGATCGGCAGGTGCACCCACGCGTGCTGGTTCTCGGCGACCACGACCGCGCCCCAGCCGCGATACTCGATCTCGTTCGGCGGGCCGGGCTTGTCGAACTCGGCCTGGGCGGCGGTGCCGTGCACGAGGATGTCGCGTTCGCTCCGCGGCAGCGCCGTCCCGATGACGCCAGGGTCGACCACCCGGCGCGAGCCTACCAGCCGACCAGCTGCCTTGCGGTGCGCCCTGCCGCGAACGCGGCTTCGAAGAAAGCGGGATCCTGATCCGGCCCGCGGCCCATGTGCGAGAGCGGCAGGCCCGCGCATGCGTCCTGCCATCCCTCGCCGTTCTCGCCGACGGCCACGCCGCCCAGCACGAGGCCGAGCACGGCTTGCGTGTGGTGGGAGACGCCGCGGTGGCGCTCGCGCGTGTCTGCCTCGGAGACCCGGGCGGCGAGGACCGGCCGGCCGCCGAGCGCAATCGCCGCGTTCGCGGCAGTGACAGCGGCGAGGCCGCCGTGGCCGAGCCGTGTTCCGGTCCCGACGATGCCCGGGCCGATCGAGCAAACCGCGACGTCCGCATCGTGCCCTTTCGCCCACGCCAGTGCCGACCAGACCGAGACGCACTCGGCGTCGCCGCCGAAGCAGGCGCCGACGGCGACGACCGCTTCGACGAGGCCGCGGGCCCGCAGCTCCCGCACGGTGTCGGAGAGCGCGACGGGCAGCGCTCCGCCCTCGAGCTGCACGTAGACGACCCGAAGGACGGCGAGCGCGGCGCACACGGGCGCGACCTGGCTGTGCAGCGAGCAGCAGACGACGGGCATGCCGTCGAGCGACCCGGCCGGCGGCATCGTCTCCTCGGCGTGCCGTACGGCGACCTGTCCCGGCGTGTAGGGCAGCTTCATCACGTGCGCATCCGGCTCCGCCGCGAGCTCGAGGCCGCGGGTCAGGTTCAGGTAGAGCAGGTCGAACCCGCCGGAGCCGAGACCGAGGTCGCGTGCCTGCGTGTTCACGACCACCTCATCGCCGAGCGCGACCGGGCCGGTAAGTCGCGGGTACGCGAGGCACGGGGTTCCGTCCACCTCGATCCGCGCCAGCCCGTCGTGGCGCTCCAGCACCGCGGTCACCGCCCCGCGGCGGAGGCTAAGCGGCACGCGCCTCCTCGAGCAGCGCCAGCGTGACGTCCACCATGGCGTCGAGATCGGCGACGGCGATGTGCTCCTGCGGGGTGTGGATCTCGGCCATGCCGTTCGCGAGGTTCAGGCACGCAAGACCACGCGTGTTGAACACGTTTGCGTCGGCCCCACCGCCCGAGAGCGCGTAGGTGGGCTCGTGCGCCGTCCGGCGGAGCGCGGCCTCGGCAAGACGCACGGGCTCGTCGGTCCTGGCGAAGCGGTAGCCGTGGAAGCCGCGGGTCACGTCCGCCTCGACCTCACACCCGACGAGAGAGGCGGCGAACGAGCAGGCGTCGAGCATCTCCTGGACGACGTCCGCGAGCTTCGTCTCGTCGTGGGAGCGTGCCTCGCAGTTCAGCACACAGCGGTCGGGGACGATGTTGCGGGCAACGCCGCCGTGGATGACGCCGACGTTGGCGGAGGTCTCGTCGTCGAGCCGTCCGAGCCGCATGTCGGCGATCGCGCGGCCGGCGGCGGCGATCGCGGAGCGTCCTTCCTCCGGCGCCATCCCCGCGTGCGCGGACTGGCCGACGAAGGTGATCTCCATGATCATCGAGTGCGGCGCGCCGAGGATCACCTCGCCGATCGGCCCGGCCTGGTCGTAGACGTACCCGAAGCGGGCGGCGAAGCGCGAGCAGTCGAACGCCTGGGCACCGCGCAGGCCCACCTCCTCCTTCGGCGTGAACAGGAGCTCGAGGCCCGCGTGCGGGATTCTCCCCTCGACCACGCGGCGGGCGGTCTCGACCATGGCCACGACCGCCGCCTTGTTGTCGGCGCCGAGGATCGTGCCGCCGGCGTTCCGGACGACCCCGTCCTCGACCACCGGCTCGATCGGCCCGGTCGGCGGCACCGTGTCCATGTGCGAGCAGAGGAAGAGCGGCGTCCCCTCGGCCGTCGGCTCCAGCCGCGTGTACAGGTTCCCGGCATTCGAGCCGATCTCCGCCCCGGCGTCGTCCTCGTCGACCTCGAGTCCGAGCGCGCGCAGCTCCGCGGTGACGCGGTCGGCGACGGCGCGCTCCTCCCCGGGTGGCGTCGGCAGCGCGGCGAGGTCGAGGAAGAGGTCGAGCGCGCCCACTGCGCGCGATCTTAGGCGCTGCCGTGTCGCAGCTCGAACGGCAGTGACAGGCTTAAGCCTGTCACTGCTTCACGCCGTGGTGGCGGTCACGCCCTGCCGCGCGCGGGCGCGGTCGTGCGCGGCCCCGACGAACTCGCGGAAGAGCGGCGCCGGTCTGGTCGGGCGCGACTTGAACTCCGGATGGAACTGGCTGGCGACGAACCACGGATGGTCGGGCAGCTCGACGATCTCGACGAGGCGGCCCTCCTGGAACGTGCCCGAGACGACCAGGCCGGCGTCGGCGATCTGCTGGCGGTAGTGGTTGTTCACCTCGTAGCGGTGGCGGTGCCGCTCGTGGACGACCGGCTCGCCGTAGGTCTCGTGCGTGCGCGTGCCCTCGGCGATCTCCACCGCCTGCGCGCCGAGGCGCATCGTCCCGCCCAGGTCCTCGACCTCCTTTTGCTCGGGCAGCAGGTCGATCACGGGGAACGGCGTCTCGGGGTCCATCTCGGTCGAGTTGGCGCCCTCGAGCCCGACCACGTGGCGCGCGAACTCGGAAACGGCGACGTGCATGCCCAGGCAGATGCCGAGATACGGGATCGACTGCTCGCGGGCGACGCGGCAGGCGAGGATCTTGCCCTCCCAGCCGCGTGAGCCGAAGCCTCCAGGTACCAGAACGCCGTCAACGGTCTCGAGTTCACGGAGCGCCTCCTCGAGCGACATCCCCTCGGCGTCGACCCAGCGCACACGGACGTGGCAGCCGTGGTGGATGCCCGCGTGCTTGAGCGCCTCGTGCACCGAGAGGTAGGCGTCGTGCAGCTTCACGTACTTGCCGACGAGGCCGATCGTCACCTCGACGTCCCGCTGCCGGATCCGCTCGGTCAGGTCGAGCCACTCGCCGAGATCGGCACGCCCCTCGGGGAGCCCGAGCTTGCGGCAGACGAGGTCGTCCATCCCCTGCTCCTGGAGCGCCGCGGGCACGAGGTAGACGTCCGAGACGTCCTCGTTGGCGATCACGTCCTCCGGCTCGACGTCGGCGAAGAGCGCGATCTTCTCGCGTACGTCGGGCGAGATCACGTCGCGCGAGCGGCAGACGACCACGTCGGGGTGGATACCGATGCGCCGTAGCTCGTTCACGGAGTGCTGCGTCGGCTTCGTCTTCAGCTCCCCGGCCGAGTCGACGTAAGGAACGAGCGTGACGTGGACGTAGAGGACGTTCTCGGCGCCGGCCTCGCGGCGGAACTGGCGGATCGCCTCGAGAAACGGCAGCGACTCGATGTCGCCGACCGTCCCGCCGATCTCGCTGATCACGACGTCGGCGTCCGACTGCTCGGCCGAGCGCCGGATCCGGTCCTTGATCTCGTCGGTGATGTGCGGGATCACCTGGACGGTCTTGCCCAGGTAGTCGCCCTTCCGCTCGCGGCGGAGCACGCGGTCCCAGATCCCGCCCTGGGTGTGATTGGCGTTCCGGGCCAGGTTCTGGTCGAGGAAGCGCTCGTAGTGGCCGATGTCGAGGTCCGTCTCGGCCCCGTCCTCGGTGACGAACACCTCCCCGTGCTGGAAGGGGCTCATCGTGCCCGGGTCGACGTTCAGGTAGGGGTCGAACTTCTGGACGTCCACCTTCAGCCCGCGCGCCTTCAGCAGCCGGCCGAGCGACGCTGCAGTGATGCCCTTGCCGAGCGACGAGACGACGCCGCCGGTGACGAAGACGTACTTGGTGGTCTCACTCACGCCTGCCGTCCCGCGGCATCGAGGTCGCGCAGCACCGGCGTCCCCTCGATCAGCCTGCCGACCGAGGTGAGCTCGCCGAGGAGGTTGAGGGCCGCCAGCGCTCCGATCGCCAGCAACTGCCCACGTCCCGCGAATCGCTTCACGGAACTCAAGCCTAGCAGGGCCCCCAGCGCGTTCGACCCCGAGTCCCCGAGCATCGCCATCTCCCGGAGATCGTAAGGCGCGAGCATGACGGCGGGCAGAACCGGTGCCCGAAGAGGCAACGCCGCCAGTGCGTACGCCTTCAAGGCCCGCCCCGGCTTCGTGTCGAGCTGGTTGAGCGCGTTCGCGGCGAGACCGACCTGCAGCGCGCCGCGAACGCTCCGGGTCGCGAGCAGTCCGAAGAGCGGGATGCCGGCGAGCTTGAGCACGCCGGTCGTGCGGCCGGCCCGCAGGTGCTCAGCCATCCCCCGCTCCGGCCCGGCGCGGAGGTCGTCGACGAGCCCGATCGCGGCGACCGGCGCCA
This sequence comes from uncultured Actinomycetes bacterium, assembly GCA_963734065.1. Classification (GTDB taxonomy): domain Bacteria; phylum Actinomycetota; class Thermoleophilia; order Gaiellales; family Gaiellaceae; genus DATBLE01. Next base: position 963,378 of record CAVTFN010000003.1, read on the forward strand.
CGCGCGGCTGGAGGACGGCGACGATCCAGCCGATCAGCGGGAGGCGCAAGCCCCGGTGGTTCGCCGCGTTCGGGCCGAAGGCGAGCAGGACGTCCCGCAGCTGCCGCGCGCGGTGGACGAACCCGCGGAGGTCGCGTCCCGTCGCGCGGTGGCGCAGGGGGAGCTCGACCTCCTCGACGCTCAGCCCGGCGCGCAGCGCGTCGAAGGTCATCCGCGCGTCGCAGCCGAATCCGGCGGCGGTCGGGAAGCAGGCTCTGCGGGCGCGGCTCGAGAGCACGCGCTGGCCGGAGAGTGGCTCACGGAGCTCGCGCCCCGTCCCCAGCCGCACGAGCTCGGCGGCCGTTCGTTTGACGATGCCGAAACCCCCTCCCCGGCGCTCGGCGAACGCTGCGACGGCGAGGTCGGCGTCGCCGTTGAGCAGCGGCCGCAGGTCGCCGCTCAGGTCGGCATCGCAGAGGAGGAGCGTGCCGTCCGCAGCCGCGCGCTCGGCCAGCGCCAGCGCCTGCCCCTTACCGCGCCGGGACAGTCGCAGGACTCGTGCGCCGGCGGCCTCGGCCTCGGCCGCGGTCCGGTCGCGCGAGCCGTCGTCGGCGACGATCACCTCCGCCTCGGGAAACTCCTGACGGAGCGCTCGGAGCGTCGACCCGATCCGGCCCTCCTCGTCGCGGGCCGCGACCAGGATCGACAGGCGCTCAGCCACCCGTCGGGGCTGCGGTCGAGATCTCGGGCAGGACGCCGTCCCGCGCGGTCTTCTTCACGCCGTACTGCCCCGGCACCGCTCCGCCGAGCAGCAGGGCCAGAGCCAGGCGCCCCGAGTCGGAGTCCAGATCGTCGACGGTGGCGAGGTCCTGCTTGGCGAAGGCTTCCACCGCCGACGTCCCGGGCCTCGTCACCTCGACGCCGACCGCGGGCACGTCCGCCGAGGCGAGCCCCTGGTAGAAGCCCGCGAGGAAGCGGGCAGTCGGGCCGCTCTGAGGCGCGACGCTGCGGGCGACCACGACCCCGTCGAGCGAGGCGGCGTCGTTGCCGGCCCGCTCCTCGACCAGGTCGGCGGACAGCGCCTGCCAGAGCGGGCTGTCGGCCTTCGCCGCGAACTCACTCCCGAGCCGGCGGCCCAGCTCGCCGATCTTCCGCGGCGTGGCGAGCGCGGCGAGCGCCGGTCGGCCCTTGAGCGCGCGGCGCAGAGCCGGGACGTCGACAGGCAGCTTGAGGGCCCGTACGCGAAGCGGAGGCAGCGTGCCGGCGTCGCTCAGCGTCTGCTCGACGAGGGAGCGGACCCGCCGGTCGATGGGGCCGGCGAACACGAGTCCGACGCTCGTCCCGGAGAGCCGACCGCTCATCAGCGCCGGGTACGCGTCCTCGACGAACGCCTGCGCGGCGCGCTGCGACCGCGTCAGATCGGCGCTGCGCCTCGTCGCCGCGTCCAGGCGGCTGTTCAGGTCGGCGATCTTCTCGTTGAGCAGCCGCCGCTCGCTGTTCTGGACGAATCCCTTCCCGGAGATGCCGACGCCGACGACGATCCCGATGATCAGGGCGAGGAAGACGGCCGCCAGCGAGGCGACGTGATAGCGGAGATCGAACATGGGTCAGAATGCCCGTCTTTCGCGCGCCGGCGGGCTTTCCCCGGCGGCGCTGCGGGTTAGATGCTCGCCGCAGTCTGGCACAGCGCGTGGAGACGACCGGCCGCTCTCCGTGCCAGTGTCCGGCGGAAGGCGATCAGCCACGGCCCCTCGACCGTGATCGTCGCGAGGGTGCGGTCGGCGGCGGTCGCTTCCAGATCGACACGCACGTCCAGCTTCTCGCCGGTCAGATGGAAAGCGAAGAGGGCGGGCCGATCGGACGCGGTCACGACGACCGTGCCCGCTGCCTCGGGCCTGCGGAGAAGCGTCGGCTCGTTGCCCGCGGTCACCTGCCAGCGGGCGCCGCCGGCGGAGCCGCGGCGATCCGGCTGCACGCCGGCGATGCCGGGCCACCAGTCGGCGAGATGGAAGGGCTCGCCGAGGAAATCCCAGACGTCCGGCCGGGGAGCGAGGAGCTCGCGGGAGGCGGTGACCTTCACCGGCGCCGCTGCCGCCCCAGCGGTAACCCTTTTGGCACGGTCCCGTGTCCCACGCGCGTGATTTTCGCGGTTACGATCGCCCTGGGGAGGAGGCTGGGAGCGCCTTAGGCGGCGGGCCCGAAGAGACAGGGCCCGAACGGCCGCGGCCGCCCTCCGAAACAGGCTAGCCCAGCCCCAGCCAGTCGCGGACCCGGAGCACCATCAGCTGGATCAGGTGCTCGACGCCCGGCGAGGCGATCACGGCGACCACGATCGCGCCGAGGCCGGCCACGCCCAGCGCGACCAGCGGCCACAGGCCGACCCGCCGCGAGACGAGCCTGGACACCCCCTTCGCGTCGACGAGGATCTCCCCCACCCGCAGCCGTGTCAGGAACGTCGACGACATCCCGGCACGGTTCCGCTCCATGAACTCGATCAGATTGAAGTGCGTCCCGACGGCGACGATCAGCTCGGCGCCCTTCTCGTAGGCGAGCATCAGCGCGACGTCCTCGCTGATCCCCATCGCGGGCACGACCTCGAACGGCACGCCCAGCGCCTGGGCCCGCGCGGCGCCCGGCGCGTTTCCGTTCCCGCGGTAGGCGTGCACCAGCAGCTCGGCGCCGCTCTTCAGGGCGGCGTCCGAGACCGAGTCCATGTCGCCGACGATCACGTTCGGCTTGTAGCCGGCTTCGATCAGCGCGTCCGCGCCGCCGTCGACACCCACCAGCACCGGTTTGAAGTCGCGGACGTATGGCCGCACGATCCGCAGGTCGCGCTTGTGTCCGGGGCCGCGGGCGACGATCAGCGCGTGGCGATCGCGGAAGCGTGTCTTCAGCGGCGGGAAGTCGATTCCCTCGACCAGGAGGCTGCCCTCTGCACGCAGGTGGTGCAGCGTGTTCTCGGCGAACTCGGACAGCGACTCGGTGACACGGCTCCGCTGCTCGGCGAGCGTCCGCTCCAGCTCGCGTTCCTCCCGCGCCCGGCCGCGGGCGAGGCACGTCCCGTTCCGGAAGACGCTGGCGCCGCGCACCGTCAGCTGCTCGCCGTCCGTGACCTCGTCGAACAGCTCGGAGCCGGGGACGTCGATCAGGGTCACGCCGCCGCGGACGAGCAGCAGCGGCCCCACGTTCGGGAACCGGCCGGAGAGCGAATCGGAGACGTTGACGACGACGCGGACGCCGGTCTCGAGCAGCTCCTCGGCGGTGACCCGGTCGAGGTCGCTGTGGTCGACGATCGCGACGTCGTCCTCGCCGAGCCGGTGCACGAGGCGCTTCGTCCGGCGGTCGAGTCGTGCCGGCCCCGTGAACTCGACCAGGCTAGCCATTCTCACCTTCGGCGAGAACGGCTAGGAACTCGCGGCCACCCAGCATCCTCTCGAGTTCTTCCTTCCGCTCGTCCGGGCCGAGCTCCTCGATCCGGGTGTGCGTCGGGTCGCCGGGGACCTTCTCGACGCGGAAGTGCCGGTCGGCGCGGCTCGCGATCTGCGGCAGGTGCGTGATCGTGATCACCTGCGTGCGGCCGGCGAGCCGCGACAGCGTCTCGGCGACGCCGTGGGCGGTCGTCCCGCCGATGCCCGCATCGATCTCGTCGAAGACCATGGTCTCACCGCCGCCGACCGCGGCGATCGCGAGCGCCACGCGGGAGAGCTCGCCGCCGGAGGCGGTCTCCGCCACCGGGCCGAACGGCAGCCCGGCGTTCGGCCTGATCAGGAACACCGTCTCGTCGGTCCCGGTCGCAGCGGGCTCGCGCTCCTTCAGCTCGACAATAAACTCGCCGTCGCCCATCCCCATGCCCTGGAGCTCCCCGGCGACCGACTCCGCGAACCGGCCGGCCGCAGCAGCCCGCGCGTCGTGCAGCTCCCCGGCGATCGACCGCACGAGGGTCTCGGCTCGTTCGACCGCCGCCTCGGCCGCAGCAACGGGATCGACGCCCTGGTCCAGCGCCTCGAGCTCGGTGTTCGCCTCCTCGGCGCGGGCGAGGAGCTCCTCCAGCGAGCCGCACCGGAAACGACGCTTGGTGTCGGAGATCCGCTCCAGATCCGACTCGACCTCCTCCAGCCGCGCCGGGTCCGCCTCGAGCGCCGAGAGGAAGGAACGCAGCGCGCTCGCCGCCTCACGCAGCCGTAGCTCGGCGTCACGCAGCTCGTCGGCCGCCTTCTGGAGCTCGGGGGCAAGCCGTTCGACCGGCGCGAGCGCCCGTTCCGCCACGGCCGTCAGCCCGGCCGCTCCGTCGCCCTCGTCGGGGTCGAGCGCATCGGCGGCGGCCGCGGTTCCCTGGAGCAGCTCGGTCAGGTGCCGCAGGCGCTCGCGCTCCTCGAGGAGCACATCCTCCTGTCCCGGTTCCAGCCCGTCCGTGTCCTCGACCAGGGCCCGCAGCTCGGCCAGCCGGGCCTCGAAGGCGGCGGCGTCGCGCGTCAGCTCCTCGAGCCGTCGCCGGGCCGCGCCGAGCTCGCGCCAGGCCGCGCGTGCCTCGGCCCGGCGGCGCAGCTGCTCGTCGCCGCAGAAGGCGTCCAGGACGGCCAGCTGGTACGCCGGGCGCGCGAGCCGCCGCTGCTCGAACTGGCCGGACATCGCCAGGAGCCGCTCGCCGAGGGCGGCGACGTCCTCGCGCGCGGCACTCCGTCCCCAGGCGTACGCGCGTGTGCGCCCCTCCCCGGAGATGCGCCTCGCGAGCACGACCCCTTCCTCCTCGTCGGGCCGGAGCTCGCGGAACGGCGCGAACGGCTCCTCGTCGAGCAATCCTTCGGGCAGGTCGAACTCGGCCTCCACGTAGGACTCGGCCCCGCCCGCGCCGACGTAGGCTGCGTCGCCCTTTGCACCAAGCAGGAGGCCGATCGCCTGCGCGAGGATCGTCTTGCCGGCGCCGGTCTCGCCGGTGATCACGTTCAACCCCGGCGCGAACGGCAGCTCCGCCCGGCGGATCAGGACGAGGTTCTCGATCCGGAGGCTACGAAGCAAAGGTGTCGCGGTAGCGGTGGAAGAAGGTCATCTCGGGTAGCAGCGCCAGCAGCGCCCGCCGCTCGCCGAGCCGCACCGCCGCCTCCTTCCCCTCGTCGAGGTCGGCGACGGGGATGCCGTCGGCGATCACCTTCGCCGTGGTCGCCCGCGTCTCGTTCCGCACCCGCAGCTCGAGCCCGCGCGGGACGACCAGCGGACGGGCGTGCAGCGAGTGCGGTGAGACGAACGTGACCGCCATCGCGTCGAGCCCCCACACCAGCACCGGGCCGCCGCTCGAGAGGTTGTAGGCGGTCGAGCCCGTCGAGCTCGCGCAGATCACCCCGTCGCAGGGCTGGACGCCGAGATCCTCGCCGCCGACCGACCACGCGAACTCCATCATCCGGCCGATCTGGGAGGTCGCGCACACGGCGTCGTTGACGGCCACGGCCTCGACTCCGTCGGCGTTCACCACCAGCGTCGGCAGCTCGACGACGCGACGCTCTCCGGCGAAGGCGCGGGCGAGGCCGTCCTCCATCGCGTCGCGGCCCATCGCCGACAGGAACCCGACCCGGCCGAAGTTGATGCCGAGCACCGGCACCGGCGTGCCGAGGAAGCGGTGGAGGGCCCGGAGCGTCGTCCCGTCACCGCCGAGCACGACGGCGAGGTCGACGTCGTCGCCATCGACGACCTCCACCCCGGCGCGCTCGCAGATCGCCTGCAGGCGCGCCGTTGCACCGGCGATCACCCCCGGATCGCCGTGGCTGACGACGGCGATCGTCCGGACACGCTCAGCCGACGGCGTCATCGATCCAGCGGTCGAGGTCTGCGTCGAGGCCGGCCCCCGGTCGGTGTCGGAGATGGAGGAAGAGCTCACGGTTTCCCTTCGGTCCGGGTAGGCCCGAGTCTACGACGCCCGCGACCTCGGCATCCCAGCCCAGAGCCGCCTCGGCGACGTCTCGTGCCACTCTCGTTCGCGTCTCGCGCGAGGTGACGACTCCGCCCTTGCCGACCTCCTCGCGCCCGGCTTCGAACTGTGGCTTCACCAGCACGACCGCCTCCCAGCCCGGTTCGGCCAGCCCCAGAGCAGGCGGCAGCGCCTTCGTCACGGAGATGAAGGACACGTCGCAGACGACCAGCTCGGGCGCGAACGGCAGCTCGATCAGCCCGCGGGCGTTTACCCGCTCGAGCACGATCACGCGGGGGTCGTCTCGGAGGCGTGGATGGAGCTGACCGTACCCGACGTCGAGCGCGATCACGCGCGCGGCACCGCGCTGGAGGAGGACGTCGGTGAATCCGCCGGTCGACGCCCCCACGTCGAGGCAGTCGCGCCCCGCCGGATCGACTCCGAACGCGTCGAGCGCGTGATCGAGCTTCTCACCTCCGCGGGAGACGAACCTCGGACCGCGCTCGACGCCCAGCTCGGCGGCCTCGTCGACCTGCTCGCCGGCCTTCGAGTAGCCGGGAACGAGGCCGGCGAGTATCAGCGCCTGCGCCTGTGCTCGAGACTCGGCGAGCCCGCGCTCGACGAGGAGGACGTCCAGGCGCTTCCTCATCGCAGCTAGACGGTTCTGACGGCGAGGCCGCTGATGATCTCGGCCAGCACTGTCGTGTCGGCGGGGACCTCGAGCAGCAGCGCCAGGGCACGCTCGGCGGCGCGGTTCGCGCGCGTCCTGGCCGCGGCCTCGCCCTCCTCGAGCACGTACCCGTCCGCGTCGAGGATGTCGTCGACGACCTGGAAGAGCAGCCCCAGCTCGTCCGCGAAGTCGCGCCAGGCGCCCTGCTCCTCGCGCGGCAGGCGGGCGGCCCAGAGCGCGAGCGTGACCGATGCGTAGAAGAGGCAGCCGGTCTTCAACCGGTGGACGGTCTCCAGGTCGGTGCCCGGCTCCATCGTGTCGAGGTACTGGCCGCCGATCATCCCGAGCGTCGCCTCGGCCAGCTCCCGCGCCACCTCCGTGGTCGGGTACGAGCAGGCGAGCCTGAACGCCTCGGCCAGGAGCGCGTCGCCGGCGAGAAGTGCCTTCCCTTCGCCGAATGCCGCCCAGACGCTCGGCTTGCCGCGCCGCTCCTCGTCGTCGTCCAGCGACGGCAGGTCGTCGTGGACGAGCGAGAAGTTGTGCACGAGCTCGATCGCGAGCGCGGCCGGCATCACCTGCTCGGGCGGCGCGTCGAGCGCCTCGCCGACGGCGAGCGAGATCACCGGGCGGATTCGCTTGCCGCCCATCTCCAGTGCGTATCGGGCCGAGTCCTGCTGGCCGCCGAGCTCGGGCCAGAGCTCGAGCTCCTCGAGCGCCTCTTCGACCAGCTCCTTCAGCTCGTCAGGGCTGTGCATCGGACTCCCGCTTCGCCTGGTCGATCGCGTCGATCAGGTCCTTGGCGGCCGCGTCGAACTCGGCGAGCAGGTCGACGGCGTCCTCGAGCGACTCGCAGCCCTCGAGTTGCCGGCGGAGCTCCTCGAGCCGGTCGACCTTCTCCTGCAGGGTCATGCCGTCGCCGTCCGGGCGATCGCGGCGAGGATCCCGTTCACGAGCCGGCCCGCGTCCTCGGACGAGTACCGCTTCGCCAGGGTCACTGCCTCGTCGATCACCACCTCGAGCGGGACCGTACCTTCATCGAGCTCGTGGATGCCTATGCGGAGGACGTTCCGCTCCAGGGTGCCGAGCTGTCCCGCCGGCCAGTCGCCGGAGACGGCCGAGATCCGTGCGTCCAGCTCGTCCGCGTTCGCTGCGACCGCTTCCGCCAGGTTGCGGGCGAAGTCGTCGATCTCGCCCTCGTAGTTCGTGCCGATCGGCTGGCCGGTCAGGTCCCACTGGTAGAGGAGGAAGAGCGCGGTGCGGCGTGCCGCCCGGCGGGAGAGCGTCACGCCGGCCCCAGCTCGTCGACGTAGGAGGTGGTGTAGTCGCCGCTCGCGAAGGCCTCGCTGCGCAGGACGTCCCGGGCGAAGTCCCGCGTGGTCGCGATCCCCTCGATCTCGAGCTCGCCGAGGGCGCGCAGGCCGCGGGCGATCGCGGCCGGCCGGTCGGAGTCCCACACGACCAGCTTGGCGATCAGCGAGTCGTAGTGCGGCGGGATGGTCGCGCCCGAGTCGACGTGCGTGTCCAGGCGGACCCCGGGGCCGCCCGGGGCGCGCAGGCGCTCGATCCGTCCCGGTGAGGGCGCGAAGCCGCGCGCGGGGTCCTCGGCGTTGATCCGCATCTCGATCGCGTGCCCTGTCCGGGGGGCGCGGCCGGTCGCGGTCAGCCGCTCGCCCGCAGCGATCCGCAGCTGCTCGCGGACGATGTCGACGCCGGTGACGAGCTCGGTGACGGGATGCTCGACCTGGAGCCGGGCGTTCAGCTCGATGAAGTAGAAGGCGCCGTCAGGCCCGAGCAGGAACTCCAGCGTGCCTGCGTTCGTATAGCCGGTGTCGCGGCATGCGCGCTCGGCAGCCGCTTCCATCTCCTCGCGCAGCTCGGGTGTCAGCGCAGGCGACGGCGACTCCTCGATCAGCTTCTGGTGGCGGCGCTGGATCGAGCACTCGCGCTCTCCGAGCGTGAGGACGCCGCCGTCCGCGTCGGCGAGCACCTGGATCTCGACGTGGCGGGCGGGGACGAGCGCCTGCTCGACGTAGAGGCTGCCGTCGCCGAACGCAGCATCCGCCTCGGCCGACGCGGTCGCGAACGCGTCGTCGAGCTCGTCCGCGGACCGAACCAGCCGCATGCCACGTCCCCCGCCGCCGGCTGCGGCCTTCAGCAGCAGCGGGAAGCCGATCTCCGGCGCCAGCTCCCGCGCCTGCGCGAGCGTGGTCGCGCCTTCGGTGCCCGGGACGAGCGGCACGCCCGCCTCGCGCATGGCGATCTTCGCCTGCACCTTGTCGCCCATCCGCGCCATGACGGCGGCGTCGGGGCCGACGAAGACGAGGTCGTTGTCCGCACAGGCGCGCACGAACTCCGGCCGCTCGGAGAGGAAGCCGTAGCCCGGATGGACGGCCTGGCAGCCGGTCGTCTCCGCCGCCGCGACCACGGAGGGGATGTTCAGGTAGCTCTCCGCGGGGGGCGGCGGGCCGATGCACACCGCACGGTCGGCAAGCTGCACGTGCAGGGCGGCGGCGTCGGCGGTGGAGTAGACCGCGACCGCCTCGATCCCGAGCTCGTGCAACGCCCGGATCACGCGGACGGCGATCTCGCCGCGGTTGGCGACCAGAACCCTCGTGAACATTTCTAGCCTCGCCTTTCCGCCGTTGGGCAGCGACGAGTGGCCGCCGGAGCCGGGCTCTGCCCGGCGGGAGGCACGCGGCGGAGAAGCAACGTCTGGATCGGCCGAGCATCGTCCGGCCCTGCTACGGGGCGAACCAGCACCTCGGCCCGCAAGGAGGGGGTCCGTGGGGGAACCAGGGGTTCCCCCACGTCAAAGGCCGAGCGGCCGACCGTTGACGGGCTCGAGCTCGAACAGCAACTGGCCGTACTCGACCGGCTGGCCGTTCTCGGGGTGGATCCGCGTGACGAGGCCCTCCTCCTCGGCCTTGACCTCGTTCATCAGCTTCATCGCCTCGAGGATGCAGAGGGTCTGGCCCGCGCCGACGGCGTCGCCCTCCTCGACGAACGGCGGCGCGCCAGGCGAGGAGGCGCGGTAGAACGTGCCGACCATCGGCGCCTCGACCCTGATCACGCCGGGATCGAACGGCGCTGCGGGCGGCGCGGCGGCAGTCGTCTCCTCCTCCGGGGCCGGCGACGGCGCAGAGGCGGCGACCACGTCCTCCCCTGTCTCCGGCGTCCGCCGGACCGTGACGCGGAGACCGGCGTCCTCGATCGTCACCTCGCCGACGCCCGAGTCCTGGACGATGCGGACGATCTCACGGATGCGCTCGGCGCGGCTCGCGTCGACCCCGACCCCTTCGAGCGACTCCTGGGTGCCGCGTCCGCGGATCGTCCGCAGGAGGGGCTCGGCGTCGTCGCCGAACAGCGCGAGCAGCAGGAGCTCCTCCTCGCTGGCGGCGAGTCCCTTGTGGCGCTTGCGGAGCTCGTCGAGGTCGGGCATGTCCTCGGGGGGAGCCCCGTTCGAGACCAGCGACACCGCCCGCTCGACGGCGGGCGAGACTGCAGCGGGAGGCGAGCCGTAGCGCCCCAGGATCAGCGCCCGCAGCTCGTCGACGACGGTCTGGTAGCGCTCGGCTGCGAGCACGTGCAGGAGGGCCTGCGACGCGAGCACCTGGCCGATCGGAGCGGCGAGCGGCGGCGATCCGACCTCGCCGCGGATCGTCTCCAGCTCGGCGAGCACCTCGTCGAGCCGGTCGCCCGCCCCCTGGGTGCGGAGGTGGAGGTCGATCGCCGCGATCAGCCCGGCCGGAAGGCTGTGCTCGGCGGCCCGGGTGGCGATGCGCGGCGCGAGCGGCGCGACGGGCTGGTCGCTGATGTGCTCGTCCACGAGATCCGAGGCCCGCCAGAGCGGGTCGGTGGATACGCCCGTCTCGAGGCCGAGGCCACCGAGGACGCTCGCCAGCGCCTCGCCGGACGCGCGATGCAGGACGAGGGCAACCGGGTACACGGCGCAGGCGAGCAGGTCGACGCCGGCGCGCGCCGCCTCGATCGCGGCGGCGAGCGCGCCGCCGCCTGCGCCCTGGCAGTAGAACCCGACCGGGAGGTTGCTGACCTCGCGGATCGCCTCGACCAGCTCGCGGACGCGGTGCGGCTCCAGCGACCCGGACGGATCGTGGATCAGGATCCGGGCGGCGCCGAGCTCCGGAAGGCGCCTCGCCTGGGCGACGAGCGCGTCGGTCTCGCCGGACGGTCCCGGGCTGTACACGAGCCCGGCGTCGAACTCGCGCTCGGCGGCGGTGATCGCCTCGCTCGCCTCGCGCAGGTTGGACACGTCGTTCAGGGGGTCGTGGAGGCGGAAGACGTCGATCCCGCTCTCCGCCGCCGACGCGACGAAGCGGCGGACGAAGTCGCCCCCGACCGGCCTCGAACCGACGAGGAAGCGGCCGCGCAGCGCGAGCGCGAGCGGCGTCCTCGTCCGCGCGCGGATCGCGCGGATCCGCTCCCAGGGGCTCTCGACCCCGCGCCTGACGGCCGACTCGAAGCAGCCGCCGCCCGACACCTCGAGGTAGGCGAAGCCGGCCCCGTCGAGGATCTCGGCGAGGTCGAGCTGCGCGGACGTCGGCAGAACCGCGGCGAGCGGCTCCTGTCCGAGCAGCCGAATGGTCGTGTCGACGAGCGCCGGCACGGACGGGAGCCTACCGCCCTACTCGAACTCGAGCGGTTCCACGTACAGCCGCTCCCCCGCGTAGGCCGTCGGGATCTTCCGGACGATCCTCCACGGCCGTTCGACGCCGTCGGCGCCCTCGAGGGTGACGGTGTCGCCGACGTTGGGGGTTTCCAGGCCTTCGGCGTACTGCCCGCGTGCGACGACCTCGTCGTTCCCGTTCTCGTCGGTGGTGACGTAGGCGTATTCCACGCGCCCAGTCTACGGGCGACTACGCTCGGCTGATGTAGCGCTTCTCGCGCGGGTCGACCTTCAGGCGGTCGCCGACGTTCACGAACAGCGGCACCTGGACGACCGCGCCGGTCTCGAGCGTCGCGGGCTTCGTCACATTCGAGACGGTGTCGCCCCGGACCCCGGGCTCGGTCTCGGTCACGGCCAGCTCGACGGAGGCCGGCATCTGGACGCCGGCGGGCTTGCCGTCGACCATCAGCAGCTGCACGGAGCTCGACGGCTGGAGGAACTCGAGCGCGTCCTCGACCGACGCGCGGGTGAGATGCAGCTGCTCGTAGTTCTCCTCGTCCATGAAGACGACGTCGTCACCGGCGTCGTAGAGGTACTGGACGTTCTTGACCTCGGTGTGCACCCGTGGGAACTTCTCGCCCGCACGAAAGGTGCGATCGACGACGGAGCCCGACTCGAGCGCCTTGAGCTTCGTGCGGACGAAGGCGCCGCCCTTCCCGGGCTTCACGTGCTGGAACTCGACGATGCGCCAGGGCTCGCCGTCGAGCTCGATATGCATGCCGTTCTTGAACTGGTTGGTTGAGACGACCTCGGCCATCGGCGGGGCAGTGTAGCGGGGGGACGCGATCCGCTACAGCGGATAGATCTCGGCGACCCAGACGGGCCCAGAGAAGCGATGCGCGACGATCGCCGCGTCGCCCGGCTGCCCGCCGAGCAGCGCCGCCACGACCGGCGGCAGCTCGGCGTCCTCGCCGTCGACGCGTCCGGTGACCTCGCCGCCGACGCGGCTCGCCTCGATCTCGTTGCCGGCAGCGTCGGGCAACTCGACCACCTCCGCGGCCGTGCCTGCCGCCGTCCACTCGTCGCCGTCGTCGCGGACGGCAATCGCCCAGAAGGGCGCCTCGAGGTGCACCGCAACCGCACGCGCGAGCGGCTCGAGCGCGTCCAGGGAAGCGTCCTCGCCCGCGATCGTGCGTCCCTCGCCCGTCACGGCGAAGCGCATCTCGTCGCCCGAGAGGCCGGGTGCCGATGTCTTCGTGACCACGTCCCACGGGTCGTCGATCGGCAGCCCCGCCGCCAGACCCGGGATGTTCAGCGGCGAGCCGCCCTCCCAACGCTCGGGCAGCTGGACGAAGGGCAGGCTCGAGTACGCCGCCGCGAGCCGTTCGGGAACGCTCGTCATCGGCCCACCGTAACGAGTTCCTTGGTGAACGTGGTCAGCACCTCGGGCTCATTCTCACCGATGATCACGAGGTCCTCGATCCTGATCCCGCCGAGGCCCGGGTGGTAGATCCCCGGCTCGACCGTGACGACGCCGTCGACCGCGAGCACGTCCTCGCTCTCCGGCCGCATCGCCGGCTGCTCGTGGATCTCCATCCCGACGCCGTGGCCAAGGCCGTGCGCGAAGAGCTCGCCGAGACCGGCGCCCGCGATCACCTCGCGCGCGACCGCGTCCACGTCGCGGCCCGAGCGGCCCGCCCGCGTCGCCTCCAGCCCGGCCAGCTGCCCTTCCAGGCACACCGCGTACGAGCGCGCGAGCTCGTCCGGCAGCGGGCCGGTCGCGAACGTCCTGGTGCAGTCCGAGTGGTAGCCGTCGACCTTCGCGGCGGCGTCCACGACGACGGTCTGGCCCTCCTCGATCGTCCGTGCGCCCGGGTTGGCGTGCGGCAGAGCGCCGTTCGCTCCGGCCGCCACGATCGGCGGAAAGGCGGCGCCCTCCGCCCCGAGCTCGTGCATGGTCGACTCGATCCACCAGGCCAGCTCGGCCTCGGTCCGCCCGACGAACGGCTGCTCGGCGAGTCGGTCGAGCATCGCGTTGGTGATCGCAGAGGCGCGACGGACCGCGTCGAGCTCGCCCGGCTCCTTCACCGCCCGGATCCCCTCCACGAGCTGCGCCGTCGGCACGGTCTCGATCCCGGCTGCGTCGAGCGCCGCCCACGACGCGTGCACGAGGCTCTCCGACTCGAAGGCGATCCGCTTCGGGAGCAGCTCGGGCAGCTTGCTGAACAGACCGCGCGGGATCTCCACCACCTCCGCCCCGGTCGCGCGCGCTTTCTCCAGGTAGCGGAAGTCCGTGAAGATCCGCAGCCGGTCGGCCTCGACCAGGAGCGCGGCGTTCGAGCTGTCCAGGCCGGTGAGCCAGAGCACGTTCACCGGCTTGGTGACGAGAAGCGGCGCGTCGACCGCCGCGCGCACCTTCTCCACCCGCTCGCCCCGCACACTCATCGGGTCGTCCCCAGGAACTCGAGCGCCTCGCGGTAGCCGTCGGGGCCCTTGCCGACCACACGCTTGGCGGCGAAGTCTGCGATCACGGAGACGCGGCGCCACTCCTCGCGCTCCTCGACGTTCGAGAGGTGCACCTCGACGACCGGGACGGTGAACAGCTCGACCGCATCGCGAATCGCGTAGCTGTAGTGCGTCCACGCCGCCGGGTTGAGCACGACCCCCTCGGCGCTGTCCAGCGCCTCGTGGCACCAGTCGACGTACTGGCCCTCGCTGTTCGTCTGCCGGCAGCGCACGCTCAGGTCGAGCTCCTTCGCCCACTCGTAGATCTGCGTCTCGAGCTGCTCGAGCCCGAGGCCGCCGTACAGCTCCGGGTTCCGCCGCCCGAGCACGTCGAGGTTGACGCCGTTGAGCACGTCCACGTTCACGCCCTGACCCTATCCGGAGATCAGCGCGTCGAGCGCCGCCCGCACGTCGGCCTCGGGCAGCTCCTGCTCGAACGCGCCATCGTCGCCGATGAGGACGATCCTGAGGCGGCCCTTCTTGTCGCGGAGGAGCGCCTCCCACGCCCGCTCGCGGTCGACCCGAACCGGCTCGGGCGCGAGCACCTCCTCGACCGGAGCCGTGTCGCGCCCGGAGAGCCGGAGCGCGGCCAGCAGGCCGAGAGCGACCGCCCTGCCGTGCGGGAGCTCGTAGCCGGACGCGGCCTCGAGCGCGTGGCCGAACGTGTGACCGAGGTTGAGCGCGTGCCGCGGGCCGAGGTCGTGTGGGTCACGCAGGCACAGCGCCGCCTTGTACGCGGCGCAGCGGCGCACGAGCTCCTCGTCGGCGAGCTCCCATAACGGCTCTCCGGCCAGCAGGCCGGTCTTCACCACCTCGGCCATGCCGTTCAGACGCTCGGCCTCGGGCAGCGTCGCCAGCAGAGCCGGATCGACGATCGTGCGCGCCGGCCAGTGGAAGGCGCCGACGAGGTTCTTCGCCTCGGGCAGGTCGATCCCCGTCTTCCCGCCGATCGCGGCGTCGACCTGGCCGACCAGCGTCGTCGGCACTCCAACCCAGGCGACCCCGCGCATGTACGTGGCCGCGGCAAATCCGGCGATGTCGGTGGTGGTACCGCCGCCGAGGGCGACCACGGTCCCGGCGCGGTCGATGCCCAGCGAGCGCCAGAGCCGCTCGAGGTCGTCGGCGCTCTTCCCGGAGACGGTGTGCGTCGAGGCGAGCCGGGGGGCGAGCGCAAGCTGCGCGTCCATGCCGTGGATGCCCGACACCTGCGCGTCCGCGACCAGCGCCACCGGCCCCTCGCCGGGCACGAGCTCGCCGAGCTGCTCGAGCGAGCCAAGGGCGACGTGGACGCCCGCCGCGGCGAGGACGACGTCATCCAGCGAGCGGGCGACGGCGTCGGCGGCATCGCGGTAGAGCGGCCGCCGCTCCTCGTAGAGCGCCCGGAACGCCCCTTCCTCCTTCGCCAGGGGCCGCCCCTTGCCGCGGACGCGCTCCCAGGCGACGTCCGGCTCGACCTCGACGTACACGGTCAGGGCGTGGTCGCCGAGGGCTTCGCGGATCTTCGGGCTCGTCACCGCGCCGCCGCCGAGCGCGACCACCGCCGGCGGCCCCGACCGGAGCGTCTCCAGCGCAGCCTCCTGCTCGCGCACGCGGAACTCGACCTCGCCGCGCTGCTCGAAGATCTCGGGGATGGCCTGGCGCAGGCTGCGCTCGATCTCGCGGTCGAGGTCGACGAACCGCCGGCCCAGCCGCTCCGCGAGCTGCAGCCCGAGCGTCGTCTTGCCGGCGCCCATGAATCCGACGAGCGCGAGATGCCGGTCTAGCGCGGTTGCCAATCGATCCGCCCGCGGTACGCCTGGTACGCGCCGACGAAGTCGACGAGCGCGTCGCCGCCGAACTTCTCGCACGCCGCCCGCGCCAGCTCGAACGCGACCGACGCCTCGGCGACGACGGCAAGCGCCTCGACGGCGGCGGTGTCGCTGCGCTCGACCAGGGCCTCCGCCGGCTCACCGGTGGCGAGGTCGACCGACCGCAGCGGCTTCATCAGCGTCGGCAGCGGCTTCATCGCCGCCCGCACGACGATCTGCTCGCCGTTCGAGACCCCGGCCTCGATTCCGCCCGCGTGGTTGGTCTCGCGGTAGAGGCCCTGAGCGTCGCGGAAGATCTCGTCGTGCGCCTCCGAGCCGCGCTTGCCGGCGAGGACGAATCCGTCGCCGAGCTCGACCCCCTTCACGGCCTGGATGCCCATCAGCGCGGCGGCCAGCCTCGAGTCGAGCCGGTCGCCTCGAGACGCATACGAGCCGAGGCCGGGCGGCACGCCGGTCGCCCGCACCTCGACGATCCCGCCGACCGTGTCGCGCGCGGCCCGCGCCTCGTGGACGCGCGCCTCGAGGTCGTCGCCGACGACGCTTCCCGCGACCTCGACGCCGATCTCGTGCAGGAGCGCCTTCGCCACCGCCCCGGCCGCGACGACGACCGCCGTATGCCGGGCGCTCGCCCGTTCGAGCGCGTCGCGGACGTCCTCGAGGCCGTACTTGAGGACACCGGCGAGGTCGGCATGGCCCGGCCGCGGCAGCGTCACCCGCTCTTTCCCCTTGCCTCCGCGCGGCGGCTCGCCTTCCGGCGGCCACGGGCTCATGCCCCACGTCCAGTTCTCGTGGTCGCGGTTGCGGACGACGAGCGCGAGCGGCGTACCGAGGGTTCGGCCGTGGCGAAGGCCCGCGTAGACCTCGACCCGGTCGGTCTCGATCTGCTGGCGGGGACTGCGCCCGTACCCCTGCTGGCGCCTCCGGAGGTCCTCGTCGATCGCCGCCCGGTCGAGCATGAGCCCTGCCGGCAGCCCGCTGACGATCGCGACCAGCGCGGGGCCGTGCGATTCGCCGGCCGTGACGAGCTCGAGCGTCATCGCGCCAAGCCTACGGCGGCGCGCATCACCTCGACGGGTGCGGACACGCCGGTCCAGAGCTCGAACGAGGCAACGCCTTGCGCGACGAGCACGTCGAGGCCGCCGACCACGGTCGCGCCCGCCTCTCGCGCAGCCGTCGCGGTAGCCGTCTCCGGATACGGCAGGTCGACCAGGGTCTGACCCTGGGACAGGGCGCAGAGGACCGCGGCCCGCTCGGAAGTGGCGTTCACGACCAGGTCGGCGCCGGCCACGTCCGGAGGCCAGTCGCCGCGGCGGGAGAAGACGCGCGCGCCGGGCAACGCCGCACGGAACGCGACGGCGGCGCCACCGCTGCCGAGGATCACCGGCCGCCGCGACGGGAGGCCGTCGAGGATCGCGGCGTCGGTCGAGAGCCCCTGAACACGTCCGTCTCCGACGACCAGCACGTTCACCGAGTCGAGCTCGGTCTCGCACGCCGCCGCCGCGGCCGCCTTGTGCGGCGCGGTTACGTTCGCACCCGCGAAGCCGAGTGCGACCAGTCCCCGCACCGCGTCCTCGACGCGGCCCTCGTCGACGGGCAGCGGCACGTACCCCCAGTCGAGGCCGCGCGCGGCGAAGGCCGCGTTGTGCATCGCCGGCGAGAGCGAGTGCTCGACCGGGTTCCCGATCAGCCCCACCAGGGTCGTTCGCCCGGTTAACAATTGGTCAGGCCCTTGCGGGTGTAGTTGTCGAACTCCTCGATGCTCGCCGTGAAGAAGTGGCTGCGGCAGTCGGGCTTGCGCACGAAGTAGAGGTAGCCGACCTTCGCCGGATGGGCGGCCGCCTGCATCGAGGCGAGGCCGGGGTTTGCGATCGGCGTGGGCGGCAGCCCGCGGAACCTGCGCGTGTTGAACGGCGAGCTCGACGCCAGGTCGCGCTTCGTGATCGCCTGCGTCGGCGAGATGCCGAGCCCGTACCGCAGCGTCGCATCGATCCCGAGCGGCATCCGCTCGTGCAGCCGGTTGTAGATCACGGCCGCGACCAGCGGGCGCTCGCGCGGGACGCGGACCTCCTTCTCGATCATCGACGCGATGATCAGCACGTCGTAGGGCGTCAGGTTCTTCGAGCGCGCGTAGCCGAGCTTCACCCGGCCCCAGTTCCCGGTGAAGGCGGCCAGCTGCTTGGCGACCAGCACCTGGGCCGGGTCGTCGTCGTAGATGTCGTACGTGGCCGGGAACAGGAAGCCCTCGAGGCTGCGGTTCTTGCCGTCGCCGGCGAACCGGCCGGGGAGTGCCGAGGACCGCGTCGCCCGCAGGTACGCAGCGGTGCCGATCGCGGGGCTGACCGCGTGGGCGCGCTGGGCCATCTGCTGCCGGGTCAAGCCTTCGGGAAAGAGGACGCTGAGCACCCTGCGAACGGGCGCGGTGGTCGTCGGCGGCGGGGGCGACGCGTCGCGGTGGTTCCGGACGACCGCGTAGGCGCCCCACGCACACGCGCCGACCACCACACATACCACCACCAGGGCAACCACCCGCCGCCGGTAGATCTGGTGCCTGGTCGGACGCGTCAGGCCCGGCTCCGTTCCAGGTAGCTCGACAGCAGGTGCGCGGCGGCCCGGGCGTCGTCCCCCGCACCCGGCCCGGCGAGGGTGGTGGTGAACCGCTCGTCGAAGGTCTCGACGGGCACGTCCAGGGCGGCGCGCAGCCGCTCGACGAACCGGTTCGTCTCCTCGGCCTGGGCGCCGACCTCCCCGCGGAGCGTGAGCGGCAGTCCGACGACGACCCGCTCGGCCTCCTCGTCCCGGACGAGGTCGCGGAGACGGCGCAGCCCCTCGTCGGTCGCGGCCCGCTCGACGGTGCAGAGCGGCCGGGCGAGGGTCCCGGTCGGGTCGGAGACGGCCACGCCGGTGCGGGCCGAGCCGTAGTCGAGCGCCAGGACTTTCAAAGCTGCGCGAGGATCGCCTGTTTCGCTGCTCCGAGCGCCTCGGCCAGCGCCTCCGGCTTCTTGCCCCCCGCCTCGGCGAGCGTCGGGCGTCCGCCGCCGCCTCCCTGGATGTGCTTCGCCGCGTCGCGGACGAGCGCGACCGCGTCGATGCCGCGATCGGCGAGCGACTGGTCGAGATTGAAGACGAGGAACGCGCGGCCGTCGTCGGTCGAGCCGGCGAGGACGGCCGAAGCGCCCTCCTGCTGCCGGATCCGGTCGGTGAGGTCGCGCAGGTCGCCGCCGGTCACGCCGCGGGCCTCGACGACCACGACGTCGCCCTCGCGCGAGGTGATCGCGAAGTCGGTCTCGGCCTGCTTCGCCGGCTTCTTCGCCTCCTTCCGCACGCGCTCGAGCTCGCGCCGCAGCTCCTCCGCCTCGTCGGCGCGGGCGCGAAGCAGGGCAAACGCCTCGCCGGCGGTGACGGCCTCGATGCGCCGTGCCCCCGAGCCGACCGACGCCTCGTTGAGGATCACGAACGGGCCGATCTCGGCCGTCGTCCGCACGTGTGTGCCGCCGCAGAGCTCGCGCGAGACCCCTTCGACCTCGACCACGCGCACCTCGTCCCCGTACTTCTCGCCGAACAGCATCATCGCGCCGAGGTTCCGGGCCTCGTCGATCGGAACGATGAACGTCCGCACCGGGTGGTTGGCGAAGACCGCTTCGTTGACGCGGCGCTCGACCGCCTCCCGCTCCTCGGCGGTGAGCGCCTGCGGGTGGCTGAAGTCGAAGCGGAGCTTGTCGGGCCGGACCGCCGAGCCGGCCTGGTGGACGTGGTCGCCGAGCACGTCGCGGAGCGCCTCGTGCAGCAGGTGGGTGGCAGTGTGGTTCGCCATCGTCGGGAAGCGGACACTCCACGGGACGACCGCACGCACCCGGTCGCCCTCAGCGAAGGCCGCACCCTCGACACCGGTGCCCTCGAAGAGCAGCGCCTGGTCGTCTTCGATCCGGTAGGCGGCGAGCAGCGTCGCCCGCGAGCCGTCGTCCTTCCTGAGCTCGCCGGCGTCCGTGACCTGGCCGCCGCCCTCCGGGTAGAACGGCGACTCGCGCAGCTTCGCCAGAAACACGCCGTCGCCCAGCGGCTCGAGCGCGCCGATCTGGGTGAGCACCTCCGTCTTCTCCCAGCCGACGAACTCGGTCTGGAACCCGGCGGCGCGGGCGAAGTCGGCAGCGCGCTGCGCTTCGCCCTTGCCGGCGCCGGCACGGGAGATCTCGCGGTGGCGGTCCATCTCCTGCTCGTAGGCTCGCTCGTCGACCTCGATCCCTCGCTCCCGGGCGAGCTCGAGGGTCAGCTCGATCGGGAAGCCGTACGTCGCCTGGAGCGCGAAGGCGTCGGCGCCGGAGATCGCGCCGCGGCCGGCCGCCTCCTCGAACAGCCTCATCCCGCGCTCGAGCGTCTCCGAGAAGCGCTCCTCCTCGGCCCGGAGGACGCGTCCGATCTGGTCGCGGTGCTCCGCCAGCTCCGGGTATGCGCCGGCCATCTGCTCGATCACGGCGCCCGACAGCTCGGCGACGAACGGCGCCTCCATGCCGATCCGCAGCCCGTGCTGGACCGCGCGGCGGACGATGCGCCGGAGCACGTAGCCCCGCCCCTCGTTCGACGGCGTGATCCCCTCGCCCGCGAGGAAGGTCATCCCGCGCCCATGGTCGGCGAGGACGCGGTGGGCCTTGGTCGCGTCGACCGAATCCCCGTACGCGACGCCGGAGGCGCCGGCGATCCAGCTCATGATCGCCTGGTAGCCGTCGGTGTCGTATACGGACGGGACGTTCTGGACGATGCGGGCGAGCCGCTCGAGGCCCATGCCCGTGTCGATGTTCTGCTTCGGCAACGGCGTCAGCGTCCGGTCGGGGTGGAGCTCGTACGACATGAAGACCAGGTTCCAGAACTCGAGAAAGCGCTCGCAGCGCGAGCAGCCCGGGAGACAGCCCTCGGGGCACCCCACCTCCGCACCCCAGTCGAAGTAGATCTCGGAATCCGGCCCGCACGGTCCGGGGCCGCCGACCGACCAGAAGTTCTCCGAGCTCGGGAGCGGGACGATCCGTTCCGGCGGCATGCCGATCCGTTCCCAGAGGTCGATCGCCTCCTGGTCGGGCCCGAGCCCGAGCTCAGGGTCGCCGGCGTGCACACTGACCCAGATCCGGTCCCAGTCGAGCTTCAGGCGCTCGCGCATGAACTCGGTCGCGAACGCGATCGCGCCCTCCTTGAAGTACTGCCCGAACGAGAAGTTGCCGAGCATCTCGAAGAAGGTCAGGTGGTAGGTGTCGAGCCCGACCTCGTCGATGTCCGGCGTCCGGAACACCTTCTGGCAGGTCGCGGTCAGGGGCGCCGGCGGCGGCTCGCGACCGAGGAAGTACGGCATCTGCGGCTGCATCCCGGCGCTCGTCAGGAGCGTCGAGTGGTCGTCCGCGCGCGGGATCAGCGAGGCAGACGGACAGCGCAGATGCCCCTTCTCCTCGAAGAAGGAGAGGAAGCCCTCGCGCAACTCGGCGGTCGTCTGCATGCTGGGATTCTAGGAGGGCCGCTCCCGGCGCCCGCGGACGAGCCGGCGCCGAGTCGGCAGCGGACCAGGCGCTTCAGGGCGTGTCGGCCTGGCGAAGCTCGTCGGCGAGATCCTGCTCCCGCCTGGCTGCCTCGGCTCGCCCGGTATCGACCGCCTCACGCCAGCCCGCGCCGGAGCGGGCGGCCGACGTCGCGTGCCGCGCGCCGGTGAAGAGGCCTGCCACCGCCTGGACCGGCCTCGTCACCACGTTCGTGACGCGACGCACTCCCAGGTCCACGGTCGAGACCGCGTCGACGGCGCTGTCGGTCATCACGTCCACCTTGTCGAGCTGCGTGTTGACCCGGTCGAGCGTCCCGCCGAGCCTCGTGATCACGGGCAGGAGCTCGGTCTCGGTTCCCTCGATCAGCGAAGACGCCCGGCCCAGCGTCCCACCGAGCCGGAACGCCCCGTAGGCGACGGCCAGCCCGGCGAGGACGAGAAAGAAGGCGAGCGCCGCGTATGCGACGTCGCTCCAGTCGACGGAGGCGAGCATCGCGGGATCTTAGGCCGGAACCAGGGTGCCTGCACCGACGACGACGTCGCCGTCGTACACCACCGCGGTCTGGCCCGGAGCAGCGCCGAAGACCGGCTCGTCGAGCTGCGCCGCGAAGCCGCCCGGGACGGGACGGAGCGTCGCGGAGACGGGGGACGAGCGGTAGCGGATCTTCACTTCCGCCCGCTCGACGGGCGTATACAGCCGACCGGAGGCAACGAGCGATGTCCGCGCAAGCTCCTCCCGCGGGCCGACGACGACGGTGTTCGTCGCGGCATCCGTCGCGATTGCATACAGCGGACGGCCGGCGGCGACCCCGAGGCCGCGCCGCTGGCCGGGCGTGTACCGCCAGTGACCGTCGTGCGAGCCGACCCGGGTACCCGAACGATCGACGATCGGCCCCGTGCGCGGCTCGACGCCACGGCGCTGGAGGAACACGCGATAGTCGTCGCCGGCCAGGAAGCACGCCTCCTGGCTCTCCGCGCGGTGGGCAGCGGCGAGCCCGGCCCGGTCGGCCTCGGCGCGAATGTCGTCCTTGCGCGACTCGCCCAACGGGAACCAGACGGCGTCGAGCAGCGCCGGATCGACGCTGGCGAGCATGTACGACTGGTCCTTTCCTTCGTCCACGCCGCGGGCGAGCAGCGACCGGCCCTGGCGCTCGACGACCCGCGCGTAGTGCCCCGTCGCGAGCCTGCGGGCGCCGGCTCGTCGGCTGAAGGCGAGCAGCTCGTCGAAGCGGAACGCGCCGTTGCAGCGGGTGCACGGGTTGGGCGTACGACCGTTGGCGTAGCCCTCGACGAACGGCTGGACGACCGCCCGCCGGAACTCGTCGCGGAGGTCGAGCGTCACGTGAGGGATGGCGAGCGAGTGGCAGGTCTCGCGTGCAGCGATCACAGCGGCGGGCGAGCAGCAGACTCGCTCGGCGCTCGACCCGTGCGGATCCGTCCAGAGCCGCAGGGTGACGCCGATCGCGTCTCGGCCGGCCCTCAGCAGCGCGACCGCCGAGTCGACCCCGCCGCTCATCGCCACCGCCACCCGGGTCGGCGACGGCTCGGCCCGGAAGATCGGCCCGACCGCGTTCGCGAGCGCGTCGACCGCGAGCGTCTCCCCGCCGACGGAGGCTGCCTCGAGCAGGCTCAGGCCGCGCAGATCGGCGTCGAGCCCGTCGGCGTCGGCATCGACGATCCGGTCGCCGTCGAGGCGCAGCCGAACGAGCGCCCAGCAGCCGTCACGCGAGGAATCACCGGAGATCTCGATCATCGAAGCAGGATGGCACACCGCTCCCACCGGCCGCCGCTTCCGCAGAGGTTCGCTCCGCCAGGTTCCGCGCCCCGTTCCGCGCCCCCACCCTGGGTGGGGGAATTGCCCCTGACCCCTACGTCGAGCGTACCGCCGAAACCATCACGCGTCTCCGACCGAAACGTGACGATTGTGGAACGACCAGCCGACAGACGGCGCACGCAAGAAACGTGCCCCACCCTGCCGATGTCTCCGCTCCGTAGCGAACCTGGACGAACCAGGTGGGTGCCGTGCGGGCCGGCTCGTCTCCCGACTCGCCGAGCCCGACTCGGGCTCCCTCGCTTTGGCTGTTGGTTCTACATTGGTTGCGGAGCCACGAACAGGGTCGGGCACCCGCCCACTCTACCGACCGCTCCCCGGTCTACCCGGCCCTGGCGAAGCTCCACCGGATCGCCTGGACACCCTTGAGCCCGAGCACGTCGGCGAGCGCCGGCGTCACCTCGAAGTCGGGGCGCGGCGTGAAGGGCCCGCGGTCGACCACCGAGGTCAACACGGTCTTCCCTCCGAACTCGACGAAGATCTTCGCCCCGCACGGGAGCACCGGGTGATCGACGCCGAGCGTCTTCGGGCCGAGCAGGGTTCCGCACCCGGAGACCCGTCCGGCCAGCGGCCGCGAGCGAACCCCGGCGAGGGCCGGATACCAGCCGCTCACGCTCGACACCGCCGGCTTCGGCAGCGCCGCCCGGGCGACCGCGACCGAGTCGTCCCGGGACGCCACCGCCAGTCCGACCACCCCGGCGAGGAGCCCTGCCGCGAGCACCGCGAGCAGACGCTGGGCCAGGACGGGTCTCACCCGGCGGCCGCGTCGTCGTCGGAGCCGGCGCCGATCACACGCGTATACGCCTCGACCTCCTCCGACGGTGCGTCGCCCGCATCCGGCCGCAACGGATAGTCGGGGTCGTCCGCCGCGGGTTCCGGCTCGGGCGCCGGAGCGTCCTCGGCCACGTCGGGGGCCGGCGCCTGGACCACGGCGGGATGCGCCTGCGCCCGCCAGACGGCGAGCTCGACGAGCGCCACGAGCAGCCACCCGCCGCCGACGATCGCGACGATCGCCGCCGGGCGGAGGTCTGCGTAGCCCGCGCCGACACCGAGCAGGATCAGGAAACCGGCTTCGAGCGCGAATCTCGGCGCGAACCCGCGCATGCGACGAGTCTAGTTGCCCCCGGGTTCCGTCTCGGTCGGGAGCGCCTCGATGCCGAGCTCCCGCAGCACCTCCCCGGGGATCGGCGTCGGCGCGCCGGTCAGCGGGTCGGCGCCGCTCGAGACCTTGGGGAACGCGACGATCTGGCGGATGTCCGGCTCGCCGGCCATCAACGCGACGAACCGCTCCAGGCCCATCGCGAAGCCGCCGTGCGGCGGGGCACCCATCTCGAGCGCCTCGAGCAGGAACCCGAACTTGCCGTTCGCCTCCTCGTCGCTCATCCCCATCGTCCGGAAGACGGCTGCCTGGACGTCCGAACGATGGATCCGGATCGAGCCGGAGCCGAGCTCCCAGCCGTTCCAGATCAGGTCGTAGTGCTGGCTCTTCGCGGCGCCCGGGTCGTCCTCGAAGTCCTCGTCGCCCGCGATCGGCGCCGTGAACGGATGGTGCAGGAACGTCCAATGGCCCGTGTCCTCGTCGCGCTGGAAGAGCGGGAAGTCGATCACCCAGTGGAAGACCTCGGCGTCGGGATCCGCGAGGCCGAGCTCCCGCGCGACGTGCAGCCGCAGGCCGCCGAGGACGCGCGCGACCAGCTCCGGCTCACCGGCACCGAACAGCACCGTCGACCCGGCGGGCGCGCCGAAGGCAGCCAGCTCACGCTCCGAGAGGAACTTCGCGATCGGCGAGCGCGCCTCGCCGTCTGCCCCGTGCACGATGTACGCGAGCCCCTTCGCGCCCCACTCCTTCGCTACCTCCTCCAGGCGGGCGAGCTCGGCCCGCGAGTACTCCTTCGTCACGACGATGAACCGCACCGCCTCCGCGCCGGCGAACACGCCGAACTCGGAGCCGCGCGTCACCTCCGTCGCCTCCTGGATCTCGAGCCCGAAGCGGAGGTCGGGCTTGTCGGTGCCGTACCTCGCGATCGCGTCGTCGTAGCCGATTCGCGGGAAAGGTCGTGCGGGAGGCTCGCGACCGAGCGCCTCGAAGGCGTTCACGACCGCCGCCTCCAGGACGTCGAGGACGTCCTCGCGCTCGACGAAGGCCATCTCCAGGTCGAGCTGACGGAACTCGAATTGCCGGTCGGCCCGGAGATCCTCGTCGCGCCAGCAGGTGGCGATCTGGTAGTAGCGGTCGATCCCGCCGATCATGCAGAGCTGCTTGAACAGCTGCGGGCTCTGCGCCAGCGCGAAGAACTTCCCCGGCTGCAGCCGCACCGGCACGAGGAAATCACGCGCTCCCTCGGGCGTTCCGCGGGTCATGCTCGGCGTCCACACGTCGATGAACCCGCGCTCGTCCATCGTCCGGCGGATCGACTGCACGACCGTGTGCGAGAGCCGCAGGTTGCGCTGCATCTGGTCGCGCCGCATATCCAGCCAGCGATAGCGGAGGCGGAGCGTCTCGTCGACGTGCTCCTCGTCCAGCTGGAAGGGAAGCGGCGTAGAGCGAGAGAGGATCCGGAGCCGGTCGACCTGGAGCTCGACGCCGCCGGTCGGAAGCGCCGGGTTGACCGCCTCCGGCGCGCGCGCGGCCAGCTCGCCCTCCACCTGGACGACGAACTCGTTGCGGAGCTCGTGCGCGACAGCGTGCGCATCCGGCGCGTGCTCGGGGTTGATCACGAGCTGGCACATGCCGGTGTGGTCGCGGAGGTCGACGAAGACGAGCCCGCCGTGGTCGCGGCGGGTGTCGACCCAGCCGGCGAGAGTCAGACGCCGGCCCACCTGGTCGGGGCGCGGCTCGCCGCAGCGGAGGTCGCGCCAGCTCACGCGATCGCCTCCGCCAGATCGGTGTCCCGCTCGACAACGACGACCTTCTTCGCGCCGAGCCGTCCGGCCTGGGTGTGCTGGCCTTTGACCGAGCGGCCGGCGAAGTCGGCGTCGGCCCGCACGCCTTCGGCGCGCAGCTCCATCACCTTCGCCAGCACGGAAGCACGGTCGGCCCCGTCCGCGCAGACGAAGAACACGTCGATCCCCTCGTCCGCCGGAACCGCCACGCCGGCGTGCTCGAGCGAGATCAGCAGACGCTCGATGCCGGCGCCGAACCCGACGCCGGGAACATGCTGTCCGCCCAGCTCCTCCGCGAGGCCGTCGTAGCGGCCGCCGCCGGAGAGCGTCGACTGCGAGCCGCCCTCGGGGCCTAGGAACTCCCACGTCGTGCGGGTGTAGTAGTCGAGCCCGCGCACCAGCGTCGGCACGAGCTCGTAGCGGACGCCGAACGCGTCGAGGTACCGCCGCACCTCGGCGAAGTGCTCCCGGCACGCTTCGCAGAGCGAGTCGCCGACGGCCGGCGCGGCGCGCAGGACCTCCTGCACGGCCGGGGGCTTCGCGGCGATGTTGTCGAGCGCGCGCAGCGGGTTGCGAGCCGCCTGCTCGCGGGTGCCCTCGTCCAGGTCGCCGGCGTGCTCCTCCAGCCAGGGCCGCAGGCGCTCCAGGTAGGCAGGCCGGCACTCGGCGTCGCCGATCGAGTTCAGCTCGAGCCGGTAGTCGCGGATCCCGAGCCGGGCGAGCAGCGAGTCGTACAGGTGGATGACCTCGGCGTCGCAGGCCGGGTCGTCGGAGCCGATCGCCTCGGCGTCGAGCTGCCAGTGCTCGCGGAACCGGCCCTTCTGCGGACGCCCGTAGCGGTAGATCGTCTCGATCGTGTAGAGCTTCTGCGGCTGCGGCTCGCGGTGCAGCCCGTGCTCGAGGTACGCGCGGACGATCGGCGCCGTCGCCTCCGCGCGCAGCGTCAGCGACCGGTCGCCGCGGTCGGTGAACGTGTACATCTCCTTCGAGACGATGTCCGAGCCCTTGCCGGAGGTGCGCGCGAACAGCTCGGTGTCCTCGAACACCGGCGTGTCGATGCGGCGGTAGCCGTACAGCGCGCACAGGCGCTCGAACTCCCGCTTGACGAGCGACCAGGCCGGCTGCTCGGACGGAAGGATGTCGTGGGTGCCTCGCGGGGCTTCGAACTTCACGCGCGCAGCTCGGCGAGAAACGGGTTCCGCGAAAGCTCGCCTCCGAGGGTCGTCGGCGGGCCGTGGCCGGAGTAGACGACGGTCTCGGGCGGGAAGCGGTCGACGAGGGCGCGGATCGACTCGACCAGCGTGTCCCAGCTCGCCCGGGGCAGGTCGGTCCGCCCGACCGAGCCGGCGAAGAGGACGTCACCGGAGAACAGGGCCTCGTCGGCGTAGAAAGCAAGGTGGCCCGGCGAGTGCCCCGGCACCTGAACCGTCTCGAAGCCGATCCCCGCCAGGTCGATCGTCTCGTCGCCCGCGAGCTGCACCTCGGCCTCCCACGGCCGAATCTGCTGACCCGGGTAGAAGTCGGACGGCCGCGCCAGCACCGGCGCCTCCTCCTCCGAGACGTACACGGGCGCTCCCGAGGCCTCGGCCAGGTCGGCGACGGCTCCGATGTGGTCGTAGTGCGTGTGGGTGACGAGGATGCCCGCGACCGTCACGCCCATCCGGGCGAGCTCGAGCCGCAGGGTGGCCGCGTCGTCCCCGGGGTCGACGACGACCGCCTGCGGGGCGCCGCGCTCGGTGCGGACGACGTAGCAGTTCGTCCGGATCGGGCCGAGCTCGTAGCGGTCGACGGCGAGGGGCATCCTGCCGGCGAGTCTAACGAGGGGTCTTGGTCCGCTTGTCCTTCGCCGGCTGCTTGCCCTGCTGCTTCAGCCATCGGTTTCGCACCATGCGGTCGGTCATGTACATGAGCGGCACGAAGAGGGCGCCGTACAGGATCGCGACGAGGAGACGGCTGATCAGCGGGCTGTTCCGGAGCACGACGACGATGAGGACGAGGATGCCGATCTGCCACGGGACCGCACGCCTGACGCTGCGCGACCACGACGGCTCCGGCGGCTCGCGCTGCGCCCGGCCGCCGCTCTTCGGCTTGCTCGTCGAGGCCGTCTTGGCGGCCTTCGCCGGCGCCGGTTCGTGCGCTTCGTCCTCGTCGACCTCGACCTCGTGGCCGTCGTCGTCGACGTAGACATACTCGTAGTCGTGGCGGCGGTCCTTCTCGCGGCGGCGCTTCTGCTTGCGCGTCGGCATCGGGGCTAGGGTAGCGCCGCCCTGCCCCAGATGACCGTGAGGACATGATCGTGGCCAACGTGGTAGGCGAGGTAGCGCCAGTCGGGGGTGTCCAGGAGGACCAGGTCGGCGTCGTAGCCCGGTGCGAGCCGGCCTTTGCGGTCCGCCCGGCCGAGCACGTGGGCGGCGTTGACCGTGCACGCGCCCAGCGCCTCGGCGGGTGAGAGCTGCAGCTGCGTGGCGGCGAGCGAGCACACGAGTGGGAGGCTCTCGCAGAAGGCGCTGCCGGGGTTGAAGTCGGTCGCGAGGGCGACTGCGGCGCCCGCGTCCACCAGCGTCCTCCCCGGCGGCATCCGCCGTCCGAGGAAGAGCGCGCTCGCGGGGAGCAGCACCGCGGTGACGTCGCTACCGGCGAGTGCTCGAACGCCCTCGTCGCCGGTTGCCTCCAGATGGTCGACCGAGCGCGCGCCGAGCTCGATCGCGAGCGGCACCGCTCCCTGCTCGGTGAACTGGTCGCCGTGGAGACGGAGCGCGAGCCCGGCCTCGGCGCACGCGGTCAGATACCGGCGCGCATCTGACACGTCGAAGGCGCCGTTCTCCACGAACACGTCCGCCGCCTCCGCGAGGCCGACCACCTCGGGGAGCACCTCGGCCAGCGCAAAGTCGAGGTAGGCGTCCGCGTCGGGGAACTCGGGCGGCACGGCGTGAGCACCGAGCCAGGTCGGCACGCCTCCTGCGGCCCGGATCACCCGGAGCTGCGCCAACTCCGTGTCGTGGTCGAGCCCATAGCCCGACTTGGCCTCGAAGGTGGTCGTCCCCGCGCGCGCCATCCAGGCGCGGTGCTCGTCCATGCGCTCTTCGAGCTCGGCCTCGGTGGCAGTGCGGGTCGCGCGGACGGTCGACAGGATCCCGCCCCCGGCCGCGTGCAATTCCTCGTACGTCGCGCCTCCGGCGCGGAGCGCGAACTCGTCCACGCGGTCCCCCGCGAAGCAGGCATGCGTATGACAGTCGACGAGCCCCGGGATGGCGGCAAGGCCGCGGCCGTCGACCTCCTCGACGTCGCCGTCGAGCGAGCCGAGGTCGCGCATCCGCCCGGTCGCCTCGATCCGGCCGTCGTCGCAGAGGACGTACGCGTCCTCCACCACTTCGATGTCGCCGAGGGCGTCCCCGTGCAACGGCGCAGCGGTTCCCGCGTGGGTGACCAGCTGGGCCAGGTCCCGGACGAGGAGGCGGGTCACGCCGGCGCCGGCCGGAGCGTCAGGCCGGCTTCGACTTCGACACGACTGCCGCCACCGACTCGGGCTTGAACGCGCAGCGGGGGTCGTTCGCCTCCGCCAGCCGCAGGAGCAGCCCGTGCAGCGCCTTGCGATCGTCGGCGTCGAGCGTCGCGAGGAATTCGTCTTCGAGCTTCTTGATCATCCCACGCAACCGACCCAGCTCCCGCGTGCCCGCAGGCGTGATGCTGACCACGTGGCGGCGCCGGTCGAGCGGGTCGCGCTGCCGGACGATCAGGGAGCGCTCTTCCAGCCCGTCGAGCAACGCAACCAGCCTGCTCGGATCGACCGTCAGAGCATCGGCAATCGTTCCCTGTGTCTCCCGAACGCCCTCGGCGAGGATCGCGAGAACGCTGTAGTCGTAGAGCTCGAAGCCTGCCTCCTCCATCGTGGCGATCGCCTTCGCCTTGAAGGCGAAGCCGAGTCTCGCGAGCAGGAAACCGCTGCTCGCGACCAGTTCCTTTGCCACCCGGTGAATCGGGCGGATCGGATGATCTGTGGAAAGAGTTGTCATGTGGAATAAGTGTAGCGCACCAACGTTGGGTTCTGTTATCGTGGCAGAACTCAATGATTGGAGGGGACAAAAAATGACTGCAGACATTGTGGCACACCAGGCAGTCGGAGACGAGGATCGCAAGCGCTGGTGGGCGCTTGGGCTGATCGTGGCCGCTCAGTTCATGGTCGTGCTCGACGTGGCGATCGTGAACGTGGCGCTGCCGTCGATCAGGACCGACCTCAATTTCTCGCAGGAGAGCCTCCAGTGGGTGATCACCGCCTACGCGATCTTCTTCGGCGGTTTCCTGCTCCTCGGCGGCCGACTCGCCGACCTGCTCGGGCGGCGGCGGTTGTTCGTCGCCGGGCTGGCGCTGTTCACGGTCATGTCGCTGCTCGACGGACTGGCCTGGTCCGAGGGCTCGCTGATCGCGTTCCGCGCCCTGCAGGGGCTCGGGGCAGCGATGCTCTCGCCCGCGGCGCTGTCGATACTGACGACCACGTTCCGTGAGGGCCGCGAGCGCAACGTCGCGCTGGGCATCTGGGGCGCGGCCTCGGGAAGCGGAGGCGCGGCCGGCGTGCTCCTCGGCGGTGCCCTGACCAGCGCGCTCAGCTGGTCGTGGATCTTCTTCATCAACGTGCCGGCCGGCCTGCTCGTGATGGCGCTGACTCCGGTGCTGCTCCGCGAGAGCCGCGCCGACCTCGGCCATCGGCGGTTCGACTTCGCCGGTGCCGCCTCGATCACCGGCGGGCTGATGCTGCTCGTCTACGCGATGACCCGCGCGACCCAGCACGGTTGGGCCACGGGCTCGACGATCGGGCTCCTGCTCGCCTCGGTGGCGTTGATCGTCGCCTTCTTCGCGATCGAGTCCCGCTCGCAGGCGCCGCTGCTGCCGCTCCGGATCTTCAAGCTGCGCACGCTGACAGCGTCGAACGTCAGCGGCCTGCTGATGGGCGGGGCGATCTTCGCTCAGTTCTTCCTGCTCACGCTCTACATGCAGGAGGTGCTGCACTACTCGGCGCTCAAGACCGGCGTCGCGTACATCGGCCTGACGCTGACGATCATCGTGTTCTCGACCGTCGCCCAGGCACTCGTCACCCGGCTCGGCGTGCGGTGGGTGCTGCCGTCAGGGCTGGCCCTCACCACGGTCGCCCTGGTGCTGTTCGCGCAACTGCCCGTCGATGGCAGCTACTTCGCCGATCTCTTCCCGGCGTTCATGATCAGCGGGCTCGGGCTCGCCCTCGCCTTCGTGCCGATGTCGATCGGCGGCCTGACCGGTGTCCGGCAGTCCGACGCCGGGGTCGCGTCCGGCCTGATCAACACGACGCAGCAGATCGGCGGCGCGATCGGCGTCGCCCTGGCGACCACGGTCGCGACCACGTTCACGAGTCACTACGTGAGCTCGCACGACGGCACGAACGCCTTCAGCGGGGCCGCGCTGACGCACGGCTTCCAGGTCGCGTTCTACGTCCTGGCTGCACTCGCCGGCGTGGGCGCAGTGCTCGCGGCCGTGATGCTGGAGTCGCAGCCGGCCGAGGCCGAGGTCGAGCTGACCGGAGAGGCGGCGTTGGAACTGGAGGCAGCATGAGCACTGGGACGATGCAAAGGCGGCTCGACGATCTCGAGCTGCAGCTGAAGGGACTCGTTCACGTCAGGGCGCTGCTCGAGACGAACGGCGCGCCACCCGACGCGGTGGCCCTGCACAGTGACGCGATCGAGCGGGTGCGCGGCGAGCTGACACAGCTCGCCCGCACCCGCGGAACCTCGAGGGGGGATGGGTGAAGGCAAGGATGTTCACGGACGAGAACCGCAAGTGGTGGACGCTGGTCGCCGTCTCGTTCGGCCTGTTCATGATCATGCTCGACAACACGGTGGTGAACGTCGCGCTGCCGTCGATCCGCTCCGACCTCGGGATCTCCGTGTCGGAGCTCGAGTGGGTCGTGAACGCCTACGCGTTGACGTTCGGCGTGCTCCTGCTCACGGGCGGGAAGCTCGCCGACCTGCTCGGCCGGCGCGCGATCTTCATCGCCGGCCTGGTGATCTTCACCGGGGCGTCGCTCTGGTGCGGGCTCGCCGGCGACGCGACGTCGCTGATCGCAGCCCGCACCGTCCAGGGCGTCGGCGCGGCACTGATGAATCCCGCAACGCTTTCGATCATCACCGCGACCTTCCCGCCCCGGCTGCGCGGCACCGCGATCGGGATCTGGGCGGGGGTCTCCGGGCTGGCCCTGGCGATCGGCCCGCTGGTCGGCGGGGTCCTGACGGAGCGGATCAACTGGAGCTGGATCTTCTTCGTCAACGTGCCGGTCGGGGTGGTCGCCGTGCTCGCCGCGCGGGCGTTCATCGACGAGACGAAGGACACCTCGCGCGAGCAGCGCCTCGATCTGCCCGGCCTGATCAGCTCGGCAGTCGGGCTCTTCGCCCTCACCTACGGGCTGATCGAGACCAACACCCATCCATGGGGATCGACGCGGGTGATCGGCCTGCTCGCCCTCGCAGCGGTCGCACTGACGGTGTTCGTGCTGGTCGAGGCGCGCCAGCGCCTCCCGATGCTCGACCTCTCGCTGTTCCGCAACCCGACCTTCAGCGGGGCGAACACGGTGATGGGCCTGGTCGGGCTCGCGATGTTCGGGATCTTCTTCTTCAACTCGCTGTTCCTCCAGAACGTCCTCGGCTACAGCGCGATCAAGACCGGCGCCACCTTCCTGCCGATGACGCTGCTGATCATCCTGGTCGCGCCCGTCGCCGGGCGGTTCACCGACCGGATCGGGCCGCGGTGGCCGATGGTCGCCGGGATGACGCTGCTGACCGGGTCACTGCTTCTGTTCGGGACGCTCGACGCGAAGTCGTCATTCTGGGACATCCTCCCCGGCCTGCTCGTCGGCGGGTTCGGAATGGCGATCACGATGGCGCCGACGACCGCGGCCGCGATGGGTTCGGTCCCGGTCGACAAGGCCGGTGTCGGCTCCGCCGTGATCAACAGCAGCCGCCAGGTCGGCGGCTCGCTCGGCATCGCGATCATGGGCACCGTGGTGGCCACGCACATCACCGTGAGCTCGGCCAGCTCCGGATACGACGCTCAGTTCGTCGCCGGATACCACCGAGCGCTCCAGGTCGGTGCTGTGATCCTGCTCGCAGGCGCAGTGGTCGCCGCGGCGACGATCGGCAGGGTGCGCCGCCCAGAGTCGGCAACCGTCGAAGCGGCCACGTCTGAGACGGCATTGAGCGCCACGCCGTCGTTCGAGGAAGCCGCCTAGCGTCAGGTCGGAAGCGCGC
This sequence comes from uncultured Actinomycetes bacterium, assembly GCA_963734065.1. Taxonomy (GTDB): domain Bacteria; phylum Actinomycetota; class Thermoleophilia; order Gaiellales; family Gaiellaceae; genus DATBLE01. Next base: position 996,360 of record CAVTFN010000003.1, read on the forward strand.
CGTTCGCCCTGGGTCCCACCCCGCCCCGGCCGAACGGCGCGTAAGCCTCTTGCGGCACGGTCGTCCCGGCGCGGATCGACGCGCCGTGGTCGGTGCGGTCGAGCCGCGCTTCGGGCTTCAGGCGTCGACGCTGCCGCTCGCGAGGCTCGGCAGATCGAGCCCGTGCTCGCGGGCATGCTGGATCGCCTCCGGGTAGCCGGCGTCGGCGTGACGCATGACGCCTGTTGCCGGGTCGGCGGTCAGCACCCGCTCGAGCCGTTCGGCTGCGTCGGCAGTGCCGTCGGCGACGACGACCATGCCGGCGTGGATCGAGTTGCCGATCCCGACCCCGCCGCCATGGTGGACGCTGACCCAGGTCGCGCCCGCGGCGACGTTCAGCAGGGCGTTCAGGATCGGCCAGTCGGCGATCGCGTCGGAGCCGTCGGCCATCGCCTCCGTCTCGCGGTACGGAGATGCGACCGAGCCCGAATCGAGGTGATCCCGCCCGATCACCACCGGCGCGGTCACTCGCCCGCTGCGCACGAGCTCGTTGATCGCCAGGCCCGCTCGGGCGCGGTCGCCGTAGCCGAGCCAGCAGATCCGCGCGGGCAGCCCCTGGAATGCGACCCGCTCGGGTGCCAGCTCCAGCCACCGCTGCAGGACACCGTCCTCCGGGAACAGCTCCAGCAGCGTCGCATCGATCGCGGCGATGTCCGCCGGATTGCCAGACAGGACGGCCCACCGGAAGGGCCCGATGCCGCGGCTGAAGAGCGGCCGGATATAGGCCGGGACGAAGCCCGGGTATGTGAACGCATCCTTGACGCCCGCCTCTAAGGCCTCACCTCGCAGGTTGTTGCCATAATCGAAAACATAGCTGCCCGCCCGGACGAACTCGAGCAGGCCGCGCACGTGTGTGGCGATGCTGGCACGCGCTCGTTCCAGATACGTCACGGGATCGGTCGCACGCAGCGCGGCGGCGGCGGCGACGTCCAGCCCCACCGGCACATAACCGGTGAGGGGATCGTGCGCCGCGGTCTGATCCGTGACGAGGTCGAAGGCCTCGCCGCGGCGGGCGAGCTCCGGTACGACTTCGGCCGCGTTGCCGAGCAGCCCGACCGAGAGGCCACGCCGGTCCCGCTGCGCAGCGCGGATGCGGGCGAGCGCGTCGTCCAGCGAGTCGGCCGCCTCGTCGAGGTAGCGCGTCTCCAGGCGACGCTCGATCCGGGTCGGATCGACCTCCACGCAGAGCACAGCGGCGTTGAGCAGCGTCCCGGCGAGCGGCTGTGCGCCGCCCATCCCGCCCAGGCCGGCGGTGAGGATCGACCGTCCGGCGAGGCCGGCGGCGCCGAAGTGCCGCTCCGCCGCGGCCGCGAAGGTCTGGTACGTGCCCTGGAGAATCCCCTGCGTTCCGATGTAGATCCAGCTTCCGGCTGTCATCTGGCCGAACATCGTCAGCCCAAGCCCCTCCAGCCGGCGGAACTCGTCCCAGGTCGCCCAGCGCGGGACGACCATCGCGTTGGCGATCAGGACACGCGGCGCGGCGGCATGGGTGCGGAAGACGCCGACGGCCTTGCCGCTCTGGACGAGGAGGGTTTCCTCCGCGCCGAGCCGGAGCAGGGTGCGCACGATCCCCTTCAGCGCCTCGTGGCTCCGTGCAGCACGGCCGGTGCCGCCGTAGACGACAAGCGCCTCGGGATGCTCGGCCACCTCCCGGTCGAGGTTGTTGAGCAGCATCCGGAGCGGTGCCTCTGTCGACCACGAGCGGGCGTTGAGCTCCGTGCCGCGCGGCGCCCGGATCCGTGAGAGGTCGCCGCAGAGCGTCTCGACCGCAGCGTCGATCGTGACCGTCGGCGTCATCGGTTCTCGGCCTCCTCTCGTTCGCGCCGCCGCCAGCGCCACCAGCTGTACGCCGTTGCGACCACGAACAGCAGCGGGGCGACGATCAGGGCCGCGCGCATGTTGCCACCGGTCAGTGCGGTCACGCCGACGACGATTCCGGCGAGCACCGCGTAGACGATCGCGCTGTCGCGGTACGGGTGCCGCGGGACGGTGCGCGGCGTCCCGTCCCAGCGCAGCTTCCGTTTCTGCTTGGGGCGGTCGGTCACCGCAGCTCCCCGACGGCATCCTCGACGGCGGCGACCAGCGACCCGTCGCGAATCGCGCCGGCGACGGCCTCGATCTCGCCGCCGAGGGGCCGGTCCTCCGTCACGCGCGGGGAGAGCGAGCGGACGAACGAGTGCGCCGCCGCCACCCCGCGGCCCGGGTCGAGCGGTGCCAGGAACTCGACCGCCTGCGCACCGGCCAGCAGCTCGATCGCCAGCGCCCACTCCACGTTGCCGAGCACCTGCCAGGCCTTGAGCCCTGCCGCATTGCCCATCGAGACGTGATCCTCCTGGCCCGCGCTCGTCGGGATCGAGTCGACGCTGGCCGGGTGGGCCAGCACCTTGTTCTCGCTGACGAGGGACGCCGCGACATACTGCGGGATCATGAACCCCGAGTTCAGGCCGCCCTCCACCGTCAGGAACGGCGGCAGCCCGCCCGAGAGGCTCGGATTGACGAGCCGCTCGACCCGGCGCTCCGAGATGCTCGCCAGCTCCGCGACGCCGAGCGCGAGCGCGTCGAGAGCGAACGCGAGCGGCTGGCCGTGGAAGTTGCCGTTGGAGACGAGCAGGTCGTCCTCGACGAGCACGAGCGGGTTGTCCGTGGCCGCGTTCAGCTCGACCGAGACGGTGTAGTCGACGTAATCGAGCAGGTCCCGGGTGGCCCCGTGCACCTGCGGCGCGCAGCGGAGCGAATAGGCGTCCTGAACCTTGTCGCACCAGCGGTGTGCCTCGTTGATCGCCGAGCCCTCCAGCAATGCGAGCACGTTCGCGGCGGAGTCCTGCTGCCCGCGCAGCGGGCGCAGCGCGTGGATCTGGGGCAGGAAGCTCGTCCGCGACCCCTGCAGCGCCTCGAGCGACAGGGCGCATGCGATGTCGGCAGTCCTGGCGAGCCGCCGCGCGCGGACGAGCCCCAGCGCCGCGAACGCGGACATGAACTGCGTCCCGTTCACGAGCGAGAGCCCCTCCTTCGCCTGGAGCGTCTCCGGCCTCAGCCCGGCGCGCTCGAGCGCCTCCAGGCCGGGGAGCCGGTCGCCGCCGAACCATGCGGCGCCCTCGCCGACCAGCGGCAGCGCGAGGTGCGCGAGCGGCGCCAGGTCACCGCTGGCACCGACCGAGCCGCGGCTCGGCACCACGGGCAGCACGCCGCGGTCGAGACAGGCGAGCAAGAGCTCGACGAGCTCGGGCCGCGCACCGGACCGCCCCTTTGCGAGCGCGTTCGCACGGAGCACCATGGCCGCCCGGATCACCTCGTCCGGATAGGGCTCGCCCACTCCGCAGGCGTGGCTTCGCAGCAGTCGCAGCTGCAGCTCCTCGGTCAGCTCCTCCGGGATCGTCTGCGAGACGAAGCGCCCGAAGCCGGTGTTGACCCCGTATGTGTGCTCGCTGCGGCCGTGCGCGGCTCGATCGACCACGGCCCGCGCCTCGATCATCCGCTCCTTGGCCGATTCGGCCAGCGTCACGGCCGCCCCTCCGACAGCGATCGCCCACACGTCGTCGACGGCCAGGTCCTCGCCCGTGAGGCCGATCGCCGTTCCCGAGGGCACCCGCCGAGTCTAGCTTCGCGCTGGACGTGTCCTCTCCCCCCGGTAGGGGGTGCGGAGACCCCCTGCACGACACGCTACCCCGGGTCGCGTCACCTGTCTGTGCTCGATTCGTGCCGGAACCGTGTCAGTCGTCGAGCAGCCTGAGCTCGAGGACGCGCGAGGCATCGAAGCGGTCGATGCGGAGCACCGATCCCGCCGCGGCGGCGGCCGCCCCCGCCGGCATCAGCCCGACGAGCTCGGAGCCGGCCGCCTCCACCCCACGCGACGCGGCCTCGTCGACGATTCGCGCGACGATCTCGTGCAGCCCCACAGCCTCCCAGTCCTCGACGTTCATGCTCACCTGGACGAGCCCGGCGCGCGGGAGGTCGAGACCGAGCGCCCGCACGCCCGGGAACCCGCCGCCCCGCTCACGCACGACCGCCGCGATGGCGCGTGCCACCTGGACGTCGTCGGTCCGGAGATTGACGTTGAACGCGATCAGAGGCCGGCGCGCCCCGACCAGGACCGCGCCGGCGGCGGGGTCGAGCCCCGACGGCCCGAAGTCCGGGACGAGCTCGCCCGCGTCGATCCGCGCCTGGAGCCCGTCCGGTCCGCCGCGGCGGAAGAACGCCGGGCCGCGCTCCGGGCCGCCGTAGAGGAACACGGGTATTCCCAGCTCCCCCACACCTGCCGCCACGTCCCGCGCGGCCGCCTGCGCCCGCTCCAGGTCCTCGGGCCGGATCGGGACGAGCGGCACGACGTCGACGGCTCCGATGCGCGGGTGGGCACCCTCGTGCCGACGAAGGTCGATCCGGTCACGCGCGCACCGGACGCCGGCGACGAGCCCATCGGCGAGCTCCGCCTCCGACCCGACCAGCGTGAACACGGAGCGGTGGTGGTCCGCATCGGCGTGAACGTCCAGCAGTCGCGCGCCGCCGTTCGTCAGGGCCGCGCCGATCGCCGCGATGGTCGTTTCGTCCCGTCCCTCGGAGAAGTTCGGCACCGACTCGAGCGGCAGCACGTCACGTACCCTAGATCGCGGTGAAGGCCTACTACCACGCGCGGGCGCGCGAGTACGACGACTGGTGGCTCGGCCATAACCTGTACGCCGACAAGCACCGTCCCGGCTGGGACGAGGAGCGCGCCCAGCTCGAGCGCTGGATCGAGGACCTCCCCCCGAAGCGCACCCTGGACGTCGCCTGCGGGACGGGCTTCATGACGCGCCGCCTGCACGGCGAGGTGACCGGGCTCGACCAGAGCGACGCGATGCTCGAGGTCGCCCGCGGGCAGGTCCCCGGAGCGACCTTCGTCCTGGGCGACGCACTCGATCTGCCCTTCGACGACGGCGAGTTCGAACGCGTCTTCTCCAGCTACTTCTACTGTCACCTCGAGGAGGACGACCGCACGCGGTTCCTGGCCGAGGTGCGGCGGGTGGCATCCGAGCTGGTGATCGTCGGCAGCCGGCTGCAGCCGGACGAGGAGGCAGAGCGCTGGGACGAGCGCGTCCTGAACGACGGCACCCGGTGGCGGGTCTTCAAGCGCGTCTTCGATCCGGAGGCGCTGGCGCACGAGCTCGACGGCCGGGTTCTCCAGCAGAGTCACTACTTCGTCATGGCCTGCTCGCCGTGACGAGGTGATCCGACGCCGCTCGGCGTATCGCTCCCTGAGATCGCTGCAGGCCGACAACCGCCGCTGCCGCGCGTGCGCGGAGGCCGGCTTCCAGCTCGAGTCCCGGCCGGTGCTGGAAGGGCATCTCGGCCAGCGCGCGTACATATACGGCCAGGCTCCCGGGGGCGTCGAGGGCGACGAGCGCCGCCCGTGGCGCGGCCGCGCCGGACAGACGCTTCGCCGGTGGCTCGAGCTCGACGAAGACGAGTTCTACGCCACCTTCTACTGCGCCTCGGTCACACGCTGTTATCCGGGACGATCCGCGTCCGGCGAGGGAGACCGCGTCCCGACACCGCTGGAGCGCGAGCTCTGTTCGTTCTGGTTCGAGTGGGAGCTGCGCCTGCTCCGGCCGGAGCTGATCGTCGCTGTCGGCGGGCTCGCCATCCGCAGGCTCCTGCCCGGCCGCAGCCTGGGCGACAGCATCGGCACCAGCCCGGAGCGCGACGGCGTCACCGTCGTCCCGCTCCCGCACCCCTCCGGCGTCAGCCGCTGGCTGAATGTGCCTGCAAACCGCGCCCTGCTGGAGGCCGCGGTCGGCCTCATCCACGCCCGTCTCGGGCGCGAAAGCGGCGCTGGGGCCGCGGCTAGAATCGAATAGTGACGGAGCCGATTCTCTATCGCCGAACGTTCGCGCGGCTGCTCGGCTTCCTGAAGCCGTACAAGATCTCGTTGATCGTCTCGATCGTGCTGGCCTGCGGTTCGCAGGCTGCGCAGATCGCGCTCGTCTGGGTGGTCGGCGGCGTGATCAACAAGGCGATCGTGCCGCACGACCAGGAGCAACTGCACGTCTACGTCTGGACGATCGTCGGCCTCGGCGTGCTGAAGGCCGCGCTGATGGTCGGGCGGCGGCTGATCTCCGGGCGCCAGGCCCTGGGAGTGGAGCTGGACATGCGCAACGCGCTCTACGCCCGGCTCGTTCGGCTGTCGTTTCGCTTCTACGACACCCACCAGACCGGCCAGCTCATGTCCCGGGCGACGGTCGACCTCCAGGGGGTCCGGTTCTTCCTCGGCTACGGCCTGATCTTCTTCTTCCAGAACGTTCTCGTCGTCATCTCCGTGACGGTCGTGCTCTTCTTCGTCCAGTGGGAGCTCGCACTGATCGCGCTCGCGATCGTGCCGTTCCTGGTCGTGCTCGCCTACCGGTATAGCCACCTTTCGCACCCGACCCTCCGCGACGTGCAGCAGAAGCTCGCCGACGTCGCCACCGTCGCGCAGGAGAGCATCGTCGGCGTCCACGTCGTCAAGGCCTTCGCGCAGGAGCCGGCCGAGCAGGCGAAGTTCCGGAACCGCTCGGAGGCTGTGTTCGGCCAGACCGTGCAGGCGAATCGTCAGCGGGCGTTCTACGTGCCGCTGATCTCCTTCGTTCCGATGCTCGCCCAGGCGGCCGTCCTCCTCGTCGGCGCGACCATGGTCGGCAACGACAACCTCTCGATCGGCGCCTTCGTCGTCTTCAATCTCTACCTCGGCATGCTCGTCATGCCGCTGCGCTCGCTCGGGATGTGGATCGGGCAGGCCCAGCGTGCGAATGCGGCCGGCGAGCGGATCTTCGAGGTGATGGACGAGCCGGAGGAGGTCGCCGACCGCCCCGGCGCAGTCGATCTCCAGGCCGGGCCGGGCGAGGTGCGCTTCGAAGGCGTCTCTTTCCTCTACCTGGACGGGCGGCCGGTGCTCCGCGACGTCGACCTCGACGTCGCCGCCGGCCGGACGATCGCCCTGATTGGACACACAGGCTCCGGGAAGACGACACTGACGTCGCTCGTCCCGCGTTTCTACGACGTCACAGCGGGCCGGGTGACCGTGGACGGCCAGGACGTCCGCGACGTGACGCTCACCTCCCTTCGGCGCGCGGTCGGCGTGATCTCGCAGGATCCGTTCCTCTTCTCGGCGACCGTCCGCGAGAACATCGCGTTCGGGGCCGGCAACCTGCCGCAGGAAGCGGTCGAATCGGTCGCGCGCGCCGCGCAGGCGCATGAGTTCATCGAGCGGCTGCCGCAGGGCTACGACACCGTGATCGGCGAGCGCGGGATCACGCTCTCGGGCGGCCAGCGCCAGCGGCTGGCGATCGCCCGGGCGCTGGCGGTCGATCCGCGGATTCTGGTCCTCGACGACGCGACCGCCTCGGTCGACGCCTCCACGGAGGCGCTGATCCGGGTCGGCCTGCGCGGCGCGATGGCCGGCCGGACGACGTTCGTGATCGCCCACCGCCTCTCGACGATCGCCCTGGCCGACGAGATCGTCGTCCTCGACCACGGGCGGATCGCGGCGCGCGGGACGCACGACGAGTTGATCTCGACGAGCGCCGTCTACCGGGAGATCTACGAGCACGGGCTGCTCGAGCGGCAGTTCGCGGACGCGGTCGAAGCGCGCGCCGAGATCGAGGAGGTCGCATGACCGCTCTCCCACTGGGCGAAATCGGCGCAGATCCGGCGCAGAGACGTACGTCTCGACCCGGTAGTGTCGACGTCGAGGGCGGCGGGCCGGCTCCCCGCCCTTTGGGTGGGGGTGCGGTCTGGACTCGGCCGCAAAGGACAAGAGCGGCGCTGCAGGAGGAGGGCGCGTGAGGGTCCACCAGCCCGGCAGCCATCTGCTGCAGGAGCGCGGCGTCCGCGTGCGGGACTGGTCGTGGAAGCAGACCGGGCGGCGCTTCTCGACCCTCGGGCGGCTCGTCATGCCGTACCGCGGCAGGGCGATCCTCTCTCTGCTCACGCTTCTCCTGGCGACGGCGATTGCGCTCGCGCCGCCATTCCTGGCCAAGTTCGCGCTCGACGACGCCGTCAACGGCGATGCCGGCGGGAAGCTCTACCTGATCGTCGGGCTCTTCCTCTTCGCCGGGCTCGCGAACTGGGGCATGACGTACGCGCAGACCTACCTGACCGGCTGGGTGGGCGAGCGCATGCTCGCCGACCTGCGCACGACGCTGTTCGACCACCTCCAGGACCTGTCCCTCGGGTTCTACGAGCGGAACCGCGCTGGCGTGATCATCAGTCGGCTGACGAACGACGTCGAGGCGCTCGACCAGCTCGTCACCGACGGGATCTCGACGCTCGTCCAGAGCACGCTCACGCTGGTCGGGACCGCGATCCTGCTGTTCATCCTCGACTGGCGGCTCGCACTCGCGACGCTGGCCGTGATCCCGGTGATGAGCGTCGGCACGGTGCTGTTCCGCCGCTACTCGACCCGTGCCTACCGGGCCGTGCGGGAGCGCCTCGGGCTCGTAACCGCGACCCTGGCCGAGGACATCGCCGGGATGCGCGTCGTCCAGGCGTTCACCCGCGAGCAGGTCAACATCCGGAACTTCCGGGAGGTCAGCGAGCGCTACCGCCAGGCGAACCAGCAGACCGTGGTGCTGAGCGGCTGGTACTTCCCCTTCGTCGACCTGCTCTCGACGGTGGCGCTCGCGATCGTGCTCGGGTACGGCGGCCACCTGTACTTCCAGGGCGCCGTCCAGATCGGGACGCTCTTCGCGTTCATGCTCTACGTCCAGAACTTCTTCGACCCGGTCCAGCAGCTCTCGCAGCTCTACGGAACGTTCCTCTCCGCCACCGCCGCGCTGGACAAGATCAACGACCTGCTCGACGAGGAGCCGCAGATCGTGGACGAGCCCGGCGCGCGCGACCTGGGCCACCTCGCCGGCGAGGTCCGGTTCGAGGGCGTCCGCTTCTCCTACGGGCGCGGCGACGAGGTGCTGCACGGGATCGACCTCGACGTTCCCGCCGGCACAACGGTTGCCCTCGTCGGGCACACGGGTGCGGGCAAGTCGACGATCGCGAAGCTGCTCGCCCGTTTCTACGACCCGACGCACGGCCGGATCACGCTCGACGGCGCCGACCTGCGGCACGTCACGCAGGCGTCGCTGCGCCGCCAGCTCGGCGTCGTCCCGCAGGAGGGGTTCCTGTTCGCCGGCTCGGTCCGGGAGAACATCGCCTTCGGGCGGCCCGACGCGAGCGACGACCAGGTGGTCGCCGCCGCGACGGCCGTCGGCGCCCACGACTTCATCACGGAGCTCGAGGACGGCTACGACACCGAGCTCGGCGAGCGGGGCTCCCGCCTGTCGGTCGGGCAGCGCCAGCTGGTCGCGTTTGCGCGGGCGCTGCTCGCCGACCCGCGGATCCTCGTCCTCGACGAGGCGACCTCGTCCGTGGACATCGGCACCGAGCGCCGGATCGAGGTCGCGCTGCGCAAGCTCCTCGCCGGCCGGACGGCGTTCATCATCGCGCACCGCCTCTCGACCATTCGTGAGGCGGACCTGATCGTCGTGCTCGAGCACGGCCGCATCGTCGAGCAGGGCTCGCACGACGAGCTGCTCGCCCGCCGCGGGCTGTACACCAGCCTGTACGGGGACTGGGCGGCCGACGTCGCGTGACCGATCGCGTCAGCGAACGCGATCGGTGAGATCGACGACTGCCGATCCGGCCATCTTGTCGTGCCACGTCTGCTTTTCGGAATCCCAGAGCATCCAGAAGTACCCGAGAAAGAGAGGGATTGCCGAAACGATACTCCCGAGCCAGCGGATGAAGGCCCGCCCGTAGCCGATCGGTTGACCGGTGCCGTCACGCAGGTCGACGACCTTGATCGAGAGCGCCATGTCGCCGGGCGTCTGTCCTGTCGAGCCGTGGAAGTACGTGAAGTAGGCGATGTCGATCAGCAAGCCGAGCCCGATGCCGCCTGCGTCGCCGATCAGCACCCGCAGGATTACCTGGACGATCGAGAGCAGGATGCTGTCGACCAGCGCCGAGAAGAAACGGCGCCACCACCCGGCGCGCCTGATCCGAAGCAGGTAGGCATCATCGTCCGCCCGATCCACCACGGGCAGGCTACTCACCCGGGTCGGCCCCGGTCTCGACCCGGCATGGCCGTCAGCGCCCGACCGCGTGGCGGTAGCGCGCGACCGCGGCGAACCCGAAGCCCAACGTGATCGCCAGCGACCAGACGACGGCGAGCCAGATCTGGTTCCCCGCAGGCGTGCCGACGAACAACGCCCGCACGGCGTTGACCATGTTCGTGAACGGGTTGTGCTCCGCGATCGGCTGCAGCCAGTCGGGCATCGACTCCGGCGGTACGAATGCGGACGAGACGAACGTGAGCGGGAAGAGGATCGTAAAGCCGTACGCGTTCGCCGCCTCGGGCGAGGACGCGGTCAGACCGATGAACGCGAACACCCACGAGAAGGCGTAGCCGATCAGCAGGCACAGGGCGATACCGGCGATCACCTCCGGCGCGCTGGTGGAGAAGCGGAAGCCGACCGCGAACCCGACGGCGAGCATCACGACCAACTGCACGACGTTGGTCGCCCCGTCGGCGAGAGTCCGGCCGGTCAGCACCGCCGCCCGTGACATCGGCAGCGACCGGAACCGGTCGATCAGCCCCTTCTTCAGGTCCTCGGACAGCCCCAGCGCGGTGACGAAGCCTCCGAAGGTCATCGACTGGACGATGATCCCGGGGATCAGGAAGTCGACGTAGTCGAGGCCCGGCGTCGAGATCGCGCCGCCGAACACGTACACGAACAGCAGCACGAACATGATCGGCTGGATGGTGAAGCCGACCAGCAGGTCGGGCTGGCGCGGGATCCGGAGCAGGCTCCGCTTCGCCAGGACGAGCGTGTCGGAGACCGTGTACCCGAGGCTGCTCATGCGGCCTCTTCCTCGTCCTCCGCGCCGTGGCCGGTGAGCTGCAGGAAGACGTCGTCGAGGGTCGGGCTCAGGATGGCGAGGTCGTCGACCGCGACGCCTGCCGCGTCGAGCCGGCGGACCGCGTCGGCGATCGCACCCTTCCGCTCGCGCAGCGGCACGCGCACGGTCGAGTCCTGAAGCGACGGGCTAGCACACGCCAGCGCGGAGAGCGCCTCGAGCGCCCGCTCGCCCTGGGAGCCGTCCGCGAGCCGGACCTCCAGCTGGTCGCTGCCTGCATTCTCCTTCAGCTCGCTCGACGTGCCCTCTGCGATCACGCGTCCGTGGTCGATGACCACGATCCGGTCGGCGAGGCGTTCGGCCTCGTCGAGGTACTGCGTCGTCAGGAGGACGGTCGACCCACCCGAGACGAGGCTCTCGATCGTGTCCCAGAGCGCGAGCCGGCTGCGCGGGTCGAGGCCCGTCGTCGGCTCGTCGAGGAACAGCACCGGCGGACGGGCCACCAGCGCCGCTGCCAGGTCGAGGCGGCGGCGCATGCCGCCCGAGTAGGTCCGGACCAGCCTGCTGCCGGCGTCGGAGAGGTCGAACTCCGCGAGCAGCTCCCGTGCGCGGGCGCGCGAATCGTGTCGGCCCATGTGGTACAGGCGGCCGACCATCTCCAGGTTCTCGAAGCCCGTCAGGTTCTCGTCCACCGCGGCGTACTGGCCGGCGAGGCCCACGTGCTCGCGGAGCCGAGCGGCCTCGCGGAGGACGTCGATGCCGGCCACCCGCGCCGTTCCCTCGTCCGGAAGGAGCAGCGTCGTCAGGATCCGCACCGCCGTCGTCTTCCCGGCGCCGTTCGGGCCGAGCAGCCCGAGGACGATCCCCGTCTCCGCGGCGAGGTCGACGCCGTCCAGCGCGACCACGCTCCCGTAGCGCTTGCGCAGACCGGACGCCTCGATCGCGAGCTCGCGCGTCACCCCTCGCACGCTATCCAACCGGGGTCGGCAGCCGTCTGCGCGCCCGGAGTAGAGTCCGCCTGATGGCGCTCGACAAGCGGACGGAGGAGCGGATCGAGCAGCCGGTCTCCGAGCAGGCCGAGCAGGAGACCCGTCTCGCCCCGGCCGAGGCGGTCGACCACATGCGCATCAACGCCCCGGTGCGGGCCAACCGGAAGCTGCGGACGCTGCTCGAGCGCGTCAACGCCGACCGGCGGCTGAAGGGCTGGTGGCACGTCGCGAACGTGAACGCGACCGTGCGCATGGAGATCAACGACCACTCCTGGGTGCACATCCAGATCGTCACCAACATCGCGCTGAAGCTCCTGCGTCAGCTGACGAAGCACCACATCGAGCCGTCGGTCGTCCGCGACTTCAACATGACGAACGACGACGCCGAGGTCGTGGTCGTGCTCGGCGCGCTGCTCCACGACGTCGGCATGTCCATCCACCGCGAAGGGCACGAGGAGTTCAGCCTCTTCCTGGTCGAACCGGAGATCCGCAAGCTGCTGGAGGGGATCTACGACGAGCCCGAGCTGACCGTGATCACCTCCGAGGTGCTCCAGGCGATCATCTCGCACCGCTCCGGCGGCGAGCCCTTCTCGCTCGAAGCAGGCGTCGTCCGGGTCGCCGACGCGCTCGACATGGCCCAGGGACGCTCGCGGATCCCGTTCGAGAAGGGTCGCGTCTCGATGCACTCCCTCTCGGCCGCGGCGATCGACGACGTGAGCATCTCCGACGGCGAGGAGAAGCCGATCAAGATCGAGATCGTGATGAACAACTCGGCCGGCCTCTACCAGGTCGACGGCCTGCTGAAAGCGAAGCTCAAGGGCTCCGGGCTCGAGCCGTACGTCGAGGTGATCGCGCACATCGATACCGAGGCGGAGAAGCGCCTCGTACCGATCTACCGGCTCGAGACCTAGCAGCCGGCCGCGGCTACAATTGCCGGGCCCGTTGCGGGGTCGTCTAATGGTAGGACGCTCGGCTCTGGACCGAGAAGTTGGGGTTCGAATCCCTGCCCCGCAGCCTCTCGACTCCTCTGCGCATCGCCGGCAATCCGACTCGGCAGAGCCCCGGTAAGCCTTTCGAGAACGTTCCGGCAAACCAAGGGGGGCAGGATGACACGCATCGCGATCGTCGCCGCGCTGGCGGCGGCGGGAGCAGCACTTGCGCTGACCGCGGTGGCAGGCGGTCGGACGAACGCGACCACGCTCCGGGCGACGGTCGGCCCGGGCTTCACGATCACGCTGACCAAGAACGGCCGCCGGGTGACGAGGGTCGCTCCCGGCCTGTACCGGATCGTCGTGTCGGACCGATCGGCGATCCACAACTTCAAGCTGGAGAAGTCCGGCGGCGCCTTCGAACGGACCATGACCACGGTCGGCTTCAAAGGCATCCGCACGCAGACGGTGCGACTCACGGCCGGCCGCTGGGAGTACTACTGCGCGCCGCACGAGCGCACGATGAAGGGTCACTTCACCGTCGGTACCGGGCCCGCCGCGACCACGACCGACGACCACGGCAACGACGGCTGATCAGCTCGCCTACAGGGACAGACCCCGGCCGGGGTCTGTCCCTTCAGGATCGGCTGGTGAGCTCGGCGCCACCGACGTGAACGCAGGCTCGACCCCGCGGCGGCCGGGCCACCGGCTCGCCTCGCCGAACGCGGCGAGCAGCGACGGGATCATCAGCGTCCGCACGACGAACGCGTCGATCAGCGTGCCCACGCACACGGCGAAGGCGAACGACCAGAACGGCGCGATGGGAACGATCGCCAGCATGGCGAAGGACGCCGCCAACGCCAGAGCGGCGATCGAGATCGCACGCCCCGCGCGGGGGACGGCGGCACGGATCGCCGAGCCGATGTCGCGGCCGTCGGACTCCTGCCAGATTCGCCCGACGACGAACAGGTTGTAGTCGGTGCCGAGCGACAGCAGCAGCACGCCGACGGCCAGCGGCACGTAGTAGGTGACGTCGGGCTCGCCGAGCACGAAGCGGGTGAAGTAGGCGGTCAGGCCGAGCGTCGCCGCGATCCCGAGCAGGCTCGTCGCCACGATCAGGAGCGGCGCGACCAGCGAGCGGAGGAAGAGCGCGAGCAAGACGAAGTTGACCAGCGTGGCGGCGAGCCCGACCACGAGCAGGTCGTGGCCGATCAGGTCGATCGTCTCGCCGGCCATCGCCGTGTCGCCCGCGTAGCTCGCCGTCGCCCCGCCCAGTCCGGCCGAGACCAGCAGCCGCGGCACCACCGCCTGCAGCCGACGCAGGTCGCCGACCCCCGCCGAGCCGTACGGGTGGTGGTCGAAGGCGACGAAGTAGCGCACCGCGCCTCCGTCCGGCGTCCGGAAGGCCGTCCGTGCCCGGCGCGGCAGGTTCGGAAGCGCCGCTCCGATCACCGCGCCGACGCCGGGCTGCGCGTACAGGCTGCGCCCGAACCGCTCGAGGGCTTTCCGCCTGAACCCGACGCCTTGCCCTCGCACGACCAGCTCGGTCGGCGCGACGACGCCGGGCGCGAACCCGCGCGCCGCCTCGCGATCGGCCGCCGCCGCCGGTGCGTCACGGGCGAGCCCGCGGATCGGCGTCAGCGCGAGCGTCAACCGGGCAAGACCGGTTGCGGCGAGGACGAGCGCGATCACCGCAACGGCCAGCAGCGGCACGGCGCCGAGCCTCCTGCTCGTCCCGGCGGCCATCGTGCCGCGCACGCGGGCTCCGATCCGTGTCAGCAGGGGGTCGAGCCGGTCATTGGACAGCCCGGGCCAGAACGTCGCCCGCCCCAGCAGCCCCATCGCGGCGGGGACGAACAGGATCGAGACGGCCAGGCTGACGAGCACGACGATCGCCATCGCCGGGCCGAGGGCGCGGACGAAGCCGATGCCGGCGAGCCGCAGCGTCGCCAGCCCGGCGGCGACGAGCAGGCCCGCGGTGACGACGATCGGCAGGATCTCGGCGGTCGCATGCCGGGCGGCCGGTCGCGGGTCCTCTCCCGCGCGCAGCCGGGCACGCATGCCGGAGAGGAAGAACACGGAGTAGTCGGTGACGGCCGCGAGCAGGAGCACGACGACGATCGGCTCGACCTCGTGCTCGACGTGGAGGCCCGACACCTCGGCCAGGTACGCCATCACGTGGATGCCGATCAGGTACGCGAGACCTGCCGCGGCCAGCGCAATCAGCGGTGCGACGAGCGACCGCAGGTAGAGCCCGAGGATCAGCGCGACGACGAGGATCGCCGCGACCTCGACCCAGACGAGCCCGTCGTCGATCGCGTTCGACTGGGCGATCGACCCCGGGATGAAGCCGGTCGCGGCCGCGGCCGCCCCGGGCACCGAGACGACGCGCGCGTACTTCCGGGCCAGCTCGTCCTGCTGGTTGGGCGTGAGCTCCGAGGGGAACCCGAGATAGGTGATCGCGGTCGTGCCCCGCTCGCGCGAGCCGGGAGCGACGCCGAGCACGTTCACGTAGGGAAGCGCCCGCGATCCGGCGGGGAAGCCGGGCAGCCGGCCGCGGTCGAGTAGAACGGCGAACCCGACGATCCGCCGCTGCTGGGCGAGCGAAAGGCCGGCCGGGTTCCGCTGGACGACGGCGATCCGCGGCAGCAAGGCCGAGCCGAACAGGCGGTCGGCCTCGAGCTCGGCCTTCCCCGCCGATGTCTCCTTGGGGAGCAGCGCCTGCACGCCGGAGGTGGGGAGCGTCGAGATCCCCGGCAGCCCCTTCCAGGCCGCGAATGCTGCGACACACAGAGCAGGCACCACGAGCCAGCCCAGCGTCACCACCAGCCACGCGAACGCCCGGCTCGGGCGGCCCGTCCTGACGGGTTCAGGGGCGGCGGTCGCCGCAGTCTGGCGTTGCACGACGCTCCGGTGTTCCCGGAACGGCGCTTCGCGTCACTCTCGCCTACGTGCCGAGGCCGCCGAGCACGGCGAATGGGCTCGGCTTCACCGCCTGCCAGACCAGCGCCCCGCTCGGCTCGACCTTCAGCTCGGCACCGGGAGGCAGCTGGTCGCGGACCGCCTCGGCGATCTCGTTCGCCTGGTCATCGTTGTCGGCCCCGATCAGGAGGTAGCGCCAGTGGCGAACGACCGAGACCGTGTAGCCGGCGAGGAGGTCGTCCGCCTCCGACTCGATCCGGTCGGCCATCTCGACCGCGTCGCGGTGCGAGCCGAACTCGATCCGCACCTCCCAGAGCGCCTCGCCGAGCTCCTCCGACTCCGCAGCCTCGTCCTCCTCGAGCCGCTCGCGCTCGACTTCGTGCTGGGCCGCGGTCGAAGGCAGCGCGGTTTGCGCCGGCTCCCACTGCTCCTCCTCCGGATGCCAGCGGTCGATCGCGTACTCGGCCTCGAGCGCGTGCTCGTCGACGAGGCGCCGGACGACGGTCTCGGCCTCGCGCGCCGCCTCCGGCGAGCCGGTGTACAGGTAGACGACGCCGGGGTCCTCTCCGCCGCCGACGACCACGCGATCGCCGAGCGCGGCGCGGGCGTCGTCCTCGACCGCGGTCTCGGCCAGGGACGCAGCGAGCTTGCCGGAATGCTCCTCCGCGGGGAGGGTGACGGTCACACGCCAGTCGTCCTGAGCCATGGGGTGAACGCTACCGCGTCGGGCTACCCTCATCACCGTGGGGAAGGTCATCGATGCGGCGGGCTCGTTCTTCCACCACCTCGCCGACGTCCACTGGGTCGCGCTCGCGATCGCCCTCGGCTTCAACGCGCTCCGCCTGTTCGCGCGGATCCCCGCCTGGCGGAACATCATCCGTGCCTCCTATCCGGAGCTGAGGGTGCCGCGCCGGTCGGTCGCAGGCGCCTACCTGTCCGGCGTCGGCGTCAACGCGATCATCCCGGCTCGCGCCGGCGACGTGGTCAAGCTCTACCTCGTCCACGACCGGGTGCCCGGCACGACCTACCCGACACTCGGCGCGACCCTGATCGTCGAGACGCTGCTCGACATGGTGGTCGCGGGCGCGATCCTCGCCTGGGCGCTGACGATCGGCGTCCTGCCCGGCCTCGACGTGCTCCCCCACCTCCCCCAGGTCGACTGGAGCTGGCCGCTGAACCACAAGCGCGAGGCGGCGATCATCGCTGCGGTCTGGATCGCCGTGCTGGCGATGCTCGCGGTGATCGGCATCCGCCGCGCGCGCGAGTTCAAGGCGCGCGTCCGGCAGGGCTTCGCGATCTTCCGGACGCGCTGGGCGTACCTGACGCAGGTGGCGAGCTGGCAGCTGCTCTCATGGGGGTTCCGCATTACCTCCGTCTACTTCTTCCTGCAGGCGTTCAGGGTGCCGGCGACGCTGCACAACGCGCTGCTCGTCCTCGCCGTCCAGAGTCTCTCGACCCTGCTTCCCTTCACGCCGGGCGGCGTCGGCACCCAGCAGGGGCTGCTGGTCTACGTTTTCAACCGCGCCGGAACGGGCATCGCCGGGACGCTGCTGCTCAGCTTCAGCGTCGGCATGTACATCGCAGTCACGATCGAGAACCTCGTCATCGGCTTCATCGCGCTCTTCCTCATGCTCGGGACGCTCCGCTGGAAACGAGTGATCCCCGACGAGGACGAGGCGTATGCTCGGGGCCCGTGATGCATCCGCACCCGGTCCGCATCGTCGTCACGGACGACCTCGTCCGGTCGCGCCTGACCGTCTTCTTCCGGGCGATCCTGGCGATCCCGCACTACATCTGGGCGTTCCTGCTCGGAATGGTGGTCGCGCTGCTCGTCTTCGTGAACTGGTTCATCCTCCTGATCAGGGCGCGGACGCCGGACGGCATCCACGGGTTCGTCGCCGGCTACATCCGGTACCTGACGCACCTGGAGGCGTACTTCCTGATCGCCGCGAACCCCTACCCGGCCTTCTACCTGATCGGCAACGATCCGTACCCGGTCGACCTCGAGATCGACCCGCCGCAGGTGCAGAACCGGTGGAAGACGGGGTTCCGGATCTTCCTGGCCGTGCCGGCGCTCCTGGTCGCGAGCACGTTGTTCTGGGGCGGAGCACGCGGGGGCGGCTACTACGCGGGCGGGCTCGCGTTCGCCGTCGCCTTCCTGGCCTGGTGGGTCGGGCTCTTCCGGGCCCGCGTCCCGCGGGGCATGCGCGACCTGCTCGTCTACTGCCTCGCCTACAGCGCGCAGGTCTCGGCGTATGTCTTCCTGCTCACGGACCGGTATCCGTTCGCGAGCCCGAGCGTGTTCGTCGAGCGGCCGGGCCCGGGCGAGGCGACCGACGACGCCGTGGAGGTCGCTGCGAGGCCGCAGCACCCGGTCTCGGTCGCCGTGACCGACGACCTCCGCCGATCGCGCCTGCTCGTCTTCTTCCGGCTGCTGCTGGCGATCCCGCACCTGATCTGGCTCCTGCTCTGGTCGCTCGTCGCGATCGTGGTCGCCTTCCTGACGTGGATCTGGGCCCTCGTCACCGGGACGCCGCCGCGACCGTTCCACCGGTTCCTGTCGCGCTACGTGCGCTATGTGAACCACGTCTATGCCTTCCTCTTCCTCGTCGGCAACCCGTTCCCGGGCTTCGTCGGCAAGCCGGGCTCGTATCCGATCGAGCTGGAGCTCCCCCCGCTCGAGCGGCAGAACCGGTGGGTGACCGGGTTCCGAGGCCTGCTCGCCGCGCCGGCGTTCCTGATCGGCGGAGGCCTCGGGGGAGCACTCCTCGTCGCCGCGTTTCTCGGCTGGTTCGTCGGGCTCGTCCTCGGCCGGATGCCGCAGGGCCTGCGCGACCTCGGCGCCTACGCGCTCCGCTACCAGAGCCAGACCAACGCCTACCTGTACTTCATCACCGAGCGCTATCCGGACTCGGGCCCGCGCCCGGATCCCGCTTCTCCCTAGCGCCGGCCGCCCGCTACACTGGTCGCCGCCCCGGCGCATTCGTCTAGTGGCCTAGGACACCGCCCTCTCACGGCGGCGGCACGGGTTCGAATCCCGTATGCGCCTTGTTGCTGCGCCCGCGGCCCTGCGGGCCGCTTGCTTCGCTTCACGGGGGACACGACCGGTTTCCCCCGTGCACCCCCTTCCCCCGCTCTGCCGGACGCCTTCGGCGCCGGCAATCGCGTTGTCGTTACGGCCGTTGTGGGCCGCGCCCGCCCATGTCGGTCGCGGCGGCGGATGGTGCATCGCGAGACCCGGCACCGAGACTCCCGGTCGCCGCGGCCGCTAGCCGCTGCCGACCTCGAGCACGACCTTGCCCCGCTTCCCGGGGGCCGCGACCCGCTCGAACGCCGCCCGGGCCTCCGTGAGCGGAAAGACCGAGTCGACCTCCGGGCGAAGATCGCCTGCGTCCACCAACGCGCCCAACTCCAGCAGCTGCTCCTGGTCGGGTTCGACAACGAAGTAGGTCGCACCCGGCACCTCCTCCACGATCGAGACCACGCGCTCGCCAGCGGGGACCTCGCCGCCACGAGTGTCGAAAACCAGATCGACCGGCCCGCTCTCCACGACCGTTGCGCCGGCATGTCGCGCCAGCTGGACGGCGATATGCCCAACCCCGCCCGAGGCGCCCGTGACCAGCACCCGCTCGCCGCGGGCGAGCCGACCGTGCACAAACAACGCTTGCCAGGCGGTCAGCCCGCCCATCGGCAGCGCTGCCGCCTCGACGTGGCTCAGCCGCAACGGCTTCGGCGCAAGCACCCGCGCCGGGACAAGGGCGTACTCGGCGGCCACGCCGTCGCGATCGAACGGCGTCAGCGCATAAACCTCATCACCACTGTCGACGAGGACGCCCGAAAGCTCGTACGACGGAATCGCCGGCAGTCGATCGACCGACCACTCCAACTCGCCACGCGTAATCGCCGCCGCATGTACGCGCACCAGAACCTCGCCCGGACGAGGCGACGGCGCCTCGATCTCCTCGACGTTCAAGCCGTCTCGGTGCAGGCGCACCGCTAGCACTGGCGCTCTGCTTCTACAGTCGTTGGACTTCGGTTCTCATGAGACTTCGCGCTGGACGTCCAACGTTGTTGCACCTGAGTCAGCGCCATAAACACCTATTGACGGGTTGCGACCGCGATCCCTCAAATGCTGAATGACCGGCCGGGACACGATCGACGGGCTGTGCTGATGGCGATAACTCTTCGGAGGTTCGCTGACGGCGATCTCGACGCGCTCAGACTGTCGATTCCCACCGTGGAACGACCGGTGGCGGAGGCGCCGCGCCTTCCGTAGACCGCGCCGGTAACAGGCGCTCCTCGCCTGCGCCAGCGTTCAGGAACGACGCCTGGGCCCACCGTCCAGGATGAGACGGCGAACAACAGCGAAGACTCCCCGGCCGGCGGCATCCAGCGTGACCACGCCGATCAACAAGAGTGCGAACATCACGAGGGGCGCGCCGCCCTCCCGGTCGCCGTGAGCGCGTGCGACCACAATTCCCGCAACGCCGACTAGAAGTGCAACGGTGAAGAACACTCGGCCAGGCTGGGAGAGCCGAAGCCGGTGACCGAGCCATCTCCAATAGCCTCGGAGTCTCGCCACGCGTGAAGTCTAGTCAGAGGAACGAGCGGCACCTTGCGCCAGTGTTCGCGAACGACGCCTGAGTTTGTGGCAGGTAGCGTTAACGGCCGTGCCTGAGGGCTCGGGACAGCTTGTCCTTCGCCAGGTCGAAGATCGTGATCTCGGCGTGCTGTTCGAGCACTCGACGGATCGCGACGCGATCCGGATGGCCGCGTTCACTTCGCCGGAGTTCGATGATCGAATGAGCTTCGAGCGACGGTGGGCGCGGCTGAGGAGCGACAGCTCTACGACGAACAGGGTGATCGAGATCGACGGTCGAGTGGTGGGTCACATTGCGAGCTTCGACTTGGAGGGCCGGCGCGAGATCACCTATTGGATCGGCCGCGAAGACTGGGGCCGCGGCATTGCCACGCGTGGCCTACAGGAGTTCTTGCAGCTGGAGGCAACGCGTCCGCTCTACGCTGGCGCTGCGAGCGACAACGCCGCGTCGATTCGCGTGTTGACGAAGTGCGGTTTCGTGATCGTGGGCGAGGGCCGCGGGTTCGCTTATGGGCGCAACGAGGAAACGGACGAGGTCGTCCTCCGACTCGATGCCTGACCCAACTTCCCTCGGCTGCCCGAGTGTTCAGGAATGTCCCCTGATCGATCTGTTGTCGGCCTTCTGGTGGAAGTGCGACACGAGCGGTCATCACCTACGGTCAGTCGAATATGCGGAGAGAGACCAACGTCCTCGTCCGGCGTTCGAGTCTGCAACCCGGCGTCGGGCTCGGTTTGTTCAGCGGCTGGTGCCTGTTGCGGCTTGGCTGTGACCCGTGGAGCGCTTAACCCGCCGCGTTGTTGAGTGGACTTGTGTACCCGGGGAGGAGGTACCACTCTCGTACCACCTTGCCGGCTTGGATCTGGTACACGGACAAGTACGTTGCCGTGAACTGGCAGGACGCCGTTTTGCTCGACGAGCTGTCCGACATGAAGGTCGCGGCGTAGTTGCCGTGGACCGAGACCGGGGACACGCGCTTCGTGTGGTTCTTGCAGAGGTAACTCTCCTTGATCTGCGCGGTGATAGCGGAACGCCCGACGTACGTTGAGGAGTCGAGGAATGTCAGGACTGCGTTCGGCGCGTAGAGCGACGCAACCGCGGACGTGTCACCCTTATTCCACGCTGCGTTACGCCTGTCGATTAGCGACGTGGGATCCTTGCTCGCCCCGGACACTGCCCCGATAGAGGTGGTTCCGGCCACGCGGGTTGTCGCCATCGAATGGGAGGTCGCGTGCGGCGTCTTGGAGCTGGCCCCGCCGCCCGCCACGAAGATTCCCGCAATTCCCGCCACTGCCAGTGCTGCAACCAGGAGAACGCTTCCTCCACGACCCATGACGCCCCTTCTGTTGAACCGGCAAGAAGGGTCTACAGGGAACGCGGACTCGCTGCGGCGGTGCAGGCTGACCAGCCGGAAAAGTAACTAACCGCACGATCCTAACATGAATGAAGCGCGTGCCTGCCTCGGGCGATAGTCGCGTGAACTGCGCGAGTGTTCGGGGCTGACGCCTGAGGCGTGAGGCGCTACGGACGCTCGCGAAGACGTTCTCGCGCCACTTCCCCGCCTCCGGCGTCGAACCAAACGGCTCCGCCGATCAGATCGCCGCGGCGGTCATCCTCGAGCCATATCGACCACTCGCAGCGCCGGACCCGACGTCGCGTCAGGCCGGTTCGATCGAGGGGAACGTCCAGGAGCCATCGAGGACTTCCGGCCGCGGCCGGTAAAGCCGAACGATGTAGTTCCAGCCGTCTGTGATCGGCAGGCAGTTCGGACGGTCGTCGCGGCAGCCGCCGAAGTGAACGGTGATCGAGCCGTCCCCGTTCGGTGTCGCGGTGATGTTGTTCACGCTGTAGGCATCTCGATCGTTCCGCTCGAAGAAGCCATCGGCGTTGTAGACCGAGATCGACCAGAAGCCGTCGACGGGCACGTCTCGAACCGTGAGCTTGTAGTCGCCCGAGACTCCGCCGGGATCGACGCTGACGTAGCGCGCCTCTCGGTCTGGCAAACCGCCCCACCCCGCGGCAGTCCCAATCAGGTGCCGCACCAGGTCGACCTCGTCTCGGGTGCCGAAGGCGTGGTCGAGCCCGCCGACGTGCTTGGCCAGTTCGAGTACCGCTGCGCGGGTTGCGTCGAAGCTCGACGTCTCGTAGTCCGGCATCTCGAACGGCTTCGACGAGTTTGTGTCGAGCTTGACCTGATCTTGGATCGCGGTGACGGCCGCGATGTCAGTGGGATCGACTGGATCCACCAGCACCCTCACGGCGACCAGGACCCAGGGCGTCTCAAACTCGGCAACCGTCAGCTCGTACTCGCCAGCGTCATGAAAGAGCCGGTTGATGAAGTGGTCCTGGTTGACGACCATCACGGACAGGTAACGATCGCCGCTGTCCGGCACGGTAACCGTCGCTCCTTCCGAGATGTCCACGATCGCAAAGCTGTACAGCGTGTCGCGATTCATCCGGATCACCGTCTGACCCTCGATCGAGGTCGGCTCACGGTTGTGCCTGAGGACGTTCACCCCACCGGCGTCCGCCTGCAGCGCCGCGAACATCCGATCCGTCTCGGCACGAACGAAGTTATCGACATCCACTCTCACGGCCACTCCGCACCCTCCACGATTGAGAACGCCAGCAGACCCTAATGCGCTACCAAAGAACGGGCCAGGTGACGGCCCGGTGGATTGCGCGAGCGTGCTCTCGCCTTACAACTGACCTTGGGATGCGCCGCCCACGGCGGCACGTCCTGCGGAAGTGCCGCCGCCACCGGTCGGCACGTCAAACACGGCCATGACTGGACGATGAGCCCCACTCCGCGCCGCGCCCACGTGGGAGCCGGCTTGTAGACGGAGAGGCGCATGCGGTGAGTCCGCCACTAGGGTCCTGCGCATGCCGTCCATGCGTGCGGTCGTCGCAGAGCGGCCCGGCGGTCCCGACGGGCTCGTCCTGCGCGAAGTGCCGCGTCCCGAGCCACGCCCCGGCTGGGCGCTGGTCAAGGTCGAGGCGTTCGGGCTCAACCGGTCCGAGTACAAGACGCTCAAGGGCTATGCCGGCGACGCGGTGACGTTCCCCCGGATCCTCGGGATCGAGCTGGTCGGCGTGGTGGACGCGGTCCACGGCGACGCGCCCGCCGTGCCCCCGGGGACGACCGTCGCTGCCCTGATGGGCGAGATGGGCCGAGCGTTCGACGGCGGCTATGCCGAGTACGCGCTCGTCCCGGAGCACCAGCTGATCGCGCTCGACACGACGCTGCCGTGGGAGGTACTGGGCGCGCTGCCCGAGACGTTCCTGACCGCCGCGGGATCGCTCCAACACCTCGGCCTTCAGGAGGGGGAGACGCTGCTGTTGCGCGGCGGGACGTCCTCGGTCGGCCTCGCCTGCCTCCAGCTCGCCCGCGCGGCCGGCGTGCGCGTGATCGCGACGACCCGCAGCGACGCTAAGGGTCGACGGCTTACCGAGCTCGGCGCCGCGGGCATCCTGCTCGACGGCGACGGCTTTGCCGAGCGCGCCCGAGCCGTACTGCCAGAGGGCGGCGCCGACGGCGCCGTCGACCTGATCGGCGGTCCCGCGGTGCTCGAGACGCTGCGTCTGCTGCGCCCCGGCGCGACGGCCTGCAACTCGGGCTCGCTCTCCGACGTCTGGGTGATCCCGGATTTCGAGCCGATCGCGATGATCCCGTCGGGACGCAAGCTAACGGTGTTCCATTCCGACCTTGTCCACGACGCGCAGGTCGGCGGCCCGCTGCTGCGCGCCGTCGTCGAGCAGGTCGAGCGCGGCGAGCTGGTGCCAAATATCGATGCGGTCTATCCACTCGAGCAAACGATCGACGCGCACCGCCGGATGGCAGCCAACGAGGCGACCGGCAAGCTCGTCGTGCTGCCGCACGGCGAGACCGCCTGAGCGACCGCGACGGTCGCCCGTGACGGGCCTGTTCGCTTGGTTTGGCCGGGTCAGCGGTTGATGCTGCCGATCGCCGCGAGGAGCTCCTGGTGTCGACGTTCCTCGTCGCTCAACACAGGGTCCTCCCCGGCCTTTCTCCGCGCCGTCAGCATCTCGTAGGGCTTGACGACGAAGAAGTAGACCGCAGCCGCAATCGCGATGAACGTGATCAGGGCGGTGATGAAGGAGCCGTACCTGAACAGCGAGTCGTGGATCCTGAAGGTCAGGTTGCTGAAGTCCGACTTGCCGAAGATCGCCCCGATGATCGGCATGATCAGGTCGGCGACGAAAGAACTGAGAACGGCAGCGAATGCCACGCCCATGACGAACGCGACTGCCAGGGTAATGAGGTTGCCTTGCACCAGAAGTCTCTGAGAACCTTTCCCACCCTTCCTCCCTCGGTTGGCCTGTTGTACGTGCGCCATACTGACCCCAACCGCGGCCTGGTCGGTCAGGTAGCAGGCTGCGGGTCGGGCGCGACCTCCGGTGCCGGGACCGGCTCCGCGGCGTCCTCCGCCTGGTACTCGGCGAGCAGCCGGCGTTCCTCGTCTCGCTTCGGGAACTTCAGCCAGACGAGCGCCGCGCCCAGCAGGACGGCGACGATTCCCGCCAGGTACGCCCACTGGTCGCCCTGCAGGAAGGCCGTCTTCGCCCCGGCGATGATGTTGTCCTGGACCGAGGTCGGGTAGCGGGCTGCGGTGTCGGCGGCGCTCGCGAACGACTTCGTCAGCTCGGCCTGGGTCTGGCTCGAGACGTTCTGGCCCGCGAGCTCGGCGCCGGCGGCGGTCGCGTAGCCGGCGGTCAGGAGCGCGCCGAAGATCGACTGCATGATCGCCCCGCCGAGGTCGCGCTGGAGGTCGGCGGTGCCCGAGGCCATCCCGACGCGCCTCACCGACACCGAGCCCGTCAGCGAATGCGAGGCGGGAGTCCCGGCCAACCCGACCCCGATCCCGACGAACGCGTATCCGAGCCCGACCTTCCAGTAGGAGACGTCCTCCTTCCAGAGCAGAAGCATCGTCAGGAAGCCGAGCAGGACGAACACGTAGCCCGAGAGGAGCGTCTGCCGCGCGCCGTTCCGTTCGACGAGCTTCGCCGAGCGCGGCGCGACCACGACCATGCACGCGGCGGCCGGCAGGATCGCCAGCCCGGCGTCGACGGTCGAGTAGCCGAGCACGTTCTGGAGGAACTGCTGGCCGATGAACATGGCGCCCATCAGCGAGCCGAACACGATCAGGCCGGCGCACGCAGCCACCCAGAACGTCGGACGCGCGGCCGAGGGCAAGTGGTAGAGCGGGTTCGGGGCGCGGCGCTGACGCACGAAGAAGCCGACCAGGGTCGCGGCGGCGACCAGGAACAGGCTGATCGTCAGCGTGGTCTCGTTCGGGACGGGAGCGAAGTTGATGCCGAGGATCAGCGCCCCGACCATGAAGATCGAGAGGACGCCGCCCATGTTGTCGACCGACTCTGTGGTCTCGTTCACGTGCGCCGGGACGAACTTCAGCGCCAGCAGCAGGGCGATCATGGAGAGCGGCAGGGTGAGCAGGAACACCGAGCCCCACCAGAAGTGCTCGAGCAGGATCCCCGAGCACAGCGGGCCCAGCGACGAGATCGCGCCGCCGGTCGCAGCCCACAGCGCGATCGCGCGCGTGCGCGCCGCGCCCGACCAGAGCGCGGTGATCAGCGCCAGCGTGGTCGGATACGCCATGCCGGCGGCGAGCCCGCCGAGGATGCGCGCGACGATCAGGATGTATTCGTTCGGCGCCCACGCGGCGAGACAGTCGGCCGGGATCGTCAGCAGCATCCCGCCGATCAGCAGCAGCTTTCGTCCGTAGCGGTCGCCGATCGCCCCGAAGTAGAGGACGGAGGCGGCGAGCCCGAGCGAGTAGCCGACCGCGATCAGGTTGAGGGAGGTTTGCGACGCGTCGAAGTGCTCGCCGATCGAGGGCAGCGCCACGTTCGCGACGGCGAGGCCGAGGTTCGCGACCGCGGCGACGGCGATCAGCGACCCGAGGACCAGACCCGCTCTTGCCGGGACGTTGCTCTCGGTCGCGCTCACGCGGCGATTCTTCCAGACGCGGGCCGCCGCGCGATTAGAAGTGACGGGTCACGCGAGTTAGGATCGGCCGGTGCCAGCGACGGCCGAGGAGCTCAAAGGCGTCCCCCTCTTCAGCGGGCTGAGCGAGCGCCAGCTGCGGCGGCTCGGACGCAACTTCAAGGAGCGCTCGTTCCGGCCGGGGGTCGAGATCGTCCGGCAGGGCCACATGAGCGGCGTCGACTTCTTCGTCATCGTCGACGGCAGCGTCGCCGTCACGGTCGACGGGAAGCAGGTCGCCCTGCTCGGCCCCGGCGACCACTTCGGCGAGCTCGCCCTGATCGGCGAGCGCGAGCGCTCGTCGACGGTCACCGCGCTCGAGCCGGTGCGCTGCGTCTCGATGGCCTCCTGGCACTTCCGCCGGTTCGTGACCGCCAACCCGGACGTCTCCTGGAAGCTCCTGCAGCACCTCGTCGACCTGCTCGGCGAGAAGGAGCGCGACGCCGGCCCGGCCAAGCGCCGCCGCCCGACTCGCTCCCAGGGCTAAAGATCTCGGCGCCCCCGCCGATAACAGCCCTGCGATGTTCGGCAGAGGCGAACCCGTCGAGACACAGGTCGAGGAGCAGGAAGCTCCCGTCGTGACCGTGTCCGACGAGACGCACGGGGCGCAGGCCGGCGACGCGCCGGTCGGGCGTCTCCGCCCCTCGCTCGCGTCACTGATGGTCGAGGAAGGCGTGGCCACCTCGGAGCAGCTCGAGCAGGCCGTCGTCGAGGGCCAGCAGAGCGGCGAGCGCCTCGGTGAGGTCGTCCTCCGGCAAGGCTGGATCAACGAAGCCGGGCTCGCAGGGCTGGTCGCACGCCAGTGGGACCTGAGCTTCGTCGCACTGAGCGCGATCTCGGTCGACGAGAACGCCCGCGCGCTCCTCTCTCACGAGGTGTGCGAGCGGCTCGGTGCCTGCCCCGTCTCCTTCGACGACGGCGTCCCCGTCCTCGCGATCGCCGACCCGAACGAGGATCGCTTTGCGGCGATTCGGGAAGCGCTCGGAACCCCTTGCTCGTTCTTCGTCACCACCGGCAGCGCACTCGCCGGGCTGATCGACCAGCAGCCGAGCGGTCCGGCCGAGCCCGCGACCGTTCACGTCGTCGACACCCCCGCCGTTCCCGAGCTGCAGGACGAAGCGCCCGTTGCCGAGGCACCGCCCGCCCTCACACTTGCCGCCGCTGCGGTCGAGGTCGAGCCCGCAGACGACTCCGCCCCGGTCGTCGATCAGCTCGACCGTCTACTCGAGCGGCTGCTCGACGAGCGCGAGCGCTCGCGGGTGGAGCTCGCCGGCTACGAGCGCCAGCTGGTCGACTACCAGCGGCAGCTGTCCGATCTCGAGGATCAGCAGGCCCGCGTCCGCGAGAGCATCCGGTCGCTCGAGTCGAAGCTCGGCGTGGAAGAGAAGCGTCTCGAGTCGATGCGCGCCAGGCTGACCGAGTACGCGCAGTCCTTCTCGCAGCAGTAGCCGGCGCACCCGACTCTCCGCGGTACGCTCCAGCGGATGAGCCTGGAGTCGGTCGAGGTCGTCGTCCGCGGTTATCGCGCGTTCATCGACGGCGATTTCGCGGCGATCGCAGAGCTGCTCGACGATGACGTCGAGTGGTACCCGCTCGACGGCGGGCCGCAGTCGTTCGTCGACCACGCGGAGGTGCTCGGCGTCGTCGCGGAGCGCTACCGGGAGCAGTACCGCGTCGAGCTGGAGCGCTGCGTCGGCGTCGGCGACCAGGTCGTCGTCGGGTTCCGCGCCTCACGCGAGACTCGTGACGCTGACGACCAACGGCCGCTGCAGTCGCGGCGGAAGTTCAGCGTCGAGCGCTACTCGGCGATCGTGACGATCCGGGACGGCCGGGTGGCCAAGGTGCAGGACTTTCCCCATCTCGACGCTGCATTCGAGGCGGCCGGGATCGATCCCGCCGAGGACTAGCTCCGGCCGAAGAGGCGGGCCAAGAAGCTCTTCCTGTGTGCAGCCGGCGCCTCCTGTCGTGCCGCCGGCTCGGTTGCCGGCGGCGGCGCTTCGAATGGTTCCGCGGCCTCCTGCGCGGTTTCCTCTTGCTGCCCGGGGTCCGGGTCTAGCGTGGGTTGCAGCTCGGGCGCTTCTGCGGGGACAGACCCCTGCGGGGTCAGTCCCTCCGCGGGCGCTTCTGCGGGGACAGACCCCTCCGGGGTCAGTCCCTCCGCGGGCTCGGCCTCCGCGATGCTCTCCTCCTGAATCGGCTCCCCGGCGGGCGCGTCGGCACCGGCGGCTCCGGCAGTGACAGGCTTAAGCCTGTCACTGCTCTCGGGCCGGATCGGCTCCTCGGCAGCGGTTTCCGGCTCCTGAGCCCTCCACGGATCGGCTTCGCGGCGGGCACGTGCGCGCTCGAGGTCGCCGCGGAGGGCCGCACGCATGTCCTCGAGCTGGCTCTTCTCGCGCATGCCGGGAACTTCTCCCCGGCAGGCCTGTTTCCTACGCCGCTGCCCTGATGGCTCCGTAGCGTCGACGGGCGAAGCCCGCCGACGCGCTAGGAAGTCGTGTTTAGCTCGTGCAGCAGCGGCCCGGTGTCGAGCGGGTCGAAGCCGAGCCTCGCCGCGATCTCCTCGCTCGACGGCTTCGTGCCCTCGAAGAAGAGCGCGCGCAGCCGCTCGCCCGTCTCGGGGCTTCGCCACCAGTTCTCGCCGACCTCCTCGACCAGCTTCGCGCGCAGCTGCGAGGAGCGGATCCACGCGCGCAGGTAGTCGGCCGAGTAGAAGCCCGCGTCCATGTCCGAGATGAACCCGTCGGTGCGGTAACGCACGCCGGTCGCGGCGGTCAGCTTCTCGGCGTAGCCGTCGGGCGTGCCGCCGTCGTCGTGGAACCGGCTCCAGAAGTCGAGCTCGAAGTCGAGCTTCGCGGTGTAGCGCCGGTAGAGCAGCGCCTCGAGGAAGGTCGTCGCCTCGGCGTTCCGGGCCGCCTCCTCGTCGGACAGGCCGAAGTGGAGCGCGTGCCAGCCGGGCTCACGCGAGATCGCCTCGACGATGTACGAGTAGATCTCGGTCAGCGCGTGGTCGCGCGAGAGCCGCCGGAACGTGTACGGGAGCGACGGGTCGCAGCCCGCGTAGTGCAGGGCGTGGCCTGCTTCGTGCAGGAAGGCCTGGTAGTCGTGGAGCCCGCCCTGCGCGCGTGTGATCAGGTGGACGACCGTCGGCGGGTCGGAGGCGATCACGCACGCGCGCGGCGCCTTCTGCGGCCGGTCGTCGAGGTCCGGCTTGATGTTCGGGTCGCCCGCGAGATCGAAGCCGAGCTCCTTCAGCGTGGCGAGGCAGACGTCGGTGGCGCGCTCCTTCGTGTAGGTCGACTCGAGCGGCGAGAGCCGGCGGACGTAGGCCATGTGGTACGAGCGCGGCTGCTCGTCGCGGGCCGGCCCGAGCACGCGCTCGAACCAGCCCTCCCGCATGCGCAGGTACGCCTGCTCGGAGGCCGCCGCTGCCTCGCTCAGCGCAGACGAGAGCGTGCGCAGCGAGATCGCCTTCTCCTCGTCGTTCCTGGCCACCGGGTCGGGCTCGCCGGAGAGATCGGCGGACAGCTCCTCACCGGCGCGGGCGAGCTCCAGACGGTCCTCGTTGAAGGTCGCGTTCAGGTCGGCGAAGAGGTCGCCGAGCTCCTCGCGGTCGGCGTACTCGTGCAGCACGGCGAGCTTCGCCTGAGCCGTGCGCATCGGCATCTCCTCGTCGCGGAACGTAAGCCGGGCCGCGAGCTGGCGGTTCTCCAGCTCGTCCTCGCGCTCGACCAGCTCGGCGGAGACGATCCCGCCCTCGCAGACCTTGCGCAGCCGGTAGAGCTGCTCGCACTCGTCTCCCCCCGCCGCGCTCTCGGCCCCGCGGAGCGCGTCCAGCTGGTCGCGGGTGAAGAGGTCGGCGTAGCGGGCGACGATCTCGGCCTGCTCGGAGGTCTCCTTCTCCCCCACGCGCACCGCCCTGCCCTCTTCGGAGCTCTCGTAGAGGAACTGCTTCAGCCGCTGCTCGAAGTCGAGCGGCGTGTAGACCCCGGTGGTCGTCACGGAGCGGAATCTACCTGCGCCGCCCCCTGCGAGACCAGACGGTCGACCGTCGAGCGCAGGAGCCCGATCTCGAACGGCTTGGGGATCACCGCCTCGGCCAGGCACTCGACGCCGTCGGCTGGTTCGGTGCCGGTGAAGAGCGCTGCGGCGGGCCGGTCGGGCCCGAGCTCGCGCAGCAGCTCGCGGCCGTCGCCGTCCCCGAGATGGAGGTCGAGCAGGATCGCGTCGACCCGTTCCGCGGCGAGCAACTCCCGCCCCTCCGCGACTGAGGCGCCCTCGAGCACGCGGTAGCCGTCGAGCTCGAGATTCACGCGACAGAGGAAGCGGAGCGACTCGTCGTCGTCCAGGACCAGCACGGTTGGCGTGGTGCCGCCCCCCACGGCTGCCGAAGTTTACTCGCGGGATATGATCGACCCGTTGCGGCAGAGCACCGGCACCAGAGCCGCACGCGGCTACGCGGGCACGATGGCCGGCTTCTGGACCGGGCTGGCGGGCACGTTGCGCGCGCTCGACGCGATCGCGGCGGACGGCACCCGGCTCGACGAGAGCGCGGTCGGTCCGCTCCGCACGCTTCAGTACCGGCTGCACTGGTCGAGCGAGCTGCTCGACGGCGTCCGACCGCCCGCCGGCGCGAGGGACGCGCACGACGAGCTGCGCGACTCCCTGTCCGGCGCCCGCGATGTGACCGCGGAGATGGTCGAGGCGATCGAGCTCGGCGGCCACGACGCCGCGGCCGGGCTGCTGTTCGAGTGGCGCGGAGCACTCTTCCGCGTCCGTCTCGCCCGGATGCGCCTCGGCGTGCAGCCGGAGCCGGAGCCCGCGGCCGGGCGTCCGCCGTACCGGGCCGCCGCCGCGACCGGGCTGGCCGTGCTCGGCGCAGCCACGTTCCTCGCCGGCGCGGTGCTGATCGTGTGGCCGCTCTGGGCGGCCGGGATCGCGCTCGTCGCAGGCGCTTTGCTGATCCAGCGCGGCTGAGACCCGGGCCTACCGTGCCGCCGCCCGGGCGTCCCGGATCCGGGCGAGCGTCTCGTCCCGGCCCAGCAGCTCGATGCTCTCGAACAGGCCGGGCGAGACGGTCGAGCCGGTGACCGCGACCCGGATGGGCTGGAACGCCTGGCGCGGCTTCTGGCCGATGCGCTCGGCGAGGTCGCGCAGCGCCTGCTCGATCGCGTCCGCCGTGAACGGCTCCAGTCCGGCGAGCGTGTCCTCCGCGGCGGCGAGGATGTCTCCGTCGAGGGTGTCCGGGTCGTATCCGTTCCGGCGTGCGAAGAAGAAGCCGGCGAAGTCGGGGAACTGGCCGAAGCGCTCGATCTTCTCCTGGACGAGCGGCGCGGCAGCGCGGACGCGATCCTCGGGCCAGTCGTAGCCCTCCTCGCGGAGGTAGACGACCAGCTCGTCGGCGTACCGGTCGGACGGGAGCGCCCGCAGGTACGTCCCGTTCAGCCAGTCGAGCTTCTGGTAGTCGAGCGTCGCCGGGCTGGCGCCGACGCGCTCGAGCGTGAACCGCTCCACGAGCTCGCCCGGCGCCATGATCGTCGTCTCGCCGTCGGGCGCCCAGCCGAGCAGCGCCAGGAAATTCATCAGCGCGGGCGGGATGTACCCGGCCGCGCGGAACTCGTCGATCGACGTCGCGCCGTGGCGCTTCGACAGCTTCTTGCCGTCGTCGCCGAGGACGTCCGGCACGTGCCCGTAGACCGGAGGCTCGTGCCCGAGCGCGCTCAGGATCTGCAGCTGCTTGGGCGTGTTCGAGATGTGGTCCCGGCCGCGGATCACGTGCGTGATCGCGTCGTCCATGTCCTCGACCGGGCTCGCGAAGTTGTACGTCGGCCGTCCGTCCGACCGCACGAGCACGACGTCCTCGAGCTTCTCGTTCGGCACCTCGATCCGGCCGAGCACGGCGTCGGCCCAGGCGGTCACGCCCTCGTCGGGCATCCGGAAGCGGACGGCGCCCTCGTCCTCGTACGCCCTGCCTTCCGCGAGCAGGCGCTGCGCGAGTTCGCGGCAGCGGTCCATCGCGTCGAGCTGGAAGGTGACAGGCCCGTCCCAGTCGATCCCGAGCCAGTCAAGCGAGCGCTGGATCTGCTCCGTCGCCTCGGCGACCTCGCGGCTCGTGTCGGTGTTCTCGATCCGCAGGAGGCACTCGCCGCCCCGCCCGCGGGCGAACAGCCAGTTGAACAGGAAGGTGCGCACACCCCCGATGTGCAGGAACCCCGTGGGGCTCGGCGCCATGCGGACGCGGACACTCATGCGGTGATCGTAGACGGCGCCCCGACCCGCCCGATCCGCCAGACCGACGGGATCAGCAGCATGCAGGAGTTCAGGGCGAGAATCGCGCCCGCCGCAAGCCAGGCGGTGTCCGAGACGCCGATTCCGGCCGCCAGCAATCCGGCCCCTACGAAACCGAGGGGTGTCAGCACGAACGACCCGAGGGCGTCGTACGAGCTGACCCGCGACTGGGCGTGCTCGGGCACCTCGCGCTGGAAGATCGTGAACCAGAGCGTCAAGTGGATCGCGATCCCGAGCCCGCCGAAGAACGACGCGGCGGCGATCACCCAGGTCGGCGCATGCAGTGCCAGGGTGACGAGCTGGAGGCAGAAGAGCATCGGCCAGAGCACACACGCGACCAGCGGCAGCCTAGGGCGGTAGCGCAGGGCGACGACTCCGCCGACGACGGCTCCGATCCCGCTCGCGACCAGGATCTTGGCCCACGCGCCGGCCCCGCCGAGGTGCTCCTTCGCGACGATCGGACCGAGCACCGACCAGAACATGAAGAAGAAGTTCCCGAGCCCGAAGATCACCACAGTCGACCAAAGCCACGTGCGCGAGGTGAACTCACGCCAGCCCTCGCGGAGCTCGTGCAGAAAATGGGTGTGTTCGGTAGGCGAGACGCGTGGTGTGACGCGGATGCGGGTGAGCAGGAGCGCCGCCCCGACGAAAGAGACGGCGTCGATCGCGAGCGCGATCCCCGGGCTGCCGGCGACGACGATCACACCGCCGACGGCGGGGCCGACAACAAAGATCAGGTTCCGCATCATCCCCCGCAGCGCGTTCGCCTCCTGGAGGCGCTCGTCGCTGACCGTCTGCGGCACAAGGCCTGTCTCGGCCGGGATCACGAACGCGTCGGCCGCTCCGTAGAGGATCTGCAGACCGACCAGCAGGCCGATCGTGGCGTGGTCGGACAGGACGACGGCGGCGGTCGCAGCCTGGGCGACGCCCTGCCCGATCGCCGCGCCGACGAGGATTCGGTTCCGCGGTAGCCGGTCCGAGAGCACGCCGCCGTAGAGGACGAGCGCCCCGTTTGCGAGCTGACGGCCGGCAAAGACGATCGCAAGGTAGAGCGGCTTCGGCGTTCCCGTCAGGTCGAGGACTGCGAACGCGAGTGCGATGCCCGCGACCGAGTCGCCGAGGGTCGAGATCGTCGACGCGGAGAAGAAGAGGCGGTACGGACGCTCGGCCAGCGGCGCCAGACGGCCCGGCAGGGAGAGGGGCGGCACGGTGGGTAGCGTACGTCCGGTGCTGTACGGCGCTCACTGTTCCGGAGGGATCAAGAAGGCGCTCGACCGGGCGGGCGAGCTCGACGTGGACGCGCTCCAGCTCTTCGTCCAGAGCCCGCGGGCCTGGCGGTTCCCCGAACACGATCCGAAGGACCTCGAGGCGTTCCGCGACCGGCGCGTGGAGCTCGGAATCGGTGCGGTGCTCGTGCACGCGCTCTACCTCGTCAACCTCGCCAGCCCGAACGACGAGCTCTACGAGAAAAGTGTCGCGACGATGAGCTCGACGATGGACGCCGCCCGCGCGATCGGCGCCGACGCCGTGATCTTCCACGTCGGGTCGCACCTGGGCGCCGGGATCGAAGCCGGTCTCGAGCGCGCCGCCCCGGCCATGGAGGAGATTCTCGGACACAGCTCCGAGACGACCTGGCTGCTGATGGAGAACTCCGCGGGGGCCGGCGGGACGATCGGGCGGTCGCTGGACGAGCTGGAGGCGCTGTTCGACGCGTGCGGGCGGCACGAGCGGCTGGGCGTGTGCCTCGACTCGTGCCATCTCTGGGTCTCCGGCGACGACGTCACCGACCGCACGGCGCTGAACGAGTTGCTGGTCGGGCTCGACTCGCGCGTCGGCCTCGACCGGCTGCGCGCGCTGCACGTCAACGACGCGCAGGCGCCGCTCGGCTCCAACCGCGACCGCCACGCGAACATGCTCGAGGGCGAGATCGGCGAAGGGCTGAGCACCTTCCTCGCCCATCCGGCGTTCCAGGAGCTGCCGGCGGTGATGGAGGTTCCCGGCCCGGACAACCACGGCCCTGACCAGGGCGAGATGCGAAAGCTCCGTGAGCTGCACGCCCGCGGGCTCGCCGCGGCGTGATCCCTACCGAACCTGAGCGAAGACCCGGAACGTCGGCCGGTCGAGCGGGAGCTCCGAGAACTCGGGATTCACACAGCCGAGGTCGTCGCCCCGGTTGCGGTAGGTCTCCTCGACCTCGATCCGGCACATCGGCAGCGGCTCGCGCACCGACCGCACCGCGCCGAACCCGCCGCGCCGGACCTCGGCCTCGTGCAGCAGGTCGACGTCGATCTCGACCTCGTAGACCTTCTGCATGCAGCCGATGTACGTGTGCCCGAACTCTTCGTACGCGTAGACGAACGGGCAGGCGCGGTCGATGCACGCGGCCGGGTAGACGATCTTGTCGCAGTGCACGCCGCACCGCCGGCATTCGACTTCGTCCTGCGGTCTGAGCGGGAGCGACTGGGTCGCCGTCCGTGCGCGTTTCATGAGGTGATTGTGGGCAACGGGCTTCGGGCTGCGCAAGTCTTGACAAACGGCCGACGTTCAGGCATGGAGCGCCCGGCGGAAGCGGGACGAGCCGCCGCGCCCGGCATGACGGGCGCGGCCTCAGCCGACACAAGGGTGCGAACCCGCGGCCGCAGGCCGCTTGCCCCGAGCAGCAGAGCGGAGCGGTGCGAGGGACCAATAGGCTTGGTCGGTCGTGGCGCGCAGGCTCCTCTGGGCATCGCTAAGCCTCGCGCCGATCACGATGGTCGTCCGGTTCGTGTTCGACCCCGGCGACGTGGCGCTGTTCGTGCTCGCCGCGATCTCGCTCGTGCCGCTCGCCTGGCTGATCGGCGAGGCGACCGAGCACGCCGCGAAGCAGACCGGGCCGGGGATCGGCGGCTTCCTCAACGCCACCTTCGGTAACGCCCCGGAGCTGATCATCGCGCTCTTCGCAATCAACGACGGCCTGGTCGAGGTCGTCCGCGGATCGCTGACGGGCAGCGTGGTCGGCAACCTGCTGCTGGTGCTCGGGTTCTCGCTGGTGGTCGGGCCGACGAAGGAGATCGACCGCCGCTCCGGACTGATCTCGGTCGGACTGGTGCTCGCCGCCACACTCCTCTTCATGGTCGTCACGATCCCCGACTGGACCGGCGGGACGAGCCCGCACACGCTGGAGGTGCTCTCGATCCCCGTGGCGGTCGTGCTGCTGCTCGTGTACCTGGGCGTGACCGCCTGGCAGCTGCAACGCCACCGCCTGTTGCATTCTTCGGCGGATACCGACACGAGCGCGTGGCCCATGCGGTTCACGCTGGCGACGCTGGCGGTCGCGACGGTGGCGACGGCGATCATCGCCGAGATCCTCGTCGGGTCGATCGAGGTTTTCGCAGAGGAGTTGCACCTGAGCGACTTCTTCGTCGCGGCGGTGATCGTCGCCATCGTCGGCAACGCAGCAGAGCATGGGGGCGCCGTGATCGTCGCCCGCCGCGGCCGCGTCAAGCTGGCAACCGAGATCGCCGTCTCCTCCAGCGCCCAGGTCGCCGTTTTCCTGATCCCCGCGGTCGCCGTCCTTTCGTGGGTGATCAATCCGCTGTCGCTGGCTTTCCGTCAGGTCGAGATCGCCGTCATGGGAGGCGCGGCGATCCTGGCCGCCCTGATGCTCTACCGGGGTCGGTCGAGCAGCTGGCGCGGCTGGGTGCTGCTCGCCGGCTACGCGGTGGCTGCGGCCGTCTTCTACAAGGCCGGAGGACGCTGAGATCTAGATGGTCGATCTAGCCGAAGGTCGTCGGCGTCCGCGTGACCGGGTAGGTCGCCCAATACAGCCTCGAGACCGCCCCGTCCGGGTCGCGGACGACGCGGAGCCGTTCGCCGCGCTCGCGCCCCTCTGACACCCGAAACCCGTCGTGTCCGGCCGGCTCGAAAACGGAGACCGCCCGAGGCTTGTCGCTCTCTGCCGGTCGGGCGCGCAGCCTGCCTGCCTGCCACCAGAAGACGAACGCCGTCCCCTCCGTCCACCAGACGCCCAGCAGCTCCGCGATCTCGGCCGGCGGCTCGGCTTCGGGCTGCCATCGCTCGTGCTCGCCCGGAAAGAGCTCGAGCGCCTTCTCCGCGAGCTCCAGCGTGATCTCCTCCACCGCCGCCGACGGCGTCGAGGCGTTCGTCGCCAGCGCGGCGCCGATTCCCTCACGGCGGCGCCCGAGCAACATCGCCAGGAACCCAGGCATCGCGCCACCGTGGCCGAAGAAGACGCGGTCGCCGCTCCGGACGAGCTGCAGGCCGAGCCCGTGTCCGAGCGTCCAGTCCTCGGGGTCGTCCATGATCTGCACCTGGTGCATCGCCTCGATCGTGGCCAGATGCATCGCCCAGCGGCAGAGGTCGGACGGCGTGCTCCACAGGCTGCCGATCGCCTCGGCGCCGTCGCCCTCGAGCGAGGCCTCCGGCCGGAGCGTGCGGGCGTAGAGGTCGACGTAGTAGCCGCGGGCGGCCGGGTCGGCGGAGCGCCAGGTCGTGCGCCGGAGCCCGCGGGGGCCGATCAGGCGCTCGTCGACGAAGGCGGCGAAGGGTGTGCCCGCCACACGCGTGACGAGCTCGCCGAGCAGGGCGTAGGCGAGGTTGGAGTAGTGCCAGCGCTCGCCCACCGGCAGTACGAGCTCAGCGTCGCCGAGGCGTTCGACCAGCTCCGCGCCGCTCGGGAACCGGAGCGACTCCCAGACCTCGCCGGGCGGCTCGCGCTGGAGGCCCGAGCTGTGGGCCAGCAGCCTGCGGACGGTCAGGTCGCCGAACCGCGCCTCCGGCAGGTGCCGCTCGAGCGGGTCGTCGAGCGCGATCTGTCCGTCCTCGACGAGGAGCATCACCGCTGCGGCGGTGAACGTCTTCGTGATCGAGCCGATACGGTACTGGTCGTCGGTGGTCGCGTCTCGGCCCTCCTCCGCGATTCCAACCGCGTCGGTCCAGACCGTCTCGCCGCCGCGGTAGACGGCAGCCGACACGCTCGGCAGGCGGTGGCGAGCCTGCCCCCGCCGCAGGATCTCGCTCAGCTGCTGCTCAGGCGGCTGCGAGGACACCGAGCGCTCCGGGGATGAGCTCGATTGCCCGATCGACGTCGTCGTCGCGGACGCCGAGGTGGGTGGCGACGCGCAGGACGCCCGGGCGGAGACGGCCGACGAGGACACCCTCTGCGCGGATACGCGTCTGCGCGTCGGCGACGTCCATGCCGATCGAGCCGACGTCGATACCGACGAAGTTCGTCTCGGTCGCGTCGACGTCGACCGGCAACCCGGCGGCCGCGAGCCCCTGCGCGAGTCGCTTCGCCCGTGCGTGATCCTCGGCGAGCCGCTCGACGTTGTGCTCGAGCGCATAGAGCATCGCCGCCGCGACGACGCCCGCCTGCCGGAGCGCGCCGCCGAAGAGGAACTTCAGCTGCCAGGCCTCTTCGATGTGCTCGTCCGAGCCGGCGAGGATCGCGCCCATCGGGCAGCCGAGCCCCTTCGAGAAGCAGATCTGCACGGTGTCCGCCAGCCGGCCGTAGTCAGCGGCCGGAACGCCGGACGCGACGGCGGCATTGATCAGCCGCGCTCCGTCGAGGTGGACGGGCAACCCGAGCTCGTGGGCGGCGTCGATCGAGGCGGACAGCCCCTCGAGCGGCCAGACCCGCCCGCCCGCGCTGCGGTGCGTCTGCTCGAGGACGACGATCCGCGCCGGCTGTAGCCAGTCCGAGGTCGCCACCGCCTCGCGGATCTGGTCCGGCGTGATCCTGCCGGCCTGTCCCGGGAGCGGCCGGGCGATCAGCCCGGAGTGGACCGCCGGCCCACCCGCTTCGAAGATCAGGATGTGCGTGCGCTCCTCGGCGATCAGCTGACCGCCGGGACGCGTCAGGACACGCAGGGCGATCTGGTTCGCCATCGTCGCCGTGGGCAGAAACAGCGCGCACTCGTGCCCGAGCAGCGCGGCCGCGCGACGCTGGAGCTCGTTGACGGTCGGATCCTCCTGCTCCTGCTCGTCACCGACGTCGGCGGCCGCCATGGCCGCGAGCATCTCCGGCGAGGGCTTCGTCGCAGTGTCGGAGCGCAGATCGATCATCGCCGAGGAGCCTAGCGGCGGCCCTCGTCGGCTGCCCTGTTAGGCCGCGCGGCCCCCAACCACGCCCCCACCCGAGGGTGGGGAAGCATCCCTCCGCCCTCGCCGGCGACGCTATCGAGAAATCCGTGACTGCGGTGCGACGGCTCCGTGCCGATTCTGCGCTGATTGCTGCACTGTCGATTCGGCGCCGTTTGCTCCACTGTTCGGACTGCTCAGAGTGCTCGGCCTGTTCGGACGGCTCGGGCTGCTCGGCTTGTTCGGGCTTGTGCGGACTGTTCGGGCTGCTCCGCTTGTTCGGCCTGTTCGGACGGCTCGGACTGCTCGGCCTGTCGGACTGTTCGGACTGGGCGGACGGTACGGCCGCTGCTGACGGTCCCCGCGCGACGACGCCTGCGTGGCCGTCACCCTCGCGGGCGAGGGGATGCTCGCGGAGCCGCCACACCGACTCCCCGCGATCCCGCGCAGACCGCCTCCGGCGCGGCCCGCTAGCGTGGAGCACATGGACCTCGCGCTCCTCGCGGACACGCTCGCCGAGCGCCGCCAGCCGGCGTATCGCGCGCGCCAGATCTGGGATTGGGCGGCTCGCGGCGCTGCAGGTTACGAGGCGATGACGAACGTGCCCGCCGCGCTACGCGCCGACCTCGCCGCGGACGTTCCGTTCTCGACGCTCGAGCTCGAGCGGCAGTCCGAGGCGCGCGACGGCACGGTCAAGGCGCTGTTCTCCACGTGGGACGGCAAGCCGGTCGAGGCCGTGCTGATGCGATACCGCGACGGCCGCCGCTCCATCTGCGTCTCGTCGCAGTCGGGCTGCCCGCTGACCTGCACGTTCTGCGCGACCGGCCAGATGCGCTTCGGTCGCAACCTGACCGCGTCGGAGATCCTCGACCAGGCCCTCCACTTCCGCCGGATCGAAGCTGTCGACCACTGCGTCTTCATGGGGATGGGCGAGCCGATGCTCAACCTCGACGCCGTGCTGGAGGCGGCCCGCCGGCTCCCGGACCTCGGGATCACGAACCGACGCACGACGATTTCGACGGTCGGCTGGCTGCCGGGGCTGCGCCGGTTCGTCGACGAGGTCGAAGAGCCGATCCGGCTCGCCCTGTCGCTCCACGCGGCCGATCCCGCCCTTCGGTCGCGACTCATGCCGGTGAACGACCGCTACCCGATCGCGGACGTGGTCGCCGAATGCCGCCGGTACGTATCGCTACGGCGCCGCCGGGTGTTCGTCGAGTACGTGATGCTGGCCGGCGTGAACGATGGTCCGGATCAGGCGGCGCAGCTCGCGGCCCTGCTCGACCCTAAGGCGTTCAAGGTGAACCTGATCCCGTACAACCCGACCGGCGCGTTCGACGGGTCGTCACGGCCGGCGATCGCTGCGTTCAAGGCGGTGCTCGACCGGTCGGGCGTGCCTGCGACGGTGCGCCTCACCCGCGGTCGGGACATCGACGCCGCCTGCGGCCAGCTCGCCGCGCACGCCACGGCTCAGCTCTAGCCGTAGAGCGGCGCGGAGGCGACCCAGGCGCGGTCCGAGACGAGCTCGGCAGCCTCCTCGAGGTGCCCGCGCGCGAGCAGCGCCGCGACCGGGTAGCAGAGGTCTGGGCCGACGATCGGGAAGAGCCGCAGCGTGTCGACCGTCTCCTCGACGGTGGTCGGCTCCAGCGGGCTCTCGGCGCGCCGGAGGTGCCATTTCCATTCCATGCACAGAGCATTCGGCGCGCACGCCACCGGGATCAATGGGCCGTCCGGCTCAATCGGCGGTCCGCGGGACCCACCCCGGTCAGGTTAGGCCGCGAGGCGCTCGGGACCGTCCGCCGGGAAATGCCTCAGCACCCACGCTGCGTCGAGCGGCTCCCGCCGGTACGGCCTGCCGCCGACGAGAACGAAGTCGCCCGTCCGCGGGTTCATCGCCAGCCTCGCCTCGACCGGGTACCAGCGGTTGTGCTTCTCGATCAGGTCATTGACCGCGTGGAAGTTCCAACGCGCCGCAAGCT
Organism: uncultured Actinomycetes bacterium; assembly: GCA_963734065.1. Classification (GTDB taxonomy): domain Bacteria; phylum Actinomycetota; class Thermoleophilia; order Gaiellales; family Gaiellaceae; genus DATBLE01. The sequence goes on from CAVTFN010000003.1 coordinate 1,037,061, forward strand.
CCCGCCAGCGACGGTCGCGCTCCCGACGGTCGCGCACCTCGCGGTGCAGCTCGTCACGAGCGGCACGCAGCCGCTCGAGATGATCCTCGATCTCGTCCTCGATCTGACGGAGCCGCTGCGCGTACGCCGGCGGGCCGACCACCGAGCGCGCGTAACCCTCGACGCTCGGCGAGAAGTTGCGCAGCCGCCGGGGCAGAGGCTTGCCGGCGACCGGGCTTTCCTCCAGGTCGGCCGCGAGCAGCTCGGCTTCCCGCTGCTCGCGCGCCGACGACCCGCGCGGCTGGTGCTCGCCCATGATCCGCTCGCGCTCGCGGCGATCCGTCCTAGGCTCCCTTCGGCACGGCCGCGGCAGCCGGCTCGTCCGCGAGGCTCGGATGGTCCTCGAACCCGTAGCGGACGACGGCGCGCTTGGCAGCCTTCACCTCGTCCAGTCTGCCGACCGGCCGCGTGTGCGGGGCGCTGCGGACGACGTCGGGGTCGTTGGCGGCCTCCCGCGCGATCGCCAGCATCGCGTCGCAGAACTCGTCCAGCCGCTCCTTCGGCTCGGTCTCGGTCGGCTCGATCATCAGCGCCTCCGAGACGACGAGCGGGAAGTAGATCGTCGGCGGATGGAAACCATAGTCCATCAGCCGCTTGGCGACGTCCAGAGCCGTGATCCCGTGCTCCTTCTTCAGCGTCCGCGCCGAGACGACGAACTCGTGCATGCAGAGCCGGTCGAACGGCAGGTCGTACGCCTCCTTCAGCCGGGCGAGGAGGTAGTTGGCGTTCAGGACGGCGACCTCGGACATCTCCCGCAGCGCCGGCCCGTACGCGCGGATGTACGCGTACGACCGGACAAAGACGCCGAACGGCCCGGTGAAGCCGCGCACCCTGCCGATCGACTTCGGCCGGTCGAAGTCGAGTCCGAAGCTGCCGCCGTCGCGGCGGACCACGGCCGGCACCGGCAGGAACGGCTCGAGCCGTGCCGCGACCGCGATCGGCCCGCCGCCCGGCCCGCCGCCGCCGTGCGGTTGCGAGAACGTCTTGTGCAGGTTGATGTGCACCACGTCGAAGCCCATGTCCCCGGGCCGCGAGATCCCGCACACGGCGTTCAGGTTCGCGCCGTCGTAGTACATGAGCGCGCCGGCGCCGTGGAAGATCCGCTCGATCTCCTCGATGTTCTCGTCGAAGAGGCCGAGCGTCGACGGGTTGGTCAGCATCAGGCCCGCCGTCTGCGGTCCCACCTTCCCGCGCAGGTCGTCGAGGTCGACGTTCCCGCGCAGATCGGTCTTGACGCCGACCAGCTCGAAGCCCGCCATCGTCACGCTCGCGGGGTTCGTCCCGTGCGCCGTGTCGGGGATGACGATCTCCCGGCGCTGATCGAGCTCGCCGCGCTCGGCGAAGTACGCGTGGAACAGCATCAGGCCGGTCAGCTCCCCCTGGCTTCCCGCCGCAGGCTGCAGCGAGACCGCGGGCAGGCCGGCGACCTCGGCCAGGATCTCCTGCAGCCTCCACATCAGCTCGAGCGCGCCCTGCGCCCCCTCCTCCTCCTGGAGCGGGTGCAGATCGCGGAAGCCGGGGAGGCTGACGACGCGCTCGTTCACGCGCGGGTTGTGCTTCATCGTGCAGGAGCCGAGCGGGTAGAAGCCGGTGTCGATGCCGAAGTTCCGGGTCGAGAGCTCGGTGAAGTGACGGACGAGCTCGGGCTCCGCCACCTCGGGCAGCCGGGGCGGATGCCGCCGGGCGAGCTCGGCCGGCACCTGGGCCGCCGGCAGGTCGTGAGCGGGGATGCCCGAGGCGCGGCGGCCCGGACGGGAGCGCTCGTAGATCAGCTTCGTCACGCGGCCACTTCCTCGATCACCTGCACGAGTCGAGCGACGTCCTCGGGAGTGCGCTTCTCGGTGACCGCCACCAGCAGGGCGTCGTCGAGCCCCTCGTAGTCGCGGCCGAGCGCGTAGCCGGGGTGGACGCCCCGCTCCCGTGCGGCCCGGACGACGTCGCGACCGTTCCGTCCGACCCGGACCGCAAACTCCTTGAATGTTGCCTTTCCAGGAAACAGGAGCTCGACCCCCGCGGCGGCCAGCCGCTCCTTCGCGTACTCGGCGAGGGCCATGCAGGTCTCCCCCACCTCTCTGAGCCCCTGCGGCCCGAGCCAGGTCAGGTGCACGAGCCCGGCCAGGGCGAGCAGCGTCTGGTTCGTCGTGATGTTGGACGTGGCCTTCTCACGGCGGATGTGCTGCTCCCGGGTCTGCAGGGTGAGGACATAGCCGCGCTTGCCCGCGGCGTCAGTGGTCTCGCCGACGATCCGGCCCGGCATGCGTCGGGTGTAGTCGGTGCGGGCGGCGATGAAGCCGTAGTGCGGGCCGCCGAACGACTGGTAGTTGCCCGCGCCCTGCCCCTCGCCGATCGCGATCGCGCAGCCGTAGTTCCCGGGGGCCTCCAGCACGCCGAGCGAGACCGGGTCGACGTGTGCGACCGGCAGCGCCTCCGCGTCGTTCGCGGCGGCGGCCAGGTCGGGTGCCGGCTCCAGGCAGCCGAAGAAGTTCGGCTGCTGGAAGATCGCACAGGCCGCCTCGCGGCAGGCGGCGGCGAACTCGTCCCGATCGGTCGTGCCGCCGCGGTGGGGAACCTCGACGACCTCGAGCCCGAACCCGGGCGCATACGTCTTCACCACCTGGCGCACCTGCGGGTTGACCGTCTCGGCCAGGACGACCTTCGACCGGCCGGTCGCGTGCTTGGCGATGAAGCAGGCGTCGGCGGCGACGGTGGTGCCGTCGTAGCCGGACGCGTTCGAGATGTCCATGCCGGTCAGCTCACAGATCGCCGTCTGGTACTCGAAGATCGTCTGGAGCACGCCCTGGCTCATCTCCGGCTGGTACGGCGTGTAGGCGGTCAGGAACTCGCCGCGCTGCAGGACGGCGTCGACGACCGCGGGTACGTAGTGGTCGTAGATGCCCGCGCCGAGGAACGACAGCTCCACGCCGGTGTGCGCGTTTCGGGACGCCAGCTCTTCCAGGTGGGCGACCAGCTCGGGCTCGGTGAGCGCGGGCTCCAGATCGAGCGCGGCTCTGTACCTGACCCCCTCGGGAATGTCCCTGAAGAGGTCCTCGACAGACGAGACCCCGATCGCTGCGAGCATCTCCTCGCGATCGGCGTCGGTGAGCGAGAGGTGACTCACAGCGTCGAGAGGTGAGACTTGTACGCTTCCGCGTCCATCAGCGCGTCGGTCTCCGCCTGGTCGGCGACGCGGATCTTGACCAGCCACCCTTCGCCGTAGGGATCGTCGTTCACCGTCTCCGGCGCCTCGACGACCTTGTCGTTCACCTCGAGCACCTCGCCCGAGAGCGGAGCGATCAGATCGGACACGGCCTTGACGGACTCGACCTCGCCGTACGCCCCGTCCTTCGACAGCGTCGCGCCGACGTCCGGCGGCTCGTAGTGGACGAGCTCGCCGAGCGCGTCCTGCCCGTACCAGGTGATGCCGAGCACGGCGGTGTCACCCTCGATCCGGGCCCAGTCGTGCTCCGGGTGGTACCTGAGGTCCTCGGGGTAGCTCTCGGCTGCCACGGCTCACTCCTCTCGCTTGTAGATCGGCTTCTCGACCGTCCGTGCCCGGCGGTGCCGGCCGCGGACGTCGATCGTCAGCTCGGTGCCCGGCTGGGCGAGCCCGGCCGGGACGTAGCCCAGCCCGATTCCCACGTCGAGCATCGGCGAGTGCGTGCCCGAGGTGACCTCGCCGCCCTCGACGATCGGCATGCCCTGGCGCGGGACGGCCCGCTCCTCCATCACGAAGGCAACGAGCCGGCGCTCGGGGCCTTCGTCCTTGATCCGGCGCAGCTCCTCGACGCCGGTGAAGTCCTTGTCGAGTGCGCACGCCCAGCCGAGCCCGGCGCAGATCGCGTCCGTGTCCGGTCCGATGTCGTTGCCGTGCAGCGGATAGCAGACCTCGAGCCGGAGACTGTCGCGGGCGCCGAGCCCGCACGGCGCGACGCCGCGCTCGAGCACCGCATCCCAGAGCTCGCCGGCCTCGTCGGCCATCGCCATCAGCTCGACGCCCTGCTCGCCGGTGTACCCGGTGCGATTGACCATGCAGGTGACGCCGCCCACCGCACCCTCGGCGAACGTGAACGCCGGCGCGGGATCCAGCCCGAGACGCTCGAGCGCGCGCGGCCCCTGCACGGCGATCAGGCCGTACTCGTCGGAGACGTCGCGCACGTCCGACCCGCGCAGCTCGCGGTCCTTGAGCCATTCGTAGGCCGCCTCGCGGTTCGACGCGTTCACGATCAGCAGGTACCGGAAGGGATCGAGCCGGTAGACGATCAGGTCGTCGATGATCCCGCCCTGCTCGTTGGTCAGCAGTGTGTACTGCGCCTGGCCCGGCTGGATGCGGCCGAGATCGTTCGAGAGCGCCGACTGGAGCAGCTCCGTCGCTCGCGGTCCCTCCACCTCGAGCTCCCCCATGTGGGACACATCGAATGCCCCGGCGTCCCGGCGAACCGCCCGGTGCTCCGGGATCACGCCCTCGTACTGCACCGGCATCTCCCAGCCGGCGAACGGCACCATCCGCGCACCGAGGGCGACGTGGCGATCGTGCAGCGGCGTGCGGCGGAGCGTCTCCTGCACCGGCGCGGATGCTACTCCACGCCGAATCTCAGACCAGCTGGGACACGCGGCCTCTGCCCCGTTCGGGTCAGAGGCCTGACCGAACCTGCCCGCGGGCAGGGCTGTCTTTTAGTCGTCCCGGAGGAACGACGGCACTTCGAGCTGCGACGGCACGTCGAAGCCCTGATCGGACTCGCGCGAGACCGGAGCCTCGGAAACGGCCACGGGCTGTCGCTCCTGCCTGCGGCCGGTGCGCCGGTGCAGCTGCTGGCCGAAGCCGGTGGCGATGACGGTGACGCGCACGTCCTCGCCCATCGAGGGGTCGATCACGGCGCCGAAGATGACGTTCGCGTTCGCGTCCGCGGCGGCGGTGACGACCTCGGCCGCCTCGTTGACCTCGAACAGGCCGACTTCGGGCCCGGCGGTGACGTTGAGGAGGATGCCGGTGGCGCCCTCGATCGACGACTCCAGGAGCGGCGACGACACTGCGATCCGGGCGGCCTCCGCTGCCCGGTTCTCGCCGGCGGCGGTGCCGATCCCCATCAGGGCAGAACCGGCCTCGCGCATGATCGTCCGCACGTCGGCGAAGTCGAGGTTGACGAGACCGGGCACGGTGATCAGGTCGGTGATGCCCTGGACGCCTTGGCGGAGGACGTCGTCGGCGAGCCGGAACGACTCCAGCACGGACGTGTTCTTCTCGATCACCTGGAGCAGCCTGTCGTTCTCGATCACGATCAGCGTGTCGACGAACTCGCGTAGCTCGTTGATGCCGACCGCGGCCCGCTCGGAGCGAACGCGGCCTTCGAAGGCAAAGGGCTTCGTGACCACGCCGACGGTGAGCGCGCCCAGCTCCTGGCCGAGCGCCGCGACGGTCGGGGCTGCGCCGGTGCCGGTGCCGCCTCCTTCTCCGGCGGTGATGAAGATCATGTCCGCGCCCTTGAGCGCGTCTTTCAGTTCGTCGCGCGACTCCCGCGCTGCGGCATTCCCGACTTCGGGGTCGGCGCCGGCGCCGAGACCGCGCGTCACCTGTGAGCCGATGTGGATCTTCACGTCCGCGTCGCTCATCAGCAAGGCCTGGGCGTCGGTGTTGACCGCGATGAACTCCACCCCGGTCAGGCCCGCCTCGATCATGCGGTTGACCGCGTTTGTCCCGCCGCCGCCGACTCCGATCACCTTCAGGACGGCGAGGTAGCTCCCTGACTGATCTCTCATGCTCATGGCGCTTCCCGTCTCTCAGTCTCGATGTCTACTTCAGGATTGGGGCCGAAAGGTCTCTTCGGTCTCCGCAGGGTAGGGGCTCGTGCACGGCTTGTCAACGCGATTTGCAGGGACAAACACTCAACCTCAAGTTCCGACTTGAGACTTGTAGCCGGCGACAGGACGTTCGGGGACGCTCACGTCCACATAGGAGGCGCCGGTCGCGAGCGGCAGGATCTGCTTCGCGATCGACAGCTTCAGGCGCAGGTCGCCGCTGTCCCCGAGACGGAGCTCCGTGCCCGACGCGAGCACCAGGGTGAGCCGGCCGTCGCTGGCGAGGACCTGGCGGACTCGGCCGACCAGGTGGAGCGGCCGGAGGGGAGCCACAGCGGCCACGCCACTCGCTCCCACGCCGGCGAGCGTCGAGTTCACCGAAATGTCGGTTCCTGCCGGTAGCCAGATCCGCGGCAGACGCGGATACGGGCGCTTGTCCAGGTGCGCGAGCACACGCGCCGACGAGGACACGAGCCAGGCGTCCGAGCCGCGGCGCAGGACGGCGACAGGCCGTTCGAGACGGACGCGGATCCTGAGCGTGTGCGGAAAGTCGCGGTCGAAGCGTGCGTCGGCGATCTCGGAGACGGCGGCGAGACGGCGGGCGGCGTCGTCCCGGTCGAAGCGGACGAGGCTCTTCCCCACGTAGCCGCGCAGCGCTGCCCGGATCCTGGCCGCCGTGGACGGCGGCGCGCCGGTGACCTGGATCCGGTCCAGCGCGAAGATCCTCGTTTGGCGCGCACCGAAATACGCGCCGAATCCCGAGGCGACGAGTACGAGCGCAACCGCGACGACGAGCAAGGGCCGGCGGTCGCCGGGCAGCGGCGGAGACGGGCGCGTGGCCATTCCGCCTCGGTTCGCCGCGGGCCGTCGCGGTCCTGCGGCCGGCTAGCCGGGGTCCGCGCTCACCGGCGGGAGCTCAAGCTCGCCGAGCAGCTCCACCTCGCGCTCGAGCACGACCCCGAAGCGGTCGAGCACGCGCTCGCGGGCCTCGGCCATCAGCGCGATCGCCTCGACGGCGGTCGCTCCGCCGGCGTTCTCGATGAAGTTCCCGTGCCGCGGCGAGATGGTTGCGCCGCCGATGCAGTGCCCCTTCAGGCCGCAGAGCTCGATCATCCGTCCCGCCCCGGGCTCGTGATCCGGGTTCTTGAACACGCTCCCGAACGTTCGCTTGTTCGTCGGCTGCGTCTCCTTCCGCCGCGCCTGCATGGCGGCGACCGTCTCCTTGATCTCGGCGACCGGCCGAGCGACGAGCTGGAACTCGACCTGCGCGACGACCTGGCCGGGGACGAGCGCAGAATGCCGGTACGAGAGCTCGAGCTCGTCGTTGCTGCGCCAGCGGGCGCCGTCCGCGTCGACGACGAGCGCACGCAGGACGATCGCCTGCCAGTCGCTGCCGTAGGCGCCTGCGTTCATCCGCACGCCTCCGCCGGCCGTGCCGGGGATGGCACAGGCGAACTCGAATCCGCCGAGGCCGGCTGCGCGGGCACGGTGAAGGCAGACGGCGTTGGGCGTTCCGCCTCCGGCGAGAAGCACCGTCTCCTGCACCTCCGCGACCGCGAGCTCGCCTTCGAGACGGACGACGAGCGCGTCCACTCCTGCGTCGGCTGCAAGCAGGTTGGAGCCGAGCCCGATCGGGCGCACGTCGAGCTCGCGCTGGGCCGCCCAGTCCAGTGCCTCCTCGAGCTCTGCCAGCGTGCGGGGTCGAGCGAGCGCCGCGGCCGGCCCGCCGATCCCGACGGTCGTCATCCGCGCGAGCGGGACGCCCTCCTCGATCCTCACGTGGCCCCTCCGGACGGGTCCGGTTCGGGACGCCTGTGGGAGCGCCCCACCTCCCCGTCCCATGGCGCGAGCCTAACCCTCGAAAACGCACGCGTGGGTGACGGGAACGCGCCGGATGTGTGACGGCGGCTGAACAGAGCGTGGCCGCGGGTGGAGAGCGCCTTGCCGGCGGACAGTGCCCCGCGGCGGGCGGCCGGCCCCTGACTGCAGGCGCGAACGCCACGAGGGAGCATCGGCACGGCGTGACCGCGAGCGCGCACACCACGAGGGAGCACCGGCAGAGCGTGACCGCGGGCGCCGAGAGGCATCACGACGCCTCCAGCTCCGCCAGGATCGAGCGCGCGGCAAGGTCGACGTCGCCCGCGCCGACCGTGACCACGAGGTCGCCGGCGTGTGCCCGGCGGACGAGAAAGCGGACACCGTCTTCCAGAGCCGGTGTCCAGCCGGGCGCGAACCCGGGCCTCGCGTCGCACAGGGCGTCGACCACGAGCTTCCCGGTCACCCCCTCGAGCGGCTGCTCCCGCGCCGGGTAGACGTCCGTGACGGCAACCACGTCGGCGGCGGCCAGCTCCCTGCCGAGCTCGCCGGCGGAATGGAGCGTGCGAGAGTACAGATGCGGCTGGAAGAGCACGAGCACGCGGCCGCTGCTCCGCTCCCTCGCGGTTGCGAGCGCGGCGCGCAGCTTCTGCGGGTTGTGCGCGTAGTCGTCGTAGACGTCGACACCGGCCGCGCTGCCCACGAGCTCGAACCTGCGGCCGACACCCTCGAAGGACGCCAGCGCCGCGACCGCTTCCGCCGGCGGAACCCCCACGAGATCGAGCGCGGCCGCCGCGGCGGCCGCGTTGCGTCGGTTGTGCTCGCCCGGAACGGCCAGCTCCGCGTCCAGGGCCTCGAGCTCCCAACCCCTCACCCCCTCGGGCACCTCCGCCAGCCAGCGCTCGAACAGCTCGGCCACCTCCGCCCGCGCGGCGAACTCCGAATGGTGGTCGAGGTCGACGTTCGTGACCACCGCCACCCGAGGGCGCAGCGCGAACACCGACCGGTCAGACTCGTCTCCCTCGACCACGAGCCACCCCTCCCCCGCGCCGGCGTTGGCGCCGAGCTGAGGCACCTCGCCGCCGACGATCCAGCTGGGATCTCGGCCGGTGGCCCGCAGCGCGAACGCGATCATCGCCGCGGTCGTGGTCTTGCCGTGCGCGCCGGCGACGACGATCGCGTTCGTCGAAGCGACGAGCTCGGCGAGCAGCTCGGCCCGGGGTCGACCCGGAACACCCGGATACGCGCTGGAGACGAACACCTCCCACCCCGCGGGCGCCTCCGGCTCGGGCGAGATCGTCACGTCGATCCCCGCCGCGCGGACCGGGCCGAGGTACGGCGTCTCGTTCCGATCCCAGCCCGCGACCTCCGCCCCCCACGCCCGCGCGAGGAGCGCGTACGCGGACAACCCGGCGCCGCCGATCCCGACCAGCCAGATCCTCCGGCCGCCGAGCGGGGCTCCTACCGTGGTGGGCATTCGTTCCCGAAGCTCGCTGAGCGAGCGCGATGCACCGTTGCGGGGAGTCCCGGTCGTCGATCACCGCCGGGATGACCGGGGACGCCGCCGCCTGCCGACCAGCGAGGCCCCGGGACACAACTGCTCACCCCGCTACGAGTCCCGCGCAAGCGCGATCAGCTCCTCGGCGATCTCCTCGGCCGCGCCCGGCCTCGATGCCCGGCGCATCGCCTCGCCCATCTCCGTCAGCCGGGCACCGTCCCCCAGCAGGTCGCGCACGATCGCCGGAACACGCGCGATCGCCGGCTCCGGCACGACCACTGCGCCCCCCTCCTGCTCGAAATAGCGTGCGTTCTTCGTCTGGTGGTCGGCGGTGACATTCGGCGAGGGAACGAGCACGGCCGGCTTGCCCGCGGCCGCCACCTCCCAGACCGAGCCGCCCGCGCGAGCAAGCACCAGGTCGCACGCGTCGAGCGCTGCACCGAAGTCGTCCGTCCAGCCCAGCAGCCGGTAGTCCGGCCGCGAGACCCGACCGGACAGGCCGGCGAGGTAGCGCTCGCCGCAGAGGTGGAGCACTGCCGGCCCTTCCGAGCCGAATCCACCGAGCGCGATCTCGTTCACGGCCGCGGCACCCTGGCTGCCGCCGAACACCAGCAGCACCTGCCCGACCGCCGGAAGCCCGAAGCGCCGCCGCGCCTCGTCCGGCGCGACACGCTCGCGCTCCGGTACCGGGCGGCCGACGACCCGGTAGCGCGCACCCGTCCGCCCCGCAACCGGATACGCCAGGAACACCCTCTGCGCGAACGGCGCCGTCACCCGGTTAGCCAGCCCGAGGTGCGCGTCGGCCTCGGCCAGGGCGGCCGGGATGTGCTTCCTCCACGCCGCGTACACCATCGGCCCGGCGACGTAACCGCCGCCGCCGAACACGACGTCCGGGTTGCGCTCGGCGAGGATGCGCGCGCAGGCTCGCGGCGCGCGGCCGGCGAGCAGGGCCGCGCGCAGCTGTGCGACACCCGGTCGCCGCGGCAGGCCGCTGATCCGGAACGGGTCGAGCTCGAAGCCGGCTTCCGGGACGAGCTGCGCCTCGATGCGGTCAGGCGAGCCGGCGAAGCTCACGCTCACGCCGCGGGCGCGGAGCGCCTGCGCGACGGCGAGCGCCGGGATCACGTGACCGGCGGTCCCCCCGGCCGCGATCACGCACCTGAGCTGCGACTTCGACGCCATCGTTGCGCGCGATGTTAAGGAGGATGCCGACCGACGCGAGCATGACGACGAGGCTGGTCCCCCCATACGACACCAGGGGCAGCGGGATCCCGGTGAGCGGCGCGACGCCGACAACCGCGGCGAGGTTGAGCGCGGCCTGGCCGCAGATCAGCGTCGTGATCCCGACCGCGAGCCCCTTGCCGAACGGGTCGTGACAGCGCAACGCGATGCGCAGCCCCGCCCAGCCGAAGGCGGCATACGCGGCGATCAGGAGCGTTGCTCCGACCAACCCGAGCTCCTCGCCGATGACCGCGAAGATCATGTCCGTGTGCGCCTCCGGGAGGTAGAAGATCTTGCCGACGCTCTCACCCAGGCCCTTCCCGAAGACTCCGCCCGAGCCGATCCCGATCATCGCCTGCACCGTCTGGTAACCGGCGCCCTGCGCGTCGCGCCACGGGTCGATGAAGCTGAAGAAGCGGGTGCGCCGGTACGGCTCGAACCAGATCGCGACCACCGTGATCACCGAGACGATCGCCGCCGAGACGCCCAGCAGGCGAACGGGCGCGCCGGCGACCAGCAGCATCGCGCCCACCACGAGGCAGATCGCGATCACGGTGCCGAGGTCGGGCTCCGCCAGCACGAGGGCGCAGAACGCCGCCACCATCAGCCCGATCGGCTTCGTCAGCTCGCCGAGCGTCGTCGGCACCGGTCGCTTCGAGAGGTAGAGCGCGATCCAGACGACGACCGCCAGCTTCGCGATCTCGGAGGGCTGGAACGACGCTGCCCCGAGGTCGATCCAGCGGCGGGCCCCGTTGACGTTCTGCCCGCCGACGAGCGCGACCAGGAGCAGGAAGAGGCTCCCCAGGACGAGCACCGGCGCCGTGTGCCGCAGCGACCGGTAGCTCCACAGTCGCGCAGCGACGAGCAGCCCGAGCCCGAGGCACGCGAAGATCGCCTGCCGCTTCAGGTAGTAGGCGGGGTTCCCACCGCCGATCGTCGCCGACGCGGAGGTGGCGCTGTACACCATCACCATGCCGAAGGCGACGAGGGCGAGTGTGACGAGAACGAGGACGTTCGACTCCAGGTGGCCGCGCTTCACCCGGATAGGTTCTGCACCAGCCTCCGGAATTCCTCGCCCCGCTGCTCGAAGTCGCGGAACTGGTCGTAGCTCGCGCAGGCCGGCGAGAGCAGGACGACCTCCCCCGGCTCCGCCGTGGCGGCAGCAGCGGAGACCGCCGTCTCCAGGTCGCCGCAGCGGATGTACGGGACGCCCGCGCGGTCGAGTGCGTCCGCAAGCTCGTCCGCCGTCTCGCCGATCAGGTAGGCGCGGCCGTGGAGCTCGCCGCCCAGTTCGTCGAAGCTCTCCCCCTTGCGCGAGCCGCCGAGGATCACGTGCAGCGGCGCGTCATACGAGGCCAGCGCACGCCGGGCCGCGGCCGTGTTCGTCGCCTTCGAGTCGTTCACGAAGCGAACGCCGTCCAGCTCGGCGACGAGCTCGAGGCGGTGCGGGACGCCCGGGAACGCGAGCAACGCCTCCGCGATCGCGTCGTCGCCGATCCCGGCGGCACGGGCGGCGGTGGTCGCTGCCGCCGCGTTCTCGCGGTTGTGGGCGCCGGGCAAGCTCGGTTCGGCCGGCAACGCGTCGCCGGCCGCGAACTCGAGGAGCGCCGCCGAGCCCGGCACCATGCCGAAGCCCCGCGGCGCGACCGCCGTGTCGCCCGCGTGCTGGTTCTCGAAGATGCGCAGCTTCGCGTCGCGGTAGGCCTCGAACGTGCCGTGCCGGTCGAGGTGGTCGGGCTCGAGGTTGACGAGCACCGCGACACGAGGGCGGAAGTCGTGGATGTCCTCGAGCTGGAAGCTGGACAGCTCGCAGACGACCCACGCGTCGGCCGGGGCCTCGACCGCGCTGAGCGCGCGGCCGACGTTGCCGGCGACGGCGACGTCGCGGCCGGCGGCCCGGAACATCGCCCCGAGCCACTCGGTGGTGGTCGTCTTCCCGTTCGTGCCGGTGACCCCGAGGATCGGGTTCGGCAAGAACCGCGAGGCGAGCTCGACCTCGCTCCAGACCGGCACCTTCGCTCCCGCGACGAGCGGGTTGTCCCGGGGCACGCCCGGGCTCTTGACCAGCACGTCGGCGCCGTCGAGGAGCGAGAGGTCGCCGTCGTTGCCGAGCTCGTGACCGGCGAGGACGACCTCGACCCCGTTCCGTTCGAGCAGCGCCGCCGCCGCCTGACCGGAGCGCGCCGTTCCGAGGACGACGGCACGCTTCACGGACGGAGAACTCGCCGCAGCTCCGCCTGGGAACCCTCGCCCAGCACCTTGTCCACCGAGTCGTCCGGGATCGGAATCACGACGCCGTCGCCGATCAGCCAGGTGACGCGCGGGTCAGGGTAACGCTCCTCCAGCTCCTCGAGCCTGTCGGCGGACGGATCGATCACGATCATCAGCTCGTCCGCACCGAGCTCCGCGAGCGCGTCGCCGACGAGATCGCCGTCGAGGACGAGGATCGTCATCCGCCCCGGAAGAACCGGAAGTAGTAGCGGTAGTACAGCGCGAACCCGCAGGCGCAGAGGATCGCCGTCAGGATCCAGAAGCGCACCATGATCTTGGTGTCGGACCACGCCTTCATCTCGAAGTGATGGTGGATCGGCGCCATCAGGAAGACCCGCCGGCCGAGGTACTTGAACGAGAACACCTGGATCATCACCGACAGGGCCTCGACCAGGAAGATCCCGCCGACGAAGAGGAGCAGCACCTCGGTCTTCGTCATGATCGCGAAGCCGGCCAGCGCACCGCCGATCGCCATCGCCCCTGTGTCGCCCATGAACACCTCCGCGGGGGACGCGTTGTACCAGAGGAACCCGACCAGCGCCCCGATCAGCGCAGCGCCGACGATCGACAGGTCGAGCAGCCGGATCTCGCGGTGCCCGGGGGGGCCGGAACGGATGAAGGCGATCACGGTCATCGCCGTGAACGTGAAGACGGCGATGATCCCGGTGCCGGCAGCGAGGCCGTCGATGCCGTCGGTCAGGTTCACGCCATTCGCGGCGCCGGCGATGATGATGAACAGGAACGGATACCACGCCCACGAGAGCGGGATCTTGAAGCCGGGCAGGTAGAGGTCGGTCGAGAAGTCGCGGTGGTAGGCGACCCACGCGACGACCGCGGTGATCACCGCGAGCCCGAGCAGCTTCCAGCGGCCGTTGAGGCCGAGCGAACGCTGGTGGGTGACCTTGATGAAGTCGTCGAGGAACCCGATCAGGCCGCAGCCGACCATGCAGAAGACGACGGTGAGCGCAGGCGTCGAGTAGTTGCTCAGGATCAGGTACGGGACGACCGCCGAGAACAGGATCAGCAGGCCGCCCATCGTCGGCGTGCCCTGCTTCTCGACGTGGCGCGCCGGCCCCTCCTCGCGGATCGGCTGCCCGTACTCGCGCAGACGCAGGAAGGTGATGAACCGCGGGCCGGCGACGATCGAGACCACCATCGCGACGATCCCCGCGATCAGGACGTCGACCACTACGCGTGCACCGTCGTCAGGGCCTCGGCCACGCGCTCGAGCCCCATCGCCCGTGCCGCCTTGACGAGCACGCAGTCGCCCGGCTTCACGAGCTCCTCGAGCAGCACGATCGCCTCGTCGACCGAGTCGACGTGACGCCCGCCGTACGCGACGGCCTGCGGCCCGATCGCGACCAACTCGTCGATCCCGAGCTCGGCGACGTCGCGGCCCACCTCGCGGTGGCCCTCGTCGCTGTACGCGCCGAGCTCGGCCATGTCGCCGAGCACCGCGATCGTCTGGCGGCCCGCGGCGAGCTGGACGAGGTGCTCGAGCGCGGCGCGCATCGAGACGGGGTTGGCGTTCCAGGCGTCGTTCAGCAGCACGCCTCCGCCCGGCAGCGAGATCTCCTCGTTCCGCCAGGCGGTGAACGGGACGTGGAGCTCGTCCGGCAGGTCGAGCCCGAGCGCATCGGCCGTCGCGAACGCCGTCAGCGCGTTGGCGGCCAGATGCCGCGCGGTGAAGTCGACCTCGACGGTGCCCAGCGATGTTCGCAGCACGGGCGGCTCGAACGATTCGAGGGTGACGTCGCGGCCGACGCGGACGACCTCGACGTCGTCGCGCTCGACGGGGAAGTCCTCCGGCACGATCGCCGCTCCCCCGGCGGGAAGCGCCGCGATCAGCTCGCTCTTGGCACGGACGACGCCGGCGAGGTCGCCCACCTTCTCCAGATGCACGGGGCCGACGTTGACGATCACGCCGACGTGCGGCCGCGCGAAGGCGCACAGCTCCGCGATCTGGCCGAAGCCGCGCATCGCCAGCTCGAGGATGCAGAGCTCGGTGTCGGGCTCGACGCGCCCGATCGTCAGGGGCACGCCGATCTCGGCGTTGTAGCTGCGCTCGGCCGCGACCGTGCGGCGCTGCGGCGCACAGATCGCCGCCAGGATGTCCTTCGTCGACGTCTTCCCCATCGAGCCGGTGATGCCGACGAACCGCGCAGAGCTTCCGTCGCGCACTCGCCCGGCGAGCGCGGCCAGCGACGCGAAGGCGTTGTCCGGGACCAGCGCTGCCGCAGCGCCCTGTCGCAGGGCGTCCTCGAGGAACGCCGTGCCGCCGGCGACTGCAACGAAGAGGTCGTCGCGTTCGACGCGCCGCGAGTCGGTCTGGAGGCCGCGCACCTCTGTCGCCCCGGCGGCGGCCTCGAGCCGGCCGGGCGCGAGCTCCCTGACCTCTTCGAGCGAGAGGGGAATCATGCGGTCGTTTTCAGCGCGCGCAGCGCTTCGCCTGCCACCTCGGCGTCGTCGAAAGGCGTGACGACGCCGGCGACCTCCTGGCCGCGCTCGTGCCCCTTGCCGGCGATCACGACCACGTCGCCCGGCCCCGCCAGCTCGACCGCCCGCTCGATCGCACGCGCGCGGTCCGGCTCCACCTCCGGCTCGTTGCCCATCCCGGCGACGATCTGGTCGATGATCGCCAGCGGATCCTCGCTGCGCGGGTTGTCCGAGGTGACGATCGCGACGTCGGCCAGCCCCGAGACGATGCGTCCCATCACCGGCCGCTTCCCGCGGTCACGGTCGCCGCCGCAGCCGAAGACGCAGATCAGACGGCCGTCGGCCAGCTCGCGGGCGGTGTGCAGGACGTGCTCGAGCGCCGCAGGCTTGTGGGCGTAGTCGACGATCACGGCGAAGTCCTGGCCCTCGTCGACCGTCTGGAAACGGCCGGGCACGCCAGCGACCGATCCGATCCCGCGTGCGATCGTCTCGTCGTCGATCCCGAGCAGGCGCGCGGCAGCGAACGTCCCGAGCCCGTTCTCGAGGTTGAAGCGCCCGCGCAGGCGCGTGTTCACGTCGACCGTCGCCGGGCGGATCTCTGCGTCCTCGGTGAGGCCGAAGGTGAGGAGCGGCGTTCCCTGTTCGCGCAGCTCGTCGGCGAGCCGCAAGCCGTAGGCGTCGCCGACGTTGACAGCCGCCGGAGGCGCGTCGTCACCCAGGAACAGCCGCCGCTTCGCGTCGAAGTAGTCCTCCATGTCGCGGTGGAAGTCGAGGTGGTCACGGTCGAGGTTGGTGAAGACGAGCACCGAGAAGCGGACGCGGTCGAGGCGGCGGAGCGCCGACCCGTGCGAGGTCGCCTCCATCGCGCAGCTGCGGTCGCCGGCCTCGAGCATCTCGCGGAAGAGCCGCTGGAGGTCGATCGCCTCTGCCGTGGTGCGGGTCGCGGGCCGCCGCTCGCCGTCGACGCGGGTCTCGATCGTCCCCAGCAGTCCCGGCCGCCTCCCGGCCGCTGCCAGCACGGCGTAGAGGAGAAACGCGGTCGTGGTCTTGCCCGCCGTGCCGGTGACGCCGGCCACGGCGAGCTCCGCGGTCGGCCGGCCGAAGAACTCGTCCGCCGCCACCGGCATCGATGCGCGCGAGTCGGCGACGACGAGCTGAGGCACGGCCAGGTCGAGCGGTCGCTGGACGACGAGCGCCGCCGCCCCGTTCCGGATCGCCTCCGGCGCGAAGTCGTGTCCGTCGGCACGCTCGCCGGGGACGCAGAAGAAGAGCGACCCGGCCCGGACGGCGCGGGCGTCGTATGCCAGGTCGTGGATCGTCGTTTCCGCGCGCCCGACGACTTCCGCCGGCGCGAGCACGGCGATCAGCCGCTCCAGGTCCACGACGAGCGAGTCTAACCCAGCGAGGGGGAACCCCTGGTTCCCCCTCGAGCCCCCTCCTTGCTAGCCAAGGGGCGCGCCGGCAGCGTTCTTGAGCGACGCGGGATCGTCCGGCGGGACGTCCATGTACTGGAGCGCGAACCGGGCGATGTCGCGGAACGCGGGAGCGGCGACCAGACCGCCGAAGATCTGACCCTGCGGCTCGTCGATCGAGACGAGGATGACCGCGCGCGGCGCGCTGGCCGGGACGATCCCGACGAACGACGCGACGTAGTTGGTGTCCGAGTAGCCGCCGTGCGGGTCGGGCTTGGCCGCGGTGCCGGTCTTGCCGGCGACCAGGTACCCGGGCACGGTCGCCTCGCCGCCGGTGCCCTCCGAGGAGACGACGCCCTGGAGCATGCCCATCAACTCGCGGGCGATCGACGGGGAGACGACGCGGCGGCGGTGGACCTTCGCGGGCTTGCGTCCGCGCACGTGGTCGACGAGATGCGGCTCGAGCCACACGCCGTGGTTCGCGAGCGCGGCGTACGCGGAGGCCATCTGGATCGGCGTGACGGCGATGCCCTGGCCGATCGGGACGTTCCCGATCGTCGATCCGGACCACTTGTCCACGGGGAGGACGATGCCCTGGCTCTCGCCCGGGAAGTCGATGCCGGTGCTCCTCCCGAAGCCGAACCGGTCGATCCAGGTCCCGAGCCGCTTGCGCCCGAGCAGCTCGGCGAGCGTGATCGCTCCGACGTTCGACGACCGGGCGAGCATCTCGGCGACCGTCATCGTCTCGGTCGGCCGCGGCTCGGCATCGCTGATCGTCCGGTCGGCGACCTGGATCGAGGGCGCAAGCGTGAAGCTCGTGTTCGGGGTGACGACGTGGTCGGTGAGCGCCGCGGCGTACGTGACGACCTTGAAGGTCGAGCCCGGCTCGTACGTGTCGGTGACGGCGCGGTTGCGCTGGAGGCTGCTCGGCGCCTTCGGGTAGTCGTTCGCGTCGAAGCCCGGCGCGCTGGCCATCGCGAGCACGCCGCCGGTGCGGGGATCGAGGACGATCGCCGTCCCGTCGACGGCGTGCCACTTCGCCAGCGTGTCGCGCAGCACCGACTCGACCTTCGCCTGCAGCGTGTGGTCGAGCGTCAGGAAGACGTCGCGACCCGCCTGCTCCGGGGTCGACGAGACCACGTCGATGGTGCGGCCGAACGGGTCGCGGACGATCGTCTCCTTGCCGGGCTTGCCGGCGAGGTAACGCTCGAGGCCGAGCTCCAGCCCCGCGATGCCCGTGTTGTCGATCCCCGCGTACCCGAGCACCTGCGACGCGACGCCGTGCTGCGGATAGCTCCGCCGCTCCTCCGGGTAGAAGTCGAGCCCGGCGAGGCCGCGCCGCTCGAGCGCAGCCGCCCGCTCCGGGTCGGCCTTCCGCTGGACGTAGACGAAGCTCTGCTTCTTGTCGAGCAGCTGCGGGTAGATCTTGTTCGGGTCGAGGTCGAGCGCGTGGCCGGCCTCGACCGCGACCTTCTGTGCGTTCCGCACCTGCTTCGGGTCGGCGTAGACCGTGGTCGCCTCCTCGCCGATCGCGAGCGGCGAGCCCATGCGGTCGTAGATCGTCCCCCGGCCGGCCGGCGTGGCGATCGTCTCGTGGTGCTGCTGCGCGGCCAGGCGCTCCAGCCGCGGCGCGCGCACGACCTGCAGCCAGAAAGCCCGTACGAAGGCGATCGCGAAGGCGAGCGCGAAGAAGGCGAGCAGGAGCCGGATCCGGCGGTTCGCCAGACGCGAGTGCACGCCTAGGGCTTCAACCTGACGTACGTCGTTTCCTGCGCGAGCGCGGGCTGGACGCCGAGCTCCTTGCGGGCGAGCGCCTGGATCCGCGCGGCCGCCTGCGCGCTGGAGAGCTCGGACGCGAGCTGCGCGTTGTCGGCCCGCAGGCCCGCGCGGTCGCGGCCGAGCTGGTCGAGCCTGATGTTCAGCCGGAGGACGGCGACGTTCATGAACACGACGCCGACCAGGAGCGCGGCGATCACCGCGATCCAGACGACGCCGCTGGCGACGCGCGGGCGCCGCTCGGCGCGCGGCCGGGGCCTTGGTCTCGGCCTCGGCGCCGCCTCGATCGCGCTCGCATGGGCGGCCTGCGTCCGCGGCTCCGACTCCGGAGCGACCGCCGCCACTAGCCCACCTTTTCCGCGGCCCGCAGCCGCGCCGACGCGGCGCGGGGGTTCATGGAAGCCTCGCGCGCTGTCGGCCGGACCGGCCTCGGCGTCAGCACGCGCAGCACCGGCTCGTGGCCGCAGACGCAGACCGGGAAGTCGGGCGGGCAGGTGCAGCCGCGAGCCTCCTCGCGGAAGAAGTGCTTGACGATGCGGTCCTCGAGCGAGTGGAACGCGATCACGGCGATGCGGCCACCCGGCCGGAGCATCTCGACTGCCGCGGGCAGCGCGTCCTCCAGGGCGTCGAGCTCCTCGTTCACGGCGATGCGGAGGGCCTGGAAGACGCGCTTGGCCGGGTGACCCTCGCCGAACCTGGCAGGAGCGGGAATGGCGCTCTTGATCGTGTCGACGAGCTCGCCCGTGCGCTCGAAGGGCTGCTTGCGGCGACGGCGCCCTATGGCGCGTGCGATCTGGCGCGCGTAGCGCTCCTCGCCGTAGCGGCGGAAGATGCGCTCGAGGTCGCGCTCCGACGCCTCGTTCACGAGCTCGCGCGCCGAGTATTCGGACGAGGGGTCCATGCGCATGTCGAGCGGCGCGTCGGTGGCGTACGAGAACCCGCGCTCGGGCCGGTCGAGCTGCATGCTGGAGACGCCGAGGTCGAGCAGGATCGCGTCGGCGCGGACGCCGTTCTCGGCCAGCTGCGTGAGGACGATCGAGAAGTCGCCGCGCAGGAACCGCGCCTGAACCGCGGCCGTGCGCCGGAAGTGCTCGAAGTACGGGCGCACGGTGGGATCGCGGTCGATCGCGATCACCTTGCCGTCGCCGTGGAGGTCGCGCGCGAGCAGGCTCGCGTGACCGCCGGCCCCAAAGGTCGCGTCGACGAGCGTGTGCCCGGGCTCGAGCGCGAGCAGCGCCCGCACCTCGTCTGCGAGGACCGGGACGTGGTCAGTCGTGTCGGGCTGCAAGACGTTCGGCAACATGCTCTGCACTTCCCATGACCTCCTCGATCTGCGCGCGCCACGCGGCGCGATCCCAGATCTCGATTCGTCCGCGCATGCCGACGACGACCACCTCGCGATCGAGCTTCGCGTGCTCGATCAGCACCGGCGGCAGCATCACGCGGCCCTGCTTGTCGGGTTTGGCCTCGATCGCGCCCGTGTAGTAGAAGCGCTCGAGGACGCGGGTCTCGCGGCTGAGCGGGTCGAGGCCGGCCAGCCGGTCCTCGACCAGCTGCGTCCAGTCCCCGGACGGATAGGCCTCGACGCAGGAGTCGAGCCCGCGGGTGAGAACGACACCGTCCGCCATCGCCACGCGGAAGCGCGCCGGCAAGGTGAGGCGGTTCTTCTCGTCCAGGGTGTGCTCGTGTTCGCCCAGTAGCATTGGTCCACGCTGCCCCACTGTACCCCACGATCACCCACAATTCAACCCCAGTGGCCCATCCGTGGTGCGGTACGGTGCGAGGCGTCATGGGGTTTCGGCAGGCGCTCCTCCAGACCCAGGGCACGACGTGCATCACCGACGGCGGCATGGAGACGGTGCTCCTGTTCCACCGTGGCATCGACCTGCCCTGCTTCGGTGCGTTCCCGCTCCTCGACAGCGACGCCGGGACGAACGAGCTGCGCTCGTACTACGAGCCGTACGCGGCGATCGCGCGCGAGCGCGGCGTCGGCCTCCTCCTCGACACCCCGACCTGGCGTGCGAGCGCCGATTGGGGCGACCGGCTCGGCTACGACGCCGAACGGCTCGCGGAGACGAACCGTAAGGCAGTGCGGCTGATCGAGCAGGTGCGGGCCGACCATGCGCCGACCACGGTGATCGTCTGCGGCACCGTCGGGCCCCGCGACGACGCCTACCGGCCCGGCGCCCTGATGACTGCCGACGGGGCGGAGCGGTATCACTCGACGCAGATCGAGACGCTGGCCGACGCAGGGGCGGACATGATCTCGGGGCTCACGCTCGCGTATCCCGAGGAGGCGATCGGGATCGTCCGTGCCGCGGGCAGGGCCGGCATCCCGGTCGCGGTCTCGTTCACGGTCGAGACCGACGGCCGCCTGCCGGGCGGAACCGCGCTCGGGGACGCGATCGAGCGGGTGGACGCGGCGACGGACGGGGCGGCCGCGTACTTCATGATCAACTGCGCCCATCCGACCCACTTCAGCGGCGTGCTCGAGCAGGGCGGCGACTGGACCGGGCGGATCGGCGGCGTGCGGGCGAACGCCTCGCGCAAGAGCCATGCGGAGCTGGACGAGGCAGAGGAGCTCGACGAGGGCGATCCCGCGGAGCTCGCCGCCCAGTACCGGAGACTTCGAGCGCTTCTCCCCACGGCCACGGTCGTCGGCGGCTGCTGCGGCACCGACCACCGGCACGTCGCCGCGCTGGCGGACGCCTGGCTGGACGCGGCGTAACGCCATCTCACACGAGGGCGGCCACGGACGTTTCCCTCGATGATGGAAGCGACAGTGACGATCCCGCCGTTCGAGCGTTTCTACGCCGAGCACCGCGACGAGGTGTACGGCTTGCTTGCGCGCCGGCTCGGCCGGCAGCGGGCCGACGACGCGTTCCAGGAGACGTTCCTGCGCGCGTTGCGCGCGTATCCGTCCCTGCGCCACGGCGAGTACCTGCGTGCCTGGGTGCTGACGATCGCACGGAACGTCGCCGTCGACGCCTTCCGCCGTGAGCGGCCGGCGGCCGAGCTCGAGGAGCAAGCTGAGCTCCCGCGGCGTCCCGCCTACGCGGAGCTCGAGCACCTGACCGACGGCCTGCCGCCGACCGAGCGTGCGGCCGTCGTCCTCCGCTACGCCTACGACATGCCCTATGCCGCCATCGGCGCGGCCCTCGGATCGTCCGAGGATGCTGCCCGCCAGGCGGCCTCAGCCGGCGTCCGCCGGCTGCGTAGAAAGGAGACCACATGACCGTTTCGACCGATCTCGACCGCCGTTTCCGCGACGCCGCCGACCGCGAGGGCCTCGTGGACGTCGCCTACGACCTGACCGACTCGCCGGTCGGCGAGCTGCTGGTAGCCGCGACCGACCGCGGCCTCTGCCGGATCGCCTACCGGCCCGACGACGCGCTGGATGAGCTGGCTGGCGACTTCGGCGTGCGCGTCCTCCGGGTTCCGCGCCGCGTCGACGACATCCGGCGAGAGCTGGACGAGTACTTCGAGGGTCACCGCCGCGAGTTCGACCTGGAGGTCGACCTCTCCCCTGTCGGCTCGTTCCACCGCGAGGCGCTGCATGAGCTCGCCCGGGTCCCCTACGGCCAGGTGACGACGTACGGTGCGCTGGCCGCGAAGGTCGGGCACCCGAAGGCGGCCCGGGCGATCGGCGGCGCGATGAACCGCAACCCGATCCCGATCGTGCTCCCGTGCCACCGCGTCGTCGGCGCGAACGGCAAGCTCGTCGGCTACGCCGGTGGCCTCGAGCGGAAGGAGCTGTTGCTGCGGCTGGAAGGGGCGCTGCTCTAGTCGGCCGGCACGGCCGGCTGCAGGCGGGTGGTCATCGTCTCGGCGATCGTCTCGACGACCGAGGGCAAGTCCCGCTCGAGGACACGGAACTCGGTGCCGAACAGGACGAGCAGGTGGAGCGCGGACGCAGCCCGGACGGTCGCGCTTCGCCGCTCGCCGCTGAGGATGGCCATCTCGCCGAAGAAGTCGCCGGGGCCGAGGGTGTTCGCGAGCCGGCCGTCCTGCTCGACCTCGGCCGTGCCGTCCTCGATCACGAAGAAGCAGTAGCCGGAGGCTCCTTCGACCGCCGGGCACTTGCCCGGCGCGACCTGCCTTTCCTCGAACAACCGGGCCGTGGCCTCCAGCTCGGCGTCCGAGAGCGCCGAGAAGAGCGGGAGCGCCCGCAGCCTGTCGGTGGAGACGGCCACCCTGCGACCCTAATCCGGGGGCTACGTGCGGACAACGGCCGCCACCGAATCGTCACCAAAGCGACGCAGTCCCTTCACCGGCTCGCGAGTCACTTGACAACGAGACGAGCGTAAGCAGATACTTACGGTAAGCTATGGCTTACGCAACGGCGATGGACGCCCTCGGTGATGCGACCCGGCGGGACATCATGGAGCGTCTGCGCGGCGGGCCTCGTCCCGTCGGCGAGCTGGCCGCCGAGCTCCCGGTCTCACGACCCGCGGTGTCGCAGCACCTGCGCGTCCTGAAGGAGGCGGGGCTGGTGACCGAGCGAAAGGACGGGACGCGCAGGATCTACGGCGTCGAGCCGAAGGCGATCGCCGACCTGCGCGCCTACTTCGACAGCTTCTGGGAGCAGGCCCTCGCCGGTTTCAGGGCGGCGGCCGAGAGCGAGAGGAGGAACACGTGAGCAACACGCAGGCTGCGATCGCGCCGGTCCACAAGACCATGGTGGTCGCATGCAGTCCCGAGCGGGCGTTCGAGGTGTTCACGCGAGAGCTCGGGACCTGGTGGCCGCTCGGCATGTACTCGATCGGCGGCGACAGGATCACCGAGGTCGTGTTCGAGGAGCACGTCGGCGGACGGATCTTCGAGCGCCATGACGACGGCGGCGAGGGCGAATGGGGCCGCGTGCTGGCCTGGGAGCCGCCTGCCCGCTTCGTCATGACCTGGTATCCGGGCCACGACTCGTCGCAGGCGACCGAGCTGGAGGTGCGCTTCGCCGCCGAGGACGACGGCACCCGCGTCGACCTAGAGCACCGGGGCTGGGAGATCCTCGCCGAGCGGGCACAGGAGGCACGCTCCGGGTACGACGCAGGCTGGGGCGACGTGCTGGGCCACTACACTCGTCACTTCACACGGGTCTAAGTCAGAGAGCCTGATTGGGTACTCGTTCAAGAACATCGAGGACATCGACGGAGCAGGCCCGGGCGGCGCTGTGCGGTTCGTCCGCCGCGAGCTTGGGCTCGAGGCCTTCGGGATCAACTGGTTCGAGCTGCCGCCGGGCGTCCCGGGTGTCGAGCACGACGAGGCCGACTCGGGCCAGGAGGAAGTCAACGTCGTGGTCGCCGGTTCCGGCCACTGGCGCGTCGAGGACGAGGAGGTGCCGGTCAAGGTCGGCACCTTCCTCCGCTTCGACCCCGAGACCACCCGCCAGCCGGTCGCCGGCCCGGACGGGATGACCTTCGTCGCGGTCGGTGCACGGCGCGGAAGCTACGAGCCGCGCGGGCCGTTCTGATCGCCGCGTAGCCCCATGCCCGACGGCTACGGTGCGGCGATGCGTGCGCCCGTCCGGATCGGCCTCCAGATCCCGAGCTTCAACTTTCCGGGCGTCGCTCCGGTCGACCTCTTTTCGCGGCTGGTCGAGATCGCCGGGACCGCGGAGGCATCGGGCTTCGACTCGCTGTTCGTCATGGACCACCTGCACCAGATCCCGGGAGTCGGGCCGCCGACGAACTGGATGCTCGAGGGCAACACGATCCTCGCGGCGCTGGCCGCCCGCACCGAGCGGCTGAACCTCGGCCTGATGGTCGGGGCGGTCACGTACCGCAACCCGGCGCTGCACGCGAAGATCACGACCACGCTCGACGTCATCTCGGGCGGACGGGCGATCCATTCGCTCGGCGCCGCATGGTTCGAGGACGAGCACCGCGCGTACGGCTACGACTTCCCGCCGCTGAAGGAGCGGTTCGAACGGCTCGAGGACGCCCTTCGGATCTCGCGCGCCATGTTCACGCAGGAGGCATCGACCTACGAGGGGCGTCACTTCCGCATCGACGGCGCCCTCGACAACCCGCGCCCGATCCGCGGCGACATCCCGATCCTCGTCGGCGGCAGCGGCGAGCGGAAGACGCTGCGCCTGGTCGCGGAGTACGCCGATGCGTGCAACATCTTCGGCGACCCCGAACGGTCGCGGCACCTGATGGACGCGCTCGACGCCCACTGCGCCGACGTCGGCCGTGACCCGCAGGAGATCACGCGCACGCGTCTCGGGACGCTCGCGATCGCAGACAGCCACGAGGAAGCGGAGCGACGCCTGGCCTCGTGGCCTGACCGCCTGCAGCTCGACCCCGACCGGCTACGCAACGTCCTCACGCTCGGCACGCCGGACGAGGTCGTCGAGCAGGTACAGGCGCTGCGGGACGCCGGGGTCGAAGCGCTGATCCTCAACATGCCCGACCCGCACGACCTCGATTCCGTCGTCCTCGCAGGCGAGACGCTCGTGCGGGCGTTAGGCGGCGCTACTCGGTCGACATAACGCACGCGGGACGGGGTCGCGACAGGCGGAACCTGTTGACAGCCCGTTTCGGCGCGGCCACTCTTGATCGATGACGCGGCGGCGAATCGTCGTTAGTGTAATCGCCGCAGCGCTGGTGTCGATGAGCGCGCTCGGCACCGTGGTCGTCGACAGCCAGGCCTCTTCGGCGTGGACGCTTCGGATCGCGCAGACGGGGGCCAGTCCGTTGGCGTCGATCGGCTCGATCGATCCCGCGCAGGGCGCGGGCTTCTTCGCGCAGCAGTTGTTGTGGTCGACCTGCGCTTTCCTGTACGACTATCCCGACGCCCCGGCGCCCGCAGGTGCCACCCTTCGGCCTGAAGCGGCGACCGCGTTCCCGAGCGTTCGACGGAGCGGCCGCAACTACCGGTACTCGATTCACGTCCGCAGCGGCTTCCGCTTCCAGGACGGTCGGTCCGTCACCGCCGCGAACTTCGTCTACGCGATCCACCGAGACCTGGAGAAGGGAGTGGCGACACTCGGCCCGACAGTCCTTCACGATCTGGTGAGCGCGACCTCCCACGGGAACGCGATCACCATCACCATGGATCGGCCGGCCGCCGACCTGCCGGCGATGCTCGCCTCGACGCTCTTCTGTGCCGTCCCGGTTGGCCTCCCCGCCCAACCCAACCAAATGGTGCCGATGGCCGGGCCTTACTACATAGCGAGCAACACGCCGAGCGAGATCGTCCTCAAACGCAACCCGAACTACCGGGGCAATCGTCCCCACGGAGCTGCCGAGATCGACTGGATGTTTCAGGTACCGGGCGACGCGATCGCGCTCCAGGTCGAGCGCGGCGCGGCCGACTACGGTGTGGTCAGTCCGGCTGCCACGCCTCCGCTTGCGGCCGCGTACGGGATCAACAGATCCCAGTTCTTCGTGGCACCCGGCTACCAGGGGCTCTGCCTCGTCCTGAACACCTCACGACCACTCTTCGCGGACAATCCGCAACTCCGACGTGCCGTCAACTTCGCGATCGACCGGCATGCTCTGGTGGCGGCGTTCGGCGGCTTTGCGGGCCGGCGCACCGACCAGTTCCTGCCGTACGGGATGCCCGGCTTCGTGGATGCACACGTCTACCCCATCGACGGGCCTGACCTCGCGAAGGCTCGGCAGCTCGCCCGCGGTCACACCCGCGACGGCACCGCGGTGATGTACGTCCGCGGCCCCGCGCAGCTGGCCACTGCGCGTGCTCAGATCGTCCAGTACGACCTCAAGCAGATCGGGATCGATGTTCGGATCCAGCCGAGCTCGCCGGACCGCGATCCGTCCCGCCTCGGCGAACCGTTCGACATCGCCGACAGGGGCTGTGGAGACCTCGCGCCATACTTCGATCCATACGCGCTGCTCAATCTCGCCTTCGACGGCTCGCTGATCCACGAGAATTCGAACACGAACCTTTCCTATTTCAACGATCCGGTCTACAACCGTAAGCTCGAGGCGGCCGCCGGCCTGGCGGGGACCGCTCGCTACCGGGCCTACGGACGGCTCGACGTCGAACTCGCCCGCGACGCCGCACCTGCGGTTCCCTACGCCGTTTTCAACCACACCGCATTTGTGGCACCCCGGATCGGATGCGTCAGGATGAGCCCGGTCTACGGGGCGAGCCTGGGTGCGCTCTGTCTCAAAGGGGGCTGACCGGGTCTCAGAGGAAGTCGACCGGTCCTGCCACCGCCCAGACGGCGCCTACACCGACCGTGATCGCATTCAGCGTCGATGCGACCCGGATCCGACGGACGGTTTCCCCGACCGCGTCGATTCGCGCCACGGTTCCATCGGCGAGCGCCGTCCAGGCGGCGCCGCGACCGAACGCGACCGCGACGGGATCGCCTCCCACCGGAATCTGAGTCCTGGCGCGATAGCCGTTCCTCTGATGGAGCCGCCACACCGCTCGATCGTTCGCACCGGCCACCCAGACCGAGCCCCCGCCCACCGCGACCGCGGCCGGGGAGCCGACGCTGATCCGACGCAGGACGCGCAGCGTCTTCGGATCGAACTCGACGACGGTGTTCGCAAGCAGGTCACTGACCCAGACGCCACCCTGCCCGACGGCGATCGTATGCCGCGAGAGGGGCCCCACACGGACCCTCGCGACGCGCCCGGTCGTTGGATCCACGCGCAGGAGCTCCAACCCGCTCGGGAGGCCACCCCCGACCCAGACCGAGCCGTAGCCGTACGCGATTCCCTCCGCGGAGTACGCCACTCCGCTCCGGGAAATCAACGGCACGGCGGAAGACGCCGTCTGGGTCGAGACGTTCACCTTCGCGAGCCCGGCAGTCGACTCCGTCGCCCACACGGCGCCGGACCCGGCCGCGAGCTCGTACAGCCCTGACTGGAAGCCCCCGATCGTGGACGTCGCATGCGTCCGATCGTCGATCCGAGTGATCGTGTCCGATCCTCGGTTCGCAACCCACGCCGCGCTCGCATCGAGCGTGATCGATCCTGGGGCCCGCCCGACCGGGACAGCGGTGCGAACGGTCCCGGTCTTCGAGTCGATGACCGCGACGCTGTCGGCCGGAACGCTGACCGGTCGATCCCCACCGTCCAGGCCCATGGCAAGCGCGACCGCCGCCACGGCTCCGGCCACCACCGCGCCGACCAGAGCCACGAGGGGCCAGCGCCGCATCCTCGCCCGTGCCCGCGGTTGCCGGTCGACTTCCGGCAGCCCCGGCGCGAGCAGCCGGTAGACCCGGATTGGGCGGTCGAAACCCTTCAGGGTGAGCAAGCCGAGGTCGTGGAAGCCGACCTCGTTCAGCTCTTCCTCGTCAGCGAGGAGCGCCCGGGTCGACTCGGAAAGAAGCACCTGCCCGCCGTGCGCGACCGATGAGATCCGGGCCGCACGGTGAACCGAGAGCCCGTGATAACGGCCGTGTTCGAGCCGTGCGGCGCCCGAATGCAGGCCCATGCGCACGCGGACGACCACTTCGTCCGGCCACTTGTGCTCGGACAGAGCCTTCTGTGTGTCGATCGCAGCCTGCACGGCGTCGGCAGCACGGCGAAAGGCGAAGAAGAACGAGTCGCCCTGCGTGTCGACCTCGGCACCGTCTCGTCGCGCGACCGCCTCGCGCACCAGCTGCCGATGCATCTCCAGCGCATCGCCATACTCGTCGCGCAGCCGCCGAAGCAGATCTGTCGACCCTTCGACGTCCGTGAACAGGAACGTGACCGTGCCTGCCGGCAGCTGCGTCACGCGCGGGGCGCCCTACGAGCTCCCTGACCGCATGCCGAACCTCGGGGAGAGGCGGGCAAGGTGCTCTTCGTGGACTTGACCCGCACGAAGCGATTATCGGCGCTCGGTTCTCGGCCTGCTTGCCAAACACGGAAGCCCGTCGGCCTGTCCGCGTCTGGCAGACCGCTAGTCGGGCAGCATCAGCCGGTAGCCCACCCCCCAGACGTTGATCACGTACTCCGTCTTTGCGAGCGGGGCGATCCGCCGGCGAACACGCGACGCATGCGAGTCGAGCGTTCTCGTCCTGCCGATCGAGCGGAAGCCCCACACCTCCCGCAGCAGCTCGTCCTTCTCGTACACGCGCGTCGGCTGCTCGGCCAGCTTCGCGAGGAGCTCGAACTCCTTCGCCGGGAGCAGCAGGCGGCGGCCGGCGACCAGGACACACCGGGTCGGCCGGTCGATGCGGATCTCCCCCGCCTCGAGCACGTCGCCCTGCTTCGGCGCTGCCCGCCGGAGCACGGCCCGGATCCGCGCACGCAGCTCCTCGTATGCGAACGGCCTGTCGACGTAGTCGTCGGCGCCGCGCTCGAGCGCGCGGGCGCGGTCGACGGCGTTCGCCGCCTCGCGGCCCAGCAGGATCACCGGGACGTCGCGATCCCACGAGCGGCCCGGCACGCCGTTGCGCAGGCGCGTGCAGAGCTCCAGCTCGGCGACGAGGACGAGGTCGGGGCGCACGCGCTCGGCCAGGTCGAAGACCTCGCCCGGGTGGCTGGCGCCGAGCACGTCGAACCCGTCGTCGGAGAGCTGGCGCTCGAGGAAGCCGCGGGTCTCGGTCTCGGGTTCGGCGACGATCAACGCGGCTGACATTTGTCCGACGGTAGCGCCGTGCGGGCGGCGCGGCTAGATGTCCATTCACGCGAGTTTGCGCCGAGCTGTCTACAGTCGCCTGCACTGGACATCGACGCTTATCTCCGACGGATCGGCCTCTCGTCGCCGCCCGAACGAACGCTCGACGGACTGGCCGAGCTCGGCCTCGCACACCTGTGCGCGGTGCCGTTCGAGAACCTCGACATCGCCGCCGGCCGGCCGTTGTCGCTCGAGCTCGAGGCGATCTACGACAAGCTCGTCGTCCGGCGGCGCGGCGGGTTCTGTTACGAGCTGAACGGGCTCTTCGCCTGGTTGCTACGCGAGCTCGGCTTCGACGTCACCATGCTCGCCGGCCAGCTGGTCGATCCGACCACGGGCGAACCAGGCCCGGAGCGGGCGCACCTCGCGCTGCTCGTCGAGCTGGACGGGCCACGGCTGGTCGACATCGGCTGGGGCGAGGCCTACCGGCGACCGTTCTCGCTTCACGCCGGGAACGAGCACGCCGACGAGGGGATCGCCTCGTACCGGCTCGAGCACGAGGGCGGCCGCTGGCAGGTGGTCGAGCGCCACGACGCCAGCCTCGAGACCAACCTGAAGCCGACGCCCGGCTGGCGGATCGCCTACCGCTTCGACCTCACGCCCCGCGAGTTGGCCGACTTCGCCGAAACGTGCCGGTGGCAGGAGACCGAGTCGCCGTTCTTCACGGGCCACCGCTTCTGCACGCTGGCGACGCCCGGCGGCCGGCGGACGCTGATGGACGACCGGCTGATCGTGCGGGCGTCCGGTGGTCGAACGGAGCGCCGGGTGATCGACGAGGAGTGGCCCGCGCTGCTCGCCGAGCTGTTCGGGGTCAGAGACGCCCTGACCTGATCACGCCGATCAGGAGCCAGACACCGAGCACCGTCGAGAGGGCGAAGCCGATCAGCGAGATCACGTGCAGGCCGAGGACGTGCGGGCCGCCCGTCGCGAAGATCCCGATCAGGCTCGAGCCGATCAGCCCGCCGGCGACGACGAGCGCGATCACGAGCCGGTTGAAGGCGACGTCGAGCTTGTGCATGAACTCGTCGAGCCCCTTGTGCACGAACCCGACCTCGATCTGCCCGTCGCGCAGCGACTCGAGGATGTCGTGCACCTGGTACGGGGTCTCGCGCATGATCCCGACGAGCGCCCGCGCCTCCTTCCGCGCGCGGGACATCACCCGCCGCGGCGTGTAGCGGTGCAGCATCAGGTCGCGCGCGTACGGCTTCGCGACCTCGAACACGTTGAAGTCCGGGTACAGCTCGACGCCGACCGAGCCGACCGTCGCGATCGCCTTGTCGAGCAGGACGAAGCGCGTCGGCAGGCGCAGGTTCTGCGAGTAGATCAGCGCGAACCCCTCCCGGATCACCTGCAGCGGGTCGATCTCGGAGAGCCGCGCGCCGTAGTACTTGTAGTAGAGCTCGCGCAGCTCGCGGGTGAGCTCGGCCTCGCGAGAGCGGTCGTAGCGGACGCCGAGATCGCCGAGCCGTTTCGCGAGCGCGTCGACGTTCTCCTCCGCGGCGTCGATGAACAGCGCGGTCAGCTTCGACATGTCGTCGTCTGAGAGCTTCCCGGCCAGCCCGAAGTCGACGAGGCCGATCTGCTCGCCCCCGATCAGGAGGATGTTCGCCGGGTGCGGGTCGGCGTGGAAGAAGCCGTGACGGAAGATCATCGTCATCCACGCCTCGGTGATCAGGTAGGCGAGGTGCCGGCGCTCGTCCATGGTGAACGCCTGGAGGTCGAGATCGGCGACCTGCTCGCCCTCCAGGAGCTCGAGCGTGAGCACGCGCTGGCGCGAGTAGCTCCAGTAGACGTGCGGGATGCGGACGCGCGGGTGGCCGGCGAAGTTCCGGTGGAAGGACTGGGCGTTCCTCGCCTCGAGCCGGTAGTCGAGCTCGTGGCGGATCGAGCGGGAGAACTCGTCGACCAGCTCGCGGGCGTCGATGAAGTCGAGCGAACGGACGCGCTCCTTCGCGATCTTCGCCGCCTGGTAGAGAAGCTGCAGGTCGGCCTCGATCTGGCGCGGCGCGTCCGGGCGCTGCACCTTGACGGCGACGCGCTTGCCGTTCGGGAGCACGGCGCGGTGCACCTGGCCGATCGACGCCGCCGCCATCGGCGTCTCCTCGAACGACGTGAACAGCTTCTCGATCGGCAGCTCGAGCTCCTCGCGGACGACCCGCTCGACCTCCGCGAACGGGAAGGGGGTGACGTCGTCCTGGAGGGCGCGCAGCTCGGTGATGATGTCCGGCGGGACGATGTCCGGCCGGGTCGAGAGCAGCTGGCCGAACTTCACGAACGTCGGCCCGAGCTCGTCGAGCATCTCGCGCAGATGACGCCCCCGCTGGGTCGGCGACGGCTCCGCGTCGAGCGTCGCCTGCGGCCGCGGCCAGGGCAGCAGGTCGGTCAGCTTGTGGGTCTCGAGCCAGTAGCCGAACCCGTGCCGGACCGCCACCTGGGCGATCTCGGACATGCGGCCGAGGCTCCGCTGCGCGGGCTGCGCCATGCGGTCAGTGTGACACCTTGCCGGGTCGGAAGGTCTCGACTCCTTTTAGGGTCTGACCCCGAAGGGGTCTGACCCTGCAGGCTCGCGCGCTTCCCCTCCTCAGGGACAGTCCCCTTCGGGGACAGTCCCTACGAGGAAGCGGGCGGAACTTCGCGCGGCCGTTCGAGCAGCCGCAGCCGGTGCTCGAGCTGCGCGACGCGGAGCTCGAGCTCGTCCATCTCGTCGCGGGTGACGAGGCCGAGCTGCCGCGCGACGGCCGCCAGGCTCTCCCCCGCCCGCTCGCCGAACCTGGCGGCGTCGCCGCGCCAGCGGGTGACCGCCTCCTCGAGCAGCTGCCGTGCGTCGTCGCGACGCATGCCGCCGCGCTCGCTCAGGTCGCCGGCGAGCTCCTCGATGCGCTCTGCCGTGAGCGACACGACGCCCACCGCTGCGAGCGCCAGCCGCTCGGTCAGGTCCCGATCGGCCTTACCGGGCTCTGCCATGCGGCCGGGTCCGACGCCGTTGCCGGCGGCGCTCGCGCTTCGCCTGCGACTTGGAGGTCGCGCCGTCACCCGCCGGTGCAGGAGCAGCCGTAGGCGGCGGCTCGGTCGAGGACGGCGCAGCCGCGACGAGCACCTCCTCGGGCTCCTCTTCTGGCTCGGCGACGGCCCGGGCAGTCCCGCGCAGGACGACGTCCTCGTCGGTTCCCGTCCGGCGCTTGAACTCGTCGCTCCGTTCCATCAGGACGGTGAGGAAGGGCGTCGCGACGAAGAACGTCGAGATCGCGCCCAGACCGATGCCGACGAAGAGAGCGAAGGCGAAGTCCTTCAGCGTCGCGCCGCCGAAGAGCAGCAGGCTCGCGATCGGCAGGAGCGTGATGAACGTCGTCGCCAGCGAGCGGCGCATCGTCTCCCAGAGCGAGATGTTCGCGATCGTCGCGAACTTCGCGCGCGGCATCAGCGGCATGTTCTCCCGAACGCGGTCGAAGACGATGATCGTGTCGTAGATCGAGTAGCCGAGCACGGTGAGGACCGCGGCGACCGTCGCAGTCGTCACCTCCCGGCCGCTCAGCGAGTAGACGCCGAGGGTGATCAGGATGTCGTTGAAGAGGGTCCGCAGGATCGGAACGGCGAACCTCCACTGGAAGCGCAGCGAGATGAAGATCGAGATCAAGAGGAACGAGACGAGGACGGCGTAGATCGCTCCTCGAGCGATCTGGCGGCTGAAGCTGGAGGAGACGTTCTTGACGCCGGACGAGGTGGCGCCGAGCTCGTTCTCGAGCAGCGACTGGACCTTGCCCTGCTGCTCGGCCGTGAGCGACCGCGTCCGGACCTGGAAGCTCCGGTAGTTGTCGCCGGACGACGCGCCGACCCCCTGGACGATCGCGTCCGCTCGGCCGATCGAGTTCATCTGGTCGCGGACCTTGGTGAGCGAGACCGGATTCGGCGTCTTGAACGTGAGCTGGGTGCCGCCCTTGAAGTCGATCCCGAGGTTCAGACCCTTGAAGATCAGGAGGACGACGCTCGCGATGATCGCGACCGTCGCGATGGACAGGAAGAGCCGCCGCCGCTTCGGGCTGTTGACGTCGATCTTCTGCCAGTTCGAGATCGCCTGGCCCTTCGCACCCATGAACGTCGGGTTGTTGAACCAGCGGGTGTCGGCGAGCATCCCCAGCATCGCGCGCGTCGCGGCAACCGCTGTCAGGAGCGAGAGCGCGGTACCGATCAGCAGCATCAGGGCAAAGCCCTTCACGCCGGCGGTCGCAACCGCGAACAGCACGAGCGCCGTGATCGCCGTGACGACGTTCGCGTCGATGATCGTGTGGAAGCCCTTCGCGTAGCCGGCGCCGATCGCCGCCCGCACGGACTTCCCGGACCGCACCTCTTCCTTGATTCGTTCGAATATCACCACGTTCGCGTCCGCGGCGACTCCGATGGTGAGGATCATGCCGGCGAAGCCCGGCAGGGTCAGCGTCACGTGGAGGAGCAGGATGACGCCGTACAGGAGCGCGGCGTAGATCGCGAGCCCGACCACGGCGATCACGCCGAGGAAGCGGTAGAAGAGCAGCAGGAAGAGGGCGACGACCAGGAGGCCGATCGCAGCGGCGATCTTCGCCTGCCGCAGCGAGTCCTTCCCCAGCGTCGCCGAGATCTGCGACTGCTCCTGCTGCTTGAAGACGTACGGCAGCGCGCCCGTCTGGAGCACGATCGCCAGGTCCTTCGCCTCGCTGTACTTGCCGATGTTGGTGATCTGGCCGCCGCCCGAGATGCCGTTCGAGAGGCTGGGGTCGGTGTAGTCGATCTGCGGCCAGGACTTGATGTCCCGGTCGAGCACGATCGCGAACTGCTGCGGCTGCTGCCAGAGGCGGCCGCGCTGGTAGAGGTTCTTGGTGATCCGCTGGAAGATCCGGTTGCCCTTGCCGGTGAAGGCCAGGCGGACGACCGGCTGTCCCGTCTGTGGATCGAAGTCGGCCTGGGTCCCGGACGACTTCAGCTCCGCCCCGGTCATCTCCGGGATCCGCTTCTCCTCGTTCGGGTTCGTCGGGTCGTACTTGAACAGGTAGAAGACGGTCTGCCCGACCGCGGTGTCGCCGGGCGGACACGGGTTGGTCGCGGTCGCGGTGCACGTGATCACGACCGTGCCGGCGGGGACCGCGAACACCCTGCCGCCCCTCGGCACCGTGCGGTGGCGCCCGCTGAACAGCCCGGCACGCGTGTCGGACGGGCCGGCCAGGAGCCGCTTGTTCCTGTCGAAGAGGTAGTACGCGGTCGGGGTCCCCTGCTTCGCCTTCGCCTGCTGGCCCGAGAGCAGGTTGTAGAGGCTTGCCGTCGCCACCGGGATGCGGGCGAACCCGGAGCTCGTCACGGACGGCCCGGTCAGATCGCCCTGCAGGTCGTAGAACTCGAGCTGCGCGGTCTTGCCGATCAGCTGCGCCGCCTGGGCGGCGTCCTTCACGCCCGGCAGCTGGACGACGATCTGGTTGCCCCCCTGCTTGCGGATCTCGGGCTCCGCCACGCCGAGCTTGTCGACGCGGCTCCGCATGATCGAGACGGCGTTGTCGAGCCCCTGCTGGGTCACCTTCTGGCCCTTGGGCGGCACCGCCTGGAGGACGACCTCGAGGCCGCCCTGCAAGTCGAGACCCAGGCGCGTCTTCTTGTGGAGCGGAGACGACGGGACCCCGATCAGGGCCACGCCGACGAGGGTGGCCAGGATGATGCCGACGAGGATCAGATGGTTACGGCGTGTGTGCACGGCGGATCAGCTTAGCGCCGGTTTTCGCCGACCGGCTCGGAAGCCTCCGCCTCCGGTTCGACGGGCTCGGCCTCGTCCTCGTCCGGCATGACGACGGCGATCGCGCGCTTGGAGAGGCGCGCCTCGGAGCCGGGAGAGAGCTCGACCGTGACCTCGTCGTCGTCGATCCGGACCACGGTCGCGAAGAAGCCGCCGGCGGTCAGCACCTCGTCGCCGACGCGCAGGTGGTCGATCATCAGTTCCTGGTTGCGCTGCCGCCGCCGCTGCGGCCGGACGAGCATCAGCCAGACCAGGAAGAGGACGAGGAGGACGAGGATGAAGATCCCGCCGCTGCTCATGCTTCGCTCGCCATTCGTTGCCGCATTTCCAGGGTGAAGTCTGCCAGCCGTCCGTCCTCGATCGCGGACCGCGCTCCTAGTGTGACGTCGAGCAGGAAGCGAAGATTGTGGAGACTGAGCAGGCGAAGGGCGAGCAGCTCCTGCTGGTTCACCAGGTGGCGGATGTACGCGCGCGAGAACCGCGTGCACGCCGGGCAGGAGCAGCGCTCGTCGAGCGGCCGCGCGTCGCGGGCGAACCGGGCGTTGCGGAGGTTGAGGCGCCCGTGCGAGGTCAGCGCGGTGCCGGTGCGGCCCAGCCGCGTCGGCAGCACGCAGTCGAACATGTCGATCCCGCGGGCGATCACGTCGAGGATCCCGTCGGGGTCGCCGATGCCCATGAAGTAGCGCGGCCGGTCGGCCGGCAGCAGCGGCGCCGCCCACTCGACGGTGTCGACCATCTCCGGTCGCGGCTCGCCGACCGAGAGGCCGCCGAGCGCGTAGCCGTCGAACTCGAGCGCCGTGATCTCCTCGACCGAGCGAGAGCGGAGCTCACGGTCGGACCCGCCCTGGGTGATCCCGAACACGAGCTGGCCCGTCGCCCGGGGGGCCTCGCGCTGCCGTGCCGCCCACGTCGCCGTCAGGCGCACCGCCCGGTCGAGCTCCGCGCGCGTGACGCCGGCAGGCGGGCAGACGTCGAGGCACATCGCGATGTCGGATCCGAGCTTCGTCTGGATCGCCGCGGCCAGCTCGGGGGTGAAGCGGGCCTGGTCGCCGTCGTAGACCGAGCGAAACGTGACCCCCTCGTCGTCCACTGCGAGCAGGGTGTCACGCAGCGAAAAGACCTGGAAACCGCCCGAATCGGTGAGGATCGGACCGTCCCAGCCCATGAAGGCGTGCAGCCCGCCGAGCCCGGCGATCAGGTCCTCGCCCGGTCGGAAGTGGAGGTGGTACGTGTTCCCGAGCAGGATCGCCGCGCCCGCCTCGCGGACCTCGTCGGGGTGCAGGCTCTTGACGCTGGCCTTCGTCCCGACCGGCATGAACGCCGGTGTCGGCACGTCGCCGTGCGCAGTGCGCAGAACGCCGGCTCGGGCGGCCCCGTCGGTCGCGGTCACCTCGAAGACCGTCACGACCGCCGCCCCCTTCCGGGGCACCCCTGCCCACCACCCACTGCGAGCCTAGTGAGGAAATCCGCACGGGTGTGTGACCGGACCGTGCCGGAATAGTGGATCTGGCGGCGGGCGCTCACAGGACGAGCATCGCATCGCCGAACGAGTAGAAGCGGTAGCGCTCGGCGATCGCCAGCCGGTAGAGCTCCCTCGTCTCCTCGACCCCGGCGAAGGCCATCACGAGCGCGAGCAGCGTCGAGCGCGGCAGGTGGAAGTTGGTCAGGAGCACGTCGACGCGGCGGAACTCGAAGCCCGGCGTCACGAACAGCTCGGTGCGGCCGTCGAGGGGGCCGGCTCGCGCCAGTGTCTCGACGACGCGCACGGTCGTCGTCCCGACCGCGACGACACGCGCCGCGGCGCGAATCCGCTCCGACGCAGCGGCACTCACCGAGTAGCGCTCGCCGTGCAGCCGGTGCTCGGCGAGATCGTCGACGGCGACGGGTCGGAAGGTGTCGAGCCCGACGTGGAGTGTCACGCGCTCCACGTCCAGCTGACCCAGGAGCGCGGGCGTGAAATGCAGCCCGGCGGTCGGCGCGGCGGCCGACCCCGCCTCGCGGGCGTAGACGGTCTGGTACCGATCCGGGTCGACGAGCGGCTCGGTGATGTACGGCGGCAGCGGTGTCTCACCGGCGGGCTCGCCGTCGAGCCGGATCCGCCAGCGGCCCTCTCCGAGGTGTTCGAGCAGCTCGACCGGCCCGTATCTCCGCCCCGCCCGCAGGCGCCGGGTCGGCCGCGCCAGCGCCTCCCACTCGCCGTCGCCGAGCGCCTCGAGCAGCAGCACCTCGCCCTTCGGTCGCTCGATCGGGATCCGGGCGGGGACGACGCGCGTGTCGTTGACGACCACGAGCGCGTCGCCGATCTCCGCTGCGAGCTCGCCGAACCGCCGGTGCCGAACGCTCCCCTCACGCCGGTCGTAGACCAGCAGCCGGGACTCGTCGCGGCGTCCGGCCGGGCGCTGCGCGATCAGATCGGGCGGCAGGTCGTAGTCGAGCTCGGATGACTTCATCCGGTGAACACGCTATCGTCGCTGTCGTGGAGAACGAGGCTCTCGAGCGGGCTCGCGAACGGCTCTCGGAAGCGGTCGAGGGGAAGGCCCAGCCGGGCGACGTCGAAGCGGCGCTCGACCGGGCGCGGGCACAGGTCGAGGCGCTCGCCACGACCGCAGCCGCGCTCGAATCGACGCTCCCCGACCGGGTCGGCGAGGCGGTCCGGGACGGGATCCGCCTGGAGGCCCGCCCCGTCTCTCGCCAGCTCGCGGAGGTGCGCGGCCTCCAGAACCAGACGATCCGCCGCCTGGAACGAATCGAGACCGAGCTCCTTGCCGAGCGCAACTCGCGCGTCGACGACCTCGGCCTGCTCGTCGACCTGATCGAGTCGAGCTGGCGGGCGGTCGACGAGCGGCTGCGCCGGATCGAGGAGACCGTGCAGAACCGCCAGGGCGCGACCGTCTACCGCCTCGGCGAAGCCGGCTGACGCTCGCTCCGCTCGCTTCACGGGGGAAACTGCCACGGCACGCGAAGCGTGCCCAGCAAACAGAGCCCCCCGGGAGCAGCGGCGAAACCCGCTGCAGCGTTAGGTCAGCGCCAGGATCACCGCGCTCGTCGCCGCCCAGGCGACCAGGGTCACGATCAGCGGTACGTCCGTGAGCAGGACGTTCTCCGGCTCCTCGCCGAGATCGTGGCGGTGGAGCAGGAGCAGGTAGCGGAAGACGCCGTAGACGACGAACGGGACGGTCGCCATCATCGCCTTCGTGTCACGGGCGCCGAACGTGTACAGCGAATAGGCGATCACAGTGGAGGCAGCGACCACGGAGACCAGCTGGTCGACCAGCGCCAGCGAGTAGCCCTCAAGCACCGGGCGTCCAGGCGTCTCGTCGGCGCCGACGAGGACGAGCTCCGCCCGCCGCTTCGCGAGCGCGAGGAACAGGGCCAGCAGCCCCGTGCAGATCAGGAGCCACGGCGAGATGTGGACGTCCACCGCCTCGGCGCCCGCGCTCGCGCGCACCACGAACAGGGCCGAGATCACCAGCACGTCGATCAGCACGACGTGCTTGAGGCCGGCCGAGTACGCGACCTGGAGGGCGAGGAAGCCGGCCATGAAGGCGATCGACCACGGGCCGAGGTACGCGGCGAGGCCGAAGGCTGCGCAGGCCAGGACGACCGCGAACGCGATCGCAAGCCGCACCGGCAGCTCACCGCTCGCGATCGGCCGCAGCCGCTTCACCGGATGGGCGCGGTCGTGAGGCGCGTCGCGAACGTCGTTCGCCAGATACGACGCGCTCGACGCGGCGCAGTACGCGACGAAGGCGACGCACGCGTCGAGCCAGAGGCTCGTCTCGCCGATCTTCCCGGCGAACAGCAGGCCCGCGAACAGAAGGAGGTTCTTCGTCCACTGGCGGGGGCGCAGCGCGACGAGCGCGGCGCGTCCGGCCGAGCGCGGTGCGGCGACGGCGGTCACGGCCATCGGCGTGATGGTAGTCGCCCTGCCCGCCGGCCCGCGGGCCGGCTCAGACCGTCTAACTCAACGGTGTGGGCGGCATCACCGGCAGGCGCAGATCGAACCGGCTGCCTGCGCCGAGCTCGCTCTCGAGCTCGATCCGGCCGCCGAGCGCGACCGCCAGCTCGCGGGCGATCGCCAGGCCCAGACCGGTGCCGCCGCCGTCCCGCGACCAGAACGGCCGAAAGATCCGGTCGCGGTCGGACGGCTTGATCCCTGGGCCGGTGTCGGCGACCGAGACGGAGACGGTGCCGTTCGCGGCCGCGAGCGCCAGCTCGACCCGGCCGCCGTCGGGCGTCCAGCGGAAGGCGTTCGAGAGCAGGTTGGAGACGATCTGCAGCACCCGGTCGCCGTCGGAGACGATCACCGGGGCGCCGTCGCTGTCGCAGCGGTAGTCGATCTCCCGGCGCCGCGCTTCCTCGCCGAAGGTGGCGTAGGCCTGCTCGACCAGACGGCTCATGTCCACCTCCTCGTGCAGGACCGTGAAGCGGTGCGCGTCGAGCTTGGCCAGGTCGAGGACGTCGCCGACGAGGCGTTCCAGCCGCTCCGCCTCCGCCGCGACCACACCGAGCGACTCGGCCTCCATCACCGGGTCGATGATCAGCCCCTCGCGGAGCGCCTCGACGTGGCCGCGGATCGCGGTCAGCGGCGTCCGCAGCTCGTGGGAGACCGACATCAGGAAGTTCCGCTCGCGCTCGTCCGCCTCCTTCAGCCGAGCGGCCATGTCGCGGAACCGCTCGGACAGGTGGCTGATCTCGTCCGTCCCTCGCACGTTCGGGATGTCGACGTCGTAGCGGCCCTTGGCGATGCCGTCCGCCGCCTTCGAGAGCGCGAGCACAGGCGTCGCGATCCGGCGCGAGAGGTACCAGGCGAGGCCGGCGGCCACGAACAGCCCGACTCCGAGCGCGACCAGCAGCAGCTCGAAGAGCGAGAACCAACCCTGGGTCAGATCCGTCTTCTTCCGCGCGACCACCAGCGCACCGAAGTTCTGGCCGTCGAGCACGAGCGGCTGGCCGACCGCGAGGAAGGTCTTGTGCTCGCCCGGCGGCGTGAACTCGAAGGTGGTCACCTGCTTCCCGTCGATCAGCGTCTGCCATTCGTCCTCGACCTCGGAGCGGGACAGCTCGCGCAGGCCGGAGCCGTGCCGGAAGAAGACGGGCGCGCCGACGTAGTAGAGGCGTGCCCCGGTCGCCTGCTCGAGCTGCGGCCGGTCGAAGACCGGTGCCGACCGGCCCTCGTCGATCGAGCGGAGCGCCTGCTGCGCGTACAGCTGCGAGAGCCCGCGCGCCTCGCGCTTGAGCTCGGCGAGCGACTGCGAGCGGACGTGATCCTGGAACAGCTGGACCGCGATCACGGTCGTGACCACGCCCGCCAGCGCGACGCCCGCCAGGTAGAACGCCGGCAGGCGGAAGCGCAGCGACCGGAACATGGTGTCTCCTAGGCGGCCGCGTCCTTCGCGGGCGCGACCTTGTACCCGACGCCCCAGACGGTCACGATCGGCGAGGCGTCTCCAAGCTTCCGCCGGAGCTGCCGGACATGGACGTCGACCGTTCGTGTGTCGCCGGCGAACGTGTAGCCCCACACGCGCTCGAGCAGCTGGTCGCGCGTGAGGACGAGCCCGCGGTGGTCGAGCAGCTCCCACAACAGGTCGAACTCCTTCGGTGCGAGCTGGATCTCCTCCTCTCCGACACGCACTTCGCGCCGGCCGGCGTCGACCAGGAGGCGACCGTGACGGAGCTGCTTGCTCTCGATCTGGCGCCGCTCCGGGGAGGCGCGCCTGAGGATCGACTTCACGCGGGCGACGAGCTCGCGCGGGTTGAACGGCTTGGTCAGGTAGTCGTCTGCACCGACCTCCAGGCCGATGATCTTGTCGACGTCCTCGTCGCGGGCGGTCAGCATCAGAATCGGAACGTCGGAGCTCTTGCGGATCCGGCGGCAGACCTCGATCCCGTCGATGTCGGGGAGCATCAGGTCCAGGACGATCAGGGCCGGCGCCGACGCCTGGAACTGCGCCAGCGCCTCGT
This sequence comes from uncultured Actinomycetes bacterium, assembly GCA_963734065.1. Lineage (GTDB taxonomy): Bacteria > Actinomycetota > Thermoleophilia > Gaiellales > Gaiellaceae > DATBLE01. The sequence goes on from CAVTFN010000003.1 coordinate 1,077,619, forward strand.
TCCCGTTCGCCGCGGTCCGCACCAGATACCCGGCGTTCTTGAGGTAGAGCGCGACGAAGGACGCGATCGAGCTCTCGTCCTCGACGACCAGGACGCTCTGGTTGGGGCGGCTGGTCACTTCGCCGGCAGGCTGGGTGCCTGACCGAGCGTGTAGGTGGTCGCACGACCGGGAACGGGGTGGAACGGCCCACCGTCGATCGAGTAGCGGCCCGGGAAGTCGGTGAAGCCCGAGGCATCGAGAACGGCGGTGCCCCGCCCCACGGCGCTGACGTCGATTCCGGTCGCGTTGACCTGGACGCGGAAGAGCCCGCCGATCATCCGGAAGCGGATGTCGTCGCCGCTGTACAGGGTGCGGCCCCCGCTGAGGAAGCGGAACGTCTCCGCTCCCGAGACCACCGGCACGCGGCCGTCGGTCGGGTCGAGGTCGGAGATGATCACGCTCCCCTGGTCGAAGCGTCCGAGGATCCCGCCGCGCGCCCGCACGACCACGCTGCCGTTGCCGTTGTCGACGACGAGCGTGCCGTCGCCGGGCGCCCTGGACGTGCCGAGGGATGCGGTGGCGGCCCACGCTGCGGCCGGCAGCAAGAGCGCCATCACGAGGACAAGCGGAAAGAAGCGACGCATCGCCAGAGTCAGTATCGCCATCTGTGTTGTTGTCGGTCTAATCGCCGTGTAAAGAGAGTGTAAGAGCCTTCAGCAGCTCGGGGCAACAGGCCGCGCAGGCGGTCCGGCCGATACTCCGTATCGCCGGAGCACCGTGCCGAGGCGTGCCCGGTAGACGTTCATGTCCTTGCGACTCCAGTCGCCGTGGGTCTGGCAGCGCCAGGGGGCGTAGCGCTCGTGGTGGTACGGGCTGGTCAGGCTCTCGTTGTGCCCGATCACGTTGCGCAGCTGGATGCCGTAGCGACCCATCAGCCACGCGGTCAGCCGCAGCGACGCGTCCAGCTGCCGCGGGTTGCCGAGGATCTCGGCGTCGCTCGTCCCGACGTGCTCGATCCCGATCGCCGTGTAGTTGAGCCCGACGGTGTGCCGGCAGATCGTCGTCAGCGAGACGAGCTGGTAGATCGTCCCGTCCCGGTCGATCACGAAGTGGGCGCAGGTTCCCGGCAGCTCGTGCAGCTCGGAGTCGGGCGTGTCGGAGGCGAAGGTCGAGTACGCCGACGAGAAGCTCTCGGAAGCCGTGTAGTGCTCGACGATCACGCGCGGGTTCTCGAGCCGCCAGGTGTTCAGGCCGTAGTGCCGCCGCGCGTAGGCGGCGGTCTCGGCCTTCCGCTGCGCGCCGAACGGGATCGGCTTGGAGACGATCGGCGGCCTCGGCGGGGCCGTTGCAGGCGCGAGCAGCGCCAGTGCGACGAGGAGGGCGGCCACGGCGGCCCAGAGTAGCTAGCCGACCGCCCTGACCCGCGCGAGCGCGAGCCTGGCCGCCCGCCCGGCGAGGACGTCGGACGCCGTGCCGACGCCGTTTCCGTAGGTCATCACGGCCGCCACCAGCACCCCGCCCGGCCAGTAGACGAGTCCGGCGTCGTGGCGGGCGTACGAGATCCACCCCGCCTTGTGCAGGAGCGTGTCCGGGCCGCCGCCGATGAAGCGCCCGAGCTTGCCGCGGTCGGGCACGTGGACGAGCAGGTAGAGCAGGTAACGAGCGTCCGACGGAGTGAACGCGCTCCCGTAACGGGCGATCAGCGGGCCTTTCCCGTCTGCGGCGAGGTGGATGTCGGTGAACAGCCGCGCGAGGTCGTAGGCGCTCGTGTACTTGCAGCACGGGAACGACGGCTGGCTCTCGACCCTGACACGGATCGGCGGCAGCGCCGGCGTCCCGTGGAGATATCCACCGCCCATCCAGGTGTCGCCGATCCCGAGACCGTGGAGCAGGTCGTCCACCCGGGAGCCGCCGCCGAAGGTCGCCTCGGTCTCGTTGGCGGCGTCGTTGTCGGACTCGATCAGCATCCGGTGGAGGAGCAGATCGAGGTACGAGCCGGGCGCAGGCTTTCCGACGTGGCTGCGCAGCGCCTCGACGGCGATCACCACCTTCAGGGTCGAGGCCGCCGGCAGGCGCGCCCGCGCGGTCCAGGCGCCGCCCCGGCCGGTGACGAGATCCTCCACGTAGAGGGCGCTGGTTCCCGGAAAGGACGGGGCGAGGGCGCGGACGGTGCGCTGCAGCCGGGCATCCTGAGTCGCCCGCACAGCGTGCGGCGCCGCCGAACGGGGCAGGCCGAACACGTGCGGGACAGTCGCCCGCTCGGTCGCGTGGCCCGCCGCGTACGCGGCCACCTTCACCGTGACCTCTCTCCGCGGCAGCGCGACCGTGAAGTCGAAGCTACCGCCGTCCACGCGGCGCACGGCGATCGACCTCTCCCCCACGCGGACGACGACAGCCCACGCGCCGCGCGGCAAGCGGCCCGCGATCCGCCCGAACGAGACCTCCCGCTCCGCGGGGGCCACGACGCGCGAGCGGCGGTGGCGGAGGCGCGTCGGCGATCACCCGGCGAGCGCGTCGCGGGTGTAGACACCCTCCGGGTTCCAGAGCATGTAGCCGCGCGCGTGCTGCCGGCGCGCTGCGGCGATCTGGTCGGTCACCTCGATCAGCCCGTAGCGGTGCGCGAGCGAGAAGTCTTGGAGCCAGGGGATCAGCACCGCGCGGCCCTTCACCTGGCGGCGGAAGTCGAAGAGCGCCCGCGCGACGGTCCGGCCGGGATAGGCGTCGGGATCGGTGATCCCGTACTCGCCGGGCGAGAAGTGCGACGGGTAGACCATCGGGTAGATCGCATCGAGATCGCCGGCGATCCGCTTCGGCACCTGGCCGATCCCGAGGTCGTGGGTGGCCGCAAGCCCGAAGACGTCCGCGGAGACGCGAACGCCGAGGGGGTGCAGCGTGTCCGAGGCGTACTGGAGGAACCGCGCGATCGTCGCGCCCTTCCGCTCGGCCCGCCGGTGGCGGTAGACGATCTGCGACAGGTCGCCGTCGCTGGGGAAGCGCACGTAGTCGAACTGGATCTCGTCGAAGCCGGCCCTGGCGGCCGCGGCCCCGACCCCCACCGCGTAGCGCCAGACCCGCTGGTCGTACGGGTTCACCCAGCCCAGGCCGCCGTTGGTCACCCAGCGCGAGCCGTCCGGACGCAGCACGGCGAGCGCCGGCCGCTCGGCCGAGAGGGTCGGGTCCTCGAAGACGACCACGCGGCCGACCAGGTACATCCCGGCCGCGTGCACCTTCGCGACCACCGACTCGACGTCGTAGTAGGGCCGGGCTGCGCCCGTCTCCCGGGCGAGCGCCGGCAGGCTGCGCGAGACGAAGCCGACCTGGCCGTTCTCGTCCTTGACGTCGACCTCGATCGTGTTCAGGCCGAAGGCCTTCAGCGCCGTGTAGTCCTCGAGCTTTCCGGGGAGGCCGGCGAGCGGAGCGGTCACGTGAACGCCGCGCACCTCGCTCGGGTACGGCCGCGGAACGAGCGGCTTGTCGACGCGAATCGGCGGGCGCGACGGCGGCTGCACGGCGTGGTTGCCGCCGCTGATCTGGGTGGCGCCGAGACCGATCCCTGCGCCGATCGCGAGGAGCACGGCCGCCGCGGCAAGTCGGCGCCGGCGGCGCCCGCGGAGCGCCTGGCGACGCCGTTCCCGGAACCGTTCGTTCGGATCCAGGCGCGGGTGGATGTACCTCGGCACCGAACCTCGAAGCGTATGCCCGTTCCGGCTACGCCTGCAACCAGCCGAGGCCCGTTGGGGCGGCTGCCGGCGGCAGCGGGCTCGTCGGCAGGCCCGAGGGCAGCGGCGTGACGTTGTAGCCGGACGGCGCTACGTCGTTCGCGGCCCCGGGGTGGAAGAGCGACGCGAGGTACTGGATGTGGCCGCGGCCGGGGCCGAGCTCGAACTGGCCGCCGCCGTACAGGCGGATCCCGCGCTCGGTGCAGAGGTCGTAGAAGTCGAAGAGGCCCTTGACGGAGCCGAAGCGCGACGGCTTCGAGTTCAGCACCCTCGGCGCGAACGGCAGCGCGTCCACGTCCGCGACCGAGTGGATCGGCGCATCCCAGGTGATCCGGTCGCGATGCGACTCGAGGATCGCGCTTTTCTCGGGATCGGCCACGTTCGGATCCTCGATCAGCGCGTCCGGCAGCGCCTCCACGACGAGCCGGTACAGGCTCGCAGGCGGCGTCCGCTCGTGCGCGCGCCAGGTGTAGGCCTCCTTGAAGTCGACCACGTCGACCGCTCCGAGCGCGGCCAGCTCGGCGACGAGCTCCGCGCCCCAGCTCGCCTCCGGGTCGAGCTTGAAGCGCATGCCGGGCAGTGCGCGCAGCCTGGCCGCGCTCCCGTCGGGCAGCGAGGTGGAAACGACGAACGTGACCGGCCGCGGCTCACGCCCGAGCACCTCGTGCAGCGACCGCCCCGCCTGCCGGAGGGCGAGATCGAGCGCGGCGCTCTCGAATCCCCAGCGCCGCAGGTCGAGCAGTCCCTCGAAGCGAGCCGAGAGCGAGTCGAGCGTGTGCTCGCCCGCCAGGTCCAGAACCGGACCGGCAGCCTGGAACCGCTCCTGGTCCTCGGCGTCGTAGACCACGTCCTCGCCGACCCCCTCCTCCCGGCCTCCGCGCAGGTGGACGACGGTCGTGCGCCTGACGAAGTCGGAGGACACGTTCTGCTCGAGGCCCTCGAGCTCGTAGGAGTCAACCACGACCGGCAGGTCCGCGACCAGGGAGTACGTGCTCATCGTTTGCGAGAGTATCCGCCGTGAGCGAGCTGACCGACTTCGGCCTGGTCGTGCTAGTCGTCTCGGGGGCGTTCCTCGCGGCGCTCGCCGCCCACAAGCTGACCGAGTTCTTCCCGGTGCCGCCGCCGGCGCTGTTCCTGGTCGCCGCAGCGGTCGCGTCGGACATCTGGCCCGGCCTGTCGAAGCTCTCGACGGTCGACGTCGAGCGGATCGCGGTGGTCGCGCTGGTCGTGATCCTCTTCGACGGGGGCATGCAGGTGGGCTGGCCGAGCTTCCGCAAGTCGATCGTGCCGATCAGCGTGCTGGGCGTGGTCGGCACGTTCGCCACCGCCGGGGTGATGACGGTCTTCGCCCACACGCTGTTCGGCTTCGACTGGACGACGGCGGGGATCCTGGGAGCGGCGGTCGCGCCCACCGATCCCGCGGTGATGTTCTCGGTGCTCGGAGGGCGCGAGATCGCCGGCCGTAGCGGGACGATCCTGAAGGGCGAATCCGGCGCGAACGACCCGGTCGGGATCGCGCTGATGATCGGGATGCTCGATTTCGCGACCAGCGACCACGGGACGTTCTGGACGGTGGTGAAGGAGTGCGCGGTCGAGATGTCCGTCGGTCTGGCGATCGGCTTTGCCGGCGCGGCCCTCCTTGTTCCCGGGTTGCGGCGCATCTCGCTGCCGAGCGAGGCGCTGTATCCGCTGGGGGCGCTCGCCGGGGCCGGCGTGATCTACGGCGTCGCCGCAGTCGCTCACGGATCCGGTTTCCTGGCCGTCTTCGTCGCCGGCCTGTGCGTCGGAGGGTCGGGCGTGCCGCACGAGCGGCAGATCGAGCAGGTGCAGACGTCGCTCGCGAGCGTGGCCGAGGTGGTGGTCTTCGCCGGCCTGGGCCTGACCATCGACCTCGGGAGCCTCGACGGGCGCCTCGTGTGGCTGGACGGAATCCTGCTTGCGGCGCTCCTCGCGTTCGTGGCGCGCCCGATCGTCGTCGGGCCGCTGCTCGTGCCGGTCCGGCTCCGGTGGGGCGAGCGGGTATTCATCGTCTGGGGCGGTCTGAAAGGGGCGGTTCCGATCCTGCTCGCGGCCTTCGCCGTGATCGCGGGCGTCGCAGACGCGCAGCGCATCTACGGGCTCGTCTTCGTGGTCGTGCTCTGCTCGGTAGTCGTGCAGGGGACGTCGCTGCCGTTCGTCGCGACCAGGCTCGGCGTGCCGATGCGCGCCCCGCAGCCGGAGCCGGAGCCGTTGTCGTAAGCCTGCGGCTCAGGCGACCTTGCGGGCGTGCCAGGTGCCGCCGAGGGTCGTCCGCCGTTCCGGCGGCCGGTCGAGCCGCACCCACCCGATCCGCTCGGCGTCGTCCTCACACAGCCGGCAGACGACCTGCTCGCTGCCGGCACCGTCGGCCCGCCAGTGCCCGAACGCCTCGCCGAGCAGCATCGTGCGCCCGCAGAGGGCACAGGTGATCATGGGTTCAGGGTACGACGGCCGGGTGACATCACCTTCTACGCCGCCTTCCGGGCCAGGATCCAGAGGAACGCCGCGTCGCCTTCGGGCTCCCGGATCGTCTCCAGCTCGTCCCGCAACACCTCGAGGCCGGCCGCGCGGACGAGGCCGAGCGTCACCGGCGGCTCAAAGCCGCTGAAGAACGTCTCGACGCCGTCGAGCCACTCCCCGTGCCAGCCCGGGAGATCGGAGGCGCCGAACGAGGCAAGGAGGTAGCCGTCCGGCCGGAGCCACCCATGGATGCGGCCGAGCAGCGAGCCGAGCTCCTCCCTCGGTACGTGGTTGAAGACGTAGAAGGAGACGACCGCATCGAACGCCGCCGGCTCGAGCTCGACCGTCGTGAAGTCGGCGTGCAGGAAGCGGGCGCCGGGCACGCGCTCGCCTGAGCGGCGAACCTGCTCGGCCGAGATGTCGATCCCGGTCAGGCTCGCCCGCTCGGCCAGCATCTGCGTCGAGCCGACGCCGGCCCCCGATCCCAGCTCGAGCACGTCGGGATGCTCGGGGAGGAGCGCGAGCAGCTCTTCGACGCGTTCGAGCCGGTTGTCGCCGGTGATCTGCTCCTGCCACGAGGCGTAGGCGTCGGCTCCGGCGTCGTAGCCCCGGCCGACGATGTCCTGTGGCCGCTCGTCAGCCAAGTAACACCGTGTTACAAGCGCGGAAACTCGCGTCGGAAAGCGCGGACCCAAGCAAGTAACACAGTGTTACAAGCGCCTCCCGGCGGCTTCGACCAGCGCCCGGGCAGACTCGAACTGATCGTTCGTGAGCCGGATGTACGAGTGGCGCCAGAGGCTCTGCGGGAAGATGCCGGCCTCCTCGACGGCCGCCGCGCGCTCGAGATCCTCGACGACGACGAGCGGGCGGATCGGGAACCGCCACGCCCAGCGCGCCTTCGCCGGGTCGTGCTCCGGCTCGCCGACGATCTCGACGACGCCGAAGATCGCCTGCCAGACCGAGGCGTAGAGGATCGCCGGCTCCCCGGGAGCGAGCGAAGGCCGCTTCGAGGAGCCGTGGTATGCGATCGCGCCCGCCTCGACGTGTCGGTCGAGCGGCCGCTCGCCGCGGCCTCGCACGAGCAGCCAGCGCGTCAGGACAACCGTTCGAGCACGGCGGCGATCGCCTGGCCCTGGCCGATGCACATCGTCGCGATCCCGTACTGCGCCTGCCGGCGGTCGAGCTCGTTCAGCAGCGTCGCGGTGATCCTGGCGCCGGTGGCGCCGAGCGGATGGCCGAGCGAGATCCCGCCGCCGTTGGGATTCACGTCGTCCATGCGCTCGCCCAGGCCTGTGTCCTGCACGAACTGGAGCACCACGGAGGCGAACGCCTCGTTGACCTCGATCACGGCGATGTCCTCCCACGAGAGCCCGGCGGCCGTCAGCGCCCGCTCGCAGGCCTGCGGATTGCCGTGCAGCATCCGGTACGGGTCGACACCGGCGAGCCCGAACGAGACGAAGCGCGCACGCGGCTCGAGCCCGAGCGCCGAGGCCCGTTCCTCGCTCGCGACCAGCATCGCCGCCGCACCGTCGACGATCGCGCTCGAGTTCCCGGCGGTGACCACCCCGTCCTCCTTGAACGCCGGCGGCAGCGTCGCCATCTTCTCGAGCGTCGTCTCGCGCCGCGGGGTCTCGTCGACCGCGAACAGCACCCCGGCATGGGGGTTCGAGACCTCGACCGGGACGATCTCCCGCTCGAAGCGCCCCTCGTCGATCGCCCGCACGGCCCGCATGTGCGACTCGTAGGAGTACTCGTCGAGCGATTCGCGGCTCAGCCCCCACTCCTCCGCGATCACCTCCGCCGAGATGCCCTGCGGCACGATCTGCCACTGATCCAGCAGCTTCTCCGAGAACCCGGACCACCCCGCCTCCCCCAGGTTCGAGCCCATCGGGACGCGCGACATGTTCTCGATCCCGGCAGCGACGACGAGATCGAGATGCCCGGCCTGGATCGCGGACGCGGCGTTCATGGCGGCCTGCATCGACGAGCCGCACTGGCGGTCGACGGTGGTGGCGCAGACCGTCTCCGGCCAGCCCGCGATCAGGGAGGCGACGCGCCCGACGTTCAGCGCCTGCTCGCCGACCTGCGAGACGCAGCCCATCTGGACGTCCTCGACCGCTCCCGGATCGACGTCGAGACGCTCGACGAGGCCGTTCAGCACCTGCGCGGCCAGCTCGTCCGCACGCACCGACGCGAGCGTGCCGTTCCGCTTGCCGATCGGGCTGCGGACGGCGTCGATGATCAGTGCGTCACGCATCCAGCACAGCGTACAACCGCCACTCTCCCGGGACGCCTTTCAGCTCGGCGACGCCGCGGTCGACGAACGCCAGGCCGGACCCGGCGACCAGGTCCTTCACCGTCTGCGAGACGAGAACCTCGCCGGGCGCCGCCTGACGGGCGACCCGCGCGCCGATCGAGACGGCGATGCCGGCGATTTTCCCATCGAGGAGCTCGCACTCCCCGGTGTGGACACCGGCCCGGAGCTCGAGCCCCAGCTCGGCGACCGCCTGCTGGATCGCCCGCGCGCAGCGGATCGCGCGCGCGGGGCCGTCGAAGCGGGCGAAGAACCCGTCCCCGGCGGTGTCCAGCTCGACGCCGCGGTAGCGGGCGATCTCACGCCGCACGCGGGCGTGGTGCTCTGCGAGCAGCTCGCGCCAGGCGCGGTCGCCGAGCTCCGCCGCTTTCGCCGTCGACTCGACCAGATCGGTGAACAGGATCGTCGCCAGCACCGTCTCCGGCTCGGCTTCCGCGCCGAGCGTCGCGACGAACGCCTCGACCTCGTCGACGATCTCCGGCGACAGGAAGACGCCCCAGTAGTCGCTGCCGGCGATCTCGGCGAACCGGGCGCGCGGAATCAGCTCGGCCGCCTCGGCTGCTCCCTGTTGCCTGGCCAGCTCGCCTCGAACGAGCACCAGCGTCGGCACGCCGATCGTCGGCAGGATGTCGGAGATGTCGCTGTCGGCGTAGGTCATGTTGAGTGCGAAGCCGATCTCGGGGCTCGCGCCCACTCGAAGCCAGTTCGCGAACCAGACGCGGTCGGCCTCGCTGCGGAGCAGTGTCGGGCAGATCTCGGCGAGAAACCCGTCGGCGAGCTCCAGGGTTCCCCAGTCCTGCAACACCTTGCTCGCCTGCTGCCAGTACGGACTGTCCGAGCCCTCGCCGCGGGAGATGAACTGGAAGAGCACCAGCGCCTCCGTCGCCTCAGGGTAGGTCGCTGCGTAGAGGGCAGCCATTTGACCTCCCTCATGGCTGCCGAGCACGACAGCGCGTTCAGAGCCTGCGTCGGCGAGCACGGCCCGCATGTCGTCCATCCGCGTCTCGAGCGCGGCCCAGCCGGGGCCGCCGCGGTCGGACAGGCCGGTCCCGCGCTTGTCGAAGAGGATCAGCCGGAACGAACGGCCCAGACGCTCGTAGAACTCGCGCCAGTAGGGAGACTCCCAGGCGTAGACGAGGTTCGAGACGAAGCCGTGGACGTAGACGAGGTCACGCTCCCCCGACCCGACAACCTGGTAGGCGATGGCCACGTCACCGTTCCGGGCATAGCGGATGTCCGGCTCCACGGGGTCAAAGCCTAGACTTCCGGGATGGCGGCCACGGCGACCGAAAAGCGGCTCCTGGTCGGCGGCGAGTGGGTCGAGACCGGCGACTGGATCGACGTGCGCTCGCCCTATTCCGGCGACGTGGTCGGCCGCGTGCCGAAGGCCGGCGCGGACGAGACGCGGAAGGCGCTCGACGCCGCGGTGGAGGCGATGCGCGATCCGCTGCCCGCGCACAAGCGGGCCGAGATCCTCGTCAGGGTCGCCGGCTACCTCGGCCGCCGCCACGAGGAGGCCGCCGACACGATCTGCGCAGAGGCCGGCAAGCCGCTGAAGACCGCGCGCGTCGAGGCGTCGCGGGCGATGTCCACCTACACGATGGCGGCCGTCCAGGCCCGCACGCTCGCCGGCGATGTCGTACCGATGGACGCCTCGCAGGCCGGCGAGGGCAAGCTCGCCTTCACCCTGCGCGTCCCGATCGGCGTGGTCGGGGCGATCAGCCCGTTCAACTTCCCGCTGAACCTCGTCGCGCACAAGATCGCGCCGGCCCTGGCAGCCGGCTGCGCCGTCGTCCTCAAGCCCGCGACCGCGACGCCGCTCTCGGCTCTCCTGCTGGCGGAGCTCGAGCAGGAGGCCGGGCTTCCGCCGGGCTGGCTGAACGTCGTCGCCGGCTCCTCGGCCGAGATCGGCGACGTCCTGGTCGGCGACGAGCGGGTCGCGGCGCTCACCTTCACCGGCAGCGGCGACGTCGGCTGGAAGCTGAAGGAGCGCGCTCCGCGGAAGCACGTCGCGCTCGAGCTCGGAAACGCCACGCCGGCGATCGTCGAGGCGGACGCCGACCTCGAGGACGCCGCCGCCAGGCTGGCCGGCAACGCCTTCTCGTTCGCGGGGCAGAGCTGCATCTCGGTGCAGCGGATCTACGTCGCCCGCGAGGCGTACGACGGCTTCCTGGAGCGCTACCTGCCCCTAGTCGAGGCGCTCGTCGTCGGCGATCCCGCCGACGAGCAGACCGACGTCGGCCCGCTGATCGACGGCGACGCCAAGGACCGCGTGCTCGAGTGGATCGCGGAGTCGGGGGGCGAGGTGCTGACCGGCGGCGACGTGACCGACGACGGGCTGATCCGGCCGACCGTGATCGCGCGCCCCGATCCCACCGCGAAGGTCTCGTGCGACGAGGTGTTCGGCCCGGTCTGCACGGTCACCCCCTACGGCTCGCTCGACGAGGCGGTCGAGCTCGCGAACGGCACCCGCTACGGCCTGCAGGCCGGGATCTTCACCGCGAACGTGAAGACCGCGCTCGAGGCCGCCCGGCGCCTCGAGTTCGGCGGCGTCACGGTCAACGAGGCGCCGACCTTCCGCGCCGACCAGATGCCCTACGGCGGCGTCAAGGACTCCGGCAACACGCGCGAAGGCCCCGCGTACGCGGTGCGCGAGCTGACCGAGGAGCGCCTTATCGTCTTGCAACTCTAGGATGCCGCTCGTGTCCCGCTTCCGCCGTGCTCCGAAGGCGAAGGCGCCCAGGCGGACACTGCCGCCGCCGGGCGTGATCCGGCGCGAACGCCGTAACGTCGAGCGCCTGCGCGACGAGAAGCTCCGCGACCTCGGCGGGCTGATGCTCGAGATGTACCGCCGGGACACCTTCCGCGAGGATCTCCTCGCCGACCGCTGCAACGAGCTGCTCGGGCTCGACGCACGCCTGCACGAGCTCGACGAGATGCTCGCCGCCTCGCGCCGGCGCGTCCCGGCCGGCCGCTGCGTCTGCGGCGCCCCGCTGCCGTGGGCGTCGCACTTCTGCCCAAACTGCGGCCGCCCGGCCGGACAGACGATCGTCGCCTGCCCCGAATGCGAGCATCCACTGCCGGGCGACGCGCGCTTCTGCGCGAACTGCGGCGCCGCAGCCGACGGCGACACCGAAGGCGAGGCCGCGTCGTCGGCCGCTGAGGCGGAGCCCCTGGGCGATCCCCAGCCGGTCGCCGCCGACGGTCAAGACGATGGCGCAGCCTGAGGCCTGCCCCGCCTGCGGCACACCCGCCGAGCCCGACCAGGAGTACTGCCTCCACTGCGGCGCCCGGATCGTCCCGACGCGACGTCTGAGCAGCTTCGGGCATGCCTGGCAACGCCGGATCGGGCGCTACCCCGGCGACTGGGTCTTCGCCTCCCTGCTCCTGCTGCTCGTCGCCGCCGGCTCGGCCACCGCGGGCATCGTCGCGGGCCGCGACACCGAGACCGCGAGCGGCCCCGGCACGATCGTCGCCACCTCCCCGGTCGTGTCCGCGCCTCCGTCGCCCCCGGCTCAGACCGAGCCGACGACCACGGCCACCTCGACCACGACGAAACCGAAGCCGCCTGCCACGCGACCGAAGTCGAGCCTCGCCACGTGGCCGGCGAGGGACGGCTTCACGGTCGTGATCGCGTCGATCCCAGCCCGGGGCACCGGCCTGTCCGACGCGACCGCGAAGGCCAAGGAGGCGAGGACGCGCGGCCTCCGCGCCGGCGTGCTCGACTCCGGCAAGTTCGCCAGCCTCCATCCCGGCTACTACGTGGTCTTCGCGGGCATCTACGGCTCGCTCGAGGAAGCGCAGCGCGCGGCGCGGGCCGCCGCCTCGAAGTATCCGAACGCGTATGCGCGCGAGGTCGCGCGCTGACCGCTACGGCGTTCTCGGATCAGACAACTCGGATCCCGACTTTGTAACAGAGGGCGAAAGGGGGTAGACTGCCCTCTCGAAGGCGCTGCCTGGACGCTTAACAGGCGCGTAACAAAGCTTTTCTGCGACTTAACAGGAGACCTGGATACTGGCTATGGACGAGTTGAACGCTCAGATTCGTAACTGCATGTATCAGTACTCGCGTGCCATCTACCGAACGATCAAGGATCTGATCGACCCCTACGCGGACCCGGACGAGCAGCTCGAGTCCCGCCGGGCGGTGCTGGAGGCGTGCGAGGAGACGATGGAGCGGCTCGCGACCGACCCGCACTACTTCGCGAATCCGGACAAGACGCTCTTCCAGGACATCCGCCGGTACTTCCCGATCACGCAGCAGGCCCAGGTCGCGTGGGCGGTGCAGGAGGGCGTCGGCGCAGCCGTGGCCTTCGTCCAGACGCAGATCGAGGCCGGCGCGTTCGACGGCGGCGTCGCACGCTGCCGCGCGACCACGCGCAAGGGCAAGCCGTGCCAGCGCACCCCGCTCCCCGAGCGCGACTACTGCCCGTCGCACCAGCACCTCGAGCGCTCCAAGGTCGCGGCGTAGCGTCGTTCTCAGGGTCTGACCCCGCAGGGGTCTGACCCCACGGAGTGGTGACGCGACCGTTTCGGCGGGGACAGTTCCCTCCGGGGACAGTCCCTGGTTTCGGCAGCCGCGCGTATAAGCTCGCATCGGTGAGCCACGACACCGACAAGCTGATCCGTCAGCTTTCCCTCGTTGCGTTCCTGATGGCCGAGCGGCGGCCGCTGACCGCGCGCGACGTGAAAGGGAACGTCGAGGGCTACTCCGAGATGTCGGACGAGGCGTTCGCGCGCCGGTTCTACTCCGACCGGGCCGAGCTTCGCGACCTCGGCGTGCCGCTGCACTCCCAGCGCGACGAGTTCACCGGTGAGGAGCTCTACACCCTGCGCTCGGAGAACTACTTCCTCCCCAAGCTCGAGCTGACCGACGACGAGCTGGCGGCGCTGCAGACGTGCTTCTACCTGCTCGAGGGCAAGTTCGCGTACGCGGAGCCGCTGCGGCTCGCGCTGCAGAACCTCGCGCTCGGCCGTCCCACCCTCGCGGACGAGGCGCCGTCGGCGACCGCCGTGCGCGTCGAGATGCGCGACCCCGACTACTCGGCCGAGATGCCGGGGCGACTGGCGAAGCTGGAGACGGCGATCTCCAAGCAGCGGACGGTGAAGTTCGCCTACCAGGCCATGACCAGCGGGAAGGAGACCGAGCGCACCCTGAATCCGTACGGCCTCCTCCACGACCGCGGGGTCTGGTACGTGATCGGCTCCGACCACGACCGCGACGCGATCCGCACGTTCCGCGTCTCGCGGATCCGCGGCGACATCCGGTTCGCGACCCGGCGCGAGCGCGACTTCAGATTGCCGCCCGACTTCGACATCGACGCGTACCGTGGGCGGGCCGCGTGGCAGTTCGGCGACCCGGTCGGCGAGGCGCGCATCGAGGTTCGGCCCGAGACGGCCTGGTGGGTCGAACGCGCCTTCGGGCCGAGCGGGCGGCTCGAGGACCAGACCTTCGTCACCGAGTACTCGAGCCTGCCGATGCTCGCCTCCTGGGTGCTGCGACAGGACGGGCGCGCCGTCCCGCGCGAGCCCGACGACCTGCGCCGTGAGGTGGCGGAGAGCCTGCGCCGCGTGCGCGACCGCCATCAGGGCGCGCCCTCGAAGCCGTCGAGAGAGGTGACGAGCCGCCAGGAGGAGGCCGTCGAGCGCACTTCCGGACCGGTCACGCCGGAGCGTTTCGGGCTGCTCCAGGCACTGCTCGCGTACCTGCTTGCCGCCTGCGGCGAGGACAAGGAAGCGGTCGTGCCGGCCGCCGAGATCGTCGAGCGCTTCCAGATCCCCGCCGAGGAGCTCGAGGACCACCTCTCCCTCCTCAACCTCGTCAACTTCGGCGGAGGCTGCTACGCGGTCTACGCCGAGCTGCACGGCGACGAGGTGCACATCGACAAGGAGCTCTGGGGCGACACCTTCCGCATGGCTCCGCGGCTGACGCCGCTCGAGGCGAGGGCGATCCGCCTGGCGCTCGAGTTCGTCGGGCCGCTGATCGCCGCCGAGGCGCACCGCCCGCTGGACCGCGTCCGCAAGAAGCTCGAGGAGACGTTCGGCGAGTTCGAGCTGGCGCAGACGCCCGAGCCGAGCTCCGACAAGGCCGCGGAGGGGCTGGTCGCGATCCTGACGAACGCGATCCGCCGCCGCCGGCTGGTCGAGCTCGAGTACCTGAAAGAGGAGGACGGGACGACGACGCTGCACGTCGTCGAGCCGTACACGATCGAGCGGCGGCTGCCGCACTGGTACGTCCACACATGGGATCGCACCCGCGACGACGAGCGCAGCTTCAGGCTCGACCGGATGCGAAGCGCGACCATGCTCGAGGACGAGTTCGAGGCACGCGAAGGGTTCGAGCCGGGGCTGCTCGAGGGAGCGCTCGTCGCCCGGGTGCTCTACTCGCCGGCGGTCGCGCGCTGGGAGGTCGAGCGGGGCGCGCGGCCCCTGTCCGACGGATCGGCGATCAACGAGCAGAAGATCGGCAGCAAGGAGTGGCTCGTCGGCGAGATCCTCCGCTACCGCGGTGAGGCCGAGCTGCTCGAGCCGCCGGATCTGCGTCGCCAGATCGCCAAGCGGGCGCAGTCGCTGGGGCGCGAGCTAGGCGTGACGCGCTTGCGCGCGCCGGCGTCGGCGTAGTACGAGCCGAAAGGCGGCCTCTGCCCCTTCGGGTCAGAGCCCTGACGGATACGGCCCGCGTGGCGGGCCTAGCTCTCCTGGTCGACGGGGAGCTCGAGCGTGAAGACGGCGCCCTTCCCGGGCGCGGACACGACCGAGAGCGCACCGCCGTGCGCCTCGGCGATCGAGCGGGCGATGAACAGGCCGAGGCCGGTGCCGGGCTTCCCCAGGCCGACGTTGGCGCGGCCGAACCGCTCGAAGATCAGCCCGTGCTGCTCGGCCGGGATGCCCGGGCCCGAGTCTTCGACGGTGACGAACACGCGTCCGTCCTCGGCGCGGGTGCGGACGTCGACGGCCTCGCCGGCCGGCGAGTACTTGACGGCGTTCTCGAGCAGGTTCCTCAGCACCTGGCGCAGCCGCTCGCGGTCGCCGCGGACACTCGGCAGGACCCCTTCGGCGTGGGCGATCACGCTGACCTCGTCCTGGTGCAGCGCAAAGCCGGCAACGGTGGCCTGTACGAGCTCGGCGACGTCCACCTCGGTGAACCGGTACGAGAACGTGCCCGCCTCGATCCGGGACGTGTCGAGGACGTCGCCGATCAGGGTCGCCAGCCGGTTCGTCTCGTCCGCGATCAGCGCGAGGAAGGCGGCGCGCTGGTCGGCGTTCAGCTCGCGCCAGCGCTCCTCGAGCGTCCGGGCGGCGCCGATCACGGCCGCCATCGGGCTACGCAGCTCGTGCGAGACAAGCGAAACGAAGTCGGCGCGTAGCGCGGAGAGGCGACGCAGCTCTGCCACGGTCGCGCGCTCGGACTCGTACGCCCGCATGTTCTGGACGCTGCTGGCGAGCAGCCGCCCGAGCAGTGCGGCCAGCTCGACCTCGTCCTCGTCGAAGGCGTCCGCCTCACTGCGCAGGATCGAGACCATCCCGATCGGCGTCGTGCCGAGCAGCAGCGGCGCGGCCACGCGCGACCTGAGGCCGATGGCGGTCAGCGTCACCTCCTCGGGGTAGCGATGGTCGCTCATGTCGCGGCGGTAGACCGTCTGGCCCTCGTGCACCACCTCGTCGACGAGCGCTCCAGGCGGCAGCTTCTCGCCGGGGCGGAGCACCTCGTCGTGCTTCAGGCCCGCGGTCGCCATCACCCGCACGCGGCCCTCCTCCAGCAGCATGATCGCCACGCGGTCGAAGGGCACGAGGCCGTCGAGCTCGCGAATGAAAGAGCCGAACGCCTCCTCGAGCTCGAGCGACGAGCCGAGCGCCTGCGCGCACCGATTCGCGCGGTCGAGCATGTGGCTGCGCCGATCGAGCTCGTCGCGCAGGTGCTCCGACTCCTCGGCGCGGTCGTGGGCGAGCCTCGCCTCCGCCCGCAGGCGCTGCACGAGCCAGGCGACGGTCAGGGCGGCGACGGCAACTGCCGCTATCGCAACACCGACCCAGATCCATCCGGCCTGGCTCACGCCGAGACCTCCCGTTCTGCGATCCGGGCGAGCGCCCACTCGGCGTGCTCGCGGAGCAGCTCGTCGTCGCCCGCGGCGAACGGCTCGGCCAGCGCGGCCTCCCCGGCGCCGCCGACGTTGCCGAGCGCGACGAGCGCGTTCCGGCGCAGGTAGCGCGGGTCGTTGCGCGGGACGTAGAGCCGGCGGTAGCGGTCGACCAGCGACGGTCCGTCCGCCTGCAGCCAGTCGGCGAGTGACACCGACGGCTCGCCCGGCGCCGGCTCGTCCCGCCGGCGCTTCTCCACCCCGCGGTTCCACGGACAGACGTCCTGGCAGATGTCGCAGCCGTAGACCATGTCGCCGAGCGGCTCCCGGTAGGCCTCCGGGATCGGTGCCGGCGCCTGGGTCCAGTACGACAGGCAGCGGGTGGCATCGAGGGTGCCAGGCTCGTCGAGCGCGCCGGTGGGACAAGCGTCGATGCAGAGCCGGCACTCGCCGCAGTCGAGCTCGAGCGGCGGGGTCGGCTCGATCTCGACGTCGGTGACGAGCGTGCCGAGGACGACCCAAGAGCCGTGGCGCCGCGTGATCAGCATCGTGTTCTTGCCGTAGAAGCCGACTCCGGCCCGCGCGGCACCCTCGCGGTCGACGTGCTGGTTCGCGTCGACCAGGACGCGGTAGCTGCCCCCGAGGCGCGCGCCGAGCGTCTCGAGCTTCTTGCGGAGCTCGCCGTAGCGGTCGCTCCAGGTGTAGCGGGGCAGGCGTCCCTCGCCGCGGCCCGGCGGGGCCGCCGGCGCGTAGTAGCAGAGCGCTGCGGCCACGACCGTGCGAGCGTCCGGCAGCAGCGACTCGGGGTGGCACGACACCTCGGGCTGCGCCATCGTGAAGCGCATATCCGCGAACAGCCCGCGACCGCGCCGCTCGCTGATGTGCAGCTCGGTCTCCGTGTACGGCGCGGCAGGCGCCGCCCCGATCGCGTCGATCCCGAGCTCGTCGGCGAGTCGGTCGAGCTCGACCGTCGTCACGAGGACATTGTGACGGCTGGCGCGCCCCGGCAGGCGCGCGCACCCAGGCGGCCCGCGTAGCCGGCGATCTTCCCCTGCGCGACCGCGAGCTGGACGAGCGGATCCGTCTTCTCGCCCGACGCCGGCTTCTTCCGGCCCGTGATCAGGTCGCCGGCATGGACCGCGAGGTGCTCCGCGCCGAGCCAGCGCACGTACAGATCCCGCTCGGCTGCGGGCGGTTGCAGCTTTCGCAGCCCCGCGATCCTCCCTCGATGCGTCTTCGTCTCCCGGCAGACGCGGTCGGCCGCGGCGGCGAAGCCGGCCTGCGTCGGCCGAGGTGCTTGCCGGGCGTGGGAGCCGCCGCCGCAGCCGGCGAGCAGAACCAGGGCAGCTCCTGCGATCGCGAATTTCCGGAACACGTCCCGACTATACGATCGTGCGGTGAAAGCGATCGTCATCCACGAGGACGGCGGCCCCGAGGTCCTGCGCTACGAGGACGTCCCCGATCCGGTCGCCGGCCCCGGCGAGGTCCTCGTGCGGATGCGCTTCGCGTCGCTGAACCACCTCGACGTCTGGACGCGAAAGGGGCTGCCTTCCGTGCCGAAGCCGCGGATCCTCGGGGCGGACGGCTCCGGCGTGGTCGAGGCGCTGGGCGAGGGCGTCTCCGGGCTGGAGCCCGGCCGGCCGGTCGTGATCAATCCCGGGCTCGAGCACGACGGTGTCATCCACGTGATCGGCGAGCACACGCAAGGCGTCCACGCGGAGCTGGCTGCGATCCCGGCGACGAACGTCGTGCCGCTGCGTGACGGCGTCTCGTTCGAGGATGCGGCTGCCTTCCCGCTCGTCTACGAGACCGCGTACCGGATGCTCGTCACCCGGGCGGCGCTGCAGGCGGGAGAGTGGGTCCTGATCTGGGGGATCGGCGGCGGCGTGGCGACCGCGGCCTTCCGGATCGCGCAGGCGCTCGGCGCGCACACGATCGTCACGTCGTCGGGCGACGCGAAGCTCGCCCGGGCCGCGGAGCTCGGCGCCGAGGCGACCGTCAACCACGAGAGCGGCGACGTCGTCGCGGCCGTCAAGGAGGCGACCGGCACCGGCGCGGACGTCGTCGTCGAGACGGTCGGCGAGGCGACCTGGAAGCGCAGCCTCGACGCCGCGCGACCGGGCGGGCGGGTGGTCGTGTGCGGAGCGACCTCCGGCCCGAACCCGCCGGCGGCGCTGCACCGGCTCTGGTGGAAGCAGCTCGACCTGCTCGGCTCGACGATGGGCACGCGCGCGGACTTCGAGGGCGCGTACGATCTGGTCGCGGGAGGCGCCACGCCCGTGATCGACCGGGTGTTCCCGCTCGCCGAAGCCCGGGCCGCCCACGAGCGGCTCGAGGCCGGCGAGCAGTTCGGGAAGATCCTGCTCGGCATTCCCGCCTAGCACTTACCCGCACGGCAGAGTCAGTCATCGGTGTCCTCCGTTCTCAGTCGGCGTTCCGGATATCAAGGGCGTTGCGGACGTCTTCCTGGACCAGGTCCGCGTTGATGGCGATCGCCGCCGCTGATCCGGCACCGGCCGAGGTGATCACCTGTGCACGCGGATCGGCCACGTTGCCCGCCGCCCAGACGCCGGGGACACTTGTCCGGCCGGTGCCGTCGACGACCGGAAAGCCGGCCTCGTCGAGGTCGCAGGTCAGGCCTGACAGGAGACCGTCGGCGTGGGGCAGGTTGCCGGGGCGGATGAAGACGGCGGTGCGGGCGACGATGCGACCGTCCGCGAGCTCGACGCCGACCAGCTCGTCCTTCTCGATCAGGAGCCGGCTGACCTCACCGTCGACCACCTCGATCCCGCGGGCGTCGAGCTGGGCACGATCGGCCGACGACAGCTCAGCGGTGTGGGCGAAGAAGACGATGTCGCTCGACCACTGCCGAATGAGCTGGGCGTGCTCGGCCGACAGCGGGTGGGTGCCGAGTACGCCGATCGCCTGGTCGCGGACTTCCCATCCGTGGCAATAAGGGCAGTGCAGCAGATCGCGACCCCAGCGCTCCGCCACCCCTGGGATGTCGGGGAGCTCGTCGCCGACCCCCGTCGCGAGCAGGACTCGCCGTGTCTCCAGGGCACGGCCGCCGGCCAGATGGACGACGAAGCCGGGCTCGATCGCTTCGACGGAACCGGCGATCAGCTCGACGCCGTAGCGGTCGACTTCGTCCCGGCCGATCGCCAGCAACTCCCTTGGCGGCATGCCGTCGCGGGACAGGAACCCCTGCATGTGCGCGGCCGGCGCGTTGCGCGGAGATCCGGCATCGGCGACGGCGACCTTCCTGCGGGCCCGGCCCAGGACGAGCGCGGCACTCAAGCCGGCAGCTCCGCCCCCGACGATCACCACGTCATAGCTCTGTTGGTCGTCCATGTCGATCACCTCCACCGACAAGGATGGAGCGATCACCCGGCGCGGGCAATTCCTGTTGCCGTTTCCGGGAAGTGCCGGCTAGTGCTGGCTGGTCTTGCGGCGGCCTTCGGCCCGGACGTGCATCCGGTGGCCGTGCCTGCCGAGCAGGCTGAGGATCTCCACCGGCTGGTCGCCGGCGGGCCCGAACCAGTGTGGGACGCGGGTGTCGAACTCGGCGACCTCGCCTGGTCCCGTGATGTCCTTGTCGCCGAGCAGCAGTCGCATCCGACCGGCCAGGACGTACAGCCACTCCTGCCCTTCGTGCGTCCGCAGCTCCGGCTCGCCCTTTTCGGGCGGGATGATCACCTTCCAGGCATGGACTCTGCTCGACTCGCGGGTCAAAGGAACGACGACCCGCCGATTCCGGACCCTGGGCTTCAGCCGAATCCTCGGGTCACCCGTCTCGGGTGCGCCGACGAGGTCGTCGAGGGAACTCGATGGGCCTGGGCGATCGGTAGGAGGAGCTCCAGGCTCGGCTTGCGCTGGCCGTTTTCCAGCCGCGACAACGTGCTCTTCGAGATGCCGGTCGCCTCGGCAAGCTCGGCCAGCGTCATGTCCCGTCGCTCGCGGACGCGTTTCAGCCGGGGGCCGACCTCGGCCAGGAACGCCTCGATCCCGGCTGCCTTCGCCACCCTGGCCAGTCAACCAGCGCGTCCCGGAATTGGCAACAGAAGTTGCCCCGAGCGCCCGATCGTCGCAAGGTCGATGGCAGACAAACAGGTCGCGGAGAAAGGAGCGGCAAATGAACCTCACTCGTCGTGCATCGATCGTCCGCCGGCCACCTGCTCGTGGCCGTCCACGACTGGACATTCCTCCTCGGCCCTGCCTTCTGCGCCGGCCTCGGCAACGGACTGCTGCTCGGCCACCTGATGTACAGCTCCCAGCTGGTCCCGCGCCGGATGGCGATCGTCGGGCTCGTCGCGGCTCACTGGCGCTGGTGACAGCGACTGCTGTGGTGTTCGGCGCCTGGGATCAGACAAGCGGCGTGTCGTTCCTGTTCACGGCGCCCGAGATCGTCTGGGAGGCGTTCCTCGGCATCTACCTGACCTTCTGGGGCTTCGCGCCGGCGGGCGTGGCCGCCCTCGAACATGCCGAAGCACGCCTGGACGCCGTGCCGGTCGCAAGCCCGGCGTAGCCGCTTGACAATCAGCCGTGAGGCTGAAAAGCTCTCTGCGTCAAACCCGGTGGCTCCTCGGAGTTGCCGGGTTTGGCATTTCTGGAGCCGGATCCGAGTTGCGCTAGGCCTGGACGATGTTGTGCAGGTTGATGACCTCCTGCTGAATCTCCGCCGGGACCGCAGGCTCGACAATCTCGGCGAAGTATGCGTCGTGTTGTTCCTGGGACTCCCAAATCTCTGCCACGCAGAGGCCCTGAGAGTCCTCGAAGGCCACGTGGAGAACGAATCCGGGCGCGCTCTTGATCGCTTCCAGGAGCGGCGGCGAAAGCTGGTCGTAATGCGCGAGGGTCATGCCAGCTGCGCGATGCCGAACGAGAACAGCCATGAGGGAGCTCCTTTCACGGGATGCCGAGGTCCGTACGCTCTCACATCTCGACACCCAGGGGCTGGAGGCCCGGCCTGGACCGGAACACCGGCCGTCAGATCTGGCTAGCCGAAGCCGAGGATGAACTTGGCGTCGTCGGACATCCGGTCGGGCGTCCACGGCGGATCCCAGGTCAGCTCGATCTCGACGTCCTCGACGCCGGGCACCTGCGAGGCAACGTTGTGGATGTCCTCCTGGATCATCGGTCCGGCCGGGCAGCCCATCGACGTCAGCGAGTGGATCACCTTGATCTTCGGCCCCTCGACCTCGACGTCGTAGAGCAGCCCGAGCTCGACGATGTCCATCCCGAGCTCGGGATCCTCGACGGCGTGCAGCGCCTCGACGACCTCGTCCTTCGTAGGCATTGGTTCGAGTATAGGGACCACCCTTCGGCTAGGGACTGTCCCCGGAGGGGACTGTCCCTGCAGAAACGCTCGCGCCACCATCCGGCAGGGTCAGACCCCGTCGGGGTCAGACCCTAGAAACCCCGTCGGGGTCAGACCCTAGAACCCGAGTAGCCGCACCTCTTCGCGGCGTTCTCTGGCGAAGAAGTGGATGCCGTCGACGAAGCGCACCCAGTTGCAGCGGGTGCACATGACGAGCGAGTGCGTGCGGGCGCTGTCGGCGAGGAAGCGGACGCCGCGGAGCAGGTCGCCGTTCGAGACACCGGTGGCGGCGACGATCACCTCACCCCCGACGAGGTCGTCGGTCGTGAACACCCGCTCCACATCGTCGATCCCGTGCTCGCGGGCAGCCTCGATCTCGCGGCGGGAGGTCGGCCAGAGCTGCGCCTGCACCTCACCCCCCAGGCAGCGGAGTGCCCCGGCGGTGAGGACCGCCTGGCGCGTGCCGCCGATGCCGATCGCCAGGTGGTCGTTCGTACCGCGGATCGCGGCCGAGATGGACGCGGTCACGGTTCCGTCCTGGATCAGCTTGATGCGTGCACCGGCCGCGCGGATCTCCTCGATCAGGTCGTGGTGGCGCGGACGGTCGAGCACGATCGTGGTCACGTCGCCGACGTTGCGACCGAACGCCTCCGCGATCGCGCGGACGTTGTCGTCGACCGGCGCGAGCAGGCTGATCCGCCCGCGCGCGAGCGGCCCTGCGGCGATCGTCCGCATGTACATGTCGGGCAGGCGCCGGAGCTTGCCGGGCTCGGCGGCGACGATCATCGAGATCGCACCGTTGCCGCCCCGGGCGACGACGCCGCGGCCCTCCAGCGGGTCGAGCGCGAGGTCGACGTCGATTCCGCCGGCACCGAGCGTCTCCGGCAAGCTCGTGTCGCCGTCACCGGCGCCGATCAGCACGCGACCCGTCATCGGCAGCTCGTCGAGCCCGCTGCGCATGCCCGAAACCGCCGCCTCCTCCGCGCTTTCCTGGTCTGCGCGACCCAGCCAGCGCGCGCCCGCCAGCGCTGCGCGCTCGGTCGCGCGCAGGTACGTCTCGCAGATGCAGAGGTCGGTTCGCTCCTCGTGGGGCGAGGATGGTGCAGTGTCCTGTTCGGTCTCCATCAAACCTTTGCGAACCGCTCGGCGCCGGCGACGACGAGCTCCATCACGGTGCCGATCGAGAGCTCCATGTTGCCGTTCTCGACCACGGGCACGCCGCACACGCGGGCCTGGTCGAGGATGAAGTCCTGAAGCTGCCGGATCTCGCCGATCCCGTCGAGGTACTTCTGCACCGGCCGCAGACCTTCCGAGTGCGCGTCGCGGACCCAGAAGTGCGACGTGTGCAGGTCCTCGTCCTCGATCGCCAGCACGACGTGGACCACGTGCGCCCCCTCGACCGGCGGGAGCATGCCGGGCACCAGGTGGACACCCTCGAGCACGAGCGACCAGCCCTCGGTCAGCGCCCGGTCGATCAGGCCGCGCACGCCGATCAGGACGTTGCGCGTCTGCTCGAGGAATCCCTCGACCGTGCCGACCCCCTTCTCCTCCGGCGGCACCTCGAAGCTCGAGTAGTGGATCGACGGCATGAAGTCGCGCTTCAGGAACGCGCGCATCGTCTGGCGCACGAAGTCGGTGGAGGTGACGCGCGTGATCCCGAGCCGGTAGGCAACCTCGGTTGCCACCGTCGACTTGCCGGTGCCGGTCGCACCGCCGATCAGCACGATGATCGGCAGGTCGAGCTCGCGGAGCGCCTCGTAGCGGCGAAGCCTGCGGATCGCCTGCGAGCCCTCGTTCTCGCCGAGCACCTCGAGGGCGAACTCCTCGAGCCGGTCGAGGTCGATCGCCTCCTCCCCGCGCTCGGCGAGGTCGACGCCGACCCGCGACGCCAGCTCGTATGCCCGCACGGCGGGAACACCGGCCGCGATCAGCGCCCGCGCCATCAGGCCCTTCGAGTACGGAAGCCCGTCTCTCCCGCCGAGCGGAAGTGGGTCGGCGTGCCTCGGCTCGGTCATCGCCCGACATTCTCCCGCGCGACGGCCCCGGCCGCCACCTCGGCGAGCTCGAGCAGCGCCTCGTCCAGGCCGGGGGCGACGACGTCGTTGGCGGCGAGGACGACGTCGAGGCCGCGGGCTGCCGCATGCTCGGCGACGACGTCGATCGCGGCCGCCTTCAGCTCGACGACGCAGACGTCGGCGTCGACGGCGTCGAGCTCGCGTTCGAGCCGCGGCCGGTCGGAGAGGCTCTGCGACGCGAAGACCACGTTCTCGAGGTGGTCGAGAGGAGCCGGCCCGGCCGTGAACACGGCCGCCCGCCGTCCGTCCAGCGACTCGGCGGGCCGCAGGCGCAGCTCGAACCGAAGCGCACGGCGGCCGAGCGCTTCGGCGGCCTCGGCCACCTCGGGGCTCATGGTCAGGACGAGATCGCTGATCAACGCCCGGAACGGGTTCAGCCCGGAGTGGAGATCGTGGGCGACGAGGATGCGGACGCCGCCGGCGATCGGCGGGATCGCGGCTCCGCTCCCGTCGAAGACGACGATGTCCGGGCCGAGCTCCGCGGCCAGCCCGGCGCCCTCGAACACCGTGGACGTGAACGTCGCCCCTGCGAGCCCGCCGCCGCAGCGACGGCACCCGATCGTCGGCACGCCCGCAAGCACCGCGATCTCCAGGTGGTCCGAGGCGGCGTGGCGACCGGAGCGCGACAGCGCCAGGAGGTCGTCGAGCGACGGCGCAGCCTCGATCACCTCGGGCTCGGCCGGGCCCCCGCGGCCCATCGCCACGACGACGACCTCCCGGTCGCGAGCGAGCAGCGCGGCGAGGTGGCCGGTCACAGCAGTCTTGCCGACGCGCTTGCCCGTTCCGATCACCGTCAGCGACGGCAGTGCGAACGGCTCGAACGCCGGGGGCTCGAAGCGGAAGTCGGCGCCGACGTAGGGGACGCCGGCGGCCAGCGCCCGCGATGCGAGCGCCAGGCGCTGCGTCGGCCCGAGCACCGGCTCGTCGGACAGATCGACCACGACGTCGGGCCGGTGCTCGGCGATCGCCGCCTCGAGGTCGGCACCGAGCGGGACGCCGTAGTCCTCGCCGCCGCGCAGCTTCTCCGTGCCGCCCACGAGCACGGCGGCGACGAAGTCGTAGGGCAGCTCGGCGAGCGCGTCGCAGACGACCGACGGGTAATGCTCCCCGTCGATCACGGCAACAGCCCGGCTCAGCTTCGCGACGAGAGCTCTCCCTCGATCCGCGCCGTGTACTTCTCGAACTCGAGCGTCTCGGTCGAGAACTGGATGATCCGCTCCTGGCCGTGGAACGGGTAGCGCCGCCAGACCGACACGTGCGACCCCTCGATCTCGATCACGTTGTAACAGGGCCGCGTGTTCCCGCGCAGCCGAAGAGACGAGACGGTGCCCGCGTTGAGGATGAACATGTTCTCGAGCCGCCATGCGTAGGGAACATGCTTGTGCCCGGAGAGGACCATCTGGACACGTGCCCGCTGGAGGCACTCGAGCGCGTCGCCGGCGTCGTACACGACGTTCCGCTCCCGCCCCGTGCCCGGCACCGGCAGCAGGTGGTGGTGGAGGACGAAGATCCGCAGCTCGGAGTCGTCGGCGAACTGCTCCTCGATCCACGGGTAGCGGCCGCGGCCGATCTGGCCGTGGTCGAGATCCGGCTCGGTCGAGTCGACTGCGACGACCGTCGTCGACCCGATGCGCAGCACCGAGTTGCGCTGGCCGAACAGCTCCTCGAAGTGGACGTACCCGACGTTCCGCGCGTCGTGGTTTCCGGGGATCACGACCAGCGCCTTGCACTCCAGGGCCGCCAGGTATTCCTTGGCCTGCACGTACTCGGGCTTGAAGCCGAACGTGGTCAGATCCCCCGAGCAGACGACGAGGTCAGGGTCGAGATCGTTGATCTCGGAGATCGCCCGCTCCATCAGGTTGGGGACGAAGTACGGCCCGCCGCAGTGGAGATCCGAGATGTGCGCGATCGTGAATTGCCCCGCCGCAGCCATAAGGGAAGTGTAAAGCGGCGTGTCCCGGCGTCCGGATCGCTGGCTATCCTGACCGTGTTGGCGCCCGAGACCCCTGATTTCCAGGCATATCGTGGTACCGAGCGGCCCGTCTTCCAGAACGAGGCCGAGCTCGAGTGCGCCAAGATCCTCGACTACTACGGCGTTCCCTGGCTGTACGAGCCGCGGACGTTCGAGCTGGAGGTCGACGAGGACGGCCGCGTCCTCGAGGCGTTCGCGCCGGACTTCTACCTGCCCGAGCAGGACCTCTATCTCGAGATCACGGTGATGAAGCAGTCGCTCGTCACGCGCAAGAACCGCAAGCTGCGCAAGCTGAAAGAACGGTATCCCGATGTGAATATCAAGCTCTTCTACAAGCGCGACATCGAGCGCCTGGGTCAGCGATACGGTCTGAAGCTGGCCAGCTGATCCGCATCGGTGACAGGCACGAGCCTGTCACCGATGCTGTTGTCCACCTCGGTTCTGCAGGCCCGCCCGTCCCGCGCGACGAGCGCGTCGGCGAGGTGTACCTCTCCGCCGAGGAGATCGCGACCCGCGTGGCCGAGCTCGGCGCCGAGATCGCCGCGGACTACGAGGGCCGCGAGCCGCTCCTGGTCGCATCGCTGAAGGCGAGCTTCGTCTTCCTCGCCGACCTGACGCGGGCGACCCCGATCCTCCACCACGTCGACTTCGTCGAGCTCGCCGGCTATACGTCCGACGAGACCGGCGGGACGCCGGCGATCCGCTTCCTGAAGGACCTCGACGTGCCGCTCGAGGGAAGGGACGTGGTGATCGTCGAGGACGTCGTCGACACGGGCCTGACGCTCAACTACCTGGTGCGCACGTTCAGGCTGCGCTCGCCGCGCTCGCTCGCCGCCGTGACCTTCCTCGACCGGCCGTACCGCCGCCTGGTCGACGACCTGCCGGTCCGGTACGTCGGCTTCACCGTCCCGGACGAGTTCTTCGTCGGCTACGGCTTCGACGTCGAGGAGCGGTACCGCAACCTGCCGGATCTGCACGTCCTGCGCAACGCCTAGAGATAACCCAGCGGATCGACCGGTTGGCCGTTGACGCGGACCTCGAAGTGGAGGTGCGGCCCGGTCGAGTGGCCGGTCGAGCCGACGTAGCCGATGATCTCGCCGCGGGTGACCTGCTGGCCGACCGAGACGGCGATGCGGGACTGGTGGCCGTAGGCGGTCGCGAGGCCGCCGCCGTGGTCGATCACGGTCAGGTTGCCGTAGCCGCCGAGCCAACCGGCGTAGATCACCGTCCCGGAGCCGGCCGCTGCGATCGGCGTGCCGTAGGCGGCACCGAGGTCGACGCCCTCGTGCATCCGGCCCCAGCGCCACCCGAACGGGCTCGTGATCGGGGCGCTCACGGGCCAGCCCAGCTGCCCCGAGCCCGTGTGCCGGACAGTGGAATGCGACTGGGCAGCCTGGATCTTCGCGGCCAGCTCGGCACTGACCTCCTGTAGCGAGTCGATCTCGCCGGCGTCCGCCCGCTCCTGCGCGCTCAGCGTCGCAAGGTCCGCCTTCTTCCCGTTCTGGGCGTCGACGAGCGCGCCCTTGCTGGCCAGCAGCTGGTCGCGCAGGACGCGGGCCTGGTGGACGCGGACGGCGAAGATCTTCGCCTGGCGCAGCATGTCGCGGCGTGCAGCTTTCGTGTGGGCGAGCGCGACCGCGACGTCGTCCCGCGACGAGCGGACCGCGTCGGCGATCTGGCGATCGCGACCGGCGACCAGCTTGATGTAGTCGACGCCGTCGAGGAAGGCCGAGAAGCTGCTCGAGGAGAGCAGGATCGAGAGCTCGTCCGGCGTGTTCGACTCGTAGGCGGCGACCAGGCGGCGGTTGAGACTCCCGAGCGCGATCCGGTACTCGGCCCGCAGGAACGCGAGCCGGTCGGTCTGCACCTGGTACAGCGCGTTCAGCCGGTTGAGCTTGACCTCGCGCAGCTGGAGCTCGTGCTCGAGCGGGGCGAGCCGCGAGGAGACGTCGCCGACCTGCTGCTCCAGCCCGCGGATGCGGCCCGAGACGTCGTCGATCTCCTGCCGGAGCGCCTGTTCCTTCTCCTGGGCGGCGGCGACCCGATCCTGGAGGCTTGCGATCCTCGTGTCGACCGACTGCTTGCGGTCGACGATGTCGGCGCCGGCGGGCGCGGCGACGACGAGCAGGGCGACCAGGCCGAGGGCGAGGCGGCGCATCCTGCTGGTTTCGGCAAGGGGGCGGACGACCCTGCCCCGCCCGGCCGCGTCGCTAGGAGCTCTGGGGCGGCTGCGGCTCGGGCACGATCACCGGCCCGGGCTGCTCGTGCGGCACGGGCTCCGGCTCGGGGACGATCACCGGCCCGGGCGGATCGGACGGAACGGGCGACGGCTCAGGGACGGGCTCGGGAACTTCAGTCCGGGACGCGGGCATCTGCTCGTGGTGTTCCCCGGTCGAGCGCTTTCAACGCCTCCGCCGCGTCGCGGCGCAGGTCGCCGACCAGGCCGCGGTAGTCGTCGTCGGAGATCTTGCCCGTCCGGTGGTCGAACTCGAGGTCCTTGAGGGCGCCGAGCGCGCGGTCACGCTCCTCCTCGAGGGCGAGCCGCTCGGGCGGCGGCTCCGCCAGCAGGACGTCCGGCTCCCGGCCGAGGAACGGCCGCGCGACGAACCAGACGGCGGCGACGGCCAGCAGCGCGCCGATCACGAGCGCGGCGGTGAGCACGCTCAGGCTTGGGGCTCGGGCGCACGCGCCAGGCGCCCGTAGCGGATCGCGAGCCGTTGCTCCTCGCGCGCGTCCGGCCAGAGCGTGATCACCGATCCGAGCACGAAGACGAGCCCGGCCAGCCAGATCATGTTCACGAGCGGGTTGATGATCGCCTTGAAGTCGATCGTCCCGTTTCCGTTCACCTGCTCGGTGATCAGGAAGAGATCCTCGCCGGTCAGCCAGTCGGAGCGGATCGCCACCTCGTTCGAGACCTGCTGCTCGACCGGGTAGTCGTTCTTGCCCGGATGCATCACTGCGATCCGCGAGCCGCCGCGATAGACGTCGATCGTCGCCCGCTCCTCGATCGCGTTGGCCGAGCGCGTGTTCGTGACGCCGCGGTAGACGAGCGTGTAGTCGCGCAGCTTCAGCGACTGGCCCGGGCCTAGCCGGGCGCTGCGGGAGGTGTTGTAGGCGCTGGAGCCGGCGATTCCGATCGCGAGCAGCACGATCGCCGCGTGGACGACGTAGCCGCCGTACCGGCGACGGTTCCGCGCGATCAGCGACGTGAAGGCGCGCGGAACCGAGTCGCCCGAGAGCGTCCGCCGCGCGACCGTCCCGCGGGCGAACTCGAGCACGATCGTCGCCGCGACGAACGCGGAGAAGGTGTACGCGATCAGCCCGGGCAACGACGAGCCTGCACCGAGCGCGATCAGCAGGATTCCGACCGCGAGCGCGAAGACGGTCGGCCCGAAGAAGATCCGTTTCAGCGACGAGAGCGAGGCGCGCCGCCAGGCGATCAGCGGCCCGATCCCCATCAGCAGGAGGAGCGGCAGCCCAAAGCTCCGGAAGAAGAAGTTGTAGTAGGGCCGGCCCACGGTCACCGCCTCGCCGCGCACGGCCTCGGAGAGGATCGGGAACGTCACCCCCCAGAGGATCGTCAGGCAGAGGGCGACGAGCAGCAGGTTGTTGTAGAGGAAGGTCGCCTCGCGAGAGACGAGCGACTCGAGCTTCGTCTTCGCGCGCAGCATGGGCAGCCGGTAGAAGAGCAGCGCGAGCGAGGCCGCGACGACGAAGCAGATGAACCCGAGGAACCAGGGGCCGATCGAGCTCTCGGTGAACGAGTGGATCGAGTTCAGCACGCCCGAGCGGGTCAGGAACGTCCCGAACAGCGAGAGCGAGAACGCCAGCATCACGAGCAGCATGTTCCAGACCTTCAGCATCCCCTTCTTCTCCTGCACCATCACGGAGTGCAGGAAGGCGGTCGCCGCGAGCCAGGGCATCAGCGCGGCGTTCTCGACCGGGTCCCAGGCGTAGTAGCCGCCCCAACCGACCTCCTCGTAGGCCCACTTGGCGCCGAGCAGCTGGCCGACGCCGAGGAACATCCAGGCTGCCAGCGTCCAGCGGCGGGTGGCGACGATCCAGCGCTCGTCGGTGCGGCCGGAGAGGAGCGCGCCCATCGCGAACGCGAACGGCACGGTCAGCCCGACGTAGCCGAGGTACAGCATCGGCGGGTGGATCTGGAAGTACGGGCTCTGGAGGCTCGAGTTCAGCCCCGCGCCGTCCACGTTCGCGAGCTGCGTGTGGAACGGGCTGGCGACGAAGACGACGAGCATCGAGAAGAACGCCGCCACCACCCCCAGCACTGGGACGACCCAGACGACCAGCTCGCGCCCGGCCTTCCGGTCGAGCAGCACGGCCGCCGTGCTGTACCCGGTCAGCACGAGCAGCCAGAGCAGCAGCGAGCCTTCCTGGCCGCCGTAGAAGGAGGCCAGCTTGTACGGCATCGGCAGCTCGCGGCTCGTGTGCTGGGCGACATAGCTGAACGCGAAGTCGCTGCGGGCGAGCGCGACCAGCAGGACGACAGAGGCGACGAGCGTGCTGGCGAAGGCGGCGACGAGCGCGTTCTGCGCCGAGCGCGAGAGGCGCCGCCGCCGCGTGTGCGCGCCCCAGAAACCGGCCACGACCGCGTAGAGCGCGAGCCCGAAGCAGACGACGAGCGCTGCCCTACCGAGCTCGGGCATGGGTCAGGTGGTCTGCTTGGGGGTGTACTTCGACGGGCACTTGGTGATCAGCGTGCCCGGAATCGCCGTGAAGACGCCGTTCGCAAACCGGCCGTCGACGACGATGTCACCGCCCGCCTTGAACGCGTCCGGGACCGTGCCCTTGTACACGACGGGCACCCTCGCGGTGCCGTTCTTGTCGCGCAGGCGAAAACGGAGGCCGGCGCCGTGCGCGTCGCCGGTGACCGGCTTCAGGACGACGCCCGTGACGGACACCCTGCCCGAGTGGCCCGAGAGCGAGCTCGGCCGGAGCGAGGGCGTGCCGCCGCCCGCGATCGACGAGTAGAGCAGGAACACCGCGAGGACGGCCGCCACCGAGAGCGCGATCACGAGGCGCGCCGGACTGCGTCTGCGAGCCACGGCCACGATTCTACCCAGGTCTAGGGAACGGAACCGGGGACAGGTCTGTCAGACCTGTCCCACTCTGTGCTCATCAAAAGACCACGACGACGAACTGGTGCTGGGGCCCGAGATCCAACGACCCGTTTGTCGGGGGGATGGGCGTGATCCGGTACGAGCCGTCCGGGAGCGCGGTCACGGTCATCGTCTGCGGGTTCGCGCCGACGCCCGAGACGAGGGCGCTGCGGCCTGCGATGCCGTTGAACTTGATCTGGAACGCCTCCCGCACCCGCCGCACCTGGACGGCGGCGCCGGCGCAGTCGAAGCGCGCGCTGAACAGCCTCGGGTTGCTCGAGTACGCCTCCGACATGTTCTGGATGCCCACTGCGGGGTCGCCGGTGACGTAGGCGAATCCCTTGACTGCCCCGTTCACGCATCGCTGCTGGGCGACGCCGATGCGCTGGCCGACG
Organism: uncultured Actinomycetes bacterium; assembly: GCA_963734065.1. Classification (GTDB taxonomy): domain Bacteria; phylum Actinomycetota; class Thermoleophilia; order Gaiellales; family Gaiellaceae; genus DATBLE01. The sequence goes on from CAVTFN010000003.1 coordinate 1,109,064, forward strand.
GCGAAGGCGGACCCGCCGATGGCAAAGAACAGCGCGATCGTGCTGATCACGAGTGCCGGGGACGGCCGGTGCAGGCGTAGCCGTGCGTTCACGTCATTCCTCCGTTCGACGGATCGACAATGAATCATGCGCCAGGCGGGCTCAGAGATCGATCCCCGATCCGGGGGGTTTTAGGACATGGGGGAACCCCTGGTTCCCCATGGACCCCCTCCTCGCGGGCGGCCGCGCGGGTCGTGTCTGAGCGAAGCTGGCGGCGCTCAGCGCGCGGTCACCGTTGCCTCTCGGTTGTGTGCCTCCCGCCGGGCAAAGCCCGGCTCCGGCGGCCGTCTGTTTACGACTGACGAAGGCGGAGCACTACGGCTCGACCGATGCGGGCGTTTCCGTGCGGCGGTCGGGCACGCGGTAGCCGTGCTCGACGCAGAGCAGGCCGGGCGCGTCCTCGGTCAGCGCGTCGCAGTACCCCTTGCCGTACGCGGCCCTCATGAAGGCGCCGACGACTTCGAGGCTCCATTCGGAGATGTCGTTCGCCTCCCGCCAGAGGTCGGCGAGGCGGACGTCGATGTCGAGCTCGAGCAGGTCGATCCGTGAAGGTCTGCGTGCCATGAGGATCACCATACGGAGACCTTCGGACGGCATCGGCTATCGTCGCCGGCATGGGTGAGGTTCGGGTCGGGCCGGCTCGCGTTCCCTCCAGGGAGAGCCCCGAGGCGGCCGTCGCGCTGCTGCTGGAGCGAGGCTACCGCGCCTGCGAGATCGACTTCGAGGGCGGCTTCTGGATGGAGTACCCGTGGGCGGAGCGGTTCGGCGAGCTCGCCCGCGAGGCCGGAATCGCGCTGTCCGTGCACGCGCCGCTCGCAGGCTTTCTCGGCCAGGTCGAGCGCGACAAGAAGCACCGGATGGCGATCGGCATGCTCGACCACTCGGCGGGTGTCGCGGTCGCCTGCGGTGCCGAGCTCGTCGTCCTGCATCCCGGCTTCCTGCTCGGTCGGACGCGCGAGCAGGCCCTCGCCGACGTGGTCGAGCAGCTGGGCGAGCTGCGCGAGCGGCTCGTCGGCAAGGGCCGCGGAGTGCCGTTCGGTGTCGAGGTGATGGGCCGTGTGAACGAGCTGGGCACGGCCGAGGACGTGTTCGCCGTCGCCGCCCAGCTCGACTGGGTGCGGCCGGTGATCGACTTCGCCCACCTGCACGCAGTCACGGACGGCGGCTTCACCGACGCCGAGACGTTCTCCGCCGTCCTCGAGGCCGCAAATGCCCTCCTGGAGCCCGGCGCCCCCTTCCACATCCACTTCAGCGACATCCAGTACGCAAACCGCAACGAGACGAAGCACCTCCCGTACGGCGAGGGCACCCTCCGCGCGGAACCGTTGGCGGAGGCCCTCCAGCGCTTCGACCGCCCGGCGACGGTGATCTCCGAGTCGCCGGACGAAGCCTCGTCTCAAGCAATCCGGTCGATTCTGGAAGCAACATCCGCGCGCGCCGGTCGGTAGCGCCGACCTCGCTCCGACGGGCGTACCGCAGTGACAGGCTTAAGCCTGTCGCTGCTCGAGACAAGTGCCTCGGCGTGCCGTTCTCGTCAGGCGATGCGTTCGATCCTCGATGCGAACGCGGCCGACACGGCGGTCGTCGGCGAGAACTCGGCCAGGCGCGCGCGGTAGGCGGCGGCCTCCTCCTCGCGGCCGCGCTCGCGGAGGAACTCCTCGAGCCGCGACATCACCCAGGTCTCGATTCCGAAGAAGCCGGTCTCCTCCACCATCGCCAGCGCCTCCCGCAGGAGCGCCTCGGCGTCGTCGTCGCGGCCCTGCGCGGCGCGGACGAGCCCGAGCGTCATCGTCGTCGTCGCGCGCGAAGAGACGTCGTGCTCGCCGACCGTCTCGACCGCCTCCAGCGCGACGCGCTCGGCCTCGTCGAGGTGGTTCCGCCGGATCAGCACCTCCGCGAGCTGGCGCTGGCTCTCGCAGAGCGCGCCCCGGTCCTCGAGCGGCTTCAGCAGCCGAATCGCTTCGCGGAGCAGCCGTTCGGCCTTCGCGTAGTCCTCCTGCTGCTCGGCGGCGCGCGCGAGCTCGTTCAGCGTGCGACCGAGCATCCAGTGACCGCCGACCTCGGAGAAGAGAGCGCGCGCCTCCTCGAGCAGCCGCTCGCCTTCGACCGACTCGCTGCGGTCGAGCTTGACCAGCCCCAGCGAGTGCAACGCCTCCGCGCGCGCGACGATGCTGCCGCTCTCACGGGCGAGCTCGAGGCCCCGCGTGAGCAGCTCCTCGGCCTCGTCGAGGCGCTGCTGGTGGCGGTATGACTGGGCCAGATCGTTGAGCGCGTGCGACTCGAGGTCCTTTCGCTCGAGCTGGTGCGCGATCTCCAGTGCCTCGTCGGCGATGCGCTCCTGGGTGGCGAAGTCGCCTTCCCACCAGGCGATGCGGGCACGCACCTCGAGCGCCGTGAAGCGCCCGTCGGTGGGCAGCGCCTCCAGGGCGGCGTCGATCAGCTCGGTCGCCTTCGGCAGGTTCGCCTCACGCAGCAGCGCCACCTCTGCGAGTGCCGTCAGCGCTCTGCCCTCGATCGTGCTGTCGCCGGCCGAGCGCGCCTCGTCGAGCACGCGGCGCATCTCGACCGAGACCGCCGGCAGGTCGCTCAAGCGCCACGCCGCGCGCGCCGCGTGGTAGCGGCGTTCGAACGTCGGCTCGAGCTCGACCGATCGGAGGAGCAGCTTGCGGGCGGAGCGGTTCGACTCACGGGCGAGCGCCCGCCGGCCTGCCTCTTCGAGCGCGGCCGCCGCCTCGGTGGCGAGCTCGGCCGGAGCCGCACCGTCGAGCTCGGCGAGCAGCTGCGTCGCATGGTCCAGGTGGTACGCGCGGATCTCGAGCAGCTCGTCGCCCGCCCGCTCCCGGAGCCACTCGGCGAACCGCCGGTGCAGCTCGGCGCGCTCGACCTTGGTCAGCCCGGAGTACGCCACCTCGCGAATGAGCATGTGCTTGAAGCGGAAAGCCTTCTCGCCGATGATCGTCGAGCGCTGCTCCGCGAGGACGAAGTCCCGCAGGAGCAGGTCGTCCAGGAGTCCGTCGACGTCCAGGTCGGGTGCGACGTAGGCGATCGCGCCGTGCCAGAAGATCCGGCCGATCACGGAAGCGCGGTGCAGCAAGGCCTTCTCGGCCGTGGGAAGCTGGTCGATGCGCGCGGCGATCAGCGCCTGGAGCGTGTCGGGAATCCGGGACGGCAGGTACCCGTCGCCGCTCTCCGCCAGCATCCGCATCGTCTCCTCGACGAACAGCGGGTTGCCCTCGGTCTTCTCGCGCAGCTCGCGCCGCGCCTCGGCGGTCAGCTTCGTGTCGGCGGAGAGGAGGTCGATCAGCTCCTCGGCCTCGGCCTCGCGTAACGCCTCGAGCTCGATCGCGGCGGCACGCATCCGGCCTCCGCCCCACGACGGGCGGACGTCCAGCAGCTCGGGACGCGCCAGGCAGACGAGCAGGAGCGGCGCCTCGCGCACCCACGTGGCGAGGTGCTCGATCAGCTCGAACAGCGGCTCCTCCGCCCAGTGGATGTCCTCGAAGACGAGCACGAGCGGCTGGACGTCGGCCAGCTGGTCGGCCCATTCGCGCGACGCCCAGGCGATCTCCTGGCCGCTGCGCTCGCTCTCGACCGCCTCCAGCACGCCTGCGGCGAGGCCGAGCAGATCGGCGACCGCCTCGTCCTCGCAGGACTTCCGCAGCTTCTCCATCGCCTCCTTGACCGGGTCGTCGTCGGAGATGCCCGCTGCCGACTTGACCATCTCGGCCAGCGGCCAGTAGGTGATCCCTTCGCCGTAGGGCAGGCAGCGGCCGCCGAGAACGGTCGCGCCCTCGAGCGCGCTGACGAACTCCCGGGCCAGGCGGCTCTTCCCGACGCCGGGCTCGCCGTAGATGGTGACGAGGTGGGCGCGGCGGTCGCGGACGGCCCGGTCGAAGGTGTTCGAGAGCAGCTCCAGCTCAGCCTCGCGGCCGATCAGGGGCGCGACCATCGCCGAGAGCAGCGGCTGCGCGCGATCGGCGGCGCAGACCACGCGCCACGCGTCGATCGGCTCGGCCCGGCCGCGGACCTCGATCTCCCCCACGTGCTCGGTCTCGATCGGGCCGGAGGCGAGGCTGCGCGCGCCGGGGCCGATCAGGATCTCGCCCGGGCCGGCCGCCTGCTGGAGCCGCGCGGCCAGGTTGACCGCCTCGCCGGTCGCGAAGGTCGAATCGGTGGTGTCGACCACGACCTCGCCGGCCTCGATGCCGATGCGGGCCTGGAGCTCGAGCGCGCCGACGGCCGTCAGGATGCCCAGCGCGGCGCGAATCGCGCGCTCGGCGTCGTCCTCGTGCGCCTGCGCCACCCCGAACGCGGCGAGGACGGCGTCGCCGGCGAACTTCTCCACGATCCCGCCGTGGGTGGTCACGCAGTGCGTGACGTCGTCGAAGAACCGCGTCACGCGGCGGCGGACGATCTCGGGGTCGGCGGCGCTGATCAGCTCGGTCGAGCCGACCAGGTCCACGAACAGAACGGTTGCGAGCTTTCGCTCCATACCTGAAGTGTAGAAACGAACGAGTGCCCGGATAGCATCCCGACCGTCCCCGCTCCCGGCGCCGGCAAGCCGGCGCCTCCGCTCTTTGGTCGCCTCCGTCTAGCCTACGGCTCATGCTGCACCCGAGCGTGTTCAAGGCATACGACGTGCGCGGGCTCTATCCGGCCGAGCTCGACGAGGAGGGCGCGCGGGCGATCGGCCGCGCCTACGTCGAGCAGTTCTCGCCGCGGCGGATCGCGGTCGGGCGCGACATGCGGCTGTCCTCACCGACGATGGCGGCCGCGTTGATCGAGGGCGCCGCCGGTGCCGGCGCCGAGGTGCTCGACATCGGCCTCGTCGGCACCGAGATGGTCTATTTCGCGGTCGGCGGACTGGGCCTCGACGGCGGCGTGATGGTCACCGCCTCGCACAACCCGAAGGACTACACCGGGATGAAGATCGTCCGCGCGGGAGCGCTGCCTGTCGGGGGGACTCGGGCCTTCTCGACGTGGCCGCTCGAGCCACTGAGGGACAGTCCCTTAAGGGACTGTCCCTTGGACATGTCCAACAGCACGACATTTGGCCTGCGTACGTGGAGCGCGTGCTGTCCTTTGTCGACGTTGGCGCGATACGACCCCTCAAAGTCGTGATCGACGCCGCCAACGGGATGGCCGGCGCGATGCTCCCGCCCGTGCTCGCCAATCTGCCGATCGAGGCGGTCCGATGCTACTTCGAGCCGGACGGTAGCTTCCCGAACCACGAGCCGAACCCGCTGTTGCCCGAGAACCGCGAGTTCATCGTCCGCAAGACGCTCGAGGAAGGCGCCGACCTCGGGGTCGCATTCGACGGCGACGCCGACCGGTGCTTCTTCGTCGACGACACCGGCGAGTTCGTCCCGGGCGACTTCGCGACGGCGCTCTTCGCGCAGGGTGTGCTGGAGAAGGAGCCCGGCGCGACCGTGATCTACGACCTGCGGGCGAGCTGGGCGGTGCCGGAGACGGTCGAGCAGGCCGGCGGCACGGCCGTCGTCAATCGCGTCGGCCATGCTTTCATCAAGGAGCGGATGCGCGAGGTCGGCGCCGCGTTCGCAGGCGAGGTCTCGGGCCACTACTACTTCCGGGAGTTCTCGCAGGCCGACACCGGCGTCGTCCCGTTCCTGATCATGCTGGAGCGGATCTCGAAGGGCGGGTCGAAGCTGTCCGAGCTCCTCCGCCCGTTCCGCGAGCGCTACTTCATCACCGGCGAGCTGAACACGCCGGTCGCCGACGTTCCGGCGAAGCTCGCGGAGCTCGAGCAGCGCTTCGGGCCGGAAGGAACCGTGTCCCACCTCGACGGGCTCTCGGTCGAGGCGGCCGACTGGCACTTCAACGTGCGGCCCTCGAACACCGAGCCGCTGCTCCGCCTGAACCTCGAGGCACGCTCCGAGGAGCTGATGGAGCGCAAGCGCGACGAGGTGCTCGCGGCGATCCGTGCCTAGACCGCCCTTCAAGTTCAGCGCGACCACCCGGGTGGGCTTCTCCGACACCGACGCGCAGGGCGTCGTCTACTACGGCCGCTACATGCCGTACTTCGACCTGGCCCGCGTCGAGTACCACCGCAGCCTCGACATGCTCCGCGCCGAGCCGCAGGAGCGCGAGTTCGTGATGCGGGCGATGCACGTCGAGTACCACCAGCCCGCCCGCTTCGACGACCTGATCGAGGTCGACGTGCGGATCAGCCGGATCGGAACGACCAGCGTCACCTACGTGTTCGCCGCCTACCTCGAGGGCGAGACGCTCGCGGTGACCGCGTCGCAGACCGCCGTCCTCGTCGACCTCTCCGACCGCAAGCCCTCGCCGGTTCCCGACTGGTGGCGCGAGCGCATCCGCGCCTTCGAGGGCGACGACTTGGAGTAACAGCGTCCAGGGACAGGTCTCGCTTGCAGACCTGTCCTGACTTGGATAACAGCGTCCAGGGACAGGTCTCGCTTGCAGACCTGTCCTGACTCGTTTAGTCGGCCGGGCGCTCGTCCGTACCGCCGTCCGGCGAGCGCTCCCGGCCTGACCGGAACAACCCCCTACAACGGTTCTAGATGAGGCGACAGCCGCGAGGAATCCCCCGAACGAGGGACAGGCGCGGCCCGCGGCTAGCTCGGCGTGACGCGGTAGGCGTCGAAGACGCCCTCGACGTTCCGCAGCGCCGTGAGGAGCGCGCGCAGCGAGCCGACGTCGCCGATCTCGGCCGTGTACCAGTTCTTGGCGAGCTGGTCCTGGACGCCGCCGCCGTAGGCGACGATGTTCGCGCCGTGCTCCGAGAACGTCCGCGCGACGTCCTCGAGCAGGCGCGCCCGGTCCCAGGCGTCGACCGCGATCTGGACGCGGAAGCTCTGCGACGAGCCTCCCTCCCACTCCACGGGCGTGAAGCGTTCGGCGTTCTTCCGGAGCGCCCGGACGTTCGGACAGTCCTCGCGGTGGATCGTGATCCCCTTGCCCAGCGAGATGTAGCCGACGATCGGGTCGCCCGGAACCGGCGTGCAGCATTTGGCGAGCCGAACGAGGACGTCCTCGACGCCGGAGACGTTGATCCCGTAGGTCTGGCTGGCCGCCGTGTCCTTCGCCTTCGGCGGCTTGAGCATGACCGCCTCTTCCTCGACCACCTCGGCGGTCTTCAGGCGCTGGATCACCTTGTTGACGATCAGGCTCGCGGGGAGCTTCCCCGAGCCGAGCGCGACGTAGAAGTCCTCGGCCTTCTTGAAGCCGGTCTCGCGGATCACCTGCGCGAGCACCGCCGAGCCGGCGATCTTGCGGTACGGGAGGTTCTGCTGCTTGAGCGCCTGCTCGAGCGTCTCGCGGCCCTTGGCCTCGGCGTCCGCGCGGGTCTCGCGCGAGAACCACTGGCGGATCTTGTTGCGGGCGCGTGAGGACGCCGCCACCGACATCCAGTCGCGCGACGGGCCGCGGCCGGACTTCGAGGTCATGATCTCCATGATGTCGCCGCTCTTCAGGCGGTAGTGGAGCGGGACGATCCGGCCGTTCGCCTTCGCACCGACGGTGCGGTGGCCGACGTCGGTGTGCACCGAGTAGGCGAAGTCGATCGGCGTCGAGCCGGCCGGCAGGGTCTTCACCTCGCCCTTCGGCGTGAAGACGTAGACCTCGTCGTCGAACAGGTCGGTGCGGAGCGTCTTGATGAACTCGCGCGGGTCGGTCTCGTCCTGCTGCCAGTCCATCACCTGCTTCATCCAGGCCGTCCAGTCGTCGTCGCCCTTGCGCCCCTTGCCGCCGCGCTTGTACGCCCAGTGGGCGGCGATCCCGAGCTCGGCGGTCTCGTGCATCTCCACCGTCCGGACCTGGATCTCCAGCGGCCGTCCCTGCGGGCCGATCACGGTCGTGTGCAGCGCCCGGTAGCGGTTGAGCTTGGGCATTGCGATGTAGTCCTTGAACCGCCCGGGCATCGGCTTCCAGAGCGAGTGGATCAGCCCGAGCCCGCCGTAGCAGTCGCGCGTCCCCTCTTCACCGGACCGCTCGACCAGCACCCGCATGGCCGTCAGGTCGTAGATCTCGTTGAACTCGCGGCCCTTCTTCACCATCTTGTCGTAGATCGAGTAGAAGTGCTTCGCGCGGCCGGAGATCTGTGCGGGAATGCCCGCCTTGTCGAGCTCGCCCTGCAGGACCAGGCTCGCCTCACGGACGTGCTCCTCGCGATCGGCACGGCGCTCGGCGACCATCGTCTTGATCTCCGCGTACTTGCGCGGATGCAGCGTCTCGAAGGCGAGGTCCTCGAGCTCCCACTTGAGCGCGTGGATGCCGAGCCGGTGTGCGAGCGGGGCGTAGATCTCCAGCGCCTCGCGCGCCTTCTGCACCTGCTTCTGCTTGCCCAGGTACTCGATCGTGCGCAGGTTGTGGAGCCGGTCGGCGAGCTTGATCAGGATCACACGGACATCCTTCGCCATCGCCACGATCAGCTTGCGATAGTTCTCCGCCTCGGCGTGCTCGCGGCTCTGGAACTGGATCCGCGTCAGCTTGGTGACGCCGTCGACGAGCTCCGCGATCTCGTCGCCGAACTCGTCCTTGACCGCCTTCAGGTCCTGGTCGGTGTCCTCGACGACGTCGTGGAGGAGGGCGGCGGCGATCGTCTGCTCGTCGAGCTGGAGCTCCGCGAGGATCTTGGCGACGCCGAACGGGTGGTTGATGAACTCCTCGCCCGAGCGCCGCTGCTGCCCCTCGTGCGCGCTGGCCGCGAACGAGAACGCACGCGTCACCAGTTCCCGGTCGAGCTCCGGCTTGTACTGCTCGACCGCCTCGATCAGCTCGTCGACGAGCTCCTGGTGTCGATCGGAGACTTCGAGCACTGCCATGGTCACATTGTACTTCGGGGGTTCTCGCGCAAAACGTCCCTCAGCCGGGTGTCGTTCCGAAGGAAGTGCGGTACAGATGCCGAAGGGATGCTGGTCGTGCGTAGACGTCACTTCATCGAACGGAAGCGGGCAGAGCTGCTCGTCCGCGTCTTCGAGCTGCTGCTCGTCCGGTCCTGAGCCCTACGCCGCCCGGGCGAGCTCGGGCGGCGCTTCGAGCAGCGCCCGGAAGGTCTCGGATTCGAGCAGGCTCCGCCAGCCCGTGCCTCCGCCTTCGGCGGCGGCTAGAAGACCGAGCTCGGCGAAGACGTCGTGTGCTTCCGGGCTGAGGCGACCGGACTTCCATTCAGCCGCGAAGCGCTCCCGCAGCTCCAGGTACCGGTCGGGCGTCTCGAAGATGCGGCGGACGACGAGCTGCGGCGAGGTCGTCCCGTTCCAGGTGTTCTCCTGGAGCCGGAAGGCGAGGTCGTGGGCACCGACCCGGCGGAAGCGGTCGAGCTGCGGCCCCAGCCCGAAGGCGATCGCGCTGCCGGCGGGGCGGCCGCGGTCGCGGACGCGAAACCGGAGGTGCTTGCCCTCACCGACGGTCGCGAGCTCGCTCAGCTCACAGCCGGCGACGAGCAGGTTGATGCCGGGATTCCCGAGGCCGAACGGAGCGAGGCGCCGGAGCTCGCCGCACAGGGAGAGCGTGAGCGCCGAGCCGGGGACGATCGCGTCGACCGGCGTGACCGGAGCCAGCTCGTCGTCGTCGAGGTGGGCGTCGGCGTACGCCGCGAACGCCTCTGCGAGGTCGTCTACCGAGTCGGGTCGGATCGAGAGGCCGGCGGCGGCGCGGTGCCCGCCGAAGCGATCGAGGTGATCCGCACACGCGGCGAGGCCGGCGTGGAGGTCGAAGGCGGGTATGGAACGGCCGCTGCCCTTCCACAGGTCACCGTCAGTGCCCGCGATCAGCACGACGGGGCGGTGGTAGCGCTCCGCCAGTCGAGAGGCGACGATCCCGATCACGCCCTCGTGCCAGCTCTCGTCCGCGAGGACGTATCCCTTCTGCCGCCGTCGTGCCTCCGGCCACGCGTCGATGACGGCCGAGGCCTCGCGGAGGATCCGTTCCTCGACCGCCTGGCGCTCGCGGTTCAGCTCCTCCAGCTCCGTCGCGATCCGGGCGGCGGTGTCCTCGTCGTCGGTCAGCAGCAGCTCGAGCGCGGCCGTCGGCCTGCCGAGACGCCCGGCGGCGTTGATCCGCGGGGCGAGCCGGAAGCCGACGGCACCCTCGTCGACGACAGCCGCATCCACGCGGGCCGACCGAAGCAGTGCCTTCAGGCCGGGCCGCGTGGACGTGGCGAGACGACGGAGCCCGACGATCGCGAGCGCACGGTTCTCGTCGACGAGTGGGACGACGTCGGCGATCGTCGCCAGGGCGACGAGATCGAGGTGACGGGCGAGCCGCTCGTCCCCCGGGCCGAGCAGCGCCTCGGCGAGCTTGTAGACGACGCCGGTGCCGCACAGCTCGGGGAACGGGTACGCCGAGGGCTTCGTCGCGACGATCGGACAGTCGGGGAGCGTGTCGCCCGGGCGGTGGTGGTCGGTGACGATCACCTCGAGCCCCGACGCCCTGGCGGCCGCGATCTCCTCGACGGCAGTGATCCCGCAGTCGACGGTGAGCACGAGCCCGCATCCAGCCCCGGCGAGACGCGTCAGCGTCTCGCCCGCCAGTCCGTAGCCCTCCTCGAAGCGGCTGGGCAGGTGCCACTCGACGTCGGCGCCGAGCTCCCGGAGCACGAGCACCGCGAGTGTGGTCGCGCAGATCCCGTCGACGTCGTAGTCGCCGTGGACGCAGATCTTCGTGCCGGCATCGATCGCGGCGCGAATCCGCTCGCAGGCTTCCCGCATGTCGCCGAGCGCGAACGGATCGTGACCGGGCAGCTCGCCGTCCAGGAACGCCTTTGCCTGTTCGGGGTCGGCATACCCGCGGCGGACGAGCACGCTCGCTGTCGTGTCAGTCAGGTCGAGCGCGGCAGCGAGGGACGCCGCGTGCTCCGGATCGCAATGCTTGATCGTCCACGTCCCCTCGACCATGGACAGTCGAAGGTACGCACGGCACCGGACGGAGCCTCGAGGGCACGCTCAGAGGTGACGGACCGGCTCGCCGCGGCGCCGCAGGGCCACGCGATAGGCGCGCCGGGCGCCGGCCAGCGGAACCTGCCGGGTCCGCTCCAGCCGCCAGCGTCGCCGGAGGAATCCCGGGAATGAGGCGATCGTGGCCATGGCCGTCAGGCCACCGGTCTCGGCCAGATGCTCGCCCACCGCCTGCGGGAGCGAGCCCAGACGCCCCGGCGGCCGCGTGCTGCACGCGTAGCCGATTCGCTCGCGCCGACCCGGTCGCCGAGCGCCGAGCGTCCGGCGGACGTCGGCCGGCACGGAGACGCCGGGAAGACCGTCGAGGTACCCGAGCGCCTCGCGGAGCCGAAGCCCCTGCCCCCAGACGAGCCCCGCTGCGACCAGCCGTTCCCAGTCGATCTCGTCCGGCACGGATCGCTGGATCATTGCCGCGTCGAGGATCCACTGGAGCGACGGCGCGGGACGCGTGCGGGCCCCGGTGACGATCGCGGCGAGCAGGTCGTCGGTCGGCGCGAGCGCCTTCACCGGGACGCCCTGCTCGTCGAGATCGGTCGCAGCATCCCAGAGCGGCCCGTACGGAGACGGCAGCGCGACGTCCGGACCGAGAGTCGTGCTCAGCAGGCAGGCGTTCTCCCCGTCGTCGAGCAGGACGAGGGGATCGGCATGGCTCGCCCGGCCCGGGCCGCGTGCCACCCACCCGGCGCTCCCGAGTGCCTTCACCGCCGCCACGACGTCGTCGTTCCGAACGAGCAGCTCGATCGCCGGCGTGGGCCGCAGTCCGAGCGTGGCGTAGTAGCGGCGGGCGGCGCCGATGCTGCCCACGAGCAGGAAGGGGACGCCGGCGGATTCGAGCGCGCGGGCGCTGACCGCGAGACGTTCTCGGAGCAGCGTGTTCCGCGCCCACGTGCTGCGGTACATGCCCTTCAGCCGCGGCAGCAACGGCTCGTCGGGGACGGCGGCATCGAGCGCGCGGTAGACGAGGGGAAGAGCGGCGAACGTCCCGTCCTCGATCGCCTGCAGGTCGAGCCCGGGAAGCAGCTCGCGCCAGGCGGCCTCGGCCTCGGAGCGGTCGCCCAGCGCGGTCTCGAGCAGGAGCCGCTGCTGACGCGTCGGCCAGAAGGCTCGCTTCACCGGGAGGCCCGCGAGCGCTCCAGCTTGGCCCGGATCAGCGCGGTCTGCGCGACGACGTCGTATCGACCTGCGACGAGGTTCTCGCCGTGATACCGGCGGCGCATCACGATCTCCGGGAGCACGACGAATCGGTGCCCGCCTTCTCGCATCCGGATGAGCAGGTCGGTGTCCTCGGGGCCGCGCAGGCGGGGGTCGAATCCTCCCAGCTCGGCCAGCGTGCGTTTCCGCGCCACCATCGTCATCGCCGGGATCCCGTCGAGATCGCCCCACACGACGTCGGGGACCGCACCCGGCGGCGGCGTGATCCAGACCTGCCGGCCGAGCGTCGCGCTGATCTCCGGGTGCTCGATCAGGTACCCGACCTGCACGGAGAGCCTCGTCGGCAGCTGCACGTCGTCCGCGTCGGCGAAGGCGACGATCTCGCCTCGCGTCGCCGCGATGCCGGCGTTGCGCGCCGCGGCGGGGCCCTGGTTCTCCTGCCGGAGGTACCGCAGCCCCGGGTACGAGCGCGCGATCGCGCCGCTGCCGTCCGTCGAGCCGTCGTCGACGACGACCACCTCGAAGGGCTCGTAGTCCTGGGCGAAGAGGCTGTCGAGCGCCTCGCGGAGAAACCCCGCAGCGTTGTAGACGGGCACGACGACGCTGACGAGCGGCCCGGTAATCAGGACGCCTGCCGCCGCCGCTGCAGCGCGGATCGGACCACCTGCAGGTAGTCGGAGCGGGAATCGCGCTCCCGGATGCCGGTGTTGCTGTCGTGGAGCCGGCGCTCGAGGACGATGTCCGGCAGGATCAGCCCCTTCAGACCGGCCTCGGTCGCCCGCGCATACCAGTCCACGCCCTCCCCGACGCGCACGTCGGTCAAGAAGGGCCCGACCCGGTCGAACGATTCGCGCCGGATCAGCATCGCGTTCGGCGCGACGAACGGCGCGGGGGGCGAGGGGCGAAACGCCGCCTGCTCCTCGGGCGGCAGGTCGGGGCTGACGAACTCGCGAACATGGCCGAACACCATGTCCAGCTCCGGCGTCTGCGCCAGCGCCGCCAGCTGCCGCTCGAGCTTGTCCGGCAGGAAGCGGTCGTCGGCGTCGAGGAACGAGAGGTAGCGCCCTTGCGCGAGCCGGACCGCGTGGTTGCGCGCGGCGCCGATTCCGCCGTTCGGCTGGCTCGCGAGACGGATTCGATCCCCGTATCCGCGTGCGACCGCGAACGTCTCGTCCTCGGAGCCGTCGTCGACGACGACGACCTCGACCTGCCGGTGGGTCTGGTCGAGGACGCTGTCGATCGCCTCGCCGAGATACCGCTCGGCGTTGTAGGCCGGGATCAGCACGCTGACCAGGTCGGCAGGGGTCATGCCTCGCGCTCGGCCGCGGTCCGCTCCCGGTCGAGCTTGGCCTTGATCAGACGCGCGGGCAGTCCCTTGTCGACGCCGCGGCCGAGAACGAGGTTGCCGCCGTGATAGCGACGGTGCATCACGATCTCCGGGAGCACCTCGATCTCGTGGCCGCGCTCCCGCAGCCGGATGAGCAGGTCGAGATCGTCGGTCGGGCTCACAGCCGGGTCGAAGCCGCCGATCTCGAGAATGGTCGACCTGCGGAGGACGACGGACGTCGGCTGCACGTCGGGCAGGTCGCCCCACGCCGTGTCGCGTGTCATTTCGGGTGGCTCTCCGATCGAGCCCTGCTTCGCGAGCGTCACCGTCGCCTCCGGATGCTCGAGCAGATACCCGACCTGGACGGAAAGCTTGTTGGACAGCATGACGTCGTCGGCGTCGAAGAAAGCCAGAAACTCGCCCGCCGCCGCCGCGATGCCGGCGTTGCGTGCCACGGCGGGACCCTGGTTCTCCTGCCGGAGGTACCGCACTTCCGGGTACGAGCGCGCGATCGCGCCGCTGCCGTCCGTCGAGCCGTCGTCGACGACGACCACCTCGAACGGCTCGTAGTCCTGCGCGAGGACGCTGTCGAGCGCTTCGCGGAGGAACGGCTCGGCGTTGTACACGGGAATCACCACGCTGACGAGCGGGTGGCTCACCGAGAAGCCTCCAGGAGCTCGACGATCGGCTCCGGGATCCGCGCCAGGTCCGAGCCGAGCTCGAGGGTGAAGCACGGGACACGCCCGACCAACGCGGCCATCTCCGCGAGTGCATCCGGCTGCGGCGGATGGAGTTGGAAGATCGTGCTCGGCGCAAGCGCCGCGAGCGCGGCGCCGGCGGGACGCGGCACGGCACGCGTCGCGGGCGTCTGCGCGACGACGCGCGGGACGAGGATCGCCCGCAGCGGAAAGCCGGCGATCGCCCTGCCCGGAGCGGCCTCCTCGACGTAGACGACCGCCTTCTCGCCCGCCTCCCGCTCGGGGTTCCCGACGGCACCGCCGAACTCGGGGAAGCGTGCGAGCTGGTGGTCCTCCAGCTTTCCGGAGGAGTAGAGGCTGTGCACCCACGGCTGTGGGTGCGGGGCGACCGCGACGTAGTCGTCGCCTGCGTACCGGAGGCCCGCGGCCAGGCAGGCGAGCGAGGTCGTCGACTTCCCCGACCCGCCCCGGCCGACCAGGAGAACGCCGCCGTCCGGCGTTCCGACCGCGCCTCCGTGCAGCTGGAGGATGCCCCGACGCCCGAGCCACCAGTGCAGGATCGCGCGCAGAGGCGCGGCCGCTTCCCACGACGGGATCGCATCCGGTGTCGGCGCCCAGAACCACGCCTCGGCCGACTCCGCGTCGAGGACACTGAGCGACCGCCAGCGGTTCAGGGCTTGCACGCCGTTCCGTTCGTAGTAGTACATCGGGCCGTCCTCGGTGCTCAGCTGCTCGCCGAGGAGCGGCGGCGCAGCACCTCCGGTCGACTCGGAGTCCCAGATGTTGATCGTCAGGCCCGCCCCCGAGGCAGGAGCTCGAAGGTGGTCGAACGCGCGTCCGACGCGCAGCAGCATCTCCTCACCGGCGAAGCGGCACGTGACGGAGTTGCCCGCGACAAGGTACGAGCGCTCGACGCGGCCCGCACGCTCGGCGGCGGCTTCGAAGAGCGCTTCGACCGCGAGCCTCGGGTGCTCGGGCAGCGAGCGAGCGTCAGCCGCGGTCACGCTCATGGGCCGACTGGCCTAGGCGCCGTCTGTCGCGGCCGGAGCAGCATGCGGCCAGCCGGCGTCGTCGACCCTGTGCACGGGATCGAGCAGGATGATGTCCTGCAGGTCCTCGTACTTCTCGAGCTGGGGCTCTACGAACGTTCCGTCGGCTGCCGGCTCGAAGGTCGGAAGCGGTGCCGCAGGCGCCGTGCCGGGAGCAATCAGCCTTTCGGACTCGAGCTGCCGGACCAGGCCGGCGACCGAGGCCTCGATCGAACCGGGCTCGGCGGTGTAGACGTCTTCGAGCGCCGTCACGATCGCCGCGGAACCCGCGCCCTGCGCGAGCGCATCCCAGATCTCCGGTGCCGATCCCCGCAGGCTGTAGTAGGTGCCCGAGGACAGGTCGATGATGATCGTCTCGCCGTCGACCGTCTCGTGCATCACCTGCGGGCTCACGAGAAACCCCTCCCCTCCCATGGATCTACTGTAGGCGGCGACGTCGCGGCTGTCTACAGGCAGCGGCCCCGGTCGCTACTGCTCGCCGGCCTTGCCGCTCTCGAGCTCTCCGCGCCAGCCCTCGGTGTGCTCTGTCATCGACCGACTCGGGTGCAGCAAGGCGCTCCTGACCCGGAGGAACTTGTCCCGCCAGGGCTCGCCGGGGTCGGGCAGCAGCTCCTGGCGGACCACCCCGCCGGTGCGGAGCAGCGCCTGCCGGAACGGCAGCTCCCAGAAGGAGTGCAGCCAGCGCAGAAGATGATTCTCGAGCACTGTCCGCTCCCGCACGGTTGCGAGATGGCGCCCGAACACACGGAGGGCCATCGGCGTTCGCCCGCCATCGAGCAGCGCCGCGCTCGACGCGGCGGTGGTCCGCCAGATCTGATCCATGCCCCACCGCTTCGCGGATCGCGCGAGCTCGGTCTCGTCTGCGATCTCCACGACCGCCGCGACGTCGATCAGGTCTCGCAACCGCCCGAGCGGTTCGTGCCCCCACGCATGCGCGGCGAGCATGAGCGCGTGGTGCTCGGCCCGCGGGGCCGAGATCCCGTCGATCGCGAGCGATGACGGCACAGCCGCCTCGAAGATCTCCGCGAGCGGTGCCTCCGCTTGGTCCGGAAGCATCGGCCGGAGGTGGATCTCGACCTGGAGCCAGAGCCCCGGCAGCTGGAGCGGCCGGAGGTGATGGTGGTCGCGGAAGAGCTCCGGGTCGTCCACTTCCGCGAACCCACCGGCCCTGAGCGCGTCGTGGACACGATGACCGTCCTCGACGAGCAGGTCGATATCGACGAAGGAGCGGGCGCGATCCGGATACCGGCAGGCGATCTCGGGTCCTTTCAGGAGCAGCAGCGGGCCGTCGACGATCTCCCGGATGCGGCCCAGCAGAGGGATCGCCGCCATCATCGACGCGCGGGCGAGCTGCTCCTCGGCGGCAAGGCGCTTCGGAACCGGATCGCCGCGCAGCCGCAGGCGCCGCGCCTCGAGCGGCCCGAGCTTGTTCGCCAGGATGCCCTCCAGGTCGGCGCGCGCAAGCAGGTCGTCGACCGCGGTCCAGAGCGTCCCGTTCCCCCTCGTCATGGACGAACGATAGTTCAGCCCTGCCCGTCCTGCCGTCCGCCGCGGATCGACTCCCACACGATCCGAGCCCAGAGCACCACCAGGAACCCCGCCGCTCCGACGACCATGACGATCACCGGCGACAGGATCACGGCCTTCTCGAAGGACCAGTCCAGCAGAAGCGCGGCAACGGCGGCGAGCGCGAGGCAGGCTGCGAGGGCGACGAGGGCGACGCGCAGGCGCACGGCGGCCAGTCTAGGCTGCGGAAGGCGGTTGGTATCCTGGCTCCGTGGAAAGCGGCCCGCGGCCCGTCGGCGACGCCAACTACAGCTCCGGCGACGACTACGTCGTCGAATTCCTCGGATACCGCTTCAACTTCAACGGCGCCGACTTCGAGCAGCGCGTCACCGGCGCAGCGGTCAAGCTCGGGCTGGTGGAGGCGAACGAGCTGGACGAGGAAGAGACCGCAGATCTCGTCGAGCTCGCCGCCGAGGGACGCATCGAGGAGCCCCGCAGCGAGTTCGGACGCTACCTCGTCCGCCACTGGGAGCGGATCTCTCTGGTCGGCGGCGAGTCGCTCGTCTACTGGCTGCGCAAGCTGATCTTCCGGGGCGCGTGGCTCGATCACCGCGTCAAGGAGGGTCTGCTCGAGGTCGTCTGGGACGACGACAACTCCGAGTTCGCATACCGGGATCCGCGCGGCTCGCGCGCGCTGCTCGAGCTCGCGCCGGTGCCCAGCTGGCACGAGCTGCAGTACCGGCCGTAGCGGAGATAGGGTCTGACCCCGGAGGGGTCTGACCCTGCCGGGTGGTCACGCAAGCGTTTCTGTGGGGACAGTCCCCTGCGGGGACAGTCCCTATGCCGGGAGCGAGAAACCCAGGCGCGTCCGCTCGTCCGCGGCGGCGCTCAGCTCGATGCGCTTGATCGAGCCGACCGGGACGATCACCTCGCCCGGCACGTCGTCCCTCGGGTGTGGACGAATCGTCACGAAACCGTAACCCGGCTCTGCCGCCAGCGACTCGACCGCGTACCGGGCGCCGTCCGCGAGCTCGACCTCGACGGACGCCTGCTCGATTCCTGCCTCCCTGACGAACTGCTCGATCCGGCGATGGATGCGCTCGACGAGGTCGTCGGCGGGACCGGCGTAGCCGGGAACCCAGAGCTCAGGCATGCCTAGAAAAGGCTATCGGCGCGGGCCGCCTGGTCGGCGGCGACGTGGGCGAGGCCGAGATCGGTGACGATCCGGCCCCGGGGCGTGCGCTGGATGAACCCGAGCTGGAGGAGGTACGGCTCGTAGACGTCCTCGATCGTGTCGGACTCCTCGCCGAGGGTGACGGCGAGCGTCGACAGGCCGACCGGCCCGCCGCCGAACTTGTGCACGATCGCCTCGAGCAGCTCGCGGTCGGTGCGCTCGAGGCCCTCCTCGTCGACCTCGAGCAGCTCGAGCGCCTCCCAGGAGATCTCCGCGGTGATCTCGCCCGCGTGGCGCACCTCGGCGACGTCGCGGACGCGCCGGAGGATCCGGTTGGCGACGCGCGGGGTGCCGCGAGAGCGCCGGGCGATCTCGTCGGCGGCCTCGTCGGAGATCCGCACGCCGAGGATGCCGGCCGAGCGGCGGACGATCGTCGCGAGATCGGCCGACTCGTAGTACGAGAGCCGGAAGGTCATCCCGAACCGGTCGCGGAGCGGCGTCGTCAGCAGCCCGGTGCGCGTCGTCGCGCCGACGAGCGTGAACGGCGGCAGGTCGAGCGTCAACGTCCGCGCCGCCGGGCCCTGGCCGACGACGATGTCCAGCCGGAAGTCCTCGAGCGCCGGGTAGAGGATCTCCTCGACCGCGGGGTTGAGCCGGTGGATCTCGTCGATGAAGAGCACGTCGTGGGTCTCGAGCGAGGTGAGGATCGCGGCCAGGTCGCCCTTCCGCTCGACCGCGGGGCCGGCGACCGTTCGCAATCCGACGCCGAGCTCCTCGCGGACGATGTGGGCGAGGCTCGTCTTGCCGAGGCCCGGCGGGCCGACGAGGAGAACGTGGTCGAGCGCCTCGTTCCGGGTCTTGGCAGCGGTGAGCGACACCTCGAGCTGCTCCTTGACCCGCTCCTGCCCGACGAACTCGTCGAGCCGGCTGGGCCGGAGCGAGCGGTCGAAGTCGTCCTCGCCTACGTCCTGGAGGACGCCGGCTAGAAGTTGGTCCTCGGTCATGCCGCCTGCCTCAGGGCAAGGCGGACGCGTTCTTCCGCCGGCAGATCGGGGTCGACCTCGGCGAGCGCGCGTTCCGCGTCGACCATGGTGTAGCCCAGTTCCAGAAGAGCATCGCGCGCAACCAAGTGCCCATCGCTCCCTCTAGCCTCCGGCGCGTCAGCGGCGGAGGCTACTTTCTCCTTCAGCTCGAGCACGACCCGCTGCGCCGTCTTCTTGCCGATTCCCGGGATCGCCTCGAAGCGGGCGGTGTCCTCGAGCACGATCGCCCGGCGGAGCTCGGCCGGCGTCGAGCCGGAGACGATCGACAGCGAGACCTTCGGCCCGATCCCGGACACTGAGAGCAGCTGCTCGAACAGCTCGCGCTCGGCCGCGTCGGCGAAGCCGTACAGCTGGAGCGCGTCCTCACGGACGTGCGTGTGGATTTCGAGCGACACCTCGCCGTCGTCGTCGGCGAGCCGGAGCGCCCGGGTCGTGGCGGCGACGAGGTAGCCGACGCCGTTCACGTCGAGCACGAGGCCGTCGGGACGACGGGCAACCGGGCGACCGCGCAGGCGTGCGATCACGACCCGACCGCCTTCAACAGGGGCGGCGCGAGCGCGTGGCAGATCGCCACCGCGAGCGCGTCGGAGGCGTGAGTCGTCTTCGGCGGCGCGCGCAGCGCGAGGATCGTCCGCACCATCCGCTCGACCTGTCCCTTCTCGGCGCGGCCGTAGCCGCAGACGGCCTGCTTCACGCGGGCAGGCGCGTACTCAGCGCACTCGACGCCGGCGAGCGCGGAGGCGACGAGCACGGCGCCCCGTGCCTGGCCGACAGAGAGCGCGATGCGGGCGTCGGCGCCGACGAACGACTCCTCGAGCGCGACGGCATCCGGCTCGTGCTGCTCCACCAGCTCCCGCACGCCCTCGAAGATCGTCCTCAGGCGCAGCTCCGGCCGCTCGCGCGCCTCCGTTCGCCAGCATCCGTGGACGAGGGCCCGGAGGCGGCCGTCGCTTTCGTGGACTATCGCGTACCCGCAAGCAGCAGTTCCCGGATCGATGCCGAGGACCTTCACGCGGTGAGGTTAGGCACCGCACCGGACGTTCCTTCGGGCGTAGGAGCAGTGACAGGCTCAAGCCTGTCACTGCAGTTCGGGCTGCGCTACGGCGGGACTAGACCGCGACCGCTTCCAGGACGTGCTCCGGGATATCGAAGTTCGCGTACACGTCCTGAACGTCGTCGTTCTCCTCGAGGCCGTCGATCAGCTTCAGCACCTTCCGCGCGACCGACTCGCCCTCGATCTCGACCGTCGTCTTCGGAAGCATCGTCACCTCGGCGTCCGTGACCGCGATCCCGGCCGCCTCCAGCGCCTCGCGCACGGAGTGCAGATCCTCGGGCGCGCAGGTGACCTCGAACGACGAGCCCTCCTCGGCCACGTCCTCCGCTCCCGCGTCGGCGGCCGCCAGCGTCAGCTCGTCCTCGTCGGTCGAGTCCCGATCGACCAGGACGACGCCCTTGCGCTCGAACAGCCACGCGACCGCGCCCGACTCGGCAAGGTTGCCGTCGTGCCGGGCGAAGGTGTGCCGCACCTCGCCGGCTGTTCGGTTGCGGTTGTCGGTGAGCACGTCGACGTAGACCGCCACCCCGCCGGGCCCGTAGCCCTCGTACGAGATGTGCTCGTACGACGCTGCGTCGGCGCCGGTGCCGCTGCCCCGCGCGATCGCCCGCTCGATGTTGTCCTTCGGCATCGAGGCGTCGCGCGCCTTCTCGATCGCGTTCTGGAGCGCGAGGTTCGAGGCGGGGTCGGGGCCGCCGTCCTTGGCGGCGACGATCAGCGCGCGCGTCAGCTTCGTGAACAACTGCCCACGCTTGGCGTCGGCGGCGCCCTTCTTGTGCTTGATCGACGACCACTTGCTGTGCCCGGACATCGGAGCGAATTGTACGGGCCGTCATTCCAGCCGGTCCGCGAGATCTGGACGGCAGCCGTGCGCCGCCCAGCCGGCCGCCGTCCCGTTGTGGATCGCGTCCCGGATGGTCGGGTCTGCGCCGAGGTCGAGCAGGAGGTCGACCGCTTCCTCCTGCCCCGACTGCGCGGCGAGATGGAGCGGCGGCACGCCTTCCCCGTGGGTCGGCCCGCCGAAGGTGCCGCGCCCGTTCGGGTCCGCGCCGAGCTCCACCAGCCGCCGGATCGCCACCAACCGCCCGTTCGCCGACGCCCACGCGAGCGGCGTGCCGCGATACGGGTCCGCCTCGACCCGGGCGCCGAGCTCGACCAGCCGGTCGATCGCCTCGACGCGGTCGGCCTTGGCCGCCCACACGAGCGCCTCGTCGAGGATTTCCTGCGAATCGTCGGACGGCTGCCACTCCGGGAAGCCCCCGTGCGGGCGGTAGAACTCGCGGTGCGCGCCCGCGGCAGGCGTGCCCGCAAGCTCGTCGATCAGGTCGACCCGGCCGAGGCCCGCGGCCACACGCAGGTTGCGCGGCTCGACCCCGAGCAGGTCGACGACCTCGCGGTGCCCCCAGAAGAGCGCCGCAACCAGCGCCGTGCCTCCGTCGCCGCGCGCCGAGAGATCGGTGCGCGCGCCTGCCGCGAGGACGAGCTCTGCAAGCGACCGGTCGTTCGAGTAACCGGCCTGGTGCAGCTTCGTCCAGCCGTAGTCGTTGCCACGGTTGACGTCGGCCCCGCGCTCGAGCAACAGCTTCACGCTCGCCAGGTCGCCCGCCATTCCGAGCAGGTCGTTGCCGTTCGTCCCGCGCGTGCGGACGAGCTCGGGACGCTCGTCGAGCAACTCGGCCAGCCGGCCGTGGTCGCCGCCCTCGACCGCGGCGTAGGCGAGCATGAACGGCGTCGCCGGCTCCTCACCGTTCGCGAGCGCGGTCACGTGCCGCGTCAGCCCGGCCCAGCTCGAGTACCCGTGGCGCTGCGCGAGGTCGCGCCGCGCCGAGGCCAGCGAGACGCTGTTGACGGTGGCGATGCCCGCCGCCCGGCCCTCGTAGTACTCCAGGTCGCTGCGGAACGGCTGCTCGGTGAGCTCGTGGACGAGCGCCGGCCAGCTCGTGTAGCCCTGCTCGCGCGCGAGCACGGTCTGGGCACTCGCGAGCTTGACCGGCAGATCGCCGAATCTGGCAACGGCGTCGACGTCCCCCGCCCGCGCCGCCTTGACCAGGTCCTTTGCCTGCTTGCGAAGCTGCTCGAGGTTCATCTCGACCTCCTCCCTCTGAGGCCCGTATCCGCAGCGGGCGGGAAGAAGATCGATTCGTCCTTCAGGTGCTGCCTGGAGGTGGGCTCAGCCCTTCCCGCGGACCGGGTGCGCCCTCGCGCGCACCGCCGATCCTAGCTCAGACGCTCTCGGCGAAGCCGTCGTCGCGCCGCCAGAGCAGCATGCCGACCAGCGCGAGGAAGAGCCCGAGGCAGAGGAACGCGACCGGCCCGGCCCAGGAGGCTGGGGCACTGGGCGGCTCCTCCCCGGCACCCAGGATTCCGTTCGTGGGTGCGCCGCCGACCGAGTAGTGCCAGGTCGCGAGGACGAGCCCGATCGTCCCGATCACCGCGTAGCTCGAGCGCCTGATCCCGGCACCGACGGCCATGAAGACGAGCCCGAAGACGATGATCAGCGCCCACTGGAAGTCGGACGAGTGCCACCAGTAGAGGAGCGCGCCGCCGATCGTCAGCCCCGCGACGGCGTGCACCCAGAATCCGTACGGCCGGGTGTCGCCGCCGTCGTTCGCGAGCCCCATCACGAACAGGAAGAGCCCGACGAAGAGCGTCATCCAGGCACTCCAGTTGCCGCCGCTCGACACCAGGTCGGTGACGAAGTACCAGCCGAGCCCGGCGAGCACGAGCGAGAAGAGGGGGAACCTGAAGATGCCGAGGCCGATGGAGGCCGCGACCAGGACGAGCAGCTGCAGTAGGAGGCTGCCGATGTGAAAGCCGCCGAGCGGCTTGTCGTCGGGCAGCCAGCCGAACCACGAGAAGAACGCCCCGATCATCAACGCGAACAGCCCGAGGCCGACGAACCCGAACAGTCCCGCGAGCACGCGGTGTCCGCGGCCCAGCAGCCCGAAGGCGAGCATCTCCGCGACCGCCCAGAAGAGCACCGACCAGCCGGCGAACGCCCCCTGCCCGTGGTCGCCCGAGATCACCCCGAGCCAGGCCACCGCCGCGATCAGCGCCGTCAGGGCGCCCGTGTACGCCAGAAACGACCCTGTCATCCAGGGTACGCGGTTCACGACCACGCGGCGATCCTCGCAGGGCACCCGGACGGAACCCCTGCCCCCTAAGCTAGTCCGGTGGGCGAGGAGCGCGCGATCCTGCCGGTCGGCAAGCTGCCCGGCGAGCTGCTCGCCCGGTTGATCGCCGCCTACGGCTCGAGCGATCCGACGGTTCTCGTCGGGCCGGGCATCGGAGGCGATGCGGCGGCGATAGACCTGGACGGGACGACGCTCGTCGTCAAGTCGGACCCGATCACCTTCGCGAGCGAGAGCCCTGCCCAGTACCTCGTCGACGTCAACGCGAACGATCTCGCGTGCCTGGGAGCGACGCCCCGCTGGATGATGGTCACTGCACTTCTGCCCGCAGGGACGAGCGAGGACGACGTCGAGACCCACTTCCGCGAGCTGCGCGACGCCTGCGTCGGGCGAAAGATCTCGCTCGTCGGCGGCCACACCGAGGTCACATCGGCCGTCAGCCGCCCGATCCTCGTCGGCGTTCTTCTCGGCCAGGCCCGTCGAGACGCGCTTCTCCGTCCGGGTGGCGCCCGCCCCGGAGACGTCCTCCTGCTGACGAAGGCGCTGGCACTCGAAGGCACCGCGCTCGTCGCACGCGAGCTCGGAGACCGGCTCGGCGACCTCGTCGGTCGTGCGACCGTCGAGCGCGCGTCGACCTTTCTCGCCGATCCGGGGATCTCGGTCGTCCCGGAGGCGCTGGCCGTCCTGGACGCCGGTGGAGTGACCGCGTTGCACGACCCGACCGAAGGAGGGCTGGCCATGGGCGTGCGTGAGCTCGTGCTTGCCGCCGGCTGCGGAGTGACGATCGATCGCGAGGCCGTGCCGGTGCTGCCCGAAACGGCGTCGATCGCCGCGGCGCTGGCTCTCGATCCACTCGGGATGCTCGCGTCCGGCAGCCTGCTTGTCGCAGCCGACCCGCCGTCGGTGGACGGCCTGATCGCGGCCTGCGACGCGGTCGGCGTCCGACTGACGCAGATCGGCGACGTGACCGATCGGGCCGACCGCTTCACGCTGCGCGTCGAGGGAGCCGAGCGGGAGCTGCCCGTCTACGAGAGCGACGAGGTCGGGCGCGCGCTCAGCGGTGCAGCGGGCTCGTCAATCCGTTAGGAAGGCCGTCACCTCGTCGCGGAAGCGGTCACGGGCCTCGACGAAGATGAAGTGGCCGCAGCCCGGCAGTACGACGGTCCGCTGGCCGGGGACGACCGCGAAGTCGGCTGCGCAGACCGGCCCGGTGATGAAGTCGTCCTCGCCGGTGATCACGAGCGTCGGCGCCGAGATCGCCGGCAGGTCGGGACGCAGGTCGAAGGTGTTGAAGACCTCGTCGTTGAAGAGCAGCAGGGCGTCGGCGACGGGCACCTCGCCGCGCAGGGTCTCGAGGTACGCCTGCTCGGCGTCGCCGTAGCCGGCGAAGTAGAACGGGAACTCGCGGATCGCCAGCTCCCCGAGTTCGGCGTCGGTCTCGAAGCGGCCGGCCTGCTCATCCTCGAGGGCGGCGCGTGCGTCGGCGTACCACGGCTCGGCGGCCTTCGCGTCCATGGCCGCTTCCATCACGGCCTCCTGCTCGGCCGCGAAGCGGGCGAGGGTGCTGGCGAGGACGAGCCGCTCGACGCGGTCAGGATGGGCAGCGGCGTAGGCGGCCGCGACCACGCCGCCGTGCGAGTGGCCGAGCAGGAGCATCCGCTCGAGCCCGAGGTGCGCGCGCAGCTCGTCCAGGTCTGCGACGTAGTCGGCGGTCTCGTATGCGCGCGGATCGGCAGGACGGTCGGAGCCCTCGGTCCCCCGGGGGTTGAGCATGACGAGCGTGAACGCCGCGCCGAGGCCCGCGAGATCGCCGAAGTACCGCGCCGAGAACCCGGGCCCGCCGGGGTGGCAGACGAGCAACGGCCCCTCGCCCTCGCGCCGGTACGAGAGCGTTCGGCCGTCGGCCGTGCGGAACGTCTCCACGCGGCGAGGCTAGTCGATCACTCGGCGACGCCGGGCTCGATCAGGCCCGTCTCTTCCCGGCCGGGCGCCTCGATGGGCCGCCGGAGGAAGAGGTATTCGTAGAGCAGCGCCGCGATCACGCCGCCGGCGAACGGGCCGACGTAGAAGATCCAGGTGTAGCTCTCCCAGACGTTGTAGACGAGCTGGGGCCCGAACGCACGCGCCGGGTTGATCGCAGCGCCGGTCAGAGGGCCGCCCGTGAGGATGTCCATCGTGACCACGAGACCGATCCCGAAGCCGGCGACCGCCCTGAACGCGCCGCGCTCGTCGACGGCGGTGGCGAAGAAGACCAGGACGAGGAAGAACGTCATGATCGCCTCCAGCGCCATCCCCGCACCGCTTCCAACCGACGGGTGCAGGAGCGGCGCGCCGAGCCGGGCCGGTGCGATCGCCTCCTTGGGGAAGATCCACCAGAGGAGGAGCGAGGCGGCGACCGCGCCGGCGAACTGCATCAGCCAGTAGACGAGCGCGAGCCTCATCCGAATGCGTTGCGTGGCGACGAAGCCGAGCGTGATGGCGGGGTTGAAGTGGCCGCCGGAGATGTGCGCTAGCGCTGTGACCATCACGGCGATCGCGAGGCCCTGCGCGACCGCGACCCCGATCAGGCCTCCCGAGCCGACCATGATCGCCCCGCCGGCGACGAAGACCAACGTGAACGTGCCGATGAACTCGGCCGTGCCGCGGCGCAGGTGGTCGCCTTCCACGAAGCCCCAGGCTAGGCACGCGGCCGGACGGCACCTGGTTCAGACACCGAACCGGGGACAGGTCTGTCAGACCTGTCCCTCTCTGTGCTCATCGAAAGAAATTCGCCGAGCCGGTGGCGCTTTCGTCCGCCTAGCCGACCAACCTTCCGCTTCCGCGTACTGCCGCCCGGCTGGGCCTCGACCTAATCGCGCTCCGTGCTCGGCGCAAGCGGAAACATAGAGCCTTCGGACCTGTCCCGCAAGCAGCCGCCGATCGATTTTTCGCGCAAATTGCGGGCGCCTTTAATCCGGTTCGAATTCGGTCGTACTACGATCTATACTCCGCGCAGATCCTGAGCGTCTACCAGCACGACGCGAACAGGATCCTCGTCGCGTCGTGGCTGTTCATGCTCGGCTGTGTGTTCTTCCTGTGGTTCGCGGGCACGTTGCGGGGCCGCATGGCCGAGGCCGAGGGCGAACGCCACACGTTCACCGGGATCGCGTACGGCTGCGCGATCGGAGCCGCCGTCTTCGGGATCGGCACGATGGCCGGCCCGGTCGCGGTCGCGATCAACAAGAACGACGTCAGCGCCGCCACCGCCGGCGCGCTCACCCACGTCACCGACATGTTCTTCGTCGGCGCGGAGATGACCCTGATCGGCCTGTTCACCGCGGCGGCGGTGGTCGCGTTCAGGACGGAGCTCTTCCCGAAGTGGTGGGCGATCCTGATGTGGATCGTCGCGGTCGTGCTCGTGATCGGCCCGATCGGCTGGGCAGGGGTGATCTTCGGCGTCCCGATCTGGACGCTCGGCACCGTCTTCATGCTGATGCGGGAGCGGGGCGACCGGGCGCAGATCGCGCCGGCGGCGGCGTAACCCGACGCGCAGGCCCCGCGTTACGCTGCGTGACGCGGGGCCCGTAGCTCAGCTGGTCAGAGCAGCGGACTCATAATCCGTGTGTCCCAGGTTCGAGTCCTGGCGGGCCCACAAGAAAAGCCCCGTAAAACGGGGCTTTTCCTAAGTCCACCCTGTTACGTCGTTGACATGTCCGTCACGGCCGACGACGCGCGCGCCTTCGCCTAGTCCCTCGGGCGCGGTCACCAGAACCGGAAGACACGCCCGCACGGCGCGTACAGCGGCCAGGATGCGGCAGCACCACCGACCTCACCGCCGACCACATCATCCCGATCAGCAAGGGCGGCGCCGGCGGCCCCCCGCCGCGTCCTCTGCAGACACTGCAACTCGAAGCGCGGAGCGGCGGAGTTCAGTAGCTACTGAACTGCTCGCTAGTCCTCGTCCTCCCAATATTCGAGCTCGGGCCCCGGGCGAGCGAAAATGATCCGCTCGCCGGCGACGCTCCGCGCGCCGATCTTGCCGGTGTCGAGGTACTCGACGATGTCCGGCGCGATCAGCGTGGAGAGCATGAGGACGCGGACGGGCGCGTCCGTGTCGTTGCGGATCTGGTGCGCGCCCTCCTTGCCGCGCGGGAACGCGACGACGTCGCCCTGGCGCAGCTGCTGCTCGCCCTCGTGCGTGCGTAGCGTCGGCTCGCCGCGGAGGACGATCGCCCATTCCTCGTTCGCGTGGTGGGTGTGAAATGGCCCCTGCTTGTTACCCGGCTCGACCTCGTACATGCTCGCGCCGATCAGCTCGGCGTCGGTGTGCGCGCCGACCCACGCGTCCTTGAAGCGCCAGCCCTCGCGCTCTTCCGTGCGATCCCACTCGTCTGCGTTGAGATTGAAGATCTTCATGCCGCAAGCCTAGTCCGCGATGACCGTGCGCATTCGCACGGTCATGCCGCCCTCGCCTTCACGCCCAGACGAAGAGCGGTTCGCGGTTGCCGTTCGCGGCGTGCCACATCGCACGGTCGTAGGCGATCGTCGCCGCGACCGCACAGTCGATCTTCCGCGGCGAATCGGGATGCGCCTTCACGATCACCGTGCCCATCGGGGTGGTCTTCGCGACGGTGTGGCCGATGTGGCGGGAGAGCACCGGGCTGCCGTCATGGGAGAGATCTCCCTCGAGGACGCCGGCCCGGAAGCGGTCGCAGGCGGGCGCCATCCGCTGCCGGCTCGCCGTCGGGAAGTCGACTACCCGGTCGCCGTACAGCTCACGCCACCTGTCGATCTCGGACGCCCAGCCGGGCGGATCGACTACGAGCTCGACCACCTCGAAGCGCTCCATCGCGGCGGCGATCGCGTCGTCGACGTCACGACGGTCGATCTTCCAGCCCGCAGGGGCTTTCTCCGGCCGCTCCCAGACCTCGATCGCGGAGACGAATCCGTCGAGGGTGCAGGCGACTAGCGCGGTCGCGTCGCGCCGGTCGCTGCCGTCGAAGCCGAGGACGACCCGCTCACCCTCCTCGAGCACCCGCTCGCGGTCGGCGCGGGCCGCCCACGCGTCCGGGGCGATCCAGGTCGTGTCCGACGCCGCCCACACGCAGCCGTGCAGCTGCAACACCTGGGCGTCAGTCAACTCCGGGTTCTCCGCCTGACGGCGCAGGTATCCCGCGGTGATCCAGGAGGCCGGGTTTGCCAGTTTCATCGCCTTCACGTTGTGCGGGTCGGAGGTCGGCGCCTCGTAGGCGTAGACGAGCGTGCGCGCCGCGCGCAACCTCGCGATCGTCAGCCCCGGCTTGTGCTCGACGTCGTCGGCGTCTAGGGCCGCGTCCAGGATCCCCCCGAGCAGGCTGTCGTGGCGGTATGCCGCCTCACCGGCGGTCGTGATCGTGAACGTCCGCGGAGCCGACCGGGCACCACCGCCGGACGTCAGGGCCGCGTACGCGCGGCGCAGGCTCGGCGTCGTCCAGAACGCGAGCTCGTCGCAGACGACCAGCGTCGGCGAGTAGCCATACAGGCGGCCTGGGTCCGACGTCAGGCGGATGATCGA
Organism: uncultured Actinomycetes bacterium; assembly: GCA_963734065.1. GTDB lineage: Bacteria > Actinomycetota > Thermoleophilia > Gaiellales > Gaiellaceae > DATBLE01. The sequence continues at coordinate 1,137,704 of CAVTFN010000003.1, forward strand.
CCCGAGCCCGTCCTCGCGGACGATCGTCCCTTCGTGGTCTCGCACCCGCAGCCGCTCCGATAGGCCGGGATGGCGGCGAACGAACCGGGCGGCCGCGTCGAACAGCCGGCCCGCCTGCCGGTCTGACGCCGCCGCCAACAGAATCTCTGGCCGGCCGGTCCCGTACACCAACTCGTACAGCGCGTACGCCGCCAGCATGCTCGTCTTCCCGTTCTTGCGGGGAACGATCAGCACAGCCGACCGCCAATCCTCGAGCGCCTCCCGCCAGAACCGTTTCTGCCACGGCTCCAGCTTCAACGGCTGCCCCTCCCAGCGATCCTCGCTCTGCGTCAGCGACTCGCAGAAGGCGGCGAAGTGCTCCACCGGCCTCACCGCTTCACCTCCGCGAGTGCGTCAAGATGGCAACCGGGGGCGGGCACGTGGCCTCGCGGTATTGCCTCTCCCTCCGCGCGGCCGTCAAAACCCGCCCCCGATGTCGTGTGAACCCTCTATCTGTAAAGACGTGAGCCGCGCCGAAAACTTGCGCTCTGCGTTCGGCCCGCGACGAGTTCCGCCACGTAAGGGTTCCGTGAGTACGCGTTTCCTAGTTGGCACGTCCGACAAGAACCATGAAAGGTGGGCGGCCTCGGGGAGAGAGCCGTTGCCCGGTCCAGTCGTGAGGGGGGTTCTCTGGCCGTGCGGCAATGGTGAGGCCCGCCCGCCTACCTTCACTTCACCACCTCGAGCGGCGGCGGGATCCCAGGCACAGCCGAAGGCGGACGACCCGCCCGACCAGGCCGAGCCCGAGCCGCCAACCGATCCACCACGACCTCCTGCAGGCGCAGCACCTTGTGCAGCGGATGCTCGACACCGATACCGCGGCTCCCCATCTGCACGAACGGACGGCCAGCCTCCTCCCACTCGGAGCGGAGGAGCTCCAGCCGCTCGCAAGCGAACGCGTACCGGGCCTCAGCGTCGTCGCTCACGAAAGTTCCGATTGTTGGTCTGCCGAGATAGCGGGGTCAGGCGCGTGCATTCTCTTTCGCGATTGGGTGCCACCCCCCCGGTGCACCCCGGCGGCTATTGCAGGAGCGATGAGCCGCGCGCATGTTGCTTCGGTCGTCAACGCCTCCGTGTGCTCGCGGGAGTATGTGGTCGGTGGTGAGCGGGTCGTCGAGTGTGGCGCGACCGCCGCAGATCCAGCAGCTTGTCTCCTCAAGGAGGACGCGCCTCGCTGCCTGTTGGTGCTGCCAGCCTCGGTGCGTGAGTGCGTGCACAGGGCAGCGGCTGCCGTATGCCGCTCGGCCGCAGATGATGCAAGGCCGTAACGCTCCCGTCGTCACTAGGCGATGTAGCCGTATTCGACGTGGACGAGTTCGATCAACGCCGTCCCGGTCACGGCGCCGGACGCGGTTGCGGTCGAGTTGGATGCGAGGTGGGGCACGGTGCAGCCATCCTCGCGGGACCGCGGAGGCTGCGTGTTGCGCTAGGTGTTGCGTTTCCGCGGGCGGGTTCGTTCGGCCGGGTCTAGAAGTCCGTGCTCCTCGGCTCTTTTCAGCGCCCGGTGGATCGTGCTGAGATTGATCGGCTGATCCTGTTCCAGCGGGGTCCACATGCGCGCGAGCCTGTAGATGCGACCGTCGGGATCGCCGTCAAGCGCTCGGTACTCATTCGCTAGGAGGGCGAGCTGCTCCAAAGTCCAGCGTTCTCGCGGCTCTCGCCGCATGGCAGGTCGGATCGTCTCGTATAGCCCGGGGTTCTCGGCCATCTGCCGGTAACGATCGAAGTTCTCGGCGATGTGACGCATTCGCTCGGCAGTGATCTCGATCTCCTCAGTGCCTTCGACCGGCGCCGGCCCATCAATCTCGAAATGAACACAGGCCCACCGTTCAGCCCCATCGTCCTCGATGACTCGGGACAGGGTGAAGCGAAGTTCCCAGGGCTGCAGCTCGACCGGTCTGATGCCCGCGACCCATAAACGGCCACTCTCGAGCTCCCAACGAAACGCAACATCGGGCGCAACACCTGAGCGGGTGGATCCAGCCACCGTGTTCCCATGAGCACCCATCAGGTTCCAGTTTCGCAGCCGCTCATGACGGTGGACGACGCCGCCTCCTACCTTCGGATCAGCAGGCGGCAGGTGTACAAGCTCGTCCGTACCAGCGAGCTCCAGCCCGTTCGGGTCGGTGAGAGGCTTCGCTTCCGACCGGTCGACGTCGAGCGCTATCTGGAACGCGACCGGGAGAGCGCTCCATGAACGACGAAGCGGCCCTCCCAGGCCGCCCCGCCACCACCTCAACTGACAGCCACGGTAGCACTCGGGGTGGTCGCATGATCTGCGTCGTCTGCCATGTCAGCGAGGCGACGACGAAACGCAGGACGGCAAGCTACATCGGCACCTGGAACCTGCCTGAGCCTGTCTGCGGCTCGTGTGCCGTCGAGTTCGACGAGTTATGCGAGCGGATCGCCCGCGGCGTCCTTCGAGTTGACGTCGTGGTTCAGAAGTTCCGCGGCGCGGCGGCGGCATGATCGCACCTGAGGCACGCCAGACGAGCTGGACAGCCGCGGAACTCCTCGCCGCCGACCTTCCGCGGCCACGGTGGGCGGTCGACGGCCTGTTCCCCGAGGGGCTCGCGTTCATGGCCGGCGCGCCAAAGCTCGGAAAAAGCTGGCTCGCCCTTAGTCTCGCGATAGCCGTGGGCAGTGGCGGTGTCGCTCTCGGCACGATCGACGTCGACCAAGGCGACGTGCTGTACCTGGCCCTCGAGGACAACGCCCGCCGGCTGCAGGAACGGCTCCGCCTCCTGCTTAGCGGTGACGGCGCCCCGGAGAGACTCCGGATCGAGACCGCATGGCCGCGCCTCGACGAAGGCGGCGACACGCGGCTCGTCGAGTGGCTGGACGAGCACCCCGATGCGCGGCTCGTCCTGATCGACGTCTACCCGCGCGTCCGCCCCTACTTGCGCGACCGCGGCAACCTCTTCCAGGCCGACTACGAAGCCGCGAGCCTGCTGCAAGGGATCGCCGTCAAGTACGGCATCGCGATCGTCGCCCTCTTCCACACCCGGAAGGCCGAGGCGTCCGACTTCGTCGAGTCCGTGCAGGGCACGCTCGGCACCGCCGCCGCCGCCGACACGATCATCGTCGTCAAACGCGCACGCGGCGAAGCCGATGCCACGCTCCACATCACCGGCCGCGACGTCATCGAGCAGGAGCTCGCACTCCGCTTCGCGCCCGAGGTCGGGACTTGGGAGTTGCTCGGGGACGCTGACGAGTATGCGCTGGGGAGGACGCGCAAGGAGATTCTCGACGCGATCCGAGCCCATGGGCCGCTCACTCCGAAGCAGATCTCCGACGTCACTGGCATCGAGCACGAGCTCGCCAAGAAGACGACGCAGCGGATGTTCCACGATGGCCAGCTCGTCGCCGACAAGGGCATCTATTCCCTCTCTATGCCTGTCCCCCCTGTCCCCGAGTCCCTACCAGGGACAGAGGGACACCAGGGACAGGAAGTCACAGTGGAAGACGACTGGCTGGAGGAGCTCGCATGCACCCAGGACGCGCTCACAGTTGAACGAGCGGAGTGACGAGTGCGACTGTGGCATGAGCGGGCAACTGGAGATTTCCCAGTCGAGTATGGGCCCGCGTGAGCGCTGGGCCGCCCTCCCCACGCCCGCCCAGCCACGCGCGCGTGCCTCCCATCTTCTTCACCGTCGAGGAAGTTGCCGAGCGGTACAGGACAAGCGTGAAGTCGATTCACGATCGGACGCGCACGAACCGCATTCCGTACCTCAAGAGGGACGGGTTTCGCCGGCTGCTATTTCCGCTCGCTGAGCTCGAGCAGTGGGACGCGGGGGCCGAACTCGAACTTGTGCAGCTCCCTGACGGCCGTGCTGTTCGTTGTACGCAACCCGTACGCAAGGGCTCCGAGGCTGTTTAGCCATGCGGTCTTCGAACTCCTAGCGGATTCGGAATCCGTTTCTCCTCGCTGACGTAACTCGGCTAAGCCCCGGTTTACCTCCGAGTCCGGCGCCGCCGCTCGCGCCTCAAAGCAGTCGTTGGCGGTGTTGCACACGGCGGCCGGTCCGTCTGTTGCGCTTGCCCCGCAGGTGGCCGGTGTCCGCGGTGAGCTGTGCAAGCGCCGTGGCATCCGTTACGCGGATCTCGACGCCGCCGGCCGGGAGGCGTTCACCTTCTACGCGCGGGCGACGGCGAAACTGAGCGCGGTCGACGCCTGGTTCCGAGAGAACCCGGTGGTCAACGCGGACGGGTCGGTGCCGCCGGCGCTCGCCGCCTACATCAGCCTGCTCAACTGGGCGAACCGCCAGCTCGGCCGGGTGGTCGACGTGCTCCGCGAGATGGCGAAGGAAGACGCACGCTACGACGACGCGCTGCAGAAGCTGATCGCCGAGGGGCACAACACGCGGGCCGGCCGCGAGAGGGCCGGCCGCGAGGCGGACGATGCGGCCGACTGACCACCCACGCCCCCTGCCCCAGGGGCCGGGGCGTCCGATCGACTCCCCCCGGGTGCGTTCCTGTACGGGGGGCGCCCTTCCTTTGCGGAGGCTGTCCGGTGCGTGACGCGTTGGCTCTTATCCATAGCTTCGTCCTCGAGAACGGGGCGCGGTGGGGCGACGTTGCCACGGCCGAGCAGTTGGAAGACGCGCCGGCGATCCTCGACCAGTCGGGGCCGCCGTACGGGTTCCTCACCCGTGCGCGGGGTTACAGCAAGTCGACCGACCTTGCCGCGATGGCGTTGGCGGCGATGCTTGTGCAGGCGCCCTCGTCCGCCCGTTTGTACGGGGTCGCGGCTGACCGTGACCAGGCACGTCTCTTGCTCGACTCGGTGCGCGGCTTCGTCCAGCGGACGCCGGAACTGCAGGGCCGCGTGCAGACGTCGGAGTGGCGTGTGCATGCCCAGAACGGTGTCGTGCTTGAAGCGCTGGCGGCGGATGCGGCGTCAAGCTGGGGGCTGCGCCCGTGGTTCGTGGTTGTAGATGAGATCGCGCAGTGGAGCTCGACGGCGGGGCCGCGCGCCTTGTGGGAGTCGCTCGCGAGTGCGGCGGCGAAGAATCCGGCGTGTCGGATGGTGTTGCTGACCTCGGCGGGTGATCCGGCCCATTGGAGCCACGCTGTGCTTGAACATGCGAAGGCTGACCCGCTCTGGCGCGCTAGGGAGCTTGGTCCTGCGCCGTGGATGGACATGGCGAAGCTCGCCGAGCAGAAGCGGCGGCTTCCGGAGTCGTCGTTTCGGCGGTTGTTCTTGAACGAGTGGACGGCCGGCGAGGCCAGGGTTGCGTCGCTGGATGATCTGCGGCCGTGTGTGACGCGGGGGGCCGCAGGAGCCGAGGGAAGGGGTCGAGTACGTCGTCAGCGTGGATCTTGGGTTGAAGCGCGACCGGACGGCGGTCGCGGTGTGTCACGGGGAGCGGTTGCGCGGTGATGAGGACCCGGTGGTTGGCGCCCGGGTGGTGCTCGACCGGGTGCAGGTGTGGCAGGGGACACGGCTTCGGCCGGTGCAGCTCGACTAGGTCGAGGAGTGGATCGCTGCGGCGGCTGAGAAGTACAACCACGCCGGCGTGATCCTCGATCCGTGGCAGTCGGCCGGGGTTGATGCAGCGGTTGCAGGCTCAGGGGGTTGCGCGGACGGACTGGCAGGGACTCGGTTGCCGTCCTGGGGGCACGTGGAGGAGTTCACCTTCAGCCTTTCGTCGAGGGGCGGTGAAGCTCGTCCCTCTAAGACAGCTTGAACGGTGGTTGGACGCATCGGCTGCCAGGGTGCTCGAGGACGACCTGTGATTTCTGTGGGCGCCTCAGTCTTGCTGACTGAGGACAGCACGTCCGTTGGCTTAACCATCGGTGTGCGCGCCATCGCGCACCAGCCAACGGGCTCGACGAGCAGCCGTTGATTGACACATATGTCCAGCTTGCCGATCGGATCGCCGCTCGTGCCATATTTGACAATCTCTACTCGACGAGTAAGGGTGGCCGGCACCGTTCTCCACTGGTCGCTCGGCGACGAGGAGGTCGATAGTGCCACCTAACGGTCCTGTGGAACTCGCCGGAGAGGCGGAAAAGAGCCACGCCTTCACATCTGTGCCCGTGCAACGTGGCGAGGTGCTGACGATTGATCTCAGGCCGAGTTTTGTCTCGTTGGGTTTGCCGCGCAGCGCTTTCAACGAGGAGGCTCAAGGGACAGTTGGCGGAGACACATTTGGTGCAACCGTAGGAGGAGGAACGACGACTCCCGGCGTCGTCTGGATCTTCATGGGCGAGGACTACCTGCGGCTCAACCTGCGGACGGGTGAGCTCACAGGACCGGCGACGATCGCTGGCAATTGGGGCGCTGGTCACTGGCCGCCCACCTTCGCGCATTCCGTCGACGCGGCTGTCACCTTCACGAATCAGCCAGAATTCGCCTGGTTCTTCAAGGCGGGTGATTACATCCGTTACAACATGGTCACAGACGCGGTGGAGGGGCCGGTTGAGATCGCGGGCAATTGGTCCGGCTGGCCCGAGACCTTTGCTGGTTTGGACGCTGCAATCCCGGGGTGTGGGACGCAGTACGAGGGGATGGCGTGGTTCTTCAAGGGGTCTGAGTACTTCCGCTTCAACAACAACAGCGGCGTAACCGCCGTGGATGTTGGCCCCGCGGCGATCGCAGCGGCCTGGACAGGATGGCCGGATAGCTTCACTCACGTTGATTGCGCTATCTCTGGGGTAGGCGCGGACTCCGAGGTCATCTACTTCCTCTGCGGTGAGGAGTTCATCACCTACGACCTACCCACCGACAGGGTTGTCACGCCTCCCAAGCCGATCGCGTCAAAATGGCCGATGCTCAGCCCATTCATTCGCCGCCCGCAGCTGTTCTTGGTCGAGTCGATGCAGTTGACGACGTATTACGGCGACATTCAGGCAGGAGCGATACAGGGCGACACCACTCATCTCCTGCAACACAGCGAACAGACGTTCACGACGATCGTGCGGCGCAGTGCGACTGACGTGATCACCGAGACGACGACGGTGCTGGAGAGCCAAGATCAGGAGCTCTGTGACGACGTCAACACCTCGATGCGGGAGGACGCCGCGAGTGCGCATTCCGGCGAGCAGTATGACTACAAGTTTGATTCGAGTTTCGAGGGCGATCTTGAGTACACGGGTCTCGGCGGCTCGGTCGACGCGTCGCTCAACTTCCAGGGCAGTTCGACCGACGTGCGGGACTCTGCGTCGAAGGCTGCGATGAACGCCGTCCAGAAGCAGGTCAACAGGACTGACCGGAATCGCCGCCAGTCAACCCAGGTCGTTCAAGGAACACACGAAGCCACAAGTGAGTTTGAGAGCACGTTCACGCAGACCGTGCACAACCCGACCGACCACTCGATCACGATCGCCATCTTCCAACTTGTGCAGGAGTACGTCGCGCTGACGATCGTCTCAGACATCAGGGTCGCGTTCTCTAACGGCGGTCCGCTGGACATCGTGCCGCTTGAAAGGCTCGACCTGTTGCTTGGACGCTGGGTGGTCGATGCCACCCAGGTCGGGTTCATCAAAACGGCTCTCCTCACTGAGCTGCGTGGAATGCTCGACTACCAGCGAAAGCCGGTCACTATCCTCAAGGAAGTCGACGGAGGGCGGATCGCGTTTGACCCGGAAACGACTTCCACTTTTACCCTGGTCAATCCTGACGGCACGCCGAGACGCGAGATCAGTGTGAAAGGCGTGATCATCGGCACCCACACCTTCAATCAGTTGACCCAAGGGACACTGGTCAAGGAACTCGAGGTGGGCTGAGCCCTCGCTCGGTCCAACCAAGCCATGGCCCAGTTCGAGTCCCCGAGGTTCTCAGACGAACCGCTCCTCGTCGACATCCTCAACGACCCCGATACAGGCACGAAGAAACTCCAGCCTGGCAGCCCGCCAAGCAGCGTCAAGATCCTGCAGGAGGCACTCTTCGACCTAACCTGGAATCTCAAGACCAGCGAGCCGAAGATCCGGGAGAAAAGCGAGTTCGTTGTCGGCGACTACGGGCCGAAGACAACCGAGGCAGTCACGGCGTTCAAGACGCGCTACGGCATCCACTTCCCCCCTTCGGAGCCGACCGGCTTGATCGACGGTTTCGCCGGCCCGCGCACGTTCGCGAAGCTCGACCAGGCCTGCGTGCTGCTGGATGAAGCGGTCGCGGCGATTGCACAGAAGGCGAATGACCTCATCCAGGGTGGCGTCGACGTGACCTTCCAAGTTTTCGATCACCTGACCTTCCCGATCGACCAAACGTCCGGTACGTTCAGCCCAGCCCACATCGCTGGCGCAAGCGGAGCGATCTACTACAAGCGCGGTGTCGGCGCCGCCGAGGTACACGGCAAGATCTGGGATGCGTACGCTCCCAGCGGCCCCCCGGGGCCGTTCGGCTTTCCGATCACCGACGAGGACGACGTCGACGAGATGCCCGGCTTCCGCGTCTCCCACTTCGAACATGGCCGGATGCGCCTAGAGGTCGCAACCGGGGACGTGAATCAGCTCCTCTCGGAGACTGTTCCCCCCGAAGCCGACCCGATGTTCTAGGAAGCAAGGACCGCCGATGCCCCGGTTGCGTTCAGAAGCGTGCGCGTTGCGAGTGGCCGTCGAGTGCGCGCCAGTTGTGCGCCAGTGACAATCTGGCCGGAGCGGATTCGAGCGGGATGGGTGTCGGCGCTCTCGATTCGGACATAATGAAGTCATTGCGCGTATCGTCGTCACGTTGGCCGAGCCCCTGGTAAAAGGCGAACGCGACCCGTTCCACTTTCCGAACGACTGTCTGTCGATTCCGGTCGACGACGCTTTGCCACTGGTGTCGCCTCCATAGTCCGAACGCCTCGGCGAGAGCCAGGCCGGCGGTTGTGCCAGCGACAGCGAATAGGAACTCCCGCGATCCGCCCGTGACCAAGAACGCGGCAACGAAGAGACCGACGCACAGAACACCGAGCCCAAGGGTCAGGAGAAGGCGAGCGTCGAGCCGCAAGCCGCGAGTCTACGAGAACGCCTGATCCGGTGCAGCTCTCGAGAGTTAGGCTGCGCTGGCAACAGTCCAGCGAAGCTGGATTCTGAGTGGGCCAGACGGCTTCGCTACGGTGTCTAGCGGCCGGTACCACGGTTTCCCGCTGGTTGGAACCCTTTCGGCTCGTGGTGTCGGCGTTTGCGTACGGATTGCGTACGCCCACGCCTCTACGGACGACTACCGACGGCTAGCTAGCGGCGGCAGAAGCCCTGGAAATTCGCCTGTCGGTAGTTACAGGTAGCGAGCGGTAGCCCCGGCGTTCGCTCTCAACGTCCGCGTCTCGAAGACCGCCGCAGCGCCGATCGTGGTGGACGCGTCCGCGTTCGGTCGCCTCTACGTGGGCCCGGTCGCATTGGCGACGTTCGAAGAGAACGCCGGGAAGATGAACAGCTCGCTAGTTCGCTTCGAGGGAAACGCGGTCTTCGGGGTCGAGCGTCAGACTGCCGCGGTGCGGATCGCGCCCTCCTGACGGCCGCGCTCGACCTTTTCTAGGAACTGCTCAGCTGAAGGCGCAGAGTCGTGCGCTGCGCTCATCTGGTGTAATCGCGCCACAGCTGGTTACCGACGTTCCGGTCGTCGAAATATTCAGAAACGCAGTCCCATTGCTGCAAGACGGCCCCCTGTGGCGGCGCCCCACCTGCGGGGTTCGTAGCATCCAGGCACCTGCCGGTGAAGTTGTTTATCAACAACAACATGTACGGATAATCCGACTGCGGCTCGCCGGGCGGGGCGGGAACTTTCCACCGCTCCGCGTACCACCACTTGGCGCGGACATTCTTGGCGCAGTCGTACTGGATGACTCGCGTGCCATTCGTGTACCTGGGCACACGGAAGTCGAGCATCAGGCACAACCCGGAGTCGCGAACCCGGATCTTGAACGCTTTGGTGTTGCCGCCCACGGAGTAGATCAGGTCGAACTGCTTTTCAGGGTATTTCCACAGGAACGCGTTCGCGTAGGGCTGTGTCGACGTCGGGCGGCCGCCCGGCACGATGTCAACCGGACGGTGGGAGTAGACGTTGATGATCGGGACTGTCCTGACCTTGGCCGTGACCCTGGCCGCCGCAGAAGTCTCCGCAAGCACCGCGGCCGAAATAAGAACGGTCGCCACCACCAGACGAGTGATATGCAACCTGCTGGCCTTCATTGGAATCTGTTTCCCCCCTTGTCAACGCGCCCCGTGCCGACCGGGCCGACCTAGCTGCTTGAGCTGTTTCTGGCGCTGGTTGGCGATCTTGCATCGATTCGCACAACCCACGCCCCGAGTCTACGACGGCACGCGACTCGGTTCAAGAGCCGTTCGGCACGCGTGAGATGATCGTCGCGCCGTGGCTGTTGAGAACGACTACAACCTCTTCGTCGTCAACCTCGGCTACCTCGCTGAGAAGGTCGAGAAGCTCCACGCCGAAGTTGCAACAGCGCCTCCTCAGTAACAAGCCCCGGTGCCCCGAAAGTGTGTCCCGAACCGTGTCCCGAAACAGGCAAATCCACTATGCCTGAGCGCATCCAGGAGCACGTAACAGAGCCAAAAGCACCCACGGAAGCCTCCGGGTCTAGATCTCATAATCCGTGTGTCCCAGGTTCGAGTCCTCGCGGGCCCAACAGAAAAGTTTCATATTTGCGGGTCTTTTCTTTTCGAGAGTTGCCGTCATAGACACCAACCCTGCGTGCTTGCGTAAAGTGCGGCTCTGCCTAGCCGGCCAACTCCTCGTGTGGCCCGGCCTAGCCGGCCAACTCCTCGCCGCTCTCCTCCATCTCTTGCTCTTTGGTCTTTGCTTGGTCGGCATCCGACGTGACAGCAGGCGAGTCGTCGTCTGAATCGGTGCTCGTGCCGGACTCGTTGTTGGCCGTTTCGGTGTTCTGACGGCGATCCTCTTCGCTCGGCAGCGTGCCGCTGCTCGGGGGGGCTTCGGGGGAGCTTCCCTGGCCGCCCTCGATGGTGCCGCCCGGGCTGCTCAGTCCGCCTTGCTTCGCCGACCCAGCGGCACCGGTTAACCGCCCAGGAAAACCCCAGGGACACCCGCTTTCTTCATTCTCCTTACCCTTTTCCGGACGGCGGCGAACGTGAATCGCTCCCCACCGGTTAGGCTGGCGCAGCCGTCCGCAATTGAGTCGGTGGATATCAAGTTCGCTCAGCGACAGAGCAGGATCGCCTTCGGTTGGCGACGGTGTTTGCAGCGGTTGCGGAGGAGCGGGATGGGATTGCGACTGAGCCGCCAATCGCGCGCGACGACGACATGGAGACTTGAGGGGGGCTGGTCTCTGTTGTTGAGGGCAAGATCGTCGATTCGATCCATGTGGATGTGAGCCCGCATGGGTTTGGACAGATTGTTCTGCGGGAGTGGCGTGTTGTTCTGCGGGAGTGGCGTGGGCGAGGTGTTGGCTCCGCATTGCTCGCGGCCGCTGTCGAGTGGGCGCGTCGGCGGCGGCTGGACAAGCCCAGCCGCAGCGTCTTCCCGCACAACGCTGCGGCGATCGCGCTCGGGCGCAATCCCTGGCCCCGGTCAGATACCTGCGCATGGAGCCGGCTGGGCGAATGCGTACCAAAGGTCGAACGTGCGGGTTAGCGCTGGCGAGAGGTGGTTTCCCCGATCGGTGTCGCGGAAAGTCCGTGGGCGTGCATCGACGTCTTCTCGCGATCTATCTCAACGACCACCTTGCCGGAGCCACCCTCGGCGTGGAGCTCACGCTGCGCGCCGCGCGCGAGAACACAGGTAGCGAGCTCGGCGTATTCCTCAGAGAGGTGCTGCTCCCCGAGATCCGGGAGGATCGCCACACTCTTGAGCGGTTGATGGGTCGGCTGGGGATTGCGCGCTCGCGGCCGAAGGTGGCGGCTGCATGGGCGGCTGAGAAGGTCGGGCGACTGAAGCTGAACGGCGAACTGACCCGGTACTCGCCGCTCTCTCGCCTGCTCGAGTTGGAGAGCCTCGCCGTGGGCATCGAGGGGAAACGGGCGCTCTGGCTCGCTTTGGAAGCGACCGCCGACAGCGGCGAACCCGTTGAGGGCTTCGATTTTCGAGCGCTAGCGGAGCGCGCGGAGTCACAACGCCTGCGTCTCGAAACGCACAGGCTCGCGGCCGCTTCAGACGCCCTCAATTAGAGACCAAACGTGCGCGGCCAATCACGGGCGGGCACTTCCCTCGAGTCGAACGCGTCGCCGTTTTCCCCCGGGACTACCGGGGTATCACGAGGGCGTGATTGTCGCCGCCTCCACCGTTGCTGTCGTTGCCATCGCAGCGGCGGTGATCGCCGTCGCCCTTGTGATCTGGTACATCTCGCCGCGCGGCGGACGTCGTAAGCGTCCTCGCATCTAGCTCCTAGCCGCTAGCCGGGAAGCTCTTCACCGCTTTCTTCCATCTCCTTCTCCTTGTCTTTGGCCCGGTCAGCATCGGACTTAGCCGGGGAAGGGTCGCTTTCGGGCTTCGCTGCGTCTTCCCGCTGTTCTGGTTCTGACACGTCGCCTCCCTTCGTCGCTTGGAGGACGACGGCTACCCGAGATCGTCTGGAAAAAATCCTTGCGTGGTCCCAGGGGTGTTGCGCACCCACCATGCTCCGACGGCACGCTGCATTTTCAGGGGAGCGCCCGCCCAACAGCGCTTCGCAGGCTGCGTGCTCGACTCGGGACGGTTTCCCTGGTCAGACCGGCTCGTCGGCCGGCTCGGCCCCTCGTCGCCGACTAGCGTCCCGACCACTTAGGTCAAAGCTGGTAGTCGACGCCTGGAACGGGACCCCGCGGCTTGTCGTGCTGCTCGTGTGCCTTACGCCACACCCACTGGCGGAACTCCGCCGCGGGCAGCTCCGGGTGGTCCGGATGCTTCGGCTGCAGCGGCAGAGACGGCGATGGCCTGGATAGCACCGCGTACCGAAGTGCCGCCACGAGCGCGCCTGAATGCTGCTCCCAGCGGCGCGAAACCGCCGCGCCGGGTAGGGGCTCGTCGTCCGCCTCCAACGCGGCCGACTGCACCTGCTCTGCCAAACGCGGACAGCCGTGGAAGAACAGACATGCGAGCCCCTTGGCTGGAACCCTTGGGTGCGTACGGGGCCTGCGTTTGCATACGGATTTGCGTACGCCCGCGCCTCTATCTGTCACTACCAGGCACTACCAGGCACCGGAGAAATGCCTGCACTTCCGCCTGCCGGTAGTCACGCGTAGTTGTCGGTAGTCCCAGCGGAAGCACTCGCAAAGGAAATAAGGACTGGCGGATGTCAGCGAGTTCGAAGGCGCAGCACCTTCGCGTGCTCCATGCCTGTTTCGATGGCGCGATCCGTGCCGACAAAATGATGCGCAACCCGGTGGCGCGGCTGACCAAGGCACAGCGGCCGCGATCGGAGGATCGGGACTCGGCCTTCTTCACCGGCGACGAACTGCCGCGGCTACTCGCCGAAATCTCGGAGGGGCTGTGGGCGACGGTCGTCCGAGTGGCGCTTGCGACCGGCCTTCGCGAAGGCGAACTGTCCGCCCTCCTCTGGGGTGACATCGACCTAACCACCAGGACGATCACAGTGCGGCGCACCTACAGCGCAGGGAAGCTCGGCGAGACAAAGGGGCGGCGCACCCGAACCGTCGACCTGACAGCGGAAACGGTCGAGCTACTCGGCGAATGGTGGGTCGGGAAAGGCCGACGACGACGCGCTCGTGTTCCCACGTGAGGATGCACCCGGCCATCAGCCGTTCTGGCGGTACACCCGCGTTCTTTACGCGGCGATGAACCGCGCCGGCATCCCGCGTCAAAGTGCGACTGGTGAGAAGCGGACGTTTCACAGCTTGCGTCACACCTACGCGCGGATCGTGCTTGAGCAGGGCATCCCGATCTCGTGGCTATCACGCCAGCTCGGACACTCGTCGGAGGCTGTGACGGACAAGCATTACGGACGCTGGTCCCGGGCAGGGTCGCAGCGTGAGGCCCAGCGGCTCAACGGCGTGTTTGCACTTCCGACGCCTGAAGGGAACTCCCGTGTCTCACCACACTGACTACTACGAGCCGGACTTCGACGACGACGATCTCCGCCTCGTGTGGAGGCGAAAGAATTCCTCCCCGCCGTCGGGCCGGCGAAGCGTCCCTCATGGACTTCTTACATACGTGCGCCGAACGAGGTCAAGCGGTAAATGACGGGCGATTCGGGGTTCTGCGGGATCGTGCTCGACCTGTGGCAACGGGTGGTGAACCGATGACCTTGCAGTAATGTCGCCGCACGCCGGTCTCAGCCTTACCGGTTCCTGCCGGTTCGTGTTTTGAGGCCGCGAAAAGACTAGGATATTCGGAGGCGCGGTTGGTGCCGCGGAGGCATACCCAGCGGCACGTCCACCACTGAGGAAGGCCGCCGTGAGTACTGCTTCGAGTTTTCGAGGCCTGGTTGAGGTCTCGTTGTCGCTCTTTGCTATCGAGGACCCGAACGACCCTTTCGTCGCCGCCTACCCTACCTTTCGAACCTTCACGCCTCCAGGCAGCACCGCGCATGACGAACTCGTTCTGTTGCGGCGCTCCGCAGCGTCGGCGCCGACAGCCCGGCAGCTCGGCAACATGCCAAACGGCTTATCGGCGTTCAGCGAAGACGATATTCCCGCGGTCTTCCGAGCGCTTAATCCGGCGAATTTGCCCGGCACCCGTGGGTTCCCGACGTTCGTCTTCGGGCAGAGCGGCGGTAAGAATTACATGGATGTCGTGACGCTCAGACCGTCCGGATTCACGACAATGTTGATACCGACGGCTGAACTGCCCGACCCATCCGATGTGGAAGCGTTCATCGCCGCTGCTCAGGCCCATGCGCGGGCGCTGGGTCTGAACGCAGCGCTGCCGACGTTCAATGTGACTCCCGCGGGACACGAGGTCCTGCTGTTCTCCATGAACCACGCTGTGGTTAACAGCAGCCCTCCGGTGGCTCCGGGCGTGCCAGTCGCCGGCGGCGGCTGGTCCTTCAAGAGCCCCCCGGTCATCAACGAGGGTGGGCTCGCGCTCTGCGGCGAGGATGAGACAACTCCCCTGCTGTTTAACGTTTACGACGACGGAAAGCTCGTCCAATGGCGTACGGGCGCCGCCGATCTCGTCAATGTCGATCCCTTCGTTGACGGCAGCCGGACGGCGCCGGGCCCTATCGATTCTCAGATCTCGGCTGTGAGGAGCGGCGGCCGCGTCCATGTGCTCTGGTCATACCTCGCCCTGTTTCACGGATCCCGCCAAGATGGCCACGGCGCGGGTATCGATGCCTTCACGTTTCGCACGGCCAGCGGGCGCACGGCACCGGAGCCAACTGGATTGGTCGGGTACTTCAACACGCTTGCGGTCGCCCCGGACGACGTTCTTCACGCCTTGGCTTACCTGTCTGTCCCTCCCGGTGTAGCTCTGACGCCCTCGCCGAACGATGCGGTCGGGTTCAATTTGCTCCACCTCGTATTCGATGGAGCGAGCTGGTCACAGGAGACAGTCGATGGCGAAGCGGCTACACCTGCAGGACACGTAGTCGGCAACATGGGACAGTCATCGGCTCTGGCATTCGAGCCGGATGGCACCGCGCATGCCTTCTACGAACTCGCGACCACTTCGGCCGGCCAATTGTCTGCGCGACTGCGACACGCAGAGCACACAGCGACCGGATGGATGGCCGAAACACTCGACGGCTCCGGAGCGGCAGGACCGCCCGCCGTGGCTGGGACTGGCCCGACACGAGGCGACGTCGGCGTCAACCCCACGGCTGTGTTCTTCGACGGCGCGCTATGGGTGATCTACGAAGACCGCACTTGGGGCAACCTTCGCTGTGCGCGCGGCAAGCGCGACAATGCGGGCGTACTCAAGTGGGACTTCCACGTGGTCGACGGGAACTCCGGGCCAGGCCGCACGACAGGAACCGTCCAGACCGTGGTGGCGGTGTTATCGGACAATACGCTGTCGCTCTTCTATGCGGATCTGACTCGGAATGTGATTCGCCATGCGTGGCGCTATCCGGGTGAATCGCATTGGCACTACGAGATTCTCGACGGCTCCGGCGGCCCCGACGGTCGAATCAACACGCCGACGACCTCGCCCATCGCCGCATGCGCCATCGGCCGACTGGCTGGCGGCGCCCCCACCCGGCCCGTGCTCGTCGCCTATCGCGGGACGACTGGAGCCGGATCGAACATCCGAGTCGCGACCCTGATGTAAAACGGGAGGCTCAGATGGCCGCACTCCGGACGGGACGTACAAAGCTCCTCGCGGGCGTGGTTGCCAGCGTTATTGCTGTTGGGGCGGCGGTCGCAGCGCCACATGAGTCACAAGGGGGACACGCCACGCTGACGCCTACTCGGCCATCCATCGGCCCGGTCAATGACGGGCTTCCGCGCCAGTGGTTCGGTACGGTCGCCGCTACCGCCGCGACGGGGGGCAGTGTCAAGACCACGTCCCAGGCTAACGTGACGTTCACACTGAGGACGATCCGTCGACACACGTATCGCGGCGTATCGACGAACGACTATCAATACCTCCCGCGCGGCAAGATCGACATTTCTATCTCGGGAACCGCCGGGGTATGCAGGTATTGGGGCTCGGGCATGACGTCTCTTAGGCCAGCGGACGGACGCCTCGACATCCGGGTGATCAAGCGCGCGGGCCATCTCGCACGTGCCACCTACATCGGAAGCGGGGAGGGCCTGACAGGCGGACCCCGCATCGACACGAGCTATACGTGTGGGCCCGGGCCGCCCGAATCATCTCAAACTGGATTGGACTGGTTCTCGACCTACACCAATACGCCTGCGGTGTCGGCGGGGCCCCGGCCCATTCGGCCGACGGCAAAGGGGCTCAACGGCGTTGCCACACTCGGGGAGCCGGTCAGGAGTACCGGCGGGAAATGGAAATGGTGTTTGAAACGCGCCCGAGCCGCGAGCTGTACCACGGGGCATGAGGAGCTCGCAGCGGACACAGGCGGGCCGTACTTGGCGGATCGCGCAAGCGAAGTGACTCTCGATGGATCCGGTTCAACCGGCGAGATCACCCGCTACAGCTGGAGGTTCATCCCAGGAGAGGCTTGCCCCAAGACCACCATCCTCAGTAATTCGGTGAAGGTCGGGTCCACCCCCGCAGTCGTTCCTCTCTGCACTTTGGGGGTGACACTGACTGTCTTCGACGCACAGGGAAGAAAGAGCAGCGCGTCCACCGAGATTCGCGTCCGCGGGCGCACACGGGGCTTCCGTATGCCCAACGTAATGCACGCGGAGTCGACCGCCAAGAGTCCTCTGATCGACGACCCACCCCTGTATCACCCTGGCATCGATTACGGCAATCCGAAGGATGGAAGAACGACCCTCGGCTTGAACGTCTCGGCTTGTACGAAGGAGCCTGTCACTCGACCGATCCTCTGTCCGGCCGCAAACGATGTGGCAAGCCGACTCGGCAAGCAGTACACGCTCGCCCAGGTTCGTGACCCAGGCGGGCCATTTGACGGCTTCTCGTATGTCTCTGGCACAACACTGACAATCGAGAGACTGGGGATACTCAACTACTGGTTCACGCCCGGCGCGCCGCCCGTCGCCCCGGGCAAGCCGAACTGGTGGACATGGAATCAGTTCAACGGAGTCGACGTCGCGGGCTTTCTCGCCGCCATCAGCGCTCATGAGGGCATGGGACTTCCCGGACGACTTGAGACCGGGCACAGCGGCCGTTTGCAGCAATGGATCACCAAGGAGAACGGGAGGTTCGACCCGCGCCATCTGATCGAGAACTACTTCGATCGCGACGCTAAGTCCCTACAGAACCGGGTCGACATCGAGCTCGGAGCCATCGATGTCGTCCTCGATGATGAGAGTGCTGATCGGCCCGATGCAGCCCCGATCTGGAGTGGGTCTGTCTGGCTGTACGACCCCGAGGATGACATGTGGCGGCTGCGCCACACTTCGATCTGACGGCGCGACCGCGAGCCGAGCGATGGTGGTGGGGTTCGCTGTGCGCGGCCCTCTGGGGGCGAACACGCGTCTGCGCCGCGATGAACCGCAGCCCACTTCGGGTTGCCCGATCCGAAGTTCGTCTTCTCAGCCGTCTCGATCACAAGCGTGGCCCCAACGGGGATCTCGAGCCCGTCTCCGGACTTGAAGCCGCTGATCGGCAGATTGGTCCAAAAAGAGCGGCCCCGAAAGATCCCAGTGATATACAGGGGCACTGCTCCGGTACGACATCGCAAGATCGCGCAGAGGGGTCGGGGGGGTGCTCCATCCGCTCCGCCCGGGGGTCAGCTTTCGGCCTCGGCCCTCGCGTTCGCATTGATGCGATCGAGAGCGGCCTCTACGAGCTCGAACGCTTCCCGCTCCTCGTCTGTTAGTACGTCCAGGTCGGTGGCGGAGAGCGGCCAGTGGCGTTCGATCACGAAGGTGACGCTGCCGCCTTCGCCTCCCGGCTGCGGCCGGCCATAGCCCTGCGACAACAGCCCCTCGACCGCACGCTGCCGCGCCGCCCAATCGGGAACGTCGACCGGCGTCGTCCGCTTGCACTTCTGGCATGTAGCCCAGACTTGGCGCTCAGCCTGTAGCGCGTCCTCGAAGAACAGCGCCATCGGCCCTGCAAGACGATCGGCTGTCTCCCGCAGCGTTTTCCGAGCCGTCCCCTCTTTGCTCATTCGTCCTCCCCGTCGAGGTGCATTGACCGTTTGATGGCCTCGTGGGCCTGGTCGTTCAGGATCTCGGCCATGACGTCGGGGGACTCGCGGAGGCAGATCCAGCCGGCCCGATTCAAGACCCACAATTGCTGCGGGCTAGCGAGTCGAACCGCCCGCCTCATGGCCTTGCGCGTAGGCACTTCCTCCACGTCTGTCTCCTTTGTCGTAGATGGCCCTACACTTGCTTCCCGGCCCTTTCATCCCGCCTGACCCAACGGATTCGAAATCCGTTGGCCGCGCTCGAGGCGATGTCTCCTGACGCAGGAGAGCGGGCGCTGGCGGCTTCGGCTACTTCGAACTCGGCCTCGCCGTGCTGATCCTCGCGTGACCCAGCAACGTTCGCACTCATGCCGCGTCATTCGGGTGAGCCAGCATCCGCCGCCGGATCAGGAGCGCGTCCGAGAGAAGCACCACTCCGCCGAGGAGCGCCCATGCGCTCGCGAGCCAAGTGGAGAGGGAACCGCTGTGGCCCGACGTCAGTACAAGTGTCCCGCCGAGTCCGACCTCGAGAATCCCCAGTGGGACGCCGGGGCGCCACCGCCGACCCGACACGTCGGCGAGCTCGAAGCCACCGAGGAGATGGACGACTCCGGTGAGCGCGATCACGATGCCGAGGATCGCGAGCAGGAAGGTGGTTTCGCCGTTCACCAAGAGCACCACGGCGCCGGTTACAACCCCGATCGCACCGGCTGTGAGCGGCACCCAGCGGCGCGGTCCCTCCACGAGCAGGCCCCCCTGGAAGGTGACGAGGCCGTTGAGCATCCAGTAGACGCCCATGAAGGTGACGAGCGCCGCAGGTGCGCGATCGCCGCTAAACGCGAGGCCGAGCCCGAGCCCGATCGCCATCACGCCGCGGACGACGGTGATCCAGACGAGCGTCATCGGATGCGGCGCGCGTAGGGAGCGCTTCCGTTCGGTTTCCTCCAGCCTGTTTTCGGCGGGCATAGAGGCGTGACCCGGCTACTCGAGAGCGCTGATCGCGAAGGCGAGTGCGAAGCCGAGCGTGGTGGCCAGGCCGACGAGCTTGCCGCCGTGTTCGAAGGCCTCGGGCATCATCGTGTCGGCGAGCATGGTCAGGATCGCGCCACCGGCGAAGGCGAGCACGAACGCGATCGTTCGTGGTGAGGCGGTGTCGAGAAGGCCGTAGCCCGCGAGAGCAGCGAGGCCGGAGACGATCATGACGAGGATCCAGAGGCCGATGATCCTGCCCCTTGCCCAGCCGGCCCGGGCGAGGCCGGTGGTGGCCGCGATCGCTTCGGGGAGGTTGGACATGAAGACCGCGACGAGGAAGGCGACGCTCACAGCACCCGCCTCGAGCACGGTGAGGCCAAGCACGAGGGATTCAGGGATCCCGTCGAGGACGATTCCAAGCACGATCGCGAGCGCCGAGCCGGCGGCCTGGTTTCCGCTCGACGATTTCCGCCCGGCGCCGCCCATTCGATCGATGACTGTGTCTCCGAGGAAGAAGACGCCCGCTCCCGCGAATAGACCGAGCGCGACCCCGCCGTCGCCGGCGGAGGTTTCGAACGCCTCGTGGACGAGCTCGAAGGCGACAGCGCTGATGAGCACCCCCGCGCCGAAGGCCATGATCACACCGAGCAACCGCCGGCCGATCGGAAACAGGAGCGCGACGATGCCACCGAGGACGAGCGACGATCCGGCGAGGATGCCCCAGGCGAAGGACTCGGCCATCAGTCGGATCTCGAGCTGGCGCTCACCGCGTCGGTATGGCGGCTGCCGGGGGCGAGCCGGCCTCGTCTGGATGCCGGCGGCGGTCGATCCAGTACACCCCGACGATGAGAATGGTCGTGACGATTCCCGAGACGACGACCGATGCGAGTGGGAAGTCGCCCAGCGCTGTGCCGACCCAGTAGGCCAACAGGCAGGTGTACACCGCCCAGGCGACCCCTCCGATCGCCGAGAAGAGCAGGAAGCGTCGGTAGGGATACTCGGTAATCCCCATCGAGACGTTGACGGCGAAGCGAACGCCGGGCACGAAACGGCCGCACGCGATCAGCAACGGGCCTGACCGTCCGAGCAAGGCGAGTCCCTTCTCGACGCGCTCGTCCTTCTGCGATGCCGCTTCGAGTCGTGCCTTGAGCTTCCGCGGGCCTGTGCGGGCGATCCAGTAGAGGGTGCTGTCGCCGAGAACGGCCCCGAGTGCGCCGGCGAGCATCACGAGCTCTAGCTGGAGCTTGTCCTGAGAGGCCAGCACGGAGGCGGCGTTCAGCGTTGTCTCGCCTGGGAAGATCGGCACGATCGCATCGGCGAAGACGAGCCCGAAGATCATGAGGTAGGCGGCGAGCTCGCTGCCGGCGTCTTCCAGGAGCTGCTCTGCGTTTGCAAACGAGTAGACGATCACGCCGACGACCGCGAGCACGAGCGCGCCGGTGAGCGCGACGATCGTCCAGAAGGTGGCCCGGCGACTCAAGCCGGAGCCGCCTGGGAACGGACGCACTCGTCTACGGCCGCACGCACTGACGGGTAGCGCTGAGGCCGTCGCCGTCCGCAGACCGGTTGCGTAAGTCTGCAGATGACTGCTTGGTCGCGGGGTCGTGACCAACCGTCATCGGGTCTCGTTGATTTCCTCGCTCATTGCTTTGCCATTGCGACGCGGAGTCGTTCCTCGGGGGTGATCAGGTGGTCGGCGTCTTCTGCGTCCTCGCCCAGGTCGATCTGCACCCAGTTGACGGTGCCGGTGAAGACGCTGCTTTCGCCTTCGTAGTCGTCGCTGACCGGGGACGCGGTGTCCCGTCCGACGTCGGCGGTCTCGTCCGCGGAGAAGATGAGCGGCACGGTTGCTTCGACCCGGCCTTCACCGGTCTTGTCGCCGTCGAGGTAGAGCGTTACGGTGCCGCCCTTGGCGGGGCCGCCGCCGTCGTAGGCGAACTCCATGCGCACCTGGTGCGTTCCGGGCGGGATTGCGGCGTCGGCCTCGATCTTGAAGCGCTGCAGGCCGAGCAGGTTGTAGCAGTAGGTTGGACGGCCATCTTTCGCGTACAGGCTCCAGCCGGCGAAGGCGCCGCCCTGGGCGACGATCACACCCTGGGCGCCCGTATCGGGCACGACGACTTCGGCCGTGACTGCGTGGGATTTGTTCTTGATGTTGATGAGGCTGTTCTCGCTGAGGCGGCCCATGCCGCCGAAGAGCAGCTGTGAGTTTCCCTTCACGAGTTCGGGGCGGCCGACGAGCTCAGCGTTGAAGCGCTCGATGCGCCGGTCGTCGAGCGGCAGCACGTTGTACTTGCGTGCCTCCTCGAGCCAGAGCTGTTGCAGCTCGGCCAGCTTTTCAGGCATCTCGGCGGCGAGGTCGTGCGCCTGGCTCCAGTCGGTGCTCGTGTCGTAGAGCTCCCACACGTCGTCGTCGAGCGCCGGGAGCTCGGGCACGACCGCCCACGGCGTCGAGTGGCGCGTGACCGCCGTCCAGCCCTGGTGGTAGATGCCGCGGTTGCAGAACATCTCGAAGTACTGCGTCCCATGGCGGTCAGCCTCGGTCGCCCCGTCGAACGAGTACGCCATGCTGACGCCCTCGATCGGCCGTTGGGCGATCCCGTTGACGGCCGTCGGTTGGGGCAGTCCGGCGGCTTCGAGCACGGTGGGGGCAACGTCGATCACGTGGTGGAACTGCGCGCGGACCTCGCCGCGCGCGGCGATGCCGCCCGGCCAGTAGACGATGGTGCCGTTGCGCGTTCCGCCCCAGTGCGAGGCGACCTGCTTCGTCCACTGGTAGGGCGTGTCCATTGCGTGCGCCCAGCCGACCGCGAAGTGGTTGTAGGCCTTCGGTGTGCCGAAGTCGTCGATGCGCGCGGCCATGAACTCGGGCGTCTCGAGCGCCGCGGCGCCGTTGAAGAGAAGCGTCTCGTTGAAGCTGCCGTTGATCGTGCCCTCGGCGCTCGCCCCGTTGTCGCCGATGATGTAGTAGATGAGCGTGTCCTCGAGCACGCCGAGGTCGTCGAGCGCATCGACGAGCCGTCCGATGTGGTGGTCGGTGTGCTCGAGGAAGCCGGCGTAGACCTCCATCTGGCGGGCGAGAATCGGCTTCAGCTCATCGGGCATGTCGTCCCAGGCGGGAATCTCCTCGTGCCGCGCGGTCAGCTCCGTCTCCGCTGGCACGACTCCGAGCTCCTTTTGCCGAGCCAGGATCTCCTCGCGCAGCGCGTCCCAGCCCTGGTCGAAACGTCCCTTGTACTTGTCTGACCACTCCGTCGGTACGTGGTGCGGAGCGTGCGTCGCCCCTGGAGCGAAGTACATGAAGAACGGCTTGTCGGGCATGAGCGACTTCTGCTGGCGCGTCCACTTGATCGCCTTGTCGGTCATGTCCTCGGTGAAGTGGTAGCCCTCCTCCGGCGTCTTCTCCGGCTCGACCGGTGTCGTGCCCTCGTAGATGGCGGGGTAGTACTGGTTCGTTTCGCCGCCGATGAAGCCGTAGAAGTATTCGAAGCCGCCGCCGCCGGTCGGCCAGGCGTCGAAGGGGCCCATCGGGCTCGTCTGCCAGACCGGCACCTCGTGGCACTTGCCGAACTGGGCCGTCGAATAGCCATTCAGCAGCAGCGTCTGCGCTAGCGGCGCGCAGGTATTTGGGCGAATCGAGTTGTATCCGGGCGCCGAGGTGGCGAGCTCGGTAATGACGCCCATTCCCACCGAGTGGTGGTTGCGCCCGCTCAGCAAGGCAGCCCGCGTCGGGGCGCACAGCGCCGTCGTGTGGAAGCGGTTGTACTTCAGGCCGTTCGCGGCCAGCCGCTCGGCCGTCGGCGTCGCGCACGGCCCGCCGAAGGCGCTCGACGCGGCGAAGCCGACGTCGTCGAGCAAGATGACAAGCACGTTGGGCGCCCCCGTCGGTGGCTGTAGTGGCTCGATCGCAGGGAACGACGCGTCTGGCTCCTTGGCGTCGTACGGGAGGGTCCCTTCGAACGGCCTGTCCTCGATCGGCAGGACGTCGCGTGAAATCTGATCAGTCACTCTTAGGTCCTCTCCGCGCTATGCGAGCGCCTTGGCCTTGAAGGAATCGCAGGTGGGTCTCGCACCGCCGCTCTAGGGCGCTCAAGGGGCCTTCCCGGCTGCCGGGGCCGGATCCTCTGGGAACTCCCGCAGCGTTTGTCGGCGCAACGCCTCGATGGCGATGGCGGTCGTGACGGCGAGGAGGGCGACGCCGAGTAGAGCCCGGTTGCCGGCGGCCGGGCCCCATGCGAGCAGAATCAGAAACACGGCGAGGGCGGTTGCCCAGATGACGATCGGATGATGTCTGAAGGTCGGTGCCAGCCAGCGCCTGAGGGCGACCGCAGGCCGGTTCGGGCCCGCCAAGACGGTGGCGAGGAGGACGAGCGCGCCGTAGACGACGAGGATGACCGCGATGTCTCGCATCACGCTCGTCTCGAGCGCCCAGATCACGCTCACCGGATGCTTGTTCGCCTCCACTTTGACCAGCGAGTCGACGATCACCCCGCCGAGGGCTCGTCTCATGAAGGCGATGATCAGGCCGACGAAGATGAGGCTTGCCCCGGCCGCGCCGAGCATTAGCCTGCGCCGGCCCCGTGCGAGGTAGATCGCCAGCGCGTAGAGGGCAAGGACGAGGATCAGGAGCAGCGAGCTCAGCGCGTGGAGGATCTTCACCGCCGTCTGGGCCGCTCCGAGCTGGCTCGACTTCATGATCACGACCTGGCCGGCGTTCGGATCGGCGTTTGCCTTCAGCCTGTCCTCCACGCCAAGCCGCGTCGCCAGCTGCGTGATCAGCGGTCTCAGGTCGAGCGTGACGTTTCCGTTCGCGGTCGAGACGTTTCCGTTCCTGCCGAGATCCTTGCCCTCCAAAACCTTCACGACACCCGCGTGGGCGCGCTTGTTGATGTTCTGCCAGAGCGTCTGCACCCTTGGGGTTTGCAGCAGCCTGTCCGCGGCGCGGACGGCCGCACTCTCGAGCGTCGCCGCCAACACGGGGGCGGCTCCCTGCGCCTGCTCCGGCAGCCGCGCGCGGAGCTGGGCGTCCACGTCGCTCCGCTCGAACAGGCGATCGACCAGCGTCTGCGCGACAGCGCCACGAACCTGATCATTCGCCAACAGCTGCGACGACGAGTCCGCCCACGCGTCGCTATCGAGCAGCTGACGCTTCGACCAAACCGTAAGCGACGAAACGAACAGCACGATCGTCGCCAGCACAAGCAAGCCCCACACAAGCAGTCCGCGCTTCTTGCTCATCTCCTCCTCGCCTTGTCAGTCCTCAGCCTGCCGAACAACCGTCGCAGGCAGAAAATGTCGAACCCGGCAACTCCGAAGAGCCACCGGGTTCGACGTAACGACTAGATTCGCCGGCGAACTCCCCGACCCGGTGTGACAGCCGCGGCCACCACGGCGGTCTTCGCTACCGGCGAGGGGCCAGGTGTGACAGCCGCGGCGACCACCGCGGTTTTCGCCACTGGGGCGCCGATGACACCAACTCGTCCTACGCGCGCTGGTCTGAGTGGCATTGTCAGTCTCCTTCCGTCGCAAGTGCTTCGTCGGCCTCGATTGAGGCGATGATGGCCTGAATCGGGATACGGCCGTTGGCAATCAACTGGCCACCCGAACGGCGGGCAGCTGCTGCGAATGGCGCAGCCCACAGGTTCTCCCAGATGAGCACCCCGGCGGTACTCCCCGGCTCCATCGCAGCGGCCAGGTGCTCGACGTCGTCGGCGGCCAACAGCTCCGCCAGCTGGGCCTCGACGGCCTGAAGCTCTCCGAGCTCGTCGATATCGGAAAGCTCGGTTGCCTCGACTGAACCGTCCTCGTTCTTGGTCAGGATCAATACGTCGATCACGCGGATGGTCCCGGAATCCACTAGAGCAAGCAGCTCTTTCGCCATCTCGCCTGTGAAGTTGCTCGCTCCGGCCGGAAACTCGACGACCAGGTAGTCGACGGGACCGAGCTCATCCAGCGCCTTGCTCGGTTCAAGTGCGGTGCTGGTCATTGGTCTTCCTTTCGTTGTTCGGATTCGACTTCGAGGAGTTGCCGGCCGAGGTAGTTGTGCACGTAGCGGAGCTTGCCGTCCGGTGACCGGAATTGTTGGATTCGGGACTCAGGTCTTTCCTCGGCCGTCTTCAGGTCTCTGGGGTTTCAGGCCACTGCCGGCCGTGCTCGATCGTTGACCATGTAGGCCACGATGAGAGCCGCCGGGAAGAAGACCAGGCTGAAGAGGAAGAAAGCCGAAAAAGCTGTGCCCTTTGCGCGCAGCGACCCGCGCCGGCCAGAACGCGATCAGTATCCAGAGGATCACAAGAACGATCGACCCAAACCACCAACCGCTTGCAGCAACGACCATCTCAGCCCCGGTCAAGGAAACCTACTTCGATTAGACCGCGCGTTAGCAACACCCAAGCTCCGCCCGGTGGTCACGCGGAAAGCAGGAAGGTTGAGCCCCTGGACGCCGCTCCACCCGCCCGTCCCGAACTAAGCACCGGGTACTTGTCGGTTTCAGACATGCCCGCCTAACCTCGGCTTCCTGGCTGACCCACAACGAGAGTCAGTCCACGACGCCGACCGATTGCTGAAGCCGGAAAGGATTCCCGCCGAGGGGTTAAGGCGAGACGAAGAGCGTAACAGACCTCTGCCACGAAGCCAAGCACGGTTCTCGAAGTAGTCGGGCGTCGAGACAGAGCACTCGGCGCGCCCGAGTCGCTCGAGCCGTGACGAGCGGCGGGTGCGTACGGATTTGCGTACGCCCGCGCCTCTACGGACAACTACCGACGACTACCTGGAGGCGGTAAAAGGCCTGGAAATCCGCCTGTAGGTAGTCATGGGTAGTGAGCGGTAGCCCCGGCGTTCGCTCTCATAATCCGTTGGTCCCTGGTTCGAATCCAGGCGGGCCCATCAGAGAATCACGTTCGGTCGCGGCGGCCCCGTCGAGTCGTCGACGTGGGACGCTGGGCTCGGCGCTCTACGCAGTCGTCGGGATCGGCGGAGTGGACACGAACATCGCCGCGGTCGAGCACGAGCTGGCGGCCTCCGACCCGGTAATCGATCGACAGATAGAGCTCTACCGAAGCCGAATTGCCGACAAGCGCCGTGAGATCGTCGGCCCGCAGCCCAAGCGAGCCGAGCCATCCTCGCCGGAGCCTGCATCGTGGCCGAGCGGCTCGCCCGCTAGCGATGCCGTACTGTTCGTGCCCTCGGGAACACAATCACCAACTGGGAGGCAACGGTGCTAGCTGCGTGGACGTTCGGCCAAGTCATGTGGGCGATGCTGGTCTTCTTCTGCTGGATCCTGTTCTTCATGCTGCTGTTCCGTGTCTTCGGGGACCTCTTCAGCCGTCACGATCTCAGCGGTTGGGGGAAGGCCGGCTGGTCGATCTTCGTTATCCTTCTGCCGTTCCTCGGGATCTTCGTCTACCTGATTGCCAACGGGAAGGGCATAGCGGAGCGGAACATGAAGCAGGCGCAGGATGCGCAGGCCTCCATGGATTCCTACGTCAAGTCGGTGGCCGGATCGAGCAACTCGGCGGAGCAGATCGCCAAGGGGAAGGACCTGCTCGACAGCGGTGCGATCACCCAGGCCGAGTTCGACCAGCTCAAGGCGAAGGCGCTCGCGTCTTAGCAGCCGGGGCGGCTGCGATCACTACCACGTGATCTAGGCGCGCCGACATGACGGCTGTGACACCCGCCGCAGAGCAATCGGCCTGGTTCACCCTCGACGCCGCCCGGGTGACGACCATGCTCGGCGTCGAGCAGGCGCAGAGCCCACCCACGGCCGAGGTGATTGCGCGCGCGCAGCAGTACGGACCGAACAAGTTCGTCGAGGCCAAGCCCGAGCCGCGTTTTGATTCGAGTCCGCAGCCGGACGCGGATCCCGGGGCGCTCACGGAGTTGCTTATTCGATTCGTGAGCGCGGCGAAGACGAAACGCGACCGCAATCTTGCTTGGATATGGACGGCCGCGTCCTGCACGGCCGCTACCAGGAGCTGAATGCCGAGCCTGAGACGCCACCTGATCCCGGCCGCGATCCTGATCGCCGCGGTCGCGTGCGCTGGCAGTAGCGCGGGAGGTTCAGTCCTTGTTCCGTTTCGGGCGTCGAGCGCGGCCGCTGGCTCCGGGCCGTGCGGGCTGAGCCTCCCGCGCCCGGTCAGGGGCGAGCTCGCGTTCCGGATCCCCTCCGGAGGCCGTGCCCTCCGCCTTCCGCTTGCCGGGCGGCGGATGCTCTGCACGCTGTTTCGCAAGGACGGTAGCCGGTTCGCTCGTCTGTACAGCGATTCGCACGCCCGGGTCCTCGGGGTGGCGTTCTACCGCTCGTCCGGGGTGTTGCGGAGCGCCGTCGACACCTCCTATGCCGTGCCTCCGGAGGAGATCGGGGCGAGCGTGAAGTGCGACAGCTCCTCGCAGGCGTCGATCGGCCCGGCCCACTGGCGGGAGCCGAGACACTGGTGGATCGGCGCGACGGCGAAGGGCATCGACCGCGACGTGGTCGTCGATGCGGTCCGGAACGCACAGAGCGAATGGACGAACAACATCAACTGGTGCGGCATCAAGGACGAGGCGAGCCCACCCGCACAGTACGAGGGCAAGACGTCCGGGGCTGTCAAGCACGACGGCAAGAGCGTCATCGACTGGGGCAGCCTGGAGAACGACCAGGACTGCAACGGGGCACTCGCCTGCACGGGAACCTGGTACGACGAGCAGGGAAACCCGGTCGAGTCCGACATCCGCTTCAACACCGCGTTCAAGTGGTCGACGGACGGTGCCTCGGACGCATACGACATCCAGTCCGTCGCGGCACACGAGATCGGCCACGTCCTCCAGTTCGACCACGTGACGAACCAATCGAAGCGCGACTACACCGAGCTGATGTGGCCGTACGTCGATATAGGAAACACGACCGGCCGCAAGCTCGGCCGCGGCGACGCGCTCCAGGACAACAACCACTACTGAACGTCCCGAGGAACAGTTGGGGCCGAGCCGGCCATGTCGGCCGCGGCGGTGGACACTGACAGGAGCTAACTCTCTGTGTGGCCTCAGCCGATGGATTCCTCGTGTTCGGGTTGTGTCGGTACTGCGGCGACGAACTCGAGCGGGCACGGAAGCCGCTCGAGATCTGTGCGAGGTGCGACGCGGCTCGCCGCTGTGCGACCGCTGCGGTCATCCCCGCTCCGATCACACGCACGTGTTCGCACGCGGCGTGCCGCGCGGCTGCTGTCGGATCGTCGGCGACTTCCAGTCGCTGCGGAAGTGGCGCTGCGACTGCGAAGGCTTCCGGCCGGTTTCGGGACGACTCGCGGACGCGAACTTCGCGGAGCCGGATCCTGATCCACTCCTGGCGCCGTTGCGCGGCTCTCGTCCAACCTGAGCTCCCGAATGAGCCCGGGCCGGTCACACGGCGGCGGCTCCCCGACGATCAGGCGGAGAGCCCGAACTCCGCGGGTAGCTCGGCGAGCTCGACCTCGTCGGCCACCTCTTCGCGGGCTCGGGCGTCGAAGTAGAGGTAGGCGGTGGTCAGGGCGATGAACGGCATCGCCACGACGTAGACGACGCCGGCGACCACGTTCACCAGCCAGAACGGCGCGTCGGTCCCGAGGATCAGCGCCACGCCGACGAGTGGCCCCGCGACCAGCACGATTCCTCCGCCCAGGACGATCAGGGACGCGACCTTGAGCCAGCGCCTCGAGACGAGGCGGCCGCTCCGGCGGAGCGCACGCAGCGCCGAGACACGCTCCAGCTCGATCGCCGGGGCGATCAGCGCCCAGCGGCCGGCGAGCCAGACGGCGATCGGCAGCAGGAAGATCGAGCTCGCCAGCAGCGACACGATCACGGTGGCGACGAGCAAGGCGCCGAGCAGCGGGACGACGCTGTCGGCGGCGAGCCTGTAGGCACGTATCGGGCCGATCCGGCGCCCCTCGTCGATCTCGATGAGCGCGCGGGCGGTCGCCGCCTGCGTGACCCCGAGCGCGAGCAACGTCAGCGCCGTGCCGATCGCGAGCACGACCACCGCGACCAGCCCGTTGCTGTCCCCACCCGTCTGGACGCCGAGCACGTTGGTCGCGTGCAGGACGACCCCCTGCAGCAGCGACACGACGAGCGCGATCGGCACGAACACGACCCCGATCCCGACGAAGAGGAGGAACCGGGCCGCGTACATGCGTGCGCTGGCGGACAGGATCTGGCCCCAGCTGCGCCGGCGCGCCACGCTGAGCGGAGCCGACGGTCGCCAGGTCGCCCGGGAGAGCAGGATGATCGCGAGCAGGACGAGCCCGGCGAGCAGCAGACCGAACTCGAGCGGATGGTCGACGAGCTGGACCAGCGCGCGCGAGCCGCCGCCGACGGCCGAGCAGAAGAAGCCGGTCGCGGCCGGCCCGAAGGCGCTCCCGCCCGGAACCGTGTAGCTGCGGCTCCTCCAGCCGTCCGACCATTCGATCGGCGCGGTCCACTGCGTCTTCAGGTTTGGCCCGGTCGGCCCGTTGAAGAACGCGGGGCGGAGCTCGCCCCAGCGGCCCTGGAAGGCGATCCACGGAAACGCCTTCCGCGCCTCGTCCGGATCGCTCGGAATCGTCCGCACGACCGGCCGCACGTCGAGGGTCGGCCCGCGCGTGTCGTCGCAGCCGACGCCCTGCTCCGCCGAGCTCCCGAGGTAGAGGGCCTCGTCGAAGAAGTTCGCGTGTGAGCCGGAGGCCGGGTGCACGACCGGGTGCGTGCCGTCGACGCGCTCGAGCTTGTCGTCGTCCCACGCAGCCTGCTCGGCGCCCTCGTGCTGGCTGTAGCCGACCTCGACCGGCGCCTGCTGCAGCGCCTGCGCCGGCGTCGACGCGTCGAAGACGAGCTGGATCATCTCCCAGTCGCCCTCGTGCAGGTTGTTCCAGTCGTTGAAGACATAGAACAGCCAGTACTGGAGCGCCAGCTTGCCCGGGTGTGCGGGGTCGGTGGCGACGTGCGCGTAGACCGCGGGCTCGTGGCCGACTGTCAGCCGCCGCTGCCAGTGGAGGTAGTCGCACCCCGGGTCGAGCGCGCTGCCCGGGAAGTCGAGGTGGTACTGGTAGAGGCCTCGCGACAGATCCTCTGCGCTCGGGCCGATCTTGACCACGCCGGCGTTCTGCCACGGACCTCGCAGCGCCACCGTCGGCTCGTGGAACAGCAGGTCGACCGGGATCGGGACGTACGGATCACCCGGCTCGCAGTCGGTATCGGCGACGAGTCGCACGACCGGGGCGTATCTCTGGGCGAGCGCCGTCTCCTGCGCCCGGTCGGCAAGCGCGGTCGCCGGCAGCGCGAGCGCCACGAGCGCGACGGCGAGAGCCCCCCTCACGCATGCTCCGAGGCGAAGACGTCGAGGCCGAGCCGGCGAGACAGGAAGGCGGCGGCCAGCTGCCCCTTGACGCTGTTGCCGGCCTCGTCCAGCAGCGGCGCGAAGGTGCCCAGCCCGCCCTTGCCGGGGGCGACGGTGACGATGCCGCCGCCGATGCCGCTCTTGCCCGGGAGGCCGATGTCGTAGAGCCAGTCGCCGGACGTCTCGTACAGGCCGGCGGTCGCCATCACGGCGAGCGTGCAGTGGCAGCTCTCCGGATCGACGACCGACGCGTGCGTGAGCGGATTGACGCCTCCGTTGGCGAGCGTCGCACCCATCACCGCAAGGTCGCGCGCGGTCACCCGCAGGCAGCTCTGGCGCGTGTAGAGGTCGACCGCCTCGGCCGGGTCGGCGTACAGCCGCTCGTAGCTCTGCAGCAGCCGGGCCAGGCTCTGGTTGCGGTGGTTGGTCTCGCTCGCCGAGCGGTAGACCTCTTCGTCGAGCGCGAGGTCACGGCCGGCGAAGCCCGAGAGGCCCTCGAGGATGAACCGCCACCTCTCCTGTGCGTTCCTGCCCGGAACCAGGCTCGTGACCGCGATCGCGCCGGGGTTGACCATCGGGTTCGTCCGCCCGTCGCCGCTCCGCTCGACCGCCTCGAGCGAGTTGAACGGGAGCCCGGTCGCGTTCACGCCGACCAGCCGCCGAACCTCGTCTCGGCCGAGCTGCTCGCAGACGAGGGCGTACAGGAACGGCTTGGCGACGCTCATGATCGTCAGCTCCGCCTCGACGTCGCCGGCGGCATGGGTGTTGCCGCCGATGTCGGCGACGCAGATCCCGAAGAGCCCGCGGGGCACGCGTTCGAGCGCCGGGTAGACCTGCGAGAGCGCTCCGTCGTCGTTCGTCCAGTAGCGCTCGTGCGCTTCGACGACCAGCTGCTGGACGAGCTCCTCGCCCGGCAGGCGACCGGTCGAGACGAACGGCGACTCGGTTCCCGCGGCGACTCCGGCCCGGACGTCCATTTCTGCTCCCTAGAGGTAGCGGTTGCGCTGCAGCCAGAGCATGGCGGGAAAGCCCCAGGCGGGTGGCAGGTAGTAGGTGGAGATCCGGTAGAGCAGCACGGCCGCGATCGCAGCCTCGGGGACCATCCCCGCCGAGGTCAGTCCGATCGTGAGGCCGAACTCGGCGACGCCGATCCCGCCGGGGACCGGGATGAAGCTGGCCAGCAGTGAGACGCTGATGTTGATCACCAGCAGCTCGGTGAGGTCGACGTGGGCGCCGAAGGCACGGGCAAAGAGGCCGAGCGCGATCGCGAAGAGCAGCTCGGTCGCGAGGCCGCCGAGCAGGAGCAGGGCCAGCTTGTGCGAGGCGCGGAGCGCCACGAGCGAGGCGCGGACGTCCGGCCACCAGCGCCGGACCCGATCGAGGATCGCGTCGCGAAGGCGGCGCACGAGCACGACGACGAGGACGCAGGCGACGAGCGCGCCGACGAGAACCCAGAGCAGGACCAGGAAGCCGCCGGTCGGAGCGGGCAGCTCCAGCGGGAGCGACGACTCGGAGAAGATCAAGAGGGCGCCGAGCAGCAACGCCTGGACGATCGTGCCCGCGAACGAGTCGATCACGCCCGACGCGACCGCGGTCGGCGCGGTCAGCCCCTGACGCTGGAAGAACCGTACGTTCACGGCCATCCGGGCGAGGTTGGACGGCAGCGCCACGTTCATGTAGCCGGTCGCGAGCTGCATCGCGTACACCGGCCCGAAGGGCATCGACGACGGCACCGAGCCGAGCGTGCTGACCGCCTGGCTCAGGCGCGGCAGCTGTGCGACCACGAACGCGAACGCGATCCACGCCCAGGAGGCGTCCCGGACGGTCGAGAGGACGTCCCCCCAGTCGACCCCGGCCGCGGCGTCCAGGATCGTGTACGCCGCGAAGCCGAACAGCGCGATCTGGATCAGCGCCCGAACGCTGACGCGCCGCAGCTTGGCGAGCTCGGGAGCCTCGGCTCCGACGGCCACGGCCGCGTGGGCGCGGAGCTCGTCGACGTCGGTCCCTGCCTCCCCGAGCGCCTTCCGCAGCGAGGTCGGGAGCGCCGCGGACTGCAGATAGGGCAGGAGCTCGGCGACGCCTTCCGGGCCGAGCGCCTCCGTCGCCACGCCGAGCGCCCGCTCGCTCCCGGCCAGCGCCGCCGTGGTCGTCAGCAGCTGTGCCCGGTCGCCCGCCAGCTGGGCATCGGTCGGGGCGACCGTGGCGGTGCCGAAGTCGAGGAAGCCGACGCCTCCGTCGAGCACCGCCACCGTCTCCGGGTCGAGCTGCTGATGCGCAATCTTCAGCGCGTCCAGCCGTCGGAGGGCCGCCCACGCGTCGCGCAGGACCGCGTCGTCGAGCTCGGCCGGCTCGAGCGCCGCGAACGGACGGGCCTCGCCGCGCTGCACCAGCAGCGCGTCGTCGTCGACCGTCGACGCCGCCGTCACCACCTCGCGGCTCGCGAGGCCGTTGCTGCGGACGAGCAGGGTCACGAAGGCCTCGTGCTCGACCGCCTCGAGCCGACCGAGCCGGATCGGCAGCGCGGCGCCGCGGAACCACAGCCGGCGCCAGAGCCTCGCCACGAGCTGGCTGTCGTACGCGTCGCGGCCGTACACCTTGACCATCAGCGGGCGGCCCTCGTCGTCGACGCCGCGGACGTGGAACACGCCCGCGACCTGCCTTTCCGTCTCCCCGAGCTCCCGCGGGAAGATGCCGAGCTGCGCGAGCCCGGCCGCGACCTCATCCAGGCCCGGCCGCCCGACCGACGTGCCCCAGACGAGCCTGACCGTGGCCGCGGCGGCGATCGCGACCGCCACGGCCGCGAGGAGCCCGAGCGGCGTCACCGTGATCGCCACTCCCACGCAGCCGAGGACGAGCAGCCAGCGGCCGAAGGCGCGCACCGGCCGCGCCAGGTGAGGCGAGACCGTCAGGATCACGGCGATCGCCTCCGCTGCCCGCGTCGCGGGGAACGGCCGCGCGTCGGCAGTCCCGAACAGGGCGTCCGTGATGTCCGGCCACGAGCCCACCGCCAGGCGGCTCGCCCAGAGCGCCGCCAGCGCGGCGAGCACGACGGCCGCCACCGCCTGGCCGACGACGACGAGCCGGACGCGAACCAGCGCGACGGCGACCAGCACGAGCGCCCAGAGCCAGAGCAGGTCCGAGAGGAATCCCCAGACCGGGTCGAGCCATCCCGGCAGAGACGCGAGGAACGACTCCAGCGACTGCTCGAGCGACGAGGGCGGGTAGGCGGCGATCGCCAGCGCGAGGACGACCACGGCCGGGACGAGCAGGACGACGTCGGTCCCGCGCCGCGCCCGCGGCTGGCCGGCCGGGGCGGCGAAGAACCTGAAGCCGAGGCGAGGAGCGGGCACCGGCGTACCGACGCCCCGGGTGACGGGCTCGGAGCGTTCGCCGGTCACGCTCAGAACCGCCAGACGAGCGGGACGAGACCGACGGCGACGATGCCGTAGAGCACGAGCAGGGGCAGGCCGAGCTTCCAGTAGTCGCCGAACCGGTAGCCGCCGGGCTCCATCACCATCAGGTTGGCAGGTGTGGCGACGGGCGTCAGGAACGACGCGGCCGCGGCGACGCAGACCGCCATCAGCATCGGCTTCGGGGAGACGTCGAGCTCGGTGGCGGCCGAGACGGCGATCGGGATCACGATCAGCGCGGTCGCCGTGTTCGAAATCAGCTGCCCGAGGACGATCGTGAGCACGACGAGCCCGAACAGGAGCGCGTGCGCCCCCAGATCGCCGATCGTGTCGACGAGGGCGTCGGCCAGGTCCCCGGCGGCGCCGGTCGTGGTCATGGCGGTCGAGAGCGGGATCATTCCGGCAACCAGGATCACGGTCGTCCAGGCGATCCCGCGGTAGGCCTGGTCGATCGTCAGCACCCGCGTGACGACGATCGCGCCGGCGGCGAGCAGCCCGGCGACCGCTGGCGGCACCGCGCCGGTGGCGAGCAGGACGACCATCGCCGCGAGCACGGCCATCGTCCTCCACGCCCCGGGCCCGAACGGAACCGCCTGCCGCCGCACCATCCGCGGCTCGTCGACGACGAGCAGCTCCGGGTCGTCCAGGTGGTACTCGAGCGCGCCCCACGTCCCCCGCAGCACCATCGTGTCCCCCACCGCCAGCTTCGTCTCGCCGCTGACGCCCTCGCCCTTGCGCTGGATCGCCATCACCGCCAGGTCGCCGCTGTCCGTGACCATCCCGGGGAAGACGGGCTCGCCGACCAGCGCCGAGCGCGGCGGGACGACCACCTCGGCCAGCCCGGAGCGCCGGCCGACGAGCGCCTCCGGATCCTCGTCGAGCGCGTACTGGTCGACGAGCGTGCGGGCCAGGTTGCTGAAGTCCCGGGTCGCCGACCGCACCTTCCTGCTCGGCAGGAGCCGGTCGCCGAAGACGACCACGAACACGATCGTCCCCACGAGAAGCGGAACGCCAGCGACAGCGAAGTCGAAGTATCCGAAGCGGCCGACGCCCGCGTCGTCGGCGGCCTGCGAGACGATCACGTTGACCGGCGAGCCGGTGAGCGTGAGCAGCGAGCCGGCATGCGCGCCGAAGGCGAGCGGCATCATCAGCTGGGAAGCGGAGCGCCGGAGTCGCACCGCCATCACGGCGACCACCGGCAGAAGCGCGGCGACCGAGCCGTTCACGCTGATCAGGGCGGTCAGCACTGCGACCAGCAGCAAGGTGAACACGATCACCCGCGAACGGCTGTCCCCCGCACGGTCGATCAGTGCCTGTCCCAGCCAGGCGGTGATCCCGGTCGCGTCGAGCGCCTCGCTGACGACGAACAGCGAGGCGATGAAGATCACCGTCGGGTCGCCGAAACCGGCGAGCGACTGGTCGAGGGTGAGCACCCCCGTCGCCCACAGCGTCAGCGCCGTCCCCAGGGCGACGGCCGCGACCGGCAGGTGGTCCCAGATGAAAACGGCGACCACCACGCCCAGCACGAGGTAGGTGATGGTGGTGTCGCTCACAGCGTTCGGAACTCGCCGTTACCGACCGCGCGGCCGGCGGCTAGGTCTTCACGGGCGCGCCGGGGCCGAGCGGGATCCCGATCAGGTACCAGACGACGAAGAACAGGGTCCAGAGGATCGAGAGGACGATGGCGTACGGGAGCATCAGCGAGACGACGGTTCCGATGCCGGCGTCCTTCCGGTATCGCTTGGCGAAGATGACGATCAGCGGGAAATACGCCATCAGCGGCGTGAGCACGTTGAAGGGCGAGTCGCCGACGCGGTAGGCGGCCAGCACGGTCTGCGGCGCGACGCCGAGCCGGAGGAAGAGAGGGATGAAGATCGGTGCGAGCAGGGCCCACTTGGCGATCGCCTGCGGGATGATCAGGTCGACGATGAACGAGATGAGGATCACGCCGATCAGGAGCCAGACCGCGCCGATGTTGATGCGCTCGAGGACGTCGCCGAGCTTGACCGCGAGCACATCGGCGATCCTGCTGTAGTTGAAGTAGGCGATGAACTGCGCGATCAGCAGGAAGAGGAAGAGCAGCCCCGCGAGCCCGGCCCACGACTTCGTGATCGTCTTGAGCACATCGTCCGAGCCCTTGATCGTCCCGGCACCGCGGCCGTAGGCGTACCCGGCCGCGTAGAAGATGAGCATGATGATCACGATCAGGCTGTCCATGAACGGCGAGTCGCCGATCACCTTTCCGGTGTCGGGGTTGCGAAGCGGAGCGCCCGGGATCGCGGTCAGCAGCGTGATCGCGGCGAGGACGGCGAGCGTGGCCCACAACGCGAACCGCAGTCCGCGCTTCTCCTGCTCCGGCGTGACGTCCGGGGCGTCGTCGGCCTCCTGCGGGCCTTCACCGAGGTCGGCGGGGTCCCATGTACCAAGCCTGTTCTCGACCAGCTTGGCCGTGATGAAGGTGAGGACAAACGTGACGAAGATCGTCGAGCCGATCCCGAAGTAGAGATTGGAGGCGAGATCGATGTGGTTCGACTGGCTGCCGCTGGCATCGTTCGTGATCTCCACGAGCACCCCGTCCAGCGGCGTGATCAGGAAGTTGACGCCGAACCCCGCGGCGACCCCCGCGAACGCCGCCGCCAGCCCGGCCAACGGGTTTCGGCCGACGCTCTTGAACGCCGCCGCTCCTAACGGGATCAGGACGAGATAGCCGGCATCCGAGGCGATGCTCGAGATGACGCCGAGAAGCACGATGATGAACGTCAGCGTGCTCCGCGAGGAGACGCCGACGAGCTTTCGTATCAGGGCGGCTATCAGCCCCGTCGCCTCCGCCAGGCCGACGCCGATCATCACCACGAGGATGATCGCCACCGCCGCGAAGTTGCGGAAGTTGCTGACGAACGACGTGAAGAGGTACCTGACCCCCTCGCCCTGGAGGAGGCCCTTCACCTTCGTCGTCTCCGTGACGGTCCGGTAGGCACTCGGCGGAACGGGCTCGGTCGGTCCGACGTCGGTCGGCTCCACCGAGCCGCCGTAGTACGTCTCCTGCGTCGGCACGGGCGGCGGCTTGATCACCTCGTACGTCGCCTGGACGTTGAACCAGAACAGGATCTGCGAGAGGACGATCACACCGCCGCAGAGGATCAGGAACAGAATCGCCGGGTCGGGCATCTTGTTCCCCGCCCGCTCGATCCTGTCGAGCATCCGCTCGAGGAACGTGTGCTCGGGCTGCTCCGGCGCCGCTGCCACCGACTCGCTCACGACCTGCCTCCTCCCGCGCTCAGTGCGACGCGTACCGGCCGAAGAAGTCGGCCTCCGCCAGGACCGCCTTCTCGAACTCGTCGACGATCACGCGTTCGTTGGGCGCATGGATGTTGGCAAACCCGTCGGTCGTCCCGAGCAGCAGCATCTCCGCGTCGGGAGCAGCCTCCTGCAGCGCGCTGACGAGCGGGATCGACCCTCCGGTCGCGATCTCCACCGTCTCGCTGCCCCAGGCGGACGCGAGCGCCGCGCGCGCGGCTTCGTATGCGGGGCCGGACGTCTTCGCGGCGAAGCCCTTGCCGGTCTCGGCCACGTGCACGGTGAGCTCGATCCCGAAGGGGCGCAGCTCCTCGAGATGCCGCACGAGCGCGGCCTGGGCCTCGCCCGGGTCCTGCTCCGGGTGGACGCGCAGGCTGATCTTGGCCCGCGCATACGGGACGACGGCGTTGACGGCCCTGTCCACCGGCAGCACGTCGATCCCGGTGACCGTGATCGCCGGCCCCGACCAGATCCGCTCGCCGATGCCGCCGGTGCCGAGGAAGGGAAGGCCTGGCTCGATCTCGGCCAGCTCGCGGAACTCCTCGTCGGTGTAGGAGGCGCCCTTCCACTCCTCCCGGCGCAGCCCCTCGACGGCGACGTCGCCCTTGTCGTCGTGCATCGACGTCAACGCATGCAGCAGGGTGAGCAGCGCATCCGGCGCCGCGCCGCCGAACTGGCCGCTGTGCTTCGGGCCGGCCAGTGTGCGCACCTCGACGGTGACCATCGCCATGCCGCGCAGCGCGGTGGTCAGCGTCGGCACGCCCGGCCGCACGCTCCCCATGTCCCCGATCACCATCGCGTCGGCGGCGAACAGGTCCGGGCGCGATGGCGGGAAGGTCGAGAAGGCGCTACCGACCTCCTCCATGCCCTCGATCACGACCTTGATCCCCACGGGCGGCTTGCCTTCCCAGGCGCGCAGCGCGCCCACGTGCATGAGGATGTTCGACTTCGTGTCCGCCGTGCCCCGCCCGTAGATCGCGCCGTCGCGCTCGGTCGCCTCGAACGGGGGCGACTCCCACTTCGACTCGTCGCCGATCGGCACGACGTCGTAGTGGCTGTACAGCAGAATCGTCGGCGCGCCGTCCGGCGCCGGGATCTCGCCGGTCACCACCGGCGCCGTGTCAGGCAGCTCGAGCGAGCCCAGCTTCTGCACACCGGCGTCGCGCAGGAGCTTGACGACCTCGCCGTAAGCCTCGAGCAGCGGCGGCCGCGTCTCCTCGGGGTAGTTCGGCGCCGAGATCGAGGGGATCGCCACCAGCCGCGCCAGGTCT
Source organism: uncultured Actinomycetes bacterium (assembly GCA_963734065.1). Lineage (GTDB taxonomy): Bacteria > Actinomycetota > Thermoleophilia > Gaiellales > Gaiellaceae > DATBLE01. The sequence continues at coordinate 1,176,588 of CAVTFN010000003.1, forward strand.
GCCGTGAGCTGCGGCATCAGGTTGGACACGCTCTTGACGGCCGACGGCACGGCCACTCGACTCTACTAACCGCCGGACCGATCGTCCAACGGGGCAACAGTGCGCTGCTCCGCCGCGCGCCGGCTGTAGAGAACCATGTTCAGGAAGGCGCTGCCGATCACCAGGCGGGCAAGCACGTACAGCCACACGAGCATCGTCGCCGCGGTGCCGAAGGCGCCGTACGTCTCCTCGGCACGGCCGAGCCTCGGGGCGAAGTAGAAGAGCACCGCGACCGTGATCAGCTGGTAGCCGACGCCGACCATGACGGCTCCCGGCAGGAGGTCGCGGAGGCGCGCGTCGCCGTGCGGCAGGAACCACATCGCGACGAGCGCGATGCAGACCATCAACGCGGCGCTGAGCAGGCTGCCGAGCAGCGCCTGCGCCCCGATGTGCCCCCGCAGCCAGGCGACGCCCGACGAGGCGGCGAAGGCGAACAGGAAGAGCCCGTTGAAGAGGACGATCGCGTGCAGCGGCCGCCTGATCCGCGGCGGCGGGAGGCCCCACGCAAGCGAGAAGGCGAGCACGAGCGCCCGGATCGCCCCCAGGCTGAACCAGAACAGCATCACGATGCCGAAGACAAGGACGAGCACGATCCCGCGGCTGCCGTGCTCCAGCGCTCTCGCGCCGGAGTGAGCCGCAGCGGCGGTGATCCCGAACCGCCGCGCCTCCTGCTCGAGGGCGCCCGGGTCGAGATCGTCCCAGAAGGAGAGGACCGCCGCCCCGACCAGGCCGAACGGGACAAGCCAGAGGAAGAAACGGAAGGCGACCCCCGCCTCGATCAGCACGCCGCCGAGGCGGCGCTCCGTCTCCAGCACCTCGACGACGAGGGGTGCGCCCGGCAGGCGTTCGGCGCGCCGGCGCAAGACCTCCGCCCGTGCGGCCAGAGCCATGGCTCGTGTCTGCTCCTCGGTGACGACCGGCGGAGACTCGGGACGCTCGTCTTCCACGTGCCGATCGTCGCAGATGGGCCAGGTTTGTCAGAGTGCCGGGGATGGCGGCCGTGCCCGGCAAGCTGAACGTCGACCAGACCTACAACGACGCCTACCGCGGCTGGCCGGTCGCGCCGGTGGACCAGCCCCACCCGATCCGCGGCGCCTTCATGGACCCGCGACCCGATCCCGAGCTCGGAGCGATCTACCACGACGGCGTCGACGTCGCCGTACGCGACGACCGCCCGGAAGCGGGAGCGCCGCCGGGGCGAACCCACCGCGTCTTTGCGATCGAGGGCGGCAAGGTCATCCGCGCCACCCCACACGGCGTCCGCGGGCTCGTCGACATCGGGCACTTCCGTTACGAGCACGTCGACGCGCTCGTCAAGGTCGGGGACCAGATCGACCCGGGCGACCTGATCGGCTGGAGCTGCTTCGACTCCTGGCACGTCCACGTCGGCGAGTGGATCTTCCCGGAGGACGACGAGCCGATCCTCGTCAACCCGTTGCGGCCGGGCGGGAAGCTCCGGCCGTACGTCGACACGGCCCCGCCGGACATCCACGAGATCCGCTACTACACGCCGGCCGAGCCGGCCTGGCAGCGGCGCCCCCAGACAACGGTGGCGCTCTTCCCCCAGGCGGGCACGCGGCTGAACAAGGCGGCGCTGTCGGGAAAGGTGGACGTGCGTGTCCACCTCGACGACCCTCAGTCGTTCATCGGCTGGTTCGCAGAGCTCCCGTGGATGGCCGCCCCCCACCATCCGTTCCGCGTCGCCGTCGCCGTCGTGAGGCTCCCCGGCGGCGAGGTCATCCTCAACCGGGATGTCTTCCGGGCCGAACGCTCCGTCTACACGTCCGCCTCGCAGCACTTCGCGCCCGGCACCGACCAGAACCTGCCGGCGAACGAATGCATGGCCGAGCACCGCACGATGCGCTGCGACGGCACCTACTGGTTCCGCCTCTTCCCGAAGCCGTACTGGGACACGACGAGCCTGCCGAACGGGAACTACCAGCTCCATATCCTCGCCTGGGACATCAACGGCAACGAGGCAGAGGCCTACTCGGACGTGACGATCCACAACTGACCGCTCCGGGGGCGATGGCAAAGGAGCGGCTGATCGGCCACAATTGGCGGGTCGGGACAATCGGTGACGCGGGGGTGAGCGAACGGTGAAGGTCTTTCAGCGCGAGCAGCAGCTACGGACGACGGGCGGGCTCCACGTCCGCGACATCACGGACGACGTGGCAGAGGTGGTGCAGGAGAGCGGCGTCCAGGACGGCATCGCCTGCGTCTACTCCCCGCACACGACGTGCTGCGTTCGCGTGAACGAGTTCGAGCAGGGCTTCCTCGAGGACTTCGCCCAGCTCCTCTGTCGCCTCGTCCCGCGGGAGACCTACTACGCGCACGACGACTGGGACCGCCGCACCGAGAACATCTGCCCCGAGGACATGGACTTCGGCAACGGCCACTCCCACTGCATGGCGATGCTGCTCGGCACCGCCGGCGAGTCGATCCCGATCCGGAACGGCGAGCTCCAGCTCGGCACCTGGCAGCGGGTGCTCTTCCTCGAGCTCGACCGCGAGCGCGACCGCCGCTGGATCGTCCAGGTCGTCGGGCACTAGCCCCGCAACCGGCCAACAGCGCGTCGGCCGCAGAGGGCGCGGCCGGCGAAGCCGCGACCCTTCCGGCCGTGGCTGAGCTCGTGGCGTTTCACACCCAGTCTCTGAGACTGGGGCTGAAACGTTTGCGTGACAACTCGTCCACAGGGGTGCGGAAGGCGGGTCGGGGCGGCCCTGATCGCCGAGGGCCTCGGGATCGATCTGAGCGCTACGCGGCTTCGCGCAGCCCGGCGACCTCGCGGAGCATCGACAGCGTCTCGAGGGCGTTCGCCTCGATCTGCCGGACCCGCTCACGCGTGATGCCCAGGTGGCGGCCGATCGCCTCCAGCGACATCGGCTCGCCGTCGCCGGCGAGGCCGTACCGGAGCTCGAGCACCGAGCGCTCGCGGTCGGGCAGCTCGTCGAGCGCCTTCCGGAGCGTCTCCTGGCGGAGGCTGACCTCGACCTCCTCGTCCGTGTGCACCTCGGCCGCGAACAGGTCGCCGAACGAGCCGGAATTATCCTCCCCGATCGGCTTGTCCAGGCTCGTGACGGCACGCGCGGCCGATTTGACCTCGCGCACCTGCTTGAGCGGCAGCTTGGCCTCCTTCGCCAGCTCCTGGTCGGTCGGCTGGCGGCCAAGCTTCGCGACCAGCTCGCGCTCGGCGCGCGCGATCTTCTGCTCGCGCTCGACGATGTGCACCGGGATCCGGATCGTCCGCGACTTGTTCGCGACGCCGCGCTGGACGGCCTGGCGGATCCACCAGGTGGCATACGTGGAGAACTTGAAGCCCTTGCGGTAGTCGAACTTCTCGACGGCGCGGATCAGCCCGATGATCCCCTCCTGGATCAGGTCGAGGAGCGACAGGCCGTGGCCCTGGTAGCGCTTGGCGATCGAGACGACCAGGCGCAGGTTCGAGTTGATCATCAGGTCCTTGGCTTCCTTGTCGCCGCGCTCGATCCGCTTGGCGAGCTCGACCTCCTCCTCCGCGGTCAGCAGCTTGTAGCGGCCGGCCTCGTTGAGGAACAGCTGGAGCGCGTCCGTGGTCGCGTAGGCGAGCTCGTGGTTGTCGAAGGTGGCGTCGTCCTGGACGACGTGCCCGCAGTCGTCGCTGAGCTCGATCCCCCGCTCGTCGAGCTGCTCGTAGACGCGCGCGAGCTCGTCGTCGTCGAGGTCGAGCTCGAGCATCAGCTCGTTGAACTGCGACAGATTGACGCAGCCCTGCTCCTCCGCTCGGTCGATCAGTGCTGTCAGCCGGTCCATCAGCTCCGCCCTCGAGAGTCCCCGATCACTGCTCAGACTAACCTCTGCGAGCGTCATAGCAACCCGCAGTAGCGCGCGGTGTTGGGCCAGGGCCAGAATCCACGTGTCCGATAGGCGCGCTCGGCGACCCACATCTGCTCCAGCGGCGTCCAGTGGTCGGCGGTGCCCTTCGCCCGGTACAGCTCGATCCCGTAGGTGCGCTGGAACCCGGTGTCCATCTGGAGCCCGCCGTAGTAGGGAGAGCCGGGGTCGTTCCACGATCCTTCGTACCGGTGGATGCAGAGCCACTGCGACCGGTGGGGGGGTCGGAACGCCCGGGTCTTGGCGGCGGTTGCGCGGTGCCTCCACAGCCGGAGCACCCAGTGGCGGTAGGCGAGGTTCTCGACCCGGCGGGCGCTGTCGCTGTACGGCGTGCGCGGCCGCTGCATGACCCGCTGCCAGCGCCAGGTCTCGTCCCGGTGGGCGGCGATGACCGGCAGCAGCGCGGCCCCCGTGTCCGGAGGCACGCGTTTGACTGCACGCACCCGATTCGGAGCCTGCTGCCGCGCGGTCGCCTGCGGGACGAGCGCGATCGCACACGTCACGAGCACGGCCAACAGGACGACGTTTTTCAACGCGGTGGACTCCTTCCCTGGTACTGGCGACGACAGGAGCGGTCAACCACGTTGGGGAACGCACGTCGTCGTCTCGCCTCGAGAGGACTCGCGCGCCGCGGCCGCTCAGCCGTCTGGCTTTGCGCTTACCGCCGCAAAGTAGCAAGCGGATCGGCCGATCGCCGCCGACTAGGTGAGCGAAGCGGTCACCTTCGCCTGGAACGAGGCGATCAGACGTTCGCTTTCGGGCAGCAGGCGCCCTCGTTCGACGAGGCCCGCGGCGACTCCGCGCTGGACGGACTCGACGAGCGCCGTGTCCTCCCGGCCGACCTGGTCGTCGAACGCGATCAGGTCCCGCGCCCATGCGTCGTCCACTTCCGTTCCGAAGAAGTAGTCCAGGAAGCCCGTGGTGCGGCCGGTCGTCTCCGGCCACACCGGCCCGATCGAGAGGTTGGCGAAGCCCGGGTAGGCATTGATCTTGAGCGCCGGCCAGACGAGATGGAACGCGCAGGTGCCGCTGCCGTGGCGGGCCGTCCCGTACTGGCTCCAGACCGGACCGTCGCCCTCGAGGACGTACGCGTCCGGGTCGACGTCGACCAGGCGGCTGAAGGCCGGATGGGCGGTCGGGCAGTGGTAGCACTCGAGGAAATTTTCGACCGCGACCTTCCAGTTCGCCTCGAGCGCGTAGTCGATCCGCTCGCGGAAGACGAGCTCAGCGGGGTCGAACGGCAGGCGGGCCGCGGCGAGGAGCTGCGACGGCGGCGGCGCCTCCGGATCGGCGCCGACGAAGAGGAACGGCCCCCAGCGGTCGAGCGAGAGCGCAACGAGACCGAGGCCGGCGGCGTCGAAACCATCCTCGCGCTCTGCCCTCGGCGCCGCCCGCAGCTGTCCGTCGAGCCCGTAGGTCCACGCGTGGTACGGGCATTGCAACGTCTCGCGGCGGCCGGCGCCGGCGACGATCTCCGAGCCGCGATGGCGGCAGACGTTCAGGAACGCATGCAGCTCGCCTCCGCCGTCCCGCGTGACCACGACCGGCAGCCCGCCGGTCAAGCAGGCGAAGTACGAGGAGGGCTCGCGCAGCCTGCCGGCATGGCCGACGTAGTGCCAGGCACGGCGGAAGATCCGCTCGCGCTCCGCGGCCAGCACCGCCGGATCCGAGTACCAGCTCCAGGGATAGGTGTCAGCCACGTGCAGTCTCAGGTTCGGCTCGGCCCGCGCCGATGTAGAGCGGGTGCGACGCGCGGCCCGGACACTGCTCGCCTGCCTGGCGCTCGCCGCAGCACTCGCGGGAACGGCCCGGGCGGGCTCCGGCCTCCTGATCGGTGTCGCCGACGACAGCCTCAAGTGGTCCGACAAGGCGACCGCCCAGCGCGCGCTGGTCTACACCCGCGACCTCGGCGTCCGCGCCGTCCGCGTCACGGTCCCCTGGCAGCCCGGCCAGACGCAGCTGAGCGTGATCGACCGCCAGCCGGTCGACCGCATGATCCTCGCCACCTGGGGCGGCGGGCTCCGGGTCGTGCTCGCCGTCTACGGCCGACCCGACGACGCTCCCCAGAACGACGCCCAGCGCGGCGCGTACTGCCAGTTCGTCGCGAGCCTCCTGCACCGCTATCCGGGCGTCGCCGACGTCGTGATCTGGAACGAGCCGAACTCGAGCCGCTTCTGGCGGCCGCAGTTCGCCCCGAACGGGACGAGCCTCGCGCCGGCCATGTACGAGGCGCTGCTGGCCCGGTGCTGGGACGTGCTCCACACGGCGCGGCCGGGCGTGAACGTGATCGCGGCGTCCTCGCCGCGCGGAAACGACAACCCGGTCGCCTCGTCCAACGTGTCCCATTCGCCCGTCAGTTTCTACCTCGGACTCGGCAATGCCTACCGTGCGAGCGGCAGGCGGCTGCCGATCTTCGACACCGTCGGGCACAACCCGTACCCGGTCACGAACGCGGAGCGGCCGTGGGTGCGCCACACGACCGGGAGGACGATCGCCGAGGGCGACTACGACAAACTGATGGCGCTGCTCCAGCAGGCGTTCGGCGGCACCGGCCAGCCGCTGCCCGGCCAGAAGCAAGTACGGATCTGGTACATGGAGCAGGGCTTCCAGACCGCCGTCGACCCGGCCAAGCGGCCGCTCTACCGGGGCATCGAGACCGTCGGTCAGGTGCTGCCGTCGTTCTTCGCGCTGGCGGCGGCGCGCAGTACTGCAGGGCTGGCTCCCGACCAGGCAACGCAGCTCTCGGATGCGCTCCGCGTCGCTTACTGCCAGCCCGCCGTCGGCGCCTTCTTCAACTTCGAGCTCGCCGACGAGCGGAACCTGGCCGGCTGGCAGTCCGGGCTGCTCTGGGCAGATCTGACGCCGAAGCCGTCGTACGGGCCTTTCAAGGCCGCGGTCCGCGCCGTTGCCGCCGGACGGGTCGACTGCGCCCGCTACGCCAAGCTGTCGGCGGAGACCAGCGTCGGGATGGGGTTCACCACGCGGCCGAAGCGCAAGAGCCCGTCCGAGCGCGCGTGAAGTAGCCTCTGCGCGTGATCGTCCGCTCGCTCGCGAAGGCCGAGCCCTTCACCACTGCGGACGGAAGCATGATCCGCGAGTTGCTCGGCCTGCCGACTGCTCCCGTGCGCAACCAGAGCCTCGCGGAGGCGACCCTCGCGGGCGGGCAGGCGACGGAGCGCCACTACCACGCCGAGTGCGAGGAGATCTACTACGTCGTCGAGGGCTCGGGCGAGATGGAGCTGGACGGCGTGCGGCGTCCGGTCGGCATCGGCGACGCCGTCCTGATCCCGCCCGGTGCTCGCCACCAGATCCGCGCGGACGCCGACGGCCTGCGCTTCCTCTGCTGCTGCGCTCCCGCCTACCGGCACGAAGACACCTTCTTCGACTAGTCCAGAACGTTTCAGGCGGGGTCAGACCCCCCATGGAAGTGTGTCGAGAGTGCGCCAAGACCGTGACGCCGGTGCGCAGGAACGGCTTGAAATCGAGGGCGCGCACCCTGTGGACGGTTCGTCACGCTTCTGTACGGGTCAGACCCCCTACAGAACCGTCACGAATCTGCGCCAACTTCTGCGCCGCCGGCTGCGCGTGGCCGGCCGGCGGTTGGGGCAGGGGCGTGTGGGTAGGGTTGAGCCGATGAGACGTGTGACGATCGGCCTTCAGGTGATTCCCCAGCACGGTGACTTCGAGCAGATGAAGCGCGCCTGGATCGAGGCCGACGCGATGGGCGTCGACCGGATCTACAACTGGGACCACTTCTTCCCGCTGAGCGGCGACCGGAACGGCAAGCACTTCGAGTCGCTGACCGTCCAGGCAGCGATGGCTGCGCTGACCACGAACGCCGAGATCTCGTCGCTCGTGATCTGCAACTCGTACCGGAATCCGAACCTGCTCGCGGACATGGCGCGCACGATCGACCACATCTCCGGCGGGCGATTCGTACTCGGAATCGGCTCGGGCTGGTTCCAGCACGACTACGACGAGTACGGCTACGAGTTCGGCACCGCGGGCAGCCGCCTGCGCGACCTCGACCGCGCCCTGCCGATCATCAAGGCCCGCTGGGAGAAGTTGAGCCCTCCCCCGCTCCGGCGCATCCCGATCCTGATCGGCGGCAGCGGCGAGAAGGTGACGCTGCGGATCGTGGCCGAGCAGGCCGACGAGTGGCACACCTTCGGCGACGCCGGCGCGCTCGCGCACAAGGCGCGCGTGCTCGACGACTGGTGCGAGAAGGTCGGGCGCGATCCGAAGGAGATCGTCCGCTCGACGACCATCTTCTCCCAGTCGCGGGGCGAGCAAAGGGACGGCGAGAGGCTGATGGAGCTCGGCTTCTCCGACTTCGTCGTCAGCGTCCAGGGGCCTGACTGGGGTCTGAAGGAGCTGGAGCGGGCGCTGGCCTGGCGGGACGGCCTCGGCTAGATGCTTGACCGGAAAAGATCGTCTGCTCCGGGGCGCGCGCTGGTCCCTCTGGGGCGGGCGACGAGACCGTCGCCGCTACTGAACAAGTAACGTTGACGGGCTCGGCGCCCGAAGCGGACGCGCCGGTGCAGCGGCCTCCGGCCGCGGAACCGGTGCGGGAGCGGCCCAGACGACCAGATCGCGCAGTCGGACACGCGAGATTTTCCGGTCAAGCATCTAGAGCCGCGCCAGAGCACGGTCTCCGTCAGCGTGGCCGCCAGCACCGAACCGGCCAGGCCGAGCGCGAGATCGCCCAGCGTGTCCCCCACGCATCGAGGCGCCTCACGGGCAGGCGCACGAGCAGCTGTCCGAAGCCGGCAACCAGAATTGCCCAGTTGACGAAGTGGTTCGCGTCGTCCCACCACGCGATCGTGTCGTAGAGGTTGAGGGCGTTGCCCGCGGTGTCGATGAGGAACGGGAGGCCGATGAGGATGTCGAGGACGTACGGATACGCAACCCGGCGGCGGCGCCCGGTGAACCACCACGCCACCGGCACGACCAGAATCGCCAGCGGGTACGCGATCGCGCGACCGGTCATCGCCTTCCCGGCGAACTGCGGCAGATCCGGCCGCGCAACGGCGAAGATCAGCAGCGAGACCACCGCGACCTTCACCGCAACGTCGAGCACCAGTAGCGTCCGCGCCTGCACGTGACGATTCTCCTACGCCTCGTTCCGATCGCGTGCGCGCTCGCCCTCGCGCCGGCGGCGGGAGCCGCGGTCGTCGCCTACCCGGCCGCGCAGAGCATCCCTGCCTCGGGCCGCCTGCCCCAGGGCGGCACCGCGGCGGTGAGCCTGAACGCGGCGATCGGCGAACGCGAGGGTGCGTGGCTCGTGGCGGCGGAGGCGCACACGGTCTCGGCCACGATCGACGCCCAGGCGCTCGGCCCGCTGAAGGCGCAGCTCTTCTTCGGCCACTTCGTCTCGTTCGGCACCCGCGCAGTCCCGGACGCGATGCTTCCGTGGAGCGGCTCACCCCGGCAGACGGAGCAGCCGAACCAACCGCTCTACCTCCAGGTGCTCGTCCCGCCCGACGCCCGTCCGGGCAACTACACGGCAACAGTCACCGTCACGGCCGACGGCAAGCCGACGCCGATCCGCGTCTCGATCCGCGTCTTCGACGTGCAGCTGCCGGCTCCGTCGGCGATCCAGGGCAACCTGCTCACGTCCTTCCACGTCGTACCCCAGTCGTACGTGTCGAAGGTCGACCAGCTCTACCACCTGGGCTCGAACGCGGCGCGCTCGGCCGCGAACGCGAAGCTCTTCTCCTTCCTCGCCGCCTACCGGATCTCGCCGGCAGGCTGGGGCTTCGGCGAACCGAGGTCGCGCGCCGGCTACTCGTCCTCGCCCAGGTGGTGGCTCGACTCCGCCGGGAACATGGCGAAGCAGAGCCCGGCGTCGTTCGCGACGCTGCGCATCCCGATCTCGAACCAGCGGGCGAGCGCGGGCAACCGGATCGCCGGGATCTCGCCGTTCGAGCTCGACTCCTGGTGCGACTACCTGCGCAGCGTGCGCGGATTCTGGAATGCGCACGGCTGGCTCGACGGCCACCTCTCGTACCTCTACACCCTCGACGAGCCCGGCCTCGAAGGCATGCGGCTCGTCGGGCAGCAGGCGGCCACCGCCCACCGCTGCTGGGCCGGGTCGAACATGCTGGTCACCGGCAACCCCACCAGGAGCAACCGCTTCCTCTGGGACGGGAAGGCAGGCGACGACGCCGACATCTGGGCGGTGCTCTCGCGCCGCTACTACGGCCAGTACGGCGACCCTCGCGGGAAGCTGGCGACGATCGCACAGGCGCGGAAAGCCGGCAAGATGATCTGGTCGGCGACCTACAGCGGCGTCGGCGGAAGCCCCGGCTACAGCGCCGCCGAGCCGCTCTCCGACCCGCGCATGTTCCTGCTCTGGAACGCGCTCGAGGGCATCCAGGGCACGCTCTACGGCCAGGGGCTGACCTCGTACACCACCGGCAACCCGCTCGACGCGGTCGCGGCGAACGGCGAGTCGGTGCTCGTCTACCCCGGCGCCGACGGGCCGGTGGCGAGCGCCCGCCTCGAGCAGATCCGCGACGGCATCGAAGACTGGGACCTGCTCGACGTCGTTCGCCGCAAGCGCGGGCCGGCCGCCGTGCGGGCGATCCTCGGCAAGGCAGGCCTGTTCAGCGTCACCGGCCAGACGGTCGAGCTCGCCTGCACCGTCGGCTGCGAGCTCCACGGCTCGACGCGCTTCTCCTGGCCGCAGTGGTCGCACGACGCCTCCACGGCCCAGAAGATCGAGGCCGCCCACCTTCAGGCGCTCCGCGTCGCGGCCGGCTAGTCGCCGGCGGCCGCCGCCCGCTCGACCAGCTTCGGCGGCGCCACCTCGGCAAACGCGTCCTCGACGATCCCGGCCAGCTCGTCCCAGTCCAGCCCGCGGTCGAGCCGGACGCCGAGCCAGCCGCGATGCCCGACGTAGGGCGGGACGAAGAACCGCTCGGGATCCGCCTCGACCAGCATCGCCTGCAGCCCCTCGGGCGCCGCGCACCAGATCGCGAAGCGCCCGTCGCCGTGATGGTCTGTCAGCACCATCACGAACGCGCGCTTGTCGCGGACGAAGAATGTCGGCGCGCCGTGCGAGAGCCGCTCGTTCGTCTCCGGGAGCCCCAGGCAGATCCGGCGGATCCGCTCGAGCGTGCGCTTCCGTCCGCGTGCGTCCACCGCCGCGCATTCTCTACCCTTCCGCACATGGCCGACCTGCCGCTGACCGGAGGTTGCCTCTGCGGAGGCGTCCGATACGAGCTGGCCGAGGAGCCGGTGGTCGCGGGCTACTGCCACTGCACGCGTTGCCAGCGTCGCACCGGGAGCGCGGCTGCCTGCTCTGCCCTGATCGTGCCGGGCTCGATGCGAATCACCGAGGGCGAGGAGCTGCTGGGGTCGTTCGACCCGCCCGACGGGTGGTCGAAGGTGTTCTGCTCGGCCTGCGGCGGCGCCCTCTGGGCGCAGAGCAACGACGATCCCGGCCTCCGCAACGTCCGCATGGGCACCTTCGACGGCGACCCCGGGATCGCGCCCTCCTACCGCCAGTTCACCGCCTACGCGGCCGCCTGGGAGCCGATTCCCGACGACGGCCTGGCCCGCTATCCCGAGCGGCGGCCACCTTCGTGACGCCGCTCCACGTCACCGACCCGACCGTCGTCCCCGGTGTCGGCGCGAAGGTGATCCGCGAGCTGGTCGGCAACGCGAGCACCGGCACGGGCACGCTCAGCGTCGCCCGGATGACGAGCCCGCCCGGCTGGGAGGAGCCCGCCCAGGCGCCCGACTTCGACGAGGTCACGGTCGTCCTCGAGGGCACGGTCGTCGTCGAGCACGACGGCGGCTCGATCACCGCGAAGGCCGGCGAGGCGGTCCTCGCCCGCGCCGGCGAGCGCGTCCGTTACTCGACGCCCGAGGGCGCCGAGTACGTCGCGATCTGCGTCCCGGCGTTCGCGCCGGACACGGTTCACCGCGAGCAGTAGCGCCGTTTCGTTTCGCCCCGGCGGGAACAGCGCGAGTGGGCAGTGATGCGCCCCGGCGCCGGCGTTTGCCCTCGCGTCGTTCGGGCTAAGCTGCCCGGCATGTGCCGGAACATCAAGACGCTCCACAACTTCGAGCCGCCGACGACGCGCGAGGAGATCGACGCCGCCGCCGTCCAGTACGTGCGCAAGGTGAGCGGGATGCAGAAGCCGTCCCAGGCGAACGCCGAGGCGTTCGACCGCGCGGTCGAAGAGGTCGCCGCGGTCACGCAGCGGCTGCTCGACAGCCTGGTCACGTCGGCTCCGCCGCGCGACCGCGAGGTCGAGGCCGAGCGGCGCCGCGCCCGCGCAGCCGTTCGCTTCGGCACGGCCGCCTAGATGCGCTTCCGCCGCGGCGCGACGCTCGATACGGGCCAGGTCACGGATGCCCGCGGGCGGCCGAGCGGCCTCGCGCTCGGCGGCGGCGCCGGCGGCCTCGGGATCGTCGGGGTGCTCATCTTCCTCGCGATCACGCTGCTCGGCGGGAACGGCGGCGGCCTCGGACAGCTCGGGGCGCTCGACGACCAGTCGGTCGGCCAGGGCAACACGCCGTCAGAGATCAAGCAGGACTGCCGCACCGGCGAGGACGCGAACACCCGCGACGACTGCCGGATCGTGGGCGTCGTCAACAGCGTCCAGAAGTTCTGGGCCGGCGTCTTCCAGTCGAGCAACCGGACGTACCAGCCGGTCAACACGGTGTTCTTCACGGGCCAGATTCAGACGGGCTGCGGCTACGCGAGCTCGGCGGTCGGGCCGTTCTACTGCCCGGCGGACAAGCTCGTCTACATCGACCTCGGCTTCTTCGACGACGTCAAGGACCAGCTCGGTGTCGAGGTGACGCCGTTCGTGCAGGCGTACGTGATCGCCCACGAGTACGGCCATCACGTCCAGGACCAGCTCGGCGTCCTCGACGCGATCCGCGGCGATCGGCAGGGCCCCGAGAGCAAGGCCGTCCGCTCGGAGCTCCAGGCCGACTGCTACGCCGGCGTCTGGGCCGCCCACGCGGTCGACACCGGGCTGATCGAGGAGCTGACGCAGGCCGACATCAACTCCGGCCTCGACGCCGCGGCCGCGATCGGCGACGACCGGATCCAGGAGAAGACGCAGGGCCAGGTCAATCCGGAGACGTGGACGCACGGCTCGTCCGAGCAGCGGCGCCGCTGGTTCTCGCGCGGCTACGAGACCGGCAAGCCCGCGGCCTGCGACACGTTCTCGAGCTCGATCTAGACCGGCCGATGGAACCGACCATGCGCGCGGCGACACCGGCGGACGCCGAGGCGATCGACTCGCTGATGAAGGAGTCGGGAGCGGCGTTGTTCCCGGACGTATACGACGGACGGCAGGCGGCGAGCATGGTGCAGTTCGTCTCGCAGGTCGATCCGCTCCTGCTCGAGGACGGCACGTACTTCGTGCTCGAGGCCGGCGGCGAGCTGGTCGGCTGCGGGGGCTGGAGCCGGCGCGACAAGCTGTACACGGGCGGCGGCGACGCCGGCGACGAGCGGCTGCTCGACCCGGCGACCGAGCCCGCGCGGGTCCGCGCGATGTTCGTGCGCGGGGACTGGACGCGCCGGGGGCTGGGTCGGCGCATCCTCGACGCGTGCGAGGAGGCGGCGAAGCAAGAGGGCTTCCGCACGCTCGTCCTCTCGGCGACGATGTCGGGGCTGCCGCTCTACCTCGCGTACGGGTTCGAGCGGCTCGAGGATCAGGAGATGACGATGCCCGACGGAGTGACGGTCACCTGCGTGGCGATGCGGAAGCCGATCGCGTGAGCGCGGACGAACGCCTCGCCGAAGCGATCGCCCTGCGCGAGTCGGGCGAGCTCGAGCAGGCGCTGCCGCTGCTGCTGGCGCTGCGGCAGGAGTTCCCCGACGACGCCCGGATCGCGGTCCAGACGGCGTGGACGCACGACAGCCTCGGGCTCGAGGAGGAGGCAGCCGGGCACTACGAGGCGGCGATCCGCGGCGACCTCGCCGACGACGAGCTCCGCGGTCTCTACCTCGGCCTCGGCAGCACCTACCGCACGCTCGGCCGCGACGCCGACTCCGAGCGGATCTTCCGCGAGGGGATCGAGCGCTTCCCCGACTTCAAGCCGCTCCGCGTCTTCAACGCGATGCTCGACTACAACCTCGGCCGCCCGCGGGAGGCCGTACGCGCGCTGATCGAGGTGCTGCTCGAGGCGAGCGACGACCCGACGATCCAGCGCTACCGGCGCTCGCTCTCGGGCTACGCCGAGGATCTCGACCGCAGCTGGCTCGACGAGCGCTGAGGAGAGAACCGGCGTACGCCCGCCTGGAGCGGGCGTACGCCGGAGTGAAGCGAGATCGTGCCTAGTGCTGGTGGAACGTGACGACGGAGTCGAAGCCCGTGCCGGAGACGTAGATGTGCTTGCCGCCGCCGGTCGAGAAGATGTCCGTCAGTCCGCCGATGCCGCTCGCGCCGAGGCACTGCGCGGTGGCTGCCCCTTCGATCACGCAGCCGCCCGGATCGGCAAGAGGAGTCAACGCACCGCCGTGGACACCGCTCTTCGTCCGTGCGAAGGCAGCGACGCCGTTGTTGACCCGGCCACGTAGACGTACCGGTTCGTCTTGTAGACGACGAGCTTCTTGAGGCTGCCGATGTTCGCCAGCCTCGGAGCGGCGGTGCACGAGCCACCACCGGCGCTGACGCATCCGTCCTGGCCGATGAGCTGGGTCAGCGTGCCGTCGTTCTTGTTGCGCGCGAACACGCCGACGGCGTTGTTGCTGCCGGTGACGTAGACGCTGGTCGGTGTGCCCTGCTGGTCGACCGAGACGCCGTTCGGGCCGGTCACGTTCGACAGCGACGGGGTGGCGAGCTGGGTCAGCGCACCCGTGGCCTTGTTCCGCGAGAACACGAGCAGGCCGAATTGCCGTCGACGGCATAGACGTTCTTGCCGTCGCGCGAGACCATCATGTCGACGACCGTCCCGGAGATGCTGCCGTTGGCACAGCCGGTGCCCGCACGCGCACGGCGCCGTCGCCGGAGAGCTGCTTGAGCGCACCCTTGTTGTCCGTGCTGCGGCGGAACTCGGCGATCGTGCCGGGCCCGCCGACGTAGACGTAGCTCCCGACCCCCGTGATGGCCGTGGCCCCGGTTAGGGCGGTGGCGGAAGCACAGCCGTCGCCGGCAGGCGTGCTGAGGCAGTACTGCTGGTTCGAGCCGTTGTTCTGGAGCTGCTTCCACGCTCCCGACTGCGAGTCCTTCGTGAGGGTGACGACGGAGTTGCTGCCGGTGGCGGCGATGTAGGCATTGGCGCCGAGCGCGACGACGTCGCTGGCACCGTCCAGCCCGTGGCCCTGCTCGCAGCCGTCGGTGGCTCCCTCGTTGATGCAGCCGCCCTTGTCCAGCCGCAGCTGCTCCAGCGTCCCCGTGGTGCGGTCACGCTGCAGGACGACGACACCGTTGTCGCCCGGCGACGCCACGAAGACGCGGCTCTCGTCGTCGGCGAGATCCATCCCGCTCGGGTTGGTCATGCCGTGCACGTCGGCACAGCCGTCCGAGCCGCTGTCGCTGATGCAGCTCTTGAAGTCGGGCTGACCGGAGATGCCGGACGCCGTCGTGATGCCGTAGGCAGCCGACGCGGCCATCGCCGCGACCAGGGCGGCGACGGCGAGCGCAGCGCCCGAAAGGCGTGAAAACTTCACTGCAAGACCCCCTTCTGCTTCCGCTTCCAATGCATAGAAACCGCAGTCCTTTCCGTTCCACAGAAAACAACCGACTCATCGTCGGCGCAGGGCGCATGGTAGCGGGGTCGGCGGCGGGTTGCAGCGGGGGCGGAACCGATCGGCCGGATCCGGTGTACCAGCGGCGTCGACCCAAGGAGGCGGAGATGCAAGTGTCCCGTTCGATCGTGGCGGTTGTGGCAGTTGCGGCGGCGCTGGGAGCCGCCGGCGCGGCGTTGGCGGTCGGCCCCTGGCCGGGGCTGGCGACGTCGGTGCAGGCGCCGTCCGGCGACGTGCGGTACGCGGCGGCGCGTAACGGCGGCAACACGGTGGTCAGGAAGATCTCCGCCGATGGGCAGTTGCTCGCGTCGAAACGGATCGCGGGCGCATACGGGATCCCCGCGGTCACCTCGAACGGGCTCGCCGGGGGCCTCTCCCCCGACGGCCGGCTGCTCGTGCTCGCCGAGCCGCCGACGTACAACGGTCTGCGGCAGCAGAGCCGCTTCGTCGTCCTCTCGACCGCGACGCTCTCGAAGGCGGCGACGGTCACTCTGCCCGGCGAGTTCGGCTTCGACGCGATCTCGCCCGACCGGCGGACGCTCTATGTCATCCAGCACGCGACTCAGTCCGACCTGGTGCGCTACGTCGTCCGCGCCTACGACCTGGCGCAGCGGCGCCTGCTGCCGCGGGCGATCGTCGACAAGCGGGAGCCCGACGAGAGGATGCGCGGCTATCCGATCGCGCGCGCGACCTCGCCGGGCGGCGGGTGGGTCTACACGCTGTACACGAAGACACCCGGCTCGTCGGCCACGTTCGTGCACGCGCTGAACGCCGCCGGCCGGTCGGCGTTCTGCGTCGATCTCCCCGCGTGGACGGCGGGCGAGGACATCTGGAGCGCCCGCCTGGAGCTGGCCGCGAAGACGCTGACCGTGCGCGACCGCTCCGGGGCGGCGATCGCCCGCATCGACACGCGGAGCCTGCGGGTGCTGCCGCGCGGCGAGCAGTGACAGGCTCGAGCCTGTCACTGCCGTATGCGGTCAGTGCCCGGTCGCGGAGAAGTGCATGTAGTCCTTCGTCGATCCGGACCAGGCTCCGCCCCACCCCCAGCCGATCGACGCGAACGCGCGCACGACCGCGGGCGGAACGGCAAGGAACCGCACGGGCGTCAATGCTACGGCACCGATTCGCCGTAGGGACTGTCCCCGAAGGGGGACTGTCCCCAAAGAAACGGTCGCGGCTCGACTCGGCGGGGTCAGACCCCTCCGGGGTCAGACCCTTAGCACTACCCGACGTGGCCGCCCAGCTCGGCGAGTGTCTCGTCCAGCGCCGCAAGCGCGGCGTCGAGCTGGATGTCCGTGAGCGGCAGGCTCAGGTTGACCATCCCGCGCGGCGCGGTGTAGATCCCGCGCTCGAAGAGCCCGAGGAAGAGGAGCTCCTGCAGCGCGGGGTCGCGCCGGGCCGAAGCTCCTGCAGCGCGGGGTCGCGCCGGGCCGACTCGGCGCCGTCGGCCGGAGCGGCCGGAAGCGCGTGCAGCGCCAGCATCGACCCGTAGCCGGAGACGCTCGCCGGCAGCCGGTGCCGCCCGATCACGTCGGCCACGTCCGCGCGGAAGCGCTCGCCCCGCGCGGTGTGAGCCTCGGCCGTGTCGGCCGTGTAGAGCTCGCCGAGCACGACGCAGCCGGCGGCCATGGTCGCGACGTTGTTGTTGAACGTGCCCGCGTGCGGGATCGACCCGGGCTGCGACCCGTCGAACTGGTCGAGCAGGTCGGCCGCGCCTCCGAACGCCCCGAAGGAGAAGCCGCCGCCGATGTACTTGCCGAACGTGCGGATGTCCGGCGCGGCGCCGAGCAGCGCCGCCAGCCCCGCACGCCCGTGCCGGGAGGTCATCACCTCGTCCGCGATGCACACCGCGCCGACCGACCGGGCGGCCTCGAAGACGCCGCCGAGGAACTCCGGCGTGGCCGGGATGCAACCGCCGGAGCCGAGCATCGGCTCCGCCAGCACGGCCGCGAGGCCGTCAGCGTGCTCGTCGATCAGCGCCGAGCTCGCGGCGAGATCGTTGTAGGGCGCGACCACGAACTCGTAGGGCGCGTTCCAGGGCGCGATGCCGTCCGAGAAGAAGAGGACGCCGCCGTGGTAGCCGCCGTGGAAGACGAGCACCTTCGACCGCCCGGTGAACTGCCGGGCGGCGGTGATCGCCATCAGGTTCGCCTCCGTGCCCGAGTTCGTGAAGCGGACGCGTTCGAGCCCGAACCGCTCGCACATCAGCCGGGCGAGCTCGGTCTCGCGCGGATGCACACCGCCGACGCTGGCGAGCTCCCGCAGCGCCCGGTCGACCGTGTCGAGGACGCGCCGCTCGCCGTGCCCGAACAGCCCGGCGGTGTAGTCGCCGAGCAGGTCGACGTACTCGTGCCCGTCGGCGTCGACGAGCACGGCCCCCTCTCCCCGGACGAACGTCAGCGGGAAGGGCTCGTGCGAGAGGATCGTCCGCGTGTGGCCGCCCGGCAGGAACCGCCTGGCCTCGTCGTGGAGCCGTGCGCTCTCCGGGTTGCGCGCGGCGAAGGCGGCCCGCTTCTCGGCGACGAGCAAGGCGAGGTCGGTGAGAGCGGCCGTGGTCACGCAGCGATTGTCCCAGAAACCCCGGTGGCCTTAGGGTTCGCCCCATGGCCAAACCGACCTTCGGCATCTTCGACCACATCGAGGAAATCCCGGGGACGCCGACGGAGCAGCTGTTCCGGGACCGGCTCGAGCTGATCCGCCTCGCCGACGAGGCCGGATTCGAGAGCTTCCACCTGGCCGAGCACCACGGCTCAGGGCTGTGCCTGGCGCCCAACCAGGAGGTGTTCGTCGCCGCCGCCTCGCAGGTGACGACCAGGATCCGCCTCGGCCCGATGGTGAAGCTGCTCCCGTTCCATCATCCGGTCCGGATCCTCGAGGACATGTGCGTGGCCGACCAGCTCACAGGCGGCCGACTGGACTTCGGTGTCGGGAGCGGCGCAGCCCCGATCGAGCACGCCTGGTTCGGCAGCGACTGGCGGGAGCGGAAGGAGCGCTTCGAGGACACGCTCCGGATCATCTGCCGCGCGCTTGCCACCGGCGCCGTCTCGAGCGAGGGCAGCGCCTACCACGACTTCCCGACCGCACCGCTCGCGACGACGCCCGTCCAGGATCCGATCCCCTTCTGGTATCCGGGCAACCCGGTGACGGCGGGCCGGTACGGCATGAGCCTGATGTGGCCCGGCCCGATCGGCCAGCAAGCCTACGACGCCTACGTCGAGGCGTGGAACGAGCACAAGGACGACCCGGTGCGATTCGACGGGCCGGACTCCCGGCCGCGTGTCGGCTGCACGATGATCGTCGCGATCGCCCCGACCGAGCGTGAGGCTCTCGACATCGGCCGGCGCGCCATGGACGGCCTCGTCCGCCGCACCGAGGCGGTGCACGAGAACGACCGTCTGATCATGTCGCCCGAGGACTGCGAGAAGGCGATCGCGCCGCTGCGCGCGATCCTCGCGCACGCCGAGCCGGCCGTTGCGGCAGGTTCGGGCACCGCCGAGCAGATCGCCGAGCGCTTCGCCGCGATGCTCGAGCCGGGGCTGATCGAGCACGTGAACCTCCAGATCCCGACCGGAGACATGACCTTCGAGGAGGCCAGGCGCACGTTCGAGCTCTTCGCAGCCGAGGTGAAGCCGAAGCTCGAGCAGGCATCCCTTGCTGCCTAGGGCGACGGCGTGAGCGGCCCCCCGCATCTGGAGGGCGAGGTCGTCACCTCGCGCCGCGGCTTCTTCTGGGTGGTCGGGGACTCCGTCTCCCTGCCGCAGGGGACAGTTCCGCGCGGCCAGATCTTCGTCCAGTGGGAGGCGCCCGAGACCGTGACGAAGCCCTATCCGATCGTGTGCATCCACGGCGGCGGCGGTCAGGGCACCGACTACCTCGGCACGCCCGACGGCCGGCCCGGCTGGGCGACGTTCCTCGTCCAGGCCGGGTACGCCGTCTATGTCGTCGACAGGCCCGGCCACGGCCGTGCGCCGTTCCACCCGGACGTCCTCGGGCCGGTGGGCAGCCTGTTCCCGTACGAGTTGGTCTCGGCGCTGATGACGAACTCCGAGGCCGGGCCGATGGCGCACCCGACCGCACACCTCCACACCCAGTGGCCGGGAAGCGGCGATCCGGACGACCCGAGCGTCCACCAGTTCGCCGCCGGCGCGGGCTGGCTGCCGGCGGACTTCGCCGCCGCGAACGGCATGGAGCGCGAGCACGGCGCGGCCCTGCTCGACAGGATCGGCCCGGCGATCCTCATGAGCGCCTCCGCCGGAGCCCCGATGGGCTGGGTCACCGCCGACGCCCGACCGTCGCTGGTCAAGGCGATCGTCGCGCTCGAGCCGATCGGACCGCCGTTCATGGTCGACCCCAACCTCGGCGTCTCGCTCGACTGGGGCGTCACCGCGTCGCCGATGACGTTCGATCCTCCTGCTGCGTCTCCGAACGAGCTGGCGAGGGCGCAGGTGGACGACTGGACCCTCCAGGCGGAGCCGCCGCGGAAGCTCGCGGCGCTCGCGGAGATCCCGATCGCGATTGTCGAAGCGGAGGCCTCGTGGTTCGCCTACTCCTGCCCCGCCACCGCGGCCTTCCTCGAGCAGGCCGGGTGCCGGGTCGACCGGATCGTCCTGGCCGAGCGGGGCATCCACGGGAACGGGCACCTGATGCTGATGGAGCGGAACAACCGCGAGGTGCTCGAACCGATCCTGCGCTGGCTCGACGACGCCGTGAGCTGAGCTACGGTCTCGGCATGCTCACGAATCGATCGGCACCGCCCGTCACCGTCACGCCCGTGCTCACCTATCCCGACGTTCGCGCAGCGGTGGCGTGGCTGGAGTCGGCGTTCGGGTTCGAGGAGCGGGTCCGGATCGGCGACGCACACCGCGCGCAGTTACGCGTCGGATCGGACGGTGCCGTCGTGCTCACCGACACCGGATCGGATCGCCGTGCGCCGGGCGGCGACGGCGTCACCCATCTCCTCAAGGTGCGCGTTCCGGACGTCGACGAGGCGTTCTCCCGGGCCCAGGCCGCCGGCGCTCGGGTCGTCGAGGACTTGAAGACGTACGAGTACGGCGAGCGCTCCGGCATCGTCGAGGACATCGGCGGCCACCGCTGGGAGCTGACCCAGACGGTGCGCGACGTCGCCCCCGAGGAATGGGGCGGCGTCACCGTCGCGCCCTGGTGACCCCGGGCTAGTCGCGCGGCTACCCCGTCCAGCCACCGGCGACAGCGCGGGTCGAACAGCAGTGACAGGCTCAAGCCTGTCACTGCGCTTCCGCTGGAGCACTAGTCGCGGGCCGTCGTCAGCCACACGGGGTCGCCCGGCCCGACGCCGCCCAGGCCCTCCGCCGCGTTCGCCGGGTTGCCGCGGATCACGAGCGCCCACCCGCGCGGGTCGACGATCAGGCCCCACTCGCCGGACTCGACGTCGCCGTAGGTCGAGACCCGCTGGGCCCGCGCAGATCCCGAGGTTGCGTCGATCTGGACGGGGCCGTCCTCGCCGAGGCCCGACGCCGCGAGGTCGGCCTCACGGACGTTGAGCAGCACGTTGCCGAAGCGGTTGAGGTCGAGCACCTCGCACTCGATCTTCCCGCGCTCGACCGTCGGCTCTGGGATCGTCATCTGCGCGAGCGTCGCGGGATCGACCGCCGGCCCGAGCGTGTCGAGAGCGGCGCCCGTCGCGAGGTACGCGGCGGCGGGCGCGAGCACGTCGCGGGCGTGGAACGACGGCGAGACCGGCGTCAGGACGACGCCGGGCGAGGTGATCTCCACGGCCCGCCGCACCCCGCCGAGCGCGGCGGCTGCCGGCGCGAGCAGGCCGTTGTCGGGCCCGACCACGAGCCGGCCGTCCTCTGTCTCGAGCGCCACGTCGCGGTCGCGCCCGACGCTCGGGTCGACGATCGCGAGCAGGATCGCGTCCGCCGCCAGGTACGGCAGCGAGTCGACGAGCAGCAGCGCGCCGTTGCGGACGTCGAGCGGCGGCACTCCGTGGGAGAGGTCGACGATCGGGCTCCCCGGGGCGATGCGGTTGATCACCGCGTGGCAGATGCCGACCCACTCGTTGCGGTACCCGAAGTCGGAGAGGAAGACGATCGTGCGACCGGTCCCGGGCACGCCGTGAGTCTCGCACTTCGGCCTTCGTCCTGGCAACACGCCCGGAGTTACACTCGGCGGCGGTAGCGATGGCAGAGACAGCCGAAGCGGCTGACGCCTCCGTCACGGAGGAAGACGCCGGGCAATCGCTGACGGAGCTGGTCGAGCAGCTCGGACGCGAGTTGAGCGCGCTCCTCTACTACGAGTCCCGGCTGGCTGTCCTGCAGCACCGGCCGGAGATCCGCCGGAAGGCGCGCGACCTCGCGGGCGCGGGTCTCGTCGTGCTCGGGTTGCTCACCGCGTTCGTCCTCGCGAACGCAGCTGCCGTGCGTGCGCTGTCGGGCCCGCTGCCCGACTGGCTCGCGCCGCTCCTGCTCGCCGCGGCCTGGGTGGTCGTCGCCGCGCTGCTCGCCCTCTTCCTCCGAGTGCGCTACCCCCCCGAGGCCAAGGGCGTGGAGGAGACCGAAGCGGCGCGGGCGGAGGCCGGCCGCGCCGTCCGAGCGACGCTCGAGCAGATCGCTCCCGTGCTCTCGAGAGAGATCGCCCTGGCAGCCGTTCCGATCGCCGGCGACATGGCCGACGATGCCGTCGAGGTGGCGGCGGAGCTGATCGAGAACGCCGACGACGTCGTCGATGCGATCACGGACGACGTTCCGGGCGGGGGCGTGGTCAACCAGATGTGGGACGTCGTGCTCATGCCCGGCCGGCTCGGCATCAGGGTCGCGACCACGGTGCTCAGGCGCGGTGACTCCGGGTCGTGACCGACGCGGCGACCTCGCTGGAAATGGCGATCGTCCCCGCCAGCGAGGCGGGCTGCGGTGATCTCCAGGCCGTTTTCGGTGTGCGGGGAGCCGCCGCCTACTGTCAGTGCCAGCGGTACAAGCTGCGTCCGCGAGAGGCGTTCTCGAAGTTCCCGGTCGAAGAGCGGGCCGGCCGGCTCCGCGAGCAGACCGCCTGCGGCCACCCCGAGTCCGGAACGACCAGCGGCCTCGTCGCCTATCTCGACGGCGAGCCGGTCGGCTGGTGCGCCGTCGAGCCTCGTTCGGCCTACGAGGGGCTCGCACGGAACAACCGGGTGCCCTGGGAGGGAAGATCGGAGGACAAGAGTGACGACAGCGTCTGGGCCGTCACCTGCGTCTTCGTGCGCGCCGGCTACCGCGGCCGCGGGCTCGCCTATGCGCTCGTCCGGGCTGCCGTCGACCACGCGCGCGGCCGCGGTGCCCGGGCGCTCGAGGCGTATCCGATCCTGACGGGCCCGGGCCAGAAGATCAGCTGGGATGAGATCCACATCGGCACCCCCGGCATCTTCGCCGCGGCCGGGCTCGCCGAGATCAACCGACCGACCAAGCGCCGGGTAGTCATGCGGATCGACTTCTAGCCGCGTCCGGAACGCGGGGCCGGGTAGGGGCGTCCTCGCGGCCGCCCCTACCCACGCCGATGGGTCAGCCGCCGTTCAGTCCCTTGTCGATCGCGGCGATCAGCTGGCCGTCCGGGGTGTCCCCGCTGAGCTCCCAGAACATGAGCCCACCGAGCCCGGTCGCCCGCGCCAGCAGCGCCTTGGCCCTGAGAACGGCCGGATCGTCGAGGGTCCAGAAGATCCCGGTCGTCGGGTTGTAGAGCCACGATGCTCCGCTCCGCAGGTCGTTGTACCGGGTGAAGCCGGAGCCGCCGGCCAGCAGCGGCGCGATGGCCTTGTAGTCCTCGACGCCGGCCTCCCAGGTCCCGGCCGCCGCCCCGGTCGACGGCTGGTAGAGACCGTGGTTCGTGGAGCCGACTCCGGCCCAGCCACGCGAGTAGAACGGCACGCCGACGACGAGCTGGCGCGCCGGGGCTCCGCGGCGAAGGTACGCCGCCACGGTGTCAGCCACGGAGAAGCGCGGGCTCGACGGGTCGAGCGCCGAGGTGAACAGGTTGGACTGGTGGTTGGTCGTCGCCTCCCAGGTGCCATGGAGGTCGTAGCCCTGGACCGTCCCCCAGTCGAGGTACTTGAAGATCTTGCCGACCTCGAAGCCTGCGTCGATCTTCGCCGGAGCGGCAGGCAGGAACGCGGTCAGCAGATATCCCTGGCCGAGCGCGTCGAGTTGCTTCCGGAACTCGGCGGCGAGCTTCGTGAAGTTCTGCCGGTCCTCGGGCCGGATGATGTTGCCGGCGTTGCCCTCGGACCCCGGCCACTCCCAGTCGAGATCGAACCCGTCGAAGACGCCCGCTCCCGTTCCGGCCGGCATGTCCGGCAGGTTGCCCTTGATGAAGAGGTCGATGCAGGACGAGACCAGCTTCTTGCGCGAGGCGTCCGTCAGCGCGGCGTCGGAGAAGTACTTCGACAACGTGAAGCCGCCCAGCGACATCAGCACCTTCAGCTTCGGGTGCAGCCCCTTCAGGGCCTTCAGCTGCTGGAAGTTCCCCTGGAAGGGCCAGCTCGACGCCTGCCCGTCGACCGAGCCCGCCGCGTCCGTCGGACGCTGGTAATCGGCCCAGGGGTCTGCGCTCTGGCAGACGACGTCGCCGTTCGCGTCGGGCGCGACGTTGCCGAAGGCGTAGTTCAGGGCCGTCAACCGGTCGGCAGAACCGCTCGTCTCGACGTTCTTGACGAAGTAGCTCCGTCCGTAGATGCCCCACTGGATGAAGTAGCCGACGACCTGTCGGCTGCGCGTGAGCTCGTGCCCCGCCTGTGCCTGGGCTGCCGATCCGGTCACGATCACGCCGAGCAGGACGACCAGCCCCGCCAGCGCGATTCTCGTTCTCACCATACGATGCGCCCCCCTTTTTGTGCGGCTCTGCACTCAGGTGGTCTTTACCTTTCGCCGCGAAACCACCCCTGTCGTGCGCTCTACTATCAGGTTTCCCCCACAGTGGTCAATACCACGAGGCAGAACGCTCTGCGTTTCGCACGCGATCCAGTTGTCCTGGAGGTAGAGCGACCGGATGTCGGGTGCGCCGTTCGAGTCTCCTCCGGGGTCGGTCCAGCTGTCGGATGCGGCACTGACCTGGACGACGGCGAGCGCCGCGACCGCCAGCGAGACAAAGAGAAGACCTCTCATCAGCTGCGTCCCGTGCTCTCAGCGGCCGTCGATCGAGGTGTTGACCAGCACGTTCTCCTCGGCGCCGGTCTCGACTCCTTTGCCTACCGTTCGCGGCTGATCGACCGAGTCCACGTCTACGAGGTCGACCGACCCGCGACCCGGGCCTGGAAGCGCGAGCGACTGGCGGCCGCTCGGATCCCCATCCCGGCTCGTGTCGATCTGGTGGCAGTCGATTTCACGATCGATCCCCTCGAAGACCACCTCGTTGGCTCGGGGTTCGATCCTTCTCGACCGGTGTTCCTGAGCTGGCTCGGGGTCACCCAGTATCTGACGACGGAGGCAATCGGCCAGACCCTCGACGTGATCGGCGGTTTCGCGGCAGGCACGGAGCTGGTCATGGAGTACCTGGTGCCGGCGGACCTGAGAGATGAAGCAGGTCAGGAGGTAGCCGACTACTTCATGCCCCGCGCCGCCGCGTCCGCCGAGCCATGGCTGACCTTCCTCACCCTTTCGAGGCTGCAGAAAGCCTCGCGGTCCGCGGCCTGATCGTGACCGATGACGTCGATCGCGAACACCAAATCGCCCCACGGCTCTGGCACCGGTCCGATCGACTCCATCCGCACAGACTCGGGCGGCTGGCGCACGCGAAGCTCAGCGTGCGGCACGTTCGCTGAGCCCACGAACGCCGCGCCGTCGCAAATCCGGCGCAGCAAAGCCCGCCGCGTTTAGGCAAGATCCGCAAACCCAGACAGCTGAGCGGGGGTCGCTTCACCCACCGCGCCGGCTCGACGCCGCTCGGACCTCGGCGATCGGAAGGAGAGTGTCATGGCTGGACAGAGGAAAAGTCCCGCTAGGAAAGCTCCCACCGGAAAGAAAGAGATTCGTCTCTTCCCGGTTCCGCCAAAGAGCTTCGACCCGTTCAAAGCGACAAAACGGGACTTGATGAAGTTCGGGCTGCCGTTGCGGCCCGACCCCCACAAGGAGCCCGGCGCGGCCGCGCTGTGGGAGCGACAGGCGGCCCGCTATCACGGCTTCGAACATCTCGAGCCGCGGCCGGATACGACCACGGCGAACAAGAAGGGGCTCCCGGCCAAGTTCCCCGCCGGGCCTCCGCTCGCTCTCGGGCCGGATCCGATCGAGTCGTGCGGCTACCAGCTCTTCAGCCCCTCGTCGGCCCCGTTCACCGCCCTGTTCGTCACCTGGACGGTGCCCGACCTGCACTTCAGCCCGGGCCAGTTCGACCCGATCAACCACTTCCATACCTTCGTCGGTCTCGGCTTCCTCGACGTCCACGTCGAGATGACCGTCGACTCCGCGCAGAACGTCACCAGCGAGATCTGGGCGCAGGGCGTCGGGAACGTCAACCTGCCCGTGCGCCCCGGCGATGTGATCAGCGGCACCCTCTGCCTCCAGACCAACGGCAAGGCGGCCTACTTCTTCGCGAACGAGACCACCGAGCAGTCGATCAGCTTTGCGATCGACACCGGCTTTCCCCCTGCCGTCACGATCAACGCGGGCGTGACTCGCACCGGCGACACCGGCCAGCCTCCTTTCTTCCATCCGCTGGCGAGCTTCGGCGTCGTCTACTTCGACGAGATCAGCGCCTTCACGACGGGTGGAAGCCGCTCGCTCACGTCGGGCGACGCCATCACCATGGTGAATCAGAACGGCAAGGTCCTCGCCAGACCGGTCAGGCTGAACGACTTCGCCTTCAAGGCGGTGTTCTCAGCATCGCTGTGATCGGTCTCGAGCGCCGCCCCGTCGCTCGGCCCTCGACGAGATGTTCACCGACGTTCGGTTGCACGATGTTCGTCGACTCTGTAAGGATCCGCACAAGATGCCTCGTGAGCGCCGGAGGAATGCCCGGCCGAGCCCGGGCCACACGTGAGCGGCTTCCTGACGCCTGTCAGCGAGGTCGACCCACGCCCCGATCCGGAAACCGACGTGGACGCGACGCGCTACGTGCGCTCGTACCTCTGGATGCGGGTCGGCATCGGGGTGCTCGGCATCGTGCTTGCGCTCTTGCTCGTGTTCGTCGACAAGGTCGCGTTCCACGGCAACCCGTTCCCACGCGGTTCGCTCAGCGTCTACTACTACTCCGGGATGCGGGACGTGTTCGTCGGCATCCTCGTCGCGATCGGGGTCTTTCTGATCACCTACAAGGTCGCCGAGGTCAACCTCGACAACCTGGCGAGCTTGCTGGCGGGGGTGTGCGCAATCGTCATCCCGCTGTTCCCGACCGGGAAGCCGCCCTACGCCCACGTCGCGCTCACGCCGCTCCAGAAGCTGATTGGCGAATCACCGACCAGGTGGGTGCACTTCATCGCGTCCGGGACGTTCCTCGTGTCCCTCGCCGCAATCACGTTCTGTTTCGGCCTTCGGGAAGGCAGGCGCCCACGCCGGCCAGGAAAGCGTTCACCGGTGTTCTGGCGGTGGTTTCACTGGACCTGCACGTGCGTGATGGGCCTCGCTTTCCTGTGGATCGTGATCACGCTCTCGGTGGGGTGGCCCCCACGTGCCTTGCTGTTCGGCGAATGGGTGTCGGCGTGGGCATTCGGCGCCTCATGGCTGGGAAAGGGCGCGGAGCTGGACATGCTCTTCGGCACACCTGCTGACCGGCGGCAGTGAAGAGAAGCCTCATGGAGGCGGCGGGAAGAGCCCGCGCAGGGGTTCATCGGAGCTAGAGGACGCTCTTGCGGTGACGCATGCGGTCTTTGCCGGACTTCCGCTCTGCTAGAGCCGGCGGCGCCAGGTCCTTGCATTGCACAGCGGCCGCCGCGACCGACCTGGCGGGCACGACCCGCGACGGCTGTCCCGACACCCTTCCCGAACGAAGTCGTCATGGCTCCCGCGAAGCGGGAGCCAGACCTCATTCGGAAGTGGAGACGGCGGAATCGAACCCGCGGAAGATTCCGTCCGACCCGTCAGCGAGCGCGGACGACCGTGACTCGTCGGCTGATTCCTGCCCATGCTTCGTCGCCGGTGAGCACGCTCTCGGCCTCCAGCTCGTCCCCGGTTGCGAGCACGAGGGCGTCAGGGAGCCTCAGACTTCGGGATCCGCTGCGAAGACGCGCCGCCCCGCGGGCGATCTCGGCAGTTATCGCCCCTGTTCGAACGGCAAGGTCCGAGAGAAACCCT
Source organism: uncultured Actinomycetes bacterium (assembly GCA_963734065.1). Taxonomy (GTDB): domain Bacteria; phylum Actinomycetota; class Thermoleophilia; order Gaiellales; family Gaiellaceae; genus DATBLE01. The sequence goes on from CAVTFN010000003.1 coordinate 1,204,449, forward strand.
TCGATCTCAGCGACTGCATCGGCGCCGCTGCGATAGGGCGCCACGAGAATCTCGGCATACACAGACGCAGGAATCACCAAGTCGTCGTGCTGATGCTCGGCGAGGGCTCGGACGGCCGCGTCGTGGAGCGCATCTTCCGGATCGAGAAACGCGATGACGACCGACGCATCGAGAACGACTAACGCCACTCGTCACGCAGGCTGTCGAGCTCGCCCCGCCCGTAGACGCCGCGGAGGGTGCCGGCGTGGCGTTCGACGACGTTCGTATCCCGCTCGAGCACAAGGCGTCCCCTGCCGGCTGCGACTACGCGGACCTCGTCGCCCGGCTTCAGCCCCGCGTCCCTGAGGGCCTGCACTGGAATCGTCGCCTGATGCTTCGCGCTGATCCGTGTGAAGCCCCGGCGTCTTTTCTTTACTTCTCTCATCAGAAGTAAGGGTAGCGCGAGGAGCCACGTCCGTCAACGCCGGCCCCTGGCCTGCGCCGCGACGACAGGCATCCCATCGCATTTCGATTCCCTCCGAAATGAGGCCGATTTGCGGGGAAAATGGAGGCGGCGGGAATCGAACCCGCGTCCGCAGCCGCACCGGTCTGAGCCTCTACAGGTGTAGCTCACCGTTTGATCTCGCCCCGCCGGCCGGTGGTGAGCGACCTACCGCCGGGGCCAGCCATCCTGTGGTCTCACCCCTCCGCCGATTGGCTCTGCTTCGGGGCCAGCCCGTTTATGACGCCGCTACCCGAACCACGGGCCGAGTCCGGAGCGACGCGTCACCTAATTACTTAGGCGGCGAGTGCGAGATCGTTATCCGCACTTACGTTGGTTCCCGGTTGTTTTACGAGGCCGACCGGGGACCTCGACCTGCAGCTCAGCCGGAGAACCGACCACGTCGAGACCTGGTCGCCCCCGTATGTCTTCCGGAACAGTGTAGCCGCGGCAGCTCGATCAATCCGACCGGCCGCATCCGGCGAACACCTCCCAGGGAGAGCACACCGAGACGGGAGGAACGTCGTGAAGAAGCTCGTATTGCTCGTCGCCGCAACGGCGACGGTCGCTCTGGTTGTCGTCGCCTTCGCCGGCGCAGCGGAGACCTACACGGTCAGCGCGACGCTGAAGAACAACACCGAGGTCCCGAAGCCGAAGAGCGCACGGCTCGCGAAGGGCGCGTTCAGCGCGAAATACGTCGAGAACAAGACCGGCGCGACGCTGACCTGGAAGCTGACGTACTCGCGCCTCACGGGCAACGCGCTCGCCGCCCACATCCACATGGGCAAGCCGGGCGTCGCCGGCCCGGTGGTCGTCCCGCTTTGCGGCCCCTGCAAGAACGGCCAGACGGGCAAGGTCCACATCTCGAAGGCCGTGATCTCTGCCCTCGAGGGCGGCAAGGCCTACATCAACGTGCACACGAAGAAGAACGCCGCGGGCGAGATCCGCGGCCAGGCCAAGGTCGCCAAGTAGCGACCGAGGAATGTCGGGCGGGCCCGCCGCGGCCCGCCCGGCTCCCCTGCACCCAGCGTCAGCTGGTGCTGCTCATCGCGGCCATCGCGTCCTTTGCGCGCTCGGCCATCTCCTCGGGCGGGACGTCCTCGACGTGGGTCGCGATCGACCACGAGTGGCCGAACGGATCCGTGAGCGAGCCGAAACGGTCGCCCCAGAACTGGTCGGCGACCTCCATCGTGACGGTCGCTCCCGCGTCGATCGCCCGCTGCGCGACCGTGTCGACGTCCTCGACGTAGAGGAAGATGCCCGCGGTCGTGCCGCCCAGCTCGGTCGGCGACCTCGTCGTCGACTGCGGGAACGAGTCGGACAACATCACCATCGAATCGCCGATCTCGATCTCGGCGTGTCCGATCTTGCCGCCGGGCGCCTCCATTCGCATGCGCTCCTCGGCGCCGAAGGCGTTCTTGTAGAACTCGATCGCGGCAGCCGCGTCGTCGAACACGAGGTACGGGGTGGCGGTGCGATACCCCTCCGGAATGGGCTTCGGCATTGGACCCTCCTTCGGTCGTGCGGCAGAAGCGCCGCTGAGGCTCCCGTGCCCCGTTTCCGCCCGGCGAAACCTCGTCTCCGGGAGCCCACCAGATCGTCGGCGAGCGGCCGTTCTACCGGCGCGACTTGAGCGCACGCTGCATCGCGCGGTCGGCGTCCCGCTTGGCGATGTCGCGGCGCTTGTCGATCGTCTGCTTGCCGCGGGCGAGGGCGATCTCGACCTTCGCGCGACCGTCCTTCCAGTACATGCGGGTCGGCACCAGCGTCAGCCCCCGCTCGCGCACCTTGCCGTACAGCGAGGCGATCTCCCCGCGGTGCAGGAGCAGCTTGCGGTCGCGTGTGGGCACATGGTTGGCGATGTTGCCCTGCTCGTAGGTCGAGATCTCGGCGCCGACGAGCCAGACCTCGCCGTCGCGGACGTCGGCGAACGCCTGCGCAAGCGAGGCGCGTCCGTCGCGCAGCGACTTCACCTCGGTCCCGGTCAGTACGAGGCCCGCCTCGAAACGTTCGAGGAGCTCGTAGTCGTGACGGGCGCGGCGATTGTCCGCGATCAGCTTCTCTCCGGCCATGCCGCCGACAAGTCTAGGCGCGGGACCTAGACCGGCGGCCCGGTGGAGCCGACCGGAACGGTCGGGATCCGCCTCGCTCCGAACAGCGCGATCACCGTGATCAGAGCGAGGATCGCCAGAGCGGCCTGTAGGCCGTCGATACGGGCCTTCTGGTACGCAGCGAGCGCGTCGTCGGCCGCCCGGTTGCTGACGTGGGCGTCATCGAGCGCCTGCTGGAGATCCTCGTCCGAGATGAACGGCACACCGCTCGCCAGCTCCGTGCTTGCCTTCGACTTCACCGATGCAGGGATGGCGTCGCTCGACTGGATGTTCGCGATGAACGCGGCGGTCAACGCGGCGATCATCACCGAGCCGGCAAGCGCCGTCCCCAGCGACGCACCGAGGTTCGTCATCGTGTTCTGGAGCCCGCCCACCTCCGGGCTTTCGTCGTCGGGGACCGCGGACACCGTGATCGCGCCGAGCTGCGACGCTAGCGCGCCGATGCCGAGGCCGATCAGGAGCATCGGGACGAAGACCACCTCGGGCCCCGAGTTCGCGTCGAGCCCTCCGAGCAGGATCAGCCCGCCGGCGAGGAGCGAGAGCAGGCCCGAGCGCACGATGCGGCGCGGCGAGACCTTCGGCCACATCTTCGGGACGCCGATCGCCGCGGCGAGCAGGGTGACCGACAGCGGCAGCAGCTTGGCGCCGGTCTCCAGCGCCGACAGGCCGAGGCAGATCGAGAGGTAGAGGGGGACGACGAAGAAGACCCCCGCCTGGATCATGAACTGCGAGAAGAACATGACGAGCCCGCCGACCAGCTGGTTGTTGCGGAGCATGTCGGGGCGGATGAGAGGCTCCTTGCCACGATCGGCCTGGCGGTGCAGCCACGCGAAGAAGAACCAGACCACGAACAACCCGGCGATCATCAGCCAGATGCTCGGAGACAGCCCCGCCCACGACGGGCCGCCGGGCTTCGACCGGATCCATCCCCACGTGCCGGTCTTGAGCACGCCGAAGACGAACAACCCGAGCCCGGCCGCCGACAGCGCGGCCCCGACCACGTCCAGGTGCGGCCGCTTCTCGACCGGCGCGTCAGCGATCTTCCGGGTGAACAGGAGGATGATCGCCACGATCACGACCTCGCCCGCGAACACCCAGCGCCACGAGAAATACGTCGTGCAGAAGCCGCCGATCAGCGGGCCGACGGCGACGGCGATCGCGCCTGCCGCGGCGACGAGCCCGTAGGCGGCGGGCCGTCTCGCAGCGGCGAAGTTCCCGGCGACGAGCGCGACGATCGCAGGCAGGATCAGGCAGGCGCCGACGCCCTCGAGGAACGACCAGCCGAACAGGAGCACCGGGTAGTTCGGCGCGATCGACGTCGTGAAGGAACCGCACCCGTAGATCACGCAGCCGATCGCGAACGCGCGCCTGCGCCCGATCATCGCGCCGATCTTGGCGCCGGTGATCATCAGCGCCGCCATCACGAGCGTGTACATGGTGATCGCCGTCTGGATACCGGTCACGGTCGTGCCGACGTCCTTCGCGACCTCCTCGATCGAGACGTTCATCACCGAGCTGTCGAGCGTCATCAGGAACTGGCCGGCTGCCAGCGTGAACAGGACGAGCTGTGACCCGGACGGGCCTTTGCCCGTCGTCGGCTGGGAGATTGCCATCGTCCCCGCCGACCCTAACCGTGCACCGGGCCGGCGGTGAGCTCGACCGGCCCGGCGTTCGCAGCTGCCTAACCGAGGTAGGCGTTGATCAGCGAGCGTTCCTCGGCCCGGATCTCTGCGGCCGACTCCTCGAGGGCGACCTCTCCGCCGGCGAGCACGTAGACGCGATCGCATACGCGCAGCGCCAGATCGACGCGCTGCTCGACCAGCAGGAGCGACCTCCCCCGCTCCCGCAGCTCGGCAAGCGCCTCGGCGACGCTGTCGATCGCCATCGGCGCCAGCCCCAGCGACGGCTCGTCGAGCAGCAGCACCTTGGGGTCGCTCATCAGCATGCGCGCGATCGCGACGATCTGCTGCTGTCCTCCGCTGAGGGCGGAGGCCGGCCTCGCGCGCACGTCACGCAGGAGCGGGAAGAGCTCGTACACCGACTCCAGCAGCTCGCGTACGCGCCTCCGGTCCCGGCGCAGATGAAGGGCCCCGAGGAGCAGGTTGTCCTCGACCGACTGGTTCAGGAACAGCCGCCGTCCTTCCGGGACGAGCGCCGCCCGGCCCCGCGCGATCAGGTGGGTCGGCATCCGGACGAGCTCCTCGCCGGCGATCCGGATCGAGCCGCGCCGGTGCTTGACGAGGCCCATGATCGCCCGCAGGACGGTCGTCTTGCCGGCGCCGTTCGGGCCGAGCAGGGCGACCGCCTCCCCCTCGGCGATCCTCAGGTCCAGGTCGCGCACGACGTCGTACCGGCCGTAGCCGGCGCGGAGCGAAGAGACCTCGAGGATGCCCGGCGAGGCGCTCATTGCCCGAGGTACACCTCCCGGACGCGGGCGTTCTCCCGGACCTCGGCGGCGGGCCCGGTCGCCACCACCTCCCCTGCGTCGAGCACGGTCACCTGGTCGCAAAGGGCGAACACGAAGCGCGGCTGGTGCTCGATCAGGATCACGCTCACCCCTGCACTCCTCAGCTCGCCGAGGATCGTGGCGACGTGCTCGACCTCGGTCGGCGACAGGCCCGCCAGCGGCTCGTCGAGGATCACCGCCCGCGGTCCCGCGACGACGGCGGCGGCGAGTTGCGTGAGCTGCTGGATCCCGTGGGGGACGTTCGTGATGCGCGTCGAGGCCCACCGTTCGGCGCCCACGAAGCCGAGCGCGTCGGTCGCGCGCGCCCGCATCCGCCTACCGTCCCTGCGAGCGGTCGGGAGCACCGGCCAGACGGCCGCGCGAGGCGCGACCCGCGGGATCCGCGAGTAGAGCCCGACGCCGACGTTGTCCAGCACGGACAGCTCGCGGACGAGCACCGGCGCCTGAAACGTGCGCATGAAGCCGGCTCGTGCGCGGGCGGGCGGACCGCCCTTCTCGAACGGCACACCCTCCAGCCGGATCGTCCCGGCCTGCGGCTTCAGGCGGCCGGCGATGAGGTTCACCAGGGTGGTCTTGCCCGAGCCGTTCGGGCCGATCAGACCGTGGATCGAGCCCTCCTCGACGAGAAAATCGACGTCGTTCACGGCCAAGGCAGCGCCGCTGTAGGCGAAGCTGACCCCACGGCACTCGACTGCGAGCCTGGCTGTCGCCGTCCTGGTCGCACCGCTCACGCTGCCGGGAACGACCTCCGGGTGCTGGGCGCCCTCGCGGGCGGCCGCCGCAAGCGTGGAGATGCCGACCGGAGACGCATGCTCGGCGGAACGCACGGCCGCCGCGGCAGGCACCTCGTCGCCCTCGCGCCGGGGCAGCAGCCCGAACAGCCGGCGCACCACCGCCTCGACCAGCCCGACGAATCCGGCCGGGTAGACGACGATCACGGCGAGGAACAGCCCGCCGAACAGCACCTCTTGCCAGAACGGGTTGATGTTGACCTGCGCCGGGAACATGGTGACGAAGGCGGCGCCGAGCACGGGGCCGATCGTGGTGTTGAGCCCGCCGAGGATCACCATCACGAGGATGTTCACCGAGACGGTCCAGTCGAACTGGCCGGGCGAGATGAAGCCCTGGAAGGTGAAGACCCAGCCTGCCGCCCCGGCCATCGCGGCGGACACGCCGAACAGCCCGATCCTGATGAGCGCCGTCCTCGCGCCCGCCGCGGCTGCGAACGGCTCGGCGTCGCGGATCGCCAGCAAGACCGGATAGAGCGGCGACCGCCGCAGCGCAAGACTCAACAGCACCGCGAGCAGCAGCAGCGCCATGCAGCACCAGATCAGCGACTGCCCGAGCCAATCCAGCCAGCCGGGGAAGCCGGGGAAGATCGGCCCGATCAGGCCGCCGTAGCCGCCGGTGAACGCGAAGTCGCTCGCCACCACGGTGATGACGAGCGTGAAGATGAATGTCGTGATCGCGAAGTAGAGGCCGCTGACCCGGAGGGTGAGCGTGCCCAGCAGGAGCCCGACGAGCCCGACCCCGAGCATGCTGACCGGCAGGAGCACGAAGAGATTCCAGTGGTGGTCGTTGTAGAGCAGGGTCGTCCCGTATGCCCCGATTGCGAAGAGCCCCGCGTGGCCGAGCGAGTAGAGCCCGACCATGCCGGCCACGAGATCGAGGCTGACAGCGAGGATGCCGAACACGGCCGCGACGAGGATGAGTCCCTGGAGGTAGAGCGTGCCGTCGTGCGCGACGTAGTACGTGAACGCGAGGTACGCCGCCACCGATACGAGCAGGGTCGGCGAGCGCCAGGGCAGCGAACGCGCCGCCACCGGCTGCGTCTCGACGTCCCGCTCCGCGCCCGCCGCAGGCGCTTCGGCCCTCATGTGACCGCGGGTCTCGGTCTCCGCCAGCGCCGGCCCAGGCCGCGGAGCTGCGGCCCGATCGAGAACAGACCTTGCGGCGTGACCAGGAGGATCACGACGACCACGACGAACGGGAACCAGTCAGACGCCTGCGTGTTGATCAGGCTCTTCGACGCCTCCTCGAGGATCCCGAGGATGAGCCCGCCCACCATCGCGGCCACCGGCCGCTCCGTGCCGCCGATCATCAGCGCGACGAAGCCCGCGATCCCGTAGGTGTTGCCGAGATACGGGTTCGAGTAGGTGATCGGCCCGATCAGGATCCCGGCGATGCCCGCGAAGAGACCGGCGCCCGCAAACGCGATCACCGCGATCATCCCGGTGTTCGCGCCGAGCGCCGACGCCATCTCGGGGTCGTAGGCCACCGCCATCCCCGCCTTGCCGAAGAGCGTGTGTTTGCGGACGAGCTCGAAGCCGACCGCCATGCCGACGGCCACGCCGATCGTCACCAGCTCCTGCAGCGTCAGCGTCGCGTTGCCGATGTGCACGCCCGTCCCGTTCAGCAACGTGGGGAACGATCGCGAGGTCGGGCCCCAGATGATCGCGGCAACGTTCTGCAGGATCAGGGCGACACCGAGGGTGCTGACCAGCCAGGCGAAGCTGAAGCGGCTGAACGCAAGCACCGGCCGGACTGCCACGAAGTAGGTGGCGACGGCGGCGAGCACCGCTGCGACGACGCCGCCCGCGAGCGCGAACCCGACCCAGACGCCGGTCCGGGCGATGGCGGCGGCGACCATCACCGCCACCATCAGCAGCTGCCCCTCGGCGAAGTTGATCACCCGGGTGACGTAGAAAGCGACCGCGAAGCCCATCCCGACGAGCCCGTAGACCGCCCCGCTCGCGAGGCCGCTGAGGAGGACCTGCAGCACCTAGCCGGCGGCCTCCGCGTACTCGTCGTCGGTGACGGCGTGGAGCCAGTCCGCGCCGCCCAGCGAGATCGCGACGTGGAGGAGATAGCTGTCGGGCGCCGCGCCGTGCCAGTGCTCCTCTCCGCCGGCGATGTGCACCACGTCGCCCGCCCTGATCGGGCCGCCCACGCCGTCGCGGCGCCGTACGAAGCCGGCGCCGTGCGTCACGTACAGGACCTGTCCGATCGCATGCGTGTGCCAGTGCGTGCGCGCCCCCGGCTCGAAGAAGACGTTGGCAACACCCACGTCGCCCTCGGCCGCGAGCACGGGGTCGGCCCACACGCGGCCGGTGAACGTCGGCCCGCGCTCCTCCGACCCGGACCCCGAGGCCCGTCCCGGTGCGATTCTCATTCGCCTTCACCTCCGTCCTGGAGCCGGACGCCGCCGGAGAGGTCTCCGAGAGCGTCGACCACCCGGTTCGAGATCTGCTCGCCGTACCCGAGCGCGGCCGCCAGGTGGAACGCGCCGAGACACGACGGTCCCGCGACGCTCGTCACCTCCAGCCGCCGCGCGAGGTCGAGGTACAGCTGGATGTCCTTCGCCATCAGGTTGCTCGTCAGCCCGCCCTCGAGGTAGTCGCCCTGGACGATCCGCGGGAAGCGGTTCAGCGTCGCGAAGTTGACGCCGCTCGAGTTGTTGACGACGTCGAGGAACTGCGCCAGGTCGAGTCCCGCCTTGCGGGCCGCGACCATCACCTCGGCGGTGGCTGCGAGGCTGATGCCGTTCAGGAAGTTGTTCAGCAGCTTGGCCACGTGCCCCGAGCCTGGCGCGCCCATGTGGTAGACGCGGCTCGAGAACGTCTCCAGGAACGGCCTGACCGTGTCGAGCGCCTGCTCCGAGCCGCCGGCCATGATCGTCAGCGAGCCTTGCTCGGCGGCTGCCGCGCCGCCCGAGATTCCCGCGTCGACGAGCTCGACGCCGCGCTCGGCGAGGTCGGCGTGGATCTTCACCGTCGAGCTGGGCGCGGACGTGCTCAGGTCGACGACGATCTGGCCCTGCCCGCAGGCGGCGAGCAGGCCGTCCTCGCCGTAGACGACCGACTCGACCACGCGGCTGTCCGGCAGCGACAGGAACACGACGCGCGTGCCGCCGAGGAGCTCGGCGACGGAGCCCGCGGTCGGCACGCCCGACCGGCCGGCCTGGCCCGGGTCGACGTCGTAGCCGGTGACGGCGAGCCCGGCGCCGTGGATCCGCCGCGCGATGCGGCCGCCCATGTTGCCCAGGCCGATCATGCCGCTGTGCGCCGGGTCGGACATCGGCTCAGCCGACGACGGCAGCGGTCTCGTCGGCCCGGCTCGGCTCACCCGCGGCGAGCGAGAGCTCGGCCACCCGCAGCGAGTCGTCGAACCGCCGCGTCGGGAACGTCTCCCAGAGCTTCTCCTCGTGGAACGGGACGATGCGCCTGACGTCCTGGTCGACCCACTGCCACATCTCCTCCATCGTCAGGACGCAGCGCTCGACGCTGCCGAAGATCAGCCCGATCGGCGTGAAACGCCCGTCGGGGCCGAGGAAGTTCTCGTAGAGGTAGGCGTTGTCGCCCGCGAGCAGCCAGCGCCCGTCGCGGGCGTTCTCGACGGTGACGTACTGCGAGCCCGCCGTGTGGGTGTCGTGGGCGGGGACACAGCGGACGCCCGGGAGCACCTCCGTCTCCTCCTCGAGCAGCGTGAGCTTGCCCTGCTTCCTGCGGTTGACGAGCCAGAGCATCAGGTCGGGATCGGTGGCGCTCGTCAGCCACTGCAGCCGGTCCGGCAGCCCGGAGGCCCACATGTACCGGGAGAGCTCGCGCGCCTGGAAGTAGACCTGTGCGTTCGGGAAGAACTCGACCCCGCCGGCGTGGTCGAAGTGGTTGTGGGTGAGGATCATCGTGTCGATCTCGGCGGGATCGATCCCGATCCGCTTCAGCACGACCTCGGGCGGCTGCCAGTCGCTGACGCCGTACGACTGCGCCAATACCTCGCCGAGCTCGACGTGGTTGTAGCCCGTGTCGACGACCGCGACGTGACCCTCGCCCTTGAGCACCGCGTAGCAGTAGGGCGCGACCCTCGTCCCAGTGTTCCAGTCGCCGTACTTGAGGATGCCCTGGGCGAACTCGACGACGCGTGCGTACTCGACGACCCAGATCGAATAGTCAGCCATCCGAACTCCTATCGCTCCGGTCCGTGCCCGGCGGCGCAGCACGGGACGTATTCGCAGGGAAGGACCCGCCACACCTCGCGGCGCAGGCGGCGGTGGGACGCGCGGGCACGGTCGAGATCCGACTCGGAAGCATCGCCCGCCAGCAGCCGCCTGAGGTCGCGTGCGGCCTCGACACAGGCGGCGAGCTGCAGAGCGAGGCCGGGCAGACGGCGTCCGGCGTCGATGGAGTCGGCCAGCAGCCGGTCGGCCTCCTCCGGGAGCCCGGCGGGCTCGGCATCGAGGACGAGCGCGGCGGCCGCGGCGCTCGTCAGCGCCTTCGAGCGCGCGTAGAGCTCCTGCAGCTCCTGCTCGGGAGCCGGTGTCGCCACGGTGCTCATGCCGCAGGCTTCCCGGCCGCGAGCTCCTCGACCAGGATCGGGACTCCGACCGTGCACGAGTGGATGCCGATCACGCTCGCGAGCTCGATCACCTCGAGCACCTCCTCGCGGGTGGCGCCGTAGTCGAGCGCGTTGCGGATGTGCTGCCTGAGGCCCGACACGTACAGGTGCGTGGCCGAGACGTCGAAGGCGGTGTAGATCAGCTCCTTGATCTTCGGCTCGAGCGTCCCGCTCACCCACGGCACCGACGAGAACTGCGTGTAGGCGGCGAAGAACTCCGCGTCGAGCCACAGCATCTCGTCCCAGAACGGGTTCCAGTAGCCGCGCTTCTCGGTGAATTCGGCCTTGATCTCCTCCTGGCGGGCAGAGAGCTCGCGGGAGACAGGCTTGCCGATCGCCTCCAGCTCGTCGACGAGGATCGGGACGCCGATGTTGCAGGCGTGGATCCCGAGCGTGGCGGTGAGCTCGAGCACCTCCATGATCTCCTCAGCCGTCGCGCCGTGGGCGAGCGCCTGCTTGATGTGCTGGCGGATCCCCGGCACGTAGAGATGGGTCGCTGCCGCGTCGACCGCGATGTAGACGAACTCCTTGATCTTCGGGTCGAGCGGCCCCGACAACCACGGCACCGACGAGAACCGCGTGTAGGCCTCGAAGAAGTCCTCGTCCAGGTCGAGCAGGGCGTCCCAGAACTCGTTCCAGTAGCCCCGTGCGTCGATGAACGCGTCCCGCAGCTCCTTCTTGCGCTCGTTCGTTTCGGTGCTCATTCCCCTCCTCTGTTCCGCCGCGGGGCGGGCCGGGGCGCGCCCGACCCACCCCGCAGGCCGGGCTCTACTTCGTTGCCTTCCAGGTCTTCGTCTTCGCGTCGTACTTCACGAGCTGCAGCTGCTTCGTCGTGATCGTCGCGTGGTTCTGCTTGCTGAACGAGACGACACCCTGCAGACCCTGGAAGTTCTTGACGCCGTTGAAGGCGTCCTTGAGCTTGTTCGGGTCGGTCGAGCCCGTCTTCTTGATCAGCGCGCCGAGCATCATGATCGCGTCGTAGTTCGCGACCGCGAACGGCGTGGCGTCCAGATGGAACCGCGCCTTGTACCGCTTGCGGAACGACTTGACGGCCGCGTTCGGGTTGTAGTCGGTCTTCAGCATCGCGCCGATCGCCCCGTTGGCGGAAGCGCCGGCGAGCTTGGCATAGGTGTTGTCCGCGTTGATCTCGTCGTTGCCGAGCACGGTCAGCTTCGTGCCCGTGGTCTTCAGAGTCTGCGAGAACCGCGCGGTGTCCTGCGGGGTCAGCCAGACGACCACGCAGTCGGCCTTGGCGCTCTTGATCTTGTTGATCTCGTTGGTCAGGCCGACGGTCGCGCCGGTCGACCAGTCCTCGTTGATCGTCTCGTCGAGGACGAGCTTTCGCCCGTTTTTCTCGTAGCCGATCTTGACGCCCGCCTCGCCGCCGCGGCCGTAGGTGGACGGGTCGTGCAGAACGGCGAGGCCCTTGCAGTGGTCGACCGCGTACTGGCCGACGATCTCACCCCAGGCGAACGTGTTCAGGCCCCAGCTCCAGACCCACTCGAACGGCGCCTTGCTCGGGCCGTTCGGGTAGATGGTCAGGCCGGCGTCGTCCACCGCCCCGATATTGGGGACCTGGAGGCGCTGGGCCATCGCCGACGTGGCCGGCCCGGTGTCTCCCGACCCGGCGATCGCGACGGCTCCGCCGCTGACCAGCCGCTGGAAGAGCTGCGACGACAGCGTCGCCGAGGCCTGGTCGTTGTACGACTGAAGCTTGAACTTCTTGCCGAGCGCACCGCCTTTCGCGTTCAGGTCCGCGATCGCCAGCGTGGCGCCGTTCACCATGGCCACGCCGGTACTCCCGTACGCGCCGGTGGTGCCGGCGATCGACCCGACGAGGATCGTCCCCGCCGACGACCCGCCGGAGGCAGTGCTCGCCCCGACGGCGACCGCGATCGTCGCCAGCGCGACGACGACCATTCTCCATGACCCGATCCAACCTCTCATCGAACGCTCCCTCCTTGACGTGTCGCCCCTGGAATCGACTCTTCGCGGCCTCAGCCCACGCGCACGGCGAGTCCGCTCACCCCCTCGTCGAGGCCCGGGAACCGGTCCATCACGGCCGGGTCGTGGCCGGGTACGATCACCGCACCCGGTGCCTTCCCGAGCTCTCTGACGAGGTCGTAGGCGCCGTACATCAACTCGAGGTCGGCCACCACCCCAAATGGACGGTCGGCCTCGAGCTCTTCGTAGAAGTGCACCGCGTCGGACGTCAGCACGACGTCACCGCCGCCGGTCGCCACGACGGTCACCTGCTGACCGGGCGAGTGGCCGCCGACGACGATCGCGGTGATTCCCTCCTGGATCTGCTCGGTGCCGTCGACCAGCCTCACCCGGCCCGAGCAGTGCGCAGAGTCGAGCAGCTCGATCTCTGCCGGCTCGACGTGCACTGCGAACTGATGACGATCCGCAAACGGTCCTGTCCAGAACTCGAGCTCCTTTCTCGGGACGACTAGCTGTGCCTGCGGGAAGGCCGCAAGGTTCCCGATGTGGTCGTAGTGCAGGTGGGACACGAGGATCGTGTCCACGTCTTCCGGGCCGACCCCGAGCCGCCTGAGTGCCTCCAGTGGCTCGCAGTCGCAAGTCCTCCCGCGCCGCTCGCCGACCCGGGGATCGAACCCGGTGTCGATGAGGATCGCCCGCCCGGCACGGCTGAGGACCCAGAAGTAGTACGCCATCTCCATCTCGGCATCCGGCTCGCCGTAGCTCTCGTAGCGGTGGAAGAACTCGCTCTTCGGCGCGCGCAGCGTGCCGTAGCGGACCGCTGCGACCTCGAAGCGGGCCGTGCCGACGTCGTCGGGCGTGCGCTGCTCAACGGCCTGCATGTGCGACCTCCCCGACTACCTCGACGCCCGCCCACTCCTCGGCGAGCCTGACGAACTCGGTGTGGTCGGCCTCCTCCTCCGCCCGGGCCGCCGCCAGCGTCCAGAGCTGCTGGACGAGACCGCCCACCGGCATGGCGTGGCCGCGTGACCGCGCCTCGGCGAGACAGAGCTCGACGTCCTTCGTCATCAGCTTCAGGCGGAAGCCGGAGGCGAAGGCGCGGGTCAGCACCTGCCGCGGGAACTTGTCGGAGGTGGCCGTGTTGCGTCCGGTGCTCGCGTTGAAGACCTCGAGCAGCGTGGCGGGGTCCAGCCCGCCTCGGACGCCGAGCGTCGTCGCCTCGGAGGTGATCGCGAAGGCGGTCGCCGAGAGCAGGTTGTTCAGGAGCTTGGCGAGCTGACCTTGCCCCGGCGCGGCGCCGACGTGGAGGATCGTCGTCGCAAACGTTGCCAGCAGGGGCTTCACGTCGGCGAACACCGCCTCGTCGCCCGAGGCCATGACCGTCAGCCTCCGTTCAGCCGCACCGGCGACACCGCCGCTGACCGGAGCGTCGAGGTAGCGGATGCCGTTCGCCTGGAGGCCGGCGGCGATCGCCTCGGTGGTCGACGGCCCGGTAGTCGACAGGTCGACGAACGTGCGCATGGCACCTCCGGAACCGACCTCGCCGGCCACCGTCCGCACGACCTCGGGCAGCGGCAGGCTGACCAGCACGGTCTCCGCGCCGTCGGCCACCTCCGCGGAGGAGGAGGCCGCGGTCGCCCCGCGCTCGACCAGTGCCTCCGCCGCCTCGGCGCGCACGTCGGTGACGAGCACGGTGAAGCCGCCGTCGAGCAGCGCGTCCACCATCGGCGTGCCCATCGCGCCGAGCCCGACGAAGCCGACCGGCGCAGTCACTCGGCGCTCCTCGCGCGGACGGCTGCGCCGTCGCCCGACCGCTCTTCGTCCTCGAGCTCCGCCAGCACCGCCTCGGTGACGCGGAACGCCTCCATCGCCGCGGGCACGCCGCAGTAGATCGCCGCCTGGAGCAGCACCTCCTGGATCTCCTCGGGGGTGCAGCCGTTGCGGATCGCGCCGCGCACGTGGACGCGCAGCTCGTGCGAGCGGTTGAGCGCGGTCAGCATTCCCAGGTTGACGAGGCTGCGCTCCTTGCGGCCGAGGCCGGGGCGCGACCAGACGGCGCCCCAGCAGTGCTCGGTGACGAACTCCTGCATCGGCCGCGAGAACTCGCCGGCCTTTGCGAGCGAGCGCTCGACGTGCGCGTCGCCGAGCACCTCGCGGCGGATGCGCTCGCCCTGCTTCAGACGCCCGTCGTCGGTCATTCGGCCCCTCCGTCCTCCGGTGTGATCCCGATCTGGCGGAACGCGGTCTCGGCCGCCCGGCGGACGTGGAAGGAGGCCGCCTCCGCGGCGGCGTCGGCGTCCCGGCGCTCGATCGCGTCCACGATGGCCTGGATCTCGGTCACCGACTCGCGGGGGCGGTCGGGAGCAGTCAGCGACGTCGCCCGCAGGACGGCCACGCGCGCCTGCAGGCCGCCGAGGATGCTCCGGATCGTCGCGTTGTCCGCGCCGTCGAAGAGCACGTCGTAGAAGCGGTTCTTCGCCCGCAGCACGCCGTCGGCGTCGTTCTTCTTGCCGGCGCGCGCGACCTGACTCATGGCCTGCCGCAACGCCTCCAGGTGCAGCTCGGTGGCATTGTCGACGAACTCCCGCGCGGCCAACCCTTCGAGCAGCGCCCGCACCTCGTAGACCTCGGCCGCCTCCTTCGGCGACGGGATCGCCACGATCGCACCCTTCTGCGGGATCGTCGTGACCAGGCCCTCCGAAGCGAGCTCCCGCAGAGCTTCGCGGATGGTCGTCCGCGAGACACCAATGCGCTCGATCAGCTCGCGTTCGACAAGCCGCTGGCCCGGGTGCAGCCGCATCTCGACGATCTCGCGCCGGAGGATGTCCGACACCTGTGTGCGCAGCGGAGCCGCGACGCGCTCCACCTGGGGGGCGAGATCGGGCGCTTCGCCGACCGGACTCGGCTCGACCGGAATGCTCATCGTTCCGCCTGTCCGTCAGCCTGTCGTCTTGACCGATTGTCTGTCAATATGGCAATCCTGCTACCAGCCATACGGTCCTGTCAAGTCGGAATCGGAGGAGAGCCATGGCGCTGCGCGGACTGGCCGGCAAGGTCACCATCGTCACCGGGGCGGCGAGCGGCATCGGCGCCGGGGCCGCACGGCGACTGTCGGAGGAGGGAGCCGCGGTCGTGCTCGTCGACCGTGACGGCCCCGGAGCCGAGGACGTCTCCCGTTCGCTGGCAGGCGAGTCGCTCGTCGTCGAGGCGGACGTGTCACGCGGGGAGGACGTCGAGCGCTATACGAAGGCGGCGGTCGACCGGTTCGGGCGGATCGACCTGTATCACCTGAACGCGGGGATCGCCGGAAACCTCGCGCTCTTTCCCGAGGCGACAGTCGAGGAGTTCGACCAGGTGCTCGCCGTGAACGTCCGCGGCGTGTTCCTCGGTCTCCGGGAGGCGTTCCGACAGTACCGGCGCCAGGACGGCGGCGGGGCCGCGGTCACCACCGCGTCGATCTGCTCCTTCGGCGGAGGCGCCGACCTCGTCGCCTACCACGCCAGCAAGCACGCGATCGTCGGCCTGATGCGCTCGGCGGCTGTCTACGGCGGCCCGATCGGCATACGGGTGAACGCCGTCGCCCCGGGGATCGTCCCGACCAACCTGCTCGGGCAGCCCGCGGAGAGCACTGCGGGAGAATCGGGCACGTCCGCCCGGGCACGGCTCGCGCCGCTCCAGCGTCCGGGGACCACGGACGAGATCGCTGCCGTGGTCGCGTTTCTGCTCAGCGACGAGGCGTCGTTCGCGACGGGCGACGTCTATTCGGTCGACGGCGGCGCGATCGCCGTCAACCCCGTCCGCCCGTACTCGCCGTAGCGCGTCCGCGACGCGCTGGCGGCGGCGGACGCCGGCCGTCCTCCGTGGGCGACAGCTCGACCTTTCCCTCCCAACGGCGGATCTCCTCGACCACGACCTCGATCGGGTCGCCGAGCCGGAAGACACCGCCACCGCGTCTGCCGGCAAGGGCGGTGCCGAGATCGTTCAGCTCGAAATAGTCGCCCTGGAGCCGCCGCGCGGGCAGGTAGCCCTCGAAGACATCACCGAAGCGGACGAACAGGCCGGACGGGATCACGCCGGTGATCTCGCCCGGCCACGGGTCGTTCCAGCCGCGGTCGAAGAGCTCGGACTCGAGCAGCCATGCGAGGCAGATGTCGTCGGCGAGGTACTCCAGCTCGGCAGCCACGCGCTCCCGGGCGGAGGTGTGCTCGGCCAGGTCGCCCAGGTGCTCGGGCAGTGGCTCGTCGGAGACGCCGAGCTCGCGGAGGAGCGCGCGGTGGACCACCAGGTCCGGGTAACGGCGGATCGGGCTCGTGAAATGGCAGTAGGCCGGGCTCGCGAGGCCGGAGTGACCGAGGTTGCGCGGGTCGTAGCGGGCCTGCTTGAGCGCGCGGAGGACAAGCGCCGGGAACGCCTCTCGCCCACGGCCTGACTTGCCGACGTAGTCGGTCACGCGCTCGCTCACGTCGGCCACAGCCCGGGCGGCGTCGCCGACCGTCAGTCGATCCGGCAGCGGCGGGGTCGGCACGTCGAGGTCTGCGAGCTTGGCGACGAGGAGAGACACGGATTGCGGATCGGGGCGTTCGTGAACGCGGAACAGCGCCTCCCGGTTGCGCCCGGCGAGCAGCCCCGCCACCGCCTCGTTCGCGACGATCATCAGCTCCTCGACGAGCGCGTGTGCCTCCGCCTCTGCCTCCCATCGGGCAGCTGCGACGCCGCCCTCGCCGTCGAAATCGAACGCGATCTCGGGCCGCTCTACCCGCAGCGCCCCGCGGGCGAATCGCCGGCGGCGCAGCTCGGCCGAGTACGCGGCGGCGAGCTCGAGCTCCTCCGAAACCTCGGCCGGAACGTCGCGGCGCTGCGCCTGGCCGTAGGTCAGCCGAGCGTCGCTGCGGATGGTCGAGCGGTAGAAGAGCGGCTCGCCGCTCGGAGGGAACTCGACGGTCAGGCACGACCGGTCGACGTGCGGCCGCAGCGAGCACGAGTCGTCCGAGAGCTCGGGCGGGAGCATCGGCGCGACCAGGCCGGGCACGTAGGTCGAGAACGCCCTGGCGGCCGCCCCTCGATCGAGCGCCGAGCCTGCCGGGACGAACGCCGAGACGTCGGCGATGTGCACCCAGGCGCGGACGCCGTCCGGTTCGCGCACCACCGAGATCGCGTCGTCGAAGTCCTTCGCCGTATCGGGGTCGATCGTGAAGGTCGTCAGGTCGCGGAGATCGACCCGACCCTCGGCGGACGGCTCTGCCAGGTCGACGGGCTCCAGTGCCACCCGCGCGCCGCGCTCGACCAGGAGACCCTCGAGCACGGCCTCGATCCGGCTCGCCACCCCGAGCACGCGCTCGACCTTCGCTCGCCCGCGGCCGCTCGAAACGACGGCCAGGTCGCCTCGTTCTGCCCCGTGCAACGACTTGCGATCGATCGCGATCGGCGTCCCCGGCGCGAAGTAGGGCTCGCCGACGACGAGCTTGCCGCGGCTCGCGACCTCCACCACTGTCCGGACCGGCTCCATCCTCGCCCGACCCTACCGTCCGGCTGCCGGGGCACCCCATCCCACCACCCGCTGCGAGCCTAGCGAGGAAACCGTCACGTGTCTCTGACGTTTCGTGCCGGAACGGTGAATTCGATTCTGGGCCGCGCGGCCGCTAGACCTGGAGGAAGCGCCTGAGGGTGAGCCCGGTGCCGGAGACGCCCAGCGCAAGCCCGATGCCGATCAGGATCAGGGCATTCAGCTCGAAGGCCAGCGCGTGTGCGTCCTTCGAGTGGCCGAGGCCGATCGAAGGCAGCACGACCGACTTGCCGATCACCAGGAGCACGACGGCGGCGATCGAGCCGGCCAACCCGCAGATCAGGCCCTCGACCATGAACGGCCCACGGACGAACCAGTTGGTGGCGCCGACGAGCTTCATCACCTCGATCTCACGCCGGCGGGCGAAGATCGAGAGCCGGATCGTGTTGGCGATCAGCAGTGTGGAGGCGATCAGGAGCAACAGCACGCCGATCAGGCACACGACCGAGATGATCCCGCCGACCTTGAGCACCCGGTGCGAGGTGGTGCCTCCGTCGTTGATCCTGTCGACGCCCGCGGGAATCGGTCGCAGCTGGGCGCGGATGTCGTTGATGTACTCGCCCTTGGTCGGGCGGATTTCGTACGCATCCGGATAGGGGTTGTAGGCCAGACCCCTGTTCAGCTGTGGGAGGCGCTTCTGCATGATCTTCAGGGCCTCTTCCTTCGGGACGAAGGTCAGCTTCTGGACGAGCGGATTGACCTTCGGGTCGAACCGTCTGCCGATCGCATTGATCTGCTTCGGGGTCCGGTCGTTCGTGAAGTAGACCTTGACGAGCAGCTGCTGCTTCAGATGGTCGCTGTAGGACAGAACCCAGGTACCGAGGCCGATCGTCGTCCCGAGCACGAGCATCGCGACGAGCACGGTCATCGTCGCCGCCACCGTCGTCGACATGCTCGCCGTGATCGACCGCCAGGCCTCGCCCACGATCATGCGCATCCGCATCATTCGGTCGTGTACCCCCCGCGGCGCTCGTCGCGCGCGAGCCGGCCGCTGTCGAGCGCGATCACGCGCTTGCGCATCTTGTCGACCATCTCGCGATCGTGGGTGACCATCAGCACCGTCGTACCTGCGCGGTTGATCCGGTAGAGCAGCTGCATGATCCCGACCGAGGTATCGGGGTCGAGGTTCCCGGTCGGCTCGTCGCAGATCAGGAGCGGCGGGTGATTGACGACGGCTCGCGCGATCGAGACGCGCTGCTGCTCGCCGCCCGAGAGCTCGCCGGGCAGCGAGGTCGCCTTGTGGGCGAGGCCGACGAGGGAGAGCGCCTCGGGCACCTTCTTGCGAATCGACTCGGGTCGGTTGCCCTGGACTTTCAGCGCGTAGGCGACGTTCTCGGCGGCGGTTCGGTTCGGCAACAGCTTGAAGTCCTGGAACACGCACCCCAGGTTCCGGCGCAGGAGCGGCACCTTCGAGTGCTTGAGCCGGCCGAGGTCGCGGCCGCCGACGAGGATCCGACCCCGCGTCGGCTCGATCTCCTTGAGCAAGAGACGGATGATCGTCGACTTGCCGGATCCCGAGGCGCCGACGACGAAGACGAAGTCGCCCTTCTCGATCACGAACGAGACATCGCTGAGGGCGACCACGTCCGGGTCGTAGACCTTCGTCACCGACTCGAACACGATCATGGCGGCCGCAGAAGCCTCGGCGGAACGCGGCTCCGCCTCGGCGAGGGCTACCGGGGTCTCGATGTGAAGTTCGTCTGCTTGCTGCACCAGAAGTGTGGGCGGCACGTCGCCGTTCGAGCGCGCGGACGAGCCCGGGGCCGCACCGGTCAGGGGAGGGTCAATTCTAGCCGAGTCCACCGCTAGACCGCCCTTCCCGCTGCTCGCGCGAGGAGGTAGGCGTGCACGAACTCGTCGAGATCGCCGTCGAGGACGCCCTGGGCGTTCCCGGCCTCGACGTCTGTGCGGTGGTCCTTGACGAGCTGGTACGGGTGCAGCACATAGCTGCGAATTTGACTTCCGAAGTCCGCCTCCTGCACGGCCCCCCGCTCCCTGGCCAGCTCCGCCTCGCGCTGCTCCTGCTCGAGCTCGGCGAGCCGTGAGCGCAGGATTCGCAGGGCGGTCTGCTTGTTCGAGGTCTGGGAACGCTCGTTCTGGCACTGGACGACGATCCCGGTGGGCAGGTGCGTGATCCGGACGGCCGAATCGGTCTTGTTGACATGCTGCCCGCCGGCGCCGGATGCGCGGTACGTGTCGATCCGCAGGTCGGCCTCGTCGATCTCCGCCGCGGCATCTTCGGCGAGGAGCGGGCTGACGATCACCTGCGCGAACGATGTGTGGCGCCGATGCGCCGAATCGAACGGCGAGAGGCGGACGAGCCGGTGGACGCCGCGCTCCGCCTTGAAGACGCCGTAGGCGTTCTCGCCCCGCGCGGTGAACGTCGCCGATTTGAGCCCGGCCTCCTCCCCCGGGCTCGCCTCGAGCAGCTCGGTCTGGAAGCTGCGCCCCTCCGCCCAGCGGAGGTACATGCGCAGGAGGATCTCCGCCCAGTCCTGCGAGTCGGTCCCGCCGGCCCCCGCATGGATCGTGACGACCGCGTCGCCGCCGTCGTACTCGCCGTTGAAGAGAGCGTCCTCCTCGAGCCGTGCCAACTCGTCGCGGAGCGGGCGCAGGCTGGCGGCGATCTCCCCGGCCATCTCGCCGTCCATCTCAGCCAGCTCGCGCGCGTCGCGGTACTCCCCGTCCAGCCGCCGGAAGCGCTCGAGTCGTTTCGTCACCCGGGAGTGCTCGGTGCTGATCTCCGCCGCGCGCTGCTGGTCGTCCCAGAAACCGGGCGCGCCCATCGCGTCCTCGAGCTCGGCGGCACGCGCGGTCAGGCGATCGGGGTCAAAGGTAATCACGGACCCAGGCGAGCTGGATCCCGATCTCCTCGAGCTGCTGGTCGAGCGGCTGCTCCTGTGTCTCGGCCATTGCGTAAGGCTAGCCGAGGGGCCCGTCGTCCTCCGTGAAGGTCGAAATCGGCACGACTCCGGCACGAACGCGTGCGCCTCGTCCCGGTAGCCTCGCCGGCAGGGGAAAGGGGCAAGCCCCCACCCTAGGGTGAGGGTGTGGCGTTCGGGCCTGCGGTCGCCTGCTCGAGCTCACGCGACCGCCGCCACCGCGGATCGCCGCTACCGCGGATCGGTGCGGAGCAGCGAGTAGATCACGGTGTCCCCGCGGAGGCCCTCCTTGAAGTGCAGCGAGCGCAGGAGTCCCTCC
Organism: uncultured Actinomycetes bacterium; assembly: GCA_963734065.1. Classification (GTDB taxonomy): domain Bacteria; phylum Actinomycetota; class Thermoleophilia; order Gaiellales; family Gaiellaceae; genus DATBLE01. The sequence continues at coordinate 1,225,610 of CAVTFN010000003.1, forward strand.
CGGATGTAGGCGCAGCGCTCGGCGACGCGGATCGAGGCGGTGTTGTCGGGGTCGATGTGCAGCTCGACGCGCTCGAGCCCGAGCTCGTCGAGCCCCCAGCCTGTGATCAGGCGCAGGGCGCGGCTCGCGACACCGCGGCCGCGCGCGCCCGGGGCGACGACGTATCCGATCTCGCCCTGCGCCGCGTCCAGATCCAGATCGACGACCCCACCGAAGCCGAGGAACACCGCCTCGTGCGAGAGGATCGCGAAGCCTGCCCGAGACCCGTCCTGCCAGCCGTCGGCGTAGCGGGCGATCCAGCTCGAGGCGAAGTCCGGCGGCGGAGACGAGGGCACCCTCGTGTTGCGGACGACGTCCGGATCCTCGAGCAGCCGCTCGAAGTCGGGCACGTAGCGGGCGGCGAGCGGGTCGAGCCGGATCGCGTCGTCTGCGAGCGGCGGAGACGGCGGCCTCAGGCCCCGTGGCACTTCTTGTACTTCTTGCCGGAGCCGCACCAGCACGGGTCGTTCCGGCCGAGCTTCTCGTGCTCATCGACCTTCCGCTGCTGCGGGCGGGACAGCGTGCTGACGCTGCCGGCCTCGCCCCCGAGGGCGCCGGCGATCACGGCCGCGCCCGCCTCCGACTCGTGCTCGTACGAGAGCCCGCCGTTTCCGACGGCCGAGGCCTCCTGCACGGTCCGCAGCTCCTCGGCGTCCTCGGCCTGGAGTTGCGCGTGGAACAGGAGCGTGAGCACCTCCTCGCGGATCTGCCCGTTCAGCTCCGCGAACATCGCGTGCCCCTCGGTGGTGTACTCGACCAGCGGATCCTTCTGGGCCATAGCCCGAAGGTGCACGCCCTCGCGGAGGTAGTCCATGTTCTCGAGGTGCTCCCGCCAGCGCTGGTCGACCACCTGGAGGATCACGAACCGCTCGAGCTCGCGCATCAGCTCCGGCCCGAGCTCCGCCTCCTTGCCGGTGTACTCCTCCTGGGCGTCCTCGATGAACTCCTCGACGAGCGAACCGGGGTCGGTGACCCCGTCCTCGCGGAGCTCGTCGCCGGTGATCTCGCTGTTGTAGAGCTGCTGCATCGCCTGGGCGAGCGCGTCCAGGTCGGGATCGCCGCTCTCGGGATCGACGAACGTCTCGACCGAACGCCCGATCACCTCTTCGATCCAGCCCTTGATCTCCTCGGAGAAGTCCTCGCCCTCGAGCACCCGCCGGCGCTGCTCGTAGATCACGACGCGCTGCTTGTTCATCACGTCGTCGTACTTGAGGACGTTCTTCCGCGAGACGAAGTTCTGCTCCTCGACCTTCTTCTGCGCGTTCTCGATCTGCTTCGAGAGGAGCTTCGCCTCCATCGGCTGGTCGTCTGGAATCTTGAAACGCTCGATGATGCGGTAGATCCGGTCGCCGGCGAACAGGCGCACGAGGTCGTCCTGGGCGGACAGGTAGAAACGCGTCTCGCCGGGATCGCCCTGGCGACCGGACCGGCCGCGGAGCTGGTTGTCGATCCGTCGCGCCTCGTGTCGTTCGGTGCCGAGCACGTAGAGGCCGCCCAGGTCGACGACGCTGTCGCCGAGCTTGATGTCGACGCCGCGGCCGGCCATGTTCGTCGCGATCGTGACCGCGCCGACCTGGCCGGCATCCTTGATGATCTCCGCCTCGCGCGCGTGCTCCTTCGCGTTCAGGACGTTGTGCTTGATCCCGGCGCGCGTCAGCCGCTCCGACAGATGCTCGGAGGTCTCGACCGCGATCGTGCCGACGAGGATCGGCTGCCCCTTCTCGTGGCGCTCCTTGATGTCCTCGATCACGGCGGTGAACTTGCCGTCGACCGTCTTGTAGATGAAGTCGTTCTTGTCGTCGCGCGCGACCGGCTGGTTGGTCGGGATCTCGACCACGTGCGTGCCGTAGATCTCGACGAACTCCTTCTCCTCGGTCTTCGCGGTGCCGGTCATCCCGGCGAGCTTGTCGTAGAGCCGGAAGTAGTTCTGCAGCGTGATGGTCGCCAGGGTGACGTGCTCTTCCTGGATGCGGACGCCCTCCTTGGCCTCGACGGCCTGGTGGAGGCCCTCCGACCAGCGCCGCCCTTCCATGATCCGGCCGGTGAACTCGTCGACGATCTTCACCTCGCCGTCCTGGACGACGTAGTCGTCGTCGCGCTGGTAGAGGGCCTGCGCCTTCAGCGCCTGGTTCAGGTGGTTGACGAGCTGGACGTTGCGGGGGTCGTAGAGGTTTTCGATTCGCAGCGCCCGCTCGAACTTCTCGATCGCGGCCTCGAGCGGCGCCACCGTCTTGAACTTCTCGTCGTAGAGGAAGTCGGTTCCCTCCGGGATGTCCAGCTCGACGGGGCCGCCACCGGGCTTCGCCTTCGGCTGTGGGTAGCCGTTCATGGTGCGGGCGATGCGTGCGAAGTCGACGTAGACCTCCGCGGCGGTCTCGGGCTCGCCGGAGATGATCAGCGGCGTCCGAGCCTCGTCGACGAGGATCGAGTCGACCTCGTCCACGATCGCGTAGGCGTGGCTGCGCTGCACGCACTGCTCGAGCGCGACGGCCATGTTGTCGCGCAGGTAGTCGAAGCCGAACTCCGAGTTCGTCCCGTATGTGATGTCGCAGTCGTAGGCTGCCTTCCGCTCCGAGAAGGGGAGCATGTTCTCGATCGCTCCGACCGTCATCCCCAGCCGCTCGAACACGCCGCGGTTCCACTCCGCGTCGCGCTTCGCCAGGTAGTCGTTCACCGTGACGAGGTGCACGCCGGTGCCGGCAAGGGCGTTCAGGTAGAGCGGCGCGCTGGCGACGAACGTCTTCCCCTCGCCGGTCTTCATCTCGGCGATGTCGCCCTCGTGCAGGACGATCCCGCCCATCAGCTGCACGTCGAACATGCGCTGATCCGATTCCCGGAGGCGCGCCTCGCGCACGGCCGCGAACGCCTCGAAGAGCAGATCTTCGAGCGTCTCGCCGTTCTCCAGCCGTTGTCGGAACTCGGCCGTCTTGCCGCGCAGCTCGTCGTCGGACAGCTTCTGGAAGTCCGGCTCGAGCGAGGTGATGTAGGCGGCCTGTCCGGCCACCCGTTTGACCCGCCGGCCCTCGCCGGCGCGCAGGATTCTCTCGAACCCGCCGAGATCTTGACCGGCCACGCATACAGGGTAGCCGTCGCGGAGGGCACCATTAGCCCGATGAGGGCGCTCGCTGCGCTCGTGGTGCTGCTTGTGACCGCGTCGATCGCCTCCGCGGCAGGGGCGGATCGCACGGTGACGAGCCCCGGACCGGTGCGGGCGCTCGCGCGGAGCGGCTTCTCGGTGGCCTTCCTCTCCGGTCCATACGCCGGGCACTGTGGCCCCCACGTCGAGCTCTGGAGCCTCGTCACCCGCGGCGTCCACCGGCTCGGCCGACACACCGATCTGCTCTGCAGCCAGCACCCTTCCACCGGCAGCGGCGTCACCGACATCGCCGTCGCCGGCAACCGCGCCCTCTGGCTGGCGTACGCCGGAGGGAACCTCCGTGACTGGCTGCTCTTCACGGCGACGACGACCCGGCCGACCGAGCGACAACTCGAATTCCGCGAGGTCGACGTCGACGCGCTCCCGCCGATCGTCCTCGGCGTCGCCTCCGAGCAGGTGATGCCCTACTCGATCGGCTCGACCGTGAAGGTGCTGAAGGCGAACGGCGCCAGGGCGTACGCGTGGCAGGCGCCGGGGCGCGTCACGAACACGACCGCGTACGGCGCGATGGTCGCCGTGTTCGTGGTCGGCGGACGGTGCTTCGTGCTCTCGCCGGCGGGCGCCGTTCGGCAGACCTACACGTTCGCCCCGGGCTCGGTGCAGGAGTTCGCCCTCGCCGGCGTAGGGCTCGTCGTCCAGCTGACCGGCGGCCGGGTCGAGATCCGCCGGGGCCGCCTCGTCGTCAGAAGACTGAGGCTCCCGATCGGTGCCCGCATGCTCGACTACGCCGAAGGCATCCTCCTCTACCGGCTGGGGCTCCAGATCCGTGCGCGGCGCGTCTCCACCGGGCGGGACGTCCTCCTCCGCCGGGCAGCGCCGGCCGTTCTGGAGCACAACGGGCTCAGCTATGCGGCCGGCCGGCGGGTCTCGTCGGTGGCGATGGTGAACGTGCAGGCGGCGCTCGGCCGCTAGGTCGCCTAGATGCTAGAGCGGCAGCGCCTCGACCTCCCACGCGGACCCGTCGAGCCGCTTCGCCCGGACGACGTACGACTGCCCTCTCGTCTCCCCGAAGCGCTCGAGGCCCGGCACCGAGGCGAAGGCATGCGCCCCGTCGACGAGCAGCTCCCGCTCGCCGTCGTTGACCGTCAGCGTGATCTCCTCGCCGCCGGGATCGTCGGGTAGCTCCACGACCTCGAGCTCGCGGACGCCGACCGCCCACTGCGACTCGCTCTGCCGCGCCGCCTGGGCGCGGTACGGGACGCTGGCGACCTGGTCGACCGCGTTGGCCAGCGGCTCGACGTCCTCGCCCTCCTCGACCAGGAGGACGTTGCCGGGAAGTGCGACGAAGCGAACGGTCTCGCCCGCAACCCCTTCGGCCTCGACGGTGACGACGGCATCCCATTCCCTCGCCCGCGGCACGCCGTGGATGCCGGTCTCCATCCATCCGGGCGGGCCCGGCTCCTGGACCGGATCGGCGTCCATGCCACCCTCACGGGCAAGCTGCTCGTGGAGCGGCTCGCGCCGCCGGAAGAGCCCCACCTAGCTCGGCTCGATCAACCCGTAGCCGCCGTCGCGACGCCGGTAGACGACGTTGATCTCGCCGGTGTCCTCGTGGCGGAAGACGAAGAAGTCGTGGCCCACCAGCTCGAGCTGGAGGACCGCCTCCTCCGCGCTCATCGGATGCATCGTGAACTGCTTCGTCTTGACGATCACAGGCCCGCCCTCCTCGTCGGTTGCCGTCCGAGCACGTCCCTCGACGCCGTGGCCCTCGTGCTCGCGGTGGCGGCCTCGGCGCTTCTCGCGATAGCGGGTGACCTGGCGTTCGAGCTTGTCGGTGAGCAGGTCGATCGACGCGCGCATGTCGGTCGAACGCTCCTTGGCGCGCAGCGTCGGCCCTTTCGTCCAGATCGTCGCCTCGGCGACGATCTTGTCCGCGATCGACGGGTTCCGCTCCACCGCCAGCTCGAGCTCCACCTGCGTCGGGTCCGCCAGCTGGCGCTCGAGCTTCCCCAGCTTCTCCTCCGCATACGACCGAATCGCGTCGCTGATCTCGACGTTCTTGCCTTTGACCTGCAGGCGCATCGCGATTTCCCCCTCTTCACAGGGTGGCCACCCAGCACCCTAGACGATCTCACCGCCTGACCGTCCGGGCGAAGGTGATCACCTCGACCGAGGCGGCACCGGCACGATGCAACGCGCTCGCCGCCGCCGAGACAGTCGCACCGGTCGTGTACACGTCGTCGACGAGGATCACGGGCCCGCAGACCGCGGCCGACGCGCGGAAAGCGCCCCGGACGTTCCGGCGACGCTCGACCCGGCCGAGGCCGCGCTGAGGCCTGAGCGGCCGGGTCCGCTCGAGGAGGGGCCGCACCGGCAGCTCCCAGCGGCGTCCGAGCTCGTGGGCCAGTCGCGCCGGCGGGTGATGGCCGCGCCTGAGGCTCCGGTCGCCGTCGGGCGGGACGAACGTGACCGTTCGACCGGACGGCCGCGGCACGGCGTCGATGATCAAGTCGGCGGCGAGCGACCCGATGTCGCGCAGGCCACGCTCCTTCCAGGCGGAGACGAGCAGCCGGACGCCGACCTCGTACGCGACCGCCGCGCGCGCCGTGGCGAAGGCGATCCGCCTGCCCGAGCACTCGCGGCAGCGCTGGACGGGCCAGGCGGTGGGCGCACCGCAGCGGGCGCAGAGCGGCGCGACGAGCCGCGGCAGAGCGCTCGCACAGGCTGCGCAGAGGGTGGCGCCCGGGAGGGAGCAGACGACGCAGCGCCCAGGGAACAGCAGATCCAGCAGCACATGCAGACACGCTAGGCGTGAAGCCGTGACGTGTCTTTGCCAGAAGTGGAACGAAGGTGTACCGTCGAGGCATCGCAACGCAGCCCCCGCAACCGCCGAAGAAGAAGCCGTTCCGCTGGGGCTCGAACGACCCGAATCATCGCGGCCTGAGCTTGTGGGGACGGTGGGGTCTCCGGCGCAAGCCGCCGGCGCCCATGCCGCCGCCGGCGCAGAAGCCGCCCGGCCCGCCTAGCTGACGGTCGAGTAGGTCTCGCGCGGCGGCAACCCGACGCGCTCGCGCCAGTGGTTGTCCGCCTCGAGCAGCTGCTCGGGATTCCCGATGTCGAACCACAGCCCGGGAAACCGATAGGCGTAGACGGGCTCGCGCTCGTAGAGCCACGCGACCAGGCGCCCCGGCTGGTCCGGTGGATTGCCCTCGTCGAGGTAACGCGCGACGAGCGGGACGTGCTCTCGGTGGTAGACGTACGCGGCCGTCGCCACCAGCGTGGTCGTCGGTGCCGGCGGCTTCTCCTCGAACGCGGTGATGCGGTCGTGCTCGTCCACGTCGACGATGCCGTAGTGAGCGGCCAGGCCGAGGTCGCCGCAGTCGTACACCGCGACGCCGCTGGCGATGCCCTTCCCGCGGGTGAACTCGACGAAGTCGCCGAGCGCGAAATCGAACAGGTTGTCGCCGGCGACCACGAGCAGATCGTCGTCGGTGCCGGTCCGCTCCAGGACGAACGCGATGTCTCCGATCGCGCCCAGCCGGTCCTCGTTCGAGACGGTGCCGTCGTCGTGCACGGTGACGCCGCCGCGGCGCTTCGCCCACTGGTCGAAGTCGCCGGCGAAGCGCGCGTTCGTCACGAGGTCGATCCGGTCCGTGACCTCGGCGACCCGGTCGCAGATCCAGTCCAGCATCGGCCGGCCGCCGACCGGCAGGAGCTGCTTGGGGATCGTGTCGGTCAGCGGCCGCAGACGCGTCGCGTAGCCGGCGGCCAGGATGATCGCCCTCATGCCGCCTCGCTCAGCCTTCGGCACGCTCGCACCTCCCGGTTCCCCCAACCCTTCCATAGGCGGCGTTCACGCTGCCACCAGCCCGGCAAGCGATGCCGAGTACGGCGCCCGGTGGACGCCGGCCTCGGTGACGATGGCGGCGATCAGACCGGCCGGCGTGACGTCGAAGGCCGGATTGCGTGCCGCGAACCGGGGGGTCACCTCGGCGGCGGCCCGCTCCTCGATCGGGATCCCCGCGCCCGTCGCGGTCGCCGGGTCGACGGTCGAGCTCGGTGCGACGACGTACAGCGGGACGTCGTGGTGTGCAGCGAGCACGGCGAGCGAGTACGTGCCGATCTTGTTGGCCGTGTCGCCGTTCGCGGCGATGCGGTCGGCGCCGGTGACGACGAGGTCGACCTCGCCGCTCGCCATGAGCGAGCCCGCCGCCGAGTCGGCGATCACCGCGTGCGGGATACCCGCATCCTCGAGCTCCCAGGCGGTCAGGCGCGCGCCCTGGAGGAGCGGCCTCGTCTCGTCGACGAGAACGTGCTCGAGCAGGCCTCGCTCCCACGCTGCGCGAAGGGCGCCGACCGCGGTGCCGTAGCCGCCGGTGGCGAGGCCACCCGCGTTGCAGTGCGTGAGCGCGCGGGTGCCGGGGTCGAACAGCGCCGCGGCATGTGCCGACATCCGCCAGCAGCGCTCGACCTCCTCGGCGTGGATCTGCCGCGCCCGCTCGGCAGGGTCGCCGTCCCAGCGCCGCATCTCTTCCAGCGCCCAGGCCAGGTTGACGGCGGTCGGCCGTGCGACGGCCAGCGTCGAGACCGCGGCGGCCAGGTCCTCCCCGTTGCGCGCGGCGAGCGCGTAGCCGTAGGCGGCTGCGATCCCGATCGCCGGTGCGCCGCGGACGGCCAGCGTCCGGATCGCCTCGGCCACCTCGGCCGAAGAGCGACAGACGAGGTCGACCTCCTCGTCGGGAAGCCGCCGCTGGTCGAGGACGACGACAGCGTCGTCGTCGAGGCGAACGATCCGCTGGGGCTCGAGCATGCCGGCAGTCTAGGCGCGAGCCGGGCCGCTAGCTCATCGCGAGCGCGAGCCCCACGACGAGCGCCGCGACCAGGGCGAGCAGCGTCAGGAACGGATGCGCGAGCCGGCCGCTCGCATGCAGGGCGAGCGAGGTCAGGAAGAACAGGACCGAGACTGCGATGAGGAGGACGGCCGGGACGATCATCGCGAGCCTTCCTCGATCGGGATCGGCCGGTGGTAGGGCGCCGGCCGCAGCAGCGACGCCCCGACCGCGGCGCCGAGGACACCGACGATCACGACCAGCGATGCCCAGATCGGCAGCTCGTAGAGATCGGCGGCTGCCATCTTCGCCCCGACGAACACCAGCACGACGCCGAGGCCGACGTTCAGGTAGTGGAAGCGCCCGAGCAGCTCGGCGAGGACGAAGTAGAGCGAGGCGAGGCCGAGGAGCGAGAACGCGTTCGCCGCACAGACGAGGAACGTCTCGCGGGTGACGGCGAAGATCGCAGGGATCGAGTCCACTGCGAAGACGAGGTCGAAGGTCGCGACCAGGACGAGCGCTGCCATGAGCGGGGTCGCGAGCCGGCGTCCCCGTTCGCGGACGAGGAATCGGTCGGCGTCGTATCGGTCGGCCAGCGGAACGACGCGGCCGAGGAGCTTCAGCACCGGATTCCGTTCCGGGTGGATCTCGACGTCGGAATGCCTCGCCATGCGCACCCCGGTCAGCACGAGGAACGCGCCGAAGACGTAGATCGTGTAGTGGAAGGCGTCGAGAAGGGCCGCGCCCGCGAAGATGAAGATCGCGCGCAGGACGATCGCACCGACGATCCCCCAGAACAGGACGCGCCGCTGCGAAGCGGCCGGGACGCCGAAGTAGCTGAAGACGAGAGCGAACACGAAGAGGTTGTCGATCGAGAGCGACTTCTCGATCACGAACCCCGTCAGGTACTCGCTCGCCGCCCCGCCTCCCTGCCACGCGAAGATCACGCCGGCGAACGCGAACCCGAGGGCCGTCCAGCCGATGCTCCAGCCGAGGACGCGCCGGAACGAGATCTCCTGGTCGCGACGCGCGAACACGGCCAGATCGACCGCGAGCAGCGCGACCACCAGCGCCACGAATGCTCCCCAATGCCACAACGCCACGTCCATGCGGGTACCTCCTTCGTCGCCCGATCCCGGGTGGAACGAAGGTCTCTCCCGCCGTGGCGTACGGCCGGTGCCGCCGGGCGATGAACGCCGGAGTGACGACGGCAACCCGTTGGGGATACTCCCCTTTGAGACGAGGGTAGCGAATCGGCACCGATCTCGTCGGCGCGGCGCGGACACGAGTGCGGCCCGACTCTCGCCGGGCCGCATCGCGCCTCGTCTCTGCGGAGTCAGACCCCTTCGGGGTCAGACCCTTGGATCACGTGCCCTCGTCCCAGCTTGCGAGGTAGCGCTGCTGCTCCTCCGTGAGCTTGTCGATGTCGATGCCCATCGTCGCGAGCTTGAGGCGGGCGATCTCACGGTCGATCTCGTCCGGCACCGGGTAGACCTTCCGCTCGAGCGACGCGGCGTTCTGCACCGCGTACTCCGCCCCGAGCGCCTGGTTCGCGAACGACATGTCCATCACCAGCGCGGGGTGGCCCTCCGCGGCGCCGAGGTTGACGAGCCGGCCCTCGGCGACGAGGTAGAGCCGCCGGCCGTCCGCCATCGTGAACTCCTCCACGAACTCGCGTGCATGCCGCGTCTCGGTCGCCAGCGAGCGCAGGGCGCCCTTGTCGATCTCGACGTCGAAGTGACCCGTGTTCGAGAGGATGGCGCCGTCCTTCATCCGCTCCATGTGCTCGGCGATGATCACGCCCTTGTCTCCGGTGGCGGTGCAGAAGATGTCGCCGATCTCGGCCGCCCTGGCCATCGTCAGCACCTCGAAGCCGTCCATCGCCGCCTCCAGCGCCCGCATCGGGTCGACCTCGGTGACGATCACGTGGGCGCCCATCCCGCGGGCACGCGAGGCGACGCCCCGCCCGACCCAGCCGTACCCGCCGACCACGAAGCGCTTCCCGGCGAGCAGGACGTTGGTCGCGCGGATGATCCCGTCGATCGTCGACTGTCCGGTGCCATAGCGGTTGTCGAACAGATGCTTGGTCTTCGCCTCGTTGACGGCGATGATCGGGAAGCCGAGCTTGCCGTCGGCCTCCAGCGCCTTCAGGCGGATGACACCGGTGGTCGTCTCCTCGGTGCCGGCGATGATGTCGCCGAGCTGCTCGCGCCGGGCAGAGTGGAGCACGCCGATGACGTCGGCGCCGTCGTCCATCGTCAGCTGCGGCTTGTGGTCGACCGCCGCCTCGATGTGCGAGTAGTAGGTGTCGTTGTCCTCGCCCTTGATCGCGAAGCAGGCGATGTCGTACTCCTCGACCAGCGCGGCCGCGACGTCGTCCTGCGTCGAAAGCGGGTTGGACGCGCACAGCACGACATCCGCGCCTCCTGCTTTCAACGTGCGCGCGAGATTTGCCGTCTCGGTGGTCACGTGCAGGCAGGCCGAGATCCGGTAGCCGGAGAGCGGCTGCTCGCGCTCGAAGCGCTCGCGGATCGCGGCCAGCACCGGCATCTGCCGGTCCGCCCACTGGATGCGCCGGACGCCCTCGGGCGTCAGCGCCAGGTCCTTCACGTCGTATCGCTTCGTCGTCGCCATGCAGCTCCTCTCTAGAACGGAATCGAAGCCAGAGCAAGCTCTGGCACCGATGCATCTTTCTTACGCGGCCAGAAGTCGTTCGTGCTTGCGCTGCTCCCACTCGAGCGCGCTCTCGCGCCCGGAGAGCCAGGTGTGGACGGCGTCGCGCAACGCCGGCTCGTGACGGAGACGGGCCGCGAACGCGACGTCTGTGAGCTCGACTCCGAAGCGGGCGCGCAGCTCGCGGAGCGAACGAAGCTGGTTCAGCTCCCGCACGTCGTACACGCGGTAGCCGCTCGGGCGGCGCGTCGGGACGACGAGGTCCGCGTCCTCGAGGTAGCGGAGCATCCGCGCCGACCAGCCCGTCTGCCTCGCCGCTGCGCCGACCGTCAGCTCCATCGAGCCAACGTTATCACATCCGTGTCAATGTTGCGGCGGACTGCGTCCCTCCGCTCAGGGATCGGACGTGCCCTCGCGGCCGTAGCTGTCCCCGAGGCGGACGACGTCGTCCAGGTGTGCGGTCGAAACCTCGAGGATCCGCGTGTCCTCGACGCCCGTCACCCGATGCACCGTGCCGGGCCGGAACCTGAACGCCTGGCCGGCGGCGATCTCCACCTCCTCGACGCTCCCCTCCCCCACGCGGCCGAGCTCGAGCCGCGCACGCCCCTCCAGCACGTACCACGACTCGTCCTTGACCTCGTGGTACTGCAGGCTGAGCGACTCGCCCGCCTCGACGAACAGGATCTTGCCCGCGTAGTGCTCGGTGTCGGCCCAGATCAGCTCCGAGCCCCACGGCTTGTCGACCGTGCGCGGCTCGAACGAGTGGTCGCCGGCGCTCACGCCAACCATTCGGGATGGGCGGCGACGTGCTCCTGGGCGCGGCGCAACTCCTTCGGGGTGTTCACGGTCAGCCACAAGCCGTCGTGCCGGTGGGCGCGGAGGCGACCCTCGGCTGCCAGCTCGGGAAACGCGGTCGACTCGTGGTCGCCCCGGTCGGGGAAGCGCTCGATCGCCTCCTCAGCCAGGACGTAGACGCCGCAGTTCACCCAGTACGGGATCCGACCGCCTTCGCTGAAGCCGGTGACGACGTCGTCCCCGCCGAGCTCGACGACGCCGAACGGCGAGGCCGGGCGGGCGACGGAGACGGTCGCAGCCGCTCCGCTCTCGCGGTGGCGGGCGAGCAGTGCCGCGAAGTCCACGTCGACCAGCTCGTCGCCGTTCATCGCGAGGACGTCGCCGCTCTCGGCGCGCTGCCGGGCGGCGAACTTGATCCCGCCGCCACGTCCGAGCCGCTCGGGCTCCTCGGCGCAGACGATCTCGACCCCGAGCCCGCCGAGCTGATCGCGGAACGCGTCAGCCTGACCCGCGGCGCAGGAGACGATCACGCGGCCGACGCCGGCCGACGCCAGACGGCCGATCTGGTACGCGACCAGCGGCTTGCCGGCGACGTCGACGAGCGCCTTCGGCCGTCCGGCGGTGGCGTCGCCCATGCGCTCGGCCTTCCCGCCCGCGAGGACGATCGCCTCCATCGGTCGTGCCTGCCTAGTCCCGGGAGACCGTCGGCGCCGGCTCGGGCGTCTCGGGCAGCGTCGCAAACGGCGAGGTCGAGCGCCCCATCCCCTCGTAGACATAGCCGGCGGCACGCATCGCGGCGGCGTCGAGGTGGTTGCGCCCGTCGATCACGACCGGCGAGCGCATCGTCTCCCGCAGCTCCGCCCAGGACAGCTCACGGAGCTCGGGCCACTCCGTGACGACGACCGCCGCGTCCGCAGCCGCCAGCGCATCCGCAGCCGAGTCCACGAACGTGACGCCGTGCAGGGCGCTGCTCGCGTCGGCGACCGGATCCCAGGCGACGACCTCGGCCCCCTCGGCCAGCAGCCTGGCGGCAAGCACGATGCTCGGCGCCTCACGCATGTCGTCCGTGTTCGCCTTGAATGCGAGCCCGAGCAGCGCGATCCGCTTGCCTCGGAGCGCGCCGAGATGCTTCTGCAGCTTGGCCACCGGCCGGCGCATCTGCAGGTCGTTGACCTCCATGACCGCGGTGACGAGCTGGAAGTGGTAGCCGGAGTTGCCGGCGAGCAGCTTCAGGAACGAGATGTCTTTCGGAAAACAGCTGCCGCCATAACCGAGCCCGGCGCGAAGGTAGTGCGTCCCGATCCGCCGGTCGAGGCCCATGCCGAGGGCCACGTCCTCGACGTCGGCGCCGACCAGCTCGCACACGTTCGCGATCTCGTTGATGAAGCTGATCCGCGTGGCGAGGTACGCGTTCGCGGCCAGCTTGACCATCTCCGCCGAGGGGACGTCCGTGCGGACGATCTCGGCGCCCAGGCTCTCGTGCAGCGCGGCGACGGCATCGCCGTCGCCCTCGTCGAACGATCCGACGACCACCCGGTCGGCCTCCATGAAGTCGCGCACGGCGGTGCCCTCGGCGAGGAACTCGGGGCAGGAGGCGTAGCCGACCCTGCCGAGCCCCCGGGCGTCGAGCGCGGCGCGCACCTTCTCGCCCGTCCCCACCGGCACGGTGCTCTTCATCACCAGCACCGGCGAGCCGATGTCGGCCGGGAGGCCCTCGATCACCGACCACACCGCCGCCAGGTTGGCGTCGCCCGACGGCGTCGGCGGCGTGCCGACACACACGAAGAGGAACTCGCTGCCGGCCACCGCCTCATCCATCGACAGCGTGAACGACAACCGCTCGCGGTTCGAGGCGATCAGCTCCTCGAGCCTCGGCTCGTGGAACGGGACCCGGCCGGTGTCGAGCTGCTCGATGCGCTCGGGCACGACGTCCCGGATCACGACCGTGTGGCCGAGCTCGGCGAGGCAAGCCCCGCTGACGAGACCCGCGTAGCCGGCACCGAAGAACGCGATCCGCGCCACGCCTACCCGGCCTTCAGGGGCTTCAGCCCCTTTGCGATTGCGATCATCGTCTCGTTCGTGATGTTGTCCAGAAGGGAGTTGACCACCCAGTAGGTGGCGCCCTTGTCATGTAACACGATCATGTGGAGCTTCGGACCGTTGTAGTAGAAGTCGTACGCCCGGCCGCCGAGCATGTGGCGGAAGCTGCGGTCCGCGAGCACCGGCGCATCGGGCCAGTCGGTCTCCTGCACGCCCCAGTAGGCGCCGCTCCCCGTCCGGAACACGAGCCGCACGGCGTGGTGCCGACCGTCGATCAGGTACCCGCGAACCGGCTTGGTGGAGTCGGGCGCCGACGAGCTGTCGAGGACCGTCGGCACCATCAGGCCGAACCCGACCTTCTTGCGCAGCGGCCGCAGGAGGCCCGAGGTGTCGTACGGGTTCGACTGCACGTGCGCAGGCTCGCGCGTGACCGGCGCGCGCACCGGCGGCGCGGGCGCGACGCTGCCGTGGAAGGTGCGCCCGACGACCACCGTGAGCATCGCGCCGTTCTGGAGCGGAGCGATCGTCCGCGGCACCTTCTTCACGTCGGCGGGCGCGAACAGCTTGGCGACGGAGCTCGCCGCCGCCGCCGACCGCTTCACCTTCGGGTTCCAGTACACGGTCGTGTGGAAGTAGTCGAAGCTCGGCGCGTTGCCGGTCGCGTTCGGAGGGAGCGGAAGAATGTGGTAGCCCTGCTGCGAGAGCCCGGTTCCCGCCTCGCCGGCCGCGCCCGCGACCCCGTTGCCGTTCAGCACGGTGATCGTCGTCTCCCCGCGCGCCGGCGTCTTCAGCTTCACCTTCCGACCGAGCGCGACCGCGGTCGCCACCTGAGCCGCATCGACGTCCGGCGTCTCCCAGTCCTGGACGGCGGCGGCGATGTTCGACGAGGAGGTGGTCAGGTCGGAGTAGCCGCTCAGACCCTGGATCTGGGTCTGGAAGAAGTGTCCCGCGGGCAGGTGCCACATGAAGAACGCGTAGCTGAGGATCGTCTTGCCGCTGACGCCGCCCCCGCCGCCCGCCGCGACCTCGATGTTCTTCCGCAGGATGCCGACGATCTTCGGGATCTTGGGCACCGAGAAGTTGTGGGCCAGCTGGTACTTCATCGCCTTCACGAACTGCTGCTGGCGCGTGACGCGGAAGAGGTCGGAGTCGGTGTGCCGGTAGCGGACGTAGTCGAGTGCACTGCCGCCGGTCAGCAGCTGGTAGCCGGGCTGGAGATTGATCTTGGCGTACCCGAAACTCGGGCTCAGACCGGCGTTGTCGTTGAAGTACCGGCGGTCGACATCGATCCAGACGCCGCCAAGGCTGTTCACGATCTTCTTGAAGCCGCGGAAGTTGACCGTGATCAGGTAGTTGATGGGTAGCCCGATCAGATCGCTGACCGTCTGGACGGTTCCCTTCGACCCGCAGTTCGCGTAGGCGGAGTTGATCTTGCCGGTGAAGACGGGCTGCCCCGGACAGTGAACGGGGACATCGAGGTCCCGGGGAAACGACATCATCGACACGGTGTGGTTGGACGGATCGGTGCGCACCAGCAGCACGGTGTCCGACCGCGACGGCGTCCCGGCAGCTTCGTTCGCGCGGCGGTCGTAGCCGATGATCAGCGCGATGGCCGCATGTCCGGGGGGCGGCGGCTCGCCGAGGACCGTCTGCGCCTCCTTTGCGTCCTTCGAGTGCGCCTGGATGGCCGAGACGCTCTCGTGGAACCAGAGGTAGAGGCCGGCCACGAACGCGATGACCAGCATCGTCACTGCGATCGCGATCCAGAGCAGGATGCGGCCGACGGTGCGGAGGCCGGACCGGTGCGGAGGGCCCTCCGACCAGTACCGGGACATCGGGGTCAGTGCCGAGGGCGGGAGAACGGAATGGCCGTTCCCCTCGAGGACGCCGCCACGACCGATTCCTCGTTTCAGCGTCGTCTTCAAGCCGGCACCGGATCGAAAGAAGGCGCGCCCGTGTCGGCACGCCGCCGCCGGTCAGGATAGCGGAGGCTGCAGCCGGGTCCCGGTCTACCTGGTGACGCGCGCGAGCACGCGCGCGACCGCCGTCTGCTCCAGCGAGGCCGGCAGCGGCCTCGCGATCCCGAGGAAGATCATCGCCACGTCCGTACGGCCCTTGTTGAAGAGCACGATGTCGGCGGTGACCGGCAACGTGACGGTCGGCGTCTTCACAGACGCGACCAGCCGGTACGCGTTCGACCGGTCGCCCGCCTTCGGGAAGGCGATCGGGCGTGCGGAGACGACCTTCGCCGAGCTCGGCTTCGTGATTCCCCTGGCGAACAGCTCGCCGAAGCACGCAGGCAGCTGACGGACGGCCACCCGCGCATAGCCGCGGCTCGCCATCGCCGCCGTCCTGAAGACGCCGGTCGAGACCGAGATGAACGAGTGGTCGGCGGTGCGGGTGAAGTCCGGCGAGTCGTACTTGCCCGTCTCGACCAGGTCGGACTGGTCTGGGTGATAGTTCGAGCAGCGCGGCTCGGAGCCGGCGGTGGCGCCCGCGGAGGGCGAGGCTGTCCACTCGGCGGCGAAGTCGGAGAGCTTCAGCGAGGCGGCTCGCGCACGCGCCTGGTCCGCCTTCGTGAACGCGTGCTGCGGCTGGCCGCCTGCCGCCCAGGCCGCCGGGACGAGGACCGCGGCGATCGCCGACGTCAGGAGCGCCCGCCTCACGCGTCCATCATCTCACGACCTCGACTGCGACCTCGTAGCCGAGGTTCGGTCGCAGCCAGCGCTCGGCCTCCTCGAGCGAAACGCCCTTGCGCGCCGCGTAGTCGTCGACCTGGTCGCGCCCCAGTCGGCCGACGGCGAAGTAGCGCGACTCCGGGTGGGCGAAGTAGACGCCGCTGACGCTCGCGCCGGGGGTGGTCGCGAAGTTCTCGGTCAGCTCCAGCCCGGCGGCCTCGGCACCGAGCAGCGCGAACAGCTTCTCCTTCTCGCTGTGGTCGGGACACGCCGGATAGCCGAAGGCGGGCCGGATCCCCCGGTAGCGCTCGCCGACCAGATCCTCGCTCGAGAGCGCCTCGTCCGGCGCATACCAGGCCCTTCTGGCTTCGCCGTGGAGCCACTCGGCGAACGCCTCCGCCAGCCGGTCGGCAAGCGCCTTGACCATGATCGAGCGGTAATCGTCGTACTCGGCCTCGTAGCGGGCGCAGAGCTCGTCGGCGCCGTGGATGCCGACCGCGAACGCACCGAGCGCGTCCCCGGCCGGCGCCACGAAGTCGGCGAGACAGCGGTTCGGCCGCGAGTCGCCGTAGTCGGACTGCTGGCGCAGGAGGCAGAAGCGCAACCCGTCCTCGAGCACGACGTCGTCGCCGTCCGAGCGGGCCGGCCAGAAGCCGTAGACGCCGCGCGGCTGGAGCGACCCGGCGAGGGTGATCTCCTCGAGCAGCGCGAGCGCGTCGTCGTAGAGCTCCTTCGCCTCGGGCCGGTCGAGGATCGCGGGGAACTTCCCCTTCAGCTCCCAGGCGTGGAAGAAGAACTGCCAGTCGACGAAACGCGTCAGCGTCGCGAGATCGGGCTCGACGATCCGCGTGCCGGTGAACGGCGGCGCAGCGAGGTCGTCGAAGGAGACGCGCTGTGCGTTGGCGCGCGCGGCCGCGATCGGCAACAACGGCTTGCGGTCGCGCTCCGCATGCTGCACGCGCAGACGCTCCTGGAGCTCGCGGTTCTCCCGGTCGAACTCGCCGATTCGCCCCGGGTCGAGCAGGTTGGACACGGTCCCGACCACGCGAGAGGCGTCGAGCACGTGCACGGTCGGCCGCGAGTAGGCGGGCGCGATCCGGACGGCCGTGTGCTGCTTCGACGTGGTCGCGCCGCCGATCAGGAGCGGCAGGGAGACGCCGCGGCGCTCCATCTCCTGGGCGACGTGGACCATCTCGTCGAGCGAGGGCGTGATCAGGCCGGAGAGGCCGATCACGTCGGCGCCCCGCTCGCGCGCGGTCTCGAGGATCCTGTCGGCCGGGACCATCACGCCGAGGTCCACGACCTCGTAGTTGTTGCAGCCGAGGACGACGCCGACGATGTTCTTGCCGATGTCGTGCACGTCGCCCTTGACGGTGGCGAGCACCACCGTCCCCTGGGCCCGGCCGCCGCCGTCCTTCTCCGCCGCCATGAACGGCTCCAGGTAGGCGACCGCGCGCTTCATCGCCCGCGCGCTCTTCACCACCTGCGGCAGGAACATCCGCCCTGAGCCGAACAGGTCGCCGACGATCCGCATCCCGTCCATCAGCGGCCCCTCGATCACGTCGAGCGGCCGGGCCAACGCCTGCCGTGCCTCCTCGGCGTCCTCCTCGATGAACTCGTCGATCCCGTGGACAAGGGCGAACGAGAGCCGCTCCTCGACCCCACGCTCCCGCCACGAGAGGTCGACCTCCCTCCTCGTCCCCTCGCCGGAGACCCTGGAGGCGAGCTCGACCAGCCGCTCGGTCGCGTCGGACCGTCGGTCGAACAGGACGTCCTCGACGCGCTCGAGCAGCTCCGGCTCGATGTCCTCGTAGACGGTCAGCTGGCCGGCGTTGACGATCCCCATGTCGAGCCCCGCCCGGATCGCGTGGTACAGGAACGCCGAGTGCATCGCCTCGCGGACGACCTCGTTCCCGCGGAACGAGAACGAGAGGTTCGAGATCCCGCCGGAGGTGCGCGCGCCGGGACAGCGCTCCTTGATCAGCGACAGCGAGTCGATGAACGCCTTCGCGTAGCCGTTGTGCTCCTCGATCCCGGTGGCGACGGCCAGCACGTTCGGGTCGAAGACGATGTCCTCGGGATGGAACCCCTCCTCGATCAGCAGCCGGTACGCCCGCTCGCAGATCTCCGCCTTCCGCTCGACCGTGACCGCCTGGCCCTCCTCGTCGAAGGCCATCACGATCGCCGCTGCGCCGAGCCGTCGGATCGCGCGCGCCTGGGCGAGGAACGACTCCTCCCCCTCCTTCAGGCTGATCGAGTTGGCGATCCCCTTGCCCTGGATGCACCTGAGCCCGGCCTCGATCGCCGAGAAGCGCGAGCTGTCGACCATGATCGGCACCCGGGCGATCTCCGGCTCGGTGGCGATCACGTTCAGGAAGGTGGTCATCGCCTCCTCGGCGTCGAGCAGGTCGGCGTCCATGTTCACGTCGATCAGGTTGGCGCCGCCCTGCACCTGCTCGAGCGCGACGGCGACCGCGCCGGTGTAGTCGCCAGCCTCGACCAGGCGCCGGAAGCGGGCGGAGCCGGTCACGTTCGTGCGCTCGCCGATCATCACGAAGCCGGTGTCGCGCTCGATCTCGAACGGCTCCAGGCCGCTGAACCGAGGCAGGGCGTGCCGTTCCGGGATCTGCCTGGGGGACAGTCCCTCGGTCGTGTCCCGGATGGCCGCGACGTGGTCCGGCGTCGTCCCGCAGCAGCCGCCGACGACGTTCACCAGCCCGGACGCGGCGAACTCGCCGAGGTAGCGGCTGGTGTCGGCCGGCTGCTCGTCGTGCTCGCCGAAGGCGTTCGGCAGGCCGGCATTCGGATGGCACGAGACGTAGGTGTCGGCGATGCGTGCGAGGTCCTCGACATACGAGCGCATCTGCTCCGCGCCCAGCGAGCAGTTCACGCCGACGATCAGCGGCTCGGCGTGCTCGATCGACGCCCAGAACGCTTCGACCGTCTGGCCCGAGAGGTTGCGGCCGCTCGCGTCGATCGCCGTGAAGGAGACCCACCGCGGCAGCTCGGGCGCGACGTCGAGCGCCGCGGCGATCGCCGCCTTCGCGTTCAGCGTGTCGAAGATCGTCTCGAACATCAGCAGGTCGACCCCGCCGTCGCGGAGCGCCGCGATCTGCTCGGCGTACGTCTCGTAGACCTGGCCGAACGTGACCGGGCGAAAGCCCGCGTCGTCGACCTTCGGGGATACGGAGAGCGAGACGTTCAGCGGGCCGAGCGAGCCGGCGACGAAACCGCCCGCCTCGTCGGCCGCCTGCCGTGCAAGCCTCGCGCCCTCGAGGCTCATCTCGGCGGCGACCTCCTCCAGCGCGTAGTCGGCCTGACCGATCCGGGTGGCGGTGAAGGTGTTGGTGGTGGCAATGTCGGCGCCGGCTTCGAAGTAGCGCCGGTGGATGTCGAGGATCACCTCCGGCCGCGTCAGGTTGAGCAGGTCGGGGTCGCCCGCGACGTCGCGCGGGTGGTCGCGGAAGCGCTCGCCGCGGTACGCCTCCTCCCCGCGGACGTCCCGCTGGATCAGGACGCCCCACGATCCGTCGAGCAGGACGATCCGCTCGTCGAGCAGTCGCTTGAGATGTTGGATCCGGTCGGTCATCGCGCTCCGCTGCCGAAAGAGTCCACCGACGGTGCGCACGGGGCTCTTTAGGCGTTTGTTGACCCGGTCGCCAAGCTGCCTTTCAAAGCTTTCCGGGATTCTCAGCTTAGCTGAGCGACCGCCGTAGCAGGGACTGTCAGTAAGGGACTGTCCCCATAGAAACCGCAGCAAGTTCAGCCTGCAGGGGCAGACCCCTTCGGGGCAAGTTCAGCCTGCAGGGTCAGACCCGTTCGGGGTCAGACCCTAAGAGACGTCAGACCTAGCCCGGGATCGGCGCCGACGTGTGGATCGGCGGCGAGGTGGTGCCGTTGGTGACGGCGAGCTGGTTCTCGGCGTGCTTGACGCGCTGCTCCAGCTGCCAGCGGTCGGCGTCCGACTCGCCCGCCTCGACGCGGGCGAGCTCGGCTTGTGCGGCCTCGAGCTGGGCATGCGCGCGCTCGCCGTCGATCTCCTCGACGTCGACCGCGTCGTCGACCAGCGCGAGCGCACGGTCCTGCTCGACCTTGAAGAAGCCGGGGCCGGTCGCAAACTCGCGCACCTCCTGGCCACGACGGATGTGGACGCGGGTCGAGCCGGCCTTGAGCATCGCCACCAGCGGAGCGTGGCGCGCGAGCACGCCGATCTCGCCGTCGGCTCCGGGCACGATCAGCATCTCCGCCTCTCCCTCGAACGCCGATCCGTCCGGCGTCACGAGGGAGACCTCGATCACATGGGCGTCGTCCGCCACTGCCTCAGACCGCCGCCGGCTCCGCCTCGGTTTCGGTCTCGACCTCCGTCTCGGCCTCCGCCTGCGCCTCCGGCTCGTCCTCGGCAGCGAGCGCCTTCGCCTTCGCGACGGCGTCGTCGATCGTGCCGACCATGTAGAACGCCTGCTCGGGCAGCCCGTCGTGCTTGCCGTCGAGGATCTCGGCGAAGCCCTTGACCGTGTCCTCGAGCTTCACGTACGCGCCCGGTGTGCCCGTGAACACCTCGGCGACGAACATCGGCTGCGACAGGAAGCGCTCGATCTTGCGGGCACGCTGGACGACCAGCTTGTCCTCGTCGGAGAGCTCGTCCATGCCGAGAATGGCGATGATGTCCTGGAGGTCGCGGTAGCGCTGGAGGACCTCCTGCACGCGCGTCGCCGTGTCGTAGTGCTCGTCGCTGACCACCCCGCGCGAGAGCGCGCGCGAGTTCGAGCCGAGCGGGTCGATCGCCGGGTAGATGCCCTTCTCCGAGATCGAGCGCGCCAGCGTGATGAAGGCGTCGAGGTGGGCGAACGTGTTGGCCGGGGCCGGGTCGGTCAGGTCGTCCGCCGGCACGTAGATCGCCTGCACGGACGTGACCGAGCCGACGCGAGTCGAAGTGATCCGCTCCTGGAGCTGGCCCATCTCGGTCGCGAGCGTCGGCTGGTAGCCGACGGCGCTGGGCATACGGCCGAGCAGCGCCGACACCTCGGAGCCCGCCTGGACGAACCGGAAGATGTTGTCGATGAAGAAGAGGACGTCCTGGCCCTCGTCGCGGAAGTGCTCCGCCATCGTCAGGCCGGAGAGCGCGACGCGCAGGCGCGCGCCCGGCGGCTCGTTCATCTGGCCGTAGACGAGGGCGACGCGGTCGATCACGCCCGACTCCTCCATCTCCAGCCAGAGGTCGTTCCCCTCGCGCGTCCGCTCGCCGACGCCGGCGAACACGGACACGCCGCCGTGCTGCTCCGCGACGTTGTGGATCAGCTCCTGGATCAGCACGGTCTTGCCGAGCCCGGCGCCGCCGAACAGGCCGATCTTGCCGCCGCGCACGAAGGGGGCGATCAGGTCGATGACCTTGATCCCCGTCTCGAAGATCTCCGCCTTCGGCGACAGCTCGCGGAACTCCGGTGGATCGCGGTGGATCGGTGAGCGCTCGCCCGAGGAGGGCTCGCCGTCGTCGACCGGCTCGCCGAGGACGTTCCAGAGGCGGCCGAGCGTCTCCTTGCCGACCGGGACGCTGATCGGCGCGCCGGTGTCGATCACGTCGACGCCGCGCGGCAGGCCGTCGGTCGAATCCATCGCGACCGCGCGGACACGGTCGTCGCCGAGGTGCTGCTGGACCTCCGCGATCAGATCCAGGCCCGGCGAGCCGTTCTGGCCCGGGACGGTGATGCGCAGGGCGTTGTAGATCTCGGGCAGCGAGCCGGTGAAGACCGCGTCGATGACGACGCCCTTGACCTCGACGACCTTGCCCACATTGTTTTCAGACGTTTTGCGCTCAGCCATGTGACTCCTGAAGAGGCGATTGCACGAGAGGATCTCCGCTCCGCCGCGCGCAGCGGCGGGCGAGCGATCGGAGTCTAGCGAAGCTCGGACGTTCGGTAACGCCGCTCGGTAGCGTCCGGCGCTCCTGCGTCAGCGTGGCCACACGGGCCTCGTGGTCGAGCGTTCAGCAGTACGAGGTGACGAGCGAGGGCATCATCCCCTCGAAGACTACTTCGGCGTGTGTTCGTTACGTCGTGGGCGCGCCGGCGCTCACGCCGTACGAGCCGATGCCGGTGCCGCGGGGCGGTCTGCCGCCGAGCTGGAGCATCCGGAGCGTCCGCAGCTGCTTGAGATCCTGGTCGTCCGGAACGGAGGCGACCGGCACCGTGTTCGAGCCGTGCGAGGCGGGTCCCTTGGCAGCCTGCGTGCTGAGCACCGTCGTCACGCCGATGACGGCAGCCACCACCGCCGCGACCCTGGCGACGGCGGCCGGGCGGAGCAGCGCCCGGCGGCGGCCGGAGACGACGATCGGCTGATCCATGCGCTCGAGCGGGCGCGCGCGCAGCGACAGCACCGCGCCGCGGATGCTCGCCTCGTACTCGCGGCAGGCGCCGCAGCGTCGGAGGTGCGCCTCGAGCAGCGCGTCCTCGAGCTCCGAGATCTCGTCGTCGAGGCGCAGCGAGACCCACTCGCGGGCGCGGTCACAGGTGTGCGGCTGCGGTCGTATTGCCATTACCGCTTACGACGTCCCGCTGTACCCGTTGTTAGCCGGGAAAGCGATCACACCAATCGGTAACGCGAATCGATCGCGAGCCCGATCAGGATCAAGACGATCCCGAGGACGAGGAAGATCGCCGACTCGGCGATCGTCGACTGATGCTCCTCCGGGGTGGCCCAGCGCAGGAAGCGGGGGCCGATGAACGGATGCGCGTCTCCCTTGGTGCGCACCGGGCCGCGATTGCCGACGAAGAAGGCGAAGAGGAGTAGCAGGCAGCCGAACGCCTCGAAGGCGACCGCGATCGACCGGTTCAGCGAGGTGCCGAGGATCAGCCCGATCGAGACGGCGCACAGGAAGATCGCCGCGACGAGCGCGCCGAGGAGAGTGAAGAAGCGGCGTGCGGCCGCGAGCCACACGGGGACTATTCGTCGAGGGTGGCCGCAGGCGGAAGCTGGGCGCCGGTGCCGCGGAACTCCTCCTCCGTCAGGGGCCAGCCCTCGAGCGGGTAATGACATGCGGCGACGTGGCCCGCGACGCCGAGCGGCCTGAGCTCAGGTGTCTCGACGTCGCAATGCCCGGCGTGGAAGCGCGGGCAGCGCGGGTGGAACCAGCAGGCGGACGGCGGATTGATCGGGCTCGGCACGTCTCCCTGGAGCACGACCGGCTTGCGGGCGCGGCCGGCGTCCGGGTCGGGGAGCGGCACCGCGGACATCAGCGCGCCGGTGTAGGGGTGCTTCGGCTCGGCGTAGAGGGCGTCGCGGTCGGCGATCTCGACCGCGTGGCCCAGGTACATGACCATCACGCGGTCGGAGATGTGCCGGACGACGTTGAGGTCGTGCGCGATGAAGACGTAGGTGAGACCGAAGTCGCGCTGGAGGTCATTGAGCAGGTTGAGGATCTGCGCCTGGACCGAGACGTCGAGTGCGGACACCGGCTCGTCGCAGACGATCAGCTTCGGGTTGATCGCGAGCGCGCGGGCGACGCCGATCCGCTGCCGCTGCCCGCCGGAGAACTCGTGCGGGAACCGGTTGTAGTGCTCGGGGTTCAGGCCGACGATCTCGAGCAGCTCCTGGACGCGGCGCTTGATCTCGGAGTCGCTGCCGATCCCGTGCACCTGGAGCGGCTCGCCGATGATGAAACCGACACGCTTGCGCGGGTTCAGCGACGCGTACGGGTCCTGGAAGATCATCATCATCTCGCGGCGCACCGGGCGCATCTCGGCACGCGACAGGTTGGTGATGTCCCGTCCCTCGAAGATGATCCTGCCGCCGGTCGGCTCGAGCAGCTTCATGATGCAACGCGCGAGCGTCGACTTGCCACAGCCCGACTCGCCGACGATCCCGAGCGTCTCGCCTTCCTTGAGCGTGAAGCTGACGCCGTCGACCGCCTTCACGGAGGCGATCTCCTTCTGGAAGATGATCCCGCGGGTGACGGGGAAATGCTTCTTGACGTCGTCGACGACGAGCAGCTCGTCGCCCGTGAGCTCGAGCGGAACCTTCTCAACCGCAGGCGCCGTCGCCTGCTCGGGCCGGGTTGCGCTCAAGGGACCTGCCTCGCCCGAGGCCAAATTCCGGCGGCTGCGCACGACCGTGGGGGGCTCTGCTTGCTGGCACGCTTCGCGTGCGTGGCCGTTCCCCCCACGCGAGCGAGCCGGAGGCGAGCGACGTTCAACTGGCCTCCGCGAGCGTGCCCTCGATCAGCTTGGCCGCCTCGTGGTCCTTCGTCTCCTGGTCGAGGTGGCAACGAACGCGATGGTGGCCGCTCGCCTCCGGGACGGCGGCGAGCTCCGGCTCGGTCTGGCTGCAGATCGGCATCACGTAGGAACAGCGCGGGTGGAAGCGGCACCCCTTCGGCGGGAAGAGCAGCGACGGCGGCTGCCCGGAGATCTGCACCAGCCGGTCGACGTCCTGATTCAGACGCGGCAGTGATCCGAGCAGGCCCCAGGTGTACGGGTGGTTGGGCCGCTTGAAGAGATTGCGGACCTCGCCCTCCTCCTGCACGCGCGCTGCGTACATGACGACCACGTCGTCGGCGACCTCGGCGACCACTCCGAGGTCGTGCGTGATCATGATGATCGCGCTGCCGAACTCGTCCTGGAGGCGCTTCATCAGGTCGAGGATCTGCGCCTGCGTGGTCACGTCGAGCGCGGTCGTCGGCTCGTCGGCGATCAGCAGGTCCGGATTGTTGACGAGCGCCATCGCGATCATCACCCGCTGGCGCATGCCGCCCGAGAACTGGTGGGGGTAGTCGTCGATCCGCGCATCGGCGCGTGGGATCCCGACCGCCTTGAGCAGGTCGAGCGCGCGCCTGCGGGCGGCGGCCTTCGCGATGTCCTGGTGGAGGAGGATCGCCTCGACGAGCTGCGACCCGACCTTGTGCACCGGATTCAGCGAGGTCATCGGGTCCTGGAAGATCATCGCGATCTCGTCCCCGCGGATCGAGCGCAGCTGCTTCGGGCTCAGCCCGATCAGGTTCCTGCCTTTCCAGAGCGCCTCGCCGCTCGAGATCGTCGTCTTGCGGTTGTTCAGACCCATGATCGTCAGGCACGTGACGCTCTTGCCGCAGCCCGACTCGCCGACGATCCCGAGCGTCTTGCCCTTCTCGACCGAGAAGCTGACTCCGTCGACGGCCTTGACGATCCCGTCGTCCGTCCGGAAGTAGGTCTTCAGATCCTTGACGTCGAGGAGGGCCATACGTTCAGGAGGAAGGATGACACCGGATGGAGGACGATGGGGGACGGGCCGGAACTATGCCAGCCGGATCCGGGGGTCGATCGCTGCGTAGAGCAGGTCGACGATGAGGTTGAAGACGATGATCACGATCGTCGCGAAGACGATAACGCCCATGATTGTCGGAGTGTCGTAGTTGAAGAGCGCCTGGACCGAGGTCCGGCCGAGACCGGGTAACCCGTAGACCGACTCCGTGAAGATGGCGCCGCCGAGCGCCAGTCCGATGTCCATGCCGAGCATGGTCACCACCGGCAGCATCGCGTTCCGCAGGACATGCGAGCGCAGCACGATCGATTCCGGGGCTCCCTTCGCGCGCGCGGTGCGCACGTAGTCCTCGTTCAGCGTCTCCATCACGTTGGCCCGGATCATCCGTACGTAGAGAGCGGCGAACAGGATCATAAACGTGGTCCAGGGCAGGATCAGATGGTAGGCCCACTGCACCGGTCCTCCGGGCTGTCCCGGAGGCGGGTTGATGAAGTCGGCGTAGTTCGATATCGGAAAGTAGATCGGTGACCCGTGCTCGTGCGCGTAGAAGCCGAAGAACCACGCGAAGATCAGGCCGATCCAGACCGGGTGCGCGGAGATTCCGATCAGGACGAAGGTCATCGCCCCCCGATCCAACAGCGATCTCGGTCGAAGAGCGGAGAGGACGCCGATCGGGATGGCGATCAGCATCCAGAAGAACGCGCCGCCGATCACGAGCGAGGCGGTCACGGGCGCGGCGTCGGCGATGATGTGATTGACGCTCTCGCGGTTGTAGTACGAGTGGCCGAGATCGTGGTGGTAGACCAGCCGCCAGACGAACCGCCCGTACTGCTGGTAGATCGGCTCGTCGAGGTGGAGGTAGTGCCTGGCCTTCGCGATCGTCGCCGGCGTCGCCCCCTTGCCTGCGAACTGCCGGGCCGGGTCGGCGGGTATGACGAAGAAGAGGATGTACGCGACGACCGTGACCGCGAAGAACAGCAGCACCGCCCAGAGGAGCCGTCTGATCAGGTAGCGCGTCACGGTCTCGTCATCAGCTCGTCGATTACACCCTTCGTGCCCTACAGATTAACCAGGTGGGCGCCGGATAT
The DNA here is from genome assembly GCA_963734065.1 of uncultured Actinomycetes bacterium. Taxonomy (GTDB): domain Bacteria; phylum Actinomycetota; class Thermoleophilia; order Gaiellales; family Gaiellaceae; genus DATBLE01. The sequence continues at coordinate 1,252,080 of CAVTFN010000003.1, forward strand.
ACCCGGCGCCCACCCGTTTCGAACTGTTCTGCGTTCCCCGGTCCTTGCTCCTTTACTTCAGGAAGAAGGTGTTGAGGTTCGCCTGTCCGTGCGCAACCTGGAACAGGTAGCCACCCGTCCGGGCCGAGACGAACTCGCGCGTGTTGCGGTTCTCGTACACCGCCAACGGGGCGTACTTCGTGGTGATCTCGCGGTCGAGGGCTGCGTACGCAGCACCGCGCTTGTCGCCGGTGAGGGCGTTGGCGGCCCTCATCTGGGCGTTGACCTTCGGATTGTTGAAGTAGGCCAGGTTGTTGTTGTTGGCCTCGTGGATGTTGTCGCCGTTCAGGAGGATGTCGATGAAGTCGTACGGATCGGCGTAGTCTGCGAACCAGCCCACCGCGATTGCGGCGTCGTACGGCTCACCCTTCGTGCCGGTGGCGATGTAGATCTGGAAGCCCTGGAAGAGCTTCACGTTCACATCGTTGCAGCCCATCTGGCCCAGGTTGTACTTGAAGACCTGCGCCAGGTTCTGGCCGGTGGCCGTGTTGCTGCTGTAGAGCGTGATGGGCTTGCACCCACCACCCTGGGATGCGAGGGTCTTCGCCTTCGGGTAGTTCGCCCCCTTGAACGGATACGCGTTGACGGGTTTGTATCCATCGATCCCCGGGGGCAGGATCTGATCCGAGCGCTTGCCCGCCAGGAAGCCGCGGACGCGAACCAGAGCCGGCCGGTCGACGGCGTAGTTCGCCGCCTTCCGCATGGCCACGTTCGAGAACGCCGGCCGGGTCGTATTCAGCGCGACGTAGTCGATGTTCAGGCCACCGTTCACGAAGTACCGGTACGGACCGCCCTTGTGGACGCCGTACTGCTGCGCGAGGCCGGCGTTCGCCGTCGACGGCAGCCCGCCCATGTCGTAGTCGGCCTGACCCGCCTTCACCTGCAGCAGGCTCTGGTCCAGGTTCGTGTTCATCGTCATGACGAAGGTGCTGACGTTGTGCGGGCGCTGGCCCTTGTAGTTCGGGTTCGTCTTCGTGATCAGCTGCCGGCCGACCTGCCGGCTGGCGACGTAGTACGGCCCGAACGACGCGAACGTGTTGATCCCGTCCGGATTGATCGGCGTCCCCTTCGGGATCGGACAGAAGAAGTCCATCGCCATCTTCGACAGGAACGATCCGTCGGAGTGCATGAGCCGGATGGTCAGCTTCTGGCCCTTGGCGACCACGCCGCTCGCCGACGCGGCCTTGCCGTCGTTGACCGCCTGCGCGCCGACGATGCCGCTGGCGCCGGTGATGAACGGAACGGCCGGCGACTGCATCTTCGGGTTCAGGTCACGGTTGATCGCCGCCGCGAAGTTCGCCGCCGTTAGCGTCTCGCCCGTGTTCGACTTGACGCCCGACTTGATCGTGAACACGTACGTCTTGCCGTCCTTGGAGACGGCGGGGAAGCCGACGGCGGCGTCAGGAGCGAGCTTCGTCCCGACCGGGTCGGGCTTGTCGGGGTAGTACATGAGCTTCATGCAGACCGAGTCCAGGACCTGCCAGGAAAGGGTGCCGTACGCGAGGCCGGGGTCGATGTAGTCGACGTCGGTGCCCGACGCGTTGATGTTCATCGTCCCGCCCTTCTTCTGTCCCGACGCGGAGGGCCGGTTCGACTTGCTCGATGCCGGGCCGGCAAACGCAGCCGCGACCAGCATCGCGGCCCCGAGCGCGGCCATGGCGCCGGAAAGCCAGAGTTTCTTCTGCATCGATCTCCTTTCGATGACGCACGAGCCAGGCGGGTTCGCCGGACTCAGTGGTAGACGCATCCTCGACCCGTTAGACGAGCCGCGCGGAGTTTAGTTGGCAGGTGGCGAAAATGTGAAGAGGGATCCATCCGGCTACTCTTGCGGTCGGAAGAGCCGGGCTCCCTGCTCCCGCGCCGGCCACCGGCCAGGCACAGAGAGCAGCCGCAGCCCGCGACCGGAAGGACGGCGGTACGACCCCCGAGCACAGCGTTTGCTAGCCGGACGACCGCGGGTCGAACGCGTCGCGGAGACCGTCGCCGAACAGGTTGAACGCCAGCGTCGCGAGCAGCACGGCGACGCCGGGCCAGACCATCAGCCACGGCTGGGTCAGGTAGTAGTCCGGCGCGGTGGACAGCAGATTGCCCCAGCTCGCGGTCGGCTGCTGGATCCCGAGGCCGAGGAACGACAGGCCCGCCTCGGCCAGGATGTTCGCCGCGACCAGGAGGGTCGAGTAGACGATGATCGGCGCGACCAGGTGCGGCAGGACGTGCGACCGGATGATCTTCCAGTCGCTCGTGCCGATCATCCGCGCCGCCTCGACGAACTCCTTCTCGCGGAGCGACAGAACCTGGGCCCGCACGATTCGGGCTGGATAGAACCAGCCGAAGATGCCCAAGACGAAGACGAGCGTGACCACGCCGGGCGACAGGAAACCGAGGGTGACGCCGTTCAGCCGCTCACCCGCCGTGCTCGCCAGGGCGATCACGAAGAGGAGCACCGGGAACGCCATCACGATCTCGGTCATCCGGCTGATGATCGTGTCGGTGACGCCGCTGTAGAAGCCGGCGAGTGCGCCCATCAGGACGCCGACCACCATCGCCAGCAGCGTCGCCCCCACGGCGACCTCGAGCGAGGTCTGCGTGCCGTAGAGCAGTCGCAGGAACTCGTCGCGGCCGAGCTGCCCGTCGGCGCCGAGGACGAAGAAGGTGTGCGTGAAGTGCCCGACCGCGCCCGGGTAGGGCTGCGTGGACACGTCGGACAGGGGCCCGACCGGAAGCACCGTCGTCGGGTTGAGCCCGCCGGCGAACTGGTCGTTCGGGCCGTGGCCAAGAAAGTGGGCCGCGATCGGGGCGCCGATGAACCCGACCAGGACGACCAGCAAGACGTAGACGCAGCCCACGATCGCGAACTTGTCGCGGCGGAACCTGATCCACACGCCCTCCCAGTAGCCACGGGCGCGTACCGCACCTTCGGTACCGAGCTCGCCGTGCGACTCGGCGGCGACCGTCGAGGCAAGGCCTGCGCCGGAGGAGACGAGCTCGGGGCGTTCGGTAGTGGCCACTGGCGGGTCAGAGCATAACGGGCAGATGCCCGGTTACCGGACTGAGACTTCCCGGTGCCGAAAAAGTTAGACCTGCAGGGCTACGCGGTCAACGCGTCTGCCCCTGCCACGACCTCGAGGATCTCCTGGGTGATCTCCGCCTGGCGGGCGCGGTTCATCGCCAGCGTCAGGCTGTCGATCAGCTCACCGGCGTTCTTCGAGGCGTTGCGCATCGCCGTCATCCGGGCACCCTGCTCGGAGGCGGCCGACTCGAGCAGCGCGCGGTAGAGCTCGGTCTCGACGTAGACGGGGAGCAGCCGCTCGAGGATCTGCTCCGGCTCGGGCTCGTAGATGAAGTCGCCGAGCAACGCCGCATGGTGCTCCTCGTCGTCGCCCACCTCGAGCATCTGCTCCGGGATCGGCAGCACATCCTGCTCGACCACCTGCTGGACGAGCGGAGAGACGAAGTGGTTGTAGACGATCACGACCCGATCGACCTCTTCGGCCACGTAGAGATCCGAGATCCGGTGGGCGATCGCCTGCGCGTCCGCGTACGCGGGCCGGTCGCTGAAGCCCGTCCACGCCTGCAGCACCTCGAACCGCCGGAAGCGGAGCGTGGACGATCCCCTCCGGCCGGAGACGAGCCAGCGCACGCGCTTGCCCTCGGCGCGGAGCTGCCGGTCGAGCGCGAGCGCATGGCGGAGCACCTGCGCGTTGAAGGCGCCGGCCAGGCCGCGGTCGCCGGTCAGCGGCAGGATCGCGACCGCCCGTTCCTCCTCGCGGCGCTGGAGCAGCGGGAGGCCGCGGACCGACGAGCTCGCCCGCGCCGTGCCCACCATCAGCTCCATCATCCGGTCGGCGTACGGCCGCATCGCCTCGATCCGCGCCTGCGCCCGGCGGAGCCGGGCGGACGCGACCAGCTCCATCGCCTTCGTGATCTTGCGCGTGTTGCGGATCGAGCGGATCCGGCGCTTCAGGTCCTGAACGGACGCCACTAGACGAGCGCGCTCTCTTCCTGGACGTTGAACATGCCGGCGAAGCGCTTCAGCTCGGCGTTCAGCTTCTCCTCGAGCTCGTCGGAGATCTCCTTCTGCTCGCGGATCGCGTCGAGGATCGACTTCTCGGTCCGCATGTGCTCGCGCAGCTCGTCCTGGAAGCGCGGCACCTGCGGGACGGGCACCCCGTCGAGGTAGCCGTTGATCCCGGCGAAGATCGCGACCACCTGCTCCTCCATCGGCCACGGCGAGTACTGCGGCTGGTTGAGGGTGGCCACCATGCGTTCTCCTCTGGCAAGTGTCCGTTGCGTGGCTTGATCGAGCTCGGAGCCGAACTGCGCGAACGCCTCCAGCTCGCGGTACTGGGCGAGCTCGAGCTTCAGGCGGCCGGCGACCTGGCGCATCGCCTTCACCTGGGCGTTGCCGCCCACGCGCGAGACCGAGATGCCGACGTTGATCGCCGGGCGGACGCCCGAGTAGAACAGGTCGCTCTCCAGGAAGATCTGCCCGTCCGTGATCGAGATCACGTTCGTCGGGATGTACGCCGACACGTCGCCCGCCTGCGTCTCGATGATCGGCAGGGCGGTCAGCGATCCGGCCCCGAGCTCGTCGTTCAGCTTGCACGCGCGCTCGAGCAGGCGGGAATGCAGGTAGAAGACGTCGCCGGGATAGGCCTCGCGGCCGGGCGGGCGCCGGAGGAGCAGCGACATCTGCCGGTACGCGTCGGCGTGCTTCGAGAGGTCGTCGTAGATGCAGAGCGCGTGACCACCCTGGAACATGAAGTACTCGCCCATCGCGCAGCCGGCGTACGGCGCCATCCACTTGATCGGCGCCGCCTCCGCGGCCGAGGCCGTGACGATGATCGTGTAGTCCATCGCCCCCTCCTCCTTCAGCCGCTCGTACACCTGGGCGACGGTGGAGGCCTTCTGGCCGATCGCGACGTAGATGCAGATCACGTCCTGGCCGCGCTGGTTGAGGATCGTGTCGACGCAGATCGCGGTCTTGCCGGTCGTCCGGTCGCCGATGATCAGCTCACGCTGGCCACGGCCGATCGGGATCATCGAGTCGATCGCCTTCAGGCCGGTCTGGAGCGGCTCCTTCACCGGCTGGCGCTGGACGACGCCCGGGGCCTTGAACTCGAGCGGCCGGCGCTCGGCCGCCTCGATCGGGCCGCCGCCGTCGATCGGGTTGCCCAGCGGGTCGACGATCCGGCCGATCAGCGCGTCGCCGACGGGCACGCTGGCGACGCGGCCGGTACGGCGGACGGGCTCGCCTTCCTTGACCTTGTCCCACTCGCCGAGCAGGGCGGCACCGACGTTGTCCTCCTCGAGGTTGAGCGCGACACCGGTGACGCCGTGCTCCAGCTCGAGCATCTCGAGGGCGACCGCGCTCTCCAGCCCGTAGATGCGGGCGATGCCGTCGCCGACCTGCAGCACCTGGCCCACCTCGGCCAGGTCCGTCTCGACGTCGAAGTCCTTGATCCGCTCCTTGAGCAGAGCGGTGATCTCTTCAGGGCGTAGCTTCAACTCAGGGCTCCTTCGGGTTCAGACACGGGTACGGAGATCTCGGCCGAGCTGCTCGATGCGGCCGCGGATGCTGGCGTCGACCCTGCGCGAGCCGACCTGGAGGACCATCCCGCCGATCAGCTCGGGGTCGACGGTCCGGTTGGCCTCGACCTTCCGGCCGGAGCGCTGCTCGATCTGGCCGACGATCGCGCGCGCCTCCTCGTCGGAGAGCTCGTAGGCGGTGGTCAGCTCGACGGACAGCTCGCCTTCCTCGACGGCGGCCATCCGCTCGAACTCCTCGGCGACCTGCGCGACCTCCCCGGCCCGGTTCTTCTCGACCAGCAGGCGCAGCAGGTTGAGGACGAACGGATCGGCCTCGCCCGCGACTGCATCGACGGCGGCGGTCTTCGCGCGCTTGTCGAGCTGCGGGTTGCGCAGCAGCTCACCGAGCTCGGGCACCTGCCGCTCGGCCTCCACGAAGTCGCCGAGGTCGCGTCGGACGGCCGGCACGCGCCCGGCCTCCTTCGCAGCCTCGAACAGGGACCGCGCGTAGGTGCGGTGGACGACGCTCAGACCGTCTCCTTCTCCAGCACCGAGAAGTCGAGGTCGCCGATCGCGTCCTCGATCAGCTTGCGGTGATCGTCGCGGTCGAGCACCTTGCCCGTCACCTTCGCGGTCGCGACGAGGGTGAGCTCGGCGACCTCGGCGCGAATCTGATCGAGCGAGCGCTGCGTCTCGGCCTCGATCTGCTTCTTCGTGTCCTCGAGCCGCCGCTGGCGGTCGGCCTCGGTCTCCTCGCGGACCCGCTCGCGCTGTGCCTCGGACTGCTTGCGCGCCTCGGCGAGGATCTCCTCCGCGTCGGACTTGGCCTTGCCGAGGAGCTTGCGGTGCTCCTCGAGCAGGTTGCGGGCCTCCTCGCGGGCGCGGTCGGCTTCGTCGATCGACTGGCGGATCCGGTCGCGCCGCTCGTCGATCGCCTTCTGGATCGGGCCGAACGCGTACCGCTTCAGCACGAACAGGGCGATCAGGAAGCAGACGATCGTCCAGATCATCAGCCCCGGGGTGACCTTGATCAACGCGTTCGCACCGAGCACCAGCGTTCCGGCCATCAGACGAGGACGAAGGCGAGAATCGAGCCGAGCAGGCCGTAGAACACGACCGCCTCGGTCAGCGCGAAGCCCAGCCACTGGATGCCCTGCAGCTCGCCGCGGAGCTCGGGCTGGCGTGCGACCGACTGGATCATCGAGCCGAAGATGTTGCCGATGCCGACACCGGCGCCGAGCGCGCCGAGGCCGACGCCGAGCGCGAGACCGATGGCCTTGCCGGCCTTGGTCACGTCGCCGGTGGTGGCGGCGATGAGAGCAGCAAGCATGTGGTTCTTACCTCCTAGTGTTCCGGCTCGATCGCCGAGCCGATGTAGATGGCTGACAGGGCGGAGAAGATGAACGCCTGGATCGAGACGACGATCACGACCTCGAAGAGATAGAAGACCGTCGCGATCGGCACGACGAAGATGGCCAGGATGATCGACTCGAGGATGAACATCAACCCGAGGAAGGTGAGTATCAGGATGTGCCCGGCGAGCATGTTCGCGAAGAGACGGACGCTCAGCGAGATCAGCCGCATGAACTGGCCGAGGATCTCGAGGGGGACGATCAGGAAGAGCAGCGCCTTCGGGGCTTCCGGGATCCAGCTCTTGAAGTAGCGGCGCGGCCCGTTCCACCTGATCCCCTCGTAGTGCGTGAAGACGAAGGTGAGCAGCGCGAGCGCGAGGGTCACCGACAGCGACGAGGTGGCGGCGTAGATGCCCCAGGTCGGGACGCCGTGCCACTTCTCTCCGGTCAGCGGCAGGGGGATGAACCCGATCACGTTCACGACCCAGATGAAGAGCATCAGCGTCGCCACGTAGGGGAACCAGCGGCCGATCGCCTTCGTCGGCAGTCCCTGCTCGGCGATCTGCACCTGGGCGACCTCGTAGACCTGCTCGCCGATCGACTGGCGGCGGCCGACGTCCTTGCCCGAGACCACCTTCCAGCGCATCAGCCCGAGCCCCATCAGGATCGTCAGCGCGGTCCCGATCATCAGGTAGACGACCGCCTTGGTGATCGAAAGGTCGAGCCCACCGATGTGGATCGATATCCACTCGTGCTGCTCGAACTCCGTCGTCGGGTCGAACTTGCCGCGCGCGAAGGCAGCGGTCGGGAAGACCAGGGCGGCCGTGGCGGCAAGGAAGAGCCAACGCTTCATTTTCCGATCGGCTCCCGGCCGTAGTAGGAGGCGAGGGACAGGCCGAACTCGGCCGTGTAGGCGAGTGCGTAGGTGAGCACGGCCGAGATCGCGAGATCCTTGTTCGAGGAAGCGGTGGCGAGAAGCACGACCAGCAGGCCGAGTGCCTTGAAGAGGACGCCGAAGACCTTGGCGCCGTTCCCGAGCCGCGTGACGACGAGGTCGAGCGCATGCACCGCGACGTAGAGCACGGTGGCGAGCGCCCAGCCGCCGATTGGCCAGCCGGCGATGAGGAACACGGGCAGCGCGATCAGCAGCACGATCCCTCCGGCGAGCGCAGGGAGCAGGTGATTCGGCTCCGGCCGCGGGTTGAACATCGCGGACGGCATCACATCGCCTTCCCGTACCGGCGGTAGACGGCGAAGATGCCCAGCGGCACGCCGACGGCCGCTCCTCCGAGCAGGCCGTAGCCGACCGATCCGGCCGCCCAGCCGATCAGGGCGCCACCCGCAGTGCCTGCCGCGGTACCCGTGACCAGCAGAGCGCCCGCGCCGGCAGGATCGAAGGTCTGGCGCGCAGGCTCCATCTGCGGAGGCGAGCATATCATCCGACTTTGTGACACGCGAATATCGCTTGGCCACGTCGATCCCCCGAAAGCTTGTAACTCCATCCTAGCCGCCACCACCTAACCCCGATGTCCTTGTACCACCCCGCGCTGCCGACCGATGAGATGGGCGGACGGCTCCGGTCCAAGAGAGGGAGATCCGTGGCTCACGTCTCCACCACCCGTCACCTGCTGCGCGCGAGGGATCTCGCCGACGCACGCTACCGCGAGCCGCTCGACGTTCCGGCGATGGCACGAGCGGCGTGCCTCTCCGCCGCGCACTTCAGCCGGGAGTTCCGGCGGGCCTTCGGCGAGACCCCGCACCAGTACCTGCTGACCCGCCGGCTCGAGCGCGCAGCCGCGCTGCTCCGCACGACGGACCGGTCGGTCTCGGACATCTGCCTGGCCGTCGGGCTGCGCAGCGTCGGGTCGTTCACGACGAGCTTCGGCCGGCTCTTCGGCCGCTCGCCGACGGAGTACCGCGCCGCCTTTCCACCCGCTGCCACGCGCGCGCGGGTTCCGACCTGCATCCAACAGGCATACGCCCGACCGCAGTCCCGCAGTTTTCGAGAAGACACCGCCGGCGGGCGTCGCTAACGTCGCCGCCGACCTGATCGAATCGAGGAGGAACACCATGCTCAAGCAGCTGACCACCGTCCAGGTCTGGGTCCACGACCAGGACGAGGCGCTCGCCTTCTACACCGACAAGCTCGGGCTCGAGCTTCGTGACGACGTGACCATGCCGGAGCTGGGGAACTTCCGCTGGCTCACCGTCGGCGTTCCCGGCCAGGACATCGCGATCGTTTTGATGGCCGTGCCCGGGCCGCCCGTGTTCGACGAGGAGACGCGTGACCAGATCAAGGCCCTGGTGTCCAAGGGCGCCGCAACCGGTCTGTTCTTCGCGACCGACGACATCCAGGGGACCTACGACGAGCTCAAGAGCCGCGGCGTCGAGTTCCAGCAGGAGCCGACCGAGCAGCCGTACGGGGTCGACGCCGGGTTCCGCGACCCGTCCGGCAACCAGATGCGCGTGGCGCAGCTGAGCGGGTAGCTCTACGCGCTCCGGCGCTCGCGCTCCTCCGCCTCGCGGCGGCGGCGGCGGATGCGTGGGTTCGCCAGCTTGACGATCTCGAGCAGGTAGACCATGTAGATCGACGCGGCCACGGCCAGCAGGCCCAGCGCGGCGGCGCCGACGGTCGGCCACGGGTGCCAGCGGCCGTCCTCGCGGAACGGGATGTACCGGGTGCCGAGCGCGGCAACGGCCAGGGTCGCCACCCAGAAGTAGATGTAGGCGACCGCCCGCGGCTGCGAGAAGCCGATGTTCACGAAGCGGTGGTGCAGGTGCGTCTTGTCCGGCGTCGTGATCGGCATCCGGTACTTGAGCCGACGGGCGACGACGAACCCGGTGTCGAGGATCGGGACGGCCAGCACGAGCAGCGGGAAGAACAGGGCGACGGTGGCGGCGGTCTTCAGCAGGCCCTCCACCGACACGGCCGCGAGCGAGAAGCCGAGGAGCATGGCACCCGAGTCGCCCATGAAGATGCGGGCCGGGAAGAAGTTGTGGCGCAGAAAGCCGAGCGTCGCGCCGAAGACGATCGCGGTGAACGCGGCCGCCGTCGGCTTCCCGAGCGAGAGCTCGATCGCGGTGAACGCGAGGGCGGCGATCGAGCAGACGCCCGCAGCGAGCCCGTCGAGCCCGTCGAGGAAGTTGACCATATTCATGACGGCGACAATCCAGAGCACGGTCAGGGGGCCGCCCACCCAGGCGGGGAGGTCGTAGATGCCGAGGAACGGAAACGTGAAGTGGTCGATCCAGACGCCGAAGATCGGCGGGATCGAGGCGGCGACGATCTGACCACCCAGCTTCTCCCACCAGCGCAGGCCGCGGAAGTCGTCGATCGCGCCGACCGCGGTCGCGATCGTCGCGCCCAACAGGAGGCCGCGCACCGACCGGCTCAGGTCGAGGAACGCCAGCGACGGCACGATGATCCCGAAGAAGATGGCGAGCCCGCCGAGCCGCGGGATCGGGATCCGGTGGACGCGGCGCTCGTCGGGCTGGTCGACGGCACCGAGCCGCCTGGCCATCCCCGCCACCGCCGGCGTCAGCAGGATCACGATCACGAACGCCAGAGCAGCGCCGTAGATCACCTCGAGGTGGTCGCCAAGCTCGTGCAGCGTCACGGCGGCCTACACGCTACTCCCGCGGGCGGCTCACGGCGGTGTACGCGTGCGCCACCAGGGTCTGACCCCGGAGGGGTCCGACCCCGCCTAACGGTCGGCCGGCCGTCTTTCGGGGACAGTCCCCTCCGGGGACAGTCCCTTGACGGTTCTACTTCGTGCCGTACAGCCGGTCGCCCGCGTCGCCGAGGCCCGGGACGATGAAGCCGTGCTCGTTCAGGCCGCGGTCCTGCGAGGCGCAGACGATGTGGACGTCCGGGTACGCCGAATGCACCTTCTCGATCCCCTCGGGCGCGGCGACCAGGCAGACGAGGGTGACCGAGCGGGCGCCGGCCTCCTTCACCTGAGCGATCGCGGCGATGCTCGAGTTCCCCGTCGCCAGCATCGGGTCGAGAACGATCGCGTCCCGCTCGCCGAGGTCGTCCGGGAGCTTCACGTAGTACTGAATCGCCTCGAGCGTGTCCTCGTCGCGGTACATGCCGATGAAGCCGACGCGGGCGCTCGAGATCAGCGAAAGGGTCCCCTCGAGCATGCCGACGCCGGCCCTGAGCACCGGGCAGACGGCCACCTTCTTGCCGGAGATCCGCTGCGCTTCCATCCGCTCGAGCGGCGTCTCGATCTCCACCGGCTCGGTCGGGAAGTCCTTCGTCGCCTCGTAGGTAAGCAGCAGCGTCACCTCGTTGACCAGCTTGCGGAAATGGACGGTGGGCGTCTCCTGGTCGCGCAGGTACGAGAGCTTGTGCTGGACGAGCGGATGGGTGACGACGGTCAGCCGCCGCTCCGTCACGGGGTCAGACCCCCTACAGAAGCGTCACGAGTCTGTGACGAAAGCGTGCCGACCCGGGGCCCGTTTCCCGCAACGAGCGAACGTTTTCGGGCGGAGAAGCATCCCCGCGCGGTTGTCACACTTCTGTATGGGGTCAGACCCCCTACGGAAGTGCGCCGACTTCCGCCCGAAAGGTTCACGCCTCGTAGGTGGTCCAGCCGCGGAAGCCGGGGTAGAGCGGGTGGCGCTCGCAGAGGGCGACGCTGCGCTCCGCCAGGACGTCGACGTCGGCGTCGTCCTGCAGCGAGGCGACGGCGATGCGCGCGACCTCGCGGAAGTCCTCCTCGCCGAAGCCGCGCATCGTGCACGCCGGCGTCCCCATGCGGACACCCGAGGCGACCGTCGGCGGCCGCTCGTCGAACGGGACGGTGTTGCGGTTGGCGGTGATGTTCACCTCGGCGAGGCGCTCCTCGGCGTCCTTGCCCGTCCACTCGGAGGCGCGCAGGTCGACCTGGAGCAGGTGCGTGTCGGTGCCGCCGGTCAAGACGTCGAGGCCGCCTGTCTGCAGCTCGTCCGCCAGCGCGTCGGCGTTCGCGCGCACCTGCGTCTGGTACTCGCGGAAGGCGGGCGTCCCGGCAATCCGGAAGCACGTCGCCTTGGCCGCGATCACGTGCTCCATTGGCCCGCCCTGCATCCCGGGGAACACGGCGCGGTCGAGAGCCTGCGCGTGCTCCTCGCGGCAAAGCACGAAGCCTGAGCGCGGCCCGGCCAGCGTCTTGTGCGTGGTCGAGGACACGAAGTCGCAGTGCGGCACCGGGTTCGGGTGCAGGCCGGCGGCGACGAGCCCCGAGAAGTGGGCCATGTCGCAGAGCAGGTGCCCGCCGACCTCGTCGGCGATCTCGCGGAAGCGGTCGGCCTCGACCGTGCGCGGATAGGCGGAGCCGCCGCAGACGATCAGGTTCGGCCGGTGCTGCTTCGCCAGGGCGAGCACCTCGTCGTAGTCGACCCGCATCGTCTCGGGGCTGACGCCGTAGTGGACGATCGAGTAGAGCCGCCCCGAGAAGTTGACCTTCAGGCCGTGCGTGAGGTGGCCGCCGTGGTCGAGCCGCAGGGAGAGAATGGTGTCGCCGGGCTCGAGCACCGCCGAGTAGACGGCCATGTTCGTCTGCGCGCCCGCATGAGGCTGGACGTTGGCGTGCTCGGCTCCGAAGAGCTCCTTCGCCCGGTCGATCGCCAGCTGCTCGATCTCGTCGACGACCTCGCAGCCGCCGTAGTAGCGCCGGCCCGGGTAACCCTCCGCGTACTTGTTCGTCGGCACGCTCGAGACGGCCTCGAGCACGCTCGGCCACGTGAAGTTCTCGGAGGCGATCAGCTCGATCTGCCCGCGCTGGCGTTCGAGCTCCTCGCCGATCAGCTCCGCGATCTCGGGATCGACGTCGGCGAGCCGCGCGCGGCGGAGGTCTTCGACGGTCTCCTTCTTCTTCCGGGCGGCGGTGGAGCGGGGCACCGCTCCGATCCTACTCGGCCCGTCCGCCGAGACGTCTCAGCGCCTCGGCGACGGGCACTGCGCCCTCGCGCAGCACGCGCGGCTCAGGGCCGGTCAGGTCGACCACGGTCGACGGAAGACCAGGCAGCTCCCCGCCGTCCACCTCGGCTGCAGACGCCCGGCGGAGCTCCGGCGGAACGTCCTCGAGCCGCCGCGGGTCGGCGCCGCCGTGAAGGTTGGCGCTCGTCGCCGCCACTGCTCCGACCTGCCCGAGGATCTCGGCCGCGGCCCCGGTGAGCACGGGCACGCGGATGCCGATCGTCTCGCCGCCGGCGAGCTCCGGGAACCGACCCGCCGTGTTCGGGAGGATCAGGGTGTACGGCCCTGGCAGGACGGCCTCGTGGCCGGCCGCCTCGGGGACGAGCTCGAGCAGCCGCTCGACGTCCGCGCAGAGGAGCGCGACCGGCGTCGACCCCGGCCGCCCCTTCAAATCGGACAGCCGCGCGGCGTGGCCGGGCGCGGCGCAGAGTCCGTACACCGTGTCGGTCGGCAGGATCACCACCTCACCCGCGCGCAGCGCCGCTACTGCGCGCTCGACCATCGTCCCTCGACCACTCGGTCGCGACCGGTGAGGTCCTTGCCGCTGTGCACCTCGTCGTAGCCGAGACGCCGCAGCATGTCCGAGACCTCGGCGGCGCGGCCGTCCGCGACCTCCAGGACCAGGTGGCCGCCGGAGACGAGCACCCGGGCGGCCGCCCTGGCGATCTTCTCGGTGTGCCCCTCGCCAACGGTCGCGACGCGCGGCTCCCAGTCGCGCACCTCCGGCTCGAGGGTCTCGATCTCCTCGGAGCCGACGTACGGCGGATTCGAGACGACGAGGTCGTACTCGCCCTTCAGCCCGTAGCCGACGTCGTGCTCGACGAAGGTGACCTCGAGCTCGACGGTTCGGGCGTTCTCCCGCGCCACCTCCAGCGCTCCCCCGGAAACGTCGATCGCGGTCACCCGCGCGCCCGGGTGCTCGTCGGCGATCGCCAGCGCGATCGCGCCCGAGCCGGTGCCGACATCGAGCACGGCCGGTCGATCGAGCCCGCGCAGGAGCTCGAGGCAGCGCTCGACCACGACTTCCGTCTCGGGCCGCGGGACCAGCACGCGCCGGTCGACCTTCAGCGTCAGCCGCCGGAACCCCCAATCGCCGAGAACGTACGCGAGCGGCTCCCGCGTTTCCCTCCGCGCAACCAGGTGCTCGACCTCTGCCGCCTCCTCGGCCGAAAGCTCGCGCCCCGGATCGGAGTAGAGCGCCGTCCGGGTCGTCCCCAGCACCCTCCCGATCAGCAGCTCGGCGTCGACGCGCGGAGAGGCCACTCCCGCAGCGGCCAGCCGGCGCTCGGCCGCGGCGACCGCCTCGCCGACTCTCACGCCTCGAGCGCGCGGCGGCGGTCCTCGGCGGCGAGCGCCTCGGTGAACTCGTCGAGGTCGCCCTGGAGGATCCGGTCGAGCTGGTGCACGGTGAGCTTGATCCGGTGGTCGGTGATCCGGTTCTCGGGGAAGTTGTAGGTGCGGATCTTCTCGGCCCGCTCGCCCCCGCCGATCTGGGAGCGGCGGGTGGCCGCGAGCTCCGCCTGCTGCCGTTCGCGCTCCTGCTCGTACAGGCGGGCGCGAAGCACGCGCATCGCCTTCTGCTTGTTCTGGAGCTGCGACTTCTCGTCCTGCATCGCCACCACGAGGCCGGTGGGCAGGTGGGTGATCCGCACCGCCGAGTCGGTGGTGTTGACGCTCTGGCCGCCGGGGCCCGTCGAGCGGTAGACGTCGATCTTCAGATCATTTGCGTCGATCTCGACCTCGACCTCCTCCGCCTCCGGCATCACCGCGACCGTCGCCGTCGAGGTGTGGATCCTCCCCTGCGACTCGGTCTCCGGCACGCGCTGCACCCGGTGGGTGCCGGCCTCGTACTTGAACACCGAGTACGCGCCGTCGCCCTTGACCGCGAACACGAGCTCCTTGAAGCCGCCGCCGTCGTTGGGGCTCGACGAGAGCTCCTCGGGCCTGAACCCGCGCCGCTCGGCGTACCGGGTCAGCATCCGGTAGAGGTCGCCCGCCCACAACGCGGCCTCGTCGCCGCCGACCCCCTGGCGGATCTCGAGGATCACGTCCTTGCGGTCGGCCGGGTCGGCCTCGACGAGGGCGAGCTTCAGCTCCTCCTCGAGCTCCCCGACCCGCTGCTCGAGCTCGGGCACGAGCTCCTTCAGGTCGCCGTCGGCTCGTGCCTCCTCGAGGTCGGTGCTCGCCGAGCGCCACTCCAGCGCGAGCCGGTGCGGGCCTTCCAGCTCCTTCAGTCGCCGCCCGACCTCGGCCGCTTCGCGGTGGTCGTTGTACACGGCAGGGTCGGACAGGCGCTCCTGCGTCTCGCGGTAGGAGCGATCCAGATCGTCGACGAGCTCTGCGATGCCGGCCATGCCGGCTACAGGGTAGACGCGCTACTGGCCCGCGAGCTTCGCGTCGAGCGTGATCTCGGGGACGCCTGCGAGCGCCTTCGACACCGGGCAGTTCGCCTTCGCGCCCTCGGCCGCCGCCTGGAAGCCGTCCTCGTCGAGGTCGGGGACGCGACCCTCGACGGCCAGCGCGATCTTCGTGATCCCCTCACCGGGCTGGAAACTGACCGTCGCCGACGTGTTCAGCTGCTCCGGCGGCGTGCCGGCGTTCGCAAGGCCGAACGCGAGGGCCATCGAGAAGCAGGTGGCGTGCGCGGCGGCGATCAGCTCCTCCGGGCTCGTCCGGCCGCTTTCGCCGGGCTCCGAGCGCGACGCCCAGGTGACCTCGAGACCGCCGAACGCGCCGCTGCCGGTCGAGTCGATCTGGCCCGAGCCCTCCATCAGACCGCCGTTCCACGTCACCTCTGCGTGCCGCTCTACCGCCATCGCTCCTCCTCGTCTCGAGACTTGGGCATTGACTCTATCGAGGCAGAGCAGGCCCGCCGGGCGAGATCCCCGGCGGGCAGCCATCTACGCCATGACTTCGACGCGCTGCGCGCCCGGGGCGGCGGCGCGCTCGCGATCCAGCACCTGCTGGAGCGCCCGGATCGAGACCTCGAGCTGGTCGAGGCTCGGCTGGCGCGTGGTCAGCCGCTGGAGCCAGAGGCCGGGCGCGAGCAGCCAGCGCACGACCCTGTTGTCGGCGTGCTTGCCGGCGAAGCGGATCAGCTCGTAGGCCAGGCCGGCGATCACGGGCAGCAGCAGGATCCGCGTGCCGATCAGCCAGTACCAGACCGGATGGCCGAAGAACGCGAAGACGAAGATTGCGATCACCATCACCCAGAGCAGGAAGGCAGTGCCGCAGCGGACGTGGATCAGGCTGTGGCGCTGGACGTTCTCCGGCGTCAGCTCGTCGCCCGCCTCGTAGCAGTTGATCGCCTTGTGCTCGGCGGCGTGGTACTGGAACACGCGCCGGAGGTCGGGGAGCAGCGAGATCAGCGCCAGGTACCCGACGAAGAGCGTCACCCGAATCGCGCCCTCGACGACGACGAAGCCGCTCGTGCCGTGCACGGGCAGCCAGTTGGTGATCAGCGCGGGCGTCACTTTGAACAGCATCACCGCGAAGCCGATCGCGATCGCGAAGGCGAAGATCATCTGCCCGCGGGAGAGCTCGGTCGGAACCTCCTGCTCCTCCTCGCCCTCGGCGGTCTCCTCCTGCGCCGCGTAGTTCGCGCTGATCGCGAGCGCACGGAAACCGATCGCGAGCGACTCGCCGAGCGCGATCACGCCGCGGATCACCGGCAGCCGCCAGATGCGCCGCTTCGCCATCGGCGAAGCGATCTCGTTGACGACCTGGGCGATCTTCCCGTCCGGCTTGCGGACGGCCACCGCCCAGGACGACGGCGAGCGCATCATCACGCCCTCGAGGACGGCCTGGCCGCCGATCGCCGTGCTCATGCTCTCCTAGTTTCGCTTGGAGGCGGCGGCCTTCTCCAGCTTGCGCTGGAAGCGCTCCACGCGCCCGCCCGTGTCGACCAGCTTCTGCTTGCCGGTGTAGAAGGGATGGCAGGCCGAGCAGATCTCGACGTGCAGCTCCGATTTCGTCGAGCGTGTCTGAAACTCGTTCCCGCACGCGCAGTGCACGGTCGCGAGCACGTATTCAGGATGGATCCCGGCCTTCATCGCGAAGCCAGGATAGCAGAGGCCGTTTCGGGCACCACGTTGCCGCCCGAGACGACGGAAACCACCTCCTCGCCCAACTCGAGCGGGACTTTTCCCGCCAGGAGAGCCGCCGTCGCAGCCGCACCGGCGGGCTCGCAGGCGAGCTTGGCGCGGGTGTAGAGGAACCGGAACGCCTCCTCGATCTCGACCTCGCTCACGAGCACGACCTCGTCGACGAGGTCACGGCAGACGGCCAGCGTGCCCTCGCCGACGAAGGGCGCGGCCAGCCCGTCGGCGATGCTCTTCGGCGCGATCGGCACGACAGCACCTGCCGCCAGCGCCGCGGTCATCGTCGCCGCGCCCTCGGGCTCGACACCGACCACGCGCGTCTCGGGGCGGAGCCCCTTGACGGCGGTGGCGACACCCGCGATCAACCCGCCCCCGCTGATCGGGACGACGACGACGGCGGCCTCGGGGACGTCCTCGAGCACCTCCAGCCCGAGCGAACCGTGCCCCGCGTGCAGCACCGGGTCGTCGAACGGGTGGACGAAGACCGCCCCCGTCTCCTCCACGTGCGCGAGCAGCCGTTCGTGGGCCTCGGCGGCGCTCTCGGCCTCGACGTCGACCTCGGCGCCGTACCCGCGCGTGGCGGCGACCTTCAGCGGGCTCGCCGTCCGCCACATGAAGACCCGGCAGCCGACACCGGCGGCGGCCGCGGCCCAGGCGACCGCCTGCGCGGCGTTCCCGGCCGACCAGGTGACGAGCCCGCGTTTTCGCTCCTCGGCCGTCAGCGACTCGACCCTGGCCAGCACGCCGCGCGGCTTGAACGAGCCGGTGCGCTGGAAGAGCTCTGCCTTCAGGTGGACGCGTGCGCCCGTCGCCTCGGAGAGCGTGCGCGAGCTCAGCGTCGGCGTGCGCAGCAGCCACCCGGCGATCGCCGCGCGGGCGCGGATGACGTCGTCGAGAGAAACGGGCGGCTCCACGGGTCGAGTGTAGGGACTGTCCGTAAGGGACTGTCCCCGGAGGGGACTGTCCCGGCAGAGAGCGTTTGCGTCACCACCCGGCGGGGTCAGACCCTCCGGGGTCAGACCCTTGTGAACGGCTCGGCCGCCAGGGCCCGGACCGGCAGCCGGACGCTGAACACGGTCAGCCGCCCCGGCTCGCTCGTCACCTCGACCGTCCCTCCCATCGCCTGCGTCAGCTCCTTGACGATCGCGAGGCCGAGACCGGTGCCGACCGGCCGTTCACGGCCGTACCGGGAGTGGAGATAGAAGCGCTCGAACGCGTGCTCGCGGTCGTCGCCGGCCAGTCCGGGGCCGGTGTCCTCGACGCGCAACCGTCCCGGCTCGCTGACCACCCTGACCTCCCCGCCCCGTGGGGTCAGCCGCAGCGCGTTCTCGACCAGGTTCGAGACGACCTGGAGCACCCGGTCGGCGTCGGCGACGGCCGGCGCCGGCCCGTCCGAGAGCGCCGCCAGCGAAACGCCGAACGCGGCCGCCTGCTGCTCGTAGCGCCGGACGGCGTCGTTGGCGATCTCCGCGAGATCGACCTCGGTCGGGTGGACGGCGAAGTCGGTGCGGTTCATTCGCGCCAGGTCGAGCAGGTCGCCGACCAGCCGGCCGAGCCGCTCGGCCTCCGCGACGATCGTCTCGGCTGCGTCGTCCGACGTGACCGCGCCGTCGCGCAGCGCCTCGGCGTAACCCGAGATCGCGGTCAGCGGCGTCTTCAGCTCATGGCTGACCGAGAGCAGGAACGAGCGCTCGGCCTCGCGCGCGCGAGCGAGCTGCTCGGCAAGGTCGTTGAAGGCGACCGCGAGCGTCTCCAGCTCCGCGGCACCCTCCACCGGCACGGGCTCGGGACGGCGGCCGGCCGCCAGGCTCCGGCTCGCCGCCGCAACGCGAGCGACCGGCCGCACGATCCTGCGCGCCAGGAAGAACGCCGCGGCCGCGGCCAGCACCCCGCCCACGAGCGCCGCGATCACGATCGCCTCGACGAACGGCGTCCACCGCGGGTTGGTCGAGCTCTTCGGCCGGAGAAGGATGAAGGCGCGGTTCCCCACCGGTTCGGCCGCGTAGTTGTAGGCGGTGCCGTCGACGGTCACGCTGCCGGTGACCGGGCGGCCGGCCGCCAGCTCCCGCCTCGCGCCGGCCGAGAGCACGGCGGTGTCGAGCAGGTAGCGCTCGTGCTGGCGCGCCAGGTAGGGGCGGAGCTGCGGCAGGTGGGTCAGCGGCGAGAGCGCGTTGCGCTCCTCGCCGACGATCAGGGCCGCCTGGTGGGCCAGATCCTTCAGGGTCGCCTCCTCCACCGCGCGGCGGGTAAGGACCACGCCGAGCACGAGCGTGACCGCCACCGACAGCGCCACGATCAGGCCGATCGCGGCGAAGAGCCGGGCCCGCAGGCTGTTGAGCCAGGTCACGTCGCGAGCAGCTTGTAGCCGGCGCCGCGGACGGTGTGGATCGCCTCCGCGTCGCCGAGCTTGCGCCTCAGCTGGGCGACGTGCATGTCGACCGTCCGGGTGCCGCCGGGGTAGGACATCCCCCAGACGATGTCGAGCAGGCGCTCCCGCGAGAGCACGATCCCCTGGTGCTCGAGGAAGCAGGTGAGCAGGTCGAACTCCTTTGCCGTCAGCTGCACCGCCTCGCCGTCGACCGTGACGTCGTGCGAGTCGCGCCGCAGGACGATCTCGCCGGCCGAGAGCACGGCGTCCTCCGACGACTGCGGCTCCGCGCGTCGCAGGATCGCCCGGATGCGCGCCTCCAGCTCGCGGGGCGAGAACGGCTTCGGGACGTAGTCGTCGGCACCGAGCTCGAAGCCGACAACGCGGTCGGGCTCCTCGTCGCGGGCCGTCAGCATCACGATCGGCACGTTGGACTGGGCGCGGACGCGGCGGCACACCTCGAAGCCGTCGATGCCGGGCAACCCGACGTCGAGCACGATCAGCCGCACCGGGTGGCGGCGGAGCTCGGCGACCGCCTCCTCGCCGTTGCGCAGCCAGAGGACGCGCCAGCCCGCCTGCTGCTCGAGGTACTGCTTGACGAGGCGTCCGATCGCATCGTCGTCCTCGACGAGCATGAGCACGCTGCCGGTCGCCTTCCCCACGACGGCTCTAGGCTAGCCGCCGGCTTCGACCTGGATCAGGTTCGCCCGGGCGTTCGCCTTGTGCACGACGAGGACCCGCAGCCCGGGACGCAGCTGCGCGACGGTCGTGACCGACGGCGATCCCGCGACCCGCGCCTGGCGCGCGACCGGGATCGTGACGGTGCTGCCGTCGCGCTCGCGCAGGTCGATCGACCCGGGCGTCACCGCGGTGATCACGCCCCGGTCGAGCCGGAAGTCGTTCACGGCTCCGCCCGGCGCCTGCAGGATCACCTCGGCGCGGATCATCCGCGGCCCGAAGAACCGATCGATCATCGCCCGCGGCAACGCGAACGAGCCCTGGGCCAGCCAGAAGAAGGCATTGACGGCGACGAGGGCGCAGACGAGCAAGGAAAAACGGCGTCGCGACATGCTCACATGATCGCCACGATTCCGGATCTCGGCGTAAGAAGCGGGTAAAAAAAGCCGGGCCGGCGAGACTGCCTCGGTGACAGGCTTGAAGCCTGTCACCGAGTCGGTTCCCTACGGCCCGGCGATGAAGCGGCGAGATCGGGCTCAGCTCTGGCTTGCCGGCTCGTGCTCGGCAACCCTCGCCGCCGGGGTTGCCTCGACCTGGCCCAGCGTCGAGCCGGCCCCGGCGCGGACGTGGATCGCAACCTTGTCGCCGGCCTTCAGGTCGGCCAGCTGCGTGACGGTCGGGACCTTCCCCTGCCAGCGCAGGAAGATGGTCGAGTCGCCGACCGTGAAGGTCTGCGTCCGGGAGCTGCCGAGCAGCAGGCGCAGCGCCCGCCGGTTGCCGCCGCGGACGTCCACCGAGACGCTCGACGAGCCCACCGATGCAACCGTGCCGCGGAACAGGTATTCGGGCTTGTCCGGCCGGTTGAGCTGGGTGCCGTGGTCGCCGATCAGACCGGCGACCGTGCTCTCGATCGTGTCGAGCGAGCTGCCGCGCGGGGCGCGGACGTTGACGCGGACGTAGTCGCCCGCCTTCAGGTCGTCGGCCTGGACGACCTTCGGGACGCCGTTCGTCCACTGGAGGAACTCCGTCCTGTCGCCGTACGAGAACGTCTGGGCGACGGACGAGCCGAGCAGCGCGCGCAGCGCAGGCCGGTTGCCGCCCTCGACCGAGATCGAGACATGCCCTCCGGACGGGGCAGCGGAGAGCTTGCCGAGGAAGGCGTAGGCGACCCCGCCCCCGGCGGCGCCCGCGGTGGCGGCGACGACACCGGCGAGCGCCGCAACGGCGGCCGCGAGGAACAGTTTCATGCGCATTCGTTGGACCTCCTGAGACGTTGGCGAGCCGGGGCGCCCCTCACTGCCCCGGCTCGGTATCGGCTCAAGCGTCGTCGCCGCCGGTCAAGCGCCCGTCTCGGCGGCGTAAAGCCGCCGTAAAGAGCAGCGCGGCCTCTACGTGCGGGTGTACTCAGGCCCCGAGCCGCCCTCGGGCGGGGTCAGCCGTCCGCCCTTCGCCGTGATCGCGCCGCACTGGACGCAGTTCGACGGCGTCACCTGCAACGCCACCTTGCCGGCGTCCTCCTTGCCCACCTCGTACACGTGCGCCGGGCAAAGGCGCGTCCACATCTCGGCGAGGTCGCGCGGGACGCGCGTCTCGATCCGGATGTGGTTCGGCTGGTCGTCGCGGGTCTTGTTCCCCGAGGCGAAGACGGACGACAGCTTGTCGAAGGTCAGCTTCCCGTCCGCTGCCGGGTAGGACGCGGCGCGGTCGGTCGTGATCAGCTCCTGGTCGGCGTCGCGCTCGAGCACCTCGTCCCTGGGCGGCAGCTTGCCGAACGAGGTGATCGCGCCGCCCGCGAGCGCGCTGCCGAACCAGAACCCGCGCGTGAACGCCGGCCTGACGTTGCGCACCCTCTTCAGGTCGGTCCAGATGTAGCTCTCCCGGACCGAGTCGTCGTAGCTCTGGAGGGCGCCGCGGCGGCCGACCGACTCGCCCTTCTGGAGCGCGTCGTACGCGGCCTCGGCCGCGAGCCGCCCCGACTCGAGCGCGTAGTGGATCCCCTTCAGCGCGGGCACGTTCACCATCCCGACCCCGTCGCCGCAGAGGAGCAGGCCCGGCGCGTGCAGGCGGTTCGGCAGCGAGAGGAAGCCGCCCTCCGGGATCGTCTTCGCCCCCCACTCCAGCCGCTCGCCGCCCTCGACGATCCTGCGGATCTTCGGGTGCGTCTTCAGCTGCTGGAGCAGGTCGTGGACGGAAAGCTGAGTGTCGCGGTAGTCGAGACCGACGACCATGCCGAGCGTGACCAGGTCCTCGCCCATCGGGTAGACGAACGACCCGCCGAACTCGCGGTACTTCTTGCCCGAGCGAAGGGGCCAGCCCATCGTGTGGACGATGCGGTCGAGCGGCTTCTCGACCTTCCAGACCTCCTTGACGCCGAGCGCCCAGACCTGCGGGCTTCCGCCCTGGAGGCCGAAGCGCTCGATCGCCGCACCGGTCAGGTGACCCTGCGTGCCCTCGGCCAAGACGGTGACGCGCGCGAGCAGATCGGAGCCCGGCTCGAAGTTCCCGAGCTCCTCGCCGTTCCGGCCGCGGCCCCGATCGGCGGTGCGCACGCCGCGCACGCGGCCGTCGGCGACGAGCAGCTTCGTCGCGGGCGTCTCGGGGAGGATCGAGGCCCCGGCCGCCTCGGCCTCGCCGGCGAGGAAGCGTCCCAGCTGCGACAGCGAGACGATGAAGTTCCCGTGGTTCCGCATCGGCGGCGGCGCCGGGATCCGGTAGGCGCGCTTGTCGCTGAGGAAGTAGACGGATTCGTGCACGACCTCGTCGTAGTGGGGCATGTCGTCGAAGCGCTTGCTGCCGTTGAAGAGTCGCCGGAGCCCGCGCGGGTTGACGACCGCGCCCGAGAGCAGGTGCGACCCCGGCTGCTTGCCTTTCTCGACGACCGCGACCGGCACCTCGCCGAGTCGCTCGGCCGTCTCCGGGTCCTGCTCGAGCAGCTGTCCGAGCCTGATCGCGCAGGCGAGCCCCGCCGGGCCGGCGCCGACGATCAGGATCCCGACCTCGATCGGGTCGGCGTCGCTCGGGCGGGCGAGCGCGTCCTCGACCCGCCAGGGCGGCGGGTACCTGGCCGGCACGGAGCTCACTGACCGCCCTTCCTTGCCCGGACGAGCTCGGTCAGCTTCGGCAGCAGCTGGTGCAGGTCGCCGACGACGCCGAGATCGCTGAACTCGAAGATCGGCGCGTTGGCGTCCTTGTTGATCGCCACGATCACGTTCGAGCCCTGCATCCCGACCTTGTGCTGGATCGCGCCGGAGATGCCACACGCGACGTAGAGCTTCGGCGCGACGTTCTTGCCGGTCTGGCCGACCTGGGCGGAGTACGGGTACCAACCGGCGTCGACGACCGCGCGGGTGGCCGCGACCGCGCCGCCCAGCGCCTTGGCGAGGTCCTCGACGAGCGCGAAGTTCTCGGGGCCGCCGAGGCCGCGGCCGCCGGCGACGATCACGTCGGCGTCCTCGATCGACGGTCCGGCCTGCTCCTCGTGCGCCTGCTCGAGCATCGCCGCCCGGGTCGAGAAGTCCTCGAGCTCGACCGGCGCCTCGACCACCTCGGGCGTTCCGCCGGTCTCGGCCGGCTCGAATGTGCCGCTGCGGACGATCCCGATCGCGGGGCTTCCCTTCCAGCCGACGTCGACGACGACCGTGTCGCCGAGGGCGGGGCGCTTGCCGACGAGCCGGCCGTCCTCGCGGACGAGATCGACGAGATCCCAGTTCAGCCCGGCGTCGAGCCGCGCGGCCAGGCCGGCGGCGACGTCGGCGGCCAGGACGGAGGCGGCGAACAGGACGGTGTCGTAGCCGCCCGCCTCGACCACCTTCGCGAGGACGTCGACCCGCGGCTGCGGCAGCGGCGCCTCGAGCGCCGGATCCTCGGCGACCCAGACCTTCGCCGCTCCGTGGCTCCCCGCCTGCTCGGCGAGCGCCGCGGCGCCGGCGCCGAGAATCGCGCCCGCGACCTCGCCGTCCCCCAGCGAGGTCGCCCTGGCGAGCACGCCGAGCGGCCCCTTCTGGAGCTCGCCCTCGTGGTGCTCGAGAAAGACCAGGGTGGGCATCAGAGGCGGTCTCCGACCGTCACAGGAGCTTCTCCTCCACGAGGAAGTCGAGGATCTGCTGCGCGCCCGAGCCGTCGTCCTCGATCTTGCGGCTCTCGCCCCTGGCCGGCGGGTCGCCGAGCGCCAGCACCTCGGTCCTCGACCCCGCCTCGCCCACGTCGTCGGCCGACAGGCCGATGTCGGCCACGCCGATCGTGTCCTGCGGCTTCGACTTGGCGCCCATGATCCCCTTCAGCGACGGGTACCGGGGCTCGTTGATCGCGTCGGAGACGGCGACGACGGCCGGGAGCGGCGCCTCGATCCGGTCGTAGCCGAACTCGGTCTGCCGCTTGACGGTCGCCTTCCCGTCGGCGATCCCGAGCTCGGCCGCCTGCGAGATCAAGGGCAGCCGCAGGCGGTCGGCGACGGCGGCCCACAGGACTGCGCCGTCGGAGTCGGACGACTGCTGGCCGAAGAGAATCAGGTCCGCCTGCTCGCGCTCGAGCGCCTTCGCGAGCGCGCGGCTGGTAGCGACGAGGTCCGAGCCCGCTGCCTCCTCGTCGGCGACGAGCACCGCCCGGTCCGCCCCCATCGCGAGCGCCTTGCGCAGCGAGTCGAGGGCGCGCGCCGGGCCGAGCGAGACGACCACCACCTCCGCCTCCCCCTGCGCTTCCTTGACGCGCAGCGCCTCCTCGACCGCGTTGACGTCGAACGCGTTGAGCGTCGGCTCGCCGGAACGGTCGAGCCGCATCGTCCCTGGGTCGATACGACGAGCCGCACCGGCCTCCGGCACCTCCTTCACGCAGACGGCGATCTTCACTGGGCCTAACTACTACAGCATCGGTGCCGGAGCTTGCTCCGGCTTCGATGCCGTTTGCGCACGACGGCGCGGCTTGCGGTTGGGGCGCGCCGGGACCGCTGGTACCCTCCGCCCCTTCTAGGTCGGTCCGAGTCGGATGCGCGATCGCCTGAGCACACTCCGTGGGGTCCTGGTGATCCTGGCAGCCGCCCTCCTCGCAGGGCCGGCTATCGCGGCGCCGCACGGCGGCGTCCCGGATCCGTTTATCTTCCCGGTCGTCGGGCCGTACCGATACACGAACGACTTCGGCGACGCGCGGGCGCAGGGACGCCACGAGGGCAACGACATCCTCGCCCCCAAGAAGTCGCCGGTCGTGGCCGTCGAGGACGGGAAGATCAAGTTCTGGACGACCTCGGCGCGCGCCGGCTGCATGCTCTACCTCTACGGCGCGAGTGGGACGACCTACCTCTACATCCACCTGAACAACGACGTCACGATGGCGAACGACAACCGCGGCAAGTGCGTCGCCGGTGGGTCGTACTGGCCGGGCCTGAAGAACGGTGCGAAGGTGGTTGCCGGCCAGGCGATCGGGTTCGTCGGCGACTCGGGCGACGCCAACGGGACGCCGCACCTCCACTTCGAGGTGCACCCCCATGACGGCGGCGCGACCAATCCGTTCCCCTACCTGAACAAGGCGACGCGGATCCTGTTCACGGCGCCGCCGGGGAGCGCGGTCACCCTCTCGCTGAAGGGGACGATCGTCGGGGCGACCGACACGCAGCTGACGATCAAGGTGCAGACGGCGACCGTCTTCCCGTCGCGCCTCAAGCTGCTCGGGCTGCACAAGCCGATGATGCTGACGCTCACGCCGACCGCCCTGGTCGACGTGCCGGACATGCCGTCCGGCAGCGTCGCCGACCGGGTGGGATCGCTCGTCGGCAAGCCTGCGATCATCCTCACGTTGCCCGCGAAGACGACACTGCAGGCGCAGGCCGCCCGCGACGGCGCCTTCTCCGCCGCGCGCGTCGTGCTCGGCTAGCCGGACGACTTGCGGCTGAGCTTCTCGGCGCGGCGCTCGAGGTAGCTGTCCCAGCGCGAGCGAGGGACGCCCGGCTCGAGCTTCTCGAGGTTCTCGTCGAGGGTCCTGCGCGGATCCTCGCTCGGGAGGATGTGCACCTGGTACGCGAGCCGGTCGCCCGTCGCCGCCTCGCCCTCCTTGATCCGGACGCCGTGGAGCGAGATCGGTGTGTTCAGGAACGCGACGAACAGGTTCCCGCTGATCGGGATCGACTCCGCCAGCTCGACACCGATCCCCTCCTCGCGCTCGGCGTAGTACGTCCCCGCGTGCCGGAGCTCGGGCTCGCGCTCGGGCCGGTAGAGGCAGAGCGCACCGGAGTTCGCCTCGCCGGCGGAGGTGAAGTACAGGAGGCAGGTGACGGCGAAGTGGGCGGAGTCGCTGTGCGGGCGCAGGTTGTAGCCCGGCTTGCGCGCCATGATCCGGCCCGGGTTCGAGACGAGCCCGCCGCTCATCACCTCGTCCGCGATCTCGGGCGTGAAGAGCTCGGCGTACTTGGCCCGGATGTCGTCCTCGAGCCGGCGCGCCAGCGAAGGCGCCACGACCTCCTGGATCACCTGGTCGCGCAGCTGCCCCCAGACGGTCCGGAACTCCCCGGGAGCCTGCGCGAAGTACTTGTTCCGGTCCTCGATCCGGAGGTTCGACTTGATGTCGTCGTCCGGCTGGAAGTCGGCGACCGGCGGCATCGTCTCGGCCAGCCGCGCGAAGAACTCCGCCGGGAGGAAGTCCTCGACGACCAGGTGCGGGAACGGCTCCCGCTCGATCGGCGCGGCCTCGATCTGCTCGCGGACCGCGGCCTGTAGGTCGGTGTCGGCCATCGCCTCGATGCTAGCGACCCTTGAACCCCGGCTCGCGCTTCTCGATGAAGGCCATCATCCCCTCCTTCTGGTCCTCGGTGGCGAAGAGCGCGGAGAAGAGAATCGCCTCGTACGACAGGCCGGCGCCGAGGTCGCCCTGGAGCGCCCGGTTGCTGGCGTCCTTGGCGGCGGAGAGCGCGACCGGGCTCTTCTTCGCGAGCGCCGACGCCGTCTCCAGCGTGCGGTCGAGCAGCTCCTCGCGCGGGTGGACGGCGCTGACGAGCCCGATCCGGAGCGCCTCGGCCGCGTCGATCGTGCGCCCGGTGAGGATCAGGTCCTTGGCGAGGCCCGCGCCGACCGCGCGCGCGAGCCGCTGCGTCCCGCCCCAGCCGGGGACGACCCCCAGGTTGATCTCGGGCTGTCCGAAGCTGGCGTTCTCCGACGCGTACCGGATGTCGCAGCCGAGGGCGAGCTCGCAGCCGCCGCCCACCGCGAGCCCGTTGACCGCGGCGAGCGTCGGCTTCGGCATCGTCTCGAGCAGGCGGGCGCACTCGTGGCCGAGCGACCCCCACGCGTGGCTTTCGAGCACGCCCATGTGCACCATCTCCTTGATGTCGGCCCCGGCCGCGAACGCGCGGTCGCCCGCACCGGTGACGACGACCACGTGGACGTCCGCGTCGCCCGCCAGCTGGCGCAGCCGGTCGCGGAGCGCGGTGAGCGTCTCGCCGTTCAGCGCGTTCAGCGCCTCGGGCCGATCGATGGTGACGACGGCGACCCCGTCGCCCCGCTGCTCGGTGGAGACCGCTATGCGGGCACCCTGGCGCGGAGGAACTCGACGATCTCCGACGTCGGCGCGCCCGGCGTGAAGACCGCCGCGACGCCCTTCTCCTTCAGCTCGTCGGCGTCCTCCGCAGGGATCGTCCCGCCGAGCACGACGAGCACATCCTCGGCGCCGTTCTCCCGCAGCCCGTCGAGGATGCGCGGGACGAGGGTCATGTGGGCGCCGGAGAGGATCGAGATGCCGACGGCGTCCGCGTCCTCCTGGATCGCCGTCTCGACGATCTGCTCCGGCGTCTGGTGGAGCCCGGTGTAGATCACCTCCATGCCTGCGTCGCGGAGGGCCCTGGCGATGATCTTGGCGCCGCGGTCGTGTCCGTCGAGGCCGGGCTTGGCGATCACCACGCGAATCCGCTGCCCCATCAGGGCGGCAGTATACGGCGATGGCCTCTTCTCTCCCGTCGGCTCGGCGCCGGCGCCGGCCCGCACCGACCGCGCCGCTGCTCCGTAGTCCAGGTACGCTGCGGCGCGCCGCAGGCGGCACCTCGTTTGTCAGCCCCGGCTCAGGAGACCGAGAATGAAACTGACCGTCGTGGGCTGCTCACCGGCGTGGCCGAACCCCGGTGGGGCGCAATCCGGCTACCTCGTGGAAGCCTCCGGCCGCTTGCTGCTCGACTGCGGTCCCGGCGTCCTCGCCAGGCTGCGCCTCCGGGAAGGCTGGCCGCGGATCGACTCGATCGTCATCTCCCACTGGCATCTCGACCACTGGGGCGACCTGGTGCCCTGGGTCTGGGGCAGCATGTTCGGCCTCGGCCGCGAAGCCGGGAAGCCCCAGCTCTGGCTGCCGCCGGAGGGGATCGACCTGCTGCGGACATTCGGCGAGCGGATGGGGACGCCGACGATGTTCTGGAACGCGTTCGAGATCGAGGAGTACGCGGAGGGAGAGCCCTTCACGACCGCCGCCGGCGCCACGGTCACGCCGATCCGGGTCCCGCACTACACGCTCCGGACCTTCGCCTTCCGGGTCACGGACGGCGAGAAGGTTCTCGCGTACTCGGGTGACTCGGCGCCGAGCGACGCGCTCGCCGAGGTCGCCCGCGACGCCGATCTCTTCGTCTGCGAGGCGACCCTCGTCGACGACACGTCGGACGGCGAGCCCCGGGGCCACCTTTCGGCCGACGAGGCGGTCGCAGCCTTCACGGCCTCCGGGGCCAGGCGGCTGCTGATCACGCACCGGCCGGAGGAGCTCGACCTCCCGCCGGGGCTCGAGCGGGCTCAGGACTGGCTCGAGCTCGACCTGTAGAGGCGGGCGGTGCGGACCGCGCGCCGTTGCCGGACCCGGCCGCGAATCGCGAGGAACCCGGTCAGGCCGACCAGGCCGCCGACGATCAGCCCGATCGGGACGAACAGCCAGACCGCCCCGAGCGCCGGCTGCGGCGGATCGAAGTTGACCGCAGGCGCGCGCGGGTCGCTCCGCGAGAGCTGCACGCCGCCTTCGGGCGCCCAGTAGGAGACGAGCCAGTGCGGCGTTCCGCCCTTGCCGTGGTTCTGGAGCGCGATCTCGAAGATCTGGCGATCCACGCCCGACCGCGGCTTCGGGTAGAAGGCGACCTTGAGGCCGACCTCGTCGGCGTAGGAGTAGTCGAGGTGCCAGCGGACGTCGTCGACCGCGTTCGCCGGGTACGGGACGACCGGGATCGTGCCGGTCGCCCAGTCGGCGCGGGAGAGCCCCTGGTGCAGCTCGCGCGTCGTGAGCGCGAAGGAGTCCGCGACGTGCTTCCGGTAGACGGCGCTCTGGATGAACCGGACGGCGACCGCGCGAACCTGCCGCTGCTCGGCGGCGGTGAACACGTCGGTCTTCGGGTTCTTCGGGACGAGCTGCGGCTTCCCGGGCTGGAAGACCTGCTTCTCCGGATGCCCGGTGTTCTGGAAGTGGATGCCGACGAAGGCGACGCCGCCCGCGACCGCCAGGCAGACCGCGAGCCATCCGGCCCGGCGGCGGAACCGGCTGGACCTCAGCAGCCTCATCGGCCCAGGATACGCCCGCATTCCGGCGGAGGCATCTGCCGATTAGCCGTCTAGCTGCTCGGGTTGTTCGGGATGGTCGGCATCGAACGCGGCGCCCACGAGTTGACCACCCAGTGGGCCTCTTTCCCCTTCCCGACTTTGTTCACGTCGAGGGTGAAGATCTGCGACTTCACCTTGCTCGACTTGGGGACGAGGATCACCTCGAGGATCGCGTGGTTCTTCTCGGAGAGGTCGACCTTCATCGGCGCGACCTTGATCGGGTCGAGGAACGGAACGACGGGGATCATGCCCTTCAGCCACTCCTTGTAGGTCATCCCCTGGCGGATGCCCGGCCCGGCGATCTTCCAGGCCTGGGCCAGATCCTTGCGCTGGACGGCGGTCAGGATGAACCGCCCCGCAACCAGGCGCGCGGCCGGCTCGAGCGTCGCCTTCTTCGGCGTCGCCACCGTTTGCACGGGCTGGTTCGTCTTCGGCGCGACCTCGGAGTGCCCGGTGTTGCGCAGGAAGACGATCAGCACCGCCGCGATGCCGGCGGCGAGGATGAACCCGGAAGCCCAGAGCAGGTATCGCTGGTTCCGCGGTGACTTCAGATTGAAGGTCGAGGATTCCACCGGTCTCCCACTGAGACTGCCAGGGTAGCGGCGAAGTTAGAAGACCGGAGTCTCCCGCCAGACGCCCCAGACCTCGCGGAAAGCGTCGCACATCTCGCCCATCGTCACGTACGCCTTGGCGGCGGCCAGGATCGGCTCCATGAGGTTGCGGTCGGCGGCCGCCGACCGCTTCAGCTCGGCGACGCAGGCCTCCACAGCGGCCGCGTCGCGCCTGGCGCGAACTGCCTGTACGCGCTCGATCTGCTCGCGCTCGAGGGCCGGGTCGATGCGGAGGATCGGGATCGGCTCGTCCTCGTCCAGCTCGTAGTGGTTGACGCCGACGACGATCCGTTCCTCCGCCTCCACCTCGGCCTGGTAGCGGAACGACGCCTCCGCGATCTCGCGCTGGAAGAAGTTGTCGCGGATCGCTGCGACCACACCGCCGAGGTCGTCGATCCTGCGGAAGTAGTCGTAGGCCTCCGCCTCGAGGCGGGTGGTCAGCTCCTCGAGGTAGTAGCTGCCGCCGAGCGGGTCGATCGTCCGCGCCACTCCGGTCTCGTGCGCGATCACCTGCTGCGTGCGGAGCGCGAGCAGCACCGCGTCCTCGGTCGGCAGCGCCAGCGCCTCGTCGAACGAGTTCGTGTGCAGCGACTGCGTCCCCCCGAGCACCGCGGCCAGCGCCTCGATCGCCGTGCGGACGATGTTCACGCGAGGCTGCTGCGCGGTCAGCGAGACGCCCGCCGTCTGCGTGTGGAAGCGCATCAGCCACGAGCGTGGATTCTTCGCCCCGTAGCGGTCGCGCAGCTCACGTGCCCAGATCCGGCGGGCCGCGCGGTACTTCGCGATCTCCTCGAAGAAGTCGATGTGCGCGTTGAAGAAGAACGACAGCCGCGGCGCGAACTCGTCGACGTCGAGGCCGCGCTCGAGCGCCGCGTCGACGTAGGCGAAGCCGTCGGCGAGCGTGAACGCGAGCTCCTGCGCCGCGGTCGAGCCCGCCTCGCGGATGTGGTACCCGGAGATCGAGACCGGGTGCATGCGCGGCAGCTCGGCGGCGCACCACTCGATCATGTCCACGACGAGCCGCATCGACGGCTCGGGCGGGAAGATGTACTCCTTCTGCGCGATGTACTCCTTGAGGATGTCGGTCTGCACCGTCCCCCGGAGCCGGTCGCGCGGGACGCCCTGCTCGTCGCCGACTGCCACGTAAAACGCCAGCAGGATCGCCGCCGGCGAGTTGATCGTCATCGAGGTCGAGACCTCGTCGAGCGGGATGCCCTCGAACAGGGTCTCCATGTCGTCGAGCGAGTCGATCGCCACCCCTTCGCGCCCGACCTCGCCCAGCGAGCGCGGGTGGTCCGAGTCGTAGCCCATCAGCGTCGGCATGTCGAACGCGGTCGAGAGCCCCGTCTGGCCGTGCTCGAGCAGGTAGCGGAAGCGCTCGTTCGTCTCCGCCGCTGTGCCGAAGCCGGCGAACTGCCGCATCGTCCACATCCTGCCGCGGTACATCGACGGGTACACGCCGCGGGTGAACGGAAACTCGCCCGGCGACCCCAGGTCGCGGTCGTAGTCGACCTCGACGTTCTCGGGCGAGTACAGCGGCTCGACCGGGAGGCCCGAGATCGTCGAGTGGAGCTCCTCGCGCTCCGGCCGGCTGTCGAGGCCGGCGGTGTCCGTGGTCGCCATCCCTGGGAATTGTGCCCTACGGCGCTGTGCTGCTCGATACACCCGGTGCTCGATACACGGGCCGCGCCGAGCCCGGCGGCCCGACGCGACCCGCGGCGGCGGCAAGTGCCGACGGCGCTTCCTCTTTACCAGCCGGACAACGCGAATCCTGCGGGACGGCTAGGCGCGTCCGCGGAGGAGATACCACGCCTCCGCCGCTCCGACCGTGACCGCTGCAACGACGATCTGGACGCCGATCAGCTCCCGCGGGCTTCCGTGCAGGAGGGCGAAGGCGATCAGCTGCGCCGCCTGGATCGCGACCAGCACGAGGGCGAACCGCGTTCGGGCGAGCGAGAGGAAGTGGTACAGGTACACCGTCGAGAGCGCGTACAGCGCCATCGCCAGCGAGAGCGGCCCCAGCCACGGGACCGCGGCGTGGTACTTCTCGCCGAAGATGTCGTCGACGATCGGGCCGGCGAAGGTCCAGAGCACGACGGTTACGAGCGCACCGAGGCCCGCCACCACCGCCAGCCCCGCGAGCAGGTGTCGCCGCTCCCGTTCCGGATCGCGGAGCGTCGCCACGCGCGGGAACAGCACGGTGACGACACCGATCGGGATCAGCAGCTGGACGCGGGCGCAGACCGACGCGACCCCGTAGGCGCCGGCGGTGTTCGACGAGAAGGCAAGGTTGGCGACGAGCACGTCCACGGTCGCGAGCGCCATCAGGACGGTCAGACCGGCGGCAGCGGCGGCGTTGGGAAGGGTGGCCAGCCGGCGCCGCCCCGCCCGCTCGGCGGCGCGCCAGAGGTCGCGGAGCGGCAGGAAGGTGAGGCCGAGCGTGACTGCGGTCGCCGCCGCGACGCCGCCCATAACGGCGGCTGCGTCGCCGCCGGCGAGCCCGATCGCCAGCCCGGCCGCGAAACGCGTGCCGGCGAACGCCAGCTGGGCGAGGCCGAAGGCGAGAAAGAGCCGTGCGCCGAGCAGGCCGCCCCAGACGGCCGGGATCACGAGCGCGAAGGCGATCGTGGCCGCGGTCGCGAACGTCGCCGCTGCGTCGCCGCGGCCGGCCGCCGCCATCACCGCCGACACGACCCCGCCGAGCAGCAGCACGCCGGCCGCCCAGGGAACGAGGCCGCGCACGGTGTCGCGGAGCGCCGAGCCCGCCTGCCCGCGGCGGCCGGCCTCGAGCTCGAGCGCGACCTCCCTGGCGACGCTCGCCTGGAAGGCGAGCGGGGGCACGGCGGCGATCAGCGTGATCACCACCAGCGCGACGAGCACCGAGTACTCGGCGGGGGACAGCACGCGGGCGAGCGCGATCTGGAACAGCGCGTTCAAGCCGTTCGCGGCGAACGTCGCGACCCCGATGAAGAGCCCCGAACCCAGGAGCGCCCGCGACGCGGTCGGTCGCTGCCTTACGCTCGTCGGCGTCGCCACGCCTTCATTCTCCGTGTGGCGGCGGCTTCCCTAGGGTCTGACCCGGAGGATCTGACCCTGCTGGGTGGTGATGCAAGCGTTTCTGCGGGGACAGTCCCCTCCGGGGACAGTCCCTATGTTCGGGACGCGCCCGGCTGCCACAGCGGCTCCGCGCCCCCGGCGTTCGCGGCTCGCGCGAGGATGAACAGCAGGTCGGACAGCCGGTTCAGGTACGTCAGCGCGAGCGGGTTGGCGGGCGACACCTGCAGCGCGGCGAGCTCGGCGCGCCGGCACACCGTGCGCGCGAGATGGAGCCGTGCCGCCGCCTCGCTCCCGCCGGGGAGGACGAAGCTCTTCAGCGTCGGCAGGTCGGCGTTGAAGCGGTCGCACAGCTCCTCGAGCCCGTCCACCTGCGCCTGAACGATCCGCAGCTTCCCGTCGTCCTCGTCGAAGGGAACCGCGAGGTCGGCGCCGAGGTCGAACAGCTCGTTCTGGACGCGCTCGAGCGTCCTGCGCAGCTCCCCAGGAGCCTCGCCGGCGAGGACGCCCCCGAGCTGGGCGTTCACCTCCTCCACCGCCCCGACCGCCGCGATCCGCGGGTCGGTCTTCGCGACCCGCGAGCCGTCGCCGAGGCTGGTCTCGCCCGAGTCGCCCGTGCGCGTGTAGATCCGGGTGAGCCGGACGGGCTCGTCTCGACGCCGAGCCATCAGCCGGACGCGAGCGCCTTCTGCTTCAGGCCGAGGATCGACCTGGCGATCACGAGGCGCTGGATCTCGCTGGTGCCCTCGTAGATCTCCGTGATCTTCGCGTCCCGGTAATAGCGCTCCACCGGGAACTCCTTCGTGTAGCCGTAGCCGCCGAAGACCTGGATCGCCTCGGCGGTCTGCCGCCGGGCCATCTCCGACGCAAACAGCTTCGCCTTCGCCCCCGCTTCGGCGTGGTCGCGCCCGACCTGCTTGAGCCAGGCGGCCCGCAGCACGAGCAGCCGGGCGGCGTCGATCTCCATCGACATGTTCGCGAGCTTGTGCTGAATCGCCTGGAAGTCACCGAGCCGCTTGCCGAACTGGCGCCGCTCGAGCGCGTAGTCGCGTGCCGCCTCGAACGCTGCCCGGGCGATGCCGACCGCTTGCGCGGCGATCCCGATCCGGCCCGCATCCAGCGTCGCCATCGCGACCGCGAAGCCCTTGCCTTCCTCGTGCAGCAGGCGGTCGCCGCCGACGACGGCGTCCACCGCGAGGTCGCTCGTGGTCGACGAGTGGATGCCCAGCTTCTCCTCGTCGCGCGTGACCGTGACGTGGCCGGCGTCGAGGACGAACGCGGAGACGCCCTTCGAGTTCGAGCTGGAGGGGTCGGTGCGCGCGAAGAGCAGGAAGGTGCCCGCGTGGCGGGCCGTCGAGATGAAGCGCTTCGCTCCCGAGATCCGCCACCCCCCCTTCTCCGCGGTCGCCGCGGTGCGGAGCGAGCCGGCGTCGGAACCGGACTCGGGCTCGGTCAGGGCGAAGGCGCCGAGCGACTCGCCGCGTGCCAGCGCGGGAACGAACCGCGCGCGCTGCTCGTCGGTACCGAACCGGAGGATCGGCAGCGTGACCGCGCTCGTGTGAACGGCGACGGTGACGCCGACCCCGGCGTCGGCCCGGGAGATCTCCTCCAGGACGAGCACGTACGCGACGAAGTCGGCGCCGGCGCCCCCGTACTCCTCCGGCACGCAGACTCCCAGCAGCCCGAGCTCGCCGAGCTTCGGGTACAGCTCGACCGGAAAGCGGTGCTCGCGGTCCCAGCCGGCGGCGTGCGGCTCGATCTCCGCCCGGGCGAACTCCCGCGCCAGCGCCTGGATCTCGCGCTGCTCCGGCGTGAGCTCGAAGTCCACCGGAAAGACTCTAGTAACCGGAGAAGCCGTCGGACAGGATCCGGTCCTCCGCGATCCCTGCACCTTCCAGCTCCCCGACGACGCCCTCGGTCATCCCCGGCGGCCCGGCGACGAGGTACGTGTACGAGGCCGGGTCGCCGCCGGCCACGTCGGCGAGCATGGCGGCGTCGATGCGGCGCTGCTCGCCCTCCCAGCCCGGGTCCTGCGTCATCGTCGCCACCAGCCGGAACCAGTCGCTGCGCGCGTCGAGCTCCTCCAGCTCGTCGAGGAAGGCGGTCGACTCGCGGTCGCGGTTCGAGTACACGAGCGTCACGCGATACGGCTCGCGGGTGTCGTCGATGTAGCGGAGCATGCTGCGGAAGACCGTGATCCCGATGCCACCGGCGACGAACACGTAGGGCGTGGACGCGTCCTCCGGCAGGGCGAAGTCGCCCTTCGGCTGCTCGACCTCGACCTCCGTCCCGACCGGCAGCTCGACGAGCGACCGCTTGAACGCCGAGTCGCGGAGACGGGTGCACAGGCCGAGCACGCCGCGCTCGGTCGGCGACGTGACGACGGAGATGTGCCGCCGCGGCCCTTTCTCGTCGTCGTAGGGCGGGTCGAGCAGCTCGACCCAGAAGTACTGGCCGGGGCGGAAGTCGACCTCCGCGCCCTGCAGGTCGAAGAGGACGAGCAGCGTCCCCTTGGCCACCTCTCGCTTCTCCTTGATCAGCGCGCGCATGGGAGGCCAGTCTACGAATAGTTGTAGAAACCCTGCCCGGATTTCCGGCCGAGGCGGCCGGCGGCGACGTGCTCTCGGAACAAGGGGCAGGGGGCGTACCTGTCGTCGCCGAGGCCGGCATGCAGCACCTCCATGATCGCGACGCACGTGTCGAGGCCGATCAGGTCGGCGAGCGCCAGCGGCCCGATCGGGTGGTTGAAGCCGAGCTTCGCGATCGTGTCGATCGCCTCCGGCTCGGCGACCCCGTCGTGGAGCGCCCAGGCCGCCTCGTTGACGAACGGCATCAGGATCCGGTTGGAGACGAATCCCGGGAAGTCGTTTGCCTCCGCGGGCGTCTTGCCGAGCTCCCGCGCGAGCTCGACGATCGCGGCGGCGGTCTCGTCCGACGTGGCCGGCGCGCGCACGACCTCGACCAGCGCCATCACCGGGACCGGGTTGAAGAAGTGCATGCCGATCACGCGGTCGGGGCGGCGCGTAGCAGCGGCGAGGGTCGCGATCGGGATCGAGGAGGTGTTCGACGCCAGGATCGCCTGCGCGGGCAGCACGCCGTCGGCGCGGCCGAAGATGTCCACCTTCACGCCGACGTCCTCGACGACGGCCTCGACCATCAGCTCGGCCGGCACCAGATCGTCCACGGGCTCGACGCGGCCGAGCACCTCGTCCGGGTCGGCGCCGCCCTTCTCTGCGAGCCTGGCCAGGCTCTTCCGCATCGTCTCCAGCCCGCGCTCGACCGCACCGGGGGCGGCATCGTAGAGCGAGACCCGCCTCCCGCAGCCGGCGAAGGTCTGCGCAATGCCGCCGCCCATCTGGCCGGCGCCGACGACGAGGACATGCTCGAACACGCTGCGGCAGCCTAACCTTGCACCGACTGATAGCATATTCGTACTGATGATCAGTGCAGATCTGCTCAAGGAGGCGCGGCTGCGGGCCGGGATCACCCAGGCCGAGCTCGGCCGGCGGGTGAAGCGGTCGCAGTCGCAGATCGCCCGCTGGGAACGAGGCGACGTCAAGCCGAGCCTCGAGACGCTGCGGGAGTTGATCCGCGCCTGCGGCCTCGAGCTCACCCTCGGGATGGCGAACTACGACGAGTCGTACATCGCTGACATCGTCGACAACCTGAAGCTAACGCCAGCCGAGCGCGTGCACCACGCGCAGTGGGCAGCGGCTCAGCTCGTCGACCTTCGCACGCGGGCGCGGGCGAGTGTCGCGGCCTGATCCGCCGTACGACGCAGTCGCGATCCTCTCGGCGCTGCAACGGCACAGCGTCCGCTTCGTCCTGATCGGCGGCGTTGCCGCGAGCGTTCACGGCTCACCGCTGATCACAGAAGACCTCGACATCACGCCTGACACAGCTTCGGACAATCTCGAGGCGATTGCCGCAGCCCTCACCGACCTCGATGCGAAGCTGCGCACGCCACAGGGGCCGGTCGAGTTTCCGATCGACGCGAAGATGCTCGCAGGCGGCTCAGCGTGGACGCTGTCCACCGGCGCCGGGGCTTTCGATCTCGCCTTCGAGCCGGCCGGCACGCGCGGCTACGCCGACCTCCGGAAGTCGGCTGTCGAGTACGACCTCGGCGTTGGTCACCCGGTTCTCGTCGCATCGTTGATCGACCTCATCCGCATGAAGGAAGCGGCCCACCGACCGAAGGACATCGCAGCGCTTCCAGCCCTCCGCCAGACGCTCGAGGTGATCCGCGAGCGCGAAGCCAGCGAGAAGAGCTAGACCTCGAGCAGCAGCGCGTCGCCCTGGCCGCCGCCGGAGCAGATCGCCGCGAGCCCGAGCCCGCCGCCCTGCCGGCGGAGCTCGTAGATCATCGTCGAGAGGATCCGCGCGCCGGAGGCGCCGATCGGGTGGCCGAGCGCGACCGCGCCGCCGTTCACGTTCACGGTCTCCGGGTCCGCCTCGAGCATGCGCGTGGAGTTGAGAGCGACCGAGCAGAACGCCTCGTTCACCTCCACCCGCTTCACGTCGCCGATCTTCTTGCCGGCCTTGTCCAGCGCGATCTGCCCGGCACCGGCAGGCGTCCGCGCCAGGTAGGCGAACTCGTCGGCGACGTAGCCCTGGGAGACGATCGTCGCCAGCACCTCGAGCCCGCGCGCGCGTGCGAACTCCTCGCTCGTGACGACGAGCGCGCCGGCGCCGTCGTTCACCCCGGGCGCGTTGCCCGCAGTGGTCGTCCCCTCCGGGTCGAAGACCGGCTCGAGACCCGCCAGCTTCTCCAGCGTCGTGTCGCGGCGCGGCCCCTCATCGGCGGTGACGTCGCCGACGGGGACGATCTCGTCGGAGAAGCGGCCCTCGTCCTGCGCGGCCAACGCGCGCTGGTGCGAGTGCAGCGCCCACTCGTCCTGCTCCTCGCGCGTGATCCCCAGCTCCCGGGAGACGGACGACGCCTGCTCGACCATGTGCCTGCCGTCGAAGGTCGACGTCAACCCGTCGTGGACCATCAGGTCGACGAGCACGCCGTCGCCGAGCTTGTACCCGAACCGCGCCTTCGGCAGCGCGTATGGCGCGTTCGACATCGACTCCATGCCGCCCGCGACGATCACGCTGTGGTCGCCGGATCTGATCATCTGGTCGGCGATCTCGACCGCCCGGATGCTCGACGCGCAAACCTTGTTGATCGTGTCCGCCGGGAGCGAGACCGGTAAGCCCGCGCCGATCGCCGCCTGGCGCGCCGGCGCCTGGCCGGCGCCGCCCTGGAGCACCTGGCCCATGATCGCGTACTCGACCTCGTCGTCTGCCACGTCGACCCGGTCGAGCGCCGCGCGAATCGCGATCGCGCCCAGCTCGGTTGCCTGACGGCCGGCGAGCCCGCCGCCCAGCTTGCCGAACGGCGTGCGCACCGCCGAGACGATCACGGAACGGGCCATGCTCGAAATCTATCCCCCGGCGAGGTAGGCTCCGGAGCGATGCAACTTCCGCTTCGCACCTGGGCCTGGTCGTGGCGCAGCGAGCGAGGCGGGAGCCTCGCCGTTTGACCGCTCCGCGCTCAAACGGCTAGAGAGACAGCCCGCCCGCTCGAACGCCTCAACCGGAGGAGCTTTGCCGTCCCGTGACACCGAACCGGTCCATCCCCACCGACCTCCTGACGCCGCTCGGCGCGTACCTCCGCCTGCGCGCGGCCGGTCGGGCGAGCTTCCTGCTCGAATCGGTCGAGCGCGGGCGGCTCGGTCGGAACTCATGGATCGGCGCGGGCTCCCGGCTCGTCACCTTCGACGATGCGGAAGGGATCGACATGCCGGTCGTCGGCTATCTGGGCTACGACCACGCGGCGGTGCTGGAGCCGACGGTGCCGCTTCCGGTCGACGGCCCGCCGTTCCCGGAGAGCCGGCTGGTCGTCGCCGAGACGCTCGTCCGCTTCGACCACGGCGCCGGGCTCGCGGAGGTGGTCGCAGGTGATCACGACGAGATCGAGGAGCTGCTCGGCCGCGCCGTCGAACCGCCCGAGGCGGGCGGCTTCGGCGAGCCCGGGACGCTCCGCCGCTTCCCGTCGCGCGAGCGCTACGAGGAGATGGTGCGCATCGCGAAGCGGCACATCGTCGCCGGCGACGCCTTCCAGATCGTCCCCTCGCAGCGCGCTGAGCGACCGACCTCGGCCTCGCCGCTCGACGTCTACCGGGCGCTCCGCCGCGTGAACCCGTCGCCGTACCTCTTCCTGCTCGACCTCGACGGGATCGCGCTGGTCGGCTCGTCGCCCGAACGGCTCGTCGCCTGCGACGGCCCGCACGCGAGCCTCGTCCCGATCGCGGGGACGACGGAGCCGACCGAGGGCGACGTCGAGCGGCTGCTCTCGTCCGAGAAGGACCGCGCCGAGCACGTCATGCTCGTCGACCTCGGCCGGAACGACCTCTCGCGTGTCTGCCGGGCGGGCACCGTCCATGTCGCCCGCTCGATGGAGGTCGAGCGGTTCTCGCACGTCTCGCACCTCGTCTCGGAGGTGGTCGGCGAGCTACGTGAGGGCGTGTCGCCGTTCGATCTGCTTCGCGCCTGCTTTCCGGCCGGCACGGTCTCCGGCGCCCCGAAGGTCCGGGCGATGCAGATCATCTCCGAGCTGGAGGGCTACCGCCGCGGGCCGTACGCCGGGGCGGTGCTGTACGCGCTTCCGGGCGGGACGATGGACGCGTGCATCACGCTGCGCACCATCGTCATGGCGGACGGCGTCGCGTACCTGCAGGCGGGCGCCGGGATCGTCTACGACTCGGACCCGGCGGCCGAGCACGAGGAGTGCCTGCGCAAACTGGCGGCGCTCGAGGCAGCGATCGATCTCGCGGAGAATGAGGCGGCATGAAAGTCCTGATGATCGACAACTACGACTCGTTCACCTACAACCTCGTCCACCTGTTCGAGGAGCTGGGGGCCGACGTCGTCGTGCGGCGGAACGACGCTGTGACGATCGCGGAGGCCGAGGCGCTCGCGCCCGACCGCCTGGTCGTCTCGCCGGGACCGGGACGGCCCGAGGACGCCGGCATCTCCGTCGACCTCGTGCGCGCGCTGGGGCCGCGGATGCCGACGCTCGGCGTCTGCCTCGGCCATCAGGCGATCGTGGAGGCGTTCGGCGGTGAGGTCGGCCCGGCGAAGGCGCTCCTGCACGGGAAGGCGAGCGTCGTCGAGCACGACGGCCGTGGGATCTACACCGGCCTGCCCGAGTGCTTCGAGGCCGGCCGCTATCACTCGCTCGCCGCCACGCGGGTGCCCGACGAGCTCGAGGTGAGCGCGTGGACGCCGGACGGCCAGGTGATGGGCGTACGCCACCGGGAGCTGCCGGTCGACGGCGTCC
Organism: uncultured Actinomycetes bacterium; assembly: GCA_963734065.1. Lineage (GTDB taxonomy): Bacteria > Actinomycetota > Thermoleophilia > Gaiellales > Gaiellaceae > DATBLE01. The sequence goes on from CAVTFN010000003.1 coordinate 1,292,642, forward strand.
AGTTCCACCCGGAATCCGTGTTGACGCTGCCGCTCGGCCGCGAGCTCGCGAGGAACTTCCTGTCGTGATCCAGAGCGCCCTCGCCAGGCTCCTCGACGGCCACGACCTCGACCGCGAGGAGGCGCGGGCGGTCATGGACGAGATCATGACCGGCGAAGCGACACAGGCGCAGATCGGCGGCTTCCTCGTCGCCCTGCGGTTGAAGGGCGAGACCCCGGACGAGATCGCCGGGTTCGCGGAGGCAATCCGGGGGCAGGCGCTCGTCGTGCGACCGAGCCGCGACGACCTCGTCGACGTCGTCGGCACCGGCGGCGACGGCCAGCACACGTTGAACATCTCCACGGCGGCGGCCCTGCTCGCGGCCGCGGCCGGCGCCGGCGTCGCGAAGCACGGCAATCGTGCAGTCTCCTCTGCATCCGGCTCGGCCGACGTGCTCGAGGCGCTCGGATTCGACGTAGAGCTGCCCCCTGAGCGGATCTCGCGCTCGATCGACCAGCTCGGATTCGGCTTCATGTTTGCACCCGCGCACCATCCCGGCTTCCGGCACGCAGCGCCCGTCCGCCGCGAGCTGGCGACCCGTACCGTCTTCAACGTGCTCGGACCGCTCACGAACCCCGCAGGCGCACGCGCACAGATCGTCGGCGTCTACGACCCCGCCCTCGTCCCGACCATCGCCGAAGCGCTGGTCCGCCTCGGGGCGCGGCGGGCGTTCGTCGTCCACGGAGCGCACGGCGTCGACGAGCTCTCGCCCGCTGGTCCGAACCTGGTCTGCGAGGTGGTGGACGGCGCCGTGCGCGAGCGCGACATCGATCCACTCGATCTCGGCATCCCCCGCTGCGCGCCCGAGGAGCTCCGCGGCGGCACACCGGCCGAGAACGCAGCGGGAATCCGCGCGATCTTCTCGGGTGAGGAGCAGGGCGCGAGACGCGACGCCGTCCTGCTCACCGCAGCGGGCGCGATCGCAGCCGGCGGGCATGCGGACGACCTCCGCGACGGCCTGGAGCTAGCGCGCAAGACCCTCGACTCGGGAGCCGCCGGGGAGCGGCTCGAAGCCCTCGTCGCCTTCTCGAACGGTGGCTAGGTTCCGCGAAGCGCTGGCACGCCCGGGTCTCTCCGCCGTGGCGGAGTTCAAGCGGCGCTCGCCGTCGGCCGGCGACCTCCGTGCGGGCGCGGACCCCGGGCCGCTCGTCGCGGGATTCCAGTCGGCCGGTGCCGCGGCGGTCTCGATCCTGGTCGACGAGCGCTTCGCCGGGTCGGTGGAGGATCTGCGGCCGGCCCGCGAGGCGACGGACCTGCCGATCCTGGCCAAGGGCTTCTTCAGCGAGGAAGCACAGCTCGCCGAGCTCGAAGCCGCCGGTGCCGACGCCGTTCTGCTCATCCTGCGCGACCTCGACGATCGGGCGGCCACCAGGCTCATGGCGCACGCGGCGCGGCTCGGAATCGACGCGCTCGTAGAAGCGCACGACGCCGACGAGCTCGCGCGGGCGGTGGCCTTCGGGGCCGACCCGATCGGGATCAACGCGCGCGATCTCTCCACCTTCGCCATCGACCGGACGGCCCAGCTCCGGCTCGTCGCGGAGGCTCCGCGCGACCGGGTGGTGATCGCCGAGAGCGCGGTCCACACGCGGGCGCAGGGAGCTGCTGCCGAGCTCGCCGGAGCCGATGCGATCCTCGTCGGCTCGGCACTGATGCGCGCCACCGACCCCCCGGAGAAGCTGCGCGAGATCCTCTCCCGCCCGCTCGTGAAGGTCTGCGGGCTGACGCGCGAGGAGGACGTCGAGGTGGCGGTCGAGGCGGGCGCCGACCTGTGCGGATTCATCCTCGAGCCGGCCAGCCCGCGCGCGACCGATCGTGCGTTGCCGGTTCCGGACACGGCATTGTCGGTGGCGGTGTTCGTCGGCGAGCCGGAGGAGACGGACACCGACCTCGTCCAGCTGTACGAGCGGGCAGAAGGAGCAGTCCGCGGTCGCGACGCCGTGCTGCTGTGCGGCGGAGAGCAGGTCGCGACGGTGGTCGACCTGCCCTGGGAGGGCGACGACCCGACGCTGCTCGAGCGCGCCCGCGCGGTCGACGGCCGGGTCGTCCTGGCGGGCGGCCTCGGCCCGGACAACGTCCGCGACGCGATCGCCGCGGTGAGGCCGTGGGCGGTGGACGCCAGCTCCAGCCTCGAGGTCGCGCCCGGGATCAAGGATCACGACCGCGTGCGGGCGTTCGTGGCCGCAGGTCGAGGGACAGGGTCGCAGTGAGCTACGGCGGGTACGGCGGGCGGTACGTCCCGGAGACGCTGATCCCGGCTCTCGACGAGCTCGACGCCGGCTGGCGCGAAGCCCAGGCCGACGCAGCGTTCGCCGCCGAGCTCGACCGGCTCGGCCGCGAGTACGGCGGGCGGCCCACGCCGCTGACGCTCGCCGAGCGCTTCGCCCCGGGCAAGCGGCTCTACCTCAAGCGGGAGGACCTGCTCCACACCGGCGCCCACAAGCTGAACAACGCGCTCGGGCAGGCGGTGCTCGCGCAGCGCCTCGGGAAGCAGCGCATCGTCGCCGAGACGGGCGCCGGCCAGCATGGGGTGGCGACGGCGACCGTGTGCGCCCGCTTCGGGCTCGAGTGCGTCGTCTACATGGGCGCGGAGGACATGCGCCGCCAGCGTCCCAACGTCGAGCGGATGGGGCTGCTGGGGGCCGAGGTGCGGCCGGTCGAGTTCGGGACGAAAACGCTGAAGGAGGCGACCAGCGAGGCGATCCGGGACTGGATCACGAACGTCGAGACGACGCATTACCTGATCGGCTCGTGCGTCGGCCCGGAGCCGTACCCCGAGATCGTCCGGGAGCTCCAGGCGGTGATCGGCCGCGAGGCGCACGCGCAGGTCCTCGAGGCCGAGGGCCGGCTGCCGGACGCGGCGATCGCCTGCGTCGGCGGCGGCTCGAACGCGATCGGGATGTTTGCCGGGTTCCTGGACGATCCCGGCGTGCGGCTGTACGGCGTCGAGGCGGCCGGAGCCGCGAGCCTCGGCACGGGGCGAACCGGCGTCCTCCACGGCGCGCGCTCGTCACTCCTCGCCGACGAGGACGGCCAGATCGTCGATGCGCACTCGATCTCCGCGGGGCTCGACTACCCCGGCGTCGGGCCGGAGCACGCCCAGCTCCGCGACAGCGGCCGCGTCGAGTACCGGGCCGCGACCGACGCGGAGGCGCTCGCAGCCTTCCGCCGGCTGGCCGAGACGGAGGGGATCATCCCGGCGCTCGAGCCAGCGCACGCGCTCGCGCGGGCTGCCGAGCTGGACGGCGACGTGATCGTCGTCTGCCTGTCCGGTCGCGGCGACAAGGACCTCGACGAGGCGCTCGGCCACCTCTCGTGAGCCCCGCGAACAGGCACACATCCGGCACGCTCGCGTCACACCCGCGACACACGATCGCCGGTAGCGTGACTGTTGGGGACGCCGCTCCCCCGTTGGGGGGGTTGGACCACGACGCGGGGCTGGACCACGACGCGGGGCTGGACCACGACGACGCGGAAGCATCGCCGCGATGAGCACGGCGCTCGTGATCTACCTGATGGCCGGCATGGAGACGCCCGAGCTGGCCGCCGCCGCCGAGCAGGGCGGGGCCAACCTGGTCGAGATCGGCTTCCCCTTCTCCGACCCGCTTGCCGACGGGCCGGTGATCCGGCGAGCCGCCGAGCGCGCGCTCGCGGCGGGGATGCGCACGAAGGCATGTCTCGAGTGCCTCGCCGCCACGCGCGCCCGCGTGGCGGTGCCGCTCGTGCCGATGACGTATTCCTCCCTGCTCGAGGCGTACGGCTGGGAGCGCTTCGCCGAGGACGCCCGCAGCGCCGGCGCCGGGAGCATGATCGTCGCCGACCTGCCCGCCGGCGAGCGGCCCGAGCTCAGGCGCATCCAGCTGGTCGCCCCGACGTCGACGGACGACCGGCTGGCGCTCGCCGCAGCCGAGACCGACGGCTGGCTCTACCTCGTCACGCTCACCGGGACGACCGGTGCGCGGTCGGATCTCTCCCCCGCCCTCGCCGGCCTGGTCGAGCGGGCACGACGGGTGACCGATCTCCCGCTGTATGCCGGCTTCGGCATCACCACGCCCGAACACGCCCGAGCTGCCGCGGCGCTGGCCGATGGCATCGTCGTCGGCTCGCGCGCGGTCGAGGTCGCCGAAGAGGGCCCGGCCGCGCTCGAGGCGTACGTTCGCTCCCTGAGGAAGAACATCGACGCATGAACTCGGACCACTACCGCTTCGAGCAGGTCGCACCCCACGCCTGGGCAGCCGTCGCCGTCGACTCCGGCGCGGGAGTCGGCAACGCCGGCATCGCAGACCTCGGCGGCCGCTCCCTCGTCGTGGACTGCGGCTACACCCCCGGAGCCGCGAGAGACCTGCGTGCCGCAGCCGAGCAGCTCGCCGGCCCCGTCGACCGGCTGTTCGTCACCCATGCCGACTTCGACCACTACGGCGGCGCGCACGCATTTGCCGACCTCCCGATCATGGCCACCGAGACGACCGCGGCGACGATCGCCGAGGTCGGGCCCGGTCGGGTCGCGGGCATGAAGGAAGAGATGGAGACGTATCTCGCCGAGCTGGAGGAGCAGGACGCACCCGAGTGGGAGCGTGAGCAGGGACGGAGGATCGTCGCCGAGATCCCCGGCCTGGAGCTCGCCTTCCCGACCGAGACCTTCACCGGCGAACGCGGGCTCGGCAGTGCGACGGCGATCGAGTGCGGTGCTGCCCACACCGCCAGCGACTCGGTCGTGTGGCTGCCCGGCGACCGCGTCCTCTTCGCCGGGGATCTCGTCGGCGTCGGCTCGCACCTGAACCTCACCCGCGGCCATCCGCCCGAGAACTGGCTCGCCGGCCTCGACCGCCTGGCCGCGCTCGAGCCCGAGCACGTCGTTCCCGGCCACGGGCCTCCGGCCGGCCCCGAGTCGCTGACCAATGTCCGCCGTTACATCGAGACGATCCTGGAATTGGCTGCAACGCCCGGCGACCACGAGGTCCCGCCCGAGTACGCCGACTGGGGCTTCGCCGAGGGTTTTCAGCAGAACATCGAAGCTCTCCGGGCGAGGTAGCGTTCCACCATGGAGGGCTACGGGCTCCAGACCTACGGCGACCGGATCGCGGGCGTCTACGACGCATTCCACGAGGAGATCGGGCTCGACACCGAGGGCGCCGTCGAGACACTCGCCGAGCTCGCCGGCCAGGGGCCGGTGCTCGAGCTCGCGATCGGCACCGGCCGGCTCGCGCTCCCGCTGGCGGAGCGCGGCCTGGAGGTGCACGGCATCGACGCATCCGAGGAGATGGTCGCGAGGCTGCGCGAGAAGCCCGGCGGCGAGGGCATCCCCGTCACGATCGGCGACTTCGCCGACGTCGGCGTCGACGGCGCGTACTCGCTGATCTTCGTCGCCTTCAACACCTTCTACGCCCTCGCGTCGCAGGACGACCAGCTCCGCTGCTTCGCCAACGCCGCCGCCCGTCTCGCCGACGGCGGCGTCTTCGTGCTCGAAGCGTTCGTTCCGGATCTCACGCGGTTCGACCGCGACCAGCGCCTCCAGACGAACTCGATCTCGTCCACCGAGGTGGTGCTCGACGCATCGAGGCACGACCAGGCCGCACAGACGATCACGAGCATGCACGTCGTCCTCACCGAGCAAGGCACGACGCTCTACCCGATCCACATGCGCTACGCCTTCCCGAGCGAGCTCGACCTGATGGCGAGGCTCGCCGGCCTCGAGCTGAAGAACCGCTGGGCGGACTGGAAGCGCGGCGAGTTCACGCGGCCGAGCCGGAGCCACGTCTCGGTGTACGGCCGGTGAACGAGCCCGTCCGCGTCGCCTGCGTCCAGGCCGAGCCGGTCATTCTCGACCGGGAGCGCACGCTGGAGAAGCTGGCAGCGCTGACCGCGGAGGCAAAGACCGCCGGTGCCGGCCTCGTCGTCTTCCCCGAGACGTTTCTCCCCGCCTACCCGAGCTCGGCGTGGGCGAAGTACCTGGCCGGCTGGGCCGATCCACGCGCCAAGGGCTCGTTCGCAATGCTCGCGCGCGAGTCGGTCGAGGTGCCCGGCCCCGACGCCGACCGCCTCGGCGAGATCGCTCGGGACAACGAGGTCTGGCTCGTCACCGGCGTGAACGAGCGCGACCCCGGGAACCCGGGGACGCTCTACAACGCCCTCCTCTACCACTCGCCCGAGGGCGAGCTCGCTCTCCACCACCGCAAGCTGGTGCCGACCAACCACGAGCGGCTGATCTGGGGCCAGGGCGACGGCGGCGGCCTGCGCGCTCTGCAGACCCCGATCGGCCGGATCGGCGGGCTGATCTGCTGGGAGAACTACATGCCGCTGGCCCGCTTCTCGCTGTACGAGTCCGGCGTCGAGATCTACATCGCCTCGACTGCCGACGACGGCGATGCCTGGCAGGCGACGCTGGTGCACATCGCGCGCGAGTCGCGTGCGTTCGTCGTCGCGCCTTCGCACTTCCAGCGGGCCGGCTCGTACCCCGACGACTTCCCGCTCAAGGACGAGCTGGCCGGCCTGGACGTGATCGGCCGCGGCGGGTCGGCGATCCTCGACCCCGACGGCTCCTACCTCGCCGGCCCGCTCTACGGGGAGGAGGGGATCCTCTACGCCGACCTCGAGCCGCAGCGGCTGGACGAGGAACGGCAACGCTTCGACCCGGCGGGTCACTACCACCGGCCAGACGTGCTCGAGCTGAAGGTGACGCCCCGCAAGGGCGCCCGCTAGCAGCCGCTACCAGCGGTCCCAGTGCACGAACGAGTCGAGCGGCGAGCGCACCGCCGGCTTGAACTCGGTACCGACCGTGTACGCGACAGGGATCAGCGCCGCCTGCATCACCTCGTCGAACGGGATGCCGAGCAGCTCGGCCGCCTGCTCTTCGCGAAAGAGGTGGAAGGTCGTCCACACCGTGCCCAGCCCACGCGAGCGCGCAGCCAGCATGAAGCTCCAGGCGGCCGGCATGATCGACCCCCACGTCGACGCCTGCGCGAAGACGCTCTTGCCGTCCGTCCGGCCCTCGATGCACGGGATCACGTGGACCGGCACCTCCTGCAGGTGGTCGCGGAGGTGGAAGACGCCTGTCAGGACGCGGCCCATCATCCCCGGGATCGCCTCCGGGTCGCCGATCCCGGAGAGGTAGCGCTCCGCGCCCTGCCGCCACAGGTCGGCCAGACCCTCGCGCAGCTCCGGCTCGGTGACGACCAGGAAGTGCCAGTTCTGGCGATAGCTTCCGGTCGGCGCCTGCTGCGCGAGGCGAAGGCACTCCTCGAGCACGTCGCGCTCGACCGGCCGCTCGAGGTCGAGCCGCTTGCGCACCGCCCGTGTCGTCGACAGCAGCTCGTCCGGCGTCAGCTCCAGCACGCACGCATCTTGTCACCCCGAGCGGTGCTTGAGCTCCGACTCGCGTCGCTGTCCCTCGGCAAGCGTGATCTCGCCGGAGCAGACCTTCCCGTTCAGCTCGTTCTCGATCCTGTCGACCTCCTCGGCGTGCGGGCGCGGCTCGGGCCAGAGGTTGCGCGCGTCGGTCGGGTGTCCGCCGAGCTCGAGGCTGATCAGGTGGTCCTCCTGGTAGCCGGACGGGTCGCCGCCTACGCCGTACTCCTGCATCTGCCGCAGCTTCAGCTCGTTCGTGTACGTGGTCAGCGGGCGGATCGTCCGCGTCCAGCCCTGACTGCAGATCGTGTCGGCGATCGTCTCCTGACGGACGTCCGGGTTGAGGACGCCGGGCGTGCGAACCGGGTCGGCGACCAGCACCGGCCGCGCGGAGATCGATCCGTGCCAGAGCAGGAGGAGCCCGAGGAGGAAACCGAGCAGGGCGACCAGCGTCGCGAGTCGAGGCACGTCGCCACCATGGACAACGGCCGCAGGCGCCGCAAGGGGTCGCGGGAGAAAGTTACGTTTTCGTCACACGAGCCCGGTCGAGCCGGGCGGCGATTGCGACACGGGCCCGGGCGAGCCCGCTGCGGCCCCCGTGCAGCACTCGCAGCGAGTTGCCCATCTTCATGAACGCGTCGAGCTCGAAGGCGAGCAGGGCAGGATCCTCGGAGGCGTCGAGCTCGCCCGCCTCCTGCGCCTCGCGGACGCGTCGCTCGATCAGCGCCAGCCAGCCGTCGAGGGAGTGGACGAGCTTCTCGCGCACCGGCCCGGGGTGGGTGTCCAACTCGGCGGTCGCGGAGGCGAAGAAGCAGCCGCCCGGGAAGACAGGCCGCTCCAGGTAACGGAAGAAGTTCTCGCACAGCGCCTCGAGCCTGCCGAGCGCCGTGTCGGCGTCACGCGCGGGCCGGATCACGTTGTCGGCGAAGATCTCCGTCGCCGTGTCGATCGCGGCGAGCTGGAGCTCCTCCTTGGAGCCGAAGTGGGCGTAGAGGCCGCTCTTCGACATGCCGATGTGGTCTGCCAGGCTGCCGATCGAGAGCCCGTCGAGACCCTCGACCGTGGCCAGCTTCGTCGCCGCGTCGAGGATCGTCGCCCGCGTCTGCTCGCCGTCGGCGCGCCGCCTCCTCGTCGCGCTCACGCTTGACAAAATAGCACGATCGGTCGTATTCTCAAGAACGACCGATCGTGCTAAGTAACGATGCTCACCGCTCCCAGCAGGAACTGCACGCCGAGTGGCGGCGGAGCGAGCTGGCGTCGCCGCTGCTGTCCTGCGTGCGCCGCCTGGCCGGCTACGTGAAGAGCGTCAGCTCGGGCTCGCGCTCGCCGCGGAGCACGGCCAGGTCGACCTCGGCGCAGCGCACGCCGCGCGAGTCGGCCAGCGTCACCGCCTGCGGCCGGAACCGCGTCGCCGCCAGCACCCCTCGGCAGTCGACCCTGGCAGGATCGAGCCGGATCCGCTCCAGGTAGCGGACGAGCTGCTCGACCGCCTCGATCCCGGCGATCCGCTTCACCTCGACCGCCACCCAGCCGTCGTCGGGGTCGCGGCACATCAGGTCGACGGGACCGATGTCCGTCGGCCACTCGCGCCGCACGAGCCGCAGCTCCTCGCCGAGCACGTCCGGCCGTTCTGCGATCAGCTGCTGGAGATCGCGCTCGACGCCGTCCTTCTCCAGGCCGGGCGCCTCCCCCATCTCGTGCGCCACGTCGCTCAGCACCTCGGCCAGGCGGATCTCGAGACAATCCTCGGTCCTGCCGGCACGCTTGCGGACGACGATCACGCCGTCCGACTCCTCGATCGTCGTCGGCGGCGTCATCCAGTTCAACGGCTTGTAGCCGCCGGCATCGGCGTGGACAAGCACCGAGCCGTCCGACTTGAACATCAGCAGCCGCGTCGACTCGGGAAGCACGGCGTTCAGGCGGCCCGTGTAGCGAACCTCACAGCGGGCGACGAGCAGGCGCACGGCGCGGACCGTACTGTCCCGTTCGGACGTGTCCCGGGGCTGTCCCCGCCGAGCTACACGCGCGCCAGGACGCGGTCGAGCGGCCGCGGGACGCGCTCGAGGTCGAGAGCTTCCACCAGGAGCACGGCGTAGCGCTGCTTGCGGTTCCACATGAAGCCGTGCAGCTGCTCCTCGAGCGGCCTGGCGCGGTGCGCGGGCTGCTTCTGGTAGGTGCGGAACGCCCGCAACTCGCCCTGCTCGGCGAGCACGCGCTCCATCCCGACCGGCCCGACCGCCCGAGTCAGCTCGTCCTCGAGGTCGCGCGTGCAGGCATAGAACCCGGCGCCCTCGAGCTCGCCGCGGTCCTTGCACCCCAGCGCGCGCAAGAAGTGACGCTCCTCCCCGACGTCGTAGAGCCCCGCGAGTCGAACGTCCCGGTACTGCCGGAGGAGGCGTGGCAGGCTCCCGTAGCCGCCCATCGGCACGATCCCGACGCCCTCGCTCTCGAGGTCGCGGCCGCGGCGACGGGCAAGCGTCTCGACGGCGCGACGGTCGCTCGTGCCCTCGACGAGCACGACTCCGTGCAGCTGCATTCCTGCATCAGATCAGGTCGGCGACGAGCCACGGCGCGCACCGTACGGCCGTTTCGGACGTGTCCCGGGGACTGTCCCCGGGACACGTCCGAGCGGGCGGATGACTCAGTCCTCGGCCGGCTCCTCGTCGTGCTGGCGATGCCGCCTGCGCCGCATCGTCGCCCCCGCGGCCAGCCCGACGGCGCCCGCAGCGATCAGCGCCTGCCTCTTCCGGCTCCGCTTCGGCTGGGAGCGCCGGATCTTCAGCTGCATCTCGACCGTCCTTTCCAGGTCGCCTACAACGGTGCGCTCGCTGGACCATATACGCGCCTGCGAGACTTGGCGCATGCTCGGCCGGATCGCCTGGATCACCGTCGCCCCCGTGAAGGGAATGGCGCTCGAGCAACGTTACGCGGTGGAGCTCGAGCCGTTCGGCGTGATCGAGAACCGGCGGTTCCACGTGATCGGCGACGGCGGCCGGCTGCTGAACGGCAAGCAGCTCGGCGAGCTCCAGCAGATCGCCGTGAAATGGAACGAGGCCGATTCGACGCTCGTGTTCTCCTTCCCCGACGGAACCGTCGCCGAGGGCACGGTCGAGGTGGGCGAGCCCGTGACGACCAACTTCTTCGGGCGCGACGTCGAGGGACTCCTCGTCGTCGGGCCCTGGTCGGGGGCGATGACCTCGTTCGTCGGGCGGGAGCTGCGGCTGGTCCAGTGTGTCGAGGCTGGCGCGGGAGTCGACCGCGGCCGCGCCGCCGTGTCGATCCTCTCCACGGGATCGCTCGAGGCCATGCGCGACGCGGCCGGGCTCTCCGAGCCGGTCGACCCGCGCCGCTTCCGAATGCTGTTCGGTGTCGAGGGGATCGGCCCGCACGAGGAGGACGAGTGGATCGGGCGCAACGTCCGCGTCGGCGAGGCGGTCGTGGCAGTCGCCGGCAACACCGGCCGCTGCATCGTCACCAGCCGCCACCCGGAGACCGGCGTGCGGAACCTGCCGACCCTGGACGTCCTCGCCGAGTACCGCCACGACGTCGAGGCGACCGAGCCGCTGCCGTTCGGCGTCTGGGCAGAGGTGGTGGAGCCGGGCCGGGTCGCGCTCGGCGACGTGGTCGAACCCGAATAGCCGACCGTGCATCCCGAGCTGGAGTCGGAGCAGGCGTATGTCGACCACGCCTACGCCTGCCTGGAGCGGATGCGCCGGCAGATGGAGCGCGCCGGCGAGGCGGGCATCGGCGAGGTGGAGGCGCTCGTCCTCGAGGCGTGGGCGGCGAAGCGGCTGGTCACCTTCGAGGACGCCGAGCGGGGCATCTGCTTCGGCCGGCTCGATCTCGACGGCGCCGTCCGGCCGCTCTACGTCGGCCGCCGCTGGCTGCACGAGGAGCAGACGCCGATCGTGGTCAACTGGCAGGCGCCGGCTGCCAGACCCTTCTACACCGCCACGGTCGCGGAGCCGCAGGGCGTCGAGCTCCGGCGGCGTTTTCGCACCGACGGCCGGAGGCTGCTCGACCTCTACGACGAGCCGCTCGACGGCTCAGCCGGGGACGTGGTCCACGGCGTCGCCGACATCCTGCTCGAGGAGCTCGAGCGCAGCCGCGACGAGCACATGCGCGACATCGTCGCGACGATCCAGACCGACCAGTACCGCCTGATCACGCGCGAGCCGGACGGCGTCCTCGTCATCCAGGGTGGCCCCGGAACGGGCAAGACGGCGGTCGGCCTTCACCGCGCATCCTGGCTCCTCTACACGTACCGGGGTGAGCTCGAGCGGAGCGGCGTGCTGGTCGTCGGGCCGAACCCGGTGTTCATGGACTATGTCTCGCACGTTCTGCCCATGCTCGGCGAGGAGCGCGTCGAGCAGCGGGCGGTGAACGAGCTGGTCGACGGGATCGACGCCGTTCGCCCGGAAGCAGCGGAGGTCGCTCGCCTGAAGGGCGGCGCCCGGCTGGCTGAGGTGATCGCCGCCGCCGTCCGGGCATTGCCGAGACCTCCGGAGGAGCTGCTCGCGATTCGCCTCGAGGGCGCGGAGCTGCGGCTGTCGCCGGAGGAGGTCAGACGGCTGATCGGGGAGGCGCAGGCGGAGGCACCCGACCACGCCGCCGGGCGCGAGCGCCTGCGCATGAAGCTCGTGCGCGCCTTCTACGACCGCTACGCGGCCCGCCTCCGCAGCGCGGCCTACTACTCCTTCGACGACATCGAGGCGACCCTGCGGAGCGGCGGTTTCCTCAACCGGACGCTGAACGCGCTCTGGCCGCGGCCGAAGCCCGACCAGCTCGTCAGGCGCCTGTTGACGAGCCCGGAGGAGCTCGCCGCCGCAGCCGACGGCATCCTCGGCGCGGAGGAGCAAGCGCTCCTACTGTCGAGCCGCGGCCGGGGCTGGAGCGAGGCTGACCTGGCGCTGCTGGACGAGGCGCGTGCTCTCCTCGACGGGACGGACCGGGCCCGCGGCCACCTGATCGTGGACGAGGCCCAGGACCTGACACCGATGCAGCTGCGCATGCTGGCGCGTCGCTCGTCGGGAGCGGTGACGATCCTCGGCGACATCGCCCAGTCGTCCGGGCCAGTTTCGTACACCGGTTGGAACGAGCTCGTCCGGTATCTGGCACCGGGCGTGTCTCCGACGGTCGAGGAGCTCCGGCTCGCCTACCGCGTCCCCGCGGAGGTGATGGAGCTGGCGTTGCCGCTGCTACCTCTGATCGCGCCCGACGTCGCCCCGCCGATCGCCTACCGGTCGGGAGACGAGCCGCCCAGGTTCGTGCGGGCCGAGCACGACCGCCTCGTGTCGACGGCTGTGCACGAGGCGGGACGGGAAGCACTCCGGGACGGCCGCACCGGCCTGATAGCGCCGGAGGCGATCCTCGCCGAGATCGAGCCGCTGCTCCCCCACCCCGAGACGGCGTTCGACGAGCTGTCGTCGCCGATCCAGGCGCTGACGCCGCGCGCCGCGAAGGGGCTCGAGTTCGACCGGGTCGTGCTGGTCGAGCCCGCGGCGATCGCGGCCGGCGGGGTGGACGGCCTCCGCGCGCTCTACGTCGCGCTCACCCGCGCGACGAAGACGCTCGTCGTGGTGCACGCGGAGCCGCTGCCGCCCGAGCTCCGGGCGGCGGCGTAGCTGCTACCAGCGCGAGCGCCGTCCGCGCCGGCCCGAGTAGACGAGCTTCGCGCGGCCGGGGAGCATGCCCTCGCGCGCGAACTGCTCGCCGTGGCCGAGCCGGCCGGCGACCCGGCCCACGTCGGCCTGCTGCTCGGGCAGGACGAACGTGATCCCACGGCCGCCCCGTCCGGCCCGCCCCGTGCGGCCGACCCGATGGACGTAGCCCTTGTCGTCCTCGGGCGGGTCGTAGTTGATCACGTGCGTGATGTCGGACAGGTCGAGCCCGCGGGCGGCGACGTCGGTCGCGACGAGCGTCTTCACCTTGCCGGCCCGGAACCGGCCGAGCGCGCGCTCGCGCTGCCCCTGGCTCATGTCCCCGTGGAGCGCCAGTGCCGGCACGTCGCGGGCCTGCAGCTTGCGGGCGAGCCGGTCGGCGCCGCGCTTGGTACGGACGAAGACGAGCGCCAGCTCGCGGTCGGCCTCGAGCTCCTCGATCAATCGGTCGAGCTTGCCGTCGGCGGTCACGGCGATGAAGGTGTGCTCGACCTCGCCGTGATCCTCGCTGTCGGGCAGATGCGCCTCGACCCGGACGGGGTTGCTCGTGTACGCACGGGCCAGGTCTCCGACCTCGCCGTCCAGCGTCGCCGAGAACAGCATCGTCTGGCGGGTGCGCGGTAGCCGGCGGACGATCCGGTCGACCTGCGGCTTGAAGCCCATGTCGAGCATCCGGTCGGCCTCGTCGAGGATCAGGGTGCGGACCCGGTCGAGCGAGATCTGACGGCGCTCGATCAGATCCTGGAGGCGACCCGGCGTCGCGATCAGGATGTGGGCTTCACGTGCACGCTTGGCCTGGCTCGAGATCGGGGCGCCCCCGTACACGGCCGCTGCGCGCAGCTTTTTCTGCTTGCAGACGAGCTCGAGCTCACCCGCCACCTGGGCGGCGAGCTCGCGGGTCGGTACGAGCACGAGGACGGACGGCTTGCCGTCGTCCGCCGTCGCCCGCTCGGCGATCGGCAGGGCAAAGGCGAGCGTCTTGCCCGACCCGGTCGGTGCCTTGGCGAGCACGTCGATACCGGCGAGCGCGTCCGGGAGGACGAGCGCCTGGATCGGAAACGGCGCGACGATGCCGCGCCGCTCGAGTGCGTCTGCCACTTCGGCGCTGACACCCAGCGCACGGAAAGACTGGTCTTGCATGTTCTGTTCGACTCCTTCTGTCGTTCGAACGAGATGTCCTTCGACCGACATCTCGTTCGATCGAACATTGCGTTCGGGATTCGAGATGACCCACCCGAAACGCCCGAAGGAGGAACGAGAAGCTCTATCTCACGGGACGGCCCGTTGCCATCCGTGGACACACCGTAGCAGCAGGAGCGGTCGCCGATTCAAAGTTTCCGCTCTTTGCGGCATTCGGATCCGCGGGGGTCTTGTCGGACCGGGACCGATCCCCTAGGTTCCCGTGTGCAGCGAGCACGGAGCGGGAGTAAGTCGAAGCCGCATCCGAGGGTCGTACGGGGAGGGCCGCAAGGCCTGAGTCGGAAAGCCAACGGAAGCGGTGGATGAAACCGCCACCGGCTCGCTGAATCTATTGGGGGAAGCGGCGGAACTCGCGGAACGCCTCGATGAGTCCCGCTCGGAAGTCAGGCGACAGGTCTTCTGGCCTGATCGTGCCGGCGACCCGGATCGTCGCCTCGATCTGCTCCAGGTAGTGCGTGCAGTGCGGGCAGCCCGCCAGGTGCGCCTCGAACGATTCCCGCAGCGGCGCATCCATTGCGCCCTCGAGGTAGTCGGTGACCAGCTCGACGATCTGCTGGCAGGGAAGGTCTCTCGTCACGGCTGCGCTCATGAATCCTCGAGGTACCGCTCGAGCGCGGTCCGTATTTTCGCCCGGGCCCGGTGGAGCAGTACACGTTGATTCGTCTCGGAAAGGCCGAGGACGTTGCACGCTTCCTCGGCGGACAGCCCCTCCACGTCGCGAAGGGTGATGACCGCGCGCTGGTTCGGCGGCAGCGCCGAGATCGCCTGCTCGACGCGGGCGCGGGTCTCGCCGGCCAGCAGACGCTCCTCGGGCACACCGCGCGGCGGCGTCGCCCACGCCCCGCCGCGTGCGAACCGCTCGACTGCCACGGCCGTCTGGTCCTCGTCGCCGTCCGATGCGAGCGACGAGAAAGGCAGGGTCCGCCCCTCCCGCTGTCCGCGTGTCTTCGCCTTGTTGGTCAGGATCCGGAACAGCCACGTCTTCAAGGACGAGCGGCCCTCGAACCGCTCGATGCCGGTCAGCACCGCGAGCCACGTCTCCTGAACGACCTCCTCCGCGACGGCCCTCGACGACACGTAGAGCTGGGCGAGGCGGAGGAGGGAAGGACCGTACTTGTCGACGAGCGCGGCGAAGGCCCGCTCGTCGCCGGCCCGAAGCGCGTCGAGGAGCGGCGCGTCCTCGTCCGGTGGGAGCGACACCGCCACGCCTCGCGACCCTAACGGGCACGCCGTCGGACCGCGCTGCGAGAATCGCGTTCCCGATGAGCGCCCTGCCCCAACGACTCGCCTCCGCGGCCAGGCCGCACGGCCAGCTCGAGCTGATCTGCGGCCCGATGTTCAGCGGCAAGAGCGAGGAGCTGATGCGCCGCCTGCGGCGCGTCGGATACGCGCGCAAGACGGCGATCCTGGTCAAGCCGGCCATCGACGACCGCTACTCGGTCGACGAGGTGGTCAGCCACGAGGGCCAGCGCATGGCCGCGCGCGTCGTCCGCACGCCGGAGGCGATCCTGCAGCTCGCCGCCGGCGCCGACGTGGTCGGCGTCGACGAGGGCCAGTTCCTCGACGACTCGCTGATCGACGTCTGCCAGGAACTCGTCGACCGCGGCGTGCGCGTCCTGATCGCCGGCCTCGACCTCGACTACCGGCAGCAGCCGTTCGGCCCGATGCCGCGCCTGCTCGCGATGGCAGACGAGGTCGCGAAGCTGAAGGCGGTCTGCCACTCCTGCGGCGAGGCGGCCATGTTCACGCAACGCCTCGTCGACGGCGAGCCGGCGCCGTTCAGCGGCGAGACGGTGGTGATCGGCGGGCTGGACTCGTACGAGGCGCGCTGCCGCGCGTGCTTCCAGCCCGGTTAGAGGCCGCCGTTCATTCGGCCGTCGCGCGCCCGGTCAATGAGCCCGCGTCACTGAGATCAGCTGGTTCCGTTCACTTCCGCCCTTGACGGTCAGCTCCGTCACGGTGCCGACGCCGCGGACGTAGAGCTTCTCGTCGACCACGCCCGGCTCGAGCGGGGTGGTCTCCTCCGTCAGGACCGAGAGCGGCGCCCCGGAGACCGAGCGGATCACGGCGGCGACGCGGAAGTGATCCTCCGCATGCCCCTTGTAGTACTCCTGCGGCCCGGACTGGCCGACGCGCGGATGGGCCGGCATGTAGATCCCGGGCTCAGCGCCGTCCTTGCCGGCCAGCCAGGTCCCTTCCCTACTCGTGATGCGGCCGTTCCGGTCGAGCTCGGCGGTGTCCTCGCCGAAATACCAGACGTTGCCCTGGCGGTCCTGCGTGTACCAGTCGGTCGTCCGCTCGTGGAGCTTCCCCTCGACGTAGAGCCGATCCGACACAACAACGCAGGGCGCGCCCTCGATCGTGCGTGCCCGGTGGGTGACGACGACGACGTCCCGGGAAGGCCGGCCGTCCTTGATTCCGACGTACTCGTAGCGGGTGCCCGGCTTCAGCGGGAACCACGGGTTGTCCACGCGTGCGCTGAAGCCGTTGGGATTGCCCCCGGCAGCGGCCGACGCGACGCCGAGCGCGGCGGCGATCCCCGCAGCGGCGAGAACGATCTTCCGGTGCACTTCGATCCCTCCTCTCGACATGACGCGCGGAGGCTACGGCGGCCGGATGAACCCTTGATGACAGCGGCTGTCATGTGCCCTTCATGACGATTCGTCACGATTGGGACATGCGGGTGCTCGTGGTCGAGGACGAGCTGCGGATGGCGAGCCTGATCCGGCGGGGCCTCGTCAAGGAGGGCCTGGCCGCAGACGTCGCGCCGAGCGGCGAGGAGGCGCTCGTGCTCGCCGGCGCCCACCCGTACGACGCGATCGTCCTCGACGTGATGCTCCCCGGACTGAACGGCTTCGAGACCTGCTGGCGGCTGCGCGAGGCGGGGATCTGGTCGCCGGTGCTGATGCTGACCGCGCGCGACTCCGTCGAGGACCGCGTCGCCGGGCTCGACACCGGAGCCGACGACTACCTGGTCAAGCCGTTCGCGTTCGTGGAGCTGCTGGCCCGGCTGCGGGCGCTCGCCCGCAGAGGAGAAGCCGAGCGGCCGACCGTGCTCGAGGTCGGTGACCTGAGGCTCGACCCGGGCACGCGCGAGGTCCGGCGGGCGGGCGCCCGGCTCCACCTGACCATGAAGGAGTTCTCGCTGCTCGAGGTCTTCATGCGACGGGCCGGGCAGGTGCTCTCGCGCTACGACCTGCTCGAGAACGCCTGGGACTTCGCCTACGAGAACCGCTCGAACGTCGTCGACGTCTACGTGCGGCGGCTGCGTGCGAAGATCGACGAGCCGTTCGGGCGACACTCGCTGGAGACGATCCGCGGCGCGGGCTACCGGCTGCGCGACGGCGACGGCTGATGGGACGGACGCCGATCAGGATCCGGGTGGCGGCCGCCTTCGCGCTGGCGACCGCCGTGGTGCTGGCGGCGACGAGCTGGTTTCTGTACGCACGGCTGGAGTCGCATCTCGCGCTCGCCCTCGACCGCGACCTGCGCCTGCACGCGCAGGATCTGACGGCGCTCGTGCGTGATCGGGGCTCGTCGATCGACGTTGCCGAGGCCGGCCACCTGATCGAGAGCGGCGAGAGCTACGCGCAGCTCCTCGACCGGCGGGGCCGGGTGCTCCAGGCGACGCCGCCGCTCGGGTCGGCGCGCCTGCTGACGCCGGCGGAGCTGGCGGCCGCCCGTCTGCGGACGACGTTCGCGAACCGGCCGCGGACGCCCGGCCTCGACGAGCCCTCGCGGCTGCTCGCGACGCCGGTCGGCCGTGACGACCGGCGTCTCGTGCTCGTCGTCGGGGCCACCCGCGAGAACGACCGGGAGACCCTTGCGAGCTTCCGGGACGAGCTGCTGATCGCGGGCCCGGTCGCGCTCGTCCTGGCCACACTCGTCGGCTACCTGCTGGCCGGCGCCGCGCTGCGCCCGGTGGAGCGGATGCGACGGCGGGCGGCGGCGATCTCCGCGGAGACGCCCGGGGAGCGGCTGCCCGTGCCGGAGACGAGGGACGAGGTCGAGCGGCTCGGGAAGACCCTGAACGAGATGCTCGGCCGCCTGGAGGCGGCCGTTGCCCGCGAGCGCGACTTCGTCGCCGACGCGGGCCACGAGCTGCGCACGCCGCTCGCCCTGCTGCGCACCGAGCTCGAGCTCGCCCTCCGCCATGCGGAGTCGGAGGATGAGCTCCGCGAGGCCGTGCGACGGTCGTCGGACGAGGTCGAACGGCTCACCCGGCTCGCCGACGACCTCCTGCTGGTCGCGGGCTCGGACGGCGGAAAGCTGCCGCTGCGGGTCGAGCACGTGCCGGCCGCCGAGCTGCTCGCGTCCGTCGCCCGCCGCTTCGAGTGGCGCGCGGAGGAGACCGGCCGGTCGGTGCGGGCGGTCGCAGCCGGCCCCGGCGTCAGCGTTCGGGGGGACCGGATCAGGCTCGAGCAGGCACTCGGGAACCTGGTCGACAACTCGCTGCGCCACGGCGACGGGTGCGTGCGGCTCCGGGCCACGCAGGTCGACGGTGTCGTCGAACTGCACGTCGCGGACGAGGGATCCGGGTTCCCTCCCGCGTTTCTCGACTCCGCCTTCGAGCGGTTCTCGCGCCCCGATGCGGCTCGGGCGGGCGGAGGGACGGGGCTCGGGCTGGCGATCGTGCGCACGATCGCGGAGGCCCACGGCGGCGAGACGCATGCGGCCAACCGTGAACGAGGCGCCGACGTGTGGCTCGTGCTGCCGGCAGGCTAGGTCAGGCGGCTTCTTCGAGGCCGAACGCCTCGCCGGCCGTCTCCCCCGCGCCCGTCGAATGCCGCAGCGGCATCTCGCGGAGCAGCCAGGTGAGCAGGAAGGCGGCGACGCCGACCACGGCGCCGACGACGAAGACCGGCTGGAGCGACGCGGCGAAGGCGGAGACGTACGCGTCGTGGATGCCCGGCGGCAACTGGGCGACGGCCTCCGGGTTCGCCGTCTTCGGCAGCTGGACCCCCGGCAGCCGGTCGGCCAGGTTCACGCCGAGGCGGTTGGCGAAGATCGCGCCGAACAGCGCGACGCCGATCGACCCGCCGATCTGCCGGAAGAGCATCGTGCCGGAGGTCGCCACCCCCATCAGGCGGTGGTCGACGGAGTTCTGGACGGCAAGGACGAGCACCTGCATGACCATGCCGATGCCGATCCCGACGACGAGCATGTATGCGGACGCCGTCCACGTCGAGCTGCCCGGGCCCAGTCGCGAGAGCAGCAGCAGTCCGACGCTCATCACGGCCGTGCCCACGATCGGGAACACCTTGTAGCGCCCGTACCTGGAGATCAGCTGGCCGCCGATGATCGAGGCGGTGAGCACGCCGAGCATCATCGGCGTCAGCTGGAGCCCCGAGCCGGTCGGGCTCTCGCTCTTCACGATCTGCAGAAACACCGGCATGTAGACGATCGCCCCGAACAGCGCCAGGCCGACCGCGAAGCCGATCGCGCTGGAGGCGACGAACACGCGGTTCCGGAAGAGCGAGAGCGGCATGATCGGCTCGGTCGCGCGCCACTCCGCGAGCACGAACAGCGGCAGCAGCACGACGGCCAGCACCACCAGGACGACGATCGGCGTGGAGCCCCAGGCGTACGTGGTCCCGCCCAGGCTGATCATCAGGATCAGCGCGGAAAGGCCGCCCGTGAGCAGTGACGCACCGAGCCAGTCGATCTTGTGCCGCACGCGCTCGACCGGCGCATGGAACACGACGCCGATCACTCCGAGCGCGACGACGCCGATCGGCAGGTTGACGTAGAAGATCCAGCGCCAGGACAGGTGGTCGACGAAGAAGCCGCCGAGCAGCGGGCCGATCACGGTCGCCACGCCGAAGACGGCCCCGATGAAGCCCTGGTAGCGGCCGCGCTCGCGCGGCGCGACCACGTCGCCGATGATCGCGACCGTCGTGATGATCAGTCCGCCGGCGCCGATCCCCTGGATGGCGCGGAAGGCGATCAGCTGGCCCATGTTCTGGCTGAGGCCGCACAGGGCCGAGCCGACGAGGAAGATCACGATCGCGACCTGGAGGACGAGCTTGCGGCCGTAGAGGTCGCCGAGCTTGCCGTAGATCGGGCCGGAGACGGTCGAGGTCAGCAGGTACGCGGTCACGACCCAGGAGAGATGCTGGATCCCGCCCAGGTCGCCGACGATCGTCGGCAGCGCCGTCGCGACGATCGTCTGGTCGAGCGCCGCGAGCAGCAGGACGAGGACGAGCGCGCCGAAGATCACCCGGATGCGCTGCTTCTCGGCGGTCACGCGGCCGCTCTCCGCCGGTGGTAGCGCTCGCGCAGCGCGTCGATCGCACGCTCGAGCCGGCGGCCGGCGAGCGGCGCCACCTCCTGCGGCGTCGCCGCCTCGGGCCGCATGCCGTCGAGCAGGATGCGCAGGTGGCGCCGCCAGACGTTCGGCGCGATCCCGGCCGTCGCCTCGAGCACGGGCGCAAACGACCACATCGCCAGCGAGAGGTCGCCGACCGTCAGGTCGTCCCGGACCGCGCCCTGCTCGCGGGCGCGCTCGACCAACTGCTCGAGCAGCGGGAAGATCAGCCGCCGCCGCTCGGCGATGCCGGGGGCGCCGCCCTGGCGGAGAAAGAGACCGCGCAGAGGGAGGTTGCGGGCCTGCAGTCCGAGCACGCGCTCGAGAAACGAGACCAGCCCGGCCCACGCGTCCTCCGCGGCCGCGGCCGCCTCGGCCGCGGCGATCACTTCCTCGATGTGCTCGGCGAAGATCTCCTCGGCGAGCGCCTCGCGCGACGGGAAGTGGCGATAGAGGGTGCCGATCCCCACGCCCGCGCGGCGGGCGACCTCCTCGAGCGAGGCCTCGGGGCCTTGCTCGGCGAAGACCTCGCGGCCGGCCGCGGTCAGCTTGGCGCGGTTCCGGACGGCGTCGCGGCGGAGTTGCGTCATGTCGCCAGGCTAACAGAACCGGAGGCTCCCTCCGTTTTGTGCTGCCGCACTCGCCAAACCGACGCCCGGCGCCGCGCGTACCCACCCCTGATGAAAGGAGGTCTCATGCGGCACCTCACACTCGTGGCGATCGCGCTCGCGCTGCTCGCGACGCTCGTCCTCGCCGGTTGCGGCGGAGGCGGCGGCTACTAGAAGCCCGCTGGAAGTCGGCCGCCGCGCCCTAGTCGAGCTCGGCGGCGACCTCGCCGTGGGCGGCCGCGTGCTGCGGCGCTCCGCCGGGGCGGAGCAACAGCCCGGCGATCGCGGCGGCGCCCACCGCGAACACCGTGGAGACGACGAAGGCCAGCTGGTAGCCACCCGTGAGCGCGGCGAGCTCGCTCGACCCGGAATCGCGGAGGTTGCCGGTGCGCCAGTCGGCGAGACTGGCGAGCACGGCGAGCCCGAGCGCCCCGCCCATCATGAACGCGGTGTTGACGATCCCGGACGCGAGCCCCGACTGCTCGGGCCGGACGTCGCTCATCGCAGCGAGCAGCACCGGGTTGAACGCCATGCCGGCGCCGATTCCGAGCAGGATCATGCTGGGCAAGATGTTGACGACGAAGGTGCCGTCGGCCGGGGCGAACGAGAGCAGGATCGAGCCCGCCGCCGCGAACCCGAGCCCGGTGACGAGCGGCGGCTTGATCCCGAAGCGCATCACCAGCTTCGCCGAGAGGCCGACCGAGAAGAGGCCCATGATCACGTTGGCCGGGAGAAAGGCGAGGCCGACCTGCAACGGGCTGTAGCCGAGCACCAGCTGCATGTAGAGCGCGGAGAGGAAGAACCACGCGAACATCGACGCCGCCCAGAGGATCCCGACCAGGTTCGAGGCCCAGATGTTCCGGAGCTTCAGGACCGCGAACGGGATCAGCGGCTCGCGGACCCGGTTCTCGATCGTGAAGAAGCCGGCCACGAGCACGGCCGCGGCGGCGAGCAGGCCGAGCGTCTCGGCCGAGAGCCAGCCGTTCTTGTTTCCGTTGACGATCGCGTAGACGGCGAGCATCAGCGCGGCGGTCACGGTCACGGCCCCCCAGACGTCGAGCCGGCCGCGCGTCTCGGCCGCCGGCGAGGCCGGGAGCAGCCGCAGCGTCAGCACGTAGACGAGGGCGCCGATCGGGACATTGACGAGGAAGATCCAGTGCCAGCTCAGGGTGTCGGTCAGCACGCCGCCGAGGAGCACGCCGATGCTGCCGCCGCCCGCCATGACGAACCCGAAGACGCCCATCGCCTTCGTCCGCTCGGCCGCCTCGGTGAAGAGGGTCATGATCAGCGACAGCGCCACCGCCGAGACGACCGCGCCGCCGACGCCCTGCACCGCCCGCGCCGCGACCAGCATCCCCTGGCTCGTCGAGAGCCCGCAGACGACAGAAGCGGCCGTGAAGAGCGCGATCCCGGCGAGGAACATCCGGCGCTGCCCGAACAGGTCGCCCAGGCGGCCGCCGAGGAGCAGGAAGCCGCCGAAGGTCAGCAGGTACGCGTTCACGACCCAGGCGAGCGACGTCTCGGTGAAGCCGAGGTCGTCGCGGATCGACGGCAGCGCGACGTTCACGATCGTCGTGTCGAGGACGATCATCAGGTCGCCGAGGCAGAGGACGATCAGGGCGAGCCACCGGGTGCGATTGTCGGAGACGGTCATGGGTCCGTTCGGTTCTGTTCGGTTCTACCGGTCAGACGGCACCCTGCGTCGGAACTCATCGGTCGGCTGCCGATGAGTTTCGGCCGCTCGCGGAGTCTCTCTGTCGATGCCTGCGACGGAGCCGGGGCCGATCGTCGTGGACGCGAGCGCGTTCGCACCGGACGGCGGGACGATCGACCTGCTCGCTTCGTTGCAGCTGGCCGCGCGCCGCCTGGGCAGACGCGTCCTGGTCCGCGAGCCCTCCGCGGACCTCCGGAACCTGATCGCCTTCGTGGGGCTCGACGACGTCCTACGCGTCGAGCCGCGGCGGCAGCCCGAACAGCGGAAACAGCCGCTCGGTGCCGAGGAAGAACGTCAGCTCCCCGATCCGCCCGTCTGAGAGCTCGAGCACGATCAGTGCCCACGCCTCGTGGCCGCCGTCCGCGCTCGGCTTGTACTGGCCGAACGTGGGCGAGCCGTTGGCGGAGACGGTCGGGATCACCCGTGAACCCTGGCAGCCGATCCCCGGCCCGAACCACCACGTGAAGATGTCCTCGCGGCCCTCGAGCCAGAGGTCGTACGGCGGCATCGACTGGGTCGCGTCCTCGTGGATCAAGGCCGTCAGCCGGTCGATGTCGTAGGCCTCGAACGCCTCGACGAAGCGGGCGAGCAGCTCGCGCTCGGCCTTTCCCAGCTCCGGCGCCGGGTCGTCGACGCTGACGGCCGCCGCCTCCAGCGTCGCGCGCGCACGCTGCAGCGCGCTGTTCACCGAGGCGACGCTGGTCTCGAGCAGCTCCGCCACCTCGCTCGCCTGCCACCGAAGCACCTCGCAGAGGATCAGCACCGCGCGCTGCCGCGGCGGCAGGTGCTGCAGCGCGGCGACGAAGGCGAGGCGGATCGACTCCCGGTCGACCACCTCGTCGGCAGGATCGGGAATCGGCTCAATCCATGTCACCTCCGACCGCTCGTTCAGGTTCTCGATCACGGGCGCCACCGCCGGCCCGAGATCCATCGGACGCGCGCGCCGCTCGCGCCCCTTGAGCAGGTCGAGGCAGACGTTGGTGGCGATCCGGTACAGCCAGGAGCGCACGGCGGCCCGGCCCTCGAAACGGTCGGCGCCGCGCCACGCGCGGATCAGCGTCTCCTGGACGGCATCCTCGGCCTCGAAGGGCGAGCCGAGCATCCGGTAGCAGTAGGCGGTCAGCTCGCGCCGGTACGACTCCAGCTCCTCGAACGCCGGCGTGACGGTGGCCGACTCCATCCGCGCATCGTAGGTGCTGACGGCGTTCCGGCGTCGACGTCTAGCGATGCAGCGCTGCTCGCCCGGCGAGCCCGACGGCGAAGACCGCGACGCCTGCGACCACCGACTGCCACGGAAGCGTCACCACGAGCACGGCGCAGCCGACCAGGCCGCAGACGTTGAGCGCGCGTGGCCAGCGGCGGTGGGCCTCGTCCTGCGTGAACGCGGACGCGTTGGCGATCGCGTAGTAGGTCAGGACGCCGAACGACGAGAAGCCGATCGCGCCGCGGAGGTCAGTGGTCAGCACCAGCACGGAGACGACGGCGGCGACTGCGAGCTCGGCGTGGTCGGGCACGCGGTGGCGCGGGTGGACCGAGTCGAGCCACCGCGGCAGGTCGCGGTTCCGGGCCATCGCCAGGCCGGTGCGGCCGACGCCCGCGATCAGCGCGAGCAGCGCGCCCAGGCTGGCGACGGCCGCACCGACGCGGACGACGGGGACCGCCCAGGCGGCGCCGACCGCGTCCACCGCCGCGGCCAGCGGCCTGGCGCTCGCCGCGAGCGCCGACGGTCCCAGCGCGACGAGCAGCGCGACGCCCACGACCAGGTACAGCACGATCGCGATCCCCAGGGCAAGCGGGATCGCGCGCGGGATCGTCCGCTCGGGGTCGCGGACCTCCTCGCCGAGCGTGGCGATCCGCGCGTAGCCGGCGAAGGCGAAGAACAGCAGTCCGGCTGCCTGGAGCACGCCGTAGACGCCGCCGTGGCCGAACGACGAGAAACCGTGCTCGCCGGCGCCATCGCCGTGATGCACGACGATCGCGCCGACGGCGACGAGCAGCGCTGCGGTCGAGACGGCGACGAGCCCGCGGGCGAGCAACGCCGTCCGTGAGATCCCGCGGTAGTTGGCCGCCGTCAGCGCAACTACCGCCGCGAACGCGACGAGGCGGACGACCCACTCCCGGCCTTCGACGGCATAGGACGCGAACGTGAGCGCCATCGCTGCACACGAGGCCGTC
This sequence comes from uncultured Actinomycetes bacterium, assembly GCA_963734065.1. Lineage (GTDB taxonomy): Bacteria > Actinomycetota > Thermoleophilia > Gaiellales > Gaiellaceae > DATBLE01. Next base: position 1,317,686 of record CAVTFN010000003.1, read on the forward strand.
TTCCCGACCACGAACCCCCAGCCGGCGGCGAACCCCCACCACTCCCCCAGCCGCTCGCGGCCGTAGACGTACGTGCCGCCGGAGGTCGGGTACTGCGCAGCGAGCTGGGCGGAGGCGACCGCGTTGCAGTAGGCGACAGCGGCCGCCAGCGCGACACCGACGAGGAGCGCGCTCCCCGCCGCCTGCGCCGCCGGGGCGAAGGCGGAGAAGACACCCGCTCCGATCATCGAGCCCAGCCCGATGACGACGGCGTCGCCGGTGCCGAGCCGGCGCGCGAGTGTCGCCGTCCGGCTCACATCGCGTCGGCCACGCGCCGGGCCGCGTCGGCGAGCTCCTCGTCGGGGACGTTCGGAAGGACGTCCTCCCACAGCGGGAGCATCATCCCCGACGCCTCGACCATCCCCAGCGGCCGGGGCAGGAACCAGACGTGGAAGTGCGCGCCGCCGTCGCCCCAGCGGTACAGGTGGACGCGGGCGACGTCGCCGAGCGAGAGGATCGCCCGCTCGACGCGAGCCGCGACCTGCCCGAAGTCGGCTGCCAGCTCGTCGGGCAGGTCGGCGAACGAGTCGACGTGGACGCGGCTCGCCAGCCAGACCGCGCCGGGCAGGCTGCCTCCGACCGGCGGATGGAGCGTCCAGTTCTCGTCCGACCACACGGCGCTCGTCGTCGCACCCTCGCAGATCCCGCACGGCGGGCCGCCCGGCTCGCCGCGCCGCGGCGGCTCGGGGATCTGCCGTTCGGCGGGCTCGCGTGGGACGAGCGGCTCCTGGTACGGCAACGTCATCGTCATCGTCGTGCCTCCTTTCGTCGCGGTCGCGGCGCCGTGGGCCGGGCTCCGGCGATGCCGTTCAGCACGAGGCCGACGATCCGTGTCCGCGCTCGTTCGGCCGCCCAGGCGTGGCGCCCACGCAGGTGGACGTACGGCCAGGCGACCCCGTTGAACGCGAGGTCGGCGGCCTCCACGACGTCGTCGAAGGCCGGCAGGGACCCGTCCTCGGCTCCCTCGCGGAAGAACCGGATGAACGGATGCAGGTAGTCGGGCGGCTCGCCGGGCCCGGTCGCCTGGTGAAACGCCTCGTCCGTCGCGAGCATCAGCGGCAGGTGGCGGTCGAGCAGCTCGCAGAGCTTCTCGAGCCCCGCCTCGAGCCGCTCACGGCCGGTGCCCCCGGACGTGAGCACGGGATACATCGTCGCCCGGAAGTCCTCGGCGAGGTCGCCGACGAGCCCGACGATCAGCGCGTCGCGCGTCAACCCCTGGCGCCAGAGGGTCGATCGCGCCCGGCCGGCCACCTCCGCAACCCGCTCGAGAGTGAGACCGGCGAAGCCGCGCTCGTGCAACACCTCGATCGTCGCACGCCGGAGCTGCTCGTCGACCGCCGGAGCCCGCACCGGTTCGGGTTCACTCATGCAACGGGAGTGTTGCAGCAATGCAACATGCTTGCAAATCTATTTTCTCCTACATAACGGCCATCGACATAGAGGCCCGATCGGAGCGACGGCGTCTCTATCTCGACTGACATAATGTCCCTGTGAATAAGACGGCCACCAACCCGTTCACCTTCGGCGACCTCGCTCTCGACGAAGCCTTCACCGACCGCGAGGAGGAGATCCGCGAGCTCGTCTCGGACATGCGAAACGGCCAGAACGTGCTCGTGTACGCACCGCGCCGGTACGGCAAGTCGTCGCTGGTGCTGCGCGCCGCCCAGGAGGCGATGCGGCGGAAGACGCTGGTCGGCTACTGCGACCTGATGATGACGCCGACCAAGGAGCGCCTGGCGGCGGCGCTGGCGAAGACGATCTACTCCGACATTGCCTCGCCCGTCGGGCAGGCGTTCGAACGCGCCGCCGACCTGTTCCGCAGCCTGCGCGTCCGGCCGACGATCGAGGTCGATCCGAGCGACGGCTCGCTGCGCTTCAGCTTCCAGGTCGGCCGCCGGCGGACCGACATCGACGACACGATCGAGCGGCTGCTGGAGCTGCTCGGCGAGCTGGCCGCCGACCGCAAGCGGCGAGTGGTGATCGTGTTCGACGAGTTCCAGGAGATCATCGCTCTCGACAAGCGCTTCCCCAACCTGCTGCGCGCCGTCTTCCAGGCCCAGCCGGAGGTCAGCCACGTCTACCTCGGCAGCAAGCGCCACCTGCTCGAGCGGATCTTCAACGACCGCAACGAGCCGTTCTGGCGAAGTGCCAAACAGCTCGAGATCGGCCCGATCGCGCCGGCGGCGTTCGCGCCGTTCCTCCGCGACCGCTTCACCGCGACCGGCAAGGGCATCACCGACGAGGGCCTCCAGCGGGTCCTCGAGGTGACCGCCGGGCACCCGTACGGCACCCAGGAGCTCGCCTACTTCGTGTGGGAGCTCGTCGCCCCGGGCGGCGAGGCTTCGGCGACCGACGTCGAGGAGGCCGTCGGGCGGGTCGTCCGCTCCGAGCACAACCACTTCGCGCAGCTCTGGGACGACGCGCCGCGGGCGCAGCGGCTGGTGCTGCTCGCCCTCGCCGACGAGCCCACCCGGAGCGTCTACTCCGCGGACTACCACGAGCGGCACGAGCTGCCGGCGACGCCGACGCTCCAGACCGCCCTCGCGGGCTTGATCCGGAAGGAGATCGTCGGTCGCGGCGAAGAGCGCGAGTACCGGATCATCGAGCCGTTTCTCAGCGAGTGGCTCCTGCGCGAGCAGGGCGTCGCCTAGCGCTCCGGCGTGCCCGGGCGCTGCTCACGTACGATCGAACGGTGGCGTACGACGAGACGCTCGCGGGCCGCGTCCGTGAACGCGTGGGCCACGAGCCCGCGGTGACCGAGGCAAAGATGTTCGGGGGGCTGGCTTTCCTGGTCGGCGGCAACATGGCAGTCGCCGCGAGCGGCCAGGGCGGGCTGCTCGTCCGCGTCGACCCGGCCGAGTCGGACAAGCTCGTCGCCGAGACGGCCGCCCGTCCGATGGAGATGCGCGGCCGGGAGATGCGAGGCTGGCTGCGGGTCGAATCGGACGCCGTCCGCAGCGAGCCGGCGCTCGCGAGGTGGGTCGACCTGGGCGTCGCATACGCCCGCTCGTTGCCCGCGAAGCGGTGACCCGCCCACGTGCCTGACTCCGGGCGCGAGCTGTAGTTCGGTGCGTTCATCCCGGCCCGCGATCGGTCACGACGACTTCCGTCCGGATAGGGCGGCCCGAAGCGCTCCGTCGATCGCGGGGTGGCGGAACTCGAAGCCGTGCTCGAGCGCGCGAACCGGTAGCGCTCGCTGGCCGGTGGTGACGACGCTCGCCATCTCACCGTAGAGGGACTGCAGCGCGAAAGCGGGGATCGGCAGCAGCGCGGGACGGTTCAGCACGCGGCCGAGCGCGTGTGCGAACTGTCGATTCGTCACCGGCTCGGGTGCGGTCGCGTTGACCGGGCCCGACCAGTCCGGGTTCTCGAGCGCGGCGAGGTACAGACGCACGAGGTCGTCGGGGGCGATCCAGGAGATGTACTGTCGTCCGCCGGCGACGGGGCCGCCGACGCCGAGCCGGAACGGGGGGAGCATTCGCGCCAGCGCGCCGTCGGCGGCGTCGAGCAGCACGCCGGTTCTGAGAATCACGGTGCGCACGCCGAGGCCGGCGGCCGCGGCGGCCGCGCGCTCCCACTTCTCGCATACGCTCGCGAGGAAGCCCTTCCCGGGCGGCGCGTCTTCGTCGAGGGGCTCCTCGCCACGCGCGCCGTAGTAGCCGACCGCGGAGGCGGCGACCAGGATGCGGGGGCGCGGCTCGGACTGCGCCAGCCCTTCGACGAGCCGTGCGGTGCCGAGCTCGCGGCTCGATTGGATGCGCTCCTTGCTCGTCCGTGTCCAGCGTTGAGCGATCGGTTCGCCGGCCAGGTGCACGACGCCGTCGCGGCCGGCGAGTGCATCGACCGGGGCGGGGTCGGTCTCGGGGTGCCAGCCGACCGCGTCGACGCCGAGCACCCGCTTCGCGGCCCCTGGTCTGCGTGAGAGCACGGTCACTTCGTGTCCTCGCTCCTGCAGCACGGCGACAAGCTTGGTCCCGATCAGCCCGGTGGCCCCTGTGACGGTGATACGCCTCATCGCTTCCTTTCCGTGGCCCGTCGAGCCAGCGCTTCGGCCAGGCTGTCGACGTCAAGCACGGTGACGGTGAGCTCCGGATGGCGGATTCGGCCGAAGGCGTCGATGCCGGGAACGGGCGAATGGAAGGTGACGCGCACGCCGCGGTCGCCGTTCGACGCGAACGTCAGGCCGCGGTCGGTAATCGCGAGTCGCGCCGGCCCCACGGTCTTGAGGAATGCATACGGCCCGGTCACTTCGGCAGCGGCGATGTTGCGTACGGGCGTCCGTACGCGCCACGGCCCGTAGCGAGCTTCGAGTTCCTCCTCACCGAGGTCGACCCAGGCGCGTTCAGGGGTGACACCGAACAGCCGAGCGAGCCGCCGGTACGCAGGGTCGAAACGGAACGGAAAGCGCGTCGGCATGTCAGGGGCGATCGACGATCGGTGTCGGGTACTCGGTGACGCTCTTCCGGAGCCTCCAGGGCTCGTGAACCGCGCTGCCCTCGATCGCGGTCAGTTCCGGGACGTAGCGGCGGACGTACGCGCCGTCAGGGTCGAAGCGATGCGCCTGCCTGAGCGGGTTGAACGCCCGGCCGCGTCGCGGGTTCGCTCCTGTGCCGGCGACCCACTGCCAGTTGCCGACGTTGTCCGCGACGTCGCCGTCGACGAGCCGGTCGAAGAAGTGTCTGGCTCCCGCGCGCCAGTCGATGCGCAGGTCGTGGACGAGGAACGATGCCGTGATCAGCCGTGCGCGGTTGTGCATGTACCCCTCGCGTAGGAGCTGTCGCATGCCGGCATCGACGATCGGATATCCGGTTTCGCCGTTTTTCCACGCCTCGAGCGCCTCGTTGTCGCTGCTCCACTGATCGCCGCGTGGACGCATGTCTTCGTGCGCCGTCTCCGGTCTCGCGGCGAGCAGTTGGTGGAAGAAGTCGCGCCAAGCGAGTTGGCGCACGAAGGGTGCCCCGGCGACGTCTCCGGCCCTATGTGCGACCTCCAGCGGCGAGATGCAGCCGAAGTGGAGGTACGGCGACAGGCGCGAGGTCGCGTCTGCCGCGAGATCGTCGCGACCGGGCTCGTAGGCGGCTACGCCGGAGTGCAGCCAGGCGGCGAGCTTCCGCCGGCCCGCGGTCTCACCGCCCGGCGGAAGCTCGGGCGAGGAGCTGCCGGCGACGATCCGGGTGAGCGCGGGCAGCCTGCCGCGCGAGACGCCGGTCGGCATCGACAGCCGCCGCGGCGCAGACTCGACCGGCCGCCGGAAGGCGCTCGACCAGGCGCGGTAGAACGGCGTGAACACGCTGTAGTGCTCGCCTGAGCCGGTCCTGATCGTCTGCAGCGGTGCGACCGTGACGCCTGGGGTAGCACGGAGGGCGATGCGGTCACCGCGGCACGCGTGCTCGAAGCGCCGCTGACGCCGTTGCGCGTACGCGCTCGCGTCCTCGGCGACGAAGACCGCCTCGGCCCCAACCTCCCGAGCGAGCGCGAGCGTCTCTGCGACGACGTCACCCGACCGCAACACAAGGCGTCCGCCGCGCGACGTGAGGCTCACGTCCAGGTCGCGGAGGGCGTCGAGCAGGAAGGCGACGCGGTTCGGCCGCGGGAACGAAGTACGGAGAATCGCGTCGTCGAAGACGAACAGCGGCACGATCCGCTTCGCCTCGTGCGCCGCCTTCGAGAGTGCGGGGTTGTCGTGCAAGCGGAGGTCGCGCGTGAAGAGGACAATCGCCGTTCTCATCGCAGTCGAGCCTCGGTCTGCCGTGCGCGGTAGTCGAAGATCGCCGTCAGCCACGGGCGCACGGTCACCGGCACCAGTAGACCGGCAAAGGGCTCGTAAGGAAGCCGGTAGACGATGTGGTCGTAGATCTCCGTGCCACCGTCGACGCGGCGAAGCCGGTGGCTGTGCTCCCAGCGACGATACGGGCCTGCGAGCTGCACGTCCGTGAATCCGAATGGGGGCCACCACTCGACGATTTCGGTCCGCCAGCGGATCGGCAGACCGAAGAGCCGTAGCCGGTAGGCGAGCAGCGACCCCCTCCCCAGCGTCCGTGGAGCCTCGAGGATCCGGAACCGCAGCCACGGCGGCGTGATCACCTCGAGGTTCCAGGCGTCGGCGAAGAACGCAAACGCCTTCTCGACGTCGACAGGCACGACCTGCGATCGTTCGAGGACGCGGTCGGAGATCGACGTCAGGGGATCAGCACCTTGTTGATCACATGGATGACGCCGTTCGAGGCAAGCACGTTCGCCTTGACGACGGTCGCGCCGCCGGCGATGACCTTGCCGCCGCTGGTCCGGATCGAGATCGACTTGCCCTCGAGCGTCTTGGCGGACCGGAGCTTCATCGCCTGGGCGGCCGTGACCTTGCCCTTGACGACGTGGTACAGGAGCACTGCACGGAGCTTCGCCTTGTTCTTCGCGAGCGAGGCGAGGGTCGCCTTCGGAACCTTGGCGAAGGCCGCGTCGGTCGGTGCGAAGACCGTGAACGGCCCCTTACCCTCGAGCGTGCCGACGAGGCCCGCCTTCTGGAGGAGCGAGGCAAGCGTCTTGAACTGACCCGCTGCAACCGCGGTCTCGACGAGGTTCTTCTGGCCCATCTTCGGGCCGGCCATCGTCGTCGCCGGGCCTGCGGTGGCGGTGGCGACTCCGACAACGAGCGTGAGGACGAGCGCTGTAGCGATCGGGATGCGCTTGATGGTCATGTGCAATTCCTTTCGTCAGGCGGCCAGCCTGCGGCCGGACCGCTTGGTGGACGGGTCGGGCACGTCAGCGCCCCACCGGGATCGTTCGTTGCCACGTAGGCGTCTAGCGGGCACCGGCAGCGGCTGCGTGTGTGCGCGGCCGGCGGGCCGAGGTGAGCAGGGAACCGACGCCGTAGACCGCGGCGAGGCCGACGAGGCCGTACACGATCCGGCTTGCCACATTGGTCTCCCCGAAGTCCATGCCGAAGATCCAGGCGACCAGGTCGAACTTGGCGACGGCGACGAGGCCCCAGTTGAGTCCACCGATCAGCACCAGCGTGGCCGCGAGTAGGTCGAGCTTCTTCACGTTCGTCCACCTCCTGTATAGAGTCTGTACAGATCGAGACCTTATCGCCAGCTCGCGCGGTTGTCAAACTTCTGTACAGCTGCTGTATATTCTGAGCATGGAGATGGCGGGCGCAGTACGGATCGGAGAACTGAGTCGGCGCTCGGGTGTGAGTCCCGAGTTGCTGCGCGCCTGGGAACGGCGATATGGACTGCTGCAGCCGACCCGCTCAGCCGGTGGGCTACGGTTGTACTCGCCGGACGATCTTGCCCGCGTGCAGGCGATGCAACAGCACCTCGCCGATGGTTATGCCGCTGCCGAGGCCGCTGCCCTGGCTACCCAAACGACAAGGCGCGGGGACAATGAGATCGCTACCCCGACCGCGAGGGACGAGCTTGCCGCTGCGCTCGCAAGCTTCGACGACGGCAGCGTCCACGCCGTCTTCGACGCGCTGCTCGCGCGGCTGTCGGTCGACGCGCTCCTGCGCGACGTCGTCGTTCCGTATCTCCACGAACTCGGCGAGCGCTGGGAGCGCGGCGACGTGTCGATCGCGCAGGAGCACTTCGCCTCCACACTGCTTCGAGGGCGCCTCCTCGGGCTCGCACGCGGCTGGGGCCGAGGCATCGGGCCGGTCGCAGTCCTCGCGTGCGCCCCCGGGGAACAGCACGATCTCGGCCTCCTCGCCTTCGGAATCGCGCTGCGCGCGCGCGGCTGGCGCATCATCTACCTCGGCACCGACACCCCGATCGCGAGCGTCGCCGATGCCGCGCGGTCATGCAGCCCCGCCGCCGTCGTCGTCAGCGCAGTCGACCCGCGCATCTTCCGGCGCCACGCCGAAGAGCTTCAGCAACTCGCCCTCAACACCCGTCTCTGCCTCGGCGGGGCCGGCGCCGCAAAGGCCCGCCTCGACGCCGACCTGCTCCGGCTAACTGGCGATCCAATCCACGAAGCCGAGCAGCTGACCCAACTCGCCCGATTCGAGCCGCAGCGCTCGACCGCATCGCGCAAGACGCGGCGATGAGCGGCAACCCACGAAGTGACCGGGGCCGCGGCGACAGGTTCGCTGCTACCGGGGTCGTTTACAGCCTTTCCCCGAGCATCTCCCCCGGACTCGCTGGCCGTAGATCCCGCGAACGCGCGCCGGGAGTCAGCATGAGTCGCCGGGCGGGCGTTTTCGCGGGGGATTCGTCCCAGACCGCGGCCTCCTTAGGCCTTAGGAGGCGACGGACGTGCTGACCGAAGCGGGCGCACAATCTATGGGCGTCTGCGCTCGGCGAGCATGAGCCCGAATAGTGGTTCAGGAAGAGGAGGAGGGGCTTCGCATCCTTCGCCGGTGGCTCCCACTGCTGGAGTCGCACAACGACGTCGTCTACCGGGTGCTACGGCATTTCGAGGCATCGCCCGAGACAATCCCGGAGTACCCGGTGATCGTCGTCGACGAGTTACAGGACTACTCGCTGCTCGAGACCAAGTTCATCGAGCTTCTCGGCTCGAAGAGCCCGGTGCTCATGGGGCCTTCTGAAGTAGCGGGGGCAGGATTTGAACCTGCGACCTCCGGGTTATGAGCCCGTTCGGTCGAGGTCATGCCAGTCGAATCCCGTATGGCTAAGCCATTTCAGGTGCTCCTCGACCCCCTCGGATGACCTCAGGTCGGTAGCAAAACCGGTAGCAAACAAGGTGCGGCCCGTTCCTAGTCGGCACAAGGGCCGGTGGTTCGCGCCTCGTCGATCGCACCGCCCCCTGCGCAGGACCCGCACCCTATCCCCCCGCGCATCCAATCCCGCGCCCGAGTCTCGGCGTAACATGCGGGCGTGTCCCCCACACGAATCGCGCGGCTGCATAACCCCGCGGGCTTGAAGTGTGGATGTCCTCCGGAGTGCATCTGCCAACGCAAACCCGTTGGCCGTCTGTTCCGCTGGTACATCCCGGGCAAGTACCACACCCCGCTCGCGAGCGATGAGAAACGTAGGCTCGCCGGGGCCGAGGGCCACTCCTTCCGATAGTCCTGCCCTATTTCGCCAAACCCCCTAGGAGGCCGCGATCCTGACAGCTGCATTCTGCCGCGTCAGCATGAACCTGTGACCAAGAGGGCGCAACCAAGCCGGTTACGCCCGCTTTCTACGCCAGTGGACTTGCGCTCCTGGCGAGCTTCCTTCACCCACCGCTCGCGTTGCCGCTGTTCATCGGCGCTTTGACGAGTGCGGTTCTCGCCGGGCGCCAGTGCCGCAAGGCTGAGATCCGACCACTCGTCTTGCCGGAGCTCGTGAAGGCGATTCTCGGCGTCTCTGACCGTCTGAGCCGTCATCGTCATCTCGATTCTCGGCTCGCCGCATTCCTCGCGGCTGGGCGGGTAGAAGATCGGAGGTCTCGGGCTAGGCGTCGATCGTCTCGAGCGGTTGAATCGCGTGCAGACGGACGTAGCCGCAGTTCGTACAGACAAACCCTCGAGCTCATGCGGTTGGCTCGAATATGACCAGCACGGCCAGTCCTTCATAGCCGACGAACTGGTGCTTTCTCCTTGTGTGTGCGAATTCCGTTCGCGCGGAGGTCTGCGCCGGATCTGCACCCGGCGAGAATTTGAGCTCTTCGGTGGCAGCCAAAACCCGTTGCGAGCTGTTGAACAACTACGCGGACAGCCCGCTGGTCAACACCCTGCTCCCTGCGCAGGACGTCGAGATTTGGATTCGCCAGATCCGCTCTGGCTTCCAGCCGTAAGCGCTGCACGCAGAGGCCGCGCGCAGAGATGGCGACTCACGCCTCACGTACACAGCGAGTCGATCCCGGACGCAGCCCGGACGGCGTTGACCCGAATGGCAAGATCGGTGGTCGACCGGGACGACCATCGCCCGGGCGTCGAGTCCAAGACCCGACTCGACTGCGGCCAAGGACTAGCCGATCGGTCGTCGCGATCAGAATCCGTCGCACTTGCCCGTCCGAGCGTGGGCTCGTCACCGACCGGTTTCCTCGCCCCGCTACATGAGGACGCGAGCGATGTCGAGCGTCGAGAGCACTCCGAGCGGGTAGACCGCGCCTCGGTCGGCGACGACGAGATGCGTCACCTTGTGCTTGTGCATCAGATGCGCGGCGCGTCGGAGCGTGTCGTCGGGGGCGACCAGGACGATTGGGGTCACCGCCGCGCTGCCGGCGGTGTTGTGCTGGAGCTCGTCGAGCGCGGCGTCCGAGATGAGGTCTAGGTCGGAGACGACGCCCCAGAGCCCTCCCTCGAGATCGACGTCCGCCTCTTGGTCGGTTCCGAGGACAACGACACAGTGGACTCGCTGAGTGGCCATGATGCGGGCGACCTCGCGCAACGGTGTCGTCACGTGGACGGTGATCACGCCCGGGTGCATCGCTTCCGCGACTTCAACGTCGTCGAGCGAGCGGCCGACCCGGGGAAAGTCGAGCATTGGCTGCACGGCCATTTGACTCCTCCTTCCTGCGCATGTGACTCGTCCTAGCACGGCCAGTGTCAGCGTTTGCGGCCGGCCAAGCATCGGGGAGACGCCTCCCCGTGACGTGCGGGAAAGCCGCAGGTCCCGCACTGTCGGGGATACGAAGCGCACTGGGGTAGTTCGCGCAACACGGGTTAGCAGCGACCCCGATGGTGTGTCGAGTGTGCGGCGCGATGCCAGTTGCGTGAAACGTTTCGGCCGGACGCGCCCATTCAGCGGACATCTCGGGGCTGTGGCGGCTTCGGGAGGTGTAGGTGGGGTGGTTGAACATCCGGAGGCCCGCTTCGGCGGGCCGCCGTCGTGGACGCCATCGGCTACTCCCGGGCAGGTGGGCTGCCGCGAAAGTGGCCTCCCCAGCGCGGTAGTGCAAGGTGCGCGTGGCAACCAGCGCGCCGCTGAGCCTGGCGAGCATCAGGGAACGCGCTGATGCGTCGTCGAGTGCGAGTGGCATAAACTCGAAGCGCGAAGGCAATGGGGCTCCTAGACAGGATCAGGCACTGGTTCCGAAGGGCGGAAGACGAGGTCGCGAACGCGACGCAGGGCGGTAAGCCGATCGCGACTCCGCCGAAGGACAGCTTCGGCCAGCCCGCGCGCGAAACGTCGACAAACGCCCAGACGCAGGGCGCAAGCGACGAGCCTTGGTCGTCCAAGGGCGACGGCCGCTCCTAAAAACCCCTGGGCCGAGCGCGCTCGGCCTCGGTCGCCAAAGCTTCGGCGTGACCTCGGCTGCCCAGCGTTGCGAGCGCGGAAGCGGCTTGCATGGCCGCTGCTCCACGGTCGGTAGTTCGAAGCAAGGCGAATACGAGGCCATGCCGATGCAGGGTCGGACGGTCAGGGCGCACACTTCTGGTGAGGAAAGGTGGTTGTGATGCCAACCATTTCGTCGAATCGGTGCACGGTGTTCGACCGGATCGTTTGCGCGTTCGACAGCTCTGAGCCTTCGTTCGAGGCTGCGCGCCAGGCGTGCTCGCTTCGATCGGAGAGCGGAGAGCTCGAGATCGACTGGGTGTTCGAGCCTCCAGTCGTCGCCTACTCGCCATACGGCGGCCCGATGATCGTCGGCGAGGCGGAAAAGACCGCCGCCGCGGCCCTTGCCGAGGCGAAGTCGGTCTTCCCTGATGCGGCCACGCACCTCCTCCACGGGACGACCGTCGGGCGGCTGCTCGAGCGGTTGACCGAGTGGGAGGCCACGCTCGTCGCGGTCGGGGCGACCAGCCGGAATCGCGGCGTGGGGGTCGCACGCGGGAGCGTCATGACCTCGATGCTGCACCGCGCGCACGCGTCGGTTCTCGTCGCTAGAGCACCCGCTGCCGGAGGCTTCCCGGACGCGGTCGCCGTCGGATACGACGGATCTCCGCCCGCCGATCGCGCACTCGCGGCCGGGCTCGCCATCGCGGACCGGCACAACGCCGACCTGTGCGTGGTGGTGGCAGCGGGAGCCGACTTACCGGAGGACTTCGAGGCGCTTGCGGGACTGACGGTCGTACGGGACGAGAAGCACCCCGTGGAGGCGCTGTGCGCCGCCTCCCACGACGCCAACCTCCTTATCGTCGGAAGTCGCGGGATCCACGGTGTGCGCGCCCTCGGCAGCGTCAGCGAGCGGGTCGGCCATCAGGCGGCCTGCTCGGTGCTCGTGATCCGCTAACGCGAGAGCGGAATCGGCCGCCATCATCCGCGCCACGCTGGAGCGATGCCGTCAACGAACGCCACCGCTGCTCCCGGAGCTCCGCCGCGTGCTCCGCGACGAGCTCGACGCCGAGTTGCGGCGGCTCGGAGTCGTCGTCGAGGGCGTCGAGGCGGTTACCGACCACACAATCGCAGCGGCGGGCGGGGAAATTCGCGTTCGTTCGAGGAATCGAATCGCAGGGTGCACTGTTGGTGAGGTGGGTGAACCTGAACTGTCGCCGATCGGCCGTCGCACGGATCGCCCGAGTGGGCGAGCGCGCTGTGAGCCTCGGTGCGCCGCTGAATCTAGGCCGTTCCTCCGAAGAGCGTCCGCAGGTCGAGTGAGGTGACGCGGGTCTCTGCGGCCCGTGAAACGTATCTGCGTGCAAGTGGGTCCTTGCCGGCGCCGAGCACGGCGCTGATTAAGCCGATCGCCTCGGCAAATTCGGATGGATCGAGTTCCCTCAGGACGCAGGACCACGTTGCTTCCTCGAGCGCGTTGAAGGCCACCTGAACCTCGGAGAGGTCATACCCAGCTGCGAACCGCTCGTCTGCGACCTGCTCCGCGTAGCTGATGATCGTGCCTAGATCCCGTGCCGCAAGCCCGTCGACGAGCCGATCGAAGAGAGCGCTCAGGCGCTGGTGGATTTCCTCGTCGCCGGCCGACGAGTAATGGCGCGTCCGGGAGCGGATCAGCGCTGTCTCCGCTGCCGCCAAGATGGGCGGCCGCTCGCGCTGCAGAAACGCTGCTGTGTCGATTGTCGCCATCGAAGCATGAGTGTCCCACGAACCCGATTGGCCGTCACTCGCCGAGCGCGTCGAGCAGTTCTCCGAGATCCGCGACCACGAGGTCGGCTACTCCCGCGGAGTTACTCACCTCGAGCACTCCGCAAGCATGGCGGAAAATGCTCTAGGGTCGCGTCGGTGGGATTCCGGAAGCCCACGAGGGAAGGCCGCAGTGCAGGTCAGTCTCGCTTCGGATGGTGTGCGGGGGCCGGACCGCGAGGCTGTCCTCGATGACCCGGACGATCGAGCTCGAGGGGCTTGACGGGTTGCTCACGGCGCTCGCGCGCCGCGGGTACACCGTTCTCGGCCCAACGGTTCGCGACGGCGCGATCGTGTACGAGGAGCTCGAGTCCGCGAGCGCGCTGCCCATCGGCTGGAAGGACGTCCAGGACGGCGGGAGCTACCGACTCGAGCGGCGCGATGACGAGGCGCGGTTTGGCTACGCCGTCCCACCGACCTCGTGGAAGCGCTTTCTGTTTCCGCCGCGCGTCCGTCTCTGGAGGGCGACGAACGGCGAGGACGGCGTGCAGGTCGACGAGGAGCCGCTCGACGACGTCGGGCCGATGGCTTTCATCGGCGTTCGAGCCTGCGAGCTCGCCGCGATCGCGATCCAGGACCGGGTGTTCATCGGGGGCAGGTACGTCGACCGCGACTATGCCGTCCGCCGCGAGAACGCCTTCCTCGTCGCCGTCAACTGTCACGAGCCGGCCGGTACCTGCTTCTGCGTCTCGATGGATACTGGGCCCACGGCGAAGGAGGGCTACGACCTCGTGTTGACGGAGCTGCTCGAGGGCGGCCACCGCTTCCTCGTCGACGCCGGCAGCGAGCGCGGTGAGGAGATCCTCGTTGAGCTCGGCGGTGCCGGTGCCACGGAGGGCGACTTGCGGGCGGCTGCTGCCCAGGCAGAGGACGCCGCTGGCCGCATGGGTCGACACCTCGACACCCATGACATTCGCGACCTGCTCCGCGACAACCTCGAACACCCGCGCTGGGACGAAGTCGCGGAGCGCTGTCTGACCTGCGGCAACTGCACGATGGCCTGCCCAACCTGTTTCTGCTCGGCGGTCGAGGACGCGAACGACCTGAACGGGGGCGCGGAGCGGTCGCGCGTCTGGGACTCGTGCTTCTCGGTCGACTACTCGTACATCCACGGCGGCGCGATCCGGCAGTCGTCGAGAGCGCGCTATCGCCAGTGGCTCACCCACAAGCTGGGAACATGGCACGACCAGTTCGATAGCTCCGGCTGCGTCGGCTGCGGTCGCTGCATCACCTGGTGCCCGGTCGGCATCGATATCACGGAGGAGGTCGCCGCGATCCGCGCGACCGAGGAGGAGACCGGATGAGGATGAGGACGCTGGACGCAATCGTCGCCGAGAGCCCCGTATTCGCCGGCCTCGATCAGCGGTATCTCGAGCTGGTCGCGGCCAGCGCATCGAACATCGTGTTCGGCGCCGGCGACTACCTGTGTCGCGAGGGCAAGCCAGCGCAGACGATCTACCTGGTTCGCCACGGGCGCGTCATGCTCGAAACATTCGTTCCCTGACGCGGCACTGTGACGATCGAGACCATCGATGACGGCGAGGTGATCGGCTGGTCGTGGCTGTTTCCTCCGTACCGACGGCACTTCGATGCGCGCGCACTCGACCGCGTCCGTGCCGTCGAGTTCGAAGCCGCCTGCCTAGGCGACAAGATCGAGACCGACCGGGTGTTCGGCTACGAGCTCCTCAGACGGTTCTCGCCGCTGATGCTCGAGCGCCTGCAAGCGACGCGCCTCCAGCTCCTGGACGTGTATGGCAACGGCACGCCCTGAGTCCGGAGTCATGGCCCCGCGACCCTTCCGCGTTGAGCGGCGCTCGTGCGAGACCTACGACACTCATCGACTCTGACGCTCCCCCTCTCGAGGTGACAGCATCTCCCCTTCCGCCCACCGGACGACGAGGCCTGGCTCGAACTGGCGTCGTGCTCGCGCGATAGTTCAGAGACGCAGGAGGTGGACGACGCAATGCATCCCGCCGACGCCGAGCGCGACGCCGACGGCCCAGGCAACGACGGCCTCGCCGGTGGGCGTTGAGAGCTCGTAGAAGTCGCGCAAGAACGGGACGAAGAGCGCGAGCAAGAACAGCACGGCCATCGCCGCACACAGCCCGCCGACAGCGAGCCGCCGACGCCCGCTTTCGCCCTCGAGCCGCATCACGAGGGCAAGCCCGCAAACGACCACGATCCCGGTCGCGACGGAACGTGACCGGATCAGGCCGAGGTCGAAGCCATAGCGCGCGAGCAGATAGCCAGCGACGATCCCGGCCCCGATCGCAAGCCCGGCAGGGATCGCGAAGCCCGCGACCGATTGCAGGAATCTCTCCGGCCGCCACGGGCCCGAGCTGGGCGCGAGCGCAAGCACGAACGCGGGGATGCCGATCGTGACCGTGGAAGCGAGCGTGAACTGGCGCGGGAGCAGCGGAAACGTGGCGGTCGGAATCCCCACGGCGAGCACCAGCACCGCGGCAAACACCGACTTGGTTACGAACAACTGCGCGACGCGCTGGATGTTGCGCAGGATCTGACGCCCTTCCGCCACCATCCTCGGCACGACCGCGAAGTCGTCGCGCACCAGCACGAGGTCGGCGACCGAACGCGCCATCTGCGCGCCCGACCCTTGCACGATCGCCAGTCGCGCCTGCTTGAGCGCGGGTACGTCGTTGACCCCGTCGCCGACCATCGCCACGTAGCGACCGGCGGCCGTGAGCGCGTCCACGACCGCGCGCTTGCCCTCCGGAGAGATGCGACCGACGGCGGGCGCGGAGAGGACGGCCGCACGCAGCGCCGCCGGCTCGGACGGCAGCGCCTCGCCGTCGAGGGCGGGAGCCGACCCGGGCACGCCGGCATCGCGGGCGATCGCATCCACCGTGCGGGGCGCATCGCCGGAGAGGACCTTCAGCTCGACGTTCTCTGCCGCGAAGAACGCGACCGTGTCGGCCGCATTCGGCCGCAGCCGCTCCGCAAGCACGACGAGCCCGAGTGCGCGCAGATCGGACGGGAATGGCGGCTCCGGGCCCGCGGCCGGCAGCGGCGCCGCAGAGCGCCCGAGCGCGAGCACGCGCCGCCCTCGACCGGCCTCCGCACGCGCCTGCTTGACGAGCACGGGATCAACGGTCGCGAACCGTTCGGGGGCACCCAGCACGAGGCGTGTGTCGCCGAGGTCGAGAGCGCTCCAGCGACGCCGCGAGGAGAACGGCACCTGCCCGACCACGCGGGGCGCCTCGACCGCCGCCAACCCTGCGTCCGCGATCGCCCCTAGCGTCGCGTTTCGAGACGGGAAACCCGCTGCGTATTCGCCCAGAGCGCGCGCCAACGTTTCCTCTCTCACCCCTTCGGCCGCCACCAGGCCGACCACCCGGAGCATCGGCTCCGTCAAAGTGCCGGTCTTATCGGTGCAGACCAAATCCACCGACGCGAGCGACTCGACCGCGTTGAGCTGCTGCGCGAGCACCCCGCGCTGGGCGACCTTGAACGCAGACACCGCCGCCGTCAGGCTGATGAGGAGGATCAGACCCTCCGGCACGAGGTTCACGATGCCGGCAGTCAAGGCCTCGACCCGTGCGCCCGCACCTTCGATCCGGATGAGGACCGATACCGATAGTCCGACCGTGAGCGGTAGGGAGAACGCGAGCAGCAACAGCAGAAGCCGGTCGTTGGCCCGCTCGAGTGGGGAGCGCGGGTGGCGGAACGCCCGCGCGGTGGCGGTCACCCGGGCCGCCCGACTCTCCGAGCCGACTGCCGTTGTCTCGAACAGCGCGGCGCCCTCGACGACGAACGTGCCCGACCACACCGGCTCTCCGGGCTCGCGCACGATGGGCTCCGACTCACCGGTCAGGTTGGATTCGTCCAGCGCGAGCCCATCCGCCGAGACCACCGTCCCGTCGGCGACCACCTGATCGCCGGCCTTCAGACGCACGAGATCACCGACGACCACCCGCTCGACCGAAAGCTGGCGGTCGATCCCCTCACGCACGACAACCGCCTCGGGCGCCACCAGTGAGGCGAGCCGGTCGAGAGCCCGTTTGGAGCGAATCTCCTGGAACGAGCCGATCGCGATGTTCGAGACCAGGATCCCGAGGAACAGCGCGTCCTTCCACGACCCGAGCGTGATCGTCAGCACGCCGAAGAAGAGGAGGATCCCGTTGGGGACGTTCAGCGTGTTGGCGCGGACGATGCTTGCGTACGAGCGGCTCGAGCGCTGGCGTGGAAGCGGCCCACGCTCCTCGAGACGCCTGGCAGCCTCCTCCTCGACCAGCCCGAACGCCGCGAATTCAGTAGCGGTAGCGATTCGCTGACGCTACCGGCACCAACCCCGAGTGCCGTCCGTCGCAGCGCCGAGCCGTCACAGCTCCGCCGGCCCTTCAGGTTGCACCCCGAGTCGGCCCTGCTCCCAGGAGTAGACAGCCTCGGCGATTCGGTGCGGCCCGGCGATCAGCTCTCGCCATGCCGTGGCAGCCTCCCAGACCGGGGCGCTCGTCAGAAGCGCTCGTAGGGCCACGTCCCCCTCGAGCGTCTCAAAAACAAACACAACCTCGTTTGCCGTCACGTACACCTCGTGGCGCTCCAGCCCAACCTGGGCCGGATCAAAAGGTGGGCCAAAGCGAAGCAGGTTGCGTGCCATCGCTTCCTTGCCTTCCTTCAAAGGAACGATCACGAGCAGCCGCATCGGGGCCATCTCGGCGCCGAGCGCGACGGCCTCCAACCCGCGAGCGAGCTCAGATACGAGTCCGCGCGTAGCAACGCTCGCGATGCGGATAGACGGCCCTGCACGGCGCTCGATGACGACAGCGGGTTTGCCCTCGAGCTCGTCATCGGGCTGTATCCCAATTCGGATCGCAGCAAGATCCTCGTAGTGAATGTCTTCCCCGGCGACTTCATGCTCATCTGAAGTCAGCCGAAAGCCAAGAGGAAGGAGTTCCAGTCGGCCCGAGACGACCTCGCTACCGGCTTGCTGCCAGACCACGCCGTAGCTCGTCTTCATTGCGTCCGTTCCTTTCGCTTGTTACGGCCTCTGATCGGGCGCTCCTGCCCCGGCGATTCGCGGATTTTGCAGTCGATCTCGAGGCCCAGCGCCGCGTGATGGCCGACAAGCAGGATCCCGAGCTAGCGCGCGGTCTTTGCTTGGCGGATGGTTGCGTCGCCGCTTGGGTAGAAGATGCTTTCGTGGCCGTCGTCCCAGCGGACACGATAGTGCTCGTGCGCCGACTCCCCGAGCACATCGAGGATCTCGCCGGTGCGCGGCTTCTCGCCCAGGCGGTGCCCGTGAATCTCAATCACGGCACCGACTCCCACGCCGGCTGTCTTTGTCGTCGTCGCCATAGCTTGTCTCCTCGGTCGGGAACGTAGACAGCGTAAGGGTTGGCGGGCGCAACGACGTCCGGTCGTTCCCTGATCTAGGTTCCGATCGTATCCGTGTTTTCGCCTATCTGAGTCACAGTTCCAGCCGACCCATTGCGGCTTTTCCCGCACCGCATCCGCGGATCGCCCGATGCCTTCACGTCGCCCGCGAGGGACGCTTTCGTTGCGGCCGCGCGCTCGCGGTCATGCCGACATCGGAAGGAGATGTCGTGGCAACACTCGAGAGAACGACCACGTATCCGGCTCCCGGTACGTACGGCAGTCCCGTGGAGTTGAAGGCGCGTTACGAGAACTTCATCGGTGGCCATTGGGTCGCGCCGATCAGCGGGGAGTACAGCGAGAACGTCACTCCCGCCACTGGCGAGGCTTTCACCGAAGTGCCGCGCTCATCGGCGGAGGACATCGAGCTTGCGCTCGATGCAGCTCATGCCGCTAAGGACGAGTGGGGCGAGACGTCGACGACCGAGCGTTCGCGTGTTCTCAACAAGATCGGAGATGCGATCGAGGACAACCTGGAGATGCTGGCCGTCGCCGAGAGCTGGGAGAACGGCAAGCCCGTGCGCGAGACGCTCGCCGCGGACATCCCGCTCGCGGCCGACCATTTCCGCTATTTCGCCTCGGTGATCCGGGCGGAGGAGGGCGGCATCTCCGAGATCGACAAGAACACAGTCGCCTACCACTTCCGCGAGCCACTCGGCGTGGTCGGTCAGATCATCCCGTTCAACTTCCCGCTGCTGATGGCCGCGTGGAAGCTAGCACCGGCTCTCGCGGCCGGGAACTGCGTGGTGCTCAAGCCGGCGAGCCCGACCCCCTGGTCGATTCTCAAATTCGCCGAACTGATCGAGGAGATCGTGCCGCCGGGCGTCCTCAACATCGTCAACGGGCCCGGAGCAGAGATCGGCAAGGCGCTCGCAACCAACAAGCGGATCGCGAAGATCGCCTTCACCGGCGAGACGGTGACCGGACGACTGATCATGCAGTACGCCGCCCAGAACATCATCCCCTCGACGACGGAGTTGGGCGGCAAGTCGCCGAACATCTTCTTTGCCGATGTGATGGACGAGGACGACGACTTCCTCGACAAGGCAGTCGAGGGCCTGGTGCTCTACGCGTTCAACAAGGGTGAGGTCTGCACCTGCCCGTCTAGAGCGTTGATCGAGGAGTCGATCTACGACGAGTTCATGGAGCGCTGCCTCGCGCGGATCGCACAGATCCGGCAGGGTCATCCGCTCGACGAGTCGACGCAGATCGGCCCGCAGGTCTCGAAAGCCCAGCTCGAGAAGATCGAGAACTACGTCAAGATCGGCCTCGAGGAGGGCGCCGAGCTCCTGATCGGTGGCAAGCGCGCTGCTCTCGACGGCGAGCTGGTCGACGGGTACTACTTCGAGCCGACCGTGTTCAAGGGCAACAACAAGATGAGGATCTTCCAGGAGGAGATCTTCGGCCCAGTGCTCGCGGTCACGACGTTCGAGAACGAAGCCGAGGCGCTCGAGATCGCGAACGACACGATGTACGGCCTCGGCGCCGGTGTCTGGACGAGAGACACGAGCAAGGCATTCCGCATGGGTCGCGGCATCAAAGCCGGGCGGGTGTGGACGAACTGCTACCACCTCTACCCGGCCCACGCAGCCTTCGGCGGCTACAAGGTCTCCGGGGTTGGGCGCGAGAACCACAAGATGATGCTCGACCACTACACGCAGACGAAGTGCATGCTCGTCTCCTACGACCCCAAGCCAATGGGGTTCTTCTAGATCGATGCAAGCGGATCCCTCTCACAGCGTCGTCGCGACCGATTCCGCGGTCGCAGAGATCGGTCGCCTGAGGGCCGAGCACGGTCCGCTGATGTTCTTCCAGTCGGGGGGCTGCTGCGACGGCAGCTCCCCGATGTGCTTCCCAGACGGCGAGCTGATCATCGGACCGAACGATCTCCTGCTCGGCGAGCTGGCCGACTGCCTCTTCTACATTGACACCGACCAGTACGAACGGTGGAACAGACCGATTCTCGTGCTCGACGTCGCACCAGGCGCCGGCTCCGGAATGTCGCTCGAGGGAAGCCACGACCTCCACTTCGTCACGAGCTCGCTCCAAGGCGCAGTCCGGCCCAAAGCGGTTCGCTAGACCTGGCGACGTTCAAAGGATCGAGCGTGATGATGTGACTCGCTGCCAGAAACCCTGGCGCGGATGCAGGGTGAGAGAAGGATTCACTATGAAGAGCAAGTCGTTTCCTCCGCAGGCCCACGAGGTCGATCCGCGAGCGATCTGAGCTGCGATCAGCGCCGTCCCCGATGCTCCGGCGGCCCAGTGGCGAGAGGATTGGTGGGTCTTACTTGCCTGGAAGGAGTTGGAGCGAATTGACCAGGCGCCGAGCTGAAGCCCGGATCTGCGTCCTTGGATCTGCCACGAACAGCACAAACGTGGATCTGGTCCGGAGTTGGCGCAGCGCGGGTCTCGATGTTGTCTTGCAGTCCCCATTCGAGGCCTTTCGCCCGGACGCGGTCGCGATCGGCCGGCTTGACGTCTTGCCGACGCTCGACGGTGTCGAGCCTGGGCTGCTCGCCTTGCTTCTGCTCGAGCGGCGAGGCCTCCGCGTGCTCAACCGCGCCGGGACCCTGCTTGCGGTGCACGACAAGCTGCGGACAGCTCGCCGCCTCCGGCTGGCGGGGCTTCCCCATCCGCAGACAGCGTTTTGGCGTGGAGAGCGGGCGGTCCCGCTCGAGCCACCGCTTGTGGTCAAACCTCGGTTCGGTAGCTGGGGTCGCGACGTCGTGCTGTGCCGGGACGGCTGCGATGTCGCGCGAACATTGGAAGCCGTCCGTCAACGGCCGTGGTTCTGTCGCCACGGGGCGCTGATGCAGGAGTTCGTCGCGCCGAACGGTCGCGACCTTCGGCTGATCGTCGCTGGCGGCGAGCTCGTCGGCTGCAGCGAGCGCATCGCTGCGCCCGGAGAATGGCGGACAAACGTCTCACTCGGGGGCAGTGCCCGTCCAGCCGACCCGACGCCGCTGGCAACAACTCTTGCTCTGGCCGCCGCCTCCGCGGTCGGCGCGGACCTCGTCGGCGTCGACCTGATCCCGCTTGCCGGAGACAGGTACGTCGTCCTCGAGCTGAACGGCGCCGTCGAGTTCGACGAGGCCTACTCCCTGACCGGACGGAACATCTATCGGGATGCCGCAGATGCGCTCCAGCTCACGCTCGAACTCAGTGTCGCCGGGCATCGTCGCCCGGCGGCGCCTGCGGGTCGCAGCCAATCCTGACCTGCCGGACCCAAATTCGGACCGGCAAAGGAAGGCCCGTCCGGCGAGAACGGTGTTCGTCAAAGCGCCGATGAACAGCGGCAGCGCGAGCGCTGAGTGAAGGAAGCCCGCAGCGAGCGCTGCGAGTTTTCGGCAGGGCTTGGACGAGTGCGTTCAGTCGGCGCACACCACGACCGGCGGCAGCGATTTGCGCAAACCGCCACTCCGTAGTTGGCCACTTGCGGCCCAGGCCGCGGCGATTGATCGGCGAGGATTGCGCCGCTATGGGCCGGGCGGTCGAAATTCGTGATTTCGCGTAAGACGTGGCGAAAGCCTTGTCCTTGACGACCTCTCGCTCGGGTCGAGGCCGGCTCGGTCACGGGATTGCTCGGGCCGAGTGGGTCGGGGGAAGTCCACGCTGATCCGCGCCGTCGTCGGCGTGCAGATCGTCGAAAGCGGAAGCGTGACCGTGCTCGGTAAGCCGGCCGGCTCACCGGAGCTCCGTGACCGCGTCGGTGCCGTCACGCAGGCGCCGTCCGTCTACAGCGATTTGACCCGTTCGCGAGAACCTCGTCCACTTCGCCAAAATTCTGCGGCTCCTGACTTGCGGTTCCTGCTTGTCTCGTCGGTCGCCTTCTCTGGCTGCTCAATCCCCACATATCCGACACCAAGTGGGGTGTGATCCTGCTCGCGATCGCAGACGCCATC
Organism: uncultured Actinomycetes bacterium; assembly: GCA_963734065.1. GTDB lineage: Bacteria > Actinomycetota > Thermoleophilia > Gaiellales > Gaiellaceae > DATBLE01. The sequence goes on from CAVTFN010000003.1 coordinate 1,339,980, forward strand.
CTCGGGACGTCCCTCGGCCTTTTCGTAAGCGCGTTCGCGCGGACCGCGTTCCAGGCCGTCCAGTTCCTGCCTGCCATTCGTGTTCCCTCAACTCCTGCCTTTGTGGGCTGCTTGCCTGACGCGACCACATGGCACGGCCGCTCGAGCTCGTCTCCTGGGGCATTCGCTGAGGCACGCATACGACGCGCTCGCCCGGTAACCCAGGCTGATCATGTGGCGCCCCACTATTCCGGCCGAGCAGGTGAATCTGCCCGACCGAGAGGTAGTTCGTCGCCACGCCGCGGCGCTCGTGCCGCGCGCAGGCCAGGCTGGCTCTGCATCGGGCGAACGACCTCGACCTTCTCCCCCGGGGCGAGTTCCGGGTGGAAACGGGTCGAGACTAAGCATGCGCCCAACCTCCGCCCCGACCTCGGCCCGCCGGTGACCATCGCGATGTGCTGGACGCCCACGTGCGGAACTCGCGGCCAATCATGGCGATCCCCGACTGGCACTGCGGATTCTCACGGATGCCTACCGCGTCCTCACGCTCCCGAACGTCGTCTTCCCCTGCGCTGCCCTCGTCGACCGAACGAGAGACCGCATCTCGGTCTACTACGGCGCCGCGGATACCGTCGTGTGCCTCGCCCACGGACGGCTCTCCGAGGTGCTCGATTTCGTCCGCTCCTGACGGCCCGAACTCCTCGCCTAGGCGAGAAGCGCGCACCGGCGAGATATCGGGAGGCCTCGTAGAGCAGGGCACGAGCATTACTTGTCCGCTGGGACGGATGGCCACCAAAGAATTTCTACCCAAAGGGGCGACGCAACGATCCGCCAAGCAAAGACCGAGCGCTAGCGGGCTCCGAGGTGACACACACCCGGACGGTTTTCGAAGCCCGACTGAGCAGATCTAGATCGTCAGCCCTCGCTGGCGCGGCGCGCTTTACCCGAGTGCCGCTCGAATATGACCAGCACGGCCAGTCCTTCATAGCCGACAAACTGGTGCTCGGCTCCTGCGGGCACGAACACCGCATGACCCTCGTGCAGCTCGACGCACTCCCCTTCGACTTCAAGCGTTCCACGACCCTCGAGCACGATGTAGACCTCGTCGTCGGCGTGCGGCTGCTGCCGGTCGGGCTCGGGCGCCACTAGGACGTAGACGCCGATCTCGAGACCCGGCGAGGCATGCACAACCTCGTATCCGCCGTCAGCCCAGAGTCGTGATTTGACGCCCTCGATGTCGAAGGCGTGGGTAGTCGGCAACGTCCGGCGCACCGTCCGCTTGCCGGGTACTGCCATGCTTGCGTCCTCCTTCCTTGGCGCAGCGCTTCGGCCGGGAATCCGGTCAGATGGGCTTCGCGGCCATCTTACGGCTGCTTTCGGAGGCAGCACGGCCGCGTAGTGCGAAGCGGCGGATCTCGTCGGCGCCCCAAACGGTAAACGGGAAGCAGAGCAGAAGCGCGATTTCGGTGGCATCGAGCGCGGCGGTTCCGAACACCCTCTGCAGCGGCGGGGCGTAGATGAGGAGCGCGGCGAACGCGATCTCGGAGGCGATGCCCCAGAGCAGGAGGCGGTTTGTGAAGAACCCGACCGAGCGCAGTGACGCCCTCTCCGTGCGCGCGGCGACCGCGGTTCCGATCTGACAGGCGACGATTCCGGCAAACGTCATCGTCGTCGCCTGCAGGTAGGTGTCGTGGAGCGGCTGCCCGCTCGAGACATCATCGCCGGGGCTCCAGCCGCCCCGCAGGAGCACGAAGAAGAAGCCGGCGAGGACGAGCGCGGCCTCGATCAGGCCGAGGAAGACCCAGGCACGGAAGAGCAGCGCGCGGTCGATCACACCCTCGCTGCGGGTGCGCGGCGGCCGGTGCATCAGGCCCGGCTCGGCGGGCTCGCGCCCAAGCGCGAGCGCGGGCAGAACCTCGGTGCCGAGGTCGATGGCGAGAATCTGCAGAACCGTGAGCGGCAGCGGGATCCGGCCGCCTGAGAGCGCGAAGACGAGGAACGGGACGACCTCGGGCGTTGCGTGGGCGAAGATGTAGAGGATGAACTTGCGGACGTTGTCGAAGACCTGACGTCCTGCCTCGACCGCGGCGACGATGGTCGCAAAGTTGTCGTCCGTGAGCACCATGGTCGCCGCCTCGCGGGCGACGTCGGTGCCGGTCAGGCCCATCGCTACGCCGATATCGGCGCGCCGGAGCGCCGGCGCGTCGTTCACGCCGTCCCCCGTCATCGCGACGGTGTGCGCCTCGGCGCGGAGTGCGTCTGCGATCCGCATCTTTGCCTCCGGCGACGTGCGGGCGAAGATCAACTCCTTGCCCTCGCGGAGAAGCTCGTCCAGCTCGCGTTCGCTCAGCACGTCTAGCTCGGCGCCGGTCACCACCTGGCCCCCGTCACGGGCGATGCCGATCCGGCGCGCGATCTCCGCCGCGGTCGGCCCGTAGTCACCCGTGACGACGATGATGCGAATCCCCGCCCCATGACACTGGGCGACCGCCTCGGCGACCTCTGCCCGCGGCGGGTCGAAGAGCGCGACCAGGCCGAGCAGACAGAGCTCGTTCTCAGCCTCCTCGCGACGGGCCGGCGGCTGGGCGCCGTCGGGCAGGCGCCGCCGGGCGACGGCGAGCACGCGCAGTCCCTGCGACGCGTACCGCTCGAGTGTCGCCAGAACCTCGCGCCGGTCGGTCTCGTCGAGTGGTCGGTGGTTGTCGAGACCCCCGATGCGCGTAGCCCGCCGGAGGATCTCTTCCGGCGCGCCCTTCGCATGCACGGTGAGCGTTCCGTCCTCACGGACATCAACCGTGGACATGAGCCGCAGGGTCGGGTCGAAGCGGTACAGCTTCTGCCGCCGGCGCTCTCGACGCCGTGACGCGACGTCGATGCCAATCTCGCGTGCGGCCTCCAGGATTCCGATCTCGGTCGCTTCCCCACGAGACTTGGTCGTTCGGCCGGGATCGACCTCGGCGGTGCTGCACGAGGCGGCTGCGCGGCCGAGGAGCGCCAGCACGGGGTTCTCGGCCGCGACGGCCGCGATGTCGCCGTCGTGCTCGAGGTCGAGCTCTCCGAGCGGCGTCCAGATCTCGACCGCCCGCATCCGGTTCTCGGTCAGCGTCCCGGTCTTGTCGGTGCAGATGACGTCGGTCGAGCCGAGCGTTTCGACGGCGCTCAGCCGCTTGACCAGTGCACCGCGGCGCGCCAGCATTGCCACCCCGACGGCGAGCGCAAGCGTGATCGTCGGCAGCAGCCCCTCCGGAACGTTGGCGACGATCAGGCCGATCGCGAAGTTGAATGCGTCCTTGAGGGGCAGGCCAGCGACGAGCCAGCCGATCGGCAGGAACGCCAGCCCTGCGAGGACGGCGACCACGGCAATCAGCCACGCCACGCGGCGCACTTGTCGCTCGAGCGGGCTCAGCTCGGTCTGGACCCGCTCCGTGAGAGCCGCGATCCGGCCAAGCTCCGTCTGCATTCCCGTCTTGACGACGAGCGCCTTCGCTTCACCGCTGATGCCGGACGAACCGCTGAACACGAGGTCTCGCGCCTCGATCAGCGGCCCCGTCGTGTCGCGGAGTTCGGCCGATCGGAAGACCGGCTGTGACTCTCCGGTCAATGTCGAGAGATCGATGTCGAGAGCGCCCTCGAGGAGCCGCGCATCGGCGGAGATGCGGTCGCCCTCTGCGAGCAGCAGCACGTCGCCGGGGACAAGTGTGCTCGCTTCGACCGTCGTTGGCTGCCCGTCTCTGAGCACCAGCGCCTGCTGCGGCAGAAAGCGACGCAACGCCTCGATCGCACGCTCGGCCTGACGCTCCTGCGCGAACGCGAACGCGGCGTTGAGGACGATCACCGCCAGGATCGCGCCGCCGAGCACGGGCGCACCGGCTACGAAGGCGAGGCCGGCCGCGAGCCAGAGCAGAAGCGCCAGGGGATGCGTGAACTGCTTGGCCAGCTGCTGCGGCCAGCGAACGCCGCCACGTCGGACGAGCTCGTTGCGGCCGTAGGCGACGAGACGGCGTTCCGCTTCTCGGCTGGAAAGGCCTTCCGGCCGCGCCTGCAGCTCACGCAACAGAAGTTCGACGGCCTCGCGCGGATCGCCGACGCTGCTCATGAAAGGCAGCATGGCACCGAGTTGAGAGTCGAGTGGCGCACCCCGGTGGGGCTCCCGCTCCAGGCTCGCGCTTTAACAGCGCCGGCAGGCATCTTCTTTCATGCCGAGGTCGCAGGGTCGATCCCTGCCCAGCCAATACGGCGAACTGCCTTCAAGGCCGGGCTTCCACCGAAGCCCCGTGGCGGCCCTCGCCAGGCATACGCCACGAGTCGCTCAGTTGCCGGGCCCAGAGGAACTTGAGGTATCGCACGTGATCCTGGTCAAGCGGCGTTGGACGTCGCGCGCGCATCTCGCCGGGCTGGTGTGATGACGGTCGCAAGGGAGATGTGCCTTTGACGGAACAGCGGCGCATGTACACGCCGTGTGGTCCGTGGTTTCCCCGATGCCTGCCTCGTGCTGCGGGGGCGAGTATTCGGCTGAGAAAGGAGGTTCCCATGACGACTTTGGTGAGGTGGAGCCCCTTCCACGAGCTCGACCTAATGGAGCGGCGGATGCGCCGCCTGCTCGATGACGTCGGCTTCGCCCCGGCGCCGCTGCCGGCAGTCGATGTCTACGAGACGGAGCACGAGTTCGTGCTCGAGCTCGAGGTACCGGGCTACGAGGAGAAGGAGCTCACGATCGAAGCGTTCGACCACACGGTCGCGATCGCGGGCGAGCGGAGCGAGGTCGAGGAGAAGTCCGACAAGGTCTTCCGCCTCCACGAGCGGCTCGAGAAGCACTTCGAACGCCGCTTCCAGCTTCCGCCGGAGGCCGACACGAAGCACCTGAAGGCTGTCTTCGAGAATGGCGTGCTCGAGGTGCACGCGCCGAAGTCCCCCCAGGTGAAGCCGCACAAAATCGCGATCGGCAAGCGGTAACCGGCGCGCGCGGGCGGCGGGCTTACCCCCGCCGCCCGCTTTCTGCGTGGCAGGGTCGGCGGCGTCTTTGCTTCAGTCAAAGGGTTCGAGTTTCTGCGGCGGCGGCGGCGTAGATGAGCAGCGCAGCGAACGCGATCTCTGAGGCGACGCTTCAGAGCAGGACCGGACCGGCCGCCGAACCGTGCATTTCAGCCCTCTAGGGTGTTCGGCGGCGGAGCGTCAGCGCCGCCGGGTGTATGTGTGCCGCTGAAAAGAAGTACACCGAGCCGGTGGCGCTTTCGTCCACCGCTCCCGCAAGCTTTCCGCCTGGCCTTGCGGCTTCCGCGTACAACCCGCAGGGGCGACTTCAACCTAATCGCGCTCCGTACTCGGTGCACCGCCAACGTATGAGAAGGGCGGCCTTCCGGCAAGGGCGCCGTCAAAGCAGAAGTCGCAAATAGCGAGGAGTCCCGACCAGACCCTCCGACGGAGTGCGTCTCGCTGGCGGCGAATGCCCCACGCGACCCCAACTACTCTCGATCTCGCTCTACGAGCTACTTCTTGGCAGCATGGCTACCGGCCGCGATGATGACCAATAGCGCAAAGGCAACCAACGCCCACCACGCGACGCTCAGCGTGTCGTTCTGCCACTTCAGGACGTCCCACATGTTCTCGAGCCTACCTTGCTAGGTGTCACGGAATTGGATGATGACTGCACACGATCGAGCCGCATCCGGCCCGATGCGACCATCGGGGAGAGAAATCTGACTGCGCGGTACCGGCATGCGCCAGGCTTAGAGAACGCGGGTTCCGTCTGCGTCTACGGTGCCGCTGAGAATGACGTTTGGCGGGATCGGCTCGAACCAGACCCGTGACCAGATCAGCGGATGGTCTTTTCGCTGGCCGTTCGTCTTCTCTGCAGCGGCGCGGAGGTTGCAGGTTGCGTGTGAGGGGCCGCGGTAGCCGCGGCGGTCGTCGCGGTGGTCGAGGTGCCAGGCCTGTCCAGGCTGGATGAGCTGGCCGCAGCGGCAGCAGCTGACTTGGCCGGTGGCGACGAGTGGTTCGAGTTGTCGGCGGCGGGCGACGTGGGCGTTGGTGTAGCCGCGTGCGTGCCGACTCAACTGGCGCTTCTTCCTTGCGGCGCTCATGCGCTGCCTCCTACTCCTGCCCGTGCGGATCGAGCGCTGAGCGGGGGATGCGGATCGCACCGCTGTCCGAGAGTCGCAAAGCCGGGAGCTGCCCGTGCTCGACCGCCCGGCAGACGGCGGAGACGTGGACGCGGAGCTGGTGCGCGACCTCCTTCGGCGCCAAGAACTCGCGCTCGTATCTGTAGACATAAGCGAATCTTAGCGTATGACAATAAAACGTATAAGTGGTAGGAATAGTAGCCGGTGGCCCGACGGAGCCCGATCCACATCGACGAGGCGAGGCTCCGGCCGCATCTGCGCGCCGACCGGGAGCGGGGGGAGCTTCCCGTATCGGCCGCCCTCGACGACGTGCTCGAGGCCGAGGCCGAGCTCGTGCGCCGCCAGCGAGGGCGTACCGTGGTGCCGTCTCCGGGGGAGTTGCGCGGCGTCCCGGCGGTCGGCAGCGGGCCCGGTGCGACTCCGGGCTCGAACCCTGTCTCGGCCTTGCTCGCGAAGGAACGCCGGCAGCGGTGAGTTCGCGGCTGGTGCGCTCGGCGGGTGGACCGTCCTGTCGCCGTCGAGATCACCACGCCGCTGCCGGAGCTCGAGGTCGGCTACCGCTTCCGCGTGTTCGGCGACGAGCTGCGCCGCCCTAACGGGTTCGGGTTCACCGGCGAGCCGACCGGCACGCCGCCTTGCCCGACGAGGCGGCGACTGTGCACCGCCATGTCGGCCGGGTGGAGCGCACTGCTCGCAGCTGGACGCCCACCGGGAGGAGGCGCGCCGGCTGCAGGCCGAGGGGCTGTCGTGGTCGCAGATCGCCGAGCGGGTGTGCTGCGCGGCTGCCTACTGGACGACGGTGCAGCTTTGGCTACGGGAACCGGGCTAAGACCAGCGGAGCTGATGCCGCCTTGCAGCCTGTTTTTCTAGGCGCGTTCGGCGGCTGCTGCACTCTCGGCACCAGAACGCCCACGGGCGGGCGCTTGTTCGGTTGCAGTCCTCAAAGACGGTGAGGTACCCGCTCGCCAGGGTCACGACCTTCGTACCTCGGACGTCGACGGGGACAGGAGCTCCCCACAGCACCGGCGGCCGGCTAGACCGGTACGACCAGTTCCTCAGGTCCGCGCCCGTGCATACGGTAAGCGGAGTCCCGTCGGTGGTCTCGAGGTCGATGCGATTCGCCTCCGCAGGAGTCATCCGGTCCGTGAGAGCGTGAAGCGCCCAGTGACGAGCGTGAGCGAACTCGATGTTGTCCAGCGACGGTACACCGCGGCGTTGAAGCAGTTCGTCCTGAACGTGACGTAGCACTGTCTTTGCGGCGTTGACGAGTTCGTCCGTCGCTATCTCGACGGTGACCCAGCCGCCGAGATTTTGCGAGTAGTCGCAGAGGACGTGGCAGGCCGGTAGACATCTCCGCCCAAGGACCGTGTCCTTCAGACCTTCACGACGCTCGGCCGCCTTCCGGGCTGCGGCAGCGTCAATTTGCGAGTGGCCGCTTCACGCGACGCTTTCATGACGCTATGAGCCAAACCGTCACAGAACGATACGAGGCGCTTCGGCCGGTGCTTAGCGTCAATGAGGCCGCTCGCGTGCTCGGTATCGAGCGGGCGACGTTGTACCGGCTGCTCCGCCTGGGGAGCTCGAGAGCGTTCGAGTCGGTCAGCGGCAGAAGTTCCGGCCGGAAGACCTCGACGCGTACCTCGAGCGTGGCCGGGCGAAGGCGTCCCCATGAACGACGAAGCGGCCCGCCCAGGCCGCCCCGCCACCACCTCATCTGATAGCAACGGTAGCACTCGGGGTGGTCGCGTTATCTGCGTCGTCTGCCACATCGGCGAGGCGACGACGAATCGCAGGACGGCGAGCTACGTCGGCACCTGGAACCTGCCCGAGCCGGTCTGCTGCGAATGCGCCAGCGAGTTGGGCGAGCTTCTCGAGCGGTGTTCACGCGGTGCACTCCAGGTCGACCGCGCCGCGACGAACTGCAGGAAGAGCCTCGCGGCGTGAGCGAGCGCATCGATCCTGGCTGGCTCGAGAACGCCGGCGCCCTCATGGCCGAGCCCGATCCGGGGCCGACACCCATGCTCGTGGAGGACCTGATGGTTGACCAAGCACTTACCGCCGTCGTCGGCCGGTGGAAGACGATGAAGAGCTTCGCGCTGCTCGACATCTCGATCTCGATCGTCACCGGGACGCCATGGCTCGGACGCTTGTCGGTCAAGACCCAGCCAATGGGTCGACTGAGCATTCCCTGTCCGGTCGTCCTGGTGCTCGAGGAGTCGGGGCGGACGGCCCTGCGACGTCGACTCGACTCCCTCTGCCGAGGCCGCGGGATAGCGCCAGTCGATGCTCCAGACGCGCTCGAATACCTCCACTACATCGCGAACCGGCGCGTGAAGCTCGACGACGGCGGCTGGCAAAACGAGCTTGTCGCGATCGGGAAAGACCTCGGCCCGGCGCTGTTCGGGCTCGACCCGCTCGCCCGGATGAAGTCCGCCGCACGCGACGAGAACGCACAGAAGGAGTACGCGCCCCTGATCGAGTTCATGCGCCACCTGCGCGAAGAGACAGGCGCCGCGGTCGCGTTCGTCCAGCACCAGGGGCACAGCGGCGACCACATGCGCGGCACCAGCGACCTCGAGACCGTCTGGGAGACCCGGCTCGGGTTCCGCCGCGACAGCGACACCATCACCATCACCAGCGAGCACCGCGAAGCCGAAGCCGGACCACCGATCTCCTTCCGGTTCTCCTGGGACGAGACGACCCGAAGCATCCGCCTGGTCGAGGTCGGCGACAGCGTCCAGGCCAAAGTCGCCGCACACCTCGTCGACCATCCGGACGCTTCAGGGAACGCCGTTCATGAAGCGATCGGCGGACGCAGACAAGAGGTTCTCGCCGAGGTCAAGCGACAGCGCGAGGGTGGTTCCCAAATCGGGAACCACCCCGGAACCACCACCCCTGGTGGCGAGGTGGTTCCCCCGCCCCTAAAGGGGGCGCGGTTGGGAACCGCCCTCGCCCGGTCCCACAACGGGAACCACCCCGATGACGACTGGTATGACCAGCTCGCCCATACCGAAGAAGCAGCCGCACTCGAACGCGCGGAGACCTGCCGATGACCCCCGTCTCCAGAGCCTGCCTCGTCTGCGGCCAAACCGCACTACCCGGTCAGTCCCGCTGCGCCAACCACCAAGTCCCACCAGTCCCACGCCACCGCCAATACAAAAAGCTCCGCGAACGGCTGATCGCCGCCCACCCCTACTGCCACCTCTGCGGCCAACCCTTCAACGATCCGTCCGACCCGCCCGTCCTCGACCACGTCCGACCTAGAGCTCACGGCGGCAGCGACGACGAGAGCAACCTCCGCCCTGCACACCGCTCATGCAACGGCAGGAAAGGCGCCAGGATCACATGGTGACCCCCACCCCCCGGGGGGGGTGTCATCGTGAACGCTCCCGCCACACGGCCACCCCGCCAGTATTTGGCGAGAAAAATTCCGCGCGTCATCCGGGGGGCCCCGCTGGAAAGGAATCGTCCAGGTTCGTTCTGAAGTTTTTTCCGTGGATCGATGGCGGGGTGTCCGCCGGCGTCAGCGCTCTTCGACGGCATCCCCGCCCCTAGTGGAAGTCGGCGCCGGGCGGAAGGGCGGCGAGACGTGAGGCTAGTCGACGAAGAGTTCGGCGCGGATCGGCGGGTTGTCGTCCGGCCACACGTCGGTCACGCGAGCGCGGTCACCATGCTCGTCGACCTCAATGACGTCGCCGACGGCCGGGAGTTCCCCGTCTTGGCTTTCGTACTGGCCGGTGCCGGTGGTTTTTCCGTCTGGCTGAACGAGTTGCACGTCGAAGGTCTTCACGGCGGGAAGCATAGGGCGGGAGCGGCGTGACCGACCGTCTGCTCGAGGCGAAGGAGGTCGCCGAGTTGCTGTCGGTGCCGATCGGATGGGTCCGCGAGCACACTCGGTCTGGGTCTGTCCCGCATGTGCAGCCCGGCCGGTATGTCCGCTACGACCGCGGCGAGGTGCTCGCCTGGGTGGAGTCGCTAAAGACGGGCGGCGGGCCGGCGTTCCGTCGACACCGACCAATTGGGCGGGTGCCCGGATGATTGCCCGGGCAAGGGAGAGAGGTCGCCCTGACGGCACAGCGGCGCACCCGCCCGCGGCCACTAAAGCGAAGATCCGGTCGCGCCGCTGCTTCTGGTCGCCCTGTAAAAGGTTCGTAAGCGCCGGTTTTCAGGGCGGGCAACACGGCAACAACGTGGCTGGCGGGCTGCCTTGAGAGAGGCTGATGGTCAGGATGAGCCGTCGATCAGCTGAGACAGGGGGGCCCGCCATAGTGTCCGAAAAGTCGAGCGTGCGGGCACGCTGATGAGAGCTTTCTTGGCTTGCACAAGGGACGTTGCCGTTGTAGGAATCGCCGCGGGCGGGTCTCTGCGGCCCGGCGGTCCCCAGCCGCCAGTACCTGCATGCCCGCCCTTCCATTCGTCCGCGGATGGTCCTATGATCGCGCCGTGCTCGATTGCGCCGAGCGTCCTTCCTGGCTTGTACGTTTGCGCCGGCCCCCCGGCCGGAGGCGCAATCTCCGCGTCGGGGGGCCGTTGGCGTAGGAAGGAGGCCCACAACGATGGCTAGCGGGGCTGCAGTCATCCAGCGAGAGGGCAAGCACGGGATCACGTTCTCGATCAAATGGCGTGACCACGACGGCCGCCAGTGCTGGGAACGGCTCGGACGCTCTCCGCAGTGGAACGAGACGAAGGCTCAACGGGAACTCGGGAAGCGGCTCGAGCGAGTTGAGCGCGAGCAGTGGCGGAAGCCCGGCGGAATCACCTTCGCCGCATTCGCCGAGAGGTTCACGAGCGACTGCATGCCAGGACGCAACCTAAAGCCGTCCACGGTCGCCGATTACGGGTCGATCATCACCGGCAGCCTGATCCCGTTTTTCGGTGACGCCGACATCGCCCGCATCGACGCTGTCGCGGTCGACGCGTACATCTCCCACGCCACCGCCGCCGGAATGTCACCGAAGACAGTGAAGAACCACGTCGGACTGCTCCGGGTGATGTTCAAGGTGGCTCACCGCTGGCGGATGATCCACGCAAACCCCGTGGACGGCGCGGAGATGCCACGCGTGGACGTGCCCGAGATGTCGATCCTCACCGAGAGCGAGATCGCATCCCTCTTGGCGACCTATCGGCGGCTCGAGAAGGACGCCGACGAGGACGCCGACTGGTGGCGTCTTGCCCGCCACGTCGTCGAGTTCGCGCTCGGCACCGCCCTGCGTCGAGGCGAGATCATCGGCCTCCGCTGGCGCGACGTGGAGCTGCTCGACCGGCGGCTACACGTCCGGGAAACGATCGTGCGCGGGCAGCTCGTCACGCCGAAGAGCCGATCATCACGGCGGACGATGGAGCTCGGACCGCGCACCGCCGGTGTCCTGGACGAGGTGTGGAAGGCGAGCCGATACCGCTCGGACGACTCGCTTGTGTTCGGGCACCCCACGCTCGGCACCCCGGTCGACCCGACGAAGCTGTCACGCGACTACATGCGGCCCGCACTCAAGGCTGCAGGGATCACAAAGCCGTTCCGCGCGTTTCACGACCTGCGGCACACTGCAATCACGCACGACGCTGCCGCCGGCAACCCGCAGGCCTACGTCCAGATGAAGGCCGGCCACTCGCAGGGCGCGATCACCGAGCGGTACATCCACGCAGCGCAGGTGCTTTTCCCCGGAGCCGCCGAGAAGCCAGAGGCCCGCATGCTCGGGGCGGCCGGGTAGCAAAAGCGGTAGCAAACGCCGAGCGATCGGCCATCCAGAACGAGAAAAGCCCCGCGCTTGCGGGGCTTTTCGATAGCGGGGGCAGGATTTGAACCTGCGACCTCCGGGTTATGAGCCCGGCGAGCTACCTGACTGCTCCACCCCGCGTCGCGGGCGGCAGTATACCACTGTGGACGTGATTTTCTGGGCCGCGCTGGGGTTTCTCCTCGTCGCGATCGTCGTCGGCACGTCGTTCGTCGCGCTCCGGGCCCGGCGAGCCTGGCAGGCCTTCCTTTCACTCGCCCTGGTCGGCGCCGCCGGCGCGGAGCTGCTTGCCGAACGGAGCGAGCTCGCGGCCGTCCGGGCAGACCGGCTGACGCGGAGGCTGGACGAGCTGCAGGCAGCGGTCGCCCGCCTCGAGCGCTCGACCGCGCGGGGCCGCGTCCTGGTCGACGCGACGAGCGAGGTGCTCGCCGTGGTGCGGTCGGTGGTCGCGTTCGTCCCCAGGACGTGACCGTGCGCGTCGGCGCGGTCGACCTCGGCACCAACTCCACCCGCCTCCTCGTCGCCGATGTGGAGGACGGCGCCGTCCGCGAGGTCGGGCGCGGACTGCGGATCACCCGCCTCGGGGAGGGCGTCGACACCCGGCGCGTGCTGCTTCCGGTCGCGATCGCACGAGTCCGCAACGCCCTCTCCGACTACCGCCGCGAGCTCGAGGGCCTCGGCGCCGAGCGCACGCTCGCGGTTGCGACCAGCGCGGTGCGAGACGCCGAGAACGGCGAGGCGTTCCTCGGCGAGATCGAATGGAGCTACGGCTTCTCCACGAGGCTCCTTTCCGGCGACGAGGAGGCCGGGCTGACCTACCGCGGGGTCGCCTCCGGACGGACGGTCGACCCGGGGACGATGATCGTCGACATCGGCGGCGGCTCGACCGAGCTGATCATGGCCGACAGGCACGTGAGCCTGGACGTCGGGTCCGTGCGGCTGACCGAGCGCTTCGCCGAGGACGCGGACGCTGCCGGCGCCCTCGTCGCGGACCAGCTGCCCGACTGGCCGGTCGAGGCCGCGATCGGCGTCGCCGGAACCGTCACGTCGCTGGCCGCGCTCGACCTCGGCCTGGTCGACTACGACCCGGACCGCGTCCACGGCCACGCGCTCGGCGCCGCAGCCGTCGACGAGCAGCTCGACCGGCTCGCGGCCCTCCCACTCGAGGAGCGCCGCAGGCTGCCCGGGCTCGAGCCCGACCGCGCGCCGGTGATCGTCGCTGGTGCGGCGATCCTGCGCGAGATCCTGCGTCGCTACGGGCTGCGCTCGATCGAGGCCAGCGAGCACGACCTCCTCCACGGCGTCGCGCTGGCCGCCGCCGAGCTTCCCGAGCCGGAAGAGGGCGCCGTGCCGCCGGGCGCCTACACCTGCTGCTGAGTCGGCCGAAGGCCCGTTTACAGTCCGGGCGATGCGCCGTGCAGCCCTCGCGCCGCTTCTGCTCGTCCTCCTCCCCGCCTCGGCCGCAGCTGCACCGGCTCCTGCGATCACCGTCTCGACCGCGAGCGGCCCCGCGCCGTTGACCGTTCGCTTCACCGCGGACGCGGCCGCCGTCGATCCTGCGCCCGCGATCGCCTCCTACGCGTGGTCCTTCGGCGACGGCACGACCGGCTCCGGTCAGACGGTGTCGCACCGGTTCGCGCGCGCCGGGCGCTTCACCGTCGGCCTGACCGTCACGGACGCGCTCGGCGGGACCGGCACTGCGACGACGCAGGTCGAGGCGCAGGCGCTCGCGCTGAGGGTCGCGCCCGCGGCGGTCGTGTTCGGCCGGCGCGCGATCGCCCGGGGCGCGCTCGTCCCGGCCAGGGCCGGGGCCGCCGTCGCGATCGAGCGGCGCTCGACCGGTGGCTGGGCGAGGATCGCCTCGGCCAGAACCGATTCGGCCGGCCGGTTCAACGCCCGTCTCCGCCCCGGGAAGACGGGAGTGCTGCGGGCGCGGATCGGCACGCTTCGCTCGCCTCCGATTCGGCTCGCGGTCGCGCCCGAGCTCAAGGCGAGCGCCGGCGCCGGCGTTGCCTTCGTCGGCGCGCCACTGGTCGTCCACGCGCGGCCGGCGACATCGTCGTCGTTCACGGTCACCGTGCTACGGGGCGGCCGCGAGGTCGCCCGCACCCACGGCCGTCCGGGCGCCAGGCTGCTCGTCCCGACACCGGGCGTCGGCGCCTTCGCCGCCCGCATCGAGCTCGCGGGCGGCACGCTGACCGTGCCGCTGCGGGCGACGGCCAGAACGCTGTCGTACGGGTCGACCGGTCCGGACGTCGCCGCTCTCCGAGCCCGGCTCGTACAGCTGCACGTCCACGTTCCCTCGCCGTCCACGACGTTCGGCTCGGAGCTCGCCGACAGCGTGGTCGCGTTCCAGAAGGCCCGCGGTCTCGACCGAACCGGCACGGTCGACGAGACCACCTGGCAAGCGCTCTCCCAGGACGTCGTCCCGGCGCCGCGCTACCGGGGGACGGACACCCACATCGAGGTCTCGAAGAGCCGGCAGATCCTGATGATCGTCCGGAACGGGGAGACGCTCTGGTACCTACCGGTCTCCTCCGGCGCGGGCGGGATCACGCCCGTCGGCAACTACCGGATCCTCTGGAAGGCGCTCGCGACCACGACCTGGCTCGGCCCGGCGATCCTCTACCGGACGATGACCTTCCACACGCACTACGCGATCCACGGGTTCCCGTCGGTGCCGAGCTACCCGGCCAGCCACGGGTGCGTACGGGTGCCGATCTGGATCGCCGACTGGCTCTACCAGCAGTCGCCGGTCGGCGAGCGCGTCTACGTCTACGAGTAGAAACCGGGCTGTCTCTAGCTGTCGTCGCCCTCGTCAGCGGGCGGTTCGTCCTCGGCGAGGCGCCGCTGCACGACCGAACGCGACAGGACACCGACGAGGCGGCCCTGCTCGACGACGGGCGCGCGCTCGACCTCCGCCTCCTCGAGAAGCCGGTAGCCGTCGTCGAGCGGCGCGTCGGCGTCGAGGACGAGCAGCGGTTCCCCTGCGGCCGCGGAGACCGGCGTCTCGCGTGGATCGAGCCCGGCGGCGACGACGTGCTCGACGAGCGAGTCGGGCGTGACCACGCCGACCAGCGTCCCGTCGCCGTCGACCACCAGCACGACGCGGACATCCGGTCGCATGAGGTGCTCGGCCGCCTCTTGCGCGGTCGCGTCGGCCGCGAGTACGGCCGGGTCGGAGAGCATGCCGTCGCGGACGAGAGTCACGGGTAAAGCCCGCGGTCGTTCAACGCAGCCGCCACCTCGCGGATCCCTGTGACGAGCGCGGCCTGGCGCAGGGTCAGGTTCTGCGTCCCGGCGAGCTCCCAGACCCGGTCGAATGCGTCGCCCATCTTGTCCGCGAGCCGCTTGCGGATGTCGTCGCGGTCCCAGAACAGCCGGCCGAGATCCTGCACCCACTCGAAGTACGAGACGGTCACACCGCCGGCGTTCGTGAGGATGTCCGGGAGCACCGGGACACCGCGCTCCGCAAAGATCGCGTCGGCCTCCAGCGTCGTCGGGCCGTTGGCGCCCTCGGCGATCATCCGCGCCTTCACCCGCGGCGCGTTCTCGCCGGTCACCTGCTCCTCGAGGGCGGCGAGCACGAGGATGTCGCACGGCAGCTCGAGCAGCTCCTCGTTCGTCAGGTGCTCGCCCTCGTGCTCGGCCAGCGTGGCGTGGCCGTGCTCGAGCGTCGTCTCGTAGAGGGAAGGGATGTCGAGCCCCGACTCGTTGTGGAGCCCGCCGGACACGTCGGAGACCGCCGTGACGATCGCGCCACGTTCGTGCAGCTCGTTGGCGGCGACCGCGCCGACCTTGCCGAAGCCCTGCACGGCGCAGGTGAGGCCGGCCAGGTTCCAGTCGAGCCGCCGGCACGCCCGCTCGATCACCATCACCACGCCGGCGCCGGTCGCCTCGGCGCGGAAGACGGACCCGCCGATCGAGATCGGCTTGCCCGTGACGATCTCCGGGACGGCGTGACCGACCTGCATCGAGTACGTGTCCATCATCCAGGCCATCGTCTGCTCGTCGGTGGCCATGTCGGGCGCGGGAATGTCCTCCTGCGGCCCGATGAACGGCAGCAGCTCGGCCGTGAACCGCCGCGTCACCGCCTGGAGCTCACGCAGCGACAGGGCACGCGGGTCGCAGCGGATGCCGCCCTTCGCCCCGCCGTACGGGAGTCGCAGGAGCGCGCACTTCCAGGTCATCCACATCGACAACGCCGCGCACTCGCCGAGCGAGACGTGCTCGTCGTAGCGGATGCCGCCCTTGGTCGGACCGAGCACGCTCGAGTGCTGAACGCGGTAGCCGGGAAAGACCGTTCGCCGGCCGTCGTCCAGCTTGATCGGCACGGAGACGATCACCGAGCGCTCCGGCAGGCTCAGCCGCTGGACGATCGCGTCACTGACGTCTGCGTAGGGGACGGCCTGCTGGAACTGGGCGATCGCCTGGTGGAAAAGCGGCGTCTCCCACTCGAGCGGCGCGTGCGTCTGGGTCATCTCGTCGACTCCCGGCACGCAGCGAGTGTAAGCGCTGGAACGCCGTCTCCCCGCTCAAGCGGAGGGCCGCAGGAGCCGATCCTCTGCCTGTCGAACGAAAGGCTCCCCCCGATGACCAGATCTCTCAAGTTGAGCGCGATCGTCTCGCTCGTCGCCTACGTGAGCGGCACCGCCGCGCTCCTCTGGCGGCGCTAGCGCCTCGACCAGCGCGCCTTCCCGAACCAGCGGCCGAAACGAGCTCGCAGAGACGTGCCGGTTCCCTGCGCCGGGTCGACGCCGTAGACCGGCGGCGCGGTCTCGGGCGGCGGGAGGGCCTTCGCCTGCTCGAGGCTCAACGACGTGATCACGCACCGCTCGAAGATGCCGTCGACGTCCGAGGCATCGACGAACCGCGCGCCGTCGCCTGTCTGCACGACGATCCCGTCGAAAACGTCCTCCTCCTGGACGAACAGGACCTGCTCGACGGTGCCGATGCGCTCCCGCCCGGAGGTGTAGACCGCCGTCCCCGGCTGGAGCACGAGGTAGGCGATCGGCGAGCCGCAGTCCTGAACGCCGTCGGCCATTGCAGGAAGCCTATCCGGGGCGGTCGTGTCGTTGGTCGCGGTCGTTCGCTAGGGTCGAGGCCGTGGGCTACGCGATCGATTGGGACACCGCGGCAGTCCACGTCACGCAAGAGGCTCGGCTCGTCCTGACCGTGCGAGTCGTTGCCGATCCGGCCCTGATCCTGCTCGGCGAGGCCGAGCCGAACCCGGTTTGGCGGAAGAGCTTCAGCCGCCTGGCGGCTGCACGCCGAGAGGACTGGCAGGCACGGCAGCTGCACTGGGGCAGGCCGGAGATCGCCTCCGACGGGACGGTCACGATGCCGATCGGGAGCTCGACCTCGGAAGCGGAGTTCCTGCGCGGCGAACTCGACGACCTGGCGAAGAAGGCCGGTGAGCACGCGGACGGTGAGTGGGAGCGGCTGAAGACCGAGGCACGCGAGCTGACCCATCAGATCCGGTCGGGCGGCTAACCGCCCTCTCTTTCGATCCGCCGCCGCCCCCGACCGGTGCAGGCGCGGCCCGGATCTTCGCCGGTTGTGCCGGGGACGGGATTCGAACCCGTACGCCCCCGAGGGGACACCTGGTTTTAAGCCAGGCGCGTCTCGCCAGTTTCGCCACCCCGGCGCGAGCCAGAATAACCCTAGGGTCCGGTTCCTTCAGCGTCGGCATCGAGCGGTATTCCCTCGGGCCCGTGGCCGCGATACGCGTCGCGGAACACCGTGAACGCGTGCTCGTCGAAGCCGGGGCAGACCGCGACGTGGCCGATCCCGTGATAGCCGTTCCGGTAATAGCGGGCGGGGTCGCCCGTCCAGGCGGAGATGGCGACCTTGTTGCCCAACCCGGCGAGCGGAGTACCGACCATCCCGGTGGGGCTCTCGTTGTAGAACGCCCGGAGCCGGGAGACGGTCGACTCGCGAACCTTCGGGCCCCACCAGAGCACGACGCCTCCGTGCTCCAGGTTGTGCACCACCTGGCGCGGGTTGACGGGCTGCGTGTAGTAGCCCCAGACCGCCCAGAGCGGATAGTGGGAGCCGCCCGACGGGGGGAACGTGCTCCATTTGACCTTCGTCGTCAGCGTCGGGACGTCGAGGTGGTAGCCGCTCGGGACGTCCTGCTTCGGCGGTAGCGGCGCCTTGCTGACGTACGTGCAGCCCGCGGCGACCATCGCCTTTTGGACGGCCGCGTCGCTCCCGCTGGCGGCGTCCTTGGTCGAGCCGCCGGAGGCGAAGATGACGACGACAGCGATCACGACGCCGGCGATGCCGAGGCCTGCGATCGTGAAGAGGATATTCCGCCCGCGATCCCGGTCCATGGGCTTCCGCTGCGCCTGGCGCTGCTGCGGTGCCTGCACTTTGCGGGGCGGTTGGGGGGTGCGCGGCTTCTTCTTTGCCACCGGCGGAACAAGGTATCAGGCGCTCAGCAACGCTCCTTCGGCCAGGAAATCGGCGACGGCCGCGCGATCGGCGGTGACGGGGCACGGCGGCAGCGACTCGAGGAAGGCCCGTCCGTACGCCCGCGAGGAGAGGCGCGGATCGAGAATCGCGACCACACCCCGGTCGGCGTGCGAGCGGATCAGGCGGCCGAAGCCCTGGCGGAGCTGGAGGACGGCGGCCGGCAGGGCGTATTCGCGGAACCAGTCGCCGCCGCGCTCGGAGATCCGCTCGCAGCGGGCCTCGACGAGCGGGTCGCCCGGGGCGGCGAACGGCAGCTTGTCGATCACGAGCAGCGAGAGCGACTCACCCGGGACATCGATCCCCTGCCAGAACGTGGACGTGGCCACCAGCACCGAATCGACCTCCTCGCGGAAGCGTTCGAGCAACCGCTCGCGGGGCGCCTCGCCCTGGACGAGGATCTCGTACGGGATGCGCCCGCGGATGCCGTCGGCGACGGCGTTCAGGACGCGGTAGGAGCTGGTGAGGACGAGCGCCCGACCGGCGGAGATCCGGCAGAGCGCGGTTACCTCCTCGATCACGCGGTCGAGCGCGTCGGCGGCCCGAGGGTCGGGCAGTCCGCGAGGCAGATACAGGAGCGCCTGATCGCGGAAGTCGTACGGGGATCCGACGGCGAGCTCCCGCGCCTCGCGCAGCCCGAGCCGCTCGCGCACGAAGCCGAACTCGCCGCCCGCGGTGAGCGTCGCGGAGACCAGGATCGACGTCGGCCCTTCGTCCCAGAGGAGCTCGCCGAGCGCGGCACCGACGTCGACCGGCGCCCAGGCGAGCAGGTCGGGCTCGGACCACACGACCCGGTTGCCGTCGTCCTCCAGGCACGCCGTGGCGTCGGCGGCGAGCCGATCGGCGCGGGCTGCGACCGCATCGAGCTCGTCGCGCCCGCCGTCGAGGGCTGCGGCGAGCTCGACCAGCCGCGTGGCGAGCTCGTGGACAGGCCCGGCCGGAACCTCGCGGAGCCGCCGCCGCCCCGTCGGCGGCGAGACCTCCGCGAGCAGCCTCCGTCCGGCGCCCTCGACCCGGTCGAGCGCCCGCGCAGGCGCCGGCACCTGGGCCTCCCTGCAGGCTCGGTCGGCGTCGCGGACCAGCCGGTGGATCACGGGGCCGCTCACCCGCCCGCCGAGCCACGAGGCGGCCGATTCCTCGAGCCGGTGCGCCTCGTCGAAGACGACCGCGTCGTGCTCCGGCAGGACCGCGGGGGCGTCGGTGCGGCTGCGAAGGCCGAGATCGGCGAAGTACAGGGCGTGGTTGACGATGATCAGCTCCGCGTGGGAGGCGCGCTCGCGGGCCGCCTCGGAGAAGCAGAGTGAGGTGAACATGCACCGGCGGCCGAGGCAGCGGTCTGCCCCGACGGCGATCTCGGCCCAGACCGCGTCCGGCGGCTCGACCTCGAGCTCGGCGCGATCGCCCGTCTCGGTCTGGTCGATCCAGCCCCGCATGGCGTCGAAGGCGGCTGCGTCCTCCGCCCGCGGAAAGAGCTCTCCGCCGAGCAGGCCGAACCCCTGCAGGGCATGGCGGCACAGGTAGTTCTGACGCCCCTTCAGCACCGCGACCTGCACCTCCCGGCCGAGAGCCTCCGCCGCGGTGGGAACGTCCTTGCCGAGCAACTGCTCCTGGAGGGCCTTCGTCGCGGTCGAGACGACGACGCGCCGGCCGGAGTCGAGCGCGGGAATCAGGTACGCAAGGCTCTTGCCCGTGCCCGTGCCGGCCTCGGCGAGGAGGTGCTGCCCGGAAGCGAGCGCAGCCTCGACCTCGGCCGCGAGAGCGGCCTGCTCCGGGCGGGACTCGTAGCCTGGGAGAACCCGCTCGAGGCGCCCGCCGGGCTCGAAGAACGCCTCCACGCGCGACAGCGTACGGAGCGCTGCGGCCGGAGGAACACCTGTTCGTCCCGGCAGGTGAGAATTGTTCGCAACGTGCGTACGTTTCGTGCTTGACACGGCGATCGGCGCCGGTGTAGATTCTCTGCGTCAGATCCGGTAGGCCTTCGGGCTCGCCGGATCTGGCATTTTTTTTGCCTCGATCGGGAAACACCTCGTCCAACTCGACGACAGGAGACTCGATGGGCTTCCTCGACAAGCTCTTCGGCCGTAAGACGGACGACGCGGCCGAGGGGACGCAAACGGCGCCGCCTCCGGCGACGCTGCCGGCAGATGCTCCGTCCGCCCCCGCCGACGTCACGCCGCCGGCGACGGAACCGCACGAGCACGGCGAGCACGACGACCACCAGCACTGAGCGATGACCGGCGGCTAGCGCCGGCGCCCGACTCGACACACCGGCTCCGTCCGACGGCGCCGCTACGTTCTGCGGCCCGATGCTGATCGGAGCCTTCGTCGTCGGTTCGTTGCTGGGCGGCCTCGCCGTCTGGTTCGTGCTGCGCGAGCGCGTGCGGGCCCAGAGGCTGACGGCAGTCGAACTCAGCGACACCTTCAAGGCGCTCTCGGCCGAGACGCTCCACCAAACGACGTCGTCTTTCCTCGATCTGGCAAAGGACAAGATCGAGGGCGTTGCCAACACCCACCTTCAGCCGATCAAGGAGTCGCTCCAGCGCTTCGACGAGAAGGTCGAACGGCTGGAGCAGGCCCGGCAAAAGGAGCGCGGGGCGCTCTCCGAGCAGCTCCTCGCCCTGAAAGAGGGCGCAGACAAGCTGCGAGGCGAGACCGCCAGCCTGGTCGGCGCGCTTCGCGCCTCGGAGGTTCGCGGCCAATGGGGCCAGCTTCAGCTCGAGAACACGCTCGAGCTCGCCGGGATGCTCGAGCACTGCGACTTCCAGCAGGAGGTCTCGAGTTCGGGCGACGACGGGGTGCTCCGCCCCGACGTGGTCGTCCGCCTTCCCGGCGGAAAGCACATCGTCGTGGACGCGAAGGTGCCCGGGCTGGACGCGCTGCTCACCGCGTTCCAGACCGAGGACGACGCCCTCCGGTCACAGAGCCTCGACGAATTCGTCCGACTCCTTCGTGACAGGATCCGCCGCCTCGGCGAGAAGGCGTACTGGCGTCAGTTCATGCCTGCACCGGATTTCGTGATCATGTTCCTCCCGTCAGAGAGCCTCTACCGCGCCGCGATCGAACGGGATCCGACCTTGCTCCAGATCGGCCCGCAGCAGCGTGTGATCCTGGCGAGCCCGACGAACCTGATCGTCCTTCTCCTCACTGCCGCCGCCGCCTGGCGCGAGCAGACGATCGCGGAGAGCGCCCGGGAGGTCAGCGAGCACGGGCAGCTCATCTACGAGCGTCTCGCGAAGATGAACGCACACTTCGCAATGCTCGGAAAGAGCCTCGGTCGTGCAGTCGAAGCCTTCAACAGCACGCTCGGCTCCCTGGAGACGCGCGTCTTCCCCGCAGCCCGCAAGCTGCCCCAGCTCGGGGTGTCCACCAGCTCCGAGCTCGCGACCGTCGAGCCGATCGACGTGGCCGTGAGGAAGGCGACCGCACCGGAGCTGGTCGAGGGCGACTCGGCCGCCGACGCCGCCTGACTACCGGAATCACCGACCGGCGCGCTACGTTTACCTAGGTATGGACGAAACGCGCGAGCTGATCGTGATCGGCGGCGGGCCTGCGGGATACACGGCGGCGCTGTACAGCGCCCGCGCCAACCTGCGCCCGCTCGTGATCGAAGGATTCCGGTGGGGCGGCCAACTGATGATCACCAGCGACGTCGAGAACTACCCGGGCTACCCCGACGGGGTGCTCGGGCCGGAGATGATGCAGGAGTTCCGCTACCAGGCCGAGCGCTTCGGCGCGGAGTTCCTGACCGACGACGTCACGCGTGTCGACTTCTCGGAGCAACCGTTCCGCGTGTGGGTCGGCGACGACGAGTACCGCGCCGAGACGGTGATCGTCGCCACAGGCGCGACCGCCCGCCAGATCGGGCTCGAGTCCGAGCGGTCCCTCCAGGGACGCGGCGTTACCTATTGCGCGACGTGCGACGGCGCCTTCTACCGTGACCAGGAAGTGGTCGTGGTCGGCGGAGGCGACTCGGCGATGGAGGAGGCGACGTTCCTGACCAAGTTCGCGTCGAAGGTCACGCTCGTTCACCGGCGCGACGAGTTCCGCGCGTCGCAGATCATGATCGATCGCGCGCGCGCCAACGAGAAGGTCGAGTTCCTGACGCCGTACGTGGTCGAAGAGGTGCTGGCGGGCGACGACGGGAAGATGCGGTCCGCCCTGCTCCGCAACCCGGAGAGCGGCGAGACGCGTGAGCTGGCGGCGAGCGGGCTCTTCGTGGCGATCGGCCACGACCCGACCACTGCGCTCTTCCTCGACCAGCTCGACCACGACGACGCCGGCTATCTCGTCACCCGGGCGGGAACGACGGAGACGAACGTCCCGGGCGTGTTCGCGGCCGGCGACGTCCAGGACCACACCTACCGGCAGGCGGTCACCGCCGCCGGCTCCGGCTGTATGGCCGCGCTCGACGCAGAGCGTTTCCTGGCCGCTCGCGAGGGCCACCCAGAGTCGGCCCTCGCCGCGCCGCGCAGCTAGATCCGGCGGTTCCAGCCGAGCCCCGAGCTAGCGTTGCCCGCTGATGGCTGCGGGTGCGCGCTGGATCGATCTGCTCGATCCCAGCCCGAGTGAGCTGGAGGCGAAGCTGCCGGCCGCCGTCCACGCGCGAGCCCTGGAGCAGCTCCTCGCCCCGGCGATGCACGACGACGAGCCCCGGCCCAAGCTCGAGCCGCAGGGCGACTACGTGTTCGGGGTGCTACTCGTCCCGGTGCTCGTCCGCGACGACGACGAGGTCTTCTACCAGGAGATCGACCTCGTGATCACCCGCGAGACGATCGTCACGGTTCGGAAGACGCCGGAGGGAGGCCGGCCTCCCTGGCATCCCGGCAAGGCCCAGGAGTCGTGCCGGGAAGAGGACAACGTCGCGATGATCGCCTACCACCTGATCGACGACGTGGCCGAGCGCTTCCTCGACCTGGTCGACGGCGTCAACGACGCGATCGACGACCCTGGAGGATCACGTCGAGAACTGGCCGTCGGAGCGGATCCGGATGCGCCTCTCGGCGCTCCGCCACGACATGCTCCACATCCGGCGCACGCTTGCCCCCACCCGGGACGCCGTCCGTGAGGTGATCGACAACCGGGTCGAGTTCGCCGGCGACGAGGTCTTCACGCACGAGGTCGAGCTCAACTTCGGCAACGCCTACGACAAGCTGCTGCGGGCAGCGGACAACCTCGAGCTCGCCCGCGACCTGCTCGCCGGCGTCCGCGACTACCACCAGGCGCAGATCGCGAACGAGCAGAACAACGTGATGAAGCGGCTGACCGCGATCGCGTCGATCCTCCTGCTCCCCACGCTGATCGTCGGCCTCTACGGGCAGAACTTCCGCAACATCCCCGAGCTCCACTGGGGCTGGGGGTACTACTGGTCGCTGGGCCTGATCGCAATCACCTCGCTCGCCAGATCCTCTACTTCCGGCGCAAGCGCTGGCTCTGACGTGGCTACCCTGAACGGGTGCCGCATTACATCTGCCCGAACTGCAAGGACCGGTCGATCGACATCGACGGATTCGAGGGCATGTCGGACGAGGCGGTCGCCTGCCACCGGTGCGGCTTCGGGTTCCTGTTCGAGCTGATGGACGACTACTACCCGGGTCCCAACACCGGGCTGGTCGTGTGCGACCAGGAGGGGCGGATCCTCGCCTCCGGGCGCGGCGTGCTCGAGCTGACCGGCTTCAGCGAAAGCGAGCTGATGGGCCATGACGTGGTCGAGCGGTTCGGGCTCAACGGGTTCGCCGACGACAAGAACCCGGTCTCGCTCGCGCTCGAATGGGGCGTGCGCAGGCTCGGCGAGCAGCTCGAGCTCCGCACAAAGGCGGGCGTGGCGAAGCCGGTGATCGCCGACCTCTTCCCGGCCTACGACGACGACGGCGGCCTGCTGGTCGCCCTCAGCCCCCGGGCCTGACCTTCACGAAGCGGCGCACCTTGGTGCCGGGCTCGTCCTCCTCGAAGCCGGCGCGGAGCAGCGCCCGGATCGAGGCTTCGTTGCCGGGGAGCGTCTGCGCCCGCACGTGGTCGACATCCGGTTGCGCCAGCGACCACGCGGTCAGCGCGGCGATCGCCTCGGTCGCGTAGCCCTGCCGCCTCGCGGAGGGGACGATCGCGTAGCCGATCATGACCACGCCTCCGCGCGGCGGCGCGACGAAGCCGATCTCGCCGATCACTCGGTCATCCTCCCGGCGGACGACGAAGTGGAAGCCGTACGCCTGGTCGCCGTGGCGCAGGTACAGCCCGACGCCGTCCCGGGTGTCGGGCAGCGGGTAGCCGGGCGCGTACGTCCAGGGGGCAGGCAACCCGCCGGCACCGAGCAGCTCTGCCTCCTCGCCGGTCAGGGCGTGCAGACGGAGCCGTGACGTTTCCAGGTCGGGCACCGGCGGAGGCTATACCCGCGACGAGGGGCAGAGGTCGATCAGCACGCAGTCCGGGCACCGCGGCGCACGGGCGATGCACACGCGCCTGCCGTGCCAGATCAGGAGGTGCGGGAAGATCCCCCAGTGCTCGCGGGGCACGAGCCGCTGGAGGTCGCGCTCGATCTTCACCGGATCGTCCTGGCGCGTCAGGCCGAGGCGCTGCGAGAGCCGGCGGACATGCGTGTCGACGACGACGCCCTGGGGCTCGCCCAGCTCCGCGGCGACCACGTTCGCCGTCTTGCGCGCGACGCCGGGCAGTCGGACGAGCTCCTCGATCCGCCGGGGCACCTGCCCGTCGTACTCCTCGAGCAGCATCGCCATCGTGCCTCGAATCGCCTTCGCCTTCTGGCGGAAGAACCCGGTGGCGTAGATGTCCCGTTCGAGCTCCTCCGGCGGCACGACGAGGTAGTCCTCGGGGCGTCGGTACTTCTGGAAGAGCAGCTCGGTCACGCGGTTGACGTTCACGTCGGTCGTCTGGGCCGAGAGCATCACGGAGACCAACAGCTCGACGTCAGTGCGGAACCGGAGCGCGATCCCGGCGTCCGCGTGCTCGGCCTTCAGCCGCTCGATGATCGGCAGGATGCGGTCGCGCTTCGGCCCAACGCGCTTGCGGGCTTCCCGGACAAAGCTCCTCGGCATCGTGCAGGGCCGAACTAGGACCTGAACGGGCTCACGCGCCCGGAGATCACGGAGAAGAGCTGGGCGGCGAAGATCAGCGCGATGCTCACGTACGTGTCGACGACGCAGAAGGCGAAGCAGACGGCGTAGACGAGCTGGTAGCCGCCGATGCGCCGCTTGTGCAGCGCAACTGCTTCGTCCTCGTCGAGGAAGCGCATCCGCTCGGCGTAGGCGATGCTCGCGTAGAGCAAGGCGCCGAGGGCGGCCAGGTTGGCCCAGTAGACGGCGAGCGCGAGCCGCTCGCGGACGAACTCCGCGAGCAGCGACGTCGAGAACGGCATCAGCGCCACGGCACACAGGAAGGCGACGTGGATCCACGCAAGGCGCCGGTCGCCGCGCTCGAACTGGCTCAGCTGGGCCTGCTGTCCAAGCCAGAAGATCCCGAGCGTCAGGAAGCTCATGAAGTAGGTCAGAAACTGCGGGCCGAGACCGGTGAGGGCATGCCAGAGCGCGGTCTCCGAGCCGTGCGCCTCGCGCGCCGGCACCCGGAGGTCGAGCACCAGCAGCGTCATCGCCACCGCGAAGATCCCGTCGCTCAGAGCGGCCAGCCGGTCGAGGCTGCGGCCCGCGATCAGGTCGTACGTTCCGGCCGCCCGGTTCCGCACCGCCTAGCCCTCGTAACCGAGCAGCGCCGGGCCGGCGCAGACCACGTCGAGCGCCGGGCAGCCGGCGCAGGCGAACTCGCTCGGGCGCGGCGGGAAGACCCCGGCCTGGATCCGCTCGATCGCCGCAGAGAGCTCGGCCTCGAGCACGGGCAGCTCGTCATGCCGGAACCTCGCCTCGACCGGCTCGTCCGGGCGCTCCAGGAACTGGTAGACGACCTCGACCTCCTCGGCGCCCCCCCGGAAGCAGGCGATCGCGTACACCAGGCGCTGGAGCCGGTACTCGGCGTCGAAGATCTCGGCCGGCGACAGCTCGCCGAGCAGATTCGACTTGAAGTCGGCGACGAGCGCGCGGCCGTCCTCGAGCTGCAGCACGTCGAGCACCCCGTGGAAGAGCACGCCGTCGTGCTCGAACGCGAACGGCTGCTCCGACGACACGCCGTCGAGGGCTGCCAGCCGCGCCGCGAGCGCCGAGCCGCAGTAGGCGTCGACCAGCGCGCCGATGCGCCCCAGCTCCTCGGCGGTCGCGCCCGGGTACCAGCCCAGCACCTGGTCGAGCGACGGCTTCGCCGGCGCGGCCAGATCGACGCGCTCGAGCAGGCGGTGCACCGAGTCGCCGATCTCGCTCGCCGCCATCCCCGCGTGGCCGCCGATCCGGCCGCTTCCTCCGTCCACCGGTCTCATCCCGGCCAGACGCTCGGCGTAGAAGCGGTACGGGCAGCGCTCGAACAGTGCGAGCGCCGAGTACGAGAGGCGGCGGACGGGCTCGACCGCCGGCACCGCGACCGGCTCGAGCTGCGGCAGCTCCGGAACCGTCGTTGCCCGCTGTGACACCTCTGCCTCGAACAGCGACAGCTGCGCCACTGCCGGCGGCTGCTCCGGCTCCGGTGCCGGCTCGGGCTCGAAGCGGTCGACCCGCACCCGGAGCCGGGCCTCGCCCCGCACGACCTCACCGTCCTCGAGCTCGCCCAGCTCGAGCCGGTCGAGCACCCAGCCGATCGGCGTCTTCGGGTCGCGACGCGACGCGTCGATCGAACCGGCGATGATCAGCCTGTCGATCGCCCGCGTCATCGCTACGTAGTACAGGCGGAGCCGCTCGGATTCGGCTGCGACCTCCTCGGCATCCCGCACCGCGTCGTACTCGAACGCGGCGACGCGCCGGCCCGTGAGCGGATCGACCACCTTGAAGCCGAATCGGCCGTCGGGCAGGCAGATGATCTCCTCGCCCCTCGTCGACATCCGCTCCCGGCCGGCGTCGGCGACGACGACCACCTTGAACTCGAGGCCCTTGGCAGCGTGGATGGTCAGCAGGCGGACGGCCCTCGCGCCTTCCTCCTCCGCGACCGCCTCGAGCTCCTTCACCCCGGCGGCGTCCTGCTCGGAGACGAAGCGGACGAACCCCTCGACGTCGGCGCCGCGCAGCTCCTCGTAGGAGCGGGCGAGGCGCGCGAGCTTGCGCAGGTTGGCGTAGCGGCGGCGGCCGTCCCACTGGGCGAGAACCGCGAGGTCGTAGTCGTGCTCGACCACGATCTGCTCGCAGAGGCGTTCGAGGCCGACGGTGCCCGCGAGCCCCGTCAGCCGCTCGTAACGCTGCCGGAACGCCTGGAGCAGCCGCCTGTCGCGCTCGGACAGGCCCTCGGGGAGCCCTTTCTCGACGGCGGTGAACAGCGGTCGGCGCGTCGCGTTCCGCCGCAGGACGACGAGGCCGTCGTTCGAGACGCCGACGAACGGCGAGGCGAGCACGGTGACGAACGCCTCGTCGTCATAGCGGTTGTGGATCAACCGCAGGTAGCCGAGCAGGTCGACGACCTGCTGTTGGCCGAAGTAGCCACGCCCGGTCGCGCGATAGGTCGGCAGGTCGACCGCGCGCAACGCCTCCTCGTACTGCTCGGCGTCGGTGCCGGCCGCGAAGAGGAGGACGATCTCGCCCGGCTCCGCCTCGCCCTCGTCGACGAGCTCGCGCACGCGGCGGGCGACGGCCCTCGCCTCGCCGGCCCGCCACGTCACGCCGGTGTCCTTGTAGCTCGCCTTGTCGGTGACGAGCAGCTCGACCGCAGGCCCGGACGCCGGATCGGGGAAGCGCCCAGCGGCGACGAGCTTCTGGAACTCGTCCCCGAAGGTGGCGCCGAACAGCTCGTTGACGACGGCGAGCACCTCCGGCCGCGACCGCCAGTTCTGCGTCAGCGGCAGCACCTCGCCGACCTGCTCCCGCCGCTCCTTGAAGACCTCGACGTCGGCGTGGCGGAAGCGGTAGATCGACTGGAACTCGTCCCCGACGAAGAACAGCTCCCCCCGGGCGATCAGGTCGATCAGCTCGCACTGCAGCCGGTTCGTGTCCTGGAACTCGTCGACGCAGACCTGGCGGAAGCGCAGCTGCTCGCGCTCGCGGATCGTGGCGTCGTCGCGGAGCAGGTTGCGCGCGCGAAGCTGCAAGTCCTCGAAGTCGAGCGCGGACTCCCGGTCCTTCGCCGCCCGGTACGAGCGCTCGAACGACTGGAGCAACCGCTCGAGCAGCGCGCGGTCCCGCGCGGCGACGGCGTTCAGGGCGGCCTGCTCCAGGGCCTTGCGCGCCTCCTCGTAGTCGTCGTCGCCCCTGACCGCGTAGCCGGAGAGATCGAGGAGCGCCTCGGGCTGCGGGCGCCGCCCGAGCAGCTCGACCAGCCGCGCGGCCTCGTCCGATACGCCGGCTGTCTCCACGACTCGTGCCGCTGCCTCGTCCACCCCGGGGGCGTCGCCGATCGGGAGCTCCAGCTCGCGACCGGCAGCCCGCAACGTCTCGTAGACGCTCGTCAGCATCCGCCGGAGGGCGGCCGAGCCATAGGTTGCGAGCAGCGCGAGCCGGTCCGGCTGCTCGCCGCCACAGAACTCGGTCAGCGCCTCCTCGAACGCCTCGGCCCTGAGCACGGCCGCCTGGCTCTCGTCGAGCACGCGGAAGCGGGGGTCGAGGCCGGCCGCGAACGGATGCTGCTTCAGCAGCCGCAGGCAGAAGCCGTGGATGGTCGAGATCCAGGCGCCGTCGAGCTCGCGGGTCAGCTCGCGTTGTCCGAGCTCCGCCAGCCGTGCGCGGATGCGCGAGCGCAGCTCGGCGGCGGCCCGTTCCGTGTAGGTGATGACCAGGATCGAGCCGACGTCGACGCCGCTGTCGATCGCGCGGACGAACCGCTCGACCAGCACGGCCGTCTTGCCGGTGCCCGCACCGGCGGAGACGAAGACGAGCCCCTCGGCCTCGATCGCGGCGTGCTGCTCCGGGGTCGGTGGGCGCCGCGCTGTGGCAGCCACGGTCGCTAGCCCCTCCCCACCCGGCACATCGAGCCGAGCTTGCACCAGGTCGGGCACGAGCCCTCGCGTGGGTCGTGCTTCACGTCGCCCTCGCGGATGCGGGCGACCATCCGGCGGCCGACGTCCTGGGCGCGCTCGACCTTCGCCCAGAAGTCCTCCTCGTCGACGTAGTCGCGCGCCGCGTAGCCGGGCACGCCGTCCGCGCGGGCCGAGGCACGCAGCAGACCCCGCGCCTTGCGGTCGCCGGCCAGCGGCCGGTACAGCCCGCCGAGAGGCTCGACGCCGACCAGGTCGCGCAGGACGAGCATGTACAGCGGGATCTGGAGACGCAGCTCGCGCTCGATCTCGGCCGCCGTGTGCGCCTTCTTGCCGGACTTGTAGTCCCAGACGATGCCGCGCGCCGAGAATGGGTCGAGGTCGATGCGATCGATCTTCCCCGAGAGCTGGAACGTCTCGAGGTCGAGGCCCCGCTGGAGCTCGGGAGCCGACCGTTCCGAGCCGAACGAGACCTCGAACTTGCGCGGCACGAGCGGGAGGTCCGACTCGGCCTCCGCGCGCACGAGCGCCTCGAGGTCGCGCCAGAGCGTCTGGCGCAGCTCGCTGCGCTGGAGGTCGGTGAGCTCGAGCCGGCTCTCGGCGCCGCCGGCGATCGCCTCCGCCAGGCACTCGTCGAGGAACGCGAGCGCGTCGTCGAGCTGCTCGGGCGAGACCTGCTCGCAGCCGAGCCGCTTGGGCAGGCCGGAGAAGAACTTGAACAGCGCCTGGTGCGCGATCGAGCCGCGCATGCGGGCGTCGACGTCGGCGTCCATCGACTTCGGGTCGATCATCCGCTCGACGAACCAGATCGACGAGCAGCCCGCGAACGCCTCCAGCTCGGTGACGCCGAACATCGCGCGCGACGAGAGCGACTCCAGCACCATCGGGTCGGTGAGCCGGGTCGGCCGGCGGAAGGCGCCGACCGCGCGCGCCAGGCGGCGCTCCCAGCCGTTCGCCTCCGCAATCGCCTCGGCGGCGGAGCGGTCGGTGGTCGACAGCCACGAGACGGCACGGAGCCGCTCGCGTTCGCTGGGCGCGCCCTCCACCGGCCACACGAGCTCGGAGAGCGCGCGCCTCCGGGTCACGCGCGGCAGATCGTCGGGACGGAGGACGGTCCCGACGTCCTCCCAGAACGGGCTCGGCTGGCGCGGGGCACCGTCGTCGGTCGCGGCCTCGCGGACGAGATAGAGCCGTCGCGACGGTCGCGTGCAGGCCGTGTAGAAGAGGTAACGGGCGCGCGAGACCGGGTCGGGCTTCGCGAGCCGGGCGCGGTCGCCGAGCTCGCGTCTCCGATCGTCGTCGAGGAACGGCGAGCTCTGGGCGCGCTGCGGGAAGACGCCCTCCTCGAGCCCGAGGACGAACACGACCTCTGCGCGGCGCGTGCGCGCGCGCAGCAGGTCGAGCACGGTCACGTGCCCGGGGCGCACGGAGCCGAGCCAGACCTGCGCCCTCTCCAGCGACGCGACCAGCTCCTCGGTCGAGAGCTCCGAGCCGCGCTCGACCCAGGCCTCGAGCTCGTCCAGCAACGCAACCACGGTCTGGTATGTCCGCAGGTCGATCCGCGCCTCCTGCGACGCGGGCGGAGCGTCGAGCCCGTAGGCCGAACGCAGCATCGAGGCTGCGAGCTCCCGGACGGCCGCGATCGACGTGCGTGCCGAGCGCAGACGCTCCAGCGCAACGAGCGGCTGGCCGCGGAGCTCCACGATCGTCGCCTCGAGGCGCTCGGGCGAGCGGATCCCCCGGCCGCGGAGCCGGCCCTCGAGGAAGTCGGCATGGGCACGCGCGAGGCCGGAGTACGGTGAGCGCAGGAAGCCGAACAGGTCGCGCCGGCCTCCGCCGAGCCAGGCGTAGCGGAGCAGCGCGAGCAGCGCCCGACCGAGAGAGGTCTGCGCGGTCCTCACCGTCGCGTCGAGCCCGTACGGAACGCCGAACGCTCCGAACGCTGCCTCGAGCGGCGCCCGGACGCGCTCCACCGACGGGCAGACGACCAGGATCTCCTCGGGCGACGTGCCGGACCGGAGGAGCTGGAGGATCTCGTCGGCGACGAGCTCGAGGGTTGCGCGGGTGCCGGCCCCCTCGAGGAAACGAATCGCGCCCTCGGCGGGCGGCGCCGGCGGCGGCATGTCCTCGAACAACGCACGCTCCAGATGCGCAAGCGCCGGATGCGCGTACTCGGCGTAGCGCGGCGGCAGCTCCTCGATCCGGCCCGCCGCCAGCGCCGTCAGGTCGGTGGCGGTGCGCTCGAGCGACGCGAACGCGAGCCGGCCGGGCTCGTACTGCAGCGACACCGTGACGTCCGCGCGGCCGGCAAACGCCTCGAGCAGGCGCCACTGCGCCCCGCTCAGATCCTCGAAGCCGTAGGCGTAGACCGGCCGGCCGTCCCAGGCGGCGAGCTCGTTCCCGATCCGGGTGGCGGCGTGGGCACGGCGGAGGTCACGGTCCCAGAGCCCGAGCCGGTCGAGCTCCTCGCGGTAGCGCCGGTAGAGCTGGGCAAGGTCGCCGTCGACGTCGTCGGGCTCGACCAGCCCCGCTTCGAGCTCCGCGATCGCCGTGCCGAGCGCGTCGCCGAAGCCCGCAAAGCGGGCTGACGCATCGAGGTCGGCGAGCGTGGCGCCCGCCACGACGCGGCGCAGGATCAGCGACCGCTGCGCGTCGCCGGCGAGCGGACGGGCGGCGCCGTTCCCGCCGGCGATCCGCTCGAAGACGTCGTCGAATGTCCCGATCGACCCGCCGAGGAGCGCTCCCGCGCGGGCGAGCAGGTCGCGCTCGACGCGTTCGACGTCCGATCCGGTCGGCACGATCAGGACCGGCTCTCGGGCCAGATCGGCGAGGTAACGATCGAGGAGCAGGGCCACTTTGCCGGCGTTGGCCGGCCCGGCCAACAACGTCAAGGCCATCGACCCATACTAGTCCCGGCTTCCGACGGCCCCGCTTGCGAGGCCGGCCGCAAAAGCCGTAATCAGCGCGAAAAACGAAGCTCTTCCGGAGGCGGGACGGTGCCCCGCCTCCGGGCGAGGTCAGGCGGCTACCGACTTCGGCTTGCGCCCGCGGCGGGCGGTCGCACGTCCGGGCAGGCCGGTCGCGCAGGAATCACAGAGATCGGCTTCCTTTGCGCCGCGCCGTGCATCGGAAAAGGACAGGCGCATCGTCGCGCCCTTTCCTTCGTCGACTTCCCTGCCGCAGTTGTCGCAGACGAGTACGGTCTTGCGTGCCAATTCGATCCTCCGAGTTTCGCGGGTCGGGATACGAAGCGTAGCGAAATGACAACCGGAATGAGGGTTGGAAATGGCGCAGTCGCCGACTGCTCCCAGCGGGGAATTCGGCGCCTCCGGCGCGGCCACGGCTTCACGTACGCCGACGAGGACGGGCCCGCCTGAGAGAATCACGCCGTGGACACGTCGACGATCGTCGTCCTCGAGGGAGACGAGACCGGCCAGGAGCTGCTCGAGGAAGCGCTACGGGTGCTGGCACCCGACGTCGTCGGCACACGCCTCGAGCTGTCCCGGTTCGACCTCTCCCTCGCAAACCGGCGCACGACGAAGAACGGGGTCGTGCACGAGGCGGCGGCCGCGCTGCGCGAGGCCGGGCTCGGGCTCAAGGCAGCGACGATCACGCCGGAGGGCCGGGACGACGTCGGCTCGCCGAACCGGATCATCCGCGAGGAGATCGGCGGCAAGGTGATCGTCCGCACCGGCCGCCGGATTCCCGGCGTCGTCCCGTTCGGCGGCGTCCACGCACCCATCTCGGTCGTGCGGATGGCGGTCGGCGACGCCTACGGGGCGAAGGAGTGGCGCGAGGGCGAGGGCGATGACGAGGTCGCCTTCCGGACCGAGCGGATCGAGCGCCGGATCTGCCGCGCGGTCGCCGAGTTCGCGTTCCGCGAGGCCGAGCGCGCGGGCGCGAAGGTCTTCGGCGGCCCGAAGTACACCGTCAGCCCCACCTACGAGGGAATGCTGAAGGAGGAGATGGACGCGGCCGCCGCACGCCACCCCGGCGTCCCCTACGAGCCGCAGCTGATCGACGCGACGTTCGCGCTGCTGATCGCCGCCGCCGGCGATCCGCTGATCATCCCGGCGCTGAACCGCGACGGCGACATCCTCTCCGACCTCGTCCTGCCGCTGTTCGGGTCGATCGCAGGGGCCGAGTCGCTGCTCGTCGCCTTCGACGACGACTTCGAGCCGGACGCGGTCATGGCCGAGGCCGCCCATGGAACCGCTCCCTCGCTGCAAGGCAAGAACGTCGCGAACCCGATGGCGATGATCCTGGCCGGCGCGGCGCTGCTCGGCCATGCGGACGAGACCGCCCTGGCCGGGCGGGCGATTCGCGAGTCCTGTCTCGAAGCGGTCGCCGACGGCGTGCGCACGGCCGACCTCGGCGGCCATGCCGGGACGAGCGAGTTCACGGACGACGTGATCCGCCGCGTGCGAACCAAGCTGGAGGTCTGGGCGACGCTCTAGGCGGTCGCGCCGGCAGCGGAGGGCCGAGGGCGGGTCGGCCCGAAGGCGCCGGACTCCCACACGCCCAGGAACGCCTGGGCGATCTCCGGATCGAACTGGGTGCCGGCGCAGCGGTCGACCTCCTCGGCGGCGCGGGCGGCCGGACGTGCCTGGCGATACGGCCGGTCGGACGTCATCGCGTCGTAGCTGTCGACGACGCCGAGGATGCGGGCGACGAGCGGGATGGCCGAACCGGCGCGGCCGCTCGGGTAGCCGGCCCCGTCCCAGCGCTCGTGGTGGTAGAGCACGGCGGGAAGTGCCGACCGGAGGGCGCGGTCGAGCGAGACCATCCGCGCGCCGATCTCCGGGTGGGCGCGCACCTCGACCAGCTCGTCCTCGGTCAGGGGGCCCGGCTTGTTCAGCACCTGGTCCCGCACTCCGAGCTTGCCGACGTCGTGGAGCGCCCCGCCGAGCCGGAGCAGCGTCAGCTCCGTCTCGTCGCAGTCGAGCCGCAGGCCGACCTCGTACGCCATGTGCGCGACGCGTGCCGAGTGACCGCGGGTGTACGGGTCACAGTTCTCGACCGCTTCGGAGAGAGCGAGGAGAGCGCTCACGGACGACGGGATTCGACCCGGCCGCGCGTATCCCTCCAAAGGGTGACACGGGCTGGAACGGCACAATGGCGAAATGTTCCAATCGATCGTCGACGCGATCTCGGGCTCCGCCTGGAGCTACGGGATCATCTTCGCGGTCGCGATGATCGACGCGTTCTTCCCGCTCGTGCCCAGCGAGGCGACGGTGATCACCGCCGGGGTGCTCGCCGGCAGCGGCGACCTGCGTCTCGGCCTGGTCATCGTCGCAGCCGCGGTCGGAGCGATCTGCGGCGACAACGTGTGCTACTGGCTCGGGCGCATCTTCGGCGAGCGCCTCGCCGACAGGTACTTCACCGGCGAACGCCGCAGGCACCTCGACCGAGCGCACCGGATGCTCGAGGAACGAGGCGGCTGGCTGATCATCATCGGCCGTTTCATCCCCGGCGGCCGGACGGCCGCCACCTTCGCCGCCGGTAGCCTCGACTGGGCCTGGCGGCGCTTCATCTTCTTCGACGTCATCGCCGGCGTGATCTGGGCGTCGTATGCGGCGTTGCTCGGCTACTTCGGCGGCAAGACCTTCGAGAACGCCCCGTGGAAGGGCCTGCTGCTCGCGTTCGCGATCGCCGCATCGGTCGCCGGCCTCACCGAGCTCATCCGCTGGTACCGGAAGCGGTCGGCGCAGGCTTCCTGAGACCCGGGCTGCCCGCGCCGAATAGCATTGGCGCGTGCGGATCGGGGTCCCCAGGGAGACTGCGCAGGGCGAGCGCCGTGTGGCGCTCGTCCCGGAGGTGGTCGCCAAACTTGTCGAGGCAGGGCACGAGGTGGCGGTCGAGCGCGGCGCGGGAAGCGCCGCGTCGTTCGAGGACGACGCCTACACCGAGGCGGGCGCCACCCTCGTGGACGACGCCTGGGACGCCGAGGCGGTCGTCAAGGTCCAGAACCCGACGGCCGACGAGGCCGGCCGCCTGCGCACCGGCGCCGTACTGATCGGCTTCCTGCAGCCGCTCACCGATCGCGAAGGGATCGACCGGCTCGCCGCCCAGGGCGTGGTCGCATTCGCGATGGAGTCGATCCCCCGGATCACGCGCGCGCAGTCGATGGACGCGCTCTCGTCGCAGGCCACGGTCAGCGGCTACAAGGCGACGCTGATCGCTGCCGACCGGCTTCCGCGGTTCCTGCCGATGCTGACCACGGCCGCAGGAACCGTGCAGCCGGCGAAGGTGCTCGTGATCGGCGCCGGCGTCGCCGGGCTGCAGGCAATCGCGACCGCGCGGCGCCTGGGGGCGGTGGTCTTCGGCTTCGATGTCCGGGCCGCGGTCCGCGAGCAGATCGAGTCGCTGGGCGCGAAGTTCCTCGACCTCGGGGTGAAGGGCGAGGAGACGGCAGGCGGCTACGCGGCGGAGCTGACGCCCGAGCAGCAGGCGCAGCAGCAGGCCGAGCTGGAGAAACGGCTGCCCGACTTCGACGCGGTGATCACGACCGCCGCCGTGCCCGGTCGGCCGGCGCCGAAGCTGATCCCTGCCTCCGCGGTGGAGGCGATGCGACCGGGATCGGTGATCGTCGACCTCGCCGCCGAGACCGGCGGCAACTGCGAGCTGACCGAGCCCGGCGAGGAGGTCGTCCGCGACGGCGTGACGATCGTGGGCCATCTGAATCTCGCCAGCGAGATGCCCTACCACGCGAGCCAGCTCTACGCCCGCAACGTCCAGGCGCTGCTCACCCACCTCGCGCCCGAGGGTGCGCTCGTGCTCGATTTCGAGGACGAGATCACCGCGGGTGCGTGCGTGACCCGTCAGGAGGCGGCCGCAGGGTGAACACGAGCTTCCTGATCGAGCTGACCGTCCTGATCCTCGCCGCGTTCCTCGGCGTGCAGGTGATCTCGAAGGTGCCGACGCTGCTGCACACGCCGCTGATGTCGGGCACGAACGCGATTCACGGGATCGTCATCGTCGGCGCGATCATCGTCGCGGGAGCGCACGGCCAGCCGACGTGGCTGCGGATCGTCTCGCTGGCCGCGGTCGCGCTGGCGACCGGGAACGTCGTCGGCGGCTTCCTCGTCACCGACCGGATGCTGGAGATGTTCAAGCCGAAGAAAAAGCCGCCGGTCGAGGACGCGGGAGAGGAATGAGCCGGACCGACTGGATCTACCTCGCGTACCTCGTCACGATCGTCTGCTTCATCGTCGCGCTCCAGTTCCTCTCGCACCCGGCCCGGGCGCGCCACGGCAACTGGATCGGCGCGGTCGGGATGGCGTTCGCGATCGTCGCCACCTTCTTCACGCCCGGGCTGACGAACTATGCGTCGATTCTGGTCGTGATGGCGGTCTCGGCCCCCGTCGGCGCATACGCCGCGCGCGCCGTCAGGATGACGGCGATTCCGGAGATGGTGGCGCTGTTCAACGGCGTCGGCGGCGGCGCGGCGGCGCTGGTCGCGCTGGCGGACTTCCACAACTCGATCCCGGAGCCGGGGAAGCTCGACTACGACGCCTCGGTTGCAGTCGTCCTCTCGGCTCTGATCGGGAGCGTCTCGTTCGCCGGCAGCCTGATTGCCTTCGCCAAGCTGCGTGAGCTGATCGGCGGGCGGCCAATCGTGTATCCCGGCCAGCAGGTCGTCAACCTGGCGTTGCTCGCCGCACTGGTCGCGCTCGGCTTCGTGATCGTGTTCGGGCCGCAGAAGATGTTCCTGCTGTTCCTGGTCGTGATCGGCGCGCTCGCCTTCGGCGTGCTGTTCGTGTTGCCGATCGGCGGCGCCGACATGCCGGTGGTGATCTCGCTGCTCAACGCGTTCACGGGTGTTGCCGCGGCCGCGACCGGCTTCGTGCTCCACCAGAACGTGCTGATCGTCAGCGGGATGCTGGTGGGCGCATCGGGCTCGCTGCTGACGCTGATGATGGCCCGGGCGATGGGCCGCTCGGTGTCAAACGTCTTCTTCGGCGCGTTCGGCCAGCTGCAGACGACCGCCGGAGCGGAGGGTGCGGCCGCCGACGGCGGGACGGTGCGGTCGACCACCGCCGAGGACGTGGCGGTGATGCTCGCCTACGCCGACCGGGTGATCATCGTCCCGGGCTACGGCCTGGCGGTCGCGCAGGCGCAGCACGCGGTCCGGGAGCTCGCCGACGAGCTGGAAAAGCGCGGCGTCGAGGTCAGGTACGCGATCCACCCGGTCGCGGGCCGCATGCCCGGCCACATGAACGTCCTTCTCGCCGAGGCCAACGTGCCCTACGACCAGCTCGTCGAGATGGACGAGATCAACCCGGAGTTCGAGCGCACCGACGTCGCGCTGGTGATCGGCGCGAACGACGTCACCAACCCCGACGCGCGCGCGAACACCGCCAGCCCGATCTACGGCATGCCGATCCTGGACGTCGACAAGGCCCAGACGGTGGTCGTGCTCAAGCGCTCGATGCGGCCGGGATTCGCAGGCGTCGACAACCCGCTCTACACGCTGCCGAACACGCAGATGCTCTTCGGCGACGCGCGCGAGTCGGTCGTCAAGCTCGCCGCCGCCGTCAAGAGCCTGTGATCCCGCTCTTCCGGGCGCGCGACGTCGAGGCGGCGGTCTCGCCCGAGCGGGCGATCGAGGCGGTACGCGATGGATTCGTGGCGTACGAGCGCGGCGAGTGGACGATGCCGCCGAAGGTGTACGTGCCGGCATACCCGGCCGGCGACTTCCGCGCCATGCCGGCGCTCGGGGCAGGACACGCGCTGCTCAAGTGGGTGACGTCGTTCCCGGGCAACCCGGCGCGCGGACTGCCGACCGTGACGGGGCTGGTTCTGCTCTCGGACGCCTCGGACGGGCGCCTCGTAGCGGTGCTCGACGCGGGGGCGGTCACGGCGCTGCGGACAGGGGCGGCGGCGGTGCTGGCGGCGGAGACGCTGGGGCGGCCCGGCACAGCGGCCGTGATCGGCGCCGGCGT
This sequence comes from uncultured Actinomycetes bacterium, assembly GCA_963734065.1. Lineage (GTDB taxonomy): Bacteria > Actinomycetota > Thermoleophilia > Gaiellales > Gaiellaceae > DATBLE01. The sequence continues at coordinate 1,378,231 of CAVTFN010000003.1, forward strand.
GAACGGTCGGGCGGCGGCGCGGACGTTCGTCGCCCGCGGGCAGGACGTGATGCTCTGGGACGTGGACGCCGCGCGCGCCGCAGCCGTTGCCGGCGAGCTCGGCGCCCAGATGGCGTCGTCGCAGGAGGATGCGCTCGCCGCAGATCAGGTCGTCACCGTCACGCCCGGCAACGAGGTGCTCTTCTCGGAAGGCACGCTGCAGCCGGGCCAGCATGTGTCGCTGATGGGCGCCGACGGCCCGGGCAAGGCAGAGATCGCCGTGGAGGAGCTCGTGCGTGCGCGGGTCTTCTGCGATGACTGGGAGCAGGCGAGCCACGGCGGCGAGCTGGCCGCCGCCGTGGAGGCGAACCGTCTCGAGCGCGAGCAGGTCACCACCCTCGGCGCGGTCCTCGCCGGCGATGCACCCGGACGTGAGTCCGACGTCGACGTGACGGTCTTCGACAGCACCGGCCTGGCGATCCAGGACCTGGCCGTTGCGCTGGTCGCCCTGGAGCGAGCCGACGAGCTCGAGCTGGCGGCCCTGGACCTGTAGGCAGCCGGCTAGGCGTCCCACCCCACGTCGTCGCCGGTTTCGAGCTTCGTCCAGAACGTGATCTCCGGCTCGCCTCTCGCGACCTGCTGCATCATCGGCCCGATCGTCGGCTCCTGCTCCGCGAAGAACCGCTGGAAGCTCTCCGCGTCGGGCCACTCGTCGATCACCATCAGCTTGTCTTCGGAGCCGTAGAAGCGGTGAGCGATCACGCCATGGCCTTTGGCGGCCGCGACGATCGCCTCCAGCCGGGCCGGATCCTCGGCGGCGACGCGCTCCATCGCTTTCGGGTCGCCGGGCACTACGAGAGTGACGATCACTGACACGACAGCCTCCTTCGTCGGGAACGTGGCCGCGATTCTCCCAGGTAGGCTCCCGCCCATGGCAACCATCGTGCACTTCGAACTTCCTTCCGCCGACACCGATCGTGCGAAGGGCTTCTACAGCAGCGTGTTCGGCTGGACGTTCGGCGGGATGACCGAGCCGTTCGTGTATCTGATGACGGAGGGCGAGGAGCCCGTCGGGGCGATCTTCCAGTCCGACGAGGCCGGCAGCGGACCGATCGTCTACCTGGCGACCGACGACATCGACGCGACGATCGCCAAGGTTCGCGACGCCGGCGGCTCCGCCGACGAGAAGCAGCCGATCCCCCAGACCGGCTGGTTCGCCCGCTGCAGGGACACCGAGGGCAACGCGTTCTCGCTCTTCCAGGGCGACCAGAGCGTGCCCGGCGACTTCGGCGACAGCTCCAGCTAGAGCAGCCGGGCCGGATCGAACAGGGCGAGCTCGGGCGCCGGTCGTCCGAGGATCGCCCCCGCGACGAGCTCGCCGCAGAGGAAGCCGAGCACGTTACCGTGGCCGGAATAGCCACCGGCGACCCATGCTCTGTCGCTGTCGGGCACGCGCCCGACGACCGGAAGGAAGTCGAGGACGAGCCCGAACAGCCCTGCCCAGCGGTAGTCGACTCGCAGCGGGCGCCCGACCAGGTCGGCGACGAAGGTTTCGAGCGCGCCCTGGATCCCCGGCGTCGTCACCTCGTCGGTCGTGAACTCGTCCTGAAGGGCCGAGTCCCGGAAGCCTCCGGCGAGGATGCGTCCGTCCGGCGTCTGCTGCCAGTAGTCGAAGCCGTGGCGGCCGTAGTGCGGGCAGTCGAAGATCCGTTCGGCGAGCGGCTCGGTGGCGATCATCTGGCCTCGGGTGGGGACGATCAGGCCTTCGAGCTCGCCAAGCAGCCCGCTCGGGTAACCGTCGGTCGCGACCAGGATGTGCTCGGCCTCGAGCTCGTCGAGGGACTCCACCCGGCTGTGCTCGCGAATCTCGACGCCGGCCTCGGCTGCTTCGACGGCCAGCCGCCGGACCAGGCGGGCCGGCTGGAGAGCGGCGTCGGGCGGATGGAAGATCGCGGCGCGGAAGCGACCTTCGAGCGCGTTCTCGATCCAGTCGGCTGCGAAACCGCCCGCGCGGAGCCCCTCGAGCTCGGTGGCCAGCGCATCACGCTCGTCGTCGTCGGCGGCGAGCCGGAGGCTCCCGGTCCGTCGCAGCGCGTCGCCCGCCAGCTCCTCGAGCCGGTCGAGCGCCCGCTCGGTCTGCTGCCACAGCCAGACGGCGGCGTCCCGGCCGATGCTCTCGACCGTCACGTCGAAGGGCGCCGCGCAGCCGCGCAATGCGAAGCCGCCGTTCCGTCCGCTCGCCCCGCCGGCGATCTCGCGAGCGTCGTGGAGCCGGACCTTCAGCCCGGCTTCCGCGAGCCGAAGCGCGGCCGCGCAACCGGTGACGCCGCCGCCGACCACCACCGCGTCGGGAGTCCCGTCGAGGCGCCGTTCCGGGATCGGCGGCGCCGGCTCGTCCAGCCAGTAGCTGGTCCTGGTCAGCTCAGCACGGAGGTCGCCCTGCGCATCGGCACGAAGGCGAGGTTACCGACGTCCCTGGTTCCCCTGACGGTGTTGTACGCGTAGGCGATTCCGGCGGCTTCCACCCGGAGCGCGGTGATCGCGCGCGGTGCGGTCGCCAGCACGGTGTCCTTGCCGTCGGCGAGCCGGAGGAGGTGCACGGTGCGCCCGACGGCGTAGGCGGCGATGCCCGAGTGGGCATCGAGCTTCGCCGCCCCGGCCGCGACGCGGAGGGCCCGCACGGGCGCACCGGTCTTTGCGTTGAAGATCTCGATCGTCCGGGTCCGGGTCAGGACCAGGAGGTAGTCCTGCCGCAGCGCGACCTCGCGCGCCGAGCTCGGCGCGACGGTCCGGATCAGCCGTCCGGTCTCGGTGTCGTAGAGCGCGACCTTCTGGTCGACGCGGAGGACTGCGATCCGGTGGAGGTCGAGTGACTCGGCACGGAGCGTTCCGCTGCCGGCGGCGATCGTGGTCAGCTCTCCGTCGAGCCGCCGGAGCGCCGCCTTCGTTACCGTGCCGGACGCGTTCGTCGTGAACTGGTCGACGGCGATCCGGTCGCCTCCGCCGACGAGCCCGCCGAGCCACCCGCCGGCGAGCGTGCCGTCGACGTCACCCGTACGCAGCACGTTCGCGACGAGCTTCTCCCGTGGCCTCGGAACGGAGGCCGTATAGAGGACGTCGGCACTCTCAGTGTTTCCGCCCATGTTCACGATCCAGGCGAGGCGCGTGCCTGCCACGGCGATCGCGGTGACGCCGCCGCCGGTGCTGGTCGAATCAGCCGAGCACGTGCCTCGGCCGCTGACGCGCGCCGCGCTTCCGGTCAGGACGTTCCAGGCGAAGACGCCTGTGCACGTCGAGCCGCCCTTCACCGCATACGCGAGCCGCGGCCCGTCCATCGCGATCGCCTCGATCCAGCCGTTCGTGTTCTTGACGTGCGCAACGGGACCGCGCGCCGCGCCGGCCGGAACGGCCAGGACGAGGAACAGGGCGGCGATCGCGACGGCGCGCATAGACTCATCGTCGCGTCGCCGCCCGATAGATCCCTGAAGTTTCCGTAAGGAGTTCGTGTAGGTCGAGCTCGGCGAGGGCCGCTGCCACCGCCCCGGCATCGAGCCCGAGAGCGCGGACGAGCTCGTCGGCCGAGGCCGGGCCGTCAGCGAGCCGCGCGAGCATCGCCTCGGCGGGCGGAGAAAGGTCGGGGGCCTGGCGATCGCCGATCTCAAGGCCGAACGACTCGAGCACGTCGGCGACCGAGGTCGCAGCCGTCGCGCCGAGCCGGAGCAGCGCGTTGGTGCCTGCTGAGAGGGCGTTCGTGATCTCGCCGGGCACCGCGAACACCTCACGTCCTTCCTCGAGCGCGAGATCGGCGGTGATCAACGCGCCGCTCTTCTCCCGCGCCTCGACCACCACGGTCGCCTGCGCGAGGCCGGCGACGATCCTGTTCCGCGCCGGGAATCGCCACGGCGCCGGCTCCACGCCGGGCGCGTACTCGGACACGACGAGCCCGTCGGCACCGATCCGCCGTGCGAGCTCCGCGTGCCCGGCCGGATAGTTGCGGTCGACGCCGCAGCCGAGCACGGCGACGGTCGTGCCGCCTCCCTCGAGTGCGCCGCGGTGCGCCTCGCCGTCGACCCCGCGTGCCATGCCGCTGACCACGACCAGACCGGCCGCCGCGAGCTCGCGCCCGAAGGCCCGCGCGACGTGCTGGCCGTACGGTGAGCATGCGCGGGCGCCGACGATCGCCACGGCGGGTCGATCGAGCAGCTCCGGAGCGCCGCCGCCGCGGAGGAAGAGCCCGGCCGGCGGATCGAAGATCGAGCGAAGCGCTCCCGGAAACCCGGGGTCCGAGCGCGGTAGCCAGCGGACGCCTGCTTCGTCCAGGCGTTTCCGGAACGCCGCCTCGTCGAACCGCCGGCAGAAGCGGGCGAACCTGGCGTCCTTCGGCTCGACCACGAGGTGGCTCCCGGTGTCGGCGGCAAAGGCGGCGAGCGCGAGCTCGCCGGTGACGGCTCCGTCTCTCACATCGGCTCCAGCTCGCGCGGCGATCGGTAGGCGAGCGATTCCGCGACGTGTTCCGGCCGGACCTCCTCGGCCCCGGCCAGAGCGGCGGCCGTGCGGGCGACGCGGGCGACGCGGGCACGCCCACGGCCGGAGAGCGGCAGCCGTTCGACCGCCCGGGACAGCAGCTGGTCGGCCTCGGCCGTGCGACGCGGCGTGTGCACCGCGAGCAGCTCGCGGGCGGCATCGACCCGTTCCGCCACCGGCGCCGACGCCTGGGACGGGCCGGCCGCGAGCTCCCCTGCGCGTGGCCGGGGGACAGTGACGACGAGGTCGAACCGATCCAGGAGTGCCCTCGAGAGCTTGTCGCGGAAGGACGCGAGGCGCTGCGGTGAGCACGAGCACTCGACCGCGGGATCGCCACGGGCTCCACACGGGCACAGGTTCATCGTCCCGATGAGCTGGAAGCGGGCCGGATACACCGCCCTCCCTTCGGCACGGGCAACGCTGACCACGCCGTCCTCGAGCGGCTGGCGCAACGCCTCGAGGGCCGGGCGCATGAACTCCGGGAGCTCGTCGAGGAGCAGCACGCCTCGGTGGGCGAGGCTGACCTCGCCCGGGCGCGCCGACCGGCCGCCCCCGACGATCGCGGCCATGGAGGCGCTGTGGTGGGGCGCCCTCAACGGAGGGTCGCGTACCAGGGGACGCTCGGGCGAGAGCAGCCCGGCGACGGAGTGGATCCGGGTCACTTCGAGCGCCTCGGCCGGGCCGAGCGGCGGAAGCAGCCCCGGCAACCGGCGGGCCAGCATCGTCTTGCCCGTGCCCGGCGGCCCTGCAAGGAGCAGGTTGTGACCGCCCGCGGCCGCGAGCTCGAGGGCCCGGCGGGCGCGTTCCTGCCCGCGGACATCGGCGAGGTCGGGGTGCGCGGCACGCTCCGAGGCGACGAACGCGCACGGCTCGTATGGCGCCGGCTCGGCCTCGCCTCGGAGATACGCCGCCGCCTCGCCGAGGTGCTCGACCGGCACCGGCTCGATCCCGGCCAGGGCGGCCTCCGGCGCGGATTCGGCCGCACAGAGCATCCGCTCCATGCCCTCCCGCCGTGCTCCCTCGGCTGCCGCGAGGACGCCGCCGACCGGGCGAACGCGGCCGTCGAGGGCGAGCTCGCCGAAGGCCGTGTGTGCAGCCAGTCGCTCGGGCGCGACCTGGTGCGAGGCGCCGAGCACCGCGAGGGCGATCGGCAGGTCGAACCCCGAGCCCTCCTTGCGGAGGTCGGCCGGCGCGAGATTCACGGTGATGTGACGCGAGGGAAAGAAGAGCTCGGCGGAAGCGATTCCGCTTCGCACGCGATGCTTCGCCTCCTGGCAGGCGCGGTCGGCGAGGCCGACGATCGTGAAGGCGGGGTTGCCGAGCTCCACATGGGCCTCCACCTCCACCCGGCGGGCGTCGAGGCCGACGAGCGCGTGGGTGAGCATGCGGGCGAGCACATCTCCATCCAACCGCTGGTCCGGTCACATGTCTGTGCCAAGGATGTGCCGAAAGACACGCAGCCAGGAGGCTCGTCCGCGGCCGCGACTACGCTAGCTCCCCATGCCCGGGAAGACGCAGGACGCCCTTTACGCCGAGATCGACCTCGAGCTTTCGTGGTCCGAAGACGAGCTACCGCAGGCCCAGCGCACCAAGCACGTCCACAGCCTGCATCCCTATCTCGGCAAGTTCATTCCCCAACTGGTCGAGGTCTTCCTCCAGCGGTACTTCTCCCGCGGAGAACGCATCTACGATCCGTTCATGGGCTCCGGGACCACTTTGGTCGAGGCCCATGCATTCGGCGCCGACTCGGTCGGCTGCGACATCTCCGCGTTCAATTGCCTGCTGGCAGGGGTCAAGACCGCGCGGTACTCACTCGGCGAGCTCGAGCTGTCGCTGCGCGGGGCGCTCGAAGACGCCAGGCGACACGAGGGCGACGGCGCCAACGAGGCGACCGAATGGCTCGAGCGCTGGTACGCGCCCCGGGCGCTCGGCGAGCTCCTTTCCTATCGTGCCGCCACCGAGCGACTCACCCAACCTTACGCGGACGTCGCGCGTGTGGTCCTCTCACGAGCCGCTCGATCGGCGCGGACGACGACCCACTTCGACCTGGACTTCCCTCGACTGCCGACAAGAGAGCCGTACTACTGCCTCAAGCACAAGCGCGAGTGCAGACCCGTCGAAGAGGCGTGGAAGTTCCTCGTCCGTTACTCGGCAGACACTGTCCGTCGGCTCCGCGAGTTCGCCACCCTCCGCACCGATAGCCAGATCACCATCCTGCACGAGGACGCGCGTACCGTGCGACTGCCCGTGCAACCCGACGGGGTGATCACCTCGCCGCCGTACCCGGGCCTGATCGACTACCACGAGCAACACCGCTACGCGTACGAGCTGCTGGACCTGCACGACCGCCGGGACGAAGAAATCGGCCCGGCGGCCGCCGGCCGAAGTAGAACGGCCCTGACCGCGTACATCGACGCTATGAGCGAGGTCTTCCGCAACACAAGCGCCCAGCTCCGCGCCGACGGGAAGGTGCTGATCGTTGTGAACGATTCACACGATCTCTACCCGGCCATCCTCGAGAATGCCGGGCTTCGGCTCGAGGAAAGGATCACGAGACACGTCAACCGCCGAACTGGAAGACGTGCCGGTGAGTTCTACGAGGACGTCCTGGTCTGCCGCAAGAGCTAGCGCTCTTCAAGTGACAGCCGAGACTCAGAGCCGCATAGACACTCTACTGCGGGAGTTCATGGACGGATGGATCGGGCGACAGTTCGACGAGCTTCGCCGAATCGAGGCTGAGGGCTACTCGCCCAGTGGAGTTCTCGCCCCCTTCCATGACGCACTCGTTCCCGGCATTCGCGGCCTCGGCGAGCGCGGATTCTCGACCGCGTTGGGCAACCTCCACGAGCGCATCGCCCTCGTACTCGCCGCCGAGGCACACTCTGAAGCCCGGCGCGCATTCGATCTTTCCGGGACGCTTCCCGTGTTGGCCCGCGAGTTCATCACTCAGCGGATCAACCAGCTGATACGGGGTGAGGCAGCACCCGACCATCTCTACGAGCGCGAGCAACTGCTCGGCGCCTTTGGGGACGAAGTTGCGGCAACGACCCGAGTGGATCTCTTCGTCCGGACGCACGGAGGCGACACGCACTACTTCGAAATCAAGAGCCCAAAGCCAAATCGAGGCCAATGCATCGAGATGAAGCAACGGCAGCTGACTGCGCTCGCGCTGCAGCGTGACGCAAACACGTTCGCTTGGTGGGGTGTCCCTTATGACCCGTACGGTCGCGCTGACGCCTACGCACATCCGCACCCTCGCCGATTCTTCGACTTCTCGAACGAAGTGAAGATGGGCGCCGACTTCTGGAACTTCGTCGGGGACAGCCCAGCTACCTACGAGTCACTCATAGGGCTGTATCGGGACGTCGGCCTCGAATATCGGTCTGAACTCGACGAGCTTCGCGCCGCGCTCGCGGATGCAGCTGGCTAACTACGCTACGCCAGCCCGCGGTTCCGGTCGTAGTCGCGCAGCCGCGCGATCCGCTGCTCGATCGGCGGATGCGTGGAGAACAGCGCCGTCATGCCCGCGCCGTTGAACGGGTTGACGATGTAGAGCGTCTCGGTCGCCGGGTTGACCTGCATCGGCAGCGCCTGCCGGCCGCGCTCGAGGTTCTCGAGTGCCTGGGCGAGCGGCTCCCCGGTTCCGAGCATCCGCGCAGCCGTGGCGTCCGCCAGGTACTCACGCTGACGCGAGACGGCGAACTGGAGCAGTGACGCCGCGATCGGGGCGACGATGATCAGGAGCAGCGAGCCGATCGCGCCCAGCGGGTTGTCGTCGTCGTCTCCGAAAATGCCCATGAAGAAGAAGATGTTCCCGATCGCCGAGATCGCACCGGCGATCATCGCGGCGATCGACGACACGAGGATGTCGCGGTTCTTGATGTGCGAGAACTCGTGCGCGAGGACGCCGCGCACCTGGTCGCGGGGCATCAGCTGGAGCAGGCCTTGCGTCACCGCCACCGCTGCGTGCTCGGGGTTGCGACCCGTCGCGAACGCGTTCGGCTGGTCGGACGGGATCGTGTAGACCCGCGGCTTCGGCACGTCGTACAGCTGCGCGAGCTCCGCGACGAGATTGTGCAGGTCGGGAGCCTCCGCCTCGGATACCTCTTGGGCGCGGGCGGCCCGGATCGCGAACTTGTCCGACCAGAAGTACGCGGCCAGGTTCATGAAGACGGAGAAGAGGACGAAGAACCAGAGTGCGGCCCCCCCGATCGCCCAACCGACGCCGATGAACAGCGCGGTCAGGCCGGCGAGAAGGACCCAGGTACGGGCTTTCGTGCTGAAGCTTGCTCGAGTGACGTTCACAGAAACTCCTTTCGGCTGACGCGAAAACGACTCTGTCAGCCGAAGGTTTCTCCCGCACAATGCTGGCCCAGAACCTGTGCCTGCCTTGGCCGGCGTGCCCGGGTCTCGCGACCGTTCTGACGAGCAACGCCCGTTCGGGGATAGTGCCCCTCGGCAGGATCAGAGTACCAGAGGGACCCGCCGTAACCGGCCCTCGCGGATCGCGACCGCCTCGTAGACGACCTCGAGCTCAGCCGCTTCCGGATGGGCGGCCAGCCAGCTCTCGCCCGCCTTCCAGAGCCGGCGGAGCTTCTCCGTGCCGATCATCTCCAGCGGGTCGCCGAAGGCCGGGCCGCTCTTCGCCTTCACCTCGCAGAACACGAGCCGGCGCCCTCGCCGGACGACGAGGTCGAGCTCGTACCCGCCCGCCCAGACGTTCGCGCCGATCAGCCGGTAGCCGCGCAGCCGGTAGTGCAGCCGCGCCCGCCGCTCCGCGGAGCGCCCTTTACTCCGGGTCGACGGCGGCGAGCGCGTCGGCGTCCGGGAGGTAGCAGAGGGCCTGGAACGAGCGGCGGTGGATCTCGCACGGCCCGCGCTCGCGGACGACCGCGGAGTGGGCCGGGGTGATGTAGCCGACGTGGGAGACGAAGCCGTATTGCGGGAAGAGCGCGTCCATCCGCCGCATCAGCCGGTCGCGCGTCACCTTCGCCACCACCGAGGCGGCGGCGATCGCGGCGCTCCGCTCGTCGCCGTCGACGACTGCCGTGTGCGTCGGAGCCGAGGGGCCGAGTCGGAAGCCGTCCACGAGGCACGCCTCCGCAGGAGGGCTCAGCTCCCAGAGCACCGAACTCAGGCCCGCGAGGTTCGAGCGATGCAGTCCCTCGCGATCGATCTGCCCGTTGGAGATGACGCGCACGGCCACGCGCTCGGCGCAGCCGACGATCGCCCGGAACAGCTCCTCGCGTCGCTCGGCCGGGACCTGCTTGGAGTCGTTCAGGAGCGCGAGCGGCCGGACCCGGTGGTCGCGCAGCCGGCCATAGTCGAGCAGCACGCCGGCGACGACGAGCGGCCCGGCGAGCGAGCCACGTCCCGCCTCGTCGGCCCCGGCGACGAACCGGGCGCCGAGCCGGCGGTCGAAGCTAAGAAGCCTTTTCCCCGGTCTCTGCTTCTGCCTGCGGTTCTTCGATGACGTCGGCCGCCGCCTCTTGCTCGCCTTCAGCTTCGGCGGCAGGCTCGGCATCGGGTTCGACAGCGGCATCGGGTTCGACAGCGGCATCGGGTTCGACAGCGGCATCAACGGGCTCGGCAGCGGCGTCGGCCGCGTCGGCTGTGGGCTCGTCGGACTCGGGCTCTGCGGCCGCTTCGGGCTGCTCGACGGGCTCCTCGACGACATCGGGCGAGCTTAGCTTGTCCCTCCGCTGAACAGCCCGGACGCGCGCCTTCTTCCCCACTTTCTCGCGCAAGTAGTAGAGCTTCGCGCGGTTCACGTCGCCGATCTGCGTGACCTCGATCTTCTCGATCTTGGGCGAGTGCAGCGGGAACGTCCGCTCGACGCCGACGCCGAACGACTGCTTGCGGACGGTGAACGTCTCGCGCACGCCGGCCCCCTGGCGCTTGATCACGATCCCCTCGAACACCTGGATGCGGCGGCGCTGGCCCTCGATCACCTGGAAGTGCACGCGAACCGTGTCGCCGGCCTTGAACCGGGGCCGGTCTTTGCGCAGCTGACGCTGCTCGAGGAGCTCAATGGTCTTGCTCATAGGAAGAACGGCCCGCGGGCCGACGGAGAATGGTAGCGAAAGCGCGGGGCGACGGACGTCCGCTCGAAGGCGTGTACGGTCCGATTCGGTGCGGATTCTCGTCGTCGGTGCAGCCGGGATGATCGGGCGCAAGCTCGCCGAGCGGCTGGCGCGAGACGGCTCCCTCGGCGGCCCGATCTCGCACGCGACGCTCGCGGATCTCGTCGAGCCGCTGCCACCTCCACCGGCGCAGCTCGACGTCCGGACCACCGTCGCCGACCTGGCCGACCCATCCGCCGCCCGGGAGCTGGTCGCCGGCCGCCCGGACGTCGTCTTCCACCTCGCCGCCGTGGTCTCCGGTGAGGCCGAAGCAGATCTCGACAAGGGGTACCGCGTCAACGTGGACGGCACCCGGCACCTGCTCGAGGCGGTGCGAAGCGTCGGCTCCGGCTACCGCCCCAGGTTGGTCTTCAGCTCATCGATCGCGGTGTTCGGACCGCCGTTTCCGGAGGTGATCGGCGACGACCACCTCGCGGCGCCCCTGACGAGCTACGGGACGCAGAAGGCGATCGCGGAGCTGCTCGTCTCCGACTACACGAGACGCGGCTTCCTCGACGGGATCAGCATCCGCCTCCCGACGATCTGCGTCCGGCCCGGAGAGCCGAACAAGGCCGCCTCGGGCTTCTTCTCGAGCATCATCCGCGAGCCGCTGAGCGGGCGTGAAGCCGTTCTGCCCGTCCCGCACGACGTCCGGCACTGGTTCGCGTCGCCTCGCGCCGCGGTCGGTTTCCTCGTCCACGCGGCGACACTCGAGCAAGACGCACTCGGCGGCCGGCGTGCCTTGACGATGCCCGGCGTCTCGGCGACGGTCGGCGAGATGATCGAGTCCCTCCGCCGCATCGCCGGCACGGAAGCCGTGGAGCTGATCCGCCGCGTGCCGGACGAGGCGACGATGCGGATGGTCGCGAGCTGGCCGGGACGCTTCGACACCCGACGGGCGCAGGAGCTCGGCTTCGAGGCCGAGACGGACTTCGACGAGATCATCCGCGCCCACGTGGAGGACGAGCTGAACGGCGTCGTAGGAGCCGTGGAGACCGATCTAACCGCGCCGGCTACGGCTCGGTGGCTGCGTAGCTGATCAGCTCGAGCAGCGATCCGTCCGGATCGCGGAAGTACACGCTCGTGCCACCGCCTCTCGCCCCGGTGCGCTCGACCGGGCCGAGCTCGACCTCGACACGGTTCGCTCGCAACCGCTCGACCGCTGCCTCGATCGGCCCGTCCCACAGGAAGCACAGGTCGCTGTTTCCCGGCCGCACGGGATCGACCGCGCGCGGGTGCGGCTCGCTCCCCGGCCCGTGGACGTTCAGCTGCTGCTCGCCGAACCGATAGGCGAAACGCCCCTTGTCGAGCTCGACCAGCTCGGCACCGAGCACGTCGCGGTAGAAGCGGTTCGACCGCTCCCAGTCGGAGACGGCAATGACGACATGGTCGAGGTTCACTTCTGTGGGGACAGACCCCTTCGGGGTCAGTCCCTATCTGAAGCCGATGCGGTTCGGCGGCCAGTAGACGGCGAAGACCTCGCCGATCAGGTTGTTGCGCGGGACCGGGCCCCACTCACGCGAGTCGCAGGACTGCGACCGGTTGTCGCCCATCATGAAGTACATCCCGTCCGGGATCTTGCGGGCCGGGTACGAGACGCCCGTGTCGCGCCGGTCGGGCTTGATGTACGGCTCGATCAGCTTCTTGCCGTCGATGTAGATGAGCCCGTTCTTCTCCTGCCACGTCTCGCCGGGTAGGGCGATCAGCCGCTTCACGAACGTGCCGCCGGCGCCGCACTTCTCCTTCGCGAGCGGCGGCGTCTTGAAGACGATGATGTCGCCGCGGTGCGGCTTGCGGAAGTGGTAGATGAACCGGTTGGCGAGCACCCGGTCCGAGAAACGAGCCTCGCAGCCGCTGCCCGGCCTCGCGCAGTGCAGGGTCGGCTCCATCGACGATGAGGGAATGCGGTAGGGGTTGACCACCCACGCCTTGATCGCGAGCACGATCGCGATCGCGCCGACGATGGTGACCACCCAGTCGATCGCGATCCGCCAGCCGCGCGGGAGCCCGCGGGTCGCGCGCGTGATCGGGTTGTAGGAATGGTCGTGGTCGTCCCCCACGGGCACCGACTCCTCGAACGGCGACTGGTCGATCGGCTCCTGCTCCTGCTCCGGCTCCGGCGCCGTCACCGGCTGCTCGACGACCTGCGTCCAGCCGTCACGGGAGGCGTCGTAGCTGCGCCGCCGGTCGGGGTCGGAGAGCACCTCGTAGGCCTCGCGCAGCTCCCGCATCCGCTGGTTCCCCTCGGGCGTCTCCACGTCGTCGAAGCGCAGCCGGCGGTGGTAGGCCGCACGAATTTCGTCGTCGGACGCCTCCGGTGCCACCCCGAGCACCGCGTACAGGTCGCTCATGCTCTGGTCTCCGAGAGTCGCCGGAAGCTAGTCGCCGCCGCGGGAGCGAGCCGAAGGCGGGCGACAATCACCGGACGCTCCGGGTGCGGCTCTGCTCCAGGCGCCAGTCCTGGATCCGGCCGTGGTCGCCGGAGACGAGGACGTCGGGCACGCGCCAGCCGCGGAACTCGGCCGGCCGGGTGTAGTGCGGGAACTCGGCCCCGCCCTCGAGCCCGGACGAGAAGGTCTCGTGCCGGATCGACTCCTCGGCGAGCGCCCCCGGCTGCAGCCTGGCGATCGCGTCCACCAGAACCATTGCCGGCAGCTCGCCGCCAGAGAGCACGTACGGCCCGATCGAGATCGCGTCCGAGCAGAGATGCGCGACGATCCGCTCGTCGAAGCCCTCGAACCGCGCGGACAGGAGCGTCAGGCTCTCCTCGCCGGCGAGCTCCTCGACCACCTGCTGGTCGAGCTGCCGCCCCTGCGGGGTCAGCGCGATCACCCGGTGCTCGGGCACCTCGCCGTACACGGCGTCGAGCGCAGCCGCGACGACGTCCACCCGCAGCACCATGCCCGGCCCGCCGCCGTACGGGGCGTCGTCGACCTGGCCGTTCGGAAGCGGCGTCGTCTCGCGGTAGCCGAAGAGCCGCAGGTCGATCTCCGTGCCGAGCACGTTCGCGAGCGGACGCTGCTCGGTGAGCCAGCCGAAGGCATGCGGAACCAGCGTGAAGACGTCGATCTGCAAGGGCGTTTGTGGTTATCGGTCACCGACGAAGCCGACTGCAACGACAATTGTGCCCGCCGCGAGGTCGATCTCGCGGATGCACGCCTCGTGCATCGGCAGTGAGATCCCAGAGTCGAGCTGGAGGACGTCGTTCGCCACTCCCGGAGCAACCTCCTGCACCAGCCCGAGACGGCGGCCTCCCTCCTCGATCACCTCAATGCCCTCGAGCTGGAAGGCGTAGTAGCTGTCCGGCTCCGGCTCCGGCAGCTCGGAGCGCCGGACCGTCAGATCGGCGCCTCGCTCCGCCGGCGGGTCGAGCTTGATCACGAGGCGGCCGCCGGACCGCTTCCGCCCAGCCACGGTCGCCGGCATACCGCCCGCGAGGAGGGTGGTGCCAGGCTCGAACAGCCGATCGTTCTCGCTGGGACGTTCCACGACGAACGACCCGTCCAGCCCGTGAGGGCGTCCCACGCGGCCGATGGGCACGAGCTCGTCGTCGCCTTCCGTCACTCGACGATCTCGAGCAGGACCCGGCGGTCGCCGTGCGCGCCGCCTGCCCGCACCAGCGTGCGCAGCGCCCGGGCGATGCGGCCGCCGCGGCCGATCACCCGGCCGAGATCCTCGGAGGCGACGTGGAGCCGGATCACCAGCGCGTCGTCCTCCTCGACCTCCTCGACCTCGACCTGGTCGTCGTGCTCGACCAGCCGCCGCGCGAGGTACTCGACCAGCTCGCCTGCCGGCGTCAAACGATCTTCTTCGCCTTCAGCAGCCGCGAGACCGTATCCGACGGCTGCGCGCCCTTCGACAGCCAGTCCTTCACCTTCGTCTCGTCGAACTCGATCAGCGAGGGGTCCGACTGCGGGTTGTACCGGCCGACGATCTCGATGAACTTCCCGTCCCGCGGCGACCGCGAGTCGGCGACCACGACTCGGTAGATCGGGTTCTTCTTCGACCCGACGCGGGTCAATCTCATCCGTACTGCCATCGATCTCCTCTCTAGCGCTTCCCGGCCAGTCCGGGAAGCGCAGGGACTTTGCCCTTGCCCATTTGCTTCATCAGCTTCTGCATCTGCTTGCGCGCGTTCAGGAGCCGTGAGACCTCCTGGACGGTCGTGCCGCTGCCCCGCGCGATGCGCTGGCGCCGCGACCCGTCGATAGTGTGCGGGAAACCGCGCTCGCGCGGCGTCATCGACAGGATGATCGCCTCGACGCGGGCCAGCTCGCGCTCGTCGATGTCGAGCCCCTTCAGCTGGTTGCCCATACCCGGGATCATCGAGAGCACGCCCTTCAGCGGGCCCATCTTGCGCAGCATCTTGTAGCTGGCGAGGAAGTCGTCGAAGGTGAACTCGCCGGCGCGGAGCCGCGCCTCCATCTCCGCCTGCTCGTCCTCGGCGACGGCCGCTTCCGCCTTCTCGATCAGCGTCATGACGTCGCCCATGCCGAGGATCCGCGAGGCCATCCGGTCCGGGTGGAACCACTCGAGCTGGTCGAGCTTCTCGCCGGTCGAGGCGAGCTTGATCGGACGGCCCGTCACCGCGCGCACGGACAGCGCGGCGCCGCCGCGGGCGTCGCCGTCCAGCTTCGTCAGGACGATTCCGTCGAACGCCACCTGCTCCTGGAAGGCCTCCGCCACGTTGACGGCCTCCTGCCCCGTCATCGAGTCGAGGACCAGCAAGACGTTGTGCGGCTTCACCTGGCGATGAATCCGCACGAGCTCCTCCATCAACTCGGTATCGACCTGGTGACGGCCGGCCGAGTCGACGATTGCCACGTCGCAGCCCTGGGCTTTCGCCCATTCGACGCCACGCTCGGCGGCGGCGACCGGGTCCTGCCGCTCCTCGCTGTACACCGGAACCTGGATCTGACGGCCGAGCTGCTCCAGCTGGTCGATCGCGGCCGGGCGCTGGAGGTCGGCGGCGACGAGCGCGGGCGTCTTCCCCTCCTTGCGCAGCATCAGGGCGAGCTTGGCCGCGGCGGTCGTCTTGCCCGAGCCCTGGAGACCCGCGAGCAGGATCGTCGTCGGGCCGCGCTGTGCAAATGCGAGCCGCGAGTCGCCGCCGCCCATCACCTCGGTCAGCTCCTCGTGGACGATCTTCACGACCTGCTGGCCCGGGGTCAGGCTCTTCGTCACCTCCTCGCCGACCGCGCGCTCCTTCACTCGCGCGACGAAGTCCTTCACCACCTGGAGGTTGACGTCGGCCTCGAGCAGCGCGAGGCGGATCTCGCGCATCGCCTTCGAGACCGATTCCTCGTCGAGCCGCCCGCGTCCGCGGAGGTCGCCGAGGGCGTGCTGGAGCTTGTCGGAGAGCGTGTCGAACACGGCCGGGGAAGGGTACCTGCGGGTCGGCCGACCGCCGAAAGTGCGGATTGTGGTCGATTGCGGTGCACGGCAAAGTCCGAACCATGTGGAGTAGGCGAGAACAAGTCGTCGATCGTGAAGACGTCAACGCCGTACTCGCCGCGCTTCTCGACATCCGCTCCTCCTGTACGAGATCCGTAACATCGTCAGGGAGGACGATGACGAGGAAGGAACGGATTGAGCTGGCTCTGGAGCGCGCCCGTGAGGAATTCGAGGCGCACCCAACCACGAAGCTCCTTCGAGAGCGGATCGCGCATCACCGCGCGAAACTGGCCGAGGAGCACGGGGCAAAGCGTGGTTCCCGACCCTCGTAGAGGGTAAGCAGTCCCCCGGCAGGGGCAGTCCGGGGGGTAACTGTCCCTGCCAATGCAACCGATGACTGAACGGGCCGGACTGCGGTGGTCCGGCCCTTGCTCACCCGTCTAGGCCGACCCTCCGGAGACGAGCGCCTGCGCGAAGTCGGCGGGGTCGAACGGGCGCAGATCGTCCGGTCCCTCCCCCACGCCCACGAGCGTCACGGGCATCCCGAGCTCGTGCGCGATCGCGACGGCGATCCCGCCCCGGGCGGAGCCGTCCAGCTTCGTCAGCACGACGCCGGTGACGTCGACCGCCTCGCCGAACAGGCGTGCCTGCTGGAGCCCGTTCTGGCCCGTGG
Organism: uncultured Actinomycetes bacterium; assembly: GCA_963734065.1. Lineage (GTDB taxonomy): Bacteria > Actinomycetota > Thermoleophilia > Gaiellales > Gaiellaceae > DATBLE01. The sequence continues at coordinate 1,394,923 of CAVTFN010000003.1, forward strand.
TGGCGTCGACGACGAGCAGGGTCTCGTGCGGCGCGCCCTCGAGCCGTCCGGCGATCACGCGGCGCACCTTGGCGAGCTCCTCCATCAGGTTCGTCTGCGTGTGCAGGCGCCCGGCGGTGTCGACGATCACCACGTCGCGGCCGCGCGAGGTCGCCGCCTCGATCGCGTCGTACGCGACGGCGGCCGGGTCGCCGCCGCGCGGCGAGCCGACGAAGTCGGCGCCCGCCCGCTGCGCCCAGATCTCCAGCTGCTCCTCGGCGGCGGCGCGGAAGGTGTCGGCGGCGGCCAGCAGCACCGAGCGGTCGTGCGCCGCCAGCTTGGCGGCGAGCTTCCCGATCGTGGTCGTCTTGCCCGTCCCGTTCACGCCGACGACGAGGACGACGGCCGGGCGCACCGAGAGGTCGAGTGACCCCGGCTCCCCGAGCAGCGACGCGATCTCCTCGGCGAGGGGCTGCTCGAGCGTGGTCAGCGCGCCGCGAGCCTCGAGCCGCCGGACGATCTCCGCGGTCGCCGGGACGCCGATGTCGGCGGTGATCAGCGCCTCCTCCAGCCGCTCCCAGGCCTCGTCGTCGGCCGGATCGAAGGCCGCGACCGCCAGCTGCTGCGTCAGCGCGCGGCGCGACTTCGACAGCGAGTCGCGGAGCCGGCCGAGGAAGCCCGTCCGCTCCTCGACCGTCTCGTCCGTCGAGTCGTCGCCGAGCAGCTCGCCCCAGGTCCGCGTCATCGCGGGAGCGTAGTCAGGCCGCGGAGACGGCGGCGGCGTCCTCGCGGGGCAGGCGCCGCGAGACGATCTGGGAGACGCCGTCCCCGCCCATGGTCACGCCGTAGAGCGCGTCCGCCGCCTCCATCGTCCGCTTCTGGTGCGTGACGACGATGAACTGCGCCCGATCCGCGAACTGCCGCAGGAGGGCGCAGAAACGGCCGATGTTGGTGTCGTCGAGCGCGGCCTCGACCTCGTCCAGCAGGTAGAACGGGCACGGCCGCGCGAGGAACAGCGCGAACAGGAAGGAGATCGCGCCGAGCGCCTTCTCCCCGCCCGAGAGCAGCGAGAGACGGGTGACGCGCTTGCCGGCCGGCGAGAGCTCCACCTCGATGCCCGCTTCTCCGTCGTCTTCCTCGGGTTGAGTCAGCCGGAGCCGCCCGTGCCCGCCGGGGAACAGCGTCGATGCGACCTCGGCAAAGTTGCGCTCCACCGCGTCGAAGGTCTCGGCGAAGCGACGCTCGACGGTCTCCGTGAGCTCGTCGCGGAGCGCGCGCAGCTCGTCGAGTGCGCGCTCGAGGTCCTCGCGCTGCGTCCGCAACTCGGAGAGACGCTCCTTCTCCGCCGCGTACTCCTCCTTCGCGAACGGGTTGACGCCGCCGAGCTGCTCGCGGCGCCGCTCGAGCCGCTCCAGCTTCTCGGCCAGCTCTTCCCGTGGCCCTTCCGCCGGCTCCGCGCCGGCGGCGTCGAGCCGGCGCTGCGCCTCGGCCCGCTCGGCCTCGAAGCGGGCGACCTCGACGTCGACGGCCGCGACCCGCTCGGCCGCCTCGGAGTGAGCCCGCCGGAGCTCCACCTCCCGCCCGCCGAGCGCGCGCAGCTCGGCTGCCAGCTCGGAGGCACGGACTGCTCCGCGATCGGCCTCCGTGAGCATCGGCGTCTGGAGCCGCTCGACCGCCCCGAGCACCGCAGAGATCGACTCCAAGAGCGTCGCCCCCGCGGCGACGAGCACCGGGTCGGCCAACCGCCGCACGGCCCGCGCGGCCTCGGCCCGCAGCGCCGCCGCCTCGTCGAGCAGCCGCCGGCGCTGTGCCTCCAGCTCGAGCAGGACGGCCTCGGCCGTGTCGCCCGTGAAGCTGAGCACGCCGCGGGCTGGGTCGTAGTAGTGCCCCTCGACCGTGACCGCCGGGCGGGAGGCGGCCAGCAGAGCCTCGCGCGGCACGACGTCGATGTCGGCCAGCGCCTCGAAGCTGCCCGGCCGGACGAGCACGGTCAGGTTCCCGAGGCCCCGCCCGCGTGCCTCCTCGAGCAGACGCAATCCCTCCTCCGGGGTCGAGGCGACGAGCGCGGCGCCCACGGCGGCGGCGACCGCGCGCTCGCGGCCGTCCTCGACCGCGGCCAGCGACAGCGCGAGCGACGCCCCTTCCTCGGCGAGCGCTCGGGCGGCGGGCGGCAGCCCTTCGCGCTCGGCGATTGCACGCTCGAGCGCCTCCGCCCGGGCCTCGGCGATGCGCGCACGCTCGACCAGCCCGGCGTCGATCGCCGGCGGCGCCTCGCGGACACGCGCGAGCAGCGACTCCGCGGCCTCGCGACGGAGCTCGAGCCGCTCGCAGGAGCTGCGCAGCCGGTAGAGCGTGGAGGCCGCGCCTTCCCGTCCTCCGGCCGCCTGGGCCAGCGCCTCCTCCGCCCGGCGGCGCTCCGTGAGCAGCCCTTCGAGCGCTTCGTCGGCCGTGCGCCGCTCGGCGGCGTGGCCGGACCGGCGCCTCTCCGCCCCCTGGATCTGGGTCCCCAGCAACAGGACGTCGAGCGTCGCGATCCCTGCGCGCAGGCCGGCGATCTCGATGCCGAGCTTCTCGGCGCGCTCGGCGGCCGTGGCCTGCAGCGCGAGCGGCCGGAGCCGCTTGGTCACCTCGGCCTCGACGTCCCTGGCCCGCTCGACCTGCGTGGCCACGCGCGCGAGCTTCAGCTCAGCACGGTGGCGCCGCCGTTTGAACTTCCCGAGGCCCGCCGCCTCCTCGACCAGCGTCCGCCGCTCCTCGGGCTTCGACGCCAGGATCGCCTCCACGCGGCCCTGGGAGACGATCGACCCCATCGCGGAGCCGAGCCCCACGTCCGACAGCAGCTCGACGACGTCCGTGCGGCGCACGTGGGCGCCGTTGACCAGGTACTGCCCCTCGCCTCCACGGTGCAGGCGGCGGACGATCGAGACCTCGGAGAAATCGATCTCCGGCAGGCCGCCGTCCTCGTTGTCGAACAGCAGCTCGACCTCGCAGTGGTCGGCAGCCGCGCGCGAGGCGGAGCCGTTGAAGAGCACGTCGTCCGGCTTCTCGGCGCGGAGCTCGCTGGGGGCGAGCGAGCCCGCCGCCCAGATCAGCGCGTCGGCGATGTTGGACTTGCCCGACCCGTTCGGGCCGACGACGACGGCGACGCCCGGCTCCAGCCGGACTTCGACCGGATCGGGAAACGACTTGAAGCCGCGCAGGTTGATCGCCCGCAGGTGCACGCGTGGAGAGGCTAACGACCGGTCAGGACGCCAGGAGCCCGGTCATGTACATGATCGCGATGCCGGCAAGGAAGCCGCCGACCACGTGCCCCGAGACGAGCGTCCCACGCGCCGTCCGGGAGAGGTGCCGGCCGACCTCGACGACCACCTGGAGGGCCGCTCCGGCCGCGCCCGCGAAGAAGAGGACGCCCAGGAAGTCGGAGGTGAGATATCCGCCGATCCAGGCGCCCACGATCGCGGGGCCTCCGGCGATCAGGGCAAGGACCGCCAGCCTGGCGACGGCGACCGGCGCGCTCCCCTGTTCGGCGATCGGCGCGGCGATGCCGAGCCCCTCGGTGATGTTGTGGATCATGAAGCCGACGATCAGGAACGAGCCGAGCGCGAGCTCGCCGAGCGAGAACGACGAGCCGATTGCGAGCCCCTCGCCGAGGTGGTGCAGGCCGATGCCGAGTGCGACCAGCAGGGCGAGCGCCGCGCCGCCGACCGCGCCGCCCCGGCCGCCGGCCATGCGGTGGGACACGAACGTCATGGCCAGGAAGCTCGAAGCGAGCCCGAGCAGCACCAGGCCGGGTCCGCCGAGCGCGCCGGGAAGCGCGGCCTGGAGGTCGAGCGCCTCGGAGAGCGCCTCGATCCCGAGGAACGTGAGCAGGCCGGCGGTCAGCGCCATGAACGCGGCGATCCACCGCGGACGCGCGGTTCGGAGCGAGGGCAGCCAGAGGAGCCCGAGAGCGATCGGCACCACGCCGACCAGGAGGCCGATCAGTGCAAGCCGAGGAACCCGCCCGGAGAAGGCTTCGGCGTCTCCACGGCAGCTGCCAGCTCCTCGGTCACCTGGATCCCGGTCGAGCTCGTGACGCCGACGGTCAGCGGCTCGTTCTCGACCCAGTCGTAGGCGACCACGATCGTGCTCGAGCGCAGCCGGCCCAGCGTCCGCGGTCCGTCGAGACGGAAGGGGACGATCGCGTCGTCTATCGCCACGGAGCCGATCGTCAGCTGCTCGCGCTGCGGGTTCGTCACCCGGATCCGGACCTCACCCCTGGAGAGCTGCACCCGGCGGATCTGGAACTCGTCCTTCGGCGGCGGCTTCGAGCCGACGAGATCGACGAGCGATCCGCCCGTCGAGGCGAACACGGCGACGACGGCGGCGAGCACCAGGAGCGGGAGGAGCGGCCACAGCCGGCGGATCATCTGACCTCGAAGAAGCCCATCCAGCCCAGCTCGGTGAACTCGGACTGGTGGGCGTGGAACATGAACCGGCCCGGGTTGTGGAACTCGATCTCGATGACGCAGCGCTCGCCCTGGCACAACATCACCGTGTCCGTGTACTCGAACTGATCGGTCGATCCGGTGCGGTAGACCCGGAAGAACTCCCCGTGGAGATGGAACGAGTTGATCAGATCGAACTCGGTCAGGTTGGCCAGGTAGAGGCGGACGAGCCTTCCGCGGCGGACGACGATCGGATACTTCGCGTAGTAGAACGCGAGCCCGTTGACCGTGTAGAAGTTGTTCTCGCCGTCGCCGTCGGTGTCGTAGCCGTTCATCACCATCACGAGCTCCTGCGCGGGGGCGCGCGGCTCCGGCGGATCGATGATGAACGCGCCGTACAGGCCCTTGTGGATGTGCTTCTTCAAGGGTGTCGAGTGGCAGTGGTAGAGCTGCATCCCGTACGGCTTCGCAGGGAACTCGTACGTGTAGGAGCCGCCCGGCTCCACCACCTCGAAGACGCCGTCCATGTTCGCGGGGTGGATTCCGTGGAAGTGGATCGTGTGCGGATGAGCGCCGCCGCTGACGAAATGCACGCGCAGGAGGTCGTCCTCGGTGGCCCGGATCACGGGCCCCGGAACCGTCCCGTTGTACGTCCAGGCATCGAAGAAGACGCCCTGTGCGACTTCGATCGTCCTGTCGACCGCCGTCAGGGTGTACTCGCGGACGCGGCCCGGCGCGTGCGGAAGCCCGGGCGGCGGCGTCAGCAGCGAATCGAGCGCATTCGGGCCGCCGGGCGCCGGCGTGTCCATGCCCACCATCGCCGCATGACCGACGGCAGCGTCGTGGTGGTGCGGGGTCGAGGCGCGGCCGCACGCGAGCCGACCAGGGCGAACGGGCCGGCCGCGATGACCGGGGGCAGCGCGCAGAGAAGCGACCGGCGCGAAATCTTTTTAGCCAAGGCTAAGATTTATCTTAACCGATGAAAAAGAGAAGCAAATCGAGGGAGGACTACCTGAAGGCGATCTACGTCCTCGAGCACGAGGAGCGCACGCGCGTGTCGACCTCGGCGGTGGCGGAGCGGCTGGGCGTGTCGGCGCCGGCGGCGACGACGATGCTGAAGCGGCTGGCCGCCGAAGGGCTCGTCCGGCGCGAGCGCTATCGCGACGTCGAGCTGACCGCGGCAGGCAGACGCGCCGCGGTCGAGGTGCTCCGTCACCATCGCCTGCTCGAGCAGTACCTCTCACAGCGACTCGGCGTGGCGATCGACGAGCTGCACGCGGAGGCCGAGCAGCTCGAGCATGCGCTCTCGGAGAGCCTCGAGGCCCGCATCGACCACGACCTCGGCTTCCCTACGCACGATCCGCACGGGGATCCCATTCCCGGCGCCGACCTGGCCGTCGCCGACGCGCCGCTCCGCACGCTGGCCGAGCTCGAGCCGGGCGAGCGGGCGACCGTTCGACGTGTCCCCGACCGCGACCGCGAGCTGCTGCGCTACCTGTCGAGCATCGGCCTGCTCCCCGGGGAGCAGGTGCGGGTTCTGGCGCTCGAGCCGTCCGGCGGGCCGCTGCTCGTCGAGGCCGGCGGTGCCAGGTGCGCGATCTCACGCGATCTCGCCGCGCTGATCGGAATCGGCTAGCTCTCCTCCTCCAGGGTGGCCAGCGCCTCGCGCGCGGCCTCCTGCTCGGCCTCCTTCTTCGTCCGCCCGGAGCCGCTGCCTGCCTCCGAGCCGTCGATCATGGCCGCGCAGGTGAAGCGGCGGTCGTGTGCCGGCCCCTCGGCGTCGACGACGACGTACACGACCTGCTGCCGGCGGCGGGCGAGCGTCTCCTGGAGCTCCGTCTTGTGGTCGACGTGCTGGGTGGCGGCGTAGTCGATCTGCTCCGAGAACGCGGCGACGACCGCGGGCTCCACCCGTTCGAAGCCCCACTCGAGGAAGGCGGCTGCAAGTGCCGCCTCGAGCAGCGCGGCGAGCACGTTCCGGTTGGCGACGAGCCGGCCGAGCTCCTCGGCGGGGAGGGCGTCGCCGGCGCGGCTCCCCAGCATCGGGCCGAGGTCCAGCCCTTTGGCGACCTTCGCGCAGCTCATCCGCGAGACGACGTGCGAGCGGATCTTGGCCAGCCGGCCCTCGGAGAACTCGGGATACCGCTCGTACAGCGTCCTCGCTACCGCCAGCTCCAGGACGCTGTCGCCGAGGAACTCGAGCCGTTCGTACGACGCCGACCGATCGGTCGCCCAGGAGGCGTGGGTGAAGACGTGCTCGAGCCTCGCGGCCGGGAGCGCGTCGATCAGCGTGCGTAGGGCGGCGGGCCCGTCGCCCGCGTCCGTCTCCGCCCTACTGGTGGGAGAAGACGTAGTCGACTGCCTGCCCGACGGTCGTGATCTTCTGGGCGTCCTCGTCCGAGATCTTGATCCCGAACTGGTCCTCGAGCTCCATGATCAGCTCGACCAGGTCGAGGGAGTCGGCGTCGAGGTCTTCCTGGAACGAAGCCCCATCAGTGATCTGGTCCTCGTCGATGCCGAGCTGCTCGACGAGAACGGCCTTCACCTGCTCGGAGACTTCTTCTCTCGACGCTGCCATGTCACCTCTCTATTCGGTCGTTGTCGGCTGTTGAAGCCGGCCGATCATACACAGTCAGGCCGGTGTTTCCGCTTTGCGTGGCAGGCGCGCGGCGAGCCGCCCGGTGACGTCGTGCTCGACGCCGCGGGCGGCAAGGCGGATGGCGTTGGCGATCGCCGTGCCCGACGAGTTTCCGTGGGCGATCACGGCCAGGCCGCGCAGGCCCAGGAGATAGGCGCCGCCGTACGTGTCCGGGTCCAGCCGCCGCCGCAGGCCCGCCGCGGCGGGACGGATGAGCAGGCCGCCGAGCTTCCCGCGCGACGACGATTCGATCTCGGCGCGCAGTCCCTCGATCACGATGCGGATCGTCCCCTCCATCGTCTTCAGCGCGACGTTGCCGGTGAACCCGTCGGTGACGACGACATCGGCTGCCCTGGCGAGCAGGTCGCGCCCTTCGGTGTTCCCGCGGAAGTCGAGCTCGCTCGCCGCCAGCAGCGCATGCGCCTCCAGCGTCAGCTGGTTGCCCTTCTCCGCCTCCTCGCCGATCGAGAGCAGCCGCACCTGGGGCCGGGCGATGCCGAGGATCTCCTCCGCGAAGATCGAGCCCATGTACCCGAACTGGAGCAGGTGCTCCGGGCGCGCGTCGGCGTTCGCGCCGCAGTCGAGCAGGACGGAAGGGCCGTCGCGGGCCGGGATCGGCACGGCGATCGCGGGCCGGGCGACGCCCGGAAGCCTGCGGATCTCGAGCAGGCCGGCCGCAAGCATCGCGCCCGTGTTCCCGGCGGAGACGACCGCGTCCGCGGCTCCCTCCGCGATCGCACGGCACGAGGCGACCAGCGAGCTGTCCGGCTTCGACCGCACCGCTTCGGCGGGCTTCTCGTCCATGGCCACGACCTGCTCGGCGACCACGTGCTCGAGTCCGCGGGCGTCCAGCGCCGCCGGCCCGAAGACGACCGGCTCGATCCCGTCGCGCGACGCCTCGAGCGCGCCCTGGACGACCTCGTCCGGCCCGCGGTCGCCGCCCATCGCGTCGACGGCCACACGGACGGTCATGGACGTCTAGAGGTGGGTGGAGAGCGGTTCGATGTCGCGGCCCTTGTACGTCTTGCAGTTCGGGCAGACGCGATGCGGCCGCTTCGGCTGCCCGCAGGTCGGGCAGACGTTCATGCGAGGCGCCTCGATCCCGTGCTGGGCGCGGCGCTTGTCGCGGCGGGACTTCGACGTTTTCTTCTTGGGGACGGCCATGGGAAACCGCGGCAGTATAGCCGGGACCGTCCTAGAGGTCGTTCCTCAGCCGCTCGAGCGCGGCCCAGCGCGAGTCGGTCTCCTCGGCCTCGTGGACATGCGGTTCGTCGTTGAGGTTCTTGCCGCAAACGGGGCAGAGACCGGTGCAATCGGGGCGGCAGAGGATCTTGTCCGGGAGCGCGAGGATCAGTGCGTCCCGCGCCCATGCAGACAGATCGAGGCGGCCCTCGACGAGGTACGGCGTGGTCAGCTCGTCGGAGTCGGGGCTCGTCGCCTGGTACTCGCGCAGGCTCAGCGTCTCCTCGACGACGGCGTCGCCGAGGCAGCGAACGCAGGCGCCGTGCAGTCGCACCGAGAGGCGCAGCTCGAACACCCAGCCGGTCGAGGCACGCGTGACCGCGAGCTCGGCCGGGACTGCCTCCGGGACGGAGACGTACCGCTCGCCGCCGAGCACGACCGGCGCGATCGTCACGTCGATCGCCTCGCGGTGCTCCTCCCCGGACCGGACTCGGACATTGCGAAGGTCGAACATGGTCATGGCGCCAGCGTAGCTCCGGGCATGTCTCCTCCCGTCGAAAGTCCGGGAGGACTTTTCGAGGCCTGGTCAGCCTCCGCGTGCAGGTACGGCGGCCGGGCCGGGCTCGAGCTCGACCGGGGAATGGGGCCTCGGCGCGCGCACGATCAGCGCGACAGCGGCGAGCACGATCCCGCCGCCGACGAGCGTCCGCCAGCCGAGCGGCTCGCCGAGGACGACCGTTCCGAGCAGAACCGCTACGAACGGATTCACGTAGGCGTACGTCCCGACGAGCGCCGTGGGTGCGTTCCGCAGCAGCCACATGTAGGCGGTGAACGCGAGCAGCGACCCGGCCACGACCAGGTACGCCAGCCCGAGCCAGGATTCGAGTGAGACCCGGCCGGGATGCACGTCGCCCAGCTCGCCGCTGACGCCCGAGACGACCGTCAGGATCAGCCCGCCGGCGAGCATCTGCATCGCGGCGGCCACGAGCGGGCGGCTCGGCTGCGGCGCCTGCCGCGAGTACAGCGAGCCGATCGCCCAGGCGAGCGAGCTGAAGACCAGCACCACAGCGGCGCGGCTGAAGCCGCCGGAGCCGCCGGGGGCGACGAGGAGGCCGACGCCGGCGAAGCCGACGATCAGCCCGGAGACGACGACGCGTGCGAGCCGCTGTCCGTAGAAGAGGCGGTCGAGGAGCGCCATCCAGAGCGGGACCGACGCGATGATCAGAGAGGCGGTACCGGTGTCGAGCGTCTGCTCTGCCCAGCCGACGGCCGCGTTCCCGACTGCGAGCATCGGCGCCGCGATCAGGAACGCCGCGAGCCACTGCCGCGGCGTCGGCCGATCGGCACGGTCGCCCCGGCGGATCGCCCAGGCGTACAGCAGTCCGCCCGCGATCAGGAAGCGGACGGCCGCCATCACGAACGGCGGGATCGTCCGGACGGCGAGGTCGATGCCGAGGTACGTCGAGCCCCAGACGACGTAGACGATCGCCAGGGCCAGCCAGACGCGGCTGCTTACCTGCTGCCGGGCCACCAGCCTCGCCGGTCGTTCACGTCGTAGTCGTGGGTATCGGGTCCCACCACCGAGAGCACGCCGGCGAGGATCAATATCGTGAGGACGATCACGATCGCCACGGCCGCAGACTGCCTGCCGCACCATGATTAGCGCAAATCGTCTAATCTGTCGTTTCCATTATGGCTCCTGATATCTGGCTCGGGCTCGAGCTCCGGCATCTGATCGCCCTGAAAGCGATCGCCGAGGAGGGAACGTTCGGTCGCGCCGCGAAGCGGCTCGGCTACACGCAGTCGGCGATCAGCCAGCAGATCGCAATGCTCGAGCGGATCGTCGGCCGGCGGCTGATCGACCGGCCGGGCGGGCCGCGCCCGGTGTCGCTGACCGAGGCGGGCGACCTCCTGCTCCGCCACGCCGATGCGATCGCCGCCCGGCTGCAGGCAGCCCAGGCGGATCTCGCCGCTCTCGACGCGGGCGACGCCGGGCCGCTGCGGATCGGCACGTACCAGAGCGTGGGCGCCCGGGTGCTGCCCGAGTTGCTGCGCGAGTTCTGCGCCGGGTGGCCACAGGTCGATGTCACCCTCCAGGAATCGGCCGACGACCGAGACCTGATCCGCCTCGTCGAGCAGGGCGACCTCGACCTCTCGTTCGTCGTGATGCCGCTCGATCCGGGCCCGTACGAGGTGGTCGAGCTCTTCCGCGACCCTTACGTGCTCGTCGTCCCGGCCGGCTCGCCGCTGGCATCACGCGACCGGCCCCCGAGCCTGCGCGAGCTGCTCGACCATCCGCTGATCTCCAACCGCACCTGCCGCACCACGCAGCGGGTGGAGGACCGCCTCCGCCAGGCCGGCCGCGAGCCGAACATCGCCTTCCGCTCGGATGACAACGGCACCGTCCAGGGCCTCGTCGCCGCGGGCGTGGGCGTCGCCGTCGTCCCGCGCCTCACCGTTGACGAGACCGACCCCGCGGTTCAGGTGGTCGATCTGGGCGACCGCGTGCCGCCGCGCCTCATCGGCATCGCCTGGCACCGCGACCGCCGCCGTACCCCGGCCGCGGACGCGTTCGTCGAGCTCGCACGCACGCTCACCGACGCGATCGGCGCGTCGGCCGAAGCAGCCTAGTAGGCCGCTTCGTCGCCGTCGGTCGCCGCGACGCCGGCGACGACGTTCTCCTGCGAGCGCTCGTGGAGCCGCTCGCGCCCGCGCTTGACCGCGCTCAGGAACTTGTCGAGGTTGACCTCGAGCGTGGACAGGATCCCGTCGGCCCAGTCCTCCATCTCCAGGCGCGTCTCGCGGGCCTGCCGCCGGGCGTCGTCGATGATCTCCTGCGCCTGCCGCTCCGCGAGCTTGACGATCTCCGTCTGGGAGGCCTCGCGCGCAGCCTGCTCGCGCGCCTCGCCGAGGATCCGGTCGCACTCCCGCTTCGCCTCCGCGAGCATCTCCTGCCGCTCCTTGACGATCCACCGGGCCTGCTTGATCTCCTCCGGGATGGTCGCGCGCATCTGGTCGAGGATGTCGTAGATCTCCTCGCGGTCGATGCGCACCTGGTCCGTGAGGGGCACGGCCTTCGCGTTGTGCACGAGGTCGTCGAGCTTGTCGATCAGTACGAGAACGTCCATATGGGGTTGCAGTCTACCCGGCAGCCAGCCAGGCGAAGCCTGGTGGGCGCCAAGGAGCGAGCATGCTACTCCTGCGGGCTGGTGGGGGCGCCGCCCCGTCCTTCCGGGAACAGCTCCCGGAACCTCGCCGCCACCGCGGGCGGGACCAGCTCGTCGACGTTTCCGCCGAAGGCGGCGATCTCCTTCACGCCGCTGGAGGAGATGAACGAGTAGAGCGGGCTGGCCATGACGTAGACGGTTTCGATCTCGGGGGCGAGGTGGCGGTTCAGCTGGTTCATCTGGAATTCCCACTCGAAGTCGGAGATGACCCGCAACCCCTTGACGATCGCCTTCGCCTCCCAGCGGCGGGCGAAGTCGACGACCAGCTCGGCGAAGACGTCCACCTCGACGTTCGGCGTGTCGCCCAGCGCCTCGCGCACGAAGTGAACCCGCTCGTCGATCGCGAACGTCGGCTCCTTGTGCACCGGGTTGCGGACGACGCCGACGACGACGCGGTCGAAGATCGCAGCCGCACGGCCGATCACGTCGACATGCCCGAGGGTCACCGGGTCGTACGTGCCGGGATAGATCGCCGTGATCAATGCTCGAACAGCGTAAGGCGTGCCGAGCCATAGGTGCGCGAGGTGCGAACCCGGAGACCCTCGAGCTCGGGCTCGCGACGCGCCGACGTCTCGTATACGAGCACACCGTCCTCGGCCAGCGCGCGCCGCAGATAGGGAGCGATCCTGGCGTCCTGGTCGAAGCCGTACGGCGGGTCGCAGAGGATCAGGTCGTACGTCCGGCGCCCCGCGACGAGCGCCTGGAAGACGTCCTGCCGGAGGACGGTCGCGCCCGTGAGCCGGAGCTTCTCGAGGTTCCGCTCGATCGTCCGGCATGCGTCGTGGTCGCTCTCCACGAACGTCGCCGTCGCCGCGCCCCGCGAGAGCGCCTCGAGCCCCATCGCCCCCGAGCCGGCGAAGAGGTCGAGCACGGCCGCCCCGTCCACGGGCCCGATCAGGTTGAAGGCCGCCTCTCTGACCCGGTCGGAGGTGGGCCGGGTGTCCTCGCCCTTCGGGGCGAAGATCCGCGCGCCGCGGTTCGCGCCGGCGATGATCCGCATGCGGTGGATCGTAGGGTCTGACCCCGCAGGGGTCTGACCCTTCAGGCTTAGCTCGCTGCGGCTCTTAGGGACAGTCCCCGGCGGGGACAGTCCCTACGACGAGGTCGGCCATCAGCTCCGCCGCCTCGGCGGGATCGAGGCCGCTCTGCGCGAGCCGCCGCCAAGCGTGGAAATCGAGCGCGAGCGCGAACGCCGCCTGTGCCCGCCTCCCGTTCCCGAGCCCCCGCGAGAGCGCGCCGGCGATGCGGCCCATCGGCTCCGCGGCGCGCAGCTCGAAGAGCTCGCGCGTCAACGCATCGACCTCGGCGTCGCGGAGCACGCACCCCAGTATGTCCTCGTTGCGTCCGTACCACGCATAGAGCGCCTCGAGCCCGAGGAGCAGGCGCTCGGCCGGGTCGGCGATCGACTCCCACTCGGCCGGATCGGGAGGCGGATTGAGCTCGAAGTGAAGGCCCGAGCAGGCGAGCCCCAGCTCGCGCTCGTCCGGGAAGTGCCGGTAGAGCGTGTGCCGCTGGACGCCCGCGAGCGCGGCAATGTCGCTGAACGTCGTCCGCGCCGGCCCCTTCGTCCGGTGCAGCTGGATCGCAGCCTCGACGATCCGCCGCCGGGTCTCGTCCTGGCGCTCTGCGCGTTTCTTCAGCTCGTACTTGCGGGTCATGGAAGAAATTGTTGCACAACCATGTCTTGTCAATTATAGTCGATCGCGACACACAGCTGTGCAACGAAAAAGGAGGCGAGCATGGAGACCAGAATCGACCACGTCGTCGGCGGCGTCTACCGCATCTCGACGATGACCGAGGCGTACGGGATCACCTTCAACCAGTTCCTGATCGACGACGAGCGCCCCACGCTCGTCCACACCGGCGACCACTTCCTCTTCGAGAACATCCGGGCGGCGATCCGGGAGGTGCTCGACCCGGCCACGCTCGCGAACCTCGTGCTCCTGCACTGGGAGGGCGACGAGAACGGCGGCATGGACCGGTTCATGGGCGAGGCGCCCGGCGCGGAGCTCGTCGGATCGGCGCTGTCGATCCAGCTGAACGCGGCGAGCTTCGGCGTCGACACAGGGCGCGTGCGCAGCTTCATGGACGGCGAGAAGCTCGAGCTCGGGCGGCACACGCTGCGGTTCCTGGAGACGCCGCACGTCCACCACTGGGACTCGATGATGCTGTTCGAAGAGTCGACCGGAAGCCTCTTCCCGTCCGACCTGTACCTGCAGCCGGGCGACCAGCCGCCGGTCACGAGTGAGAACCTGTCCGCGGCGATGATCGAGGTCTACCGCGGGATCGGCATCTTCGCCCACGAGAACCCGGTGCGCACGGTCGTCGACCGGATCGAGGCCCTCGACCCTGCGTGGATCCACGCGATGCACGGCGCCTCGCTGAAGGGCGAAGCGCTTCACCACTACAACCGGGCGCTCCGGGAGGAGGAGTTCGCGTACAACGGCCTCCTGCTCGGTCGCGACATCAACGCGGCCGCCGCGGCTGCAGCCTAGGCGGCGAGCCCCTCGTCCGGAAACAGCGCCGACACCGCGTCGTCGAGCGGGCCCTCCACGTCGATCAGCGCCTGCGCCGCCGCCCGCGCCCGCTCCAACAGCGGGCGGTCGGCGCGAAGCTTCGTGAAGCGAAGGTCCGACAGGCCCGACTGACGCGTGCCGAGCAGCTGCCCCTCGCCGCGCAGCTCGAGATCGACCTCGGCGAGCTCGAACCCGTCGGTCGTCTCCACCAGCGCCTCGAGGCGCCGCGCCGCGGCCTCGGTCAGCTCCTCCTTCGGCCGCGAGACGAGCAGGCAGTACGACTGCTCCGCACCGCGGCCCACCCGCCCGCGGAGCTGGTGCAGCTGGGCGAGCCCGAATCGGTCGGCCTCCTGGACGATCATCACCGTCGCGTTGGGGACGTCGACGCCGACCTCGATCACCGTCGTCGCGACCAGGACGTCGAGCTCCCGCGCCTTGAACCTGGCCATCAGGTCGCGCCGGACGGCCGGCTTCAGCCGCCCGTGCATGCAGCCGACGCGGAACCCGCGCAGCTCGGCGCGCTGGAGCCTCGCCGCCTCCTGCTCGGCGGCCCGCGCGCGCGACGTCTCCGACTCCTCGATCAGCGGGCAGACGACGTACGCCTGCCGGCCCTCGCGGAGCAGACGCGTCAGCCGCCGGTACGCCTCCGGGGCGCGGCCCTCCTCGATCCAGCTGGTCACCACCGGCCGGCGGGAGGCGGGCGGCTTCGCGATCTCGCTCACCGCCAGGTCGCCGTAGACGGTGAGGGCGAGCGTCCGCGGGATCGGCGTCGCGGTCATGTGCAGGACGTGCGGGGTGCGTCCCTCGGTCAAGGCTTTGCGCTGCTCCACGCCGAAGCGGTGCTGCTCGTCGACGACCGCGACCGCGACGTTCGCGAGGTCGACTCCCTCCTGGATCAGCGCGTGCGTGCCGACCTGGATCGAGGCGCCCGCCGCGGCGTCGCGCGCCCGCTTGCCGACCGAGCTGGTCAGCAGGCCGCAGGTGACGCCGAGCTCGCGGCACAGCTCCTCGACGGTGAAGAAGTGCTGCTCGGCGAGCGTCTCGGTCGGCGCCATCAGCGCCCCCTGGTAGCCGCGCTCGACGGCGCGAAGCAGCGCATAGAGCGCGACCGCGGTCTTCCCGGAGCCGACGTCCCCCTGGAGCAGCCGCTGCATCGGCGTCGTGCGGGCGAGGTCGCGGTCGATGTCCGCGATCGCCCGCTCCTGGTGCTCGGTCAGCACGAACGGCAGCGCCGCGCGGTAGCGCTCGAGCAGCCCGCCGGGATCGCCGAGCGCGGGCGCGACCTCGTGCTCGCGCTCGCGTGTCCGGCGGGCGAGGCCGAGCTGGAGCAGGAGCAGCTCGTCGAAGGCGAGCCGCCGTCTCCCCTCCTCCGCCTCCTCCAGCGTGCGCGGGCGGTGGAGCGCGTACAGCGCGTCGGCGCGCCGCGGCAACCGTTCCCGCTGCTTCAGGCCGGCCGGCAGAGGGTCCGGCTCGTTCGGTACGAGCTCGAGCGCCCGGTCTGCGAGAGCGCGCAGACGAGGCGGCGTGATCTCCTCCCCGGCCGGGTAGACGGGCGCGAGGTCGGCCGTGGCGGCCGCCCCGTTCAGGTCGTAGGACTTGACGTTGAACGTGTTGCGGCGGAGCTGCCCGCGCAGGCGCACGCGCGTTCCGGGCCGGAGCTTCTCCTTCAGCCAGTCCTGGTTGAACCACACGGCGGGAATCGCGCCGCTGTCGTCCGCGACATTCGCGGTCAGGATCGTCAGCCGGCCGCGCGCACGCCGCAGCGAGACGCTGCGCACCTCGCCGACGATCACGGCCTCCTGCTCGCCGAACAGGTCGACGATCCGGCTCTCGCCGACCGACCGCTGGTAGTCGCGCGGACGGTGCTCGAGCAGGTCGCGGACCGTGCCCAGCCCGAGCTTCCGGAGGCGGCCGGCGATCCTCGGCCCCACCCCGGGGAGCGAGTCGAGCGGCGCCTCCAGCCGCTCCGGCCGTGGCTCTCCGCGCAGGCGCGGCCACGACTCCGGTTGGTCCACGGTTGCGAACGCCGTCGGGCGCGTCACCTCGGTCCGAGCATACCGCCGGCCTCAGTCGGAGTCGTCGAACCAGAAGAAGCCGACGGCGCCCGGTCCGGCGTGCGTCCCGACGACCGCGCCGAGCGTCGTCTCGACCTCGACCCCCGCCTGTGGCCGGGTGCGGTGGACGAGTTCGCCGATCGCGTCGCGACGGTCGGGCGCGTCCGCGTCGGCGATCCCCACGCGCAGCGACGGCCGGTCGACGCTCCCCTGCTCGAAGACCTCGACGAACTCGAGGAACGCCTTGTGGGCGCCGCGGACGCGCTTCAGCGGAACGACCTCGCCGGCCTCGATCGCCAGGATGGGCTTGATGTTCAGCAACGTGCCGGCCATCGCCGCGGCCTTGCCGATCCGCCCGCCCTTGGCCAGGTACTCGAGCGTGTCGACGGTGAAGACGATCCGGCTCTCGCGCCGGAACCGCTCGACGTAGGCGTCGATCTCCTCGTCGGTCGTCCCGCGCTCGAGCCGTTCCTGGACGCCGAGCGCGAGCAGCGCCAGACCGGCCGAGACGGTCCCGCTGTCGATCGCTCGCACCTTCCCGCTGCCCAGCTCCTCGCCCGCCATCCGGGCGCTCTCGACCGTGCCCGAGAGCGTCGCCGGGATGTGCAGCGACAGGATCCGCTCGTACTCCTCCAGCCCGCGGTAGACCTCGAGGAAGTCGCCCGGCGTCGGCTGCGAGGTGGTCGGCAGCTCGGAGGCGCTCCGGAGACGCTCGTAGAACTCCTGCGGGCCGAGCTCGGCGTAGTCGCGGAAGCTCTCGGCGCCGAAGCGCACGTACAGCGGAACGACCCGCCAGTTCGGAAAGCGCAGCGGGCCTTCCGGGTAGTCCGCGGTCGAGTCGAGCACGACTGCGGTGTTCGTCGCCGTCAGCTGCATCAGCCCGTCGCCGCCGTCCCCGCCGCAGCCCGCACGGCCTCGACGATCTCGTCCAGCGGCCGGTCCTTCCCGAGGCAGGCTACGGCGCCCGCGTCGAGCAGCGCCTCGACCTCGCGCTCGCCGGCCGCCGCGGTGAGCGCGACGACGGCGACACCGGGGGCATGCTCCCGGACGAGCCGCGTCACCTGGACTCCGTCGGGCCCCGGGAGCCGGTAGTCGACCAGGACGACGTCCGGCTCGAGCTCACGGCAGCGCTCGACGACGGCGTTCCCGTCCGGCTCCGAGCCGGCGATCTCGATGCCGGCGTCGAGCGCGAGCAGGACCTCGAGCGCGTTGCGGAACACGTCATTGTCCTCGATCACCAGCACCCGGACGGCCATGCACTGCTCGATGCTATTCGGCCGACAGGAGCAGCTGGTAGTGAGGCTGGCCCCCATCCTGGACGTCGACCTCGACTTCCGGGTGCGACTCGGCGATCCGGCCGAGCAGCCCGTTCAGCGGCGGTGCGCTCTCTCCGGTCAGGAGGGTCAGCACCTCGCGCGGCTCCGCCAGCAGCCGCGCGACGACGGCGGCGGCCACCTCGTCGAACGCCTGACCGCCGGCGACCGGCTCGCCCTCCAGCAGTCCGAGGAACGCTCCTTCGTCGACCGCGAGCCCGTCGAGCTGCACCGCACGCGAGGCGGTGGTGACCGCGCCGGTGGCGACGCCGGCGACCGCGTCTGCCATCTCGGTTGCGTTGTCCACCGCCGCGCGCGTGCCGTCGTAGGCGACCATCGCTGCGACCCCGGCCGGGATCGAGCGCGTTCCGACCACCATCACCGGCTTGACGGCGTGAGCAGCCGCCTGCTCGGCCGAGAGGATCACGTTCGCGTTGTTCGGCAGCACGACCACCCCGGGCGCGGAGGTCGCGTCCACGGCGGCGAGGATGTCGGCGGTCGACGGGTTCATCGACTGCCCGCCTTCGACGATGCTCGTGACCCCGAGGCTTCGAAAAAGGCGTGCGTTGCCCTCCCCGGCGACGACGGCGACGACCTCGGTCTCGCGCGGGTCGGGCACGAGCTCGAGCAGGCGGCTCTCCCGCTGCTCGGTCTGGCGGTGCATGTTCGCGATCTCGATCCCCTCGAGCACGCCGGCGGCGGCGCCGAGGCTGAGGGCGGCGCCCGGGTCGTCCGTGTGCACGTGCACCTTCAGCGCGGACTCGTCACCGACCACCATCAGCGAGTCGCCGAGCGGCTCGAGCGCGCGCTCCAGCGTGTCGCGGTCGAGCCCGTCGCCCTCGACGACGAAGACGGTGCAGTAGCGGTACTGCGAGAGCTCCTGGTGGATCGCGTCGAGCCCGACGTCCTCGAGACCGGCGGGCGGCTCGGCCGGCGCCTCGCCGGTCACGGCCGCGGTCAGCCCGCGAACCAGCTCGAGCAGGCCCGCGCCGCCGGCGTCGACGACGCCCGCCTGGCGCAGGATCTCGAGGTGCTCCGGCGTTCGTGCGAGCGCGTCCTCGCCGCGGCGCACGAGCGCGCGCAGGAGGTCGGCGACGGGCAGGTCGGGTCGCGCCTGAGCCTCGGCCTCCTCGGCCAGCTCGCGGATCACGGTCAGCATCGTGCCCTCGACCGGCTTGCGCACCGCCCGGTAGGCGGCGTCGCTCGCCGAGCGGAACGCGCGCGCGAGCGTGGGCGAGTCGATCACGGACGCAGCGCCGACGACGTCGGCGAACCCGCGGACGATCTGGGACAGGATCACCCCCGAGTTGCCGCGCGCGCCCATCAGGGCGGCCCGCGCGATCTCGTGCGCGAGGCGCTCGCGGTCGGCGTCGTCGAGGTGCTCGAGGGCCTCCTGCACCGCGCGCACGGTCAGCGTCAGGTTCGTGCCGGTGTCCCCGTCGGGAACCGGATAGACATTGAGGTCGTCGATCCGGCTGCGGCTCGCCTCCAGAGCGGCGATCGTCGGACCGGCGAGGCGACGGATCGCGTCCAGGTCCCCGTTCATGCCGACGCCTTCACCGCGTCGATGTGCACCTCGACCGCCGAGATCTCCAAGCCGGTCATCCGCCCGACCTCGTAGGAGACGCGGTTGCTCACGGTCGACGCCACCTCGGCCAGGTTGAGGCCGTGCTCGACGACGACGTGCAGCGCGATCGACAACCCGTGCTCGTCGCCCGAGACCTCGATGCCGCGCGTCGTCCGGTCGCGCGTCAGCAGCCGTCCGAGCCGACCCGTCGTGGTGGTGCCGACGACCCCATAGCACTCGGCCGCTGTCAGGCCGACGATCTGGGCGACGGCGTCGCCGGTGATCGCGACTCGACCGAGGTCGGACGAGGCAAGGACGAAATCCACTGCGCGAGATTAGACCCCGAAGGGGCCGCTCGCGGTTGCTAGGCCTTGGTGACCTTGCCGCTCTTCAGGCAGCGCGTGCAGACGTACGCACGCTTCGGCGTGCCGTCCACGACGATGCGGACGCGCTGGAGATTCGGGTTGAAACGGCGCTTGGTCGCCACCATCGAGTGGCTCCGGTTGTGACCGAACGACGGCTTCTTCCCGCAGACGGAGCAGATCTTCGACATGCGGCCGGGAAGTGTAGCGGCGGTGCGTCTAGCCCCGCGCGACTGCGGTGCGCAGCTGCGCGAACGCGTCGGCCATCTCGAGCGCGGTGCGCGCCGCCCAGCCGCCGCGCTCGACCCGCTCCTCCGCCTGTTCGGCGGTGTCACAGGTGAGCAGGCCGAACGAGACCGGCACACCGGTCTCGATCCCGGCCAGCTGGAGTCCACTCGCCGCTTCGCCGGCGACGAAGTCGAAGTGCGGCGTCTCGCCGCGGATCACGCAGCCGAGCGCGATCACGCAGGAGTAGCGGCGCGTCTTCGCGAGTGCCATCGCCGCGATCGGCAGCTCGAACGCGCCGGGAACCGGCATGACCAGCACGGCGTCGCGCGAGACCCCGGCCTCGTCGAGCGCGGTCATCGCCGAGTCGAGCAGCCTGCCGGTGATCTCGCCGTTGAACTTGCTGATCACGATCGCAACCGTTCGCCGGTTGCCGTTCGGCGAGCCCTCGAGCACGGAGATGCCGTCGGGGATGCGCAGGTCGCCCTCGGCGTGCTGTGGTTCTGGCTCGGGTTCTGGTTCCGGTTCCGGCGCACTTCCTTCCGGTTCGTCTTCCTCGGCCGGAGCGGGGGCCGTTTCTGCGGGGACAGACCCCTCCGGGGTCAGTCCCTGCTGAGGCTCGGCGGCTGCTTCTTCGGGGAGAGAACCCTCCGCGGTCAGTCCCTGCGGAGGCTCGGCGGCTGGTTCTTCGGGGACAGGACCCTCCGCGGTCAGTCCCTCGGGAGCGGCGGGCTCGTCGGCGGCCGCCGGCATCGGGTCGTCCTCGTCGTACAGCACCTCGACGTCGGAAGAAGAGGGCGTCGGCGGCGGGTCGAACGACGGCTCCGGCTCGACCTCGGAAGCGGGCTCCTGATCGGCCTCCGCCGGCTCGTCCGCGGGCCGCGGGGGCCGCAGCCGCGAGGAGTAGTCGCGCAGCGGCCAGTCCTGGGATTCGTCGAGGTTGTCGCTCACGCTTCCGCGTCGGGTTCGAACTTGAGGTCCTGGTGGTGGAGCCGGTGCCCGAGCTTCTCACGTTTCGCCCGCAGGTAGCGCAGGTTCTCGCTGTTGGGCGTCACCTCGATCGGCACCTGCTCCGTGACCTGCAGCCCGTATGCCTCCAGCCCGGAGACCTTTTTCGGGTTGTTGGTCAGGAGCCTGATCGTGCTCAGGCCGAGGTCGGCGAGGATCTGGTTGCCGATCCCCCACTCCCGCTCGTCGGCGGCGAAGCCGAGGGCGAGGTTGGCGTCGACCGTGTCCAGCCCCTGCTCCTGGAGCTCGTACGCCTTGAGCTTGTTCAGGAGGCCGATGCCGCGTCCCTCCTGGGCCATGTACAGGAGGACGCCGCAGGGCTCGTCGGCGATGCGCCGCAGCGCGGTGTCGAGCTGGTCGCCGCAGTCGCAGCGCTGCGAGTGGAAGACGTCGCCCGTCAGGCACTCGGAGTGGACACGGACGAGGACGTCGTCGGCGCCGTCGACGTCGCCGTGCACGAGTGCGACGTGGTGCTTGCCCGTCAGCTTCTCGCGGAAGGCGACCGCCTGGAACTCGCCGTACTCAGTCGGCAGCCGCACCGCGATCTCGCGCGAGACGAGCTTCTCGTGCCGGCGCCGGTACTCGACCAGGTCGGCGACGCTGACGAGCTTGAGCTCGTGACGTCCGCAGTAGGTGACCAGGTCGGGGACGCGGGCCATCGTCCCGTCCTCGTTCATGATCTCGCAGACGACCCCGGCGGGGTAGAGGCCGGCCAGGCGAGCCAGGTCGACCGAGGCCTCGGTCTGTCCGGAACGCCGCAGGACGCCGCCGTCGCGCGCGCGCAGCGGGAAGACGTGGCCGGGCGTGACCAGGTCGTGCGGCGTCGACTTCGGGTCGATCGCGACCTGGATGGTGCGCGAGCGGTCGGCGGCGGAGATGCCGGTGGTGACGCCCTCGCGCGCCTCGACCGAGACGGTGAAGGCGGTGCCGAGCGGCGCCTCGTTGTGGTCGGTCATCTGCCTCAGGCCGAGCTCGTCGCAACGCTCCTCGGTCAGGCAGAGGCAGATCAGGCCGCGGGCGTGCATGGCCATGAAGTTGATCGCCTCCGGCGTGGCGAACTGGGCGGCGATCACGAGGTCGCCCTCGTTCTCGCGGTTCGGGTCGTCGACGACGACCACGAACTTCCCGTTGCGGACGTCCTCGATCACGTCTTCGATCGACGCGAACGTGCGCCGTTCAGCTGCCGTCGCCATCGTCAGATCGTAGCCCCGCGAGCCTCTCCACGTACTTGGCGAGCACGTCGGCCTCGAGGTTGACCGCGTCTCCGGACGCGGCCTTGCCGAGCGTGGTCGCCTCGAGCGTGTGGGGCACGAGCGCGACCGCGAATCCGTCGTCGTCGAGGCCGGCGACGGTCAGTGACACGCCGTCGACCGCGATCGAGCCCTTCTCCACGCAGTACCGGAGGAGCCCGGGCGGAGCGTCGAACCAGACGCGCCTGCCCTCGCCCTCGTCGTCCACGGAGCGGACGCGGCCGACGCCGTCGACGTGGCCCTGGACGTAGTGGCCGCCGAGCGCCTCACCCGCGCACAGCGCCGGCTCGAGGTTGACCGGCTCACCGGGCCCGAGCGCCCCGAGCGTCGTGCGGGCGAGCGTCTCGGGCACCGCGTCGAACGCGAGCGTGCTGCGATCGCCGTCGACCACGGTCAGGCAGACACCGTCGATCGCGACGGAGTCGCCGACGGACGCGGGGATCGTCGACTCGACGCGAAGGCGTCCGTCCTCGAACGAGACGACCTTGCCGACCTCGCGCACCAGCCCCGTGAACATGGACGAAGGCTAGTCGGACGCTTGACTCCGGCGGCATCGAAGGGCGAAGCTTGCCCATGCACCGGCGCCTGCTCGTCGTCGCCCTGACGGTGGCGGTCGCGATCGGAGCCGCGTCCTCGACGGAGCGCGGCACCGCTGCCGACGGCCGGGCGACACTGCGTCCCGTGCTGCTCGGCCTGCTCGGAGGCCGGGAGCGCTTCGACCAGCTGACCGGCCAGCACACCCGCGTCGGCCACGTGATCGCGGGCTTCGGCCAGGGCCCCGTGTCGAACATCCTCGGCGCGATGGGCGAGGTGCCGATGCTGGGCATCGAGTCCGGCTCGCTGACCTCCCACGACGTCGCCCAGGGCCGCGGCGACTCCTGGCTCGCCGAGGTCAACCAGGCGGTCGCCGCGCACGGCGGCCTCGTCTACGTCAGGCCTTTCCCCGAGATGAACGGCCACTGGAACGCCTACTGCGCCTACAACCAGGACGGCTCGTCACGAGGCGCGTCCAACTCGACGGCCGCGTTCAAGAAGGCGTTCGCGCGCATGTACCTGATCGTCCACGGCGGGCCGGCCGGCGCCCTGAACGCGAAGCTGCGCCGCCTCGGCCTGCCGCCTGCGCGAACCGGCGCGCTGGCGACGAATCCGGTCTCGCGCGTGCGGGTGGTCTGGAACCCGCAGGGATACGGGAGCCCCGACGTCAGCGGCAACAGCGCGGCCGCCTACTACCCGGGCGACACGTACATCGACGTCGTCGCCAACGATCTCTACAACATCAACCACAGTGCCGCCTGGGACGCCAACGACCAGCTCTACGCGGCCCACCCCAACAAGCCGTACGCCATCGCCGAATGGGCGAACTGGGGCTTCGACGACCCCGCCTTCGTCGCCCGGATGGTCGATTTCGTCCGGACGCACCGGCGGGTCGAGCTGCTCGCCTACTACAACGGGCGGCCGAACTCGCCGTGGGACATCGCCCGCCAACCGCGCAGCCGCGCTGCGTACCGCAAGCTCGTCGTCCCCCTCGGGCGCTAGCCGAGCGCCAGCGCCTCGAGCGTCTCCCGGACGACCATCTCCAGGTCGCCGCGGCCGTTCGGGCCGGCACGTTCGAGCTCGGCGACCAGCTCGTCCACGGCTTCCGACTGCTCGGGCGACAGCCCGTCCCGGCCTGCCGCCTCGATCTCGGCCCGGAGCTCGCCGTTGCCGACGTGCCGCGCGAGCCAGTGCGACAGGAGGCTGACCAGCCGGTCTTCAGGGCTCATGGACGTAGGCGTGGAGGAGGACATCGGCACCGACCGGCTCGGCGCGGAGGTGCTGTAGCTCGACGGGACCGGCGAGCGCTCCGAGCATGCGCTGCCCTTCGCCGGCGACGGTCGGGGCGACGAACACGAGCAGCCGGTCGACGCGGTCGCGCTCCAGGAAGGCGGTCGCCAGCGTCGGCCCGCCCTCGAGGAGCAGCGACTGGACGCCCTGCTCGCCCAGGCGGCGGAGCTCTTCCTCGAGCGTTCCCGACAGCAACTCGAGCTCGGACCCTTCGGGCAGCGGGCCGCGGCCGAAGGCGATCCGGCGCGGCTGGCGCTCCGCGCTCACATCGCGCGCGTCGAGCCGTGGGTCGTCCGCGCGGACCGTGCCCATGCCCACGGCGACCGCATCGGACGCCGCGCGCAGCTCGTGCACGCGGCGCCGGCTCTCCTCGCCGGTCACCCAGCGCGAGTCGGGGACGGTCACACGGCCGTCGACCGTGACCGCCAGCTTGAGCGTGACGAACGGTCGTCTCGTCGAGATCCAGGTGCGCCAGGCGTCGTTCTGGGCCCGCGCCTCGAACGAGTCGGCGTGCTCGACCTCGACGCCGGCTGCGGCGAGCAGGTCGAGGCCGCCGCCCGCCTCCGGGTTCGGGTCGAGCGAGCCGGCGACCACCTTCGCCACCCCCGCCTGCAGCACCGCTTCGCTGCACGGCGGCGTCGTGCCGTGGTGCGCGCAGGGCTCCATCGTCACGTAGAGCGTCGCTCCGCGGGCGCGGTCGCCGGCTGCTTCGAGCGCGACCACCTCGGCGTGCGGGCCGCCCTTGCGCTCGTGCCAGCCCTCGGCGACCACCTCGTCTCCGGCGACGACGACCGCGCCGACAATCGGGTTCGGCCGAGTGGTGCCGCGCCCGCGCTCGGCGAGCTCGATTGCCCGCTCGAGGTGAGTCATGCGAGCGCCTGGACGAGGCGCCGGTACGCGCGCGGCAGGTCTTCACGGCCGAAGATCGCCGACCCGCAGACGATCAGGTCGGCCCCCGCGTCGTAGACCGTGCGGACGTTGTCGTGGGAGACCCCGCCGTCCACCTGGACGTGCACGTGCTCGGGGACGAGCGAGCGCAGCTGCTCGATCCGGCCGACCGCCTCGGGCATGAACTCCTGGCCCGAGTAGCCCGGATGGATGCTCATGCAGAGGACGAGGTCGAAGGCATCCGCGTGCGGAGCGACCTCCTCCACCGCCGTCTCCGGGTTGAAGGCGAGGCCGACCTGGAAGCCGTGCTCGCGCGCGGTCGCGGCGAGCGCTGCCGGGTCGTCGGCGACCTCGACGTGGAAGGTGACGCTGTCGGCACCGGCTTCCTGGAACGCGGAGAAGTGATGCGCCGGGTCGTCGACCATCAGATGAACGTCGACCACCCCGCCCGCCTCGTGGACGAGCGGCGCGATCGACTGGAGCACGATCGGCCCCATCGTGACGGGCTCGACGAAGTGGCCGTCGCCGACGTCGAAGTGGAGGATCCGGGCGCCCGCGCGGAGCAGCACGTCGACGTCGTGGCCGAGCTGCGAGAAGTCGGCCGCGTACAGCGACGGCTCGATCTCGACGGTCCGGATCCAGTCGTCCCAGCCCACGGTGGCGATATTACGGTTGCGGTGCTCGTGGCGTTTGCCACCCAGTCTCTGAGACTGGTTGTGAAACGTTTCTGCAGCGATTCGTCCACATGGTCAGACCAGCAGCCGCGCCACGAAGAACCCAGACGTCCCGTGACGGTGGGGCGTGGTCAGCAGGAACTCGGGCCGTTTCGGGTGGCGGAACTCGGGCCACTCCGCGCCGAGGTCGACGGCGGCGAGGCCCGATGCGTCCACGACCGCCTCGTTCTCGTCGGCGTTCAGCGTGCAGACCGAGAAGGTGACCGTCCCGCCCGGCCTCACCCGGGCCGCGGCCGCCCGCAGGAGCGCGAGCTGGAGCTCCGGCAGCGGCTGCGCGCGCCAGCGCAGGTCGGGCCGCGCGGCGAGCACGCCGAGCCCGGAGCAGGGCGCGTCGACGAGCGCGCAGTCGAAACCGTCGAGCTCGGGCGGCAGTGCCAGCCCGTCGGCGTTGACGACCCGGACGTTCGTGGCGCCGAGCCTGCGGGCGTTCTCTTCGAGCTCCCGCGCGCGGCCCCCGTGCAGCTCGACCGCCGTCACCTCGCCGTCGAGCATCGTCGCCTTGCCGCCGGGCGCTGCGCAGAGGTCGAGCACGCGGTCGCCGGGACGGCAGCCGACGGCGAGACCGGCGAGCTGCGAGCCGCGGCTCTGCGGCCAGATCCGGCCCTCGTCGAGCGCACGCTCGTCCACCCGGGCCACGCGCCAGGCCCCCGGCACGTCGGTCGGCTCACCCTCGATCTCGCCGCGCACGAGCCGGACGACGGTTTCGGGGGCCTCGTTCTGGGCCCGCATCAGCTCCAGCGCCTCCTCCTCGCCCCAGTCGCGTCGCCACGTCTCGTAGATCCAGTCGGGGTAGGAATGCTTCAGCGCCCCCTCGGGAAGCGACGCGAGCAGCGCGGGGAGCCCCTCGGACAGGCGCCGCATCACCGCATTCGTGAACGGCACCGCCCGTTCGAGTCGTGCCGCCCGCACCAGCTCGACCGATTCGTTCACGGCGGCATGCGCAGGAACGCCGTCGAGGTAGCCGAGCTGGTAGGCCCCGAGCCGGAGCGCCGCTCTGACCGGCGGGTCGAGCCTCCGCACCGGCCGGCGGCCGAGCGTCTCGATCGCGTGGTCGAGCATCCTGACGCGCTGGACGGTCCCGTACGCGATCTGCTGCGCCAGCGCCCGGTCGCGCGCGTCGAGCCCGTCGGCGGCAGAGGCGAACGCACGGTCGGCATACGCGTCGTCCTCGAAGACGCGGAGGACGACGAGGTAGGCCGCTCGACGCGCCGGGCTTACCGCAGCCCGCGCAGCCATTCCTCGTACTCCATGCGCCGGCCGCCCGGCGGTTGCACCTCGACCGGGACGAACCGGCCGTCGCCGACCCGCGCCCGCCAGACCACCACGGGCCGTCCCTCCAGCTCGGCGCGCGCGCCGATGTGTGGGGAGAGCGCCCGCACGCGGTTCACCGCCTCCTCCGGCCTGGAGACGTCGAGTGCGCGATCCTCCGGCCCGATCTTCTCGGCGTACGTCACGCCCTCGTCCGGCTGGGGCGTGAACTCGGGCTCCGCCAACACCGACTCGAGCAGCTCGACCGCAAGCGGAACCGCCCGGTCGTACACGGCCCCGGCGTCGTCCTCCGGGCCGATCGGAAATCGCTCCTGCGCCGCGATCGGCCCCGCATCGAGCTCCTCGACCAGCTTGATCACGGTGACGCCGGTCTCCGTGTCGCCGGCCATGATCGCCCGCTCGACCGGCGCCGCCCCGCGCCAGCGCGGCAGAAAGGAGGGATGCACGTTCAGCCACAGATGCCGGTCGAGCAGATCGCGCGGGATCATGCGGCCGTAGGCGACCAGCACGATCGTGGGCTCGTCGAGAGTGTCGTCGAGACTCTCGACGACTCGAATCCCCAACCGCAAAGCGGTCAACTTGGCGGGCGCCGGCCGCAACCCCCGTCCCCGCCCCGCCGGCGCGTCCGGCTGCGTCAGGCAGAACGCGATCTCGTGCCGCGCGGCCAGCCGCTCGAGCACGTCCGCCCCGAACGGCGCGCTGGCCGCGAAGCCGAGCCGCACCGCTAGCCCAGGATCGGCTGAGGGCGCAACGCCGCCATCGCCTCGCGCCTGGCCTCGGGCGTCGTGCGCTCGAGGATCAGGACACCGTCGAGGTGGTCGAGCTCGTGCTGGACGACCCGTGCGGCGAGCCCCTCCAGCTCGAGCCGGTACGGCGCGCCCTCGACGTCGTGCGCCTCCAGCGTCACCGCCCGCGGCCGCTCCACCGGCACGAGCACCCCCTGCATCGAGAGGCAACCCTCGTCGGCCGTCTCCAGCTCCTCGCTGGGATCGACGATCGTCGGGTTGACGGCGGCCCGCGGCCCGTCCTCGTCCTCGATCTGGAACACGAACACGCGGCGCAGCACACCCGCCTGGTTGCCGGCGAGGCCGATGCCGCGCGCTTCGGCCATCAGCACCTGCATGCGCTCGACCAGACGGCGAAGGTCGTCGTCGAACGCCTCCACCCCCTCCGCCCTGAGCTTCAGCACCGGGTCGGGCCACTGGCGGATCTGGGCGAGCGCGAGCCTTCGCCTCGTCTCGTTCTCGGCGCTCAGCTCCTCGTCGATGACCTGCCCGTGCTCCTCGCTCACAGCGCGGTCAGTGTATTTCAGAGGCTCTGCGGGTCGACGTCGACGACGACGGTCAGGCCGGCCTTGCGCATCGCAGGCGCCGCCGCCGCGAGTGCCCGCCCGGCTCGCCACGCCAGCGCGCCCGGCCGGTCGGTCTTGGCGACGAGCTGCGCGCGCTGACGCCCGCGCAGCCGCAGGATCGGCGCCGGACCGAGGAGGTCGGCATCGCCAAGAGCCTCCTTCAGCTCCTGCAAGGCCCGCATGGGCGCGTCGGCCTCCGGGCCGGAGACGACGATCCGCACCAGATGCCCGAACGGCGGATACCCCAGAGCCTCCCGCCGCTCGAGCTCCCCCGCGAGGAACCGACCGACGTCGTGCCGGGCGGCGAGCTCGACGGGCCGCGCGTCGGGCTGGAACGTCTGGATCAGGACACGGCCCGGTGCGTCGCGGCCGCTGCGGCCCGCGAGCTGTGTGAGCAGCTGGAACGTGCGCTCCTCCGCGCGGAAGTCGGGGAACGCGAGACCCGCGTCGGCGTCGACCACGGCGGCGAGCGCGACGCCTTCGAAATGGTGGCCCTTGGCGACCATCTGCGTGCCGAGCAGCACCGCCCGGTCCGCCGCGGCGAACCGTTCCAGCGCCGCCGACGGGTCGCGTGAGTCGGCGTCCAGGCGAATCAGCTCCAGCTCGGGGAGACGGGCGGCAAGCTCCCGCTCGAGCCGCTGGGTGCCGGCACCGAGCCGGGCGAGCTCGGCCGATCCGCACTCGGGACAGAGCTCCGGCGCGAGCTCGGCGTGGGCGCAGTGGTGGCACCGAAGATCTCCGTCGCCGTGGAGGACAAGCGCAACGTCGCAGTTCGGGCAGCGGCGCGTGACGCCGCACGTCCGGCAGTGGATCGCCGGGACGAGCCCGCGGCGGTTCAACAGCAGGATCGCCTTGCCGCCGTGCTCGGCGATACGGCCGAGCTCGGCGAGCAGCGGGGCGGAGAGCGGATAGCCCCGCTCTCGCCGCAGGTCGACGACGCGCACCGGCGGCAGCTTGCCGCCCAGCCGACCGCCGAGCTCGAGCCGCTCGAGCGCCGCCCAGCTCTCGGGCCTCGGCGTCGCGCTCCCGAACACGGCCACCGCTCCCTCGAGCGAGGCGCGCTTGGCGGCGACCGTTCTCGCGTCGTAGCGGGGATCCGACTCCTGCTTGTAGGAGGCGTCGTGCTCCTCGTCGACGCAGATCAGCCCGAGGCCGCGGACCGGCGCGAACACGGCCGAGCGGGCGCCGACGACCACGCGGGCGTCGCCGGAGGCGATCCGCTCCCGCTCGTCGCGGCGCTCCGCCTCCGTCAGCCCCGAGTGGAGCAGCGCGATCCGCGCTCCGAAGCGCGCCTGGAAGCGGCCGACGGCCTGGGGAGTGAGCGCGATCTCGGGCACGAGCACGATCGCTCCGAGGCCACGCTCGAGCGCCGCGGCGCAGGCCTGGAGGTAGACCTCGGTCTTGCCGCTACCGGTTGCGCCGTACAGGAGGTAACGGCCGCCGTCACCGTCCATCGCCGCGACGATCGCCGCCACGGCCGCCGACTGTTCCGGCGTCAGCTCCGCGGGCGCCGGCTCGCCCGCCAGGCCCGCCGGTGTCTCGCGCCGCTCGCCGCGCCGCCGGCGGGCCCGCGGCGCGACCAGCTCGAGCGCCCGTGCCGGGGTCGAGCCGTAGTAGTCGGCGACCCAGAGCGCGAGCTCGACGAGCGCCGGCGGCAGCTCGTCGAGGACACCGGCGATCGGCGCCGCCTCGACCCCCGGCGGCGGCGGCTCGCCGGTCGAGACGACCACGCCGCGGACGCGCGACCGCCCGAACGGCACTGAGACGACCGCTCCGCGGCCGACGTCGTCGGGCACCTCGTAGGTGAACGGCCGGGCGACGGCCCGGGCGGAGACAAGCGGATAGACGGCGGCGAACGCCACCGGGTGAGCCTAGTCCTAGCCCAGGAGGGTCTCGCCGACGTAGCCGCCGGCCTGCGCTCCGGGCGGGCAGGCGAACACCGCGCTGCCCGTGTGCTTGATGTACTCGTTGAGCGCGTCCGACGACGCGAGGCGCCGCTGGAGCTCGACGAATGCGGCCGGGTCCTGCTGGTAGCTGATGAAGAAGAGACCGGCGTCGAGCTGGCCGAGCTCGACATCCATGCCGTCGGTGAAGGAGTAGCCGCGGCGGAGGATCCGGCGATTGCCGTTCTCGGCAGGCGCGGCCAGCCGGATGTGCGCGTCGACGGGCGTCCTCGCCAGCGCCACCGGGTCGAACTCGTCGGTGCGGCCGAACGGCGCGCCGCTCTCCTTGCGCCGCCCGATCGTCCGTTCCTGGTCGTCCAGGCTCGCGCGGTCCCAGACCTCGATCAGCATCCGGATCCGGCGCGTGACCATGAAGGTGCCGCCGCGCAGCCAGCTCGGCTCGGCGTTCGCCGGCACCCACACGTGGTCGGTCAGCGCCCGGCCGTCCTCCAGCTTGATGTTGTTCGTGCCGTCCTTGAAGCCCATCAGGTTGCGCGGCGTCTCCTGCTCGCGGCCGGTGGACGAGGTGCGGCCGAATCCGAGCTGCGACCAGCGCATCACCACGGCGCCGCGGCCGATCCGAGCGAGGTTGCGGACGGCATGGAAGGCGACCTGCGGGTCGTCCGCGCAGGCCTGGACGGCGATGTCGCCGCCGGAGCGCTCCGGGTCGAGGTCGTCGCCCGCGAAGACGGGCAGGTCGACGAGCGCCGCCGGCCGCGACCGCTCGAGGCCGAAGCGGTCGAACAGCGTCGGGCCGAAGCCGAACGTGACCGTCAGGCGCGCCGCCGACAGCCCGGCCGCCTCGCCGGTGTCGACCGGCGGCGCCAGGCGCCGGCCGGTCTCGCCCACGGGCTCGCCCCGCGACATCCGAGCGCCCGCCTCCGTCCACGCGCGCAGCAGTCCCCGCAACTCGGACTTCGACTCCGTGACGACGTCGAACGCGGCGAAGTGCAGGCGGTCCTGCGCCGGAGTCGCGATCCCGGCCTGCCGGTCGCCGTAGAACGGAACGGGCTCGGCGGCGGCGTCGCCACCGCCCGCCGCGAGCCGCTCGACGCCGACGCTCCCGAGCGCGACGCCGGCGCCAACCGCTCCGGCCGCCAGCAGCCGCCCTCGTGTGAGCTTCCCGCTCACTGCCCCGCGACGGTCGCCCCCACCTCGGAGAGTGGCTCCGCCAGCGCGTCGATCGACCGGCTCAGGGCACGGGTGTCGGCCTTCGACAGGGCCGTGTAGGAGACGAAGCCCGTGGCGGTGCGGTAGGGCTCGAGCGCCGCCTCGACGTCCGCGAACCGGCTGTCGATCTCCTTCGCCAGCGCCGGCCGCCTGGCGGCGACGAGATCGCGGACGGAGTCGAACGCGGCCTTCGCCCCCTGCACGTTCGCCTCGAAGTCGAGGAGGTCGATGTGCGAGTAGCGCTCTTCCTCGCCCGTGATCTTCGACTTGGAGACCTCGCCGAGGAGCTCGACGGCGCCGTTCGCGACCTGGGCCGGCTCGAGCTGGATCGTCTTCACCCGGCGCTGGAGGTCGAGGACGTCGTCCAGGAGCTTCTTCCGGAGCTTCTCCGGGCCGGTCGCTCCGCGCACCCAGAGGAACTGCTCGAGCGGGTGGAAGCCCGTCCACTTCGCCTTCGGGACGTCACCGGCGCGGGCGTCGATCGCCGGATCGAGGTCGCCGAAGCTCTCGGCCACGGGCTCGATCCGCTCGTACGGGATGCGGGCGTCGGCGTACGCAGCCTTGGCGCCCGCCACGTCCCCGACCTGCAGCCGCTGGACGAACCGGCGGGTCTTCGCGGTCAGCAGCGTCGTCTGCGCCTCGATGTAGCGCCGGTAGCGGGCTGTCGCCGCAACGGCCGCCGAGCTCGCCGCGGCGGCCGTGCCGGTGACGACCAGCGGGCTGCGCTCGGTCTTTCCGCCCGGGCAGTACGTCGTGAAGCGGCCCGGCTTCAGGGTCAGCGAGAAGTGCCCGGAGAGGCCCGGCGCGACGTTCTCGACCTCGCCGAGGATACGGTCGCCGTCGAGGATCTCGAACTCCGTGACCGCATCAGCGCCGTCGTTGGCGACCTCGAAGGTCGTCGGACCGGAAGCGAGGCGAAGCTCCGCCGGCTCGCACCCGGCGTCGGTGAGCTTGACGTCGACGGAGCGGCCCTTGGCCGACTTCTGACCGTCCCCGCCCCCGCATCCGGCCAGCGCAAGCGCCGCCGCGACGCAGGTCGCGGCCAGAAGCCCCGTGCGCCCGGTCATGCCGTGCGCCCGGCGGGGTACGGTTGCGACGCCCGTTCGCGCCGGAGCCGGAGCCCCGACGGCCAGAGCACGTAGATCGCCACCGGGATCGCGTAGACCAGGTAGCCGATCGCCTCCGCGGTCACCGGACGCGGCTGGAAGCCGAGCAGGCCCGTGAGCAGCGATGCGCGCACGGTGCCCGGACCGACCAGCCAGCGCAGGTCGACGGTCTGGCCCTGGAGGCTGTTCAACCAGCCGGCCTCGTGTGCGGTGTGGAGCGCCGTCGCCACCAGCCCCGCCGCGACCAGGACGAGAACGAGCCCGGTCGCCCGGAAGAAGCGCGTCAGGTTCAGGCGGATGCCGCCGCGGTAGATGCCGTAGCCGATCGCCACGGCGAGCACGACGCCGAGCAGCGCGCCGCCGCCGGCCGCGAGCGGATCGTTCGACGAGTCGAACGCGGCGAGCAGGAAGACCGAGGTCTCGAAGCCCTCGCGGATCACCGCGAAGAACGCCATCCCGACGAGCGCGATCACCGAGCCCTGCGCCAGCGCGTCGGAGGCGCGGCCCTCGAGCGCCCGCTTGAGGCCGCGCGCGTTGCGCCGCATCCAGACGATCATGAACGTCACCGCCGCGACGGCGACCGCACCGACCACGGTTTCCAGCATCTCCTGCTGGCGCTGCGGCAGGTCGCGGCTGACGAGCTCGAGCGTGACGCCGCCGGCGACGCAGATCGCGACCGCGCACGTGACGCCGACCCACATCCACCGGAGCGCGTCCCGCCGGCCCTCGTGGCGCAGGAACGCGGCGATGATCCCGACGATCAGCGCTGCCTCGACGCCTTCGCGGAGGCCGATGACGAAGGTCGGGAGCATCAGTCGGCGGTCGGGGCGGTCAGTGGCGTGTCGGTCAATTCAGGCATCCCTGCGTTCTGGTGTAAGGCATACCTTACAAACGGCTGCGACTATAGTCCTCAGCCCCGACGGCGTCAAACGTCAATGGTCATGGCCCAACGGCACTCGGTCGACGAATACCTGGAGACGATCTGGTTCCTCGCCTTCCCGATCGGCGAGTACCGGCCTACGACCACCGGCACGCCCACGCTCGCGTCGCGCGTCGCCGAGATGCTCGGCGTCTCCCGCGCCTCCGCCGGAGAGATGCTGAAGCGCCTCGAGAAGGAAGGGCTCGTCGAGCGGGGCGAGCACAAGGAGGCGATCCTGACCGGGACCGGGCGCGAGCGGGCGGAGCGCGTCGTCCGACGGCACCGGATCATCGAGCGCCTGCTCACCGACTTCATGGGGTACACGGCCGCGGAGGCGCACGTGCATGCGGACGAGCTCGGCGACACGTTCACCGACGACATGATCGAGCGCATGGAGGAGAAGCTCGGCCATCCCGAGCGCTGCCCGCACGGCTGGCCGGTCGACACCGACCTCGAGCAGCGGGAGAACCGGGAGCTCGCGCCGCTGTCGGCGCTCGAGCAGGGCGATCGGGCGACGATCGTCCGCCTCGCCGAGCACGACGGCGAGCTCCTGCACTGGTTCTACGACCAGGGGCTCGTCCCGGGCACGAAGCTCCAGGTGACCTCGGCCGAGCCCGCGGCCGGGCAGGTGGTCGTGCGGCTGAACGGCGACGAGCGGTCGATCGGCGAGAAGGCGGCCGGCGGCCTGTTCGTCCGGCCGGCGTAGACCTCAGGCCGGCGTCGCGGTCACCGGTCGAAACCCGGCGGCCTCCCGCAGGACGTCCGCCTTGTCGACCCGCTCCCACGTGAAGTCGTGGTCGTCGCGGCCGAAGTGGCCGTACGCTGCCGTCTTCTGGTAGATCGGCCGGCGCAGGTCGAGATCCCTGATGATCGCGGCCGGCCGGAGGTCGAAGTTCGCCCGGATGAGATCCTCGATTCCGGCGGTCGTGATCCCGTCGCGCTCGGTGCCGAAGCACTCCACCTGGAGCGACACCGGGTGGGCGACGCCGATCGCGTAGGCGACCTGCAGCTCGCAGCGGCTGGCGAGGCCGGCGGCGACCACGTTCTTCGCGACGTAGCGGGCGGCATAGGCGGCCGATCGGTCGACCTTCGTCGGATCCTTGCCGGAGAACGCGCCGCCGCCGTGCCGGGCGGCGCCGCCGTAGGTGTCGACGATGATCTTGCGGCCGGTGAGACCGGTGTCCCCCATCGGGCCGCCGACGACGAACTTCCCGGTCGGGTTGCAGTAGAAGAAGTCCTTGTCGCCGAGCAGCCGCTGCTCGTCGTACATGTGCGCCGGGAGGATCGGGTGCAGGACGTGCTCCGCGAGGTCCGGCTTGATCAAGGCGTCGGCGTCCAGCCCCTCACGGTGCTGCGTCGAGATCAGGACGCGCACGATCTCCACCGGCTTGATCCGGCCCTGGCCGTCCTCCTCGTAGCGGATCGTCACCTGGGCCTTGCCGTCGGGACGCAGGTACGGCAGCACGTCCGCCTTGCGCACCTCGGCCAGGCGGCGGCAGATGAGATGCGCGAGCGTGATCGGCATCGGCATCAGCTCGTCCGTCTCGTCGGTCGCGTAGCCGAACATCATTCCTTGGTCGCCGGCGCCCTCGCGGTCGAGCGGATCGGACTCCCCCGGGTCGCGCTGCGTCTCGTAGGACGCGTCGACGCCCTGCGCGATGTCGGGCGACTGCTCGTCCAGTGCCACGATCACGCCGCAGGTCTCGGCGTCGAAGCCGTACTTCGCCCGGTCGTAGCCGATCTCGCGGACCTTCCGGCGCACCAGCCGCGGGATGTCCACGTACGTCTCGGTGGTGATCTCCCCGGCGACGACCACAAGCCCGGTCGTGATCAGTGTCTCGCAGGCGACGCGGCCGAACGGATCCTCAGACAGGACGGCGTCGAGGATTGCGTCCGAGATCTGGTCGGCCATCTTGTCCGGATGGCCTTCGGTGACCGATTCGGAGGTGAACAGGAACGAGCGGGGCGCCATGCGGGGGCGAAGGCTACCGGACGGTGCGGTGCGTCTCCGGGCCTACTCGCCGCGCGGCCGGCGGCCCATCAGCGAAGCGGCGAGCTCGCCGAGATCGTCGCCCGCGAGGACGCGGCAGACACCCTCCGTGATCGGCAGCTCGATCTCGAGCCGACGGGCGAGGTCGCGGAGCACCGGCGCGGTCGTCAGGCCTTCGACCACGTGGCCGATCTCCGCGACCGCCTCGGCCGGCGACGCCCCCTGGGCGATCAGCTCGCCCGCCCGGCGGTTCCGACCGAGCCGGCTCCAGCAGGTGACGATCAGGTCGCCCATCCCGGCGAGACCCGCGAACGTCTCCGGCCGCGCGCCGCACGCCTCGCCCAGCCGCGCCATCTCCGACAGGCCGCGGGTGATCAGCGCCGCCTTGGCGTTGTCGCCCGCGCCGAGGCCATCGACGCCGCCGGCGGCAAGGCCGATCACGTTCTTCGCCGCGGCACAGAGCTCGACCCCGGCGAGGTCGGTGTTGACGTAGACCCGGAAGACGGTCGAGTTGATCGCGTTCTGGAGCTCGACCGCGAGCTCCTCGTCCTCGCTCGCGACCACCGCCGCGCTGGGGAGCCCGGCGGAGACCTCCTCGGCCATGTTCGGGCCCGACAGCACGGCGACCGGCCGGTCGCGCACGAGCGTCGAGAGGCGGTTGCCGGTGGCCGGGTCGAGCCCCTTGGTCAGCGAGAGGACCGGCCCTCCCGGAGGGAGCGCCGCGACCACCGCGGAGAAGGATGCGCTGGGCACGGCGAGGACGTACAGGTCCGCCCCGGCCGGCGCCGCGGAGACGACTGCGATGCCGTCGAGGGCGACGTCGCCGACCGCCCGCGGGTTGCGGCCGGTCTCTGCGATCGTCGCGGCCTGGCCGGGGTCGCGGCAGACGAGCGTCACCTCGTGGGCGCGGTCGGCGAGCAGGCGCGCAAACCCCGTTCCCCACGAGCCCGCGCCGATCACGACCGCCCTCACCGCGCCGCCCGGGGCCGGACGCCGGCGTGCGAAACGCGTGCGACTTTCGTGACGCTTCCATGCGGGGTCTGACCCCGAAAAACGCCCTGCGTGCAGGCATTGTGGAAAACCCGGAACGGCCGCGGCCGCGGTGGGCGTGGCTGCGGCGGGCAGGCCTCGGGTGAAGGCTTTCCGTCCATAGGCCGCCGAGTCTAAGCCGCTTACGAACGCCGGACGAAGTCGATCGAGACCGGGACGCCCTCCAGCTCGAAGCGGTCGCGGACCCGGTTCTCGACCCAGTAGCCGTAGTCGCGTGTGACCAGTGACGGGTCGTTGACGAAGAACCGGAACCGCGGCGGCCGCGTCGTTGTCTGCGTGCCGTACAGCAGGTTCAGCCGCCGCCGGTCGCGCGACGGTGCCTGCCGGACCGAGCGGAGCTCGCCGAGGAACGTGTTCAGCGCCGGCGTCGGGATGCGGCTAGTGTGCTTCGCGAACACCTGCTCGACCCGGTCGAGCAGGCGGGCGATCCCCCGGCCGGTCTTCGCCGAGACCGTGACGATCCCCGGGCGCTGGCGCAGCCGGTGCTCGAGCCGCGGCCGGACGTCCTCGACCTTCACCTGGCCGATGTCCCACTTCGACAGGACCATGATCGTCGAGCAGTTCGCCTTGCGAGCGACGTCGGCGACGGCGAGGTCCTGGTCGACGAGCCCCTCGCTCGCATCGACGAGAACGAGTGCGACGTCCGCCCGCTCGGCCGCGTCGAGCGTGCGCAGCTCCGAGTAGTACTCGATCCCCTGGCGCTGGCGGCGCCTGCGGCGCAGGCCCGCGGTGTCGACCAGCACGAAGCGGGAGCCGCTGCGCTCGAACACGGTGTCGATCGCGTCCCTGGTCGTCCCGGGCACCTCCGAGACGATCACGCGGTCCTCGCCCAGGATCGCATTCAGCAGGCTCGACTTGCCGACGTTCGTACGGCCGAGGATCGCGACTCGGATCGCCTCGTCACCGACCTGCGCCGGCCCTGAACCGGGCAGTCGAGCGACGATCGCGTCGAGCAGATCGCCGGTCCCGTGACCGTGGAGCGCCGACAGCGGGATCGGCTCGCCCAGCCCGAACCGGTGGAACTCGAGCGCGAGCGCGTCCCGCGACGGGTCGTCGATCTTGTTCGCGAGCAGGAACACCGGCCGGCGGGCGCTGCGCAGGATCTCCGCCACCTCCTCGTCGCCCGGCGTGATCCCGGCCTTCGCGTCGACGACGAACAGGACGAGGTCCGCCTCGTCGACCGCCGCGCGCGCCTGGTCCGCGATCGAGCGCGTGATCGGCGAGCGGTCGGCGACGTCGACGCCGCCGGTGTCGATCAGCCGGAACTCGGTGCCGGCCCACTCGCAGACCAGCTCCTTGCGGTCGCGCGTCACGCCCGGCGTCTCGTGGACAACGGCCGCACGGGTGCCCGTCAGCCGGTTGACGAGCGTCGACTTGCCGACGTTGGGAAACCCGACGACGGCGACCGTTCCGGCCAGCTCGGCCATTCCGCCCTAGGCCGGTGCGCGCTCGCGGACGAGCCGCTCGATGCGGTCGACGACCTCGTCGACGGTGAGGTTCGTCGTGTCGATCAGCTCGGCGTCCTCGGCGGGCTGCATGCGGGCCGCGTCGCTCTGATCGCGGGCGCGCAGATCGGTGGCGAGCGCGTCGGCGGAGAGCTCGGGCCGCTCGGCCAGCCGCCTGCCGGCCCGGACGGAGGCATCGGCCTGGAGATACACCTTCACCGGGGCGTCGGGAACGACGACCGTGCCGATGTCGCGGCCCTCGATCACGACGTCGCCGTCGGCCGCCAGCTCGCGCTGGCGCTCGCGCATGATCGTCCGCACCTCCGGATGCCGGGCCACCACCGGCACGAGCCGGTCGATCTCGGCGCGGCGGATCGCCGAGGTGACGTCGGTCCCGGCGATGAAGCACCGCCCTTCCGTGTCGAAGTCGACCGGGTTGGCGGCGGCCAGCTCGCCGAGCAGCTCGCCCTTGTCGAGCGCCACGCCATCCCGACGCGCAAGCCAGGTCAGCGCACGGTACATCGCGCCGGTGTCGAGGTAGCGGAACTCGAGACGCTGCGCCAGTCCGCGCGCCACGGTGCTCTTTCCGGCGCCGGCGGGGCCGTCGATCGAGACGATCATGCGCTTTCGCCTTCGGCGAAAGCGCTAGCTGCCGTGCCGGTACGGAATGTCTCGGGTTTTCCCTCGAAGGCACCGATAGAAGCCATGTCTTTTGGGCGAGATTCGGTTTGCATCGGCAGGGCAGCTAGCGCAAGTCGCTCATCTTTGAGCGACTTGCGCAAGGGTCTCGAAGAATCCCGGGAAGGATATCGACACCGCCTCGGCGCCCTCGACCTCCACGCCCTCGCGCGAGACCAGCCCCGCGACCGCCCCGAGGATCGCGATCCGGTGGTCGCCCGCTGAGGCCATCACGCCGCCGCGTGGGCGTGTCGGCACCCCGCGCACGGTGAAGCCGTCCGGCGTCGCGGTGATGCGCACCCCGAGCGGCCTGAGGGCGTCCGTCACCGTCTCGATCCGGTCGGTCTCCTTCTGCCGCAACTCCGCAGCGCCGCGCACGGAGCTGTCACCGTGGGCCATCGAGGCGGCGAGCGCGAACAGCGGCAGCTCGTCGATCAGCAGCGGCACCTCGTCCGGCTCGACCTCGGTGGCGACGAGGCCGGCGTGCTCGACCTCCACGTCGGCAACGGGCTCGCCCCCGGAGGACGACCGGTTGTAGAGGGAGATGCGCGCGCCCATGCGCTCGAGCACGTGCAGGAGCCCGGTGCGCGTCGGGTTGACGCCGACCCGGGCGAGCCGCAGGCGCGAGCCCGGGAGCAGCGTGGCGGCGACGACGAACGGCGCGGCGGCCGAGAAGTCGCCCGGAACCTCGAGCTGGAGCGGCTCGAGCCGCGCCGCCGGCCAGACCTCGACGCCGCCCGGCTCGGAGCGGAGGCGCGCCCCCGCGGCACGCAGGATCCGTTCGGTGTGGTCGCGGGTGGGAACCTGCTCGACGACGATCGTGGGCCCGTCGGAGGCGTAGAGCCCGGCGAGCAGGACGCACGACTTCACCTGCGCGCTCGCCACGGCCGGCTCGTACCGGATTGGCCGCAGGACTCTGGCGTCGATCGTGAGCGGGAGACGGCCGCCGTCGGTCTCGATCCCGGCCCCCATCCGCATCAGCGGATCGGCGATCCGTCGCATCGGCCGGGAGCTGAGGGACTCGTCGCCGGCGAGCTCGAACCGGCGGCCGCGCTGGCCGGCGAGGATCCCCGGGAGCAGGCGGGCAAGCGTGCCGGCGTTGCCGCAGTCGATCGGATCGGCCGGCGGCTGCAGCCCGCGCAGCCCGACTCCGGCGATCCGCAGGGTGTCGCCCTCCTCGTCGACCTGGACGCCCAGCGCGCGCACCGCGGCGATCGTCGACTCGGTGTCGCCGGAGCGGCCGAACCCGGTGACCACCGACTCGCCCTCGGCGACCGCGCCGACGAGAACCGCGCGGTGGGAGATCGACTTGTCGCCCGGCAACGCAACGCCTCCCTGAACGGACGCCGCCGGCTCGATCGAGACGGAACCGGGGACAGGCCCGTGGGGCCAGTCCCTCTCCGTGCTCATTGCTGGAGCACCGGCGAGACGGAGACGCCGTAGCCCTGCGCCTCGAGCAGCGCCGCAGCACGGGCCGCCTCCTCCGCCCCGGAGACGAGCACGGTCAGGATCCCGCCGCGGTCCGGGGAGAAGTGGCGGAGCTCGAAGTCCTCGATGTTGATCCGCTCGGCGCCGAGGGCCTGGGTGATCCCGGCGAGCACGCCGGGCCGGTCCGGCACGTGGACGGTCACCTGCTGCAGCTCGCCGGGGTCGGGGTACGCGTCGGCGAGCATCCGGCGGCGGTTCTCGGACGCCTCCGCGACCCAGCGGGCGAGATATCCGCCGTCACCGTCGGCGAGCGCCTGCTCGAGCTGCTCGACCCGGCGGCGGTGCGCGGCCAGCGCCTCGCGAAGCTCGGGCGCGTTGTCGAGGAAGATGTCCACCCAGATCCGGGGATTCGCGCCGGCGACGCGGGTCATGTCCCGCAGCGAGCCCCCTGCGGCGGCAAGCGGGTCGTGGCCCTCGATCCGGCCGGCTCCGGCCTGGTTGACGAGCAGGTTGGCGAGGGCGTGCGGCAGGTGACTGGTGAGCGCGACCAGCCGGTCGTGCGCCTTGGGGTCGATCGCCACCGGGACCGCCCCGAGCGAGGTGACGAAGCCGTGGACGAGCCGGTACCGCTCGGGATCGGTCGCCGTGACGGGAGTCAGGAACCAGGTGGCGCCGTCGAAAAGGTCGGCGGTCGCGTGCGCAGGCCCGCGCGCCTCGCGCCCGCACACCGGATGGCCGCCGACGAAACGCTCCGGGAACCGCAGCGACCAGTCCTTCGTCGAGCCCACGTCCGTGACCGTGCAGCGGTCGGGCGCGGTCCCGATCACCTCTTCGACCAGGCCGGGCAACACCGTGACCGGGGCGGCGACCACCGCGAGGTCGGCGTCGGCGAGGAGGTCTTCGAGCGGCCCGACCTCGTCGACCGCGCCGCGCTCGAGCGCGACCTCGGCCGCGGCCTCGTCGGCGTCATGGCCGCCCACCCAGTCGACGCCGGCCCGCTTCGCGGCTAGGCCGACCGAGGCGCCCATCAGGCCGGTTCCGACGACTGCCAGGCGCATCTCAGACAGTGGCGCGCATGAGCTCGGCCACGTGGAACGCGAGGTCGAGCGACTGGCGGGCGTTCAGGCGGGGGTCGCAGAGGGTCGTGTAGGCAGCGTCGAGCTGCTCCTCGGACAGGCCGTCGCTGCCGCCGAGGCATTCGGTGACGTCGTCGCCGGTGATCTCGACGTGCACGCCGCCCGGCCACGTCCCCTCCGCGTGGTGGACTGCGAAGAAGCCCTCGATCTCGGCGACGATGTGGCCGAAGTCGCGCGTCTTCCGGCCGGTCGCGGTGCGGAAGGTGTTGGCGTGCATCGGATCGCAGATCCAGACGACCGGGTGGCCGGCGTCGCGCACCGCCCGGACGAGCGGCGGCAGCGTCTCCCCCACCCGCTCGGCACCCATGCGGGCGATCAGCGTCAGCCTGCCCGGCACGCGCCCCGGGTTGAGCGTCTCGCAGAGCGCGAGCGCCTCCGCCGCCGTTGCCGCCGGCCCCAGCTTGACTCCAACGGGGTTGTGCACGCCGGCGAGGAACTCGACGTGGGCGCCGTCCGGGCGCCGTGTCCGCTCGCCGATCCAGAGGAAGTGGGCCGAGCAGTCGTACCAGTCGCCGGTCAGCGAGTCGCTTCTGGTCAGCGCCTCCTCGAAGTCGAGCAGCAGCGCCTCGTGGCTCGTCCAGATGTCGGTCTGGTGGAGCGCCGGGTTTCGCATGTCGACGCCGATCGCGGACATGAAGCTCATCGCGCGCTGGATCTCGCTGGCGAGCTGCTCGTAGCGACGTCCCTCCGGCGAGTTGGCGACGAACTCCTGTGTCCAGGCATGGACCTGGCCGAGATCGGCGTAGCCGCCCTTCGTGAACGCGCGCAGGAGATTGAGCGTCGACGCGGCCTGGTGGTAGCCCTGGAGCATCCGGCCGGGGTCGGGCGTGCGCGCCTCGACGGTCGGCTCGTCGCCGTGCACGATGTGGCCGCGGAACGTCGGCAGGACGAGGTCGCCGACGATCTCGGTCGGCTCGGAGCGCGGCTTGACGAACTGCCCGGCGATCCGGCCGACCTTGACCACGGGCAGGCTGGCGGCGTACGTGAGCACGGCCGACATCTGCAGGATGATCTTCAGCTTCTCGCGCAGATTCGGCGCGTTCCAGTCGTGGAACGACTCGGCGCAGTCGCCCGCCTGGAGCACGAACGCCTTGCCCTCGACGACGTCCGCGAGGCGGTCGAGCAGGCTCCGGGCCTCGCCGGCAAAGACCAACGGCGGCATGCGCGTGATCTCGGCGCGCACCTCCTCGAGGCGTGCCTGGTCCGGCCAGTCGGGCTGCTGGAGAGCAGGGAAGCCGCGCCAGGAGGAAGGCGACCAGGATGCGGACGTCACGGCCACTTTCCGCAGTGTAGTGACCGGCCGGAGCGGGCAAAACGGCCTAGTCCGGCTCGGCGACGGGCCGTGGGCCGCGGACGAAGAGGGCGCGGCGCACGGGCTCGGGGAACCACCAGTTGTACTTCCCGAGCAGCATCATCAGCGACGGGACCAGGAGCGCGCGGATCAGCGTCGCGTCGATCAGGACACCCGCGGCGAGCCCGATGCCGAACTGCTTGATGTCCGGGCCTGGCCCCGTGGAGAGCGAGAAGAACGCGAACACGAGCACGAGCGCCGCGCTCGTCACCAGCTTCCCGGTGCGGGCGAGCCCGAGCGAGATCGCCTGGGTCGTGTCCTTCGTCTCGTCGTAGCTCTCGCGGATGCGGGTGACGATGAAGACCTCGTAGTCCATCGACAGGCCGAAGAGGAACGCGAAGATCATCAGGGGTATCCAGGCGATCACCGCCTGGGTGGCCTCGATCCCCCAGATCGCCTGGCTGCCGTGGCCCTGCTGGAAGATGAAGACGACGACGCCGAGGGCGCAGCCCAGCGAGATCAGGTTGAGGATCACCGCCTTCACGGACAGGACGATCGACCGGAAGGCGCGCATCAGGAGCAGGAACGTCAGCAGGACCACGAAGCCGAGGACGTACGGGAAGTTGCCGTAGACGGCGTGGACGAAGTCGCGGTCCTCCGGCGCGACGCCGCCGAGCGTGAGCTTCACGTTGCCGCCGATCTGGTCCTGGAGGCTCGGCAGCACGTCGTGCTGGAGATTCGAGATCACCTTCCGGGCGGGCCTGGCGGCACCGTCGGTCGACGGGATCGCCTCGACTAGCCCCGTGCCGTCCTTTTGCCAGGCCGGGGCCGGCGGCGCGGAGGCGCCGTCGACGCCCTCCGTCTGCTCGAGTTGCTTCACCACCAGGGCGCGCTTCTGGTCCGTCGAGCCGTTCTCGACGAGCACGACGTAGGGCTTGAGCGCGCCGGCGCTGATGCTGGCGGCCGTCAACGCGTCACGCCCCTGGAAGGCGTCGCCCGTGCCCGGCAGGTTCTGGGCCTCCGCCTCGGACGGGTTGATCTGGAAGGCCGGGATCAGCAGCAGGGCGACGAGCGCCAGGCCGGCGGCGGCGACCCTGCCCGGCCGCTTGACCACGTAGCCCGCCCACCGGTGCCAGAAGCCCTGCTCGCCGGGATCGGCCGAGACGATCCGCTTCGGGATTACCCGCAGCTTGTCGATGCGGTGGCCCATCCAGTAGAGGAGCACCGGCGTCAGCGTGATGCTCGAGAGCACCGCGACCGCCGGGATCAGCATGCCGCCGATCCCGATCGAGCGGATGAACGGCAGCGGCAGCAGCACCATGCTGAGCAGGCCGATCGCGACCGTGGAGCCGGAGACGACGACCGATCGGCCGGCGTGCGTCATCGTCTCGATCAGCGCCTCCTCGACGTCGCCGCGATGGTGGAGCTCCTCGCGGAACCGGAA
Source organism: uncultured Actinomycetes bacterium (assembly GCA_963734065.1). Classification (GTDB taxonomy): domain Bacteria; phylum Actinomycetota; class Thermoleophilia; order Gaiellales; family Gaiellaceae; genus DATBLE01. The sequence goes on from CAVTFN010000003.1 coordinate 1,438,337, forward strand.
GATCATCAGCAGCGAGTAGTCGACGGCGACGCCGAGCCCGACCAGCGCGACCAGGAACTCGACGATGATCGAGACGTCGGTGACGTAGGTGAGCGCGTAGACGGCGCTGAAGGTGGTCAAGATCGAGGCCGCGGCGGTCACGAGTGGAATGCTCACCGCGGTCAGCGTCCCGAAGACGAAGAGGAGCACGAGCAGGGCGCCGAGGCCGCCGATCATCACCTCGACGAGGATGCTCGGCCCACCGCTGCCGCCGATGTCCTCCTGGAGCGGGTCTCGCCCGGTCAGGTGCACGGTCAGCCCGGCCGGCGCGGCGTCCTTGAGCGCTGCCCGCACCTGCTTGATGTGCACGTTCGAGTTGAACCCGGGTGTGCCCGGCGGGTAGATCGTCGCGAAGGTGGTGTGCCGGTCCTTCGAGACGTACACGTCGGAGCCCGTGGAGAAGTACGAGGCCGTGCGCGCGCCCGGGTTGACGGCGGCCGCGGCGTCGACGGCCTTCTGGATGCCGCGCTGCTGCGTGACGTCGCCGTTCGAGCGGAAGACGGCGACGAGCGGAGCCTGCTCGCCGCTCCCGAACGTCTTCAGCGTCCGCTGGTTCGCCTCGTAGGCGGAGTAGCCCGGGATCGAGAACGACTCGAACCAGCGGCTGCCGATCTTGCTGGTCGTGAACAGGCCGAGGACGATCAGCAGGATCCAGGTCACGACCACCCAGCGGCGGCGGCGGATGACGAGGTGGCCCAGGCGCTCGAACATCCCGTGCACGTTATGGACCCGGGCCAGGGCTGCGCAAGCCGAGGCGCCGATATCATGTGCGCGGATGGTGACCGTCTCGTTCCGGAACTGGGCCTGGCCCCCGGGGCGAGGCGGGAGCGTGCGCGCGTAGCGCCGAGACAGCCGTTGTCGCCCCGTATCGGCCTCGATCAGAGGCCTTTTTCATGCCCTCACGAAGCAGAATGGAGCGAACGATGAGGATCTTCTCCGGCATCCAGCCGACCGGCAGCAAGCATCTCGGCAACCTGATCGGCGGCTTCCGCCAGTACGCGGCCACGCAGGAGCAGGGCGACGGGTTCTTCTGCATCGTCGACCTGCACTCGATCACCGTCGACTACGACCCCGAGGACCTGCGGAGGAAGACGTACGACCTCGCCGCGCTGCTCTTCGCGACGGGGCTCGACCCCGAGCGGTCGACGACCTTCTGCCAGAGCCACGTGGCGGCGCACGCCGAGGCGGCCTGGCTGCTCTCGGCCGTCACGAGCTACGGGCAGCTCGGCAGGATGACCCAGTTCAAGGAGAAGGGCGAGCGGCAGGAGTTCGTGTCCGCCGGCCTCTTCACGTACCCCGTGCTGATGGCGGGCGACATCCTCCTGTACCAGGCCGACATCGTCCCGATCGGCGACGACCAGCGCCAGCACCTCGAGCTCGCGCGTGATGTCGCCGGGCGGTTCAACTCACGCTACGGCCAGACCTTCGTCGTCCCCGAGGGCGTCTACCCGCAGGTCGGGGCGCGGATCATGGACCTCCAGGAGCCGACGAAGAAGATGTCGACGACGGGCGGGACCGAGCAGGGCACGGTCCTGCTCATGGACGAGCCGGACACGATTCGCCGCAAGTTTCGCTCCGCGGTCACCGACTCCGGCCGCGTGGTGCGGCGGGGCGAGGACAAGCCTGGGATCACGAACCTGATCGAGATCATGTCCGTCGCGGCCGGCGAGTCGCCCGAGGCGGTGGAGGCGCAGTTCGACGACGGCGGCGGCTACGGACAGTTCAAGGAATCGGTCGGCGAGGCGGTGGTTGCGGTCCTCGCCCCCGTCCAGGAGCGCTACCGCGAGCTCCGCGCCGACGAGCCGGAGCTGCGCCGGCTGCTCGCGATCGGAGCCGAGAAGGCGCGGGCGGCCTCCGGGCCGACGCTGGCGGCGATGTACGAGCGCATGGGATTTGCCGCTCGCTGACGCGACGTGGCACGTCTCGTCCTCACCATCGGCAGCGTGCTCGCGCTGTGCGCGGTTGCCGGCGCGTTGCACTACGCCGACGTCTCGCCGACCGCGGTCTTCGTCGTCTCCGGCTTCGCGCTCGGCGGGCTCGCCTGGCTGATCGGGGTCGCCACCGAAGCCGTGGGCGCCCGGTTCGGCCCGGCCGTGACCGGCGCTCTCCAGTCGACGCTCGGCAACCTGCCCGAGCTCTTCATCGTGCTGTTCGCGCTGTCGGCGGGCGAGATCGTCGTCGCCCAGACGTCGATCCTCGGCTCGCTGTTCGCGAACGCCCTGCTCGTCCTCGGCCTCACGATCGTCGCCGGCGCCCGCGCGGCCGACGGCGACGTGATGCGCTTCCGCCGGCGGCTGCCGAACGACACCGCGACGCTGCTGCTGCTCGCCCTCTCGGCGATCGCGCTGCTCGGGCTGTCGGACCGCATCGGTGACCGGGCAAGCCAGCACCAGATGGCGATCTCCGTGGTCGGAGCCGTCTGCCTCCTGGTCGTCTACGGGGCGTGGCTCTGGTCGTATCTCCGGTCGGATCACGAGGTCGAGCCGGCACTCGAGACGGAAGCGCACGGAGAGGTGCCGTTCGCGTGGGGGCTCGTCGTCCTCGCGGGCGCGGGCGTGGCAGCGGCGTTCGTCTCCGACTGGTTCGTCCACGCGCTCGACCCGGCGGTGGAGGCGCTCGGGATCTCGAAGGCGTTCACCGGCATCGTCATCGTCGGCATCGCCGGCAACGCCGTCGAGAACGTGGTCGGGATCACGCTGGCGTCCAAGAGACGGAACGACCTCGCGATCTCGGTCGTGAAGAACTCGGTCGCCCAGATCGCCTGCTTCCTCTTCCCGGCGCTCGTGCTGCTGTCGCTCTTCTTCACCGACCACCTCACCTTCGTGCTCAATCCGGTGTACGTGGCCGCTCTCGCCGTGACCGCGGTCGCCGTCTGGCAGATCACCGGCGACGGCGAGGCGTTCGCCTACGAGGGGCTGGCGCTCGTCGGGATCTACGTGATCCTCGCCACGGTCACCTTCTACGAGTAGGTCAGAGGCCGACGAGACGCCGGAGGCCCGCCACTTCCGCGCGGGTCAAGTCGCGCCACTCGCCGGGCGCGAGGCCGCGGATGTCCAGACCGGCGTAGCCGCTTCGGTGCAGGCGGCGGATCGGGTGGCCGACCGCCTCGCACATCCGCTTCACCTGGTGCTTGCGGCCTTCGTGGATGGTCAGCTCCAGCCGGCCCGGCCCGAGCCGGCGGGCGTGGGCGGGTGAGGTGCGGCCGTCGTCCAGCTCGACGCCCTCGGCGAGGCGGCGCAGAGCGTCCGGCCCGGGGTCGCCCTCAACCTCCGCTTCGTAGACCTTGTCCACCTCGTAGCGCGGATGGGCGAGCCGGTGGGCAAGCCGGCCGTCGTTGGTCAGCAGCAGGGCGCCGGTGGTGTCGGCGTCTAGCCTGCCGACGGGCACGACTCTCGGCTCGTCGGGAACGAGTGCCACCACCGTCGGCCGGCCGTGCGGGTCGCGCGCGGTCGTGACCGTGTCCGCAGGCTTGTGCAGGAGCCGGTAGGCCAGCCGCTGCTTCTCCACCGGCAGGCCGTCCACCTCGACCGTGTCGCCGTCCCCGACGAACGTGCTCAGCTCACCCGGCCTCCCGTTGACGCGTACCCGCCCGGCCTTGATCAGCCCGTCGGCGCCGCGGCGCGAGGCGACTCCGGCGCGCGCGAGGTAGGCATTGAGCCGCATCAGGCAAATCCTTACGTCTTTCTCAGCCTTCTCTCACAGACGGTCGCGACGATCCGGCCGGAATTCCTCGAGAAGGGACCGACTACCGATGAAAGCAAGATCGAAGAAGGCATTCGCCGCGGCCGGTGCGACGCTGGCGGTCGCAGCGGGCGCAGGCGGCGCGCTCGCGGCCGGCGGCCATGCCTCGAGAGGACCCGCGGGCCATCCAGGCCCGGCCGCGATCGCCTCGTACCTCGGCCTGACGCCCGCACAGCTGCGCCAGCAGCTCGGATCCGGCAAGACGCTCGCACAGATCGCTGTCGCGCAGGGCAAGACCGTCGCCGGGCTCGAGCAGGCGATCCTCGCCGATGTCCAGGCCCACCTCGACCGCGCGGTCGCGAACGGCAGGCTCACCTCGGCCCAGGAGACGGCGCTGCTCGCTCGGCTGAAGGCCCGGGTCGACGCGCTCGTCAACCATGCCTTCCCGGCCGCCGGCCGCGCCCACCCCCTCCGGCCGCGCCTCGGCCGCGCGGTGGCCGGCTATCTCGGCGTGACGCTCGTGCAGCTGCGCCAGGAGCTCAGCGCCGGGAAGTCGCTTGCCCGGATCGCCACCGACCACGGCAAGACCGTCGGCGGGCTGAAGTCGGCCGTCCTCTCGGCCGTGAAAGCACGGCTCGACAGGGCGGTCGCGAGCAAGCGGCTGACCGCAGCTCAGGAGCAGAAGCTTCTCGACCGGCTCTCCGCGCACCTCGACCAGCTGGTCAACCGGGCCGGCCCTGTCAACCGGACCGGCCCTGCAAAGGCGGCCTGAGTCAGTACAGGGTCGAGGCCAGCCGGCGCCGGTACGCCGAGCTGAGCGGATGGTCCTGTCCGAGCTCCTCGAAGACGGCGACCATGAAGCGGCGGATCTCGTCACGGGCGCTCGGCTCTGCGGTCGCCGCCCGCTCGAGCAGGAGCGAGAGCGTCCGCTCGCGGTCGCCGGCCTCGAGCGCTGCGACCACGTCCTCGTAGCCGCCGGACTCGCGTAGCTCCTCGAGCAGGCGCTCTCCGGCCGACGGCCCCAGCAGGCCGTCGAGGAACGAGGCGACGACCGGGGCCGACTGGGCGCCGGTCAGCTCGGCGACCACCTGCCCGTTCCGGAATGCCTTCACCGCCGGGATGCTCCGGATCGCGTAGTGGTCGGCGAGCGCCTGGTTCGCGTCGACGTCGACCTTGACCAGCTCCAGCCCCGGCCGTTCCGCGACCTCCCGCTCGAGCACCGGCGCCAGCGTCTTGCACGGCCCGCACCACTCGGCCCAGAAGTCGACCACCACCGGCCGCTCGTGCGAGCGCTCCACGACGTCGCGGTAGAAGGTCTCGTCCGTTGCGTTCATGCCATTCGACACCTTAGGTGTCGAATGGCTACGCCGGACGTCGTTCTGCCAGCGCCTCGAGCCGGTCGCGGATCTCGTCGGCGGTGCCGCCGAGATCGTCGAGCCGCGGCAGCGCCGAGAGGCTCTCGAGGCCGAAGACCCGCTCGAACAGCGGAGTCGTCCGGTAGCGGACGGCGCCGCCCTCGTCGCGGCCCGACTCCGAGATCAGGCCGCGCTCGACGAGGCCGGCGACGACGGAGTCGGCGGCCACGCCCCGGATCCGCGCGACGTCCGGCCGGCTGCAGGGGCCGAGGTAGGCGATCACTGCGAGCGTCTCCAGCGCCGCCTGTGACAGGCCGCGCTCGACCGGGCGCTCGAACAGCCGAGCGCACGCCTCCGCTGCCGCCCGCGACGCGCGGAACGCGTATCCCCCGGCGACGTGCTCCAGCACGATGCCGCTCCTGCCCTCGGAGAACCGCTCGCCGAGCAGCTCCAGCGCCTGCTCGACGCGCGCGAGATCGTCGTCCGCGGCGACGGCGAGGTCCTCCGCCAAGAGGGGCTGGGACGCGACGACGAGCAGCGCCTCCAGCGTGTGCGTCAGATCGTCGACAGGGTTCGTGCTGATCAGGCGGAGCGGACGTTCCACGAGCTGTCTCCTTCCTCGGCGGTCGCCGGAGTTCCTGCCTTGTGGATGCGGATGGGCGCGAACGGCCCGGCCTGCTCGATGCTGATCTCCCCTGATCTGCGCAGCTCCAGCAGCGCGAGGAACGCGACAGCCTGCTCGAGGCGCGAGAGACCGGCCGCCTCCTGCTCGAAGTCGAAGCGGCGGCGACGGCGAAGCAGCGCCCGGAAGCGCTCGAGGAACTGGACGACGGGCGGGAAGCGCAGGCCCATGTGGGCGAGCGAGACGGCCGGCGGCTCGGCCGCCAGCCCGCGCAGGGCAGTCGCGAGCGCCTCCGGCTGCTGCGGCGCGATCCGCGGCTCGGCACGCGGGACGAGCGGCGCCGGGCCGAGCCGGAAGTACCGGTCGTCCTCGGCCTCGAGGCGCTGCAGAAGCCACCCCGCCGCCTCCTTGATCCGGCGGAACTCTTCGAGCCGGCGGGCCAGCTCCTCGGCCGCCTCCTCCGGGTCGAGGTCGGCGAGCTCGACCTGTTCCTCCGGAAAGAGCTCGCGCGCCTTCAGCTCCAGTAGCGCCCCGACCAGCACGAGGAACTCGCCGCAGGCGTCCAGGTCCAGCCGTTCCTGCTCGACCAGGCGCTCGACGAACGTGACCACGACGTCGGCGACGTCGACGTCGCGCGGCTCCAGCTCCTCGCGCAGGACGAGCGTGAGCAACAGGTCGAACGGCCCCTCGAAGGCGTCGAGGTCGAGCTCGAGCTCCCGGACGTGCACGCGCCGAGGCTAGCGACGCGGGCGGACGCGGCCCTTGGGCACCGCCATCGCCGGCCCCTTCGGCACCTCGCGCGGCTTGCGCTTCAGCGTCGGCTCGCCGCTCTCGTGGAAGAACTGCCACCAGACGAAGAACGCGACCGAGATCACGCAGATCACCGCCGACACCCAGAAGTTCAGCCGCTCGCCGAGGAAATGGTGCGACGGGTCGACCCGCAGCAGCTCCTCGAACGTGCGCCCGAAGGTGTACAGGGCGACGTAGAGCGCGAAGAGGCCGGGCGGCTTGATCCGGAACCGCCACCCGATCAGGATCAGCACGCCCGCCATCCCCAGGTCGTAGAGGAACTCGTAGAGGAAGGTCGGCTGGAAGGTGTCGGAGAGGACGTACTGCGGCAGGCGGTGCCGTTCGTCGATCTTCAGGCCCCACGGCAGGTTCGTCGGCTTGCCGTACAGCTCCTGGTTGAACCAGTTGCCCCAGCGGCCGATGCCCTGGGCGATCAGGAGGCCCGGTGCGACCGCGTCCGCGAACAGCCGCACGCTCTCGCCGGAGCGGTGGATGATCACGGCGCCGGCGATGCAGCCGAACAGGATGCCGCCCCAGACGCCGAGGCCGCCTTGCCAGACGGCGAACGGCCCCCACCAGTGGTCGGGCACCTCGTCCCAGCTGGTGATGTCGTGGTAGACGCGCGCGCCGACGATCCCGAACGCGACGCCCCACACGGCAACCCGCAGGACGAGGTCCCAGTCGCCGCCGAGCCGCGTCCAGCGGACGCCGGTGAGCCAGACACACGCCGCGATCGCGACGAGCAGCATGAGCCCGTACATGTGGATGTGCAGCGGGCCGACGTCGATGACGCCGCTGCTCGGCGAGGGGATCGAGGCGACGGTCGGCACCGGCAGGATTCTGCCCGCGCCGTCGGATCGCCGCTAGCGACAAACGCTAGAGGAGGATGCGCAGCGCGGTGTCCGCGGGGCAGCCGCGCTCGAGCAGATCGACCGCGAGGTGCAGATCGACGTCGCTGCGGGCGGCGAGCTCGCAGGCGTCGACAGGGTCGTAACCGGCCCGCTCGAGCTCCTCGGCCCGCCAGCGCTCGATGCGCTCGGCCTCGGTCTCGACGTGGATATCGAGCTCAGCAGCTGACATGGGATTGATCGCTGGTCATGTGTACCCGGTAGTTCGGCGGGAAATCGCAATCGGATTAGGGCCGGATGGCCTATTCGGCACTCACCCGGTCCCATCGGCAAGCGATCAGCGAAACGAGCCCGCGATCCGGAGCGCCTGCGCCAGGGTGAGATCGCCTTCCAGTCTGAGCGTGAGCGGCCCGTGCTGCCAGAGCAGCACCTGGCGGCGCAGGCGAACGGGCTCGGTCCGGACGACGCCGCCCGGAGCCACGTAGAGGAAGTGCGTGCCGCCGCTGATGAAGTACCCGGGCTGTCCGTGCACCGTGACCGGGGCGATCGTCGTGTCGCGCTCGACGACCTTCTTGAGGAGGTCGATCCGCTCCCGGGCACGGAACTGCGAGACCAGCAGCCGCGTGCGGCCGTAGCGGTACCAGAGCAGGCTGCCGTCCCAGGTGACCTCGTCCGGCGGCCCGAGCAGGTCGGAGGCGAGCGGCCGGAAGCCGGCGGTGCGCGCAGCGTCGGCCGGCGAGATCGGCACGCCGAGGTCGAGCGGAGCGGTCCGGACGTCGGGCAGGCGGTCGACGTACTCGATGCGGGCACCCTGCAGGTGGAAGAAGCGCAGGATCGCCGAGCGTGCCGGCGGGACTGCGAACGCGACCGCCACGGCTGCGAGCGCGGCCGTGGCGACGACCAGCGCCGTGCGCCGCCGCTGGGGACGGCCGCGCAGGCGGGCGCGGACGGCAGGCGCGAGGTCGCGCTCGTCGGGGAGATCGACGAACGGGGCCAGCGCTCGCAGCTCGTGCTCGGTCACGGGCTCTCCTCCAACTCCACGCGCAGCCGCTCGAGCGCGCGCGAGAGACGCGACTTGACGGTGCCCGGCCGGACGCCCAGCGCGGCGGCGGTCTCGGCCTCGGACAGATCGAGGAAGTACCGGCACGCGATCGCCTCTCGGTCCTGCTCACCGAGCCGGTTGAGCGCGGCGAGCAGCTCCTGCCGCCGCTCGGCCCCGAGCAGAGTCGCCTCCGGGGAGGGGGCCGCCTCCCCGGAAGGCTCGTGTGCCGCCCGCAGCGCCAGTGCCGAGCGGCGGCCGGCCGACCGGCGCCGGTTGCGCGCCTCGTTGGCGACGATCCGCAGCAGCCACGGCTTGAACTCCGCCCCGGGCCGGAAGCGCCAGAGCGCCCGGTACGCCTTGACGAAACCGTCCTGGGCGGCCTCCTCGGCGTCCGCGGCGTTGCCGGCGACGACGTAGGCAGTGCGAAACGCGATCCCCTGGTATGCGTGCACGAGCTCCTCGTAGGCGTCGTGATCGCCCCGCCGCGCGCGGGCGACGAGCTCCGACTCGTCCTGTGGCCGGCCCACCACTGCGGCATATACACCCACCGGGGTAGCCTGGTTCCGATGACGCGCGCGGTCGGGATCAACCACGTCGCGCTCGAGGTCGGCGACCTGGACGAGGCACTCGACTTCTACGGGCAGATCTTCGAGCTCTCCCTGCGTGGCCGCCACGGTTCCTCGATGGCGTTCCTCGACCTGGGCGACCAGTTCATCGCGCTCTCCGCCCGCCGCGAGCAGCCGGCGGACGACGCGCGACATCTCGGCCTCGTCGTCGACGACCGCGACGCGGCGCTCGCCTCGGCGCGAGCGGCGGGTGCCGACCTGCTCGGCGACAGCGACTTCCTCGACCCCTGGGGGAACCACATCCAGGTGGTCGACTACCGCGACATCCAGTTCACGAAGGCCGACCGGATCCTCGAGGGGATGGGGCTCACGGGCCTGGAGAAGCGGCCGCAGGCGGTCGCCGAGCTGCGCGCGAAGGGCCTCGCCGACTGACCGGGCGTGCAGGCCGGCCGTTTTCGGAGCACACTCTGATGATGGAACCAACGACGGCTCGAGCCGCCGGCCACGCGTCGGTCGACGACTGCCGGGTGATCCAGCTGCGCACGGTCGAGGACCCGCGCGGGTCGCTCACGATCGTCGAGGGGGAGCTCGACATCCCCTTCCCGATCGAGCGCGTGTACCACCTGCACGGCGTGCCGGCCGGCGGCCGGCGCGGCGGTCACGCCCACCGGCACCTCGAGCAGATCCTGATCGCGGTCGCGGGCGCCTTCGACGTGCTCCTCGACGACGGGGTCGCGCGGCGCCGCGTCCGGCTCGACGACCCGAGAGCCGGCCTCCACATCTCACCGGGTGTCTGGCGCGAGCTGGAGTCCTTCACGGACGGAGCCGTCTGCGTCGTGCTCGCGTCGATGCCGTACGACGACGACGACTACGAGCGCGACTACGAGGAGTTCCTCAACTGGCGCAGCCGCTAGCCGCCACGCGCGTCCCGTTCCTCGACGTCGCCGCGGCGTACGCGGAGCTCGCGCCCTCGATCGACGCGGCCGTCGACCGGGTGCTCCCGGGCGGCCGCTACCTGCTCGGGCCGGAGCTGGCCGCGTTCGAGCAGGAGTTCGCCGGCTTCGTCGGCACCCGCCACTGCGTCGCGGTCGGCAGCGGGCTCGACGCGCTCGGGCTGGTCGTCGAGGCGTGCGGCCTCTCGGCCGGCGACCAGGTGATCGTCCCCGGCAACACCTTCGTCGCCACCTGGCTGGCCGCCCACCGGGCAGGCGCGACGCCCGTGCCCGTCGATCCCGACCCGGAGACGTTCAACCTCGACCCCGGCGGGATCGAGGCTGCGGTCACCCCGCGCACGCGGATGATCGTCCCGGTGCACCTCTACGGCCGGCCGGCGGCGATGGACGACATCCGCGCGATCGCAGCCCGCCACGGCCTCTTCGTGCTCGAGGACGCAGCACAGGCGCACGGCGCCCGTTTCCGCGACCGACGCGCCGGCGCGCTTGGAGACGCAGCCGCGTGGAGCTTCTACCCGTCGAAGAACCTCGGCGCGCTCGGCGACGGCGGCGCCGTCACCACCCACGACGACGACCTGGCAGAGCGCCTCCGGATGCTCCGCAGCTACGGCGCCGCGGAGAAGTACCGGCACGAGCTCTCGGGCGTGAACTCGCGACTCGACGAGCTACAGGCGGCCGTCCTCCGGGTCAAGCTGGAGCACCTCGACGCCTGGAACGAGCGCCGGTGCTCGGTCGCAGCCCGGTACCTGGACGGCCTCGCCGGGACCGGGCTCGTCCTGCCGGCTGCCCCGACCGACGCGGAGCACGTCTGGCACCTGTTCGTCGTCCGGGCTCCCCGGCGCGACGAGCTCCGTGCCTCGCTCGCGGACGCGGGCATCGAGACCGGCGTCCACTATCCGCTCGCCGCCCACCGGCAGCCCGTCTTCGCCGGCCTCGGGATCGACCCCGGGTCGCTCCCGGTCTCGGAGCGTCTCCAGCACGAGGTGCTCAGCCTCCCGATCGGCCCCCACCTCACCGACGAGCAGGTCGACCACGTCGTCGACCGGATCCGCGCCTTCGATGCCTGACTCGTACCCGCTCGTCACGGTGATCGCGACCTGCTTCAATCACGAGCGCTACGTGGTCGCCGCCCTCGAGAGCATCCGCGCGCAGACCTACCCGAACATCCAGCTGATCGTCGCCGACGACGCCTCCGGCGATCGCTCCGTCGAGCTGATCCGGGCGTGGGCACGCGAGACGGACACGCGCTGCACGTTCGTCTTCCACGAGGAGAACCAGGGCGTGTGTCGGACGCGGAACGAGGCGCTCGCGCAGGCGCGGGGCGACTACGTGGCCGGGATCTCGACCGACGACCTGTGGCTGCCCGACCGGGTCGCCGTCCAGGTCGCGCAGCTGGAGGCGCTTCCGGTCACGGTCGGAGTCGCGTACGGCGACGCCGCCCGCATGGACGAGCACGGCAATCCGATCGCCGGTGACTTCATCGAGCACGTCGGCGAGGTCCGGGATCCGCCCGAGGGAGACATCTACGAGGCGTTGCTCACGCAGAACTTCATTCCGGCGATGGCCACGCTGGTCCGGCGCGAGTGCTACGCGACGGCCGGCCCGTACGACGAGTCGCTCGTCTACGAGGACTGGGACATGTGGCTGCGGATCGCACGCCATTACGAGTTCGCCTTCACTCCGGGCGTGCACGTCCGCTACCGCGTGCATGCGGCGTCGCTCAGCCAGCGGCTCGCCTCGGAGCGCTGGTGGTCGACCGACATGTCGATCTTCCTCAAGCACATCGGTCACAGCCCCGCGTGGGACGCGATCCTCTGGGACCGGATCGCGCGCGCGGCGTACCGCCTCGACCGCCGGGAGCAGCTCGAGTACGCCAGGGCCAACCTGCGCGCCGGCCGGAACCTGCCCGCCCTCGTGCTCTACGGCCTCTGCCGCGCCCGCGTGCCGTACCGCCGCGTCGCGCCGCTGAAGCACGCCGTCGACGGGATCGGCGCGCGCTACGCCGGCCGGTCCGGAGGCTCCCCGACCGCGACCTCGTTGTAGCCGGCGACCTCAGCGACCACGACGGCCGGGTTGCCGGCGACGAGCGTGTGCTCCGGCACGTCACGGCGCACGACCGAGCCGGACGCGACCATCGCGTTCGCGCCGATCGAGACCTGCGGGTTGACGACCGCGCCGGCGCCGACGAAGGCGCCGCGCCCGAGCGACACGTAGCCGCAGAGGTTGGCGCCCGGGCCGAGAGCGGCGTAGTCGTCGAAGGCGGCGTGGTGGCTGACGATCGCCCCGCGGCTGACCCAGACGAGCCGGCCGATCGTCGAGCGGGCGCCGATCAGCACGCCGGCGCCGAGGAAGCTCCCGTCGCCGACGACGGCGGTCGAGGCCAGGCCGGCGCTCGGGTCGACGATCGTGAGAAACGAGCGGAAGCCGCGCCCGAGAGCTTCCCGCTCGACCGTCCAGCGGTGCCCCGGGGTGACGAACGGCAGCACGACCGGGAGCGACAGCCAGTCGTCGGGCAGCTCGTCGGGGCCGACGATCGGCGCGAGCCCCTCCGGGCGGTAGTCGGTCTCGATGTTCGCGACGCCGCCGCGGACGGCATGGTCCAGCCGGAGCAGCGACTCCAGCACCTCGTCGACGAGCGGCGAGCCGACCCCGTACAGCACGCATTCCACAGCTCGATGCTATGCCCCGTCGCGGCCGGAGGGCCGGAACAGAAAGCCGCGCGTCTCGTCCTGCTCGGGCGAGCCGCGAACGTCGGAGCGCTCGCCGAAGACGAGCTCGCGGACGAGGTCCAGCCCGGAGCCGGAGACGGCCTCGAGCAGCTCGTCGCGGTTGAAGACCCAGCTGAGGAACTCCGTCCCGAGCCCGTAGCGCTGCGCCCGCTGGAGGACGACGAACGAGGGGCTTCGGAGGACGACCGGGACGCGGGCGAGGTAGAGGTAGCCGTGCGCGGCTCCGGCCAGGCCCCCGAGCACGTCCTGCCAGTGCTCGCTGTACTGGAGCGAGCTGCTCGCGACGACCAGGTCGTAGCGGCGCTCGAGGCAGGCGTCGTCCTCGTGGAAGTGAGCCTCCGGCAGGGCCTCGCGCCCGTACGCGCAGAGCGCCGGCAGATCCTTGCAGTGGTAGTCGATCGCCACTTCGGGTGGCAGGAGCGCCCGGCCGAGCAGGCAGAAGAGGCCTGCGCCGCCGCCCCAGTCGAGGATCGACACGGTGTCGCGGTCCCGGCTCGCGAGCGCGAGCGCGTAGGCGTAGCCGAGGACGATGTTCTGGTCCTTGACGCTCGGAGCGGTCTCGCGGAAGGCGGCGGAGGTCGGCAGCCCGATCGGTCCCGGGCCGGCGATCGCCGCCGCGTACGCGGGCAGCTTCTCGCGGTACGCCTCGACCACGGCCGCTTCCTCCCAGCCCTTGATCGTGGCGTGCGAGCGCCCGCGTGCCCAGCCCTCCGGCACGTACTCCCATTCCCGGAACCGAGGCACGACGCGCCCGAGCTCGCTCCGCGCGCGGTCCTTCGTGCGCCAGAGGAGCTTCCGGGCGCCTATGCCCCGTCCTTCACCGCGACCCAGGCGGCGAAGTTGAGGCAGCGCCAGAAGCACTCGACCTCCCGGAACCCGGCCCCGCGCAGGAGGTCCTCGTTCCAGGCGGCCGCGACCGGGACGAGCACGCCCTCGAGGCTGAGCCGCTTCCGGTCGATCTCCTCCTGTGAGTAGCCGCTCGCCCGCTTCAGGTCGTGGTGGAGCTCGTTGAACAGGCCGTCCACGCGGGCAGAGCCGCCCAGGATCTTCTCGACCAGGACGAAGGCGCCGCCCTCGACCGTGTGCCGGTAGACGTCCCGCACGATCCGCGGCCGGTGCTCGATCGGCGTGAACTGGAGGGTCAGCACCGAGAGCGTCAGGCTCGCCTCGACGGCCGGGTACGGCCCGCGCAGGTCGAGGTCGAGAAGGTCGACCGTCCCCGCCTCGAGCTCGTTGCGGAAGCGGGTGCGCGCGGCCTCGAGCATCGGCGGCGAGACCTCGATCCCGACGTACGACGCGGACGCACCGAACTCGGCGACGAACGGGGCCAGCGCGGCCCCGTGGCTGCAGCCGAGGTCGACGACCTGCGTGCCCGGCCGGACGAATCCTCGCCCGACCTGGTGGACGAGCCAGCGCATCGTCTCGTACTGCGGGATCGAACGTTCCAGCATGTCGTCGAAGACGTGAGTGACCTCCTCGTCGAACGACCAGCGGTCGCCGGCGCGGTGTCCGAGTGAAGTGGCGTGTTCGGTCATGCGTCTCCGGGCGCCGACCGGCGGCGGCCGACAGTCACAGTCTGAACGTGCGCGGGACGCTCGTCTACGGGAGGCGGTCACGACCGGCTCCGCGGCGGAGGAGCCCGCCCGACGCTGCTCTCTCCTCTCGAGCCAGGCCGGCCGCGGGGCCGCGGCCCGTTCGGCCGTGACCGAGCTCGTGGCGTTTCACACCCAGTCTCTGAGACTGGGGCTGAAACGTTTGCGCAACGATTCGTCCACAGGAACGCGGAACCCGTCGGCCCTCGCGTCCTGCGTGCCGGCCCTAGTCGGACTCCGGCTCGGCTCGCCCGGAGCCGGCGCGCCCGAAGGCGAGCACGTACCCGTGGGGATCGGTCACGCGGAAGTCGTACATGCCGTAGCCCTGGAGCTCCGGCCGCCCGTGCAGCTCGGCGCCCCGCTCGGCGAGCTCCGCGTAGAGCGCATCGACGTCGTCGACCCAGAAGTACGCGTCGAACATGTCCGGCGGGGCCTCCCGGCAGTTCGGCCTCGGGGTCGCACCCTCGAAGCGGGCGAAGTGGAGATGGCAGCCGTCGCGCTCGGCGTACGCGTAATGCGACGGGTTCGGGTCGTAGTGGCCGACCTCGAAGCCGAGACGGTCACGGTAGTACGCCGTCGCCCGGTGGACGTCGTCGACGAGCAACACGGTCGCGTGGCCGTTCAAGCCGGCCCGGCCGGTCAGTTTCACGACACGGCGGCTTCGCCGAGCAGGGCCTTCACCTCGGCGTAGAAATCCGGCACCGGAGCAACGCGATACTCCGGGCCGAACTCGAGCGTGCGCGGGCCTTCGGACGTGTCGAGCGCGAGCACGACCTTCGCCTCGCCCGGATAGTCGCGCACGACGTGGCCGAGCTCGCGCAGGACGCCGGCCGGTGCCTTACGGGCGTCGACCTTGAGGCGCACCTCGCTCGGCGGGACATAGGCGGAGAACTCGGCGACCTCGAGCGCGATCAGCTTCGACTCGCCCTCCTTGTGGTCGACCCGGCCCTTGAGGACGAGCACGCGGTCCGCCTCGCACAGCTCACGTGACGCGGCGTACACGGAGTTGAAGACCACGGCCTCCGCGCTCCCGGACAGGTCGTCGAGGCGCAGGAACACCATCGGGTCGCCCTTCTTCGTGGTCAGCTGCTTGACGGAGGAGACGATCCCGCCGACGGTGACGATCTCGCCGTCCCGGCAGCGCTCTAGATCTCCGAGCGCATGGTCGCACTTCCGCTTCAGCTCGGCGGCAAGATCGGCGAGCGGATGCTCGCTGATCCATAGGCCGAGCGTCTCCTTTTCCAGACGGAGCAGCTCGGCCTTCTCGTACTCGCCCGCCGGCACCGGCGCGTGGTGGCGCGGCCGCTCCGTCCCCTCCTCGACGAGGTCGAAGATCGACCCCTGGCCGGAGCTGCGGGCCTCGTGCTCGGAGCCGCCCCAGGAGAGCGCCTGGTCGAGCACCTCCGTCATCCCCATCCGCGAGGCGCCCGTCGAGTCGAGGGCGCCGCAGCGGACGAGCGACTCGAGCGCGCGGCGGTTCACGACCTGCGGGTCGACCCGCTCGGTGAAGTCCCAGATCGACTCGAACGGGCCGCCGGCCTCGCGCGCGGAGACGATCGCCACGCAGGCCGCCTCCCCCACGTTCTTGACCGCGTTCAGGCCGAAGCTGATCTTGCCCTCGACCACGGCGAAGTCGACCTGGGACGCGTTCACGTCCGGCGGCAGCACCTCGATCCCGAGCTCGTTGCAGGCGTTCACGTAGAACGGAACGCGGTCCTTCGTGCTCATCACCGACGAGATCAGCGCCGCCATGTACTCGTGCGGGTGGTTCGCCCGGAGCCAGGCGGTGCGGTAGGCGATCAGCGCGTAGCAGGCGGCGTGAGCCTTGTTGAAGGAGTAGTCCTGCGACTGCTCCATGTCCTTCCAGAGCTGCTGGGCAACGCCCGCCTCCGTCCCGGTCGCGGCGCAGCCCTCGACGAACTTCCCCTTGAGGGACGCCATCAGCTCGTGGATCTTCTTGCCGATCGCCTTGCGCAGCGTCTCCGCCTCGGCGGGCGTGAAGCCGGCCAGCTGCTTCGCGATCTGCATGTACTGCTCCTGGTAGATGCAGATGCCGTAGGTGCCGCCGGTGATCTCCTCGAGGCGGGAGTCGATGAAGCTGACCGACTCCTGGCCGTTCTTCCGCCGCGCGTAGACCGGGATGTAGCCCATCGGGCCGGGGCGGTACAGCGCCACCAGCGCAATCAGATCCTCGAACTCGGTCGGTTTCACCTGCCTGAGCGCCTCGCGCATGCCCGACGACTCGAACTGGAAAACGCCGATCGCGTCGCCCCTGGCGAGCATCGCGTAGGTCCTGGGGTCGTCGAGCGGAATCTCCTCGACGTCGATGCCGCCGACCAGGCGGATCGCCTCGTCGATCACGTCGAGGTTGCGCAGGCCGAGGAAATCGATCTTCAGCAGGCCGAGGTCGACGACGTCCCACATGCCGAGCTGGGTGACGACCTCCTGGTCCGGCCCTTTCTGCTGGACGGGGACGATGTCGGTGAGTGGCCGGTCGGCGATGACGACGCCGGCTGCGTGGATCGAGTCGGCGCGGACGAGACCCTCGAGCGGCTTCGCCAGGTCGACGATCTCCTTGACGACCGGGTCGGCGTCGTACGCCGCCCGCAGCTCCTGCCCCGGCTTCAGACTGTCATCGAGGTAGACCTTCGGCCCCTCCGGGATCATCTTCGCGACCTTGTCGACCGCCCCGTACGGGACCTCGAGCACGCGCCCGGCGTCGCGCACGGCGGCGCGCGCCATCATCGTCGAGAAGGTGATGATCTGGGCGACGCGGTCGCGGCCGTACTTCTCGGTGACGTAGTTGATCACTCGGTCGCGGCCCGCAACCGAGAAGTCGATGTCCATGTCCGGCAAGTCCTTGCGGGCCGGGTTGAGGAAGCGCTCGAACAGCAGCCCGTACTGCATCGGGTCGACGTCGGTGATCTCGAGGCAGTAGGCGGCAAGCGAGCCCGCGGCCGAGCCGCGGCCGGGCCCGACGCTGATCCCGTGCGTCTTCGCGAAGTGGATGAAGTCCCAGACGATCAGGAAGTAGTCGGCGAAGCCCATCTCCCGGACGGTCTTCAGCTCGAACTGGAGGCGCTCGCGCAGCTCGTCCGTCGCGTGCTCGTACCGTCGAGCGAGCCCGGCCTCGCACAGCTCGACGAGGTAGTCGAACGCCTCGCGCCCCTCCGGCGTCGGGAACTTCGGGAGCAGGATTCGCCCGAGCTCGAGCTCGACGTTGCAGCGCTCGGCGACCTCCAGTGTCCGCCGGAGGGCGTCCGGGTATGCCGCGAAGTCCTCGGCCATCTCGGCCGGGGTCTTGAAGTAGAACTGGTCGGTATCGAAGCGCCAGTGATTCGGGTTCTTCAGCGAGTCGCCGGACTGGATGCAGAGCAGCGCCTCGTGGGCGCGCGCATCGTCGTGCAGCAGGTAGTGGACGTCGCCGGTCGCGACGAGCGGGAGGCCGGTCGTCTCGGCGAGGCGGGCCAGCTGCGGGTTGATCCGCTGCTGCGGCTCGAGCCCCGCATTCTGGATCTCGACGTACGTCGAGTCCTTGCCGAAGATCTGGACGAGCCGGTCGAGGTCGGCGGCGGCGTCCTGCGGCCTCGCCTCCTCCAGCGCCTTCGAGACCCGGCCGGAGAGGCACCCGGAGAGGACGACGAGCCCGGGCGCGTGCCGCTCGAGCAGCTCCCAGTCGACGCGCGGCTTGTAGTAGTAGCCCTCGAGATAGCCGAGCGAGGACAGCTTGATCAGGTTGGCGTAGCCCTCGTTCGACTCGGCGAGGACGGTCAGGTGGGCGTAGCCCTTCTCCTGCCTGGTGCGGTCGTCGGTGACGTAGAGCTCGCAGCCGACGACCGGCTTGATCCCCTGATTCTTCGCCTCGCGATGCAGCTCGACCGCGCCGGCGAGCGAGCCGTGGTCGGTCAGCGTGACCGCCGGCATCTCCAGCTCGGCCGCCCGCGCGGCCAGCGCCGGGATCCGGCAGGCGCCGTCCAGGATCGAGTACTCGGAGTGGACGTGCAGATGGACGAAGGGCGCCTCGGACACCGGGACGACCACTCTACTACCGGCTCAGGACCGCACCTCCGCCGCGTTCGGGGCGGCGCACGGGGCCGCTCCGGCTACTCGTCGGGAAGGCCGATCTCCTCCGCGGCGACGCTGTCGTGGTCGGTGCTGTCGCGCTGCTTCGCCTTCCAGAAGGCGACCAGCCCGGCCGTGGTCGCCACGATCGCGCCGACCTTGACGGCCTTCCGTCCCTTCGAGCTGCCGCTCTTGGCCGGGGGCGCCGCACGCTTCGCCTTCATCGCGGCCATCCGCTTGACGGCCGTCCAGGTCGCCCAGCCGATCATCGCGTTTCGCCTGTTGACGATGCTCATCCGAACCTCCTCTAGATGACTAGGCGTTCGCCGGAACCTTGCGCTTCGGCGGCAGGTGGATCGCCCGGCCGAGCGCGACCAGCCCGGCCTCCTTGATCGCCTCGGACAGGGTCGGGTGGGCCGCGATCCCGTCGGCGACCGTCTCGACGGTCGCCTCCGCGTCGAGGGCGACGACGCCGGCCTCGATCAGGTCGGTCACGTGCGGGCCGACCATGACCAGGCCGAGCAGCTCGCCGTACCGGGTCTCGTGGATCGACTTCACCCAGCCGACCGTGGCGTCCTGCATGACCGCACGGGCGTTCGCCACCCACGGGAACGTGCCGACGGCGACCTCGTCGCCGTACTGCTCGCGCGCCTGCGCCTCGGTCAGGCCCACGGCGGCGATCTCCGGGTCGGTGTAGATCGGGCGCGGCACCCCGCGCGGGTCGACGACGGCGTCGTGGCCGAGCGCGTTCTCGGCCGCCACCTCGCCCTCGCGGAACGCGGTGTGCGCGAGCTGCCAGTAGCCGGCGCAGTCGCCGACGGCGTAGATGTGCGGGACGGCGGTGCGCCGGTGCTCGTCGGTGCCGATGCCGGCGCTGCGGTCGACCTGCACGCCCAGCTCCTCCAGCCCGAGCCCCTCGACGAGCGGCGCACGCCCGACCGCGACCAGCATCAGATCGGCCTCGATCTTCCTGGTCTCGTCGCCTCCGGGCGCGCCGTAGTGCACGCTCAGCACGCCTTCCTTGTCCTTCACCTTCGTGCACTGCTGCCCGAGCTCGAGCGTGATCCCGCGCTTGCCGAACTGCCTCGCCAGCTCCTTCGACGCGTCCTCGTCCTCCATCGGGATCAGGCTCGGGAGCATCTCGACGATCGTCACCTCGGAGCCGAAGCGCCGGAAGATCGAGGCGAACTCGCAGCCGATGATCCCGCCGCCGAGCACGACCAGCCGCCGCGGCACCCGCTCCTGGGCGAGCAGCCCCGTCGAGTCGACGCACAGCGACGAGTCGAGCCCCTCGATCGGCGGCCGGATCGGGTACGAGCCGGTGGCGACGATCGCGCTCTTGAAGGTGACGTCCTCGCCGCCCTCCACCGCGATCGTGTTCGCGCCGGCGAAGCGCCCCTTGCCCTTGACCCACTCGACTCCGTTCGCCTTGAACAGCGACGCCACGCCGCCGGTCATCTGCTTGACGACGCCGGCCTTCCACTCGTTCGCCTTCGCCAGGTCGAGCCTGGCCTCGCCGATCTCGACGCCGAACTTGGCGAAGCTCTCCTCCGCCTCCTTCAGCGCGAACGCGGTCTGGACCCACGCCTTCGTCGGGATGCAGCCGACGCGCAGGCACGTGCCGCCCAGCTCGGGCTCCTGCTCGATGCAGACGGCGGCGGCGCCGAGCTGCGCGGCGCGGATCGCGGCCGTGTAGCCGCCCGGGCCGCCTCCGAGGACGGCGACATCGCATTCCATGCTCCGATCCTATCGAGGGGCGTGAGCCCGGTCGCCGAGCTCTGCGCTCATCACCAGAGCGCCGGCTCGATCGCCGACCCTGGTGAAGCCGTGTTGCTCGTACAGCCGGATCGCGGGGTTGTCCGCCTCGACGCTGAGGCTGATCCGCGCGTAGCCCTCCTCCCGGGCCCGGTCGAGCAGCGAGACGAGCAGCTGCTCGCCGAGGCCCTTGCCCCGTCGGCTCGGCACGATCGCGATCGTCAGCTCCGGCGTGTTCTCGTCGACGAATCCGTATCCCGGCTCGTCCGCCTCGAACAGCCGGAACCAGGCGGCGCCGACCGGCTGGAACTCGTCGATCGCGACCAGCGCGTCGTCGCCGCGCCGGCCCCAGCCGGCGACGTAGCGCTCGAGCGGCACGTCGGCTTCGGAGCCCCAGCGGGCGTAGTAGGCGTGGCGGAGCATGTCCCGGAGAAACGGCAGGTCCTGGGCTCCGGCGGGCCTGATCACACCAGTTATTCGACCTCTTCGGTGAGTTGGATTCGATTGCCGTCGGGATCGAACACGTCCACGATCCGTACCTGTCCGTGCAGCTCGAGAATGACGCCGACCTCGACGCCGTTCTCCCGCAGCCGGTCGACCTCCGACCGGAGGTCGGGCACGGTGATCGAGGCGACACCGCCCTCGTCGCCCTGCGCCTCCCAGAGCGCGATCTCCATGTCGTCGCGCCGTAACCGCGCCCAGCGGCCGTCCTCGTCCGAGTAGCGCTCCTCGAATCCGAGCACGTCCCGGTAGAAGGCCCGCGCCGCGGCCATGTCCCGCACGCGGTACCAGACACTCATCGCATCGCTTTCTAGAGGGCCAGGCCCGGCTCCTCCAGGAACTCCTTGACAGTCCGGAGGAAGTCGGCCGCAGTCGCGCCGTCGATCGTGCGATGGTCGCAGGTGAGGGTCAGGGTCATCATCGGCCTGGCGACGACCCCGCCGTCGCGCGCGACCGGGCGATCCTCGATCGCCCCGACGGCCAGAATCGCAGCCTGGGGCGGATTGAGCACGGCGACGAACTGCTCCACGCCGTACATGCCGAGGTTCGAGATGGTGAAGGTGCCGCCCTCGAGGTCGGTCGCCTGCAGCTTGCCCTCGCGCGACCGGGCGACCAGGTCGGCGCGGGCGACGGCGATCTCGGCGACGGTCTTGAGCTCGCAGCCGGGGATCACGGGGACGAGGAGGCCACGGTCGGTGGCGACCGCGATCCCGACGTTCGCGGACGGGTGCAGCTCGATCGCGTCGCCGGCGTAGAGGGCGTTGACCTCGCGGTGGCGCATCAGCGCGGCGGCGCAGACCTTGGTCAGCACGTCGGTCACGGTGGGACGCTCGTCGGGGTGGCGCTCGACGAGGCGCGCTCTGAGCTCCTGGGCGCGGGTCATGTCCGCCGACATCACGATCTGGAAGGCCGGCGCCGCCCACGCCTCGGTCATCCGCCGCGCGACCGTCCTGCGCAGCGAGGTCAGCTCGACACGCTCGACCTCTCCGGTCGCCGCCGCCCGCGCGGGCGCCTTCGGCGCCCCGCCGACGTCCGCGCGCTCCACG
Source organism: uncultured Actinomycetes bacterium (assembly GCA_963734065.1). Lineage (GTDB taxonomy): Bacteria > Actinomycetota > Thermoleophilia > Gaiellales > Gaiellaceae > DATBLE01. The sequence goes on from CAVTFN010000003.1 coordinate 1,459,917, forward strand.
TCCTCGGCGACGATCCGCCCCTCGGGGCCGGTGCCGGTCAGCGCAGCGAGGTCGATGCCCCGCTCGCGAGCAATCCGCCGTGCGAGCGGCGACGCCTTGATCCGCCCATCCGTAGGGACAGACCCGGAGGGCGGTCCCACGACGCGCTCCGGTTGCTCGGGGTCTGTCCCTGCAGAGACGGCCGCCGGCTTCGTCTCCGCGTCCACCGGCGTCGGTGCAGCCGCCTCGACCTCCGGCACGTCCTCCCCTTTCTCCCCGAGGAACGCAACCGGCGTCCCGACCGGCACCTCGCCCTCGTCGACGAGGATCTTCAGCAGCACGCCGCCGACGTCGGCCTCCACCTCCTGGGTGACCTTGTCGGTGTCGAGCTCGAAGAGGGGCTCGCCCTTCTGCACCTCGTCGCCCTCCGATTTCAGCCAGCGGACGATCGTCCCCGACTCCATGCCCTGGCCGAGCCGGGGCAGGATCACCTGGTCAGCCACCGGTGCGCTCCACCGTCTTCCGGATCGCCTCCAGCACGTCGACGGCGTCGGGGACGACGAAGTTCTCCATCACGGGTGCGAACGGGATCGGCGTGAACTTGGAGCCGACCCGCTCGATCGGCGCGTCGAGCCAGTCGAACGCCTGGTGCTGGACGACCGCCGCGACCTCGGCGCCGTAACCCCCGCGGACGACCGCCTCGTGCGCGACCACGCACCGGTTCGTCTTCTTCACCGAGGAGACGAGCGCCTCCTCGTCCAGCGGCTGGAGCGTGCGCGGGTCGACCACCTCGACCGAGACGCCTTCCTTCTCCGCCTCGGCGGCCGCGGCCAGCGACTCGTGGACGAGCCGGCCCGTGGCGATCACCGTCACGTCCTCGCCCTCGCGGTGCACCCGCGCCTGCCCGAGCGGGATCGGCTCGAGCTCGTCGGCGACCGCTTCCTTCAGGGGGTAGAGCATCCGGTGCTCGAAGAAGAGCACGGGGTTGTCGTCGTAGATCGACGACCAGAGGAGGCCGCGCACGTCCGACGGCGTCGAGGCGAAGACGACCTTGAGCCCCGGCACGTGGACGAACCAGGCCTCGACCTGCTGCGCGTGCTGCGCGCCCGGCGACCAGCCCGCTCCGCCCTGCGTCCGGATCGTCAGCGGTACCTTCACCTGGCCGCCCGACATGTACCGGTGCTTGGCCGCCTGGTTGACGATCTGCTCCATGGCGAGGGTGGTGAAGTCCTCGTACATGATCTCGACGATCGGGCGCATGCCCTGCATCGCGGCGCCGATCCCGGCACCGACGAGCGCCATCTCGGAGATCGGCGTGTTGCGCACCCGGTCGGGCCCGAACTCGGCCAGCATCCCCTGGGTCACGCCCATCGAGCCGCCCATCTCGGCGATGTCCTCGCCCATGATGAAGACGTCGTCGTCCTCGCGCATCGCGCGGGAGAGGGCGTCGCGGACGGCCTCGCGGTAGGTCAGCTCGGGCATCAGGCGTAGACGTTCTTCAACGCGTCTTCCGGCTTCGGGTCGGTGCCCGCCTTCGCGAAGGCGACCGCTCCCTCTGCCACCTCGAGCGCCTCCGCGTCCATCGCCGCGAACTCGTCGTCCGGGATGCCGAGCCGCTCGCGCAGCTTCGTGATCGGATCCTGCGTCTCGCGCAGCTCGGCGAGCTCGCCCTTCGGACGGTAGACCTGCGCGTCGCCGACGAAGTGGCCGACGAGCCGGTACGTCTCGCAGACGAGGAAGACCGGGCCCTTCCCGCTCCGCGCGTAGTCGAGCGCGCGCCTGGCCGCCTTGAACACCGCCTCGACGTCCTGGCCGTCGACCTTGTTCGAGTGCATGCCGTACGCGACCGCCCGCTTCTCGAGGTCGGAGATCGGCAGCTGCTGCTTGGCCGGCGTCGACTCGGCCCAGTGGTTGTTCTCGAGGACGAAGACGGCGGGCACCTTCCACAGCGACGCGAGGTTGAGCGCCTCGTGGAACGTGCCGATGTTCGTGGCTCCGTCGCCGAAGAAGGCAACGGAGACCCGGGTCTCGCCGCGCAGCTTGAATGCCAGCGCTGCGCCGGTGATCGCGGGCAGGCCGCCGCCGACGACCGCGTTCGCGCCGAGGTTGCCGCGCTCCACGTCGTACAGGTGCATCGAGCCGCCGTAGCCGTGCGAGCAGCCCTCGATCTTCCCGTACAGCTCCGCCATCAGCTCGTTCGGATGCGTCCCGCGCGCGAGCGTGTGCGCGTGCGCGCGGTGCGTGGAGGCGAAGACATCGCCGTCCTCCATCGCCTGGCAGACGCCGACCGCGACCGCCTCCTGGCCGATCGCGACATGGAGGAAGCCCGGCAGCTCGCCGGCGCGGAACCGCTCCTCGACCTTCTCCTCGACGTGCCGGATGAGGAGCATCTCCCGGAGGAAGTCGCGCAGGCGTTCCTCGGAGAGCGCCCCCCGCTTGCTCTCGACCTTGACCACTGTGACGTGAGTCTATGCTGCGCGACGTGCCCGTCGTCTCGCTCGGTCGCCAGTGGCGGATCATCCAGGCGAAGCTGCCGGAGGACTGGGCGCACGCGCGGTTGGGGCTGACGCCGACGAACCCGCAACGGCTCGATCGCGCAGCCGCGCTGCTCGGCCCGCTCACCCCCGGGCGGGCCGGCGGAACGCTCAGATTCGAGGCTGGGCGCGGCGGGCACGAGAGCTCGCCGGCCGCCGTCACCCGCGCTCTCCGCCGCCTCGACCTCGAGCGCATCCGTGGAAAGCTCGAGCTGGTCGCCTCCGACGAGGTCGCTCCGACCGCCCGCCTGCGCGCCGCGCCGGCCCCGGGGGAGGTGCCGCTCGCCGAGTCCTGGGACGCCCTGGCCGCGAGCCTGCCCGGAGACTGGAGCGACCTCTACGCGCAGCTCGACCTGACCTCCAGCGACCACCTGGACCCGGCGGCGCTGGCGCTCGCGCCGGTCAACCCGCTGCGCTATGGCCCCGCGAATGGCTTCCGCTTCCGGGTCGCCCGGTCGTTCGGCTACGGCGCCTCGCCGGGCATGACCCGAAGGTGCCTGGCCCGTCTCGACGAGCGCGGCATCGCCGGGACGCTGACGGTCCTGCGCGTACTGTCCGACAGCAATCCGGTCGGCACCCAGGGACCGGTCTGGTACGTCGGCGGCAAGGCCGTCTGACCCGCCGCCCGGGCCGCGAGGTTTCGACCAACGAGGCTGCGGTAAGGTCTCCTGCGTGTCAGCAGTTCAGACAAAGCGCGGCCTCGTCGGGAACGCCAAGGAGATCGTCGGTCGCGCGAAGTCGGTGGCGCGTCTCCAGGCGCAGCTGGCCCAGCTCGAGATCAAGCAAAAGCTGGTCAAGATCGGGATCGGCGCCGGTCTCGCCGTCGTCGCGCTCATCCTCACGCTCTACGCGATCGGCTTCCTGTTCGCCGGGGCGGCGGCGGGGCTCGCCTACGTGGTGCCGTGGTGGGCAGCGCTGCTGATCGTCGGCGGCGTGCTCGTCCTGCTGACCGCCTTGCTGCTCTTCCTGGCCCTCCGCTCGATCCGCTCCGGCGCGCCCCCGGTCCCGGACGCGGCGATCGAGGAGGCCCGTCTGACCACCGAGACCGTGAGGGCGAGTGTCGCCGACTGACTCAACCGACGAGCTGAGGAAGCAGATCGCAGCCGAGCGTGAGCAGCTCGTCGCCGCGACCAGCGAGCTGCGGGCCGAGGTCGACGAGCTGAAGCGGAAGGTGCCCAAGGTGGCCGCCGCCGTGATCGCCGCCGGCGCCCTGGTCGCGATCGTCCGTCGCGTTCTGCGCTGACGCGCCTAGCGGACGCGGACCGAGCCCTTGAGGCTCGTCGTCGCGTCGGAGCGGTATGCGTACAGGCCGCGCTTCAGCGTCAGCCGCCAGGTCGCGGTCGTCTTGCCCACCCTGGTCGTGGCACGGTTGACCCCCGGGCCGACCAGGTGGAAGTTGTCGGTGGCCGAGCGGTCGCTGACGCGGACGATCACCGCGCCGGCCTTGAGCGACGCGACCCGAAGCTTCGCGCCGGCGCGTGTGAGCGCGATCCGCTTGCCGGGCCCGACCGAGCCCGTCAGCTGCACCGGCTTGGCCGCCGGCGGCCTGGGCGCCGGGGGCGGCGGCGCGGTGCCGACGTTGAAGTTCCCGAACATCGTCGTGTGGTGCGGGTCGCACTGGAAGTGGTACGCGCCGGCGGTGAAGGTCACCGTCCAGCTGACCGTGCCCGTCCCCTCGACGTCGGTCGCCTGGTCGACACCCGGGCCGGTCAGGTGGAAGTTGTGCTGGTCGGACAGGTCCTGCACCTGGATCGTGTAGGTGCCGGGATCGAGCTGCTTGACCGGCGCGCCGGTCGAGTCGTTCAGCCTGATCGTGAACCCGGGGCCGACGACGCCCGTCAGGGTCTGGCTCTGCGCGCCGGCGCCGCCTGCCGAGCCGAGCACGGCGAGGACGGCGCCGGCGGCGAGCGCGACTCGGAACATCCCCATCGCCCGGTCGGTACGGAGGATCGCGCGGATCGGATTCACCCGCCGCGCAGCTCGGCGCCGAACCGCTTCGAGAGCGCCTTCACGATCCGGCCCCGCAGGGCGGCCGCGTCCTCGTCGGAGAGCGTCCGCTCGGCCGACTGGAAGGTGACGGCGAAGGCGATCGACTTGCGCCCGGCCCCGACCTGCTCGCCGCGGTACACGTCGAACGGACGCATCTCACGGAGGTCCTGGCCGACCGCTTCGCACGCCGCGTCGACGAGCTCTCCCGCGCTCACTTCCTCGGGGACGGCAAACGCGAGATCCTCGCGCGCCGGGGGATAGCTGATCACGTCCTCGTAGGCGGGATCGCGAGCAGCCTCGAGCAGTGCGGCGAGGTCGAGCTCGAACACCCCCCACGCTCCGGGGAGAAGAGCGGGATGGAGCTCGCCGACCAGCCCGGCGCCCGTCGCGGCTGCCTTCCCCGGATGGAGCAGGTCGTCGACGGTCCGCTCGAACCGGGCGTCCACGCGCAGCGCCGTGTGGAGCGCCTCGACCACCCCCCGCACGCGGTTCCAGCCGCCCTCGACGATCGCCGCAACATGCCGCCGCTCGTCGGGCAACGCCTCGCCCGGCAGGTACACGTGCGCGAGCTCGAACAGGCCGATCGCCCGCGCGCCGTGCTCGACGTTCCGGCGGACAGCGTCGAGGAGGCTCGGGAGCAGGCGGGTGCGAAGGACGGCGAGCTCGACCGAGATCGGCTCCGACAGGTGCCACGCGTTCGGGTCGAGGTCGTCCGGCCTCAGCGACGGGGTGTAGGTCTCGGCGAGCCCGAGCCCGGCCAGGACGTCCTCGACCCTGCGCGAGAGCCGCTGGAGCGGTGTCAGCGAGCCGAACATCGCCCGCCGCTCGGGCAGCGTGAACGGAACCTCGTCCATCCGGAAGCGGGCGACCTCCTCGACCACGTCGATCTCGCGCACGACATCGCGTGCACGCCACGTCGGCGCCGCCACCTCGTCACCGCGCTTCTCGAAGCCGAGCCGGCCGAGGATCGCCAGCTGCTCGGAGGATGCGGTCTCGAGGCCGATTACCTCGTCTGCGCGCTGCGGCCGGTAGGGGATCACGGGTCGCTCCGCGAGGTCGCCCTGGACGTCGTCGTGACCTACCCAGCGGGCGCCGGCGGTCTCGACGATCAGCTGCGTGGCCAGGACGGCCGCGGGCCCCGCGAGGTGGGGATCCACACCTTTCTCCCACCGGTTCGAGCCCTCCGTCCGGAGGCGCAGCCGCTCGGAGCTCCGGAAGATCCCGGTCGGCTCGAAGTTCGCCGCCTCCAGCAGTACGGTGCTGGTCGAGTCGCCGATCTCCGTCTCCTCGCCGCCCATGATCCCGGCGAGCGCGACCGCCCGCCCGGCGTCGGCGATCACGAGGTCGCCTGGCTCGAGCGTGCGGTCGACACCGTCCAGCGTCCTCAGCTTCTCGCCCGTCGTCGCACGCCGGACAACGATCCGGCCGCCTTCCAGGCGGTCGAAGTCGAAGGCGTGGAGGGGGTTGCCGAGGGTGGCCATCACGTAGTTCGTCACGTCGACGACGTTCGAGATCGGTCGCATCCCCGCGGCCGCCAGCCGGGCCTTCAGCCAGAGCGGCGAGGGGCCGACCTTCACGTCGCGGAAGAGCCGTCCGACGTACCGCGGGCACCCTTCGAGGTCGTCGATCGCGATGTCGACCTGCTCGTCCCCGTCGCTTGTGGGCTCGACTCCGGGGAACGGCGCAAGCTCGAGCTCGTACAGGGCCGCGACCTCCCGGGCGATGCCGAAAACCGAGAGCAGGTCGGGGCGGTTGCCGGTCGGCTCGACGAGCAGCACGTCGTCGTACAGGGGAAGGACGTCATGGAGGGGTGTCCCGGGCTCGCTCTCGGGGAGCACCATGATTCCCGAGTGGTCGGGGCCGAGCTCGACCTCGTCCTCCGCGAGGATCATCCCGTCCGAGAGCTCGCCGCGCACCTTGCGGCGCTCCAGCTCGAGCCCGTTCGGCAGCACGGCACCGGGCAGGGCGACGGCGACCGTCGCGCCGGCGCCGAAGTTCCAGGCGCCGCAGACGATCTGGCGCGGCTCCGCCTCGCCGACGTCGACCCGGCAGAGCTGGAGCCGGTCGGCGTTGGGGTGCTTGGCCGCCTCGACGACCCTGCCGACGAGGAAGCGGCCGAGGTTCCCGTCGGTGTCCTGTACGCCGCGGCGCTCGATTCCCTCGACCTCCGCGGCCGAGATCGAGAGCCGGGAGGCCAGATCCTCGAGCGGCATCTCGAGCGCGACGTAGTCGGCGAGCCAGGAGACCGGGACGCGCATCAGAACTGCGTCAGGACGCGGAGGTCGCCGTCCCAGAGCGGCCGGATGTCCGGGAAGTCGTACTCGAGCTGCGCGACGCGCTCGATCCCGCACCCGAAGGCGAACCCGGACCAGACGTCCGGGTCGACGCCGACGTTCGCGAAGACGCGCGGGTCGACCATGCCCGAGCCGCCCATCTCGATCCAGCCGGAGTACCGGCAGGTGCGACAACCGGCGCCGTTGCAGATCCCGCAGGAGACGTCCGGCTCCATCGACGGCTCGGTGAACGGGAAGTAGTGCGTCCTGAACCGGACCCGCCGGTCCGGGCCGAAGATCGCGCGCATCACGTGCAGGAGCGTTCCTTTCAGGTCGGCGAGGGCCAGGCCCCGGTCGACGGCCAGGCCCTCGAACTGGTGGAAGATCGGGTAGTGGGTCGCGTCGATCGCGTCGCGGCGGTAGCAGCGGCCGATCGAGACCATGTAGATCGGCGGCTCGCGCTCCTCCAGCGCGTGGATCTGCGATGGCGACGTCTCCGTACGCAGCAACCGCTCGTCGTCGAAGAAGAACGTCGCCCTCGGCGACCGGGCGGGATGCCACGGGTCGAAGGCGAGCTTGTCGAAGTTGTATTCGACCGTCTCCACCTCGCGGTCGTCGCGCACCTCGTAGCCCAGGCCGACGAAGGCGTCCTCGATCTGACGACGGGTCTGGGTGATCGGATGCAGGTGGCCGAGGGGGAGCTCGTCGCCGGGGAGGGTGACGTCGACGGCGTCCTCGGAGAGGGCCCGCTCGAGCTCTGCGCGCCCGAGCCCCTCGCGCCGCTCCGCGACGGCGGCCTCGAGAGTGTCTCGAACGCCGTTCAAGGCGATCCCCGACTCCCGGTCGCGCACGGCGCGCAGTGCCTGCGCGAGTTCGCTCTTCCGGCCGAGGTAGCGGACGCGCGCCTCCTCCAGGTCGGCGGCGGTCGAGGCGCCGGAGATCGCCGCCAGCGCTTCGGTCTGGAGGGAGCTCGCGTCCATCGGCCGACTGTACCGCGTGGTCGCTCGCGGCGGCTTCGCCGCCTTGGCCGTGGCTGCCGCGGGGCGATGTCACACTGCTGCGGTGCGTGAGCTCGTCGAGACGCCCGAGTCGAACGAGTACGACCGGATCGCGACGCTGTACGACCCGTGGAGCCGGAGCGTCGTCGAGGACGTCGCCTTCTACGTGGAGGAAGCGCGCAAGGCCGCAGGCCGCGCCGGTGTCGCCCCGGAGACGCCCGTCGTCGAGCTCGGCGTCGGCACGGGACGGATCGCGGTGCCCGTCGCCGCCGCCGGCATCCCCGTGATCGGCGTCGACCGCTCGGAGGGCATGCTCGACGTCTGCCGCCGCCGGGCGGAGGCGGCCGGCGTCGCCGACCGGGTCGACCTGCGCCCGGGAGACTTCCGTCGCCCGCCCGTCGCCGAGCGCGTCGCGCTGGTCATGTGCCCCTTCCGCGCGTACCTGCACCTGCCCGACGACGACGTGGAGCGCCTGGCCGCCCTGCGCGCCGCCCGCGAGCTGCTCGTGCCCGGCGGCCTGCTCGCGTTCGATGTCTTCGCTCCCTCCCCCGACGACGTCGAGGAGACGCAAGGCCGGTGGATCGAGCGAGAGCCGGGCATCTGGGAGCGGGCAACCTGGGACGAGGAGGCGCGCCGGCTGACGCTCGACGTCCGCGGCCCGGACGCCGAGACGACGCTCGGTCTGACGTGGCTCCCGACCGCCGAGTGGCGCCGGCTCCTGACGCGCGCAGGGTTCGAGATCGAGGCCTGCTACGGCTGGTTCGACCGCCGCCCGTACACCGGCGGCGAGGACTCGGTCTGGCTCGCGCGCCGACGACGATGAGCGCCTGCCCACGGTTCCGTTTGCGGTGTAGGCTGGAACCGTGATCTGGGTCGTCATCGTCGTCGTCGCGATCGTCGTCCTGCTGCTCCTGTTCCTGGTCGGGATGTTCAACAAGCTCGTCCGGCTGCGGAACCGTGCGGAGAACGCCTGGGCGCAGGTCGACGTGCAGCTCCGCAAGCGCTACGACCTGATCCCGAACCTGGTCGAGACGGTCAAGGGCTACGCCGCCCACGAGCGCGGGACGTTCGAGGCGGTCACGAACGCCCGCACCGCCGCGCAGCAGGCGCAGGGGGTCGCGCAGCAGGCCGAGGCCGAGAACATGCTCACCGCCGCCATCGGCCGGCTCTTCGCGGTCGCGGAGGCGTACCCGCAGCTGCGCGCGACCGAGAACTTCCAGCAGCTGCAGGCGCAGCTCTCGGATGTCGAACAGAACATCGCCGTCTCGCGCCAGGTCTACAACGACACGGTCCTGAGCTACGACAACGCGCTCGAGACCGTGCCGACGAACGTCATCGCGGGCATCTTCCACTTCAACCCGCGCGAGTACTTCCAGACCGAGGACGCCACCCGGGCGGCGCCGCAGGTCTCCTTCGCCGACGCGCCCCAGCCGCCTCCCGAAGCGACACCGCCTCCGGCGGAGACGCCGGCGCCCACGCCGCCCGCCCAGACGAGCTAGTCGCCGCATGAATCCTCGCCGGGCGCTGCTCGCGGCAGTCGTGCTCGCCGCCGCCGTCCTGCTCGTCCCGGCGGTCGCCCGCGCCTACTACCTCCAGAACGCCGACGTCGCCGTGCAGATCGCGCCGACCGGCGCGCTCCTCGTCAAAGAGAAGATCACGATCGGCGGCGCCTACCACGGCGCGTTCCGCGACATCCCGCTTCGCAAGGGCGAGTCGATCGACCGGATATCCGTGGCCGAGGGCGACCGGCGGTACGGCCGGGGCGGCAGCACCGAGCTCGGGAGCATCGACCGCTCCGACACCTTCAACTACGAGACGAACGGGAAGCGCGTGCGGATCGTCTGGCACTTCCTTGCCGCAGGCGAACCGCGCACGTTCACGATCTCGTACCGCTTCAAGGGCCTGACCGTCGTCCACGACGACGTTGCCGACGTCAACGTGAAGGTCTGGGGGCCGAGCTGGTCGGAGCCGCTCCCGAACCTGACAGCGGCAATGCGGTTGCCCCGACCGGTCGCGCTCGGACCGAGCTACCGCGTCTACGGCCACCCGGCCTGGGTTCACGGTGTCGTCGCACGCGCTCCGCAGGTGGCGACGCTCCGGGCCGTGAACGTGCCCAGCCACCAGTGGGTGGAGATGCGCGTCGTCTTCCCGCGTCGCGTCCTGACCTCGACCGCCGGCGCCAGGGTGGTCGCCGGCAGCGGTCTGGCGGCGATCGTGCGGGAAGAGGCCGGCGCCGAGGCCAGCTATCGGCACGACCGCGAACGCCTCGACGACGCGAAGAACCATCCCGGCCGGACGCTCCTCTGGCTGGCGCTGTTCGCGCTCGGCCCCGCCCTCCTCGTCCTGCTCCTCGTCTGGCTCGTCTACGGCCGCGAGCGCGGCACCGGCTACGACCGCGAGTACGAGCAGCAGCCGCCCACCGACACCGAGCCGGCGCTCGTCCCGCCCCTCCTGCGCCAGTCGACCGACGTCGGCTCGCAGGAGTTCACCGCCACGCTCTTCGACCTGATCCGCCGCGGCCGGTACAAGTCCTCGCCGGTCAACACGGAGAAGAAGATCTGGGGTGGGCTCCGGCACGAGACCGTCTCCGACCTGCTCGTCACCCCGGGCGACGCGGCCGTGCCGCTCGCCGACTTCGAGGAGCCGGTCGCGGCCGTGATCGACTCGGTCGTCGACGCCGACGGCGAGCGGCTGAGCGAGTTCCGGGAGAAGATCGAAAAGCACCGCACGTCGAATGCGACGCGTTTCACGAGCTTCAAGACCAAGGCGTCCTCGGCGATCAAGGCGCGGAAGTGGTTCACCGACGCCGGTGCCGGACTGCTCGGCCTGGCCCTCGTGCTCTGCGTCGTCGCCGCCGTCGTGCTGCTCTGGGTCGGGATCGACGGCTGGCGACCCGGCACGCCGCGCTGGAGCGACGTCGTGCTGGTCGCGCTCGGCGGCTGCGCGATCGTGAACGCGGTCGTGCTCCTGATCGCGCTCACCCGCGCGCGGCTGTGGCGTCGCCGGACGAGAGCCGGCCAGGCCGAGGCCGAGCGCTGGGACGCCTTCCGCCGCTACCTGACCGACTTCCCCCGCTTGCAGGAGGCGCCGCCGGCGACGCTCCAGCTGTGGGAGCGGTTCCTGGTCTACGGGATCGCGTTCGGGATCGCAGAGCGTGTCCTCCAGGGTGCGCAGCTGCACATGCCGCAGGAGCTGCACGACCAGAGCTCGATCTACTGGATCACTCCGTACGGCGACCTCGGCTCCGGAGCGACATCGCTCGGGATCGGCGACCTGTCGGCCGGCTTCGGCTCGGCGCTGACCCCGCCGTCCTCGTCGGGCGGCTCGGGCTTTGGCGGCGGCTTCTCGGGCGGAGGGGGCGGCGGCGGCGGAGGCGGCGGGGGAGGCGCCTGGTAGCGGCCTTCAGGCAGGCGGCGCGACGCCGAGCTGTCGCCACATCCCGGCCTCGTCGAATACTTCCCAGGCTTCCGCGATCTTGCCGTCCGCGATCCGGAAGATGACGATCTCGTCGACGGTGCAGGACCGCCCGGTCGGCTCCACGCCCATGATCGCGCCGCGGTGTGTCCCGCCGTAAGGGCGTGTGCGCGACGACCCGATCGCCCTCTGCTATCAGCCCGAGCAACGTGAACCACCAGTCCGGGAACGCCGCCGTCCACTCCTCCGCGATCGCGCGGGTGCCGGCGGGATCGCACGCCAGGTCGCCTGCGGCCATGTGCAAGACGGCGTGCTCGCCCATCAGCGCGTCGAACCGGTCGAAGTCGCGGGTGTTCCACGCCTCGACGAACGACCGGACGACCGCCTTGTTCGCTTCGAGGTCGAGCTCGGCGGAACTACCGATGGTGGTGGACATGCTTGCCTCCTCGGTCGGGTGCAACTGGTCGGCTGATGGATGCGGAAGGAGGCAGGACCGTTCGCGAACTTTTCGCCGCGAACGTGCATCCTTCGTCCATGACCCTCGAGGCGGTGACCGAGGCGGAGCTGGGCTCGCTCGCCCGCGCCGGCGACGTGCAGGCGCTCGCCGTGCTGCTCGAGCGTTGCCGGCCGTCGTTGTACGGAACCGCGATCGGCATGCTGAGAAACCGCGCCGACGCCCTCGACGCCGTCCAGGACACGTTCGTCACCGCCCTGGTGCGGGTGGAGGACCTTCGCGACGGCTCAGCGGCTCGGGCGTGGCTGCACGCGGTCGTGCGCAACGTGTGCCTGATGCGGATCAGGCAGGGACGCGAGCTTCCCTCCGGCTCCGTGGAGCCTCCGGGCACCGCGCCCGACCCCGCAGAGGCGCTCGAGGGGCACGTGCTGCGCGACTGGGTGTGGCACGCGCTCGAGACGCTGCCCCTCGACGAGCAGCTGACCGTCCTCCTCCGCTACTTCACCCGGTGCGCGAGCTACGACGCCATCGCACGCGTCACGGGCGTCCCGGTCGGCACGGTGCGGAGCCGGCTCAACCGGGCCCGGACTCGCCTCGCGGACGAGCTCGGTGGCACGATCGCGGACACGAGGACGGGCCACGCTGCTCTCCACGCCGGCCGGCGCGAGCAGTGGGAGGGCTTCTACCGCGCCGTGCACGAGCGTCCGGCTCCGGTCACCTACCGGGACCTGTTCGTCGACGACGTCGACGTCCGCGACCGCTCGGGGCACTGGGTCGGGGTCGAGACCTGGTCGGCGCACGAACGCGAGGCGATCGCGCTCGGCGTCCGCGCAACCGTCGTCGACGTGCTCGCGGGCAACGACGTCACCGTCGTGGAGATCGACTTCGCGAATCCGGAGGAGTGGCCGGGTCATTGCCCTCCGCACGCAACCTTCGTCCACCGGCTCGATCAGGGTCGGTCCCGCCGTCTACGGATCCACTACCCCGCTCGAACCGGCGCGCGCCGGCTACGCCCAGCCCATGTCGGTGTAGCCCGACGTCGTCGGCGCCGAGACGATCAGCAGCGTCACGGGCGCCTCGTTGTCGTTCCGCACCGTTCGCGTGAGCCGAGGCGCAACGCGCACGAACGTCCCCGCCGGCGCCGCGTGGTCCTTGCCGTCGACCACCATCACGGCCTCGCCCTCGAGGACGACGAAGACCTCCTCCTGGTCGCGCTCGGTCTCGTCGTGCTCCGGGATCGAGTAGCCCTGCTCGAGCTCGACGACGTTGAGGCCGAACGACTCGACTCCGAGCCCGCGGCGGACGAGCTGCCAGCGCCCGTTCGTCTCGAACTCCCCCAGCCGCCCGATTGTGAAGTCCTCGGCCACGGGGCGGAACGATACGACAGGGACAGACCCCGCGCGCGGGGTCTGTCCCTCCCGAAATGCGTTAAGCGAGACCGTTCGCTTGCAGGAACGCCTTGGCAACGGCAGCGGGCGTCTTCTTGTCGACCGCCACCGCCTTGTTCATCGCGATCATCGCCTTGTTGGTCAGCTTCGCGCTGAGCGCGTTCACCGCATTCGTGAACTTTGCGCCGTAGGCGGAGACGACCTTCTTCGACACGACGGGCGCCACGTTCTGGAACCCGAAGATGTGCCTGTCGTCGATCAGCGCCGTGTACTTCGGGTTGGCCAGCGCCGGCTCGGTCGTGAAGACGTCGCCGCCGACGACCTTGCCGGAGTCGATCAGCTTGGTGACGGGGATCGTCCCCAGCTGCACGAACTTGATGTTCTTCAGCCCGTAGATCTGCTTCAGCCCGAGCAGGCAGGTGATGCGCTTGTCGCACTCGGGGTAGCCGGCGTACGAAAGGTTCGACACCTTCTTCAGGTCGGAGATCTTCGTCAGGCCGTACTTCTTGGCCGTCTTCGTCAGGACCGTGAACGAGTCCGCGTCGAAGAACGGCGTCTGCTTGAGCATGGTGTAGCCGCGCTTCTCCTCGAACGCCTTCGCCGCCGCATATGTCGCCGCGGCGGTCTTCGGCGCCTTCTTCACATGCGCGATGTTGAGGGCGAGGACACCGGTGTACTCGGGATAGAAGTTGATCTTCCCGCTCGTCAGCGCCGTGTCGATCAGCTCCGAGCTGCCGATGTTCTCCTTGTAGCCGACCTTGAAGCCCTTGGCCTCGAGCGCCTGCTTGTACAGCTGGCCGAGGACGAAGGCCTCGGTGAAGTTCTTCGTGCCGACCGTGATCGTCGGCGACGCGGTCGTGCCCGCGTTGGCCGTCCCACCTAAGACGATCGGGATTGCCAACGCCACTGCGAAGGCGGCCTTGACGGCGCGCCGAGCATGCTTGCGGACCACAGCTGACTCCTTTCGAGAGAGATGACCCCGGGACCCTATGTAACGGGCACTAGTCCGCCGAAACGTAGGGACGTGTCAAAAGCTTCCTGACGAGCGCGAGGAGCAGCGCCGCGCCGAAGGCGAGCAGCGACACGACGAGCGAGGCGCCGACGACGCCGGAGAGGTGGTACGTGGCCTGGTTGACGATCACGTCTCCGAGCCCGCCGCCACCCGCGACCGCCGCGATCGTCGCCGTCGCGATGATGAAGACTGCGGCGATCCGGATTCCGGCGATGATCAGCGGCAGGGCCAGCGGAAGCTCGATCCGGAACAGGATGTCGCGGCCGCTCATCCCCATCCCCCGCGCCGCCTCGACGATGTTCCTGTCGACGTCCTCGATGCCGAAGTAGGCGTTCGTCAGGATCGGCGGGACGCCGAGGACGATCAGCGCGGCCACGTTGTTCACGAAGAAGTGGCCGGAGACGAACAGGGCGAACGCGATCAGGACGAGGCTCGGCAGCGCCCGGCCGAGATTGGACACGCTGATCGCGACGAACGAGCCGCGGCGCAGGTGGCCGAGCATCACCCCCAGCGGCAGCGCCAGGAGCAACGCGATCCCGATCGCCGCGCCCGACAGCTCCATGTGCTGCACCGACTTGTGCCAGAGCAGTCCCGGGTTGTCGGCGATGAACCGGATCGCGTCGGGGAAGGTTCCCCAGCTGAAGGAGTCGGCGACCAGGCGGATCACGCGTTCCTCCAGGGCGTCAGCGCACGGCCGAGGAGGACGAGGAGCGCGTCGGCGGCCAGGGCGAGGAGGATCGCGAGCCCGCCCGCGGCGATGATCTCCGTCTTGAACACGTCCTGGCCGATCCCGATGAAGATCGGCCTGCCCAGCCCTTCCGGGATGACGAAGGCAGCGATCGTGGCGATCGAGATCGTCGACACGGTCGCGATCCTGAGGCCGGCCATGATCGACGGCACGGCGAGCGGCAGCTCGACGCGGACGAGCGACTGCAGGCGCGTCAGCCCCATGCCGCGCGCCGACTCGCGGACCTCGGCCGGAACCCCGCGGAGCCCCTCGAGGATGTTCCGGTAGAGGATCAGCAGCGTGTAGCTGACGAGCGCGATCTCGACCGTCGTCACCGACAGGCCGGTCAGCGGCACCAGCAGCTGGAACAGCGCGAGGCTCGGAATCGTGTACAGGAAGTCGGAGAGCAGGCCGATCGGCTGGTCGGCCCGCCGGTACCGGTACGCGACGAGCGCGGCCGCGAAGGCGAGCACGAACCCGATCGCCACGGCGATCGCGGCGAGCTTGATGTGCTGGAGCAGTGCGGGCTGGAGCGTGTCGGACCAGTGGTCCGCGACCCACCCGGTGCAGAAGAAGTGGTTCTCGGTCTCGCACGTCGACCCCGCGCCGAAGTTCGGGATCACCGGGCCGTTCGCGAGGAGAGCGAGTGTGATCACAGCTCGCTGAGCACGCGGCCGACCCGGGCGACCGAGAGCAGGCCGATCGGTGTCCCGCCGGCATCGACGACGACGAGCGGGTCGGCCCCCTCGGACATCATCAGCGAGAGCGCGTCGCGGAGGGTGGTCGAGCCGGGCGCCCGCGGCGCGTCGGCGGCCGGCGCACCGTCAAGGGGCTCGAGCTCGATTTCCTCCAGGCGGCGGAGGGCGAGTCGCTTGAGGCCGCGGTCGGCGCCGACGAAGCGCTCCACGAACTCGTCGGCGGGGTGGGCGAGGATCCGATCGGGGACGTCGTACTGGGCGAGGTGGCCGCCTTCGCGGAGGATCGCGATCCGGTCGCCCAGCTTGATCGCCTCGTCGATGTCGTGGGTGACGAAGATCACCGTCTTCCGCACCTCTTCGTGCAGGCGCAGGAACTCGAGCTGGAGACGGTCGCGGGTGATCGGGTCGAGGGCGCCGAACGGCTCGTCCATCAGCATCAGCGGCGGGTCGACCGCGAGCGCGCGGGCGAGGCCGACCCGCTGACGCTGGCCCCCGGACAGCTGTGCGGGGTAGCGCGACGCGTAGTCCTGCTCGAGGCCGACGAGGTCGAGCAACTCGACGGTCCTCTCCTTCGTCCGGGCCTTCGGCCAACCCAGCAACCGCGGCACGGTAGCGATGTTCTCGGCGATCGTCATGTGTGGGAAGAGCCCGACCTGCTGGATCACGTAGCCGATCCCCCGCCGCAGCTCGACCACGTCCTGGTCGCGAATCGACGTCCCGTCGATCGTGATGTCGCCCTCGTCGAGCTCGATCAGCCGGTTGACGAGCTTCATCGCCGTCGTCTTGCCGGCGCCGGAGGGCCCGACGAGGACGCAGATCTCGCCCGCCGGGATCGTCAGCGACAGGTTCTCGACCGCCGCCTGGTCGCGGCCCTCGTAGCGCTTGGTCACGTGGTCGAAGACGATCTCCGCGGCCGCAGATGCGCTCATCCCGCGGAGCGTAGTGAGGTGTCACGAGTCTGTGCCGGAAGTGTGATCGGTGTGTCACCCTGGTGTTGCACCTGCTATCTTCACGAGCATGCCCACGCGTCATAGGCGGATCGCCGTCGTCGTCGACCTCGAGCTCGAGGCTGCGCTCGAAACGGCGCAGCCGTTCTTTCCCGGCGCGCCGGCCGCTTCGCTCGTCCGAGGGCTCGCGATCAGGGGCGCCGAGGATCTCGCCCGTGAGGAAGCGGTGTGGGACGCAGCCGTCGAGCGGTTGATCGCACGCTCGACCAGCCCTGACGGCTTCGATCGCGACGCCCTGGCACGGGCGAAGGACGAGGCCTGGGGCCTCTGAGGTGCCCGGTCCGTTCGGCGGCGCCACCTTCATCGCCGATGCCTCCGCCTGGAACCGAGCGGCCCATCCACGCGTCGCCGGCCGCTGGACGACGGCTCTGCGGAACCGACAGATCGCGACGTGCCCGATCGTCAACCTGGAGCTCCTCTACTCGGCCAGGGATCGGGAGGAGTTCGACGACATCGCCGCCTCGCTCGCTCAGCTCCGCGACGTCCCCCTGACGCGGTCCGTCACGAACGCGGCGCAGCGTGCGTACCAGGAGCTTGCAGCCGTCCGGCCCCGCAACCAGCGCTCGGTCAGGCTGCCCGACCTGCTGATCGCTGCCTGCGCCCAGGACTCGGGGATCGGTGTCCTGCACTATGACGACGACTTCGACCGGCTGGCCGAGGTGCTCGCGTTCGAGAGCCGCTGGATCGCGCGACGCGGTTCGCTGTAGCGGCCGAACAGCCTTCTTTCCCGCTTCGACGTCGTATTCGACGTGCGGGCGGCGCTGGTCCTGGCGGCGGGATTCCTCACCCTGGCGGGCGCGGCCCCGGCGGGCACTGCACCGGTCGTGGTCGCAGTGGTCGACTCCGGCGTGGACGCCCCCGTCCCCGGCCTCGTGCCGGGCTGGAACGCCGTCGACGGCTCGGCCGACACGCATGACACGGGCGGGCACGGCACCGGCGTCGCGATCGTCGCCGCTGCGACCTGCGGCGGCTGCCGGATCCTGCCGGTGCGGATCACGGACGACTCGGGCTCGTCGACACAGGGCCTGGTCGCCTCCGGGATCCGCTGGGCGGCCGGGCACGGCGCCCGCGTGATCAATCTGAGCTGGGGGCTCGCGGTCGACGCGGTCTCGACCGGGCAAGTGGAGCGGGCGATCGCGTCCGCCGTCGCCCAGGGAGCCGTCGTGACCGCCGCGGCGATGAACGACGGCTCGCGCGACCCGAACCTGAACCCGTGGGCGAGCCGCAGCCCCGACGCGGTGCGCGTGGCGGCGGTCGACGACGCCGGCCGTCTCCTCTCCTCGACGAACCGCGGCATCTGGGTCGACATCGGCGCGCGGGCGTCGGCGACGTCGGGCGCGGCGCCGCGTGTAGCCGGCGCGGCCGCTGTCGTTCTCGCTGCGCACCCGCGGCTGACGGGGCTGCAGGTGCGGGCGGCGCTCCGGCGCGGGTGCGCCGCCGACCGGGGCCTCGACCTCGGCTGGCACTGCACACTCGACGTCGACGGCGCGCTCCGGGCTGCGGCGTCGCCGGTGCCGACGTACCGCCTGGTCGTCACCCGGGCAGGGCGCGGCAACGGAACGGTGGGCGGCGCCGGCGCGGAGATCCAGTGCGGCGAGTTCTGCTCCGATCGCCTCGACGCCGGCACGGTGGTGACGCTGACCGCGGCACCCTCGCGAGGCAGCCGCTTCCTGCGCTGGCGCGGAGCATGCCGTGGGGCGAAGCGGTACTGCGCCTTCCGGATGTCCGCGCACACGACCGCCGTCGCTGTCTTCGCGAAGACCACGTCGTAAGCTGCTCCCGATGCCGGGCGTGGTCGTTCTGGGCGGAGGCTCGACGGGCGAGCATTTCTGCGGCGCGCTGCGCCGGGTCGATCCCGACATCCCGATCACGGTGGTCGAGTCGGCGCTGGTCGGCGGCGAGTGTTCGTACTTCGCCTGCATGCCCTCGAAGACGCTCCTGCGCGCCCCGGAACTCCAGCACGCGGCGTCGCGCACGCCGGGCGTGGCGGCGAGCGCGCTCGACGCGAAGGCGATCTTCTCCTGGCGCGACCGGGTCACCTCCGACTGGGACGACGCCGGCCAGGTCGACTGGCTCGCAGAGCACGGCGTCGAGCTCGTCCGCGGCGACGGTCGCGTCGTCCGCCCCGGCGTGGTCGAGGCCGGCGGCGTGGAGCTCGAGTACGACTATCTCGTCGTCGCCACCGGCTCCTCGCCGGTCTCGCCGCCCGTCGAAGGGCTGGAGGGCGTCGAGGCGTGGACGACGAGAGAGGCGACCTCGTCACACGAGGTGCCGGCGAGCCTGGTCGTGCTGGGCGGCGGCGTCGCCGGCTGCGAGCTGGCGCAGCTCTACCGGCGGCTCGGCGCCGAGGTGACGATCGTGCAGCGCGGCGACCGGCTGATGCCGCGCGTCGACCGCGACGCGGCCGAGCTGCTACGAGCGGCCTTCGAGGAGGAAGGGATCCGGGTTCTGCTCGGAGCCGACGTGCGCTCCGTCAGCAGTGACAGGCTTGAGCCTGTCACTGCCGTGCGCCTCGAGCTCGCGAACGGCGACGAGCTGAGCGCGGAGCAGCTGCTGGTCTCGACCGGCCGCAAGCCCAACGCCGAAGGTCTCGGCCTCGAGCAGCTCGGCGTGGAGATCTCGAAGCGCGGAATCGAGACGGACGAGAGCCTCAAAGCGGCGGAGGGCGTCTGGGCGATCGGCGACTGCACCGGCGTCGCGCTGTTCACGCACGTCGGCAAGTACCAGGCGCGCGTGGCCGCCCGGAACGTCGCCGGCCGCAGCGCCAGGGCCGACTACCGCGCGATCCCGGCGGTCGCCTTTACCGACCCGCAGGTTGCGATGGTCGGAGACACGGAGAGCGAGGGCCTCGTCCAGGGCCGCTGGGAGCTGACCGCCACGCCCCGGACCTCGACCTACGAGCGGCCGAAACGGCCGGGCTTCGTCAAGGTCACCGCCGACCCGGAGCGCCGGGTCCTCGTCGGCGCGGTCGCGATCGGCCCGGAGGCGGGCGAATGGTGCCAGCAGCTGACCCTCGCGATCCGGGCCGAAGTCCCGCTCGACGTGCTGCTCGACGTCATCCAGCCCTACCCCACCTTCTCCGAGGCCGTGTTCCTCGCTCTCCAGGAGCTGCCGCTGTGATCGAACGCATCGTCGTCGCCTCTGACCGATCCGACACCGCGTCGCGCGCAGTCGCCTGGGCGGCCGAGATGGCGCGCCGCTACGAGGCGCAGCTGACGATCGTCCAGGCGTTCGTGCCGGGTCCGGCCCCGAACGGGGCCGAGACCGAGCTCGCCGTCTACGCGGAGCAGATCGCCGGCCCCGGCACGAGGGCCAGGGTGGCCGCCGGCGACGACCCGGCGAGCGCGATCGTCGCCGCCGCCGAGGCCGAGCAGGCGGACGTACTCGTGGTCGGCAACATCGGCATGAGCGGCCGCAGGGAGTTCCTGCTCGGCAACGTTCCGAACCGGGTCTCGCACAACGCCGCCTGCACGGTCGTGATCGTGAACACGGCCGAGCAGCCGAGACGGAAGCGGCTGCAGCCGTGGAGTCGCTCGTGACCGAGCTGGCCGGCGGGCAGCTGACCGCGCGCGCTGCGCAGATCGCGGCTGTCCTTGCGAGGCACGGCCTCAAGGCGGTGAAGGAGGACGAGGCCGCCCGCCCTGCCCGGCTGCGGGCGGCGCTCGAGGAGCTCGGGCCGACGTTCTGCAAGCTCGGACAGATGCTCTCGACCCGCCCCGACCTGATCCCCCCCGAGCTCGCCGATGAGCTCGCGAGCCTCCAGGACCGTGTGCCGCCGCTGAGCGAGGCCGAGGTCGTGCAGGTGATGGAGGAGGAGCTCGGCGTCCCCTGGGAGGACGTGTTCGAGAGCATCGAGCCGGAGCCGCTGGCCGCGGGCACGATCGGCCAGGTGCACAGGGCCCGTCTCGAGGGCGGCGACCGGGTGGTGATCAAGGTCCAGCGACCGAACGCGGAGACGGAGATCGAGCGCGACCTGGGGCTGTTCGCGCTCTTCGCCGAAAAGGCGGAGGGGCGCGAGGCCCTCTCCGCACTGGTCGACATCCCGGCCGTCGTCGAGCATCTGTCGGCGTCGCTCCGCCGCGAGCTCGACTTCCGCGAGGAGGCGGCGAACATCGAACGGATGCGCGAGGTGCTGGCCCGGTACACGCGGCTGGCCGTGCCGTGGGTGCACACACAGCTCTCGAGCAGACGGCTCCTCGTCATGGACGAGGTCGTCGGCGTCCCGCTGCGCGAGGCGCCTGCCGGCGACGAGCGCCGCGAGGCCGCGCGGCAGCTGCTGGAGGCCTTTTACCGCCAGGTGCTGACCGAGGGCTTCTTCCATGCCGACCCGCATCCCGGCAACCTGCTCTGGAGCGAGGGCCGCATCTTCCTGCTCGACCTGGGGATGGTCGGGATCCTGGACGAGGACACGCGCGGACTGCTGATGCTGATGCTGCTTGCGTTCTGGCGCGAGGACGCGGAGTTCCTCGCCGACGTCCTCCTGATGCTCGGCGAGGGCGGCCACGACGTCGACATCGAGGGCCTGCGGGTCGATCTCGCCGCCTACGTCGGCCAGTTCAAGGTCGGCTCGTTCAGCGACATCGAGCTCGGCCCGATGCTCGACACACTGATCGAGATCGCCGCACGGCACGGGATCCGGCTGCCGGCCTCGCTGGCGATGACCGGGAAGGCGTTCAGCCAGATGCAGCTGGCGGTCGCCGAGCTCGACCCCACCCTGGACCCCTTCTCGGCCGTCGGCGGCTTCATGTTCCGTGGACTGCGCGAGCGGGTCGGTGGCGCGGTCGACCCGCAGAGGGCGATCTACGAGATCCAGAAGCTGAAGGTGCGGGCGACGCGGCTGATCGAGGGGATCGAGCGGCTGACCGGTGCGCGGCCCGGGCCGGGACTCCAGATCGAGCTGCGCGGCTCGAGGACGCTGGAGGACGCGATCCGCAAGGCCGGCAGGCGCATCGCGCTCGCCTTCGCCGGCGGAGCGACGCTCCTGGCCGCCGTGCTGGCGGCGGCCGCCTCGTCGATCGACCTCTGGGTGCCGGTCACGCTCGGCGTCGCAGCGGGGATCGCGGGCCTCGCGCTCGTGCTCGACCTCCGCAGGTCGCGCTAGGAGCGGCGTAACCGCGAGCGGACGCGCTGCTCCAGGACCGCCGCGAGCAGCGTCATCAACACCCCGATGACGGCGCGTTCGATCGGTCGGAAGACGCGGCGCACCTCGCAAGACTACGCCCGCGGCTTGTCCCCTAGGAGCGGCCGCACTAGAGTCGCAGTGAGCTTCCAGTACCTCTCCCGGCTTCTGCGCGGCCCCTCGGGCCGCGCAGCTCTTTTCTGGCCACATGGCTTCGCCACGTGAGCCAGGGCGCGGGCCGTGCGAAGACAACCCCGTCGCGGCCCGTTTTCTGGCCACATGGCTTCGCCACGTGAGCCAGGGCGCGGGCCGTGCGAAGACAACCCCGTCGCGGCCCGTTTTCTAGGCTTGGAGCATGAGGTTCGTGGTCGGAGCCGACGACGAGGGCGACGCGCTCGACGCTGCGGTCGACCAGCTGCGCCGCGCCGGGCATGAGATCGAGGTGCTCGAACGGGACCAGTGGCCGGACGTCGCCGACCGGGTCGCCCGCGTCGTCGCTGACGGCAATGCCGACCAGGGGCTCCTGTTCTGCTGGACGGGCACCGGCACGGCGATGGCCGCGAACAAGGTGCCCGGCGCCCGCGCGGCACTGGCCTGGGACCCGTGGATCGCCGAGGGCGCCCGGCGCTGGAACGACGCCAACATCCTCGTGATGAGCCTGAAGCGCACCGAGCCGGAGACGGCCCGCGCGATCGTCGACGCCTGGCTCTCGGTCGAGGGGCCGGACCCCGACGAGGCCGAGAACATCGCCAAGCTGGACTAGCGTCCTCCTGGAGGACGACCCGGAGAATCGTCCTCGCGGACGAGGCGGCCGGCGGGTCCGCCGAGTACCTTCAGAGCGTGAACCGGCAGCGGCTCTGGACACTCGTGCGCAGGTACTGGTTCGACGCGCTGCTCGCCGTCGCCGTCGTTGTCGGCGTCGTCGAGGTCGTCCTCACCCAGGACGTCAAGGACGGGCCGCTCGGGCCGCCCTGGTTCGACATCCTCGCCGTCCTGGGGATGACGTTGCCGCTTTTCGCGCGCAGGCGATTCCCGTTCGGCGCGCCCGTTGCCAGCAGTGTCGTGTTCGCGGCGAGCTCGTTCGTGGACGAGCGACTCACCCGGCACGGAGTGATCCTCTTCCTGACGGCGATCGCCGTCTTCGTCCTGTTCGGCCTCAACCGCGACCGGACCCAGGCGATCGCGGGGCTCGCATTCGGGATCGGCGTGACCGCGATCATCTTCCACAACGACCCGGAGGGCGGCGCCGGCGGCTTCGTCTTCACGTCCGTCGTCTTCACCGTCGCGTGGGCGATCGCGTTCGGGCTCAGCCGCAAGTTCCACGAGGCAGAGGAGGCGAAGCAACGGCTGGCGCGGGCCGAGCAAGAGCGCGTCGAGCAGGCTCGGCTCGCGGTCGCGGACGAGCGCACGCGCATCGCGCGCGAACTGCACGATGTCGTCGGCCACAGCGTCAGCGTGATGACGGTCCAGGCGTCGGCCGCGCGCCGCCTCCTCCGTCCCCATCAGGAGAAGGAACGCGAAGCGCTGCTCGTTGTCGAGCAGACCGGCCGGGAGGCGCTCGCGGAGATGCGGAGGATGGTCGGCGTCCTCCGCCGACCCGACGAGGCTCCGGCGCTCGCACCCCAGCCCAGCCTCGAGCACCTCGATCGCCTGCTTGCCCAGGCGCGCGAGGCGGGCTTGCCGGTCGAGCTGCGGATCGAGGGAGAGCCGGAGGCCCTGCCGGCGAGCGTCGACCTGACCGCCTACCGACTCGTCCAGGAGGGCCTGACCAACGCGATCAAGCACGCGCGCGCACAGTGCGCCGAGGTGGTCGTCCGCTACGGCGACGGCCACGTCGAGCTGACCGTCACCGACGACGGCTCCGGAGACGGCGGCGGCGAGAGCGGCGGCCACGGCCTGATCGGCATGCGCGAGCGGGTCTCGGTCTACGGCGGCGAGCTCGAGGCGGGCCCACTGGCCGGGGGCGGCTACCGACTACGCGCGAGGCTCCCGGTCTCGTGACCCGCCTCTCCTCGCTCGTCCGCCGGTTCTGGGTCGACGCGCTGATCCTCGCGGCGATGGCCGGGATGCTCTCGATCTCAGTGCGGGCTCCCGACCCGAAGGGAGCGGAGGGGCCGGCCTGGCTCGACGTCCTGATCACGATCGCCTTCCTCGGCCCACTGTTCTTCCGCC
Source organism: uncultured Actinomycetes bacterium (assembly GCA_963734065.1). Taxonomy (GTDB): domain Bacteria; phylum Actinomycetota; class Thermoleophilia; order Gaiellales; family Gaiellaceae; genus DATBLE01. Next base: position 1,483,681 of record CAVTFN010000003.1, read on the forward strand.
GCCGGTTCCCGATGGCGGCGCCGCTGGCCTCGGCCGCCGTGATCGTGGTCTCGTCCTTCTTCGATGGCGGGTTCGTCAACAACGGCGCCCCAATATTCCTCGTGGCGCTCGGTATCTCCGCCTGGTTCGGGCTGCGGCCGGATCGGCGCCAGGCGATCGCCGGCTGGGCTGCGTTGCAGGTCACCGCCGTCATCGTCGGGCTCAACGACGCGCACGCGCCCGTGGGCGACTTCGTCTGGACGTTCATCACCTTCTCGATCGCCTGGGTCATCGGATTTGCACTCGGAGGGAGGCTGCGGGAGACCGAGGAGGCCAGACGGCTCGCCGAGCAGACGGAGCTCGAACGCGAAGAGCAGGCGCGACTCGCCGTCGCCGAGGAGCGGGCTCGCATCGCGCGCGAGCTGCACGACGTCGTCGGCCACAGCGTCAGCGTGATGACCGTCCAGGCCTCGGCGGTCCGGCGGCTACTCGAGGCCGACCAGGAGAAGGAGCGCGAGGCTCTGCTCGTCGTCGAGCAGACCGGCCGCGAGGCGCTGGCCGAGATGCGGCGGATGGTCGGCGTGCTGCGACGCCCGGACGAGGCGCCGGCGCTCGCGCCGCAGCCGAGCCTGGAGCACATCGAGAAGCTCGTCGCACACACCCGGGAAACGGGACTCCCGGTCGAGCTCCGGATCGAGGGCACTCCGGTGCCACTGCCCGCGGGAATCGACACGACCGCCTACCGGATCGTCCAGGAGGCGCTGACGAATGCGGTCAAGCACGCCCGCGCTGCGAAGGCCGAGGTCGTCGTGCAGTACGCAAACGGCACGGTAGAGCTGACGGTGAGCGACGACGGCCGGGGCGGCGGCGACGGCGGGGGAAGCGGACACGGGCTTGTCGGGATGCGCGAGCGGGTGTCCGTGTACGGAGGCAAGCTGGAGGCCGGCCCGCAGGCGGGCGGTGGCTTCCGCCTCCGTGCCACACTCCCCACCACGTGAACCTGGACGAGAGCGCCACCACCACACTCACCTTCCTGTTCAGCGACGTCGAGGGATCGACGGCCCTCCTGCGCCGCCTCCGGGACGCGTACAGCGCCGTGATGGGCGATCACGAGCGGCTCCTGCGGGCGGCCTGGGCCGACGCGGAGGGCCGCGAGCTCGACGCCGACGGCGACTCGTTCTTCGTCGCGTTCCGCCGGCCGCGCCATGCGGTCGACGCAGCCGTGGCCGCGCAGCGAGCGCTGGCCACGCACGACTGGCCCGAGGGAGTGGACCTGCGCGTCCGCATCGGCGTGCACACGGGCGAGGCGACGCCGGCGGGCGACCAGTACATCGGGCTCGCCGTCCACCGCGCCGCGCGCATCTGCGACGCCGGCCACGGCGGGCAGATCCTCGTCTCCGAAACCACCCGCTCCCTGCTCGAGGACGAGGAGGCCGAGCTCGACGGCCTCGAGTTGCGCGACCTCGGCCACCACCTGCTCAAGGACTTCGACCGGCCCGTGCGCATCTACCAGCTGGCGATCCACGGCCTTCCCGCTGAGTTCCCCGCGCTGCGGACCGCGGCAGGCGAAGGTGCGGCACAGCTCGCCGACCGCCAGGACGAGCTCGCGGCCACCGGGCCGGCGCAGTCGACCGCAGGCGGAGCCGTGCGGGTACTGATCGTCGACGACCAAGCCCTGGTCCGCACCGGCTTCAAGATGATCCTCGAGGCCGAGCCCGACTTCGAGGTCGTCGGCGAGGCGGCAGACGGCCAGGAGGCGCTGACGCAGGCGCGGAGCCTCTCTCCGGACGTCGTCCTGATGGACGTCCGGATGCCCGAGCTCGACGGGATCGAGGCGACGCGGCAGCTGCTGGGGGACGAAGGCGCCACGGCAAAGGTCGTGATGCTGACCACGTTCGACATGGACGAGTACGTCTACGAGGCGCTCAGGGCCGGGGCAAGCGGCTTCCTGCTCAAGGACGTCCCGCCCGAGCAGCTCATCGCCGGCATTCGCGCCGTCGCGAGCGGCGACGCGCTGCTCGCGCCCTCGGTGACGAGGCGGGTGATCGAGGAGTTCGTCCGCCGCCCGCCCGACTCGGTGCGAACGTCGCCCGAGCAGCTCGGCGAGCTGACCGCGCGCGAGCTGGAGGTGCTCAAGCTGATCGCACGCGGGCTCTCGAACGCAGAGATCGCGAAGGAGCTGTTCGTCAGCGAGACGACCGTCAAGACCCACGTCGCGCACGTCCTGATGAAGCTCCAGTTGCGCGACCGCGTGCAGGCCGTCGTGCTCGCGTACGAATCCGGCCTCGTCCAGCCGGGCGACTCGTAGTCCTCCTCGAGGAGGAGGCGCCCGCCGCGAAGATCGGCCGAGGTGCCGAGACCGAATCGCCCGCCCAGCCGACGAATTTCGAGCCCTGCGGAGCCAGCATCCGTGGTGTCGATCCCGACAACCAAGGAGGCAAGAAGTGATCCGCACAGGCGACACCATCGAGAACACGGCGACCGGCGAGCGCCTCACCTTTCTCGCCACTTCGGCCGATACCGACGGCGAGGCGGTCGTCGTCGAGACGCTCGTCCAGCCCGGCGGCGCCGTCGCAGCGGCGCACGTCCACCCGGCGCAGAGCGAGCGCTTCGCCGTCGCTGAGGGCACCCTGGCGCTGAAAGTCGGCCGCGAGCAACTGACGCTCGGGCCCGGCGAGGTCGCGATCGTCGAGGCCGGCACGGCGCACAAGTTCTGGAACGCCGGCGACGAGCCCGTCCGGTTCGTCTGCGAGATCCGGCCGGCGCTGCAATTCGAGTCGCTGGTCGAGACGATGTTCGCGCTCGCCGCCGACGGGAAGACGAACCGCAAGGGCATGCCGATGAATCCGTTCCGGCTGGCGGTGATCGCGAAAGCGCATTACGACACCGTCCGCCTCCCGTTCCCGCCGGGCTGGATGCAGGCAGCCGGGCTCGCGGTCGGCGCGCCTCTTGGCCGCGCGCTCGGCTACGAGGCGACGTACGAGCCGGAGCAGACCGTCGCAGCCCGGCCCGCCGTCGCGTAGCTCGAGCTGTTCTGTGGGGACAGGCACCCGCAAGGGTGCCTGTCCCTATAGGAAGAGGGCGGCGTACGCGTTCAACGCCGGCTGGCCGCCCAGATGGGCATAGAGCACGGTCGCGTCCTTCGGGATCTCGCCGCGTCCGACCAGGTCGATCAGCCCCGCCATCGACTTCCCCTCGTAGACGGGGTCGGTGATCATTCCCTCCAACCTGGCGGCGAGCCGGATCGCGTCGAGCGTCCCTTCGTCGGGGATGCCGTAGGTGCCGGCGTGGTAGCGCTCGTCGAGGACGATCTCGTCCCGGCGTAGCTCACGCCCGACCTCGATCAGCGCGGCGGTCGCCTGCGCGATCCGCGTCACCTGCTCGAGCGTCTCGCGCGGCTTCGCCGAGCCGTCGATCCCGATCACGCGGCGCGGCCGCTCCTGCCCGGCGAAGCCGGCCGCCATCCCCGCCTGGGTCGAGCCCGTCACCGAGCAGACGATCACGGTGTCGAAGAAGACGCCGAGCTCCGCCTCCTGCTCGGCCACCTCCTGCGCCCACCGCGCGTAGCCGAGGCCGCCCAGCGGGTGGTCGGACGCGCCGGCCGGGATCGCGTACGGCTTGCCGCCGCGCGCCTCGACGTCGGCGAGCGTCTGCTCCCAGCTCTCCTTGAAGCCGATGCCGAACTCGGCCTGGACGATCCGCACCTCGGCTCCCAGGATCCGTGACAGGAGGATGTTCCCGACGCGGTCGTAGACGACGTCCGGCCAGTCGACCCAGCTCTCCTGGACGAGCACGCAGGAGAGTCCTGCGCGGGCGGCGGCGGCGGCCACCTGCCGGGTGTGGTTCGACTGCACGCCGCCGATCGAGACGAGCGTGTCGCAGCCCTGCGCCAGCGCCTCCGCGACCAGGTACTCCAGCTTGCGCGTCTTGTTCCCGCCGAAGGCGAGGCCGGAGGAGACGTCGTCGCGCTTGGCCCAGAGCGAGGCGCCGCCGAGGTGCTCGGTCAGGCGCTCGAGCGGATGGACGGGCGACGGCCCGAGCAACAGCGGATAGCGCTCGAAGCGGTCGAGCGCCGCGGTCACGGACTGCGTGGAACGAGGAGGACGTCACCCTTGTGCCGGTAGCCGGCGACGAGATCGGCGAGCTCGGCGATCGGCAACGTGCGCTGCCCCTTTCGCAGCTCGACGACCTCGGCGTAGTGCGGGGCGAGCAGGCCGACGAAGGCATCCCGGGTCTCCCCCTGGATCGCGCCCGAGACGTTGACGATCAGCGGCACCCGGGCCTCGACGAGGCGCGACCCGCCGAGCACCGCGTAGGCGTCGTGGCCAACCGCGTCGCACCAGAGCAGCCCGACCCGAGCCGGGTCGATCGTGCCGTCTTCGACGAGGCCGTCGAGCGTGATGCTACGGACGCTGCCCGCCTGCCCGGGGTGATCGCTGCCGGCCGACATGACGCGGTGGCCGCCGCGGTTGCCGCCTCCGATCACGAGGTCCATCTCTTCCGCTCGGTTGCTGGCCGCGTACGGGAGCAGCGTGACGCGCTCGTCCAGACCGTTCGCGACCAGGTTCAGCCGGCAGAGCCAGGCGTTCTGCGGCGAGGGTTCGAGCGCCACAGCCGTCGCGAAACCGTGCCGGCGAAGGGCCATGACCGTGGTCGTGCCCATGTTCGCGCCTACCTCCACGAAGACGGCGTCGGCCCGAGGCCGGATCCCGCGGGCGCCGAGCTCGGCGAGCCCGTTGGCCAGCGTGGTCATGTCGCGGCGCTTGCCGCGGACGAAAACGCGCCTGCCCACCCCCATGTCGTCGGTGGCCACGAAGAAGATCTCCTCGCCCACCTCGACGGCGACGTACGGCGTTGCGTCCGCGGCCGCTGCGAAGAACGCCTCGCGCGCCTCGAACCGGGCTCGCCTCTCGCCCACGCTAGCGCGGGCTCGGCAGCGGTGTCAGGACCGGCTCCACCCGGTCGCGCAGGTGCTCGAACGCCGGCGGCAGCGACAGCCGCTCGCCGAGATGCTCGAGCGGCTCGTCCGTCGTGAAGCCCGGCCCGAGCGTCGCGATCTCGAACAGCACGCCGCTCGGCTCGCGAAAGTAGATCGAGCGGAAGTAGAAGCGGTCGATCACCGGCGTCGGCCGTGCGCCCGCCTCCTGGACGCGCGTCCGCCAGGCCTCGTGCTCGTCCATCGGCGAGGCCCAGGCGACGTGGTGAACCGTGCCTGCGCCGCCGACGCCGGGCCGGTCGGTCACGTCATAGAAGTAACGCGAGACCCGCTGCTCGCCGCGCGACTCGTAGACGCTCTCGGACTCCGGCCGGAAGCCCATGCCCGTCTCGAGGAAGTCCCGGCTGCGACCGGGGTCGTCGGTGTAGACCCGCACCGAGTCGAACCCCTGCAGCGCAAGCTCCGCAGGGATGTCGGGGTGCCGGGCGACGAGCGGCGCGTCGTCCGTCTCGACCACTGCCAGCTCGAGCTCCAGGCCCTCGGGATCGCGGAAGTGGAGGCTTCCGTCGCTGCGCTCCGAGGTGACGCCCACCTCGCCGAGCCGCTCTTCCCAGAAGCCGAGCGCCTCGCCCGAGCCGACCCGCCAGATCACCCGGTAGACCATTCCTGCCCCGGCCTGCCCGCGCCGCGCTCCGGGATACTCGAAGAAGGTCATGTCGGAGCCGGCCGAGCCGGTCTCGTCGGCGTAGAACAGGTGGTAGACGGTCGGGTCGTCCTGGTTGACCGTCTTCTTGACGAGCCGCAGGCCGAGAGTGCGCGCGTAGAACTCGACGTTCTGCGGCGCGTCGGCCGTGATGCAGGTGATGTGGTGGATGCCCTCGAGGCGCACGTCCCGATCATAGGCGGCGCCTCCATTCGTAGAGCGCGATCGCGGCCGCAGCGGCGACGTTCAGCGACTCGGCCCCCGTGGCCAGCGGGATCGACACCACCGCGTCGCAGGACGCGGCCACCTCGCCCGGCAACCCGTCGCGCTCCGCCCCGAGCACGAGCACCGTCTCCTCCCCCAGCTCGACCCCGTCGAGCGGGTCGCCTCCGTGGGCGGCCAGCGCGACCCGCCGCCCCCCACGGATCTCGTCGAAGCGGCCGAGCGGCACACGGAAGATCGCCCCGGCCGACCCGCGCAGCGCCTTCGGCCCGGTCGGGTCGGCGCAGCCCTCGGAGAGGGCAACCGACGCGCCGAACGCATCCGCGGTCCGGATCAGCGTGCCGACGTTGCCCGGGTCAGCAACGTGCCAGAGCGCCAGAACCGCCGGCCGGGCCGTCCAGGACGGCAGGTCCGCGATCCGGAAGACTCCGATCACCCGCGGCGCGTGGGCGAGCGTCGAGACGGAGGCGAGCAGCTCGGGCTCGACGTCCTCCCCGGCGACGAGCAGGTCGGCGGGCTCGATCCCGGCGGCCAGGGCGGCGTCGACCAGGTCCTCGCCCTCGCAGGCGAGCAACCCGAGCTTGGCCCGCTGACGCCTGCTCTCCAGCCGCCGGATCAGCTTCAGCCGGGGGTTCGTCGGCGAGGTGATCATGGCGCAGCCCAGCTTACGGCCCGGGCGGGAGAGTGCTCCTGCTGGTGCCGCTAGACTCGCGCGCGTGACGGGGACACAGCCCTCCGATGCCGTGCCGGAGGCCGCCGAGGTCACGAGCGGGCTCCTCGACGCCGACGAGTACCGAAGCCTCGCCCGAACCCGCGTCGAGCACTCGGTCGCGGTGCGCGAGCCCCTGGTGCTGGTCTCGCAGATCGAGCGCTCCGGCGGGACGCTGCTCAGCCGTCTCTTCGACGGCCACCCCGAGTGCCATGCACACACGAGGGAGCTCGAGATCGGCTACCCGAACGACAAGCGGCACTGGCCGCCCATCGACCTCGCCCGTCCCGACAGCTGGTTCGAGATGCTCCACGAGGCGCATCCCGGCAAGTACCGCAGAAAGGGCGACTGGAGCTCGAAGCGGGGTCCGGAGCGGATTCCGTTCCTCTTCTCGATCCGGCTCCAGCGGGAGATCTTCGACCGCTGCGTCGCGGGCCGGAGCATCGACAGCGCGCGCGACGTCATCGACTGCTACTTCACCTCCTACTTCAACGCCTGGCTCGACAACCACAACCTCTACACCGGCCCGAAGAAGGTCGTCACCGGCTTCGTCCCGCGGCTGAGCCTGAGGCTCGAGGAGCTGGAGCGGTTCTTCGGCGACTACCCGGACGGGACGTTCGTCTCCATCGTGCGGAACCCGTGCGGCTGGTACCTGTCTTTCCGGGGCCACCGCGACGCCAACGTCGAGGCTGACGTCGAAGGCGCGCTGGGCCTCTGGCGCCGCTCGACCGAGGTCGCGCTCGAGGCGCACGAGCGGCGACCGGAGCGCGTTCTCCTCGTCGCCTACGAGGCGCTCGTCCGTGACCCCGAGGCGACGATGCGGCACGTCGCCGATCGCGTCGGCATCACCATGTCGCCCGAGCTCCTCGTCCCCACCTTCAACGGGCGGCCGGTCGCAGCCAACTCGAGCTCGCAGATCGACGGGAGGGGCGTTCTTCCGGAGCGCGCGGAGGCCTGGCGCGAGATCCTCGACGCGGCCACCACGGGTCGCATCGGAGCGCTGTCGGACGATCTGTACGAGCGCGCGCAGGCCGCTGCGGCGGGATAGGTCGCGTGCGAGTCCGCACCGTTCTCGACGCGCGACCGTCGGCGCCGCCGCGCTATCTGCTCCACGTGCTCGTGCTCGCCCACTCCTGGGCGGTCTGGAGCAGGCAGGCAGCGCTCGAGGTCGTGACCGTGGGACGCCCGCCGGCGCCGGTCGAGGCCGCGCTCCGAGACCTCGGGGTCGGGTTGATCGTGTCGGAGCCGCACCCGCTGGACGGGCTGACGAGGACGGCGAACAAGCTGCTCGCGCTGGCCCCGCCCGACGGCGACGGTGGCGAGGGGGTGCTCGTCGTCGACAACGACGTCTGCCTGCTCGGCGACGTCGGCGCCCCTCCGCGGAGCTCGGTCGGGGCGTCGGTCGCGAGCCGGGCGCGGGTCCGGGCGAAGCAATGGGAGGAGCTCGAGCGGCTCACGGGCCTGGCACCGATCCGGGAGGAGTGGCTGTCCCCGCACGAGGCCCTCCGGGCCCGGGTCGAGGGCGGTTCGCCGCGGCGGGACACCGGGCTGTATCTGAACTCCGGCGTCGTCTGGGTCCAGGAGCCGGTGGCGTTCGAGCGCGTCTGGGCGGACCACATCCGGCGCATCGACGCAGCGTTCCGCGGACATCTGCTCGAGTCGTCCTGGGTGTCGGGGTGGGGCGGCGACCAGGCCGGGCTTGCCACGGCCGTCGCCGAGCACGGCGGGTTCGCCGTTCTGCCGGTCGCGTACAACTTCCGGCCGGTCTGCTTCAGGCTGGGTGCCGACGTGCCGCCCAAGATCGTCCATCTCGGCGAGCTCGGCGCGTCGAGCGGCGGGATGCAGCCGTTCTCCGAGCTCCTCACCGCCTGGTGGCGGCGGCGCATCCTCGGGCCGATCCGACGGCTGCGGCGGAACGCCGGCGGCTGGCCGTCGGCGGAGGAAGAAGCACGGCTCCTCGACGAGGCGACGGCCGTCCGCGACCGCCTCCTGGCTCTGGGGCGCGACGCCCGCCTGGACCGGCTGCCGCCGATCCTCGGGCCACGGGACTAGAGCGCAGCCACCTCCGCGCGCCGGTACAGATCGCCGGCGATCTCCTCGATTCGCGCGATGGCGTCTGGCTCGACCTCGGCCCGCCACGCCTCCGCCCGCCCTGGGACGACAGTACGCGCGTCGACGGCGGTGCTGGAGTTCGCGCGGATCGGCAGGCCGTTGAAGGTCGGCTCCAGCAGCACGGGGGACATCGAGATCCCGATCCGGCCTGCGAGACGCTCCATGACGTGCTCGGTATCGCGAACGAGCTGCTCGTAGAGGACCAGGACGGCGCGGTCGGGCCAGCGGTCTCGCGCTTCGAGCGCGACCGTCGTCGAGGCCGACCACCGGGGGAGCGCAGACTCGACCTCCTCGTACCGGGGCTTCAGGCGACGCGCCGAGCCGTACCAGCCTCGCGGATCGCGGACGATCGAGACGAACGTGCCGTCCGGATACGACTCGAAGAACCGCTCGATGTTGTCGCGGTGGACGCCGAGCCCCGGCACGAAGCCGGTCACGACCTTCTTCGGCCCGGTGTAGAGGTTGTGGTTGTCGAGCCAGGCGTTGAAGTAGGACGTGAGGTAGCAGTCGAGTACGTCCCGGGTCGTCCCGATCGGCCGAGCGGCAACGCACGTGTCGAACACCCTCCGCTGAAGCGGAGGCGAGAACAGGAACGGGAAGACGTCCTCGTCGCTCGACGGCCGGAAGCTCCAGTAGCCGCGCTTCCGGTACTTGACGACGCGGCGTTCGCACAGGATCCCGAACCACGTCTCTGGACGATCGAGGTCGAGCGCCGGCCAACGCGACTTCTTCGGATAGCCGATCTTCAGCTCCTGCGGGTGGGCGTGGCACTCGGAGTGCCCGTCGAAGAGACGGCTGAGCAGGGTGCCGCCGGAACGGGCGATCTGCGAGATCAGGACGAGGGGTTGATCGACCGGGACGAGGTGGCGCAGGCGGGCCGACGAGAGGCTGCGGTACTCGCTGGCCTCCCGCGCGTCGTCCGACGTCGACGCCGGAACCTGCCCCATCCGGACGAGCTTACGCCGCGAGCGCCGACTTGGCCTGCTCGGCGATCATGCCGAAGGCGTCGGGGTCGCTGACGGCGAGTTCTGCCAGCACCTTGCGGTCGAGCTCGATCTCCGCTTTCTTGCAGCCGGCGACGAACTGGTTGTAGGACAGCCCGTGCTGGCGCGCGGCGGCGTTGATGCGGATGATCCAGAGGCTCCGCATCGTCCGCTTCCGCACCTTGCGGTCGCGGTACGCGTACTTGTACGAGTGGTCGAGCTGCTCCTTCGCCCGGCGGTAGGTCGTGGACTTGAGGCCCCAGTAGCCCTTCGCCTGCTCGAGAGCCTTGCGGCGCTTCTTGCGCGCGTGGACGGATCGCTTGACGCGGGGCATTGCGCTCCTTCCTAGATCCCGAGCTGCTTGCGGGCGTTCTTGACGTCGCTAGGCGCTAGCGGCGCGTCCCTGCGGAAGCTCCGCTTCCGCTTGGGGGACTTCTTCTCCAGCATGTGGCTCTTCATCGCGCGGCGGCGCAGGATCTTCCCGCCCCCGGTCACCTTGAACCGCTTCTTCGCTCCGCTGTGTGTCTTCTGCTTCGGCATCGTTCGTGTCTCCAAGTTTCTGTCCGGCATTCTTGGTCGGGCCCAGAACCATCACCATGTTGCGGCCGTCTAGGAGCGGCGGCTGCTCGACCGCGCCGATCTCCTTCACGTCCTCGGCCAGCCGCATCAGCAGGTCACGCCCCCGCTCCGGATGGCTGGTCTCCCTGCCCCGGAACATGATCGTCACCTTGACCTTCGCGCGCTGGTTGAGAAAGCGCTCGACGTGGCCTTTCTTGGTGTTGTAGTCGTGGATCTGGATCTTCGGCCTGAGCTTGATCTCCTTGACGTGGATCTGCGACTGGTGCTTCCGCGCCTGCTTCGCCTTCTGCTCCTGCTCGTACCGGTACTTCCCGTAGTCCATGACCTTGGCCACGGGCGGGTCGGCCTGAGCCGCGATCTCGACGAGGTCGAGCCCCTTCGAGTACGCGTATTCGAGCGCTTCGGCGGACGCCTTGATCCCGATCTGGGAACCGTCCTCGTCCACCAGCCGGACGCGCGGCACGCGGATCTGGTCGTTGATCCGGTTCTGAGAGGCCGGGCGAACCGGAGGTTCTACGCTTCGCCGCGGTCTCAAAGGCTGTTATCCAAGCTCGTTCGGTTCTCCTTCTTCGATGAACAAAAGCCGCTGCAAGCAGCGGCCACGATTCCAGTCAACCCGACTCGGTTGAACCTCTGCGCGGACACGTCTCTAAAGCGATACGGCCGGGGAGGTGAGGAACGGATGTCCCTGCTTGAGCAGGCTCACACTGTACCCAATTCGGCCACGAGATCGTGCAACGACTTCGTCATCTGTTCTCCACCGCGCACGCGGACGGCCAGCGCATCGGCGGACTCGCGGTCGCCGTAGACGACGACGCGCGGGATCTTCTCCAGCTCGGCGTCGCGGATCCGCCGGCCGATCGTCTCGTCGCGGTCGTCGACTTCCACCCGCGCGCCTGCCTCCTCGAGCTGAGCGGCCAATTCCTGAGCCGCGCCGCGGTGCCCCTCGCCCACCGGCAGGATCCTCACCTGCACGGGCGCGAGCCACAACGGGAAGTCGCCGGCGTAGTGCTCGATCAGGATGCCGATGAACCGCTCGAGCGACCCGAAGCTCGCGCGATGGATCACGTACGGCGTGTGCTCCTGGTTGTCGGCGCCCATATACGTGAGGCCGAAGCGCTGGGGCATCAGCGCGTCGAGCTGGACGGTGCCCATCTGCCATGAGCGGCCGAGCGAGTCGGTCATGTGCAGGTCGATCTTCGGTCCGTAGAAGGCACCGTCCCCCTCGTTCAGTTCGTACTCGAGACCCTTGCGGTCGAGCGCCGACCGCAGCGCGCCCTCGGTGAAGTCCCACTCCTCGTCGCTGCCCAGATGATCTTCGGGCCGGGTGGAGAGCTCGAACCGGTACTCGAGCCCGAAGAGCTCGTAGAGGTAGGCGGTGTAGTCGATACACCCGTAGACCTCCTCCTCGATCTGCTCGCGCGTGCAGAAGAGATGGGAGTCGTCCTGGGTGACGTGGCGGACGCGCGTGAGCCCGTGGAGCGTCCCCGCGAGCTCGTTGCGGTGGAGCGGCGCCGCCTCGGCGAGGCGTAGCGGGAGCTCGCGATAGCTCCGCAACCTGTTCCCGTACACCCGCATGTGCCCCGGACAGTTCATCGGCTTCAGCGCGTACGTCCGGTCGCCGTCCGGGATCAGGAACATGTGCTCGCGGAACTTCTCCCAGTGGCCGGAGGTCTCCCAGAGCCACTTGTCGTAGATGAGCGGGGTCTTCACCTCGACGTATCCGCGCTGCTGGTTCTCGCGCCGCCGCAGGTCCTCGAGGATGTTCCAGATGACCATTCCCTTCGGGTGCCAGAACGGCGATCCCGGCGAGATGTCCTCGAGGTGGAAGAGATCGAGCTGCCGGCCGAGGACGCGGTGGTCGCGCTTTCGCGCCTCCTCGAGCGCGGCCAGTTGCGCGTCCAGGTCAGCCTGGGTGTAGAACGCGGTCCCGTAGATCCGGGTCAGCTGCGTGTTCTTCTCGTCCCCGCGCCAGTACGCGCCTGCGAGCCCGGTCAACTTGACCGCCTTGATCGGCTTCGAGTCCTGCAGGTGCGGCCCGCGGCAGAGGTCGGTGAAGTCGCCCCCAGAAGGAGCCGATTGACGGTACAGCGAGATGGCGCCCTCGGCCGTCTCGACGAGCTCGACCTTGTACGGCTCGTCCTCCGCCTCGAACCGGGCGCGCGCGTCGTCGCGGGCGATCTCCTCCCTCGACCACGACCGCCCCTCCTCCAGCTCCTTGCCGATCTCGGCCTCGATCCGCTCGAGGTCGGCCTCGTGGATCGGCTCCGGGAACTCGAAGTCGTAGTAGAAGCCGTTCTCGATCGGCGGGCCGATCGCGATCTTGACCCCAGGGTAGAGCCGCCGGACCGCCTCCGCCAGCAGGTGCGCAGTCGAGTGCCGGAGCACCCACAGGGCGTCCGGATCGGTCGTGTCGCGCGTGGTCAGGATCTGGATCTCCTCCCCGTCGGCGAGCGGCGCGCGCAGGTCGCGGACCGCGCCGTTCGAGCGCACGAGCACCGCCTGCTCGGCGAGCCTGGGGCCGATCGCCCGCGCGGCGTCCAGGCCGGTTGAGCCGTCGGGGAGCTCGAGCTCGGACTTGTCGGGCAGGACGACCTTCATGACCGACAACGATACTCAGCGGCGAAGCGCCGCACGGACGTCGGGCCGGTCGAGCACCTCGACGAACGCGATCTCGCCGTCGATGGTGTTCACGACCACGTCGCCGACGGGGACGAGCGCACCGCGCCGGAACCACCGCTTCATCGGCATCACCGTCGAGAAGCTGGCGCAGCCCTCGACCTCGCAGGAACACAGCGCCGTGATCCGCAGACCGTCCACCTGGTCGGCGAGCTCCGGTTTCCCCTCCGCCCGGAGCGCCTGTTCGAGCTCGGCGGCGAACGCGGGAGCGCGCTCGCGCAGCAACGGAATCTTGCTCATCGGCTCAGTTGTAGCGTTGCTAAGGTTCCGCGAACTGAGAACGAGTACCGAGCGAGTCGCAGTCTCTTGCGCTTCTCTACCCGTTCGTGAGTGGTAAGGGAGGTGTTCACATGGCTACCGGTACCGTCAAGTGGTTCAACGCTGCGAAGGGATACGGGTTCATCACGCCCGACGAGGGCGGGAAGGACCTGTTTGTCCACTTCTCGCAGATCGCCGGCGAGGGCTACAAGTCCCTCGACGAGGGTTCCCGGGTCGAGTTCGAGGCCCGCGAGGGTCAGAAGGGCCCCGAGGCGACCAGCGTGGTCCCGATCGCCGCCTAGGCGTCGTGGAAGAGACTGCCGTGCGCCCCGCTCGGGGCGCACGGTCAGTCCGATCGAAGGAGGGTCGGCATAGCCGACAAGGAAGAGAAGATCGAGTTCGAGGGCGAGGTGGTCGAGGCGCTCCGCAGCGGCATGTTCCGGATCAAGCTCGACAACGGCCACGAGACCCTCGGTTACACCGCCGGCAAGATGCGGCGCTACCGGATCAGGATCCTCCCCGGCGACCGTGTCCGGGTCGAGCTCTCGCCCTACGACCTGACCCGCGGACGCATCGTCTTCAGACACCGCTGACCGACGCGTCCCCGTCACCTCCACGTTTCGTGGCCTGACGGCAAGAGCTAGTCCCAGCCCCTGCTCGCCTTCGGCCGAGCCAGGCTAAGCTGGACCGCGGGGATGGCGGCGAGAGCAGCAGCGTGGAGCCTGGTCGCGCTCGCGGCACTTACGCTCGGGGTCGGCGGCGCGGTCGGACATGCGGCGGCGACGACCACGACCGTGCGGGTGCAGGTGATCGGGCGCGGCGTGGTCACCGACAACAAGAGCTCGATGAACTGCGGAAACGGCGCGACCGTCTGCCGCGTCTCCTACACCGGGAGCGGCAACGTGAGCTTCAGCGCCGCTCCGGCCTCGGGCTGGACCTTCTCCGACTGGGAGGGCTGCAGCGGCGATCCGTGCTTCGTCACGTTCGACCTCTCCGACGAGGACCACGAGGTGATCGCGACCTTCGACCAGTCGCCGGATCCGGGGGAGAAGACCTTGACGGTGCACTCGAACGGCGATGCCCAGGGGAACGGCGGCAACATCTCCGGCGAGGACATCGACTGCGACACCGGCGACGACGACTGCACCACCCAGGTCACGCTCGGCTCGACGCTGACCGTCGCCGAGACGCCCGACGACGGCTACGTCTTCGCCGGGTGGAGCGGCGCCTGCAGCGGCACCTCGCGCAGCTGCACCGTGCAGATGGACGACGACAAGACCGCGACCGGAACATTCCGGAAGCCTCGACTCACCGTCTCGGTGAACGGCAACGGCACGGTCACCGGCGGCGGGATCACCTGTACGACCGGCTCGTCCAACGGCTGCAGCGCGGACGAGGATTCCGGCCAGGAGGTCACCCTGGCGGCCACGCCCGGCTCGGGCGGCTCGTTCACCAGCTGGAGCGGCTGCACCAGCTCGAGCGGTGCGACCTGCACGGTGACGATGAGCGGCGACAAGAGCGTGACCGCGAACTTCTCGGGCGGCGGCTCCACCGGGCCGACCACGTTCCCGCTCAGCGTCTCCGTGACGGGGAGCGGGACGGTGACCGGCGGGGGCCTGAGCTGCGGCGACGGCCGGACGACCTGCTCGACCACGCTCTCCTCCGGGACGAACGTGACGCTGACCGCCGAGCCGAGCTCCGGCGAGACGTTCCAGGCCTGGGGCGGAGCGTGCAGCGGCTCGTCGCGGACGTGCTCGTTGACGATGAGCGCGGCGCGCAGCGTGACCGCCACCTTCTCCGGCGGCTCGAGCACGCAGGTCGCGCTCACGGTTGCCGTCACCGGCCACGGCACGGTCACGGGCGGCGGCATCACCTGCGGCAACGGCAGGTCCGTGTGCACGGCACGGCAGCGACAGGGGGAGAGCGTCGGCCTGACGGCGACCCGCGCCCCCGGCGCGACCTTCACCGGCTGGGGCGGGGCCTGCACCGGCAAGACGCCGACCTGCACGGTGGAGATGGACGCGGCGAAGCGCGTGACCGCCGCCTTTGCAGGCGGCTCCGGGGTCGCGGCCGGGTCGACCGCTCTGCGCAGCCTGGGGCGGCCGGTGGTCTCGAGGACGGCCTCCGGCTTCCAGGTCACGCTCCGCTTCCGCACGGCCGACCGGGGCCGGGCGCGCGTGCAGGCTGTGCGCGCGGGACGGATCCAGACGGCGCTCGCCTTCACCGCCGCCGCCGGCGCGGCGAGAGTCGGCCCTTTCCCCGTCGCGAAGCCCGGCTTCTACACCTTCGACCTGCGGCTCGGCCCCCGCACGCTGCGCTGGACCGCCTGCCTCGGCCGTTGCGGCGAACGCGCGACCTCGAGCCCGTTCATCCTCGCGCGCGGCCTGCCGACGGTCGACGAGGCGGACAGGCTCTGGTCGGTCACCCTCCACTTCCGCTCGTCGCAGCCGGCCGGCGCAGTCGTCCGTGTCCTCCGCGGCAGACTGCTCGCCCGCGAGGTGCGCTTCCCGATCCGGGTCGGTAGGACCACTCCCGGGACGCTCCTCCTCTCGCCGGGCAGCTACCGGATCGGGCTCGCAGCGACCGACGGCTATGGACGGGTTCGGACCCTGACCTGGTACGCCCTGCTGCCATGAGCCATCTAGCGGATGCTCGGAATCGCGTCTAACCTGTGCCCCCTCGTGGGGAGACGAGACGGGGTGAATCCATGAGGCGTGGGGTCGTACCGATGCTGGCACTGGTGGCGCTCGTCCTGGGCGTCGTCAACGCGGGCGCGCATTCATCCGCCACGCGCACGGTGACCGTCGAGGTTCTCGGCAAAGGGAGCGTCAAGAGCTCTCCGAGCGGGATCAACTGCGGCGGGGGCAACTCGAAATGCTTCGCGGCCTTCAGTGACACGACCGGCGTCACCCTGACCGCAAAGCCCGGGAGCGGATTCGCTGCCGGCAGCTGGTCGGGCGACTGCGGCGGCTCGACCGACACCGCCTGCGACCTCGGCACCGGCGGCGACAGCGTCGCGGTGGCGGAGTTCAGCCCGAAATCCGGCACCTCGCAGAGCACGCTGTCCGTGACCTATGCGGACGACGGCTCGCCGGGCACCGGGGACGAGGGGGACGTCACCTCTCCGGGCTCCGAGATCGACTGCGGCAACGCCAGCGGCGGCACCTCCTGCGCCTGGGTCGTCCCGACCGGCTCCACGCTCACCGTCTTCCAGACGCCGGCAGCCGGCAGCGTTTTCCAGGGCTGGGGCGGCCAGTGCAACGGTCAGGCGGTCTCGTGCACGGTCCAGATGGACGGGGACCGCCAGGTGGGCGCGGCGTGGGCTCCGGCCGGCGGCTCGACCGCCCAGCTCACCGTCAGCGTGGCTGGCAGCGGCCACGTCTCGGGCGGGAGCATCGACTGCCCGAGCACCTGTGTCGCCAACGTCGCCCTGAACTCTGCGGTCACGCTGAGCGCCTCGCCGAGCGACGGCTACGTCTTCACCGGCTGGACCGGCAGCTGTACAGGCACGGCACCCACCTGCACCGTCACCATGACCGCGGCGGCGACGGTCACGGCGAGCTTCACGCAGGCGAACGTCCTCGCGGTGGCGATCAACGGCAACGGCGCCGTCACCGGCGGAAGCGGCGCGATCAACTGCGGGGGCGGCGCCTCCATCTGCTCGGCGAACTTCGCCGCGGGCGCGACCGTCTCCCTCGTCGCCACCCCCGCGCTCGGCGGGACCTTCACCGGCTGGACGGGCGCCTGCGGTGGGACCGCGACTACCTGCACCGTCTCGATGACCCAGTCGCGGAACGTCACCGCGACCTTCAGCGGCAGCGCGACGGGGACGGGCTTCACGCTGTCCGTCTCGGTAACCGGGAACGGGACGGTCACGGGCGGCGGGATCAGCTGCGGCTCCGGAGCGACCACGTGCACGAGCGCCGGACACGCCGCGAACTCGGCCGTGACCCTGACGGCGACGCCCTCCAGCGGCGCAACCTTCGCCGGCTGGGGCGGCGGCACGTGCACCGGCACCGTGGCGACGTGCACGGTCACGTTCAACGCGGCGAAGACCGTCACCGCCTCGTTCTCGGGCGGCACGAGCACGTTCGCGCTGACCGTCACCGCGACCGGCCCGGGCCGCGTCACGGGCAACGGGATCAGCTGCGGCAACGGCGCCACCACCTGCACTGCCACCTTCACGCCCGGAACCACCGCCCTCTTGAACCAGGCGCCCGCTTCCGGAGCCTCCTTCCGCGGCTGGGGCGGCTCATGCACCGGGACGACCCCGAGCTGCGCGGTCAGCATGACCTCGGCCAAGAGCGTGACCGCCACCTTCGCGACCGCCGGCACGCCCGGGACGCTGACGGTCCACGTCCTCGGCCGCGGCTCGGTCTCGACCACTGCCGGTGCCTGCGCCGGCACCGGCGGAACGAAGACGTGCGTCCAGCACTTCAAGGCCGGCGCCTCCGCGGCGCTGACCGCGAAGCCGGCGGCGGGTCAGTCGTTCCTCGGCTGGAGCGGCGCCTGCACCGGGAAGAAGTCGACCTGCGCGGTGAAGCTGTCCACCGCCCAGACCGCGACGGCGACGTTCAGCAACGCGCTGGTGAAGACGGCCACGCTCCGCTCCCTCGGACGTCCGATCATCGTGAAGACGAGCAGCGGCTACCGCGTCACGCTCCGCTTCGTCACCACCAAGGCCGGAACCGCCCGCGTCCGCGGCGTCAGGGCGGGCCGCGCGGTGACCACGGTCACCGCCAAGGTGGCGGCCGGCCGCGTCCGGATCGGGCCGTTCTCGGTGCTCCGGGGCGGCCTCTACGTGTTCGAGACGCGGCTCGCCGGCGGGCTCCTGAAGACCCCGGCCTGCCTCGGGCGCTGCGGTCCGGCCGCGCCGCCGCCGACGTTCAGCCTCACGCGCGAGCCGCCGACGGTGACCCGTGCGGGCGACGTCTGGTCGGTCACGCTGCACGCCCATGCGAACCAGATCTACGACGGCCGCCTCCGCACCTACCGCGGCTCGCGGCTGCTCGTCAACCAGCACTTCCTCGGCCGCGCCGGCCGGATCGCCTTCGGCCCGTTCCTGCTCGGCTCGGGCAACTACACGCTCCGCCTGGCGGGCGTCGACGGCTTCGGCCGCGCGCGCACACTGACCTGGTTGGTCTCGTTCGGGCGCTAGTGGTGCCCGTGCCCGTCGCCGGCGGGCGCGTTCATCATGCGTAGCATCGGGATTCCGCCGCCGCGCCGGAAGTAGCGCCAGATCAGCACCGAGGCGAGGCTGAGGAAGACGATGTTCAGGTACGTGGTGTAGTTCCAGCTCACCGTGGCCATCTCGACTTTCGCGTTCCGCTCGGTCGGGGCGATCCCGGCAGCCTGGAACAGCAGCTCCACCGCCAGGCCGGCCGCGACCATCGTCACGTACAGCACGGCGGCCAGGAACGCGGCCATCCGCAGCCCGTAGTACTTGCGGTAGATGTTCAGGATCGGCGCGATGATCAGGTCGCCGAAGATGAACGCGATCACGCCGCCGAAGCTGATCCCGCCGTTCCAGAGCACGGCGGCGAGCGGGATGTTCCCGACCGAGCAGACGAAGCTGATCACGGCGACCAGCGGCCCGATCACGGGTCCCCAGACCTTCGCGGCGGTCGGATGGTCGACCAGGAAGAGCGACTGCCACCAGGACTCGGGCACCCAGGCGGCGAGCGCGCCGGCGACGAGTAGCCCAACGGCGATGTCGCGCCAGATCGCCGCCCAGTCCATGACGAAGTAGTCGGCGGTGGCGGTGAAGCCGCGCGGCGTGCGAAGGCGCCGCCACCACGAGCCGCCGCCGCCCGCCGACATGTCCATCTCGGCATGCCCCTCCATCGAGCCGACGAGGCCGCGGTTGGCCTCTTCGCGCGCCTCGTCGACCAGACGCCGCTGGAGGAACAGGCGGAAGGCGACGGCGACGAGGACAATCATCAGTGGTCCACCGACGAACTCGCCGACCACGAACTCCCAGCCCAGCAGGAGCCCGATCACGATCCCGAGCTCGAAGACGAGGTTGGTCGAGGCGATCTCGAAGGCGATCGCCGCGGTGAAGTCGGCGCCCCGCCTGAACAGCGAGCGGGCGAGCGCAACTGCTGCGTACGAGCACGACGAGGAGGCTGCGCCGAGCCCGGTCGCGACGGCGAGCGTGCGCGGCGAGTCGTCCGGCATGAGCCGGCGCAGCTCCCGCTTCGAGATCACCGCCTGCACGACCGCCGAGAGCGCGAAGCCGAGGATCAGCGCCCACAGGATCTCCCAGAACATCCCGAACGAGAACGAGAGCGCGTCGACGAGCTCGGAGCCGACGTCGACCGCGAGCATCAGCGCGTGCGGGCGAAGCGGCGTACTGCGGCGAGCAGCTCGTCGGTCTTGACCCGGGCGTCGTCCTCGTCACCCGAGGCGAAGGCGGCGGCGACGCAGTGGGTCACGTGGTCGTCGAGGATCTCCAGCGCCACAGCCTCGAGCGCCGTGGAGACCGCGGCGATCTGGGTGAGGACGTCAATGCAGTAGCGCTCTTCGTCGACCATCCGCTCGATTCCGCGTACCTGGCCCTCGATCCGGTGGAGCCGCCTGACGAGTCCGTCCTTGCCGGACGAGTACCCCTGAGTCATCGTCGGCCATCATACCCCGCAGGGGTATCTCGGGAGATGCACGGGGGGACACCGGAGCGTCCCCCCGTCGGTTCTCGAGCGAGCGCCTGCCCGCTCAGACCGCTCCGGCGTCCGACCACCTCGCGGTCAGCGCGTAGAGCACGATGATCTGGAGCGCGACCACCGTCAGCGTCCAGACCGGAGTCGAGCTGTTCCCGAGCCAGCCGAGCTGCCCGAGCAGGTTGACCGCGATCAGGATGATCCCCACCCATCGCGCCCAGCCGGCGCCGCCCGTGAGGCCGAGGCCCACCAGAAACAGCACGATGCCGAAGATCATCGCCAGCCAGCCCCACGTGGTGACGTTGAAGACGATCAAGCCCTGCGGCGTGAACGCGTAGTACTCCTTCCTGATGACCGCGATCAGCCCCTCGAAGAAGTCGATCGCGCCGATGATCATCATCATCAGGCCGGCGAAGCCGATCCAGCCGCTCCAGGCCCTTGGCGAAGCCACCTTCACCTCCCTGTCGTGTTGACGGTTCTGGCGCGAGAGTATGACGCCCGCGTCAGTCGGCACAAGTGTGCGTCGGGATGAAACGCCCGTTTTCAGGCGAACGTGATCACGCTGCGGATGCCGTCCTGGGCCTCCATCAGCTCGAAGCCGCGGTTGACCTCGTCGAGCGCGATCCGGTGTGAGATCAGCGAGTCGACGTCGATCTCGCCGGCCAGCCAGCGCTCGACGAGCTGCGGCACCTGCGTGCGGCCCTTGACCCCGCCGAACGACGAGCCCGCCACCCGCCGGCCGGTGATCAGCAGCCGCGGGACGACCTCGAGCATCTCGCCCTTGCCGGCGACGCCGCACATGGTCGCGAGGCCCCAGGCTTCCCTCGCCGCCTCGACCGCCTGGCGCATGACCGCGACGTTGCCGGTCGCCTCGAACGTGTAGTCGGCGCCGAACCCGTCCGTCTCGGACCGGATCCAGTCGACCGTGTCCTCGGTCGCGACGCGCGTGTCGGTGGCGCCGTGGTGCCGCGCCTGTTCGAGCCGTTCGTCCGAGAGGTCGAGCGCGATGATCCGCCCCGCGCCCGCGAGCCTGGCGCCGATCACAGCGCCCAGGCCGACGAGCCCGCAGCCGAAGACGGCCACGGTCGAGCCCGGTTCCACCTGCGCCGTGTTCAGCGCGGCGCCGATGCCCGTCGACAGGCCGCACGCGAACGGCGCGCAGCCGTCGAGCGGCGCCTCCGGGCTCACCTTCGCGAGGGCGATCTCCGGCAGGACCGCGTACTCGGCGAACGTCGACGTGCCCATGAAGTGGCGCAGCGGCTCGCCGTCCCGGAAGAGGCGCGTGGTGCCGTCGGGCAGGTAGCCCAGGCCCTGCTGGTCGCGGATCGCCACGCAGCGGTTCGTCTTCGGGCTCCGGCAGTGGATGCACTCGCCGCACTCCGGCGCGAACAGGGTGATGACGTGGTCGCCCGGCCGGACGAAGCGGACGTCCGGGCCGACGGCCTCGACGACGCCGGCGCCCTCGTGGCCGAGCACGCACGGCGCGTAGCCGGTCGGGTCTGCGCCCGAAGCCGTGTACAGATCGGTGTGGCAGACGCCGCAGGCGGCCAGCCGGACGAGCGCCTCCCCCGCTTTCGGCTCAGCGAGCTCGACCTCCTGGACGGCGAGCGGCTGCCCGAACTCCTCGAGCACGGCGGCCCGGATCCTCATCGCGCGCAGTCTCTCATCCGGCGCCGGTCGTGGCCGGCGACCAGACGAAGGGGGTGGTCGTCGTCACCGGCACGAAGCCGAGACGCTCCAGGATCGGCCGGCTGTCGTCGGACGCGTCGACCTCGAGCAGGCGGTAGCCGCGCCCGGCGGCGAGTCCGGCCCGATAGGCGACGGTCGCCTTGTAGATCCCCCGCCCGCGCCAGGCGGCAAGGGTCGCCCCGCCCCACAGCGTGGCGAAGTCGGTCCCGTGCTCGTAGCGGATCCAGGCAGCGCAGACGACCGAGCCGTCGGCCTCGGCGACGACGATCGAGATGCCGTCGGGATCGGCAGCCAGCTCCTGCCCGAGCGCTTCCGGGATCCAGCCGTGGTCCTCGCCCCAGACCGCCTCCTCCATCGCCGCGATCCGCTCGAGGTCGGCCGGCGCCGTGACCTCCCGTAGCGTCACCCCTTCCGGCAGCAGAGGCGGAGCGGCGATGTCGATCACGCGGGCGATCACGATCGTTTCCCGGTCCTCCGGCTCGAAGCCGGCGCTGCGAAGCCGATCGGGAAGGTCGTCCGGCAGGTCGTGGCCGTGGTGCTTCCACTCGAAACGCTCTCCGCGGTCGGCGAAGACACGCACCTGCCGCTCGATCAGCTCGTCGAGCGCCGCACCTTCGAGCCCGCCCAGATCGCGGTAGAGGACCCATCCCTGGTCCCCGAAGCCGGTGAAGCGAAGGAGCGGCCCGTCCCACTCGTATTCGACGCCGGGAGGCCGCTTCGTGGGCACCCGGGCCCGCAGCTGCGCGTCGTATGCCGCGAGAAGGTCGGTGGGGTCGAGCACTTCCACGCCCGCAGTCTTACCGCGACAGATCCTCGACCGCCGCCTGCACCGTCGGGTAGGCGCGGGCCTTGACTGTCTCCGGCGCCGTCTCCAGCACGTCTCGCACCTGGCCGATGTCGCGGGCAATCACCAGCTTCACCCCCCGCCGCTCGAGCTCCTCGGTCAGCGCGACGAGCATGCTCGCCGCGGTCACGTCGATGTACGGCATCGTCTCGGCGTCGAGGACGACGGCGTGTCCGGAGGCCACAGCCTCTACGTCAAGGGTGGCAAGCCGAAGTACTGCTACAACTTCTTCGGCCTCGAGCGCTACTACGCGGAGGGCACGGAGAAAATCCCTCCGGGCAATCACCAGATGCGAATGGAGTTCACCTACGACGGCGGCGGGGTCGGCAAGGGCGGCACCGCGACGCTCTACTTCGACGGGAACGCGATCGGGGAGGGCCGCATCGAGCAGACCGAGGCGTTCCTGTTCTCGGCGGACGAGACCTGCGACGTCGGCGACGAGTTCGGCTCACCGGTGACGACCGACTACTCGGCGAAGAAGTTCACGGGCGAGATCGAGTGGGTGGAGATCGAGCTCGGCGAGGACGACCACAACCACCTGATCAAGCCGGAGGACCGCCTGAACCTCGCGATGGGAATCCAGTAGCCGATGTCGACGGCCTCGAGCCCGCGCGCGACCCCGGCGACGGCCGACGGCGATCCGACGCAGGAAGGCATGCGCTGGATCCCGGGCGGGACGTTCGCGATGGGCTCCGAGGACTTCTACCCCGAGGAACGGCCCGTGCACCGCGTCTCGGTCGACGGCTTCTGGATGGACGAGAGGCTCGTCACCGCAGCCGATTTCCGGCAGTTCGTCCGCGAGACGAAGTACGTCACCGTCGCCGAGCGGCCGCTCGAACCCGAGCAGTACCCGGACGCCGACCCCGATCTGCTCGTTCCCGGCTCGCTCGTCTTCCACGGGACCGCCGGCCCCGTGAACCTCGACGACTACCGCAACTGGTGGGCGTACGTCCCCGGCGCGTACTGGAAGCGGCCCGGCGGCAAGGGCACGACGGTCAACGGCCGCGACAACCACCCCGTCACGCACGTCGCCTACGAGGACGCCGAGGCGTACGCGACGTGGGCAGGGAAGGGGCTTCCGACCGAGGCCGAGTGGGAGTACGCCGCCCGGGGCGGGCTCGAGGGCGCGGCGTTCGCCTGGGGCGACGAGCACTTCCCGGGCGGGAAGGCGATGGCGAACACCTGGCAGGGCGAGTTCCCGTGGCAGAACCTGAAGCTCGACGGCTTCGAGCGCACGTCGCCGGTCGGGAGCTTCCCGCCGAACGGCTTGGGGCTCTACGACATCACCGGAAACGTCTGGGAGTGGACGTCCGACTGGTACGTCCCGCGCCACCCCGACGAGGTCGCGAGCCCGTGCTGCGTCCCCTCGAACCCGCGGGTGATCTCACCCGACCAGAGCTACAACCCGGGCCAGCCCGGCGACCACATCCCCCGCCGTGTGATCAAGGGCGGCTCGCATCTGTGCGCGCCGAACTACTGCCTGCGCTACCGCCCGGCCGCCCGCCAGCCGCAGATGATCGACACCTCGATGTCGCACCTCGGCTTCCGCTGCATCGTCCGTCGACCGCCCGCCACGGAAGGAGCGACCGCCTGATGCCCGACCAGCCGAACATCCTCGTGATCTGGGGCGACGACATCGGCATCACGAACCTGAGCTGCTACAGCGACGGGCTGATGGGCTACCGCACGCCCAACATCGACCGGATCGGGAACGAGGGAATGCGGTTCACGGACTCGTACGGCGAGCAGAGCTGCACCGCAGGGCGCTCGTCGTTCATCACTGGCCAGAGCGTCTTCCGCACGGGGCTCAGCAAGGTCGGCGTGCCCGGCTCGCCGATCGGCCTCCAGGCCGAGGATCCGACGATCGCCGAGCTGCTGAAACCGCTCGGCTACGCAACCGGGCAGTTCGGCAAGAACCACCTCGGCGACCGGAACGAGTTCCTGCCGACCGCCCATGGCTTCGACGAATTCTTCGGCAACCTCTACCACCTGAACGCGGAGGAGGAGCCGGAGCTGCCGAACTGGCCTCCCGCGGACGACTTCCCGCGCTTCAACGAGCTGTTCGCGCCGCGCGGCGTCATCCGCTCGTGGGCGAGCGACGAGGACGACCCGACCGAAGAGGGGCGTTTCGGCCGCGTCGGCAAGCAGCGCATCGAGGACACGGGCCCGCTGACGAAGAAGCGGATGGAGACGATCGACGACGAGACGACCGCCGCCTGCATCGACTTCATCAAGCGTCAGCACGAGGCCGGCAAGCCGTTCTTCGCCTGGATGAACACCACGCACATGCACCTGCGAACGCACCCGAAGCCGGAGAGCGTCGGCCAGGCGGGTCGCTGGCAGTCGCCCTACCACGACACGATGATCGACCACGACATGCACGTCGGCCTGCTGCTGGACACGCTGGACGAGCTCGGCATCGCAGAGAACACGATCGTCGTCTACTCGACGGACAACGGACCACACATGAACACGTGGCCGGACGGCGGGATGACTCCCTTCCGCAGCGAGAAGAACACCAACTGGGAAGGGGCATTCCGGGTGCCGGAGCTGATCCGGTGGCCCGGGAAGATCCCGGCCGGCGTCGTGTCGAACGAGATCGTCCAGCACCACGACTGGCTGCCGACCTTCGTCGCAGCGGCCGGCGAGCCCGACATCGTCGAGAAGCTGAAGTCCGGTCACACGGCCGGCGACACGACCTACAAGGTGCACATCGACGGCTTCAACCTGCTGCCGTACCTGACGGGCGAGGAGGACAGGAGCCCGCGGCAGGGGATGGTCTATTTCTCGGACGACGGCGACGTGCTGGCGCTGCGCTTCGACAACTGGAAGATCGTCTTCATGGAGCAGCGCGCGCAGGGTACGTTGCGCCTCTGGGCGGAGCCGTTCGTCGCCCTGCGCGTCCCGAAGCTCTTCAACCTGCGGACGGACCCGTTCGAACGAGCCGACGTCACGTCGAACACCTACTACGACTGGGTCGTCGACAACGTCTACATCATCCTCGCGGCGACGGCCCTGATCCAGCAGTTCCTGGCGACGTTCGAGGAGTTCCCGCCACGACAGAAGGCGGCGAGCTTCACGATCGACCAGGCGGTGGAGAAGCTGGAGGCGGCACTCACCGCGGGACAGTGACCTCGACGGTCAGTCCGCGAAGACCCGCGCCCAGTCGTTCTTCACGCTGACCACCGTCCAGCGTTCCTTCGCGGCCTGCTCGAGCGACGTCTCGGCGCCGGCCGTGTAGTCGAACTCGCGCTCCGCATCGTCGTGGAGGACGAGCAGGCGCAGCGCAGGCCTGCCCTTGCCGCCGGCGTACCGGAGCATCGGGACGTCGCCGTTCGAGTTGCCGGCGGCGAGGATCGGGCGGCGGCCGATGCGGCTCCAGATGCGCACGGGCTTGACCGGACCGTCGTCGAAGACGTCCATCTCGGCGGCGTACGTGACCGTGCCGCCGTGCTCGTCCTCGAGGTAGCGCAGCGCGTTCGAGCTGCCGATCACGTGCTCGGCGGGGATGCCGTAGATCTCCTCGGTCACCGGGCGCATGAAGTCGCGGTCGCCGCCGGAGGCGATGTAGTTGGTGAATCCGTTCGCCTCCAGGTAGCGGAGCAGCTCGATCATCGGCAGGTAGCCGCAGGCGTGGAACGTGCGCCCGAGGGTCGGGTGCTTCTCCTTGCGCAGGAAGCCGTCCGCGGCAGCGCCGTACTCCTCGACGTCCATGCCCGCAAACGCCTGCAGGATCCCGGCGATCAGCACCTTCACGTCAGCGTCGTCGCCGTGGTAGTGCTTGGTGATCACGTCGCCGAGCCACTGGTAGTCGCGCTCGTGCGCCGCCCGCCACGGCTGCTTCTCGCGCAACGACCCGTCGGCCTCGGCCATCTCGGCCAGGCGGGCGAGGATGAACCCGAGCTCGATCGGCATCGGCTTCTCGCACCACAGCGTGCCGTCGTTGTCGAACGTGGCGACCCGCTCGGCGGCCGGGACGAAGTCTGGCCCGCCCTCCGTCGTCACGCGCTCGACGAAGTCGACGATGGCCGCCTTCGTCTCACCGTCGTTCCAGCTCGGCAGCTCCATCGCCTTCGGCGAACGTTATCGTCCCGAGCCGTGGGTCAAGCCATCGGAGATTTCCTTCCCTCGGCGGTCGGCGTGGCGATCAGCCCGCTTCCGATCGTGGCCGTCGTCCTGATGCTGGTCACGCCGCGCGGCGGGTGAACGGGCCGATGTTCGTCGTCGGCTGGTGCATCGGGCTCGCCGTCGTCGGCGGGATCGTCCTCGCGATCGCAGGAGGCGCCGACGCCACCGGCAGCTCGGGCCCCGCCACCTGGGTCGACGTCCTCTTCCTGATCCTCGGCCTTGGGCTGATCCTCCTCGCCCTCATGCAGTGGCGCGGCCGCCCGCACGGCGCCGAGGATCCGCCGACGCCGAAGTGGATGGGCGCCCTCGACGCCTTCACGCCCGCCAAGGCGGGCGCGGCCGGCGTCGTCCTCTCCGCCCTCAACCCGAAGAACCTCCTGCTGACCGTCGCCGGAGCGGCGGCGATCGCGCAAACCGGGATCTCGACCGGCCAGCAGGTCGGCTCGTACGTCGTCTTCGTCGTGATCGCGACGATCGGCGTCGCCGCGCCGGTCGTCATCGCCTTTGCGCTCGGCGACCGCTCGCGGAAGGTCCTCGACGACCTCAGGGCCTGGCTGGCGCACAACAACGCCGTGATCATGGCCGTGCTGCTGCTGATCATCGGCGTGAAGCTGATCGGCAACGCGATCTCCGGGTTCTCGACGTAGCCTGTTTGAGCCTGCGGCTCGCGGTCAATACCGCACCGTTCGTACCTGCGCTCTCCTCGCGACGTTGCTCCTGCTCGCCGGCTGCGGGTCGGGAGCCGGCCACGACCTGGCGGTCGGCGTGGTGGACGACGCCGGCCGCTCCGGCCCGCCCGCGCCCTTCCTCGCCGACCTGACCCGCTCCGGCTTCGACGCGCTCGCCGTCTCGAGCATCTGGGATCCCGGCGAGACCGCACCCGACACCCGGGAGACGGCGACGCTCCGCATGCTCGCCTCGGCCGCGGATGCCGCCGGCGTCCGCCTGTTCGTGATCGTCTACCAGCCGGGCTCCGCGACCACGCCGCTCACCGCGGAGGCGCGATCGCAGTTCGCCGCCTACACGGCCGCGGTCGTCACGCGCGCGCCGACGGTGCACGACCTGATCGTCGGCAACGAGCCGAACCTGAACCGCTTCTGGCTCCCCCAGTTCGGACCCGGAGGCGAGAACGTCTCGGCCGCGGCCTACCTGCGGCTGCTGGCCGCGACCTACGACGCCGTGAAAGCGGTGCGCGACGAGGTCCGCGTCTGGGGCGGCGCCACCGCGCCCCGCGGCGCCGACCGGCCGGGGGCGGGCCGCGAGACCACGTCCCCGACGACGTTCATCCGTGCGCTCGGGGCTGCCTACCGGCGGAGCGGGCGCGACAGGCCGGTCATGGACGGGTTCGTCCACCACCCCTACCCGGAGTCGTCCGCCGTGCCGATCGACCTCCCCCACCCGCGCGTCAGGTCGATCGGCCTGGCCGACTACGACAAGCTCGTGCGTCTCCTCGGAGACGCGTTCGACGACACGGCGCAGAAGGGGAGCGACCTGCCGATCCTCTACGGCGAGATCGGCGTCGAGACGACGATCCCGGCGGTCAAGCGGGCCCTCTACACCGACCGCGAGATCGCGCGGACGATCTCCGAGCGCGCCCAGTCAGCGGCTTACCGCCGGGTGCTCGAGCTCGCGAGCTGCCAACCGAACGTCGCCGGCGTCCTCTTCTTCCACCTCCTCGACGAGCCGTCGCTGGTCGGCTGGCAGTCCGGCGTCCGCTACGCGGACGGCTCGCCGAAGACGAGCCTGTCGTCCGTGCGCGAGGCCGCCGTGGAAGCCGCCGCCGGTCGGCTCGACGCCCGCTGCGACTCGTGACGGGCCGGCGGCTGGGCGGGCCGCTTCCGAAGCCGCTGTTAGCCTCGGCCAGCGGTGACCGAGCCGATCGAAGACGCCACGATCGACCGGCGGAAGAGTTGGCTGAAAGCCCAGCTCGACGGCAAGCAGGCGATCCACGGGATCTACGTGGAGCTCGTGGTGCTCGCGGTGATCATCGCGCTCGAGGGCAAGCGGACGTCCGACTCCGACGTGCTCCTCTCGCTCTTCGGCGCGATCGTCGCGATCGCCCTCGCGGAGCTCTACGCGTACTACGTCGGCACGATGATCGCCGGCGGTCGGAAGCCGTCGCGACGCGAGTTCCTCGCCGCCGTCGGCGACACCGCAGGCAGCCTCCTCGCGATCGCGCCGCCGGTTCTCCTCGTCGTCCTCGGCGTCGCCGGCGTCCTCAGGCTGGAAACCGGCTTCACCGCGGCCACCTGGGTGGGCGTGGGCGTGATCGGCGGGTACGCGCTGATCGCCCACCGGCGCACGGGGCTCTCGACGAGGCGGAGCATCCCGCCCGCAGTCTTCGTCGCGTTGATCGGCCTCGGGCTGGTGCTGCTCAAGCAGTACTTCCACTGAGCTGCCGTCGGCGGCTCAGGTCTCGCCGAGGAAGTCGAGCAGGAGCGCGTTGACCTCCTCGGGACGCTCGAGGCTCGGCAGGTGCGACGCGTCGGCGACGGTCACGAGCCGGGCGCCGTCGATCGACTCGGCGACGTGGGCGGCGATCGCCTGCATGTCGGCCACGTCATGGTCGCCGACGAGCACCAGCGTCGGGCAACGGACTTCGCCCAGGCGGCCGCCGAGCGGAGGGTCGAGGACGTCTTCCTCGTCGGCGCCCGCCTCCCACGCGCCCTCCTGCAGCTCGTATGAGCGGAGCACCATCGCGGTGACGGCCGCGCGCATGTCTGCGTCGACGTCTGCCGGCGAACGGTTCGGCCCGTCGACCCACAGCCGGACGCTTTCCTCGGCCGCCGTCTCCAGGTCGCCGGCCTCGTAGGCCGCCTCTTCCGCGGCCCAGCTCGCGCGTGTCGCCTCGGCCCACTCCCAACCGGGGAACCCCGGCGCGATCAGCACGAGCCGCTCGACGAGATCGGGCCGGTGAACCGCCAGCTCGAGCGCAACGCGTCCGCCCAGCGAGCATCCGACCACGGCGGCCGGGCCGTCGAGTGCGGCCTCGGCATCCCGGACATATGAGAACGGCGCCGGCTCCAGCCGGTGCTCGCCGAACCCCCGCAGATCCGGCGCGACCACGCGGTGGCCGGCTCCTTCCAGCACCTCGATCTGCGGCTGCCACATGCGGCTGTCCGCGATCCCGGCATGCAGTAAGAGGACGGTGCTCACGATCGTCGGGAGCCTATCCCGCCCTCCGTGTGAGCGGACCTCCCCCGTTTCGGGGGCCTGGGATCACCCTTCCGGGGCTGGTACGCGGGCGGCTGGTCCGTTTGATGAGAGAAATCACGCGAAATTCCCCCGGATCGAAGGAGCAGGTACGTGCGGGCAATGCGACAACAGCTGAGGAGGGAGCAGGGGTTCACCCTGATCGAGCTCGTGCTCGTCATGCTCATCCTCGCCGTGCTGACGGCGGTCGCGGTCCCCTCGTACCTGCACTTCGGGGATCGTGCAAACAAGAACGCAGCCGCTGCCGACCTGCGGGCGGCCGTCTCGTCCGTCGAGGCGTGGCACTCCGACCACGGCACCTACACCGGAATGACCGTCGCCGCGCTGAAGGCCTCCTACGACCAGACGCTCGATCCGAGCATCGTCTCGCTCGGCACGCTGTCGGACACGAGCTACTGCGTCATGGCGAAGTCTCCGAGCGACGGAACGAAGACGGCAGCCAAGGCGGGCCCGTCGGCGCCGATCGTGCCTGGCGCCGCCTGCCCCTAGATGGTTGCTAGCCGGCGACCCGCTCGATGAACGACTCGACCGCCACGTTGATCGCGGCGGAGCGGATCGACTCGTAGAGATCGAAGTCGTGGTGGGCGCCGGGCAACTCGACGTACTCGACCTGCCCAGCCGAGCCGGCGCGCATCCGCTCGGCGAACTCGCGCGCATCCGAGGCGCGGACCCAGAGGTCGTTCTCGCCGTGGATCACCAGCATCGGCGGCAGGTCACGCGTCGGCGCAAGGTCGCCGTAGTAGCCGTACCGGCAGATCAGCCCGACGATCCCGACCGCGCCGTCGTCGACCGCCTCGATCGCGAGGTAGGCGCCGGCCGAGCTGCCGACCAGGAAGAGTCGCCACGGATCGCCGCCGTATTCCGCCGCATGCGCCTGCACCCACTCGATCGCGGCTCGGACATCGGCGACCTGATCGGCGTGACCCACATGCGGTCGCAGTCGATAGTTCGCGCTGACGCACACCTTTCCGTTGCTGACGAGATGGCCGATCAGCGGCCGCGCTTCACGGTTCTTGCTTCCGGCGTGAAAGCCGCCGCCGTGGAAATGCACCACGACCGGCACGCCGGTGGGCCGATCGCGGCGGCAGTAGACATCGAGGGTGCGACGCGGGCCCTCACCGTAGGAGAGATTGCGCATCCGGACGACGTCGCGGCGTAACGCCGGCACCGGCGCCAGAAGGATCCGCATCCAGGGCCTCGGCGGCGGATCCGCGTTGCCGAGAGCTGGATCGGCGCGAAGAGCCCGACGGACGATCACGGCGAGCCCGACCAGGACGATCACCGCCGCCACGCCGATGACGGCGCCACCGACCGAGTCGAGATCCCCCTGGACCGCCGCGAGTGCGATCGAGGCGATCAGCAGGTATCCGGCGGCAAACGGCAGCTCGTCGACAACCAAGGCCGGCACCCGGGCGAGCACGCCGAGCCGCCGCCAGCAGGTGAGCGCGCAAGCGGTGCCCCAACCCACCAGGACGACCGGCACCAGCAGCCCGATCGGCATCAGGCGGCGCCTCGAGGGGCGACGCCGCCACCGGAAAGCTCAATCACATCCCCGGCGTTCCCTGGTCATCGGAACCGAACCAGATGATCGTCGCCTGCCGGACTGCGGAACGGGTTTGCCACCCGTGTCTAGCCGACATCGGCCGCCAGCTCTCGGTAGGCGGGGATGAGCTCCTCCCACCGCGCCCTCGCGTCGACCGGCTCGGTGCCGGCGAGGTAGGCGGCGAGATCCTCGACATGGATCTGGATCCCCGCCCCGTAGGCGGCCAGCAGGTCCAGCGGAATGCCCCGTTCCTCCCAGGCGAGGATGGTCTGGTCACCGTCGGTGCTCAGCGTTACCTCGATGGGATGCTCGTAGGGCCCGTCGGGCTCGTCTTCGTCTCTGGTCAGCACCAGCAGCCGCTTTGGGGGCTCGCACGCTTCCACGCGCCCCATGCCCTGCCATCCGCTGGCAACGAAGCGTGCGCGAAACTCACCACCGAGGCGCAGGTCGCCTTCGACCTCGCCGAGCCAGCGGGCGAGACGGCGGGGATCCGTGAGTGCCGACCAGAGGTCATCGATATCGGTGTCGAAGCGATCCTCCATGCGCACGACGCCCTTGCCGTCGGCCGATCGCAGGGCGCCCAGGATGCGGCGCTCTCCAGCTGGGTTGCTCGTCATCTGGTGCTCCTTCGTTCGCGTTTTCCCCTGGCCACTTCGGTGTGCAGGGCATCCAGCCGCTGCTCCCACAGGGCCCGGTACCGGCCCAGCCATTCATCGACATCGGCCAGCGGCTCGGGGCGAAGAGCGTAGATCCGCCGCTGCGCCTCCTGGCGAACCTCGACGAGCCCCGCCTCCCGCAGCACCCGCAGATGCCGCGAGACCCCCGGGCGGGCAATTGGCAGCAGCGCCGCCAGGTCACCCGCGGTTGCCGGGCCGCCCGTCAGGGCCTCGAGCAGCGTCCGCCGGCTCTCGTCCGCCAGGGCTCGGAGAACAGCCTCCATGCCACCATCGTACCAAGTCGGTTACGTAACTGTTGAGTTACATACTTCAGTCCGCGTACTGCGGGCGCCCGTTGGGCCGGTAGACCTGGATCGTCACGCCCTTCGAGTCGGTTCGCGAGTCGACCAGGTCGAGCGCAAGGTCCGGGCCGACGTCGGGGAACAGCCGCGTGCCCTGGCCGAGGACCACGGGAACGACGAGCAGGGTGATCTCGTCGACGAGGTCGTTCTCGAGCAGCCATCTGGTCAGGGTGCCGCTGCCGTGCACCTCAAGCTCACCCCCCGGCCTGGCTTTCAGCTCGCCGATGGCAGCTGCCAGGTCACCGGAGAGGAGGGTCGTGTCCGCCCATTGCGGGTCGCTGAGCGTGGTCGATGCGAGGTACTTGGGCTTCGTGTTCAGGGCAGCTGCGATCGGGTGGTTGCCCGGGTCTTCCGCCGCGGCGCGAGCCCGCTCCTCTGCGCCCCAGTAGCCGGCGAAGAGCTCGTAGGTGCGTCGGCCGAACAGGAACGCGTCGGCCCGCTGGTAGGTCTGGTTGATCAACGTCATGGTCTCGTCGTCACCCGCCCCCAAAGCCCATCCGCCGCGCTCGAATCCGTTCCTGCGGTCCTCGTCCGACGCGCCGCCGTTTCCCTGCATCACTCCATCGACGGTGACCTGCGTCATGGTCGTCAGTTTCATGCGTTCGTCCTTTCTCTCGTGGTGGTCCCTCTCGCATAACCCCACGGACGCGCGGATCTCATCGGTCGAGCGTGGCTCCGTGCTGCGAGCTCGCCTGCCTCCTCCCCGAAGCACGGTGAGAAACCTCACGGCGCGGACTTCCGTTGTCAGCGTGACAACGGCTGACTAGAAGACTGCCGGCGCTCAGCCGAGTTCTTGGGCGAGCCCGATCAGAAGCCCTTCGGGCCCCCGGATGTAGCAGAGCCGATACACGTCTTCGTACTGGACGACTTCGCCGACGAGCTGCGCGCCGCGCTCACGGAGCCGGGCGAGCGTATCGTCGAAGTCCTCCACTGCGAACATGATGCGTAGGTAGCCGAGAGCGTTCACCGGGGCGCTCCGGTGATCGGCGACCGGAGGCGGCGTGAGAAATCGCGAGAGCTCGAGCCGGCCGTGGCCGTCCGGCGTGCGCATCATGGCGATCTCGACGCGCTGGTCGGGCAGTCCAGTCACGCGCCCTGCCCAGTCTCCTTCGATCGTTGCTTGCCCTTCGAGCTCGAGGCCGAGCTCGCGAAAGAACGCGATGGTCGCCGGTAGGTCTTCGACGACAATGCCTACGTTGTCCATCCGTTGAAGCGCCATGTGCCCACCTTACAACGCGTAATCTGTTCTGACAACAACCTGTGGGGCCGACGCTCTTCTCGTGGAGGCTGATCCTTCCAAGGTGCCGGGCGCCTCCGCCATGGGGGGGCGGCCGGCGTGCCGCCCCGACCAGGCTCACCAGCCGGTGTGAAGGGGGCGGATCCGCAGATTGGCGACTGGAGATCGCCGCAGCTCCGCCCTCGACAACCCTCTCACGCGAGGAACCCCGCGCGTGCCGCTTGCAGCGAGGCACACGGTCATTCCCGTGTGGTCGAGCCTTCTCTCAGCTGGGCTTCGAGCGGCTGGGCTCGTCCTCCAGACCGTGCCACTCGTGTGCGCATTTTCTTGAGCAGAACGGATCGCTGCTTCGGAGAGCCATCTCGGGGCGCTCGCCGCCACAGCACACACAGCGTCCATCCCGCCGCTCGGGAGGATTCGCTTTCAACGTTGGCTCCAGCACCATCCATCACGAGCCTACAGTGAGCGACCACGTGCACGGGGCGACCGGACGTGAGACCGTCCTTCTCACCGCCACTCGTACGGCCCGTCCTGCTTCCCGGCCGGCTTCGCGCATCCGACGAGCATCGTGAGAGGATGGCTCAGTGCCCAGGCTTCGTACACTCGCGATCGTCGCCGCGATCATCGTCCTCACCGACGTGACCCACGACGGTCAGACGCTCAGGATCTCCATCGGCCTGCCCGGACGTCGACGGCTACTTCAGCTCGTCTTCTGATCTCGTTCCGCAAACCGGGGATGCCCGGCGCGGGGGCCGAACTCTCGCCCGGGACGAGCCCTTTCCCCGCGGTCGGCGGGCCTTCATTAGGCCACTCGCGGACGTGACCGCTTACCGCTGTGGCATAACGCTCCGCCTTGATCACCGAGCGCGGCTGTGAGCAAGCGCTCGGATGTCGGAGAAACGGGGCGGAGCTCACTCCGAGCGTATGGCGGGTGTCGCGAAACGGGGGCTACCTCGCCAGGAACGCAGACGCGTAATAGCCGCGCAGCCATTCCTCGTAGCCCGCTGCCGAGAGGCCGGCGTGGGCGGTGAGCGTGCGGTAGGTGCCCCAGTCGAGCGCGACCCAGAAGGTCGCCTCGACCAGCCGGCGGCGCAGTCGCGGGCGACGGCCTGGCTTCACAAGCAGGGTCGAGACGGCCCAGCCGACGGCGTACGTCCGATTCCTGTTCATCTGATCCCAGAGGCGAGCCACCGCTGCATCGCTTGGAACCGCCTGCTCGACTGTCCACGCGAGGCCCGCTGATCGTTCGTTCACCACGCGCAGATGCGCCGCGTGCAGCTCGAGCATCGTCCGTGCGTCCGGAGCGGCCTCCATGCGAGCCACCGCCTGGCGTTGAGGCATCTCGACGTCCTCCAGGTCGCCCCGGATCGCAAAGCGAACGACCTCTTCGAGCAGTGCCGCCTTCGTGCCGAACAGCGCCTCGACTGTCTTCAGGGATACGCCGGCGCCGTCGGCCACAACGCGCATGGTTGTGCCTGCCCAGCCGTGGCTCGTGAAGAGCTGCTGTCCCGCCGTGACGATGGCGAGGCGTGTCCGCTTCGCCGCCTCCTCGCGGCGGGGCGACTGATACGAGCGGATGTGCTTGCGAGGGCGTGGCATATCGGATAGGGTTCGACCCTATCCAATAGTGCGGACGGCATCAGCCGTTCGAGAAAGAAGGATGAGATGCTCAAAGGGTTCGTCCTTTTGCTCCTGGCGGCCGCGTTCGCAGCGCCTGCCGCCGCCGGTCCGCCCGCCGACGGCGTCTGGGTCAACGGAAGCGTCCACAACCTCGTCGTGACCGGCCCCGCCCCGGCGAACGCGCACGCCATCCCCCTCTACGTGATCGCCCCCGTCTCTGCCGCCCACCCCCTGCATCCCTTCGCCGACGCGAAGACGCACGGCTTCGGCGCACACGACCACGTGATCGCGCTCGCCCACCCGAACAGCACCTTCCACGGCGCCTGCGACCTCACCCTCGTCGTTCCCGGCCCCAAAGCCACAGCCGGCAAAGCGATCCAGACACGACCCACGCTCACCCCGGCCGGAATCAAGCCGCTCCTCTACGCCGCCCGACTCGACAACAAACTGCTCCCGCTCAGCTCCGCGGCCAGAATCCAGACCGCCAAACGCGTCCGCCTCGCGGCCCTGATCGACACCCACAACCTCGTCGCCTGCACGGTCTCACCACGCGCCACCCCGTAGTGGCCTCAGGCTCGAGATACGGACGATCGCAAACAGGAGGAAAACGATGAGAGTCGCGTTGCTCGTCTCACTTGCCGCCGCGATTGGCGTCTGTTCAGCCGCGGCGAACGCCACCACGACCCGATCTGAGTGCGCACTTCACTCCAGGACGATCAAGGGGTACAAAGCGGTCGTCTACTGCGGCCCCGCGACCGCGTCTCTGCACATCGGAGGCAAGTCGTACACGTTCAAGAACGGCACGTGCATCTGGTCAGGCGGCCTGATCCTCACGGTGGGAACCCAGGTCAATGGCGCGCCCGCCTCGGCAAACAACGAGGGAGCGCCGCTCATCCAATTGTCGGGCTCAATCGGAACGGGAACTGTTTACGCCTATTCAGGACGATTCCACCTCGGAATGAGCATCGTCAAACTCACAGCGCACGGACACTCCATCGGCACGTTCAGAGGGAGAGAACCGCTCGGCGCAACGCGCCCCTTCACCGGTAGCTACCGCTGCTGAGGTACTGCAGATTACTCGCCGCTCGAGCTCAACACAGTGGCTGGCGCACCGCGCCTACGCGCGCGGCGCGTACTCGACGCTGCCGAACGGCCAGTCGGACGCGAGCCAGTCGCTGACGGCGCGCCAGAGGGGGACGTCCAGCGCCGCGTGGCTCGCCCGTACCCAGGAGAACGCACGGGCGTCGTCGTCGCTGTCGCGCGACGGGTAGATGTAGACGCACCCGATCACTTCACGGTTCGACGGATCGAGCACCGTGTACGTGAACCCCTGCCGGTTGCGGAACTCGTCGGCATGGCGCTGCAGGTCCGCCCGGTTCTCGTCCAGCGTCATCTCCCGCGGCCAGCGGCTGTCGCCCCACCCGGGCGTTGCGGCGATGTGGTCCATCGACGACGTCCAGGCGTCGTAGTCCTGCTCGTTGTGTTCAGGCCCGAGCGGCTCGAGCACGAACTGCGGCGTCTCGAGCCGGCGAGGCACGTCGAACTCGCGCGGGACGAACTCGTCCATCGACCGATCGTAGCCCCCCGCCGGGGACTGTCCGATGATGAGCGATGCCTTAAACAGTGTGGGGTCGCCACGGCTCGTGCTCGTGCGCGAGCCAGACCAGCTCGGGGTCGAGCGCGCGCACCCGCAGCTGGC
This sequence comes from uncultured Actinomycetes bacterium, assembly GCA_963734065.1. GTDB lineage: Bacteria > Actinomycetota > Thermoleophilia > Gaiellales > Gaiellaceae > DATBLE01. The sequence goes on from CAVTFN010000003.1 coordinate 1,520,488, forward strand.
CTTCGGTGTGCGGCTCGTCGAGCTCGCCGAACCAAACCGCCACGTCGCCACCGACGACGACCGGACGCCCGCCGGTCTCGACTGCGACCACCTGCATGCCGCGTGAGTGGCCCGGCGCCGGGACGAGCCGGAGCCCGGGAAGCAGCTCGAGCTCGCCGTCGACCGGTACGTACCGCACGCCGGGCGCCTCGACCCACTCGCGAATGGTGTAGTCGTCCTCGCTGCGAGCGTCGTCGAGCTCCCGGCGCTGGACGTAGATCGGCCTGCCGGCGAAGAGGTGGTTGCCCCCGCAGTGGTCGAAGTGCAGGTGCGTGTTGACGACGATGTCGATGCCGGCGAGGTCGAAGTCCTGCTCACTCAATGGACTGATGCGGGGGTCGAGGTCGGCCACCGCCGGGTGCAGCTCCGTCATGCCGGTGTCGACAAGCACGCGCGCATCAGGATGGTCGATGACGTGCACGTAGACCGGCATCCGCTCCCCCTCGGCGAGCAGGTCGGCAACGCGGACCGGCGTGACGGTGATCGAGGCGGGGGCGTTCATCGTGTACCGACCGCCGCGGTCGTGGTTGATATGTGAGTCACGATCACCTCCCTTACCGGTTCCTGGCCGACGCGCTGAGCGAACCCGAACGAACGCTGATCCTCGCCATTCTTGCCACGGCGCCTCTGGCCCGCGGATCGCCCTGGGCGCCCCGACAGCGATCAGGTCATACGGCACTCGCGCCGGGCTCACGAGAGCTCCTCTCGTGCTTTTATCAGTCCCGATGAAGTCCGTCCCGGAGCTGTTCGGTCTCGAGGGACGAATCGCCGTGGTCACCGGCGCCTCGGGCGTTCTCGGCGGCGCGATTGCGCGTGGCCTCGCCTCGGCTGGAGCCCAGGTAGGCCTGCTCGCCCGAAGGCGCGCGCGCCTCGACGCACTCGCAGAGGAGCTCGGCGGATCTGCATTCGTTCTCGAAGCGGATGTGCTCGATTTGGCCCAGCTCGAGCGCGCACGCGTGACGACGCTCGACCGCTGTGAGCAGATCGACGTGCTTGTCAACGCGGCGGGCGGCAACGTCCCTGCGGCAACGGTCGGCGAGCAGTCGTTCTTCGAGCTGCCGTCGTCGGCGCTCGACGAGGTCGTGAAGCTGAACTTCAATGGGACGGTTCTGCCATGCCAGGTCTTCGGCGCCGGAATGGTCGACGGGGCGATCGTGAACATCTCGTCGCTGGCGGCGCACCGCGCGCTCACGCGCGTGGTCGGTTACGGGGCCGCGAAGGCCGCGGTCGAGAACCTGACCCGATGGCTGGCGACCGAGCTGGCGCCCCAGGGCGTGCGCGTGAACGCCGTCGCGCCGGGCTTCTTCGTCGGCGATCAGAATCGCGCACTCTTGCTCGACGAGTCCGGCAGCCTGACGCCGCGCGGCGAGCGGATCATCGCGGCGACGCCGGCAGGCCGCTTCGGCGAGCCTGACGAGCTCGCCGGCACCGTGATCTGGCTGTGCAGCCCAGCCGCGTCGTTCGTCAGCGGGGTCGTCGTGCCGGTCGACGGCGGCTTCGACGCCTTCAGCGGCGTCTAGATGATCCGGTACGCGCGGCGGACGAGCCCGTAGGCGAGCTCCCGCGCGAGGCGGCGGGCATCTTCCTCTTCGAGGAAGCGGGCGTCGACCTTGCGCGCGAGCCACCCGCACGTGCGCCGGCGCCAGAGATCGTGCCGCGCAGGGAGAGCTGTCAGCGCACGCGCATCGTCGACGAAGCCCGCGAGGTTGTACACGCCGGCCGTCTCGATGACGCGATCGAGGAAGCGGTCGATGCCGAGCGGGCTGTCGTGGAACCACCATGGGGAGCCGAGCAAGACCGCCGGGTAGTGGCCCGCGAGCGGTGCGAGCTCGCGGCTGTACGTACTCTCGTCGAGCGTGAAGAGAATGAGCCTGAAGCGCGGATCGTTGCCGCAGGCCTCGAGCAACGGTCGTAGGCCACGGGTCCAGTCGGCCGCGACCGGGATGTCGCCCCCGATGTCGCGCCCGAATGTCCCGGCGAGGGGCCGATTGTGATCGCGAAGGCTCCCGACGTGTAGCTGCATCACGAGCCCGTCCTCGCAGCTCATCCGCGCGAACTCGTTCAGCATGTGCGCCTCGAAGCGTCGCGCCTCTATCTCGGAGGCGCCGCCCTTGTGCGCCGATGCGAAGAACGCCGACGCCTCTCGAAGGCTCAATCGAGTCGTATCGGCGCTCGTCGCCGCGTGATCGGTCGCCGTCGCACCGAGCGCCTTGAACGCAGCACGACGTTCCGCGAGCGCCTCGAGGAACCCCGGGTAGTCGGCGATCTCCCGGCCGACAGCCACCTCGAGCTCGGCGAGTTCGTCGCGCCAGCCGGGCGCGTCGAGCGCCACGACCGCGTCGGGGCGAAACGTCGGCCTGATGCGGAAACCCTCGAGCGCACCATGCTCGGCGAGCGATGAGCCGGCGGCGTCGGTCGTCGAGAGACACTCGACACGGAAGCGGTCCAACAAGGCGCGTGGCGCGAACGCGGGCGACGCCAGCTGCTCCGCGACGCGCGTGTAGATCGTCTCGGCGGAGCCCGGCTCGAGGCGCTCCTCGATACCGAACACCGTGACGAGGGTCTCCCGCAGCCAGAGCCCGGTCGGCGTGAGCGCGAACAGGTGAACGTGCTCCGCGAGCGTCTGCCACACGGCTCGGTCGTCGACCGCGTCGCCGCCGAGGCCTGCGCGCTCGAGCGGCACTCCCTGTGAGTAGAGCATCCGCACGACGTAGTGGTCGGACGTGACGACCAGACGTCCAGGCGGGTCGAGCCGCGCCTCAGGATCGGCGAAGAGCCGCACGTCGATGTGCCCGTGCGGGCTGACGATGGGAAGATCCGCGACGCTGCGGTAGAGGTCGAGACCGAGCTCGGACGCCTCGATGTACCGATCGGCCCTCAGACCCGCCACAGACCGAGCCCGGGATCGGAAACGTCGACTGGCAGCTCGAGCGCCTCGTCGAGCGGCAAGTAGCGAAACCCGACGCCCTCGATATCCGCGCGCGAGAGCTCGGAGCCGGTCGCATAGGTGACGACGAACCGCCCCTCCGTCGAGCCGTGAATCAGGTGCGCGACCGCCGCGAGGTTCGCCGCCAACTCGGGATCGGACGCCATCGCCTCCAGCGCCGCCTCGCGCCCGTGATATCCGTGGCGCCGGATCAGCACGTCGACGAGCGGATCCTCGCCGAAGCGCGAGACACCGGGAGCGACGACGATCAGGTCGCCTCCGTCGGCCATTGCGAGCCGCGTGCGATAGATCGCCTTGTTCCCAAGCCAGGTCGAGCGGTACTCCGCGGGGTCGAGACGGACGACGCACCGATCGAACGGCACGTCGCGCCTCTCGATGTTCACCTCGGCCGACAACGCGGCCGCTTCGCGGAATGCATCGCCGCCGGACGAGCGCGTGCCTCCTTCGCCTGCGAAGATGCCGCGTAGGGCGCGGCCGTCACGTAGTGCTTCGACAACCGTGAGCACGAACAGCACGCGGCATCGTTGCCCGAGGAATCGGTCGAAGCCGCGGTCGAGCAGTTGACGGACCGGCGCGTCCAGCCGCCCCATCGTCTGCTCGATCCCACAGACGGCGCTGATGAAGTGGCTGCGCTGAATCGTCTCCAGGCCGCCCAGCCCGATCGAGACGTGTTTCGTGTAGCCGCCGAACCCAGCCACCTCGTGTGGCACCACTTGACCGACGGAGACGACGAGGTCGTAGGAGTCGTCGACGAGCACCCGATTGACGGCGAACGGAAGGGCGAGCCCGAGCGGCCGGCCGACGATCTCGTCGACCTGCTCTGTGGGAAGCTCGCCGATCGTCGTCACGTCTTCGCGCCAGCGATGGTGGAGCAAGCGCGCGGGATCGATCGCCTCGCCGAACATGAGCAGGGACTCGGCGGGGCCGAGCGGCCGGTGCGTGCCGAGCGCAGGCATGACGTCGACGCACTCGAGCTCGCCCTCGAGCAGCCCCAGGAGTTGGGCGACGATCTCCCCCGCACGCGAATGCAAGCGCGTCTGGTCCGGCGGCACAAGCAGCACGCGGCGCGCCCCCGTGCGCGCGACGACTCCCGCGAGGTCGCCCACGAACGCCTCGAGCTGCAACTCGGAGATCTCGGCGACCGAGCCGCCGACGGCGAGGATCGGCTCCCCAGTCGTCATCCGCACGATTCCAAGATACGGGGCGGCCCGACCGGGCCTCAGATGAGAGGCTTCTCGCGGCCCACGTACGCCGGCGCGGCCGACATGGCGGCCGCGTCCGCTTCGATCCGCCTCAGAGGCGCGGCCGAAGGCCGCTGCTTGGTCTCGGGCGGGTCGTCGGCTTGCGCGAGCGAGTAGATCCTGGTCTGGCGGAGCGTCGCGATACCGGGCGCGGTGTCCCCGTCGGGACCCATGAACGCGCGCAGCACGAACCACTGCCGGTAGGTGCGTAGCGGAATCGTCTGGACAAACCCCTCCGAGGGCACTTCACCCTCGTAACCCGGCGGGAGGAGGAGGTACCGCCCTCCTTTGCCTTGGTCGGGGCCTGCGATCCCGAGGTCGCCCATCGGCCGCATCCACTGGTCGTTTAGGAGGCCGAGCACGCGCGGCGGCACCTCGAGCACCACCGGGCCAGGCTTCGTGTCAACGACAGTGACGCCGTAGATCGTCTCCGTGTTCGCCGTCAACGCGAGCCCGTTCGCATCGGCGTGGAAGATCGCGAACTCGGTCGGTCCGACATTCAGGTCACGCGTGAACGCCTGCCGGAACCCCCAGATCGCGGCAGCCATCATGTGCCGCAGAAACACCTGACAGCCGCGCTGGAAATCGAGCTGGTCGTACAGGCTGCCCAGCGTCGCTTCGGTCGGAAAGCCTCCCTCGAACTCGAGCCGACCCGCGAACCGCCCGCTCCGCCTGGTTCGCCCGTTGACACCGAGGGCAACGTTTCGGGTGAGAGTGGCGGTCGTGAACGAGTGCGGTACCGCAGTCGAAACAAGGGCGGGTCTGCACCGCTCAACTATATTGCCTGCCCTGCCAACAGATGTAGCCTTTTTTGCAAACGCGGCAACTAGCCGCAGGCCAGTCCCGACGACTCGTCCGCGATTCCTTACACCCGCATCCACCGTGTTCGGAGAGCCGTCCGAAGATCGCGGGATGATTGAGAGGTCAGGGAGGCAACCCAAAGGGGACTGTCGAATGGAGAGCACAGGGCCGCCGACCCCGGAGCAGACGCGGGTCAGCTTCTTCGGCCGGGCAAAGCGCACCCAGATCGTCCTCGCCGTCCTCACCCTTGGGCTATGGCCACTTGTGCCGTTGACTATCTGGCTCTGGCGTACGGGCCGAAAGCGCGCGGTGCGTACGTCGTTGGCGGAGCGACCGCTTTTCTCGTTCTGCTTATAGGGGTTGGTGTGGCCCTGTCGCCGAACAAGTCCGCGACCGAGGCGAAGGACTCGACTGCTTCGCGCGGGACGACATCCGCACCGGTCGTGCCGGCGACCACAGTGACATCGACGAAGCCCACTCCCAAACCTAAGCCAAAGGCGGTAGCGACGCCGACACCGAACAAGGACGTCGAGACCCATACGCGCGAATACATCGCGGGGGTGCAGACGTGCCAGGTCGGACTGGGCCTAGTCCTTCTCGACATTAAGCGCGGCGAGTCCGATCCGATCAAGCTCGCGGATGCAGCAACCCAGGGTCGCGACGTGTGTGACAGCGAGCGCTCGCAACTGGTGGCGATGGACACCGACCACTTCGTTGACGAGGCGGCCCTTGCTTGGAACGGCGTGGATCGCGCTAAGAGCGGCCTCAACGCGATGCTCGCCTACCTCGACAACCCCGCTCCTTCCAAGCTGATCGAAGTTCGAGACAAGCTGGCCGAGGGCGATCGCGACATGGCGGAAGGGATCAGGCAGATCAATGCCCGCCGACATGTGTACGGGCTGAAGGCGATCACCTAGTTCGCTGTAGCTCGCGATTCCCTGCAACCTGAATGCGGCACGCGACGTTGCACGTGCGGGCAACGTGAGTTCAGAATGGGGTAACGCGGACGACTCGCGTTGCTGTTCGTGACGACGCGCACTGGGCATACCTTCGCAAGTCCGTCACCTACGGAAAGGATCGACTATGAGCAACCTCTATGCCGACCGCGCAAGCGATCTCGACGCGAAGACCGAAAGCGACCGTGAGACGTTCGAAGAGTTGTTCAGGGAATCGAAGTCGTACGACGCCCAGCTGATCGCGACGGCCGTTGTTTATGCAGGCGACGTGATCGCCGCCGCGCTGTATCGCGCGATGGAGAAGCCCTAACGCGCCACGGGATCTTCTCGAAGGTCGGATGCGAGGCAAGGGCGGACGATCCCGAGGCAACACAACCGAAAGGCAACGCCGGGGCATTGCCCTGATTCTGCTCTCAACCACGCCGGTGGCGAGTAAAAGGCAACGGGGCAACGGGGGCAACGCCGACCCAGGGGGAGGAGGAAGAAGACGGTTGCTGCTCCTGCACCCTCTTCTGTACGTCCGAGCCCCCGCTCACGATCCGGTCGTGACGCGGAGCCACTGGTGGGACGCTTGGTTGCCTCCGTGGGTCGAGCTGGTCGTCGGCTGCGTCCTGCTCGTTCTCTCGTGGGAGTGGTTCTGGGAGAGCACGAACTCGATCGTCCACACCTGGCGCAACGGAGTGGGACGCTCGCCGCTGTCCTCGGCCCGTACTTCGTCTACCGCGCGTGGAAGCGGAGGCCACCAGCTGGGTAGGACACGCCCCCCGATTTGGGTCGAGCCTTCGGGCCTACGGGCGTAACCATTTTGTAACCACACGCCTGGCAGGGCGGCTTCGACGACACTTCTCCCTTACGCAGAAAGCCGCCATTTACGGCGGCTTTCCGTGATGGGCGGTACTGGGCTCGAACCAGTGACCCCCAGCTTGTCGAGCTGGTGCTCTCCCAACTGAGCTAACCGCCCTGGCCGGGACAGACTAGCCGGTCGCGTTGGCCCTCGCGAGGCTCGCGGACGGCCGCACGGCGTTGGGAAAGCGGCTGATGGTGGAATGAACTGCTCGACGTCCACGGCGGCGGAAAGGAGATTCGGCATGGCGGAGACAAGACGCAAGATCCTGGCAGCGAGCTTCGAGACGCCCGACGGCGGCTCGCGCGGGGCCGGGGCGATCGGGGGTGCCTTCCCCGAGAAGCTCGGCAACACCGCCCTGCTGCAGGTCCGGCCCGACGGCAAGGTCAAGTTCACCGAGTCGCGGGACTGGGGAGCCGGGCGCGGCGCGCTGCTCGGCGGGGTGATCGGGATCATCGGCGGGCCGATCGGAATCCTCGCCGGTGGCGGGATCGGGGCGCTCGCGTCCAAGGTGCGCGACTCGGGCTTCAAGAACGACCAGCTCGAGCAGCTCGGCAAGTCGCTCGCCCCGGGGAACTCGGCCGTGGTGTTCGAGATCGCCGCCGACGCCGTCCCTACCGCCGAGGAGCTGCTGAAGACGCTCGGCGCGAAGGAGCTCGTCTCCGAGGAGCTCGACTCGAGCGTCGCCGCACTCTTCGACCAGGACGAGGCCCCGGCCCCCGAGCCCGAGGAGACGCCGGCCTAGGCCCGGGGCGCGGGCGCCGCGGCCGGCCGGCCGGACTCCGACTGCTCGGACGGCCGGGACGCGTCGACGTCGAACTCGAGGACGACCGTCGTCCCCTGCGGGGTGCGGTGGATGTGCACGTGCTCGCTGAGGGCGCGCATGATCTCCATGCCGTGGCCACTGGAGTCGGTGTGGGCCTGCGTCCGCCAGAGGCCCGAGTCGCGGATGCGGACGACCAGCCGTCCGTCGCTGCGGAGCCGCAGCTCTAGCGTCGCCTCGCCGGGCTGCTCGCCGTAGGCGTGGCGCACCGTGTTCGCGCAGCCCTCGCCGCACGCCTGGAGCACCTCCTCGACCTGCCGTCCCTCGACACCCTGCTCCGCGAACCAGGCGCGAAGCTCGCGGCGCACGGTGTGCAGCGACTTCGGGACCGCCGGGAAGACGCGGCTGAAGATCCTCGAGTCGAGCGGCTCGCGGCGGATGCACAGGAAGACGATGTCGTCGAGGCTCCCGTCCGCAAACTCGTCCACGATCTCGTCGCAGAGGCGCTCGGGCTCGTAGCCGCTGCGGACGACGGCCGCGTCCTTCAGCCGCGCCAGCCCGCTGTCGATCGAGTCGGCCCGCCGCTCGATCAGACCGTCCGTGTAGAGGATCAGCGTCGAGCCCTCGGCCAGGAATGCCCGCCCCTCGGGCCTGCCGTTCCCGTCGTCGATGCAGAGCGGCAGGCCGGCCCCGCCCTCGAGAAACGCTCCGTTCCCTTCCGGGTCGATCACGAGCGGCGGCGGATGGCCGGCCAGCGAGTAGCTGAGCTCTCCGGTCTCGGGTTGGAGCTGGACGGCGGCGACCGTGCCGAACCGCGCCTCCTCGATCTTCTCGGCGAACTGGTCGAGGCGGCCGATCAGCTCGGGCACGCTCTCGACCACCAGCCCGAGCGCACCCATCGCGCTGCGCAGCTTGCCCATCGCGGTCGCCGCCTGGACGCCGTGCCCGACGACGTCGCCGACCGCCACGAGGATGCGGCCGTCCTCACGTTCGATCAGGTCGTACCAGTCCCCGCCGACCTCGAGCTCGGCGGAGCCGGGGAGGTAGCGCCACGCCGCGGTCACACCTGCGCTGGCCACCTCCGGGCGGCCGAGAAGGCTCTGCTGGAGCGCTTTCGAGCGTTCCTGCTCGGCCTCGAACAGCCGCGAGTTCTCGACCGCCATCGCCGCCTTGCGCGCGACCTCCTTCGCCAGCTCGAGCTCGTCCTCGCCGTAGTCGGCGGCCGAGGAGGCGCAGACGAGCACGCCGAGCGAGCGGCGGCCGAGCGCCAGCGGCACCGCGATCATGCTGCGGAGATCGAGCCGCGCGCAGAGCATGTCTCCGTCGTTGCCGAGCCCCAGCTCGCGCCAGGCGTCCGGCGTGACCGGCTCGATCACACGGCCGCGCGGAGCCTCGAACACCCAGGAGCCGAACGCCGACAGGTTGCTCCTGGTGCCGACGAGCCTGCGAAGCAGCTCGTCCCGGACGCCCCGGGTGGCCAGCGCGGCGACCTCGACGACACCGTCCGGCTCGACCAGCTGGACGATCGCGACGTCGCCGAGCTCGGGAAGGCACGTATGCGCGAGCTGGCCGGCACGCCCCTTGACGTCCAGACGTTTCTCCAGCGCGGCTGCCACGCCGGCGAGGAAGCGCGACCGGCGGAGGCGCTGCTCGGCCGCCTCCCGCTCGCGCTGGGCCTGCTCCTGCTCTCGGAGGAGCTGGGCCTGCCGCGCGATCTCCCGGGTCTTCTCGAACAGCTCGACGAAGACCGCGACCTTCGAGCGCAGGATCGCTGGGTCGACCGGCTTGACGATGTAGTCGACCGCCCCGGCCTCGTAGCCGCGGAACACGTTCTCGGGGCTGGCGGAGATACCGGTCAGGAAGATGATCGGGACCGAGCGGGTCTCCGGCCTGCTGCGGATCGAGGCGGCCGTCTCGAAGCCGTCCATCTCCGGCATCTGGACGTCGAGGAGGATGACGGCGAACTGCTCGCTCGTCAGCAGGTTCAGCGCCTCCCGTCCCGAGCCGGCCGTGACGATCCGCGCCCGGAGCGGCTCGAGGAACGCCTCCAGCGTCTCGAGATTCTCGGGCCGGTCGTCGACGATCAGGACGGCGGCGGCAGCCGCGTCGATCCGGTCGCTGGATGCGTCTGCGTCGATCACGTCGTCACGGGGTTCGCCGACCACGGCCTGGACTGCCTGGGTCCAGGCATCATCGCATCAAGGGTCGGCGGCAGGAGTCGCGTGGGACGCGCGTCCCATCTTCGGCCGCTTTCGAACGTCTCAACGAGGGAATGTTTGACGTGCTGTCAACGTGGGAAACGAGGGACACATGTCCCTGACTCGGGTGGCCATCGTGACGGGGATCGGAATCGCCGCCGTCTCGCTCGTATTTTTGTTCGCGCTGCACCGCGGCAGCGGCACGCATGCGGCCGTAGCGCATCCGGCGGCGCCGGCGACCGCGAGCTGCCAGAGCCGCCTGCTTCGCGACTGGTCTGACGGGCGCATCGACGGCGTCTACCCGCTCTCCTGCTACCGCGCCGCGCTCAGATCGCTGCCGGCTGATCTGAAGGTCTACTCGAGCGCGCCCGACGACATCGCCCAGGCGCTCTCACAGCGGATCGTCCAGAGCCACCATCAGAAGATCTCCGGGCACCAGGGCAAGCCCTCGGTCCGGAAGGTCGCGTCGGCTCCGTAGACGGCGCCGTCCGTCAGCTCCTCCACGCGGCCGGCGCGCTGTAGGTCGCGGAACGTGAACCCGCCCAGATAGACGGAGCCGAGGTCGGCGACGTCGAGTGCGAGATCGGCGGGGTCGTTCGTCCTGGACGCCTCCCCGCTCTCGAGCCGCCAGCGCCCCTCGTTCCACGGGCAGAACGCGTCGCGCACGTCGAACACCAGCGGAGCGGCGGCAGCCGCATAGCTCCGTCCTGACAGCGCCGCGCCGACGTCGACGAGCCGCACCCAGATCCCGTCGGAGAGCGTCGGCTTCGAGAAGTTCGGGCGCGCGAGCAGGAGGAGGAGCGGATGGTCGACCGGCTGCAGGCTGGCCGAGACGGTCTTCGTCCAGTCGACGTCGAGGAGGTAGCGCCAGATCGACGCGGTCGCCGCCGGCGTCGCGGCGACGACCTCGAGCGTCCGCAGCTTCGTCTCCGGCCCTAGGTCACCGAACGAGACGTGCAGGCGGTAGATCGCGTAGGCCTGCGGCTCCCCGTCGACCTCGAGCACGGCGATGTGCTTCGGGCTGCCGCCGAACCGGAAGTTCTCGGGATCGACGAGCTGGCGGTTCTTCCACCAGGCCTCGGAGCGCTCGTACATGCCCGGCGTGACCCGCTGCACCGCGTCGTAGACCGGCGGCAGCTGCTGCCCGGCGGTGTCGAAGTCGACCAGGCGCACGCGGCCGACCGTCTCCACGCCCGGGCGGAACGCGGCGTACGACTTGTCGACGTCGAACTGGACGTTCAACGACGCGAGCCCGTAGCCGTACCGCCCGTAGATCGTCTCCTCCGATGCCCACAGCGCGGCCACGGGCTCACCGCGCGCGTGGACGTCGTCGAGCTGCGCGCGCATCATCGACCGGAGGATCCCCCGGCGGCGGTGCGTCGGCAGGACGCCGACGACCGTCACGCCGGCCGTGGGCAGCTGCGCGCCGCCGGGAACGGTCATCCGGAAGGCGAACGCGCCTGCGCCGCCGACGACCCGGCCGTCGTCGTCAACCGCTGCGTGCATGCGCTCGAGCTCGAAGACCTCGAGCCAGCGGCCGAGCCAGTCCTCGTCCGGCCGGTCGCGGCCGAAGTAGTGGACGATCGCGCCGACCGCGTCGCGCAGCTCATCCGGGGTCCGGCAGGGGCGGATCTCCATCAGGCGATCTTCTCCAACGGCGCGTACTCGAGCATCAGCCTGCGCTCGGCGCCGTCGTCGGCGAACCGGACCGTGACGACGCCGCCGGGCTCGACGCGGACGACCACGCCCTCGCCGAGGGTGCCGTGGCGCACGGAGTCCCCGGTGGCGAGAGCGGGAACATCGGTACGGGGCGTCACGTCGCGCGCGCCGTAGCCGCTCCAGGATGCCGGGCGCAGCCGCTCGACCACGACGCCTTCCTCGGGCAGCTCGTCGAGGAAACGCGACGGCAGGTTGAAGGTTCGACTCCCCCACAGCGACCGGGAGGTGGCGTGGGTGAGCACGAGGCGCTCCTCCGCCCGCGTCATCCCGACGTAGGCGAGCCGCCGCTCCTCCTCCACCCCCTGCTCCTCGATCGAGCGCATGTGCGGGAAGATCCCCTCCTCCATGCCGATCACGAACACCGCCTTGAACTCGAGGCCCTTGGCGTTGTGGATCGTCATCAGCGTGACCAGGCTCTGCTCGCCGCGGATCGCGTCCTGGTCGGAGTAGAGCGAGATCTCCTGGAGGAAGCCCGACAGGCTCGGCTCCTCTGCTTGCTCGAGATATTCGCGGCCGACCCCCACCAGCTCCTGGAGGGTCTCCAGCCGCCCCTGCGCCTCGATCGTCCGCTCCGCCACGAGCGCCTCCTGGTAGCCGGAGCGCTCGAGCACCGCCTCGATCAGCTCGGGCATGGGCAGATCCTGGACGGCCGCCTGGAGCGAGATCAGCATCGTGCGCAGCGCCGAGACGTTCTTCAGCGGCGCGGCGCCGATGCCCGCCTCCTCCGGATAGGCAAGCGACTCGAACAGCGAGATCCCGTGGCCGTCGGCGTAGGCGCGCAACCGGTTCATCGTCGCGTCGCCGATGCCGCGCCGCGGCCGGTTGGCGATGCGCAGGAGCGCGGCCGCGTCGAACGGGTTGTCCACCACCTGCAGGTAGGCGACGAGGTCCTTGATCTCGGCACGCTCGTAGAAGCGCGGCCCGCCGATCACCTGGTAGGCGATCCCCTGGCGGACGAGCACGTCCTCCAGCACCCGCGACTGCGCGTTCGTCCGGTAGAAGACCGCGACCTCGTCGGCCGAGTACCCCTCCTCGACGAGCGCGGCGATCTCGGCGGCAACGAAGCGCGCCTCGGCGTGTTCGTCCTCGACCTCGATCGCGTGCACGGGCAGCCCCTCGCCGAGTTCCGACCAGAGGTTCTTCTCCTTGCGCTCGCGGTTGTTGGCGATGACCGCGTTGGCGGCGCTCAGGATCGTGTTGGTGGAGCGGTAGTTCTGCTCGAGCGGGATCACCTTGGTCTCGGGGAAGTCGCGCTCGAACTCGAGGATGTTCCGGATGTCGGCTCCCCTGAACGCGTAGATCGACTGGTCCGGGTCGCCGACGACCATCAGGTTCCGGTGCTTGCCGGCGAGCAGTTGAAGCAGACGGTACTGGGCGTGGTTCGTGTCCTGGTACTCGTCGACCAGCACGTACCGGAAGGCCTTCTGCCAGCGCTCGAGCGCCTCGGGGAACCGCTCCAGCACCTCGACCGTGAGCATCAGCATGTCGTCGAAGTCCATCGCGTTCGAGTCGTGCAGCCGCTTCTGGTACAGCCGGTACACGTCGGCGACGGTCTGGTCGTAGAACGACTCGACGCGGCTGAGGTAGTCGTCCGGGCCGATCAGCTGGTTCTTCGCGTTCGAGATCTGCGCGTGGATCCCGCGCGGGACGAACCGCTTCGGGTCGCGGTCGAGATCCTCCAGGCACTGCTTGGTCAGCCGCACCTGGTCGGCCTGGTCGTAGATCGAGAAGTTCGACTTGTAGCCGAGGCGGGGGGCCTCGCGGCGGAGGATCCGGCCGCAGGCTGCGTGAAAGGTGAGGATCCAGATCGCCCGCGCGACGTTGCCCAGCAGGCCCTCCAGACGGTCGCGCATCTCACCGGAGGCCTTGTTCGTGAACGTGATCGCGAGGATCTCGTTCGGCTGCACGCCGCAGGCGGAGATCAGATGCGCGACCCGGTACGTGAGGACGCGCGTCTTCCCCGAGCCGGCGCCGGCGATCACGAGCAGCGGCCCCTCGGTCGTCAGCACGGCCTCGCGCTGGGCGGGGTTCAGGTCGGCGAGGTAATCCGGTGACTCGGGCTTGACGACGGCCACGCGCCCGATGCTAGCGGCCGCTGCCCTCGCCTCTGCCGGACTGGCCCGGAGCGGACTGGACGAGGCCGGTCACGGCGTTTTCGGGTTTTCCACAATCCCTGCAGGTGGGGCGCTTTTTCGGGGTCAGACCCCAGATGGAAGCGTCACGAATCGTCCACAGGTCTCGAGTGTCTGCCGTTTCGGCGCGACTAACGCGTCGAGCGCAGCGCTGCCCGCGGCAGCTCGGCGAAGCGGCGGCCGTAGAGCGCGAGGCCGACCAGCGCGGCGGAGGCGGTGATCGCGGTCGCCATCATCGGCATGAGCACGCTCGCCGCGATCGCACTCGCTCCCGCGTGGCCGACCATCGCCAGCGCGCCCACGGCGGCGCCCTGGTACAGACCCGCGTTCCCGGGCAGGATCGGCGCGACATTCGCGAGACCGGTGACGGTCATGTAGACGAGCGCGGTGCCGAGGCCGGCGTGAACGCCGAGAGCGTTCAGGGTCAGCGTGACGCCGAGCCAGCGGACCGCCCACGTCGCGAGCAGGATCGCCAGCGTCCGCAGGAGCACGGGGCGGGGAGCAGCGGCGGCGGCGAGGAAGCCGTCGGCCCACTTCGGCAGGCGGCGGCCGAGCCGGTGATGGAGAACCGCGGCGGCGACGATCCCACCGGCGGCGAGAGTAACCGCGCCGAGCAACGCGCCGCGCACCCAGCCGGGAACCGGCAGGAAGACGCCGGCGGTCGCGCCGACGAGGCAGAACGCGATCGCCTCCGTCAGGTGCGCGGCGAGCAGGCTGCCGCCCGCCCGCGGCAGGCCCGGCCAACGGTTGGCGGAGGCGGCCCGGAGGACTCCGACCTTCGCCGCCTCGCCGAGCCGGCCGGGAAGGACGGTGTCGAGGAAGGACCCGATCGCGCTCGACGCGTAGATCGCCCGGAAGCCCACGCAGGGGCCGAGCGTCTGCCGCCAGGCAAGCGCGCGCAGCGGCTGGACGACCGCCCCGACGGCGAAGGCGGCGGCGAGCAGGAGCCAGTCGGGGCTGGCCGCGGCCGAGACCGCGTCTCCCGCCGTGCGGCGCGCGACCAGGACGAAGGCGGCCACGGTCGCGACCGCGATCGCGCCGGGAAGGACATATCTGCGCAGGTGAGCACCTGACGGCACCCCCTCCCATCGGCGGGAGGCGCGCCAGACAATTCCCCCGCCCGAGCCATCTAGCTCGAGGCCGCGGACGCGAGCGCGGGCTCGAGCCACGCGGTCGCCGCCGCGAGGGCCGCTGGATCGCCGGACTTGATCACGACCTCGACCTCGGCCACCCCACCGGCGAAGCTCGGGTACGAGCCGACGAGCACGTTGGGGTGGCGGGCGGTCACCTCCTCGAGCACGTCGACGATGCGGCTCTCGGTTGTCCGGTACGTGCGACGCCAGGTGCCGATCGGCGCGCCGTCGCGTACCTCGTCGGCGATCGTCTCGAACATCGCCTCCATCTCCGCCGGCAGGCCGGGCAGCACGTAGACGTTCTCGATCGCAAAGCCGGGCGCGCCGCCGTTCGGGATCTCGAGCGGGCGGCTGCCTTCCGGGAGTAGCGCCCACCGGGCGGCGTACTCCGGGTCGCCGGCGAAACGCTCGCGCAGCCGCGCGGCTACGTCCGGCACCTCGACCTGCGTCACGCCGAATGCCGCAGCGATGGACTCGCGGGTGACGTCGTCCGGGGTGCCGCCCAGACCGCCGGTGACGACGACCACGTCCACCGCCGCCGCCTGCTCGCGGACGAACGATGCGACCCGCTCGATCTCGTCTGCGATCACAGCGATCATCGTCACCTCGACCCCGAGCTCGGCCAGCCGCCGCGCCAGCCACGAGCCGTTCGTGTTCTCTATGTCACCGGAGAGAAGCTCGTTCCCGACGGTGACGATCGTGGCCCGGGCCATCGCACGAGTATAGGAAGCGCTCTCTCGGCAAGAACACCGGGAGAGCACCGGCGTCACGCTCGAACCGGGATGACCGCCCCTTCGAGCACGCGTACGCGGGCGCCGTAGTGCTCGGCGATCAGCGGCTCCGTCAACACCTCGCCGGCGGCGCCGTGGGCAACGACTCGCCCACTCGAGAGCAGGATCAGCCGCGAGGCGTACTGGCCGGCGAGGGTCAGGTCGTGCATGGCGCCGACGACGGTCAAGCCCGCGCCGAGCCGGAGCGTGTCGATCAGCTCCATCGCCTCCTGCTGCCGGCCGGCGTCGAGCGCGCTCGTCGGTTCGTCGAGCAGGAGGAGCGGCGCCTGCTGTGCGATCGCCCGCGCCAGCACGGCCCGCTGCCGCTCGCCGCCGGACAGCGTCCCCAGCTCGCGGTCGGCCAGCTCGGCCAGGTCCAGGCGCGCGACCGCCGCCTCGGTGGCGGCGACGTCGTGACGGCTCTCGCTGCCCATGTACGAGACATAGGGCGTCCTGCCGAGGAGGACGTACTCGTGCACCGTCATCCCTCCCGGCAGCAGCGGCGACTGCGGCACGACCGCGACCCGGCGGGCGACGTCGCGCCGCCGCAGCCGGCGGATCGGATCGCCGTCCAGGCGGATCTCACCCCGATGGCCGACCAGGCCGGCGACTGAACGCAGCAGCGTGGTCTTCCCCGCCCCGTTCGGCCCGATCAGCGTCACCCACTCGCCGCGCTCGACCGAGAACGAGACGCCGTCGACGACAGGGCGGCCGCCGAGCTCCACCGTCACGCGCTCGAGCGCGAGCGCCGTCACCCCGCCATCCTCCGCGAGGTGCGCAGGACGACGGCGAAGAAGGGTGCCCCGAAGAACGCGGTGACCACGCCGATCGGCAGCTCGGCCGGCGACAGCGCCGTGCGGGCGATCACGTCGGCGAGGACGAGGAAGCCGCCGCCGACGAGGATGGAGAGCGGCAGCAGTAGCCGGTAGCTGGGCCCGGCGACGAGACGGATCGCGTGCGGGACGATGATCCCGACGAAGCCGATCAGGCCGCTGACCGCGACGGCCGCCGCGGTGCCGACGGTCGCGCAGAGGACGACCGCCAGCCGCACGCGCCCGACGTTGACGCCGAGGCTCGTCGCCTCCTCGTCGCCGACGCTGAGCACGTCCAGCAGCCTGCGGTGCAGCAGGATCCCGGCGAGGGCGACGACGACGTACGGGAGCAGGATCACCACGTCGCGCCACCCCGAGCTCGGCAGGCGGCCCAGGATCCACGAGTAGACCTCCTGGATCGTGTCCGAGTGCTGTTGCTGGACGAAGGTCTGCACCGCGGTGAAGAACGCGGCCACGGTCACGCCGGCCAGCACAAGCGTGGCGCCGCCGGAGCCGGTGCCGGCCGACCTTCCGATCGCGTAGGCGGCGACCACCGCCACCGCCCCGCCGACGAACGCCGCGGGCGGGAGCGCGTTCTGGAAGTCGATGCTCCGCAGGTAGACGACGGCCAGCGTCGCCCCCAGCCCGGCGCCGGCGGCGACGCCGAGGAGATACGGGTCCGCCAGCGGGTTCCGGAAGACGCCCTGGTAGGAGGCACCGGCCGTCGCGAGCATCGCTCCGACCAGCGCTCCGAGCACGACGCGCGGGATGCGGATGTCCCAGAGGATCGCCTCGTCCGCCGGCGAGAGCGGCGTCCGGACGTGCAGGAACGGGATCCTGGCGGCGGCCGACTGGAGCGCGTCGACGAGACCGATGTGCACCGGCCCGACCAGCGCGCCGACCACGAGCGAGGCTGCGAGGAAGAGGGACGCCGCCAGGATCCAGAGCCTGGGCGTCACCGGCGCAGGTGTGCCAGGGCGCCGGCGATCGCGCGGACGAAGTTGACGATCCGCGGCCCCCAGCGGGACGCAATCGAGTCGTCGATCCGGACGATCGTGCCGGTCTTCACCGCCGCCACGCTGCTCCAGCCGGGACGCGCGGCGACCGTCTTCGCCGACTGCGCGCAGCAGTTGATGTCGGCGAGGACGACGATGTCCGGGCTCTGGGAGACGACGTACTCGGCCGAGAGCTTCGGATAGCCGCCGCTGCCGGCGGTGTCCGCGGCGTCGGCGATGTTCTTCAGCCCGAACAGGGAGTACACCCGCCCGACGAACGTGCTCGAGGTGACCGTGTAGAGGTCGGGGCCGAGCTCGTGGAACACGGTCAGCCCACGCGCCCGTGGGGTGCTCTTGGTCACAAGGGCCGCGATCTGACGCTTCATCGACGCGACGAGCCGCGTCGCCCTGGGCAGGTGGCCCGTGACCCGGCCCAGCGCGAGGATCTGCGCATACGCTCCGTCGAGGTTCGTAGCCGCGTCCTGGACGAGCACGCGGATTCCGAGCCTGCGCAGCGTGGCCACGAGGCCGTTCGGATCGTAGGAGGCGACGACGAGATCGGGCTTGTAGCCGGCGATCGCCTCGACGTTGGGGGTGAAGCCGGACAGCGAGGTGTGCGGCGCCTGCTTCGGGTAGTCCGACTGGTTGTCGACGGCGACGACCTGCGGCCCGGCGCCGATCGCGAACAGCGACTCGGTCGCCGTCGGCGAGAGCGAGACGATCCGATGGGGCACGGCGGCAGGCGCCGCCTGGGATCCCGAGGCGGCGACGGGCACCACCACGAGGAGCGCGAGAAGAGCTGTGAGAAGCCTGGACACGAATCCTCCTTCCGCGAGGGGGATAGAGAATCTGTGCCTGTCCCGTTCTGTGGGGACTGGCACCGATTCCGTTTCCTTTTGACGGCGGGCGGCAGGTCTTCTGACTCGGGGCTCCCCCGTCGCCGCCTTCCCGGGCCTCGCGGCCCAGTGGCTTCCCTGGCGACGGGCATCTCCCCTTACAGCGGCGGGACCGTCCCGGACTCGCACCGGGTTCCCTGACCGCGCGCCTATGTGGTCGCGGAGCCTATCACCCTGCCTGACCCGTCCCGCCGCTCGTAGAATCCGCGGGCATGGAGCGAAAGGACGTCGGCGACCGGCAGCTAGACGCGCTACTCGAGCGTCTCGACCGCCTCGTCGCCGAGATCCACGGCCTCAACCGGCGGCTGGATGCGGGCGAGAACCTCGCGCCGCTCGTCTACGAGCTGCGTGCGCTGAACGAGTCCCTCTCCGCCCTCGCGTACGCCGCGCTCGGCTCGCAGGGGCCGCAGGTGCGCCGCCGCCGCGCGAGCTAGCCGGCGATCCGGTAGATCGTGCCGCCCTGCGAGACGGCGTAGAGGCCGCCCCGCGCGTCCTCGCCGAACGACGACAGCGACGGAACCTTGAACGCCTCGCGCCGGAACGCGGTCATCTTGCCCTTGACCACCTTGAAGCTCCAGACGGTGCCCGAGCAGTAGTCGCCGTAGAAGTAACGGCCGACCAGGTCCTTCCGCGCCTTCCCGCGGTAGACGAAGCCGCCGGTGACCGAGCAGCCGAGCGCGTGCGAGTAGACCTGGATCGGGCCGCGGTACGGCCCGCGCGGGTCCAGCTTGCGTGAGCGGTCGTACGGCGCACGCCCCTCGTAGACCGCCCAGCCGAAGTTCATCACCTGGTTGAGCCTCGCCCGGGGCACGTAGTCGATCTCCTCCCAGTTCCCCTGGCCTACGTCGGCGATGTAGAGGTCGCCGGTGGCGCGGTCGAACGAGAAGCGCCACGGGTTGCGCAGCCCGTACTCCGCCAGCACCGGCTGCGGGCTCGCAGCGTCGACGTCCAGCTTCCAGATCTTCGCGAGCTTGTTCGTGAAGGTCTGGCCGTTGTTGTTGGGATCGCCGCCGGAGCCGCCGTCGCCCATGCCGATGTAGAGCATGCCGTCCGGCCCGAACGCGAGCTGGCCGCCGTTGTGGTTCGCGAAGGGCTGCTTCTCGAAGAAGAGCTGGCGCGCCGACGACTCGATCGCGCGAGTGCCGTCGGAGCGGTACTCGACCACGCGCGTGTCGCCGTTCGTGTCGGTGTAGTCGACGTAGAAGAGGTGGTTCTGCGCGTAGCGCGGATGGAAGGCGACCGAGAGCAGCCCCTGCTCGCCGCCGCTTCGGACCAGGTTCTGGATGTCGAGGAACGGCTGGGCCTGAAGCCTGCCGTTCTGGATCACCCGAATCGTGCCCTTCTGCTCGACCGCGTACAGCCGGCCGGGCTCGCTCGCAGGCGCGGCGAGATGGATGGGCGAGTCGAGCCCGCGCACGATCACGACCGGCCTGATCGGCTTCGGCGCCGCGGCCTGTGCCGGGCCGACCAGCGCGAGCCCGAGCGTGAGCAGGAGGAACGCGCTAGCTCTTGAGCAGGACACGCCGGAGCTCGTCCTCTTTCCCCGGCTGGAGGATGGCCAGGACCTGGTCGCCCGCGCGCAGCGAGGTGTCGCCGTCGGCGATCTCGAACTGGCCGTTCCGCTTCACCGAGATCAGCCGGGCGCCCTCGGGGAGCTGCAGCCGGTCGATGCGGGTGCCGGCGCAGTCGGCGTCCGGCGGGATCAGGACCTCGACGATCTCGACGTTCTCCTTCGGCAGCTCGAGCAGGTGGACGAGGCCGTGCTCGGGCACCTCGTGCTCGATCAGGGCCATGATCGACGAGGTGGCGCAGACGGTCGGCGAGACCCCGAGCAGGTCGAAGTGCACCTGGTTGCGCGGGTCGTTGACGCGCGCGATCACCTTGTCGACGCCGTAGCGCTCGCGGGCGAGCTGGCAGATGACGATGTTGTCCTCGTCGTCGCCGGTGACCGCGACCACGATGCTCGGCGGCCGCTGGATCCCGGCGCGCTCGAGCACGAAGATCTCGGTCGCGTCGCCGTGGACGACCACGTGCTCGAGCTCGTCCTCCAGGCGTTCGAACCGGTCGCGGCGCTGCTCGATCAGCGTCACCTCGTGCCCGACGCGGAGCAGGCTGCGCGCGAGGTTCGCGCCGATCTTGCCTCCACCTACGATCAGGACGTACATCGGCCGTTACACCTGCGCCGGCTGCGGGACGTCGCACGCGCGGACGGCCTCGGTCAGCCGCTCGATCGCGTTCGAGGTCGGGCAGACGGTGCGCATCCCCTGCTGCGCGTAGAACTCGGCACGGGCCGGGTCGAGCAGGCGGACGACGACGCAGTCGATTCCGAACCGCTTCTGGACGACCTGGCCGACCACGATGTTGGTGTTGTCGCCGTCGGTCGCGACCACGACCGCGTCGGCGTCCTCGATCCCGGCTCGGCGCAGCACGGACGTGTCCATGCCGTGACCGACGACGAAGCCGCCGCTCCAGCCCTCACCGAGGCGACCGAGCGCCTCCTCCTTCTCGTCGACGGCGACGACGTCCCAGCCCTCTTCCTGCAGCTGGGTCGCGACGGTCGACCCGACCCGGCCGCAGCCGATCACGATCGCCTTCATCAGGGCTTCAGCGTAGCCCAGCGGTCAAGCATCGCAACCGCCCAGCCGATCGGAGGCTAGGAGAGCGCCGCCTCCTCCTCGAGGAGGCCCTGCGGGTAGGCGAGCACCATCACCTCGCAGGGCGCCCGGCGCAGCACGTAGTCGACCGTGGGGCTGAAGAAGCGCGACTGGCGCCGCCAGCGGGGAGCAGAGCCCATCACGATCAGGTCGGCGCCGAGTTCGCGTGCCTTCTCCACGATCGCCTCGCCGATCGCGCGCGCGCGGACGGTGTCGCCCTCGATCGTCACGCCGTGCTCCCCCGCCAGCGTCCGCGCATCCTCCAGCGACGCGCTCGCCCGCTCCTGCTGGTCGGCCACCTCCGCGTCGAGCGGAAGCGACAGGGGGACGCGGATCACGTGCAGGGCGTTGATCGTGCCCCCTCGCTCCTCGGCGAGCTTGATCGCGGTCGCCAGCATCTCCTCGCCGATCGGCCCGAGCTTGACCGGGACGAGGATCCGTTCGTACTCGCCCTCACCGGCGGGAACGAGGTCCGGGACCGGGGCAGCGACGTGCTCGAGCAGCCCCGCTCCGCGGCGGGCCCGCGCGTAGACGTAGAGGCAGGCGCCGAGAAGCAGCCAGGCGGGACCGCCGATCCTCGCCGCGGCGTGCGTGGAGAGCGAGACCACCCAGAGCGCGACCACGAGCGGGATGCCGAGCAGCGCAGCGACCGGGACAGGACGGCCCCGGATGCGGACGTTCAGCGGGACGACGTACGGTCGCGGCAGGTCGGGCTCGGTGAAGCGCAGGCGCACGACCGCCGCCTGCGCGATTGCGAAGGTGATCAGCACTCCGAAGCTGTAGAGGCTGGCGAGGAACCGGGCCTCGCGACCGACCGAGGCGGAGACGATCACGAGCGTGATCGAGACCGCGGCGGCGCCGAGGATCGCCGCGGGCGGCAGCGTGCTGCGCCGGCCGAATGTCCCGAACGTGTGCGGCAGCATCTGATGCCGGCCGAGCGAGTAGACGACTCGGCCCACGCCTGAGATCGAGGTGGTCGCGGCTGCGAGCAGGACGCCCGCGCCGGTCAGGCCGACCATCACGCGCAGGATGTCGACGAGCAGGGCCGGCATGTGCCCGTCGAAGGCAGAGACGATCCCGACCAGCGGTGCCTGGATCCAGTCCGTGGCCAGGCGCGTCGTGACGGAGTCGGAGCCGGTGACCGCGGGGAAGGCGGCCACTGCGACCACGCCGACCAGCGCAGACACCAGCACCGCCGCCCCGAGGCCGACGAACAGGCTGCGCGGCATGCTCTTACCGGGCTCCCGCGCCTCCTGCGCCAGGTTGGCGAGCGTCTCCAGGCCGGTGTACGCGAGCATCGCCACGGGCAGCGCGAAGGCAAGCGAGTGCCAGGTCGGTGCGACGCCCGGGTGGGCGCCGTGCCCGAGGTCCGACGGCGAGAACAGGAAGGCAAAGCCGAGCACGATCAGGATCACGTCCGTGATGAACGCGACCACCGCGACGACGATCGCGATCCGGTAGAGACCCGGCCGGCGGATCAGCCGCAGCAGAGTGATCGCGAGCACGATGAACACGGCGGCGACCACGTCCCACGGGTGGCGCGTCAACCGCAGCCAGCCGATCGCTTCCCCGAAGTAGTGCGGCATGAAGAGGGCGGCGAGCGCAATCACGATCGTGTAGTCGAGGAGCAGCACCCAGCCGGTCAGGAACCCGATCGGGTCGTTGAACGCCCGGCGCGCGAGCATCGCCGCGCCGCCCGTCTCGGGGATTGCGGCCGTGCCCTCGGCGTACGAGAGGGCGACGAGCATGAAAACCGCGCCGGCGACGAGGAGCACCCACGGCGTCAGCCCGAGCGCGAAGAGGGCGACGATCCCGAGCGCGAAGTAGATCGACGAGCCGACCTCGCCGTACGCAACCGACGCGAGCGACTCCTCGCTGAGGCTGCGGACGAGCCCAGGGAGACGCCGTCTCGGCCGGGGGCTCATCTGGTGGCCAGGTAGAGCCGGAGGGCGCCCGCCGCGACCAGCATGGCGCCGATGATCAGGCCAAGACCGCCGCCGACGCCGGCCTGGATCGTGCGTGTGATCACGACGAGACCCAGCACGACCAGGAGCGCGGAGATCGCTGCCGTTCCCCGGCGTCGCACGCTCATCGCCCTCCGGACCAGGACCGGCAAGCGGTTTCCGCCGCCGCGACCGACATGGCGGGCGCGGCCGACAACCGTCGCTGAGGTGCGCACGCTTTCGGGGAAGGGGGCTCACGGGGGAAACCGGCCGTTTCCCCCGTGCGACCGAGCCAGCGCGAAGCGCTGCGAGCGTTCACGCCGCCTGCTTCCCCGCCGCGATCAGCACTCGACACGGCGCTTCCCGCAGGACGTAGTCGACGGTGCCGCCGAAGAGCGCTCGCCGGCCGGCGATCGCCTGCCTGGGGGCGCCGAGCAGCACGAGCTCTGCGTTGCGGCGTCGGGCCTCCTCGACGATTGCGGGGCCGGCCTTCCGCGCGCGAAGGAGCCGGGTGACCGCACGGACGCCGTAGCTCTCGACGAGCGCCTGGGCGTCGTCGAGCAGCGCCTCGGCGTCATCCTGCTGCTCGGGCAGCTTCGCGTCGAGCGGGAGGGAGAGCGGCACCTCGATCACGTGGACGATCGCGACGGTCGCACCGCGCTGCGCAGCGAGTCGCGCGGCGGCAACGAGCGCCTCCTCGCTCTCGCCGGTCCGCTTCACCGGCACGACGATCGTCCGGTACTCGATGGTCAACGAGGGGCCAAGGACGAGCATCGGAGCCTTCACGGTCGCGGCCAGGGGCTCCCCGACCACGCGGGTGCGGTACAGCCAGTAGAACACCAACCCGCCCGCCAGCCAGCCGAGGCCGGCCCACCGCGCCGGCGGATACTCGACGACCACGACGACCCAGGCGAGCGACGTACCGAGCCCCCCGATGAGCGCGAACAGCGGCAGATCGAGGTCGCCGATGTGAAGGTTCGGCCGGGCGCGGTAAGCCCCGGGCTCCTGCTTCTTGCGGCGGAGCTGGATGATCGAGGCGTGCGCGATCGTGAACGACAGCATCGCGCCGAACGAGTACATCGTTCCGAGGAAGCTGACCCTCCCCGGCAACAGCACGGCGATGGGGATCGCGGCGGCGAAGACGATCAGCGAGAGCCACGGGGTCTTGAAGCGCGGGTGGAGTCGACGGAACACCTCGGGGAGCTGCCGGTGCATGGCCATCGAGTAGGTGATCCGAGACGCTCCGATCACGCCTGCGTTCGTGGCGATGAACAGGATCGTCGCCGCCAGGATGCCGACGTAGACCTTCCCGGCGCTGAGCACCCAGCCGTGCAGACCGAGATTCTCGACGAGCCCCAGCACCGGGTCGTTCTCGAACCCTCCCTGGTCGGGTGGTAGGCCGAGCTTGGTCACATAGTCGCCCGCCGCGTCCTTGTAGACCGGCAGCGCCGAGAGCGCGACCATCGGCAGCGTGAAGTAGATCGCGAACACGGCGACCGCGACCAGGCGGATCGACGCCGGAATCGACCGGGTCGGATCGCGCGCCTCCTCGGCGAGGTTGGAGACGGTCTCGATCCCGGTGTAGGCGATCATCGCCACCGGAATCGCGAGTGCGAAGTTCCCCCAGGTCGGCGCGATCCCCCAGTGGACGTTCGCGGTCAGGATGTGCGGGTCGAAGACGATCACGAACCCGATGATCACGAGCAGCAGCTGAGTGGCGAAGTCGACGACCGCGAGGAAGACGTTCAGGCCCGCCGCCTCTTTGATCCCGACGATGTTGATCGCCACCAGGATCAGGATCACCGCGGCACCTCCGATGATGTCCCACGGGTTCGTCCTCAGCGGCCCCCAGAAGATCGACAGGTAGTGCGGGACGAAGAACGCCGAGATGGCGACGGTGATGATGTAGTTGAGCATCTGCGCCCAGGCGGCCACGAAGGAGACGAGCTCGTTGAAGGCGTGGCGGGCGAAGCTCGACGAGCCGCCCGCCTCCGGGTAGCGGACGGTGCCCTCGGCGTAGGTCGCGGCCGTACACGCGAAGATCAGGCCGCTGATCAGGAAGACGAGCGGGGTCAGCCCGAGCGCGATCGCGGCGGTGACGCCGAGCGCGTAGTAGATCGACGAGCCGACGTTGCCGTAGGCGGTCGAGAAGAGCGCCGGTGTCCCGAGAACGCGCTCCAGTCCCTGCTGCTGCCGCCGGCGCCGGTGAGGCACCGCTGCACTCTATGCCGGGCGGCTGTCGTCCTCACAGGCCGTGTCCAGGGGACTGTCCCCTGAAACGCGGGCGTGACGATTCGTCCACAGCCGATGCGGGACGCAAGGCGCTCCGGACCGCTGAGCATCGTCGTCCCCGGAGTAGCTCAACTGGTAGAGCGACGGACTGTCTCTCCGGCGATGTGGGTTCGAATCCCGCCTCCGCCCGACCACGCCGGCCGTCAGCGGGCAACGCGAGCGCAGCGAGCGAGCGAAGAAGGGGCTCACAGGGGAAACATGGTTTCCCCTGTGCTGTTAGCCGTGGATCGAAACGAGGAGCGGGATGATCAGGATCGCGACGATGTTGGCGATCTTGATCATCGGGTTGATCGCCGGGCCCGCCGTGTCCTTGTACGGGTCACCGACCGTGTCGCCGGTGACCGCCGCCGCATGGGCCTCCGAGCCCTTGCCGCCGTAGGCGCCGTCCTCGATCAGCTTCTTCGCGTTGTCCCAGGCGCCGCCGCCCGAGGTCATGGCGATCGCGAGGAACAGGCCGGTGACGATCGTTCCGATCAGGAGCCCGCCGAGCATCTCCGGGCGGATGATCCCGACGACGATCGGGACGAGAATCGGGATCGCGGCCGGAGCCATCATCAGCTTGATCGCCCGGCCGGTGACGATTCCGACCGCGCGCGAGTAGTCGGGTCGCGACGTGCCCTCCATGATCCCCGGGTCCTCCCGGAACTGCCTGCGCACCTCCTCGACGACCTCGCCGCCGGCACGGCCGACCGCCGTCATCGCGAGCGACGCGAACAGGAACGGCATCAGCCCGCCGATGAACAGACCGGTGATCACCCAGGGGTTGTTCAGATCGAAGTTCTGGGCCACTGACGTGCCTTCGAGCCCGCTCGTGTACTGGTCGAACAGGATCAGCGCGGCGAGGCCGGCGGAGCCGATCGCGTAGCCCTTCGTCACCGCCTTCGTCGTGTTCCCGACCGCATCGAGCGGGTCGGTGATCGCCCGCACCGACTCGTCGAGATCGGCCATCTCGGCGATCCCGCCCGCGTTGTCGGTGACGGGCCCGTAGGCGTCGAGCGCGACGATCAGGCCGGTCATCGAGAGCTGAGCCATGACCGCCACGCCGATGCCGAACAGCGACTGGCCCGCGGCGTAGAACGACGCGATGATCCCGACCGCGATCGTGATCACCGGCAGCGCGGTCGCGCGCATGCCGATGGCGAGGCCGGCGATGATGTTCGTGGCGTGCCCGGTCTGGGACGCCTCTGCGATCGACTTCACCGGATTCCAGCGGGTGCCGGTGTAGTACTCGGTGATCGCGACCAGCAGGAAGGTCACGCCGAGGCCGATCAGCGCCGAGCCGTACAGGTTCCAGAAGCTGAACGGCCCGTCGTCGTAGGCGAGCGTGATCGGGATGAAGCCGATCGCGGACAGGACCGTGGCGACCACGACCGCCTTGTAGAGCGCGTTGATGATCGCGTTCTGGCCGCGTCCGACGCGGGCGAAGAACGTGCCGATCACCGACGCCAGGATCGAGATGCCGCCGATCGCGAGCGGGTAGAGCCAGAGACCGCTCGCCGGGAACTGGTTGGAGGCGATCAGCATCACCGCCACCGCCGTGACCGCGTACGTCTCGAACAGGTCCGCGGCCATGCCGGCGCAGTCGCCGACGTTGTCGCCGACGTTGTCCGCGATCACGGCCGGGTTGCGCGGGTCGTCCTCGGGGATGCCTGCCTCGATCTTCCCGACCAGGTCGGCGCCGACGTCGGCTGCCTTCGTGAAGATCCCGCCGCCGAGTCGCGCGAAGACGGAGATCAGCGAGCCGCCGAAGGCGAGGCCGACGAGATCGTTGATCGCCGACTCGTGCGTGTGGCCGAGCCAGTCGGTCAGGGCCCAGTAGTACCCGGCGACGCCGAGCAGGCCGAGACCGACGACGAGGAGGCCGGTGACCGAGCCGGCCCGGAACGCGACGTTCAGGGCGGGCTTGAGCCCGTCCTTGGCCGCCTCGGCCGTGCGCACGTTCGAGCGCACGGCGACGTTCATGCCGATGAAGCCGGCGGCGGCGGAGAGCGTGGCGCCGATCAGGAAGCCGACTGCGGTGCCCCAGCCGAGCTGGTTGTAGAAGCCGAGCAGCAGGAACGGGACGATCGCGACGAAGGCGATCGTCGTGTACTGCTTGCGCAGGTAGGCGTCCGCGCCTTCCTGGACGGCGCGCGCGATCTCCTGCATCCGCTCGCTGCCTGCCGGCCGCGACAGCAGCCAGTAGACGAGATAGACGCCGTACACGATCGCGACGCCCGAACACACGAGGGCGAACAGCACGGCATGGTCCTTGAAGAAGTCCACTACGCTCCCTTTCCACTCACAAAGTCGGCGCCGAACGGCGTCGGCGCGCCAAAGCCTGTCTCACAAGCGCGAGAGCGTATCGGATCACAGAGGCTGTTCGCCCCGGTTCCTACTCGGACGCAGGCTCGGCGGCCGTCTTCGCGTACGCGAGCTGCATGTTCGCGACCATCTGGTCGAGGTCGCGGGCGAGCCCGGCCGGGACGGCGTCCTTCAGCGCCGGCACGAGCGCCCGCAGCGCGTCGATCGCGAGCTTCGCCTGCTCCAGATCGCGATCCTCCTCCCCGAGGCGCCGGTATCCGAGCGACGAGACGGTGAAGACGGTCTGGACGAGGACGTCGGCGACCTTGAGCTGCGCGAGCTCGGCCTCCAGCTGCCGGAGCAGCTCCTCCTGCGAGGGCTGCCGCTCCGGCGCCTCGCCCTGAGCGCCCTCGTCAGCCACGAACGACCTCGGCGGCGCGAACCTGCTCCGCGTAGATCTCCTCCAGCGACCAGCCCTCCGCGAAGCGCGCGATCTGGCGCTCCGCCGCCGTCGTCGCCGGCACCGTCAGCGCGACGCCGAGCTCGTCGGCGAGCGGGCCGATCCAGGCCGCGACCCGCTCGAGCTCGGCCCGGGCGGGTCGCACCTCGTACGTCCCCGGGTCGAGCAGGGTCCCCGACAGCCCGTAGCGGATCGCGCGCCAGAAGTTCTCCTCGATCATCCGCGGCGGCGGCTGCGGCAGCGGCTCACCCTCGTCCACGGCGCGCGCGAGCCGGGCCGTGAGCGCGTAGCAGAAGCCTGCCAGCGCCCTCGATTCGCCGAGGTCGGGCTGGCCGTCGCAGATCCTGATCTCCACGGTCGGGTAGGCGAGATGCGGCCGGACGCTCCACCACAGCTGGGTGTGCTCGTCGATCGAGCCCGTCTCGTACAGCGTGCGCACGTACGCCTCGAACACCTCCCACGTCCCGTACGGGTCGGGGACGCCGCAGCGCGGGAACATGCGCGTGAAGATCTCCGTGCGCGCGGAGTGGAGCCCGCTGTTCACGCCCTCGACGATCGGCGAGCTGACCGACAGAGCCAGCAGGTGCGGCAGGAACGCGCGCAGGCCGTCGTGCACGGCCACCGCCCGGTCGGCCCCGCGGATCCCGACGTGGACGTGGAAGCCGAATGTGTTGTTCCGCCAGACGACGTAGCGGAGCAGCTCGTCATTCCGGCGGTAGTGCGGCGTGTCGATGATCCGCTGGTCCTGCCAGCGGCTCCACGGGTGGGTGCCCGTCGCGCCCAGCGAGATCCCGAGGCCGCCGGCCAGCTCGGCCAGCTGCGCACGCCGCTCGCCCATCAGTCCGGAGGCCTCGGCGAAGCTCTCGCAGCGGCCGGTCCGCACCTCGACCTCGCTGGCGATCAGCTCGCCGACGACGTGGTGGTCGACGGGGAGCCCGGCAGCAGCCGCCTTCACCTCCTCGAAGCGGTTGACCAGCGACAGCGTCTCCGGGTCGAGCAGCGCGAACTCCTCCTCGACCGCGACGGTCAGGTCCGTGCCGTTCTCGAATCCCTCCCGGGCCTGCGCGATCAGCTCGTCGTAGGGGAGCTTCTGGGCGTCACCCATGGATCGGGAAGCCTATTCGAAGGGTTCGAGCAGGCGTCTCGCGACGCCGGCCCACGACCAGCGCTCGACGGCGACCTGCCTGGCCGCCGTGCCGAGCCCGACCCGAGTCGCCGCCGGCAGGGCGAGCAGATCGTGGAGCTTGCGCGCGAGGTCGAGCGAGTCGCCCGTCCGGAAGCTCGCCAGATGCCGGAGCGCGGGCGGGTAGGCGGCCTCGATCCCGCGGGCGACCTCCTCGAGCCCCGAGTGCCGCGCGACGAGCGGCGGGCAGCCGGCCGCGGCCGCCTCGGCGGCGACCATGCCGAACGCCTCGGGAAAGATCGACGGGACGACGGCCACGTCGGCCAGCGGGATCAGATGGACGAGGTGGCGGTGCTCGAGCGGCCCGGTGAACAGGGTGCGCGGCGGCGCCATCCGCTCCAGCTCGCGGCGGTAGTCGCCGAAGCCGACGATCACCGCGCGCGCGTCCAGGCCACGCAGCGCCTCCAGCAGCACGTGGACACCCTTGTTGTAGAGCAGCTTCCCGAAGTAGAGGACGGTCGGCGCGTCGCCGGCGAGGAACTCGCGCAGCCGCTGCTCGTTCCCTTCGTCCGGCAGGCGTTCCTGACGGTTGCCGGGGTTCGGCGGATCGGCGCGGCACTCGGCGAGGAGCTCCGCGAGCGCGGCCGGCCTCGACTCGGCGACGAACCGGTCGACGTCCACGCCGGGCGGCACCTCGTGGACGTGCTCGACGTCGCCGACCACGTCGTGGAGCACCCCGCGGATGTGCTCGGAGCCGACGAAGACGGCGGCGGCGTCCCGCAGCGAGACGGCGCCCAGTTCCTGGAGCTCGGTGTTGCCGCGCATCGAGTACTCGAGCTCCGAGCCGTGGGCCTTGACGGCGAAGCGCGCACCACTCGCAGCCGCGACCGGCCCGCCCATCACGATGTGATTGGCGAAGACGAGGTCGGCCGGCAGGTGCTCGCGCAGCGCGGCCGCGTTCGTCGCGACGTAGCGCTCGCGCTCCTCGGCGGGCATGTCCTGGAGCAAGACCGGCTCCAGGCCCTCGTACCGGTCGACCACGAACACGGGTAACCGCGTGTCGAGACGGGGCCGGACGATCTCTGCGCCGCCGAGGTCGAACCGCTCGGGCTCCGGGTCCTGGCAGAAGACGGCCACGTCGTGCCCGGCGCGGGCCCACTCCCGCGCGACCGCGCGCGTGTAGATGTTCGAGCCCGTGCCCTCGAGCAGGTAACCGTGCCAGACCAGGATCCGCATTCGACCGGCGCATCCTCGCGGACCGGCTTGACATTACGGCCGACTTAGGCGATCGTATTGGTCGATCGACTAATACGCCAAGACGAGGAGGCGCGTCCATGGCAGACGAACACGTCAAGCCGCAGTCGTTCCACAGCTCACCGCAGGAGGCGATGAAGGCCCCCGAGGAGGAGTTCCTCTATCTGGCCTGCCTGCACGAGGGCACCAGCGTCGAGAAGCCCGACTTCCTCGCCGTCGTCGACGCCGAGCGCGGCGAGATCGTCCACGAGCTGCCGATGCCGAACGTCGGCGACGAGCTGCACCACTTCGGCTGGAACCGGTGCTCGTCGGCCTGTCACGGCCCCGACCGATCGCACCTGATCCTCCCCGGGTTTCGCTCGTCGCGGATCCACATCGTCGACGTAGCCGACAATCCGCGGGCGCCCCGGATCGAGCACGTGATCGAGCCGGAGGAGCTGGTGGCGGCCACCGGGTACACGCGGCCGCACACTGTCCACTGCATGCCCGGCGACAACGTCGTCGTCTCGATGCTCGGTGACGCCGACGGGAACGGCGCCGGCGGCTTCGCAGTGATCGACGCGAAGACGTTCGAGGTCAAGGGCCGCTGGGAGAACGGCGGCGAGACGCCGCCCTTCAACTACGACTTCTGGTACCAGCCGCGGAAGAACGTGCTCGTCTCCTCGGAGTTCGGCGAGCCGAACGCCTACGAAAAGGGCTTCGACCTCGACGATGTCGCAGGCGGCCGCTACGGCAGCCGCCTCCACTTCTGGAATCTCGCCGAGCGAACGCTGCAGCACACGGTCGAGCTCGGCGAGGGCGGGCTCGTTCCGCTCGAGGTGCGCTGGCTCCACGACCCCGACGCCGAGCAGGGCTTCGTCGGCGCCGCCCTCTCCAGCACGATGTGGCGATTCCATCGCTCGAACGGCGGCTTCGGCGCCGAGCAGGTGATCGCGGTCGAGAGCGTCGAGCTCGAAGGCTGGCCCTTCCCCGTGCCCGGCCTGATCACCGACCTCGTCCTCTCGATGGACGACCGCTTTCTCTACTTCTCGAACTGGCTGCACGGCGACCTGCGCCAGTACGACGTCTCCGACCCCGCCAACCCGAAGCTGACCGGACAACTCTGGCTCGGAGGCCTCCTCGGCAAGCCGACCGACACGGAGCGCGAGCTGAACGGCGGCCCGCAGATGCTGCAGCTTTCCTACGACGGCCGCCGCCTGTACGTCACCAACTCGCTCTACTCGACCTGGGACAACCAGTTCTACCCCGGGCTGCGCTCCTGGCTCCTGCGCGTGAACTGCGACCCGAACGGCGGCATGGAGGTCGACCCCGACTTCTTCCTCGACTTCTCCGACCGTCCCGACGGCCCCGCCCGCGCCCACGAGGTCCGGCTCCAGAACGGCGACTGCACGACGGAGATCTTCCAGTGATCGCGCACATCGCAGGCCTGCCGCTCGAGGAGACGATTCCTCAGATCGCAGGCGCGGCGGTCGCCGTGGGGATCCTGATCGAGCGGGCACGGTCCCGGCTGCGCTCGCTCGGCCCCAGAGACCGCGACGGCCGCCACCCTCCGCCCGACGGAAGCGGCTGAGCAGTGCCGACGACCACGGCTGCAGTACGTCCCGGGCACGGGACCGAGCAGGCGCTCCTCGACGCGGCGGAGCGTCTGCTCGTCGAGGTCGGAGCCGCAGGGATCACCACCCGACGCGTCGCGGAAGAGGCCGGGGTCAACCACGGGCTCGTCCATTACTACTTCGGCTCGGTGGAGCAGCTGCTCGTGCGCGTGCTCGAGCGTTTCACCGACCGGCTCGTCGAGCGGCAGCGCCAGATGTACGCAGCAGATGCCCCCTTCCTCGAGAAGTGGCGAACGGCCATGGGCTACCTCGCCGAGGACCGTACCTACCAGAAGATCTGGTTCGAGCTGCAGGCGCTCGCCTGGAACCGCCCGGAGCTTCGCGAGCGGCTCGCGCGCGTGCACGCCGAATGGCGTGCCGTCCTGATCGAAGCCTTCGCTCCCGTCCGGGACGGACTCGGGCTGGAGATCCCGCTCGAGGCGCTCGTCACGCTCGTGTACGCCTTCAACGAGGGGATCATGATCGACCGGATGTCCGGGATCGACCAGGGGCACCAGGAGCTGCTCGACTGGATCGACGGCTGGCTCGAGGAGAGGACGCAGTGACGATCGCGGTCGCACGCCCGAGACCGGCCGAGCAGACGCGGGCCCGCTACCCGGACGAGGAGGGCTTCGTCGAGCGCGACGGCGTCCGCAGCTACTACGAGGTCTACGGCAAGGGCGAGCCGAGCGTCCTGCTGATGCCGACCTGGTCGATCGTCCACTCGCGCCACTGGAAGATGCAGATCCCGTACCTCGCCCGGCACTGCCGCGTCGTGACATTCGACGGTCGCGGCAACGGCCGCTCGGACCGTCCCTCCGAGCCCGATGCCTACCGGGAGGAGGAGTACGCCGCCGATGCGATCGCGGTGATGGACGCCACCGCAACCGACCGGGCGGCGGTCGTCTCCCTGTCGCGCGGCGCGGAACGGTCGCTCCTGCTCGCGGCCGATCACCGCGACAGGGTGGACAGGATGGTCTTCATCGCCCCTGCGCTGCCGCTTCCCCCGGCGACGCCGCGGCTGAAGGCGAGGCTCGACTTCAGCGAGCCGCGGGACGAGTTCGAGGGCTGGGGGAAGTGGAACCGCCACTACTGGGCCGACCACTACGAGGACTTCCTGAAGTTCTTCTTCGCGCACTGCTTCACCGAGCCGCACTCGACCAAGCAACGCGAGGACACCGTCGGCTGGGGCCTCGACACGGATGCGGAGACCTTGATCGCGACCCAGCTCGCGGAACGGCTCGAGGACGAGCCGGGCGTCCGCGCGCTCCTCGCCAGGATCGACTGCCCCATGCTGGTGATCCACGGCAGCGACGATGCGATCCGGCCGTGCGCCTCCGGCGCGCGGCTCGCCGAGCTCGCGGGCGCATCATTGACCGTGCTCGAGGGCTCGGGCCACCTGCCCCACGCGCGCGACCCGGTGAAGGTGAACCTGCTCCTGCGCGACTTCATCGCGCCCGCGCCGCCGCCGCGAACGTGGGTGCGCGGCAGGTCCCGCCGGAAACGCGCGCTGTACATCTCCTCGCCGATCGGGCTCGGCCATGCGCAGCGCGACGTCGCGATCGCGGACGAGCTGCGCAAGCTCCATCCGGACCTGGAGATCGACTGGCTGGCCCAGCACCCGGTCACGGCGGTGCTCGAGGCCCGCGGCGAGCGAATCCATCCGGCGAGCGCGTTCCTGGCCAACGAGTCGCACCACGTCGAGAGCGAGTCGGCGGAGCACGACCTGCACTGCTTCCAGGCGATCCGCCGCATGGACGAGATCCTGCTCGCCAACTTCATGGTCTTCCACGACCTCGTCTCCGAGCAGCAGTACGACCTCTGGATCGGAGACGAGGCCTGGGAGCTCGACTACTACCTGCACGAGAACCCCGAGCAGAAGCGGACGCCCTACGTGTGGCTGACCGACTTCGTCGGCTGGCTGCCGATGGCCGACGGCGGCGACCACGAGGCGTTTCTGACCGGCGACTACAACGAGGAGATGATCGAGCACATCGCGCGCTTCCCGCGCGTGCGCGACCAGGCCATGTTCGTCGGCAACCCCGACGACATCGTTCCCGAGCGCTTCGCCTCCCACCTGCCCTGGATCCGCGAATGGACCGAGGAGCACTTCGCCTTCGCCGGCTACGTCACCGGCTTCGACCCCGAGGAGTTCGCCGACCGGGCCGCGCTCCGAGCCGAGCTCGGCTACGGCGAGGACGAGCAGGTCTGCATCGTCACCGTCGGAGGCTCCGGCGTCGGCGGCGACCTCCTGCGGCGGGTGATCGCGGCGTTCCCGGAGGCCAAACGGCAGGTGCCGGCCCTGCGGATGATCGTCGTCGCCGGCCCCCGCATCCCCCCGGAGACGCTGCCCTCACACGACGGCCTCGAGGTCCGCCCGTACGTGCACCAGCTCTACCGGCACCTGGCCGCCTGCGACCTCGCCGTCGTCCAGGGCGGCCTGACCACCTCGATGGAGCTGACGGCGAACGGGCGCCCGTTTCTCTACTTCCCCCTCCGCCACCACTTCGAGCAGAACCTCCACGTCCACCACCGGCTCCAGCGCTACGGCGCCGGACGCCGCATGGACTACGAGCACGAGACACCCGAGACGATCGCCGCCGCCATCGCCGAGACGATCGGCCGGACGGTCGACTACCGGCCCGTCGAGTCGGACGGGGCTGCGCGGGCAGCGGCCCTGATCTCACCGCTGCTCGAGGAGGGCAAAGGCCGCCGGTAGGCTCGCGGCCCTACGCCAGGTGGAAGTACAGCGCGTGCAGCAGCTCGACGGCCGGGTTCGACGTGTGCACCTGGACGTCCGCCGGGACGTCCAGCAGGCCCTCGCTGTAGTTGAAGATGATCTTCACCCCGGCGTCGACGAGGTCGTCCGCGACGTCCTGTGCGGCGCCGGCCGGCACGGCGAGGACGCCGACGATGATGTTCTTGTCGTGGACGGCGCCCTTCAGGTCGGTGTACTGCTGCACCTCCACGTGGCCGGCGCGATTGCCGACGACCTCCGGGTCGCGGTCGAAGACGGCGGCGATGTTGATCCCGTGCTCGGCGAAGATCGGAGAGCTCGCGATCGCCTGGCCGAGACGGCCGGCGCCGACGAGCGCGATGTTGTGCTGGCCCTGCGTCCGCAGGATCTTGCGGATCTCGCCGAGCAGGCTGTCGATGTTGTAGCCCACCCCGCGCTTCCCGAACTTGCCGAACGCCGACAGGTCGCGCCTGATCTGCGTCGCGTTGATGTTCGTGTAGTCGGAGATCTCCTGCGAGGAGATGCGCTCCTTGCCCATCTTCTTGGCCTGGGTCAGAACCTGGAGGTACCGGCTCAGTCGCGCGGCGACCCCGACCGTCAACCGATCCGTCACGCCCGCTCCTTGTGTCGCTGTTTGTAACACCGAAAGCATTGTGCCAGCCCGCTTGGGAGGCTGCGCCGGTGGTCGATCAGTCCCGACTTTGTGCGCCCAGCTTCCGGAGGAACGCAGCCTCGTCCAGGTAGTACACGAACGCCCGCTCGCCGTCGATCTCGACCACCGGCAGCCACTCCCGATAGCGGGCTTCGAGGTCGGCGTCGCCGCCGATGTCGACCTCACGCAGCTCGAACTCGTGCTCCTGCCTCAGCGCGGCAAGCCGTGCGCGCGCCCGCTCGCAGAGGTGGCAGCCCTCGGCGTGGTAGAGGACGACCTCGGGCCTACGGATACAGCCCCCGCGTCGTCGTCGCCTCGGCGACGCGCTGGACGGCCAGACCGTAGGCGGCCATGCGCATGCTCACGTCCCGCGACTCGTGGACGCGCCAGGTCTCGTCGAACGCCTTGTCGACGATCTCCTTGAGCTTGGCGTTGACCTCGTCCTCCTTCCAGAAGTACTCCTGGAGCCCCTGCACCCACTCGAAGTAGGAGACGACGACGCCGCCGGCATTGGCGAGCACGTCCGGGAGGACGAGCACGCCCTTGTCCTCGAGGATCTCGTCGGCGGCCGGTGTGGTCGGTCCGTTCGCCCCTTCGCAGATGACCTTCGCCTTGACCCGGTCTGCGTTCTCCTCGTTGATCACCTGCTCGAGGCTGCAGGGGGCGAGGATGTCGCAGTCGAGCAGGAGGAGGTCGTCGTTCGAGATCGCCTCCACGCCGCCGAGGCCCTGCAGCGTGCCGCGCTCCTGCTTGTGCGCGATCGCCGCTGTGATGTCGATCCCGTCCGGGTTGTGGAAGCCGCCGCTCGAGTCCGAGATCGCGATCACCTTCGCGCCCGCCTCCTGCATGAACAGGGCGTAGTAGCTGCCGACGTTGCCGAAGCCCTGGACGGCGATCGTCTTGCCCTCGAGCTCCATCCCGAGACGGTCGAGCGCGGCGAGCGTGCAGAACACGCCGCCGCGGGCGGTCGCCTCGAGCCGGCCGAGCGACCCGCCGACGGTCAGCGGCTTGCCGGTGACGACCCCCAGCACCGAGTGGCCCTTGTTCATCGAGTACGTGTCGAAGATCCAGGCCATCTCGCGGGGGCTGGTGCCGACGTCCGGGGCGGGGATGTCCTTCTCCGGCCCGATCTCGTTGATGATCTCGGACGTGTACCGGCGGGTCATGCCCTCGAGCTCCCGGACGGAGAGCTTCTTCGGGTCGCAGATCACGCCGCCCTTCGCGCCGCCGAAGGGGATGCCCATCAGCGCGCACTTCCAGGTCATCCAGATCGACAGCGCGCGCACCTCGTCGAGGGTGACGTCGGGGTGGTAACGGATGCCGCCCTTGGACGGGCCGCGGGCGACGTTGTGGGTGACGCGATACCCCTCGAAGACCTCGACCCGACCGTCGTCCATCGTCACGGGGATCGAGACGACGACGGCCTTCTTGCACTTCGAGAGGACGTTGACGAGGTTGTCGTCGATGCTGAAGGCTCTCGCGACCTTGCGAAGCTGGTCCTGTGCGATCTCGAAGGGGTTCTCGCGGAGATGCGAGACGGATTCCTGGACCGATGTCACGTTCACACGCTCCTTCGTTGGCGATCACGCGGCTGTCGACGCGAGTCTACGACCGTCACTTCGTTATCCGGAATGGAACGGATCGCACCGTCGGCCGTCCGCCCGCGGTCGGCCAGGCGAAGACGCGCAGCCGGTAGGCGCCGGGCGCGAGCACCTTCCCGCCGGGGGCATGGCCGGTGAGGCCGATCGCGTAGCGGCCGGGCAGCAGGTCGCGCAGGCGGGTGAGCAGGCCGAGGCGCCTGCCCTTGTCGGTCCAGAGCTCGACGTCGAGCCTGAGCACCGGGACGACCGTGTTGCCGTCGGCCGTGCGCAGCACGCGGCCGACGCGCATGACGACGACAGAGGGCCGCAGCTCGGACGGCTTGAACGACCCACGCGAGAGGGTCAGCGGGCCGAGGAGGGCACGGGCGGGCCGGAGGACGACGGCCCACGGAACCTGGATCGCCGCTCCCGTCACGGGCGTGACCGTGAGCGACCCGAGCGCCGCTTCGCCCTGGGCGATCGTGATCGGCGGAATGTGGAGGGCGATCCTGGCGACGGCGCCCGGCTCGATCTCCGTCCGGCGCGGCTTGATCCCGAGGCGGACGGCCGGATCCGTCTGCCGCCCGGCGGCGATGTAGACGGTGAGCCGCCGGCCGGAGACGTTGCGGAGCCGCAGCACCTCGTTCCCCCGCCAGCCCTCGACCGTCCCGCGGCCGAACGTGAGGAGCGGCGGATCGGCGACGAGCTCCGCTGCGGCCGAGCGGCCGACGTCGAGCATCCCGGCGCCCTGGGCGGCCGGCGGCGCCCCGTCGAGGGGTCTGGCACCGCCGACGAGCAGCGCCCGCAGCCTCTCGGCGCTCGCATCGGGCCTCGCTTCCGCCAGCAGCGCCGCCGCGCCGGCGACCACCGCCGCCGCCGCGCTCGAACCGCTGACCGTGCCGAAGACCGAACCGCCGTCGGGAGCGGCCCCCGGGTCGGCGGTCGCCAGCCCGACGCCCGGGGCGAGCAGGTCCGGCTTGATCCCTCCGTCGAACGCGAGCCCCCACGACGAGAACGGCGCCGCGGCCGTCCGCGCGTCGCCGCTCGCCCGCGGCTCTGCGATCACGACCGTCGCTCCCGGCTCGGTGCGCAACGCAGTCGTGACCTCCTCCGGAAGCACGACCACGGGGACGGCGATCCTTCGGTCGAGTGCGATTGCGCCGGGCGCGACGGGACGGCCGTGGAGGATGACGGCGTCCGCACCGGCGTCGGCCGCCGCACGCGCGGTGACGGCCGGGTCGACGCCGGCGGCCGCGACCGCGGCGCGGTCGGCCACCTGCGAGAGCCCGTGCCGGAAGAAGGCGGCCCTGGCCGGGGCGGACGGCGCCAGGACGAGTGTCTGCGCAGGGGGCGCGCCGCCGACGAGCGGAACGAGACGGTCGAACAGCACGCGCAACCCCGCCCGCACGACCACCCTCACCTCCGTGAGGTTGCGGCCGGCGTCCGCCGCCCCGACGGCGAGGGCGTCCGGGGCTCCGGCGGGGCCGCCCACGCTCCCGAAGGCAGGGCCGGCCGGGCCGTCGTTCCCGGCCGCGGCGACGACGAGGGTGTCCAGGCGCAGCGCGCCGTCGACCGCACGCGCGAGCGGGCCGTCCGTGAATGCGGCGAAGGGCTCCACGAGCGGGACGAGCGCGACGCGGGCGGCGTCATGCGCGTCGCCGTTGCCGTCGGGGTCGACGGCGCGCTCGAGCCCGGCGAGCAGCTGGTCGGTGCGCGCGTAGACCGTGTAGCCACCGCGTGCGTCGGCCTGCCACCCCGCCACCCGGAGCGGCAGGACGGTGGCGGCGGGCGCGACGCCGGTCACGCCGGCCGGCCCGCCCGCCCCGACGAGCAGGCCGGCCATCTCGGTTCCGTGGGTCTCGAGCGTGGACGGGTCGGTCGGCTTCGCCTGTGCCTGCGCGCTCGGCTCGGTGCCGACGATGTCGAGCCCCGGGAGCACGTGCCCGTGGAGATACGGCGTCGCGGCGTCGACGCCGGTGTCGAGCAGCGCGATCAGCACGCCGCGTCCGGCGATGCCGGCAAGGCGGACGCCGGGCCGCGCGGCGGAGGCCGCGGCCTGCCGGAGCGCCCCGGGCGAGAGCGTGGCGGGAAACGCCACTCGCACCGGATAGACGCCCTTCACGCCCGGGGTGCGCTCGATCAGGGCGATCGCGCGGGGATCGAGGACGGCCGAGAAGCCGTTCAGAGTCCGGGTGAAGCGGAACTCGGGCCTGATCGAGACACCGGCGCGCCCGAGGTCGGAGATGAACTGCTGCTGCGCCGCCGCGGCGCCCGCCGTCCAGCGCCGCTCCTCGGCGTCGGTGGCGAGGCCGCCCGCGCGCTGCACACGGTCGGCGAGCGAGAAGGCGGTCAGCACGACGAGGACGCGCTGGCCGGTCCCGACCTCGGCTCTCGCCCCGCCGACGAGACCGTTCCAGGCGGCGGCCGACGCGAGTCGGGTAGGCGTGGCAGGCGGTGCCCCGCCGCCTCCCTCGGGGACGACCAGCACGGCCGCCGCGACGATCGCGGCGAGCACGACGAGGCCGAGGGAGCTACGCCACCGCATAGGCGTCCAGGCGCAGCGGGTCGGCGGACGGCTCCGTGTACCGGGCTGCGGAGGCGATCATCGCGCCATTGTCGGTGCAGAGCTCGAGGGGCGCGGCGGCAGCGTCGGGCAGGGCGGCCCTGAGCTCGGAGTTCGCCGCGACGCCGCCGACGATCGCAACCCGGTCGGCACCCAGCCGTTCCGCGGCCTCGAGCGTCCGGCCGGCGAGCGCCCGCACGATCGCGCGCTGGTACGAGGCGGCAAGGTCGGCACGGCGCCGCTCGAGCTCGTCCGGGTCGAGGTCGCGAACGGCGTAGAGCAGCGCGGTCTTCAGCCCCGAGAACGAGAAGTCGAAGTTCGGAACGCGCGCGACCGGGAAGTCGTATGCCCGGGGGTCGCCGGTGCGGGCGAGCCGGTCGATCTCCGCCCCGCCCGGGTAGCCGAGGCCGAGCAGACGGGCGCCCTTGTCGAAGGCCTCGCCGGCGGCGTCGTCGAGCGTCGTCCCGAGCACGCGAAAACCAGTGTGATCCTCGACGTCCAGCAACAACGTGTGCCCTCCGCTCGCGAGCAGGCACAGGAACGGAGGATCGACCGGGTCGGGTCGGAGGTACAGCGAGGCCACGTGCCCGTGCAGGTGGTCGACCGGGACGAGCGGGAGGCCGCTGCCCCAGGCGAGGCCCTTGGCGGCGGCGACCCCGACGAGCAGCGCGCCGATCAGCCCCGGCCCACGGGTGACGCCGATCCGGTCGACCTGCTCGAGCGTGACGCCGCCCCGGTCGAGGGCCTCCCGCATCACGGGCGAGACGAGCTCGAGGTGCCGCCGCGAGGCAACCTCGGGCACGACCCCGCCGAAGCGCGCGTGCAGCTCGGACTGCGAGGCGACGATGTTGGAGCGGATCTCGCCGTCGCCGGTGACGACCGCGGCGGCGGTCTCGTCGCACGACGTCTCGAGTCCCAGAATCACCGGGCGACGGAGTCGCGAACCGCTGGGTTCTTCCACATGATCAGCGCGTCCTCGCGGTTGTCCGTGTAGTAACCGCGGCGGACGCCGCGCGGCTCGAACCCCAGGCGCTCGTACAGCGCGATCGCCGCCGTGTTCGACACCCGGACCTCCAGCGTGTAGCCGCGGCGGTCGTCGGACGCGGTCAGCTCGAACAGGCGGCCGAGCAGGGCCGAGGCGATGCCCATCCGGTGGCGGTCCGGTGCGACCGCGACGTTCATCACGTGCCAGGCGTCGACGTACCGGGAGGTGATCAGGTAGCCGAGCAGGCTCGGCTCCTCGAACGCGCCGAGGCAGATCGAGGACGGCTTCGAGAGCTCGCCGGCGAACATCGAACGCGACCACGGCGTCGGGTAGGCGCTGCGCTCGATCTCCTCGATCGCGGTCAGGTCGCCCAGCTGCAGCGGGCGGATCTCGATCACGCCGGTGCCTTCTCGGCGTCCGGAGCTCGCATGTAGACCGGCTCGACGAGCTCTGCCGGGCCGCCTTCGCCGGCCAGCCCGGCGTGGAAGCGGGCGCGGGGGATGTGGAGCTCGCTGTCGTCGGGCGGGACGACGCCGCCTGCGTCCTCGATCGTGTCCCGGTAGCGCACGGCTCCGTCGCCCACGTACGGTCGGCCCCTGTGCACTTCCAGCGTGTCCGGTGCCAGGCACCGGACATGGCCCGAAGCGACGGTGAAGATCTCGCCTCGCTTCGCGTCGACAACGGGTGTCGCACCGGACGATCCCGCGGCGAGCGCGTCGAGCGTGGATACCCCGGCCACGGGCAGGTCGAGGGCGAGCGAAAGCCCTCGGGCGGTCGCGAGCCCGATCCGCACGCCGGTGAAGCTTCCGGGGCCGACCCCGACGGCGAGCAGGTCGAGATCGCCGGGGGTCAGGCCGGCAGCGCGGAGCAACTCGTCAGCCTCCGCGAGCACTTCGGACGCACGTCCGATCCGCTCGCCCAGCACGTCGCCGTCCCGGACGAGCGCGGTCGTAGCCACGCCGGTCGCCGTGTCAAACGCCAAGGTCAGCACCGGTTCTGAGAAGACATCTCGTCGAGCACGATCAGCCGCCGCCTCTCGTCCACGTGCCTTAACCGTACCCGGACGCGCGGATCGGGCAGCGAGCCGCCGGCCGCCTCGGGCCATTCGACGAACACGACGGCGTCGTCGAAGTACGGTTCGAGCGCGCCCCAGTCGGCCTCGGAGACCCCTTCGAACCGGTACAGGTCGAGATGGGCAACCGGCACGCGGCCCTCGTAGCGGTGGCCGATCGTGTAGGTGGGGCTCGTCACCGGCTGCGTCACGCCCAGGGCGCGGCACGCCCCGCGGACGAACGTCGTCTTCCCGGAGCCGAGCTCGCCGGAGACGGCGACGACGTCGCCGAGCTCCAGACGGACGGCAAGCCGCGCGGCCACCGCTTCGGTTTCCTCGGGCGAGGCTGTCTCGACCTGGATCAGAAGAGACCGAGCTGGACGGCGACCGGCGCCGGCTCGGGCTCCGGCGTGGCGAGCAGCTCGGCCAGCGGCTCGAGCGGCTCCACCTCGCGGTCCAGCAGGGCCGGGATCCGGGCGAAGTCCTCTTCGAGCACCTTCAGCATCGCCGGGGTGTAGAGCGCGGCGGCCGGGTGGAAGATCGGGAAGATCGTCACCGACATCGAGCCATAGGTGGCCGGCTGAGGCTGGCCGTGGACGCGCGTGATGCCGGTCTCCTTGCCGGTCAGCTGCTTGGTCGCGTGGTTCCCGAGGGTGGCGATCACCTTCGGGCGGATCAGCTCGATCTGCTTGAACAGCCACGGCTCGCAGGCGTGCTTCTCCTCGGGCAGCGGGTCGCGGTTGCCGGGCGGCCGGCACTTGAGCGTGTTGACGACGTACACGTCGGCACGGGTGAGCCCGATGCCGGCGAGCAGCTTGTCGAGCAGCTTCCCGGCCTGGCCGACGAACGGGATGCCCTGCTGGTCCTCGTGGAAGCCCGGCGCCTCGCCGACGAACATCAGGTCGGCATTCGGGTGGCCGTTGCCGAACACGACCTGTGTCCGGCTCTGGCTCAGTGCGCAGCGCGTGCAGGTAGAGGCTTCGATCCCGAGCGCATCGAGCATCGATGCCGGAGTCTAAGCGAGCGCCCGGACGGTCGCTCCTCTAGCCATTTGCCTCCGGCAAATGGCTAGTGGCCGCAGCCGCAGGAGCCGCCGCAGCAGCCGCCGCCGGCAGCCGTCTGGCCGAAGCTCGGCGCCGACTCCGCCCCGTGCGTGGCGAAGACCGAGAACTGCTTCTGCACCTTGGCGCTCGAGCAGTCGGGGCACTTCGGCTTCTCGCCGTTCCGGACGAGCTCCTCGAAGTGCGACTCGCACTTCATGCAGACGTATTCGTAGATCGGCATCGCAGGCGCAGTGTAGACATACGGGTGTGTGGACCGCCGAGCAACTCCGACCCCGACTCGAGGGTCGCATCGTCACCCTCGAGCCGATCGAGCAGCGGCACGTCGAGGGGCTGCGCGCGGCGGCGGCGGACGAGCGCTCCTGGACGTGGATGACCACACGCGACACGGAGGCCTGGATCGCCGCAGCGCTCGCGGCGACCGAGATGCACCACTTCGTCGTCGTCAGAGACGGCGAGGTGATCGGCTCGACCAGTTACCTCAACGTCTTCCCGGAGCACCTCCGGCTGGAGATCGGCAACACCTGGAACACGCCGTCG
This sequence comes from uncultured Actinomycetes bacterium, assembly GCA_963734065.1. Lineage (GTDB taxonomy): Bacteria > Actinomycetota > Thermoleophilia > Gaiellales > Gaiellaceae > DATBLE01. The sequence continues at coordinate 1,563,504 of CAVTFN010000003.1, forward strand.
GCCTGGGGCACCGGCGCCAACACCGACGCCAAGTACCTGCTGCTCCGGCACGCCTTCGAGACGCTCGGCGCCCGCCGCGTCGAGTTCAAGACCGACGCGAAGAACGAGCGCGCGCGGGCGGCGCTCGGCGCGATTCCCAGCGAGTTCGAGGGCATCCATCGCAAGCACATGATCGTCCGTGACGGCGAGCGCCGCGACTCCGCCTGGTACGCCGTGATCGACGACGATTGGCCTGACGTGAAGGCTGCGCTCGAGCGGAGGATCTCGACCGGTCGTTAGACTGCTCCTGCCCGGTATCCCCTGCGGAACTGGAGCAATCGAGATGGTCGACAGCGTCAACGTGATCGGTCGCGGCCGCGCGGGCTCTGCTCTGAGCGCCCGCCTGCGCGAGCGCGGTGTCGAGTTGCGCGACGGCAGCGCCGAGCTGGTTCTCCTGTGCGTCCCCGATCGGGCGATCGCCGAGGTCGCCGCCGGGATCGGCCCCGGGCCGTGGGTCGCGCACGTCAGCGGGGCGACGCCGCTCGCGGCGCTCGACCCGCACCGGCGGCGCTTCTCCGTCCACCCGCTCCAGACCTTCACGCTCGACCGCGGGCCCGAGCAGCTCGACGGCGCCTGGGCGGCGGTCACCGCCGAGACCGACGATGCCCGCGCGCTCGGCCGCGAGCTGGCGACGACCCTCGGCCTGCGCCCGTTCGACCTGGCCGACGACGCGCGAGTGCTCTACCACGCGGGCGCTTCGATCGCCTCGAACTACCTGGTCACGCTCCACCGCTCGGCCTCCCGCCTGTTCGAGGACGCCGGCGCGCCGCCGGAGGCGCTCGTCCCGCTGATGACCCGCACGATCGAGAACGGCTTCCAGCTGACGGGGCCGGTCGCCAGGGGCGACTGGTCGGTGGTCGACGCGCACATCCGCGCGCTGCACGATGCCCGTCCCGAGCTCGAGCCGATGTACCGCGCGCTTGCCGTTCTGACGTCCTCAGAGCGGCCAGAGGGCGTGGCATGAGGGTCGTTCGCTCGATCGCGGACGTTCGCGCAGCCCTTGGCGCGAGCGACGACGTCGGCCTCGTGCCGACCATGGGCGCCTACCACGCGGGCCATGTCTCGCTGTTCACCGCGGCCCGGGAGGAGAACGACCTTGTGGTCGCGAGCCTCTTCGTCAACCCGGCCCAGTTCGGCGACCCGCACGACCTCGACCGCTACCCCCGCGACGAGGCCGCCGACGCCGCGATCGCCGGAGAGGCGGGCGTCGACGTGCTCTTCGCGCCTCCGCTCGAGGAGCTGTACCCGCCGGGCTACGAGACCTGGGTGGACGTGACCGTTGCCTCGCAGGGTCTCGAGGGCGCGTACCGGCCCGGCCACTTCAGGGGCGTGGCGACGATCTGCCTCAAGCTCTTCAACATCGTCCGTCCCGGGCGGGCGTACTTCGGCCAGAAGGACGCACAGCAGGTCGAGGTCCTGCGCCGGATGGTCCGCGACCTGAACCTCGACGTCGAATTGCGCGTGCTGCCGACGATCCGCGACGCCGACGGCCTCGCCCTTTCTTCGCGCAACGGGCTCCTGTCCCCCCAGGAGCGGGAGGCGGCCCTCGCCCTCCCCCGCGCCCTCGCCACCGCCGATCCGGCCAGGGCTCGCGAGCTGCTCGACGGCCTCGACGTCGACTACGTCGAGGTCGCGCCCTTCGACCCGCCCGCCCTCGCCGCCGCCGTACGCGTCGGCTCCGTCCGCCTGATCGACAACGTCCCTCTCCAAGGAGGCACTCCATGAGCGCCATGCCGGCAGGCAAGCTGCCGCTGCCCGAGCTCGCCGCGATGAAGGCGCGCGGCGACAGGATCGTCATGGTCACCGCCTACGACGCGCCCGGCGCACGGTTCGCCGAGGACGCCGGCATCGACATCGTCCTCGTCGGCGACACGGCGGCGATGGTCGTCCTCGGCCACGAGGGCACGACCGTGCCGGTCACCGTCGACGAGATGCTTTTCCTGACGCGGACGGTCTCGCGGCACTCGAACCGGCCGCTGGTCGTCGGCGACCTGCCGTTCGGCTCGTTCCAGGTCTCGGATGAAGACGCAGTGCGTACGGCGATCCGCTTCGTCAAGGAGGGCGGCGCAGACATCGTCAAGCTCGAGGGCGCCGGCCCGATGGTCTCGCGTGTCCGGCGGATCGTCGAGGCCGGGATCCCCGTCATGGGCCACATCGGCCTGACGCCGCAGTCGGCGACGATGCTCGGCGGCTTCAAGACGCAGGGCAAAACGGCGGAGGCGGCGCGGCAGCTGCTCGTCGACGCGCGTGAGCTGGAGGCCGTGGGGTGCTGCTCGATCGTGCTCGAGGCGATCCCCGCGCCGGTCGCCGGCCGGATCACGCGGGAGCTGTCGATCCCGACGATCGGGATCGGCGCCGGGCCGGACTGCGACGGCCAGGTGCTCGTCTACCACGACCTGCTCGGGCTGACGGAGGGCCACCTCCCCCGCTTCGTCAAGCGGTACGCGAATCTCTCGCGGGAGATCCGTGACGCGCTCGAGGCCTACGCCTCCGAGGTGCGCTCCGGGGCGTTCCCGGGCGAGGAGCACACCTACTCGATGTCTGAGACCGAGCTGGAGGCGTTTACAACGTAGAACCAGCCCGGCTGCCAGTCGAACGGCGCGTCGACCAGCTGCTCGAGCGGCGCGCCGTTCACGAGATGGTCGAGTGCCCAGCGGTTGGCGGAGTGCGCGATCACCACGATCCGCTCGTGGTCGTGACGAGCCGTGATGTCCTCGAGGAACGCGCGCGTCCGCTCGACCACCTGGCGGTAGCTTTCGCCGCCCGGGAACAACTCCTCGACGTGACGGCGGCGAACGGCCGCGACCTCGTCGACGGGCGCGCCGTTGAGCTCGCCGTAGTCGCACTCGCACAGCCGCGGGTCCCGGCGCACCGGGATGTCCGTGCCGGCGAACGCGATCTCGGCCGTCTCGACCGCGCGGCCGAGATCCGAGACGTAGACGGCGGAGATCCGGTCGTCGCGGCGGCGCCGGTCGAGCTCGGCCGCCTGGTCACGGCCGCGCGCAGACAGCTCGCCGTCGAGCCAGCCCGTCGCGATGCCGTGCTCGTTGTCGACGCTCGTCGAGTGCGTCTCGTAGACGAGCTCGACTGCCACCGGCTCAGAAGACGACGAACAGCAGCACGATCAGCGTGAGGACGGCACCCGCGATCGCCAGCGAGGCGAACGTGCGCGGCCAGCGCCAGCCGTTCAGCGTCCGGACGCCGATCACGAGCAGGACCAGCGACCAGACGAGAAAGCCGCTGTCCAGCACCCGGAAAACGACCTCGCGCGCGCCGTGGTCGGAGCCGCCGTTGCGGAACGAGTCGCCGCCGAACATCGCCAGCCGCACCGGCCAGACGAAGATCAGCTCGACGACGAACGGCGCCGTCGCGAGCGCGACCACGTGCCGGGCCTGCCGGAAGCTGGCGGCACTGTCCGCCGTGCGTCCGCCCAGGTAGACGGCCCCGCCGACGATCCAGAAGTTCTGGATCGCGACCAGTAGCCCGGCGACGATGCATTCCATGAACAGCAGCAGATAGCTGTTGTTGTTCTCGAAGTCGTCGAAGAAGCGGCCGGCGGTGCTGCTGGCGAGGAAGATGGCGATGCCCGAGACGAAGACGAGCGCGGTGAGCGGCTCCTGCCGCGCGGCCGCCGCCTCCGCGGAGTCGTCGCGAACCCAGACGAACACCGACGTAGGCGCGGCCAGGACGCGGGCCAGGCGCAGCCACCACTCCCGCTCGGCCTGCCCCGTCGGGACCTCCACCTTCACGCTCATGCGCTCAGCTTATTTCGTGGCGTCGAGGAAGAGCGCGATCCCGATCAGACAGAGGCCGACGATCGCCAGGACCAGCTGCTGGCTCCGGTCTCTTGACGAGAGCGAGCGCTCGTAGAGCCCTCCCAGCGGCCCCACCCTCCACCGAACGCCGCCGTCGACAGCGTGGCGACCATCCCGCCGCCGACGATCAGGAAGAGCTTGACGAGGTCGTGCCGGCTGGTCCAGCCGACCAGCTCGCCGATCAGCAGGACCAGCCCGACCGCGACCGCCAGGGCGACCGCGAACCGGACGATCCCGACGAGGACGATCCCGTACCAGGTGGTCGGCCTGGGCAGCAGCCGCCGGCGCCGCCGCCAGCGGTCGCGCAGGGACGGCTTGCCGACCTCGAGCTCGCGATGGCGGAGCTCGTCGCCGATCGGCGCCAGCGACCGGCGCCGCGGACTCTCGTCGAGCGACACGGGGCGAGTGTCTCAGACGAGCAGGTCGACTACCACGAGCGGTCAGGCGAACAGCTCGCGATCGCGGATCCGGCGCGCGTCCGTGTAGTCCTTCTTCCACCACGGCACCTCGCCTGGGGCGCGAGGCGGCTTCCTGAGGACGAACGGCTCGCCGGCCTTCTTGTACGCGCTCTGGCTGACCCGGAACTGGTAGTGGTCGCAGATGCGCAGGGCCTCGATCATGAACGACACGGCGATCCGACGGTCCCGGATCCGCAGCAGGTTCTCGCCGTTCTTCGTGTCGGCCGGCGAGGAGAAGTTGTACGAGCCGAGGTAGAGGCGGGCGGTCGGCTTGTCGAAGTCGATCACCACGAACTTGTGGTGCATGCGGATGCCGCCGCCCCCGGTCGGCTCCGCCGAGAAGGGCGGCGGGACGCCCTTGCGCAGCTGGGACGGGTAGACCGGGGCGACGTTCCCGTCCGGCTGGACGAAGTCGAAGCCGCCCACCCTGCGGTCCGAGATCCCGTAGACGAAGATGTCGTCGCGCGCGGTCATCGCCTTGATCGCGTCCAGGACCGGGCCGGGCGTCTGGTAGAGGAACGCCAGCGAGAAGAGCAGCGACGAGGTCGTGTGCTCGCCGATGTCCTCGGCGATCGTAGCGAGCAGGGCGTTCGAGGGAGAGTGCGGTGAGAACGCGACCCGCGCGTCGATGCCGGTCAGGCCGAGGTCCGTCCACTTGGCCGAGTCCGTGTCGCCGAAGTCGTGAGGCGGCCCCTGCCAGTACGCCTCGAACGCCGCCCGGTACGCCGCCACCGCGGTCGCGCCCTGGAGCACGAGCGCGTTGTTGTTCTGGACGTAGAACCCGCGCCAGCTGAAGTTGGTCGAGCCGCACACGACGGTCCGGCCCGTCGGGCCGTCCACGACGATCACCTTGTTGTGCTGCAGGTTGAGCACGTGCTGTCGCTTGACGTTTTCCTCGCCGGCGGTGGCGGCGAGCTCGCCCGCCGCCTTTGTCTCGGCCGATCCCGGCTCGCCGTGGGCGTCGCTGTCGTCGACGATCACCCTCAGTCGCGCGCCGAGCTTCTTCAGCCGCGACACGATCTCAGGCTCGTTCAGGTCGTACGCGATCACGCAGACCTTCGCGTCGTGATCCGCGATCGCCGCATCGAGGACGTCGAGGATCGCCCGCCGCGCCTCGAAGCCCATCCAGGCGAGCGCCTTCGCCTCCTTCGGATGCGTCGGGACGAAGTCCAGGCCAGCGTCGGCGGTCGAGGGCAGCAAGGTCGAGATCGGCCCTGCCGACTCGTAGAAGTCCACGAACGCCTGCGACGCGACGAAGCCGCGCGTGAACGCGACGTTCAGGACACCGGGATAGGTCTCGCGGCGGAGCTCGATCGCGACCGTCTGGGCCTCGCCGTAGCCGAGCGCGTCGTCTACACCCATGAACACCGGCGTCACCCGGTAGGTGAACTCGCCGAGCAGGTCAGCGTTGCGGGGAAAGTGCACCCAGCGGAACTTCTGGATCGGGGATTGCAACGTCGACAGCTGGTTCGGGTTCAGCGCACCGCCTGCGGTCGGGAAGGCGAGGCGGTTCTTCAACGGGTAGAAGCGGTCGCCGTCCGGCTCCCGGTACTCGATCGCGAAGCCGACGAAGTCGTCCGGCGGCGCGTCCTGCTTCCAGTTCATGGCCAGGAGCGCCATCCCGTCTCCGCGGTGGACCTTCAGCGTGAAGAGCGCGTTCGCGTTCGCGCCGGCGACCTGGAACTCAGCAGCCATCGAGCGTCGTCCTCACGTGCAACACGGCACGAAGTATTCAGGGCGCCGGCGTCCTGTCAACCGCCCGGGGGCGATGACGTCACGCGACCGGCGCGGCAGCTCGCGCGCACCCGCGGCCGTTCGGGCCATGTCGCTCTTCGTGACGTTCCACACCCAGTCTCTGAGACTGGGGCTGAAACGTTTGCGTGTCGATTCGTCCACAGGATTCCCGCGGCCCGTTCGCACCTCGCCGGAGCGAGCTTCCTCCGCGGGTGCGGACAAGCCTGGCCCGATGCCGTCAGAACTAGATGCTAGGCAGCGGCGGCTGCGACGGCCGGCAGCAGCTCGCGCAGGAACTGCCCGGTGTACGAGCCCTCGGCTTCGGCCACCTGCTCGGGCGTGCCGGTCGCGATCACCTCGCCCCCGGCCTCCCCGCCCTCGGGGCCGAGGTCGACGATCCAGTCCGCCTGCTTGATCACGTCGAGGTTGTGCTCGATCACGAGCACGGTGTTCCCCGCATCGACGAGCCGCTGGAGGACCTCGAGCAGCTTCTCGATGTCGGCGAAGTGGAGGCCGGTGGTCGGCTCGTCGAGGATGTACAACGTCTTGCCGGTGGCGACCTTCGACAGCTCCTTCGAGAGCTTCACGCGCTGGGCCTCACCGCCGGACAGGGTCGTCGCCGGCTGGCCGAGCTTGATGTAGTCGAGCCCGACGTCGTGGAGCGTCTGCAGCTTCCGCCGGATCTTCGGGATCTTGGCGAAGAAGGACAGGGCCTCCTCGACCGACATGTCCAGCACCTCGGAGATGTTCTTGCCCTTGAAGCGCACCTCGAGCGTCTCGCGGTTGTACCGCGCGCCCTTGCACGTCTCGCACGGCACGTAGACGTCGGGGAGGAAGTGCATCTCGATCTTGATCTGCCCGTCGCCCTTGCACGTCTCGCACCGCCCGCCGCGCACGTTGAACGAGAACCGTCCCGGCTTGTACCCGCGCACCTTCGCCTCCGGCGTGAGCGAGTACAGCTCGCGGATCGGCGTGAAGAGGTCCGTGTACGTCGCCGGGTTCGAGCGCGGCGTCCGCCCGATCGGCGACTGGTCGATGTCGATCACCTTGTCGAAGGCGTCGATCCCCTCGACCGACTCGTGGTCGCCCGGCTTCGTGCGCATCTTCTGCAGCCGGTTCGCGCACGCCTTGTAGACGATCTCGTTGACCAGCGTCGACTTGCCCGAACCGGACACGCCCGTGACGCAGACGAGCTTGCCGACCGGAAACTCGACGTCGATGTCCTTGAGGTTGTGCTGCGACGCTCCGCGCACGGCGAACGACCCGAGATCCTCCGTCCGGCGGTCCGGCACCGCGATCGCCCTGGCGCCCGAGAGGAACTGGCCGGTGGTCGACGTTCGCGACCGCTGCACCTTCGCAGCCGTCCCCTCGGCGACGACGTGGCCGCCGTGCTCGCCGGCCCCCGGCCCCATGTCGACCAGCCAGTCCGCCGAGCGCATCATCTGCTCGTCGTGCTCGACGACGACGACGGTGTTGCCCAGGTCGCGGAGCCGCTCGAGCGTGCCGATCAGCTTGCCGTTGTCGCGCTGGTGCAGCCCGATCGAGGGCTCGTCGAGGATGTAGAGGACGCCGACCAACTGCGAGCCGATCTGCGTGGCGAGCCGGAGGCGTTGCGCCTCGCCGCCCGAGAGCGTCGCCGAGGCGCGGTCGAGGTTCAGGTAGCCGACGCCGACGTCGTCGAGGAACGTCAGCCGCTCGTTGATCTCCTTGACGATCCGCGAGCCGATCAGCTGCTCGACCTCGGTCAGCTCCAGCCCGCCGAGGAAGGCGAGCGACCGGGTGACCGACATCTTCGTGAACTCGTGGATGTTGAGGCCGCCGACGGTGACCGCCAGCACCTCGGGCTTGAGCCGGGCGCCGCCGCACGCCGGGCACGGCCGGAACGACATGTACTCCTCGATCCGCTCCCGCTGCTGAGAAGAGTCGGTCTCGCGGTAGCGACGCTCGAGGCTGGGGACGATCCCCTCGAAGTTGAGCATGTACGAGCGCTTCCGGCCCATGCGGTTGCGGTACTGGACGTAGATCCGCTCGCCCTTGGTGCCGTACAGGAACAGGTCCTGCTGGGCGGTCGTGAGGTCCTGCCAGGGCTTGTCCAGGTCGATCTCCCAGCGCTCGGCGATCGCCTGGATCACCGATTCGTAGTAGCCCGAGTTCCCGACCGACCACGGCACGAGCGCGCCCTCGGCGATCGAGAGCGACGGGTCGGGGACGAGCAGGTCGGGGTCGATCTCCTGCTGCGCGCCGAGGCCGGTGCAGCGCGGGCAGGCGCCGTGCGGCGAGTTGAACGAGAAGATGCGCGGCTGCAGCTCGGGCAACGACACCCCGTGCTCGGGGCAGGCGAACCGCTCGGAGAAGGTCAGCTCCTCACCGTCGACGATGTCGATCACGACCAGCCCCTCCGCGAGCGCAACCGCAGTCTCGATCGACTGTGCGAGCCGCGTGCGCAGGTCTTCCTTCATCACCAGACGGTCGACGACCACCTCGATCGTGTGCTTGAACTTCTTGTCGAGCTCGATCTCCTCGTCGAGCAGCCGCTGCTCGCCGTCGACCTTCACCCGGGTGAAGCCCTCGGCGCGCAGGTGCTCGAAGACGTCCTTGTACTCGCCCTTGCGGTCGCGAACGACCGGCGCGTTCACCGTGAACCTCGTCCCTTCCGGCAGCCGCAGCACCTGGTCGACGATCGCCTCGATCGACTGGCCGGCGATCGGGCGGCCGCAGATCGGGCAGTGCGGCCGGCCGACGCGCGCGTACAGCAGGCGCAGGTAGTCGTAGATCTCGGTGACGGTGCCGACCGTCGAGCGCGGGTTCCGCGAGGTCGTCTTCTGGTCGATCGAGATCGCCGGCGAGAGCCCGTCGATCGAGTCGACGTCGGGCTTCTCCATCATCTGCAGGAACTGGCGCGCGTACGCCGAGAGCGACTCGACGTACCGGCGCTGCCCCTCGGCGTAGATCGTGTCGAAGGCCAGGCTGGACTTGCCGGACCCGGACAGGCCGGTGATGCAGATCAGCGCGTGCCGGGGCAACCGGACTGTGATGTCCTTGAGGTTGTGCTCCCGCGCGCCGTGAACGACGAGCTCGTCCGCAGCCATCGATCGACCATTCTATCGTGCGAACAGGCGTTCGTGAGGGCCCTCGGAATCCGTTTGGGCAAGCGGCTTCCTGGAGACAACAGCGCAATGGGCGACGTCGCGCGCAAGTCCTTCGTGGCCACGGTAGTCGCAGTCGCCGTGGTCGTCTCGGCGTTCGCCCTGTGGCACCTGAAGGTGCTGATCGCGCTCTTCCTGCTCGCGATCGTGATCGCGTCCGCGATGCGCCCGGGCATCGAGTGGCTCCACAAGCGGCGCGTGCCCCGGTCGGTCGGACTGTTGATCCACTACCTGGGCCTGATCGTCGCGGTCGGCTTGCTGCTCTGGCTGATCGTGCCGCGCGCGCTCAACCAGGTCCGCAACGCACTGGGCACGTTGCCGACATCCAGCTCCGACGTCGCCCGGGCTGCGCGCAACTCGCACGGCGTGAAGCACGAGATCCTCGTCGCGATCCAGCATCGGCTCGAGCAGCTGCCGCACGGCACGAACCTGATTCATCCGGCCGTCACCTACGGCCGGACCGCCCTCGAGATCCTGATCGCCATCTTCCTCGTGTTCGCGATCGCCGCCTACTGGGTCTTCGAGAAAGAGAAGGCGCAGACCGTCGTGCTCAGCCTGGTCAAACGCGACAAGCGGAGGCGGGTCCGCGACACCTGGGATCTGATCGACGCGAAGCTCGGTGCCTACGTCCGCGGCATGCTGCTGATGATCATCTTCGTCAGCACTGTGCTGTCGTTCGCGTTCTGGCTGATCGGCCTACCGTACTGGCTCCTGGTCGGCGTCTTCGCCGGCATCGTCGAAATCGTCCCGATCGTCGGCCCGCTGATCGCCGGCGTGGCCGCGATCGGCCTCGGCTTCACGGTGTCAATCGGGGCGGCGATTGCCGCCGCGATCGCCGTCTTCGGCCTGCGCCTCCTCCAGGACTACGTCGTCGGGCCGAGGGTGCTCGGCCACGCCGTCGGCCTCTCCCCGCTGATCGTGCTGGTCACGGTCACCTCGGTCGGCATCCTGATCGGCCCGGCGTACGTCCTGCTGTCGACGCCGTTCGCGGCGGTGCTGGCGACGATCATCGACGTCGCCGTATTCGAGAAGGACCCGGCGAAGGAGGACGTGCCGGCAGTGATCTTCCCGGCGAAAGACGCCGAAACGGGCTAGGCCCGGCGCCAGCGGCCGAACACGAGGCCGCCGACCGTGAATCCCAGGCCGAAGGTGCCTACCGCGAACGCGCCGATCGCGACCGCCTTGCGCCAGCTCGACATCTGGCGCCAGCGCCCGAGCGCCTCTTCCTCATCGGCGGTCAGCTGCTCGCCGCGGCGCTGCTTGCGGAGTGCGCCCCCGGCCCGCAGGCCGAGGTAGAGATCCTCGACGATCTCGGCCGGCTCGTCCGTCACGACGATGAGTTTATAGGGTGGTTCGGCCGTGCCCGCGCGGATTCTCCACGTCTCCGACCTGCACGTCGGCGCCCGCGAGAGCCCGGACGCGGCGGCGGCGCTCACGGCGCTGGTCCAGCGTCTGCGACCGGAGTTGGTCGTCGCCAGCGGCGACCTCACCCATCGCGGGCGCCGCGACCAGCACGAACGGGCTGCCGCCACCCTCCGTGATCTGCCTGCTCCCGTCGTTGCCGTTCCCGGCAACCACGACATCCCGTACACGTTTCCGGCTCGGTTCACGCGGCCGTGGGCTGAGTTCGAGCGGCGCTGGGAGACGACCCGGCCGGTGTACGTCGCCGACGACGTCGTCCTCGTCGGGATCAACTCGGTGCGGCCCTGGCGCCACCAGTCGGGCGGCGTCCGCGACGACCAGCTCGAGTGGGCGGCCTCGCAGCTCGCCGCCGCGCCGGCAGGCGCTCTCCGCATGGTCGCCCTGCACCACCAGCTCGGAGGCGCGCCCTGGCGGACGCGCAAGCGGCCGGTCGCCCGGCGCGACCACGTGCTCGGCGCGCTCGTCGACGCCGGCGCGGAGCTGATCGTCTCGGGCCACACGCACCAGGGCGCCGTCGTGGAGCGGCACGAGTTCGAGGTCTGGGCGGACGGGCAGGCGGGCGCGGTGGTGGCGACGGCGCCGGGCCTCGGGCAGCCGAGACCGCACCGCCGCGGCGAGGCGCGCGGCCTGCTCGTCTACGACGCGGATCCGCGCTCACTGACCGTCCAGACCTACATCTGGCGAGCAGGCGGGTGGCGGCTGACAGCCGAGCGCCGGTTCCCGCGCGGAACCGGCGCGCTGGATTAATAGAGGCGGGTGGTCCGCGAGCGCGCGAGCGGCTTGCCGCTCGCGTCGAGCGCGACCGCGGCCGCGTAGCGAGTCCGCGGCGGGACGGCGAACGTCGTCTCGAAGCCCCGCTTCGGATGGGCGCCGCCCGGGCGGAGAGCCCCGGGCCTCCGCCCGGTCTCGAGCCGCCAGGCGGCCAGCGCGGTCGAGCCGTTCCAGCTCGCGTAGAGCCGGGCCGCTCCGGCCCCCTGGCGGTAGGCCTTGAACGCCGGCGGCACGCCGGGATGTCCGGCCCAGGGGCACCGGAAGACGCGGTAGTTCTGGCCGTGGGTCGGCAGGTGGGCGTCGAGGCAGACCCGGCCGTCGGCGTCGTACTCGGTGAACCACCCCGTGATCCCCCAGGTGACGAGCCGGTTCGCGTTCGGCAGGAGCTGGTTGCTCCCGGTCGCGAACGCGAAGAGCGGCCGACGGTGCCGGATCTCCCGCTTCAGCGTCACCTGCCGGCGGCGCTGGTCGACCGCGAGCACGATCGCCCGCGATTCCGGTCGCCCCCCGTCCGGCCGCGGCCCGTTGTCGAACAGGCTGATCGTCCTGCCGCCCTCGTGCAGGCGCGCATCGTGCTGGAAGCCGAACTGCGTTCCCTTGCCCATCGAGAAGTCGCTCCGCGTCCCACCCAGGCGCCACAGGACCCGTCCGGTCCGCCGCGAGACCTTGTACAGCGCGGACGTGTTGCGGGCGGAGACCAGCAGGTTGCCGTCGTGATCGACCTCGATCCCGTTGATATGGAAGTAGTCGAACGGCGAGCCGATCTGGTCGCTCACGGTCTCCGTGACTGCGACGTGGTCGAGGCTGCGCCACTCCCACAGCAGACGGCCGCTCGGGACCGCCAGTTCCTGGACGACGCCGCCGTAGACGAGGCCCGCGCTCGGGCCGCCGACGGCGGTCAGGTCAGCGGGCCGCGTCTCGTAGGCGGTGACGAGCAGTGTTCCGTCCTCGGTGAGCAGGACCTCGTGGAAGTCCGGCCTCCGAAGGCGTGCCGACGAGAATCGCGCGACCTCGCGGTATGACGCGTCCACGATCACGTACTCGCCGACCTTGCCGACCCCGAACACGTAGCGGCCCTCCCACCAGCTCAGCACCGGCTTGCCCCGCAGCAGCCCGGCGCGGAAGTCCATCACCGTCCTCGGCGTGGCCGACCGGAAGTAGACGGGGTCGCCGCGATCGTCGGCGATCAGGCCCCCGCGCATGCCCGGGCCGGACGAGGGCGCGAGGAACAGGAGACCGTCGGCGGTTCCGTGGGCAGGGGAGGCGATCGTGAGCACCGGCGGCCGGAGGTCGGGACGGGTGACGAACCCGTGGACGTCCGGCCTGCGCGCCGCCTCGGCATTCTCGAGCAGGTGGAGCCCCCGGCCCGGGAGCCCGCCGAGCAGGGTGAGCCCGGCTCCGACGCCGATGCCCCGCCTGAGAAGGTCCGTCCTGGTCAGCCCGCCCACAGACCGCGGATCATGCCGCAGGAACGATCGGCGGTGACGCCTAGGCGTCGATGACTTGTCACAGCACTGACACAACTGAGCCGGAAAGCCCCGCGTAGCGTGCAAGCAGGTCGGAGGGTCAAGCTCCGTGGCGTAGCAGGTGGCTGAGACCTGCCTGTCCGGTTCCGCGAATCCGGTTCTGCCACGCGCCGGGCCGCGTGAGCAGGGCACCCGCTTGCGGCTCTGCCCGCTTCACCCGGACGGCCCGCTTAGGCGGGCCGTCGCATTGTGTGAGTGCAGTGATCGCGCCTTGCCGTGATCGGGCGGACATCGACTTATTAGCCCCTCGACACCCGCTGCCAGGTGGCGGCGACGACCAGGTGCTGTGCTGCGCCTGGTCCGCCACAGCGGTCCGCGCCGGCGAGGGCCAGTGTCAGCGTATCGCCGACCACCGACCAGCGGTAGGTGACCGGCGGGCTGGACGCAACGCAGAAGCCATTTCCGCCGAAGCGGTCATCGGCCGTGGTGTAGATCCCGGTGCGGAGCTGCACGCGTCCACCCCCCAGGTAGAGGGCATCGATCAGGCTGTAGCCGGGCTCTGCGGGGGCCTTGATTCGCCACCCGCTTGCGTCGACCATCAGCTTCCAGACGCCGGGCGGGGTCTGCTTGGGCGTCTCGCCGGGCTGGATCGTCCGCTGCCATCGCCCGACCAGGTTCGCCGGCGGTGGCGGCGTCGGCGAGGTCCGCGCTCGGACCTCGTCGGCTGCGCGCTCGCCTGACGTCGTGAACGCTTCGACCGCGAAGCGGTGCAAGCCGGGCTTGAGCCACGTCGTGACGAGCCAGTTGCCGTCCTGGCCGTAGTAGTACGGCGCCCGGTGCTCGACCCAGACCGAGCGCCCGTCGACCTTGAATACGACGTGCTCGATCTTCGTCGGCGGCAGGGACGTGGAGGCAGTCCAGTGGATACGGCGCGGGATCGCCATCAAGCCGTCCAGGCTCGAGTGGACGGTGAACGCTGATCGCCGGGCGGCGCCGTACGGGGCGAGGGTGCCGGCCACCGCAGCCAGCACGAGAACGGTGACGATCGACGGGCGCATGGGAACTCCTTCCGTAGCTCGCAGTCATCATCCCGGGCGGCCCTACCGGACACCTATCGAGCGACTACCGTCCGCACATGGCCGAGTTCCGCATCCTCGGGCCGCTTGAAGTCATGACCCCGCACGGGCCGCTTCCACTCGGTGGTTTGATGCAGCGCGCAACCCTTGCGATCTTGCTTCTCGACGCTAACCGGGTCGTCCCGGCCGACCAGTTGGCCGACGGCCTCTATCGCGGCGAACCGCCGGCGACGGCGGTGACCCAGGTGCAGCGGCAGATCTCGGAGTTGCGCAAGAGACTTGGGGAGCACGCCAGGGTCGAGACCCGGTCGCCCGGGTATGTGATCGAGCTCGAGGCGGGACAGCTCGACCTCAACCGGTTCGAGCAACTCCTCGCCGACGGCGAAGAGGCACTCTCAACGGGGGACGCCATCGGGGCGGTCTCGTTGCTCGAGCAGGCGCTCGATCTCTGGCGCGGGCGTGCCCTCGCCGACCTTGCCGCTGAGCAGTTCGCGCTCCTGCCGATGCGGAGGCTGGAGGAGCTCCGCCTGCTCGCACTCGAGCGGAAGCTACAGGCGGAGCTGGCTGCCGGGCGCCCCGAAGCAGTTGCACTCGAGGCGCGCGACCTCGTCGCCGCTCATCCGACGCGCGAGCGATTCGCGGCACAACTCATGCTCGCCCTCTACCGCACGGGCCGACAAATTGACGCACTGGCGGCGTACCGGGAGCTACGTCAGGCCCTCGTCGACGGCTTCGGCGTCGAGCCGGGGCCCGAGCTCCGGAAGCTCGAAGCGAGGATGCTGCGGCAGGATTCCGCGCTCGACGCGCACCTTGCCGTCGGCAGCTCCGCTCGGTCGGTGCTCGTGACCACCTGGGCTGACAGCGACGCTCGCGGCGTGCTGGCAGTCGGCGAGGCGCTTGCGCAGGAGTTGCAATACGAAGTGCTCGTCGCGACACTCGCAAGAGCCGGCGTCGACCTGCCCACATCTGCACGCGCGGCTGCACCGGCGCGAACAGCGGCCTTCACGACGGCGGATGCTGCGACAGACATCGCGCGCCTCGCCCGCGAGCAGGAGTCCGACGTGGTCGTTGTTCCCGGCGAAGGGCTCGAAGGTCTCGCCGCTCTGTCGACGGCCACGATCGTCTCCGTCAGCGGCCGGGCGTTCGACGCCGCGACCGGCGATCGCGTGGCGGTCGCGTTCGCGGGGACGGAGGACGACTGGGCCGCACTCGAGGTCGCGGCCGTCCTCGCCCGAGCGTGCAGCACGGCCCTCAGCCTCGTCGGGCCGGGTGCCGGCGACGGGCGGCGGGATGCGTCGAGATTGCTCGCGTCCGCATCCATCGCCGTCCAGCGCGTGCTCGGTGTTCAGCCCTCGCCCGTCCTCGCCGCACCTGATGCTGGCGCTCTCGCGGAGGCGGTTGCCGGCGCTGCGGCCGTAGTCGTCGGCGCGGCGCGGCACCGGCGCTGGCGGCCCCAACTCGCGGAGACGGTGGTCGTCGTCCGCCGCGGGCTACGGCCGGGACTCCTTGCGCCGCTCGAGACACGAACCCGCTACACCTGGTCGCTCGGGGACGATCACGTGCAGGGCGGCGAGCTGAGCGCGTTGTAAGAGGCTTCGGGCAGCGCGTTAGCGAACAGCGCAACAGACCCAACGCGGTTCGGATGCGGAGGCGGCCCCACGGCGAAGAAGAGCGAGTTGCCGACCGTGTATCCGTAGACCTGGCCAGCGATGGTGTTCTTGGCGACCGGGTTCAGTGCCTTCCCGTACGCCGCGCGTAGCTCGTCGACCGACGAACAGGGCCCGACCCCGGCCGCCGTGCGGTCCCGGCGGTTCCAGGTGACGATCTCCAAGCCGCGGGACGTCCCGCGCTGGACGGCGCGGTAGCCGGATGCGCGGTAAAACACGGCAATCTTGCGATCGGCGTACGTGCGCACGGCGTAGCCCTCAGGCACGGACAGCTCGAGGATTGCGCCTCCGGGACCCCAGGCGTGGCTGTAGCGACTGTCGCTGGAACCTGTCGAGAGACCGCCAACGGCGGCAGGAGTGATCGACGCATGCGCCGTGCCAGTGCCGGACATGGAGACGAACGCCGCCACTCCGATGCCGATGATCGTGGCGGCGCCGGCACCCGCAATCAGCAGGTGGCGTCGCCGAAGAGGGCCGCGGACGCGGCCGCCGCGAAACGCCTCCTGCGCTGCAGCCGCGAGATCCGAGCACGATGCGTACCGGAGGGCCGGCCGCTTCGCCAGCGCCCGCGCAATCACCGAGTCGAGAGCTGTGGGCAACCCGCGCCGCCGCTCGGACAGTTGCGGCGGTTCATCGTTCAGATGGGCGTAGACCAGCGCGAGCTCACTCTCCCGCTCAAAGGGCGCCGATCCGGCGAGACACTCGAAGAGCACACAGCCGAGCGAATAGACGTCCGCGCGGCCGTCGATCGGCCCGCCCTCGATCTGCTCCGGCGCGACGTAGCCGAGCGTTCCGACGAACCCGCTGTCGCCGGTCAGGCTGCCGACGCTCGCGGCGTGCCGGGCGAGTCCGAAATCGCAGATGTAGGCGTGCTCTCCCCCCGGCCGCGTCTCGACAAGGATGTTTCCCGGCTTGACGTCGCGGTGGACGAGGCCCGAATCGTGCGCCGCGTCGAGCGCGGCTGCTACCTGGGCGACGATCGCGATCCCCCGGTCGGGCTCGAGGGCCCCTTCGCGACGGAGGAGCGTCCGGAGGTCGCAGCCGTCGACCCAGTTCGTTGCCAAGTACAGCGACCCACCGGCTTCTCCGGAGCCGACGACCGCCACCACGTGCGGGTGGCACAGCTCTGCTGCGATCCGGGACTCGCGCAGGAAACGCGCGCGGAAGCGTGGGTCGCGCGCCAGACCAGGCGCGAGCCGCTTCAGCGCGACTCGTTCGCCGCTTCGCACATCCTCCGCGACGTGGACCGTTCCCGTCAGGCCGTCGGCGACGACGGACAAGACGTGAAAGCCCGCGACGACCTCGCCCGGCGCAGCGTGCTGCATACCTCGTGAGGATAGGCCGCGACGTACGCAGCGCCAAGCGTCAGGCTGGCGTAACGGCAAGCAGCTCGCGGCGCAGCTCCTTGATCTCGTCCCGGAGCTTGGCGGCGTACTCGAACCTGAGCTCCTCCGCGGCCGTGAACATCTCCTCCTCGAGCTCGACCACGAGGCGCTCGATCTCCTCCGGCTTCATCCCCTCGACCTCGGACTTGCCGCGGCGGCGGCGCGACGGGACCGTGGGCGACTCGAGCATCAGGAACTCCGCGATGTCGGAGACGGCCTTCGTCACAGACTCGGGCGTGATCCCGTGCTCCTCGTTGTACGCCAGCTGTTTCGCTCGGCGGCGGTTGGTCTCGTCGAGGGCACCCAGGATCGCCTCGGTCATCTTGTCGGCGTAGAGCAGGACCTTCCCGTTGACGTTGCGGGCGGCGCGGCCGATCGTCTGCACGAGCGCCGTCTTCCCGCGCAGGAAGCCTTCCTTGTCGGCGTCGAGCACGGCGACCAGCGAGACCTCGGGCAGGTCGAGCCCCTCGCGGAGCAGGTTGACGCCGACCAGCACGTCGTACTCGCCGAGCCGCAGCTCGCGGATGATCTGGATCCGCTCGAGCGTGTCGATCTCGGAGTGCAGGTAGCGCGCCTTCACGCCGGCCTCGAGCAGGTAGTCGGTCAGATCCTCGGACATCTTCTTGGTCAGCGTGGTGACGAGGACACGCTCGCCCGCCTCCTCGCGCCGGCGGATCTCGTTGAGCAGGTCGTCGATCTGGTTCTTCGTCGCCCGCAGCTCGACCTCGGGGTCGACGATGAAGGTCGGCCGGATCAGCTGCTCGGCGACGACCCTGGAGTGACGCAGCTCGAACGGCCCGGGCGTGGCCGAGACGAACACGAGCTGCGGCACCTTGCCGAGGAACTCGTCGAACCGCAGCGGCCGGTTGTCGAGCGCGGACGGGAGCCGGAAGCCGAAGTCGACCAGCGTCTGCTTGCGCGAGCGGTCGCCCTCGTACATGCCGCCGAGCTGCGGGACGGTCTGGTGCGACTCGTCCACGAAGACGACCAGGTCGTCGGGGAAGTAGTCGAGCAGCGTGAACGGGTGCGAGCCCTGCGGACGGCCCTCGAGGTGGCGCGAGTAGTTCTCGATCCCGTTGCAGAAGCCGAGCTCCTTCAGCATCTCCAGGTCGTACTCGGTGCGCTGGCGCAGCCGGTGCGCCTCCAGGAGCTTCCCCGCCTCCTCGAACTTCCGCACCTGCTCGTCGAGCTCGTGGCGGATGTCGTCGACGGCGCGCTCGACGGTCGGGGTCGAGGTGACGTACTCGGTCGCCGGCCAGATCACGAGGTTGTCGAGCCGCGCGTAGACCTCGCCGGTGAGCGGGTCGAAGTGGGAGATCGACTCGACCTCGTCGCCGAAGAACGAGATGCGGTAGGCGGTCTCCGAGTTCGCGGGCTGCACCTCCATGACGTCGCCCTTCACGCGGAAGCGGCCGCGCGCGAGCACGGAGTCGTTGCGAACGTACTGGCTCTCGACCAGCGTCCTCAGGGCATCGTCGCGGTCGGTCGTCTCCCCCACCTCGAGCACGAGCACGCGGCCACGCCACTCCTCCGGCGAGCCGAGGCCGTAGATGCACGACACCGACGCGACGACCACCACGTCGCGGCGCGTGAACAGCGCCGAGGTGGCCGCGAGCCGCAGCCGCGAGATGTCGTCGTTCCGGGACGAGTCCTTTTCGATGTAGAGGTCGGCCTGCGGGACGTAGGCCTCCGGCTGGTAGTAGTCGTAGTACGAGACGAAGTACTCGACCGCGTTGTCCGGGAAGAACTCGCGGAACTCGTTGCAGAGCTGCGCGGCCAGCGTCTTGTTGTGCGCGATCACGAGCGAGGGCCGGCCGACCTTCTCGATGATCCAGGCCATCGTCGCGGTCTTGCCGGTGCCGGTGGCGCCGAGCAGCGTCTGGTAGCGCTCGCCGGCGATGAGCGAGGCGGCGAGCTGATCGATCGCCTGCGGCTGGTCGCCGGTCGGGCGATACCCGTCGGACGTTGTTAGGTCGGGCACGGTGACCACAAGGTACCGGCGTGGATCGGCCGATTCACAGCTCCTCCTCGGCCTGCCTTCGTAGTGCCGTCTGCAAGGTCGCCGCGGCCGGCCCCCGTGCGAGACGGATGCCGTCGACTTCGACGGCCGGCATCACCTCCCGGACCGATGACGACGTGAACGCCTCCTCGGCCTCGAGCAGATCGGAGAGCGGGAACGCGCCTTCGACGACCTCGAATCCCGACGCCGGCGCAACCTCGAGCAGGACCGCCCGCGTCACGCCGGCGAGGATGCCCAGGTCGACTGCGGGCGTGAACAGCGTGTCGCCGCGCCGCCACCACACGTTCGTCACCGGCCCCTCCAGCACGACGCCGTCGTCGCGCACGAACACCGCGTCGTCGGCGCCGCGTGTGCGTGCCTCGGCTTCGGCGGCCATGTTCACGGCGTAGCTCGTCGACTTGACGCCGCCGAGCAGCCACGGCGCCTCCGCACGCACCCCGAGCAGGGAGATCAGCGAGATCCCGCGCGACCGGCGCGCCTCCAGGTCGGCCGGCAGCGAGCTGACCAGCGCGAGCGCCACGGGCGCGTCCGCTCCCTCACGCCCCGGCGTCAGGTAGAGGCGCAGCATGGCCTCGGGCTCGCCCGCGGCCGCCAGCGCCTGGGCGGCCAGCGCCTCGAACCCGTCGGGAAACGCGATGCCGAGCCGCTCGGCAGAGGCGCGCATCCGCGCGAGGTGCTCCTCGAGCCGGAACGGGCGCCCGCGGTAGACACGCGCCGTCTCGAAAGCGGCGCGCCCGCGCAGGAGCGCCTCGTCGTCGGCGAGCAGGACGGGCTCGTCCACCGGGACGAGGCCGCGCCCACCCACCGCCACAGCGAGCAGGCTCAACGGCGAACCGCCTCCCGCAGGGGCGCCCCGATCGCATCGAGCAGCGGCCGCGCCTTGACGAGCGACTCCTCGATCTCCGCCTCCGGGTCGGACTCCCAGACGATCCCGCCGCCGACCCAGAGGTGGATGCGATCCTCCGCGACGGCGAACGTCCTGATCGTCAGGGCGAGGTCGAGGTCGCCGTTCGGATGGACACGCCCGATCGCGCCCATCGAGGCTCCGCGCCCGACCGGCTCGAGCGCGGCGATGTGGTCGATCGCCGCGATCTTCGGCGCGCCCGTCACCGAGCCCCCCGGGAAGGTCGCCTCCAGCAGCTCCGCCAGGCCGACGCCGTCCCGCAGGCGTCCCTCGACCGTCGAGACCATGTGCACGACCCCGGCCAGCTCGCGGCCGGCCATCAGCTCGGGCCAGCGGATGCTGCCGGGCTCACAGACGCGCGAGAGGTCGTTGCGCTCGAGGTCGACGATCATCACGTGCTCGGCGGCGTCCTTGGCAGAAGACAAGAGGTCGGTGCCAGAGCTTGCTCTGGCTTCGACTCCGTTTCCCGCGAGCGTCTCGCCGAGCGGGCGCGTGCCCTTGACCGGCTTCGTCCAGACCCGCGACCCACGGCGCGCGAGGAAGAGCTCTGGCGAGGCCGAGACCACCGTCCAGCCCTCGCCGGCGAACGGTCGCGGCTCGAGCGGCCGCAACGGGACCAGCGCCGCGGCCAGGCCGGCCGGGTCGCCGCTGAACGGCGCCGAGAGGTGCTGTACGAGGTTCACCTGGTAGACGTCGCCGGCCGCGATCGCCTCCCGCACGGCCTCGACGGCCTCCGCATACGACGCCTCGTCCCAGGTCCGTTCCCAGTCGCCGACCCGATAGCGCCCGCCGGCCGGCACCCGCTCGTCGGCCCCCCGGACGCGCACCGCCGCGAGCGGTAGCGGGCACGGCTCGGGCGGGTCGGGGACGGACGTCCGCCGGAGCGTCCGGGAGAGCCCGTACCCGAGGTAGAGGTCGGCGACGAGCCCGTCCGCGCCGCCCTCGAAGAAACCTTCGCCGCGCAGCTCGCGCTCGACCTCCGCGATGGAGCGCAGTTCCTTCATCCGGATCTACGCTAGCCGCTTCGGGCGGGCCTGCCTCACGAAACTGCGATCGCCTTCCCCTCGGCCGGCTCGTCGGGCTCCTCGGTCGCCGGCAGCTCGCGCATCCTCGGGATCGGCGACGGCAGCAGCCAGAGGAAGCCGAGCATGCCGCCCGCGACCGCGATCCAGAGCGTCGTCCGGACGCCGATCGCGCTCGCGAGCACGCCGCCGAGGAACGCGCCGAGCGGCCGCACGCCGTAGTTCACGACCATGTAGGCGCCGGTGACCCGGGCCCGGAGCCGGTCGGGGACGAGGGCGGCCTTGATCGCAAGGGAGGAGATGTCGAGCAGCATCACGCCGAGCCCCGAGCCGAACTCCGCAAGGAAGAGACACGCGAGCACGAGCCAGTGCGGCCCGCCGGCGAGCGGGACGAGCACGAGCGGCGCCGGAAAGACGATGCAGCCGACGACGTAGGTCGGGCCGATCCCGATCCGGCGGGAGACGCGGCCGGCGATCAGGGCACCGACGACGGCGCCGGCCGCCCCGAGCCCGAGCACGATCCCGAGCGCGCCCGGGCCGACGCCGAGATAGCGATTCGCGTACAGGACGAACAGCGCGAAGAGGACGAAGTTGAAGAAGTTGATCGTCGCGGACGCGGCCAGCGAGGCGCGGATCGCCCGTGAGTGGCGGATGTAACGCAGCCCCGCCGACAGGTGCCCGCTCTCGGCCCGCTCGGTCGGCGGCTCCTGCGGTCGGATCAGGGCGAGAGACAGGGCAGAGCCGAGGAACGACAGGGCGTCGGCGGCGAGGGCAACCGGCGCCGAGAGCAGCTGGACGAGCGCGCCGCCGAGGCTCGGCCCGACGACGCCCGGCTCCCCTGCAGGAGGGAGTTCGCCTCGACGTATCGCTCGCGCGGCACGAGCACCACGAAGAGCGTGGAGTAGGAGACGAAGAAGAAGACGCTGAGCAAGCCGGTCGCGAAGCCGACCACGTACAGCTGCGCGAAGGTCAGCACCCCGAACGCGTACGCGATCGGGACGCTGGCGAGCGCGGCGGCGCGTCCCAGATCGGCGACGATCATCACCCGGCGGCGCCGGCCGGCGCGGTCGATCCACGCGCCGGCGTGCAGCGAGAAGAGCAGGTTCGGGAGCAGTGCGACGGTGACCAGGTAGCCCATCTGGGCCGGCGTCGCGTCGAGCGCGAGCACGGCGACGAGCGGCAGGGCGATCAGCGTGATCTGGTCGCCGACCAGCGAGATCGCCTCGCCGGCGAAGAACGTCCGGAACTGGCGGTTGTCCCGGAGCAGCTCCGGGACGAGCCTCACGCGCGGACGATCCTGATGTCGCCGCTCATCGTCGCCCCCTTGACCTCGACCAGCGGGCCGCCGGTGGCGACCTCGACCCCGCCGAGCTCGACCTCCGAGGTCGTGTCGCCGCTGAGCGACTTCGCGTCGACGAAGAGGCGCGAGCCTGGCCTGATCCCGATGCGGACGTCACCCGACGCCGACTTGACGTCGACCGAGCCTTCACCGATGGAGCCGATGTGCATGTCGCCGGAGGCGGTGTTCAGCGACACCCGCTTCGCCGCCTCCGCGATCTGGACGTCCCCCGACGCGGATCTGATCGTGCTGCCGCCTGCGGCCGAGCCCACCTGGACGTCCCCCGAGGCGGTATTCACCTCCGCCTTGCCGCCGACTGCGCCGAGCTGGACGTCGCCGCTCGCCGAACGGACTTTGGCCTCACGCTCGACGTCCTCCACCTGCACGTCGCCCGACGCCGTGTTCACCTCGATCGCACCGAGACGGCCGGTGGCGCGGAAGCCCGCGGAGGCGATGTTCGCGTCGACGTCCGATCCCAGGGGGGCGCGGACGCGGATCTCGTACTCGTCGCCCTTGAAGCCGAACCGCTTGCGGCCCTCGATGACGATGTCCCGTCCATGCTGCTCGACCTTCAGGTTCTCGAGCTCGCCGCGAATCGCCTCGACGTCGACCGTCGTCTCGGCGCCTTCCGCCGTCTCGACCTCGATTCGGCCGGCCCCGATCGCGAAGCGCAGCTTCGGCGGCTCCTTGGTGGCGAAGTCGTACCTCACCGTGCCCACTTCCTCCGTCGCGACGTCGCGCGGACGCGCGTCGGCCGAAGGTCGACGCGGTCGTTTCTTCGGTCCGACGTCTCCCATTCCGGCAGATGTCCGAACAGTCCGGGTTGGTACCTCATGCCTCCTCCTTTCAGCTCTGGCCGTAGCCGGTCAGCCGACTGCCGACGCGGCCGCCAGAGGCGACCACGCTCGTCAGTCCCCGGGCCAGCGCCTTGACGATCCAGGTGTTCACGGACACGCCTTCCTTCGCCGCCGCGCCCTCGACGGACGTCTTCAGCGAGTCGGGCAGACGCAGCGTGATGCGGGCGGTGAGCCCGTCCTCGACCGGGGGCGCCGGGGACTGCTCCTCGTGCTCGACGTACACGAGCGAGGGCTCCTGGCCGGCCAGCCGGATCTCGACGTGACCGGTCTGGAGCTGCGAGCCGACCTCGAGCGCAGCCTCGGACAGGAGCTCGAGCAGTCGCAGCCGGAGCGAGGGCGCGAGCGCCTGGCTCAGCCGGTCCGCTGCGACCGAGACCTGCTCGTCGCCGATGCTCGCCAGGGCGGCGAGCTCCTCCTGCAGTGCCTGAACGTGCGTTTCCAGTTGCATTGTGACATCATTATGACATCACTCAGCTGTCTGTCAAGTGTCTTCGCGTTGTCGCAGTGACGAGTAGGCGTGCCGGTACGTCGCTTTCAGTCGCTCGACGTGGTCGACGAAGCTTCGGGTCTCGTCGAACTGGATCGGCAGCCCCTGCGCCCGCCAGCGGTCGACGTTCGCCTGGCCGGCGTTGTAGGCGGCGAGCGCGAGCCGCTCGGAGCCGTACCTGTCGAGCAGGTGCCGCAGGTACCACGCCCCGTAGCGGACGTTGATCTCGGGGTCGTACAGATCGGACACCCGGAACTGCGTGCCGCCCGTGCGCTCGGCGATCCCCTCCGCCGTCCCGGGCAGCAGCTGCATCAGGCCGACCGCGCCGCGGTCGGAGCGCGCGTCCGCGTGGAACTTGCTCTCCTGGTAGATCACGGCGGCGAGCAGCGCAGGGTCGAGATGGTAGTTACGCGCGTGGCCGAGGACGATGTCCTCGTAGTGCAGCGGGTGCCACAGCCGCTCGTACCACGCGGGCTGCGTCAGGTGGATCGTCCCGAAGGTGGCGAGCAGGACCGCGATCACGGTCACGCCGAGGACGAGGCGGCCCGCGGACGCGGTCACCCGGTCAGGCGGTCGAGCATTTGCCCGACGAACGCGTCGAGCTCGTCGAGCGTCCCGTCGTTCACGTAGGCGAAGTCGGCACGCCGCACCTTCTCGTCTTCGGGGAGCAGGCGGGTCACTCGTTGGTCCTCCGGGCGCTGCGCCCGGGCCTCGCGAACCTCTGCCGGCGCCGTGATCACCACGACCCTGTCGAAGCGGGCGTCGCCTCCGGTCTCGTAGAGCAGCGGGATCTCGACCACCGCGACGGGCGCGTCCCGGCGGGCCAGCCACTCCTCCGTGGCGTCACGCACGCGCGGGTGGAGCAGCGACTCGAGCCAGGCGAGCTGCTCCGGGTCGGCGAAGACGACCGCGGCGATCTCGGCCCGATCGGTGGTTCCGAGGCGCTCCTCGAGGGCGGCGCGCACCTCGGGATCCTCGCCGATCAGACGATGGACGACCTCGTCAGCCGACAGCGTCGGCACACCGCGCCGCGCGAATGCCGCCAGCGCCGCGGACTTCCCCGCTCCGATGCCGCCGGTGACGGCGACGGTCAGCGGCGCCACGATGCGGGCTAGGAGGCCTGGTCGCTCGCCGCCGGCTCGTCGGCGGGCTCGGGCTCGGCAGGCTCGGACTCGGCGGACGCCTCGGGCTCGACCGCCTCGGGCTCCACCGCTTCGGGCTCGACTGCTTCGGGCTCGACCGCCTCGGACTCGACCTGCGCCACCGGCTCGACCGCCTCCGCCTGGGGCTCCTCGTCCGCGACGGCCTCGACCGCGGCCTCGGCGGCCGGCGCGTCGGCGAAGACCTCCTCGGACAGGTCGATCTGCGGGCGGAGCGGCTCGTCGCCCTCGGCCAGCGGCTGCGCCTCGCCGTCTTCGATCCGCTTCAGCGAGAGGGACAGGCGGCGGCGCTCGGCGTCGACCTCGATGATCTTCACGTTGACGAGATCGCCCTGCGAGACGACCTCGCGCGGGTTCTCGACGTGATGCTGCGCCAGCTCGGAGATGTGCACGAGCCCTTCGACTCCGGGGAGGATCTCGACGAACGCGCCGAACGTGACCACCTTCGTCACGCGGCCCTGGACGACGTCGCCCTCGCCGTAGCTGTCCAGCACCTGCTGCCACGGGTCAGTTTGAGTCTGCTTCAACCCAAGCGAAATACGCTGCCGATCACGGTCGATGTCGAGCACCTTCACCTTGACCGTCTGGCCGATCTCGAGCACCTCGGACGGGTGGTTGACATGCGACCAGGAGAGCTCGGAGATGTGGATCAGCCCGTCCATGCCGTCCAGGTCGACGAACGCGCCGAAGTCGACGATGTTCGAGATCTGGCCCTCGACCACGTCGCCCGGCTGCAGCTTGTCGAGGATCGCCTGGCGCATCTCCTTGCGCTCGTCCTCGAGGACGGCCCGGCGGGAGAGCACGACGTTGTTGCGCGAGCGGTTGAGCTCGATCACCTTGCAGCGGAGCTCCTTGGCGAGGAACTCGTCCAGATCCTGGACACGGCGGATGTCGACGAGCGACGCCGGCAGGAAGCCGCGCACGCCGAGGTCGAGGATCAGGCCGCCCTTGACCACCTCGATCACCTTGCCGGTCACCGCCTGGCCGCTTTCGGCCGCCTGCTCGATCGCCTTCCAGGCCAGCTCGAACCGCGCGCGCTTCTTCGACAGGATCAACCGGCCGTCTGCGTCCTCCTTGGTGAGGACGAGCGCGTCGATCTCGTCGCCGAGCGAGACCTCGTCGGCCGGATTGATCGAGCGCCGGATCGAGAGCTCCGCGACCGGGATGACGCCCTCGGACTTGTAGCCGATGTCGACGAGGACCTCGTCCTTGTCCACGCGGACGACCGTCCCGTGCACGACCTCACCCTCGTTGATCGTCGGGAAGGTGGAGTCGTAATCAGGGATCAGCTCGCCGTCTGGACCGGTAGTCCAGACGCCTGCGTCGCTCGTGTCGATCGTCTCGTTCTGCATAGGAAGCCGGTCAGTATACCGGGGCCTCCATAAGACGCTCTCTTCGCAAGCCGGTTAGCAAGGTACCGTCACGCGGCCGTCCCCGGCCCGCCCCTGCCACCGGGTTTTCACCGAATCCGCACCGATCCGGCCGGGCGAGGTATGTCAGCATTGGCCCCGCATCCAGCAGGTAGGCGACCGAAAAGGGGGGGATGCATGAGCAACGCTCTCGACAGCAGGTGGGTGCGCTGGGCCGTTCCGTTGATGTTCGCAGCGGTGGTCGGCGCCGTTCTCACGGTGACGCTCGCGTCGCCGAACAAGGCATCGGCGGACGTCGTCATCGCAGGCGCGCGGTCGATCTCGGACCCCGTCTCGATCGCGTACGGGGCGAACAAGCAGGGCACGACGACCGACGTGCACGTGCTGGCCTTCAACGACCTGCACGGCAACCTCGAAGCGGCCGGAAACAACATCTACGGCCATTTCGCAGGCGGCGCGGCGTACCTAGCGAAGGCGATCAAGGACAAGCAGGCTCTGTACGGCAGCCAGGAGGCGACCGTCTTCGCGGGCGACAACATCGGGGCCAGCCCGCTTGCGAACGGACTCTTCTTCGAGGAGCCGATCACGATCGCGACCAACCTGATGAACGTCGACTTCGCCTCGGTCGGCAACCACGAGTTCGACAAGGGCAGCGCGGAGCTCCTCCGGATCCAGAACGGCGGCTGCCGCCCGGTGGAGGGCTGCACCGCGGCTCCGTACGCCCTGCGGGGCGGCGGGACCACGAACGTCTATCCCGGCGCGGACTTCCAGTACCTGGCCGCCAACGTGGTCGTCGACGCGACGGGGAAGAGCCTCTTCCCGCCGTACGCGACGAAGACCTTCCGGACCGACCACGGCAACAAGAAGCTCGAGGTCGGGTTCATCGGCGAGGTGCTCCAGGAGACGCCGACGATCGTCACCCCGACCGGGGTGGCCGGGTTGACGTTCGAGGACGAGGCGGACACCGCGAACGCCATCGTCCACGACAAGAAGGCGAAGCACGTCGGCGCATGGGTGCTCGTCATCCACCAGGGCGGCCAGCAGTCCGGTGCGCCGGCCCTCAACGGGTGCGCGGGCAATCTCGCGGGGAGCGACATCGACAAGATCGCGCAGCGTCTCGACCCGAGGATCAAGGTGATCGTCTCCGCGCACACGCACACCGAGTACCGCTGTACGGTCACCGCCGGCGGCGTCACCAGGCTGGTGACGAGCGCGGCGTCGTTCGGGCGGATCCTGACGGACATCACCCTGACGCTCGACGACAAGTCGGGCGACGTCGTCCAGGCGAGCGCGCAGAACTCGATCGTCGACAACGCGCTCAACCCGCGGATCGACAGCACAACCGTCCGCCAGCCCGATCCGTCGAAGGAGGATCCGGCGGTGTCCGGAGTCGTCGGTCAGTACGTGACCGCGTCCGCACCGCTCGCCAACCAAGTGATCGGCCGGATCCAGGGCGACCTGAGCCGGACCGGATCGCCGTTCGGCGAGTCGGCGCTCGGCGACGTGATCGCTGACGCCCAGTACGTCGCCACCCAGGGCGCCGGGCTCGGGGGCGCCCAGCTGGCGTTCATGAACCCCGGCGGCATCCGCGCCGACCTCCTGTTCGGCGCCGTCTCCTCCGGCGGCGAGGCTCCGGGCGAGGTGACGTACGGCGAGGCGTTCACCGTGCAGCCGTTCGGCAACAGCCTCGTCACGAAGACGATGACCGGCGACATGATCCGGCGGCTGCTGCAGCAGCAGTTCCAGGGCTGCGGAGGGACCGCCCCGGCCGAGGGGCGATTCCTGCAGATCTCGTCGACCTTCTCCTACGAGTCGGCTCCCGGCGGGACGAGCTGCTCCGACAAGATCGGCCGGATGTTCGTGAACGGCGTCCTCGTCGGCCCGGCCGATTCGTTCCGCGTGACGATGAACAACTTCCTCGCGGCCGGCGGCGACGGCTTCACTGTCTTCAACGAGGGCACCGACGCTCTCGGCGGAGCCCAGGACATCGACGCGCTGGTCGACTACTTCCAGGCGAACGAGCCCGGCGGCATCGCCGTTCCGGCGCTGAACCGGATCGTGCCCAAGCCATAGGGCGCTTCAGGGCTAGCCGCGCGCCGTCGCGGCGCGCGGCTAGCCCTTCGCCTCGTTCCAGTCCGACCCAGCGCCGACGTCGACCGCGAGCGGCGGGTCGAGCGGGTAGGCGCCACACATCTCCTCCCGGACGAGCTCCTTCGCGGCCGCGACCTCCGCCTCCGGCGCCTCCAGCAGCAGCTCGTCGTGGACCTGGAGGACGAGATGCGCGCTGCGGCCCTCGTCGCGGAGCCGGCGGTGGATCCGGATCATCGCCACCTTGATGATGTCCGCGTTCGAGCCCTGCATGACGAAGTTCACCGCGAGCCGCTCGCCGAGGGAGCGCGTCTGGCGGTTCTGAGCACGGATCTCCGGCACCGGCCGGCGCCGTCCGAGCAGGCTGGTCACGTAGCCGTCCCTGGCCGCCTCCTCGATCGTCCGCGCGATGAAGTCCTGTACGTGCGGGAAGCGTGCGAGGTAGGCGTCGATGTACTCCTGGGCCTGCTCGCGCGGGATCTCCAGGTTCTCGGACAGGCCGAACGCGGAGATGCCGTAGATGATCCCGAAGTTGATCATCTTCGCGACCGCGCGCTCCCCCTTGGTCAGCGCAGCCGGGTCCCGGCCGAGCACCTCGGCGGCGGTGGCGGTGTGGATGTCCTCGCCGCGCTCGAAGGCGTCGCGGAGCTTCGGCTCGCCGGAGACGTGGGCGAGGATCCTGAGCTCGATCTGGGAGTAGTCCGCCGAGATCAGCCTCGAGCCGGGCTCGGCGACGAACGCGGAGCGGATCTCGCGTCCGAGCTCGGTCCGGATCGGGATCGACTGGAGGTTCGGGTTCGAGGTCGAGAGCCGGCCGGTGGCGGCGACCGCCTGGTTGATCGTCGTGTGCAGCCGTCCGTCCTCGCCGATCAGGGTCGGCAGCGGGCCGAGGTAGGTGTTGATCAGCTTGCTCAGCTCGCGCCACTCCTCGATCACGCCGACGATCTCGTGCTCGCCGCGGATCGTCCGCAGTACGCGCGTGTCGGTCGAGTACCCCGTCTTGCCCTTACGGCCCGGGGTGAGCTGCAGCTTCTCGAACAGGATCCTCGCGACCTGCTGGGTGGAGCCGAGCATGAACTCCTCGCCCGCGAGCTCATACGCGCGCGACTCCAGCTCCTCCACGCGGTCGGCGAGCCGCGCGGTGATCTCGCCCATCCGGTACGTGTCGATCCGGACGCCCGCGTCCTCCATGTCGGCCAGGACCCGGGTGAGCGGCAGCTCGATCGTCTCGTAGAGCTCGAGGTTCCCGCGCTCCAGCAGGCGGGCGCGCATGGGCGAGACGAGCCGGAGGGGGAGGGCCGCTCGGCGGAGGAGCGCGGTCGTCTCCTCGTCGGCCTCCGGCTCGGGGCGGACGCCGACCCCGTACTCGAGGGCGAGGTCGTCGAGCTCGTAGGACGCGCGCCCCGGCTCGATCAGGTAGGCCGCGAGCAACGTGTCGTCCGTGGGCACGACCCGCTGGGCCTTGGCGTCGTGCGCCACGGCCGAAAAACCTTGTAACACTGTGTTACTTGGCCTCGGGCCGACGACCACGCCCTCGTCGGTCGCGACAGCCATGCGCTTCTCGTCGACCGCGAGCCCGACCGTCTGACCTTGTAACACTGTGTTACTTGGGTCTTCGGCCTCGCGCCACGGCAGCACGTCGCCCTCGACGGGCCGCGGGGCCGCGGCCGGGAGGGCCTCGTCCAGCTGGTCGACGCGCTGGAGCAGCCCGCGGAACTCGAAGCGGCGGAACATCTCCGCGAGCTGCGAGCGGTCGGGCGGCGCGAGGACGAGCTCGGCGGGGTCGCAGTCGATGTCGAGGTCGCGGCGCATCGTCGCGAGCACCTTCGAGTTCCGCGCCTGGTCGGCGTGCTCGGCGATCGCCTTCCGCCGCGCCGGGGTGAGCTCGTCGACGTGCTCGAGCACCCCCTCGAGCGAGCCGTACGTCGCGATCAGCTGCGAGGCGGTCTTGTCGCCGATCCCCGGGACGCCGGCGATGTTGTCGGACGGGTCGCCCTTGAGGCCGATGAAGTCGGGCACCCGGTCGGCGGTGATCCCCAGCCGGGCCTCGACGCGGTCGGGCGTGTAGACGTTGACGTCCGCGACGCCGCGCGGGGTCATCATCAGGCAGACGTTCTCGGTGACGAGCTGGAAGGCGTCCCGGTCGGTCGAGACCACGCACGTCCGGACGCCCGCCGCGTCGGCGCGCGTCGCGAGCGTCGCGATCACGTCGTCGGCCTCCCAGCCCTCGAACTCGAGGTTGCGATAGCCGAACGCCTCGACGATCGGCCGGAAGAACGGGAACTGCTCGCGGAGCAGATCGGGCATCGGCCGGCGATCCTGCTTGTACTCGGCGGAGAGCTCGGCCCGGTGCACCGGCCGCGTGTCCCAGGCGACGGCGACGCCCTTCGGCCGGTAGTCGGACAGCAGCTTGAACAGCATGTTGGTAAAGCCGAGCAGCGCGCCGGTGGCGAAGCCCTCGCTCGTCGCCAGCTCCTCGGGCAGCGCGAAGAACGCGCGGTACGCGAGGTTGTTGCCGTCGACGAGGAAGAGCTCGCACTCGCGGGCGGGCGCGTCGTCGAGCACGAGCTCCGCCCCGGTGAGCGTCTTCGGGGACATGACCCAACGCTATCGTCCCCGGCCGATGCGCAGGGTCCCGCTCCTCTACGGCTCACGCCTCGTCGTGGCCGACGCCGGCGAGGACGCTGTCGCGATCGCACCCCCCCCGCCGCCCGAGGAGGCGATCGCCGACGTCGGCGCCGCCGTGCGGGACGCACTCCGCTTCCCGCTCGCAGGCGATTCGCTCGAGACGATCGTCCCGCGCGGAGGTCGCGCGACCATCCTGGTCGAGCCGCCCGCGCTGCCGGTCCCAGGCTGCGCCCGTGATCCGCGCCAGGCCGCGCTCGTCGCAGCATCGGACGAGCTCGAGCGGGTCGGCGTCCCGAGCGAGCGGCAGACGATCCTCGTCGCCGCCGGACTGGCCAGGCGACCGGGCAGAAGGACGATCGAGAGCCTCGTCACGCCCGAGTTCGCGTTGCGCTTCCGCGGCGAGGTGGTCGTCCACGACGTCGAGGACCCCGGACTCGTCGAGCTCGGCTCGAGCGGTGACGTCCCGTTCCGGATCGCGCGTTCCCTCGCCGACACCGACGCGGTCGTCGCCGTCGGTGCCGCGCAGACCGTCCTCCACGGCGGTCCGGCCTCGCTGCTCGCCGCGTCGAGCCCTGATGCCGCCCGGGCAGCCTCGGCCGAGTCGCTGCTCGAAGCGCACTCGGCGCCCGGCTGGAGCCTGGCCGTCGCCCTCGAGCGCGCGCTCGCCCGCCGGGTTCCGCTGATCGGCGCCTCGCTGACGCTCGACCTCCCGCAGCTGTCCGGAGCGCTGCGCGGTTACCCGTACGAGCAGTCGGCGGTCGACCGGATCGCGCGCTCGCGGCTCGCACGCGCGTTCGGGCTGGTGCCGAGCGCCCTGCGCATGCGCGTCCTGGCCTCGATGTCGGTCGAGCAGACCGCCTCCGCAGCGTTCGGCGGGCCGCCGTCGGTCGCGCACGCCGAGGCGCTCGTCCGCGGCATCGAGAGCGGCAGCGCCGTCCTCGACGAACCCCTCGACACCCTCTGCATCGGCCTCCCGCGGACGACGCTCGCCCTGCCGCGGGAACGCCCGAACGCGCTCGCCAATGCAGCGACCGGCCTCGGGTACGCGCTCCGGCTCTGGCGCGACGCGTTCCCCGTCCGCGACGGCGGCACCGTGATCCTCGTCGCGCCGTTCCGGCGTCGATTCGCCCACCCGACGCAGCAGCCGTATCGCGCCTTCTTCCAGGCGACGCGGGCCGGCCATCCCGCGGCGACGCTGGTCGAGGCCGAGCGGACGGCCGCAGCCGACACCCGGGCGATCAAGGCGTACCGGGACGGCCGCACCTGCCACCCCCGGCTCCCGTTCGCCGACTGGGACGCCTGCCGCCCGGCGCTCGACCGGCTCGGCGCCGTGCTCGTCGCCGGCTGCCGCGACGCAACCGCCGCACGCCAGCTCGGCTTCGTTCCCACGCACGGGATCTCGGCCGCGTTCCAGATGGCCCGCGGCCTCGGCGGCGACGGTCACCGCGTCGGCTTCCTGCTGTCTCCCCCGTACTTTCCGATCAGGGTCGGCTGACTACTCCTCACCCAAGTATGTCTTCCGGACGCGCTCGTTCGCGCGCAGCGCTTTCGCGTCGTCCGCGAGCGCGATCGTGCCGGTCTCGAGCACGTAGCCGCGGCTGGCGACGTCGAGCGCCATCAAGGCGTTCTGCTCGACGAGCAGGATCGGGGTGCCCTGCTTGTTGATCTCGACGACGATCTCGAAGATCCGCTCGACGAAGATCGGCGCGAGGCCCATCGACGGCTCGTCGAGGAGCAGGAGCGTCGGGTGGGCCATCAGGGCCCGGCCGATCGCGCACATCTGCTGCTCGCCGCCGGACATCGTCCCCGCCTTCTGCGTCTTGCGCTCGGCCAGGCGGGGGAAGAGCGTGAACACGCGGTCGAGGTCCTCCTTCAGGCCGGCCTTGGCCTTGCGCTGGAAGGCGCCCATCTCGAGGTTCTCGAGCACCGTCATCCGCGGGAAGAGCTTGCGGCCCTCCGGGGACTGCGCGACGCCGCGGGCGACGATGTCGTGCGGCGCGTCGTAGGTGATGTCCTTGCCGCGGAAGCGGATCCGGCCGCGGCGTGGATGGTTGAGCCCGTTGATCGACCGCAGCGTCGTCGACTTGCCCGCACCGTTCGCGCCCAGCAGCGTCACGATCTCCCCGTCCCGCACCTCCAGGGTGACGCCCTTGAGCGCATGGATCGCGCCGTAGTAGGTGTGGATGCCCTCGAGCTCGAGGACCGGCGGCTCGGCCGAGGCCGGCGCGGGTGCCGGGGTGACCTGGGGTTCGCTCACTGGGCGACCGCGGCCTTCCCGAGGTAGGCCTCGATCACCCGCGGGTCCTTCTGGACTTCCTGCGGCGTCCCCTCGGCGATCTTCTCGCCGTAGTCGAGCACGGTCACACGGTCGGAGACGCCCATGACGACGCGCATGTCGTGCTCGATCATCAGCACGGTGAGGCCCCGCTTCGTCCGCAGCCCCTGGACGAACGCGGTGAACTCAGCGGTCTCCTGCGGGTTCATGCCTGCGGTCGGCTCGTCGAGCAGGAGCAGCTTCGGCTCCGTCGCCAGCGCGCGCGCCACCTCGAGCCGGCGCTGGTCGCCGTACGGCAGGTTGCGCGCGTAGTTGTCCGCCTGGCCGGCGAGCGAGCAGTAGTCGAGCAGGTCGAGCGCGCGCTCCTCTGCGTCCTTCTCCTCTCGGCGAACGCCCCGAGTGCGCAGGACGCCGCCGATGATCCCGCTCTTCAGGCGGCAGTGCATCCCGACGAGGACGTTCTCCAGCGCGGTCATGTCCTGGAACAGCCTGATGTTCTGAAAGGTCCGGCCGATGCCGCGCTCGGTGACCGCGTGCGGCGGCTTGCCCGTGACGTCCGTCCCATCGAAGACGACGACGCCCTGCGTCGGCTTGTAGACGCCGGTGATCATGTTGAAGAAGGTCGTCTTGCCGGCGCCGTTCGGGCCGATCAGGCTGACGATCGCGCCCTCGGGGATCGTGAAGTCGACGCTGGAGACGGCCACGAGCCCCCCGAACTCCTTCCGCATGCCGATCGCCTCGAGCAGGTTCGCCATCAGGCCTCCGACGGCTCGACGTAGAGGGACTCATCGTGCGTCTCGACGTCGTACAGGTACTCGTCGTGCGTGCCCAGCTCGAGCTCGCGCTTCCGGCGTGCGCTCGGCAGGAGACCCTGCGGACGCAGGAGCATGACGAGCACGATGATCACGCCGTAGATCCCGCCCGAGTACTCCGGCACGTCGACGTGCGTGCCGAAGTGCAGGTTCAGCCAGGCGCCGGTGTTGGCCAGGCCTTCCTGGTTCAGGTACGTGAGGAACGCGGCCCCGAGCATCACCCCCCACACGTTGCCCATGCCGCCGAGGATGACCATGCAGAGGATGAACACCGAGATGTTGAAGTAGAAGTCCTGCGGGAACGTCGAGCTCTTGAACGCAGCGAAGTAGGCGCCGGCGATCCCGCCGAAGAACGCACCGCAGGCGTAGGCCCAGGTCTTCGTCCGCATCAGCGGGATCCCCATCGCCGACGCGGCGACCTCGTCCTCGCGGATCGCTATCCACGCCCGGCCCAGCCGCGAGTCGCGTAGGCGGATCGAGCAGAAGACGGTGAAGCCGACCAGCGCCAGCGCGGTCCAGTAGAAGACGCGCGCGCTGTTCGGGCTGGTCAGGTAGTTCGCGGGCAGGAAGCCGCCTGTCCAGTTGGAGAGGTTGTTGCCGAAGCCGGGTGAGTCGACCGGCGTGATCCCCTGCGGTCCGCCGGTCAGGTTGAAGCCGCCGAGGTCGTTTCCGTTGCGCGCGATCTGCGGCAGGATCT
The DNA here is from genome assembly GCA_963734065.1 of uncultured Actinomycetes bacterium. Taxonomy (GTDB): domain Bacteria; phylum Actinomycetota; class Thermoleophilia; order Gaiellales; family Gaiellaceae; genus DATBLE01. The sequence goes on from CAVTFN010000003.1 coordinate 1,598,142, forward strand.
CGCCGAAGCCGAGGGTGACGATTGCCAGGTAGTCGCCGCGCAGCCTCAGTGTCGGCAGGCCGATGACGACGCCGATCAGCGCGGTCAGGAGGCCGGCGGCGGCGAGGATCAGCCAGATCGAGACGTGGATCCCGCCGATGCCGGGTGTGATCCCGACGCCGCCGAGGTTGAAGTCGACCGCGGGCACGGTCGCGACCGGGCAGTTGTCGATCCCGAAGCCGGGCTTCGGGCACTTCGCCCCGGCGAACTGCGTCGAGGCCAGCCAGGCCGCCGTGTACGCACCCATCGCGTAGAAGGCGACGTAGCCGAGGTCGAGCAGGCCCGCGTAGCCGACGACGATGTTCAGGCCGACGGCCATCATCACGAAGACCAGCATCACCACGCCGGTCTCGGTCGACGGGAACTCCCCGAAGATCGGGATCGTGAACATGTGCCCCGCCCAGTACGGGAACGTGATCGCGAGGGCCAGGGCCGAGAGCGGGATCGCGATCCTGCCGATCAGCGGCACCTTGCTCCACTCCGGCACGTAGATCAGGCCGAGGACGAGGAAGGCGAGATACGCGGTGCTGTCGAAGGTGAAGATCGAGGTCGAGCCCGTCGCGCCGAACGACGCCTCGAGGACGTTGACGAAGATCGCGATCACGAACGCGATCACGCCGCCGACGGCGAGCTTCCCCAGGCGTTGCTGCCAGCCGGGCAACCTGTGGAAGCGCTCCTGCGTGAGGCCGAAGGTGGAGAGGAACCGCCACCAGGCGGAGCTGACCTCGGAGCTCAGGTGGAAGCGCCCGGGCATCAGCCTCCCTCCGGCGTCCGCTCGCCGAGGAGGCCCTCGGGGCGGAAGACGAGGGTGAGGATCAGGATCACGAAGATGATCGTCGACTTCCAGTCGGAGCCGGGCGTGAACCTGGTCAGGCCGTCGTTGAAGTTCTCGATCAGGCCGATGAGGATCGCGCCGAGGACGGCGCCGGGCAGGTTGCCGATGCCGCCGATCACGGCAGCGGTGAAGGCGAAGAGGCCGAGGCGGAAGCCGGTGTCGAACTGGACGTTCGTCGCAAAGAGGGCGTAGAGCACACCGGCGAAGCCGGCCAGGCAGCCCGCGGTCAGGAACGTGAACGAGATCGTCCGGTTGACGTCGATGCCCATCATCGCGGCGGCGTCCTTGTCCTGGGCGACCGCACGCATCGCCTTGCCCGACTTCGTCCTCTGGACGAGCCAGACCAGCGCGAGCAGCGTCGGGATCGTCACCACGAAGACGATCAGCTGGTTCCACGTCATGTCGGCCTTGCCGATGTGGAAGATCTCGCTGTTCGGCAGGATGTCGTCGCGGATCGACACCGGCGCCGGCCCCTTCCAGACCAGGCCGACGGTCTGGAGGATGAAGGAGATGCCGATCGCGGTGATCAGCGGGGCGAGCCGGGGCGCGTTACGGAGCGGCCGGTAGGCGACCGTCTCGATCGTCGTGTTCATGATCCCGGTGAACGCGGCCGTGATCACCAGCATCGGGACGATCCAGAGGAGGACGTTGCCCGAGGCGCCGAGGCCGAACGCGCCCACGAGCGTGACGGTCATCATCCCGCCGAGCATGAACACGTCGCCGTGGGCGAAGTTGATCAGCTCGAGGATCCCGTAGACGAGCGAGTACCCGAGCGCAATCAGGGCGTAGACCATCCCGATCGTCAGGCCGACGAGGAACAGGTCGAGGAAGTGCGTCGGATCGTCGATCAGGTTCGCGCCGAGCCAGAAGACGATCAGCCCGACGAAGACGCACGCGAGCACCTGGACCGGCGACACGCGGAACCTGCGCCGCTGGGGCAGCGCGTCTACGGACGTCTGGGTCGCCACGGGGAGCGGCAAGCTTAAACGGCTCGCGTCTCGTTTTCGAGGGGTCGAATCGAACGAGGGGCGCGGGTTGCGATCTACAATCGCTCGAGCGCGGCGGTGTCGGAATTGGTAGACGACGCGGTCTCAAAAGCCGCTGTCCCTTGGGGACGTGTGGGTTCGAGTCCCACCCGCCGCATGGCAGGTCCCGCGTTCCGGGCAGGGACAGACCCGTTCGGGGTCAGTCCCTAGACTGCTGAACCATGAAGCGCGTCGGGATCCTCACCGGGGGCGGCGACTGCCCCGGGCTGAACGCGGTGATCCGCGCGGTCGCGCGGCGGTCGTTCGGGCGCGGCTCCGAGGTGGTGGGCGTCCGCAACGGCTGGCGTGGCCTGGTCGACGCCGACACGACCGCGCTGACGATCCGCGAGGTCTCCGGGCTGCTGCCACGGGGCGGGACGGTGATCGGCACCTCCCGGACGAACCCGTACAAGGTCGAGGGCGGCGTCGACGACGTGCTCCGTAACTTCGCCGAGGCGGGGCTCGACGCCCTCGTGGCGATCGGCGGCGAGGACACGCTCGGCGTGGCCGCGCGGCTGTTCTCCGAGCACGAGCTGCCCGTCGTCGGCGTCCCGAAGACGATCGACAACGACCTCTCGGCCACGGACTACACCTTCGGCTTCGACACCGCGGTCGCGATCTGCACCGAGGCAATCGACCGGCTGCACACGACCGCCGAGTCGCACAACCGCGTGATGGTGGTCGAGGTGATGGGACGCCACACCGGCTGGATCGCGGTGATGAGCGGGATCGCCGGCGGGGCGGACGTGATCCTGATCCCCGAGCAGCCGATCTCGGTCGAAGAGGCCTGTGGAGAGCTGCAAAAGCGCCACGAGCGCGGCAAGGACTTCTCGATCGTCGTCGTCAGCGAGGGCTACAAGCTCACCTACGACTCGGGCGAGCAGCGCGAGGTCACGCAGCAGGCCGAACTCGACCAGTTCGGCCATGTGCGGCTGGGCGGCGTCGGCGAGCAGCTCGCCCGCGAGATCGAGGAGCGGACGGGCTTCGAGACGCGGGTGACGGTGCTCGGCCACGTCCAGCGCGGCGGGTCGCCCACCGCCCGCGACCGGGTCCTCGCCACCCGCTACGGGTTGAAGGCGGCCGACCTCGTCCACGAAGGGAGGTTCGGCCGGATGGCGGCGCTCCACGGCGACGCGATCGTGGACGTCTCGCTCGCGGACGCGACCGCCGAGCTGAAGACGGTGCCGCCGGACTGGTACGAGGTGGCCCGCGCGTTCTTCGGCTAGCCCGGCCGCCACTCGTAGCGCGCGTCCGGCGTCTTCTCCTCGTTACCAGCGCCGTCGGTCTCGTAGAGGCACCGGCCGCCGAGCGACTCGTAGAAGCGGCGCGCACGGGTGTTGTCCCGGAAAACCCACCACCCGAAGCCGTGCGGGCGCGCTTCCTGCGCGCACCGGAACAGCGCGGCCCCCACGCCGTGCCGCTGGGCGCCCGGCGCGACGTAGAGCGCGTCGAGGTCGTCCTCGCGCACGAGCGCCGACCCGACGATCGCGCCGTCGAGCTCGTAGACCCAGGCCTCCCCGCCGAGCCGCTCGCGGTACCACGCGACGTCCTCCTCCGCCGTGTGCAGGACGGGCAGCCACGGCATCGCCTCGGCCCGCGACTCGCGGAAGATCCGCGCGACCACCTCCGCGTCCTCCGGAGTCGCCTGCCGGATCAGGCCGTGTCCGAGCTCGTGGCGTTTCACACCCAGTCTCTGGTTGAAAAGGCGTTGGGGACAGGATTAATCCTGTCCCCAACACAGTCTCTTGAACAAGACTGGGAAAGCTCGTCCACAGGATCAGGACAACAGCTCGACCAGCGGGAACGACCGGTGCCGCCGCGGGGGAACGAGGAAGTTCTGCCGGTGGGTCGTGCGCAGGATCGAGTTGAAGCCCTGGCCGCGGTCGCGTGGAGCGAACGGCAACCGCGTGCCGTCGGGAAGCACTCCGTCCATCGCCAGGCGCCCCCGGTTGAAGTCGTCGCTCGACGGGTTGAACACGACGAAGTGGACACCCGCGGCGGCTCCTTCGGCCATCCCGTCGCGCTCCGGATCGGCGCTCCATGCGAAGGGGTTGTCCAGCGTGTTGAAGTCGGCGCGGTGGGGAATCGCCGTGCCCGGTCCGTACACCGCCCCGCTCGCGCCCACCGCCGTCGTCGCCAGCCGGGACACCGTCTGCAGGGAGGCAGAGTGGCCGATCTGCTTCGACGCGACGAAGTCGCGCTTCACCTTCGCCTCGCTCGAGACCTCGTCCGGGCCTTGGGGAACGGTGAGCACGTCCTCGGACACCTTCAGCCCCGGGCGGAAGACGGTCGAGACCCGCTCCTCGTGCGGGAAGTTGACGTACCAGGCCTCGAGATCCTCCGCGATGTGCGAGACGGCGAGGTGCGTTCCATCGCTGAAGTAGCCGGGCGTGCCGAACCCGAGCTCCTCGACGTTCGCGATCTTCTCGGGCCCGAGGCCGGCCTTCTGGGTCGACGTGAACCCGAGGAACAGCTCGGCCTCGTCGGGGATCAGGTACGAGCCCGGCACCTGGGCCGCAACCGCCATCCGCTTCGGCAGGCTCCGGCCGCCGTCGAACCCTCCGCCCGCGAATCCCTTGCGGATGCTCGTCACGCGGAAGAGGTCGAGATCCTGGAAGAGCGCCTTCGACGCATCGGCGATGTGGTCGAGCCGGTCGCTGCGCAGGAGCACCGCAACGTCGTTGGCCTCGAGGATCAGCTCGGGCGGATCGCTCGGGAACCGCCTCGAGTCGAGCAGGACCCGGACGGGCTTGCTCGCCGTCTTCGTCGCGCGGCGGTCGACGGGAATGTGCCGCCCGGCGAGCTTCGGGACGTACGCGCGGAAGTACGGCAGGCCCCACGCGACCGTGATCCCGAGCCTGGCGGCGCTCGGCTCGAACTGCGACTCCAGCTTCTGCAACGCCTGCTCGAGCCGCGACTGGGCATCGACGAGATCGCTCCGCCGGTCCGAGACCGCGAGCTTCGCGGTGACGAGCTGGTGGTGGAGCGGCGGGACGACCACCTCGACGCCGTTGTCCTCGACGAGCCGGACGCCGCGGAGCACGTGCTGCTCGGGCGGCAGACCCCCTGCGCCCGCCGCCGCCCGCGACGGAGCGCCCGTCAGCTGGTCGACCAGCTCGTAGACCCCGCCAGCGGCGAGGACTGCACCGGCGCCGCCGGCGAGGAGCAGCTTCCGTCGCGTCAGGCGCATCGCCGGTTACTGCTGGGGCTCGACCAGGACGAGCGAGGCCAGCTCGCGGTTCAGGTTGCGCACGACCATCGGGAAGGTCAGCGGCGGCGCGACGTGCTGGCTGATCGTGTACAGCGACCCGTTGTGCCGCCAGGTGTACAGCACGTGCCACTGATCGGCGTCCTGGTTGACCGTGTACTCGGTGACGCGGAAGCCGGCGATCGTTTTCGGGCCGTGCGGGTCGGCGAAGCACGGCACCTTCGTCACGTGGCGCTTGCCGCCGACCAGCTCGACCGAGGTGCACGTCGGCACCTTCGTCACTCCGGGATAGCCGCGGAGGTTGATGTGGATCTCCTGGCCGATCTCCTGCCAGACGAAGCCGATCAGGTAACTGCGGTCTTTGCCGACCGAGTCGATGTTGTTCCAGCGGCCGCCGATCTGGCCGGTCAGGGGATCGGGCAGCCAGCCCGGGCAGTAGACCGGGGCGTCGATCCGGTTCGCGAGCTTCTGCCAGGACTTCTGCCACGCCGTCGGGCACGACTTCGCCGCCGTCGCGGCGGCCTCGCCCTTCGAAAGCCGGGGTGCCGACCCGGTCGCGCCGCAGCCCGCCAGCGCCAGCGCGGCGAGCAGGAAGAGAATCGGCGTCGTTCTCACAGGCGGTAGACGGAGACCCAGGGCCCGGTCAGCCCGTGTCCGGCCTGAACATGGTAGACGCGTTTTCCCTGCATCCGTAGCTGGTCGTAGAAGCGCGCCTCGCGCGGGTAGCGGTCGCGGGCGGCGAGGACGCGGTCGGCGACCGCGCCGGTGACGAAGACGTAGCGAACGCCATCGGCGCGAAGGCGGGCGACGTCGCGGTCGGGATCGAACGGCCGTCCGGGGCCGGGCAGCGCCAGACCGACGATCCGGTAGCCGTCGAGCGCAGGCGTGGAGGACTCCGCCGCGACGACGGCGTCGCGCGGGACGTGCCGGACGATCCAGCCGTGCGCGACCGCACGCGTGTCTGTGCGGGTCAACCGGACGTCGTCGCCGATCGCCCAGACCAGCGGGACGATCGCGAGGCCGAGCGTCACCGGCGCTAGCACCCGCAGCCGCCCGGCGAGCACGGCGAGCGGCGGCACGAGCGGCAGGACATACCGGTCGAAGTGCGCGCGGATCGTCAACAGGTCGACGAGGTAGACGAGCACGAAGGCGGCGAGGATCAGGTCGGTGCGCGTATGGCGGCGGAGCGCCAGCACGAGGCCGGCGACGGCGATCACCAGCACGGGGCCGAGGTCCCCCCACAGCTTCCCGGCGAACGAGAAGAGTGCCCACGAATCGTGCTCGAAGCCGAGCCACCCGTCGCGGGCGAGCCGCTGCACCCGCGAGGCGTCGTCCCACGCCTGGCCAGGGTGGACGAGGACGAACGGGCTGGTGGCGAGGAACGCAACGATCGCGAGGCCGACGGAGATCGCCAGCCGCCGCCAGCGCTGCCAGCCGGCCACGACCAGCGGCACGAGCAGGAAGACGGCGGGGTACTTCGCGCTCGCGGCCAGGCCGGCGGCGACGCCCGCCCACTCGAGCCTTCCGGTAACGGCCAGCGCGAGCGACACGGTGATCAGCGCGGTCATCGGCACGTCGGTGACGGCAGTGTGCGAGTAGGCGACGCCAATCGTCTCCACTGCGACGACTACGGCGGCGACGAGGCCGGCGGTCCTCCCGTAGGCGGCCCGGCCCAGCCACCAGGCGGCGGCGACGCCGCCGACGCCGATCGCCGCGATCACGAGCCTGGCGGTCAGGTACGACGGCTCCCCCTGCCACGCCTGGAAGGGGGCGAGCACGTAGAGGAGCAGTGACGGGTAGTCGAACCAGTGCGGGTCGAGCCCGCCCCCGTGGACGATCTCCCACGCGCGCGGAACGATGTTCTGCTCGTCGGGGTCGAGCAGGTTGCCGAACGGCAGGCCGTACTCGATCCCCACCAGCCGCAGCGCCGCCGCGAGCGCCAGGATCGCAGCGAGGAACGGGAGCGACCTGCGGACGCGGATCCGCACCACCGGGAGCCTGCGCGGTGCGCGCGGCTGCGAGACCGCGCCCTCCAACATGGGGGAACCCCTGGTTCCCCCATGAGCCCCCTCCTCGAGGGACGGTGGGAGATTGCCGGCGCTCAGACTGCGGGTGGCGTGCCGCCGACGAGGTGCGCAACGTCGGCCGAGCCGACGAGGACCGCGTCGATTCCGGCGCGTTCGAGCGCGAGCACCTCCTCGCGCGTGGTCGCCGGCAGGTCGGCGATCGCGAGCTTGCCCGCCGGCACGTCGGGCAGCAGGTCGAGGATGCGCTCGACGTGAGTCTCGTCGTCCTCCGCCTCCCGCGGCGAGAGCAGAAAGATCTCGGGGTCGATCCGCTCGAGCGAGTCGGCGAGCGACTCCTCGTCGTGGACGTCCGCGACGATCTCGAGCCCGAGCTCCTGAGCGCGGCGCTGGAGCTCCTCGAGGTGCTCCTCGTCGTCGTGGTCCTCGACCACGATCAGGCACGCGTCGGCGCCGGCGTCGCTGGCCGCCTCGGGCGAGGCGTCGACGCGAAACAGGATCGGCAATCCGGTTGCGTCGCGAAGGTCGGGCGCAGGCCCGCTGACGGCGATCCCCTCGGCTCCCTGCTCCTCGGCCGCCCGCGCCGTCTCCGGGTCGGCGACGAGCGCGATGATCGAGATTCCGTCTCCTTCGGAGATCGCCTGGCTGAGGCGGCGGCCGCCTGTCACTGACGCGTGATGCTACTGCCTAGGTCCCGATGGGGTGCCAGACTGTCTTCAGCTCCAGGAAGGCGGCGATCTCCCAGGGGCTCTGCGCGGTGGGCTCGGCGCGGACGACGCGCTTGACGTTCTCGGCGGCGAGCTTCTCCAGCTCGGGAGCGAGGCCGTCGGCGCCGGTGATGTCGATCGCGTTCACGTCCATGTGCCCGGCGAGCCAGGGCGCGAGCTCCTCGCGGTGGCCGGTGAGGATGTTGACGACGCCGCCGGGCAGATCGGCGGTGGCGAGCACCTCGCCCAGCTCGACAGCGGAGAGCGGATGCGGCTCGGAGGCGACGACCACGGTCGCGTTCCCGCCGACGATCGCGGGCGCCACGCGCGAGACGAGGCCTTCGAGCGCCGGCTCGTCCGGGGCGAGGATGCCGACGACGCCGGTCGGCTCCGGGATCGTGAAGTTGAAGTACGGGCCGGCGACAGGGTTCGTCCCGCCGATCACCTGGGCGAGCTTGTCGGCCCAGCCCGCGTACCAGACCAGACGGTCGATCGAGCGGTCGACTTCGGCTTCGCCGGAGCAGAGCTGCGCGAGGTCGGCGCGGCGGGCCTCGAGCATCTCGGCGATCCGGTAGACGACCTGGCCGCGGTTGTAGGCAGTCGCGCCCGCCCAGCCGGGCTGTGCCGCGCGTGCCGCGCGGACGGCGTCGCGGATGTCCTTGCGGGAGGCGCGGGCGACGTTCTGGCCCTCGGCGAGGTAGGTGCGGCCGGACTCGGAGCGCGGGAAGGCGCCGCCGACGTAGAGCTTGTAGGTCTTCTTGACGGGGAGACGGCTAGACAGGAGCCACCTCCGCCCGGTCTGCGGTCACGTCGTGGGTCCAGAACTCGACCACGTTGCCGTCGGGATCCGTAACGTACGCGGCTTTCCCGCGGCCCTCGTGCTCGGACGAGATCACCTCGGGGGCCAACCCCGACTTCTCGAGCCGGGCGACCACCTCCCCGAAAATACTCTCGCCGACCAGGAGGGCGTAGTGCACGTGGACACCGCCTCGGCCGTCGGCCAGCCCGACCTGCGGCCGCCACAAGCCGATCCTCGATCGTCCCGCGAGTACCCAGGGGCGCTCGTCCGACCGCGAGTACAGCGGCAATCCGAGGCACCCGACGTAGAAGTCGAGCGACCGCTCGAGGTCGAGGACCTCCAGCACGATCTCGTTGACACCCGAGACTTCGAGGCCCGTCATCGGCCTTTCCGGACGATGCCCGTGTCCAAGGCGTTCCCGGCCTCCTCCCCACTGCGATCGTAGAAAGAAACGTGTGCCATGTCAGTCACGCAGGCGTGACGAAAGCGTGCCAATCCTCGTGAGCAGTGGGCGGCACCGCTCACGGCTGGAACTCCAGGTACGGCTCGAGCCCGTGACGGCCGCCTTCGCGCCCGAACCCGGACTCCTTGTAGCCGCCGAACGGCGACGCCGGATCGAAGCGGTTGAACGTGTTCGCCCAGACGACGCCGGCGCGAAGCCGCTCCGCCATCCAGAGGATGCGCGAGCCCTTCTCGGTCCAGATGCCGGCGCTGAGCCCGTACGGCGTGTTGTTCGCCTTCTCCACCGCCTCGGCGGGCGTCCGGAACGTGAGCACCGAGAGCACGGGCCCGAAGATCTCCTCCTGTGCGATCCGATAGCTCTGTGCCACGTTCGTGAACACCGTCGGCGCGAACCAGTACCCGCGCTCGGGCAGCTTGCACGGCGGCTGGTAGATCTCGGCGCCCTCCTCCTCGCCCGCGGCGACCAGCTCCTGGATCTTCTCCAGCTGCGCACGCGAGTTGATCGCACCGATATCGGTGTTCTTGTCGAGCGGGTCGCCGACGCGCAGCGTCTTCATCCGCCGCTTCAGCTTCGCGACCACGTCGTCGTGGATCGACTCCTGCACGAACAATCGGGACCCCGCGCAGCACACGTGTCCCTGGTTGAAGTAGATCCCGTTGACGATCCCCTCGACCGCCTGGTCGAGCGCGCAGTCGTCGAAGACGATGTTCGCCGCCTTGCCGCCGAGCTCGAGCGTCAACCGCTTCCCGCTGCCCGCGAGCTCTCGCTGGATCGCCTTGCCCACCTCGGTCGAGCCGGTGAAGGCAATCTTGTCGACGTCGCCCTCGACGATCGCAGCGCCCGCCCGGCCGTCGCCCGTGACGATGTTGACGACGCCGGCCGGGAGCTCCGCCTGCCGCACGACGTCGCAGAAGAGGAGCGCGGTCAGCGGCGTCGTCTCCGCCGGCTTCAGGACGACCGTGTTCCCCGCCGCCAGCGCCGGAGCGATCTTCCACGCCAGCATCAGCAGCGGGAAGTTCCAGGGGATGATCTGCCCGGCGACGCCGAGCGGCCGCGGACGCCGGTTCGGGAACGCGTACTCGAGCTTGTCGGCCCAGCCCGCGTAGTAGAAGAAGTGCGCGGCCGCCAACGGCAGGTCGACGTCGCGAGACTCCTTGATCGGCTTGCCGCCGTTCAGCGACTCGAGCACGGCGAACTCGCGTGAGCGCTCCTGGAGGATCCGCGCGATCCGGAACAGGTACTTCGCCCGCTCAGACCCCGGGAGCGCGGACCAGCCGTTCTCGAACGCCTCGCGCGCGGTCGCGATCGCGCCGTGAACCTCCTCCGGCGTCGCCTGCCCGACCTCAGCGAGCTGCTCCTCGCTCGCCGGCGCGATCGTCGTGTACGTCTCGCGCGGCTCCAGCCACTCCCCGCCGACGAAGTGGCCGTAGCGCTCGTCGATCCGGACGATCTCGCGCGACTCGGGCGCCGGCGCGTAGTCCCACCCCGAGGGGACGAGCGCCGCCTTGCCCTTCTTCTCGAGCTCAGTCAACGGTGAAGTAGTCGGGCGACTGGTAGCGGCCGGTGCGCTCCTTGCGGATCTGCATCAGCACGTCGTTCAGGAGTGTCGAGGCGCCGATCCGGTACAGATCGGGCGTCAGCCACTCGGCGCCGAGCGTCTCGTAGAGCTGCACGAGATACTGCACCGCCTGCTTCGCCTGGCGGATCCCGCCGGCCGGCTTCATCCCGACCATCCGCCCCGTCTCCTCGTGGACGTCCCGGATCGCCTCCAGCATGCAGAGCGTGACCGGCAGGGTCGCCGCTCCGGACAGCTTCCCGGTCGAGGTCTTGACGAAGTCGGCGCCGGCGGCCATCGCCAGCAGCGACGCCCGGCGGACGTTGTCGTACGTGCCCAGCTCCGCGACCTCGAGGATCACCTTCAGGTGGGCCTCGCCGCATGCCTGCTTCACCTGGACGATCTCGTCGTAGACCTTCGCGTAGCGGCCGGAGAGGAACGCGCCGCGGTCGATCACCATGTCGACCTCGTCGGCGCCCATCGCCACGACCTCTTCGGTCTCGCGCACCTTGACGTCGAGCGGCGACTGGCCCGACGGGAACGCGGTCGCGACCGACGCGACCTTGACCCCCGTGCCGCCCAGCCGCGCGACCGCGGTCGGGACGAGGTTCGGGTAGACGCAGAGCGCCGCGCACGAAGGGATCGACTCGTCGCTCGGATCCGGGCGCACGGCCTTCGTCGCCAGCGCGTGCACCTTGCCCGGCGTATCGGCGCCCTCGAGCGTGGTCAGGTCGATCATCCGAATCGCCAGCTCGAGCGCGAAGAGCTTCGCCTCCTTCTTGATCGAGCGCTTGGCCAGCGACTCGGCGCGCGCCTCGAGCGCGACCGCGTCGACGGAGCCGATTCGCGGCAGCCGCGGCTCGAGCGGAAGCTCGAAGCCGCGCGCAAGAACGGGTGCTTTGGCCACGTACTGAGTCTAGCCCCGGCACCGGGATAGACCTCTCGCGGAGGGTCAGCGACCACTTGTGATGGGCATTGGCTGCACCTTCCGACGAAGGGCCCCGCCTGGACGGGGCCCTTCGGTCGCGCCGGTGCAGAGATCACGCGGGCGCGATCGGGTGGTTCGCCCGGAACAGATCGCCCGGGTCGAGCTCCCGCTTCACCTGGCGGAGCCGCCGGTGCACGGCCGGGGTGTAGAACCGCGTCGGGTCGGTCCGGCGCTCGGCGAAGTTCAGGTACGAGCGGCCGTTGTCGTACGGACCGAGCGCCTCCGCCACCTTGTCGAGCTGGGAGCGGTTCGCCCGGTACATCTCCTCGTTCAGCACCATCCCCACCGCGAACGTGAGGTACTCGGCGTCGAGCGTGGACAGCGCGCCGTGATGCGGCTGCGGCTGCGAGAGCGCCCCGCCGACGTGCCGGATCTCCGCGGAGACGAGCGGTGAGCCGGACTCCGGCCCGGCGGCGGCGACGAAGCGGTCGATCGCCGCCCCGTCGAGGGCGCCGAGCATCTGTCCCTCACCCGTGTACGGAACCGGCTGCGGCGGATCCATGTGAAGCTCCGACAGGCCGGCAGGGGGCACCATCGCGAAGGTGTCCATCGCGGGCCCGAGGTCGCGGAGCGGCTTCAGCAGATCCGAGCCGGACGCCTCGTCGCCCATGTAGACGGCCTCGACGATCGTGAACCTGCCTCCACGCAGCGGCTCGGGGATCTCCTCGAGCGGCGGGAACTGCAGGATCCGCCCGACGGAGGTGACCTCGTCCGGAACGGTGTCCGTCCACTCGAGCCACGCGTGCAGCACCTCGGACGACCGCTCCCAGGGGAAGAAGAGGACGCCGGCGTAGATGTCCGGGATCGAGTAGAGCTCGACCTCGAGCGCAGTGACGATGCCATAGTTGCCACCGCCGCCGCGCAGCGCCCAGAACAGGTCGGCGTCGTTGTCGGCGTCGACGCGGCGGGGCCGGCCGTCGGCGGTGACGAGCTCGATCGCGGCGATGCTGTTCGCCGAGAGGCCCAGCTTGCGCGCGTACCAGCCGACGCCGCCACCCAGCGAGTAGCCGGCCACGCTGACGTCGGGTGTCGACCCGTGCAGCGCCGCGAGGCCGAGGTCGGAGGCCGGCGGGACGACGTCGGCCCACTTCGAACCGGCGCCTACGCGCGCGATCCGACGGTCGGCGTCGATCTCGACACCCTTGAGCTTGTCGGTCTTGACGAGGATCACCTCGTCCAGCGCTCCGAGCGGCTCGGCGTTGTGCCCCGTGCGCTGGGCAGCGACCTGCATCCCGTTCGCGCGGGCGAAGTGGACGGTCTCGATCACGTCCTCCGCGTCGGCCGGTAGGACGACGAGCGCCGGCTGCTGGACGACGGTGAGGTTGAACGCCTGCGTGGCGGCGTCCCAGCCGTCCCGGCCCGGCTCGATCACGGCGCCCTTCAGGCGCGTGCGCAGCGAGCGGACGGCAGGAACTGCAGAGACCCGCGGCGACTCGTATGAAAAAGCCTGGCTCACGATTTCCTCCTTCTCGAAGTGACCTGTTTCGAGTCTGGCCCCGAGGCAGCCGCGCGGGAATCGAGGCAGCAGGCGTCCGACGGTGGGGCTATCCGCACCTGCGCCGAATCGGCACGGAATCGCCACAGAGGTGTGCGCCTTTCCCCGGTAGCCTCGTCGGCAGGGGAAGGGGGCAATCCCCCACCCCGGGGCGGGGGTTTGGCGTGAGCTGCGACGCCCAGGCCCTCCGGCGCGCGCTCACAAGCAAACGAGCCGGTAGTCGGGCTGCGGCGTGCGCTGCTAGGCGCGCAGGAACGCGAGCACGGCCAGCACGCGACGGTGCGTGTCCGAGTCGGCGCCGAGGCGGAGCTTCCCGAAGATCGAGGTGACGTGCTTCTCGACGGCGCGTTCGGTGACCACGAGCCGCTCAGCGATCGCGCTGTTCGACAGCCCCTCGGCCATCAGCTCGAGCACCTCGCGTTCGCGCGGGGTCAGCTGCGAGACCGGATCGTCTCGACGGTGCCGGCCGACGAGCTGCGACACGACCGACGGGTCCAGCGCCGAGCCGCCCTCGCCCACGCGCTTGACCGCGGCGACGAACTCGGGAACGTCGGCGACGCGGTCCTTGAGCAGGTAACCGACGCCCTCCGCGCTCTCGGACAGCAGCTCGAGCGCGTAGGCCGGCTCGAGGTACTGGGAGAGGACGAGCACGCTGGTCTCGGGATGCCGGTCGCGGATCTCCTTCGCCGCGCGCAGGCCCTCGTCCGTCTGCGTCGGCGGCATCCTGATGTCGACGATCGCCACGTTCGGCTTGTACGAGCGCACCTTCAGCATCAGCTCGTCGGCGTTGCCGGCCTGCCCGACGACCTCGAGCCCGGCGTCCTCGAGCAGCCGCGCGATCCCCTCGCGGAGCAACACGGAGTCCTCGGCGACGACCACCCGCATGGCGCCTGGGTTCGACGCCTCCGCGAGCATTCCCGCTGCCTCCGGCCCGAGACGGAGCGGCGGGAAGTCCTGGCGCAGGCCGTCGGCGACGACCTGGTAGATCCGCTCCGGCTCCGGCAGCCCCTTGAACGGCTGCGGACCGAGGTCGACCGCCTCGCCGCCGGCGAGCTCGTACGTCCGCTCGGAGAGAAGCACCTGCCCGCCGTGGCCGGCATCGCTGATCCGGGCGACGCGGTGGACGTCGAGGCCGACGTACGTCGATCCCCCGACCGAAGGCTCGCCGGTGTGCAGCCCCATGCGGACACGAACCTCGTTCCCCTCCGGCCATGCGTGCGACGCCAGCGCGCGCTGCGCCTCGACCGCACCGCGCACCGCGGCGCCGGCGTCGGTGAAGACGAGGAGCATCTCGTCTCCACGGCAGTCGATCTCCAGGCCGCCCGCGGCCTCCACCGCCTCGCGGACGAGCCGACGATGCTCCTCGAGCACGTCGACGTAGCGTCCACCGAGTCGCCCGACGATGCTCGTCGAGCCCTCGATGTCCGTGCAGAGCAGCGTGACCGTTCCGGTGGGGAGCCTGCCCGCCATGGTGCTTAGGTTAGAGCCCCGAAAGCGGGATCACCGCGCGCACCGTCGTCCCCGCTCCCTCGCTGCTGGTCACCTCGAGCTCGCCCTCGAGCGCCTCCACCCGGTCGGCGAGGCCACGCAGGCCCGAACCGCGGGCCGGATCGGCGCCGCCGACGCCGTCGTCCTCGACCTCGACGACGACCCGGCCGTTCTGTCGCTGTGCGCGGACCTCGACCGACGAGGCCTCGGCGTACTTCGCGACGTTCGTCAGCGCCTCAGCGACCACGTAGTAGGCAGCTGCCTCGACCGGGCCCGGCAGGCGCTCGTCGAGATCGGCGGAGAGCTCGACCGGGAGCGGAGTTCGGGACGCAAGCGCCTCGAGCGCAGCGGGCAGGCCGCGGTCGGTGAGCACGGCCGGATGGATGCCGCGCGCCAGCTCTCGAAGCTCGGCGAGCGCCTGCTGGAGCTCCTCGGCCGCGCCGGCGAGCAGCTGGTCGGCGCCGTCGGGGTCCTCGCGCAGCCGGGCCTGGGCGAGCCTGAGCGCCAGCGAGAGCGAGACGAGGCGCTGCTGGGCGCCGTCGTGGAGGTTGCGTTCGAGGCGCATGCGGGCGTCGTCCGCGGCCTCGACGATCCGCGACCGCGAAGCGCGCAGCTCGGCCTCCTGGGCGTTTCGCTCGGTCACGTCCGTTCCGCAGACGATGAACTTGCCGCTGAAGGCGCCGAGCGGTCGCAGCCACCACGCGACGATGCGCCAGTTGCCCGACTTGCCGATCCAGGCGGTCTCGTGCTCGGCGCTCACGCCGGTCTCCACCTGCTCCTCGAACGCCCGCCGCACCTCCTTGCTCAGCTCCGGCGGCGCGACGAGGTCCCAGAACTTGGCACCGACCGCTTCCTCGTCGGTGTAGCCGGTCAGCTCGCGGAAGGCGTAGTTGACGCCCTCGACCGCGACCGTCCCGTCCCGCTCGACGGCGACCAGCAGGCTCGGCGTCGCCCGGGCGACGACGGCGAGGAAGTCGCGCTGGGCCATCAGCTCCTCGCGCTGGCCGATCAGCTCGGTCAGGTCCTGCCCGCAGATCAGCAGGAACGCGTTGCCGTCGCCGCCGACGACACGCCGAACCGTCGCCTGGATCACGAGCCGCCTGCCGTCGGCGGCCTGCCACTCTGCCCTGCCCTCGATCTGGGTCTCGCCCGCATTCATGCGCGCGCAGTAGCCCTCGGCCGTCGGATGCTGGTCGTCCGGGAGGAACACCTCCCACCACAACCTTCCGCGCACGCTCTCGTCGTCGGCGATCCCGAACAGCTCCTCCGTCGTGTCGTTGAAGCGGACGATCCGGCCTTCCATGTCGGCGAGCAGGAAGACGACGGGCGCGACGTTGACCACGTCCCGCGTGAACTTCTGCTCGCGCTCCAGCACCTCGAGCTTGTACGACAGCTCCGTCTCAAGACGGGTGCGGTCGGTGAAGTCGCGGACGATCACGACCACCTCGTCGTCTCCCGACGGCACGAACCGGCCCTCGAAGTCGCGCGCCTCGCCGTCGATGGTCAGCCGGTACTCGACCGTCTGCACGCCACGGGCGGCCGGGACGGCCAGCGCCCGCACGAATTGTGAGGCGACGTCTGGCGGCAGGATCTCGCGCACGTTGTGCCCGACGATCTCCTCGGTGGGGCGGACGAGCGACTCGCGCCTGCCCTTCGCCTCCAGGTACGTGCCGTCCCGGGCGATCCGGAACATCAGGTCCGGGATGGCGTCGAGCAGCGCGCGGCTGCGGGTCTCGCTCCGCCGAAGCGCCTGGAGGCCGCGGTCCTTCTCGATCGCGAGCCGCGCCGCCGAGACGACCTCGTCGAGCAGGCTGCGCTGGTGCAGGAGCGCGGCGTCGTGGACGAGCGCCGCGAGCGGGTGGCCGTCCGACTCGCGGTCGATACGAGTGGTCACCCGGCGAGATGTGTCGGGCAGCAGCTCGACCGGGTTACCGCGGGCGTCGACGTAGCCCTCGAGCTCGTCGAGCCAGGTGAGGAGGTGCAGCGTCGGATCGCCGAGGACGCTCCGAAGGCCGGCCTGCGCCTGCTCGGGCGTGGGCTCGGCGGGAACCTCGCGGAGCAGCCGCGCGCCGCCGCGGTACAGCCGGTCGCGCAGCAGCCCGGCGAGGAAGAAGAGCGGGACCGTGCCGAACGAGATGAAGGCGATCACCCCGAGGACGTTCCCGCCCCGTTCCGAGAACGAGGAGACGACGAACAGCGCCCCGACGAGCGCGGCGGCGATCCCGCCGGAGAGGTAGACCGGGCCGAGGATGCGCCGCTGCGCGGGAGTCGCCCCCCGCCAGCGCCGGATCAGCAGCACGACCACCCCGACGAAGATCGCGCCGCCGAGCACCGTGAACAGCGTCTGGAACGCGTCGGCGACCGACTTGCTGTCGTGGATCACGTACGGGTTGGCCGGGCAGTCGCCGCAGTCGGACGCGTGGCGGGTGAAGAGGGAGGGCAGGACACTGGCGAGCAGGGCGATCGCCCAGACGGCGACCACCGTCCTGCGCTCGAGCCTCGTCCCGAGGTATCCGTCGGGGAAGGCGAGCATCAGGTGCACGAACGCGGCGAGGAACAGGCTGCCGGCGAAGGCGCCGAGCCCGTAGACCCAGCCGGCGTTCGCCTCCCAGAGCGAGCTCAGCATCCACAGGAAGCCGACGACGACGAGCATCCGTCCCGTTCCGTTGGCCGGTCGCAGAGTCCAGGCGATCAGGCCGCTGACGACGAACGAGAGCCCGATCACCGGGAAGGCAATCGCCAGCGAGACCGGGCTCGACTCGTGATCGGAGCGGGCGGCGACCACCGCCGACCCGGCCGCCACCAGGAGCATCACCGGGAACAGCCCGAACCAGAGCCGGTGGGTGAGGCGCATCAGCGTTCGCAGATGAGTGCGGTCACCGCCTCGCCCGAGAGCTCGCTCTTCGGGACGAAGCCGCAGGCGCCGCTGGACTCGACCAGTGGGCCGAAGTCGGAGCCGTCACGGCTGGAGACGAGCACGACGCAGGTGGCGCCGTCGGTCGTCAGCAGGCGACGTGTGACCTCGAACCCGTCGAGGTCGGGGAGCTGGACGTCGAGCAGGATCACGTCCGGATGCAGGCGCCCTGCGGCGACGATCGCCGACTCTCCGTCCTCCGCCTCGCCGGCGACCTCGAACCCGTCGGCCTCCAGGATCGCCCTGGCACTGGCACGGAAGCTGGGATGGTCGTCGACGATAAGGACAGTGGGCACGCTCACATCGTGGCACAGCTCCATTTCGGTGCGCCATACGGCTAGCCACACCATTTTTCCGCTCGCAGCGCTCCACGGGCGCAAAGAAACGCTTGCGCCACCACCTGGAAGGGTCAGACCCCTCCGGGCTCAGACCCTAGGAGCGCCGGGACGGTGGTTCGCCCGCGACCGGGCGGTAGCCGGCCAGCTCCGCCCCGACGATCGAACGGCTCGTGTCGGTCGAGGACGGCGCCGGTCGAGGTGGCCGGTGCCTCGAGCCGGACTCGTAGGCGAATTATAGGCCGAGACGTTCGAGCATCGCTTCGTCGCGACGCCACTTCGGTCGCACCTTCACGTGCAGGTCGAGGAAGACGCTTCGGCCGAGCAGGTGCTCGATCTCGGGCCGGGCGCGGGTTCCGATCTGTCGCACCATCGAGCCGCCCTTTCCGACCAGGATCGTCTTCTGCGACTCGGTCTCGACGAAGAGACTCGCCCGGACGACCTTGTCCTCGATCTCCTCGACCTCGGCCGAGACGGCGTGCGGCACCTCTTCCTTCGTCAGGCGGAGCGCCTGCTCGCGGACGAGCTCGGCGATCTGTGTCTCGATCGAGAGGTCGGTGCGCTGCTCGGGGGGAAAGTACTGCGGCCCCTCGGGGAGCAGGCCGACGAGCTCGTCGCGGAGCTCGTCGATGCCGTCGCCGGTCTTGGCGCTCACCGGGTGCAGCGCGTGGAACCGGCCCAATGCTGCCGCGGTCTGCATCTGGGAGGCGATGTGGCCTGGCTTGAGCCGGTCGACCTTGTTGACGGCGATCACGACCGGGACGTCGAGGGCGAAGACCCGGCCGGCGATGAAGCGGTCGCCGGCGCCGATCCGCTCGCGCGCATCGACGACGAAGAGCACGGCGTCGACGTCCTCGAACGAGGCGTCGACGGTGCGCTGCATGTGCTCGGTGAGGGGGTCGCGCGGCCGCTGGAATCCGGGCAGATCGGCGAGAACGAGCTGGTAGCCGTCGCCGTTCGCGATCCCGAAGATGCGACGCCTGGTCGTCTGCGGCTTGTCGGAGACGATCGCCACCTTCCCGCCGCAGAGCGCGTTCACGATGGTCGACTTGCCGACGTTCGGCCGCCCGGCGACGGCGACGAAGCCCGATCTCAAAGCACGAATGTGTCGGGCAGCAGCTCGTCCGGGGTGTGCTCGACGAGCTCGCCGTCGTTGTTCGCGTAGATCACGCGGTCGACCTCGAACTCGACGTGCCACTGGCGGCAACCGCCGCACGGGGAGGCGTTGATCACCAGCAGGTCGAAGTCGCCGGGCTTGTAGCCCGCGGTGACGGCCGCGACGTAGGCGCTCTTCTCGCCGCAGACACCGAGCGGGTACGCGGCATTCTCGACGTTCACACCTTCGAACAGCGTCCCGTCGCGGGCGCGGAGCACGGCGCCGACGTGGAAGTTCGAGTACGGCGCGTACGCGCGCTCCTTGATCTGGAGCGTGCGTTCGTAGAGCCCGCGTTCGACGTTGCCGATCAAAAGAAGAGCTGGAAGACGACGAGGGTGACGCCGGCGCCGAGAGCGCCGCCGTAGACGACCTCGAGCGTCGAGTGGACGCCGGACTCGATACGCGTATGGGCGACGAGCACGGCCACGGCGAACATCATCGTCGAAACGAAGAACCGGTGCTCGCTCGGGCCGAGCGTGAGGGTGACCGCCATCCAGGCCGCGAACGCGATCGCGGCGTGGCCGGACGGGAGCCCGCCACGCAGCGGCGTCCCGCGCCCCGAGATCGCCTTCGTCGCGATCACGACGATGATCACGAGGATCAGCGCGATGATCGTCAGCTTGATCGGCGCATCGCGAAGACGGTCGAAGAAGTTCGTCGTCGACTCGCTGACGTGGCCGGAGAAGACGAGGTAGCCGACGGCGATCGCGTTGACCGACGCGATCAGGACGGCGCCGGCGGCGATGTCCTTCGCCAGCTTGGCGAGCGGGTCGAACGAGCTGGTGGCGACGTCGATCGCCGCCTCGATCGCGGAGTTGACCATCTCGGCGATCAGGACGAAGGCGATCGCCAGCAGCAGGACGACGAGCTCGATCCGGTCGACGCCGATCCAGAGTGCGACGACCAGGACGGCGACCGCCGCTGCGAAGTGGATCCGCATGTTCCGGTGCGTGCGGAGGACGTGGATGATCCCCTCGACCGCGTAGTTGAAGCTCTCGACGAGGGGGATGCGCCGGCGGCCCTCGCCGGTGCCGGGCAGCAGCGCGCCAGCGCCGTTCGCCGCCCGGCTGCGCCGCAGCCGCTCGCGGAGCGGAACCCGCTGGGTGCTCACGTCGCCAGCGCCTGCTCGCGCTCGGCCATCTCGGGGCCGTGGTCGTACCCGAGCAGGTGGAGCAGGCCGTGCGTGAGCGGACGGCGCCAGTCTTCGCCGACCACCTGCGGGCAGAGGACGACGTCGCCGAGCTGCCGCGGAGGGCCCGAGGGCAGGTCGTCGGTGCTGTCGATCGGGAACGAGAGGACGTCGGTCGCCTCGTCGATGCCCAGGTGCTCCCGCTTGAGACTGCGGCTCTCGTCGGGGCCGACGAAGGCGATGCCGAGCTCGCCGTCGTCCACCCCCTCGCCGGCGAGGACGCAGCGGGCGAGCTCGGCGGCGGCGTCCTCCTCCACCTCGACGCCGCTACGGTTGACGACCTCGATGACGAGCATCGGCGTCAGCGGAGGCGCTGGGTGCCGGTCGCCTCGGCGTGCATCCGGTACGCCTCGACGATGCGCTGCACGAGTTTGTGGCGGACGACGTCGGCGTTCGAGAACTCGACGAACTCGATCCCCTCGATCGACCCGAGGATGTCCCGGACCGTGAGCAGACCCGACGCCTGGTGCGGCGGCAGGTCGATCTGGGTGACGTCGCCGGTCACCACCACCCTCGACCCGAACCCGAGCCTGGTCAGGAACATCTGCATCTGCTCGGGGCTCGTGTTCTGCGCCTCGTCGAGGATGATGAACGAGTCGTTAAGCGTCCTACCCCGCATAAAGGCCAGCGGCGCGACCTCGATCGCGCCTTTCTCCATGTAGGCGGTCAGGCGGTCGGCGTCGAGCATGTCGTAGAGGGCGTCGTACAGCGGGCGCAGGTAGGGGTCGACCTTCGCCAGCAGGTCGCCCGGCAGGAAGCCGAGCCGCTCGCCCGCCTCGACCGCCGGTCGAGTGAGGATGATGCGGCCGACCTCGCGGTCGGAGAGTGCCGCGACCGCGAGCGCCATCGCCAGGTAGGTCTTGCCGGTGCCGGCCGGGCCGATGGCGAACGTGATCGTGTGCGAGCGGATCGCGTCGACGTAGCGCTTCTGGTTGACGGTCTTCGGCGCGATCTTCGTGCCGCGGTGCCGCCAGACCACATCGTCGAAGACGTCGCGGATGTCCTCGGCCTCGTCGAGCGCGCCGAGCACTGCGTCGACCGTCCCGGGGCCGATCTCGTGTCCGCCTTCCACGAGGTCGACGAGCTCGTCGACGACCGCGCGGGCCTCCGCGACGCTGGTGTCCTCGCCCTCCAGCGTCAGCTGATTCCCGCGGAGCCGGATCGTGCAGTGGAGGCGTTCTCGGAGTGCGCCGAGGACGCCGTCGCCGACGCCCGCCAGCTCGGCGGCGACGTCGTTGGAGATCGAGAGAACATCCTGCAACCCGCCACAGTGTAGGCTCGCCCCGCGATGGCGGCTCTGCACGGAACGCGGCTACGTCACACGGTTTCCTTCGCCTTGCGTCACCCTCTCGGGTCGCCGGACGAGGCGGACTTCCTCGCCGCCGCGCAAGCCCTCGCTGCCGTGCCGGGCGTCGAGGCCTTCGAGGTCGCGCGCGAAGTCAGCCCGAAGAACGGCTTCCGCTTCGGGATCTCGATGGAGTTCGCCGACGCAGCTGCCTATGCCGCCTACAACGCCCATCCCGACCACGTCCGGTTCGTCGAGCAGCGGTGGCTCGCCGAGGTGACCGACTTCCTCGAGATCGACTACGCGGCGCGATAGCCGGTGACGCCCGCCCCGGGCATCCTGTTCGACCGGGTCGCGGAGGAGTACGACCGCGTCCGGTCCGACTACCCGGCGGCGCTCGTCGACACGGCGTGCACACTGGCCGACCTCCATCCGGGATCACGGGTCATCGAGATCGGCTGCGGCACGGGCAAGCTGACTGGAGCGCTCGCCGAGCGCGAGCTGCGCGTCGATGCGGTCGATCCGGGCGAGCGGATGGTCGCGATCGCGCGACGGCGAGTCGGAGGCTCGCCGGCCGTCAGCTTCCGCATCGGACGCTTCGAGGACGTCGAGTTGCCGAGCGGCTCCTTCGCCGCCGCTTTCTCCGCGACCGCGTTCCACTGGGTGGATCCCTCGGTCGGCTGGGCAAAGGTCGCGCGGGTGCTCCGGCCGGGCGGCATGTTCGCATTGCTCACGCACGTCGGCTTCTCGCCCATCGACGAGCGGCTCCATGCGGTCTGGACCGACGTGCGACCGGAGTCGCTCGAGTGGGTGGCGCGCGACCGGCAGACGTTCTTCGACGGGATCGAGGGACGGCTCGGCAACGTGTCCGAGGTCTGGGCGTGGATCAACCAGCGCGACGCGCTCGCCCGCGAGGAGGCGGGCGACCTGTTCGGCGACGTGCGTCTGACGAAGGCGTCGACCGAGAGAGAGGAGAGAGCCGAGCACCTGATCGCCGTCACCCGCACGACCTCGATGTACCTCGGGCTCGACGCCCGCGACCGGAAACGACTGGAGGAGGGGTTGGCGGCGGTGGTCGAGGAGGCGGGCGGCAGCTACCCGCTGACCCTCGACGCGCTGCTCGTCACGGCGCGCACCGCGACCTAGGCCAGCTTCTCGCGCACCAGCTGGCTGACCGCCGAGCCGTCGGCGCGACCGGCGATCTGCGGCATCACGTCGGCCATCACGCGGCCGAGGTCGCGCATGCTCGTCGCCCCCACCTCGGCGATCGCGTCGTCGACGATCTGCTCCAGCTGATCCTCGGAGAGCGGCTCGGGCATGAACTCCTCGAGCACATCCAGCTCGGCCCGCTCCTTCGCCGCCTGCTCGTCGCGGCCCGCGCTCTGGAAGGCCTCGATCGATTCGATCCGCCGCTTGCGCTCGCGCTGGAGCACCTGGAGCTCCTCGTCCTCGTGCAGCGGCCGCTGCAGCTCCTTCTCCGCCGAGCGCAGGCTCGAGAGGATGAGGCGGAGCGCGTCGCGCCGGGCGGCGTCCCGCTCCTTCATCGCGGTTGTCAGCTCGTCCTCCAGGCGCTCGATCAGGGTCATCCAGGCATCCCTCTGAACGTGCCGCCGAGGACGTGCCAGTGCAGATGGAAGACCGTCTGGCCGGCGCCGGCGCCGCAGAAGATCATCAGCCGGTACTCGTCCAGGCCCACGGCCTTTGCGGTGTCGGCGACGAAGTCGAGCATCCGTTTTCCCTCGTCGGCCGAGAGCTCGCCGATGTCGCGGAAGGTCTCGATGTGCCGTTCGGGGATGACGAGGACGTGCACGTCGGCCTTCGGGTTGATGTCCTCGATCGCCAGCAGCCCGTCGGACCGGTTGACGACGGTGGCCGGCAGCTCGCCGCGGTGGATCTTGCAGAAGATGCAGTCCTCGACCGTCACGCGGCCAGGATCCCCTCATCGCTGACCGCGCAGCCGCGGACGCGAACCAGGTCGCCGACCGGCGCCTCGACGAGCCAGGGCGAGTAGTCGTCCCCGTATCCACGGCCCGGACGGTCGACGAGAACGACGTCCTCTGTGCCGACCTTCGCGCGCCAGCGTCGCAGGCAGGCCTCGTGCGACAGCGCCCGCAGTCGAGCGCTCCGCTCCTTCTTCACGGCCTTGGGAACCGTGTCCTCGGCGGCCGTGACCGTTCCCGGCCTCGGTGAGTATGGAAAGACGTGCACCTTGGTGGCGCCCGCCGCCTCGACCACCATGAGGGTGCGTTCGAAGGCGGCTTCGTCCTCGCCGGGGAAGCCGACGATCACGTCGGTCGTCACGTTGAACCCGCCGGCGAGCTCGACGCGGCGCAGGTACGTGGCTGCGTCGTAGCGGCGCGCCATCGCGCGCAGGACGCCGTCGTCTCCCGACTGGAGCGGGACGTGCAGATGGCGCGACACCGTCGGGGTCTCGCACAGCGCTGCGACGAGCGGCTCGGTCAGGTGGTTGACCTCGATCGACGAGAGCCGAAGCCGTGCGAGGCCGGGCGTCGCGCCGACCTCCCGGATCAGCCGCGGCAGGTCGTACCCGGCGTCCCGGTCGCGAAAGCAGCCGAGGTTGATCCCGGTGAGCACGATCTCGCGGTGATCCTGCGACACGCGGCGGCGCACCTCGGCCAGGACAGCGTCCGCCCGCCGGCTGCGGGAGGCTCCGCGCACGAGCGGGATCACGCAGAAGTTGCAGGAGAAGCTGCAGCCGTCCTGGACCTTGACGAACGCGCGCACGCGGTCGAGCCGCGCGTCTGCCCGGACGCAGGCGATCGCGCCGACGTCGCCGGCGATCGTCTCGGCGGTCTCCTCGCTTCGCTTCGCGACGACCACGACGTTCTCGGACAAACCGGCGAACGCGTCGGGCGAGAGGTTGGCACCGCATCCTGTGACGTAGACCCTCCGGTGGGTGCGTGCGGCGCGCGAGACGGCGTGCCGCGACTTCCGCAGCGCCTCGTGCGTGACGCAGCAGGTGTTCAGCACGGCGACGTCACCGCCCGCGCGCTCCTCGTGCCCGTCGGCGAGCAGGCGCTCGCGCACCGCCTGGGCGTCCGCGTGCGAGACCTTGCAGCCGAGGAAGTCGACCGAGAACGTCGCCATCGGCGCGGACCTTACTGCGTCCGCAGGTGCAGATCGGCCGCCCAGCCCTCGGCCTCGCGCCGGTCCGTGCGTCGGTAGCCGGGAAGCTCCGGCGACTCGGCCGCGAGGTAGCCCGAGGTGATGATGCGCTGGCAGACGAGCCGCTCTGCGATCGTGCCGTCGAGGTCGAGCGCAACATTGACGACGACGGTCGCGGTGGGCGGCACGGGGTCGACGGTCGCGTCCGCCAACCGTGCCTCGACGCTCACGCCGTTGGCGAGTGCATTGCGCTCGGTCGCCTCGATCGCCTGGGGGTCGAGGTCGACCGCGTAGACCGGCTCGAACCCGAGCTTCGAGGCTGCGATCGCCAGGACTCCGGACCCGCAGCCTGCGTCGAGGAGGTCTCCGAGCGGAACGTCGAGCAGCAACTCGAGGCAGAGCCGTGTCGTCGCGTGTGCGCCTGTGCCGAACGCGCGACCGGGGTCGATCACCACCGGGATCGCGTCGGCATCGGGCTCCTCCCACGGCGGGCCGACCCAGATCGGACCGATCCGAACCGGCCTGTGGAAGGCCCGCCAGCGGTCCTCCCAGCCCTCCTCGACATCGGTCGACCGGGCGCCGCCGAACGCCGACCAGAGCCGTTCCTCCCCGTGATCGTCCGTGTACGCCGCCAGCTCGACGCCGTCGGAACCGTCGCGCTCCTCGAAGCCCTCCGGGAAGAGCTCGAGCATGATCGCGCGGGCCTGCTCGGCTCCGGCCGACGGGACCGACACGGAGACGCGCCGCAGCGTCAGCGGAACGCGCTCTTCAGCTTGTCGAAGAACCCCTCGTCGTCGTCCGGCCGGTAGGTCTCCTCGTCCGCCGACTGCTCGAACTCGCCCAGCAGGCGGCGTTGCTCGTCGGTCAGCCGCCGCGGCACCGTCACATTCACCAGCAGGCGGTGGTCGCCGCGGCCGCGGCCCTGGAGGACCGGCATGCCGGCCCCGCGGACGACTCGCACCTGCCCGGGCTGCGTGCCCGGCTGGAACTCGAGCTCGACGTCGCCGTCGATCGTCGGCACCGTGACCGTCGCGCCGAGCGCCGCCTGCGTGATCGTCAGGTCGACCTGGGAGATCAGGTCGTTGCCCTCGCGGACGAAGCGCGGATCGGGCTCGACGCGGACGAGCACATAGAGGTCTCCGGCGCGCCCGCCCAGGTCGCCGGCGTGTCCCTCACCGCCGAGGCGGATGCGCTGGCCGTCGTGGATCCCCGGCGGGATCTCGACGGAGACCGTGCGTTCCTCGACGACGCGGCCCTCGCCGCCGCAGGCATCGCACGGATGCTCGACGATGCGGCCGGAGCCGTCGCAGCGCGGACAGGTCTGCGCGCGGACGAACTGGCCGAAGACGGTGTTGGAGACCTGCTGAACGCGACCTGCCCCCGCGCACGTCGGGCAAGTAACGGGCTGCGTGCCCGGCTCGGCGCCGGTGCCGCCGCACGTCTCGCAGGCGACGGCGACGCGGAGGGAAACGTCCCGCGTGACGCCGCGGGCGGAATCGACCAGCTCGATCGCGACCTCCGCGGCGATGTCTGCGCCGCGCGCCGCGCCGCGCGGCCGGCCGGCGACCCCGAAGAGGTCGTCGCCGAAGAACGCCGAGAACAGGTCGCCCAGCGTCCCGAAGTCGAAGCTGGTCGGCTCGAAGCCGCGGCTGCGCAGGCCCGCGTGGCCGAAGCGGTCGTACAGCTCCCGGCGCTCGGGGCTCGAAAGAACCTCGTACGCCTCGACCACCTCCTTGAAGCGCGCCTCCGCGTCCGGGTCCTCCGACACATCGGGGTGCAGCTCCCGGGCGAGCCCACGGAAGGCTTTCTTGATCTCGGCCTCGGTCGCGGTGCGCTGCACGCCGAGCAGCTCGTAGTAGTCGCGTTCCGTCGTCGCCATCGGCGAAAGCCTAGCCCCGAGGTCTCTCGCTACTCGCCGTAGATCACCTCGGCGAAGCGGGACAGCTCGGAGGCCGCCGAACGGACCGTGCGGATCGCCTTGTCGTAGTCCATTCGCGACGGGCCGATCAGGCTGACGGCGCCGAGCGTACGGTTCGCGATCCCGTAGGCCGCGCCGACGAGCGCCAGGTCGCGGAGACCGGGGTCGGCGAGCTCGTCGCCGACGCGCACGAACGGACGTCGCGGGTCGAGCGCCTCGGCGAGCACGTCGAGCAGCGCCCGACGGCGTTCGAGCAGGTCGATCAGCGACCGGTAGGAACCGAGCTCGTCGTCGCGGACGTCGTCGAGCAGCCCGGCGGCGCCGCCCACGTAGACGCGCTGCTCATCGTCCTCCGCGTCGGTGAAGGCCGACTCGACCACCTGGAGGAAAGCTGACTCCGCCCGTGGCAGCGTCGGGTCGCCGAGGCGCCGGCGCAGCTGCCCGCTGCCGAGCGAGAGACCGACGACCTGGTCGTTGAGGTACTGCCCTGCCCAGTGGATGAGCCCGGGATCGACGGGCATGTCGAACGCGTAGACGCGCTTCGTGACACCGCCGCTCGACGTGATCACGACCACCATCGCCACCTGCGGCTGGAGCAGGAGCACCTCGACATGGCGCACCGTTGCGGTCTGGAGCGGCGGCGCCGAGACGAGCGCGATCAGCCGGGTGACCTGCGAGAGCATCTCCGTCGTCGCCTGCAGCGCCGACTCGACCTCGCTCCGTGCAGCGGTCAGGTCGAGCGGGAACGTCACGGGGCGAGCGGCCGGGCGCTCGAGGAGCCGGTCGACGTAGTAGCGGTAGCCGCGGTCGGTCGGGACGCGACCCGCCGACGTGTGCGGATGCGTGAGCAGGCCGAGTCGCTCGAGCTCGGCGAGCTCGTTGCGTACCGTCGCGGACGACACGCGCATCCCGGTCCGCTCGACGAGGTGCCTCGAGCCGACCGGCTGGCCCGTGGCCACGTACTCCTCGACCACCTGGACGAGGATCTCCCGTTGCCGTTGCGTGAGGTCGGGTGCCGGAGAAACCATCTCTGTGCAGGCAATTCTAGGCGAGGAGATCGGCGGTGACGCCGCCGCCCAGGAAGCGACCCCGCTCGGTGAGCGCGAGCGTCTCGTCGCCGTTCACGCCGGCGCGGACGACCAGACCGAGCCGCTCCAGGCGATCGATCGCCTCGACGTCGACGGCGGCTTCCAGGTCGCCGACGAGCAGCGGCTCGTCCAGCCGGAGGCCGAGCATGACCCGCTCGCGGCGACGCGTGCCGGCGTCCAGAGGCTCGAGCTCGCGCGGCGGCCGCCGCCCTCCGCCGAGCGCGGCGAGGTACGGGCCGAGCCGCGGCGCGTTCCGCCGGCGGACGGACTCGATTGTCGAGACCGCGCCGATCCCGAGGCCGAGGTAGTCCCGTCCGAGCCAGTACGCGAGGTTGTGCCGGGCCCGGAGATCCCGGCCGTCCTCTTCCCGGCAGAAGTTCGCCGTCTCGTACCAGCGGTAGCCCGCCCCCGTCAGGACGGCGACGACCCGCTCGAAGTAGGACTCCATCGACTCGGCCTGACGCTCGAGCTCGGCTCCGTGCGCGTGGGTGAAGCGCGTGCCCGGCTTGGCCTCCAGCTCGTAGCAGGACACGTGCTCGGGCTCGAGCGCGAGCGCCTCGGCGAGGTCGGAATCGAGATCGGAGGCGGCCTGGCCCGGGATGCCGTAGACGAGGTCGAGCGAGATGTTGTCAAATCCGGCATCACGAAAGAAATACACGGAGCGGCGGACGTCCTCGGGCCGGGCACGCCGCTCGAGCACGGAGAGAAGCCGCGGCTGGAAGCTCTGCGCGCCCAACGACACACGGTTGACACGGTTTCGTGACAGAAGCCGGGCAAGGGAGGGCGTGACCGTCTCCGGATTCGCCTCGACCGTCACCTCGTCCGCGTCCGGCAGCGCGGCCAGCAGCCGCTCGAGGGCAGCGGGCTCCGTGAACGTCGGCGTCCCGCCACCGAGGAAGATCGTTTCCAGCCGCGGAGCCAGCGCGTCGCGCTCGAGCTCGAGCTCGGCGAGCAGCGCCTCGACATAGGCGCCGTGCTGGTCGCGGCGGCCGACCGCGGTGACGAAGTCGCAGTAGCCGCAGCGGTGCGCGCAGAACGGCAGGTGGAGGTAGAGGTGCCTGGCAGCCGTCACTCGAGACCCGCAACCTTCCGCCGTGAGTCCCGTAGCGCAGCGATTGACCAGAACACCGACAGAAAGACGACCGTGGGAGGAAAGGTCAGAATCGCAAGCAGCGTGATCGCGCCGGAATCGGCGTTATCGGTCAGTACGAGCACGACCGCCGTGATTCCCCATCCACCTGCCGCGGCCCAGGTCCCCACAGCGGAACCGACGACGCCCCCTCCTGCGAGCCAACCAACGAAAACGGATGCGGCGAACAGCCCGAGAAGGCCGAATACAAGTGCGCTGGCGGCGTCTCCAATGGCCGCCGTCGAGGTCGCATCTGCAGGCTCCGATGAATGCGAGCCCTCGAATCCCAGCCATCCAAGCAAGCAGGCCGTCCCCGCGGCGAGCATCAGACCGACTACGACGATAAGCCATCGGTGACGCCGAAGAAAGGGCCGCATCTCCAGTGCCATGCCTTATCTCTTGTCCTGATCCAGGTTGAGCACCGCGAGAAACGCCTCCTGCGGTACCTCGACCGAGCCGACCTGCTTCATCCGCTTCTTGCCCTTCTTCTGCTGCTCGAGCAGCTTCCGCTTGCGGGAGATGTCGCCGCCGTAGCACTTGGCGAGCACGTCCTTGCGCTTCGCCTTGACCGTCTCGCGGGCGATCACGCGCGAGCCGATCGCCGCCTGGATCGGCACATCGAAGAACTGGCGCGGGATCTCCTCGCGCAGCCTCTCGACCAGGGCACGGCCGCGTGAGTAGGCGCCGTCGCGGTGGATGATCAGCGACAGCGCGTCGACGGGCTCGCCGGCGATCAGGATGTCCACACGCGCGAGGTCGCCCGGCCGGAAGCCGGCGAAGTCGTAGTCGAAGCTCGCGTACCCGCGCGTCCGCGACTTCAGCTGGTCGTAGTAGTCGAGGACGATCTCCCCGAGCGGCAGGTCGTAGGAGAGGAGCACGCGGTCCTCGGACAGATACTCCATGTGGTCGAAGCGCCCGCGGCGCTCGTTGTTCAGCTCCATCACCGCCCCCACCCCGTCCTTCGGGACGATGATCGACGCCTTCACGTACGGCTCGTCGACCTCCTCGACCTCGCGCGGCATCTCCGCCGGGTTGTGCACCTCGACCTCGTCGCCGGCCTTGGTCAAGACCCGGTAGGCGACGTTGGGCGCGGTCACGAGCAGGTCGAGGTCGAACTCGCGCTCGAGCCGCTCGCGGACGATCTCCATGTGCAGGAGCCCGAGGAAGCCGCAGCGGAACCCGAAGCCGAGTGCCTGCGAGTTCTCGGGCTCGTAGAAGAGCGAGCCGTCGTTCAGCTTCAGCCGTTCCAGCGCGTCGCGCAGCTCGGGGTACTGGTCGGAGTCCGTCGGGAAGAGCCCGGCGAAGACCATCGGCTTGACGTCCTTGTAGCCCGGCAGCGGCTCGGCGGCCGATCGCGCCACGGCGGTCAGCGTGTCGCCGACCCGCAGCCGCGAGACGTCCTTCAGCCCGGTGACCACGTAGCCGACCTCGCCGGCGGAGAGCTCGCCGACCGGCGTCATCGTCGGCGACAGGAACCCGAGCTCCTCGGCGTCGAACTGCGTGTCGAGCGCCATCGCCCGTAGTGCCTCACCGCGCCGGAATGCGCCGTCGACGACGCGCACGAACGCGACCACGCCGCGATACTGGTCGTACGACGAGTCGAAGATCAGCGCACGCGCCGGCGCGCCCGGATCGCCCGCAGGAGCGGGGATCCGCTGGACGATCGCGTCGAGCACGTCCGCCACACCCACCCCGGTCTTCGCCGAGATGCGTAGGACGTGGTCTGGCGTGTCCCCGACGAGCGCGGAGACCGCGACCGCTGCACCCTCGGGATCGGCCTGCGGCAGGTCGATCTTGTTCAGCACGGGGACGATCTCGAGGTCGTTCTCGATCGCCAGGTACGCGTTCGCGACCGTCTGCGCCTCGATCCCCTGCGCCGCGTCGACGACCAGCACGGCGCCCTCGCACGCCTGTAGCGACCGCGACACCTCGTAGGTGAAGTCGACATGGCCCGGCGTGTCGATCAGGTTGAGCTCGTGTCCCTTCCACATCACGCGGACCGCCTGCGCCTTGATCGTGATTCCGCGCTCGCGCTCGAGCTCCATCGAGTCGAGCAGCTGCTCGCGCATCTGGCGGCCCGTGACGGTCTCGGTGACCTCAAGGATGCGGTCGGCGAGCGTCGACTTGCCGTGATCGATGTGCGCGATGATCGAGAAGTTGCGGATCTTGCCCTGGTCCATGTGCCGACTGAGCGTAGCGGCGCATTCAGGCAGGGCGGTCGAGCCGCATCAGGCGGTGCGGCAGGCCGTCCTCGTCGACGTCGCGGACCTGGCGAAAGCCCGCCTTCTCGAACGCCCGCCACGACCGACGGTTCGGCTCCTCGACCGTTGCGGCCACCGCGGCGATCTCCGGGTCGGCGAACACGACCGACCGGACGAACTCGGTCAGGACGGCCGGGCCGAGCCCTCGGCCGACCAGGTCGGGCTCGCCGATCAACAGGTCGACACCGGCGACGTGGTCGCCGACCTGGACGAGCCGCTGCCAGTCGGGATGATCCTCGACCCGGTAGGTCTGGATCAGCCCGGCCGGGCGGCCGTCGAGCACGATCAGGAACTGACGCGTCGGACGACGGCCCTCGATCCCCGCATACCGCTTCTCGATCGCCTCCTCGACCGGCTCGCGCCACCAGCGGGCGACATGCTCCTCCTTCAACCAGCGCTCGACCAGGAGCACATCCTCCTCACGGAGCGGCGTGAACACGATGGTCACGGCGTCGCCGGCCGACGACGCAGCAGCCGCAGCGCGCGCAGCTCGTCGACCCGCAGCAGCCGGCACACGAGGACGTACACGGCCGCGCCGCCGGCGAGCGCCAGGCCGAGCGACACGACCTGGGCGACGAAGCGGCGGCCGAGCTCGTGGTCGAGCGGCCACCAGATCCCGTAGGCGACGCCGGCGAGCACGAGCGACGCGAGGCTGATCCGGAGGACGGAGCTCATCGTCCGGGTGACGTCCAGGCGGCCGAGCTTTCGGCGGAGCAGGACCAGCAGCACGACCGTGCCGACGATGTTGACGATCGAGGTCGAGAGCGGGATCCCCCAGATGCCGAACCGGTAGAACACCGCGTCCAGCGCGGCGTTCAGCCCGAGATTGGCGAGCGCCACCCCGGTCGGCACCCACGCGGCCTGGAGGGAGAAGAAGGCGCGGTTCAACATCAGCATCGCGCCGTTGAAGGCGAGGCCGAGCGCGAAGGCCGCGAGGCTGGCGGCGACGACGGTCGTCTGGGAGGACGTGAAGTCTCCGCGCTGGTAGACGAGTCGGACGATCGGCTCGGCGAGGACGGCGCAGATCACGCTCGCCGGGATCAGCAGGAACGCGATCTGGCGCAGGCCGCTCGTCACCATCGAGCGGAAGCCGTCGAAGTCGCGCCGGGTGGCCAGCCTCGCCAGCGTCGGGAAGAGCACGGTCGCGACCGCGACCGAGAACATCCCCTGGGGGAAGATGTACAGGCGGAACGCTGCGTTGATCGAGCTCGGTGCCTGGTACTTGTCGAGAAGCCGCGCCGCGAAGATCGTGTCGACGAAGGCGTTGAAGTTGATCAGCCCGAGGCCCAGCGTGATCGGGAGCATCAGCTTGAACGTCCGCGCGACCGCCGGGTCGCGCAAGTCGATGACGACGTGCAGCCGGTCGTCGCGGCCGCGCAACCACGGCAGCGGCAGGAGGAACTGCAGAACGGTCGCGATCAGGATCGAGAACGCGTAGACGTAGAGCTGCGTGTCGATCGTGTCCGCCTTGGGGACGCCGATCACGAGGCCGACGATGATCGCCACGTTCCAGAGCACCGGCGACAGCGCCGGCACGGAGAAGTGCTCGTAGCTGTTCAGGATCCCGACGACGATCCCCGTCAGGCCGAGGATCAGGACGATCGGGAAGAGGACACGCGACAGCCCGACCGCCACGCCCGAGTAGCCGAAGATGTCCATCACCCACGGCGCGATCACGATGAAGAGCGCGGTCAGCCCGCCGAGCCCGAGCATGATCAGCCAGAAGAGGCTGGATGCGACGCGCCACGCGCGTTTGCGCTCGCCTTTCTCCAGCAGCTCGCTGAAGACGGGGACGAAGGCCGAGGAGAGCGCGGCGTCGGCGACGAGCGCGCGGACGGTGTTCGGGACGAGGAACGCGACCTCGAACGCGTTGATCGGGCCGACGGTGCCGAAGTAGTAGCGCACGACCGACTCGCGCACGAGGCCGACGATCCGGGAGAGCCCGGTGGCACCGGCGAAGACAACGGTCGAGTAGGCGAGGCGCCGCCGATGCTGTGCCCCGCCGGTCGGCAGCGGTTCCGGGGTCGGCGGGGCGGCGTCCTCGGGGGGCGCTCTCACGGCTCTGAGCATAGGGAGCGCGCCTGTTGCTGCCGGCTCGCTCCGAGTGGCGTTCGGGGACACCGGGGCGGCCGGGTTCGCCTGTTGCTACCATCGTCACGCCCGCACGCAGCGGGCCTTTTCGCGCTATACAGACCGAAGACCGATGCCGAACATCAAGCAACAGAAGAAGCGCGTCCGGATCACCGGGCGCCAGCGGGACGAGAACATCCGCTACCGCTCGACGGTCAAGACGCTGACCAAGCGCCTCCAGGCCGCCGTCGAGACCGGCGACGCCGACGCGATCGCCGCCGAGCATCGCACGCTCGTCCGCTGGGTCGACCGCGCCGCCTCGAAGGGCGCGCTCCACGCGAACACCGCGGCCCGCAAGAAGGCGCAGGCCGCACGGCTCGTCGCCGGCCCTTCGTCGTAGCGTCCGCTCTCGCGTGGCTCTCCGGCTGCGGCCGCTCCGCGACGACGAGCTTCCGGCGTTCGTCGAGCACACGCGCGCCGCGTACGAAGGCGACCTCGTCGCCCAGGCCGGGCTGAGACCGGCCGCGGCCGCGCAGAAGACGCTCGACGACTGGTCGCGGCTCTTGCCGGACGGGGACGTCCCGCCGGGCAACGACCTCTACGCGATCGAGGACGAGGCCTCCGGCGAGCGGGTCGGCGACCTGTGGCTCGCGGAACGCGACAACGACGTCGGCGAGAAGACGCTCTTCGTGTATTCGATCGAGATCGCGCCGCAGCATCGCGGGCGCAGCTTCGGCCGTGAGGCGATGCTGCTGTTCGAGGACGAGGTGCGCAGGCGCGGGCTGTCGCAGGCAAACCTGACGGTGCTCGGCGGGAACGACGTGGCGAGGTCGCTCTACCGCTCGCTCGGCTACGTCGAGCGCGCGGTGTTCATGTCCAAGGACCTCTAGGCCTCCGCCTCCTCGTCGAAGAAGCGCCAGCGGGTGGTGTCGCGCGGAAAGTCGGTCCAGCCGAACGCCACCCGGGGTCGCATCGCCCACAGCCCGCCGCGGTCCCACTGCTCCGGCGACGGCCGGTACTCGTACTTCGTCGTGCCGTACTTGGCGGTGAACGCGGCGGAGAGCCGCTCCGCCAGCGAGCGCTCGGGCTTGCCGACCTCGCGGGCTGCTCCTTCGAGGATGACCACGTCGTTCCCGCTCTCGAGGTGAACGACCATCGCCGGGTTCGCCGCGATGTTGCGCGCGCGGCGGGTCATTGGGCTGCCCTCGAAGTAGAGCGTGCCGTCGAGCCAGACCGCCCACGCCGGCATGGCGTGCGGCCGTCCGTCGGGTCGCGTGGTGGCGAACCAGTAGTTGAGTGCGGGCTCGAGCCGCTCGACCGCCCAGCTCCAGTCGAGCATGCCGTCGTCGGTCTCGGGGACGCCGTATCCCTCCGGCATCGACGGACGGTCGGTGCGCGGCTGCGGTTCCGTGGTCATTCGGCCTCGGTGGGGCGCGTGATCGCGACCAGCGTGCGCTCGAGCTCGAGCTCGGCGGGGAGCCGGCTGCCGCCCTTCACCGCTAGGTCGAGGTCGGAGAGCCGCACGATCGCCTCGCGCAGCTCCTCGACCGAGAAGTTCCGTGCCTGGGCAAACGCCTTCTCGGCGGCGAACGGATGCATCTTCAGCTCCGCGGCTGCGTCCCGCGGCCGGACGCCATCCGCGTCGAGACGCTGGCAGGCGTGCACGCGCCGCACGTGTGCAACCAGCCGGCCGAGGAGCATGTGGATCTCGCCCGAACGGGTCGACTGCTCGAGGATCCGCTCGCATGCGGCCAGCACCGCCGGGACCTCGCGCCGTCCCCACCCGTCCGTCAGCGCGAACGGCGGCACGTCGGCGCGAGCAGCCACCAGCAACTCGATCTCGTCCTCGCCGATCTCCTCGCCGGCCGCCCAGACCGCCAGCTTGTCGATCTCCCCGGCGAGCTCGTGTGGGTTGTCGCCGGCGAGCTCCACCAGCGCGCGGCAGGCCTCCGACGAGACCGTCACCCCGTGCCGGGCGAACTGCTCGGCCACCCATCTGGGTAGCTCCCGCTTCGACACCTCGAAGACCAGGACGTCGCCGGCTTTCGCGCACGCCTTCGCGAGCGGTGAGTCCTTCCGGAGATCGTCGCCGACGAGCGCCAGCACCGTGTCCGGCGCCGGAGCGGAGAGGTATTCGGCCACCGTCTTGACGTCGGGCGCCTTCCACCGTTCCACGGCGTCGACGAGCACGAGCCGGCCGCCCGCGGCGAACAGGCCCATCGCGTTGCAGGCCGCCACCGCGTCCTCGCCCGATGCGTCCTGAGCGGAGAGCCGCTCGACCGAATCCTCGCCGAACCGGTCGCGGAGCCGGCGGAGGGCGCGGTCGACCTTCGGGCGGTCGCTCCCGGTGAGCAGGTATGCCGCCTTCAGCTCCTCGGCCACGCAGGGCAAGCATAGTCACGGCCTCCGGAGGTAGCGGTCGGCGCCTACGACGGCGAGCAGGGTCAGCGACGAGCCGACCAGGAGCAGCCCGCCGACGCCCGCGTTCGACGACACCACCGCCCCCGGCAGGCCACCGACGAACCGGGCGCACCAGGCCAGGTAGGCGGCCAGGCATCCGTTCGCCGACGCGATCACGGCGGCGGCTCCCGGCGAGACCGCGTCGGCGATCGCCGCGGCGAACGACAGCCCGAGCAGCGGCCCGACCACCGGCGCCGCGAGCGCGTTCGCGGGCACCGAGTAGAGCGGAATCCGACCGAACTCGAGCCACAGCACCGGTGCAGTCGCGAGCCCGCACGCGAGCGACACCGCGACCGCCTCGCCGGCGAGCCTTGGCACGGGGTAGCCCTCGAGCACGCGTTGGGCGAGCGGGAGCGCGACGAAGATGGCGACGACGGCTGCGAACGACAGCTGGAAGCCCGCGTCGAGCAGCGTGTACGGGTTCCAGGCGAGCAGGATCAACGCCCCGACGAGCAGGAAGTGCCAGCGGTCGCTCTGCCGCGCGGCGAGCCACGCGATCGATCCCAGCGCGCCGGCGATCCCGGCGCGGATCACCGACGGCTGCGCCCCGACCGCGAGCACGTACGACCCGATCCCGGCCAGCGCGCCGAGCTCGCCCAGCCAGCGCGGCAGGCCCACGACCCAGGCCAGGCCGAGGATGCCGGCGGCGACGAAGAGCACGTTCTGGCCGCTGACGGCCAACAGGTGATAGAGGCCGGAGGCCCGGAAGGCGTCCCGGAGCTCCGGGGACAGGCCCTCGTCCTCGCCGAGCACGATGCCCTCGAGGACCGCGCGCCGCTCTCCCGTCAGGCCGGGCGCGAGCGACCGCGCGAGCCACGCCCGCACGCGATCGGCGTAGCCGCCGACGCCGCCGCGGTGCCCGACGACCCGCCACTCCTTGCCGACGGCGACGACGTGGACGCCGTGTCGCCGGAGCCAGGTGCGTTCGTCGAATCCGTTGGAGGCAGGCCGCGGCAACTTCAGTCGCGTGTCGAGCTCCAGGATCGCGCCCTGGGGCGGGGAGCGTCCGACGGGAAGCTCGAGGAGCACCGGCTCGCGCACGACCAGCCCGCCGAAGCGGACGATGCGCGCCGGCACGCGCAGCTCGAAGCCGTTGTCGCGGGCGGGGCCGGTGACGACCACAGCGGTCGGCGCGGCCTCGCCGACGTGACCGGCGAGCACGCTCCGGTCGAGAGCGTCGAGGCGGGCGCTCCCCCACCACCAGCCGGCGAGGAGCAGAGCCAATGCCAGAGCGGCCACGCGTCCACGAGGATCGGCGACCGCCACCGCCACGACCACACCAACGACCGCGAGCATGGCTGCACCTCGGGAAACCCGGCCGGCGTTGGCGACCGCCAGTCCCAGGCACGCGCTGCCCGCAAGGACATAGGGGTAGCGCAGGAGCAGGCGCCAACCCGCGGCGTCGAGACGCGAGCGGGCTTCCGCCACACTCACGGAACGACCAGCCCCCGCAGCTGCTCGATCCGGCTCGGACCGATCCCAGGAACGTCGTCGAGCTCCTCGACCGAGCGGAAAGCGCCGTGCTCCGCGCGGTAGTCGAGGATCTTCTGGGCCGTCGCGGGGCCGATGCCGGGGAGGGCGTCGAGCTGCTCGGCCGTCGCCGAGCTGAGCTGGATCGGGCCCTGAGGCACTCCCGGCACGGCGGCACCCTGGGATGCGGCGACCGCAACCGGCAGCCTCGCCGGCACCAGCACCTGCTCGCCGTCGGCGAGCGGCGCCGCCAGGTTCAGCGCTGCGGGGTCGGCCTTGCGAGTGACGCCGCCTGCGCGTGCAACCGCATCGGCGACGCGCGATCCATGCGTCAGCCGGTAGAGGCCCGGCCGCCGGACGGCACCGACGACGTAGACGACCAGCCGGGCCGAAGCCACGACCGGAGCGCCGGCCGCGGGAGCACCGCCCGTAGGGGCGTCGCCCGACCCGACGATCGGCGGTGCCGCGGCTCCGGCCGGCGTCCCGGCCCGGACCACGAACCGTGCGCCCACGAGCAGCGCGACCACCAGCAACAACCCTCCGAGCAGGACGCGACGGCGGGAGAGGACGATCGGCTGCATGTCGCCCATCGTGGCAACCGACCGGTCACGCGCGTATCGCGGAAGCGTGACGGAAGTGCAACTTCTACGCTTACCGCCGTGCCCTCGACGCACGCCTTCGCCGTCTTCCTCCCTGCAGCCCTCGTTCTCCTGGCGATCCCGGGCCCGGCCGTGCTCTACATCGTCGCCACGAGCGTCGACGGCGGCCGACGCAACGGCCTGCTGTCGGTGGCCGGCGTCCACCTGGGCTCGATGGTGCACATCGCCGCGGCGGTCGCCGGCCTATCGGCGCTGATCGTCTCGTCCGCGATCGCCTTCAGCGCGGTCAAGTACGTCGGGGCGGCGTACCTCGTCTACGTCGGGATCAGGAAGCTGCTCGGCAAGGACGACGCGATCGAGGCCGAGGAGCGCGCGCCCCGGAGCGGCCGCCGCGTCTTCAGCCAGGGGATCGTCGTCAACGTCCTGAACCCGAAGACCGCGCTGTTCTTCCTCGCCTTCCTGCCGCAGTTCGTCGACCCGGACCGGCCGGTGTGGACGCAGACGATCGTGCTCGGCCTCTGCTGGATCGGGCTCGGGCTGCTGAGCGACGGCGCCTACGCGCTCCTGGGCGGGACGATCGGTGGTGTCCTCCGCCGCCGTCGCAAGGCGGTCCGGTACGCCTCCGGCGGGATCTTCGTCGGCCTGGGCGCGGTCGCCGCCACCAGCTGACGTCGACCCGGGGGCGTTAGAAGATCGCAGCTGTGGGGCACGAGATCGTCATGAGCTACACGAAGACGAACCTCCGTAACGTCGAGAACGCCGCCCCGAAGTTCGACATGCCGGACGAGATGCAGGCCCGCTTCGCCCGCCGGGAGATCGACGGCGAGACGCTCGGCCTGAGCCTCTTCACGCTCGAGCCGGGGTTCCGCATCCCGTTCGGGCACAAGCACGAGACCCAGGAGGAGGTCTACGTCGTCGTGCGCGGCTCCGCCCGGGTCAAGGTCGGCGACGAGATCGTCGAGCTCGCCCAGTGGGACGCGATCAGGTTCCCGAAGAACACGATGCGGCAGGTGGAGGCGGGGCCTGACGGCGTCGAGTACCTCGCGTTCGGCTCCGGCGACGATCCCACCGAGGTCGAGATGGCTCCCGGCTGGTGGAGCCCGTGAGCCGCCGCGGCTAGATGCTAGGGCCCCATCGGGGACATGCCCGGGTCGGCCCCTGCCGGCTTCGGCCCCGTCCGCCCCATCGGCTTCGCGGGCATCCGCTGCGAGGGCCCGTCATCCGTGTTCGACATCTGCGACATCCCGGGCATCGAGCCGGTGCCGGGGATGGTGAGGCCGGGAAGGGCGTTCGGCGTCGCGAGCAGCAGCCCGCCCAGCACCAGCAGCACACCGACGGTCGCCGACGTCGCGACCCGCCGCCGTGGAACGAGCTTCTCGAAGGCGATCAGAGCCGCGACCACCGCCATCCAGACGAGGCTCATCACGCCGAGCGCGAACAGCGACGCCATCAGCGCCCAGCAGCAACCCGCGCACCAGGCACCGTGCCGCATGCCCATCGCGAGCGCGCCCTCCGGCCCGTCGCGCCATGAGCCGAGGAGAAAGCCGAGCGGGCTGCGGCACTTGCCGAGGCAGACGTCCTTGAACGGCGTCAGCTCGTAGAGGGCGGCCACGATCAGCGTGACGCCGGCGACCCAGCGTCCCGCGCGGTCCCACGCCAGGATGTCCCCGGCCACGCGTCCTCCCGCAACCGCGAGCCCGAACGCGAACACGCCGACGGCGCCCCAGACGAGGAGGTAGCCGGAGGTGAAGACGACCGGGAGGCCGGGCGACCGCGACCTGGTCAGACGCGAGTACAACGCCACCGTCGGCGCCACCGACGGGAACATCATCGCCGCCATCATCACGATCCAGACGCCGACGAACCACGCGAAGGTGCCCAGGTCGGTCCACGGCCCGCCGTCCATGCCCTCCATCCAGCGCGCCGTCAGCCACCAGCCGGCCGCGGCGAGCACGAGCAGAAGCGCCACCAGCCCGACCCGCGTGCGAACGGCCGCCCAGGCCGGCCCCGGGCCGGTGCGGACGGATGCGGGTGCAGCCGCCTGTGCCGAGGTCACGCGGTCAGGCGGCCCAGGAGAACTCGGACGTCGAGAGGCCGGTCTTGCCCTCGTACTCGATCCCGAACGCGTTGATCTTCGACCGCTTCGCCTCGGCGGCCGTGAGCGTCGAGCCGACCGGGTGGAAGATGCCGGTCAGCCGGGCCGGCTCGCCGGTCTCGACACCGAAGGGCACGATGTCCTCGATCTCGAAGTCGATCGCGTCGCCGACGCGGACGCTGTGGCGCAGGCCGTCGTCGACGATCTCGATCGGCACTCGCTCGACGCCGAGCAGCTCACCGACGAGGGGGGCGAGCGCCTCCATCGGCCCGCCGAGCTGCCCGGTGAACACGCTCGTGAGCTTCTCCGCCTGCTCGTCGGTCGCCCTGTCGTCGATGAAGACGCCGAGCTTCCAGTTGCCGTCGGTCATCACCTTCGGCGTGTCGATGATGAAGACCGCCTTGCAGCCGCTGACGTCCGTTCCTTCGATCTCGCCGTCCCTGATCTGGAAGGCGAGCGTGGCGCGACAGTAGTCGTAGGTCGCGCCGTGATCGAAGGAGAGGTTGCACGGGCACATCAGCTCGCACGAGCAGGTCTCGGCGTAGCTTCCCTTCAAGGTCCAGGACATACCGGCCTCCTTCCGCGTGGAGGCGTGATTCTGAGCGCTCGTGCGGATCGCGTCAAACCAGGCGGTCGCCGCCGGTAGCCTCGGGCGATGCGCCGCCTGCTGCCGTTCGTCTGCGTCGTCGTGGTGGTGGACACCGCCCTGTACTCGGCGCTCACGCCACTGCTGCCCCACTTCGAGGAGACGTACCACCTCTCCAAGGGCGGCGTCGGTGCGCTCGTCGCCGCCTACGGGCTCGGCGTCCTCGCCGGCGCGATCCCCGGCGGCATCCTCGCCGCGCGCCGCGGCGCCAGGGGCGCCGTCCTCGCGGGGCTCGTCCTCGTCGCAGCGGGCAGTGTCGGCGTCGCCGCCGCGGGGAGCTACTGGCCGCTCGTCGCGGCGCGGTCCGCCCAGGGCTTCGGCTCGTCGCTGACCTGGGCTGGCGGGCTCGCCTGGCTCGCGCTCGCCACCCCGCGCGAGCGCCGCGGCCAGACGATGGGCACGGCGATGGGCGCCGCAGTCTTCGGCGCGCTGCTCGGCCCGGTGGTCGGCGCCGCCGCGAGCCTGGTCGGCGTCCGCGGGACGTTCGCCGTGGTCGCGGCCCTCGAGGTGGTGCTCGTGCTCGTGGCCCTGGGGATGGAGCCGTCGCCGGCCGAGCACCAGCCGCTCGGATTGATCGTGGCAGCGATCCGCGACCGCGACTTCCTGCTCGGGCTCTGGCTGATGACCGTCCCCGCGCTCTTCTTCGGCACGCTGAACGTGCTCGCACCGCTGGCGCTCGACCACGACGGGCTCGGTGCTGTCGCGATCGGCGCAGTCTGGGTGGTGGCAGCGGCGATCGAGACCGTGATCAACCCCTGGCTCGGGCGCGTCTCGGACCGGCTGGGCCCGGCTCGGCCGGCGCGGATCGCCCTCGCCGGCTCGACTGCCGTGGCCGTCGCGCTGGCCGTGTCCGAATCGGCGTGGGTGCTGGTGCCGCTGATCCTCCTCGCCGCGGTGGCGGTCGGAGCGCTCTACTCGCCCGCGCTGACGATGCTGTCGCACGCCGCCGACCACGTCGGTCTCGCGCAGGGTCTCAGCTTCGGGGTGATGAACGCGGCGTGGGCGGTCGGCAACGCGATCGGCCCCGCGGGCGGCGGCGGGCTCGCCGAGCTGACGAGCGACGCCGTGCCCTATCTCATGTGCGCCGGAATCTGCGCCTTCAGCGCCGTGATGCTCAGGCAGCCACGTGAGCGCCGCGTCGCCTCGGATCTCGGCGAGATCTGAGCCGCGGCCTACTCCCAGAGCCGGAAGCCGCCGACGAACGCGAGTTCGTTGCCGCCGACTCGGACGCCTGCGGGCAGATCGTCGAGCTCGTCGGCGAGCCCGCCGCCCAGCACCACGTAGTCCGGCAGGAGCGCGGCCGACAGGTGCTGGATGGTCTCCAGCGCGGCAGCACGCCAGCGCTTCGGCCCGAGCCGCTGTCGGGCGGCACGCCCGACGTACTCCTCGAACGTCCCTCGCCTGAACGGGAGATGGCCGAGCTCCATCGGCACGAGCACCCCGTCGACGATCATCGTCGAGCCGAGCCCGGTGCCGAGCCCGAGGAACAGCATCCGCCCGCCCTCGTAGCTGCCGATCGCCTGCATCGCCGCGTCGTTCATGACCTTCGTCGGCCTGCCGAACGCTGCCTCGTAGTCGAAGCCCTGCCACCCCGGGCCGAGATTGACCGGGTCGCGGACGACCTTCCCGTCGTGCACGGGTGCAGGCACGCCGACCGACACGTGGTCGAAGTCCCAGCCGTCGACGAGCTCCAGCGTGCCCTCGACCATCTGCCCCGGGGTCAGCTCGGGGCTCGACCTGAACCGGCGGCGATCGCTCTCACCCTGGACGAGTGCCTTGACGTGCCGCCCGCCGACGTCCACCGCGAGGACGCGCATGCGGGCACGCTAGACAATCGCCGGGCGCAGCGGCA
This sequence comes from uncultured Actinomycetes bacterium, assembly GCA_963734065.1. GTDB lineage: Bacteria > Actinomycetota > Thermoleophilia > Gaiellales > Gaiellaceae > DATBLE01. Next base: position 1,640,361 of record CAVTFN010000003.1, read on the forward strand.
GGCGTTCAGGCCACCGTGACCTCGTACCTGACCGCACGGTACGCCCTGGCGGTCTCGCCTCTCGTCTCGGCGAGGACGATCGACGCGTGGCCTCGCCCCACGGCCGCGAACACGAGGACGACGACGCGACCGACGTCTCCCTCGCCGACCTGGCGGACGATCCGCGCCGCGATCGGCCGCGCGACCCGCCAGACATACCCGTCGCGCGTGGGCAGCGCGACCGAGACGAGCTGCCCGCGCGTCGTCTTCACGGTCGTGACCTTCGCAGCCGGCAGCGGGCCTACGGGCGGCGCGGTCGCCGACGCGGCGCCCGCCGTGAGCAGAGCCCCTGCCGCGAGCAGGACGACCAGGGCCCTCATGCCAGCCCGATCCGGTAGGAGCGCCCGCAGCCGATCGACGGGCTGACCAGCAGCCGGACCGTCGCCCGCGGCTTCGCCGCCCCGGCCGTGGCGATCGACAGCTCGCAGACGGCGTTGCGGCCGGAGACGACGTTCCAGAAGTACGTGCCGGGAACCACGCGGGAGCCCGTGCGCTCCCACGAGTCGCGCCCGAGCCGGTAGATCGTCGCGGTGACGGCCGCGGTCGGCGCGTCGCCCGCGGAGATCCTGCGCGCGGTCAGCACGACGCGGAAGTCGACGGTCGCGGCGGTGCCGATCGTCGCGGGCCGCGGAGCAGCCTGGACAGGCATCGCGATCGCCCCGGCCAGCACGGAGAGAACGGCCAGTGCTCTGATCATCGAGAGACCCCTTTCGGCGAAGTGACGTACTTCTCTCTCTACGACGCTGCGCGGCGAAACGTGACAGCAGACGGCGGACGCCGCAACTAGCGAGCAGCGTGTCGTCTCTGCCCGCTCACCACAACGTCGGCGCGAAGACGAGGCTGCTCGCGTGCCACGTAGTCGTCCTCTTCTGCCATCCATTCGAGCCAGCGCTGCCGTGCGGCCTCACCGTCGCGCTCGAGACCGCGGCGCAGGCGTTCCTCCCTCGGAGTCTCGACCCATACGGCACAGGTGACGAACGGGTGGAAGACGGCACGCGAAGCACCGACACCCTCGAGGATCACGACGTCCGCCGGCTCGACCGCCACCCATTCCTCCCGGCCCGTTCCTTCCCAGTCGGTGCGCCGGAAGCGACAAGCCTCGTTTCGAGAGAGAGGTTCGAGCACCTCGGCCAGCAACCGGGGCCACCAGTCCAGCGGATGGTCCCAGCTTGCGAAGTCGTCGGTATGGACGATCGGAGCAGCGAGACGGGTGGCCAGCGCGGCAGCCAGGGTCGACTTGCCGGCGCCGCCCAGCCCATCGACGGCAAGGATCTTCGTCCGCATCGGGGACGGCGCCTCCCGAGCGCGGAGCGCAGCCACGATGTCGTCGAGGTCGGTCAGCCGACGACGAGGTTCACGAGCTTGCCAGGGACGACGATCGTCTGCCTGATTTCCTTGCCGTCGAGGTGCGCCCGCACTTTCTCCGAGCCGCGCGCCCGTTCGACCAGCTCGGCCTCGGCGAGATCCGCCGGCACCTCCATCCGGTCGCGCACGCGGCCGTTCACCTGGACGACGAGCTCGAACGTCTCGTGGACGAGCAGCGCCGGGTCGGCCTGCAGCCACGGTTGCTCCCAGAGCCGGTCGTCGTGGCCAAGCACGCCCCACAGCTCCTCGGTGACGTGCGGCGCCCACGGCTGCAGCAGCGACAGCGCGGTCTCGGCGGCGAAGCGGGCGCCGGGAGCACCAGGGTCGTCGGCGATCGCGTTCGTCAGCTCCATCACCGCCGAGATCGGGGTGTGGAACTGCAGCCGACGGTCGAGATCGCCGGTCACGCGCTCGATCGTCGCGTGCGCCGTGCGCACCAGCGGGCCGTCGCCCCGATCGCCGTCGGGCGCGGCTGCGGCGACCTCGTGCACGATCCGCCAGAGCCGGCGGACGAACCGGGCCATCCCGTCGATCCCGGTCTCCGTCCACTCCATGTCCTGGTCGGCGGGGCCCATGAACAGGATGTAGAGCCGCACGGGGTCGGCGCCGTAGGCCTCGACGATCTCGTCAGGCCCCATCACGTTGCCCTTCGACTTCGACATCTTCGTCCCGCCCATCGTCACCCAGCCCTGGTGGAAGAGCCCCGCAAACGGCTCGCGAAAGCCGAGCAGCCCCAGCTCGTTCATCACCTTCACGAAGAACCGCGAGTAGAGGAGGTGGCCGGTGGCGTGGTCGATGCCGCCGATGTAGTGCGTGACCGGGCACCAGTAGTCGACCAGCCGCCGGTCGAACGGCGCCTCGTCGTTATGTGGATCGACATAGCGGAGGAAGTACCAGGACGAGTCGACGAAGGTGTCCATCGTGTCGGCCTCGCGCGTGGCCGGGCCTCCGCAGCGCGGGCAGGTCGTGTGCAGCCACTCGGTCGCGGTCGCCAGCGGCGGCTTGCCCTTCGGCCGGTAGTCCTCGACCTCGGGCAGCACGACCGGCAGCTGGTCGTCCGGCACCGGCACCTCGCCGCACGCGTCGCAGTAGAGGATCGGGATCGGGCAGCCCCAGTAGCGCTGGCGGCCGAAGCTCCAGTCGCGCAGACGGTGCGACACCGCCGGCGCGCCGTGGCCCTCGGCGTGCAGCTTCTCCACGATCGCCCGCTTCGCCTCCTCGGCAGGCATGCCGTCGAACTCACCCGAGTTGATCAGCACGCCGTCCTCCGTGATCACCTCGATGCTCTGCTGGTCGAAGGCTCGTGCGAACTCGCCGTCGCGTTCGTCGTGGGCGGGCACGGCCATGATCGCGCCGGTGCCGTAGTCCATCAGCACGTAGTCGGCGACCCAGATCGGCAGCTTCTCCCCGTTCACCGGATTGGTGGCGTAGTGGCCGGTGAAGACGCCCGTCTTCGCCTGCTCGGCCGCGCGCTCCTCGGTCTTCTTCTGCGCGGTCGAACGGACGTACTCGTCGACCTCCGGGGTGGCGATCCGCTCGACGAGCGGGTGCTCCGGCGCGAGCACGAAGAAGGTCGCGCCGTACAGCGTGTCCGGCCGCGTGGTAAAGACGGGGATGTCGGTGTCGAGCTCCTCGACGCGGAAGAGGATCTCCGCCCCCTCGCTGCGGCCGATCCAGTTGCGCTGGATCGTCATCGTCCGCTCGGGCCAGTCGGCGCCCTCGAAGCGCAGCAGCTCGTCGGCGTAGGCGGTGATCTTGAAGAACCACTGCTCGAGGTTGCGCAGCTCGACCGGCGTGCCGCAGCGCTCGCAACGGCCGTCGATCACGTACTCGTTCGCGACCACCGTCTGGTCGTGCGGGCACCAGTTCACCGGCGCCGCCTTCCGGTAGGCGAGCCCGCGCTCGTAGAAGCGGAGGAACAGCCACTGCGTCCAGCGGTAGAACTCGACGTCGTGGGCGCCGACCTCGCGGTCCCAGTCGATCGCCCACCCGAGCCGTTTCATCTGCTCGCGGATGGCGACGATGTTCTGCTCGACGATCTCGCGCGGGTGGCCGCCCTCGCGGATGGCAGCATTCTCGGCGGGCAGGCCGAACGAGTCCCAGCCCATCGGCCGCAGGACGATCCAGCCGTTGCGCCGGCGAAAGTGCGTGAGGACGTCGCCCATCGTGTAGTTGAGGACGTGTCCCATGTGCAGCGTCCCGGACGGGTACGGGAGCATCTCCAGCTGGTACCAGTGGTTCGGCGGCTCCTCCCCGGGCGCAGGGTCGGCCGTGTGGAAGGTCTTCTCGTCCTCCCAGACCCGCTGCCACTTCGCCTCGATCTGCTTGGGGTCGTACTTCTCCAAAAACCAGCTCCTGAAATGAAAAAGCCTCTCGTGGGAGAGGCCGTGGGAAGCTCTCGCGACGGCGCCGCGTTGGCCTCCTGGACTATGCGAGCAGCCCGCTCACGGCGTTCAATCTAGCACCCTCGCGCCACGCATTCGTGATGATTCCAGCGGTACGATCGTCGTGTGAGCGTAGGCGTCACCTTTACGCGCATCGTCGATCCTGAGGGCTGGGAGAACTACCGCGGGCAGTGGGTCGCAATCCGCGACGACCAGATCGTCGCCGCGGCGGTGAAGCTCGACGACCTCTTCGCGGACGAGCGCTACCGGCAATCCGACGTTGTCTCGCGAATCCCCGAGGCCGGGATCCATTTCTACTCCCCTGTCGTCCCGGCTTAGCACCGAGTATCCGCCGAACCGGCCACCGAGGTGCAGGGTCTCGCTCGAGGTCGACCCGATTCCGGGGCAGCCAACGGGGAGAATCACCTTCCAGGAGCACCCGGCGACTCCCGTCTACCACCTCGAGGCCGCCTGATGCTCGAGCTCTTCCCCGAGACCGCCGAAATCGTCGACGGCGTGCTGCACGTCGGCGGCTGCTCGGCGGCGGCGCTCGCCGAGGAGCACGGGACACCGCTCTTCGTCTACTGCGAGGAGACGGTCCGCGCCGCCGCGCGGTCGTGGCGGCGCGGCGCCCCCGAGGCGACGATCGTCTACGGCTCGAAGGCGTTCCCGAACGCGCCGTTGATGCGCGTGCTGGCCGAGGAGGGGATCGGCGCGGACGTGTCGACGCTCGGCGAGCTGAGGATCGCGCAGGCGGCGGGGGTGCCGGCGTCGCTGCTCGTCGTCCACGGGAACAACAAGTCCGACGAGGAGCTCGCCGCCGCTGCCGAGGCCGACGCGTGGCTGGTCGTGATGGACGAGCCCGGCGAGGTCGAGCGCTGCGTCGCCGCCGGGGTGAAGCGGGTGCTCCTGCGGATCACGCCCGGCGTCGAGGCGGACACGCACGAGAAGATCCGCACCGGCCAGGCGGGCTCGAAGTTCGGGGTCGCTCCGGAGGAGGCGCCTGCGATCGTCGAGCGGGCGCGGGCGGCCGGGCTGGAGCTGCTCGGCCTGCACGTCCACCTCGGCTCGCAGGTCGCCGGCTCGGAGGCGACGCTCTCGACGATCGAGCTGCTCGCCGAGCTCTGCACACGGGTGCGGGACGAGCTCGACTGGACGCCGGCGATCGTGAACGCGGGCGGCGGTCTCGGCATCCGCTACGTCCCGGACGAGCCGGCTCCGCCCACGCCCGAGGAGTACGCGCGCACGGTGTCGGAGCGGCTGCACGAGGCTTGGTCGGCGGCAGCGCTGCCCAGGCCGCAGCTGATCTTCGAGCCGGGCCGATCGCTGGTCGGCCGCGCGGGCGTGACGCTCTACCGCGTGGGGGTGGTCAAGCGCAGCGGCACTACGACGTGGGTGGCCGTCGACGGCGGCATGTCCGACAACCCCCGCCCGGCGCTCTACGGCGCGCGGTACTCGGCGCTGCTGGCGAACCGCGCCGACGAGCCGCCGGCGGGGACGTACGCCGTCTGCGGCAAGCACTGCGAGTCGGGCGACGTCCTGATCGACAGCGCGGAACTGCCCGAGTCCCGTCGCGGCGACCTGCTCGCGGTCGCGGCGACCGGCGCGTACACGCTGGCGATGGCCTCGAACTACAACGCCGTGGTGCGACCGGCAGCCGTTCTCGTCGGGAGCGGCCGGATTGCGACGATCTCGGAGCGATCAGGACCCGCCGAGCTCGGTGGGTCCGAGTCCGGTTAGGTCCATCGCCCGCTGCCCGTATTACAACGATCGACTGCTGAGGAACATCAGGCTTCGGGGGCCGTGTCGCCCGCCTCGGGCCAGCGCGCAGACCCCCGGAGCGGCGTAGCCGCCTCCTCTATTCCTCCCAGGCTTCGAGACGAGTGCGGATCGCCTGGACTGCGGCCTCCCAGAGCCGGATTTCGTCTTCCAATGGCCGCTGATAGAGGCCGCCGAACGAGCCGTCGCCGAGGGCTTCCCTCCACGCCCTCGGGTTTCCGTTCTCGGGCCACACCACCGGCGCCTTGCGCTGTGTAGGGATCACGACGCCCGGAAGCCGCGTCCACGGGAAATTCTCCGACCACGACGCATGGTCGTACTCGGGATCGATGGCGGCCGCGATCTCGTCCGGTCGCCCTTCCCAAAGCTCATGCCAGACAGCCGCCCCGCCCGGCTGGCGTCTTGTCCACGCCCTGCCTGGCTCGGTGTTTCCGCCATGACCGTTCACAACCAGGATCCGCGCGAACCCCTGGCGGACCAGGGAATCGACGACGTCCGAGAGGAGTGCGACCAGCGTGGACTCCCGGAGCGTGGGACTGCCTGGGTACGCCGTGAAGCCATTCACTCCGTATGGCAGCACCGGCAGCACGGGGATCCCCAATGGCTCGGCGGCCTCGACCGACGCACGCTCAGCAAGGATGTTGTCGGTCTCAAGAGAGAGGAACGCATGCTGCTCGGTCGAGCCGACGGGGAGCACGATCCGATCGTCCCAATCCAGGAATGCCTCAAGCTGCATCCAGTTGAGGTCGCGGACTCTCACACTTACGCGCGAACGCTAGCGCCGAAGCCGAACCCTTGGCTGCCCCAGTGTTCGGGATGTACACCCGAGCGGGAACTCAGTCAGGCGATCGGAACGAGGACGTCGATGAGATCGCGACGGCGGTAGTATTCGAGTGTCGGCCTAGTGGGATCGGCGTCGGGACGTTGCGCCAGTCGCTCCGCCGTTGGTCCGATCTCCTCGTAGATACCTGGAGGCTCGCCGTGAAGTCTGACGCATGCGTACCGCCCCCCGGGAAGCGTGCTGCGTTCGGCGCCAAACTCGGAAGGGTCATCCTCCGGACGAAGTACGGCGCACACACTGTAGGTAGCCGAGACCGGATCGAACGCTCCGTAGAACTTGCGCCCCCGTAAGCCCACCCTGGCCTCGAACGAAGCCCAGGCCCGCTGAATCTCCGAGAGCTGATCTGCTACGCGCACAAGCATGACGTCGGTCGGGTGGCGTACCACGATGTTTTCTACGCCCACGTCCGTAACGTACAGCCGGGAGGGCGCGCTACACACGATTGCGCGAGCGTTCTCTCGCCGGGCGCGTAGACCTGTTCAGCTGCGCCTCTTTCGGAAACTTGCAGGAGTTTCATCGTGGTCGAGCCGTGAGAGACCGGAGGAAGGCCCTGAGCCCGCGGTTTGAAAGCTGTCCGGTTAGTTCCACTGCGAGAACTATGCTTCTTACCCGACTACTCGCTCGGCCGGTCGCGCAGCCACGGCTTGACTCAGCGGAGGACGTCGCGTCGGTCAGGCTCGGCGGGTGCGTCCGGAAGCGTAGAACGCAGGTGCCGGTCTCGCAGAGGTCCGGTGCCAGGTCTTGCATCAACACACTGCTGAGGAGAGCCCGGCCGCTGGCGTCGGTACGCGCATGCAAGACCCACCGGAACGCCGAGCTCAGCCCGCGTTCGCGACCTGCAGCAAACCGAGACACATCTCGTCCGTCGTGCCCTCGCCCCAGAGGACGTACCGCGGCGCGAGGCGCTGACCCTTCACGATCGGCTGTGCGCCCGGCGAGTTGTCGAAGCGGCACGTGACCCGGATCGTGTCGCCCGGCGAGGCGACGACCGGCTGCCGGAGGTAGTACGCGTCCTGCCAGTGGAAGTGCCAGCGCGGGATGTGGAGCAGGACGCGGGCGCTCGGCGTCCCCGGGTTCAGGTCGATGCGGATGTCGACGCCGCGGAGGTGCATATGGCCCGCGACGCCGTAGATCCGCAACGGGCGCCTCACCGTGCGGTCGCAGGAGGTCCGGACGTCGTAGGCGCCGCCGACGTCCTGCGGGTAGTTGGCGAGCGTCTTCCGGCAGAGGTACAGCAACCCCGTCGGGATCAGCGCCGCCTCCGCGCCGTAGTTCCGGGACTCGTCGGCGAGCGCTCGATCGCGTGAGCAGAGCCCCGAGTGCCGAACGCCGGGGCAGGGCAGCTCGACGGGCGCCGCCACCAGCATCGTGTCCAGCGGCGTGAGCTTCGAACCGGCGGCGGGCACGACGCGCAGGATCGCCCGCGAGTGGTCGGGCTTCGCCGGGTGGATGAGGTTGTAGTGCACCTGGACGACGACCGCGGCACCGGCGTGGAGCAGGACGCCGGTACCGGCCGGCGTGTCGTTCGTTGTGTGACCGGGCACCCAGGCGCCGATCCACTGCGGCGAGCCGAGACGGTCGCTCGAGGCGGCCGCGGCGTCCGGATGCGTCTCGCCGAGGCCGGGGCCGCCGAAGCACGTCCACCCGCGCCCGTGCGAAGCGGCGTTCAGGCGCCGCGCCTCGGTCGCGTTGGCGCCGGCGGCCTCGAACAGGATCACGTGGTGAACGAGGCTCGATTGCCCCGGCTGGATCGACGCCGACGTCACGTAGACGTCCTGCTTCAGGTGCGGCTCCAGGACGAAGCAGTGGTAGTCGTCGAACCCGCCGACTGCGGCGTGCGGCATGTACGGCCGCGCCGGGGCGAGCGAGATCGTCCGGCCGGGCGCCGTCGAGCGCACCGTCGGAGGCGAGATCGAGCCGCCGGCGCCGATCGGCGCGCCGCCGCGTGCCCAGCGCGCAATCGCGTTCTTTTCCCTGGCAGTGAGGATGCGGCGGGAGGCGCCGAGGAACGCGGGCGAGTCGCGGCCGGGAGGCCACGGCGGCATCACGCCCAGTTGCGTCATCGTCAGGATCGCCGGCGCGTGTGCCGCCGCCGAGCGGGCCGACGTGATCGGGAACGGGGCGATCCCGCCGATGCGGTGGCAGCCGGCGCACTTGGCGGCGAAGATCGGCGCCACGTCCTTCCACCCGGGCGTGCCGGCAGCTGCAGCGCCCGTCGACGGCAACGAGTCGTGAGCGATCGCCGCGGTGAGCGCGGCGCCGACGGCGACCGCGGCGGCCAGGAGCGCGGCGATCCTGCGAGCGCGCATGCCCCGGACGCTAATTGACGACGAGCGCCACGGCGCCGTACTGCAGCGCGACCGCCGCCACGACGAGCACGTGGAAGACCTCGTGGTACCCGAACACGCGCGGGATCGGGTCGGGCCGGCGCCGCGCGTACACGATCGCCCCGACGGTGTAGCAGAGACCGCCGACGAGGACGAGTGCGGCCACGGCCACCCCGGAATGGTCGAAGATCTGCGGCAGGACGAGGATGCCGACCCAGCCGAGGGCGATTCCGGCGGCGGCGGAAATCCACTTCGGGGCGTGGACCCAGACCATCTTGGCCGCGATCGCCACCGCGGCTCCGCTCCAGACGACGGCGAGCACGGCCGTCTGCCAGGCGCCGTGGAGAACGAGCAGCCCGAAGGGCGTGTAGGTGCCGGCGATCAGGCCGAAGATCCCGGCGTGGTCGACGCGGCGCAGCCAGAGCCGGGCGCCCGGCGACCAGGTGAAGCGGTGGTAGAGGGCGCTGGCCGCGAACATGGCCACGACGGTGCCGGCGAAGACGGCGGCGGCGACCTGCGCGTGCCGGCCGGACGCCGTCAGCCCGAGCGTGATTCCGAGCGGGATCGTCGAGTAGAGCGCCAGCTCGTGGAAAACGCCTCGGAGCCGCGGCTTCAACGCTGCAACCTCCGGAACGCTCATCGCCACACGCTAGCGCGGCCGGCGGCGTCGCGCGGATGGGGTGCTACCGTGTCCCATCCAGAGCGAGTCCGGTTTGCGCGACGAGCGCCTTCCTTACCCGTTCGTGACGAGAGAGGCTTTTCTTGATCATCAACCGATCCGTCTTGGTGCGCTGAATGGCCCAGAAGAAGTCGCGTCAGACGTTCGAGAAGCTGAAGCGCGAGCAGGCGGTCAAGGAGAAGCGCGCGCTGAAGCAGGAGCGCAAGAAGGCGGCCAAGCTCGCGAAGGCGCTCGGCGAGCCTCCCGTCGACCCGTACGGAGACGCGGAAGACGCGGAGCCGGGCATGCACGCGGACGACGCGGAGCAGCGCGAGCAGTCGGACGCCGAGCCTGGGACCAACGGGCCGCTGACGACGGGCTGACGAAGCGACGAGCTCGGCCGGCGCGACCTACTGGCGCGCCATCGCGATGTGCAGCCGCTCCTCCGGCGTGATCAGGTGGTCGAGGTCCTCGGCGGCGTCGTCGATGTCGATCTGCACCCACTCGACCTTGCCGGTGAACCGGCTGGCCTCGCTCGTGTAGTCGTCGCTGACGGGCGAGGCGGTGTCCGAGCCCACGTCGCAGGTCTCGTCGGCGGAGAAGATCATCGGCACGGTGCCCTCGACCCGGCCCTCGCCGGTCTTCTCGCCGTCGAGGTACAGCGTCACGGTGCCGCCCTTGCCGAGCCCACCGCCGTCGTAGGCGAACTCCATCCGTACCTGGTGCGTGCCCGAGGGGATCTCCCTGTCGCCCTCGGCGTGGAAGCGCTGGACGCCGAACAGGTTGTAGCAGTACTTCGGCTTGCCGCCCTTCGCGTAGAGGCTCCAACCGGCGAACGCGCCGCCCTGGGCGACGATCACGCCTTCTGCGCCACCGTCGGGCACCTCCAGCTCGGCGGTGACCGAGTGCGACTTGTTCTTGACGTTGATCACCGCGTTCTCCGTCAGCCGGCCCATGCCGCCGAAGAGCAGCTGTGACTTGCCGGTGATCAGCACCGGGCGGCCGGCGATATCGGAGTTGAACCGCTCGACGCGGCGGTCGTCGAGCGGCAGGACGTTGTACTTGCGCGCCTCCTCCAGGAACAGCGCCTTCAGCTCCTCGAGCTTCTCGGGCATCTCGGCGGCGAGATCGTGCGCCTGGCTCCAGTCGGTGTTCGTGTCGTAGAGCTCCCACGTGTCGTCCGCGAACGGAGGCAGCTCCTCCATCACCCACGGGGTCGAGTGTCGCGTGACCGCGGTCCAGCCCTGGTCGTAGATCCCGCGGTTGCAGAACATCTCGAAGTACTGCGTCTCGCGCCGCTCCGCCGCGCCGCCGTCGTCGAACGCGTAGCGCATGCTCACACCCTCGATCGGCCGCTGCTCGACGCCGTGCACGGTCTTCGGCTCGGGCAGGCCCGCCGTCTCGAGCACGGTCGGGGCGATGTCGATCACGTGGTGGAACTGGCTGCGGACCTCGCCCTTCGCCTCGATCCCTTTTGGCCAGTGCACGATCGTGCCGTTACGGGTGCCGCCCCAGTGCGAGGCGATCTGCTTCGTCCACTGGTACGGCGTGTCCATCGCGTGCGCCCAGCCGACCGCGTAGTGGTTGTACGCGGTCGGGGTGCCGAACTCGTCGATGTGCGACGCCATGAACTCGGTCGTCTGGAGGGCATTGGCGCCGTTCAGGTTGATCAGCTCGTTGAAGCACCCGTGGACGTCGCCCTCCGCGCTCGCGCCGTTGTCACCGATGATGTAGTAGACGAGCGTGTCCTCGAGGATCCCGATGTCCTCGAGCGCGTCCACGAGGCGCCCGACGTGATGGTCGGTGTGCTCCATGAAGCCCGCGTACACCTCCATCTGACGTGCGAGCACGGGCTTGAGGTCGTCCGGGATGTCGTCCCACGCGGGGATCTCCTCCGGGCGGGCGGTGAGCTGGGCGTCGGGCGGGATCACGCCGAGCTCCTTCTGGCGCGCGAACGTCTCCTCGCGCAGCTTGTCCCAGCCCTGGTCGAAGCGCCCCTTGTACTTCGCCGACCACTCCTCGGGCACCTGGTGCGGCGCGTGCGTCGCACCGGGGGCGAAGTAGGCGAAGAACGGCTTGTCGCCCATCAGCGCCTTCTGCTGGCGGATCCACTTGATCGCCTTGTCGGTCATGTCCTCGGTGAAGTGGTAGCCCTGCTCCGGCGTCTTGTCGGGCTCGACCGGCGTCGTCCCCTCGTAGATTGCCGGGTAGTACTGGTTCGTCTCGCCGCCGATGAAGCCGTAGAAGTACTCGAAGCCGCCGCCCCCCGAGGGCCAGGAGTCGAACGGACCGAGCGGGCTCGTCTCCCAGACCGGCACCTCGTGGCACTTCCCGAACTGCGCCGTCGCGTAGCCGTTCAGCTTCAGCGTCTCCGCCAGCGGGGCGCACGTGTTCGGGCGAATCGAGTTGTACCCAGGAGCCGAGGTGGCGATCTCGGTGATCCCGCCCATGCCGACCGAATGGTGGTTGCGGCCCGAGAGGAGCGCTGCCCGGGTCGGCGAGCAGAGCGCGGTCGTGTGGAAGCGGTTGAACTTGAGCCCGGCGCCGGCGAGGCGCTCGGCCGTGGGCGTCTGACAGGGCCCGCCGAAGGCGCTGGAGCTGCCGAAGCCGGCGTCGTCGATCAGGACGATCAGGACGTTCGGCGCGCCCGCGGGCGGGCGCAGGGGCTCGATCGGCGCGAACTTCGCGTTCGGATCCTTCGCATCCTCGTAGACCGGCCCGTCATAGGGGCGGTCCGGGATCGGCAGCACCTCACGGTCGGCACTCGTCGGCTCGGGCACTCGGCTCTCCTCTCTCGGGGTCGCCGGAACCCTATGTTGTCCGCGATCGCACGGTCGGCTCAACTCAGGCCGGCCAGGGCCTCCGCGATCGCCTCGTCGCGCGGCGCGGCGCGGCCCTCGGCCTCGAGCTCGTCGACGCGCTGCTCGCCGAGGCCGGCGGCGAGCGTGACCCGCAGCGCCAGGTAGTCGTCCTCCGTCTCGCCCACCAGCCGGATGCCGATCTCGTCGAAGATCGCGAGCGACGCGCCCGAGAGCTGCGCCGCTCGCTCGAGGTCGCCTGCGGCGGCAGCGAGCTCGGCGCAGCCCTGAAGGCAGTTGGCGATCACCTCCAGGTAGCCGAGCGCCAGCGCGAGCTCGATCGACTCGGCCAGCAGCGACGCGGCCACCTTCGTCCGGCCGCGCTTGATCTCGGTGCGGCCGAGGTTGTGCAGGCTGATCGAGAGACCGTCGCGGTCATCCAGCTCGCGCTGGAGCCTGATCCCCTCCTCCTGGTACCGGACGGCCGTATCGAGGTCGCCGCGCATGCCGGCGATCGCGCCAAGGTTGCTGAGCGCGATCGCCGTTCTCACCGGCTGCCCCTGTGCCTCGAAATGCCTGACCGATTCCTCGTACAGCGCCACCGCCCGCTCGAGGTCGCGCTCGACGACCGCAACCGAGGCCAGCTCGGCGAGGCACCGCCCGGCCTCGCCCTCGTCGCCGAGTTCGACGTAGAGCTCGTGCGCCCGTGTCCAGATGCGTTTCGCCTGCTCGACATCGCCCTGCCGGTACGGGAAGAGCCCGCCGTGCACGAGCGCCAGCGCCTGCAGCTTCGGCTCGGCGGAGGCCGAGCGTTCGATCGCGCCCTCGAACACGCGCCGGGCCTCCGTGAGCTCACCGCGCAGGAGCCAGTATTGACGGAGGGCGACCGCCATCCGTACCTCGCCCTCGATCTCGCCGGCGGCGGCCGCCCAGGCGATCGCCCCGCGCAGGTTGTCGTGTTCGGCATCGAGCTCGGCGAGTGTCTCGTCGTACACCGTCCCCGCCGTCAGGGCCTTGCCGGCAGTCTCGGCAACGCTCAGGTAGTAGGCGGCATGCCGCCGCTGGGCATCCTCCTCCGTTCCCGATTCCCGGAGCCGTGCCGCCGCGTACTCGCGGATCGTCTCGAGCATCGCGAACCGCGGACCGGGGGTCCCGTCGACCCGCCGGAGGAGGCTCTCGTCGACCAGCGACCCGATTCGATCGAGGATGTCCCTGCCCGCGGCCACCGCCCCGGCGGCCTCGATCGTGCAGCCGCCGCGGAACACGGCCAGGCGTGCGAACAGGTCTTGCTCGGCCGGCCCGAGCAGCTCGTAGCTCCAGTCGAGGGTCGCCTGCAGCGTCCGCTGCCGGGCGGGCAGGTCGCGGGCGCCGGCGGTCAGCAGCTCGAGCGAGCGTTCGAGCCGCCCGACCATCGCCTCGGGGGGGAGCAGCTTGCTCCGGGCGGCGGCCAGCTCGAGCGCCAGCGGAAGGCCGTCCAGGCGCGTGCAGATCTCGGCCACGCTGCCGGCGTGGGCCTCGGTCAGCTCGAATCTCGGGTCGACCGCGCGGGCGCGCGCGGCAAAGAGCTCGACGGCCTCGTGCAGCGGTAGCGGCGGCACCGGGTACTCGTGCTCGCCCGACAGGCGGAGCGGCGCCCGGCTGGTCGCGAGCACCGCCAGCCCAGGCGTCGCCCCCAGGAGCTCGGCCACGAACGGTGCTCCGTCGAGCAGTTGCTCGAAGTTGTCGAGGACCAGCAGGAGCGGGCGCTCTCCCAGCCACTCGGCGATCGCCTCCGCGGCAGGGCGCTCACCGTCCTGGAGGCCGAGCGCCTGCTCGACTGTCGCGGCGAGCAGCCCCGGATCGCGCAGCGGAGCCAGGTCGACGAAGCGCGCGGGCCACTCCGCGGAGAGCTCCTCGGCCACCGCCAGGGCCAACCGGGTCTTGCCGGTCCCGCCCGGGCCGGTGAGCGTGACCAGCCGCGCCTCGTCGCGAAGCAGGCCGGAAACGGCGGCGATCTCGAGCTGCCTGCCGACGAGTGAGGTCGGTGCGCCGGGCAGGCGTGTCTCCAGCTCCTCCGGCCGCTCGGGTGCGGCCAGCTCGGGGTCCTGGCGGAGGACGGCACGCTCGAGCTCCCGCAGCTCGACCGACGGTTCGATCCCGAGCTCATCGAGGGCGGCTCGCGTGGCCCGGTAGGCCGCCAACGCCTCCTGCTGCCGGCCGGCGCGGTAGAGGGCCAGCACCTGCTGACGGCGGAAGCTCTCCCGGAACGGATGCTCCGCGACGAGCGCCTCCAGCTCGCTCAGTACGGCGTCGTGCCGACCGAGCGCGAGCTCGGCCTCGCCGAGAAGCTCGAGTGCGTGCAGCCGCCGCTCCTCCAGCCGTTCGCGCTCGGCCTGGGCGAGCGGCTCGGCGGCGAGGTCGGCGAGCGCCGGGCCGTGCCAGAGCCCGAGCGCCTCGCGGAGCAGGCCCGCTGCCGAGTCGGCGTGACCGGCTCCGAGCTCCCGCCCGCCGCGGCCGACCAGCGTTTCGAAGCGCTCCAGGTCGAGCTCGCCGGGCTCGAGGACCACCCGGTAGCTGGCTCCGCGCGTCTCGATTCGGCCGGCGCCGAGCGCCTTGCGGAGCCCGGAGACATAGACCTGGATCGACTGGACCGCCGAGGACGGCGGCTCCGCGCCCCAGAGCGCGTCGACCAGCGTCTCGCGCGACACCGCTTCGCCCGCGCGCAGCAGCAATCCCGCCAGGAGGGCGCGCTGCTTCGGGCGTCCGATGTCGATCGCGCCGCCGTCCGCTCGGACCTCGACCGGCCCAAGGATCCGGAATTCCATGCTTTCTCTCTCCCCTGACGTACGGCCCGCCAAGCCAACGCCAAGTGGATGTTAAGCGCTCCGCTCGATGGTGCCCGGGACAGCGCCGCCGAGCCCCGGCGGCCAGGCGCAAAGGAGAGAGACCATGATCCGCACCGGCACCGTCATCGAGAACCCCGTCACCGGCGAGCGCATCGTCTTCCGCAAGACCTCGCGCGACACCGGCGGCCAGGCGGTCGTGATCGAGACCTTCGTGCAGCCGGACGGCTTCGTCGCCGCCGCGCACGTCCACCCGAGCCAGGAGGAGCGCTTCGAGGTGCTGAAGGGCTCTGTCGGCTTCAGGATCGGCCGCGAGAAGCTCGTCGCCGGCCCCGGCCAGCGCATGACCGTCCCGGCCGGCACCCCGCACAAGTTCTGGAACGCCGGCGACACCGAGGCCCACTTCGTCTGCGAGGTCCGCCCCGCCCTCCAGTTCGAGTCGCTGCTCGAGACGATGTTCGCCCTCGCCGCCGACGGCAAGACGAACAAGAAGGGCATGCCGAACCCGCTGCGGCTTGCGGTGATCGCCAACGCCCACTTCGACACCGTGCGGCTGCCCTTCCCGCCGGCGATCCTCCAGCGGATCGGGCTGACGCTCGGCTCGCCCGCCGGCCGGCTGCTCGGTTACACGCCCACCTACCAGCCCGGCGCGGGCGTGCCCGCGGCGCTCGGGGTCTGAGCGTGAAGCAGAAGCTCTTCATCGCCGCGCTATTCATCGCGCTGCTCCTGCTCGCCGGCCTGGGCATGGTTCTGCGCAGATTCGACGGGGCCTGAATCGGTAAAAAAGGGGCGCTCCTCCGGGGGCGCCCTCTTACTTCGGGCGGCGGTCGACGACCCGCACCGCCTTGCCCTCGCTCCGCGGGACCGACCCGGGTTCGAGCAGCTCGACCGTGATGCGGATGCCGGTGTGCTCCTGGAGGACGGTCTCGACCGTCGTCCGCAGCACCTCGGTGTCGACCTCCGGCGAGAGGGGCTCGCAGTGCACGGTCACCTCGTCCATCGCACCGAGCCGGTCGACGACCAGCTGGTAGTGGGGCGCCACCTCGGGAACCGAGAGCAGCAGGTGCTCGACGTTCGAGGGGTAGAGGTTCACGCCGCGGACGGTGAGCATGTCGTCGCGCCGGCCGCGGAGGCCGCGGATCCGCGCGGTCGTGCGGCCGCAGACGCACGGCTCGGAGGTGAGGGAGCCGATGTCGCCGGTGCGGTAGCGCAGCATCGGCATCGCTTCCTTCACGAGCGTGGTGAACACGAGCTCCCCCTCGTCGCCCTCGCCGAGCGGCTCGCCGGAGTCCGGGTCGACCACCTCGACCAGGAAGTGGTCCTCGTGGACGTGCAGGCCGTCCCGGGCCTCCAGGCACTCGCTCGCGACGCCCGGGCCGCACATCTCCGAGAGGCCGTAGAAGTTGACCGCGCGCAGGGCGGGAAGCGCGCGCTCGAGCTGCTCGCGCAGGCCCTCCGTCCATGCCTCGCCCCCGAACAGCCCGAGCTCGAGCTTCAGCTCGGCCGGGTCGATGCCGGCGTCCTGCACCGCCTGCGCGATCACGAGCGCGTACGAGGGCGTCGCGCAGAGCACCTGCCCGCCGAGGTCGTGCAGCAGCAGCGCCTGCCGCGCGGTGAACCCGCCCGACACCGGCAGCACCGGGCAGCCGATCCGCTCCGCGCCCTGGTGGAAGCCATGTCCGCCGGTGAACAGGCCGTAGGTGTTCGCGTTGTGGATCAGCATCCCGGGCCGGACGCCGGCCATCGTCAGGCAACGCGCCATCAGCTCGGTCCATGCGTCCAGGTCGGCGGCCGTGTAGCCGACCACGGTCGGCTTTCCGTGCGTGCCGCTGGATGCGTGCAGGCGCGCCAGCGAGCCGACCGGGACGCGCAGCAGACCGAACGGATACGCCTCGCGCAGCGCCGACTTCGCCGTGAACGGCAGCGACGCGACCTCGTCCGGCGACGTCACGTCGACCTCGAACGTCGCGCGCAGCCGCTCGAGCTGCAATGCCCGCAGCTCCTCGCGGGGCAGCTGCTCGACCGGATCGCGGATCACGGGCTCACCCGCCGCGCTGATGAGCGTTCCAGTGCTGCTCGAGGTTGCGGACGAGCGCCGGGCTGAAGTGGCAGTACGCCTGCTCGCGGCAGAAGACCGACATGTACCGGCGGAACAGGTCGAGCGGCTCCGCGCCGACGCGCAGCGCCCGCCGGTTGCCGGCCGCGTTGACGAGCCCGGAGTCGGTCAGCGCCGCGACCCGGGCGGCGATCGCGGCGTCCATCTCGCCGGGCTCCACCACCTCGTCGACCAGCAGGTCGCCGTGCGGCGTCCCCGCCTCGAACTCGAGCCCCGAGAGGATCGCCTGGCGCGCGAGGCGGTCGCCGACCGAGCGCGGCAGCCGCAGGTTGGAGGCGCCGGGGAGGATCCCCTCCTTGCGGGCGGGCAGGAACAGCCGCGAGCCGCGAGCCGCGATCACGTGGTCGACCGTGTGCAGGAGCTGGCATGCGCCGCCGATCGCGAAGGTCTCGACGGCGGCGATCCAGAGCTTCTCGGTCGTCTCCTCCGGCCCGTCCGGCCGGTGCTCCTCGGCGCTCAGCCCGCGGAACAGCTTGTTCACATAGCCGAGGTCGCGGGTGACGAAGAACATGAAGTCGACCCGCCCCTGATAGAGGTGGGTCAGGTTCACGCCCGCGCCGAAGACCCGCCGCCCGGCGTAGCGCGGATGCGAGACGACCGCCCCGCGGATCACGCCGAGGTCGATGTCGGGATCGAGCAGGGCCAGGTCGACGGCCACCTCGGTGGTGGGGAGCGTCAGCGAGTCCTCCGCGTTCAGGTAGCGGTCGTTGCGGATCTCGAGGTACGCGACGCGGTCGCGCCGTTCGAGGTACGTGCCGCCGAGGTCGGCGACTCCGCTCGCGCGGAAGTCGTCGAGCCGCTCGAGCGCCTCCGCGGTCGGCAGCAGCATCGCCCAGCAGAGGTGCGAGCCGCACCGCTCCGAGGCGAGGACGTACGCGAAGAAAAGACCCTGGGCGATCTCGAGACCCTCCTTCTCGGGCAGGGCCCGCTCGCGCTCGGCTGCGACCTGCTCCCGCGACGGGACGAGCCCCGGGAAGCGCTCGGCGGCTGCGTAGACCAGATCCTCGTCGCGAATCGCCAGCCGGAGATCGTCCGTCAGCGCGACGTAGACGTCCTCGGGGTGGTCGCGCAGGAAACGGATGCGCTCGGCGTCGAGCGCCGCCTTCAGCCGCGTCGCCGCCTCCGCCTCGACGTCCGTCCGGCCGGAACGTGCGGGCAGGCGCGCGAGCAGTCGCTCGCCCCCGGTCAGGTACCCGGACGACGCCCGCGCAGCGGCGGCGAAGTCGGGATCGCGGGCAGGGCGCGACTCCTCCCAGGCGGCGATCTCCGTCGGTGAAAGGCCGGCCGCCTCGAGCATCGGGGCACAGCCTATGAGCTAGCGTGACTCCCGTGGCCGAGCACGAGATCGCCGTCTGGTCGGACTACCTCTGACCGTTCTGCCGCATCGGCCAGGGGCTGGCCGACTGGATGCAGACTCGCTTCGAGGGGAAGGTCGAGTGGCTGCCGTTCGACCTCCATCCCGAGTACCCGCCCGAGGGTGTGCCGCGCAACCCCGAGCGGGCGGCGCGCGGGGCCGAGCTGTTCGCGCGGTACGGCCTGACGTACAACCCGCCTCCGGTCTCGCCGCGGTCGCTCGACGCACAGCGGCTCGCCGAGCACGCGCGCTCGCAAGGGCTCTACCTACCGTTCTTCGAACGGACGATGGACGCCTACTGGGCGGAGGCGCAGGACATCGGCGACCACGCCGTCCTGCGCGCGCTCGCCGGGGAGACCGGCGTCGAGGGCGCCGACGAGGTCCTCGGCTCCGACCGCTACGCCGACGAGGTCGCCCGCTCCACCGCCGCGGCGCATTCGATGGGGATCAACGGCATCCCGGCCTTCCTGCTCGACCGCAGGCTGCTCGTGCTCGGAGCGCACTCGCGCGAGACGTTCGAGCAGGCGTTCGAGCAGCTGGGCGGGTAACGTCGGAAGACAAATGCTGCGCCCGCGCGAGTCCCGCGCGAGGGTCGCTTTCGTTTATATAGTGACTGAGCGAAACCGGTAGCAAGGAGGGGACATGGCTCTACAGATCGGCGACACCGCGCCCGACTTCCACGCCCAGACCACCGAGGGCGAGATCGACTTCCACGACTGGATCGGCGACTCCTGGGCGGTGCTGTTCTCGCACCCGAAGGACTTCACCCCGGTGTGCACGACCGAGCTCGGCTACATGGCCAAGGTCAAGCCGGAGTTCGACAAGCGCAACGTGAAGATCGTCGGGCTCTCGGTCGATCCGACCGGAAAGCACGAGGAGTGGGCCAAGGACATCGAGGAGACGCAGGGCACGGCGCCCAACTACCCGATCATCGGCGACTCGGACTTCCAGGTCTCGAAGCTGTACGGGATGCTGGCGAACGACGTCTCCGGCGATGCCGCCGACCGGACTCCGGCCGACAACCAGACCGTCCGGAACGTCTTCGTGATCGGCCCGGACAAGAAGGTCAAGCTGATCCTCGTCTACCCGATGACGACGGGCCGCAACTTCGACGAGGTCATCCGCGTGATCGACTCGCTGCAGCTGACCGCAACGCACAAGGTCTCGACGCCGGTCAACTGGCAGCAGGGCGACGACGTGATCATCGCCGGCTCCGTCTCGAACGACGAGGCGAAGGAGATCTTCGGCGACTGGCGGGAGCCGAAGCCCTACATCCGGATCGTCCCCCAGCCGCAGTAGCGGCCGGCCACAGCACTCCGGGGACGGGCATCGAGCCCGTCCCCGCGGTCACCCGTGGGCCAGCGGCGAGCGCAGGCGTGCGACCGCGGCCGAGAGGCGCCTGCGGCTCGCCGAGGCCCGCCCCGCCCGGACGACCACGGCGGCCTCGTCGGGCTCGATCGCCTCGACGTCCTCGACCGGGACGAGCAGCGGCCGCCCGAACCGTCCACGTCTGACCTCGAGCACGTCCGGCCGATCCGGGCGCGATCCGTACACGACTCCCTCGACCACGCCGAGCCGCTCCTCGCCCGAGTAGACGTCGAAGCCCTGGCAGCGATGGAGCTCGTAGTCGCGCTCGCCCGGCTCGGGCGACCGGCGGAGCTCGACCATCGGCAGCTCCGAGGCTTTCGATCCCGACGCATCCGTCCGGTCGAGGCCGCCCAACGCCCGAAGCTCCGCCTCCAGGGCGGCGACCTTCGCCGCCAGCTCCGCCAGCTTGAGCTCGAGCTCGAGCTCGGGCGCCGGCTCCGCGTGTCCGACCCCGAAGAGCCCCGCGAGCCGCTCCGCGCCCTGCGCGTCCGCGCCCAGCCACGCCCGGCCCTTCGACATCTGCGCGTGCTCGGAGCCCGACCCAGTCATCGTGGGTCACCTGCGCGCCTGCTGCGACTGCCGAACCCGGCGAGGCGGCTCATCTGTGCGCTCCGAACGAAGTATGCGCAATTCGGACGGGTGCCGAGTCCGAGACCCGTCAGGGACTGTCCCCGGAGGGGACTGTTCCCACAGAAACGCAGCGAGCCCAGCCTTTAGGGTCAGACCCCTTCGGGGTCAGACCCTAGAGAGAGTGAGGCGGGCGTCCGTCGCCGGACGCCCGCTCCTCTGCTCAGACGCGGAAGCACGGATCGAGCACGCTGATCCGGGTGATCCGGTCGACGGGCAGCTCGTTGACCGCGGCCGCCTTCCTGATCGCCTCCGGGCTCGGCCCGTCGTAGACGCAGAACGTGCGGACCCCGTCGTCGCTGACGTACGAGTGGAGCCAGGTCACGCCCTCGTCCGTGTTGCGCCGGACGACGGTCTCGCACTCCACCGCGCCGGCGGCGTCCGCCCGGATGGGCAGGCCGCCGTCGAAGGTGCGCTCGACCAGGTATCTGGGCATCGGACGCCCGCGCCTCAGCCGTTGAAGGGCGTCACCAGCGGGTTCGTGCCGGAGTAGATTCCGGCCGGGTTCTGGTACCAGAGCCAGACGTGGAACGTGATCAGGTTCGGGTGCCAGAAGCTGAACTTCGCGCCGCTCTGCGGGCTCGTCCTGGCGCAGTCATCCTGGGACATGGCCGGGACGAACGTGCCGTCGACGTAGTGGCAGGCGGCCCCGAAGGCACCGTACTTCGCCCCGGGCAGCGGCGGCTTCGCCGGCTTCGAGGTGAACACCCACTCCAGCGCGCCGAGCAGGTACTGGTTGCCCCGCTTCTGGTAGACGAGGATCGGCGGCTTCGTCACGTCAAAGCCGGTGATCTTCGCGTTCATGTAGTGGATGCCCATGTCCGGGATCATCGGAGTGATCGGCCTGTAGCCGTCCGCCTTCGCCCGGTTCAGGTTGGTCGCGTACTTCGCGGTCGCCACCCGCATGGCGGCCAGCGACTGGGCGACCGGCGTCGCCGACGTGCCGCGCTGGGCATGCCGTCCGGTCCCGCCCGAGGCCAGGGCCGCCGTCGCGCCCACCGCGAGCACGAGGACGGTCAGAGGAATGAACTTGCGCACGACGTGCACCTCCTGGGTCGTTTTCTGTCGCGATCGACGCTACGGACGGCCCGGTGCACGGGCATCGGTGCGGCTGCCTACCTTGCGGTCGGGAGCTACCTATCTTGCGAGAGGAGGGCGAGCGCCCGATATCGTCTCGCGCGTGCAAACGACAGGCATCCCGGCCGCCGAGCTCGCCGACCGCCGCGGGCGGCTGCTCGAGCACGCCCGCGCCGACGGGCTGAGCGGCGTCGTCCTCTTCGACCAGGCGTACATCCAGTACACGACCGGCTTCAGCTTCCTCTCGAACGAGCGCCCGATCGCCTTCGCGCAGAACGCAGCCGGGGACATGGCCGTCCTCGTCCCCGAGTTCGAGGTCGAGCGCACACGTGAGGAGTCGAGCTTCGAGCGGATCGAGTCGTACCCCGAGTACCCGGGCACCGAGCATCCGATGACGATCTGGGCGCGGGTGCTGGCCGATCTGGGGATCCGCGACCGGATCGGCGCCGACTCGGACGGCTACCCCGGGATCCTCGGCTACCAGGGCCCCCCGCTCTCCGAGGTGACCGGCGCGACCGTCACCCCGCTGTCGGACGTGATCGAGAGCGCGATGGCTCGGAAGAGCCCGGCCGAGGTCGAGCTGATCCGGCAGAGCGCACACTGGTGCGAGCACGCGCACCGGCTGCTCCAGCAGTACTCGGTGCCGGGGACGACCGAGGCCGAGGCCAGCCTCCGCGCGGGCTACGAGGCGACGCTGGCGATGCTGCAGGCGCTCGGCCCCGACTACGCCGGTCAGCTCGGCTCGCAGGACGGCGCCACCGCCGGCTATCGCGGCCAGATCGGCCGTCGCAGCGCCTGGGCGCACGCGGTCGCGCACAACATCGCCTTCGAGCCCGGAGACATGCTCGTCACCGAGACCGCGGCACCGGTCTGGGGCTACAACGCCGAGCTCGAGCGGGGCATGGTGATCGGCACGCCCACGGACGAGCAGCGCCGCCTCTTCGACCACGTCGTCGCCGCCCAGCAGGCCGCCTTCGACGCGATCCGTCCCGGCGCGACCTGCGCCGACGTCGACCAGGCCGTGCTCGACTACTTCGCAGAGCACGACATCCTCCCGCTCTGGCGCCAGCACACGGGCCACGCGATCGGCCTGCGCAACCACGAGGCCCCGTTCCTCGACGTCGGCGACCGCACCCCGCTGCAGCCGGGCATGGTGTTCACGATCGAGCCGGGCGTCTACCAGGAGGGGCTCGGCGGCTTCCGGCACTCGGACACCGTCGTCGTCACCGACGAGGGGCTCGAGATCCTCACCGACTATCCGCGCGATCTCGAGAGCCTGACCATCCCGGTCTGACCGCTGCCGGCGCGCGGAATGCGCCGCCGCCCGTATTCGTTCAAACAGGTAAAGCCAGAAAAAGGAGTTGATTCACCCTGAACGCAGAATTCACGCCGATCGTCGAGGAAGAGCCCGAGGAGGAGCGCCTCGACACGTCGTACGAGGCGGCAGCGAGCGGCGACTCGCTGACCCTGTTCATGAACCAGCTCGGGCGTTACCCGCTGCTCACGGCCGCGGACGAGGTCGAGCTGGCGAAGAAGATCGAGCGCGGCGACCACGCGGCGAAGGAGCGCATGATCAACTCGAACCTGCGCCTCGTCGTCCACGTCGCCCGCCGGTACATGGGCCAGGGCGTCCCCCTCGGCGACCTGATCCAGGAGGGCGTCATCGGGCTGAACCGTGCCGTCGAGAAGTTCGACTGGCGCAAGGGGTTCAAGTTCTCGACGTACGCCACCTGGTGGATCCGCCAGTCCTGCCAGCGCGCGGTCGCGAACCAGTCGAAGACGATCCGCATCCCCGTCCACGTCGACGAGCGCCGGCGCAAGCTCGCCCGCGCGCGCCAGCGCTTCGAGGCCGCGGAAGGCCGTGAGCCGACGGTCGAGGAGCTCGCCCGCGCCGCTGAGCTCGAGGTGCAGCACGCCAGGGAGGCGCTGGAGGCGGTCGAGGCGACCGTCTCGCTCAACCGGCCCGTCGGCGGCGACGGTGACGGCGAGCTCGGCGATCTGTTCGCCGACCCCGACGTCGTCGACGGTGTCGAGCAGGCGGAGCGCATCCTGCGCGACGCCGGCGTCCGTCGCGCCGTCGCCGCCCTGCCGGAGCGCGAGCGCCGCGTCGTCGAGCTGCGGTTCGGCTTCGACGGCGAGAGCCTCACGCTGGAGGCGATCGGGCGGGAGCTCGGCCTGACGCGCGAGCGCGTCCGCCAGCTGGAGAAGAGTGCCTTCGCGAAGCTCGCCGGTCATCTCGAGGGCGTGGTCGCCGCGACCGGCGACGACCTCGCCGACGCCGCTTAAGCGACCGCAGGAGCCGGCGTCGGCGGCGCCTTCGAGAAGATCCGGCCGAAGCGCTGGATCAGGGCGAGCACGGCGGGATGCTCGTCCGGCTTCCAGCCCTCGAGGAGCCGCCGGATCTCGGCGCAGCGAATCTCGGCGATCCGCGCCGCCGCCGCCTGCCCGGCCGGGGTGAGCTCCGGCCGGTCGGGCTCTGCCAGCGAGCCGCGACGGAGACCGTCGAGCTGGGGGCCGAGGTCGTCGGCGAGTTGCGCAGCATCCGCCTCGGGCGCGGCGAGGCGGAGCAGGAGCCAGGTCTCGCGGGCGTCGAGGTCGAGCCCCGCCTCCGCCGCGAGGCGCTCGTACACGAGGTGGCGGTTCTCCTTGCGGGCCAGTGAGCTGAGCCGCGCCTCCAGCTCGGCCATGGACGTCGGGTCGCGCGGCGCGGCGAAGCTGTCGCCGAGCCCCTGGTCGGCCACGGTCCGCCGGAGGGGGCGCTCCTCGAGCAGCCACGTGACCAGGAAGCCGAGCGCCGCGATCACGCCCGCGATCAGGAAGACCGGCTTCAGGGACGACGCGTAGGCGGCGACGTACGGGTCGCGGATCGCCGGCGGCAGCCGGTCGATCTGCTGGGGGCCGAGGTGGGCGGGAAGCGTGCCCGCCGCCCCCGGAGGAAGCTTCGCGGCCAGGTGCGACGAGAGCTGGTTCGCGAAGATCGCCCCGAAGATGGGGACGCCGATCGCCCCACCCATCGACCGGAACAGCGTCGCGGTGGCCGTCGCCACCCCGAGGTCGTCGTAGTCGACGGCGTTCTGGACGGCGAGCACGAGCACCTGCATGACGAAGCCGAGCCCGAGGCCGACGACGAGCATGTAAACGTCGGCGACGACGAGGCTCGTGTCGACCGCGAGCCGCGAGAGCAGCAGCATCCCGACCACCATCAGCGCCGTGCCGACGATCGGGAACACCTTGTACCGGCCGTAGCGCGTGATCAGCTGGCCGCTGCCGATCGAGCTGATCAGGACGCCGGCCATCAACGGCAGCATCTGGAGGCCGGACTCCGTCGGGCCCGACCCCTTCACCACCTGGAGGTACAGCGGCAGGTAGGTCACCGAGCCGAACAGCGCCATGCCGACGATGAACCCGACGGCGCTGGCGACTGCGAACACGCGGTTGCGGAAGAGCCCGAGGGGGACGAGCGGCTCCGCCGCGAAGTGCTCGACGAGCACGAAGCCGACCGAGAGCACGACCGAGAGCACGAGCAGGATCAGCATCTCCGTCGACCACCAGGGGAAGGTCGTCCCACCCAGGCTCGTGTACAGGACGAGCGCGGTCAGGCCGCCGGCGAGCAGGGCCATGCCGGCGTAGTCGATCGCGCGGCGAACGCGCTGGGAGGGGACGTGCAGCACCACCTGGAGCACGACGAAGGCGGCGATCCCGATGGGCAGGTTGACGTAGAAGATCCAGCGCCAGGAGAGGTGGTCGACGAAGAGCCCGCCCAGCAGCGGCCCGACGACCGTGGAGACGCCGAACACTGCGCCCATCAGCCCGGCGTAGCGTCCGCGCTCGCGCGGGGAGACGACGTCGCCGATCACGGCCTGCGTGCTCACGAGCAGCGCGCCGCCGCCGAGCCCCTGGATCGCCCGGAACGCGATCAGCTCGGGCATGTTCCGGCTGAGCCCGCACAGCACGGATCCGACCAGGAACACCACCAGCGCGGCCTGGAGCACGAGCTTCCGTCCGTAGACGTCGCCGAGCTTCCCGGCGACCGGCGTCGTGATGGTCGAGGCCAGCAGGTACGCGGTCACCACCCACGACAGCTGCTCGATCCCGCCCAGGCTGCCGACGATCGTCGGCAGCGCGGTCGAGACGATCGTCGAGTCGAGCGACGCGAGCAGCATGACCAGCATCAGCGCCGCGAAGACGGGGCCCACCCGGACGGCGGGTGCTTCCTCGCGCTGCGCGACGGCGGTGGCTGCCACCGGCTCGGAGGGTACTAGCGGGCGAGCGGGGGCGTGAAGACGCGCCAGCGGCCGGTGGACCAGCGCTGCAGCGCCACCTGGTGGACGCCGCCGCGGACGACGGTGCCGGGCACCAGGAACGGGTTGTCCGCCTCGACCGACCGCCGCAGCACGGTCAGGACGGTCGCCCGGCTCGGGGCCGAGCCCGCTCTGCGGAAGGCGTCGACGAGCGAGTAGGCGGCCGCGAGGCCGAGCGCTTGCCCGACGTTCGCCGGCCGCAACCGCCGCGGGCTCGGGTCGTGTGCCCAGGCCGGGTCGCCCGGCATCCGGACGAAGACGGTCGAGACTCCGCCGGGGAAGGGCTCCGCCGCGGCGGCGTTCGCGTAGACGAACCAGTCGCGCTGGGGCAGTGCCAGAGGCCGCGAGGAGAGGACGACGAGCGTGTCCGCGCCGGAGGCGCGCACGACCGCGGGGTCCGTGGAGGCGACTGCGACGCGGGCAAGCCGGCGGAACCATCCGAGCAGCTCGCGCCCGTCTGCGTCGTCCGAGTAGAGCACGGCGATCGCCGCTCCGGGCCGCGTCTTTGCGATCTGGCGCGCGAGCACCGACGCCTCCAGCCGGTAGCCGGGGACGTAGCCGACCGCCCAGGCCCGGCCGCGCGCCGCGGCCGAGCCGCTCAGGACGAGCTGGGGCACGGCCTCCGGCGCTCCCGCCTCGGTGAGCACGGCCAGCGGCTGCTCGCCGGGGGCGGTCGCCCGGAACACGATCCGGCGTCCACCCACGCCACCGCGCGAGTCGATCCATGCGAAGTAGCGGCCGGCGCCGTTCCGAACCGCAGCCGGGAGCCCGTTGTCCGCGACCAGCAGGGGAGGCTGGGCGGCCGCGGTAGAGCCGGCCGGGAGGGCGAGCGCCGCCAGCACGAGCGCAATTGCGACGGGCCGCATCGGCCGGGAAGCCTAGCCGGGCGGCCGTCGTTGAAGATGGCATCGTGTCCGTCGCCGAGCTGCGCACCCGTTTCCGGGAGCTCCACGCCGGAGACCAGCTCTTCCTGATGCCGAACCCGTGGGACGTCGGCTCGGCCCGGATCCTGGAGGCGCTCGGCTTCCCCGCCCTCGCGACGACGAGCGCGGGATTCGCATGGTCGCTCGGCAAGCTCGACCAGCTGGTCACGCGCGGCGAGCTCGTCGCCCACGTCGAGGCGGTTGCCGCCGCGGTGAACGTCCCGCTCAACGTCGACAGCGAGCGTCTCTATCCCGACGAGCCGGGCGGCGTCGCAGAGACAGTCCGGTTGCTTGCCGAGGCAGGCGCGTCCGGGTGCTCGATCGAGGACTACGACCCGGCGACGGGCGGGATCGACGACATCGAGCTCGCGTCCGCGCGAATCGCGGAGGCTGCGGGCGCGGCCCACGAGGCCGGCATGGTGCTGACCGGCCGCTGCGAGCACCACATTCGCGGGGTGGACGACCTCGACGGGACGATCGAGCGCCTGGTCGCGTACCGCGACGCCGGCGCGGACTGCCTCTATGCCCCCGGGCTGACCGAGCTCGACGACATCCGCCGGGTCGTCGACGAGGTCGGCGCGCCGGTGAACGTTCTGGCGCTGGTTCCCGCCCCGCCGACCGGCGAGCTCGAGGCGGTCGGGGTGCGGCGGATCTCGACGGGCAGCCTGCTCGCCGGCGCTGCCTATGGTGCGCTGGTCACGGGCGCACGCGAGCTGCTCGACGAGGGCACGTCGGCGTATGCGGCCGGCCATGTGCCGCGCGACCTGCTCGGCCGGGCCTTCGAGTAGCTAGGCCGCTTCTTCCGAGCCGAGGTAGGCCTCGATCACGGCGGGGTCGCGCTGAACCGCCTCGGGCGTCCCCGCGGCGATCTTGCGGCCGAAGTCGAGCACGTGCACCTGGTCGGACACGCCCATGACCAGGTTCATGTGGTGCTCGACGAGCAGGATGGTCAGGTCGAAGTCCTCGCGCATGCGCCGGATGAACGCAGCGAGCTGCTCGACCTCCTCGTGCGACAGGCCGCCGGCCGGCTCGTCGAGCAGCAGGAGGCGCGGCCCGGAGGCGAGCGCGCGGGCGGTCTCGACCCGCTTCAGCACCGCGTAGGGGAGCGTGCCCGCGGCGCGCTCGGCGACGTCGCCGATACCGACGTAGTCGATGATCTCGTCGACCGAGCGTCTGCCGGCGCGGGCGTGCGTTCCGACGACGACGTTCTCGCGCACGGTCATCGACTTGAACAGCTCGAGGTTCTGGAAGGTGCGTGCGATGCCGCGGGCGACGACGCGGTGCGGCGGTGTCGACAGCAGCGTCTCGCCCTCGAAGGTCAGCTCGCCGCTGTCCGGGCGGTAGAGACGAGTGATCACGTTGAACGCCGTCGTCTTGCCGGCACCGTTCGGCCCGATCAGCCCGACGATCTCGCCCGCGTCCACGTCGAACGACACGGCGTCGAGGGCGACGATGCCGCCGAACCGCCGGGTGACGTTCTTCACCTCGAGCAGCGCCATCGGCGTACCTTACGGCGCATGGAGACGCACGAGGTCGTGGTCGTCGGCGGCGGGGCGATGGGAGCGAGCGTCGCCTGGCACCTCCGGGAGCTCGGCGTCGCCGACGTCGTGCTGGTCGAGCGCGACTCGCTCGCGGCCGGGTCGACCTCACGCTCGGCCGGCGGGATCCGCGCGCAGTTCTCGGACGAGCTGAACATCCGGATCGCCCTCCGCTCGATGGCCGAGTTCGAGCGGATGGACGGGATCGACTTCCGCCGCCATGGCTACCTCTTCCTGCTCGACCGCGACGAGGATGTCGCGACCTTCCGCGAGGCGCTCGCGCTCCAGCAGCGGCTCGGCGTTCCCTCGCGGGAGCTGTCGGTCGAGGAGACGCTCGAGCTGGTTCCGCAGCTCGAGCCGGACGGCCTCGAGGCCGCGACCTTCTGCGAGCTGGACGGCTACGCCTCGCCGGAGTCGGTCGTCCAGTGGTACGCGGCCGGGATCGACGTGCGGCAGGGTTGCGAGGTCACCGGCGTGAGCGTCGAGGGCGGCCGCGTCGCAGGCGTCGAGACGTCGAAGGGGCCGATCCGCTGCGAGACGCTCGTCTGCTGCGCGGGCGCGTGGTCGCGCGAGCTCGCGGCGACGGCCGGAGTCGACCTGCCGGTCGAGGGGGAGAAACGCTGGATCTGGTTCTCGCCCGAGGACGGCGGCCTCCCCGAGCGGCTGCCGCTGACGATCGACTTCTCGACTTCGTTCTACTTCCACCGCGAAGGCCCGGGGATCGTCTTCGGCGGCAAGGAGCAGACGCTCGAGGAGGTCGCCGAGCACGGGCTGCGCCGGTTGCCGCTGCTGGAGGAGCTGCCCGTCCAGACCTCGTGGTGGGGTTACTACGAGCTGAGCCCCGACCACAACGCGCTGGTCGGGCGTGCGACCGAGCCGGAAGGCTTCTTCTACGCGACGGGCTTCTCCGGCCACGGCTTCCAGCAGGCGCCGGCGGTCGGCGAGCACATCGCAGAGCTGATCGCCGAACGCGAGCCGACGCTCGACCTGTCGGCATTCGACGCCGCCCGGTTCGAGCGTGGCGCGGCCCGGCCCGAGACGTTCGTCGTCTAGACCGCCGAGGCGTCCGTGACCGGCGTGCGGCACGCGAAGCGCTCGCAGACGTAGAGCGTCGGCTTGCCGTCCACCCTCGTCTTCCCCGCGAGCAGCGGCACGCTCTCGCCCGGGCCGAAGGCGACGACCGCGTTCGGATCGAACGGGGCGAGGGCG
The DNA here is from genome assembly GCA_963734065.1 of uncultured Actinomycetes bacterium. Classification (GTDB taxonomy): domain Bacteria; phylum Actinomycetota; class Thermoleophilia; order Gaiellales; family Gaiellaceae; genus DATBLE01. The sequence goes on from CAVTFN010000003.1 coordinate 1,669,887, forward strand.
GCGCGGGCGAGCTCGTCCTCCGGGTGGCCGAGGATCGCCAGCTCCCGCGGCGGCGACAGGTACAGGTCGAGCGCGCAGAGCGCCCAGCCGAACGCGGTCGGGATCCGGCTCAGGTTCGCGTGGAGCAGTCGCAGCACCCCCGCCCCCCGGTGCTCGAGCCCGTCGTCGCCGTAGATGCGCGCGAGACGGAGGAGCACGAACGCGAGCATCGAGTTCCCGGACGGCACCGGGTTATCGTCGAGGTCCTTCGTGCGAGCGACGAGCCGTTCCGCATCGTGGGCGGTCATGAAGAAGCCGCCGCGCTCGTCGTCGGCGAAGAGCTCGACGGCCAGTCGGGCCAGCCGGTTCGACTCCTCCAGCCAGCGCAGGTCGCCGGTGGCGACGTGCAGCTCGTAGAGCCCGTGGGCGACGTCGGCGTAGTCCTCGAGATAACCGGGGATGCTCGCCCGCCCGTTCCGCCAGGTCCGGAACAGGCGACCGTCGGGCGACGAAAGCTCCGTGAGCAGGAAGTTTCCGAGCCGCTCGGCAGCTAGTAACACAGTGTTACTTGAGAGCCGCCGGCCGGCCTCGGCCAGCGCGGCCAGGGCGAGACCGTTCCAGGCGGCGATCGCCTTGTCGTCGCGGGCCGGCTGCGGGCGGCGCGAGCGCTCGCCCCGCAGGCGCGCCTTCAGTTCGTGGTCGAGGTCGCCCCGGATGATCGAGCGGCCGTGCTCGAACGGGCGGAGCAGCCCGGCCGGAACGCCCTCCGCCTCGGTCCAGGTGTACGTGAGCCCCTCGACGCCCTCCGTGTCGGCGTCCTGGGACGAGGCGAAGCCGCCCTCCGGCAGCGCGAGGTCGCGGAGGAGGTACTCGCAGGTCTGCTCGGCCACCTGCCGGTAGCGCTCCTCGCCGGTGACCACCCACGCGTGCAGGTACTCGGGGACGAGCAGCGCGTTGTCGTACAGCATCTTCTCGAAGTGCGGGACGAGCCAGTCGGCGTCGACCGAGTAGCGGTGGAAGCCGCCGCCGACGACGTCGTACATCCCGCCCGCCGCCATGGCGTCGAGCGTGGTCGTGACCATCTCGGGCTCGCCGCGGCGGAGCAGGAACTCGAGCACCGAGGCCGGCGGGAACTTGGGCGCGCCGCCGAAGCCGCCTCGCTCGTGGTCGAACACTCGCTCGAGGCCACGCGTCGCCTCCGAGAGCATCGCGTCGGTCAGCGGCTCGGCCGAGGCCGGGGCGTCGCCGGACGACCGGATCGCCTCGACCAGCTGGGCCGCCGACCGGCCGACGTCCGCGCGCCGCTCGCGGTACGCGGAGGCGACCGCGTCGAGCACCTGGCGGAAGCTCGGCAGGCCGTGTCGCGGGGCCGGCGGGAAGTACGTCCCGCCGAAGAACGGCTCGCCGCCGGGCGTGAGGAAGACCGTCATCGGCCAGCCGCCGTGCCCGGTCAGCGCGACCACCGCGTCCATGTAGATCGCGTCCAGATCCGGCCGCTCCTCGCGATCGACCTTGACGTTCACGAACAGCTCGTTCATCTGCGCCGCGGTCCCGGGATCCTCGAACGACTCGTGCTCCATCACGTGGCACCAGTGGCAGGCGGCGTACCCGATCGAGAGCAGGATCGGCCGGTCCTCGTCGCGCGCCCGCGCCAGCGCCTCGTCGCCCCACGGATACCAGTCGACGGGGTTGTCCGCGTGCTGGAGCAGGTACGGGCTGGTCTCCTCGGCCAGACGGTTCATCCCGCCACGATAATCACCCCCGATGTCTTCTCCGTACCCGGCCGGAACGGTCACGTTCCTGTTCACCGACATCGAGGGCTCGACGAAGCTCCTCCAGGAGCTCGGCGACGAGTACGGCACGGTCGTCGCCGACCACCGGCGGATCCTGCGCGACGCGTTCGGCTCGGCCGGCGGGCGCGAGGTCGACACCCAGGGGGACGCGTTCTTCTACTCGTTCGCCCGCGCGCGCGACGCGGTCGCCGCCGCGGTCGCCGGACAACAAGCACTCGCGGCCCACGACTGGCCGGGCGGGGCGCAGGTCCGCGTCCGGATGGGGCTCCACACCGGCGAGCCGGCGGTCGGCGAGGAGGGGTACGTCGGGATGGATGTCGTGCGGGCCGCCCGGATCTGCTCCGCGGGCCACGGCGGCCAGATCCTCCTGTCGGAGACGACGCGGGCGCTCGTCGGGGGCGACCTGCCCGAGGGCGTCTCGATCCGCGATCTCGGCGAGCAGAAGCTCAAGGACGTCCGCGCCGAGCACCTGTACCAGCTCGAGCTCGGCGGTTCGCCGGCCTACTTCCCGCTGCTGAGGACGGAGGGATCGAGCAAGGACTTCGGCGACCGGATCTCCAGACACGTCGAGAGCATGGTCGAGGCGCAGATGCAATCGGTGTTCACCGGGAGCAAGCCGCCGACCGCGAAGATGGCCACGATCACCGCGCTCGGGATCGGCACGCTGCTCGCGTTCCTCGGCGTCCTCGTCGGCATCGGCTTCCTGGTCAAGACCCTCTTCTTCTAGTGGCCTTCGCTCCCCTCGCCGGCGTCCGGGTCGTCGACGTGACCACGTCGTACGCCGGGCCGACCTGCACGCAGCTGCTCGGCGCGCTCGGCGCCGACGTGGTCAAGGTCGAGCCGCCGTCGGGCGACGAGGCGCGCGCCTGGGGGCCGCCGTTCGCGGGTGACCTGGGCACGCTCTTCGTCGCCGCGAACGCGGGGAAGCGCTCGGCGGCGATCGACCTCCGCCGCGGGACGGAGGCGGTGCTGCGGCTCGTCGACCGCGCCGACGTCTTCGTCCAGAGCCTGCGTCCCGGGCTGGCGGACGAGCTCGGCCTGGGCGCCGAGGCCCTACGGGGCCGAAAGCCGGAGCTGGTGCACTGCACGATCTCGTCGTACGGCCGCACCGGGCCGAAGCGGGAGCTGCCGGGCTACGACCCGCTGCTGCAGGCGGCCGGCGGGCTGATCAGCGTCACGGGCGAGCCGGGCGGCGGCGGCGTCCGCGTCGGCGTCTCGCTGATCGACCACACCACCGGCATGTACGCGGCGTTCGCGATTCTCGCCGCCCTGCACGAGGGCGGCGGCCGCACGATCGACGTCTCGCTCTGGGAGACGGCGCTCGCGTTCGTCTCCTACCACCTGATCGGGAACATCGAGACCGGCTCGGTCCCGACGCCGCAGGGAACGGGCTTCCACGCGATCGCGCCGTACCAGGTCTTCCCCGCGGCCGACGGCGGACTGATGATCACCGCCGCGAACGACGGGCTCTTCCGGCGCCTCGCCGATGCGATCGGGCTGCCGGAGCTGGCCGACGATCCCCGCTTCGCGACCAACCCGGACCGGGTGACGAACCGGGCCGCGCTGGTCGAGGCGCTTTCGGCGCGGCTACGCGAGCGCCCTCGCGCGGCCTGGCTGGAGACGCTCGCCGCCGCCGGCGTCCCCGCCGCACCGGTGCAGGACGTCGGCGAGGTCGCCGCCGACCCGCAGACGGAGGCGATCGGGATCCTGCAGCGCCTCGGCCCCTACACCACCCTGGGCCCGGCCTTCTCGGCCGACGGCGAACGGCCGGCGTACCGCTCGCCGCCGCCGGCGCTCGGCGAGCACACGGCCGAAGTGCTCGCCGAGGTCGGCTACTCGCCCGAGGAGGTCGAAGGGCTGGCCGCGGCAGGCGTGATCCGAACCGGGGACTGACCCCGAAGGGGTCTGTCCCCGCCGGGTCGAGCCGCAACCGTTTCTTTAGGGTCAGACCCCTTCGGGGTCAGACCCTAAAGCGTCCGCGGCGGGACGATCTTCCCCGCGATCAGCTGCCTGCGGATCCGCTCGACGGCCGCGACCTCCGACTTCGGCACCTTCGGGCTGATCTTGCCGAGCGCGACGCCGCCTTCCCGCAGCCCGTAGACGGCGTTCCCGCCGTTGAATCTGCCCCGCTGGACGGCCTGCACAGCGAGGAACACCGCGCGGTCCACCTTCTTCGTCGCGCTGGTCAGGATCTGCGGACCGAGAAACGACTGGTCGGCGTCCACGCCGATCCCCCACACGTTCTCGCCCTTCGCCGCATCGAGTGCGCCGAGGCCGCAGCCGCCGGCGACGGCGAAGACGGCGACCGACCCGGCGGCGATCTGGTTGAGCGCGATCGCCTTGCACTTCGCCTGGTCGGTGAAGTCCTGCGAGTACCCGTTGATCGCCTTGACCGCCGGATCGGCCTTCCTGGCGCCGGCCTGGTAGCCGGCGATGAAGCGGTCGACCGGAGGCTGCTTCTCACCGGCGACCGAGCTGACCACATCCTTCCCCGGCTTCCGCTTCGCCTCGAGCCCCGCCAGGTAGCCGGCGAGGTAGCCGACCTGCTCCTCGCGGAAGAGCAGGCCGAGCACGTTCTTCGGCTTGCCGGCGAGATCCCCGTTGGCGACGTCGACGATCGCGAACCGCGTGTTCGGGAAGCGCTTGGCCACCGCCCCCATGGCGCCGATCTCGGTGTAGCCGACGCCGACGACGAGGTCGTATCCCTGGCGGGCGAACGACGCGAGGTTCGGGATGTAATCGCTCGACGAGCGCGACTCGGCGACCCGGAACGTGATCCCGAGGCGCTTCTGCGCCTGCTGGAGCCCGACGTACGCGAGGTGGTTGAAGCCACGGTCGTTCAGTCCGCTGGAGTCGGTGACCATCCCGACCTTCAGCGTCTTCGCGGGCGCGGCGCCCCCGACTCCTGCCGAGCCGGCCGCCAGCAGCGCGACCCCCGCCACCAGAATCAGGATCTTCTTCATCGGGCTCCTCCGCTAAGTTTACGACTGTGAAGCGAAAACCTCGCGACCAGCCTACCACCCATGCCCACGAGACTGTCGCAGTGGTGCTCCAGATCCGCGGCGGGACGCTGCAGGCGCTGCTCTGGCGCCGGGCCCGGCCGCCCTTCGCGGGACGGTGGGCGCTTCCGGGGGGCCGGCTCGAGCGCGAGACCTTCGAGCGGTCGATCAGGCGGCACCTGGCGGCGAAGGTGGACGTCCGCGAGCTCTCGCACCTCGAGCAGCTCGAGACGCGGTCCGATCCACGGACCGGCCTGGTCACGACCGCGTATCTCGGGCTGATCCGAAGCGGCGTCGACCCCGCCGTGCCGGAGGACACCGGGTGGCACCCGGTGGACGGGCTGCCGCCGACTGCGTTCGACCACGGATCGCTCGTGCTCGCAGCGCGCGAGCGCCTGCGCGCGAAGCTCTCCTACACGAACCTCGGCTTCGCGCTCGCCCCCGAGACCTTCACCGTCTCCGAACTCCGCGAGCTGTACGCGGCGGCGCTCGGCCACGAGGTCTCGGCCACCAACCTGCAACGTGTCCTCCTCCGCCGGGGCGTGCTCGAGCCGACAGGCGATCGGCGGCCCCCCGGACGCAGCGGCGGCCGGCCGGCCGAGGTGTTCCGCTTCCGCTCGGCCGACCTGCAGATCACCGACCAGTTCGCGGTGCTTCGGCCGCCCGGCTAGTCGGTCAGCCGCGGCGCAGCACGACGATCGACCGGGACTCGACCTCCAGCTCTGCGCGCGCCGGGTAGAGGCGCTCCTCGGCCCCGGGCTCGGCGGTCGAGAGCTCGAGCAGCCAGCGAGACCCGAACCGGCGCGGCGGCAGCAGGAAGATCGCCGGCTCGTGGTGCGCGTTGAAGAGGAGCACGTACGAGGCGTCGACCACCCGCTCACCGGTCGGCGACCGGGTGGGGATCTCCTCGCCGTTCAGGAACAGGCCGATCGTGCGCGACCCGCCGTCGCCCCAGTCCCGCCGCGTCATTTTGCGGCCGTCGGTACGGAACCACCAGCTGTCCGGCAGCCCGGAGCCGAGCGGCGACTGGCCGGTGAGGAACTGCGTGCGCCGGAACACCGGATGCTCCGTGCGCAGGCGGATCACCCGCCGCGTCCAATCGAGCAGCCCGCGCCGGCGGTCGTCCAGCTCCCAGTCGAACCAGCTGACCTCGTTGTCCTGGCAGTAGGCGTTGTTGTTGCCGCCCTGGGTGCGGCCGAGCTCGTCGCCGCCGAGCAGCATCGGCACGCCCTGGGAGAGGAAGAGCGTGGTCAGGAAGTTGCGGAGCTGCCGGTCGCGCAACTCGTTCACCTCGGCGTCGCCGGTCGGACCCTCCGCGCCGCAGTTCCAGCTGCGGTTGTCGTCGGTTCCGTCGCGGTTGTCCTCGACGTTCGCCTCGTTGTGCTTCTCGTTGTAAGAGACGAGATCGTTGAGGGTGAAGCCGTCGTGCGCGGTGACGAAGTTGATCGACGCGGCCGGGCGGCGGCCGTCCGACTGGTACAGGTCGCTCGAGCCGCTGAACCGCTCCGCGAAGTCCGCGACGGATCCCTGCCCGCGCCAGAAGTCGCGCATCGTGTCGCGGTAGATGCCGTTCCACTCGGTCCAGAGGATCGGGAAGTTCCCGACCTGGTAGCCGCCCGGCCCGACGTCCCAGGGCTCGGCGATCAGCTTCACCTGCGAGAGCACCGGATCCTGGTGGATCGTGTCGAAGAACGCCGAGAGGCGGTCGACGTCGTAGAACTCGCGCGCGAGCGCGGAGGCGAGGTCGAAACGGAAACCGTCGACGTGGCAGTCGATCACGAAGTAGCGCAGCGAGTCCATGATCAGACGGAGCACGCTCGGGTGCACCGGGTTGAGGCTGTTCCCCGTCCCGGTGAAATCCATGTAGTAGCGCCGGTTGTCCGGCATCAGCCGGTAGTACGAGGCGTTGTCGACGCCCTTGAAGCCGAGCATCGGCCCCAGGTGGTTGCCCTCGGCCGTGTGGTTGTAGACGACGTCGAGGATCACCTCGATGCCCGCGCGATGCAGCGCCTTGACCATCCCCTTGAACTCCCGGACCTGCTCGCCGCGCGTGCCGGTCGCCGCGTACAGCGCGTGCGGAGCGAAGAAGCCGATCGAGCTGTAGCCCCAGTAGTTCGTCAAGCCCCTCTCGACGAGATGGTGCTCGTCTGCGATGTGGTGGACCGGCAGCAGCTCGACCGCCGTCACCCCGAGCGATCGCAGGTGCGCGACCGCCCCGTCCGCGGCGAGCCCGGCATAGGTGCCGCGCAGGTCCTCGCGCACATCCGGGTGGCGCTTCGTGAACCCCTTCACGTGCGCCTCGTAGATCACCGTCTCGTGCCACGGCGTGCCGAGCAGCCAGTCGCCCTCCCAGTCGAACGCCGGATCGACGACCACACACTTCGGGATCGCGGCGGCGTCGTCCTCGTCGTCGGCCTCGAGGTCGGCGTCGTCGCCGCCGGGCACGTACGGCAGCGTCGCCGCGGCCTCCCAGCGGATCGGCCCCTCGATCGCCTTCGCGTACGGGTCGATCAGGAGCTTGCTCGGGTTGAAGCGGTGCCCTTCCTCGGGAGCCCACCGCCCGTGGACGCGGTAGGCGTAGCGCTGTCCGGGCCCGACGCCGGGCAGGTAGCCGTGCCAGTTGAAGGCGGTGCGCTCGGTCATCGGCACGCACGTCTCGTTGTCGGCGTCGTCGTAGAGGCAGAGGTCGACACGCCCGGCGTTCTCGGAGAAGAGCGAGAAGTTCGTCCCCTCGCCGTCCCAGACCGGCCCGAGCGGGAACGGATGACCCGGCCAGACGTTCACGCCCGGAGCTCCACCGTGCGGGCGTCGAAGTCGGCGATCAGCGTCGCGTCACCGCGCCGCATCGTCAGCGTCCGTCCGTGCGCCTCTGCCTGCACCTCGCGCGGGAGGGTACGCCGCAGCGAGAGCAGCCTGCGGTAGTGGTCGCGCAGGCCGGGCGTCACGCGCCGCGAGAGCTTCGAGCGCAGGAACGTCTGCCCATCCTGCGGGTCGGGGACGTCCGCGCCCGAGAAGGCCGACCACCGGGCGAACTCCCGCTTGCGGCCCTCCCGCGCCGCCTCTGCGAGCTCGGGCCAGACGTGGTCGGCGAAGAACTGGAACGGCCCGGGCTCGCCGTACTCCTCGCCCATGAACAGGAGGGGTGTCTGCGCCGAGAAGAGCACGACGGAGGAGGCGATGCGCAGCAGGTCGGGCGGAAGGCGGTCGCCGACGGCCCGGTTGCCGACCTGGTCGTGGTTCTGTGCGCAGACGACGTGCCGTTCCGGCGGCCGGCGGGCGAGCTCGGCGACCACGTCGTCCACGGACCCGTACGGCTCGTAGTAGCCCTCGCGCTCGCCGGTCAGGAGCGCGTGCAGCGCGTGGTGCAATCCGTCCGACCAGCGCGCGTCGTGGCCCCACTCCTCGATCGGCCGATCGTCGTCGACGGCGGTCTCCGAGATCACGAGCGCGCGCGGCTCGGTCGCGTGCACGCGGTCGGCGAGCTCGACGAGGACGTGCCGCGCCGGGTCGTCCTCGATCGTGTTGACCGCGTCGAGCCGCAGGCCGTCGATCCCGTAGCCCTCGACCCACAGCAGCGCGTTCTGGATCGCCCACTCGCGGACGCCGGCCCGGGAGAAGTCGAGGCCCGCGCCCCAGAGGGTCTCGACCCGATCGGTCAGGTACGGCCCGAATGCCGTCAGCGCCTCGGAGCCCGGCCCCAGGTGGTTGTAGACCACGTCCAGCACCACGCCCAGCCCCTCGCGGTGGGCGGCGGCGACGAGCCGGGCGAGCCCCTCCGGCCCGCCGTAGGATGGATGCGGCGCGTAGGCGTACAGCCCGTCGTAGCCCCAGCCACGCTCGCCGGGGAACGTGGCGACCGGCATCAGCTCGATCGCGGTCACACCCAGCTCGCGCAGCTCCGCCAGGTAGGGGGTCACTCCGTCGAACGTCCCCTCGGCCGAGAACGTCCCCACGTGGAGCTCGTAGACGACGAGGTCGTCGAGGCTCAGCCCGAGACGGCCGGCCGGCGGGAACTGGACGACTCGCGAAGGCCCGTGGATGCCCTGCGGCTGGAAGCGTGAGCAGGGATCGGGCAGGCCGCGCCCGTCGTCGAGGACGTACACGTACTCCTCGCCCGGGGCGACGCGGAGCGTGGCGGCGAACAGCTCGCCGTCGCGCTCGAGCTCGTGCGACTCGCCGCCGAGGCGGACGGCCACGGCCCGGGCGGCCGGCGCCCAGATCGTGAACGCGGTCGTCCCGTCTCGGTCGGGGACTGCTCCGAGCCTGCTGTTGCCAACGCTGGACACGGATGCGCTTGCCTACCCGTTCACGCCGCCGGCTACGCCCCGACCGAGGGCAGCGCGGCACCGCCGCGGCGGGTATGGGCCGCGCGGACGGCGACCATGCCCGTGATCGCGGCCGCGACGGAGACGCCGGCGAAGAAGAGCCAGGCGGCGTTCTCGCCGTACACGTCCTGGAGGCGCAGCCCCGTGAACGGGCCGAGCGCGAAGCCGACCGCAGCCGTCGAGCCGAAGGCGCCCATGTACGCGCCGCGGACGTCCTCCGGCGCCAGCCCGGCGACGATCGCCTGGGAGGTCGGCACCCAGAGCATCTCCCCGAACACGAAGATCAGCACGACCAGGGCGTACGTGGCGACCGAGTTGCTGCCGAGCAGGAACAGGAAGGACCCACCCATCATCAGCATCGCAGTCGCGAGCTTCGGCCCGGCCGCGAACCACGTCGTCGCCCTGGTCAGCCGCAGCTGGAAGAGCGTGACCATCAGCGGGTTGAGCACGACGATCAACCCCCAGACCCACGGGGCGACCCCGTGCGTGTCGACCGCCGAGATCGGCAGCACCGTTTCGATCGCGACGTAGACGAGGTAGGCGAGCGCGCCCGACACGAGGAACACGAGGAACGCGTGGTCGCGCACGATCACCCCGAGCGAGCCGCGGGTGGGCGGCTCCTCGGGCGCGTACGCACCGCGGCGCGGCAGGTACCGCCACGCGATCGCGGTCGCCCCCGCGCACAGCACGGCGACGCCGCCGAACAGGACCGGCCAGTGGCCCCCGATCAGCAGGAGCCCGCCGAGCGGCGGCCCGCACACGACGCCGAGGTTCGAGGCGACCCGGACGGATGCATACGCGGCCTCGTGCCGCTCCGGCGGCACCAGGTCGGCGACCATCGCCTGGTCCGCCCCGCCCCCGATCGAGCCTCCGGCCGACGAGAAGATCAGCAGCGCCAGGCCGACGTAGGTGCGGTCGCCGACGAAGGCGTACGAGAGGAACGCGACGCCGAGCAGCGTCCAGCCGAGCAGGATCATCGGCCTGCGGCCGACGTAGTCGGACGCGTGGCCGCCGAGGTAGCCGGCGACCATCCCGAGCAGCGCGGCGATCAGGAACGCGACGCCGAGCTGGCTCTTGGTCGCGCCCAGCTCCCGGATCGCCCAGATGCCGACGAACGACCAGCCGGCCGAGAAGCACGTGGAGCCGACGAAGGAGACCGCGAGCACGGGCCGCAGCGGACCGTCGACGTCGTCCCCCCAGATGAGGCGGAAGAACCGGGCGAAGAGCCTCACTCGGCCATTCCACCAGGACCGTCCGCCCCCGCCGCGACACTCGTGGCGTGATCCGCGAGGAGCTCGCCCGCATCTGGCGCTGGGAGGAGCGGCACCGGCGCCTGGTCGCCCGGCTCCTGGTCGCGCTCTCCGTCACCCTCGTGGTCGACCTGGTCGGGGCGGTGCTGGTCTGGCTGACGGAGCGCCACGCCCACGGCACCGACATCCACGGCTTCGGCGACGCGCTCTTCTTCACCACCGTCCAGCTGCTGACGATCTCGTCGCAGATGGCGAACCCGCTGACCGCCGCCGGCCGCGTGGTCGACGTCGGCCTCGAGGTGTGGGCGATCGTCGTGGTCGCGTCGGTCGGCGGCTCGTTCGCCGCCTTCTTCACGTCAGGCGACCGGAGCTAGCCAGACGACGCCGAGCGGCGGAAGCTTCACCTCCGCCGAGTACGGCTGGTCGTGCAACGGCTTCGCCTCCGCGGCGACCGGAAGCGGGTTGCCGACGCCGCCGCCCCCGTACCGCTCGTCGTCGGTGTTGAGCAACTCCCGCCACCGCCCGCCTCGGGGGAGCCCGAGGCGATAACCGCTCCGAGGGACAGGCGAGAAGTTGCAGACGCAGAGCACGACCCTTCTGCCTTCGGCCGCGAAGCGGGCGAAGGCAATCACGTTCGCATCGGCGTCGCTCGCGTCCAACCAGCGGAAGCCGGCCGGCTCGAAGTCGACCTCCCACAGCGCCGGCTCCTCGCGGTAGCGCAGGTTGAGGTCGCGGACGAGCTCCTGGATGCCGGCGTGCTCGGGCGTCTCCAGCAGGTGCCAGTCGAGCGAGCCCTCCGAGTCCCATTCGCGCCCCTGGCCGAGCTCACCGCCCATGAACAGGAGCTTCTTGCCGGGATGCGCCCACATGTAGCCGTACAGCGCGCGCAGGTTCGCGCGCTGCTGCCACGGGTCTCCGGGCATCTTCCCGAGCAGCGAGCCCTTGCCGTGCACGACCTCGTCGTGCGAGAGCGGCAGCACGAAGTTCTCCGAGAACGCGTAGACGAGGCTGAAGGTCACCTGGTCGTGGTGGTAGCGGCGGTGGATCGGGTCGCGGGCGAGGTACGCCAGCGTGTCGTGCATCCAGCCCATGTTCCACTTGAGCCCGAAGCCGAGCCCGCCGTTGTCGACCGGCCGCGAGACGCCGGGCCAGGCGGTCGACTCCTCCGCCGCCATCAGCACACCCGGCTGGCGCGCGTGGGCGACCGTGTTCAACTCCTTCAGGAACGCGATCGCGTCGAGGTCCTCGTTGCCGCCCTGCTCGTTCGGCACCCACTCGCCCGGCTTCCGCGAGTAGTCGAGGTACAGCATCGATGCGACCGCGTCCACGCGCAGCCCGTCCGCGTGGTACTCGCTCAGCCAGCAGAGCGCGCTCGCGAGCAGGAAGTTGCGCACCTCGTTCCGGCCGAAGTTGAAGACGAGCGTGCCCCAGTCCGGATGCTCCGCACGGCGCGCGTCCTCGTGCTCGTACAGGGCGGTGCCGTCGAACCGCGCCAGGGCCCAGTCGTCCTTCGGGAAGTGGGCGGGCACCCAGTCGAGGATCACGCCGATCCCCGCCTCGTGGAGCCGGTCGACGAAGGCACGGAACTCGTCGGGAGGGCCGAACCGCGCCGTCGGGGCGAAGTAGCCCGTCACCTGGTAGCCCCACGAAGGCGCGTACGGGTGCTCCATCACCGGCATGAGCTCCACGTGGGTGAAGCCGAGCGCCGAGACGTACTCGGCCAGCTCCTCCCCGAGCTCGGCGTACGTGAGCGGCCGGTTGCCCTCGCGCGGGTTCAGCCGCCAGGAGCCCAGATGCACCTCGTAGATGGACACGGGCCGGCCGAGCGGGCTCTCGCGCGCGGCCAGCCAGTCGGCGTCGCGCCACTCGTAGCGCGATTCGAAGACGACGGAGGCGTTCCTCGGCGGCACCTCGGCGGCGAACGCGAATGGGTCGGCCTTGAGCCTGAGCTTGCCGTCCGACGTCCGGAGCTCGAACTTGTACCTCGTTCCCGCTCGGAGGTCGGGAACGAAGAGCTCCCAGATTCCGGATGCGCCGAGCGAGCGCATCGGATGCAGACGTCCGTCCCAGCCGTTGAAGTCGCCGACGACGCTGACGGAGCGGGCGTTCGGCGCCCAGACCCCGAACGCGACTCCGGCGACGCCGTCCACCTCGCGCGGGTGCGCGCCGAGCCGGGCGTACAGCTCCTCGTGCCGCCCCTCGCCGGCGAGATGGACGTCGAGCTCGCCGAGCGTCGGCAGGAACGAGTACGGGTCGCGGAGCACGTACGAGTCGCCGGTCGGGTAGCCGACCTCGAGCTCGTAGTCCAGCGGCAGCCTCGCTCCCTTCACCACCCCCTCGAAGACCCCGTCGCCGTCCTGCTGGTCGAGCTCGACGCCCATCGGCAGGACGCGGATCGATTCGGCGTCCGGCCGGTAGGCCCGCACGACCACGCCGCCTCTCGCCGGATGCGCGCCGAGGTACGCGTGCGGGTCGGCGAGCTCGTACGGCGCGGGCGTCCGCCGCGTCACGTCGTGACCGGCTCCTCCTCGAGGATGCGCAGGATCCCGGCGACCGGGATCGGAAGCCAGTCGGGCCTCATGCTCAGCTCGTACCGGAGCTCGTACACCGCCTTCTCCAGCTCGAACACGGACAGGATCTTCTCGAACGCCTCCGGACCGGGCGGAACCAGGAGCGGGTCGACGCTGCTCAGGTAGCCGTCCAGGAACTCGGCCCGCGCGCGCTCTTCCCAGCCGGAGGGCGCGGCGCTGCCGCGCAACTGCTCGACCGCCGAGGCGGCGTACGCGAAAGAGCGCAGCATGCCGGCGACGTCGCGAAGCGGCGACCGCTTGCGCCGGCGCTCCGGCATCGACCGCGCGGGCTCACCCTCGAAGTCGAGGATCACCCAGTCGCCTGAGGGTGCCCAGAGCGTCTGGCCGAGGTGGAAGTCGCCATGGTCGCGGATGATCCGGCCGCCGGTGCCGGCGTGTGTCCGCTCGCGCAGCCGGTCGCGGATCTCCTCCCCGCGCTGCCGGATCGGGTCGAGCGCCTCCAGGCCGTCCGGGAGGTCGAAGAACGCGCCCGCGATCTCCTCGTCGATCGTCGCGGTCAGCAGGCCGAGCGACTCGAGGCTCGGCTCCTCGGGCGCGAACGACGGATCGGCGGTGTCGGATGCGAGGCAGGTGTGCATGGCCCCGGTTACCTCTCCGAGGCGACCGAGTCGGCCGAGGAAGCGCTCCGGGGCATCGACCAGCTCGTCGAGCGCGAGCTCCCAGCCGTCCAGCGCGTCGGGCACGAACGTCTGGAGGACTCCCAGCGTCGACTCCGCCGGCCGGCCGTGGTACGCGTACCAGCCGTGCAGCCGCGGCACATTCTCGAACTCGTGCTCGCTGAGGAAGCGGAGCATCTCCAGCTCGGGGTTGATCCCGGCCTCGAGGCGCCGGTAGACCTTGAGGATCAGCTGGTCGTCGAACACGACGGAGCTGTTCGTCTGCTCGCGGTCGATCAACCGCACCGTCGACAGCTCGGTGCCGACGCCGGTGGAGCCCTCGATCACCTGGAAGAAGATCGTGCCGCCGTCGCGGGTCAGCTGCGAGGCGCTGGAACGAATCCGCTGGACGAGCTCGCGCGCGACCCGCGGCTCGGCCAGGCCGTCGAGGTGGTCTCCGGCGACGAGCTGATACATGTCGTGCGTCCCCTCGGGGAAGCGGACCTCGACGAGCGCGACCACCGCTCCGGGCAGCTCGGCGCAGTCGACGACGGCCGCGTGGGCGACCTCGCGCCCCTTCGAGCCGTACCAGCGCTGCGCGGCGATGTACTCGACGAGCGCTTCTTCGGTCAGGTCGGCCGAGGTCGTCATTCCTCCTTCCGCAGCTGGAACCAGAACCACCCGCGCGGCGCGAGCGTGAGCAGGTACGGGAGCTTGCCGATGCGCGGGAACGCCGAGCGCCCGAGCATCTCCTCGGGCGTCCACCCCTCGAACTCGCCGAGGTCGAGCTCGACCGCCTGGGCAGAACGCGCGAGGTTGTGGACGCAGAGGACGACGTCGTCCTCGTAGCGGCGGACGTGGGCGAAGATGCGCGGGTTCTCCGGCCGCAGCGGCTCGTAGGTGCCGAGGCCGAACACCGGATGCTCCTTGCGCAGGGCGATGAAGCGGTGCAGCCAGCGGAGGAGCGAAGTCGGCGTGCGCAGCTGGGCCTCGATGTTGACGGCGCCGAAGCCGTAGACGGGGTCCATCAGCGGCGGCAGGTAGAGCTGGGCGAAGTCGGCGCGCGAGAAGCCCCCGTTCCGATCGCCGGTCCACTGCATCGGGGTGCGAACGCCGTCACGGTCGCCGAGGTAGACGTTGTCGCCCATTCCGATCTCGTCTCCGTAGTAGAGCACCGGCGCCCCGGGCAGCGAGAAGAGAATCGCGTGCATCAGCTCGATCTCGTCGCGGCCGTTGTCGAGCAGGGGCGCCAGCCGGCGGCGAATGCCGAGGTTCAGCTTCATGCGTGGGTCTTTCGCGTACTCGGCGTACATGTAGTCGCGCTCCTCGTCGGTGACCATCTCGAGCGTCAGCTCGTCGTGGTTTCTCAGGAAGAGTCCCCACTGGGCGACCTCGGGAATCGCGGGTGTCAGGTCGAGGATCTCCAGGATCGGCTTCGCCTCCTCCCGCCGCAACGACATGAACATGCGCGGCATCACCGGGAAGTGGAAGCACATGTGGCACTCGTCGCCTTCGCCGAAGTAGTGGACGACGTCCTCGGGCCACTGGTTCGCCTCGGCGAGCAGGACGCGGTCGGGGTAGCGGGCGTCGACCTCGGCCCGGACCCGCCTCAGGTACTCGTGCGTCTCGGGGAGGTTCTCGCCGTTCGTGCCGTCGCGCTCGTACAGGTACGGGACGGCGTCGAGCCGGAAGCCGTCGATGCCGAGGTCGAGCCAGAAGCGGAGCACGTTCAGCATCGCCTCCTGGACCTCGGGGTTGTCGAAGTTCAGGTCGGGCTGGTGGGAGAAGAAGCGGTGCCAGTAGTACTGGCCGGCGACGGGGTCCCACGTCCAGTTCGAGGGCTCCGTGTCGATGAAGATCACCCGCGCCTCGGGGTAGCGCGTGTCCTCGTCGGCCCAGACGTACCAGTCGCGCTTGGGCGAGTCGGGGCTCGACCGCGATTCCTGGAACCAGGGGTGGTCGCTGGAGGTGTGGTTCATCACCAGGTCGGCGATCACACGAATCCCGCGCTGGTGGGCCGCCTCGACGAACAGGCGGAAGTCCTCGACGGTCCCGTAGTCGGGGTGGATGGTGGAGAAGTCGGCGATGTCGTAGCCCCCGTCCCGCAGCGGGCTCGCGTACATCGGCAGCAGCCAGATGCAGTCGATCCCGAGCCACTGGAGGTAGTCGAGCTTGTCGCTCAGTCCGCGGAAGTCGCCGGCGCCGTCGTCGTTGCCGTCGAAGAACCCGCGGATGTGAATCTCGTAGAAGACCGCCCGCTTGAACCACAGCGGATCCGACTCGAACCAGCTTCCAGGCTCAGACATGGCCGCGGCTCTCTTTACGGTGCCAGGCACTGTTAAGAACGGTCATCGGGTCTCGATCCGAAGGATGTGCGATTTGCCCGGGCCGAGTCGGACGAAGTTGCGGCCAAGGCGCCAGTGGAACTCGTCCCCCGAGAGGAGCTCCGAGGCGGCGAAGGCGGGCGGCAGCCCGAACGCGGCCGGGACGACGGCCACCCCTTCCTGCGCCGAGCGCGGGTCGAGGTTGACGCAGACGATCAGCGTGTTGTCCTCCGTGCGACGCAGGTACGCGATCAGTTGCTCGTTCTCGGTCTCGAGGAAGTCGACTCCCTCGAGCTGCTGCAGGGCCGTATTCTCGCGCCGGATCGCGTTCAGCTTCCCGATCAGCGGCAGGAGCGGGCCGTCCAGCGCACGCCGCTTGACCTCGTACTTCTCCGAGTCGAGGTACTCCTCGCTCCCCGCGCGCACGGGGACGTTCTCGGCGTGCTCGTAGCCGGAGTAGACACCCCAGCTCGGTGACAGCGTCGCCGCCAGCACGGCGCGCGCCTCGAACGCCGGACGGCCGCCCTGCTGGAGGTACTTGTGGAGGATGTCCGGCGTGTTCACGAAAAAGTTCGGCCGGAAGAACTGCGGCAGCTCCGAGCGCGTCAGCTCCGTCATGTACTCGATCAGCTCCGCTTTCGTGTTCTTCCAGGTGAAGTAGGTGTACGACTGGCTGAAACCGGCCTTGGCCAGCGCCGCCATCATCGCCGGTCGGGTGAAGGCCTCGGCGAGGAACACGACGTCCGGGTCGACCGCCCGCACCTCGCGGATCAACCATTCCCAGAACGCCAGCGGCTTCGTGTGCGGGTTGTCGACGCGGAACACCTGCACGCCGTGCCCCACCCAGAAGAGGACGACATCGCGCAGCGCCGCCCACAGATCCTCGCGGGCCGGGCTGTCGAAGTTGACGTTGTAGATGTCCTGGTAGCGCTTGGGCGGGTTCTCCGCGTACTTGAGCGTGCCGTCGGGCCTCCGGTGAAACCACTCCGGATGCTCCTTCAGCCAGGGGTGGTCGGGCGAGCACTGGATCGCGAAGTCGAGCGCCACCTCGACGCCGTTCTTGCGCCCCGCGGCGACGAGCCGGTCGAACTCCTCGACCGTGCCCAGCGCAGGATCGACCGCGGTGTGGCCGCCCTCCTCGCTGCCGATCGCCCAGGGACTGCCCGGGTCACGCGGCCCGGCGGTGAGCGCGTTGTTCCGCCCCTTGCGGTTGGTCACCCCGATCGGGTGGATCGGCGGCAGGTAGACGACGTCGAAGCCGAGCTTCGCCAGCTCCGGCAGCACCTTCTCGACGCCCCTGAACCCACCCCACGAGCGGGGAAAGAGCTCGTACCAGGAGCCGACGCGCGCCCGTTCGCGGTCGGCGTCGACGCCGAGCGTCCGAACGAACCGCGTCGGCTCCGACCGGTCGGGGTCGGTCGAGGCGAGCGCCGTCTCGACGTCCAGCTTCTTCACGCCGACCAGCAGCGCGCCCTCCTGTAGCTCGCTGTCGAGGTCGGTCTGCCCTGCCTCGACCTTGCGCCTGAGCTCGTCCCGGAACGACTCGAACCGGTCGACCCACGCCAGGATCGTGAACTCCCAGCCGCCCGGCCGGTCGACGTGGAAGGTTCCGGTCCACCGGTCGTTTCCGACGGCCTCCAGCGGCCTCTCCCGCCAGGCGGTTGCTCCCGGCTCGCGGACGAGAACCGCGGCGCCGAGCGCCTCGTGGCCGTCCCGGAAGATCGTCGCCCAGACCTCGACCGCGTCGCCCACGGAGCGCTTGACCGGATAGCGGCCGCAGTCGACCTGCGGCCAGACGTCCTCGATCTGGATCCGGGGCGGTTTGTTCTCGGGCGATGGCATCGCGTAGCGTCAGCTTTCAACCGGTCGGCGAAAGCAAACCTAGTGCGAATCCAACGATCCAGCGGCATCCTGCTGCACGTCTCGTCGCTCCCCGGCGGACGACTCGGACGGGAGGCCCGTCGCTTCGTCGACTGGCTCGTCGAGGCGGGCCAGTCGTGGTGGGCGCTGCTGCCGCTCGCGCCGCCCGACTCGACCGGATCGCCCTACGCCTCGCCGTCCGCGTTCGCGGCGCATGCGGGCTACCTGGAGCGACCGGACGCGCGCGTCACGCCCGACGAGCTGGAGGCGTTCGTCGCCCGCGAGCGCTACTGGATCGCCGACTGGGCCGTCTACGCGGGCACCGGCGCGATCGCAGGCCAGGTGCGCTTCGACCGCGAGTGGAGCGCGCTCCGCCGCTACGCCGCCGACCGCGGCGTCCGGCTGTTCGGCGACATCCCCATCTACGTCGCCCAGGGAGGCGCCGACGTCGCCGCCCATCCGGAGCTGTTCCAGCAGGGTGTCGTCGCCGGCGCGCCGCCCGACGGGCTGAGTGCCTTCGGCCAGCTCTGGGGCAACCCGCTGTACGACTGGCGGGCCATGCGGGCTCAGGGCTACCGCTGGTGGATCGAGCGCTTCCGGCGGACGTTCGACCTGTGCGACGTCGCCCGGCTCGACCACTTCCGGGCCTTCGTCGCGTACTGGGCGGTCCCCGAGCACCACCGAACGGCCAAGCACGGGCGCTTCCGGCCCGGGCCGGGCGCCGAGCTCTTCCGGGCGGCCGAGCGGGAGCTGGGCCCGCTACCCCTCGTCGCCGAGGATCTGGGAGTGATCACGCCGCCGGTCGTCCGACTCCGCGACGAGCTCGGCATCCCTGGGATGGTGGTGATGCAGTTCGGCTACGACGGCCCCCCGACCAACCCCTTCCGACTCGAGAACCACCCGCGGCGGAGCGTGGTCTACGTGGGCACGCACGACTGCGATACCGCGCTGGGCTGGTGGCGCACGCTGCCGCGCCGGATCAGGCACGCGAGCGGCCTTCCCGGGATCGAGCCGTGCTGGGAGCTGATCGAGGCGGCGCTCTCGTCGCGCGCCGAGCTGGCGATCCTGCAGGCGCAGGACGTGCTCGGCCTGGGCAGCGAGGCCCGGATGAACTCGCCCGGAACGATCACGGGCAACTGGTCGTGGCGGCTCTGTCCCGGCCAGCTGACGAAGCGCCACGCCGCCCGGCTACGCGCGGCGACGGAGGAGGCAGGCCGGCTTCCCTCCTGAACGGGGCAGGTCAAAGAAAAGCTTCAGCGGCGTCTCACCTTCGTCTCAGGTTGATGGGCGAAAGTCGTTGCCGTGGCTGCGGCACTCCCGCTTCCCGAGCCAACGGACACCGGCGCATCCACCGCTCCGCCGGTGCTCGAGCTCGTCGTCCCCGTCTTCGACGAGGAGGCGCAGCTCGAGCGGACGATCCGGCGGCTGCACGAGTACCTCCGGTCGTTTCCGTTCTCGAGCAGGATCACGATCGCCGACAACGCCAGCACCGACGGCACCTGGCGGATCGCCCGCCTGCTCGCGGCCGAGCTCGAGGGCGTCGAGTGCGTCCGGCTCGACCAGAAGGGCCGCGGGCGTGCGCTTCACCACGTCTGGTCGGGGAGCGACGCCGACGTCTTCGCGTACATGGACGTCGACCTGTCCACCGACCTCGCGGCACTCCTCCCGCTCGTCGCCCCGCTCGTCTCCGGGCACAGCGACCTGGCGATCGGGAGCCGGCTGGCCCGCGGAGCGAAGGTCGTGCGCGGCCCGAAGCGCGAAGTGATCTCCCGCACGTACAACCGGATCCTCCACGCAACGCTCCGGACCCGCTTCACCGACGCGCAGTGCGGCTTCAAGGCGATCCGCGCCGACCGCGCCCGGCAGTTGCTCCCGCTCGTCGAGGATCGCGGCTGGTTCTTCGACACCGAGCTCCTCGTGCTGGCCGAGCGCGCCGGCTTCCGGATCCACGAGGTGCCGGTGGACTGGGTCGACGATCCCGATTCCCGTGTCGACATCGTCTCGACGGCGCGCCAGGACCTGCGCGGCGTCTGGCGGCTCGCGCGCGATCTCCGCCGGGGCCGCGTCGACCTTCCGCGGCCGGCGCCGGCCCAGCCGCCGGGGTTCGCCGCGCAGGTGCTGCGGTTCGCGTTGATCGGCGTCGCGAGCACGGTCGCCTACGCCGTGCTCTACCTCGCCCTGCGCACCGGGGTCGGCAGCCAGGCGGCGAATGCGTCCGCCCTCCTGCTGACCGCGATCGGCAACACGGCCGCCAACCGGCGCTACACCTTCGCCGTCCGCGGCCGCAGCCGGCTGCTCAGGCACCAGACCGAGGGGCTCGCGGTGTTCGGGCTCGCGCTCGGGGTCACGGCCGGATCGCTCGCCCTCCTGCACGCGGTGGCGCCGTCCGCGTCGCGGGCGCTCGAGCTCGCCGTCCTCGTCGTCGCGAACCTGGCGGCGACCGTCCTCCGCTTCGTGCTGCTCCGCGGCTGGGTGTTCCGTGACCGCCGGAGCGCCCCCGCCTTCGAGGAGAGCGCATGACCGACATCACCGCCGAAGCGCGGTCCGTGCCCGGCGGACGCCTGCGGACGCTCGTCCGCGGCCGGGAGGACGACCCGGCCTGGGTGCGCCCCACCCTGCTCGGGCTGCTCGCCGGAACCGCCCTGCTCTACCTGGTCGGCCTCTCGGCAAACGGTTGGGCGAACTCGTACTACAGCGCGGCCGTGCAGGCCGCGACCCAGAGCTGGAAGGCCTTCTTCTTCGGCTCGTTCGACTCCTCGAACTTCATCACCGTCGACAAGCCGCCCGCCTCGCTGTGGGTGATGGACGCCTCGGCCCGGATCTTCGGCGTCAGCTCCTGGAGCATCCTCGTCCCGCAGGCGCTCGAGGGCGTCGCCGCCGTCGGCCTCCTCTACGCGACGGTCCGCCGGCAGTTCACGGCGGCCGCCGGGCTGATCGCGGGATTGGTCATGGCGCTCACGCCGGTGGCGGCGCTGATGTTCCGGTTCAACAACCCTGACGCGCTCCTGACCCTCCTGCTGGTCGCGTCCGCCTACTCGGTCACGCGCGCATTGCAACGCGGCAGCACATGGTGGCTCGTCGCCGCCGGATCGTTCGTCGGCTTCGCCTTCCTGACCAAGATGCTCCAGGCGCTGATCGTGGTGCCCGGCTTCGCGCTCGTCTACCTGGTTGCGGCACCGACCCCGCTGCGGAGGCGGCTGCTCCAGCTGCTCGCCGCCGGCGCCGCGATCGTCGTCTCCGCCGGCTGGTGGGTGGCGATCGTCGCTCTCTGGCCGGCCGCGAGCCGCCCGTACATCGGCAGCTCGCAGGACAACAGCATCCTCAGCCTGATCTTCGGCTACAACGGCTTCGGCCGGTTGACCGGCAACGAGAGCGGAAGCGTCATCGGCGGCCAGACCTTCGGCACCGGCGGCAATCCGGCGCCGCGGGGGGGCATGTGGGGCCCGACCGGGATCACCCGGCTCTTCAACGACGAGATGGGCACCCAGGTGTCGTGGCTGATCCCTGCCGCGCTCATCGGGCTCGTCGGCCTGCTCTGGGTGACGCGCCGCGCCCGGCGGACGGACGGCGTCCGCGCCGCCGCGCTGCTGTGGGGCTCGTGGCTCGTCATTACCGGCGTCGTCTTCAGCTTCGCCGCCGGGATCATCCACCCGTACTACAACGTCGTGCTGGCGCCTGCGATCGGCGGGCTCGTCGGGATCGGCGGTGTGCGGCTCTGGCAGGACCGCGGAAGCATCGTCAGCCGGTTGCTGCTGGCCGCCGCCGTCGCCCTGAGCGGGGTCTGGGCGTTCGAGCTGCTCGGCCGGACGCCGGACTGGCAGCCCTGGCTGCGCTATGCAGTGCTCGTCGCGGCATCGGCTTCGGCACTGGCGATCCTGGCGCTGCCCCTCGTCGCCTCGCGGCCCCGGCTCGCTCTCGCCGTCGCGACCGTCGCCCTCGCGGCGCTGCTCGCAGCCCCGCTCGCCTACTCGGCCCAGACCGCCTCGACGCCTCATTCCGGCGCTATTCCGAGCGCCGGACCCGGCGGCCGCTTCGGCGGCTTCGGCGGCGGGCCGCGGACCTTCCGCCGGGCCTTCGGCAACGGAGGCTTCCGGGGAGGACCGCCGTCCGGCATCGCACCCTCGGGCAACGGCGGGCTCGCACCTCCGGGCGGCACGTTCGGACCGGGCGGCGGGCTCGGGCAGCGCGGCGGGCTCGGGCAGCGCGGCGGCGGGTTCGGTCCGGGCGGAGGATTCGGACGGCCGCGCGGGAGCGGCGGCCTGGGAGGGCTGCTCGACGCCTCCACGCCCTCGAAGCAGCTGGTCACGCTGCTCGAGCACGCGGGCAGCTACCGCTGGGCCGCGGCGGCAGTCGGTGCCAACAGCGCGGCCGGCGTGCAGATCGCGAGCGGCGAGCCGATCCTGGCGATCGGCGGCTTCAACGGGAGCGACCCGACGCCGACGCTCGCGCAGTTCAAGAAGCTGGTCGCCGCCGGGCAGATCCACTACTTCCTCGCCAACGGCGGCGGCGGCTTCGGGAGGCGGAGCGGCTCGAAGATCCAAACGTGGGTCGCCGCGCATTTCAGCTCGCGCACCGTCGGCGGCGTCACCGTGTACGACCTGACGGCCCGAACGGCGTAGCGCCGCCCGATCCCCCGTTCACCGGCCCGACA
>CAVTFN010000004.1:0-639853 GCA_963734065.1 uncultured Actinomycetes bacterium
TGAAGTACACCGAGGAGGGCGACGCGATCGAGCTGCGGGCGATCTCGGACGCTGAGTCACTCACGATCCAGGTCGCAGACGGCGGCTGCGGGGTACCCCCGGCGGCACTCGATCGCATCTTCGAGCGCTTTGGACGCGCCGACGAGGCACGCGCCCGGACAGACGGGGGCGTCGGGCTCGGTTTGTCCATCGCCGCCGCGATCGCGAAAGCGCATGGCGGCACTTGCACAGTCGAATCGAGTCACGGCGGAACGGTCTTTGCGCTCAGCCTGCCCGCGTTTCAACCGGAAGCACAGCTGCCACCAGTTTCATCCGCACCGGTTCTCGCGGAGCTTCCAGCGGTGACCTAGAGAGCACTGAACTCCTTACAGGTTCGCTGATGTCCCTAGAGGAGCACGAACGGCGACCAGCGCTCCAAGCGCATAGCGCCCTCGCAGCTTTGGTGATCGGAACTGCGCTGGTCGTCGAGGGAGCGCGAGTTTGGCTACGGCACCGGTTCGGCTGAGCAGCGGAGCCACGGTCTGAGTCCCACGGCCGGAGTCCCAACTTTCGGGAGGGGTTCTCCCCTTCGGGGGTGGTACAGCGTTTCCCCGAGCATCTCCCCCTCACTCGCTGGCTGTAAATCCCGCGCAGTCGCGCGCTGGGAGTCTGACCCGCGTGACGGGCCGCATGGAATGCTTCGCAGCGTCGTGCTGCTTCCGACTCGACTCGACCCCGTCCTCGGCTCCGCCGTCGACACGTGGGCGACGGTCGCCGTGGCCATCGGCACGATCGGAACGGTCGTCTATGCGCTGTTTCGGGATTATTTCGTCACTGCGCGTCGTCGCCCGAGGCTGGATCTTCGCTTCGACCGCACCGGAAACGATCAGGTCATCATCGGGACCGAGGGCGGATCCGACGCAGCGTGCGCCCGGTTGCGGGTGGCGAACCAACCGGGCAAGGACACGGCGGACGACGTCGTCGTGAGGGTCACCGAGCTTCGGCGGCTCGGGGATCCGGAGACGGGGACGGCCGAGACGAGACCGATCGGGCTCCCGTTGACCTGGTCGGGATCGAGCCCGCCCTGACGGTGGCCTCGGTGCATCCTGGCTCCGAGCGCCATGTCGATCTCCTGCACGTCGACTGGCCCGCCGGTGACGAGCTGGAGATAGCGCGAACATGGCCAGATCATGCGCAGCTTCGACTCGACCTCAGTCCGAGACCCGCGGGGAGCCGCGACCTGCTCGATGCCGGCAGATACGAGATCGCGGTCGAGGTCCGCGCCCGGAACGCCGATGCGATCGGCTACGCCATCTCGGTCGGCTGGGACGTCAAGTGGTCAGGGAGAGACGCGATGTGGGACCATCTCAGTGTGGAGCCACCGCGGAAGGTTCGATGAACCTCTGCGCAACCGCCGCCAGGGACGCGCGGGCATGAGCTCGGCGAGTCCGCGGGCCGACCGGGTCGGCACCTTGCTGTCCGTCAACGTCGGCATGCCGAAGGACGTGCCGTGGCAGGGGAAGACCGTCTTCACCGGCGTCTTCAAGGACCCGGTCGACCGGCCCGCGCCGGGTGCGCAGGCTCAACGTCGACGGCGACGGCCAGGGCGATCTCGCCGGGCACGGCGGCGAGCAGCGCGCCGTGTTCGTCTACCAGATCGACTCGTACCGCTACTGGGAGCGCGAGCTCGGACGCGAGCGACTTCGTCTACGGGCAGTTCGGCGAGAACTTCACCGTCGAGGGGCTGGGCGACGACGAGGTCTGCATCGGCGACCGCTACCGGATCGGCACCGCCGTCTTCGAGGTCACCCAGCCCCGCGTCACCTGCTACCGCGTCGGGATCCGCATGAACGACCCGCGCATCCCCGCCCTGCTCGTCTCCCACCGCCGCCCCGGCTTCTACTTCCGCGTGCTCGAGGAGGGCGAGGTGCAGGCGGGAGACGAGATCGTCAAGCTCGCCTCCGGCCCGGAGCAGATGACGGTCGCCGAGGTCGACGCGCTCCTCTACCTGCCCGGGCACCCGCGCCAGCAGCTCCTCCGAGCGCTGCGGATCCCCGCCCTCAGCCCCGGCTGGCAGGCGTCGTTCCGCGCCCTGCTCGACGGAGAGCCCGGCAGCGGCAACGCCGGCCTCGACGGCAGCGAGCCCGCCGCCGGCCTGGCCCGGCTTCCGCCGGCTGACCGTCGCCGGCGATCGACCGCGAGAGCGACTCGGTGATCTCGATCCGCCTCGAGGATCCCGACGGCGCACCGCTCCCGCCCGCGCGGCCCGGGCAGTACCTGACGCTGCGCATCCAGCCCGACGGCGAGCAGCGGTCGGTGCTCCGCAACTACTCCCTCTCCGGGCCGCCCGACGCCGGCTACTACCGGATCACCGTCAAGCGCGAGCACGACGGCGCCGCCAGCGGCTATCTGCACACCCGCCTCGCGTCGGCGACCAGCTCGACGATCGCCGCGCCGCGCGGCACCTTCATCCTCGACCGCGACCGACGCGCCGGTGCTGCTGATCAGCGCCGGCATCGGCGCCACGCCGGTCCTCGCCATGCTCCACGCGCTGGCGGAGGAGCACTCCGAGCGGGAGATCTGGTGGCTGCACGGCGCGCGCAGCAGCCGCGACCACGCCTTCGCCGCCGAGGCCCGCGCGCTCCTCGCCTCGCTCCCGAACGTCCACACCCACGTCTGCTACAGCCGCCCCGGCCCGGACGACGTCGAAGGCCGCGACTTCGACAGCGCCGGGCCGTCTCACCGCGTCGCTGCTCGCCGAGCTCGAGCCGCCGCGCGACGCCGAGGCATACCTCTGCGGCCCGGCGGCGTTCATGGAGGAGATCAGCGCCGGCCTGGCCGCGATCGGCCTCGACGCCTCGCGCATCCACACCGAGCCGTTCGGGCCCGCACCCGGTCTGACGCCCGGCATCGCAGCAACGCCGGCGCGGGCGCCCCACCCACCGGCCGGCGAACCCGGGAGCGGCCCGACGATCGAGTTCGCCCGCAGCAACCTCGCCGTCCCCTGGAGCGAGCGACTACGCGAGCCTGCTCGAGCTCGCCGAGGCCTGCGACGTGCCCGTCCGCTGGTCGTGCCGCACCGGCGTCTGCCACAACTGCGAGACGACGCTCATCGCCGGCGACCTCGACTACAACCCCGACCCGGTCGAGCCGCCCGCCGACGGCAGCGCGCTCATCTGCTGCTCGCAGCCGCGCGACGACGTCGTGCTCGATCTGTGAGGGCTGGAAGACGTCGGCAGCTCACATGGAGAAGCCGGAGACTGCGTCGCCGATCAGCTTCGCGCCGATGAGGAGGAGGAGCACGGCCATGATCACCGCGTTGTGGCGCGCCAGCCAGCTCGTGAGCGCATCCAGCAGCTCGCCTGACCGGTCCCCGAGCGCGACGGAAAGTACGAGTGGAGTCAGCACGCCGACGGAGGCGATGAGAACGAAGACGGCCAGGACTGCGACCTGCTGACTCGCCGGGAGCCCCACCTCCGCGATCTCGGCGGCCGCCGCCGCCACGAGCAGGACGTTCTTCGGGTTGAGCGCGGAGAGAGCGAACCCGGCCCCGGCGGCCTTCGCGATGGTGAAATCGCCGATCGTGCGCATCCAGGCGGGCGTCGGCGTCTCTTCGCCGCCGCCGGGACGGCCCCGCCACTGCTTGACCGCAGCCGCCAGGAGAAGCAGGCCGAGGCAGAGGAGCAGCACGTTCACCCACGTGGCGGGCTCGCCGGAGTCGCTCCCGTCGAAGACGCCGCCGAGCAGGAGCACGATCGCGCCGACCGCGGCGAGCCCGGCGCACCAGGCGAGAACGTAGGCCAGGCCTTTCGCCCGGCCTCGATCGGACCCGATCAGGAGTACGACGGCGATGATCGGCACCGGAAAGATCGCGATCGCGACCGCCAGCGGCAGGACGTTCCCGAGCGCCTGTCCCATACTCTCCGGCGCTACCCCGCGGCAAACGGGCGGAGTTCGGTTCCTGCAGTCATCCGAGCGAGGCTACTGGACGACATG
Organism: uncultured Actinomycetes bacterium; assembly: GCA_963734065.1. Lineage (GTDB taxonomy): Bacteria > Actinomycetota > Thermoleophilia > Gaiellales > Gaiellaceae > DATBLE01. Next base: position 3,976 of record CAVTFN010000004.1, read on the forward strand.
GCCGGACTACCGCTGCGCAGGTCGACCCCGGATCGGTCTACTGCGTCGCCGCAGCGGCAGCGCCGGGCCCCGGGACGCTCTCGACCTGGTCCTCGTCGAGGATGTTCCCTGCCCCCACGGGCACGAACGCGACGACGACCGGCTTCCGGTCGGACTTGCGGCGGAGGAGCCGGGGCGGTTGCTCGCTCAGGTACGCGTCGCCCCACTGGCGGAGGCCGGTGAGCGCGAGCCTGAGCTCTCGTCCCTTCTCGGTCAGGTGGTATTCGTCCCGAGGCGGCCGGTCGCTGTAGCGACGCCGCTCGAGGATGCCCTCGTCGACGAGTCGGTTGAGCCTGTCGGCGAGGACGTTGCGTGCGATCCCGAGGCTCTGCTGGAACTGGTCGAACCGGGTGAGGCCGAGAAACGCGTCGCGGACGATCAGGAGCGTCCACCGCTCGCCGACGATCTCGAGCGCCCGCGCGATCGAGCAGTCCTGGTCCTCGTAGCGGCGGCCGAGCATGCGGCCACGATAGCAGTATGAGTTGCGTCAAACAACTTTCTGTGCCATACTCTCTGCAAATGGGTAGCGTGATGCAACTCACAGCACTGGCGACCGGACGCTCGCGCCGGTGGACGCTGCCCGACCGTGTCGCCTACGGCGTGGCCGCCTCGGTGATCGGGCTCGGGCTCTTCGCGTCGGTGACGCCGTCGCCGCTCTACCACACCTACAGCGTGCTCTGGCACTTCTCGCCGCTGACCCTGACCCTGATCTACGCGACCTACGCGCTGGGTGTGCTCGCCTCCTTGCTGGTCGCGGGCCGCGTCTCGGACGACGTCGGGCGCCGGCCCGTCCTCCTGGCGTCGCTGGCGATCCTGATGGCCTCCAGCGTCCTCTACGTGTTCGCCGACTCGGCGGCATGGCTCTTCGCCGCACGCGGCGTGCAGGGTCTCGCGACCGGGGCGGCGCTCAGCGCGGCGAGCGCGGCGCTGCTCGACCTCCACCCGCGCCGCGACCCGGCCGGCGTCGGCCTCACGAACGCAATCGCGTCGGTGACCGGCCTCGGACTGGGCATCCTGGTCTCGTCGTCGCTCGTGCAGCTCGGATCCGCGCCCCGGGTACTGCCCTACGTCGTCCTGCTCGTCATGTTCTCGCTGGCCGCGACCGGAACCTTCCTGATGCGGGAGCCGGTGACCGAGCGCAGGCCCTTCCGCCTGACCATCGAGCGTCCGAGCGTGCCGACAGCAGTCCGGCGCCCGTTCCTGCTCGCCGCGCTGGCCGTGCTCTCGTCATGGTCGATCGGTGCCCTCTTCTTCTCTCTCGGGCCGCAACTGGCGGCCCAGCTGTTCGAGACCAACAACGTGATCGCGGACGGAAGCGGCATCGTCCTGCTCACGGCCGCGGCCGGGGTCGCACAGGTGCTCACGGTCCGCACCCCCGCCTGGATCGCAGCCGGCGCCGGCTCGATCGCGCTGGCGGCCGGGATGGGGCTCATCGTGCTCGCCGCCGCCGCCGGCTCCGGCACCGCCTATCTGACCGGCTCGATTCTCGGCGGGGCAGGCTTCGGCGCCGCCTTCCTCGGCGGCCTCCGGGCCCTGGTCACCGCGATCCCGCCCACCCATCGCGCCTCGGTCATGTCGGCCTTCTACATCGCCGCCTACGCCTCGCTGTCGATCCCGGCCGTCCTCGCCGGTGTCGCGGTCGGCCACGTCGGCCTCGAGACCACCTTCGAGATCTTCGGCACCGTCGTCGCGGCGATCGCCCTCCTGGTCGCCTTCCAGGCGCGGCGCACGCGTCCGACCGGCGGGCCGACGAGCAGCACGGCACCGGCCTGAGACGCGCAGAGGGCGCCGCGCAAGCCAGCGGCGCCCTCTCGGCAGTCGTGCGCCGGACGTCAGGCGTCGCAGCCGCTGGGCTGGGAGGCGTCCGGGTTGAGGCAGAGCGGGCCGAGGCCCGTGGTTGCGTCGGGCACGCTGATCATCGCCAGCGGTCCGGCCTGGTGCTCGCCGTTGAACGGCGTCGGCTTGGTGACGTCGAAGTTGCACAGGGCGGCGTCGTTCGGGTTGTTGAACCAGAAGCCGACGTGGAACGTGTTGATCGGATTCACGGGCGACTCGTCGAGGTTCACGCCGAAGATCTGGTCCGCCAGGATGGTCTGGATCTTCACGCTGCCGCTCCCGTGGCCGTCTGCCTGCACGTCGGACTGGTACCACGCGAGGCCGAAGCTCGGCGCGGGGCTGATCGGCTTGCCCTGTGCGTCGAGCGTGCTGCGCTGCACGGTGAACAGGTCGAACGCGAGGTTCGGCTTGATGTTGTGCAGATGCAGGGTCAGCCGGTCGTTCAGGTCGCCCTTCTGGACGTCGACGCTCGCGGTCGGCGGCCGGGACGGATCGCCCGGGTACCTTGCGAGACAGTTGACGAACTTGGGATTCGCGACGAGGTCGAAGCTCGTCTTGGTGTTGCCGCTCGCGGCGTAGGCGGCGACGGCGGACATCGCCGCGACCACGAGTCCGGCCGCGAGGACGGCGATCAGCGGGCGTCTGTTGCGGATCCTGCGGGACATCGGTGCTCCTTTCGATCGTTGAGCTGTCCTCTCCAGGGACACCGACGACACGGATCTATTCCCACCGATCTACCGGCCTGCCTTCTATGCTCGTCGTGCAACACGCAAGGCAATCCGGGGGGAGCGTTCCGATGGCGCGTCGGCTCGACACGGCCACGCTCGGCGATCACCTCGATCGGCTCTACCGAGCAGCCTGGGCGCTCACGGGGTCGCGCGAGGAAGCAGAGGACCTGGTGCAAGACACCTATGCCCGCGTGCTGGCGAAGCCTCGCTTTCTCCGTCGCGAGGACGACCTGGGCTATCTGCTCCGCGTGCTGCGGAACACGTTCCTGAACACGAAGCGCACCGAGCAACGCCGTCCGCGCACTCAGGCGATGGCCGAGGGGTTCGAGCCCGTCGAGGAGCGCGTCTCGACGCGTCCGGACCGCGCACTCGAAGCGAAGGAGGTCTTCGAGGCCGTGGCTGCGCTCGCCGACGACTTCCGGGACGTGGTCGTCGCCGTCGACGTCGTCGGGCTCTCCTACGCGGAGGCGGCCGGTGCACTCCGTCTCCCGCAGGGAACCGTGATGAGCCGCCTCTATCGCGGCCGGCAACAGGTTGCGCGCCGGCTCGGGGAGACGGCCTCCTAGAAGGGAACGGTGCCCTTGCCCTTCCAGGCCGCCAGCTTGGCGAGCGTGGCGAGGTCGACGTCGGAGCCGGACAGGATGCAGGTTCGGCCGAGCCGGTCCCACGTCACGACCGTGCGGCCGTCGACCGTCAGCACGCGGAGCTCCGTGCCTTCCCGGTCGAGTCGGCTCGAGCCCTTCGGCGTCCTCAGCGAGTCACCGGCCACGATCGTGTAGGCGATCCTGCGGCCGGCCTTCTCGTAGAAGACCGTGGCCGCGCTCCGTCCTCCGATCGTGTCCGTGCGCACGCCGGTGGCCTTCCAGCCGAACTTCTTCGCCCAGTGCGGAAACGGCACGCCTTCGACCGCGAGATCGAGCAGCGTCGGGCTCACTGCCGGCGGCGGCGGCGCCGTCGCAGGCCGCGTGGCGAGCACTGCCCCCTCCGCAACGGTCGGGCCGCCGGGAACGTTCGACGGCAGGACGAGCGCGAGCACGAGCGCGACCGCGGCGACGACGGCGACGGCCGCCCCTCCGTAGGCAAACCTGCGCCGGCGGCCGGCCGCGGCCCGTGGCCGACGCTGCGCGTCGATCTGCTCCCGGAGACGCATGGGAGCCTCGACGCCGACGGCCGCGTCGCGGACGAGCTCGTGCGCCTCACGTTGCTCGTTCAGGCGGACGGTGAGCTCGGGCGAGCTCTCGGCCAGAGCCTCGACTGCGGCCCGGCGCTCCGGAGAGAGGGAGCCGTCGGCCAGCGCAGCCAGCTCCTCCTCGCGCGGCTCGCTCTCAGAACGGGGTCGCATCAGGCTTCTCCAAGCCATGGTAGCCGGAGCCAAGGGTGTGATCTTCAGCGGGGTGAGAAGGCGGATTCTTCTACCAAGGACACCGAAAGGCCACCGCGTATTCCCGCGGTCGACACCTGCTAGCTCAGGGGAACCGACAGGTCGACGGACCGGCGTCTCCGGCGTGGCCGTGCGTGCGCGGGCTCGGGGCTGCGCTGGACATCGCCTTTCGGCTCCGCCCTCCCCGCGCCTGGACCGAGGCTCGTATCCTGCACGACGGATGCCGATCTCACGGCGGGTCGCGCGCTTCAACAAGCACGTGACGAACCATGTCACGGGCCCTTTCGCGCGTTGGCTGCCGGGCTTTGCGATCGTGACGCACGTCGGGCGTCGCTCCGGCACCGTCTACCACACGCCGGTGAACGTCTTCCGCGACGGCAACCGCTACGTGTTCGCGCTCACGTACGGGGCCGACAGCGACTGGGTTCGCAACGTCGTCGCCGCGGGCCGCTGCGAGATCCGGACCAGGGGGAGGACGGTGCGGCTCGTCGCCCCGGAGCTCTCCACCGACCCGACACGCCGGCCGGTGCCGATCCCCGCCCGCTGGATCCTGGGGCTGATCGACGTCGAGGAGTTCCTGGCGTTGCGCCGGGCGGCAGACGAGGTGCCCTGAGGGCGGTTACGTCGAAGGCGACAGGACGGCATCGAGCCGCTCGAGGCTCTCGGCCGGCCACAGCTGATGCCGGTCGTAGTAGATCTCGACCGCCGTCTGCGACTCCGGGATCGCGACCCAGGCCACCTTCGACTTCGTGAAGATGTGGACGTCGGGTTCGAGCTCTCTCGGCTCGTCGAGCGTGCCGCCGCGAACGAACAGCACCTCGGGGCGGCCGTAGTCGCTGTAGACGGCCACCTGGCACTCCGGGCAGCGGTAGACCTTCTGCGCGCTGCCGTCGTCACGCGGCACATCGACGGGCTGCGGCTCCCCGGCGACCAGCTCGACCCGGTCTGCCTCGATCATCAGGTTGATCACGAAGGCGCTCCCCGTCTGGCGCTGGCAGTTCAGGCAGTGGCAGCAATGCGTGAAGAGCGGGCCCGAGGCCAGCCGGTAGCGAACCGCTCCGCAGGCGCAGCCACCCTCCAACGCGGCGCTCATGCCCGGACACTACCGGCCGGGTTGCAGGTGACTCGGCCCCGGGGCCTTCGGCGACCGGGCGAGCGGTGAAACCCGAGCGCCTACGCGGCTTTCGCGGCCGAGTCGGCCAGCGACGAGCAGAGGGCGCGGGCGAAGTCGGCGCCCAGCTCGCGCTCCAGGCGCTCCTGCGCGGGCACGCGGTCCCGGGCCATCGCCCGGTGGAAGACCGCGAGGTCGTGCAGGAGCCGGAGATCTCTCGCGTAGAAGTCGGTGTCTTTCGTGCGGCGCGGCATGACGCCTCTTTCGAATCGCGCGTCGAAACTCCTCCATGGCCCTGTGCGGCGCGGGAACAATGTCTGTCGTGAGGGGAACGCTCGTGGCCGTCGTCGTCGCGACCGGCGTCCTGGCGGGCTGCGGCGGCTCGTCTCGACACGCGGACAACGGCACCGTCTCGGTCGGCGCCTACGGCGTCTTCCCGGCGAGGACCGCCACGACGGCGGTCGCGTCCGCCGCCGTCTGCCGGACGGACGCGCAGACGCTCGTCGGCGACGCACAGGGCTTCCTGGCCCATTTCGGCCGCGCGGGCCCCTATCCCGCCGACCTCAACTACGTGATCGTCCGCGACGATCTCGCCCGCTTCCGCAGCCACGGCTGCGCGCCTGCCGTGCTCGGCCGCGCGCTCTCGACCGGGCTGACGCCCGCGCAGAGAAGCGCCCTCGTCACGAACCTGCCGAGCAGCATGGCGCAAGCCCTGCGCACCGCCCTCGCGGACGCCTAGATCCGCGGCCGGCGCCCAAAGCCTCTGTAGCACCGTGCTATTCGGCAGCGTCACGCCGCCGGCGATGGCTCGCGCGCATCGCCGCGCGGATGTCGGCGAGCGGGCCGAGATGGCGAAGCTTGTCGGGGTTGATGATCGCAGCGCACGTCCTGGACGACGCCGTCGGCGATGTCGATCGTCATCACGTGGATCAGCCGGCCGCCGGCGTCGAGGAACATCGACGCCCGGCTGGCCGTTGATCTCGGCGCGGCGGATCGTGCCGCCGCGCTCGCGCGAGTGGCGGCCGAGGCCGAGCATCAGCCGCGCGACCTTGTCGCGGCCGAAGATCGGGTTGCGCCACGACGGGCTGGTGCCGCCGCCGTCGCCGTAGCACGACGACGTCGGCGGCGAGCAGCTCGACCAGGCCGTCCATGTCGCCGTCCTCGACGGCGTCGAAGAAGCGGGTCGGCGAGCCGCTCGCGCTCGCGCCGCGACGCCTCGAACCGGGGCTTGTGCTCGTCGACGTGCCGCCGTGCGCGCACGGCGAGCTGGCGGCAGTTGTCCTCGCTCTTGCCGACGATGGCCGCGACCTCGTCGTAGCCGTAGTCGAAGACGTCGTGCAGCAGGAAGACCGCGCGCTCGACCGGTGAGAGCCGCTCGAGCAGGAGCAGGAACGCCATCGAGAGCGAGTCGGCGTCCTCCGCGTGCTGTGACCGCGTCGGGCGCGTTCGTGTCGGTGAGCAGCGGCTCGGGCAGCCACTCGCCGATGTAGCTCTCCTTGCGGACGCGCGCCGAGCGGAGGTGGTCGATCGACGAGCCGCGTCGTCACCGCGGAGAGATAGGCCTTCGGCGACTCGATCTCCGCGCCCTGCTCGACCAGCGCGCGCTGATAGCGCAGGAACGCGTCCTGGACGACGTCCTCCGCCTCCGCGACGCTGCCCAGCATCCGGTAGGAGATCGAGAACAGCAGCGGGCGCAGATCCTCGAAGGTCTCGGTCATGTCGGCCCCAGAGCTCGACACCTTCGTGTTCACCGTTCCCAAAAAGTCATCCGTGACACCTAGGCGGCCGATCGCAGGGGCCGGTCGACGAACCCGTCCCGGAAACCCTCGACGCCAGCTCGGCCACACGGGGCCGAAGCCGAGCTCGCGCTTCGCCTTCGCGTTCGACGAGCCGCGGATCCGGGTCATCATCGCCACCCCGACGTCGCCGATCGCGAACCGCGCGAGCCAGGCCGGCACGTGGCGAGGCGGCCGGGCGCCGAGGAACGTCGCGCCAGGTAGGGCAGCCACTCCGCGACCGCGACGGGTTCGTCGTCGACCACGTTGTAGACGCCGCGGTGCGCCTCCCTCGACGGCGAGAACCGTCGCGGAGGCTGCGTCATCGGCGTGGACGAACGACCAGATGCCGGCGCCGTCGCCGACCAGCGGCAGCTTGCGCTCGCGGATCAGCTGCGCGTACTCGTTCGCCATCGAGGTGCCGGGGCCGTAGAGGCTGCCGTACCGGAGCACCAGCCCCACCGGTGCCGCCGCGAGCGACGGCCCGCTCCAGGTAGCGGATCGCCTCGAGCGACTCGCGCTGGTGAGCGGGCGGGTTCGGCTCGAGCGGGTCGTCCTCCGACTTCACCGGAGCGCCGCTCCGCTCGTTCGGCCAGCCCGTGAAGCTCTGGGCGACGAATCGACGGACGCCGACCGCGTCGGAGGCGGCGAGCAGGTTGTCGGTCCCCCGCGTGCGCAGCTCGTTCGTCGTGGCGAACCCGCGGTCGAAGTGCTTGCAGGTCGCCGAACCCGGCGAGCGCGGTCATCTGGTGGACGACCACCTCCGGCTCGGCGCGCGCCACCGCCTCGCCGACCGAGGCCGGCGTCGAGGCCGTCCATCACCGCCGGCGTCGCCCCGAGCGCGCGCATGTCGTCGTTCTTGGCCGCGTCCCGCGTGGTCGCCACGACCTCGATGGCCGCGCTCGACCAGCTGCGGCACCAGCCGACGACCGATCACCCCGCCTGCACCCGCAACGAAGACCCGCATGGAAGCTCCTTTCCTGGCTGTCGCTCCCAAGACGATCCGCGCGGCTCGTCTGTGACAGGCGCCGGCCTGTCACGGGCCTGCGCCGTTCTTCGTCGTTAGTGGAGACGACGTTTCGAGAGGAGGAGACGGATGCAAACCTTCGACGACAACCCTCCGAGCCGGATCGGGAGCGCCGGGGCCGCGCGGAACCGCAGGTGGTGGACGCTCGCCGCCGTGTGCACCGGCGTGTTCATGCTCCTGCTCGACATCACGATCGTGAACGTCGCGCTGCCCGACATCGAGCAGCACGTTCGGCGCGTCGCTGTCCGACCTGCAGTGGGTGATCAGCGCGTACGCGCTGACGCTCGCCGCGTTCCTGCTCACCGCCGGCTCGCTCGCCGACCTGTACGGCAGGCGGCTGCTCTTCGCGAGCGGGATCGTGATCTTCACCGTCGGCTCGCTCTTCTGCGGCGTCGCGACCGGCTCGACCTTCCTCGCGGTCGCGCGCGGCGGCCAGGGCGTCGGCGGAGCGATCATGTTCGCGACGTCGCTGGCGCTGCTCGCCCAGGCGTTCCAGGGCCGGGACCGCGGGATCGCGCTCGGGCTCTTCGGCGCGATCACGGGCATCGCGGTCGCGATCGGCCCGGTGCTCGGCGGCGCGATCACGACCGGCCTCTCCTGGCGCTGGATCTTCTACGTCAACGTCCCGATCGGGATCGTCGCGCTCGCGATCACGCTGCTGCGCGTCGACGAGTCGCGGAACCCGGACGCCAGGCGGCCCGACTGGGCGGGCTTCGTCACCTTCAGCGCCGGCGCTCGCGGGGCTCGTGTACGGCCTGATCGAGAGCCAGCGCGACGGCTGGGGCTCGGCGACGGTGGTCGGGTCGCTCGCGGCGAGCGCCGCGCTGCTCGCGGTCTTCCTCGTCGCTCGAGCGCGTCCAGTCCGAGCCGATGCTCGACCTCGGCTTGCTGCGCGTGCCGACCTTCGGCGGAGGCCTCGCGGCGGCCTGGGCGATCTCGGCCGCGCTGTTCGCGATGTTCACCTACCTGACCGTCTACCTGCAGAACAGCCTCGGCCTCTCGGCGGTCGCGACCGGCGTGCGCTTCCTGCCGCTGACGGTCGCGATCTTCGTCACCGCCGGCATCGCCGGCCGGCTCACCTCGCGCGTCCCGCGGCGGCTGCTGATCGCGCCGGGCTTCCTGCTGATCGGCGCCGGGCTCCTGCTCATGCGCGGCCTGACGCCGAGCTCCGGCTGGACGCACCTGCTCGCCGGGATGATCGTCTGCGGGATCGGCGGCGGGCTCGTCAGCACGCCGCTTGATCTCGACCGCCGTCGGCGTCGTCGAGCCGGCCCGGGCCGGGATGGCCTCCGGGATCAACTCGACCCTGCGCCAGGTCGGGTATCGCGACCGGCGTGGCGGCGCTCGGCACGATCCTCGTCTCGCACGTGCACTGCGTCGGTGCTCGACCGGCCTGCAGCGGCACGCCGCTCGCGGGACACGCGCACGCGCTCGCGCACGCGATCTCGACCGGCGGCGGCGCCGACGCGATCGCCTCGACGCCGCCGCCGCTCCGCGGGCTGGTGGCGCGCGACCGCCCGGTCTGCCCTCGTACAGGGGCTGAACACGATCATGCTGATCAGCGCCGTCGTCGCCTTCGCCGCCGCCGTCGCCTCCTTCGTCCTGATCCGCGAGCGCGACTTCGTGACGCTCGACGAGGGCGAGACGACGGAGGAGCTCGAGCTGGCGGTGGCGGCATGAGCGGGACAGCGACCCACCGGGTGGTGGTCGTCGGCGGCGGCTTCGCCGGTCTCCAGGCCGTCCGCGGCCTGCGGCGCGCGCCGGTCGAGGTGACGCTCGTCGACCGGCAGAACTACACGCTCTTCCAGCCGCTCGTCTACCAGGTCGCGACCGGCGCCCTGTCGCCGGCGGAGATCGCGATGCCGCTGCGCGCGGATCCTCAGGCGGCAGCGGAACGCGCGGGTCGTGCTGGCCGAGGTGACCGGCTTCGACCTCGAGCGGCGGGAGGTGGTCCTCGACGGCCTGCCGAACGGCGACGGGCCGGCGCGCCTCGGCTACGACACGCTCGATCGTCGCCGGCGGGTCGCGCTACTCGTACTTCGGCCACGACGAGTGGCGGGAGCACGCGCCGGAGCTGAAGTCGCTGGCCGGCGCACTCGACATCCGCAGTCGGATCCTCGCCGCCTTCGAGGCGGCCGAGCTCGAGCCCGACCCGGACCGCCGGCGGAGCTGGCTGACCTTCGTCGTCGTCGGCGGCGGACCGACCGGGGTCGAGATGGCGGGGCAGATCGCCGAGCTCGCCCGCGACGCGCTGCGCCGCGACTTCCGCGCGATCGACACGACGACGGCGCGCGTGCTGCTCGTCGAGGCGGGCGACCGCATCCTCGCCGCGCTTCCCGCCGTCGCTCTCGCGCAAGGCGGCGCACGCGCTCGAGGAGCTCGGCGTCACCCCGCTCGCCGGCCACACCGTCGTCGGCGTCGACGAGCGGGTCGGTCGCGATCCAGGGCCCGGGCGGCGAGGTCGAGCACGTCGCCGCACGCACCGCGATCTGGGCCGCCGGCGTCACCGCCTCCGACGCTCGCGGCGAAGCTCGCCGGCGCGGCCGGCGCTCGAGGTCGACCGCGCCGGGCGGGTCACGGTCGGGCCCGACCTGACCCTGCCCGGGCACCCGGAGGTGCTCGCGCTCGGCGACATGGTGCGGGTGCAGGCGCCGCGACGGGGCGGTCGTCGCCACTGCCCGGCCTGGCTCCGGTCGCGATGCAACAGGGCCGCTACGCGGCGCGCGCGATCCGCGACGCGGCTCGAAGGCGAGGCACCCGGGCCGTTCCGCTACGTCGACAAGGGCAACCTGGCCACGATCGGCCGCTCGAAGGCCGTCGCCGACCTGAAGGGCCTGCACGCTGGCCGGCTTCGTCGCCTGGGCGCTCTGGCTCGCTCGTCCACCTCGTCTACCTGATCGGCTTCCAGAACCGGCTGCTCGTCGTCCTCCGCTGGACGATCAGCTTCGTCACCCGCGGGCGCGGGGCCCGCCTGATCGTGGAGCGCACCGAAGCCGGCCAGACCGGCGCCGCAGGGCCGGGCGGCCCTCCCGCAGCGGCCACCGCCGGCCGGCGCGGCACCGATCACGTCGTCGGGGGAGGTCGGGCCGCAGGACGATAATGCGCCGATGGCGCTGCCGGCTTCCGAGACGCGACAGGCTCGACTGCCGCGATTCGGAGCATGGCTCCTCGACGTGACGACGGCGAATGCCGGCGGCGCGGTCTACGGCGCGGTGATGATCGCCGTCCTGCTCGCCGCCGAGGATGCCCTCCACGAGGGCTACCCGGCGACGATCGAGGCCGCCGCGATCGTGCTGGCGGTCTACTGGCTCACGAACCTCTACGCGCACGCACTCGGCGCTCGCCTGCAGCGGCGCGAGCCGCTGAACCTGAAGCTCCTGTGGCACAGCTGCCTCCACGAGTTGCCGATCCTCGAAGGCGCTCTCGTCCCCGTGGTCGTGCTGCTCGTCGCGTGGGCGGCCGGTCTCGCGGTTTCGAGCGGGGCGAGTATTGCGTTGTGGACCGCAGCCGGGACGATCGTGGCGCTCGAGGCAGCCGCCGGGTGGCGTGCACGGCAGGGGCCGCGCGACTTCTGGCTCCAGATCGCGCTCGGCACGGTCATCGGGCTGGCGCTCGTCGGCCTGAAACTGGTGCTCCACTGAGAGCGCCTCGTGGTCGGTTTCCCGAATCGCCCCTGCGGGCACCGCCGAACCATGGAGAACACGCCTGCACCGCAGATCGCATTCGTCTCGGGCGACGAGCCCGAGGCGGAGATCGCAGTCCACGTCAACTTCGGAGTCTTCACGGGTCGCGAGGCGACGCTCGCCGAGATCGACCGGCTCGCCGCCTGGCTTCTCGATCGCGTCTCTCATGTGACGATCGTCTCCGAGGTTCGACACGAGATCGACCGGCACTCGGAGGCAGCCGTCCATCAGGTGCGGATCGAGGTGCCGCCGAGCAACACCGTCGCGCCGGAGGAGCTGGAGGGCTGGCTGGTCGACCAGGCGGAGCGCTGGGCTCGGCAGTGCGTGGCCGAGCGGAGCACCGCCCCGGTCTAGGCCGAGCGTCTAGCTCTGCGGGGACGCAAGCGGAGCCGACGGCGGCTCGGCCAGCGCTTCCGGCAACGTGTCGTAGATCGTGAACGCGCGGTCGAGCAGCGTGATCGACAGGATCCGGCGGATGTTGAGATCCGCACAGACGAGGACGAGCTCCCCGCCGATCAGACGGAGTCGCTTGACGGCACCGAGCAGGACGCCGAGCGTGGTCGAGTCGACGAAGGTGGCGCCGCTCAGGTCGACGACGATCCGGGTCGGGCCCTCGGCGACCAGCCGGAGCAGGGCGGCCTTCAGCTCGGGCGCGGTGTAGAGATCGACTTCGCCGGTGAGCGCGACGACGAACGTGCCGTCGCCGATCTCCTGGGTGACCAGGTCGAAGTCGACCTCGCGCGGCTCGTCCGTGCCGTACGTCACTGTCGAGTCAGTGGACAATCGTCGTGGTGTCGCGTCCTTCGGTCCGGCGAGGGCCGCCGAAACCGCCCCAGCTCGACCAGAAGACGAGGGAAACGACGAAGCCGACGATCCCGATCACGAGCAGGATGACGCCCGCCGTGTGGATGTTGAAGCCCGACGTCGTGGCGTCGACTGCCCAGATGAGAATTGCGCCGGCTGCGGCGAGCAGCAGTGAGACGGTAATACCCATGGCACGCTGGGTACCCCCTCGCCGCGGCCGCCAAACCGGTCAGTCCCGGCTGAGCAGCGATTTCGTGGCCTTTGCCAGCCCGATCACGACGACGACGACGGCGCCGACCGCGACGATCGCCTTGCGTTTCCCCGAGCCCTTTTTCTCGGCGCGGGCGTAGGCGCGCTCCGTCATCCGCGCGAGGACGATCGCGTCGGCCGCCAGCTGCATCGCCTGTTTGCGCAGGTCCTTGTCGGTGAGCGTCTTGACGACGAGCGAGCTCCTGGGTGGCTTGTTGCTCTCCATCGCCGCACCTTAACTCGCCCAGCTCACACCGGGTCGCCGGGCTGTGCACATCCGCCGGCTGCTCCATCGAGCGGCAATTCATCACGATGTTTCTGTGCCGAACCCGCGGGTAATTCGCCGGAGCAATTTCAAGGAGGTGAATCCCTGATGCTCATCCTGGTCTTGCTTGCGCTTCTGGCCATCATCGCGTTCGGAGTCGGCTTCACGGTGCACTGGCTGTTCATCGTCGCGGTCGTCCTTGCGGTGATCTGGCTGATCTCCCTGCTGGCCGGCGGAATCGGCGGCCGCTCCCGCGGAGCGTGGTGGTAGCGATGCCGCCGCGTGGGGTCGAGAAGGGAACGAAACGGGCGCGTCAGTACGCAGCACATCAAGAAGAGCGAGCTGCGGAGCGGTGCCTCTGAAGCGCGCGCCGAGGAGATCGCAGCCCGCACCGTCAACAAGGAGCGCGCCCGTTCGGGCGAGGCACGAAGCAGCTCGCGGCTGTCGCGCGCGGACCTCTCGTCGGGACGCCGGGGAGGTCTGCGTTCCGGCACGAAGCGACCGAAGGGCCGCACCTACAAGCAGCTGTACGAGGAGGCGCGGCACCTCGGCGTCCCCGGCCGGTCGAACATGAACAAGACCCAGCTGCAGCGGGCCGTCGACCGGAGGAAGTCGAGTCGTTGAGCGGCTAGTTCGCCAGCGCGTCGTCGAGGGACTCGACGACGCTCAGGGGCCCGGTCAGGTGCGTGATGTCGAAGACGTTCCGCACGGCATGGTCGGACGGACTGACGATCCGGAAGGCGATGTCGTTCTCGGCCAGGTTGCGCTGGGAGTGGACGAGCGCGTTCAGCGCCGACGAGTCGAGGAACGTCACGTTCGTGAGATCGACGACGACGCGTTGGGCGTCGTCGTGCCCCCCGTCGATCGCCCGCGCGACCTCCGGAGCTGTCGCCATGTCGATCTCGCCGACGATGGCGACGACGACGGCGTCCCCGACCCTGGACGACCTGAGCTCGAAGGGGGTATCGCTCACGGCTGGGGCCCGCTGATTCGGAATTGCGGCACCGACGCTACCACGGATCGTTACGGGGCCGCGGGCGCGTACTCGGCTTCGACCGGGGGCTGGGACCGCACCCGACACTCCAGGATCACCCGGGTGCCGTGCAGGCCCGTCTGGATGTCCGTCGAGTGCATCAGGTGCTCCATCAGCCCGATGCCGCGGCCACGCTCTTCGGAGGGAGGCTCGTCCCGCCACGTTCCGTAGTCCTCGATCACGATGCGGAGCACTCCGCCCTCGGCCTCTGCCAGGGTGACCTTGACCGGGCCGCCGCCGCTGTCGCGGTAGCCGTGTTCGATCGCGTTGTTGCAGGCTTCGCTGACGGCCAGCACGACGTTGGCGGCCTCCTCGTGGTCGATCCCGCGGTTGGCGAGCCAGGCGCGCAGCCGGCGGCGCATGCCCCGCAGCGCGGACGGGTCGGCAGGGAGTTCCACCTCGAACGGGAGCTGTTGCAGGTCGAGCGAGAGGAGCAGCAGCGCGACGTCGTCGTCCGGCGAGCCGATCGCGTCCTCGATCCTCCCCAGGATCGCGTCCGGGGTCAGGACCCGCTCCGATCCGAGCACCTCGGCGAGGTAGGCGATCGCGTCCTCGATGTTCCGCCCGCGCCGCTCGATCAGACCGTCCGTGTACATGAGGAGCGCGCCGCGGTCGGGCAGGGACAGCTTCGCCTCCACGATGTCGACCGGCACGGCCACGCCCACCGGAGGCGCGCTCGCACCGTCGAGTCTCGTCAGCTCGCCCGAGTCACGGTCGAGCAGCAGCGGCGGTGGATGGCCGACGCAGGAGTACGCGAGCTCGCCCGCGTACGGGTCGATGGTGACGACGGCGACCGTGATCATCTCCTCGCCGTCCGCGTGCCGGAGCATCCGTCGGATGATCTCGGCCGGCGATGCGAGGTCGTGGGCGTAGACCTCGAACGTGTGACGCTGGCGGCTCATCACCGTCGCCGCCCCGATGCCCTTGCCGCTGACGTCGCCGACGCACAGATGGACGGTCCCGTCGGGCCGCCGCACGGCGTCGTACCAGTCGCCCCCGACCTCGACCGCGTCGGCGCCCGCCAGATAGTGCCCTGCGAGCTCCAGGCCGTCGCCGCTCGGCAGGCGCTCGGGAAGCAGGCTGCGCTGGAGCCGGACCGCGAGCTCATGCTCCTGGACGAAGCGCCAGGCGCGTTCGAGCGCGCGCGCCGCCTGGTCGGCGAAGGAACGGAGCACGGCCCAGTCGCGTGACTCGAGGTAGGCGGCGGTGCTCAGCAGGCTGATCGTCCCGACGGGTTCGTCTCCGGACCCGGCGATCGGGAGGCCGTGCACCGCCCGCATGCCTCTGCCGGTCTTCGTGTACAGGTCGCGAAGCGCCGGCTCGCGCTCGAGCGAAACCGTCCTCGGGCCCTCTTTCCCGAGCGGCGCGACCAGCTCGAGGATGCGGGCACTCTCGGTGATTCGGCGCGCCCGCACCAGGCGCGACGCCGCCCGGACCTGTAGCCGGCCGTGGCTCTCGATCCCGACGATCGCCACCGCATTCGGGAACGAGCCGCTCAACGACGCGAGCAGGGCATCCCCGACCTGCGTCGGAGTGCTGGCGGACGCGAGTGCCCGGCTGAGGCTGCTCCATGTGCGCGCGCGCTCGTTGTGGAGCTCCGCCTCCCGGCGAGCCCGGTGCGTCACGAAGCCGAGCGTTGCCAGCACGAGCAGCACGGCGGCGAGCACCGACCCGAGCTCCAGGAAAAGTGCCCGCCGCGCCGACGCGAACACCGACGAGCGCGACCGGTCGATCGCCGTGACCCAGCCGGGCACCGGCGCCGTGGCGAAGGCGACCACGTCGTCGCCGTTCCCGTCGAAGCCCCGGCCCGAGACGACGCCCGTGGTCATCCCCTTGATCCGCTCGAGCAGGGCCGTGTTCCTCACGTGCGCGAGCCCGCCGAGGAGAAGCCGGCCGTTGCGGTCGACCAGCTGGAGGTTGCCGTAGCCGAGCTCGAGCGCCTGCCTGCTATCGCCCACCGTCCGCAGGAGCGTGCTCCCGGCGAGGACACCGGTGAAGGTCCCGCCGGGACCGAACGTCGGGACTGCCACGACGATGACCGGCTGGTGGACGGCCTTGCCGATCAGGCCAGCGCTCACGTAGGGCCTGTGAGAGGCGACGACCGCTCGGAAATAGTCGCGGTTCGCGAGGCTTCCGGAGGGTCTCGGCCCGGGCCGGTTCGTCGCCTGGACGAAGCCCTCGCGGTCGATCCAACCGATTCCTCCCGTGAAGGGGGCCGCGCCGGGCCGGCTGACCCGCCGGAAGTACGGCCCCATCCGCGGCGGCTGCCGCCCGACCACGGACGGCGCCTTGGCGATCGACGAGAGCGTCTGGATCTGGCCGGTGAACGAGGTGTCGACGAGCGCCGCGACGGCGACGACCCGGGCGCGGAGATCGCTCTCGGCCTGCGCCTTCGCGTCGTCGTACTGCTGCCAGGCGAGAACGATCGAGAGGCCGGCGAGCAGGAGCACGGCCACGCAGCCGCCGACGATGATCCACCGGCGCAGGGCAGCCGAGTCGCGTTGCAGGACGTCGATCGGGCCGATCTCGCCGGAGACATCCGCTCGGTTTCGGCGAAACCAGCTCATCACTCGCCTCCCCCCTCCCCCATGGCACGGTGAGGGTACTTCACGTGGCCGGCAGGGGCGAGAACGATGTTCAAGCCTTGTTCAAACCGGATAGACCGGAGTGATGACCTCGGAGCTGCGCAGAGGGATGAACGAGAGCCTGTTCCGGCTCCTCAACGAGCGGCTCGAGCAAAGGGCGGCGGTCGAGAGAGGCCCGGAGGCGACGTTCGAGATCGTCTGCGAATGCGCCCGCGAAGAGTGCACCGTCCGGATCCCGATCCTGGTCGCCGAGTACGAGGTTGTTCGATCTGAGCCGACGAAGTTCGTCGTCGTCGCCGGGCATGCGGACGCTTCGGTCGAGCGCGTCGTAGATGCCGGCGACGGCTACGAGATCGTCGAAAAGCTGGGCGAGGCTGCCCTCGTTGCCGAGGTCGAGAATCCTCGCGACGGCTAGGAACCGGCCGGTGCGGCGGGCGGAGGGCGCGCCCGAGCCGGGCGGGCTCCTCGAGATCGGCGCGGTCGCACGCGAGCTCGGCGTCGCGCCGAGCACGCTCCGCACCTGGGAGCGCCGGTACCGCGTCGTCGTTCCGCAGCGGGGTCGAAGAGGACAGCGCCTCTACGACCAGGAGCAGGTGGCGACGTTGCGGCGCGTTCTGGCCCAGGTGCGTCGCGGAGCACGTGCGAGCGCCGCTCACGACTTGGCGGTGATCCCGAGCCCGGTGCGCACCGCTTCGGTTCGTCTCCAGCCCTCCGCGCACGCACCGCTCCAGGCCAGACAGGCGATCGACGACCTGCTGGGCGAGCTCGACAACCCACGGTTTGCCTTCTATCTGCGCCTGGTCGCGAGCGAGCTGGTGAAGAACGCCTTCCTCCACGGCTCCCAACGCCACCAGATCCGGATGGACGCGAAGCTCTTCCGCGACGCAGCGGAACTTCGCGTGCACAACGGCGGCGGGCGACTCACGCTGAGAATGCTGCGCAGACGCCGTCGCGAGGGAGGCCGCGGGCTCGACATCGTCGACGCGCTCGCCGATGCCTGGTCGATCGACACGGGCCCGCCGGGCACGACGATCACCGTCCGCCTGTCGGTCGCCCACTCCGCCTGACCGCTGGGCGTTTGGGACCTCGAGCCGTTTGGGTAGGTTGAGCCGGGTTGGAATTCAAGCTCGCCACTGCGGACCTCGGAAACGGCGTGTCCACCGTCAGCGTCGCGGGCGAGGTGGATCTCGCCACTGCACCGGAGCTGAAGGAGGCGCTGGCCGACGTCATCAACGACGGGGCGAGAGGCGTTCTGGTCGACCTCTCCAACGCCACCTTCATCGACTCGACCACTCTCGGCGTCCTGATGGGTGCGGTGAAGCGCCTGCGGCCGGCAGGCGGCGAGCTGGCGATCGCCTGCCACGACCCGAATATCCGCAAGATCTTCGAGATCACGCTGCTGGACCGCGTGTTCGAGATCTTCGACACGCCCGGTGCCGGGGTCGAGCACCTGCAGGAGGTCGGCGCCGCGGCCGCCTCCGACCTCAGTCCTCGGGGCTGAACCGCTTCACGAAGGCGACGCGCGTGCCGGTGCCCGCGCTGGAGACGCTCAGCTCGTCCGTCAGCACGCGGATGATCATCAGGCCGTTGCCGCCGCCATTCCGGTCCGAGGTGGCCGGCGGGACGTCGAGCTCGAAGCCCGAGCCCGTGTCCTCGACCTCGACCGCCACCATCCCAGCGCTCGACCGTGTAGCGGACGACGATCTCACCCGCTCCGGCGTCGCCGCCGTAGGCATGCTGGATCACGTTCGTACAGGCCTCCGTCACCGCCAGCTTGAGGTCGGAGACGATCTCGCGGGAGGCACCTGCGTTGCCGCGCGACACCGGCGAGCGCCAGCCGGATCAAGCGCGAGGTTCTGCGGCCTCGCGTCGAGCGTCAACTCGACTGTCTTGCCGGGCGATGCTCGTGACATCGGTTCATGGCTCTTCGATCTCCTCGCTCAACTTCTCCAGTGCCCGCCGGATCAAACGGGAAACGTGCATCTGCGAGATTCCGATCTCGACCGCGATCTGCGACTGCGTCAAGCCTTCCACGAATCGCAGCTGGACGATGCGCCGCTCGCGGTCGTCGAGCGCACTTGAGTCCCGACGCAAGCAGCTCGCGATTCTCGGCCGCCTCGTAGCCGCGCTCCTCGTCGTCGATCAGGTCGATCAGCTCGGCGCCCGCACCCTCGTCGCGAGTCGAGCGCGCGGGTGAGCGACCGGGACGCGTATGCCCGCCCCACCTCGAGCGCCTCGACCACCTCTTCCTCGTCGACCCCGGCCTCCTCGGCGAGCTCGGCGATCGTCGGCGACCGGCCGAGCGTCGCCGTCAGCTCCTCGATCAGGCGCGACAGCCGGTAGTGCAGCTCCTTCAGCCGCCGCGGGACGGTCACCGACCAGCCCCGGTCGCGGAAGTGACGCTTCAGCTCACCGACCACCGTCGGGAAGACGTACGTCATCAATTCGACGTCCCGGTCGAGGTCGAACCGCTCGATCGCCTTGATCAGCCCGACCGACGCGACCTGCTCGAGGTCGTCGAGCTGCTCCCCACGGCCCGAGTAGCGGTAGGCGATGCTACGCACGACCGGGATGAAGCTCTCGATCAGGCGGTCGCGGGCCGCAATGTCGCCCGTTTCCCGGTAGGCGCGCAGGAGCGCGCGGCGATCCGTCTCCGAAACGGAGCCGGGACTCGTCAACCCCCAGGCACCACCTCGGCGGCCTGCCTGTTCTTGCGCAGGACCACCGCCGGCGTCCCCTCGTCGACGAAGTCGACGTGGTCGACCAGCCGGCCGAGGCAGCTCAGCAGGTCGAGGCCGTCGTCGCTGTCGGGGAACCGCCGGTCGAGCGGCTCTCCCTCCGACCCGGTCACGATCACCGTGAGACCGCTCTCGTCGCTGGACAGGGCAACGGTCGCGCTGCCGTCACGCGCGGGCACCGAGCGCAGCGCGAGCTCGATCGCCAGCTGAAGGTCGTCGATCGCCTCGAAGCCGAGTCCCAGCTGCGACCCGAAACCCGCCGTCACCAGCCGGGCGACGTTGACGAAGCCCTCGACGGGCAGGGCAACCGACACCGCGTTCCTGCTCCCCGGCTCGTCCACGGCGGGAGAGATACCACAGGCACCGCGCGGGCAAACGTCCGAGGACGGCGGTTCAGCCCGCGCCGGCGCGCGATTCTTCTCGACCGACCTGCTGCGAGAGCGTCCGCTCGACGTCGCCGAGCGTCGCGCGGCCGCGCAGGCAGGCGAACCGCTTGCGGTCCTGGAACATGACGATGGAGGGGATCTCCTGCACTCCGAGCCGTTGGACGAGATCGGGCCGGTCGTCCGCGTCGACACGCTCGACCCGCACCCGCTCGCGCTCCCGGACCTGGAGCCGGGCGAGCACTGACTCCATCCGCCGCCCCACTCCCGAGGTCCGCCTGGTGACCAGAAGCACGAGGATGTCGGAGGCGTCCGCCACGACGTTGCTGATTCCCATGGTTTCAGCAGGGAAACCTCAGGTGCCGCCTGGTGCGTTCGTCCCAGACTCACGATGTCCGGGCCTGCTGCTGAGGTTTGCCTGACGTCGTGGATGCGCCCCCGGAATCGCCGCGTTCGAAGAAAGCCATGGCCCGCAGCGCCGTCCGGTCCGGCGGCCACTGGGTCGGCTACGGCTGGTTCATGTCGTTCGGGACGGTGCTGCCGCTGTTCATCTTCCTCGGCGGCTACGTCGTCCACCTGACCTTCGTCGGCGCCCCGCTTGCGCGGAGGATCTACCGCCTCGGGATCTGGACGTCCACACTCGGCCAGGACCCGCCCGGAAAGGAGAAGGTCGACGCGAAGATGGCGGGCTCCACGAAGAAGCCGTTCTTCGAGCGCGTCCGTCCGTACTCGCCTCCCGGCTGGCTCGAGCGCCGTAGCGCTCCGGTGTCGACGCCGGTCCGGGTCGTCTGGTTCGTCCTCGTCGGCTGGTGGCTGGGCGCGGTCTGGGTGATCGTCTCCTGGAGCCCGTTCCTCCTGCCCTACCCGCTGTTCGACACGGTCGCCGCCCTGCTGGGCGAGGTGCCGAGCACGATGACGCTCGCCCAGCCCGACCCGGCAGGTACGCCGCCGGCATGAGCTCTCCGGGCTGAGCGTGTTCTTCTTCCTCGACAGCTGGGAGCTGGCAGCGATCATCTTCGCAATCGTCGGCGGCGCGACGCTCGCCGGGTTCGCGGGCGGGCGGTACCTACGCGAGCACTCTGCCTCGCTGCGCGAGCCCTACGGGGTGCTCCAGGCGGCGCTGCTCGGCGTGGTCGGCCTCCTGCTCGCCTTCGGGCTCACCCTGGCGGTCGATCGGTACCAGAACCGCCGGGCCGCCCTCGTCGAGGAGTCGAATGCGATCGGCACCACCTACCTGCGCGCCCAGCTGATCGCCGAGCCGCAGCGCAATGAGTCGCTGGCACTGCTCCGCCGCTACGCGACGCTGGCGCTGCGCGTCACCCACGAGGTACCGAACAGCGATGCGATACGGCGCACGAGCGCCGAGGAGGGCGTCGTCCAACGGCGGCTCTGGCGACTTGCGGGCAGGCGATCGCGGGGGCGCCCGTGGCGAGTGCCCCGCGGCTCTACGTCGACAGCCTGAACTCGACGATCGACCAGCAGGTCGTGCCCGATCTGAGCACGCTGGCCAACCGCGTGCCGAGTGCCGTCCTGGCGGTCGAGGTGATCGGCGCCGCCGTCGCCCTCGGGCTGCTCGCGCTCCACATCTCGCTGCTCGGCCGCGGGCTGCTGCCGATGCTGGCCGCCGCCGCGCTCGTGACCATGCTGCTGTTGGTCACGTTCGACCTCGACCGCCCCACGCGCGGCCTGATCGAGGTGCCCGACGCCCCCTTGAAGGCGCTGCGCGCGTCGATGATTCTTCCGCCCGCCGCGAGCCGGGCCCTAATGCAACCGCGCGAAGCTAGGCTCGTGCTGCGATGGACGCGATCGCGCCGCAGACCACCGTCGGAGCCGTGCACCTCACCGTCTCCGACCTCACGCGCTCGCTCGACTACTACCGAGGCGCCGTCGGCCTCGCCGTGCTCGAGGAGGGCGCAGGGCAGGCGTCGCTCGGTGCGGACGGCCGTGAGCTGCTCGTGCTGGTCGAGGAGCGCGGAGCCCGCCCCGCCGCCGGCCACACCGGCCTCTACCACTTCGCCCTCCTGGTGCCCGAGCGCGCCGAGCTGGCCGCCTGGCTCGCCCACGCGGCGCGCGACCGGGTGCCGCTGGTCGGCCTCTCGGACCACTTCGTCAGCGAGGCGCTCTACCTCTCCGATCCCGACGGCCACGGGATCGAGCTCTACCGGGACCGCCCGCGCGAGGTCTGGGAGGGCAAGGTCGGCACGACGCTGACGACGATGCCGCTCGACGTCGACGACCTCCTCGGCGTGCTCGACGATCCGGCGACGGAGCCGTTCGACGGCCTGCCGGCAGGCACCGTGATGGGCCACGTGCACCTCAAGGTGGCGGACATCCCCGAGGCGATCGACTTCTACCGGGACGTCCTCGGCTTCGGCCTGATGGCGCAGCTCGGCGAGCAGGCTGCATTCCTCTCCGCAGGGGGCTACCACCATCACGTGGGCGCAAACACGTGGGAGAGCGCCGGCGCCTCGCCGCCGCCGTCCGGCACCGCGGCCCTTCGGCACGCGACGATCCTCCTCCCGAACGACGGCGCGCGGACCGATGTGGTCGCGCGGGTCGAGGCGGCGGGCCGGCCGGTCGAGGACCACGGCGGCGACCCGCTCGTGCGCGACCCGTCCGGCAATGCGCTTGTCCTCGCTGTGCCCTAGGATCGGGGCGATGCACCTCCGGCTGGACGCGCACGTGCAGACGACCGACGGTCTTTCCGGCACGCTGGCGGACGTCGTCCTCGACCCGGTCAAGCGGGCGGTGACCCACGTGGTCGTGCGGGCCGGCGACCCCGAGCCGGCGGCCCGGCTCGTGCCGCTGCAGCTCGTCGCGGGCGGCGCCGACCCCGGTTCCGCCCTCTCCCTGACGTGCACGGCCGAGCAGTTCGAGCAGCTGGAGTCGATCCAGGGGTACGCGTACCTGCCGGTCGACGAGCGGCCGGCCCCCGATTCGGAGTGGGACGTAGGCGTCGAGGACGTCGTGATGATGCCGAGCTACCAGGGAGCCGACCTGGGCGTCTACACGGCCGAGATCGACCCCAACGTCGGCGTCACCTACGACCGCGTGCCCAAGGGCGAGGTCGAGATCCGCCGCTCGAGCGTCGTCGCGTCGTCCGACGACCACGAGCTCGGCGCCGTGAACGCGTTCGTGGTCGAGGAAGCTCGGATCACGCACGTCGTCGTCGAGCACGGCCACCTCTGGTGGCACCGCGCGGTGTCGGTGCCGATCGAATCGGTCGCGACCCTCGAGACGAACGCGATCGGCCTGGCCCTGACCAAGGCCGAGTTCGGCAAGCTGCCGAGCAAGAAGCGCTAGACCGAATCGGTCTTCGGCGAGACGACGAGCGTCAGGCCGTCGAGCCGCTCGACGACGACCGAGTCACCCCGCGAGGCACCCGCCTCGCAGCGGGCCTCCCACAGCTCGCCGTCGAGCCGGACCATCCCGGTCGGGCGGCAGTCCGCCGTGACCTCGGCCACCTTGCCCACCAGCGCCTCGGCTCCCGTCGTCGCTTTCGTCCGCCGGCCGATGCGCTTCGACCAGCGCCGGAGCACGGCGATCTCGCCGGCCTCGAGCACGCAGGCGACTGCCAGGACGACGATGTTCCAGGGCGTCGGGACCAGGAAGACGACGAGCAGGATCGCGATGAGCAGGATCACGAGGCGAGCCTACCGAGCACCGGCTGTCCGCTCGGCGCGATGCCGGATCCCTGGCAAGCATGTGCGGCCGGGTGACGACGTAGAAGCAGCCCGCTCAGCGGGCGCAGTGCCGGCAGACGCCCGTGCGCAGGCGGCCGCACGACGGGCAGCGGCGCCGGCGGCTCCGCCACTCGATCAGCTTCGACTGGACGCCGATCCGCAGCATCAGCGCGCCCGCCCCGGTGCTCAGCGCCATGGTCAGGAGCAGGTGCGAAGGCGAGTGGGTCATCGGCCTGGGCCGCGCGCGATCACGTGCCTCGGCTGTACCCGATCCCGCGTTTCTGCATCACGCCGCCGGGGAGCCGCGCTCGGCGACCACGCTCGTGCCCGCCACGTAGTCCTGGAGCGCGCGCCGCCGGTCGTCGAACAGAACGGGCACGAAGCCGGCGAAGAACGGGATGATCGCGACGATCAGCCCCACGAACCGGACGAGCGCCCGCCACACCGAGGGCGGGTCTCCCGAACCGGTGAGCACCCTCAGGCCCATCAGGCGCATGCCCGGCGTCTGGCCGGTGGTGCTCCAGAACAGCACGAAGTAGACGACCACGACGACCGCCCACCCGGCCCCGAGCAGCGAGCCGGTCAGCCAGCCCGAGTGGAACGCGCCGACCAGCGACTCGATCAGCGCGATCGAGGCGGCGACGACGAGAAAGGCGAGGTGGACGAGCACGGCGTCGACGACGATCGCGATCCCGCGGCCGGCCAGACCGCCGTACGCGGAGGCAGACGCGGCGCGGGGCCGTCGGCCGACCGCACGCCTGATCCTTCGCTCCGCTCCGTCGTCGGCCGCGCGGGCCCGCCCGCGCAGCGACGCGGCGAGGTCTGCCCCGAACCCCGCCGTCTGCCGAGCCAGCGCGGCCCGCACTTCCGGACTCTCCAGCGTCCCCGCCAGTGCCTTCCGGAACGCCTCGCTTTGCACCACCCGATCGGCCAGCGTCTCGGTCAGCCGGCTGGAGATCGCGTCCGACAGCCGCCGCTCGAGCTCGGGGCTGGCCAGCGCCCGCTCCAGTGCCTGCTCGAGCCGCAGGCGCTCGGGGCTGCTCCCGCCCGGCGCGGCGGCCATCGCCTCGAGCCACTCGGCGAGCACCCGCTCGACGACGTGGTGCTCGACGATCGACTGCGCGACCGTCTCCGGCAGGGGGCCGGCCAGCACGCAGTCGATCGCCCGCTCGGCCTCGGTGGAGAGCGCCGAGCGGCCGGAGCGCGCGGCGGCGCGCGCCGGCCCCAGCGCCATGCGGCCGAGCCTCGCGGTGATCCCCTCCGGCTCGTGTTGCTCGTCGCTCATTGCGATTCCCGGGGACGGATCCTGAGGCGCGCGACCAGAAGGGCGACGACGGTGACGAGGTAGATCTGCCCCAGCAGCGCCTCGACCACGGCGAGCATGTGCCCGAGGTTCGTCGCCGGGGTGTAGTCGCCGTAGCCGAGCGTCGCGAGCGTGACGTAGCTGAAGTACAGGCGCAGCGCCCTCGTGCCGTCGCCGGCCTGTGCGAAGAAGGGGGACGAGCCGATCGCGGCAACCGCCCCGTAGACGAAGAGGAAGATCATGCCGATGCTGAGGTAGACGCAGATCGCGCCGAGGATGGTCTCGGCGCTCACCTCGGGGCTCAGGGCGATGCTCCGGACGATCACGACCACGACGCAGATGATCGAGCAGCCCGGAGACGAGCCCCACCGCCCCCAGGAGATCCGCGCCGCCCAGCGACCGGCGCGACCACCGCCAGAGCGATCGCAATCGCCAGCATGGCGAGCCCGAAGAGGAGCCATGAGCGCGTGCGGGCGAGCCCCGACGTCCAGATCGCCGCGATCAGCGTCAGTGCCTGAAGCACGACGAGCACGGCCGTCGTCCACGCGTCGTCCGGTGCCGTCGCCGCGAACGCGAACGAGGCGACGATCAGGACGAGCACCGTGCCGAAGCTCCGCCCCGCACGATGCTCAACGACTCGACGGAGCAGCGGGTGCGTCGGGTACGGACGGGATTCGGCTGTCATCTGCCCGCGAGGATCATAGGACGCAGCGCAGGACGCTCCCTCGCGTGCAAGCATGTCGGCGTGAGACGCCGGTGGCCGATCGCTGCCCTGCTCGTCGTCGCAACGGCGACGGCCCTCGCGGGATGCGGAGGGTCCGGGAACGGCTCGACCACCACGACCGCGGCGGAGGCCGCCCAGCAGTGGGCGAACGGCCTGTGCGCCGCAACCAACACGTACACGGCGTCGCTCCAGTCCATGGGCACGACCCTGAAGGGCGGAGGGCTCAGCAAGCAGACGCTGGACGCCGTCGTCAGCGACGCCAAGGCCTCGACGCAGGCGTTCGCCGACTCCCTGAAGTCGCTGGGCGCCCCGCCTGTTGCCGACTCGCAGGCCTCGGACATCTTCAAGAGTCTCCGGAGCGAGCTGCAGAAGGACGCCGATTCGATCAAGAGCGCCACGGCGAACGTCTCCGGCGTGACCGAGGTCCTCCAGGCGGTCTCCTCGGTGGCGAGCACCCTGGCCACCGCCGGCACGCAGATCGGCGACGCGTTCAGCCAGGTCAAGCAGCTGGACGAGCAGGGCGGCCTGCGGCAGGCCTTCGCCGACGCCCCTGCCTGCGAGAAGCTGACGGGGTCGTAGCGGGGCCCGCCCTCGAGCGGGCCCCGCGTCGCGACCTCTGCGGCTACGCCTCCAGCAGATCTTCGCGCGGCCTGGCGATCATGTAGATCAGCACGCCGATCAGCGGCACGAAGATGACGAAGAGGGTCCACGCCGCCTTCGCCCAGCCGGAATGATCGTGCCGGCGGAAGTTGTCGGCGAGGACGAGGATGAGCAGGTAGATGAAGATCACCCAGGCGAAGAAGATGAACATCGTCCACATCACGTCGAGAAACGGGTAGTCCGCGCCGAGAAGCGTCGGAGCGAGCGCTGCCATGAGTTGCACCTCCGGATCGACTTTGTCGGGTTGAGGTACGCCGCCCGCCGCGCGGGTCCTCCGCAGCGGTTGCCGGCCCCGCGACGGGACCCGGGTGCCCGGTACGTCATCATCCCCGCGCATACCTCGATACGAAGGAGGATCGACCAGATGCAGCGCATCCCCAGATTCGGCGTCGTCCTCGCCGGCGCGGCCGTGCTCGCCGCGCTCCTCCTGGCCTCCAGCGCGACGGGCCGGAGCCAGACGAAGCCGTCGAACCAGCAGGAGCCGTCCATCACGTCCAAGATCGCGGTCGTCGTCGGCGCAACGCTCACGGCGAGCCGCGGCAGCTGGGACGGGACACCGCCGGTCACCTACTCGTACCAGTGGCTGCGGTGCAACGACAACGCGGTCAGCTGCAAGAACATCGCCAACGCGAACGCCACCACGTACACGATCGTCAACGCGGACCGCGGCCACACGCTCCGCTTCCAGGTGACGGCGAAGAACTCCGACGGCAAGCGAGACAGCCGTGTCGAACGCGACCGGCACCGTTCCGGAGAAGGCCAACGCCCCGGCGGAGATCACGCCTCCGACGGTGTCCGGCAGCGCGGTCGTCGGGCAGAGGCTGACCGCGGACAACGGAACCTGGCAGGGAACGCAGCCGATCAGCTACAGCTACGCCTGGCAGACCTGCAACGCGGCCGTCACCTCGTGCTCGGGAACCGGCAAGACCGACCACGACCTACACGGTCGCAGCGTCCGACGTCGGCAAGCGCCTCCGTGTCCGGGTGACCGCGAAGAACAGCGCCGGGAACTCGTCGGGGCTCTCCGACACGACTGCGGTCGTCGCCAGCGGCGGCGGCGGGGGCGGCGGCGGCGGGAACACCGTCAACGTGAAGGACGTCGGCCCCGGCCGGCGAGCGCCTGACGGTCGACAGGGTCGTCTTCAACCCGAACCCGGTCACGACCCGGAGCGTGCCGATCCGGGTCACGATCACGGTCAAGGACACGAAGGGCCGTCTCGTCCAGGGAGCGCTGGTCTTCATCCGCTCCACGCCGATCGTCAGCTCGACCCCGACCGACGCCCCGACCGGGAACGACGGGACGGTGTCGTACAGCATCCAGCCGCGCTCGGACTTCCCGATCAGGAACGGCCACAGCGTCCAGTTCTTCGTCAAGGCGTACCGCTCCGGCGACCCGACGCTGGCCGGGATCTCCGGAACCCGGCTCGTGCAGGTCGCGACCCACACGCCGTAGCCTGCTTGACCCGTGGAGGGCCGGCCGCGCCGGCCCTCCACGTCGGTCGTCCCCGTCAACCTCTCAGACGCCCTGCTGGCAGTGCCGGAGGGCGTTCAGGCAGCCCGTGACCAGGCTCTGGAGCGTGGCCTGGTTCCAGGCGTTGAAGAAGTCGGCATGGCCGGAGTACTGGCCGCCCGACGCGAGCGCGAGCCCGGAGCCGCCTGCGCTCGGGTAGCGGATGTTGACCTGGACCGCCGGCACGGCGACCGGGTGGTCGGCCGGGCAGCGGCCGCGCATCGAGTAGGCCAGGTGGCTCGACGTGGTCGGCCGAGTCGAGGTTCACGCCGTCCCAGCAGTCCGGGAACGCGACGTGCAGCGCCAGGCCCATGCGACCGGCGTTCGGGCAGCGTCGGGATCGTCGCCTGCGGCCGGACGCCGGCGAGCGGGCCGCAGTTCCAGTACGTGACCTTCAGTCCCTGCGGGCTCGTGGCCTTCGAGTTGCCCGCGACCACCCGGAAGCCGGGCGGGAACGCCTGCACCGGCGCGAGCGTGTGGCGCCGGTAGTAGACCGTCGCCGCCCGCGGCAGGATCATCTGCCCGGACGACGAGATCAGCGTCGGCACCCAGTAGGCGGCGGTGTCGCCCGCCCGGCGGCACGACGACGACTGGCCCTGCAGCGACGCCGAGCGTCGAGAAGGCGTTGGTCGTGTCGTTGCCGATGAACGTGTGGTCGTGCGACTTGCCGGGCTGACCCGGATAGACGATCGGGTCGTCGGTGTTCCGGTGGCTGAAACGGCAGCCGCTGACGAAGTTGACCCCGCGCAGCTGCGCCGGCCTGGCCGCCGTCGTGCCCGTGGTGCTCGGCCCCATCCGCTTCGCGAGATGCGCGAACGAACGGACGCTGCTCTGCGAGCCGAACCCGGCCGAGGCTGCTCCGGCCGCGGCGATCGCGGCCACCCCCACGAGCGTGCTGACCACTACGACGCCGTTCCGCTTCATCGCGCCCCCTTTGTCCGCTGCCTCCTCACGGGGAGTCTGGGAGCGTCGTGCAATGGGGACGTAAAGTCCGTGTCAGAGCCGTGTATGGTCAGCGGCGCTTCGGGTACACGGGTCCGAGCGGGCCGGCCGCCCACTCCTCGTCGGGCCAGCGCGGCGAGCTCCGGGTACCAGAGCGTGTCCCACGGGTTCAGGTAGCCGGCGCGCGTGAGACCGTCGGGCAGCGTCTCCGGGAAGCCGTCGGCGACGGCCTGCGCCGCCCGGCGCCAGAGCTGCGTGATCTCGCGCTCGACGATCGCGGCTGCCTTCCTTGTAGCCCTTGCCGGTGCGGGGCAGGTCGAGCTCGACCGGCTCGCCCCAGACGAGGCAGCACCTGCGCCGGTTCTTCAGGTTCCAGCCGAAGGTGTCGATTCCGCACGGGACGAGCGGCACGCCCTCCTGGATCGCGAGCATCGCCGCGCCCGGGTGCATCGGCCCGGGGTAGCCGAACAGCTGCCGCGTGCCCTCGGCGAAGATGCCCGCGACGTGGCCCTGCTGGACCGACCAGCGGGCGACCCGCAGCGCGTCGCGGTCGCTCTCGCCGCGGCGCACGGCGTATGCGCCCGTCCAGCGGAGGATCTCGCCGGCGATCGGGATCGACAGCAGCTCGATCTTCGCCATGTAGTAGAGCGTCCGGGGACAGTGCAGCCCCACGACGATCGGATCGACCTCGGAGAAGTGGTTGGAGGCGACCACCGCCGCCCCCTCGACCGGCACGCGCTCGTGCCCGTACCCCCAGCTGGGCACGATCAGGCGGGCGATCGGGATCACCACCCCGCGGGCGACGGGCCACGTCCGCTCGGGGTTCTCGTCCAGAAGCTTGTAGAGGCCGAGCTCGGTCAGCACGCCGCCGAGTGTATTGCGCCGCCGCGCTCGACCTGTGCGGGCGCGGCACGTGCCGCTTCAGAGGTGCGGACGGGTTAGGGAGCGGGCTCACGGGGGGAACCGGCCGTCCCCCCGTGAAGCGAGCGGAGCGAGCGCTCAGACGCAATCTTTGAGGCCCTGAGCTTCGGGATCACACGCAGTCTTTGAGCCCCTGCGCCTCCGGCAGCGACTCGAGCTTCTTCAGCGTGTTGTTCTCGATCTGGCGGATCCGCTCGCGGGTGACGCCGAACGCACGGCCGACCTCCTCAAGCGTGCACGGCTGCTCGCCCTTGAGGCCGAACCGCAGCTCGATCACCTTCCGCTCCCGCTCCGGGAGCGACTCGAGCGCGCGCTCGATGTCCTCCCGCCGGAGCGAAAGCGATGCCTCCTCGTCGGGCGACTCGGCCGCCTCGTCCTGGACGAAGTCGCCGAGCTCGGACTCCTCCTCCTCGCCGATCGGCTTCTCGAGCGAGACCGGGTGCTGTGCCATGCGGAGGATCTCGCGCACCTCGTCGGTCGTCATCTCGAGCTCCTCGGCGATCTCGTCGGGCCTCGGCTCGCGCCCGAGCCGCTGGACGAGCTGGCGCTCGATGTGGACGACCTTGTTCAGCTTCTCGACCATGTGCACCGGGATGCGGATCGTCCGCGCCTTGTCCGCGATCGCCCGGGTGACCGCCTGCCGGATCCACCAGGTCGCGTAGGTGGAGAACTTGTAGCCCTTGCGGTAGTCGAACTTCTCCACCGCCCGGATCAGGCCGAGCGAGCCCTCCTGGATCAGGTCGAGGAAGGAGAGGCCGCGGCCCAGGTAGCTCTTCGCGATCGAGACCACGAGCCGGAGGTTCGCCTCGATCATCTGGGTCTTCGCGATCAGATCGCCGCGCTCGATGCGCTTGGCGAGATAGACCTCCTGGTCGGCGGTCAGGAGCGGCACCTTGCCGATCTCCCGCAGGTAGAGCCGCAACGAGTCGAGCGACGGCTCCACGGTCAGGTCGAGCTTCGGCCCCTTCTCCTCCTCGGCCAGGGCCGGCTCCTCGTGGGGCGGATGCTTGTGCTGCTCGCCCTCCATCGAGCTCGACGCCGTGGTCGATCAGGTACGTGTAGAAGTCCTCGACCTGCTCCTTCGTGAGCTCGACGTCCTCGAGCCCGCTGACGATCTCGTCGTAGGTCAGGAAGCCGCGCTCGACCCCTGTCTGAACGAGCTTCTGGAGTTCCTCGACCTCCGGGAGAGCAATATCGACGGTGAGCACTGAACCTCGGCTTTCTCGCGCACTGGCGGGTAGTCGGTTGACCAACCTGAGACGCAAAAAAGAGCCGGAGTCTTTGCCGCTGCCCCGGCCCACCTATGCCGGCGGGAGATTAGACGAGCGCCCGCAATTTGGGAAGAGGGTTTCTTCGGGTCCGTCGGGAAGGTGCTCGAGCGCGCGCTCAGGCGGGCCGGTCGTCGGCCGCCTCGCGCGACACGTATTGCAGCTCGGACGATTCCTCGCGGCCGGCGCTCTCGGCTGCCTCGCTGGCGCGAGTCAGGAGTTCGTCGACCGGCGAGTCCAGGCCGGAACCTTGCGGCCCGATCTTCGCGAGCAGTGACTGCAGGAACGCCGTCAACTTGGCCCGGGCCCGGTCCGCGAGCTCCTCGGCCTCGCGTGCCTCGCGCTCGAAGCCGCGCGTCTTCGACCTCGCCTCCTCGAGGATTGCATCCGCCTCGGCCCTCGCCTGAGCCTTCAGCTCCTCGGCTTCGCGCTCGCTCTCGGAGCGGACCCGCGATGCGACCAGGAGCGCCTCGGTGATCTCCTTCTCGCGCTCCTCGTTGTCGGTGAGCTGCTGTTCGAGCTCGACCACACGCG
The DNA here is from genome assembly GCA_963734065.1 of uncultured Actinomycetes bacterium. GTDB lineage: Bacteria > Actinomycetota > Thermoleophilia > Gaiellales > Gaiellaceae > DATBLE01. The sequence continues at coordinate 35,158 of CAVTFN010000004.1, forward strand.
TCTGAGCCTGGTTGCGCTGGGACAGTGCCGCCGCCAGGTTCGACTTGAGCTGGCCGACGAGCTCGTCGGTGGCCGCCCGGTCGTAGCCCTTGCGGGCGGTCGGCAGCTCGATCTCGGTGCCGACTTCGATCGGGTCATCCGACGCCACGATCCGATTCTTCCCGTTCCGCCGCGGACCTGCAAGCAGCAGCGCAGGGACTACTCGGCGCTGCTCGACCCAGATCCGGGCACTTCACCGCGGTCGGGACGGCGGACATCGGCGAGGAGATCGTGGAGCAGCGTCGTCAGATCCCGGCGGGTCTCGTCCGCCTCGCTGCTCGCGCGCGCAAGGAGTGCCCGGCGTGCGCGCTCGGCGTCCGCTGCGATCTCGGCGGCCTTGGTCTCCGCAGCCGCCACGATTGCGTCGGCCTCGCGCCGCGCATCGGCGAGAGCCCGCTCCGCGTCGCGAATCACGGCCGTCGCGCGGGGATCGCGCTCTTCTCCGGGTTCCGACGTCAGGCGGCTTTGCTCGGCACGTCTCTCAGCGGCCAAGCGTCGTCGCTTCGAGCGGCGGAACCTGACGACGAGTAGCGCCATCGACCAAACGAGCGCGATCAGGACGAGTGCAGCGCCCAGGCCAACGAGGGCGGGCATCACGCGCCCGCCCCGGCCGACTGCCCTTGCACAGGACGAGCGCCCACTGGCCTGATCGTAGATACCGGGATATCCGACCGCAATCGACGCCGCGCTGGGCTTCGAAGACCAATTTCTCTCTACGTTGCTAGGATGCCCCACCCCGTACAGGCTGGAGAGAGACGGGAAGGGGAGAGTAGTTCTGCGGCACAACCGAACGGTGGACGGCTGGCTGCGGCTTTGGCGCCGCCACCTAACCGAGGCGACGTACTGATGGACGACGGCTCGTCGTTACACGACTATCTGGCTGTACTGCGCCGGAGGAAGTGGCTCGTCCTCCTCGCGGTCGTCGTCGTGCCCGCGGTGGCGATCGCCCTCTCGCTGCTGCAGACGCCGAAATACCAGGCTTCGGCGGAGGTTCTCCTGAGCCGGCAGAACCTCGGCGCGCTGCTGAACAACGTCAACGACCAGTCGCTGGCCGGCGACCCCGCGCGGCTCGCACAGACGCAGGCCGACCTCGCGCAGGCCCCCGAGGTCGCCCGCCGCACCCTCGCTCTCGCGGGGATCAAGAACATGAGCCCCGCGCAGTTCCTGGCGACCTCCGGCGTCGCCGCGAAGAGCGACGCCGACCTGCTCGTCTTCACTGTCCGGAACCGCTACCCATCGCTGACCCAGCGTCTGGCCACGCACTACGCGCGGGCGTACATCGCCTACCGCGGCGAGCTCGACACCGCCGCGCTCACCCGTGCACGCCAGGAGGTCCTCGATCGGATCCGCACGCTCGAGAAATCGGGCGACCGGAGCTCTGCGCTCCACGCGAGCCTCGTCGACAAGGAGCAGCAGCTGGCGACCATGGAGGCGCTCCAGACGTCGAACGCGTCTCTCATCAAGCCTGCGCAGGGTGCCGCGCAGATCCAGCCGCGACCGACCCGTAACGGCGCGCTGGGGCTCGCCCTCGGGCTCATGCTCGGGGTAGGACTGGCTTTCCTGTTCGAAGCGCTCGACACGCGCGTCCGGACTGCCGACGGCGTGGCTCGCCGGCTCGGCCTGCCGGTTCTGGCCCAGATCCCTCAGCCGCCCCGGCAGCTTCGTAGTGCAGGCCGACTCGCGATGGTCGACGGGCCTAAGTCGATCTACGCCGAGCCCTACCGCATCCTGAGGACCAACCTCGACCTAGCCACGCTCGGCAGCACTGCGAAGACATTCATGGTCACGAGCGCGGTCGAAGGCGAGGGCAAGTCGACAACGGTCGCCAACCTCGCCGTCGCCGCCGCTCTTGCAGGGCAAGACGTCATTCTGGTCGACCTCGACCTCCGCCATCCGTATGTCAGCACTCTCTTCCCCGAGGTGGGTCCATATGGATTGACCGACGTCGCCTCCAGCCGGACCACGATCGGCGAGGCCCTGACCCCGATCTTCCTGGAGCCGGAGCCGCACCGCGGCCGGACCGACGCGGACGGGTCGAGTTCCAACGGATCAGGGCATCACGCAAGGCTCCGAGTGCTCTCAACAGGGACACCGCCCCCGAATCCCGGCGAGTTCATCAACAGCGCGTCGGTCGAACAGGTCTTGGCTGATCTCTCGGCTCGTTCGGACATCGTCCTGATCGACTCGGCTCCAATGCTAGGGATCGGAGACGCCCTCACGCTCGCATCGAAGGTCGACGCACTGCTCCTGGTCACTCGGCTCAACCTCGTGCGCAGGCCGATGCTGCGCGAGCTCGAGCGGGCGCTGACGAACTGCCAGGCAACGCCGCTCGGAATCGTGGTCACCGGCGCCACCGCCTCCTCCGCCTACGGCAACGCGTACGGCTACGAGCTGCCTCGGCTGAGCGAAGAGAAATCGGAAACGCCCGCCCGCGCCGGCCGGCACCTCACGTGAGCGTCGCGCAGAAAGATCACCCCCCGAACCGGTTGCTCGCAATCTCCGAACCGGACGGCAACGGCTATCGCGCTGCCTCATCCGCCAACAACAGCCGTCGTGCCCACGTGGTCCTGCGAAGCCTTGTCTGCGCGGATGCGTGCGCAGTCGTGGCCGCATTCCTCCTTGCTCACATCGCGTCAGACCGCGCCGCGGGGTGGACCGAGGCCTTGCTTCTCCTCAGCCTGGTGCCGACCTGGCTGATCCTCGAGTACGTACACGGGATGTATCGAAGGGACATCGGCTGGGTCGACCACACGACACCCGACGAGTTCGGTCGCCTGCTGCACGTCGCGACGGTCGGAGCGTGGCTGTTCTGGCTCGGAGCCTGGGCAGCCGGCCTTGGGCCGAGCCTCGTCGACGTCCTCGTCTTCTGGTCGTTCGCACTCGTCCTCACTGCACTCGGAAGAGCCGCGGCGCGAGCGATTTCCCGCCGCCGGCCCGAGTACCGGCAGCGAGCGTTGATCGTCGGAGCGGGAACAGCGGGCACGCTCGTCGCGACCAAGCTGCGGAACCACTCCGAGTATGCGATCGACGTCATGGGTTTCGTCGACGACGACGGCTTTCGCGAACCTCCGACTCGGGACGACGCGCCAATTCTCGGCGCGTTGAGCGACCTGGAGGCGATCGTTCTCTCCCTCGGGGTCGATCGGGTGATCTTCGCCTTCTCGTACGAGCGGGACGAGCGTCTGCTCGACCTCGCCCTGCGCCTGCGCCGGATGTCGGTCCAGGTCGACATCGTTCCGAGGCTGTTTGAGATGCTGAGTCCCGAGATCGAGGTCCACTCGGTCGAAGGCCTACCTCTGGTCGGACTGCGACCCATCTCGTCCGGCCACCACGTGCGCGTCAAGCGCGTGGTCGACACCTTGCTCGCAGCCGTCGGGCTGGTGCTGCTCGCGCCGCTCCTCCTCGTGGTGGCCGCCCTCGTCAGGCTGGATTCCCGCGGACCCGTCTTCTACCGGAGCCTCAGGGTCGGCGCGGACGGCGCACCCTTCGGTCTCCTCAAGTTCCGCACGATGCGGCACGAGGCCGAGCGCGAACTCGAGCGTCTGATGCGGGACGAGGAATTCAGGAAGGAGTACGCCCGCACCCACAAGGTCCGCAACGACCCACGCATCACACGCGTGGGGAGACTGCTCAGGCGGACATCCCTCGACGAGATTCCGCAAGTTCTGAACATCCTGCGCGGCGAGTTGAGCCTGGTCGGCCCCCGTCCGATCACGACCCGCGAATACGGATTCGTCCAGCAGAGCGAGCGTGCCGGCGGGCCGTGGTCGGGGCCGCGCGGCTACTGGCAGATTCCCGGGCTCCGACCGGGCCTGACCGGGCTCTGGCAGATCAACGGCCGGTCGTCGATCTCCTACGACGAGCGCGTCCGACTCGACAAGCTCTACGCGGCCAACTGGTCGCTCGGCCTCGACTTCCTGATCATGGCCAAGACGCTGCGGAGCCTCGTTACGAGCCCCGGCGCCTACTGACCGACGTCCATGAAGCGAGAAACGACCGCCCAGCGTTGGACGTACCGGCGAACGGTTCACCAATGAACGTGATCCAAGACCGTGGACATGCTCCTCTGCACCGCAGGCGCGTCCTGACGCCGACGAGGGGCGGATTCGTCATCCACACGACGGCACAAGCCTCCGTCGTAGCTCTGACTGCATTGACCGGAGCGATGGTCGCCTCCGGCATGTCAGGTGACGTCCTGGCCGCCATGGTGGGCGTCGTTGTACTGGTCGCTGTCGCTCATCGGCCAGAGGTCGGAGCCTTGCTCTTTGTCTGCGCTGCGACCGCCGTTCCGCACCATGTCCTCTTCGATCGCGGAGTTCCCGCCTTTGGCGGAGCGCTCAAGGTCACCGACATGCTGTTGCTCGCAACTCTCGCATCGTGGCTCGCGCATGCCGCGCTCGTGCGCGGCACTGTGCGGATGCCCTCCCGAGCCACCACGTTTCTCGTGGTGTTCGGGATTGCGATCGCCATCCTGAGCATCGGGACTGCGAACGGGCATGGAACGCCTACTCATCTCTCCCTCTTCGAGCTCCGCCCGCTGCTCTCGTTCTTACTGATCTTTCCGATTGTCAGCGGCGTCCGCTCTCTTCGAGAGGCCGAGCTCGGCGTCACTCTCTATCTCGTGGCCGCCTCCGTTGCATGCCTGATCACTGTCTGGCGCTACGCCCACGGCGAGGGGAGTGCTGCTTCGTACACCAGTGGCGCAATCCGGGTTATCGACAGCGTGCTCTTGATTTCCGCGATGCTGGCGGGCATCTGGGCTGTCGTGCTGGTGCCCACGACCAGAAAGCCCTTGACGGTCGCTCTGCTATCGGCGCTCGTGATTCTCTCGCTCGCCGCGCTGTTCTTCACCTTCCAGAGGACTGCGTGGGTGGCGTTCCTCGCGGCGCTCGCCCTACTCCTCCACCGTATTGCGCCCGGTCTGCGTCTCCGACTTGCGGTAAGAGCGCTTCCGGCGCTCGTCGTAGCGATGGTCGCTGTGCTCGCGGTAAATGCCGGCGCGAGCAAATCGGCTCGAGATCCACTGCACTCTGCCCTGACACGGCTAACGTCGGTCGCGGACTTCAACAAGGACGTCTCAGGTCGCTACCGCATCGCCGAGTGGAAAGCAGCCGGCGCAGCGATCGAGCGCCACCCTCTGACCGGGATCGGGCTAGGAAACACGATCACCTTCTGGAGTCCGATGTACTCGCCGACCACGCACTTGAACGGCGGGATCACGACCACCTCGTACATCCACAACAGTTACATCTGGTTCGCGCTGAAAGTGGGGCTCGTCGGTGCGTTCGCATTCGTGGCGCTCCTCCTGCTCCAGGCGAAGCGCGCCTGGACGGCACTGAGGGAGAGATCGGATCCTCGGCGTCAGCGACTGCTCCTCGGCGCTTTCGCCACTCTCGTCGCGCTTCTCGTCGTGTCCCTGGCCGGCCCGCACCTCAGCGGGGACTCCTCGACGGCGTACCTCGCGGCGGTGATCGCGCTGATCGAGCTTGTGCCGCTCCTTCCCGACGAGCGGGGAGGCCGCCCACCGCGCCTCGACCCTGACCGGCAGCTCTGGCCGGCATGAAGCTCCTGCTTTTCGACTGGCACGGAGACGGTCACCACGGCGTCTACATGGAACGGGCGTCTGAGGCGCTGGCCCCATGCTGCGATGTAGTGCTGGCGGGCCCGGACGACGTCCTTGACCGGTTGAGTGGACTCGACGTCGAAGTCTTCCCGCTCGGCGATGCTCGACCAGCGCCGGAAGGACGTTCTCACGAGGATGAGTTGATTGCTCGAGAGTGGTCGCTCCTTGAGCGCGCAGTCACAACCAGCAGGGCCGATTGTGTACTCCACTTGTACTCGGACCCGCTGATAGGGCACCTACCCGAGGCGCCGACGCTTGGAATCCCGACCGCGATCACCCTCTTCTACCCTCGCTGGCATTACCCCTGGACCTATCGCACCTTTCTGGTCCCACGTGATGCCACCAAGGCTCTTCTCCTCGAGCGGGCGCTCGCGAAATGGCGTTCGAGAAGTGATTCGCTTGCCGTCTTTTCGCTCGACGAGGCAGCTGTCACACGCTGGAACAGAGGTTCCGGGGCGCCGGCTTTCTGGTTCCCCGAGCCGCCGGTCCCCGAGATGAACCAGATGGAGACTGCTGAGCGAAAGGGCTGCGTGCTGTATGGCGCCCTTGCCCCGAGAAAGGGCATCGATCGGCTCGCGGCGGCGCTTTCCCATGGTTCAGGGGTGCTGCACGCTGTGCTCGCAGGCTCGGTCGAGGCCGGCTACGCCGACGAGCTCGACCGCCTCGTCGACCTGATGCGAGCAGGCGGCGCCACTGTTGTAGTTCGCGGGTGGACGCATCACGAGATCGAGGGCCTCCAGCTCCTGGCGCGAGCCCGGTGCGCAGTCCTTCCCTACCACCGCCACTCCGGCATGTCGCGGGTGCTCGTAGAGGCGGCCGCGGTCGGTACCCCGGTCCTGGTTCACGACCACGGGCTCATCGCGGCACTCGTCAAGCGGCATGGCATCGGAATAGCGGCCGACTGTGGCGACGCAGACGCGTTCCGGAAAGCCATTCACGCGCTATGCCGCGACGGCGCGACGGACCGCTACCGGCCGGCCTTGCGAAATTTCGCGGCTCGATATAGCCATGATCGATTCGCAGCCGCGCTGCGTGCACCATTTCGTTTCGACGTCGAGGCGGCGACCGCGCTGGTGGAGGCGGGACGATGAGCACTGTCCTCGTCACCGGGGCCGCCGGCCTCGTCGGCTCCGAGGCGGTCCGGCGCTTTCATTCGCTCGGATGGAATGTCGTCGGAGTGGACAACGACATGCGTGGCCGCCTATTCGGTGCGCAAGCCTCGACCGCATGGATGGCGGAGCGCCTACAACGGACCCTCGAGGACTATCGGCACGAGTCGATCGACATCCGGGACCGGGAGAGGATGTTCGCCCTCGTCCGCTCGATCTCGCCCGATCTCGCTCTCGTCATCCACGCGGCAGCTCAGCCGTCCCATGACTGGGCCGCCCGTGACCCCCTTGCGGACTTTGCCGTGAATGCGCAGGCGACGCTCATGCTGCTGGAGGCGGTCCGAAGACACGCTCCTGAGGCGGTGTTCATTTTCACCTCCACGAACAAGGTCTACGGCGATGCGCCGAACCGCTTGCCGCTGGTCGAGCTCGAGACTCGGTACGAGCTTCCAGAAGCGCACGACTGGTGGCAGGGGATTCCCGAATCTCTGTCGATCGACCAGAGCCTCCACAGCCTCTTCGGAGTCTCGAAGGCGTCCGCAGACCTGCTCGTGCAGGAGTACGGGAGGTACTTCGGCCTGAGAACGATCACGTTGCGCGGCGGCTGCCTCACAGGGCCGGGGCACGCCGGCACCGAACTCCACGGCTTTCTGGCCTACCTGATGAAGTGCACGGTCACGGGAACCCCGTACAGGGTCCTCGGCTACAAGGGCAAACAGGTTCGCGACAACATCCACAGCTCGGACCTGGTGAGTGCCTTCGAATGCGTGGCCCGCTCGCCACGCACTGCTGCGGTCTACAACATCGGCGGGGGCCGAGACGTGAACTGTTCCGTCCTCGAGGCCATCTCCATCTGCGAGGAGATCGCAGATCGCGAGCTTGTCTGGGAGTACGTGGACGAGAACAGGATCGGCGATCACCTGTGGTGGATCAGTGACATCAGCGCGTTCCGGACCGATTATCCCGACTGGTCGCCGCGATACGACCTGCGGGGGATCCTCGAGGAGATTCACGAGCACAGCGCCGAGCGCTGGCGAGTCGATCGCGCCGGCGCCCGACTCTCGCGGGGCCGGTCCGCATGAGGTGTCTCCTGCTCACGCCTTTCGTTCCCTATCCGCCGGTCGACGGTGGGCGCGTTCGCATTCTCGGGCTGCTCGACGCGCTGGCCGCTCGATGCGACGTCGACGTCCTCTCACTCGCCCGCGAGGAGGGAGACCTCCAAGCGCTGGCCGGCGCTCAGGAAGCAGGGCCATGCAGTCGAAGCTGTCATTCGAGGAGAAGCCTTCACCGGTCCCATCGCCCGCGACCGTCGGTCGCGGCGCCTCTCTGTACCTGGCGAAGTATCGGCTCGCGAGCCTTTCCAACCGCACTGGCCGCTCGCCTCGAGAGCACGCCGTACGACATGGTCCAGTGTGAGTACCCGTACACGGGCCAGTTTCGTTCGCAGCCCCACGAACGAATGCGGCGTGGGTGCTCGACGCACACAACGTCGAGCACTGCGTCAGCCGACGGCTCGAACGACTCTCCGAACTGGGCAACGGGCCGGGCAACCGGCCCGTGTACCGCCTCTACTCGCGACGAGAAACAGCAGCGCGACTCCGCGAGGAGGTCAGCATTTGTCGCTCGATGGACGCCGTCGTCACCGTGTCCGAGGTCGATGCCTCGGCGCTCGCCGAAGGCCGTCCCAGGGCTCGATACCATCAGCCGTCCCCAACGGAGTCGACCTCGAGCGCCTGACCCCGAATATGGAGTGCGAAAGCACTCGCCCACCGGTCTGTTCGTCGGGAAACTCGACTATCGCCCCAACGTCGACGGCTTGCGGTGGTTCACGCACTCGATCCTTCCGCGTATCCTCGAGGCGAGATCCCGGAGTTCGAGCTCATCGTCGCCGGAAGCGGAGATCCACGCGGAGCTCGCATCCGTACTCCAGAGCCCACGCAATCCGATTCGTCGGGCTAGTCGACGGACGTCCTCCCACTATCTCCAGGAGGCCTGGGTCATCGTCGCGCCGCTGCGCGCTGGGAGCGGGACGAGGCTCAAGATCCTGGAAGCACTCGCAGCCGGGCGTGCCGTGGTCACAACCCCAATTGGGCACGAGGGCCTCGAGACCATCGCGGAGGAGCACTGCTCGTGGCTTCAGATGCCGACTGGCTTTGCGGACAGCGTCGTTCGCCTGTGTCGAGATCGCACGCTCCGCCTGCGCTTCGGCCGCGCGGGGCGCGAGGTTGTCGAACGATCCTACGGCTGGAGCCACTCCGCAGGAAGTGCTGGTGAACTTGTATGGCGAGCTTGCGGCCAGAAGCCCGGTGGTGCAATGACGTCATAATCTCGAGGTGAGCCTGATCGTGACGGTCAGGAACGAGGCACACTCGATCGACGCATTTCTCGACTCGCTGTTTCGGCAGTCGCGGCTCCCCGACGAGGTCGTCCTGGTCGACGGCGGCTCGATCGACGGGACAGTCAGCCGCATTCGGGGGCGCGCCCAGGACGAGCGGCGCATCCAATTGATCGAGGCTCCGCACGTGAATATCGCGGCGAGGGCAGGAACATCGCGATCGGCCACGCCCGCGGACGCGTGATCGCGGCCGCGGACGCGGGAACTAGTCCTCGACCCGCATTGGCTCGAGCGACTCGTACGTCCGCTACTCGACCAAAAGAAGTGGGGGTCTCGTGCGGTTTCTACGAGCCCGGCGGCAGTGGCTGGCTCGAGCGAGCAATCAGCGTGGTGACCACGCCTCACATCTCCGAGATCAACCCGGCCGACTTCCTGCCCTCGAGCCGGTCGGTCGCATTTCTGCGGGATTGGTGGCAACGCGTCGGAGGGTACCCGGAATGGCTCCAGCCACTGCGAGGACCTTGTGTTCGACTTGGCGTTGCGCGATGCCGGCGCCAAATTCGTACTTCGTACCCGACGCACGCGTGACGTGGCGGGCACGTCAGACGCTTGGAGGATTCTTCCGTCAGTACTTCGCATATTCGCGCGGTGACGGGCATGCGCGCCTTTGGACGCACAGGCATGCGATCCGCTACTCCGCATACATCGCCGGCGGGGGCCTGGCGCAAGGGCGGCAGCACGGGTCTCCCTTCGCCGAGGCTAGCGCTGGCCCGGGGTGGTGCTCCATTTCACCAAGCTTTCAGCGCAGCAGGCGAGGTGCATGCTTCGCGGCAGCGCGAGCGCGCAGTCACCTATGCACTCGTCCGGAGCTCGTTGTAGTGGGTGACGTCGCAAAGATGGTCGGCTATCCCATTGGGCGGGTTGAGCGTGCCCGCGCAAAGGCCCCGGAGCGTCTTCCCGAGCTGCTCCGCGACCGTGGCTGACGGCTTGATCTTGGTGACGAGCTGGCCGGGCCAGCCGTAGGTTGCGGAGCTTGACCGGGAGGCGCGAAGTGGCCTCAGGCCCCGCACGGACTATGTGGAGCTCGCGCATCGGCTCGGAGCAAGGTCATGGACGCGAATTACATGGCCGCAGCTCGTCCAGACCTGCGCGGATCGCAGCACGAATCGGCGGGCTCGCGCAGGGACAGATCGTCGAGGCACTTCTACGGGAGCAGCAGTGCAGTTGGGTCCTCGCCTGGGCTGACCATCTCGGGCTTTAGGCTTGCGGCGGCGTCGAAGCTTCTCCGGCGGCCATGAAGCTCATCATCGTTTCAGTCCGACTCGCGAACCCCGAAAAAACGGCTTCTGCTGGGACTCGCTTGCCCTCCACTCCCACATCGATGCGATCGTCAACTACAGCTCGGTGCAGCGAGATATCGGGATTGAATTAGGCGTGCCACCCGAGAAGCTCCACCTTCTGCTTCAGCCAGTTGACGAGGGTTCTGGCAGCCTGATGGGGAAAGCGAGCCGGACATGGTGTGCGCCGTCGGCTAGGAGGCCCGTGACTACCAAACGCTTCTCGCTGCAGTCGGGGCCTTCCGGTGCGCCTGGAGGTTGCGGTTGGAAGTCGGTTCTGTCCGACGCGCGTGATCGCGCGGGGGGGATCGACGCCGTCGATGCAACGCACGTAACGGTCCACCGCCAATTGCCTCACAGCGCTCTCCGCGATCTATATGCGCGGGCCCGCGTCGTCGTCGTCCCGCTCGAGGACGTCGACTATGACGCCGGCGTGACCGTGATCACAGAGGCGCTGGCGATGGCAAAGCCAGTATCGTCACGAGACCACGTGGCCAAGTTGACATAGTACGGAACAATGACGGATTCCTCGTGCCGCCGAGGACGCCGGTGCCCTCCGTCAGCAATCGAGCGCGTCTTGGCCGATCATGCAAGTCAAGTGATGGGCCAGGCAGGTCGGAGGCTGGTTTGCGAGCGGCACTCCCTCGAATCAATACGTCGGTAGCTTGCAAAGAGTCGTGGTCGGAACAGCGGTCCGCAACAGGGGAGATGCCTTTGGGGAGAGGTTGGTGAGGCAGTTCGACCGCGAGCTGCCGAGGCTGGTTCTCGACGTGCACGACGAGAGCTTCGCCTGGCCCGGTCACTGATCGGGCCATCCAAGGGGATCCGGACGCTACCTGGACGCGCATGAGATTCGGAAACTGCAACTCGGCGCCGGTTCGACCGTCCTCTCCGGCTGGTTGAACACTGACCGCGATCCTAGGGACCGCAGAGCGCCTATCTCGACACAGCCCATCGCTTTCCGCTTCCGGACGCATCGTTCGACTACGTCTTCAGCGAGCATCAGATCGAGCACCTCTCGTACAGAGAGGCCTCTTCATGCTGCCGAGTGTTACCGGATTCTCCGCCCAGGTGGACGGATCCGCATTGCGACGCCGGATCTCGCGACGATCGCGGCGTTGCCGCGTCAGAACTGAACGATGCAGCGAAGCTATGTCCGGTGGGTAATCCAGACGTTCGTGCCGGACGCTCCTGGACAACTATCTGCTTTCGTGATCAACAACGCCTTCCGTAATTGGGGCCACCGCTTCCTGTACGACGAGGCAACCCTCAGTCATGCGCTTCGCTGCGCAGGGTTCACGGATATCCGCCGAGATCAGGTCGGCAGAGCGACGACGAGCGACTGCAGGGTCTGGAATCCCATGGCGTTTCCAACGGCGATGAGGCGATGACCCGATTCGAGACGATGGTGCTCGAGGCGGCCCGGCGTACCGCCGGCAATGAAAAAGCCCGGCGAGATGGCTAGAAGGGCCGGATCCGTCTATGTCGCGACGGCTATTGGCGTTCTGAGGCGATCAAGCTCCCCCGTCCCCCTCACTGGCTCGTGAGGAGCCGAGGCTGGCTCGAAATCTCTCCGCGGCCGCTTCCTGCCTTCCCGGTATCCAAACTGGGTGGCCAAGTTCACCGCCCACGCTCACCCTTGTGACGCGGACCCCGCCAGCGGTGCCCGCACGTAGCAGTCGGCGCCCGCCGCACCCCTCTCGTTGGAGCCTGCCTTGACCGGCGCCAACACGATGGCAGAGGCCAGGAGAAACGTCCCCTGGACGATGGCGACCTACATCGTGAACCGAGGGATCACGCTGGCCGTCACCATCATCCTCGCCCGCCTGCTCAGTCCTGCGGACTTCGGGCAGGTCGCACTGGCCCTGACGATCATGTTCATCTTCAATATCGCCAGCGGCCTCGGCCTCGCCAACGTACTTGTTACGGAGCGCGGCCTGAACAAGCGCGTCGCGGGGACGATCCTCACCTTGATGGTCGGGTCCGGAGCAATCGTTGCGCTCGTCGTGGTTGCGGTTGCGCCCGTCATGGCCGCGCTCTTCGACGAGCCCAACCTCAAAGGCATCCTGACCGCAGTCGCGCCGATTATCCTCATCACTTCGGTCACATGGTTTTACGACTCGCTGCTGCAACGGGAGCTGCGTTTTGGCCGGCGACTCGTCGCGTCGATCGCAGAGAACACTGCTTACGCTGCAGTCGCCCTGGGCCTGGCCGTCGGAGGAGCAGGCTACTGGAGCCTCGTCGGCGGCCAGCTCGCCGGAACGACCGCCGCGGCGGCAGTCTTCGCAGTCCTTGCGACGATGAGACCACGGCCAGCCTTTCACGCTGCGATCGCCCGTCGTGCAGTCTCGTCCGGAAGAGGCTTTCTTTTGCAAACAGGCTTTGGTTTCGTTCAGCAGAACGCAGACTTCATCATCGTCGGGAAGATGCTCGGCTCAACCCCACTTGGCCTCTACTCGGCCGCCTACCGAATCGGCGATCTTCCGTATTCCGCGATCGCCGACCCGGTCTCGCGCGTGACATTCCCGGCGTTCACGCGTTTGCATTGGGCAGGCAAAGCTGTGGGTGAGAATTTCGTCGGGCAACCCGTATCGTCATCTTTATCAGCGCCCCAATCGGGATTCTGGTGAGCGCGACGGCACACCCTTTCGTGGAGACGGTCCTGGGTGAAAAATGGCTGAAAATGGCCCCTGCTCTCGCCATCTTCGGCATCTGGGCGGTGATGCGATCGATCGAAGGAAGCATGGCCTGGTTTCTGAACTCGATTGGTCAGGCACACGTCGTAGGCGTTGTGTCGGCCGCACTGGTTGGGCCACTCGTAGGCGGGCTTGTGCTGGGAGCACTTGGCGGAATCACCGCCGTAGCCGCAGTGATCCTGGCGCACACACTCGCTCTTCTGACGGTGCTCGGCGTGGCGATCCAGCGACATGCGGGAGTGACAGTGGCCGCACAACTGCTGGCCGCCCGCGGCGTGCTTGTTGCCTCGGCTGTGGCATGGCTCGTTGCCGCGGCAATCTCGCGGGGCTCGGAGTCAGCGGTCTCTCCGATCGTTGCGTTGTTCCTCGGCGCCTTCCTTGGCCTGGTGGCATACCTGATGGTCATACAGATCGTCGACCGCCAATTGCTTCGCGATTCAATCGCACAGCTCAGGCAGATCCGTCGCAGTGCCTCGCTCACGCCGCCAGGGGCTTCGGTCGAGCCGGACCTCGGTACCGGCACGACCGGGCGTATACGCAGAGAACCACCTGATGTCGTCTGACAGCAACCTGCGCGCTCACGCGGCCCGGTACAAGGGAGGCTTCGAGTATCTAATGCTCACGACCGTTGGTTTGATCCCCTCCCACGTCGCCCGTAAGGCCTTGTACAGGCTTTTTGGAATGAAGATCGATCGGTCCGCTTGGATCTACGCTCGCTGCGAGGTTCGCTCCCCTCGGGGCATCACCATCGGTGCAAACTCCGTGATCGGCATCGACGGGATACTCGACGGGCGTGGCGGGATCGCAATCGGTCGCAACGTTAATCTTTCGAGCGAGGTCGCCATCTGGACCGCTGATCACGACGTCAACCATCCACTGTTCCGGTTTCGAGCCGAGCCGGTCGTGATCGAAGACTTCGCGTGGCTGAGTTTCCGGGCGACGGTCCTCCCTGGTGTCACCATCGGCAGGGGGGGCGTTGTCGCCGCGGGGTCGGTGGTGACAAGGGATGTTCCCGCGCACGCAATCGTCGCCGGCATTCCCGCCAAGGTGATCGCAACGCGGACGGACGATCTGCGCTACACGCCTGCCAAGCCGCCACCCTTTCTCTAGCTTGGCTCCATTCTCGAGACTGAGGTCAGTCTCCCGGATGACGATGGAAGAGTCGCCGGTCTTCATCGTAGGCGCGCCCCGCAGCGGAACCAGCCTGCTGTACCGCATTCTCCAGCGTCACAGTGCCTTTGAGCCAAGCAGGCTCAACCTGGAGGAGACCAACATCATCCAACACCTTTGGCGGCTCCCGTTCGTAAGAGGCCACCACCCGGCCAGTCTCTTTAACTACATGCTCGCTGACGAGGACGCTTATCACGCGTTCGTCGACACGATTCGACCTCTGCGCGTGCTGTCAACTGTGCTTTTGATCCCGAACGCAGTCCTTCGGAACGGCGCCGCATGGTGGTGGCGGAGCGTGAACCAGAGCGATCTTGTCCTTCGTGCCTACTTCTACTTCGCCAAGCAAGCTCGCGGGTGCAATCGTCTAGTCGAGAAGACGCCGGAGAACTGGCGCTTCACGGATCGCCTTGTCGGAGCGTTCCCTCGTTGCCGCATGCTTTATCTCTCGCGGCATCCGGTCGAACAGTTCGCTTCGTACCGCAGACGGCTGAGGGACGACCCGGAGGCGCGGTGGGCCGCGCTGAGTGTAGGTCGCTTCTGCTCTGACTACGAGAACTCGACCCAGCACGTGCTGAGGCTACGCGAGCGCGGATCCCCCCTTCTCATCCTGCGCTACGAGGAGCTCACGTCGCAGCCCGAGGAGACGTTCGGCCGCATCTGCGACTTTCTCGGCGTGCGCGTCGAACTGGACGCCCTCCGCGAGACAAATCCCGAACGGATCGAATGGAGTCCGGATCCGCACCTGTTCGGCGAAATCACTCCGATGACGAAGCAGTGGCGAGACTTGGTAACGTCAGATGAAGCGGCCGAAATCGAGAAGCGCCTTTCGACCCTCATGCAGGCTCTGGGCTACAGTTCTATTTCGCGCTAGCGCTGGACTATTAACTCATGACCGACCGGAGTATGCGCCGCACAGCGGCCGCGGAAATCGACCAATCGAGCCGGTCGCGCGCCTCGCAAAAGGAAGACTCGGCCAGCGCCATGTACTCGTCATAGTTTGCAAACAGGCGGTCCACGCATGCGCAATAGGCATCGACGTCTCCGAGCCGAAAGAGCTCTCCGTTCCGGCCGGGGCGAACAACCGTCGGAATACCGCCTGTGTCGGTAGCAAGACTCGGCACAGCATGCGCCCCGGCCTCGGCCAGAACGATCCCGAACGTCTCTGCTGCGGTCGGTAGGAGTAAGAAATGCGAGGCCGCGAAAAGCGAGTGGAGACGTGCCCGCCCAGCGGTCGTGTCCTGGTTGAAGAACCCTTCAACCTTGACATGACGCGGTAATGGCCGAGACGGTTGGGGCCGACAGCCCACGATCGACAGTGTCGTCGGGAGACCTCGATCAATGAGTCCTTCCGCAACTGCCAGCGCGATCTCGCCGCCCTTTCGTCGCCAGTCTCGGCCCACGAAGAGAAGGCGGCACTCGCGCCGCGGTCGCGCTCGCGCGATTGCCCGAGCCTGATCGACATCAGCGGCACCTTTGAGATTGGCGCCGTACGGAACGACGTGAACGACAGAGGGATCCAAGCCGTACGTCCGCATTGCCGATCCTGCCGCCCACTCCGACGAGAAGATCGCGGCAGCAGCGCGCGCGAAAAAGGACTTCTCCATCGAGTACCCGTCCCTCAAGGTCTCTCGGGCCAGTTGGGCGAACTCTGGATAGTAGCCGACAAGTCCGGCAAAGGTGGCGTCGGCCCAGATCGCGACCGGGAGCTCCGTTTCGAGATACGCGAGCGGGATTGCACCGGGCCCCAGCACCAGAGTTGCCGAGCTTTGGGCGATGCGCCGTGCCGCTTCCGCCGCATACTGTCGCGCGACTCGAGTGTTTCGATAGGGCTGGTACGACTTGCGCATAGCCTTATAAAGCCGCCTCTTCAGCCCTTGACGCATTCGGTGCGGCTCGCGCACCAAGCCGATGGATTCGACGTCAGTACCGTCGCCTGCCAACGACCGCGCCATGTGGAATGTGGTTCCAGACCACGTGCTGACGTCGCGGTCATTAACGGTCGTGACGTATGCGACCTTCATGCCAGTTGGTCGAGGAGCTCCTTCGCATTCCCTTTGACCGCGAGGTAGTCGGCACTCCTGGCGGTCGGACCTAGGTGGGCGACAGGTTGAATGCCGCCGCCGGGAACTATCTCCCAGAAGGACCCGTAGCCAAACTCTAGGAGCGGCTGCTGGACGTCTGACGGCGTCAGTGAACGATCAGCCAAGCATTCACCATTGACCTCGAACGCAATGATGGGGGCGTCCGCAGCGCTCAACGTCGCTTCGCCACCGCGAAAGACGTCGAGCTCGTCCCCTTCGACGTCGACCTTCAAGAAGTCGACGCGGGTGATCGCTCTTTGAGCAACATACCGGTCGAGCGTCGTCACCCGGCTCTCGTGAGGCGAAGCATCTTCTCGGCCGAGGCGGGTAGAAGAGGCGTGACCCATTGGGAGATCCGAGAACGTGTAGACCTCGAAGCTACCGATGTCCCGGCCGAGACCGGAGACGTTAAGTTCGACGATCGAATCGAGGCCGTTGAGCGCAATCGTGTCTGCAGCCAGGCTTGCGAACTGCGGTACTGGCTCGAAGGCATGCACCTGCCCAGACGTCCCGACCAGCTTCGCAAACAACGCCGAGTACCAGCCGTAGCTCGCGCCGACGTCGAATACGACGTCGCCCGACCTTATCAGCCTGTTGTAGACCCACGTGTTCGGCTCCTCGTAGACCCCGAAGAGGAAAGGCCAGATGAATGCTTCGTCTTTCTGAAGCCGAAGCTTCAGCCCGTGGCGGCACTGCGTGACTGTGCCGTGGGGAATCGCCCGGATGATCGATTCTGGCGGCCCGGGGTAAGGCCCACTGAGCGAGCCTCCCAGGAGGAGGCTCGACAGGCGTACTTGCCCCTTGCGGAATGGATAAAAGCGAAGAACGGGGCGTACGGCACGCACCCATGCGGTTTCGAAGGGTTGAGGCACGGGTGGCTATTTTGCCAGCGGTTTCAGCGCAGTCTCGTTTGCCGCACCGTCGTGCGCCGGAGGACACAAGGTGTCGTTGCGATAGAGGAATAGACGGCTCCGGCCAGCGACACCATACGGCCTGTAGCCGGCCGCTGCAATCAGGTAGAGGAGATGCTCGCCGAAATGCTCGGACGAGACGACGTAGCAGTTCCTTGTCCGCGGGAACAGCCGGACAAGGTAGATACCCCGAGGCTGCGAGGATCGGGGCTGCAAGCCCTGCTCGTTGGCGGTTCCTGCATAGTAGGTGCCGACCCACTCGAACCCCGCGTCGACTTCGTCCGGCCGCGCGCCGCCGCTCACCGCCGATTGAGCAAGATGCCACCGAGCGGCTGCGAAGCTGTAACTGTCGACAAGCGTGACAGCCGACAGAACGGCAAGGAACGCAACCGGCCCGACCAGCGCTAAGCGATTGACCCGCACCTGATGCGATCGACTCTCAGGCAGGAAGTCGAGCAGCAGGACTAGCAGGACGACAAGCAGCGGCCAAACGTAACGGTCTTCGATTCCGCCGCCCGTCGCCGCGCGAAGAACCAGGAGTCCGGTCTGGGCCAAGCCGAAGAGCAGGAGGAGCCGGCGACCGTTGTCTTGGGACCATGCCGACAGCGCACCACTTGTCCCTACTATCGTCAGTGCGTACGCAAGAAGACAGCCAGAACCGAGCGCCACAGCCACGATGATGCTCCACACCGGGGCCGGGAACAGCGTCTCCTGCTTGCCCGCGAGCAACCCTTCCCAGTCGGCTCCCGTGCGAGTGATAGTGGCGCCGAGGAGCAGATGGCTCTGCTTCTGCAGAGCCAGGCCGACAGCAGCTGCCGTCGCCGCTGCGAGCAGACCTACCCACATCTGACCCCGCCTAGGGCGGAGCCGGGTCGCCATCACTGCTGTAACGGGTAGGCAGCCGAGCCCGAGCGTGAAGAATGCTTGTCCGAGTACGGACATCGCATTCCCCGGCTGTTCAAGAGCAACTTGATGGACCGGCGATTGTAGTGACTGACGCCACACGTAAAAGGCGCCCGCTCCCAACGCGAATGCGCCAGCGACAGCGATAACACTCGGCGCCGGCGGGAACCGTCGCAGCCCGTAGGCGGCCAGCACTGCCACGGGTGCGGCTACCGCGAATTCCCGCACCGTGAAACCGAAAAATCCAACGGCAACTGCGCTGAGCAGTAGTGCCAAGCCTTTCTTCGACCGGATTGCCTTCAAACCAAGAAACAAGCAACCCATTTCCGCTCCGAACGCGCATGTGTCCGTCATAAACGAAGTGGAGAGCAGGGCGAACGACGGAAATACGACAAGGATCCCGATGACGAGCAACGCCCGAGCACACACGAGCAGCTCATGGGCAAGCGCATACGTGAGCGCCACCGCGCTGAACGCGGCGACGACTCCGAATCCCGACAGCGTGGCATTCGTCTTCCCGAACAGCGCGAGGAAGGGCTGAGCGGCGACGATCTGTCCCAGGAGTGTCACATCGTTCCAACCGGCAAGATGAAAATGGTGAGCGCGGGCGAAGTCCAGTGCGATCTTCCGGTACGCCCAGTCGTCTCCGCGCGGTAGCGCGAAAGCGTCCACCAGTAGCGCCACCGCAACGGCAGCCCCGATTGCGATCGCCGCGATCACACCCGCGATCACCCAACCGAACGGGTCGACTGACGCGCCTCGCGTTCGAGCGGGTCCGTTGCCAGAAATGACCACGGCGGTTGGGCGACTCTACGCCCTACGGGTGCTCATGGAGACGGGAGTGAGATGCGCTACTGCCCCGTCACGAAGTCCGAGAACACCGTAGCGGCGGGTTTCGCGAGCGTAAGTGGCGTCGAACAGGCCGCTCTGATACTCGGTGTCGTGATCGACGTCAAGGAAGTACGTTGCAACCGTCACATACGGGTACTGAGTCCGGATCATCTCCAGCGACCGCCGCAGATACTGGGCCTGCAGAGCGTAACCGATCTGCCGCACTCGACCAGCCCCATTCCGTCACCCACAAGGGAACGTTGCGATTGGCCGCGACGAGCAGGTCGTGGTAGGCGCCGATGTCGTCGAAGTTCGCGTGCCACTGCCAGTGCACGTCGGGAGCGTGGCCAGCCGTTGGATACGGATGGATCGCCACGTAGTCGAACTTCACCTTCTGAGCGATGAGACCTTTCAGGAAGGTGCCGCCGGGGATATCGAGATCGCAGCAGAAGTCTGTCATCCCCCCGACTGAAACCTGCGCCTTGCCATCGACGGAGAGAATCGCGCTGCGGATCTTGGTGAAGAACTTCGCGTACTGCGAGATGCTCGGCTGCGGCCTCCAGGTGAAGTGCTCGTTCTCCTCGTTCCAGATCTCCCACTTCGAGACACGGCCCTTGTAACGGGCGACTGCCTTCTTGAGGAAGGCGGTGTAAGCGTTGACCCAGGTCGAGAACGCTTTGGTGTCGGTCGGCACGTAGTACTGACTGTCCGACGACCCGGGCGCGGTTCCGTTTGCCCAGGACGGCGACCCGACGACGACGAAGAGGGGTTCGATCCCTCTCGCCCTCAGACTGTCGACGACGCTGTCGGGGATCGACCAGTCATACGCACCGCGAGTCGCCTCGATCTTGCTCCAGAGAAGGCTGTTGCGGGAAATCTGGGCGTGAACCGCCGCCGCCGCCGCGATCCCCTTCGCGCGGCGCCAGTCGTATCCGTCATACGTCAGGTCCTGGTGGACACCGAACTGGGTCTTCGGCCGGGGAGCGGAACCCGAGACTGCAGCGAATGCCGGAACAGCGAGCATGCCGGCGGCGAGGACGACCAGGCCGAGCAGGACCCTCGGGCGGCCAAGGCCGACGAGCCACATGTAAGGCTAGTCGGCATCGGGCAAGCTCAACTTGACCCAATTTCAGCGATCCGGCGCCGCCCGCTCCTGCCTCCGGAGAGGCATAGGGTGTACGCATGACCGCCGCTGACTCGGTGGGAGTCGTCGTTCCGACCTACAAGGGGCGTCGACACCTGTCCCGTTGCCTGGGCCCTCTCCTTGAGTCTCCGCTGAGACCCCGGATCCTCGTCGTCGATTCGTCTTCCGGAGACGGCACCGTCGAGGAAGCCGAGCGCCTCGGTGCAGAGACGCTCGTCGTGCCACGCCACGAGTTCAACCACGGCGGAACACGAGAGCTTGCGCGGCGGCGGCTAGGCACGGACATCGTGGTCATGGTCACGCAGGATGCGTACGCAGAGGACGAGCAGACACTTGGCCGGCTCGTCTCACCTCTCGTCGCGGGGGACGCAGCCGTGGCCTACGGACGACAGGTTCCACGACCCGGTGCCGGGACGTTCGAGACGTTCCTCCGCACCTTCAACTACCCGCCCCAGAGCAACATTCGCGCGTTGGCGGACGCTCCGCGATACGGGGCGGGCCTCTTCTTCTGCTCGAACGCCTTTGCAGCGTGGCGCCAGCATGCTCTCGACGAGATCGGCGGCTTCCGGACGACTCTCTCACATGAGGACGCGATCGCAGCTGCGCTGCTTCTCAAGGCCGGCCATCGGATCGCCTACGTCGCCGAGGCTGTCGTCGAGCACTCGCACCCGTACAGCCTGATCGGGGATTTCAGGCGCTACTTCGACGCCGGTTACGCGAGGACCGAATACGCTCGTGAGCTTTCGTTTGCCGGTCCCCACGCCGCGCTCGGCGCACGATACGCCAGCACTCTCTTGAGCGAGATCGCCCATTCTCAACCGTGGGCACTTCCCTATGCGGCCGCGCACATAGCCGTTAAGGGCGCCGGGTACGTCGTCGGATCGTGGGCAGTCGGCAGATCGTCATGGATTGCCAGACGGCTGAGCGGCCAGGATTACTTCTGGAGTTCCGACGTACCACAGCCGCGTACGTAATTCGCGATTTGCAGCACGCGGCCCAGCTGCGGGCCGTGGGCCCGATGAAGCAAGCGGCGGGCTCGCGCCCGCCGCTCATGCTCCCTGTGCCACAGGATGATTGCCGTCAGTCCCTCGGCAGAGGAGAGTCACTTCTCCCATCGGCAGGCGAGTCGACGGACATGAGCGACAACCGTCACTACAGTGCGAGGCGATGCCAGGCGTTCTCGATCGGCTCCGCGACGGCCCGCCGATCGTCGCCGACGGGGGCATGGGGCCGCTGCGTCTCGGCCGCCGTCGCCGCGGCTCCGCTGTCCGGAGGAGGCGAACCTGCGCGCGCCGGACACGGTCGTCTCGCTGCACCTGAGCTTCATCAACGCCGGCGCCGAGCTGATCGAGACGAACACCTTCGGCGCGAACCGTCCGAAGCTCGCCGCGCGCTACCTCGAGGACGATTTCGCCGCGATCAACGAGGCCGGGGTCAAGCTCGCCCGCGACGCTCGGCAGGTCTCGGGCCGCGAGGTGTTCATCGCCGGCTCGATCGGGCCGCTCGGCGAGAGCGAGGAGGCGTGGCCCGAGGATCGTGGCCCCGCCGTTCGCCGAGCAGGCGCGGCTGCTCGCCGGACGTGGCGTCGACCTGTTCATGGTCGAGACCTTCTTCGACCTGGAGGAGCTCGTGACCGCGATCGAGGCGGTGCGATCGGTCTCCGACCTGCCGATCGTCGCGCTGATGACCTTCGGCGAGGACGCGGAGACGATCGGCGGGGTCGGCGCGGCCGAGGCGGCCGAGCGCCTCGCCGCCCTGGACGTCGCCGCGATCGGCGCGAACCACGGCGCGGGGCCGGCGTCGGCGCTGACCGCGCTCCAGGCGATGGGCGGCCGGCGGGCGGCCGCTCGCGGCGCTCCCGAACATCGGCCTCGCCAGCATGTCCGGCGGCCGCGTGATCTACCCGCACGCCTCGCCCGAGTACTTCGCCGAGTTCGCCGCCCACGCGCGGGAGCTCGGCGCGAAGGTGATCGGCGGCTGCTGCGGCACGACGCCGACCGAGATCGGCGCGATCCGCGGGGCGCTCGACGACGACCGCGCGCCCCGTGCTCCGCTCGAGGTCGCCGAGCGCGAGCTGGCCGCGGCCGTCGAGCGCGAGGAGGTGGAGACCCGGCTCGCCGCCGATCTCCGCGAGGGCAGGTTCGTCACCTCGGTCCAGGTCGATCCGCCGCTCGGCGCCAACTACGCCGGCCTGCTCGAGGTCGCAGCCGCGATCCACGAGGCCGGGATCGGCGCGTACGTCGACGTCAACGACAACGCCACCGCCCGGGTCGGGATGAACCCGCTGATCGTCTCCGCGGCGATCGAGCGGGTGGTCGGGATCGAGACGATCCCGCACCTGACGCCTCGCGACACGACCGTGATGGGGCTCGAGGCCGTCCTGCTCGGCGCCCACGCCGAGGGGATCCGCAACGTCCTCGCCGTCACCGGCGACCCGCCCGACATCGGCGACTACGCCGGCTCGGGCGGCGTCTACGAGGTCGACTCGATCGGGCTGACCCACCTGATCTCGCACCTGAACCGCGGCGAGAACTTCAACGGAAGGCGATCGACGCGCCGACCTCGTTCTTCGCCGGGGTGGCGCTGAACCCGAACGCCGACGATCCCGACCTCGAGCTCGACCGCTTTCGCCGGAAGATCGACGCCGGCGCCCGGTTCGCGATGACCCAGATCGTCTACGACGTCGACCAGCTCGACCGCTTCCTCGACCGGCTCGGCGGCCCCTCGCCGATCCCCATCGTCCTCGGCGTCTTCCCGCTGACCAGCTATCGCCTGGCGCTACGGCTCCACAACGAGGTGCCGGGCATCGTCGTCCCCGACGAGCTCCAGGAGCAGCTGCGCGAGGCCGGGCCGCGCGAATCCGAGGTCGGCTTCGCCCACGCACGAGAGCTGCTCGCGGCAACGCGGGACCGCGCGGCGGGCGTCTACGTGGTCGCGCCGTACAAGAAGCCGCTGTCGGTGCTCGAGCTGATCGCCGCCTAGTCGCCGGCGAGCACGATGCCCTGCAGCCGGCTCATGAACAGCAGGGCCGACGGAGGCTTCCACGTCCCGAGCGTGGCGCCGGGAGCGAGGCAGTCGACCTCGACGTCCTCCAGCCAGAGACGGCCGAGATTCGCGAGGGTGACCGCGTCGTCGACGGGCGCGTGGATCGTGCCGCGCACGCGGTACGGGCCGGTGAACACGTCCGCGGGGAGCTCGTGCTTGCCGACATCGGCGTACTCCATCAGCGCCTCGCGCCCCTCGTCGTCGACCGGCGCGACCGCGATCAGGCCGTCGTACACCTCACCGATCCCCCAGGTCGAGCCGCGCGGCGCCGGGTCGGTGTCGCCGCGCGCCGCGCGCATGGTCACGTCGGTGAGCCCGAAGATCCGGATCAGGTTCTGCCCGGACAGCTCGGCGGTGCCCTCGACCAGGTAGTCCAGCGTCAGCACCTGGACGCGGTGCATGGAGCTCTTCTTCGACCCGAACGGCGACACGTCGTGATCCTACGGCGCGCAGGCGCCGGTCGACACCGGGGCGACCGCGCGGTCGAGCACCTTGCGGACGACCGAGGCGGGGATCCCGTAGCCGCCGGTGCTACCGACCCGCGAGGCGAAGACGGTCATCTGGACGCGGCCGTCGCTGTCGATCGCCGGCCCGCCGGAGTTCCCGTGCCGCACCACCCCGGCGAGGCTTGTGATGCTCCTCTCCACCGGCCCGTGCCCGTAGGCGTCGTCGGTGAGCACCTTCTCCGTCCGGCCGACGCGGCCCGGCTCGACGTCGAGCGGCCCGTTCAACGGGTAGCCGACGATCCCGACCGGTCGCTTCTCCTCCGGCTCGGCCAGCGCGAGCGGCGCCGCCGAGAGCCCCTGCACGCGCAGAACCGCGACGTCGTTCTTCGGATCGAACCCGATTGCCTCTGCGGTCAGCCGCTGCTCGGTGCCCGGAGGAACGACCGAGGTCGAGCGCTCGCCCGCGACGACGTGCGCGGCGGTGACGACGACGCCGGGGGCCGCGACCCAGCCGCTGCCGGAGATACCCAGCCCACACGCGGAGCCAAGCACGCGCACGACGCTATGGGTCGCCGCCCGGACGGCGCGGTCGCCGGCGATCGGGCCGTCGAGCGGGCCGGGGGGAATCTCCGGCCCCGCGATCGAGGGGAACGGGTCGACGCGCGCGAGGGCGTGCAGCAGCCGGTCGGAGGGGACGATCGAGTTGAGCTGCCGCAGCAACGCCGAGCGCTGGACGTCGCGCCGAAGGGTCGGCTGGCCCGGGAGCAGGAGCGCCGTGGCACCGAAGACCCAGACGAGGGCGAGGCCGGCGGCCGCCCCGAGCACGAGCCCGCCCGCGCTGTCCAGCGCCCGCAAGGGCGGGAAGCGCAGGCCCGACCGGAAGAGCGTCCCTACCATCGACCCGACCGTCTCCAGCACCATCGCCCCGACGACCGCGCCGGCGAGGCCGACCAGCGGTGCGTACGGCGAATGCGAGCCGCCGGGGAGAACGACCTTGGCGACGTGCGCGCCCATCACCGCGCCGAGGAGGATGCCCGCGATCGCCAGCACCCCCGCGACGAGCCCCTTCCGTAGCCCGACGATCCCGGCAACCGCGACGACGACGAGCAGGATCCAGTCCAGCCTGGTCACTCTCCGAGGTTAGACGGCCGGCCCTGCGAATCCTCTTAGGGTCTGGCACCGAAGGTGCCTGACCCCACAGAAACGCGCGAGCCAGGACCAGCCTGCAGGAACAGACCCCTCCGGGGTCAGTCCCTAACCCGCTTATGATCGGCGCTCGCCGATGGCGCTGCTCGAGCTCGAAAACGTCGAGGCCCGGTACGGCCCCATCCGGGCGCTGCACGGGGTCTCGCTCGCCGTCGACGAGGGGCAGGCGGTCTCGCTGCTCGGCGCGAACGGGGCCGGGAAGACGACGACGCTGAGGTCGATCTCCGGGACGGTGCGCGCGAACGGCGAGATCGCGTTCGCCTCCAGGCGGATCACCGGCCGCGCGCCCGAGGCGATCGCCCGGCTCGGGATCGCGCACGTCCCCGAGGGTCGGGGCATCTACGCCGAGCTGACCGTCTGGGAGAACGTCCTCCTGGGCGGGTCGACGCGGCGCGACCGGCGCGCGATCAAGCGCGACGGCGAGGCGGCGCTCGGGCACTTCCCGCGCATCGCCAGCCGCCGCAAGCAGCAGGCGGGCACGCTCTCCGGCGGCGAGCAGCAGATGCTGGCGCTCGCGCGGGCGCTCGTCGCGCGCCCGCGGCTGCTGATGCTCGACGAGCCCTCGCTCGGGCTCGCGCCGACCGCAGTGCAGGAGTTCTACCGGGTCGTCCGGCACCTGAACCAGGAGGAAGGATTGACCGTGCTGGTCGTCGAGCAGAACGCGCGGATCGCGCTCGCCTCCACCCAGCACGCGTACGTGCTCGAGGTCGGACGCGTCGCGATGAGCGGCCCGAGCGACGAGCTCTCCCGCGACGAAGGCGTGCGCGCCTCCTACCTCGGCTACTGAGGAGAGAACGGTGACGCAGTTCTTCCAGTACATCGTCGTCGGGCTCGCGAACGGCGGCGTGTACGCGACGCTCGCTCTCGCGCTCGTCCTCATCCACCGCGCGACCGGGATCGTCAACTTCGCGCAGGGCGAGATGGGCATGTTCTGCACGTTCATCGCCTGGGCGCTGATCACCCACCACGGCGTTCCCTACTGGACCGCGTTCTTCCTGACCCTGGTGATCGCGTTCGTCGGAGGCGCCGCCACCTACAAGGTCGTGATCCAGCCGCTCTCACGCACCGGCGAGCTGACGGTGGTGATGGCGACGATCGCACTCCTGATCATCCTGAACGGGCTGGCCGGGTGGATCTGGTCGCCGGAGGTGAAGTTCCTGCGCAGCCCGCTCTTCGCGCCGGGGGACTACTTCGACATCGGAGGCGTGATCGTCAACAAGCAGGACCTGGGCGTGATCGGCATCTCGCTGGTCTGCGTCGCGATCGTGTTCGTCTTCTTCCGGTTCACCCGGCTCGGGCTGCAGATGCGGGCCTCGGCGGTCGGGCCGGCGACGAGCCGCCTGCTGGGAATCCGGGTGGCGATGATGCTGAGCATCGGCTGGGGGCTGGCGGCGGTCCTGAGCGCGGTCTCGGGGATGATGGCCGCAAGCCGGCTCGAGCTCGACCCGAACTTCATGCTGATCATCCTCACGTACGCGTTCGCGGCGGCGGTGCTCGGCGGGATCGACAGCCCGATCGGCTCGGTGGTCGGCGCGTTCATCATCGGAATCGGGATCAGCCTGCTCAGCGGGTACGCCTCGTCGTTCCTCGGCACCGAGCTTCAGCTGCCGCTCGCGCTCGCGGTGCTGATGCTCGTCCTGATCGTGCGACCGGCCGGCCTGTTCGGGCACGTGGTCGTGAGGAGGGTGTAGTGCAGCCCTTCGGCGCGAACCGGATCCTCTGGCGCGTCCTCGCGCTCGCGGCGGTGCCGCTGCTCGTCGTCTTCCTGCCGAAGGCGTTCAACGACTACTTCAACTACCGGCTCGCGTTCGTCGGGATCTACTTCATCGCGATCGTCGGCCTGAACGTGCTCACCGGCTACAACGGCCAGATCTCGCTCGGCCACGGGGCGTTCATGGCGATCGGCGCGTACACGACGGCGATCCTGAACGTCAACTACGGCGTCGGCGTCTACTGGACGATTCCGATCGCCGGGATCCTGACCGGCGCCTTCGGCTTTCTGTTCGGGTTCCCGGCGCTGCGACTGTCCGGGGTCTATCTCGCGCTCGCGACCTTCGGGCTGGCAACGTCGATCCCCCTCGTCGCCAAGCGGTTCGAGGGCCTCACGGGCGGCGGTCAGGGCAAGACGATCGCGCTGCCGTCGTCGCCGATCGGCGGCCTCTCGACCAACGAGTGGCTCTCGTACCTGACCTGGGCGGTCGCGTCGGTGATGTTCGGCCTCGCCTGGTTCCTGCTCCGAGGATCGCTCGGGCGCGCCTTCCGGGCGGTGCGGGACGCGCCGATCGCCGCGGTCTCGTCGGGCGTGAGCCTCGCCCGCTACAAGACGCTCGCGTTCGGGATCGCCGCCGCGTACGCCGGCGTCGCCGGCGCGCTGCTCGCGATCGCGATCGCGTTCGTCAACCCCGACACCTTCCCGGTGTCGCTCTCGATCCTGCTGCTCACCGGCGCGGTCGTCGGCGGGCTCGGGTCGCTGGAGGGGATGCTCTTCGGCGCGGTGTTCATCCAGTTCGCCCCCGGCTGGGCGGATCACCTGTCGAAGCACCTGCACTACAACGAGGCGACCGTCCAGTCGACGGTCTTCTACGGCCTCATCCTGCTGGCCGTGCTCTTCCTGATGCCGACCGGGGCGGCGGGGTTGTTCCACCAACTGGGATCCGCCTTGAAACGTCTAAGAGAGTGGTTGTACAGTCGCGCCGACTCACGCGCGACAGCGTGATCTCGAACGAGAAGGAGCGGAGATGAGAAGAGTGGTGTTCGCCCTCGGCGTCGTCGCGATCGGTGCGGCTGTCTTGCTCCCGGGGGCAATGGGCGGGAGCGCGGCGACACCAGGCGTGACGTCCAAGATCGTGACGATCGGCGGGACATTCCCGTTCAGCGGGCCCGCGTCCAGCTACGCGCCGATCCCGGTCGGGATGCAGGCGTACTTCAGCTACGTCAACGCGAAGAAGACCAACGGCAAGCGCGGCGTCTTCGGCCGCCAGATCAAGTTCAACGCCGTCGACGACGGCTACAACCCGGCGCTGACGGTGCAGAAGACCAAGCAGCTGG
Source organism: uncultured Actinomycetes bacterium (assembly GCA_963734065.1). Taxonomy (GTDB): domain Bacteria; phylum Actinomycetota; class Thermoleophilia; order Gaiellales; family Gaiellaceae; genus DATBLE01. The sequence continues at coordinate 63,082 of CAVTFN010000004.1, forward strand.
TCGAGCAGGATCACGTCTTCGCGCTCGTCGGCGGTCTCGGCACCGAGCCGCAGGAGGCGGTCACCGCCTACGCCAACCAGCAGAAGGTGCCGCAGATCTACGTCTCCACCGGCGCGACCGAGTGGGGTGCGCGCGACAAGCACGCGAGCCATCCGTGGACGATCGGCTGGCAGCCCGACTACCAGGCGGAAGGCGCGATCTACGGGCGGTACATCGTCAAGAACCTGCCCGGCGCCAAGATCGGGATCATCTACCAGAACGACAGCTACGGCCGTGACTACATCGACGGGCTGAACTCGGGTCTCGGCTCGCACAAGAGCCAGATCGTCAGCCAGCAGGGCTTCGAGGTCACGGACACCTCCGTGACCAACCAGGTGATCGCCCTGCGGCGTGCGGGCGTCGACACGCTGATGATCTTCGGGACGCCGACGCCGACGATCCGCACCTACGCGACGATGGCGGCGGTGGGCTGGAAGCCGCAGAACATCTTCCTCAACTCGGTCTCCGCGACCGACGCGTTCATGTCGATCGCCGTGGCCCGCGCCGGCGCCGCCGAGGTGAACGGCTCGATCAGCACCTACTACACCAAGGATCCGGCGAACCCGTCCTGGAACAACGACGCCGGGATGAAGCTGTACAAGTCGATCATGGCCAAGTACGCGCCCTCGAACGCGAGGGCCACGGACGGCCTGTACATCTACGGCATGGCCAAGGCGTACACGTTCGTGCAGGCGCTGAAGGCGGCCGGGCCGAACCCGACCCGCGCCGGCCTGATGAAGGCCGTGCTGAACATGAACGACAAGTCGAACCCGTTCCTGCTCCCCGGCGTGGTCACCAAGACCGGGAAGACGGACTTCTTCCCGATCTCCCAGCAGCAGCTGATCAGGTTCAACAACGGCAGCTGGTCGCCGATGGGGCAGATCACGGACACGCGTCCACGCGGCTAGGGATTCTCGTTTCGTGGGGGCGGGCCCGGTCGCCCGCCCCCACAGCTACTCGGGTGAGCGCGCACTTCCCTTCTCCGCCGAGCCGAATTAGGGCATGCTTTCCGCAATGACGGTTCTCCGGTGGGCGACCCTGAGTGCGATCGCGTTCTGCATCCTCGGCGGAGGGATCGCCTCGGCGGCGACGCCACGGCTGAGCAAGGCTCAGTGGGCGGCGTACCAGAAGCAGTACACGGCCTTCACGGCGCGGACGACGAAGTCGGTGGCGACGTTCCGCCGCTGCTCGGTCGCCACGACCGGCTCGCGCGACGCCCGCGCGATGCAGCGCTGCTTCGGCAACACGGCCGACCTCGAGCTGACGGTGACGCAGGGCCTGTCCACGATGCTGCACGGGCTCCAGGTCAAGACCAGGGGCGCATGCAAGACCTCGCTGGGCAAGTACCTCCAGCCACTGTTCTTCTGGCAGTCCACGATCGTCGGGCTCAAGCGTGCCGTCCACTCGAACATCGCCAACGTCGCGACGATCGAGGGGAACGCGGCGCACGCCCGGCAGGTCTATCCCCAGGTGACGGCGGCGGCGACGGGGTTCGGTCGCGCCTGCAAGCCGCTCGCCTAGCTAGCGAACCAGCGCCAGCGCCGTCTCGGCCAGGAGCGGCACGCCCCGCTCGAACCGGGCGGCGCCGGTGTCCTCCGCGGCCAGCTCGCCGCGGATGAACCGCCCGTAGATCGCCTCGCAGAAGACGGCCGCCTTCCAGAGCGCGAGCGCCTGGAACCACGCGAGCGGCTCGACGTCGCGGCCGCTCCGCTCGACGTAACGCGCCGCCAGCTCGCTTCGTGTCGGGAAGCCCGGCGTTGCGGTGACGGGCGAGGTGCCGAGCGGGTTCGTCTCGCCGCCCGGCTCGCTGTAGGTCGCAAGCAGGTAGCCGACGTCGGCGCGCGGGTCGCCGACGGCGCCCATCTCCCAGTCGAGCACGGCGCGGATGCGTGTCGGCCGGTCTGGGTCGAGGATCATGTTGCCGAGCCGGTAGTCGCCGTGGACGACGGCCAGCGGCGCAGGCTCGGGCAGGTTCGCGGCCAGCCACTCGCCCACCTCGACCACGTCGGTCAGCTCGCGCGTCCGGTTCACCTCCCAGAGCTGGGTGAACCGCCGCACCTGCCGCTCGAGGTAGCTGCCCTCGCGGACGAAGCCGGCGACCCCGGGCGACCGGACGTCGACCGCGTGGATCTCGACCAGCGTGTCGACCAGGTCGAGCCCGAGCCCGTGCCGCTTGGGTTGGGTGTCGAGCCCCGGCGGAAGCTCGCCGGTGACGATCGGGCCCGGGAGGTAGTCCATCACGTAGAAGGGGACGCCGATCACGCGCTCGTCCTCGCAGACCGCGCGGATCGTCGGGAGCCGGATCCCGTGCGGCGCGAGCGCCAGCTGGAGGCGCGCCTCGCGGACCATGTCGTGCGCCGAGGGCGGAAGCGGCGGCCGCGGCGGGCGGCGGAGGACGAACCGGTCGCCTCCACGTTCGAGCAGAAAGGAGAAGTTCGAGCCGCCGCCTTCGCCGATCCTGGTCGCCGAGAGGGGGCCGTTTCCGAGGCCGTGCTCGTCGAGGAACGCCTCGACGTTCTCGAGGACGAGGAGCGGCGCCTGCTCCCGGCTCACCAGGCCGTCTGGCCGCCGTCGACGACGACCACCTGGCCGGTGACGAAGTCGGACGCGCGCGAGGCCAGGAAGACGGCGGCGCCCTTCAGGTCGTCGGGCCCGCCGAAGCGGCGCAGCGGGATGTGGTCGAGGTAGGCGTCGGGCCGCGCGTCGAGCAGCGCCTTGTTCATGTCGGACGGGAACCAGCCAGGGGCGATCGCGTTCACGTTGATCCCGTGCTGCGCCCACTTGGTCGCCAGGTCGCGCGTGAAGCCGACGACGCCGGCCTTGGAGGCGTTGTAGGCGACGGCGTTCATCAGGTCGGGCGGCGCTCCGCCGAACGCGGCGACGGATGCGATGTTCACGATCTTGCCCGCCTTCTGCTCGATCATCACGCGGCCGGCGGCCTGAGCGAACAGGAAGACGCCGGTCAGGTTGACGTCGATCACCTTCTGCCAGCCCTCCAGCGGATGGTCCTCGGCCGCGGCGCCCCAGGAGGTGCCGGCGTTGTTGACCAGGATGTCGACCCGGTCGAAATCGGCTTTCGTGCGGTCGACGACCGCCTGGACGGCCGCCGGGTCGCGGACATCACAGCGCAGCCCGGCGGCGCGGACGCCCAGGTCGCGCTCGAGCTCGGCGGCGACCTCCTCGCAGCGCTCGGGCTTGCGGGCGCAGAGGACGACGTTCGCGCCTGCCTCGGCCAGCCCGGTCGCCATCTGGCGGCCGATCCCGCTGCCGCCCCCGGTGACGATCGCCGTGCGACCCGAGAGGTCGAAGAGCTCGGTCGGCTTCACAGCAGCAACTCTGCCATCGTCCGGAGCGTCGCAGGGTCGTGCGCCTGGATCAGGAGCGTGGTCACCGGCGACTCGCTCCAGGCCTCCAGGCGGTCCGCGATCCGGTCGCGCGGGCCGACCAGCGCGACCTCGTCCACCAGCGCGTCGGGGACGGCGGCGATCGCCTCCATCTTCTTGCCGCCGAGGTACAGCTCCTGGATCTCGGCCGCCTCGCGCTCGTAGCCGTAGCGGGCGACGAGGGCGTTGTAGTAGTTCTGCCCCTTCGCGCCCATGCCGCCGACGTACAGCGCCAGGTGCGGCTTGACCGCGTCGCGTGCGGCCTGGAGATCGTCGGAGATCGCCACCGGGACGCTGAAGGCTGCGACGTCGAATCCGGGTCGCGCAGCTGCCAGCGCCTCGCCGAAGACTTCGGCGAGCTTGCCGGGCGACGTCCAGACCGGTAGCCAGCCGTCGGCGATCTCCGTCGCGAGCGCGACGTTCCTCGGGCCGATCGCGGCCAGGTAGACCGGGATCTCCGCGCGCACCGGCCGCAGCATCAGCTTCAGCGGGATGCCGAGGCCGGTGGCGTCGTCGCCCGCGTAGGGGATCTCGTAGTGCGCTCCGGTGTGCTCGAGGAGCTCGCGGCGGATCGCGGCGCGCACGATCTCCACGTACTCGCGCGTGCGCCCGAGCGGCTTACCGAAGGGCTGACCGTGCCAGCCCTCGACCACCTGGGGGCCGGACGTGCCGAGGCCGAGCAGGACGCGGCCGCCCGACATCAGGTCGAGCGTGGCCGCAGTCATCGCGGTCATCGCCGGCGTGCGCGCCGGGATCTGCATGATCCCGGTTCCGAGCTTGATCGTCGTCGTCGTCGCGCCCAGCCAGGCGAGCACGGTGACCGCGTCCGTTCCCCAGGCCTCCGCCGTCCACGCCGAGTCGTAGCCGAGGCGCTCGGCCTCCTGCGCCAGGGCGACCAGCTCGGTCGGGTTCGTGCCGGGCGAGGCGTAGCCGAGGGCGAGTCCGAGGCGCATCCGTGCGATGCTAAACGGCCATGCGGGATGCATACCGGACGTTCATGGAGGAGCACGTCTATCCGGCGGAGCCGGCGCTGGCCCGGGAGGACGAGGCCGCGGACGAGGTGATGCTCGGTCTGCGGGCTCGCGCCAGGGCGGAAGGGCTGTGGGCGCCGCACCTGCCGCCGGAGGCGGGTGGCTCCGGGGAGGGGTTTCTTGCCTACGCCGACCTGAACGAGGAGATCGGCCGGTCGGTCTGGGCGCAGCTCGTCTTCAACTGCCAGGCGCCCGACGCCGGCAACGGCGAGATCCTCCACCTGTTCGGGACGGACGAGCAGCGCTCGACCTTCCTGCGGCCGCTAGTCGAAGGGGAAACGCGTTCGTTCTTCTCGATGACGGAGCCCGACGTGTCGGGGGCGGACCCGACCGGGCTGCAGACGACGGCTGTGCTCGACGGCGACGAGTGGGTGATCGACGGCCACAAGTGGTTCTCGTCGGGAGCCGAGGGCGCGGGGTTCGGGATCGTGATGGCGGTGACCGAGCCGGAGGCGGAGCCGCACCGGCGGATGTCCCAGATCCTCGTTCCGGCCGACTCGCCGGGGCTGCGGATCGAGCCGGTGCCTGTCTCCGGTCACCGCGGCCGGGGCTGGTCGACGCACTGCGAGGTGTGGTACTCGGGCGTGCGGGTGCCCGCTGCGAATGTGCTGGGCGGGCGCGGCGACGGCTTTCGGATCGCGCAGAAGCGGCTCGGCCCGGGGCGAATCCACCACGTGATGCGCTGGCTCGGCCAGATGCAGCGGGCGTTCGAGCTGATGTGCTCGTACGCGCTGGAGCGCGAGGCGTTCGGCGGGCGGCTCGCCGACAAGCAGACGGTGCAGAACTGGATCGCCGACTCCGCCGCCGAGATCCAGGCTTGCCGGTTCATGACGCTGGACGCCGCACGGAAGATCGACGCCGGCAACGAGGCGCGCGTCGAGATCTCGCTGATCAAGTTCTACGCCGCCCGAGTCCTCAACGAGGTGATCGATCGGGCGGTGCAGGTTCACGGCGCCCTCGGCCTGACCGACCGCACACCGCTGGCGACCATGTTGACCCACGCCCGCGCCGGCCGGATCTACGACGGCCCGGACGAGGTCCACCGAATGGTCGTCAGCCGGCGAATCCTGAAGGCCTTCGCCGCCGGCGACACCTGGCGCTTCTCGTAAGACCACCCCCGAAGCCCCATCCGCCCGATCTCCGAGAGCCGAAGAACAGCTTGTAACACAGTGTTACTAGGGGGGTCTTGGGCTTTCGGACGCCAGGCCCCATTGAGGGAGCGGGCGAACACCGACCGCCCGGAGGGAGTCGATCAGCTCTCCCGGGTTGCCGGCCTTCATCGCCAGCGCCAGGCGAAGGAAGTCTCCCGCGGTCGGGCCTCGACGAATCGAGCGCGCCTCGTGCACGAGTTCGCGAATCCGCTGGTAGCTGGGCCTGGTCAACCCGAGCCGCTCGGCCTCGGCGCCGACACGGCGGTAGGTCTCGGCGATCGGCCGAGCGCGATCGTCGAAGCGCACGATCGCCTCGATCAACCGCCGCGAGATCCGAGGAGCCATCGTCACCATCCGCCAATCGTGCTCGCCAAACCGTCACGTGGGTGTGACGCCTCCGCGCCGAACCTGCAAGTAACACCGTGTTACTTGCTCAGCTCCGGGTCGCCAGCGGCGCGTGGGGCTCGCCGGGGAGCGGGCGGGCGAGCTTCTTGCCGGGGTTCAGGAGGTTCTTCGGGTCGAAGAGGTGCTTGATCTCCGCGTGCAGGTCGAGGGCCCGCGGGGACCATTGTCTCGCCAGCTGGCCGCGTTTCAGCAGGCCCAGGCCGTGCTCGCCCGAGACCGAGCCGTCCAGCCGGACGGCGACGTCGAAGAGCTCCTCCACGGCCAGGGCGGCGCGGCGTAGCTCGTCCGGATCGTCCGGGGCGACCAGGAACGCCGAGTGCAGGTTGCCGTCCCCGGCGTGGCCGAACGACAACCCGATCAGCTCGTGGCGGCGGCCGATCGCGAGCGTCTCGTCCATCGCCTCCTCGACGCGGTCGAGCGGCACGACGATGTCCTCCGCGACCACGCCCCCGCGCCGCGCCAGCACTGCGAACGCCAGCCCCGACCGCCAGCGCCAGAACGCCTCCACGCCCTCGCGGTCGGCCGGCGCATACACCCCCAGAGCGCCCTCCCCAGCGGCCTCGACGAGCTCCTCGCGCACACGCTCCGCCTCCTCACGCGACCCGTCGGCCTCGGCGAGGAGGACGAACCCCGCCCCGTCGGGCACGCCGCCCGGGAACGAGGCGCCGCCGCATGCGAGCGTCTCGGCGTCGAGCGCGTCGAGCGCAGCCGCCACCACGCCGCTCCCGACCACACGCAGCAGCGCCGCACAGCCCTCGGCGTTCCCGCGGTGGAAGACCGCCACCGGCAGCACGGACTCCGGCGCCGGCAACAGCTTCAGCCAGGCCGCGGTCACGATCCCCAGCGTCCCCTCGGAGCCGACGAGCAGCCGCTTGAGGTCGTAGCCGGCGACGTCCTTGCGGATCGGACCGCCGACCGAGACGAGCTCGCCGGGGGGCAGCGCCGCCTCGATGCCGGTGACCCAGTCGCCGACGACGCCGTACTTGAAGGCATGCGGCCCGCCCGCGTTGGTGGCGATGTTGCCGCCGATCTGGGACTGCTCGGGCGCGCCCGGGTCCGGCGCGAACATCAGGCCGCTCTCCCGGACGAGTTGCTTCAGCCGTCCCGTGGGAACGCCGGCCTCGACGTGGATACGCCAGAGCTCGGGCTCGAACGAACGGACGCGGTCGAGCCGGTCGAGCGCCAGAACGACCCCGCCGTCCGGGACCGCGCCTGCCGCCGCGCCCGTTCCGCCTCCGCGCGGCACGATCGCGACCTCGCGCTCGTAGCACCACGCGAGCACGGCGGCGACCTCGTCGGCCGTCCGCGGAAGCACAACCGCATCTGCCCGGCCGGGCGCGCGCGTGAAGTCGGTCAGGTACTCGGCCGGCAGCCCCTCGAGCACCGCCTCGCCGAACGAGCGCCGGAGGTCGGCGATCACCGCAGGAACTCCACGATCCTCGCCGCGACCTCCTCGCCGGCGTCCTCCTGGACGAAGTGGCCGGCGTTCGCGACGAGCTCCGCCGGCAGCGCACCCGGAATCCACCGGGCGATCGCGTCGGCGACCTCCGGCCGGAAGATCGGGTCGGAGTCGCCGAACAGGACGAGCGTCGGCTTCTCCCACGACGCCAACGCCTCCCGGATCGCCATCAGCGGCGCGGTGTTCGGATGCTCCGGCTCGGTCGGCACGTGTTCGGGAAACGCAAGCACGCCTGCCTTCGATTCCGCCGTCGGGAACGGCGCGTCATACGCCGCGACCACCTCGTCTGCGAGCCCGCGGACGGCGGCACTCCGGATCAACCGCCCCGCCTGGAAGTCGCCTCCGGCGGCGCGAACGACCTCCCGGAAGCGAAGCCACGCTTCGCTGGGCGGCCGGCCGCCGCCGAGGCCGGTGTTCAGGATCACGAGGCGAGCGACCCGCTCCGGCTGCTCGACTGCGAGCCGTAGCCCGATCGGCCCGCCCCAGTCCTGGACGACGACGGTTACGCGCCGAAGATCGAGCTGCTCGACCAGCCGACGGATCGAGGCGCAGTGGCGGTCGAAGGCGTACCAGCCCGCTTCTTCCGGCTTGTCCGACCGGCCGAAGCCGAAGTAGTCGGGCGCGATCACCCGCGCAACCCCCGTCAGGCCGGGAATCATCTTCCGGTACAGGAACGACCAGGTCGGCTCGCCGTGGAGACACAGCACCGGATCTCCCTCGCCCTCGTCGAGGTAGTGCATGCGCAGGCCGTCCTGCTCGAGGTAGTGGGGAGCGAACACGAAGCCGGGCAGCCCCGCGAACCGTTCGTCCGGCGTGCGGAACGCAGTCACCGTGGCCCCGGCACCCCGTGGAACTCGTAGGCGACCGGCTCCCGCCCCGGCTGCACAACCCACGCCTCGCCGGTGTCGCCGGAACGCGCAGCAGCGAGCGCTGCTGCGGCGACCGTCTCCGGTGAGATCAGCGGGATCCCCTGACCGTCGACCCACTCGCGGAGCTCGGGCTCCACGATCGGCGTGTCCGCGAACCCGGGACAGACCGCGTTGATCGTGATCCCGCGCTCGGCGAGCTGAGGCGCGACCGCGCGGACGAAGCCGACCACCGCGTGCTTAGTCAGCGTGTACACGGGGTCGAGCGGCATCGCCACGAGCCCGGCGAGCGAGGCGGTGGCGACGATCGCCGACCCCGGCTCCATCACGCGGGCCATCCGCCGCGCCCCGAAGACGACGCCGTCGACGTTCGCGCCGACCGCGCGCCGGTACTCGGCGTCGCCGAGCTCGGCGATGTCGTTCGAGCCGGTGGCGACGCCCGCATTCAGGAAGGCGAAGTCGACTGCGCCCACTCCGTCCCATGCCGCCGGGTCGCCGACGTCGAATCCGGTGGCGAGGTCGAGCGAGGCGACATCGCAGCCCTCGGCCTCGAGCATCGCGACCGCGGCCGCCCCGATGCCCGACGCGCCGCCGGTGACGAGCGCGCTACGGAACAAGGACGACCTTGCCGACATGCCGCCGCTCCTCGATCAGCGCGTGTGCGGCCGACGCGTCGCCGAGAGGAAACTCGGCGCCGACGACCGGCCGGATCGCACCTTGCGCCCACAGGCCGACCAGCTCCTCGGCCGCCTCGTGGACGACCGCCGGCGCGAGCTGCATCAGCCGGCCGAGATAGAAGCCGGCGACGCTGACGTTGCGCCCGACCACGAGCGCCGGGTCGACGGCCGCCCACATGCCGCCCGCGTAGCCGATCGCGATCAGCGTCCCCAGCGGCCTCAGCGCCTTCAGCGACGCGGCGAAGACCTCGCCGCCGACCGGATCGACGACGACGTCGGCGCGGACCGCATCCGCGAACTCCTCGTACGAGTACGCCTCCTCGGCGCCGTGCTCCAGGACAAAGGCCCGCTTCTCCTCGGAACCGGCGGTCGCGACCACACGCGCGCCGAGCCAGCCTGCGAGCTGGATCGCCGCCGACCCGACGCCGCCCGCGCCGGCGTGCACGAGCACGGTCGACCCCGGGGAGATCCGCGCCTGGCGGCGCATGGGGATCCAGGCGGTCAGAAACGTCATCAGGAAGGCCGCGCCTTCGACGAACGAGGCGCCGTCCGGGAGCGGCACGACCCAGTCGGCCGAGACCTTCTCCGCGTAGCCGCCTCCCCGCGGCAGCGCCATCACGCGCCGCCCGTCCAGCTCGCCGGCCACCTCGCCGCCGAGCACGGCCGGGAGCTCGGGCGGCTGCGGATAGTCGCCCCGCCGGATCAGCACGTCCATGAAGTTCACACCCGCCGCCCGCACGCGTACGACGGACGGCCCCGACGGCTCGGGCACGTCGGCGAGCTCGAGGCGCTCCGGCCCGCCCAGCTCGCGGAGCAGGACCGCCTTCAGGACGCCGCCGGCTCGGCCGAGGGCTCCGGCTCCGTCTCGGCGGGAGCGACAGGAAACAGCTCGCGCAGCGCCGTCTTCCGGAACTTCCCGACCGCCGTCTTCGGGATCTCGTCGACGAACTCGAAGGTGTCCGGGAGCCACCACTTGACGAAGTCGGCGGCCAGGAACTCGCGCAGCTCGTCCGCCGTTGCGGTCTGTCCCTCGCGCAGCACGCACACGGCAAGCGGCCGCTCGTCCCACTTCTCGCTCGGCACCGCGATCACCGCCGCCTCAGCGATCGCGGGATGGCCCATCAGCGCGTTCTCGAGCGCGACGGACGAGATCCACTCGCCGCCCGACTTGATCACATCCTTCGAGCGATCCTGGATGTGGATGTGCCCGCGCGGATGCAGCGAGACGATGTCGCCGGTCCGGAACCAGCCGTCGTCGGTCCAGCGGTCGGCCTGCTCCGGCGTCTCGTAGTACGAGGCGGCGACCCACGGCCCGCGCACCTCGAGCTCGCCCATGGTCTCGTCGTCCCATGGGATCTCGTTGCCCTCGGCGTCGCGCGCGCGAAGCTCGACGAGCGGCAGCGGCAGGCCCTGCAACGCGATGTAGTCGAACTTCGTCTCGTCGTCCGCCTCGGCGAGGTCGCCGGGGAGCGCTGCCTCGGAGGCGACCGGCGAGGTCTCCGTCATCCCCCAGCCGTGGACGATCTCCAGGCCGTGCCGCTGCTTGAACGCGGCGATCATCGCGCGCGGCACCGCCGAGCCGCCCACCAGCATCCCTTTCATCCGCGAAAGGTCCCAGCGGCCGGGGTTCGCATCCAGCTGCGCGAGGATCCCCATCCAGATCGTCGGCACCCCCGCCGCCCAGGTCACTCCTTCCTCCACGAAGTCGTCGAGCAGCGACTCCGCGTCGAGATGCGGGCCGGGGTAGACGATCTTCGAGCCGATCATCGTCGCCAGATACGGGTAGCCCCAGGCGTTCGCGTGGAACATCGGGACGACCGGCAGGATCACGTCGCCCTCCGAGATGCCGATGCCGAGCGGGTTGGCCGACCCGACTCCGAGGGTGTGCAGCATCGTCGAGCGATGCGAGTAGACGACGCCCTTCGGACGCCCGGTCGTGCCGCTCGTGTAGCACATCGCCGCCGCCTCGTTCTCGTCCAGCTCGGGATCGCGCCAGTCGTCGGCCGAGGCGCCGGCGAACAGTTCCTCGTACGAGTCCTCGACGACGAAGACGTGCTCGATCTCGGTCTCGCCGCGGAACTGGTCGAGCAGCGGTACGAGCGCACGGTCGACGACGACGGCGCGGTCGCCCGCGTGGGAGGCGATGTACGCGAGGTCGTTTGGGTGGAGACGCAGGTTGAGCGTGTGGAGCGTGAACCCGCCGCAGGGGATGCCCAGGTAGCACTCCATGTGCTGGTAGTGGTTCCAGCAGAGGGTCGCGACGCGGTCGCCGCGCTCGAGCCCGAGGCCCGCGAGCGCGACGGCGAGCTGCTTCGACCGCCGCGCCAGGTCGCGGTACCCGTAGCGGTGGAAGCTCCGGTCGGGGAGCCGGGTGACGACCTCCTTGTCGCCGAAGTACGTCTCGGCGCGCCGGAGCAGGTGCGGCAGCGTCAGCTGGAAGTCCATCATCTGGCCGCGCATGCACCCGTGATCGTAAGCGGGTCTCACTCGCCGAGCAACGCGCGCCGGTAGATGCGGTCGCGCAGGCGGTCGGGCAGCCGCTCGATCGTGGCGCGGATCTTCGCGTCGCGGCCGACGACGTATCGGGCCTTCGGGTGCTGCGCGGTCAGCGCGTGCTCGACGGCAACGGCGACCGATTCGACCGGCGCCGCCCTGCTCGACCGCGCGGCGGCGACCCGGCGGAAGTGGTCGATCCGGTCCCGGTACCGGTCGGAGACGCGGTCGGCGAGCGGCTGCGGCTTCGTCCAGATCGCCGTCGCAATCGTCCCGGGCTCGACGATGGAGACGGCGATCCCGTCAGGCGCGAGCTCGACCCGCAGCGAGTCGGCCATCGCCTCGAGCGCGTGCTTCGTCATCGCGTAGCCGCCGAGGAAGGGCAGCGCGCTGCGTCCGCCGATCGAGCCCATGATCACGATGCGCCCCTTCGCCGCCCGCAGCGCCGGGAGCACCGCCTGGGTGACGGCGAGCTGGCCGACGACGTTGACCTCGAGCTGGCGGCGGAGCTCGTCGAGCGGCAGGTCCTCGAGGGGCGCGGAGATGCCGATCCCCGCGTTGTCGACGAGCCCGTCGAGCCGGTCGAAGGACAGGGCGGCAACCGCCTCGGAGTCGGTGATGTCGAGCAGGAGCTCGGTCGTCTCCTCGGGCGCCACGCCGGGCGTGCGCACGGTCGCGTAGACCTCCCATCCGCGAGCAGCGAGCCGCCGGGCGCAGGCGGCGCCGATCCCGGAGGAGGCACCGGTGACGAGAACGGACCTACCGGCCAAGTAACACTGTGTTACAAGCGCCCGACGCGCGTGGTCCAGGGCCGATGGGAGCTTGTAACACTGTGTTACTTGCCCCCGACGAGCGCTGCGGCGATCTCCGAGCGCTGCCGCGCGGGGAAGCCGTCGAACGCCTGGATCCACTGCGCCCGCTTGTAGTAGCGGTGGAGCGGGTGTTCCCACGTGAAGCCGATCCCGCCGTGCACCTGGATCGAGCGCTCGCAGGCGGAGACAGCCGCCTCGGCCGCGTACGCCTTGGCCGCCGCGGCCGCGGTCGGCGCCTGCTCGTCGTCCTCGGCCACGCACCAGGCAGCCCAGTAGGCGAGCGAGCGCGACAGCTCCGTCGCCATGAATGCGTCGACGAGCGAGTGCGACACCGCCTGGTAGACGCCGATCGCCTTGCCGAACTGCTGGCGCTCCTTCGCGTGCTGGACGCCCCAGTCGAGCGCACGTTGCGCGATCCCGACCGCCTCGAGCGCGAGCGCCGCGCGCACCCGGGGCCGGTCGATCGCCGCGTCGCCCGCCGGCGTCGCCAGCCGGCCGAGCCGGCGGGTGGCGTCCATCGTCTCGACCGACTCGCCGTCGGCCGCCAGCGGCCCGCCGGCCGCGAACACGCGGTCGACGATCGCGAGATCGGAAACGAGACCGTCGACCTGCGCCGACCAGCGAGCCTCCCCGGCGGCAACCGCGGCACGCTCCTCCGCGCCGAGCAGCGGCAGCGCGAGCGCAACGGTCGAGAAGTACGGCCCGGGATACAGCGCCCGGCCGAGCTCCTCGAACAGCACCGCCTCCTCGAGGAAGCCGAGCCCGGCGCCGCCTTCGTCCTCTGCGACCGAGACGCCGAGCCAACCCAGCTCGGCCAGCTCCGCCCACGACTCCGGATCCCAGCCGGCCTCCGAATCCGCGAGCTCTGCAACCCGCTCCGGCGGGTAGCGCTCGTCCAGCCACCGCCTCGCTTCCGTCCGCAGCGCCTCCTGGTCCGGCGTGAACGCGAAGTGCATCTTCTCAGCGCCCCTTCGGCAGCCCGAGCACACGCTCGGCGACGATGTTCCGGAGGATCTCGGAGGTCCCGGCTTCGATCGTGTTGCCGCGGCTGCGCAGCTGGAGCCACTGCCAGTAGCCGTCGCCGTCCGTCACCTGCGCCTCCGGCCCCAGCAGCTCGAGCGCGAGCTTGCCGAGGCGTTGGTTCGCCTCCGACCAGTGCAGCTTCGGCACCGACGCCTCCGGCCCGGGCGCACCGGTCTCCATCAGCCGTGTCAGCGCGCGGTAGTTCGTCCACTTCAGGGCCTGGAGCTCGATCCAGGTCTCGGCGATCCGGTCGCGGAGCCGGTCGTCCAGGTCGCGGCCGCCCGCAAGCTCGAGCAGCTTGCGAACGGCGACCTCGAACGCGCCGGAGAGCGCGAACCCGAGTGCGGCCCGCTCGTGCATCAGCGTGGTCATCGCCACCTGCCAGCCCTGTCCCGGCTCGCCGATCACGTTCTCGACCGGCACCTCGACGTCGGCGAAGAAGATCTCGTTGAACTCGGCCTCGCCCGTGATCTGGGTCAGCGGCCGTACCTCGACACCCGGAGCGTGCATGTCGACGAGGAGGTACGTCAGCCCCTGGTAGCGCGGCGCGTCCGGATCGCTGAGCGTGACGAGGATGCACCAGTCCGCGAGATGCGCGTACGACGACCAGACCTTCTGGCCGTTGACGACGTACCGCCCGTCGCGCAGCTCGGCCCGCGTGCGCACCGACGCGAGGTCGGAGCCGGCGCCCGGCTCCGAGAAGCCCTGGCACCAGATCTCCTCCGCGGAGAGGATCTTCGGCAGGTAGCGGGACTTCTGCTCGTCGGTCCCGTGGACGATGATCGTCGGCCCGGCCATGCCGAGGCCGATCACGCCGATGTGCCCGGGCGCCTGCGACTTCGCGAGCTCCTCGAGCAGGATCGCCTGGTGCGAGTACGGTGCGCCGCCGCCCCCGTACTCCCTGGGCCAGGTCAGCGCTGCGTACCCGGCCTCGCCGAGCTTCCGGCTCCACTCGCGCCCCCATTCTTCGAACCGCGCCGCCCCGCCGCGCCGGCCGCGCAGGTCGTCGGGCAGGTTGTCGGCGAGCCAGGCACGAACCTCGTCCCTGAAAGCCGTCTCTTCCGCCGAGTCGCGAAGCTGCACGCCTCGAGCCTAACGCGGCTCGCGCAGCGTCATGCAGGTGCTGGTCGCGTGGGCGACCTTCCGGCCGTCGGCGTCGACGACGTCGCACGACGTCAGCCCGATCGTGCGCCCGGCGTGCACCACCCGCCCGGTCGCAACCAGCGTGCCGTCCCGAACCTGACGGAGGTAGTTCGCCTTCAGCTCGAGCGTGGTGAACGACTCGCCCTCCTCGAGCCGCGAGGCGTACGCCAGGCCCATCGCCGCGTCGGCCAGTGCGCAGATCACACCGCCCTGGATCGTGCCCATCGGGTTCGCGTGCTCCGGCCTCACGTCCAGCTCGAAGACGACCTCGCCGTCCTCGACCGAGACCAGGCGGAGGCCGAGCAGCTCCGCGACCGGCGGCGGCGGGACGTCGCCGCGAAGCATCGCGTCCAGATGCGCGCGGAGGTTCACGCGGTCGCCGGGCCGAGCAGGAACGCCTGAACCGCCGCACGGCCGGCGCCGCCCTGCTCGCGCGTCTGCACCGAGTGCGACGCACCGTGCACGATCACGAGCTTGCCCTTCGGAGCGAGCCGCGCCTCCTCGCGTGCCCACTCGAGCGGCGTCGAGAGGTCGTGGTCGCCGTTCACGAGCAGAACCGGCACGGGCGGGAGCTTAGACCGGAGCGGAGGGCTCGGCACCGGCGGCGTCACCGGCCAGACCTTGCAGGTCCCCATGAAGCCGTTGTGGGACGCCGTCGCGCGCGTGAACGGCCAGACCGCGCGCTCCGGCACCGTCTTCATGCGCCGGGCCAGGAAGGCCGGCCTGCGGGCGACCGGCGTGGTCGACGGCCACGGGAACCGCATGTCGGCGCAGAGCGTCGCCGCGTGCAGGCCCGAGCTGAAGAGCTCGGGCGGGGCGCCGCTGCCCTGGTGGATCTGCGCGACCAGCGTCCGCAGCGGGCCGGGGTCGCCGTGCCTGGCCTGGTGGATCGCGTCGATCATCCGCCGGTACTCCGGGTCGACGAACTCGAAGGTGACGATCGCGTCCCAGAGCGGCACGGGCGCGATGCCGTGGCGGACGACCCATGCGAGGTCGTCGGCCGGATCGAACCCGCAGCCGAGATCGGCGCAGGCGGCGCGGAGGACACGGCCGGTCGCCTTCAGCCCGGTCAGGTACAGCGCGTCGTCCGCCTGGGGATCGACGTGCGGCAGAACGGAATCGAGCACGAGCGCGCGAACGTTCCTCGGGTGCGCGACCGCATAGCGCTCGGCGACGAAGGTCCCGTAGGAGACGCCGTCGATCGTCCAGGTGGAGGCGCCGAGGGCCTGCCGGAGATCGTCCAGGTCGGCCACGGTCGCGTCGGTGGAGTAGAGGCCGCGTGTCGGTCCGAGCTTTGCGGCACAGGCCCGGACCGCCGCCGCGCTCGGCACCGCGATGTCGGAGGTGCCGACCTGGGCCTGGAGCTGCGGGCACCGGATCGCGGTTCCCCCGGTGCCGCGCTGGTCGACCATCACGAGCCGGTAGTCGGAGAGCAGCGGCGCCAGCCTGGCCGCGACGCGCGGGACAGACGCGACGCCCGGCTGGCCGGGGCCGCCGGTCAGGAGGAGCAGGACGCCACGTGGAGCCTTCGCGCTGTCCGCCGCCGCGACGTTCAGGCGCAGCGTGCCGCGGACGCGACCGCTGCGGTCGAGCGGGACGCTCAGCGTCGAGCACGTGTAGCCGGCTGCGCCCGGGCATGGATGCGACCCGGTCAGCGCCGGGCCTTGCGCCGCGGCGCCCGAGCCGGCGACCGCGAGCGTCGCCACGATGACGAGCAGGGCTCTCACGCCCGGCCTGCAGCCTCGAACGCCACCCGCTCCTCCTCCGTCAGCGGCTGGGAGGCGCCGGTCTCGGGATCGCGCGACACGATCACGAGCTCGGCCTCGGCAGCGACCCTGCCGTCAGGCGCGCGCAGCTCCGCCCGCGCGGTCACGCTCTTCGTCCCGACCCGCTCGAGCCGCACGCTGCCGATCGCCTGCCGGTCCTCGAGGCGCAGCTCGTTGCGGTAGTCGATCGAGACGTGCGCGGCCACGTAGTGCCAGACCTCCCCTTCGGCCAGGTCGAGTACACCCCGGATCCAGTCGTCCAGCGTTTCTTCCAAGTACGTCAAGTAGACGGCCTGGTTGACGTGCTGATAGGCGTCGAGGTCGCGCCAGCGGATCTCGATGCGCTTCTCGTGCACGGCCGAATAGGCTACGCGCATGGATCGCTTCGACGGAAAGGTCGCGCTCGTCACCGGCGGCGGCCGCGGGATCGGCAAGGCGACGGCCACGAGGTTCGCGTCCGAAGGGGCGAAGGTGGCGGTGGCCGACCTCGCCTTCGACGGCGACGCGCCGGGGCTGCAGCTCGAGACGAACGTGACCGACCGCGCCGCGGTCGAGGCGGCAGTCGCACGCACGGTCGAGGAGCACGGCGGCCTCGACATCCTGGTCACCTGCGCCGGGATCATCCGCGACAACCTCGTCTACCGGATGACCGACGACGACTGGGACGCCGTGATCACCACGCACCTGCGCGGAACGTTTCTCGCCACCCAGGCGGCACAGGCGCACATGACGCAGCACGGCGGCGGAAAGATGGTGCTGATCTCCTCGGTCTCCGCCCTCGGCAACCGCGGCCAGCTGAACTACTCGGCCGCGAAGGCCGGCATCCAGGCGATGACGAAGACACTCGCGCTCGAGCTCGGCCGCTTCGCGGTCAACGTCAACTGCGTCGCCCCCGGCTTCGTCTCGACGGCGATGACGCAGCAGACCGCCGAGCGGATCGGCGTCGACTTCGAGGACTTCCAGAAAATGGGTGCCGAGACGACCGCGCTGCGGCGGGTCGGCGAGCCGGAGGACATCGCGAGCGTGATCGCGTTCCTCTGCTCGGACGACGCGTCGTACGTGACCGGGCAGGTGCTGTACGTGGACGGCGGCCGGCTCTAGCCGGCAGTCGCGGATCAGAGCCCGGGCGGAGCGGGCGGCAGCTTGGGGCCTGCCGGCGGAAGCGGCACCGTCGTCGTCACCGTCTCCGTCTCCGTGACGGTGTTGATGACTGTCGTGGTCACGACTTCGGTCGTCGTCTGAATCTGCGTGGTCGTCTGAACCTGGGTGGTCGTCTGGACCTGGGTGGTCGTCTGAACCTGGGTGGTCGTCTGAACCTGCGTGGTGGTGTGACTCGCCGTCGACGTCTGTGTGATCGTTCCTCCGGGAGCCGTCTGCGTATTCGTGACCGTCTGACGCTGGGTCTGGGTCTGCACCTGGGTCTCGGTCTTCGTCGTCGGCACGTAGCTCGTCACCGCCACCGTCTTGGTCTTCCCGTTGACCGTGACCACGTGATTCTTCACGACCGGGACGCGGGTCGTCACCACGCGGCTGACGATCCTGACGCCACCGGGCGTCGTCACGACGCGCGTGGAGTAGCGCAGATCGGTCTGATGATCGAGCTGCGTCTGCGTCTGCACCTGCACGCGGACGAGGCGCTTGACGACCGGGACGACCTTCGTGACCAGCTTCCCCTTCTCGCGGACCGTGATCAGCTTGTTGACGGTCGTCTCGAGCACGAGGGAGTCGGCGCTGGTGCTCGCCTTGGCCGCCGTGAGGCCGTCGGCAACGAACCATCCGCCGACCAGGATCGCCGCGAGGATGAGCGTCACGATGCCGACCTTGGCTATCCCGGGCGTCCGTTGGCGCCAGAGCCAGTGCCAATAGTCGAGCTCACGCCAGTGCTGCCGCAGCGTCCTCTCCCCTCCCCAACCCGATTACTCCACGCATTGTAAACCCGTTTCGGGGGAAAAGGGCAACAGTGGCGGTCAAGGACAGCCGGGCAGCTGCCGATGCTGGTTGTATGCGGTGGTCGCTCGTGGTCGTCGCGGGGCTCGCCGGCCTGCTGCTCGGAGGCCCCGGAGGCGCGGTGTTCACGGCCGTGATCGCCGACGCGGCGGTCCGCCTCGCGCCGGCCTTGCGCTCGAGCTCCTGACGTACGGCGGCCGCGCCGCGGCTACACTGTCCTGCCCTCGGGGGCGTAGTTCAGTTGGTTAGAACGCCGGCCTGTCACGCCGGAGGTCGCGGGTTCGAGTCCCGTCGCTCCCGTCCTTTTTCTCGATGTACACCGCCGCTTTCCGTCCATCGGGCGGCCGTGGCGGCCGCGCATGCAAGGCTCTAGTAGAAGTAGTGCCCCAACCGTCACCGCGCGACGCGGGCCGCTCGGCATCGGTGCCCCTCGAACGATCGAAGAACTCGAGCCTGCCGTAGTCTCGAGCCGCGCATCGACTGACCGCCCTACTACTGGAGGGGAGCACGCCAACACGCTTGAGGTGGAGCTCCACCTCGGCGCGAGCGTCTACGTGACCGCAGTGCCGTACAACCAGTTCAGCATCCCGGCGGAAGAGCTCACCGGGAACGACGGCACCGCGACGCTGGTCTTCCGCCGCGACGCGAACTTCCCTGCGAGCAGCAACAGCAGCAGCTGACGCTCTTCGTCCGCGCGACGAAGCCGGGTGAGGACCCCCTCGCCGGCGTTTCGACGAGACGGCTCGTCGCGGTCAACTTCGAGAGTTAACGCCCGTTTGCGCACGGCCGCGCCCGAGTCTTCTCACGGCGCGGCCGTCGCACCTAGATCGCCGGTTGGACTGTAGGCTAGTGCGACGCTTGTGTCTCGCAGAGCGGGACTGAGCGGAGCCCCCTAGAAGGAGGTCGAGATGATCCTCGCGTCAAGTGGTTGGTGGATCGGGGGGATAATCCTCATCATCATCTGGGTTGCGCTCGCCTTCTGGCCGGCACGGGTTGCCGGGCGCAAGGGGCACAGCTTCTTTCTCTTCTTCATTTTCAGCCTGTTCTTCTTCCCTGCGGCCCTGATCGTCGCCTATCTCGTCAGGGATCGACGTGCTCCCGCCCGCGCCTAGTCGAAGGCGAGAAGAGTGCGGCAGCGGGCGAGCCCTTGGAGTCCGCCGTGTTCTGCCATCTCCCAGGTGCTTGGCCCCTCGCACGGGCTGGAGTGAGGGACCCAACTCTTCCGCTCGTACTGGGTCATTGGTCAGGGCCGACGCTCGCGTCCAACTGGACAAGGCGGAGGATCAGCGCAAGTGACTCCTCCGATCCCGGCCACAACTCGCGGACCAGTGACTCGCCGCTCGAGCGGATGAAGCTCCGGAGCACGAGTGCGACGACGATCACGTCGTCCATCTGGCCGAGGATCGGGATGAAGTCCGGCACGAAGTCGAACGGCGTGGCCAGATAGCCGATCCCCGCGAGCAGCAACAGCTTCCGGCGGCGTGGAACCCGCGCGTCTCGGACAAGGCGCGTCACGAGCACTACGCAGTCAGGAATGAACCTGACGAGCGCCCGGGCGTCGTTACGCTCAACGAGGACGCGTAAGCTGGCCAGAAACCAAGCATAGACGGTCAGGGCCACGCGAGATCATCTAGGATCCAGCCTCGCTCGCCTCTTCCGGAGGTAAGTGGCCTCACCTCGACGGGGTGGAAATGTGCGTCAGACGCCCGTCGCTCCCGTTCACGAATACCTGCAAACAGGCCCTTGTCGTTGCCTGAAGAGGCGCGAAACCGGCGATCGCAAGTTCTAACCCCGTTGCGGCGGGCGGCCCAGCATGGGTCGCCCGGCCAAGGGGAGGTTTGGGTTGAGCCAGCTTCCGCTCAGTTCTATGCGTAGGACCGACCGCGTAGCACCTCTCTCGCGACGGCTGCAGCCGAGACGATCGCCCACACGCCTTCCAGGAGGACGAAGCCCCACTGCGCGCCGAAGTACGCATCGATCGCGAGTAGGGTCGATCCGACGAGGTTCGGTACGAGGTACCGGAGGGACCCGGGGTCGATCACGTGCCACTGCGCCAGGACGAACGCGGCGAGGATTGCAAGCGCGCCGAGAATCTGAACGATCTGCTCCACCTGGACGACACTCCTCTCCCATCGTGGGAAGCTCGGGAGCGTCGTCTTGTCGAGTCCGGGTACGGCGCGTCTCGTCCGGGGCAGCGGTACAGGCCGCAGCCACGTTCACCGTAGCAACGGGCACGCGCACCGGCCGGCTTGCGGGGAGCGAGGACACTCGTCGCCCCTTGTAGGTTCCATCTGTGATCCTCGTCGGCAACGGGAGAGCATGGGCCAGGCGGTAGGCAACGTCCTGCCGCTCGCGGTTGCGATCGCGGTCTTCCCGGTGCCGATCATCGCTGCCGTGCTCGTGCTCGGATCCGAACGGGGGACGGCGAAGGGACTCGCGTTCGTCCTCGCCTGGTGCGTGGGGCTTGCTGCGATCGGTGCAATCGCGCTCCTGCTCGCGGGGGCCGCGGATGCGACCGACGCGGGCAAGCCCGCTACCTGGGTGAACGTGCTCCTGCTCGGCCTCGGCCTGCTGCTTCTGGTGCTGGCGGCCAAGCAGTGGCGGGGCCGTCCTGACGCGGACGAAGAGCCACCGGTGCCGGGCTGGATGCGCACGATCGGCGACTTCAGCGTCCTCAAGTCGGCCGGAGCGGGGTTCTTCCTCACCGCGCTCAACCCCAAGAACGTGCTGCTGACGGTCGCCGCGGCCGCCGAGATCGCCGAGGTGGGGCTCCCGGCGGACCAGCAGGTGGTCGTGATGGTCGTCTTCGTCGTCCTCGCATCGGCCGGCGTGCTGACCCCGCTCTTGCTCGCGGTCGCGCTCGGAGACCGGTCGCGGCAGCTGCTCGACCGACTCCGAGGCTGGATGGCCCGTCACAACGCGGCGATCATGGCCGTGCTGTTCCTGCTGATCGGCGCGAAGCTGATCGGCGACGCCATCACCGGCATCTCGGGCTGAGGCTCTTCTCTCGGGTGTGCCGCTGCGTGGACTCGAGCCGGGTCAGGCTCGGAGCTCGCGGAGCCGCTGGATGAGCAGGAACGCGGCAAGCGCGGCGAGGAGCGCGACGAGGGTCAGCTCCCAGTACTGGGCGAAGAGCACGACGACCGCGACGAGAGCGAGGATCACCGCCACGCGGTTGACGGTGCGGACGAAGGTGCCTCGCAGTACGGACTCGCCCACGACGAACGCGATCAGCAGGACGATGATCGCGGCCCAGACCTCGCCGGGAGCGACGAGGATCAGGACGGCCAGCCCGATGAGCAGGAGACTCATCGAGACTGCGGCCCAGAGCTCGGCCGCGCGGTCGAAGCGCATCTTCGAGGCGGCGACGGGCTCGGCGGCGTTCCGGATGTGCGCGCGAGCGTCGCCGGGGCCGTGCAGGCGCCGGCGCTCGATCTGCCGCTTGAGCCCCTCGAGAACCGCCTCGTTCTCGGAGCGTTCCCTGCGCAGGCCGCCGAGCTTCGTAGCTTGCTCGGCTGTTTGCGCTTCCAGCCGGGCCGCCTCGGTTGCGAGGTGGGGGCTCCCGTGCATGCTCTGCAAGCGGACGCCGAGCTCCTGAAGGGTCGAGGTCTCCTCGGTGATCAGGCCGTCGAGCTCGCCCCGGCGGGTCTCGAGGCGCGCACACTCGCCGTCGAGGACGGCGACTTCCCGTGGCGGTGGTGGGACCTGGTCGAGCCCGGCGAACCCGAGGGGGTTGAACCACGAGGGACGCGGCGAGCCGTCCCGTTCGTACATCGGCCCTGCGGGCGCGTTCTCGCCGGAGATCGGGTCCTGCGCGTAGAGACCCCAGAGTCCTCGGTACTTGCTCGCCCACGATGTCGTTTCGTCGATCAGGTTCGGCGTCCACTCGTTGGGCTGTTCCGGCCCGATCGCCAGTCCGTCGCCGCGAGCGAAGTCGATGAAGGGGATGCGAAGCGGGCTTTTCTTCTCGTCGCCCTGGCCGAGCCTCGTCCGCCAGAAGCCGCCAAACGCCTCAGCGAGCTTCTTGATCCTCTGCGGCGCCGGGATCGGCACCTCTGCCTGGTACTCGCCTGCCCTGAAGTAGGACGCGTGCGAGCCGGCGCCCGCGTACACGACCGGGTGCTGGCCTTCGAGCTCGAGGTCGTAACGGTCGTCCCAGCGGCGGCGGAGGTCGGCGCCGTGGAAGTCGTGCGACGCGTACGCCACCCACTCGGGCACGAGCCGGCCGTCCTCCTCATAAAGGTAGACGGAGATCATCTCCCAGTCGGACTCGTGATCGTTGACTCCGTGAAAGCCGGAGCGCCAGGGGTTGTAGGCGAAGAAGAACCAGTACTGGCAGATCGTCCAGCCGCTCTGGCGCGTCACCCGGCCCTGGTAGACGTACTTCTCGTCCTGCTCGCGCAACTCGGCGTACTTGAGCGCGGCCGCGGCCGCCGTCGCACCCGGAACGTTGCCGCGCAGGAGCAGCGAGAGGGAGAAGAGGCCGTCGATGAGTCGCGGCAACAGGCCTCCTCGCGCAAGCCTGCCCACACCCGCGTGGAACTCGCTCTGCTGGCGCTTCGCGAGCTCGCGCTGACCGGCAAGGGCTTTCGCGCTCTCCTGCAGATCGAGCTGGCCGACGAAGCGCAGGTAGAACAACGACCCGAAGGGCGCCTCGCGCCGCTCCACGAGGCCGTCGATCGTCAGCGCCCCCTCGGGGACGACCTCCTCGTCGAGGCTGTCGGGGACGTACAGCCACAGGCTGCTTGCGAGCAGGTAGCGCTCGACGTCCATGGGGAAGAACTTCTCGCCCTGCGTGTAGCGGACGATCGGCTCGAATGCCCGCAGGATCTCGACGTCAGAGGCTGTCGATTGGATTCCGGGTGTGCTCGAGAAGGACATTCCGTGGGGGACGTACTCCGAAGGCAATCTGGACATCGAGCGGCGTCAGCGCGAACACTGCGAGAGACGTCAACGCGAGGTTGAGATAGTTCGGATGGTCGTAGAAGAAGTTCCGGAGCAGCTGGTGAGTCAGCCCGACCACCGCCAGCGCCATGAAGGCGGCCCAGGCCCACCGCCGCATCCGCAAGGCGCCGTTGCCGATGCCGATCGCGAGCAGGCCGAAGACGACCTCGACCGCTCCTCCCGCGAGCGAGCTGTTGTCGCCGCCGTTCACGAGGACGACCACCCCGTCGACGACGTTGTAAACGCCGACGGCGAACATCAACAAGCCGACGAGCGTCACGGCAATCGGGCGCTTGGCAACGGGCCGAGGATCGGGAGGGTGCGACTGATCCTCGTGCAGCTCCAAGGCCGATAACCTAAACGTTCACGTGCGCAGGTAACAGCGCCCGGTCGCGATCGAACGGGCAGGCGAGACGGCCTCGTCTAGGGCCCGTCAGCTGAGCCCGAGCTACGTGCTCGACTCGCCGGTCGGCGGTGCCTCGACCTGGGGCGGCGGCGGCGTCTTGGGCTCGGGCTTCGGCTTCTCCGGCTCGCCTCGATGCGTCCACCGGTAGCGGACTCGTAAGCAGGCGATCACCAGGATCGCGACCGCCACCCCGAGGGCGATCCACGCCCAGCCCGTCTGGAACTCGTTGTCCTTGATCAGCTTGATCAGCGTGCAGAGGACGAGCAGGGCCGATAGCGCGGCGGTGATGATCGCGGTCGGCCAGCCGCGCATCGAGAAGTGGGAGACGAACACCGGGAGCAGCTCCCAGAACAGGATGATCGCGACGAGCGCCATCGCGTAGAGGCCGACGTCGCTCCCTTCCCATGCGAACGTCCTGCCGCAGATCAGCGGCTGGCTCGGGTCGTTTCGCACCTGGCAGGGGCGCTGCCAGGGCGCGACGATGAACAGGCCGAGCAGGATGAGGCTGAGCAGAAGGATCAGCTTCGAGCCGAGCGGCCGATCCAGGATGTTTCGCACTGGCGGAGTCTAAGCCCCGGCCCGCGCCCGTCGAAGAAGCCCGAGCCGGCTCATGTCGCGAGCGCGGCGCCGCGGAGGATGAACCAGGAGGCCGCCTGCGCGATCAGCACCCCAACGACGCCGACGGCTGTCGCGAGCGGGCTCGTCACCTCGAGCGCGTCGAGGTACCTGGCGATCTCCGCGTCGCTTTCCGAGCACAGCTTCAGCCGCTCGATCGGGTTGTCGATCTCCTCGCGGAGCTCCTCCTGCGCCTGCCCCGGCTCGGCGGTTACGGCACAGTCGGCGGTCACTGCGCCCGGACCATAGCGCGTCCCAGTTCCGTTTTCCGCGAGCGGACGGCGGGCAATCGGGCCCGCCGTCCGCTCGTCGTCGGCGAGAGTCGCGTCGCCGCGACGTCTCGGTCGCAGCCGACGCTAAGCGGTGGTCGCGCCCGACTTGGCGGCCTCTGCCGACGGAAGCACGCCGTCGGGGGTCATGTGATCGACCACGTGTGGCAGCGCCTTGCTGAGCTGCTCGGCCGCCTCGTCGGTGCTGATCCCGGCCTCGTCGGCCATCCGCTGCAGGCTCTGCGGATCCGCCGCCTGCTTGACCTGGTCGGCAGTGATCGGCTTGTTCTCGCCCTTCCCGACCCACGAGTCGAAGATGTCGCCGAGACCGGCCTGGTCGGCCCGCGCCTTGAACTTGTCCAGCGAGATCGAACCGTCGCTGACCATTCCCTGGACGCTCTTGATCAGCTTGTCCTGGACGCCGCTCGACTTGAGCAGGCCCTGCAGGGTGTCCATCAGACCCATTCCTACCCCCTTCTCTCAGGGTGGTCGCGCGCCGACCCGACGCGCGGGGAAGCAGCACTCTAACGCATCGTGCTTGTTGTCTCTTGCACGGACTCCTCGCCTGGCAACGCGTCTCGCCCCTCACGTGCAGGTCTCATCGCCGCGGGGCGTAGCCGTCGTCCTCGCGTCGCCCACGCTGGTGACGCATCGCGGCGGCGATGATCACCGTCACGACGGTGACGAGGTAGAGCTGGCCGAGCACGAGCTCGAGCGAGGCGAGCGCACGGCCGACGCTGGTTGCGGGCGCCAGGTCGCCGAACCCGGTCGTCGTGATCGCGGCGACACTGAAGTAGAGGTGCTCCCCGGTCGAGCCGTCGTCTCCGCGCGTGAAGAAGCTGCTTTCGCCGGTGAACGCGAAGAGCGCGGCGAAAAGAATGCCGATCAGGACGTAGAGCGAGAGCGCGCCGAGCACCGTCTGGGCGTCCACCCTGCCGCGCTCGAAGAGGTCGTGGACGACGAGCACGATCGCCCCGACGGTGAACACGGCCGCGAAGGCGGCGGAGACCGCGTCGGTGGAGCTCCCCTCGATCGCGCCGACGACGACGAACGCGACGACGACGCCGGGCACGAGCACGCGCGGCACGAACAGCGAGCGCCGTGCCGTGGCCGTCCCGTAGGTGACGAGCACGGATGCGGCCAGCACCGTGTCGCGGAAGACCCGCCCCTAGGTGTTGTCCGGCGCGACGATCGTGCAGAACACGGTCGCCAGCAGCAGGACGAGGACGAGGGCATAGCTGTCGCCCGTCCGGAGATCCGCGACCACCGAGCGGCGCAGGCGCACGCTACGAGGCTACAAGGCAGTCCGGATCGTGGCTTCCGTCGTCGCCGGCAAGCCGGCCCGAGCGGTCAGGGCTCGAACGTGCGCAGCTCGATGTGGGGCAGTCGCGGCTCGCCCTCCCGGCCGGGGACGGCGAGCGCAGCGACCGTGTCGGCCGACGTCTCGACGGGGAGCAGCAGCCAGCGCTGCGGGTGCGTCTCGCCGTGCGCAGCCTGCAGCACAGGCTGAGCGTCGAGGCCGACCACGACCTCCCGCAGGTCGGCGTTCAGACCGACGCCCACGGCTTTCAGGTACGCCTCCTTGAACGTCCAGAGCCGGAGCAGCGCCGGCTCGCGCCGCTGCGGCGGCAAGCGCTCGAGCATCTCCGCTTCCGGAGCGGCGAGCCAGGAGTGCGCCGTGGCTGTGAGCCGACTCGCTCGGCCGACGGGCTCGGCGTCGATGCCGACCTCGCGGTCCTGCGTGACGCCGACCAGGAGGCGCTCGGTCGTGTGGGAGACGTTGAAACGGACGCCGTCGGCAGGCGGAGCGAGCGCCGGCTTGCCGTGCGGCTCGCCGCAGACCGTGCACGGTCGCTGCACGATCGGAACGTCCTGTGCGGCGAGCCCGAGGTATCCGCCGAGGATCTCCCGGAGCGCGCCCCGACCGATCGCCCAGCGCCGCCGGAGCTCCTCGGTCGCGAACCGCCGGGCCCACGCCTGGTCCGCGTCGTCCAGCCCTCGCCCGAGCCGGTCCTGTGCCGAGGCGACGTCGGCGAAGCGCAGGCTCCAGACGTGCAGGTCGTCCCGGGCGAGGCAATCGACGGCGGCAGCCGTCACGGCGGTGGATGATATGCGGGGCACGCATTGCAGGCTCGGCCTCCGCGTCGCCCCGCGCGCATGCGAGGATCCCGCTTCACGAACGAGAGGAGCGCGGATGAGCTCGTACGCGACCCACTACCGCTGGGACGACATCCCGAAGGAGACGCTGAAGCCCGACCTCCAGCGGCGGCTGATCCCCGCCGAGCGGATGACGCTCGGGCACGTCTACCTGGCCAAGGGTTGTCTGGTGCCGAAGCACGCGCACGAGAACGAGCAGCTGACCTACATCCTGGAAGGAACGCTGCGCTTCTGGCTGGGCGACGACGAGGCCGAGGTCGTCGACGTCCACGCCGGCGAGGTGCTGCACATCCCGGCACACGTCCCACACCGGGCCGAGGCGCTCGAGGACACGCTGGACGTCGACATCTTCTCGCCGCCGCGCGCGGACTGGTTCGACGGCTCGGACGCGTACCTGCGCGGCTAGGCGTCCGGCTGGTCCGGTGCGATCGAGGCGTTGGCGGGGAGCTGCCCGGCCGCCGCTGCCTCCGCGTCGGTGTAGTGCTCGGCCGCCGGCCACGGCGCCAGGATCAGCAACAGGAGCGAATGCTCGATCGCCCGGACCGCATGCCGCTCGCCGGGGTCGAAGGTCACCATGTTCCCCGGACCGCACTCCGCGGTCTCGCCGGACACGTCGATCGCGACCAGGCCCTGGACAACGGTGACCACAGCCCGTTCGCGGACGTGGTGGTCGCCCATTTCCTCGCCGCCCTCGAGCTCGAGGACGACGGCCCGGCACTCGGGGGCGCTGAAGAGGACACGCGGGATCTGCCGGTCGGGCCGCGGCACGCGCGGCGCGTCCGCTCCCGGCGCACGCGGCGTCCGCTTCTCGGTCGACGGCGGCAGTGACGTCAGATCCCACCGCTTCACGGCAACTACGCTAGCCGACGCCGCCGCTCAGCGCGACGGCGCCTCGCGCAACAGCTCCGCCGGCACGACCGCCGGTTCCGCAGGCTCATAAGCGCGCTTCGGTCGCACACCTGCCATGTCAGCGCCGGAGTGTTGTCAGGCGAGAAGCGATGCGAGCCGCTCGATGCCCTCGTCGATCATGGTCTCGTCGACCATGCTGAACGAGAGGCGGACGTTCTCGCCGCCGCGGCCGTCGGCATAGAAGAGTGCGCCGGGGACGACGCCGACGCCGGCCTCCACCGCGCGCGCAGTCAGTTCGGACGTGTCGCAGCCGGGGATCGTCAGCCAGGAATAGAAGCCGCCGGTCGCCCGCGTCCACGAGACGCCGTCCGGCATCGTGCGCTCCAGGGCGGCGAGCAGGCGCTCGCCCTTCCGGCGGTACAGCGCACGCGACTTC
Organism: uncultured Actinomycetes bacterium; assembly: GCA_963734065.1. Lineage (GTDB taxonomy): Bacteria > Actinomycetota > Thermoleophilia > Gaiellales > Gaiellaceae > DATBLE01. The sequence continues at coordinate 90,953 of CAVTFN010000004.1, forward strand.
ACCAGCTGCTCGTCGATCCAGCCCCGCCGGATGTACTCCTCCAGCATGCGCTGGCCGAGCGCGCCCGAGCACTGGTCGGTGTTCTGCTTCCCGGAGACGAGCTGCGCCACGATCTCTGCGGGGCCCGCCGCCCAGCCGAGCCGCACGCCCGGCAGGAACGTCTTCGATGTCGTTCCCGCCTGCACGACCACGTCCGGGACGAGCGACCACAGGCTCGGCAGCGACTCGTCGCCGAAGGTCAGCTCGCGATAGGCGACGTCCTCGACCAGGAGGAAGCCGTACCGGCGCGCCAGCTCGACGAGCCCCTCGCGGCGCTCGGCCGAGAGCGACACGCCCGCCGGGTTCTGGTGGTCGGGAATCGTGTAGAGCAGCTTCGGGCGCAGCCCAGCCTCGAGCCGCCGCTCCAGCTCGTCCACCTCGAGCCCGTCGCCGTCCATCGGCACGGTCTCGATCTCGGCCTCGAAGCCACGGAAGGCCATGATCGCGCCGAGGTACGTCGGCCCCTCGACCACCACCAGGTCGCCGCGGTCGAGGAAGCTCTTGCCGACCAGCTCGAGCGCCTCGATCCCGCCGCTCGTGATCAGCAGCTCGCCGTCTGCGGGCCGCCTGCCCTGCACGGCGTCGAGCCGCCCGGCGACGGCGTCGATCGTGCCCGCCAGCCCCTGCGTGGGCGTGTACTGGAACGCCGTCGCCTCGCCGCTCTCGGCGAACTCGGCGAGGAGCGCCGCCGCCCGATCGCGCGGGAACGTGAGTGGGTCGGGAAAGCCGCCGGCGAACGAGATCAGGTCGGAGCGGCCGAGGAAGCCGAGCACGAAGGCGATCCCCTCGCCGACGTCGCTCCGCGTGCGGGCCGCGAAGTGCGCGTCCCAGCGACTCGTCTCGGGCGTGACCGCCATCGGCCGACCTTAGCGCGTGGTGTTACGTCGTCGCCACTCCGATCACGATCCTGCCGAGGTAGCCCCTTGCGCCGCCCGGCCGCCGGCCGAGCCTGACCACCGCGCGCGAACCGCCCGCCTGCGCGTAGATCATGTCCTGCGCGTGGGAGGTGTCCGCCTCGCCGCGGCTTCTGTACACACCGCTGCGGTAGACGGACGCCTGGATCGCCTCGTTGAAGAAGACCTGGCCCGTGTGGACGACGCGGTCGGCGCTGCCGACGTGCACCTTCATGTGGATGTGCGGCGTCCGTCCGCGGTACCAGCCGGGAAAGATGGTCATGAAGCTCGTCTTGCCGAGCGCGTCGGAGCGTTGATGGCCGCGGAGGTAACGCGTCTTGGTCTGCGGGCCGGAGCCGCCGCCGGGGCCGCCCGGCCCGCCGCCGGACGAGCCCCCGTCGAAGCCGGAGTACTCCCCCGAGGCGTCGGCGTGCCAGATCTCGACGTCGGCGTTCCTGATCGGCCTGCACGTCTTCGCGTTGACGATCGCGAACTGGAGCACGAGCGGCAGGCCCGGTCTACCCCCGCGGACGTCGTAACGGGTGAGCCTGGTGTCGATCCAGTACGGGCCCTCGGTCACCTCCGGCGTGAGCACGCAGGTGGCGGCGTCGGCGTTGTCGGAGCCGAAGGCGTCGAGCGCCCGCGTGCCGAAGGCGACCGAGGCGACACCGCCGCCGATGACGCCGATCAGCCCGCGGCGGCTGAGCGTCCGATCGTCGGTGGACATGGTTCCTCCTTCGTGGTCGTGGTCGTCCATGCCCGGGACCGTAGAACCATGAGGTGAGAGGCGCCTGAGAGCGAGAGGGACTGTCCCGAAGTGCAGGGACAGTCCCTAAGATCAGCCGCGTGCGCGAGGTGCTCGCCGGCAAGCCGATCCTGGGGATGATCCACATGCCCGCTCTGCCGTCGGCGCCGCAGAACGACAAGACGATGGACGAACTCGTCGCCTTCGCGCTCTCGGAGGCGCGGAAGCTCGAGTCGGCCGGCCTCGACGCGTGCATCGTCGAGAACGTCGGCGACGTGCCGCTCTTCCGCGACCATGTCCCCGCGACCACGGTGGCGGCGATGGCGGTGCTCGTCACCGAGGTGCGCCGGGCGACGTCGATGCACGTCGGCGTGAACATCCTCCGGAACGCCTGCACGGAGGCGCTCTCGATCGCCCACGTCTGCGGCGCGGACTTCATCCGCTGCAACGTCGTGATCGGCGCGTACGTCACCGACCAGGGGATCGTCCAGGGGTGCGCCGCCGAGCTCGCCCGGCTCCGGCGCGAGCTCGACTCCGAGGTGCTGATCTTCGGCGACGTCCACGTCAAGCACGCGCACCCGCTGTTCGACGTCCCGATCGAGTACGCAGCGCAGGACCTGGCCGAGCGCGGTGGTGTAGACGCGGTGATCGTCTCCGGGCCGCGGAGCCCGATTCCGCCGACGTGGGAGCGGCTCGACACGGTGAAGGAAGCGGTCGAGCTGCCGGTCCTGATCGGCAGCGGCATCGGCCTGGAGAACGTGAAGGAGTTCTACGAGCGCTCGGACGGCGTCCTGATCGGCGAGCCCGACTTCAAGGTCGGCGGCGTCTGGGGCGGCGAGACGGACGAGGCCGCCTACGCTGAGGCCGTGCGCCTCTGTCGCGGCTGAGGTAGCCCGTCCCGACACCTTTGGCGTCACCCAAATTTCGTTACCATAGGTAACGAAATGTCGGTTTCCGTCGTCGATTCCGTCGAGCTCGCGAACCGACTGCGGCCGGTTCTCCTGATGCTCAACCGTCATCTACGCCGCGAAGCGCACGCCGAGGGGATCACCGGCGGGCAGGCGGCGCTACTGGCGCAGATCCGGAACTACCCGCAGCTCGGCGTGCGCGAGCTGGCCGCGCGCGAGGGGATCTCGGCGCCGTCGATGACGCGCTACCTCGACCGCCTCGAGAAGGCGGGGCTGATCGTCCGGTCACGCTCGCCCGAGGACGGGCGGCGGATCCGCCTCGCGCTGACGCCGAAGGGCGTCCGCGTCCTCCGGTCGGTGCGGCGCCGGCGCACCGCCTGGCTCGCCGAGCGGCTCGACGGGCTCGACCCCGCCGAGCAGCGTGCCGTCTTCGCGGCACTCGCGCCGCTGGAGCACATGCTCGAGGACGCGGACCGGTGACCGCCGCGCTGGCCGCCCTCAACTCGCGCACGTTCTCGAGCTTGCGGCGGCACCGGAACTACCGCCTCTACTTCATCGGCCAGATCGTCTCGGTGACGGGAACCTGGATGCAGGACACGGCGCTGCCGTGGCTGATCCTCGGCCTCACGCACTCGCCGGTCTACGTGGGCGCGCTCGTCTTCGCCCGGTACGCGCCGTTCCTCGCGTTCGGCCTGTTCTCCGGCGTGGCCGCCGACCGCTTCGACAACCGGCGCGTGGTGATCGCCACGCAGACGGTGTCGATGGTCGTCGCCGCCGCCCTCGCCGTGCTCGCCTTCGCCGGCGTGTCGGAGACCTGGCCGTACTTCGTCCTCGCCTTCCTCGGCGGCGCCGCGCTCGTCTTCGACGCGCCCAACCGGCACGCCCTGACCTACCAGCTCGTCGGTCGGAGCGAGCTGCCGAACGCGATCGCCCTGAACTCGTCGCTCTTCAACGCCGGCCGCGTCGTCGGTCCGGCGGTCGGCGGCGTGCTGATCGCCGTGGTCGGCTCCGGCTGGTGCTTCGCGATCAACGCCGGCTCGTTCCTCGCCGTCCTCACCGCGCTCCTGCTGATGCACGTCTCGGAGCTCTTCCCGGTGGAGCGGAGCTCGGCCGACGAGAAGACCGGCGCGGCGATCCGCGAGGGCCTGCGGTACGTCCGGCGGACGCCGGCGGTGCTGACGGTGCTGCTGATGGTCGCGGTCGTCAGCGCGACGGGCTTCAACTTCCGGGTGCTCCTGCCGGTGCTGACCTCGAAGACCCTCGACTCGGGCGCGGCCGTCTTCGGCGCGCTGTTCGCCTGCTTCGGCGCAGGCGCCTTGCTCGGCGCGCTCTTCGCGGCGGCGATGAGCCGGGCAAGCTGGCGGGCGCTGATCCTCGGCGCCGCCGGCTTCAGCGGCGCGATGCTCCTGCTCGCCCCGGTGCGGAACGTCGCCGTCGCCGGCGCGCTCCTGATCGTGATCGGCTTCTGCTTCTCGACCTGGACGGCGAACAGCCAGTCCGTGCTGCAGCTGGCCGCGCCCGACTACCTGCGGGGGCGCGTGCTCGGCCTGTACCTGTTCGCTTTCGCCGGGCTGACGCCGATCGGGGGTCTGCTGTCCGGCTGGCTCGCCGACGTCGGGGGCACGGAGCTCGCGTTCGGCGTCGCCGGCGTGTGCGGCCTGGCCGCGACGGCGTTCGCAGTGACGCGCCTGCGCAGCGCGAGACCGCCGCGCAGGCGGGCACCGGTGGTCGCGGTCGCCGAGGAGCAGCGAACCGTCTAGCAGAGCGGCGCTACCGATCGAGCAGACCTATGTGCGCTCATCCGACCCGAAGGAAAGAGGCACAGGCTGGTTTGCTGTGGTTTCCGGCCGGGTCGGCGGCGACGACGCAGTAGTGGAGCAGGCGGCTGCGGAGTCTGGTCGGGACCGGCCAGCGCACCGTGGCGGGACGTGTGCCGATCTGGAAGACCGGTGGTGAGGCGAGCGTGGCGAGCAGCGAGCGCTGTTCGTAGATGCGGACGACTGCGCTGCTGCGGCCGCTGTCGTCGTAGAGGTCGAAGCGCAGGCGCGCCACCTTCCCGCGCGTGGCGAACGCCGGGTGGGCGGTGACCAGCGGCGCGGTCACGTCAGGCGAGCGGAGAACACCCGCGGCGTCGAGCCGCCGCAGTGCCGCCGCCGCGCTGCCGGCAAGCGCGTCCGGGCTGCCCGCCGACAGCGACAGCGTGCGCAGCACCTGCTCTGCCGCCGCGGTCGACCGATCGCCGTCGTAGAAGCCGAACCCGGACGGCATCAGGACGAGCAGCGGCCCGACGTACCAGAACCCCAGCTCGACGCCGAGAAAGTGGGCGTACTCGCCCGGCTGCCCGAATAACGACGGAATCGCGCCCAGATCCTCGGCGGCGAAGATCACTGCGACCTTGACACGGCCGCCGCGGGCATAGACGCCGTCCGCGGCGCGCGTGAGCGCAGAACGCACTTCCGGCGAAGGCGCTCGATACGGAAAGTAGACGTTCTGCTCGAGCAGCACATCGCTGGCCGGGTCGCCGTCTGCCCTCGAGACCGGCGCCGCCTGGCCGGCGGCCACTACCGTCGCGAACACCGCGACGGCTGCGAGCGCCCGCCGGGCGCTCGCAGATCCGTCGCGTCGGGTCACTTGCTGCAGGTGGTGGGTTGCGGCTTGTCGATTCGAAGGGCCGTTGTCGGCGTGCCTCCCGGGACGACGAAGGTGACGGTGTCCACCGCTTCCTTGTCGGTCTCGTTCTTGACGATGAACGTGCTCGCACCCGTCTCGTAGAACGACTGCCCCGGGCCGAACGTCTCCGACGAGCAGTCGGTGCCGTACCGGGTGAGCTGACCGGAGACGACCGTCGAGACCAGGAAGCCCGGGTGGCTGTGCCAGCCCGAGGCCGCCCCGGGAGCGAACCTGGCCGTCTGGGTGACGACTTCGGGCGAGTGCAGCAGCCCGACCGGGACCATCCCGAACCTCGCCGAGATCGCAGGGTGCAGGTTGAGCCACTCGCCGAGATTGGTGACGCCGACGCTTCGCAGGCGCATCAGGAGCTCCGGCAGCTGGTCGGCGGAGTACTGCTTCCCCTGCCAGGTCAGCCCGCCGGCCTCCGCCGTGATGCCGGTGTTGTAGGCGACATCGGCCTTCAGCGCCCCGATCGAGTTGATCGTGTTGGTCTGCCCTTGCCCCGGAGTCGCCACTGCGACCGCGGCCCACACTGCGGCGCCGGCCAGAGCGAGGATGAGGATCAAGCGCTTCATCGGATACCTCCAGTCCGTCGAGCTCGGATCGCGCCATTGCGATCCCTGGAACGACGGTAGGAGAGGCGGCTGCACCTGCCTACGGTGGCGGCAGGCAGGTCCGAAGGGGAGCTAGCACGGCAGGCGTACGGAAGCTGGCCGTCACGTCGACGCGTACCGGAGCGCGCCACTTGACGACGAGCGACCGACCGCCGACAGTGTCCCGACGTTCCGAACGACGGAGGTCATCGATGGACGACGGCGATCTGCGCCTCGAAATCGAGGAGTTGCGCGCGGCACGCAGACGGCTGGTCGCGACCGCCGACGCCGAGCGCCGCCGGATCGAAGGCGATCTCCATGACGGCGTGCAGCAGCACCTCGTCGCCCTCGCAGTCAACCTGCAGATGGCCCGCCAGCTAGCAGCGGATCCGTCTGCGCTGATGCCGTTGCTCGACGAGATCGGTCGCGACGTGGGAGAGGCACTGGACGACGTGCGACGGCTGGCATCACGCGTCTACCCGGCGACGCTGCTCGACCGCGGCCTCGCCGAGGCGTTGCGCGCAGCGGCATCCGAGGCGGCGATCGCGACACGCGTCGAGGCGCCTCAGCCGGCCGAGCGGTACCCGACGGAGATCGAGGCAGCTGCGTACTTCTGCTGCGTCGAGGCACTGGCGGCCGCAGCCTCGCATCCGACGCCGCCAGAACGAGCGATCGTCCGACTACGCCGAGAACGGCACGCCCTCGTCATCGACGTGATCGTCGAGGGAGGTCACGATCCGTGGGCCGAGCAGGAGCTGCTCGCGATCGGCGACCGGCTCGGCGCGGTCGGCGGGCGGCTGACAGCCCCGTCCGAATCCGCCCAGGGCAGCCGCCTCTCGGGAACGATCCCTCTCGATCTCTGACCGGGGCGCAGGCCGCCGGCGGCGTTAGCCCGCTTCGGCGAGGTAGTAGAGCACCGCCTTCACGCGCTTGTTGACCGATGGTTCCCAGGTCAGATCGAGCTTGAGGAAGATGGAGTGGATGACCTTCTCGACCGAGCGCTCGGTCAGGAAGAGCGACTCGGCGATGGCTGCGTTGTTCTTCCCCTCGGCCATCGCGCGCAGCACGTCCCGCTCGCGCGGAGTCAGCTCCTGCAGCGGCGACGAGTCCGCACGAGACCTGGCCGCGACCAGGACGTCGACCACCTTCGGATCGACCACTGACCCGCCCTCGGCGACCGCGCGCACCGCGGCAACGAGCTGCTCGACGTCTTCGACCCGCTCCTTCAGCAGGTACGCACGACGGGCCGTCCCGCCTTCGAGAAGCGCGAGCGCATAGCCGGGCTGCACGTACTGACTCAGGACGACGACGCCCAGCTCCGGATGTGTCCGGCGGAGGCGCTCCGCGGCCTGGATGCCCTCGTCGACCCCGCCGGGAGGCATCCGGATATCGGTGATCAGGACGTCGGGCTGCTCAGCTTCGACCGCGGCGAGCAGGGAGTCGAGGTCACCACAGACCGCGGCGAGCTCGAGGTCGGGCTGCGTCTCGAGCAACCGCCGCACTCCCTCACGGACGAGGTAGTTGTCCTCCGCGAGCACGATGCGGATCGGCACGGACGAAGGATACGAGGCGCCGCCCTTCTGCTCCAGACCCCGGCCTGGCCGTGCTGACAACTCGATCAAGACGGATGGTGGCACGGTGGCCCCCTTCGGATCATCATGTCACGATCAGCACTCTTTCCGGCGGGCACCAGAAAGGAGTCCGAAAGATGAAGACTCGGGCATTACTGAGATGGCGGATGCTGCTCGGCGTCGGCGTCCTCGCGGCGCTCGTGGCACCCCTCACCGCAACGGGAGGCGGATCGGGAAAGGTCTCCACGAAGGACGACACGACGCAAAGGCTGGCCGACCTGTACCAGATCGACCAGATCGAGGTGAAGTTCCATCGGGCCACCTCCACGCACAACCTGAACCTGATGATGTCGTTGTGGGCACCCGGTGCCGTCTTCAACATCGACCAGCAGACGCTGACCGGCAAGGCGCAGATCAGGCACTGGTTCGCGACGGAGAACAAGGCGTTCATGCCGAACCACCACTGGGAGTCGGACACCCCGACCTACAAGAACCGCGCGACGGTGAACGGCGACAAGGCGACGCTCTATTTCGAGTGCCACTACATCGATCCCAAGACCGGGAAGGTGATGGCCGTCGCGGGGGTCGACCACACGCTGCAGAAGATCAACGGCACGTGGCTGATCGTCGACTCGGCCGGAGCACCTGCGACGTTGCGCGCATAGACGCCGGTCGACCGATGGCGCAATCCCAGGTGCTCGACGCGCCGCGCGCATCTCGGAGGTGGGCGGCGCTCGTGGGGCCGGACAACCGGCTCGTCCGCTTCGTTGCGGGCGCGCCGGCCAGCGTGCGCACGAAGCTGCTGGTTGCGTTCCTGGCGATCGCGGCGCTGCTCGTCGTCGTGAGCGTGGTCGGGCTTCAGGTGCTCGGGCGCGCGAACGCGCGCGTCGAGCACCTCGGCACGCTGCAGCTCCGGTCGTCCACGTATCAGGCGCTCGAGGCATACGCGATCGACCTGCGCCAGACGCTCGGCGTGCGCGCGGCCGGCACCCCGGCGGTGACGCCCTACACCGGCGGGAAGATATTGCAGGGAGGAGAGCAGTGGAGGCTCGCCGACCTTCAGGTCGCCGACGTGCTCTCCCAGGTCGAGCTCGGCTCCGACGAGGCGCTCTTCGGGTTCGTTCCGCCCCCGGCCGACGAGCGCGTGCTGCGTCGGATCCGGCTCGACTACCGAACGATCGTGCGCGCGCTCGAGCAGATCAGACGGCTGGACTCGAGCGGGGTGGTGACCGGGTACAAGGCGCACCCGTATCTGCTCGCCGCCATCGCCGCCGACAACGATCTCGACGCGCGCACGCGGAACCTCGCCGAGAGCACGGCTACCGAGACGAAGGCGCTGATCCAGGCCAACCGAAGCGCGTACACGTCGTCGCGGAATCTCTTCATCGGAGTCGGCGCGGGGAGCGTCGTTCTCGCACTCGTACTCGGTGTGATCCTCTCGTGGTCGCTGATGACCCCGATTCAGCGGACCGAGACACGGTTGGCGGAGATCTCGGCGGGCGACTTCTCGGGTCGCCTGGACGTGCCGAATCGCGATGAGCTCGGAGCGCTCGCAGCAAACGTGAACCGGATGAACGACGAGCTCCGACGGCTGTACGGCGAGCTCGAGACGGCGAGCCGCCACAAGTCCGAGTTCCTCGCGAACATGTCCCACGAGCTGCGGACGCCGCTCAACGCGATCATCGGCTTCTCCGAGGTCCTGCGCGAGCAGATGTTCGGCGAGCTCAACGATCGACAGCACGAATACGTCGGCGACGTCGTCGAGGCGTCAAGGCATCTGCTTTCCCTGATCAACGACATCCTCGACCTGTCGAAGGTCGAGGCGGGCCGGATGGAGCTCGACCTGAGCGAGGTATCGGTGCCCGACACTCTCAGGACCGGCGTGACGATGCACGAGGAACGTGCCAACCAGGGCGGCGTAACGCTGTCGCTAGAGGTCGTTCCGGCAGAGATCGTCGTGCAGGCGGACGAGCGGAAACTGCGCCAGGTCCTGTTCAACCTGCTGTCGAACGCGGTCACGTTCACACCGCCGGGAGGGCGCGTCGACGTCAGCGCACACCTGACCCGAGGCGTCGTCGAGGTCTCCGTGGCCGATACGGGCTCCGGCATCGCCCCCGAGGACCAGGGCCGCATCTTCGAGGAGTTCCAGCAGGCTCGTGGCACGAACGGCGTCGACAGACCCGGCGGAACCGGACTCGGGTTGGCACTTGCCCGCAGGTTCGTCGAGCTGCACGGCGGCCGGCTCTGGGTCGAGAGCGTACCGGGTAAAGGCAGCATCTTCCGCTTCACGCTGCCCGAGAGCCAGGAGGCGTGACCGGATGGAAAAGCTCGTCCTGATCGTCGACGACAACGAGAAGAATGTGAAGCTCGCCCGTGACCTGCTCCGCTTCGCCGGCTTTCGAACCCTCGAGGCCTTCAAGGCCGAAGCGGGGGTCTCGATGGCGGCCGAGCACCTGCCCGATGTCATCCTGATGGATATCCGTCTGCCCGACATGAGCGGAAGCGCCGCGCTCCGCCGACTCAGGGACGTCGAGGAAACGGCGGCGATTCCGGTCGTCGCGCTCACCTCGCTCGCAATGAAGGGCGACCGCGAGCGGCTGCTCGCCGAGGGGTTCGACGGCTATCTGGAAAAGCCGATCGACGTGCGGCAGTTCCCCGACCAGGTGCTGAGCTTCTGTCGTCCGACCGAGGGGTGAGGGTGACGACTCCGGCGAAGGTGCTGGTCGTCGATGCGGCTCACGCAGTCACGTAGTACCCCGCGCGAGTCGCTCGGCGTCAGCCCGCGTGGGCCTGCGCCAGGCCTGCGTGGCAGCTGGTGCGGCCCTGCTTCTCGAAGTACTGCTGGTGGTAGTCCTCGGCCTCGTAGAACTCACCGGCCGGGACGACCTCGGTCGTCACGCGCTCCGGCAGCTGCGCCTGGACACGGGCGCGCGAGGCGAGCGCCTGCTCCTCCTGCTCAGGCGAGTGGAAGAACACGCCCGAGCGGTACTGGCTGCCGACGTCCGGCCCTTGACGGTGGCCCTGGGTCGGGTCGTGCGAGCGCCAGAACAGGTCGAGCAGCTGGTCGTACGAGACCTGCTCCGGGTCGTAGGTGACCTCGACCGCCTCGGCATGGCCGGTCGTGTCCGAGCAGACGTCGTAGTAGGAGGGGCTCTCGGTGTGGCCGCCCGTGTAGCCGACGCGCGTGCCCGAGACGCCGGGAATTGCCCGGAACGCCGACTCGACGCCCCAGAAGCACCCGGCTGCGAATGTGGCCTTCTGTGTCATGCCTTGTAGTCTCACAGACGGCGGGCGCGTTACACCAGCGTTTCCAGCAGTGACAGGCTTAAGCCTGTCACTGCAGTTCGAGCCGCGCTGCGGCTAGCCGACCGTCCAGGTGTCGCCGGCGTGGAGGAGCTCGCGTAGATCCCCGACGCCGTGCTTCTCCTTCGCCGCTGCGATCTGCCCGCCCATCAGCTGGTCGTAGACCTGGCGCTCGACGTCGCGGAAGACGCCGATCGGCGTCGGGCCCTGGGGAGTGTGCGCGATGCGGGACAGCGCGAACGCGAGGCTCGACTTGTCGTGGTGCTCGTCGTGGACGAGCAGTGCCTCCTCCCCGACCTCGGCGACGTCGACCAGCTCGCAGGAGCCGTCCGCCCGCTGCCGCACGCCGCGCTCGCCGTCCTCGCCGAAGCGGATCGGCCGGCCGTGCTCGAGCCGGATCTGGTTCTCGGGATGGTCCTTCACGGCGTCGAACGCGCCGTCGTTGAAGATGTTGCAGTTCTGGTAGATCTCGACGATCGCCGTGCCCTTGTGGGCGGCGGCTCGGCGCAGCACCGAGGTCAGGTGCTTGCGGTCGGTGTCGATCGAGCGCGCGACGAACGTCGCCTCGGCGCCAATTGCCAGAGAGACCGGGTTGAACGGGTAATCCAGCGATCCGTACGGCGTCGACTTCGTCACCTTGCCGAGCTCGGACGTCGGCGAGTACTGCCCCTTCGTCAGCCCGTAGATCTGGTTGTTGAAGAGGAGGATCTTGACGTTGACGTTCCGGCGCAGGGCGTGGATCAGGTGGTTCCCGCCGATCGAGAGCGCGTCGCCGTCGCCGGTTACGACCCAGACCGACAGATCCGGCCGGGACGCGGCCAGGCCCGTTGCGATCGCCGGCGCGCGGCCGTGGATCGAGTGCATCCCGTAGGTCTGCATGTAGTACGGGAACCGCGCGGCGCAGCCGATGCCGGAGATGAAGACGAGCCGCTCGCGCTCGATCCCGAGCTCCGGCATGAAGCTCTGCATCGCGGCGAGGATCGCGTAGTCGCCGCAGCCAGGGCACCAGCGGACCTCCTGGTCGGTCTTGAAGTCCTTCGCCGTCAGCTGGACGAGCCCGTTGCCGTTGCCGTCGCCTTCGCTCACAGCATTGCCTCCATGGCGTCGGCCAGCTCGGACGAGGTGAACGGCAGCCCGCGCACCTTGTTGTAGCCGGCCGCGTCGACGAGGAACTCGGCGCGGACGAGCTTGAGCAGCTGGCCGAGGTTCATCTCGGGCACGAGCACGCGATCGTAGGAGCGCAACGCGTCGCCGAGGTTCCGCGGGAACGGGTTCAGGTACCGGAGGTGCGCCTGCGCGACCTTGCCGCCGGCCTCGCGCACCTTCTTCACCGCCGCCGTGATCGGGCCGTAGGTCCCGCCCCAGCCGAGGACGAGGAGCCTCGCGCCCCCGACGTGGTCGACCTCGAGGTCGGGAACGTCGATCCCGGCGACCTTCTGGGCGCGAATCCGGACCATGTAGTCGTGGTTGTCCGGGTCGTACGAGACGTTCCCGGTCACGTCGGCCTTCTCGAGCCCGCCGATCCGATGCTCCAGGCCGGCCGTCCCCGGCACCGCCCACGGCCGCGCGAGCGTGTGCGGATCGCGCAGGTACGGCATGAACGCGCCGTCCTGGTTCGGCGCGTCGGCGAACTCGACCTCGATCTCGGGGATCGAGTCGGGATCCGGGATCAGCCACGGCTCGGAGCCGTTCGCCAGGTAGGCGTCGCTGAGCATGAACACCGGCGTGCGATAGGTGAGCGCGATCCGGCAGGCCTCGAGCGTCGCGTCGAAGCAGTCGCCGGGCGTCGCCGCGGCGACCACCGGCACCGGCGACTCGGAGTTCCGGCCGAACATCACGTTCAGCAGGTCGCCCTGCTCCGGCTTGGTCGGCATGCCGGTCGCAGGCCCGGCGCGCTGGATGTCGAGGATGACCAGCGGGAGCTCGAGCGTGACCGCCAGCCCGATCGCCTCCTGCTTGAGCACGATCCCCGGGCCGCTCGACGTCGAGATGCCGAGCGAGCCGCCGAACGACGCGCCCAGCGCCGCGCCGACCGCGGCGATCTCGTCCTCGGCCTGGAAGGTGCGGACGCCGAAGTGCTTGTACCCGGCGAGCTCCTCGAGGATCCCCGACGCCGGCGTGATCGGATAGGCGCCGAGGAAGAGCGGCAGCCCGCTCTTCACGCCCGCTGCGACGAGGCCGAGCGCCAGCGCCTGGTTGCCGGTGACGTTGCGGTAGACGCCCGGCGCCATCTTCGCCGGGGCGACCTCGTACTGCACCGCGAACGCCTCGGTCGTCTCGCCGAAGGCGTAGCCCGCCTGGAAGGCTCGGATGTTCGCCTCGGCGATCTCCGGCCGCTTCGCGAACTTCGACTTGATCTCGTCGACCGTCGCGTCGGTCGGCCGCGTGTACAGCCACGACATCAGCCCGAGCGCGAACATGTTCTTGGCGCGCTCGGCCTCGCGGCTGGTCACGCCGGAGTCCTTGACCGCTTCCAGCGTCATCGTCGTCAGCGGGATCGAGTGCAGCGAGAAGTCGGCGAGCGAGCCGTCGTCGAGCGGGTTCGACGCGTAGCCGGCCTTGTCGAGGTTCTTCTCGCTGAACGCGTCGGAGTTGACGATCAGCGTGCCGCCCTTCGGCAGATCGTTGATGTTGGTCTTGAGCGCTGCGGGGTTCATCGCCACGAGCACGTTGGGCCGGTCGCCCGGCGTGAGGATGTCGTGGTCGGCGAAGTGGATCTGGAACCCGGAGACGCCCGGCAGTGAGCCGGCCGGGGCGCGGATCTCGGCCGGGAAGTCCGGCAGCGTCGACAGGTCGTTGCCGAGGACGGCGGTCTCGCTCGTGAAGCGGGCGCCGGTCAGCTGCATGCCGTCGCCCGAGTCGCCCGCGAAGCGGATCGTCACCTGGCTGATGCGCTCGACCGTCTTGGCCATCTGGTCTAGGTATAGCGCACGACCGGACGCAACGGATTGGCCTCGTCTACGGTTCGGCGGTGGGCTGGCGCATCGAGGGCGACTACTTCGAGTCGTGCAACTGCGAGGCGATCTGCCCGTGCCGGACGGTCGGCGCGATCGCCGGCGGCCGCTCCACCTACGGCATCTGCCTCGGCGTTCTCTCGTGGCTCGTGCGCGACGGTCACGCGGACGATCTCGACCTGTCGGGGCTCGCCGCCGCCCTCGTTGTCCGGTACGACGACGACGAGCCTGGCTCGCCCTGGAGCTTCGTCGTCTACGTCGACGAGCGCGGAACCGAGGAGCAGCGCACGGCGCTCGTCGAGATCCTCACCGGCACACGTGGCGGCGAGCTCGTCCTGCGCCTGCCGTGGGTGCGCAAGCCGAGCGACCTGATCGACGTCCGGCCGGCCGCGATCGACATCCGGAACGGCCCGGACGGCCACGAGGTGCGAGTCGGCTCCGTGCTCGAGATGGCCGCGTCGCGGCCGGTCGAGACCGACGAGCGCGTGAGCTGCGGCATCCCCGGCCACCACATCGCCGGCACCGAGTACTACGCCGACCGGCTCGCGGTCGCCGACGACCCCTTCGAGTGGGAGCTCGCCGGCAACTGCGCCTATGTCAGCGCATTCGCCTACTCCGGGTGAGATGCCGAACAGCACGGTCTGCCTGAGCTTCAGACGTCGCCGCGCCTCGGCGCCGCGAGCTAGCTCGCCGCAGGCTGGTGGATGCCGAAGGCGGCGCCGCTCGGGTCGGTGAAGACGGCGTAGCGGCCGACCTGGTCCATCGACTCCGGCGGGACGACCACGCCGGCGCCGAGCTCCATCGCCTTCGCCGCCCTGGCATCCGTGTCGTCGACCGCGAAGTAGGCCAGCCAGTACGCGTCCGGCGAGCCGCCGCGCTCCTGCATCAGTCCGCCGACCATCGTCTCGCCGGCGTTGAACACGCGGTAGCCCTCAGCGAATTCCGACGTCGTCCAGCCGACAAGCTCGCCGTAGAAGCTCGCCGCTGCGTCCGGCTCCGTGGCATGCAGCTCGTCCCAGGCGAACACGCCGGTCGGCGGCTCCTGACCCCAGGACATGACGCCGAACGAGGCGCGTTGCGGATCGCCGAGGCACGCGAACCGCAGGCTCGCGTCGGGAAGCTCCGCCGGGCCCATGTACAGCTCCGCGCCCTTCGACTTCGCCGCCTCGACGGCAGCGTCCACGTCGTCGACGGCGAGGTACGGATACCAGTGCGAGGGCACGTCCTCCATCTCCTGCTTCACGAAGCCGGCGTGGGTCCGGTCGCCTCTCTTCAGCATCGGGTACTCGAAGTCGCCCATGTCCGCCCTCTCGAGCTCGAGGCCGAGGAGCTCCGTATAGAAGCCGGTCGCCCCCTCGACATCGGTCGTGATCAGTTCATGCCAGGTGATCGCGCTCATGTCCGCTCCTCTGCCGCTGTGAAGACCAGGGCTCCGGCGAGCCACCAGAGAGCGTACGCAAGCCAGGGCACGCCGATTGCGTCGGTTTGGACAGCAAGTGCCAGCGTTGCGGTGAACGCGGCGGCGACCCCGGCGGCGAACAGATCTCCGTGCCGCGCGGCGCGGATCAGACCGACGAAGAGCGCAAGGCTCCAGGCGATGAACAGCAACGCTCCGACCAGGCCCGTCTCCGCGCCGAGCTCCGTGTAGTTCGATTCGCCGGCTTCCAGCCTGACGTCGAAGCGCTGCGCGGTCGTCCCCGCGTTTCCGAGCCCGTAGCCCTGCGGATGGCGAAGCACCGTCCTGATTCCGTCCCGGAGGGAGTCGAGATGGCTCCTGATCGAGGGCTCCCCGAGGCTGACCGATCCAGACAGGCCGCTCCCTTCCGGCAGCGGGCCTTTCGCCTTCGCCTGAGCCTCCTGGTAGGGCAGGTCGGACGCGAACCAGTGGGTGCGCGGCGCGATGTCGTGGAAGATCGCCGCGAACCCGAAGCCGACGGCGACGACGGCCACCGCGGCTCCGGCCGGCCACCAGCGGCGTCGGGCGGCAGCGAGCACGAGCAGCCCGATCGCGAGCGCGACCACCGACGAGCGCGAGAAGGTCCACAGCAGCCCTGCGAAGCACACGACCGCGAGCGCGACCGCCATCGGCCGCACGCGCCGGAAGGTGGCGAGCAGGAGCAGCGCCACCACGAGCAGGTAGGCGGTCGCGAGCGGGGAGACGAACGTCGACACCAGCCTGCGGAAGAGGCCGTCGCTCGTGTTGAACGCGAAGTTCTCCGGCAGGCCGCCCGGGCCGTGGTAGTCGTAGCCGAGCTCGCGGTGGAAGTAGCCGACCGCGCCGGAGTGGCGCCACCACTCGATCGGCACGGAGTAGACCTCGACCAGCCCCCAGGCGGCGATCGCCGCGGCCGCGCCGGCGACCAGCCAGCGGACGCGCGGCACGTCGAGCGGCACCGACCGGCCGAGGAAGTAGGCGGCGATCAGGACGAGGTCGTGCCGGAGGCCGTACGCGATCGCGCGTGTGCCGGCGTGACCGTCGAGCGCACTCTGCGGGATCACCGCGTAGAGAACCACCACCGCGGCGTAGGCGAGCGCGAGCCAGTCGACCGGCATAGGCCGGAACGGCAGCCGGCGGGCGCGGAGGGCGGCGACCGCGACCGACGCGAGCGCCGCCGCGAGCACGATCTCCTTCCAGGCCTGGATCGCGTCCAGCGCATGGCCGCGGATGCCGCCGCCGTAAAGCAGCGACATGACGATGTTGTGGAGCGGCAAGCCCAGCACGAAGACGTAGAGCGCGACGATCGGCCGCCGGAAGACGATCACCGCGGTCGCGGCGATCAGCAACCCGTAGACGACCAGTGCGAGGACCGTCATGCGCGCGTCAGGCGCAGGAACCGGTCGCGGCTGAAGCGGTACGCGGACGGCCCCTCGTCCTCGGCCGCGACCTTCAGTCCGGCCTCGGCGAGCCCGCGGTCGAGCTCGCGTCGGGTCAGGCGGAAGCCGCGGAACGCCGCGCCGGTGTCGGGCCGACGCCCGAGGGCGACCAGCGGCCGGCGCAGACCCCGCCAGATCCGGCCCGCCCGGCCGAGGACAGGCACCTGCACGTACGCCTCCCCGCCGGGCGCAAGAACGCGGGCGAACTCGCGGAGGTATCCCTCGACCACCTCGCGCGACGGCAAGTGCTGGAGCACCAGGTAGCAAACGAGCGTGTCCGCGTTCCCGTCCTCGACTCCGTCCAGCCGGTCACCCGACACCACGACGAAGCGGACATTCGGCGCAGCGACGGCCTTCCGCGCCCGCTCGAGCATCGCCGGCGAGACGTCGACGGCGACCACGCGGTCGAAGCGCTCGGCGAGCGCGCCGGTCATGCGGCCCGGCCCGCAGCCGACCTCCAGGCAGGTACCGCCGTGCGGATCACTGCTCAGACGCCCGAACAAGCCCGCCAGCTCGGAGGCACCGGTCGCCGGGTCGCCGACGTACACCGCGGTCTCCCGGGCGGCGAGCGCGTCCCACGTGCGGCGCATCTCCAAGCTCGGCAGAGGGTATCCCGCCGTTCCCGCGGACCCCTGTGGAGGAACTGTCATTAGAACGTTTCAGCCCCAGTCTCAGAGACTGGGTGGCAAACGTCACTCGGAAGGCCAGGTCCGTTCCGGGTCACCGGCGTGCGAGCGCCGCGCGGGCGGCGAAGTAGCCACACATCCCGTGCACGCCGGCACCGGGCGGCGTCGACGACGAGCAGAGGTAGATGCCCTCGAGCGGCGTCGAGTAGGGGACGATCCGCGCGACCGGTCGCGTGAACAGCTGGCGGAGATCGAGGACGCCGCCGGCGATGTCGCCGCCGACGTAGTTCGCGTTGTACCGCTCCAGCGCGGCCGGGCCGAGCACGTGCCGCCCGGCGATCCGTTCGCGAAACCCGGGGGCGAAGCGCTCGATCTGCCTTTCGATGCGGTCGCTCATGTCGACCGTCGACCCGTTGGGAACGTGGCAGTACGCCCACACGGTGTGCCGGCCGGCCGGAGCCCGCGTGTCGTCGAACAGGCTCTGCTGGGCGAGCAGGACGAACGGCCGCTCCGGATGCTGCCCGCGCGCGACCTGCGCCTCGGCGCGGGCGATCTCGGTCAGCGTGCCGCCGAGGTGGACAGTCGCCGCCCGGGCGCAGCCCTCCGCCGCCCACGGAACCGGGCCGTCGAGCGCGAGGTCGAGCTTGAAGGCACCCGGGCCGTATCGGTAGCCGGCCAGCCGGCGGCGGTAGAAAGACGGCAGCGCGTCGCCGGCGAGAGCGAGGAGCTGACGCGGCGTGACGTCGAGCAGCACGAGCCTGGCCCGACGAAGCTCCGCGAGCGACTCCACCCGACGGCCGCACTCGATCTCGCCTCCGAGCGAGCGCAGGTACGACGCGAACGCGTTCGCGATCGCCTGCGAGCCTCCTCTGGGAAACGGCCACCCGTAGGCGTGGCCGAACAGACCCAGGGCCAGCCCGACCGCCCCGGTGGGCGGCCGCGAGAGCGGGAGAATCGAGTGAGCGGCGAGCCCGGCGACGAGCCCGCGCGCCCGCTCGCCCGCAAACCGCCGCTGCGCGAGCATCGTCGCCGGCAGCAGCGCGCTCGCCGCGAACCGCGCCGCCGCCCGCCAGCTGTGCGGCCGCCGCAACGGCGCGAGCACCAGGTCGGCCAGATCGTCGGCGACCTCGACGAGCGGCTCGAACAGACGCCTGTAGGCCGCACCGTCTCGGCCCAGCCCTGCGGCGGTGGCCGCGACCGATCGCTCGAGCAGCACCGCGCTGCCGTCGTCGAAGGGATGCGCGAGCGGCGCCGGAGAATGGATCCACTCGAGCCCGTGCTCGTCGAGCGGGAGGGACCGCAGGAACGGCGAGCCGACCGCGCCCGGATGGATCGCGGAGCAGACGTCGTGACGGAAGCCGGGCAGCGTCAGCTCGGCGGTTCGCATGCCGCCGCCGACCGTGTCGGCCGCTTCCAGCACGACCACCGATCGCCCCGCCCGCGCGAGCACGATCGCCGCTGCCAGACCGTTGGGGCCGGCTCCGACGACGACGGCGTCGGGCATCGGCCAAGCGTACTGTCAGGCCGGACCGGCCGCGGGCCCCGGCACCACGCCGATCAGCGCGACGACCACGGCCGGGTCGAACTGGCGTCCGGCCTGGGCCCGGAGCTCGGCGACCGCCGTCTCGACCGGCAGTGCCTTGCGATACGGCCGGTCGGTCGTCATCGCGTTGAAGGCGTCGCAGCAGGCGACGATCCGCGCAATCAGGGGGATCTCCTCGCCGGCCAGCCCATCGGGATACCCCGTGCCGTCGAAGCGCTCGTGGTGCGAGCGGACGATCGTCCCCACCTGGCCGAGCAGGCCGCCGACCTGCGCGAGCATCTTCTCGCCCTCGGCGGCATGGGTCTCGATCACGGCGCGCTCCTCCGGCGTCAGCGCTCCCGGCTTGTTGATCAGCTCCTTGGGAATGCGGATCTTGCCGACGTCGTGGAGCAGCGCGACGAACTCCGCGTCGCGGCGGGCGCGGGCGTCGACGCCGAGCCTGTCTGCCACGGCGAGCACGAGCTCGACCACGTCCCGGCAGTGCGTGCCGGTATAGCTGTCGTCCGCTTCGACCACGTCGCCGAGCAGGAACGCCGTGCCGCGGTAGGCGTGACCGAGCTCGAGCGCCCGGTCGATGCCCACCTGCCGCTGGCGGGCGAAGACGCCGAGCAGGCCGATGAGGGGAAGGACGAGCAGAACCGACGCGGGCGCGTCCACCGCCGCGAGCGCGAGCGCGAAGCCGACCGGGGCGAGCGCCGCGTCGAGGGCCCAGACCCAGACCATGAAGCGCAGGTGCATCCGCGGCCGCAGACGGAACGCGATCCACTCGCGCGCGGCGGAGCTGGCGTAGTCGAACGCGAACTGGGCGGCCAGGGCGGCGACGAGGACCGGCCAGGAGCGCCAGGTGGGATCCGGCTCGCCCGCGGCCAGGAGGACGAGCGCAGGCCCGACTGCGTGCCAGGCGTTCGCCGGCAGAACGGCGACCCGTGCGAGGTGGTGCACCTGCCTGCCGCCCGCGGCGAGCTCGCCGAGTGCGAGGCCCGCGGCGACGGCGAGCGGGACCCAGGGCACGGGCAGCACGAAGAGCATCGGCACCAGCACGAGCTCGGTCGGGACACCCGATCCGGCACCGACCTCGAACTCGACCTGCGAGGCCACGGCGTAGACCGCGAGCAGCAGGAGCACCGTCCACAGGGAGGGGTGGCGGCTCGTCCCGTGGAGCAGCGCCAGCGGCACCGCAACGGCGAGGAAGCTTCCGCCGACGACGAGCGAGGCGACGCGCTCCGTGCGCGCCAGTGGGGACGACCGGCGCTCACGGGTCCGCTCGTAGAGACCGTCGACCTCGGGATCGAGGTCGACGGACGTCGGAGCGGCGGGTTCGACGCCCGCCGCACGAGAAGTCGCGATCGAGGACACGCCTCTCTGTTATCGGCGGTTATCGGCGCGCATTCCACGTTCCCGAGCGTCCCTCGATCGGGTACATCGTGCGCCTCACCACGAAGGGGGATGCACGTCGGACGGCAGCGGGCGGACAGTACGACCGTGAGCCGCCCCTTCCGCCTTCCGCTTCCGGGTCAGGCCGGCCGCGCCCTCGCCGCGCTTGCCTGCGCCGGGGCCGCGCTCGCCGGAGCAACGTCCGCACACGCGGCGACGGCAGCCCGGTCCGGCGTGCTCAACTGCCCGAACCAGTCTCTGTCCCGCCCCTTCCTGCGCTGGCTCGATCCAGCGAGCTACGTGCTGCTCCAGAACGGCTCGCTCGAGAAGACGACGGGCTGGTCGCTCACCGGCGGCGCCAGGCTGGTCGCCGGGAACGAGTCGTTCTCGGTCAACTCGTCGAGCGATCGCAACTCGCTCTCGCTTCCCGCCGGCAGCTCGGCCACGTCGCCGCCGATGTGCATCACGCTGCTCCACCCGACGCTGCGGTTCTTCGCCCTCAACAGCGGCGCACCCACCTCCGTGCTCACGGTCCAGGCGATCGTCAACCTGGCCGGGATCCGCCTGGCCCTGCCGGTCGGGCTGCTCCTCGGCGGATCGAACTGGCAGCCCACGCTCCCGCTGCCGTTCCTCACCAACCTGCTCGCCCCGCTCTCGGGCACGGTCAGCTTCCGCTTCGCCCCGCTCGGACCGGGCAGCGGCTGGCGGATCGACGACGTCTACCTCGATCCCTACAAGAGCGCGTAGAGCTCCGGCGGGGCGGGCCACTATGCTCGACCCTCGATGGTCGCCGCCGACCTGCGCCCTCGCGGCCCCTATTCGCTCGCTCTCTCGGCCAGAGGAGCGTCGGATGCGACGCGCACGTTCCGCGACGGGATCCTGAACGCCGTCGTCCCGGCGGGCCGGGGCGTCGCCTGGCAGCGGCCGGACGGGGTCGTCTGCCTGCGTGCGACCGGCGAGGAGGCATTCGACCAGCTCCGCTTCTGCCTCGGGATCGACGACGATCACACGCCGTTCATCCTGCGTTTCCAGCGCGACCCGCTGCTCGGCACGACGGTGCGCCGGCTGCGCGGGCTCCGTCCCGTGCGGCTCGCCACCGTCGCCCAGGCGCTGCTTCGCGCCCTCTGCGGCCAGCTGATCCTGGCGAGTGAGGCCCGGGCGATGGAGCGGCGGATCGTCCGCGCGGCGACCGGCCGCCGCGACGGCCTGAGCATCCCACCGGCGACCGCCGACCTCGCGCGTTTCTCGCCGGCCGAGCTGCGCCGTCTCGGCCTCCACGCCCGCCGGGGCGCGACCCTCGCGCGGCTCACGCGCTCGATCGAGCTCCAGCGGCTGAAGGACGAGCCGACGGACGCCGTCGCGAACCGGCTCATGCGCGAACGCGGCCTCGGCCCGTGGTCGCTCGGGGTCGTCTGCATCGAGGGTCTTGGCCGTTTCGAGCGCGGGCTCGAGGGCGACCTCGGGCTGGTGAAGCTGCTCGGGGCCATGCGCGGCCGCCGCGTCGAAGGATGGGAGACCGCCGAGCTGCTGGAGCCGTACGGCGAGTGGGCCGGGCTGGCGAGCGTCTACCTGCTGGCCGGCTTCGGGCGCGGGCTGATCCCGGTCGCCCGGGCTGCGTGAGGCCGCTGCTCTCGACGGGGTCGGTCACCCGCAACCCCGACTTCACCGACCACCGCCGGATCCTCGAGCACATCCCGCCGCTCGAGCTCGAGGCCTCGATCTACTCGACCTGGGACGAGCGCGTCGCCGAGGACCTGCACGGTCTGCCCTTCGTCACCGCCCACGCCGACAAGCGGACGGGTGCGACCCTCTCCGGCGATGATCCCGACCTCGCGCGGTTCGCGCTCGACTGCCGGATCGCGAGCGAGCTCGGCGCGAGGCTCGTCGTCCTCCACCTGTGGGAGCTTCCCGACGGCGACCGCTACCTGGAGCGCAACCTCGATCGCCTGCCCGCGCTCGCCGACATCGCCGAGGAGCACGGCGTCAGGCTGACGATCGAGACGATCCCGTGCACGGTCGGCACGCCGCTCGACAACGTCCGCCGCGCCTGCGAGCGCGATCCGCGCTGCCGGGTCACGCTCGACACCGAGTTCCTCGCGTTGCACGGCCAGCTCGACCAGGCGCACGAGCTCGGCGAGCTGATCGCGCATGTGCACGTGAAGGACTTCGACCCGGCGGTCTGGGGGACGAAGCCGCGCCGCTACCTGCTGCCAGGCGAGGGCACGATCGACATCGACGGCTTCGTCGAGCGGCTGCCGTACGACAGCACGCTGACCCTGGAGATGTCCGCCGTCGGCCCGAACGGCGACATCGACGCAGACCGGCTTGAGGCCGCGGTCGCGTGGCTGCGTAGACTCGAGCCGTGAACCGTCGCGTCGCGATCCTCGGCTGCGGGAAGATCGGCGAGTCGCTGCTGGGCGGCCTGCTCAGCGCCGGGTGGCGCGAGTCGTCCGAGGTGGTCGCGTCCTGCCGGCGGGAGGAACGTGCCGGCGAGCTCCGCGGCCACTACGGAATCGAGGCGACGCTCGCGAACGGCGAAGCCGCGGCGGGTGCAGGCCTCGTCGTCGTGGCGGTGAAACCGCAGGACATCGAGGCGCTGCTCGGGGAGATCGGCCCGCTGCTCGCACCCGAGCAGACGGTGCTCTCCGTCGCCGCCGCGATCCGCACCGCCCGGATCGAGGCTCGCATCGCCGCGGGTGTCCCGGTCGTGCGCGCGATGCCTAACGCGCCGTCGGTGGTCCACGAGGGGATCGCGGGCCTCTGCGCCGGCGCCCACGCCCGTGAGGAGAACCTGGCACTCGCCGAGGAGTGCCTCTCGCATCTCGGCTTCGTCGAACGCGTACCGGAGACGTACATGGACGCCGTCACCGCGGTCTCCGGCTCCGGCCCAGCGTACTTCGCGCTGCTCGCCGAGGCGATGATCGAGGCCGGGCTCCTGCTCGGGCTCTCCCGGGAGGTGACCACCCGGCTCGTCGTCCAGACCATGCTCGGCACCGCCAAGCTCCTCCGCGACGAGCGCGTCCACCCGGTCGAGCTGCGCGAGGCGGTCACCTCGCCGGGCGGCACGACGATCGCCGCGATCCGCGAGCTCGAGGCCGCCGGCGTTCGCGCCGCCTTCTTGAACGCGATCCAGGCGGCGATGGAGCGCTCGCGGGAGCTCGCCGAGGACCACGGTTGAGCCCGGTCGATCTCCGGATCGTCGACACCGCCGAGGAAGCAGGCGAGGCGGCGGCGCAGCTGATCGCCGAGGCCGCCGGGGCCGGCGGGCACATCGGGGTCTCCGGCGGATCGGGGCCGCGGCCGGCCTACGAGCGCGCCGGGATCCTGCGTCCCGACTGGGGCGCGGTCGAGCTCTGGTGGATCGACGAGCGCTGCGTCCCGCCCGCCGACGGCCGGTCGAACTACCGCGTCGTCCGCGAGTCGCTGCTCGACGGGTTGGCGCGGCCGCCCGGGGAGGTGCACCGCATCCGCGGCGAGCTCGAACCGGACGAGGCGGCCGCCGAGTACGACGCCGCGCTCCAGGGCGTCGACCTCGACCTCGCGGTGATGGGCATCGGGCCCGACGGTCACACCGCCTCGCTCTTCCCGAACGCTCCGACGCTGGACGAGGCCGAGCGGCGCGCCGTCGCCGCCGAGGCGGGAATGGAGCCGTTCATCCCGCGGGTGACGATGACCATGCCGGCGCTCGCCGCAGCACGGACGATGCTCTACCTCGTCACGGGCGAGGCGAAGGCGGAGGCGGTCGGCCGCACGTTCTCGGGCGAGCCAGGGCCGGATACACCCGCGAGCCTCGTGCGGGGCGTCGAGACGATCGCGATCCTCGACCGCGCCGCCGCGGGCAGGCTCTAGGTCGAACCCTTTCTGCAGGGACAGACCCCTTCGGGGTCAGTCCCTAAAGAACCGCTTACTTCGGGTAGTAGCCCCACTTGGCCTTCACCGGCGAGGTGAGGTCGCGGAGCCGCTGCGCCTCCTCCGGGTCGATCTGGCCGAGGCGCTCGGCCTCCTTGCGGCGTTTCCGCTCCCGGCGACCCTCCAGCCAGCTCTTCAGGCTCATGGCAACAGATCAGACGTCAGATCGGCCGCCATGTTGCGCCGCGCGGCGAGCCCCTGGAGCACGAGCACGGTGTCTGCGACCGGGACGTCCTCGAGATAGCTCTCGCGCGTCTCGAACGACTCGAGCACCGACTCGACCGCCTCGACGTAGCCGACCACGTCCTCGGCGGCGATAGTCGCGAGCGCGTCGCCGACGTCCCGCGGGAAGTCGTCGCGGATCCGGATCGCGTCGGCGTGGATCCGCCCGCCCTCCCGGTCGCCGAGCACGGAGCAGGCGAGCGCGGCGGCGTAGCGGCCGATCGGGGACTCCGACTCGGCCGCGCCCTCGGCCAGCGCCCACCGCGCCGCTTCCTCGGCCGCCGACCACTCGCCGGCGAGGACGAACGCCTTGATCGCCCCGATCGGCCGCCCCCAGCTTCCCGGCGGCGCGTCCGCGTAGCTCTCCCGCCAGCGCGCAGCGGCGAGCCCGAGCCACGAACGAGCGTCGTCGTCTCCCTGCATCAACAGGCTGAGCCCGGCGCCCCAGGCCGCGTTGCCCATGCGGGTCAGCTGCCGCTGACGCTCGTCCGCGTCGCCGCCCAGCCGCTCCTCGCCGTCGCCGTAGCGGCCCGTTTCGCGCTCGAACAACGCTGCCCAATCGGCCACCCGGCAAGTATCGCGGTTCCCCCATCCGAGGCTGGCCGCCGCCCCGCCCGACGCGCTATGCTTCGCGGCGTGACGCCCGCCGGGGTTTCGGGCGCCTTCTGAGAACGTCCGCAGCGCACCGTCGCTGCCCCTATGCAGGAAACGACAGCTCAACTCTTGACTGCTGCTGAGGTGACGAGTTCGCTCGTTGCTTCGGCCGAGCGCGCGGCCACCTGGGCCGGCGAGCCGTTCCTCCATCCGGAGGAGGACCCCGCCCAGGTGCTCGCACCGGGAACCGCGCGCCGCCGGGCCCTCGACGACGCCCTGTCCGAGCTGGAGGCCGGCGCCAGTGAGCCGTCGTCCGAGTGGAAGATCCGGTACGCGCTGATGCTCGGCCTGGAGCGGGTGCTCAGCGAGAAGCCGCCGCACCTGAAGTCCGGGACGGAGCTGCGCCGCCACCAGGTGGACGCACTCGCCGGGATGCTGACCGAGCTGATCGCGGCCACGCAGCGCCAGCCCGAGGCGGTCGCAGACGAACCGGAGGACGAGTACGACGAGGACGAGTACGAGAACGGCGACAACGGGGAGAACGGCGATCACGCCGCGCCCGAGCAGCTCGAGGAGCTGGAGCCGCCCCAGGAGCTCACGCCGCAGGAGGACCCGGGCGCGATCCGCCGCTACCGCTTCCGCCATCCGACCGCGTCGGGGAAGACGATCGCCGCCGCGGGCTTCGTCGAGGCCGCACGGACGATCGGCGTCCTGATCCTGACCCACCGCCGGCTGCTGGTCAGCCAGTTCAACCGCGAGCTGACGGACGAGGGCTACCTCGAGCGGATCACGCCGGAGATCACCGGCAAGGGCGCGCCGCCGAAGCGCAACCCGATCACGATCCAGACGTATGCCTGGTTCGCGCGCCACGTCAAGGAACTGAACCGCGAGGCGTATCAGCTCGTGATCTGCGACGAGGCCCACACCGCGCTCGGCGAAAAGACGAGCGCCGCGATCCGCAGCTTCCCCGAGCCGGTCTACATCGGCATGACGGCGACCGAGCAGCTGATCGCGAAGCAGGTCTCCGACGTCTTCCCGGCGTCGGTCGACGACCTCCCGCTCGGCGACGCGGCCCGTCGCGGCCTGATCGCGCCGCTGCGCTGCCTGCGGGTTCCACCTGCGGCGGCGATCAACTCGGTGCCGATCGTCGGCGGCGACTTCGACCAGGACGCGCTGGCCAAGGTGCTCGACCACGTCGCGCTCAACCAGGCGGCCGCCAGCCTCTACCGCGACCGCTTCGACTCGACACCCGGGATCGTCTACGCCGCCGGCGTCGACCACGCGTACAACCTCGCGCAGGAGTTCCGCGCCGCCGGCCTGAAGGCGGAGGCGGTCAGCGGCCGCACGCCGCCCGTCCGCCTGGCCGAGATCCTCGCCGCCTACGAGCGCGGCGAGATCGACGTACTGGTCAACGCGATGCTGCTCGCCGAGGGCTGGAACTCGCCGCGCGCGACCGTGGTCATGCATCTCGCGCCCACGGCCAGCAAGCGCGTCTACCAGCAGCGGATCGGGCGGATCATGCGCCTGCACCCGAGGAAGGAGGCGGGGATCGTCGTCGACTTCGTCCAGAAGGGCGCGACGCACTCGGACCGCGTGGTCACGCTGCACTCCCTGCTCGGCGCAGACTTCTACCGCGAGGGCGCCCGCGTCACGCCCGCGCCGCGCCGCCGCGTACAGCGGCGCGCGCGCCGCCGCCTCTCGCCGGCGCCGTGGCTCGTGCCGGTCACGCCCGACGTCAACAGGCGCCTCGCGGTGATCCAGCGCGAGTGGCAGCGCGTCGACCCGCGCTACCTCGACGAGGAAGAGCAGCGCTTCTGGGCGCGCATCGCCGGCCGCCAGGCCCGCTTCGACGACCGCGTCGGGCTGGTCGAGAAGCTGAGCGCCCGCGCGAGCAAGGCGGCGCTCGACCAGTTTCTGTTCACCTGCGCGGCCGAGAACCCCAACCGGCGGCTGCGGCTGATGGCGCTCTCCGACCGCGTCTCGACGCCGGTCGACCGGATGAGCTTCGACGACCTCGTCACCCTGGTCACGCAGGCGCCGCCGTGGGAGAAGGACCGCGTCCAGGGCGTGCGGGTGCTGCTGCGCGCGATCGGCGAGGGGAAACCCGACGCGCCCGACCAGATCCTGGCGCGCTGGACCTGGCGACTAGCGCGTGCAGTGCGCAAGGTGCTCGACCGCAAGGCCAGCGCCGAGTACCCCGAGGCCAAGCGGTTGCTCGGCGCGCTCGCGAACTCGCGCGGCCAGCGGCACGAGGAGAACGCGGTCAAGCTGGCCGCCGCCGCCAAGGATCTGCCGATCGCGACGGCCGCGGCCCTGCTCGCCTCCGCCGACGGCTACACGCCCCGCGCAAACCACCACCTCGAGACCGCCCGCGAGGACCTCGGCACGATCAACGAGGTCTCCACCGCCCTCGCCGACGACCTCCCGGCGCCGAAGGCGCACACGGGACGGCGGCGGCGCCGGCGCCGCAAGAAGAAGCCGGCGACCGCGTCCGCGCAGGTCGTCCAGGGCAGCCCGGAGCAGAACGGCAGCCAACCCGCGCCCGCGCAGAACAATGAATCCGTAACAACCGGGCAGGCTTCGACGTCCGAATAACCAACGATGGTCCTCGCGATCGTCTTCGCGTTCGTGGCGGGGCTGATCACGGCGGTTTCGCCGTGCGTCCTGCCCGTTCTGCCGATCGTGTTCGCCGGGGGTGCTGGCGAGCACCGCCGCCGCCCGTTCGCGATCATCGCCGGGCTCGCCGTCACCTTCCTGGTCTCGATCCTGTTCGCGGCGCTCCTGCTCGACGCGCTCGGGCTCCCCAAGGACCTGCTGCGGAACGTGTCGATCGCGCTGCTGTTCCTGCTCGCCGCCACGCTGATCTTCCCGCAGGTCGGGGTCTGGATCGAACGTCCGCTGTCCCGGCTGTCACGCCGGCCGTCAGGCGACCTCGGCGGCGGCTTCCTGCTCGGCTGCGCGCTCGGGTTCGTCTTCGTGCCGTGCGGCGGACCGGCGATCGCGCTCGTGACGACCTCAGCCGCCGCCCACGAGTTCGGGTTCAAGACGATCGCGGTCGCCGTCGCCTACACGATCGGCGTCTCGGCCGTCCTGCTCGCGATCGCGCTCGGCGGCCGCCGCGCGAGCAACGCTCTGCGCGTCGGCGTCCAGCGGTTCCGGGTCGCCTTCGGCGTGATCCTCGCCGCCTCGGCCGTCGCGCTCGTCTTCAACCTCGACACGCGGGCCCAGTCCGCACTTCCGAACTGGACGCAGTTCCTCCAGGACCGCACCGAGGCGAGCGCCTCGGGCCGGAAGGCGCTCGAACGGACGAAGAACGTCACCGAACGCGCTCCGGCGGTTGCCGTCTCCGGCTCCGAGGGCCTGCCCGACTACGGGCCGGCGCCGAACTTCGCCGGGATCGACGGGTGGGTGAACAGCAAGCCGCTGACCATGCAGGAGCTGCGCGGAAAGGTCGTGCTGGTCGACTTCTGGACCTACTCCTGCATCAACTGCCTCCGCACGCTCCCCCACCTGGAGGCGTGGGATCGTCTGTACCGCAAGCGCGGCCTGGTGATCGTCGGGGTGCACACGCCGGAGTTCGCGTTCGAGCACGTGCCGTCGAACGTCCGCTCGGCCGTGAGGCGGCTGGGCGTCCGCTACCCGGTCGCGATCGACAACCAGTACGGCACCTGGAACGACTACGGCAACCAGTACTGGCCCGCCGAGTACCTGATCGACCGGAACGGACATCTCCGCCGCGCGCATTTCGGCGAGGGCGACTACGACGGCAGCGAGAAGGCGATCCGCACCCTGCTCGGCGAGAAGCCGGCGTCGCCTGCTTCGGATCGGCTCCGCGACCTCACCCCGACGGGCCTGCTGACGCCCGAGACCTACCTGGGCTACGGGCGGATCGACCGCTTCACCGGCTCGAAGCTCTACCCGGACAAGGAGGCGACGTACACGCTCGCACCGGCGCTCGGCAAGGACGACTTCGCCTACGGCGGCCGGTGGACGGTTCGCGCCCAGCGGATCGTGGCGGGCAAGGACGCGCGCCTGCAGCTCCGCTACTACGCGCGCAAGGTCTACCTCGTCCTGGGCGGCCACGGAACGGTGCAGGTGCTCGTGGACGGCAAGCCGCACGGCGTCGTGAGCGTCACGTCCGACCGCCTCTACACCCTGGTCGACCGCGACTCGATCGACGAGGCAACGCTCGAGCTCCGCTTCTCGCCCGGCGTCTCGGCCTACGCCTTCACGTTCGGGTAACGCTTTTTGGGGTCTGACCCCGGAGGGGTCTGACCCTATGGAGTCGCGCGGCGACCGTTTCCGTGGGGACAGACCCCTTCGGGGTCAGTCCCTGGGACCGGAGCTATTGCTCGGTCGCGGCCGGCCCGTCGCCCTGCTCGTCGCGCTCGCGCAGGAAGCGCGAGAGCTCCGCGGCCAGCGACTCGCCGGACGGGATGTCGGTCTCGTCGAGCTCGTCCGCGCGCCGCTCGAGCTCCTCGACGTAGGCGGCCGTCTCCTCGTCGGTGGCGATCGCCTCGCTGACCTGGTGGACGTATGCCTCGGCCGCCTCGTCCAGCTCGGCGGTGTCGATCTCGGTGCCGATCAGGTCGGCGAGCCGGCTGCACAGCGCCGCCGCCGCCTTCGGGCTCGGCGCGAGCGAGACGTAGTGCGGCACCGCCGCCCAGAGGCTCGCGGAGGGGATGTTCGCGCGCTTGCAGGCGTCGTGGACGACCCCGACGATGCCGGTCGGGCCTTCGTAGCGCGAGGCCTGGAGGCCGAGCTGCTCGACGAGGGCGGCGTCGGTGGCGCTGCCGGTGACCGGCGCGTCGCGGGTGTGCGGCACGTCGGCGAGGAGCGCGCCGAGCGTGACCATCAGCTCGACCTGGAGCTCCTTCGCGAAGTCGACGATCAGCCCGGAGAACGTCCGCCAGCGGAGGTTCGGCTCGATGCCGAGCAGGAGGACGGCGTCGCGGTCGAGCCCTTCCGGGCGGGCGTGGTAGAAGACCGTCTCCGGCCAGTCGATCCTCCGCGTGAATCCCTCCTCGAGCCGCACCTGTGGGCGGGTCGACTGGAAGTCGAAGAACCCTTCCGGGTCGATCTCGGCAAAGCGCCGCGCGTCCCAGGCCTTGGCCAGATAGCCCGCGGCGAGCGAGGCCCCCTGGCCGCCGTCGTTCCAGCCGCGGAAGGCGGCGATCAGCACCGGCCGCTCGAGCGCGGGGCGGCGCGCGACGTGGAGCTCGGCCATCGGTCCAGTCTACGTCGAACCGCTCTGAACAGCGGCAAGCGGACGCCACATCAGCGTGACGAACCCCACCGTTGCCGCCCAGACGGTCGCCGCCACCGCGACATGGACGAGCACGAGCCCCCACGGCAGATGCGTCCGGTACTGGATGTCGCCGAGCGCCATCTGAACCAGCACGAGCCCGGCGAGCCCGACGACGCCGGCCGCGTAGCGCCCCCCGATCGCGGAGCGCCGGGCGATCAGGTAGCCGATCAGGAACATCAGGCTGCAGCCGAGAACGGCGACCGCGGCGCCGTGGAGCAGGAGCGCGGGGTGCAGCCGCCAGAGCCTGTAGACGTCCTTGCCGCCCGAGTGCGGGCCTGCGGCCGTGGCGATCGTCCCGGACACGAGCAGGGCAAAGCAGGCGACCGCGACACCGACGCCCGCGAGGCGAGGCTCGCGGTCGAGCGGCTGTGCATGCCCGCGGTCGAGCGCGACCGCTTCCAGCGCGACCACGACAGCCGCCCCGAGGACGGCGATCGAGAGCAGGAGGTGCGGAATGACGAGCGCCGGATTGAGGTGCGCGTAGACGGTGATCGCGCCCAGCGGCGCCTGCGCCGCCGTTCCGACGAACGTGGCCACCGACAGCCATCGCGCCCAGCGCGGCAGCCCGCGCGTCCACCAGGCGCCGACCGCCAGCGCGAGGGTCAGGATGATCGTCACGCTCGCGACCATCCGGTTCCCGAACTCGATGTACGAGTGGTAGCCCTTCTCCGGGAAGGGCTGGCCCGGCTGGCATCCCGGCCAGTGCTCGCAGCCGAGCCCCGAGCTCGTCAGCCGGACGACCGCGCCGGTCGAGACGATCAGCCAGAGGGCAGCGAGCGACAGGAACGCGAGCCGCCGGAACGCGGTCGACGAAAGCTCGTGTGCGCGCAGCCGCGACAGGCGCGTGGACTCGACGTGCACGCTGTCGAGTGTAGTCCCCGTCAGTCGACGTGGACGCCGACGCCGGCTTCCACGTGACCGATCCGGCACGCGAACAGGCCGCGCGCATCCCACTCGGCCTGGAGAGCGGCGCCGCGGTCGGCCGGCAGCGACACGAGCAGCCCGCCGGCGGTCTGGGGATCCCAGCCCAGCGCGACGAGCTCGTCGGCGACCCCGTCGGCCACGGTCACGTGCGCCGCCGCGAAGTCGCGGTTCCGCGGGTCGCCGCCCGTCCGCTCCCCCGCCCCGGCGACCGCGAGCGCACCGTCGAGCGTCGGCCACCTCCTCGACTCCAGCACCAGCCGCACACCGCTTCGCTCCGCCGTCTCGTGGGCGTGGCCGAGCAGCCCGAAGCCCGTGACGTCGGTGACCGCGTTCGGCCGGAAAGCGCGGAGGACGTCGGCCCAGTCGCGGTTCAGCGTGGTCATCCACTCGACTGCCCTACGCACCGCCTCGTCACCGGCCAGCCCGCGCGCGGCGCCGTGCAGGACGAGCCCCGTCCCGAGCGGCTTCGTCAGGAACAGCGCGTCGCCGGGCTGCGCGCCGGACTTCGGCCATACGCCGTCGGGATGCACCGTGCCCACGACCGCCAGGCCGTACTTCGGTTCGCGGTCGCGAATCGTGTGGCCGCCCGCCAGGATCGCGCCCGCCTCGCGCACCTGCGCGTCGGCGGCGTCGAGAATGGCGGCCACGGTCTCCTGCGGCAGCTCCTCCGGGAACTCGGCGATCGACAGGGCAAGCAGCGGCCGCCCACCCATCGCGAACACGTCGTTGAGGGCGTTGGTCGCCGCGATCGTCCCGAAGTCGCGCGGGTCGTCGACGAGCGGCGGAAAGAAGTCGAGCGTGAACACGAGCGCCGTGCTGTCGTCGAGCCGGTAGACGGCGGCGTCGTCGGCCGGTGAGAGCCCGACGAGCAGATCCTCCGCCTCCGCCGGAACGAGCCCCGCCAGCAGCTGCTGGAGGCGGGCGGCCGGGTACTTGGCCGCACAGCCCCCGGAGGTGACGAGCTCTGTCAGCTTGACGGACATGTCGCGAATGGTAGGGACAGACCCCTCCCGGGTCTGTCCCCTCAGAAACGGTCGCATCGCCACCCGGCGGGGACAGACCCCTTCGGGGTCAGTCCCTTGCGGCGAGCTGCCGGACCGCGGCGCTGAGCTCCGCGTCCGACACCGAGCCCTCGAACCGGGCCTTGATCCGGCCGTCGCGGCCGACCAGGAAGACCCACGGCTCGCTCGGCAGCCGCCACTCGCGGAACCACCGGTTGAACCCCTGCGCCGGGTTGTTGTCCGTGTAGACCTCGACGTGGATGAACCGGACGCCGCTGCCTGCGAAGCGACGCTGGACGGCCTGCGCCACGTCGACCACGGGCCCGCACGTGCGAGAGGTGCAGAACTTCGGGGTCGCGAAGACGAGCACGAACGGCGCGTGGGCCTTCACGGAGTCGGCGACCGAGTAGTGGAGGAGCGACAGGTCGGGCGGGTCGGCGGTCGTCAGCGAGGCGACGTCTCCGTCCGCCGAGGCGAGCGTCGGCGTCCGCGAGGGGATCGCCTTGTCGCCGACGGCGGGTGCCTGAGGATGCCGCCGGACGTCCAGATTGGCGATCCCCTGGATCTTCGCGCCGTCCGGCTCCGCGACGAGCGTGTACTTGCCGGGCTTGGAGAGCGTGAAGCGGGCGACGTAGATCCGGGTGACGCCTCCGGTCGCAGACTCGGACTTCCCGGGGATGCCGATCGGCTCGAGCGCCGCCTGCGTCGTGGTGGTCGGCGGCGCGTCGAGGGAAGGCCCGACCCAGACGCGGGCATGCGGACGCTCGATCGACCTCGACTTGGAGTCGATCACGAGGAACGTCACGCGGACATGGCCGACGGCGTAGTCGGCGGTTCCCTGGATCAGCGCGATGTCCGGCCCGGACCGAGCGAGCTCGGCGCCGAGCGTTCCCGGCTTCGCGCTTCCGTTACCACCTGTACTGCTCCCGCAGCCCGCGACGCACAGCGCCGCGACCAGCACGACGAGGAGGCGCGCGTGCCGCACGCCTCGAGTCTAGATCCGGCCGGCCGCAGCCGGTGACGCGAACTAACGAGGGCCGTCGGAATAGGCCTTGACCAGCACGCCTATGTCTCCTTTCGGCTAGAAGCGGAAATCCTGCAGTGCCTCGGCTGCCCGACGGTAGAGGCGGGCCGCCTCGCGATCTGCGTTGCGCTTCTGTGCGAGATCGCCTTGGGCGACCCAGGCCGCAGCCCGGTGGCTGACCGATGACAACTGCTCGAAGCTCATATCGGCAGCGACAAGCATTTTTTCAGCCTCGTTCAAGCGATCCTGCTCGAGCAGCGCCCGGCCCAGCACGAGCTGCGCGGTGCCGATTCCCTGGAGGTAGTCCGACCGGTCGCCGAAGAGCTCGAGCGCCTTCGCCGCCTCGGCTTCGGCCAGACCCGGCTCCGAGATGTCGAGATGGACCTGTGCCAGGGAGCACATGGCGAGCCCGGCCTCGGGCTCGTCGCCGGATTCGAGCGCCACCTCGTGTGCGCCCGTGAGCAGCTCGACCGCCCGGTCCGGGTTGCCGAGCGTGAAGTTCAGGCCGCCGAGGTTGTTCAGCAGACGGCCGACGTTCGCACGGTCCTCGAGCTCCTCGTAGTAGCCGCGCGCCCGTTCCGCGTACGTCCGGGAGAGCAGCCAGTGCCCTTCGCGCTCGGCCACGAGCGACGCCTGGAAGTAGGCCCGGGCGGCGGCCTTCCGGTCGCGACCGGACTCGGCCAGCTCGAGCGCGAGTTCGATGTCCTCCCTGGCCGCCTGCCAGTCGCGCTGCCGGCGATAGCAGCGGGAACGCCAGTCGAGGATGTCGCCGCGGAGCAGGTCGCAGGGAAGGCCGGAGCGGTCGGCGAGCTCCAGCGCCGAGCTGAGCAGCGAGATCGCCGTCGAGATGCTGGAGAGGTGGTAGCGGCACACGCCGAAGCGGAAGAGGACCGCGGCCCGGTCGACGTCGGAGCACGCCGGGCTCTCGGCCAGGTCTCGCGCTCGCTCGAGCCGCCGGAGCGCCTCCTTCACGGAGCCCGACTGCGCGAGCGCCCACGTCTCGCCGAGCAGAGACCGCAGCTCGAGGTCGGCCGCACCCGTCTCGGCCACCGCCTGGCGGCCGGACGCGAACGCCTGTGCCGCTCCCGCATGCTCGCCCTGCTCCGAGAGCGCCTCGGCCCGGGAGAGCGCCGCTTCGACGCGACCGCGCTCCTCGGCGCTGACGCCTCCGATCAGGTAGGCGGGCTCGACGTCGAGCTGACCGGCCAGCCACTCGAGCGTCTCGACGCTCGGCCGGGTCTTGCCCCGCTCGATCTGGCTGACGTACTCCTTCGAGAAGCGCCCGCCGGCGAGCTCGCTCTGGGTCAGGCCGGCCGCGACGCGCAGTGAACGGAGTCGCTGACCGACTTCACCGTTCCGGGCCGCCGTGCGCGGCTCTTCCCCTTGAATCGCCTTGGTCATGCGCCTCACCGTGTGAAGCAAGCCTAGCGCACTTTTGCTTCACAGATTTACTTGACAGAAATGGACATGCCTTCTATAGTCGAGCGACTTCGACAGCGCCCGCCGCAGGAATCACCCAGGGCGATTGTCGAACGAAGGTCTGATCAGAAGAGAGCCCCGGGGGCCGCAGCCGGGGCTCTCGGCCTTTCAAGGGCGGGTTCGAAGCAGGGGAATGCCGGAGATCGGGCTGTTTTCGGCCTGAGCCACCACCGGCATCGGTCGGTATGCCGGGTGCGCTACCGGCCTTTCAGAGGCCCCGTTACCGGCTCAGGTCCCAGGCCCCGCCGGACCGGCAGCGGGCGGAGTCCCAGTAGCCGGGCGGCGCCGACGATCTGGTCGTCCGCAGGGCAAGATCCTCGAGGCGGGCGGCACGGCCCGCGCTGAAGGCCAGTGCCCGGGCGAGCGGGTACACGAGCTGCACGCCGTAGCAGTTCGCCCGGGCCTCGTTCCGGACGCCGTACGCGTGCGTCGTCTCGTGGAGCACGGTCGCGAGGGCGAGCGCTCTCGAGCTGTTCGGGACGCGGCTGTCGATCAGCGCCTGGACGTTGGTGCAGGTGGTCGGCGACAGGTGCAGCCAACGCGGCTGGCCGCTGAACCAGAACGCCAGCGTGACCACCCCCGGCTCGTCGCGGCCGCCGCCGGCGCTGGCCAGGACCGAGGGCCAGTCCTGCTTCGACCAGGGGCCGGCGCTGTCGTGGTACGGCTGGGCGCCCGCGCCGGCGGACCCGCTCGATTCGACGGCGAAGTCGAAGGTCGAGCCGATCCTGAGCCTCGCTGCCGCCACCGCGAGCGTGTCGGCCGACGGCGAGGCAGCCGAGGAGCAGCCGGCCGCGACCGAAATCGTCGACGTCGCGAACGCGCTGCCGTTCCACTGGGTCACGCTCGCCGCCCGGGTCGAGCCGTCGAGCAGAAGGGCGTACTCGAAGCCGCCGGACGGCGAGCCTGTCGCCGGGCTCCGGTCGACGTCCAGGAAGACGGCGACCGAATCGCCGGCGCCGATGCAGGCTCGATTGGCGTATCCGATCCTGAAGCCGACGGCGCCGTTGGCGTTGTCGAACGCGGTGACGGCCGTCAGGTCCGGCGCCAGGGGGCTTTCGGCGTCGCCGGCCGGATCCGCGTAGCCCTGGTCGGAGGAGGCATGGCGTTCGGCCGGAGCAGCCGCCGCCGACGGCGTGCGCGGCACGGCGACGCAGACCGCGCAGGCCACGGCCACGATCACGGCCGACCGCCTCATCCCGATGCCGACCCTAGCCCGCACGTCGATACCTGTCTATTCGCGGGTTCGTGGAGCGCGGTTTCGGGGCTCGTGATCGGCCGGGCGATCTTCGGCCGTCGGCTACGAGCCGCTCAGCCAGGCACGCCGCGCGGCGCGGATCCGCTCGAGGTCGTTCGCCGGTAGGCCGCCCAGCCGGCCGGCGACCGCGGTCAGGAGGCCGACGGCGACGAAGATCCACGCCTCGGCGCGCGGATCGCGCGCCGCCGGGATCGCCCCGGCCGCCTGGCAGCGGGTGACGACGTCGACGACGAACGCGTGGACATCGCGGAGGTGGCGCCGCAGGTACCGGCGGATCTCCGGGTCGTCGCCCGACTCGGTCAGCGCCTGCAGCCAGAGCTGGGCGACCGCCGAGCGCTGCTCCTTGAACTCGAAGAACGCGTCCGCCATCGCCTGCGTCCAGGCGCCCGGGTCGGGCTCGTTCGCGACCGCCTCGTCCCAGGCGGCCCGGACGCGCTGCCAGGCCGTCTCGATACAGGCCAGGTAGAGCGCCTGCTTCGAGGCGAAATGCCGGTAGAGGATCGGCTCGGTCACCCCCGCCTCGCGGGCGATCTCGGCCGTCGTGGCGCCGCGATAGGAGCAGCGGGCGAAGACGCGGCACGCGGTGTCGAGGACGGCGGCCCGCCGCTCCTCGGCCGGCAGCCTCGGCCGGACACTCATCCGGCTTCGAACGCGACCGCCCGCTCGGGCTCGCGGCGCGCCCTGCCTCCGAGGGTCAGGGCGGCGACCAGGGCGCCGGTGATAGTCAGCGCGGCCGCCGTCAGGAGCGCGTGATGGAACCCGTCGATGAATGCAGACGGATTCCGAACGCCAGGGGTAGCCGACGCGGCGACGATCGCACCCATGATCGCGATGCCGAGCGAGCCGCCCACCTGGCGCATGCTGTTCAGGACGGCCGACCCGACGCCGGCCTTGTCCGCGCTGACGGACTGCATCGCCGCAGCCGTGGTCGGGGCCATCGCGGCGGACATGCCGACGCCCCCGAGCAGCATCGCGGGCAGGAGATCCCAGAAGGTCTCGTGCTCGCCCATCCGGGCGAACAGGATCAGCGACCCGGTGAGCACGATCATCCCGCCCACGACGAGCGGCCTCGGCCCGATCCGGTCGGACAGGCGGCCGGCCTGCGGCGCGAGGAGGATGATCAGGACCGTCCAGGGCAGGAACGAGGCCCCGGCCTGGATAGCCGAGTAGCCGAGCACCTGCTGGACGTACAGCGAGACGTAGAAGAAGACGCCGAACATCGCGAGCCCGGTCAGCAGCATCACGGTGTTCGCCCCTGAGAACCCCTTGTTGCGGAAGAGCCCCAGCTCGAGCATCGGCAGGCGCTGGTAGTGCTCGAGCAGAAGGAACGCGACCAGCGCGACCGCCGCGACTGCGAAGGCGATGAGGATCCGCGTGGATGTCCAGCCGTAGTTGTTCGCCTCGATCAGGCCGTAGATCAGCGCGAAGAGGCCGACCGTGGACGTGACCAGCCCCGGGACGTCGGGACGTTGCTCCCGCGAGGTGTCCCGCGACTCGTCGATGAAGAGGTAGGCGGCGAAGATGCCGAGCACGCCGACCGGGATGTTGATGAAGAAGATCCAGTTCCAGCTGATCCGCTCGGTGATGATGCCGCCCACGAGCGGGCCGATCGCGAGCGCGAGCGCGGAGACTCCCGCCCAGACGCCGATCGCAGTCCCGCGCTGGCGCGCCGGGAAGGTGGCGACGATGATCGAGAGCGTCGCGGGGTTCATCAGGGCGGCGCCGAGACCCTGGACGACCCGCGCGGCGATCAGCACGGTCGCCCCGCCCGCGAGCCCGCAGGCGAGCGACGAGCCCGTGAAGATGACGAGCCCGATCACGAAGATCCGGCGGCGACCCATGAGATCGGCCAGCTTGCCCCCCGTCAGCATGAAGGCGCCGAACGTGAGCGCGTAGCCCGTCACGACCCATTCGAGCTCCGAGATCTTCAGGTGCAGCGAGTCCTGGATCGTCGGGAGCGCCACGTTCACGATCGTGTTGTCGAGCATGATCATGAACAGGCCGAAGGAGACGGCGGCGAGCGTCCACCACTTCCGGTGCTGCTCGTCGACGATGCTGGCGAGAACCTTCGCGCGCACGGTTAGTGCAGACTAACAGAGGTAGGGTTGGGCACGTGGACGGGGTCGTCTGGACACCGAGGGAGGACGTGCTCGACCGCGCGAACGTCGTCCGGCTGATGCGCAGGCACGGCTTTTCGACCTACCGCGAGCTCGTCGCCCGCTCGATCAAGGACCCGGAATGGTTCTGGCCGGCCGCCGTGGAGGACACGGGGATCGAGCTGTACGAGCCCTGGTCCGAGGTCGTCGACCTCTCCCGCGGCCCGGAGTGGGCGACGTGGTTCCGCGGCGCGAAGCTGAACATCGCCTGGAACTGCGTTCACCGCTGGCGGAGCGATCGGACGGCGGCCGTCTTCCGCGGCGAGGACGGGGCACGCCGCGAGCTGACGTTCGCCCAGCTCTCCGACGCGGTCACGCGGCTGGCGGAGCGGCTGGTCCAGCTCGGCGTCGAGCCGGGCGACCGCGTTGCGATCTACCTGCCGATGTCGCCGGAGGCGGCGATCGCGTCGCACGCGTGCGCCCACATCGGCGCCGTCCAGGTGCCGGTCTTCTCCGGCTTCGCGGCTCCGGCGGTCGCCCAGCGGCTGGCCGACTCCGGGGCGAAGGCCGCGATCACGGTGCGCTCGTCGCTGCGCCGCGGGAAGACCGTGCCGATGCTCGCGATCCTCGAGGAGGCACGGCTGCACGCGCCGGCGCTCGAGCACGTGATCGTCGCGCCGTGGGACGACGAGGTCGCCGGCTGTCCCGGTACGCTCGAGCCGCTCGCGGTCGAAGCCGAGCATCCCTACCTGCTCACGTACACGTCCGGGACGACCGGGAAACCCAAGGGCGTGCTCCACGTCCAGGGCGGCTTCCTGGTCTCGATCGCTCGCGAGGCGTGCTACCAGGCCGACGCCGGCCCGGACGACGTCGTCCACTTCTCGACCGACATGGGCTGGATCATGGGGCCCTGGACCGTCGTCGGCTGCGGGGCGATGGGCGCGAGTCTCGTCTTCGCGGAGGGAGCGCCCGACTGGCCGCCCGACCGGCTCTGGCGCCTCGTCGAGGAGGAGCGCGTCACCATCCTCGGCTGCTCGCCGACGCTGGTGCGCGCGCTGATCCCGCACGGGGAGCCCCGGTCGGGCCTGTCGTCGTTGCGCGTGTTCGTGACCACGGGCGAGCCCTGGAACCCCGTGCCGTACCGGTGGCTGTTCGAACAGGTCGGCGGGTCGCGCGTTCCGATCGTCAACATCACCGGCGGCACGGAGGTCGGGGCGGTCTTCCTCGGCTCGTCGATCGCCGAGCCGATCAAGGCGTGCTCGGTCGGCGGCCCCGCCCTGGGGATGGCGATGGACGTGGTCGACCCGGACGGGCGGTCGCTCGTCGGCACGGGCGACGTGGGCGAGCTCGTGTGCCGGAAGCCCTTCCCCGGGATGACCCGTGGCTTCTGGGACGACCCGGAGCGGTACCTGGACACGTACTGGCGCCGGTTCCCCGGCATCTGGACGCACGGGGACTGGGCCTCGGTCGACGGCGACGGCTACTGGTTCCTGCACGGGCGCTCAGACGACACGCTGAACATCGCGGGCAAGCGGATCGGGCCTGCCGAGATCGAGTCGGCGGCGGTCGCGCATCCGGCCGTGACCGAGGCGGCCGCCGTCGGCGTCCCGCACGAGGTCAAGGGCGAGGTCGCGTGGGTCTTCTGCGTGCTCGCTCCGGGGAGGTCCGCGACGCCGGAGGAGGTGGCGGGGCTCGTCGCCGCCGACCTGGGCAAGGCGTTCGCGCCCGACCGCGTCGTCTTCGTTCCGGCGCTGCCGAAGACCCGCTCGGCGAAGATCGTCCGGCGGGCGGTCCGGGCGACCGCGCTCGGCACCGATCCGGGCGACCTCTCGTCGGTGGAGAACCCCGAGGCGCTGGAGGCGATCTCGAAGGCGCTCGCTTGATATATGGTTTTCGACTGAAAGGCGAAAACCACTGAGGCTCGCACTTGCGCAGATCAACACCGTCGTCGGCGACCTGGATGGAAACCGGTCGCTGATCCTGTCGCGCCTGGACGAGGCGCGCGCGGCAGGCGCCGAG
Source organism: uncultured Actinomycetes bacterium (assembly GCA_963734065.1). GTDB lineage: Bacteria > Actinomycetota > Thermoleophilia > Gaiellales > Gaiellaceae > DATBLE01. The sequence continues at coordinate 130,877 of CAVTFN010000004.1, forward strand.
CTCGTCCTCTTCCCCGAGCTCGCGGTCACGGGCTACCCGCCGGAAGACCTGCTCCTGCGCCCGGCCTTCGTGCGCGCGGCCCGGCGGTCGCTCGACGAGATCGCGGCCGCGACGAGCGGGATCGCAGCCCTCGTCGGCTTCCCGTTCTTCGACGGCGACCTCTACAACGCCTGCGCCGTCTGCTCCGGCGGCGAGGTGCGGGCGGTCTACCGCAAGCGGTTCCTGCCGAACTACGGCGTCTTCGACGAGGAGCGGTACTTCGCGTCCGGCCGGGACCTCGTCGTGCTCCGCCTCGGCGAGTCGCTGGTCGGCGTGACGATCTGCGAGGACATGTGGCAGCCCGGCCCCCCGGCGACCGACCTCGCACTTGCCGGCGCACAGCTGCTGGTGAACGTCTCGGCGTCGCCGTTCCACGTCGGCAAGGACCGCGACCGCGAGGAGATGTTCCAGCAGCGCGCCCGTGACACGTCGAGCTTCGTCGCGTTCGTGAACTCGGTCGGCGGGCAGGACGAGCTGATCTTCGACGGCCATTCCGTGGTGCTCGACGACGAGGGCGAGGTGCTCGCCCGGGCACCCGGCTTCGAGGAGGCGCTGCTGGTCGTGGACGTTGATCCGACCGCGGCGATGGGGAGGCGGCTGAGCGAGACCCGCCGGCGGGCGCTGGCGCGTGAACGAGAGGAGCCTCCGCAGGTCGAGACGGTCGAACTCCCCCAGGGACAGACCCCGCAGAGGTCTGTCCCTACGGAAAACGTCACTCCCCTCCTGGACGACCTGGAGCAGATGCGGCTCGCGCTCGCGCTCGGACTGCGCGACTACGTCCAGAAGAACGGCTTCCGCGACGTCGTCGTCGGCCTCTCGGGCGGGATCGACTCGGCGCTGACCGCGGCGCTGGCCGTCGAGGCGCTCGGCGCCGAGCGGGTGCACGGCGTCTCGATGCCGTCGCGATTCTCGTCGATGGGCACACGCGGCGACGCTCAGCGGCTCGCCGAGAGCCTCGCGATCGACTTCCGCGAGGTGCCGATCGAGGAGATCGTCGCCGCCTTCGAGCAGGCGCTGTCCCCGAGCTTCGGCGGGCTCGAGCGCGACCTGACCGAGGAGAACCTCCAGGCGCGCGTCCGCGGCGTGCTGCTGATGGGGCTCTCGAACAAGTTCGGCTGGCTCGTCGTCGCCACCGGCAACAAGTCCGAGCTGTCGGTCGGCTACGCGACGCTCTACGGGGACATGGCCGGCGGGTTCGCGTTGCTCAAGGACGTGTTCAAGACCGACGTCTTCCGCCTCGCCGAGCACCTGAACGAGCAGGCCGGCCGCGAGCTGATCCCGCGGTCGATCATCGACCGCGCGCCGAGCGCCGAGCTGCGCGAGGAGCAGCTCGACCAGGATTCGCTCCCGCCCTACCCGGAGCTCGACCGGGTGCTCGAGGCCTACGTCGAGCTCGACCGCTCGCGCGAGGAGCTGCTCACTGACGGCTTCGACCCCGACGTCGTGGACCGGGCGCTCGCGATGATCGACCGGGCGGAGTACAAGCGCCGGCAGGCGCCTCCCGGCGTCAAGCTGCGCCCGAAGGCATTCGGCCGCGACCGGCGCACGCCGATCACCAACCGCTGGCGCGGCTAGTCCTCGCGTTCCTCGAACCGGCGGGTGACCAGCTCGCCGGCGCGGGTGACGTGGTCGATCATGCGCTCCCGTGCAGCCTCCGGATCGTGGCGCTCGATCGCCTCGAGAATCGCCTCGTGCTGGGCGACGTTGTCCTCGAGCAGCCGTGCGTTCTGGCCGAGCACGATCCAGGTCAGGTCGCGCGGGAAGCTTCGGTGCAGGTGCGCGATCGTCGCCTGCAGGCGGCGGTTGCCCGACGCCTCCTGGATGACGCTGTGGAAGAGCTCGTTGCCCTCGATCCACTCCGCGTGCGCCTCCACTGCGTCCGAGAACGGCTGGTCGCCGCGCCGCCGGCGCCACGCGAGCAGCGAGGCGACCGAGCGGCGGAAGTGCGACTGCGCGGTCCGCAGCCGCCGCAGCTCGTCGTCGCGGATGCAGGTGGCCGCCAGGCTCGCCGCCAGGCCCTCGAGCTCGGCACGCACCTCGTACGCCTCGCGCACCTCGCGGGCGCTCGGCCCGCGGACGAGCGCTCCGCGCCGGGGAAGCATCTCGACGAGGCCGCTCGCCTGGAGCTTCCGCAGCGCCTCCCGGACCGGCGTGCGGCTGACGCCGAACTCCGCGGCGAGCGACTCCTGCCGGAGCCGCGCCCCCGTCGGAATGGCGCCGCTGAGCACACGCGACTGGATCTCGCTCGCCAGCTCGTCGACGAGCGCTGCGTCGGTCTGCGTCATGCGCGGTCGCGGACCCCGTCGCGCACGAGGCGAAGGCCGACGAGCCCGAGCAGCAGGGCGAAGACGAGCCTGAGCGTCGAGCCGGGGAGCAGGAGCGCCAGGAGCGCGCCGCCCGCCGCCGCGACCGCGCCGACCGCGCCGAAGCGCAGCGCCGTGCCGAGGTTTCCGACTCCGCGGCGGCGCAGCTCGAGACTCGCCACCACCGCCGTCGGGAGCACGACCACGAGCGAGGTCGCCTCGGCCGTGTGCTGCGACAGGCCGAGCGCCAGCGTCAGGAACGGCACGATCAGGATGCCCCCGCCGACGCCGAGCAGCCCGGCGGCGACGCCGGTGCCGACGCCGAAGAGCGCCAGTCCTGCGAGCAGGGCGACGGTCATCGCCGGATGCCCATCGTCACGGCGACGACCAGGAGGAAGCAGCCGAACACGATTCGCAGCAGCCGTTGGTCGATCCGCGCGAGCCAGGCGGCGCCGACTCGCGCGCCGACGACCGCGCCGACTGCGAGCGCGGCGGCATCGAGCCAGTTCACGCGACCGGCGATGCCGAAGGTGAGGATGCCGGCGATCGAGATCGGAATGATCGCGCCGATCGACGTCGCATGGGCGTCGCGCTGGTCGTACCCCGCCCAGAGCACGAGCAGCGGCACCATCACCACGCCGCCGCCGACCCCGAGCAGGCCCGAGAGGAGCCCGCCGGCCAGCCCGATCGCGACCAGCTGCGGGTCGAGCGGCCGCAGGGCCCGCGGGCGATTCCGGGCGGGCGAGGCTGTTGCTGCGGCGTCGGCCACGGTTTCGACCATACCACGCTTTGGATCCAGTTGACTCGATCATGGATCCAATCTAAGGTTCACCTTTCCTTCCCATCTCTCGGGGAAGGCAGCGCGGATCTCAAGGAGGGGGCACGGTATGAGCAGCACTCGCGCTTTTCGGGCGACCGCCGTGGCAGGCCTGGTCGCAGCGGTGGCGCTCGTCGTCGCGATCGGCGCAGGCGCCGGCGCGAAGTCGGGACAGATCAAGAACGGAGGCACGCTCGTGATCGGGCTGGCCGAGGAGCCGGATGCGCTCGACCCGACGCTCGCACGGACGTTCGTGGGCCGCATCGTCTTCCTGCACATGTGCGAGAAGCTCTACGACCTCGACGCCAAGCTCCACGTCGTCCCGCAGCTGGCGGCGGCGCTGCCGGTGGTGTCCAAGGACAAGCTCACCTACACGATCAAGCTCCGCACCGGGATCAAGTTCAACGACGGCACCGCGTTCAACGCGGCGGCCGTCAAGACCTCGCTCGACCGGCATCTGACGCTGAAAGGCTCGACCCGAGCGAGCGAGATCTCCCCGATCGGGTCGGTCGCCACCAGTGGGGCGAACACCGTGATCCTCCACCTGAAGACTCCGTACTCGCCGCTGACCGCCCAGCTCGCCGACCGCGCCGGGATGATCATGTCGCCGAAGGCGCTCGCCGCGCTCGGGGACAAGTTCGCCACGGCGCCCGTCTGCGTCGGCCCGTTCAGCTTCAAGGACCGGGTCGCCGGGGACCACATCACCCTGACGAAGTCGAACTTCTACTACGGCAAGGCCAACGTCCACCTGAGCTCGATCGTGTTCAAGATCCTGACCGATCCGAGCGCCCGCACCCAGAACCTGCGGGCAGGCGACATCCAGGTCGAGGACCGCGTCCAGTCCACGGACGTCCCCACGCTCCAGAAGGCGAAGAGCACGATCTCCGTGATCAAGACGCCGACGATCGGCTACCAGGGGATCACGATCAACATCGGGAACAAGAACGGCCTGCTCAAGCCGTACTCGAACGTCGGGTCCTCGCTCGCCAGGTCGCAGTACCTGCGCACGGCGTTCGACCTGGCGCTCGACCGGACGACGATCAACAAGATCGTGTTCGGCGGGCTGAACCTGCCCGACTGCTACCCGATCTCTCCGGTCAGCCCCTGGTATGTGACCACGAAGGGGCTCGACTGCAACCTGCACGCCAACGTGGCGACCGCGCAGAAGCTGGTCAAGGCGTCGGGGATCTCGAACCCGAAGGTGTCGCTGACGATCGCCACCGACCCGGTCGCCGCGCGGCTCGGCCAGGTGATCCAGGCGATGGAGAAGGCGGTCGGCATCGACGTCTCGCTGGCGCCGACCGAGTTCGTCACCTCGCTCAACCGCGCGGACGCCGGCAACTTCGACGCGTTCGCCGTCGGCTGGTCCGGACGCGTCGACCCGGACGGCAACATCTTCGGCTTCGTCGCCACCCCGGGGACGCTCAACGACTCCGGGTACTCGAGCCAGCAGCTGGACTACATCCTCAACAACGCCCGGCGGTCGGTGACCGACAAGTCGCGGACGACGCTCTACGCCGCGGCGATGAAGATCATCCACCGGCAGCGGCCGCTGATCTACCTCTACCACCCGGTCAACTACTACGGCGTGTCGAGCAAGGTCGACGGCGTGAAGGTCTACGGCGACGGTCTGATCCGCGCCTACAACGCCGGCTTCAAGTAAGCGACCGGCGGACTGACGACGATGGGCGGCTTCCTCCTGCGCAAGGTCGGAGCCGCTCTCGTCGTCATCGTGCTCGCCAGCATGCTCGTCTTCCTGGGCGTGCGCGCGCTGCCGGGCGACCCGGCGCTCGCGCTCGGCGGCGAGCAGCGCGACCCGCAGGTGCTCGCCCAGATCCGGCACGACTACGGCCTCGACCAGCCGCTCCCCCTGCAGTACGTCCACTGGGTCGGCCACGTCCTGCGCGGCGACCTCGGAACCGACCAGCGCAAGCTCTCCGTGTCCCACACGATCGTGACGAAATTGCCGATCACGCTGGAGCTCGCCGGCCTGGCGATCGTGTTCGGCTCGGCGCTCGGCATCCTCGCGGGCGTGATCGCGGCGGTGCGGCGCGGCAAGGCCTCCGACTACGCGGCGACGACGGTCGCGCTCGCCGGGCTCTCGGTCCCGCACTTCTGGCTCGGCCTGCTGATGATCGTCCTGTTCGCGGTCGACCTGCACTGGCTGCCGGCCGGCGGCTACGTCCCGTTCGCCCAGGACCCGCTCGGGAACCTCGAGCACATGGTCATGCCCGCGATCGTGCTGGGCGCCGGTCTGTCGGCGGTGGTGATGCGGCAGATGCGCTCGGCGATGCTGGACTCGCTGAACGCGGACTACGTCCGGACCGCGCGCGCCAAGGGGCTGTCGGAACGTTCGGTCGTCGGCAAGCACGCCCTCCGGAACAGCCTGATCACGGTGACGACGATCATCGGGCTCCAGCTCGGCGCCCTGATCTCCGGCGCGGTGATCACCGAGCAGATCTTCGGGATCGCCGGCTTCGGCCGGCTGACGATCGACGCCGTCCAGCAGCGTGACTACGCGCTGATCCAGGGGGTGGTGCTGGTCGTGGCGGTCGGCTACGTCGTCGTCAACCTGCTGGTCGACATCGCGTACTCGCTGCTGAACCCGCGGATCCGGATCGTCGCGAGGCCGTCGTGACGGTCGTCGAGGACGTAACCGACCTCCTCTCCCCTCGCGCGCGGCGCCGGCGGCTCCTTCGCAAGCGCCTGGCGCGGCGCCCGGCCGCTCTCTTCGGCTTCGCGGTCGCGGCGATCTTCATCCTGGCCGCGATCTTCGCGCCGTGGGTGGCGCCGTACTCGGCCTCCGCAACGGACTTCAACGCGGTGCTGGCCAAGCCGTCGTGGGACCATCTGCTCGGCACCGACGAGCTCGGCCGGGACATCCTCTCCCGGATCATCTGGGGCGCCCGCGCGTCGATCCAGGCAGGCGTGCTGGCCACCTGCCTGGCGATGGCGATCGGCGTCCCAATCGGCCTCGTCGCCGGCTACTACCGCGGCTGGATCGACCCGGTGATCTCGCGGGTGACCGACGTCGTGCTCGCCTTTCCGTTCCTGATCCTCGCTGTCGGGCTGGCGGCGATCATGGGCCCGTCGCTGCTGAACGCGACGATCGCGCTCGGGGTCGGCGCCGCCCCGGGGTTCGTGCGGGTCGCACGCGGCGAGACGCTCGCGCTGCGGGAGGAGGACTACGTGCGCGCAGCGATCGCAAACGGCGCCGGCGACGGGACGATCATCTTCCGCCACATCGTCCCGAACATGACCTCGACGCTGCTCGTCCAGGCGACGGTGACGATCCCCGCGGCGATCATCGGCGAGGCGGTGCTCTCGTTCCTCGGGCTCGGCGTCCAGCCCCCGACCCCGTCCTGGGGCGTGATGCTCGCCGACGCCCAGAGCTACCTCTCGCAGGCGCCGCGCCTGGCGGTGTACCCGGGGCTCGCGATCTTCTTCTGCGCGCTCGCGTTCAACCTGCTCGGCGACGGCCTGCGGGACGCCCTCGACCCGCGCACGACCCGCTGATGGCGGACACGTTGCTGGACGTGCGCGACCTGTCGGTGCGCTTCGAGACGGACGACGGGACGACCCAGGCGGTCGACGAGCTCTCGTTCACCCTCGCCGAGGGCGAGGTGCTCGGCGTGGTCGGCGAGTCCGGATGCGGCAAGTCGGTGACGATGCTCTCGCTGCTGCGGCTCCTGCCGCCGACGGCGGAGGTGTCGGGGAGCGCTCGCTTCGGCGGCATCGATTTGCTCGCCGCCTCGAGCGCGCAGCTGAAGCGGATCCGCGGGCGTGAGATCTCGTTCGTGTTCCAGGAGCCGATGACGTCGCTCAACCCTTCCTTCACGGTCGGCCGGCAGGTGGCCGAGGTGCTGCAACGCCACCTCGGCTACTCGCGCAAGGCCGCAGGTGCCCGCGCCGTGGAGCTGCTCGACCTCGTCAGGATCCCGGCGCCCGAATCGCGGGTGGACGAGTACCCGCACCAGCTCTCCGGCGGCATGCGCCAGCGGGTGATGATCGCGATCGCGCTCGCCTGCGACCCGAAGATCCTGATCGCCGACGAGCCGACCACCGCGCTCGACGTGACCATCCAGGCGGGGATCCTCGACCTGATGCGCGACATCCGCGACCGGCTCGGCACCGCGATCGTCCTGATCACGCACAACCTCGGGGTCGTCGCCGACATCGCCGACCGCGTGATCGTGATGTACGCCGGCCGCAAGGCGGAGGAGGCGCCCGTCCACGAGCTGTACGAACACCCGCAGCATCCGTACACGATCGGACTGCTCGGCGCGATCCCCCGGCGCGGCGTCGACCGGCTGCAGGAGATTCCGGGCCTGGTGCCGCGGCTGGCCGAGCCGCTGCCCTACTGCGCCTTCGCCGATCGCTGTCCGCGCGCGGACCGGCGTTCCCGCTCCGAGGTCCCGCAGCTGCGCGAGGTTCGGCCCGCCCACCTCGTCGCGTGCTTCCATCCAGGGAGCGAATGACGGCACCAGCGCCGGTCCTCGAGGTCGAAGGCCTCGTCAAGCACTTCCACGTCGGCCCGCAGCTCACGGGCGGCGGCGGGATCGTGCAGGCGGTCGACGGCGTGTCGCTGACGATCGGCCCGGGCGAGCTCGTCGGCCTGGTCGGCGAGTCCGGTAGTGGCAAGTCGACGGTCGGCAACTGCATCGCGCGCCTCGTCGAGCCGACCGACGGGACGATCCGCATCCTCGGCACCGATGTCACGCACCTCTCGCGGCGCGAGATGCGGCCGCTGCGCCGGGAGGTGCACATGGTCTTCCAGGACCCGTACTCGTCGCTCAACCCGAGGATGACGACCGGCGCGATCGTCGGCGAGCCGCTCCGGCTGCACGGGATCGCGAAACGCCGCTCGCTCGAGCAGCGGGTCGTCTCGCTGTTCGAGCAGGTGGGCCTGCGGCCCGAGCTCCGCCACCGCTACCCGCACGAGCTCTCGGGCGGCCAGCGCCAGCGGGTCGGCCTGGCGCGGGCGCTCTCCGTGCAACCGTCGCTGCTGATCGCCGACGAGCCCGTCTCCGCCCTCGACGTCTCGGTGCAGGCGTCGATCCTCAACCTGCTCCGCGACCTCCAGCGCGACCTCGGCTTCTCCTGCCTCTTCATCACCCACGACCTCGCGACGGTCGAGTTCCTCTGCGACCGTGTCGCCGTGATGTACCTCGGCAAGATCGTCGAGGAAGCGGCGACCGACGAGCTGTTCGCGGCGCCGCTGCACCCGTACACGCAGGCGCTGCTCTCCGCCGCGGTCGTCGCCGACCCGGCCGCCCAGCGGGCGCGGACGCGGGTCGTGCTCGAGGGGGACGTGCCGAGCCCGCTGGCACCGCCGTCCGGTTGCCGCTTCCGCACGCGGTGCCCGCTAGCGGCGGAGTCGGCGCCGGAGTCGGTCGAGGTCGAGCCGTTGCTCGAGGAGGTCGCCGCCGGCCACAGCGTCGCCTGCCACCTCGTGCACCGGCAACGCGAAGCGGCCCAGCTGCTCGACCTGGCGAGCGAGCCGGCATGACGTTCACGACCAGGCCGGAGCTGCGCGGGACGTTCGGGATGGTCGCCTCGACCCACTGGCTGGGGACGGCAGCCGGCATGGCGGTCCTCGAGCGCGGCGGCAATGCCTTCGACGCGGCAGTGGCCGCCGGCTTCACGCTCCAGGTGGTCGAGCCGCACCTGAACGGGCCGGGCGGCGACCTGCCGGTCGTCTTCTGGTCGGCCGAGCGCGGCGAGCCGCTCGTCCTCTGCGCGCAGGGTGTGGCGCCGGCGGCTGCGACGATCGAGCGCTTCCGGGGGCTCGGCCACGATCTGGTTCCCGGGACGGGCCTGCTCGCCGCCTGCGTGCCCGGCGCCTTCGGCGGCTGGCTGCGGCTGCTCGCGGAGTTCGGCACCTGGCGGCTGGAGGACATCCTCTCGTTCGCGATCGGCTACGCCGAGCAGGGATACCCGGTCGTGCCCGGGATCACCATGACGATCGAGCGCACCGAGGAGCTGCTGCGCACGTGGGCGGCATCGGCTGCTCTCTACCTTCCCGCCCCGCAGCCCGGCTCACTCTTCGGGAACGCTGCGCTGGCGGCGACCTACCGGCGGATCGTCGACGAGTCGCGGGGCGGGTCGCGCGAGCAGGAGCTCGAGCGCGCCCGTGAGCTGTTCTACGGAGGGTTCGTCGCCGAGGAGATCTACCGCTTCTCGGCGGAGAACGGCGGCCTGATCACGGGCGGCGACCTGGCCGGGTGGCAGCCGACGGTCGAGCCGCCTGCGACGCTCGACTTCCGCGGGCTCACGGTCTGCAAGACAGGCCCGTGGGGCCAGGGCCCGGTGTTCCTCCAGCAGCTGGCGCTACTCGACGGCTTCGACCTCGCGGAGCTGTCCGCCGCCGAGTACGTCCACGTGGTCGTCGAGTGCGCGAAGCTCGCCTTCGCCGACCGCGAGGCGTTCTACGGCGACGCCGACGTCCCGCTCGGGCGGCTCCTGTCGCGCGAGTACGCCGACGAGCGGCGGAGGCTGGTCGGTGACACCGCGTCGGGCGAGCTGCGACCCGGCGACGGCGGCCGGTTGCCCAGTCCGGTCGCGGCGGCCGCGACAGTCGGCGCCGGCGAGCCGACGCGCGGCGACACCGTCCACCTCGACGTCGCCGACCGCTTCGGGAACCTCGTCTCGGCGACGCCGAGCGGCGGCTGGCTCCAGTCCTCGCCGGTGATCCCCGCGCTCGGCTGGCCGCTCGGCACGAGAGCGCAGATGTTCTGGCTCGAGGAGGGGCTCCCGGCCTCGCTCGCCCCGGGGCGCAGGCCGCGGACGACGCTCTCGCCGACGATCGCGCTGCGCGACGGGGAGCCGGCGCTGGCCATCGGGACTCCGGGCGGCGACCAGCAGGACCAGTGGTCGCTGCACGCGTTCCTCCGCCACGTCGTCTTCGGCGACGACCTCCAGGCGGCGATCGACGCGCCGTCGTTCCACACCGACCACTTCCCGTCCTCGTTCTTCCCGCGCGAGTCGTTGCCGCGGGCGCTGGCGCTGGAGTCGCGCTGGGGCGAGGACGTCGCCGAGGAGCTGCGCCGCCGCGGCCACGACGTGACCGTCACCGACCCGTGGTCGCTCGGGCGGGTCAGCGCCGTCGCGCGCGAGAACGGCGTGCTCAAGGCCGGGGCGAACCCGCGCGGCATGCAGGGGTACGCCGCCGGCCGGTAGCCGCAGCAAGCCCGCCGGGGAGAGACGCGGCGAGCCCCGCGGAGCCGCTCGTGCGGTACGGGTGCGCTCGGGCCGCTGTGCGCGAGTCGGTGCCGAATCGGCGCGAAGGCGTGATGGACCGGTGCGTACCTTCCTCGATAGGCTCGCCGTGGGAGGAGGGTGGCCCACTACCCCACCCCTTGGGGGAGGGGTAGGGCCTTTGGAGGGCGCGGCGGAGAGTGTCCCGCGCTACTTCCCGATCGACGGCGGGCTGGCGGGTGGTCCGTTCTCGGCGAGATCGCGCAGGAGGGCGGGTAGTCGCCGAGGGCCGAAGACCTCGGTCGACGTCTCGAGCTCGTCGAGCGTCCACCAGCGCATGTCGCCGACGTGCTCCGCGCTCAGGTCGACCCTCGGGCTCGGCTCGAAGGGCTCGACCCGAACGAGGTACACGCGTTCGCGCTGGCCACGGTGCTGGAGCGACGCGTCGAACTCGTGCTCGCGTTCCCAGAGCAGGGGCCCGACCTGGAAATCGTCGAGGCCGAGCTCCTCGGCCAGCTCGCGCCGGAGCGCGGGCTCGTCCGCTTCGCCGGGATCCTTGCCGCCGCCGGGCGGCGCCCAGGGGTACGGCGGGAAGTCGAAATGGACGAGAAGCGTGCGCCACGTCGGGTCGACGACGAGGCCGCGGACTCCGTAACGCCAGGGCTTCACGGCACCAGCACGCGCAGCGCGTGGAACCAGCGCAACCGCTCGGCGTACGGGACCGCGGCGTTCGCCGGCGAGGTCGACGGGAGCACGAACAGCATCGTCTCCCCCAGCCTGCGCTCCTGCAGCCCGTGGTCGGGCCGTTCCCGGAACGGGCCGCGGTACGCCTCCTTGCCGACGAACGCGATCGCCCGTGGGCGCAACTCGGCCGCCAGCTGCTCGAGCCGCGCGGCGGCGCCCACGAAGTCGGCGGCGCGCAGGTCGCCCGAGCCCGGGGTCGTGCGCGGCGCGGCGTTCGTCAGGCCGATCCGCCACCGCAGCACCTCGAACTGCTCGTGCGGCTCGACCGGCCGCGGCGTGAAACCGGCCTCGTGGAGCAGCCGCCAGAAGTCGTTCCGCGGATTGGCGAAATGGGCGGCGGCCGCGGCGGACACACGGCCCGGGTTGATCCCGCAGAAGACGACGTCGAGCCCGGGCGCAAGAACGTCCGGAACGGCGCTCTCGGCGCCGCTCGATCCTGCAGTCCGCGCGCCTACGCCGCCTCGACCTCGGAGAGGGGACTCTCGGAGCTCTCCTGCTGGTGCTTCTCGAAGAGCCTGAGCAGCTGCTCGCCGAGGAGCCCTCCGCTCGGGCGTTGCCGTTCGGCGTCCCTGATCACCGCGACCGTCGAGTCGCGGTCACCGTAGAGACGGGTGTAGCACTCGGACTCGCTCAGGGGCCGGAGCCTCGTCACGGTCCGAACGTAGCTTCCGGACCGGACGGACCCGCTAGGTTCTTCCGCATGGCTGAGCCAAGAGCAAGGGTGTTCGGGTACGAGGTCGCCTACGACGGGACCGCCGTCGCCACCGCGGAGGGCACGGCCGTCGAGGTGCCCGAGAGCTGGTCGCCCGAGCACCTCGTGCTCGCCGCGTTGCTCGACTGCTCGCTGACCAGCCTCCGCTACCACGCCCGGAAGGAAGGTGTCGCCGTGAGCGCGAGCGGCGAAGCGTCGGGCACGGTGACCCGGCGCGAGGAGGACGGCCGCTTCGCGTTCGTGGAGATCGAGGCGCGCTTCGACGTTCACTTCGAGCCCGCGCCGGCCGACCAGGGCACGCTGCTCGAGCGGGCGGAGCGCGACTGTTTCGTCGGCGCGTCGCTGACCGCCCCGCCGCGCTACGTCTGGAACGTCGCGTGAAGCTGCTGCTGATCGGCGGCCCGAAGTTCGTTGGCTACGCGCTGATCGAGGCCGCGCTCGCATGCGGGCACGGGGTGACCACGTTCAATCGTGGCCAGACGAACCCGGATCTCTTTCCGCAGCTGGAGAAGCTGCACGGCGACCGCGACGGCGGGCTCGCGCCGCTCGAGGGCCGCACCTGGGACGCCGTGCTCGACACATCCGGCTACGTCCCGCGGCACGTACACGACTCGGCCCAGCTGCTCGCGAACGCCGCCGACCGGTACGTCTTCGTCTCCTCGATCTCGTACTACGCGGACTACCGCGAGCCGCGTGCCGAGACCGACCCGCCCGAGCCGCTCGGCGACAAGCCGGACGACCGGCTGCTCGCGGACTACTCGAACTACGGCGCGCTGAAGGCGCTCTGCGAGCAGGAGGCCGAGCGCGCGTTCGGCGACCGGGCGATCCTCGTCCGGCCGGGGCTGATCGTCGGCCCCCATGATCCGACCGACCGGTTCACCTACTGGCCGCGCCGGGCCGAGCGCGGCGGGCCGATCCTCGCCCCTCCCGATCAGCCCGTGCAGATAGTCGACGTCCGCGACCTGGCCGACTGGATGATCCGGCTCGCCGAGAACGGCGGCTCGGGCCCGCACAACGCGACCTCCCCGCCGCGTGCGATCACCTTCGACTCGATGCTCGAGGCCTGTGGCGCCGCCGACGTCGTCCGGGTGACGGAGAAGTTCCTCGCCGAGCAGGGGGTCGAGGGGTGGAGCGATCTTCCCTGCTGGATTCCGCCGGACGACGCCGACTTCGCAGCCTTTCAGCTCGTGCCGGTCGATCGCGCGGTCGCAGCCGGGCTGACCTTCCGGCCGCTCACGGAGACCGCCCGCGACGTCCCCGAGTGGACGGGCAAGGCGGGGCTGACGCCGGAGCGCGAGGGCGAGCTCCTCGCCGCATGGGAGAATCGCGCCGCGTGAGTCTCGACGTCGCCGCCGTCCGCGCCCGGTTCACCGCCCTCCAGCGCGATCTCGTGCTCCTCGACGCCCCCGGCGGGTCGCAGGTTCCCGACCGGGTGATCGAGGCGATCGCCCAGTACCTGCGCGAGTCGAACGCGAACGTCAGCGGCCCGTACGAGTCGAGCCGCCGCACCGAGGCCCTCGAGGAGCGTGCGCGGGCGACCGCAGCGCGGTTCCTCGGCTGCACACCGGAGGAGACCGTGTTCGGCCCGAACATGACGACGCTCAGCTTCGCGCTCTCGCGCACGGCGGGCCGCGAATTCCGGCGCGGCGACGAGATCCTCTGCACGAGGCTCGACCACGACGCCAACGTCTCGCCGTGGCTCGAGCTCGCGCACGATCGCGACCTGACCGTCCGCTTCGTCGACATCAACGAGGACACGACCCTCGACCTCGCCGACCTCGAGCGGCAGCTCGGCGACCGGACGCGCATCGTCGCCTTTCCGGTCGCGTCGAATGCGGTCGGGACGCTGACCGACGTCCGGCGGATCGCCGACCTCGCGCACGAAGCCGGCGCGGTCGCGTGGGCCGACGCGGTGCACTACGCGCCGCACGGGCCGATCGACGTCGCGGCGTTCGGCGTCGACGTCCTGATCTGCTCGCCGTACAAGTTCTTCGGCCCGCATCTCGGGATCGCCTACGGCCGCCGCGACCTGCTCGAATCGTGGCGCCCCTACAAGGTCCGCCCGGCGCCGGTCGAGCCGGTGGGCAAGCGCTTCGAGACCGGCACGCTCGCCTACGAGCTGCTCGCCGGCTTCGTCGCCGCCGTCGAGTACGTCGAGTCGCTGGGCTGGGAGGACATCACCGCCTGGGAGCGGTCGCTGGGCGAGCGCTTCCTCGCCGGCCTCCCGCCGTCGATCAGGCTGCACGGGCTGGCCGGGATGGACGGCCGCGTGCCGACGTTCGCGTTCTCGGTCGACGGAGTCTCCGCCGAGGAGGCGGCGGCAAGGCTCGGCGAGCGCGGCTTCGCGGTGTGGCACGGCAACTACTACGCGCTCGAGGTGATGAAGCGCCTCGGCCTCGAGGACGACGGCGGCGCCGTCCGGGTCGGCTTCGTGCACTACAACACGGCCGACGAGATCGACCGACTCCTCGCGGAGCTCGCCCGGCTGGAGTGAAGCGCCGGAGGGAATGGGCGGCGCTCGGCGCGCTCGTCCTCATTTCGACCGCGTTCAGGGCGTGGGCGGCCGTCGAGGTGCCCGTCCCGTGGATCGCGCCCGACGAGATGGTGTACGGGCTGCTCGGCCGCAGCCTGTGGCTGCACGGCTCGCTGTCGATCCTCGGGGGGCCGACGCCCTACTACTCCCTGCTCACCCCGTTGCTCGCCGGCTTCCCGCTGGCCGCGTTCGGGCTCGGCACGGGGTACGACCTTCTCCAGGGGCTCCAGGCGTTCGTGATGTCGCTGGCAGCAGTGCCCGTCTACCTCTGGGCGCGGACGCTCGTGCCACGCCGGAGCGCCCTGACCGCGGCCGCGCTCACCCTGGCGACGCCGGTGCTCGCCTACTCGGGCCTGGTGATGACCGAGGTGCTGTTCTACCCGCTGCTGGTCACGGCCGCGTGGGCCGGCGCGGCGGCGATCGCCCGACCGACCCGCCACAACCAACTTCTCCTCCTGATCGCGTTCGTGGCCGTCTGCGCGACCCGGATCCAGGCGATCATCCTCGTGCCGGCGCTCGTCACGGCCGCGCTGCTCGACACCTGGCTCGCTCGGTCGTGGGGGCGGCTCAGGCGGCAGGTGCCCGCTGCCGTGGGGCTCGGCGTGCTGCTCGCCGGATGGGCGGTCTGGCGGCTGGCGTCCGGCGGGGGGGCGCTCGGCGGTTACGACGTCGTCGCCAGCACGTCGTACAACGTCGGCGCGGCGGCCCGCTTCATCCTCTACCACGGTGCGTCGCTGCTGATCCTCTGCGGCCTCTTCCCGCTTGCCGCCGTCGGCGTCAAGCTGGTCGAGGCGCTTCGACGGGGCGAGCAGGACGAGTCGGTGCGCGCCTACCTGTCGGTGGCGACCTCGCTCTCGGTCTGGGTGGTCGTCGAGGTCGGCGTCTTCGCGTCTCGCTACTCGGACCGGATCGTCGAGCGGAACCTGATCGGTCTGGCGCCGGTGCTGTTCATCGGGCTCGTGCTGTGGCTCGCCCGCGGGCCTGACGGCGGGTACGTGGTGCGCGGTGCGGTCGCTGCCGGGGCGCTGGCCCTGCTCCTGGTCCTGCCCGTCCGCCGGTACGTGAACGTCTACGGGGTGCACGACGCCCTCACGCTGATCCCGATGTTCAAGCTGTCGACCTCGACGTCGCTCTCGACGATGGCGTGGGTGTACCGGGCCGTGGCGATCGTGGCGACCGTGGTGTTTGCGTTCGTGCCTCGCAGGCACCTCCGGTGGGTACCGATCGCGCTGATCGTGGCGCTGGTCGGCGCCTCGGTCGTGTCGAGCCGCTTCGTCGTCGACGAGGCACGCGCCCAGCAGCGTGCCTTCCTCGGCGATGACCCCTCGTGGGCCGATCACGCCGGCGGCACCCGTATCGCCTATCTCTACGACGGCGAGCCGTCGTGGCCGGGCGTGTGGCAGACGGTGTTCTTCAACACGAACATCGAGCGCGTGTACAACCTGAACGTCGCGACCGTGCCCGGCCCGTTGCCCCAGGACGATGTCACGGTCCGCGACGACGGGACCGTGGTCGGGCCGCCGGCCCACCTGGGCCGGACGAGGTACGCGATCGCGTCGAACTGGATCCAGCTCCACGGGGAGCGCAAGGGTGACGTCGTCCAGCAGGGGCTGGAGCAGACCGGCCTCGTGCTCTGGAAGCTCGAACAACCCCTGCGGCTGCGCACCTGGACATCGGGGCTCGAGCCGAACGGCGACATCGCGGGGGAGGCGAAGCTCGTCGCCTACAAGTGCAAGGGCGGCACCTACAGCGTCACGCTGCTGATCAAGCAGGCGGAGGCGGTGGACATCTCGCTGGACGGCAAGCCCATCCGCCACCTGGAATTTCCGGGGCCGACGACGTGGCACGGCGACCTGCCGGTTCCCGAGCGTCCGGGCGGAACGTGCACGCTCTCCGTCAAGCCGACGGGCCTGGCAGGCGCGACGGTCTTCGAGTTCCACCGCAGCTGAGCGACCGGCCACGGCTACGATCAGAGACATGTCCGTCTTCGAGCGCCACACTCTGGACAACGGTCTCCGCGTGCTGACCGCACCGATGCCCGCCGCCCAGTCGGTCTCCTGCTTCGTCATGCTCGCGGCCGGCTCGCGCTACGAGACGCGCGAGTCGAGCGGGATCGCGCACTTCGCGGAGCACATGTTCTTCAAGGGCACCGAGCTGAGGCCGACCGCGCGGGACATCGCCGGGGAGGTCGACGCGATCGGCGGCGAGTTCAACGCGTTCACCGGCAAGGAGTACACGGCGTACTACGTCAGGTGTGCGGCCGAGCACAGGGACGTCGCGCTGGACGTGATCGTCGACATGCTCCGCAACTCGAAGTTCGACGCCGGCGAGATCGACCGCGAGAAGGGCGTGATCATCGAGGAGATGAACATGTACTTCGACACGCCGCGCGACTTCGTCGACGGCGTGTACGAGGAGCTGGTCTACGGCGACCACCCGCTCGGGTGGGACATCATCGGCCGCAAGGAGACGGTGCAGGGCGCGACCCGCGACACGTTCCTCGACTACCTCGGCCACTGGTACAAGCCGTCGCGGATGGTCGTCGGCGTCGGCGGACGGATCGGCGACGATCTGGTCGAGCGGATCGGCGAGCTGCTGGGCGACCTCGAGGACGCGCCGACGGGCACGCCGCTGCCGGCGCTCGGCTCCGTGAACGGCTCACGCGTCAAGGTCCACACGAAGGCGTCCGACCAGGCCCACATCTGCCTCGGCGTCCGCAGCCGGCCGATCGTCGATCCGGACCGGTACGTGCTCATGGTCCTGTCGACGGTCCTGGGCGGCGGGATGTCGTCGCGGCTCTTCACAGAGGTGCGCGAGCGGCGCGGTCTCGCCTACTACGTCTTCGCGACGAACCACGCGTACACCGACGCGGGGTCGCTGTACGCGCAAGCGGGCGTCGACATCGAGCGGATCGACGACGCGGTCGAGACGGTCGCGGCCGAGCTGCGGAAGATCGCGACGGAGGCGGTGCCGGAGGAGGAGCTCAGGAAGGCGAAGAGCTTCGCCAAGGGCCGGTTCGCGCTCCAGATCGAGAGCCCGCACGGGTTGATCATGTTCGGCCTACGGCGGGAGGTGCTGGAGGGCCAGGCACCGGAGCCGGACGAGGTGGTCGCGGGGATCGAGGCGGTCACTGCCGAGGACGTCCAGCGCGTCGCGCGGGATCTGATCGCCGACGATGCCCTTCGGCTCGCGGTGATCGGCCCGTTCGAGGACGCCGACCGGTTCGAGCAGCTGCTCGGCTGAGCCAGGGCGCGATCGGCCCGGCCCCAAGAGGCCGTGGCCGAGCTCGTGACGTTTCCAACCCAGTCTCTGAGACTGGGGGTGAACGGTTTGCGTCACGATCCGTCCACAGGGTACTCCCAGCGTGCAGGCGAGGTACCGTCGGCTCAGGGAACGGCGGGATCCCGCACACGCCGCGCATCCAGGCCGGGCTGTGCGACCGGATCGAGCACTGGCCGTGGTCGTACAGCCGGCTCGGCCTGGGCGTGTTCTAGAAGCGCCGCAACATCCTCCGCGAGCGCGGCCCGCGCTCACTCCTCGGCCGGCTCGGCGTCCGCCCGTGCCTTGATCTCCGAGACGACCGCCGGGTCGGCCAGCGTCGTCGTGTCGCCGAGCGGCCGGTTCTCGGCGACGTCGCGCAAGAGCCGGCGCATGATCTTGCCGGAGCGCGTCTTCGGCAGCTCGGGCGTGAACACGACGTTGGCCGGCTTCGCAATCGGCCCGATCACGTGCGCCACGTGGTCGCGAAGCTCGTCCATCATCTCGACCGACCCCTCGGCGCTGCCCTTGAGCGTCACGTAGGCGACGATCGCCTGGCCGGTCAGCGAGTCGTTGCGCCCGCACACAGCTGCCTCGGCAACGGCAGGGTGGTCGACGAGCGCCGACTCGACCTCGATCGTCGAGATCCTGTGCCCGGAGACGTTCATCACGTCGTCCACCCGTCCGAGCAGCCAGTAGTCGCCGTCGCGGTCGCGCCGCGCGCCGTCGCCCGCGAAGTACATGCCCGGGAAGCGCGACCAGTAGGTCTCCTCGTACCGGTCGGGGTCCTTGTAGATGCCGCGCAGCATCGCCGGCCACGGCTTGCGCAGGACCAGGTAGCCGCCGCCCCCTGGCCCAACCTCCTGCCCGGACTCGTCCACCACCGCGGCATCGACACCCGGGAACGGCTTCGTCGCCGACCCGGGCTTCAGCGTCGTCACGCCGGGCAGCGGCGAGATCATCGCCATCCCCGTCTCCGTCTGCCACCACGTGTCGACGACCGGCGTCCGCTCGCCGCCGATGTGCTGCCGGTACCAGATCCAGGCCTCGGGGTTGATCGGCTCGCCGACGGAGCCGAGCAGCCGCAGCGACGAAAGGTCGCGGCGCCCGGCGAACTCCGGCCCCCACTTCATGTGCGCGCGGATCGCCGTCGGCGCCGTGTAGAGGATCGTCACGCCGTACCGCTCGACGATCGCCCACCAGCGGTCCTTGTCCGGGAAGTCCGGCGTGCCCTCGTACAGGACTCCGGTCGTCCCGTTCGCCAGCGGCCCGTAGACGATGTACGAGTGCCCGGTGATCCAGCCGACGTCGGCGGCGCACCAGTACACGTCGGCGTCGGGCTTGACGTCGTGGACGTAGTGGTGCGTCGAGACGGAGCCGACCAGGTACCCGGCGGTCGTATGCGCAATTCCCTTCGGCTTCGCGGTCGTCCCGCTCGTGTACATCAGGAAGAGGAGGTCCTCCGAGTCCATCGGCTCGCACGGGCAGGCCTCGTCGGAGACCGCCACCTCGTCCCACCAGACGTCGCGTCCCTCCGTCATCGGCACGTCGCCCCCGGTCCGGCGGAGCACGACACACGCCCGCGCCCCCGGCACCTCGGCGAGCGCCTCGTCGGCGATCGCCTTCAGCGGCACGGTCGTTCCGCGCCGCCACGCCTCGTCCTGCGTGATCAGCACCTCGCACTCCATGTCGTTCATCCGCGCCGAGAGCGATTCGGCCGAGAAGCCGCCGAAGACGACCGTGTGCGGCGCACCGATGCGCGCACAGGCGAGCATCGCGATCGGCAACTCCGGGACCATGCCCATGTAGATCGCCACCGGCGTGCCCTTGCGCACGCCCTGCTCCCGCAGTGCGTTCGCGAGCCGCGTCGTCTCGCGCAAGAGGTCCGCGAAGGTGACCACCCGCCGGTCGTCGTCCGGCTCGCCCTCCCAGTAGTACGCGACCTTCTCGCCCCGCCCCGCCTCGACGTGCCGGTCGACGCAATTGAAGCAGGCGTTCAGCTTCCCGCCGAGGTACCACTTCGCGTACGGGAGCTCCCATTCGTACAGCTCGGTGAAAGGCTCGAACCAGGTGACCCGCTCGCGGCCCTCGCGCTCCCATAGCTCCTCGAACGAGAGCTCGTAGAGATCCGGCTGGGCGTTCGCCTGCGCGGCGAACTCCGGCGACGGTGGGTACCGGCGCTCCTCCGCGAGGAGCGTCTCGATCGCGTGCTCCGTCACGGGGAGAGGTCGTACGGATACTCGGTCAGGTTCTCCGCGCCGTCCTCGGTGACGAGCACGAGGTCCTCGAGCCGGACGCCGCCGAAGCCCTGCCGGTAGAGACCCGGCTCGACCGTGACGACGTCACCGGCGACCATCGCGCCCGGTGCCCGTCCGAGCGACGGCGCCTCGTGCACCTCGAGCCCGACTCCGTGCCCGAGGCCGTGGTAGAAGCCGTCGGCGAGCACCTCGCCCGGCGCCTTCGACAGCTGCGTCGGTTGCCCCGCCTCGTGGAAGAGCTCGCAGACAAGCGTGAAGACGTCGGCACCGGGCACGCCCGCCCGGATCGCCGCCAGCGACCGGTCGAGGGCCTCCTTGCAGAGTGCGTGGTAGCGGACGATCTCCTCCGGCGGCTCGCCGACGACGTAGGTCCGGGTCATGTCCGCGTAGCACGCGGTCTCGACGTCCCTCGGCCAGAGATCGATCACGATCGACTCTCCGGCCATGATCGGCCCGGAGCCCATGTCGTGTCCGACTGCGCTCTGCGGGCCGTGCGAGACGATGAACTCGTCGGCGACAGTGCCGCGCGCGGTGAAGGCCTCCAGGATCGCCACCTTGATTCGCTCGGACGTGAGCGACTCGCCGTCCACGACGAGACCGGAGCCGTTGGGCTCTGCCCGACGCAGCAGCCCGCGGGCCGCGTCCATACCGGCCTCGGCCGCGCGCTGAGCCCGTCGGATCCCGGCCAGCTCGGCCCCGCTCTTGACCCGGCGGCGGTCCTGGAAGAAGTCGAGCTCCGGGGTGAGCTGGACACCCACCTCGCGGAGCCGGTCGGCGAACTTGGCCGGAAAGGTCCAGGGCACGAGCGCCTCGGTCACCCCGAGCGCCCGAACGGCGTTGACCGTGACCTCGAGCAGCACCTCGTCGCGCGGCAGCCCCTGCGCGATCAGGTCGTCGTAGCCGAACTCCTCGTACGCGTGCGGCTCCGGAGCGCCGGCGATCTCCCGCACGCGGTCGATCTCGAAGGAGGTGAGGACGACGTGCCGTTCGCCTTCGCGCTCCACGTAGAGGAACGGGTCGGGGATCGCAAGCGGCAGCTCGTGCCGGAGCTCCGGCGAGCGGATGGTGTCCGCGTAGATGAGGACGTCCGGCACGGCACCGGGATCGTAAATGCCTAGACTCAGAGCCGTGGACGAAGCGGTCGTGCGCGCGCAGCGATTGATCGAGGAGTGGGACGACGAGCTGCGCCGCGAGCTCCCCGCAAGTGCGGACATCTTCGACGCGCACCTGCATCTCGGCCACGACATCGACGGCATGGTCGGCGACTACGACGAGCTCGAGCGCGTCATGGAGCGGTACGGGATCTCGCGGGGGTTCATGTTCTGCATGGACGAGCCCGACCGGCATCCGGCGTTCCAGGCACCGAACGACCGGACGCTCGAGCAAGCCGGCCGCAGCGAGGGGCGGCTGATCCCGTTCGTCCGCCTCGACCTGGGCGAGCGGCCGATCGAGGAGGCCGAGCGCTGCCTCGATCTCGGAGCGAAAGGGATCAAGCTCCATCCGAGGGCGCAGAAGTTCCTGCTGAACGACGAGCGTCTCGCCCCGGTCTTCGCGATTGCGGCCGAGCGGAAGGTTCCGATCCTGATCCACGGCGGCCGAGGCCTGCCGCCCATCGCCGACGACCTCGCGCGCCTGGTGGAGACCTATCCCGACGCCCAGCTGATCGTCGCCCACGCCGGCATCGCCGACCTCGGCGCCTTGATGCGCCACTTCGCCGGTAAGCCCGGAGTCTTCTTCGACACGTCGGCCTGGAGCCCGATCGACCTGCTCGACTTCTTCCGCCAGGTCTCGCCGGAGCAGGTGCTCTACGCCTCCGACTATCCCTACGGCCAGCAGCCGTCGTCGCTGTTGATCGCGCTCCGCACCGCACGGACGGCCGGGCTGGACGAGTCACAGGTTCGCGGGATGCTCTTCGGCAACGTCACGCGGATCGCGGACGGTCAGCCGCCGCTCGAGACGACGCCGGCGAAGGGGAGCGACACCTTCAGCCAGCCGATGGTGCTGGCTCGGATCCACCAGTACCTGTCGATGGCCAGCCCGCTGCTGTGGACACGCCAGCCGGACACGGTCGGCGTCCTCGGACTGGCGCTGAACGCCTGCGAGGAGAACGGCCATCCCGGGTCGGACCTCGATCGGATCCACGAGCTGCTCCTCTGCGCGCGCGACCTCTGGCGGGTCGCTCCGGAGATCGAGGACGAACGCGAACGAATGCGCGCGATCCGCAGCACGTTCCGGCTGATCCATCTCGCCGACATCGTCGCGGTCACGCCAGGAGCGGAGTAGAACGAGACCGGGGGCTGCGAGCAGCCCCCGGTCGGTCGATCAGTCGGTGCTGCGCCGCTAGTGGGCGCTCGAGCCGTGCCGCCTGGCCCGCGTCCTGAGCAGGACGCCGGAGCCGATCAGCAGCAGGCCGATCGCCAGCGGAACCCACAGCGCGAGGCCGGTGAACGGCAGCTGCGAGGTCGCTTTCGCCGGGGCGGCCTTCGGGGCCACCGCCGTCGCCTCGGCCTTCACCGCGGCCTTCGCCTTGACCTTCGCCACCTTCGGCGCGAAGTGCGCCGTCTGCTTCGGCGTGTACGGCGCGTACTGCGCCGACGCGCTCGAGTTGCTCTGCTTGGCGGGCTTGCTGCCCGCCGCGTAGCCGATGCCGCCGAACGAGGCGACCGCGACGATCATCAGACCGCAGAGCGCCAGCGTCAGACCGATCCGGCTGCGGCGCACGCGCCCCTGCACGTCGCCCGCGAGCGACGTGACGAACTCGGCGCGCGGCCGGGAACGGCCTGCGTTGAGCTCACCCTCGAGGTCAAACCTTTCATCCTTCATGGAACTCCCCTCTCCCTTTCGTGAAATTGCCGTTACATAGATGAATACCGGCGCGAGGCCGCGATCCTTACACCCTGCCGGAGCCGAAGACCTGCGCCTCCGCGTCCTCGGACTCCAGGATGCGGCGCAGCCGCCCGAGCGCCCGGTGGAGCGCCACCTCGATCGCGTTCGTCTGCGCGTCCATCACCTCCGCGATCTGGGGCGCGGTCAGCTCCGCCCCGTAACGCATCGCGATCAGCTCCTGGTCGCGCTCGCTCAGCTGCGCCAGCGCGCGGTCGAGCGTCAGCCGGCGCACCGTGTCCTCCTCGATGCTCCCGATCGCAGCGATCTCCTCCGGCTCCGGCTCATCGGGCGGCCGCCTGCGCTTCGCGAGAGCATCGTCGGCGCAGCGCCGCGCGATGCCGAGCAGCCAGCCGAGCGGCTCCCCCTTCGAACGGTCGTAGCTTCGCCGGTAGCGGATGGCGCGCTCGAAGACCTCGCTGGTCACGTCCTCGGCGTCGTGGCTGTCGCCGAGCCGGTAGGCCGCGTACGCGTAGACGTGGCGGATCAGGTCCTCGGGGTGCGCGAGCGGATCTCTGTGGAAGCCCTTCATCACGCCTGAGGCCGTAGCCGTGGGTCTTCGGGGTTGAGGCGCGAGGCTTCAGCCAGCGCGCGTTGCCGCTCGACGCCTCGGCTCGCGAGGGCGAGCTCGTACCACAGCGTCCAGTCGCGAGGGGCCTTGTCGACCGCACGCCGGAAGCTGACCCGGGCGCCCGCGAGGTTGCCGGACAGCGCCTGGGCCTCGCCGAGGCGCCGCCACGGTTCCGCCGACCACGAGACGAAGGACATGGCGTCGTGAGCCTGCGACTCCGCGCGCGCGTAGTGACCGCCGTCCGCGGACTTCGAGCTCGCCGAGACGGCGCTGTTCCCGAGCAGCGCGACCAGCGCGAAGGCGAACAGCCCGGCGACGGCCACGAGCCCGCCGATCCTCGACGCGGAGCCCAGGGCCCGCGGCTCGCGGTCGCGACGGCCGGCGGCGAGCAGCACGATCGCGCAAAAGAGGCCGGTCAGGGTGACCGCCGGCATCTCCCAGTCCCAGTCGACGGCGGCGTGCAGGAGGAAGGCGACGTAGGCGCCGCATGCGATCGCGACGAGCGGAGACGACCGTGCCCGCCGGACCGCGGCGAACGGCACGGCGAGCGTGAACAGAAGCAGCGCGAGGCCCACGGGACCGACCTCCGCGAGGGTCTCGAGGTAGAGATTGTGCGCGTCGTGCACCGTCCAGTCGCCGGGGCGATGCTGGAACCAGAACTGGGAGTAGCTGCCGGCGCCGCCGCCCAGGACCGGGTGCGCCTGGACCTCCTGCCAGGCGGCGCGCCAGTTCTCGCTCCGGCCGCTGCCCGAGAGGTTGAAGAGCCGACTGTTGAGGTCGGTCCCCGTGCCCGTGCTCACCTGGAACGAGTCGTAGGCTTTGCGCGCGAGCGTCGGCGGAAAGCCGTAACGGCCGAAGACGACGATCAGGAACGCCGCCAGCAGGAAGAGCAGCGTGCCGGCGTAGACGCGGCGGACACCGTACGGTACCCTGACGACGGTCGCGAGCCAGTCGAGGAGCAGGATCGTGAGCGACGCTGCGACGACCAGACCGATGGCGATCACCGCGAGCCCGTGGCCGTCGCGGCTGGCGGCGCTGAGAGCGGCACCCTGGTGCGTCAAGGCGGAGGAGGTCGAGGCAACGGCGACCGCTGTGATCGACCAGGGTGCGAGCACGAGCGCAGCGGTGATCAGCTGGAGCCGCCTCTTGTCGAGTGCGATCGCGACCGTGAGCCCGGCGAACAGGGCGATCCAGCTCGCACGGCTGTAGGTGAAGTAGAGCGTGAGCGCGAAGATCACCGTCGACCCGGCCGAGAGGCAGCGGACGAGCGGCCCGCTTCGCGCTGCCAGCCCGAGGGCGAGCAGCCAGCCCAGGGCAGCGAGGATCCCGAGCGCGTTCCAGTAGCCGAGCGGGTCGGAGAGGCGGTACCCGGAGATCTGGTCGAACGTGCCGAAGTGGTCCGGGAAGAGCCGCGTCAGGAGCGCGTACGTGCTGATGATCCCAAGCGCACCGCAGAGCCCGACGACGACCGCGGCGACCGACCGCTTCCGCAGCAACAGGATCCCGGCCGCGACCGCGGCCAGGTACACGAGGACGCGCTCGATCTCGAGCACGGTGTCCGGAACGCCGACCGTCCAGAGCAGCGAGAGCGCGATCCAGCCCGCCAGCCCGGCGAACCCACCGAGAAACAGCGCGTCGAGGGTGCCGAGCTCGACGGCGACCCCCACCGTCAGCGCGACCGAGACGAGGAGGAGCAGCGCCAGGCTCCCCCAACCCCAGGAAACGGGGAAATACCCGCCGTTCGCGAAGCCGAAGGCACCGACCGCCACGCAGGCGGCAAGGCCGAGCGGAATGCCGGCGTACGTCAGCCAGCGGGCGAGCGAGGCCCGGACCGCGGGCACCCGCGGCCGAGCAGCGGTGGCTTCGACCATCTCTGTCACAGGGTAGGGCAATCCCGGCGGATCTCAATCGCCATTTGCCGCAGGCGTTACGGTTGTCACGCGTGGCGACCGGGTATGCGTTTAAGATGCCGAATCCCCATCGTCCAGTCTTCGCCCGCGGGGAGGGGCAAGCACAGCTGTATCGAAGTTTCACCACGGACTTGCCGACGTGGCCAAGCTGCCGATACCGACAACACTGAATCGCCGGTCGCCTCTGGTGGCCGTAGCGGCGATCCTCGCCGCCGCCACCTTCGGCGCCGCCACCGCCGGCGCAGGCGACACCGCCGGGTGGAACAACGCGGCCGGCGCCGGCGAGCACGTGACCGTCCTCCCGCGCCTGGAGACACGGCTGCTGACGCGGATCAACGACGTCCGCCGAGCTGCCGGGCTCGCACCGCTGCGCGCCAGCGTCGCGCTGGCGGCCGCGGCGCACGAGCAGTCGCTCTCGATGGCCGAGCACGGGTTCTTCAGCCACGATTCGTTCAGCGGCGCTCCGTTCTGGAAGCGCGTGGAGACCCGCTACCCGAAGCCCGCCGGCGGCGCCTGGCGCGTCGGCGAGAACCTCGTCTGGAGCTCGCCGCAGCTCAGCGCCCAGCGCGCGCTGGAGCTGTGGCTGAACAGCCCGCCCCACCGCCAAAACCTGCTCACGGCCGCCTGGCGTGAGGTCGGGATCGCCGCAGTGCACGCCTCGTCGGCGCCGGGCGTCTACGCCGGCCAGGACGTGACGATCCTGACCGCGGACTTCGGCGTCCGGCACTAACCGGCTTCCTAGCCCGGCGCAGGGTGCCAGGCGACGGCGAAGCCGCGGCCGTCGGCGGACAACGGCCCGGGGCTGGCGCCGGAGGCGGCGGACGACGGCCGCATGCCGGCGAACGCGGGATCGACGCCGCCGGGGCCGAGCTCGGCCAGCTCGACGGGCGTCGCCTGCCACGCGGCGTCGCTGATCGTCCCGGCGCGGCCGTCGCCCGTCGCTGCCGCACGCGTGAACGCGACCGAGCCGAAGTTCGCCAGCGGCAGCGTCCGGCACTCCCCCGAGGAGGCGCAGGACGACGGCGC
Organism: uncultured Actinomycetes bacterium; assembly: GCA_963734065.1. GTDB lineage: Bacteria > Actinomycetota > Thermoleophilia > Gaiellales > Gaiellaceae > DATBLE01. The sequence goes on from CAVTFN010000004.1 coordinate 157,128, forward strand.
CTCGGCGACCCATTCCGCCGAGGTCAGGTCGGGCTGCGGCACGGTCACGCGCCGGGTCATCCGGACGCGACGCGTCGTGTTCGTGAGCTGCAGCGTCACCTGCGTGCCCTGGACGAGGACGGCCGCAGTCAGCCGGTCGCCCGGCGCGATCCTCATCGCGATCGGGATCGACGGCGCCGGGACGATCTCGTACCAGGCCGCAGAGACGGGACGGCCGCGCGCGTCGCAGTTCGACTCGGTGCCGATCTGCTCGAGCGCCTGGGCGTCGGCAGAGAAGCCGCCGAGCCCGACCCAGAACGCGGAATACGACCGCTGCCCGGCAGTACACGTCACCTTCGGCTGGACCCACGAGCCGACCACGTTCGTGTAGGTCGTCGGTACGCCGGAGGCGTTCGTTCCCGTGAGCGCATACCCGGCCCAGTTCGACGACACCTGGCCGTCGCCGACCGCCCGGGGGGCGAAGACGCGTGCCTGGGACGCGCCGGGGGCCGGCCCGGCGAGCGCGAGCACGAGCAGGGACAGGAGGCCTGCGGCGATCCGGAGCACCGCAGGACGGTAGCCCGGTTCCCTGAGAGCCCGATGAGAGCGCGCGGCGGTCGTAGGATGCGTGGCCTGGCAGCGGACGCCGATCCTCGCCCCGTGGCCGCGGTCGTGCTCGCGGCCGGGGCGGCCACGCGCTTCGGCGCCCCCAAGCAGGCCCTCCTCCTCGACGAGGTGCTCGGCCGCCTGCGCGAAAGCGGCGAGATCGGCGAGATCGTCGTCGTGGCCGGGGCGTACGAGCTCGAGACGGATGCGCGGCTCGTCCGCTGCGGCGACTGGGAGCTCGGGCCAGGCGCCTCGCTGCGCTGTGGGCTGCGCGAGCTCGCCGCCGACACGCCCGCCGCGGCGGTGATCCTCGCCGACGGGCCGGACCTCGCGCCGGCGGCCGTCGATCGCGTCGTCGCCGCCTGGCGTGCGGGCGCGGGCGACGTGGTCGCAGCCTCGTACGGCGCGGCCCGCGGTCATCCGGTCGTGCTCGGCCGTGCGGTCTGGGCGTCGGTGCCGGACGAGGGCGCACGCGCGCTCGAGCCGGTGCTCGTCCCGTGCGACGACCTGGGCGAGCCGGGCGACGTCGACCGGCCAGAAGACCTACCTGTGCGCTTCCGCTAAAGCGGCGTCCGCAGTGCTGCGAGCTTCTGCTTCAGCGCGGGCGGCATCTCCTCCGAGCAGACCTGGCGGACGAAGATCCGCAGGCTCTCCTCGAAGCGGTAGCGCTTCCGGCAGTATCCGCACCCATCGAGATGGTTCTCGGCTTCCGCGCGCTCGGCGTCGTCGAGCTCGCGGTCGAGGTACGGCTGCATCCACTCCTCGCACTTGTCGCAGAGTTCGTCGAACTCCATCTCAGCCTCCGACAGCCTGGTCCGCGAGTGCGGTCTTCAGGATACGGCGCCCGCGGTGCAATCGCGACATCACCGTGCCGATCGGGATGTCGAGGATCTGGGCGGCGTCCTGGTAGGTGAAGTCGCCGATGTCGACAAGGACGATGACGTCCCGGAAGTCGTGGGGAACCTCTGACAGCGCCCCCACCACGTCGTCCTGCGAGAGCCGGTCGACGACGGCGTCCTGGTCGGACCGCGGCTCGCGCGACGACTCCTCGAGCCGGTTGTAGAGGAAGTAGTCGCCTTCCTCCAGGGGCTGCATCTCCGGGGAGCGCTGCTTGCGGCGGCCGCGGTCGATGTTCAGGTTGGTGAGGATGCGCAGGAGCCAGGCGCGGAGGTTCGTCCCCGGCGTGTACGAGCGCCAGCTGCGGAACGCACGCGCGTACGTCTCCTGCATCAGGTCCTCCGCCTCCTCGCGGCTGCCGACGAGCCGCCGGGCCACGCGGTAGACCTGATCAGAGAGCTCAAGCGCTTCCTCCTCGAACCGCACACGGTCGCGTGCGTCGGTTGCCAGTCGCTGGGGCTCGGTGGGCGTGACCTCGCTCACCCGCCCACCCTAGCAACGCGTTTCTGAACACTGCCAACGCCGGCGGGAGCAGGGATATTCCCCGTTTAGGCGCGCGCCGTCGAGGGGTAGCACCGCAGACAGGCGACCGGAAGGAGGCAGGGATGCGTGGGTACGAGGTTGTGACGAGCGACGATCGCGTCGTCGGCCAGGTGGTCGACGTGCGAGACGGCTTCCTGATCGTCGAGTCGGGCCACCTCCGCAAGTCGCGCCACCCCGTTCCGCGTGAGTTCGTCCACGTCGTGGACGAGGCGGCGAAGGCCTTCGTGACGGTGCCCAAACGCGTGCTGATGGAGGCGCCGAGAGTCGACAAGCGGGCCGGCTTCGACCGGGCTGCCGCGGCCAGGCACTTCGGCCTTGCAGAGTCTTACCTCCAGCCGCCGACCGAGGGCGAGGGCGAATCGCTCGCGCACGATCCGGCGTGGGGAGCCGACCGGGACTCGATCGCCGCCGGCCGCCCGGCCCCGGAGCACCGGCGGGCGGAGATGCGCAAGCACATGCGACCGGGATTCCCGGACGAGCACCACCCGAGCTCCACGGCGCTCTTCGGCGACCGGCGGATCGACAGCCGCCGCGTCAAAGGGGACTAGCCGGGACTAGCCCGGCTCGACCGCAGCCTGGTGGAAGCCGCCCCGGGCGAGCCGGGCCAGGATCGCGTCGCGGTCGGTGCGGTCGTCGTCCCAGGAGAGGGTGACTTGCCCGACCAGGTTCGCGTTCGCGGCTTCGAGCCCGTCGAGGTCGCGCAGCGTCGCGCCGAGGCGCATCACGCAGCGCTCGCAGCGGATGCCGGTGACCTCGATCGTCTCGGTCTGGGTCGCCATGGGCTGCTCCTAGCCTAGCGTCCGTTCGGCAACGTCCTCGACGACGGCCGTGAGCCCGCCGGCGGCCATGATCTCCAGCTGGCGCTCGGCCTCGGGCCTGCCGTCGAGCACGAGGCGGGCGAGCTCGAGCTCCTCGCCCGCCAGGGCCGGCTCGACCTGCGCGGCGAGCGCCTCGACCTCGTCCGGATCGGGCGGGAGCCGCGAGCCCGTTTCGCGCCGGCGCGCGTAGAGCTCCCGGTCGTACGTCTTAGCAGTGCCTGGCACCGTTAGGACGAGCGCGCGCACGATCGCTGCGAAGCCGGCCGACCTGCGCACGTCGGTCTGCATGTCCATCACCCGCACCTCCAGGGTGCCGTACTCGGGACGCGGCCACGCATCCCAGTGCCGGCGGGTCGAGTCGCTGCCGGTGGCGACCCGCCAGTCGTCCCAGTTCCGGAGCACCGGCGGCGTTCCGCCGGTCGGCAGCAGCAGCAGCCGCTCCGCCCGTTCCGATCGGCGGCCGGCGTCGTCGCAGTCGACCAGGGGCGAGTTCGCAGAGAGCGCGAGTAGGACCGGGAGCCACGGGACCACCGACTCGAAGGCACGCAACGCGGCATCCGCATCGGGAATGGAGACGTGGACGTGCAGACCGCAGACGAGCTGCCGGCGCAGAGCGTCGCCGAGCGTCGAGGCCATCTGCTCGTACCTCGGCAGCGGGACGATCTCCTGGTCCTCACCGGAGGCCAGCGGGTGCGCTCCGGCCGCGTAGACGCGCAGCCCGTGGGCGACCGCGCGCTCGGCGATCTCTGCCCGTATCCGCCTGAGCTCCGCGACAGCGGCACCGGCGTCGGGCACGACGGGAGTCGCGAGCTCGACGAGGCTCTCGAAGACCTCGGCTTTGACGCGCTCGTCTCCCTCGCCGACCACGCGCGAGAAGCCCGCGGCCGCGTCCAGCGTCGAGGCGTCGACGAAGAAGAGCTCCTCCTCGACCCCCAGCGTCCCGGGCTCGGCGCAGCCGAACCGGTGCTGAATCACTTGCCGCGAACGGCGTGCACCGGGCGGCCGGCCGCCTCCCAGGCGTAGTACGACGCGCTCGGCCCGAAGGAGCGCTCGTACGCGGTCACGCGCGGGTTGCGCCCGACCTGCTTCGCGCGCCCGGCATGGCGGAGCAGGTTGGGATCGTCGCGCTCCTCCCAGACGAGGATCAGGTGGGCCGCGGTCATGAACTCGGCGACGAAGGAACAGCCCACGGCCGGACACGGAAACGGGTCGGTCGCGACGCAGAACCAGCCGCTGTGGTCGGCCTCGTCGTCGTCCGTCCAGAGGTCCTCTTCCTCGAGGAGGTCGAGATCCTCGAGCGTCAGCTCCAGCCGACCGGTCTCCTCCGCGGCCATCCGCTCACACTACCCAGGAGGACTCGGCGAAAGAGAGCGAAGGCCCCCGGGCAGGCGATCGGGGGCCTTCGCCTTGTGAAGGCCCCCGGGCAGGCGGTCGGGGGCCTTCGCCTTGTGAAGGCCCCCGGGCAGGCGGTCGGGGGCCTTCTCCTTGTGGACGGCTAGCCGGGCGTCGGCTGCCGTCCGAGCTTCACGTCGATCGTCTTCCTCTTTCCTTCTCGGTAGACGACGACACGGATTGAGTCGCCGGGCTTCTTCGCGGCGATGAGGTCACGCAGCTTGTCCAGGCTCGCGATCGGCCGACGGCCCGCTGCGACGACGATGTCGCCGCCGAGCTTGTAGCTCTCGCCCGCGAGCGTCACCTGGGTCGTCCCTGCCTCGAGCCCGGCCTTCGCGGCGCCGCTGCCCGGCTGCACGCTCTGCACGAGGAGGCCCTGGGCGGTGGGGAGCCGGAAGACCCGGGCCAGGTCGCGGGTGATCGGCGTGGCGCTGATCCCGAGGAACGCGCGGTCGATGTGGCCCTCGCGGATCAGCTGGGCGATCACCGTCTTGACCGTGTTCGACGGGATGGCGAAGCCGATGCCGACGTTGCCGCTCGTGTCGCTCGAGCTGCCGGTCTCGATCTGCGAGTTGACGCCGATCACCTGGCCCTGCCGGTTCAGCAGCGGCCCGCCCGAGTTGCCGTGGTTGATCGCCGCGTCGGTCTGGATGACGTGGTCGATCGTGTAGCCGTTCGGGGCGGTGATCGCCCGCTGGATCGCGCTGACGATCCCCGCCGTGACCGTGCGGTCGAGCCCGAAGGGATTGCCGATCGCGACCACCGGGTCACCGACCTCCATCGCGTCGGAGTTGCCGAGCGCCAGCGGCGTCAGCGCGCGCGAGCTGGTGTCGATCTCGAGCACGGCCAGGTCGCTCGAGGGATCCGTGCCCACGACCGTCGCCTTCGTGCTGGAGCCGTTCGAGAAGCTGACCCGCACCTGCTTGGCGCCGCTGATCACGTGGTAGTTCGTGACCACGTGCCCCGCCTTGTCGACGACGAAGCCGGAGCCGAGCGACCGCTCCTCCTGGCGCTGGGGGAAGAACTGGTTGCCGAAGAACGGGTCGGCCGGCACGGTCACGACCGTCGTCGACGTCACCTGCACGACCCCGGGGGCGGCCCGGCGGTAGATGTCGTTGATCGAGAGCTGCCGACCCGACGAGGACGCCGCGGACGCGGGCGAGACCGACGCCTGGATCTCGCTGACCGTGGTCGTCTCCCCGCCGAGACCTCCGAATGCAGCGGCGCCGCCGAGCGCCAGCCCGGCCCCGAGCAACGCGGCCGTGAGCAGCCCCGCCCCTGCGGCGATGCGCGTGCGTCCCACCAGCAGCCGTTATAGACCCGGCCGTGTTGAGGCTCGGTAGCGCCTCCGTTAAGGGTGTGTTGCGGCCGGCGGGACGATCCTGAGCGGTTTGTCGAAGTCGGTGTAGCGGTGCTGCATGAAGTGCGCCTGGGCGGTCATGCGCAACGCGAGCAGCCGTCCCGTCCCCGGCTCGATCGACAGCACGAACCAGGCCGGCAGGTGTGGGTCGTAGAAGGAGACGATCCGAACCGGCCGGCCGTCGACCGTCCCGGCTCCAAGCAGGTGGGCGTTCGTGCGCGGGTCGGGCCCCCAGAACGGCTGGGGCTGCCTGATCGGCTCCGTCTGGGAGCGCTCCCACCTCCCGCCGGGGAGCTTGTCCCAGCGGGTGTCGCCGATGACCACCGCCTTCGGTCCGCCCGCGATCGAGTAGGCGAGCTTGTCCGGCGCGGCCACCCGGTAGACGGTCGCGATCGCGTTCCGGGCATTCGAGGCGAGCCGCTCGTGGATGACGAGCGTGCGCAGCGAGCGGAAGGAGCGGTCGGCACGCGTCACCAGCCCGGTCGCGACGGGGGCAGGCCAGCGGCGGGGGAGCACGAAGCGGAGGACGGCCGGCTTCGCGCCGGGGCCGGAGAGAGCGACCGCCACGGTCCGCGGCGGCGCGGGGAGCGGGATCGTCGCCGCGTAGCAGCCCGGGCCGCACGGCCGGGGGTCCGATCCGGCGATCCGGACCGTCAGCCCGTCGATACCCTTGCCGTCCTGACCGAGCGCGGTCACGCGAGCTGCGACGTCCGGCCCGCGGGGGGAGGCGGCGAGCCCGACGGCGACGTCGTCGTCCTCGCCCGCGAGCACGACCGCGTCCGCAGGCGGCGGCTCCGGGACGGCCGGCACCACGCGCGCCGCTGCCGTCGCCCGCGGCGGCGGCGGGAGCTCGGTCAGCACCGCGACCGCCACCACCAGCCCGGCGAGCAGCGCGAGCTCCGCGCCGAGGCCGAGGTTCGCGATCCGGGACCGGTTGACCCAGGCGACGACGAGCACGGCGACGAGCACGGCCGTCTTCACCAGCAGCGTCTGCCCGTACGACGTGTGCACCACCGACGCGAGGCTGGGGAACGCCGCGATCGCGCGCGGGATGGACGCCGCCCCGAGCACGACGACCGCGCCGATCGCGATCGGCGGGAATCTCCGTCGGGCCTGCGTGCTGCCGCTCGCGACGAGGAGAACGAGCCCGCCGATCCAGACGGCGGCGGCCGCGACATGGACGAAGTCGGCGAGCGCGATCAGCGCCCGGTGGTTCCGCGGGTCGAGCGCGTGTCCGGCCAGCGTCGGCGCGGCGAGCTCGAGCACCGCCGCCGCGGACGCGACGAGAGCCGCGGCCGGAATCGCGAGCGACGCGAGCGAGGCCGCGACGCCGACCAGACCCACGATCGCGGCGGTCTCGGTCACGTGGCCGAACCGCGTTCCGTCGGCCGCCGGCTCGATCGCCAGCAGCCCCAGCCCGCCGCCCGCGACCAGGGCAAGCCCGGCGCCGACGACCGCGGTCTCCAGCAGGCGGCGGCCGGGCTCGAGCAAGACCCGCGCGGTGAGCGCGGCCCCGCCGGCGACGAGCACGCCTGCGAGAAACAGGAAGCGGAGGACGACGGACGCGATCGAGACGCCGCCGCCCGCGGACAGGGTCGGCACCGGCCGCGGCGAGCCCGCGCCGGCGGCGAATGCGAGGACGCCGGTGATCAGGTGGCCGTCGTTCGAGACGACGCGCCAGCGGACGGTGTAGGCGCCGTGAGCCAGCCCGGGACGGAGCGGCACGACGAGGGCACGGTCGTTCCCGGCGAGCCGGTGGGCCGTGCCGGCAAGCACCGAGCGGCCCCGCGCGTCGACGGCACGGTCGCCGCCCGCCGGACGGATCTCGTCGTCGAAGAGCAGCTTGACGTCCTGCGGCGGAGTCGCGAGCACGGCGCCGTCGGCGGGCTTCGAGCCGACCAGCCGCGCATGGGCGGAGGCCGCCGCCGGAAAGGCGAGGGCCGCCAGGAGGACGAGGACGCTACCGGCTCTGCGGAAGGACGAGCTCGAGGACGTCCGGCCCCGCCGGAACGAAGCCGCGGCCGCGGTAGAAGGACTCGGCGCGGTCGTTCCCGCGCTCGACGACGACCTCGAGCCGTTCCGCCCCGTTCGAGATCGCGTAGCCCTCGGCCCACTCGAGCAGCTGCTTGCCGACGCCCTCCTTCTCGTGAGCCGGATGCACACAGAGCTGTTCGATCCGAAGCGCAGCAGCGGATTCCTCGATCGCGACGTAGCCGGCGGGCTCCCCGGCCAGCTCGGCGACGAAGACGGTATCCCGCGCCAGCGTCGCGAGCGTGCGCCGGTCGTCGCCCTCGGTGAAGGCGAGCTTCGCGACCGCGAACAGCTGCCCCTCGTCGTCCTCTCGGAAGGACCGCATCGTCACCTTGCGGTACGGCACCTCGGGACCTGATGCTACCGCCAAACGCCGGACCGGAAAGGAGCACGATGGGACATGTGTTCAGCTCGCTCGACGAGCTCGGGCAGGGATACGGATTCCGCAAGATCCGCCGGGGGCTGGGCGTCACCGCGTTCGGCGCCAACGCGCTGGTGATGCCGCCCGGCTTCGACGGGTTCCTCCACTACCACGACACCCAGGACGAGCTCTACTTCGTCCATCGCGGGACGGCCCGCTTCGAGGTCGACGGCGAGACGCGCGAGCTGGGGCCGGGGAGCCTCGTCCACGTCGAGTCGACGACGCCGCGGAAGTTCTCGAACGCCGGCGACGACGACCTGGTCGTGCTCGTGATCGGCGGCCAGGACGGCTACGTCGAGCGCGACGGCCACCTCGTCGACCCGGATCGCGACCTGGAGCGGCGTACGGCGTTCGGGTCGTGAGCCGGTAGCATCGGCGGCACGGGCGATGGGGCTCGCCCTAACCGCCGACCCGGCTGATGGCTCCTACCGATCGAAAGGAGACGTCATGCCGGTGGTTCTCGCGGTCGCGTCCGGCGGCGCAGCAGGCGCACTCGCCCGGTTCGGAGTCGATTCGCTGATGGAGCGTCACGTCGACGCGCTCTTTCCGTGGTCGACGTTCGCGGTCAACATCTCGGGCTGCTTCCTCAACGGCCTGCTGGTGGCCCTGGTCGTGGACGCGCTCGGGGCGCCCCCGTGGGCGGCGCGCGGCCTGATCGTCGGCTTCCTCGGCGCCTACACGACGTTCTCGACGTTCGGCGCCGAGACCTACGAGCTGACCGAGCTGAACCACTGGGGAATTGCGCTCGCAAACGTCGCGGCAAGTGCAGCGGTCGGAGTCGGGGCCGTTGCCCTGGGCCAGGCGCTCGGGCGGCTCGCGTGACTCAGCCCTTCGCCTCGGCGTGGCGCAGGTTGAACACCGCCCACATGCCGAGGACGAAGATCAGCCCCGTGGCGACCAGGTAGGCGGCGCCGACCTCCACCGGCTGCCCCGCGAGCAGCCCTCGACTCGCCTCCAGCACCCGCGTGATCGGGTTCCCGCTCGCGACCCCGTGAATCCAGCCCTGGAGCAGCTTCAGCGGGACGTAGACCGGCGCGAAGAAGAGGATCAGGAATACCGGCGTCTGCATGATCGGCCCGGCCTGCACCGACTGGAAGCGCATCGCGACGCCGCACGCCCAGAAGAGGAACGCCACGTTGACCAGGACGGCGAGCAGGTACATGCCGGCCACGTCCGGGACCGAGCCCTTGATCCTCATCCCGGCTGCGAAGGCGACCGCGGTGACGACGGAGGCGTTGATCAGCCAGCGGATCAGCGCCCCGAGCGCGTAGCCGGCGATCAGCCCGCTGCGCCGCGGCGAGGCGAGCAGCAGCCGCCGCGAGAAGCCGTACTCGAAGTCGCGCGCGATCCCGAAGCCCGTGAAGACGCCGCCGAACGCGGCCGACTGCAGCAGCACGAAGCTGAACTGGAAGCCGGCGTAGCCGGGCGGATAGTCGAAGCCGGGAAGATGGCGCAGCCGGGAGAGACCGCCGAAGAAGGCGACGAAGTTGAGCAGCGGGAAGAGGATCCCGGGCAGGAGCAGCGACGGGTTGTGCAGGACGTTGTGCAGCGTCCGCCAGCCCACCGCCAGGGACACGTTCCGGAAGTCGCGGACGGCGCTCATGCGGTCAGGTGCGGGTCATCCTGGTGCGCAGGGCCAGACCGCACGCGGCCAGGGCGATGGTGATCAGGGCCGCGGAGATCGTGAACGCCAGCGCCAGGGCCTCGCCGTTCCACCCCTCGATCACCAGGCTGCGCAGGCCCTCGATCAGGTACGAGACGGGGTTTGCGGTCGCGAGCCAGCGGAACCAGCCGACCTCGATCAGGTTCCGCGGGAAGTTCATCGACGAGATGATCAGGAAGACGAACAGCAGCGGGAACAGGCCCTGGACGGACTCGCCCGAGCCGGTCCGGAGCGCCATGAAGACCCCCACCGCTCCGAACCCGATCGCGATCGCGATCGCCAGCCCGAGCAGCACGACCACCCCCGCCGCTCCGGCGCGCGGGTGCACGCCGATCGCGTAGGCGACCGCGACGTAGACGACCGCCTGGATGGTGGCGACGAAGCCGACGCCGGCGAGCTGCCCGAGAACGAGCGCGATTCCGCGCACGGGGGTGAGCGACAGGCGGCTGAGGAACCCGGTCTGGATGTCTCGGGCGAGGTCGGTGCCGGCGTTCATCGTCGCGAACAGCGCGCCCTGCATGAACGGGATCGCGAGCGCGAAGGCGACGAAGCGGTCGGCCGGGAAGCCCGGGATCGACGTGGCCGGCTGGAGGCCGCCGGAGTTCACGGCCAGCAGCGCGAGCGGGAAGATCACCGGTGCGACCACGTTCGCGGGCTGCCTGGCCTGGCGGAGGACCGAGCGGCGGGCGAGGTGGTAGACCTGGAGCGCGGTCTCGGTCACCGCCTTGCGGGCTCCGGCTCTGCGTCGATCTCGGCCGCCGCTCCTTCCAGCGTCCGGCCGGTCTTCTCCAGGAACACGTCGTCGAGCGAAGGGGCGTGCAGCTGGAGGTTCGCGACGGGCAGATCCTCGGCGTCGAGCGCGCGGATGATCTCGGCCAGGTCGAGATCGCCGTGGGCACAGCGCACGGCGACGCTGTCGGGCGAGACCTGGACGAGCTCGCCAAAGCGGCGGAGGATGTCGGCGACGCGGTCGCGCTGCTCGGGGTCGGACGGCATGATCTCGACGGTCGGCCGCCCGATCTCGGCCTTCAGGTCGGTCGGGGTCCCCTCGGCGACGATGTGGCCGTGGTCGATGATCCCGACGCGGTCGGCGAGGACATCGGCCTCCTCCAGGTACTGCGTGGTCAGGAAGACGGTCACGCCCTCCTCCTTCGCCAGCCGCCCGACCTCACCCCAGAGCGCGTTTCGGCTCTGCGGGTCGAGCCCTGTGGTCGGCTCGTCGAGGAAGAGGATGCGAGGGTGGTGCACGAGCGCCAGCGCGAGGTCGAGGCGGCGCTTCATCCCGCCGGAGTACGTACGGACCCGGCGGTCGGCGGCGAGCATGAGCCCGACGCGCTCGAGCAGCTCGTCCCCGCGCTGCGCGCGCTCGTGCCGCGGGATCCCGTGCAGCGCGGTCTGGAGGCGCATGTGGTCGCGGCCGGTGAGCAGCGGATCGAGTGCGGCCTCCTGCAGGGCGGCGCCGATCGCCCGTCGCACCTCGGGGCCGTCCTTGACCACGTCGAAGCCCGCCACCGTCGCCTTCCCGGCGCTCGGCGGCAGCAGCGTGGTCAGCATGTGCACGGTCGTCGACTTCCCGGCGCCGTTCGGGCCGAGGAAGCCGTAGATCTCCCCGGGTGAGACGGTCAGGTCGATGCCGTCGACCGCGCGGACGTCCTTGAACTCCCGGACGAGCCCCTCGACTTCGATCCCGTTGCGAGCGGCAGACATCGTCCGACTCTAGCGATGAGCCGCGGGTACGCTGGAGCGCCCATGCGCAGGCTGTGGTTCCTCGCTCTCCTCCTCCCGCTGGCGGCGGCCTGCGGCTCGACGAAGACGGTCACGGTGACGACGACCAAGACCGTCACGCAGACGGCCACAACCGCGAAGAACGGCGCACGGGTCTACTTCATGCGTGACGGCAAGGTCGGGCCGGTCGCACGCGAGGTCGAGACCACCGACCGCACGTCGCTGCTCGCGGCGCTCGACGCGGGGCCGACGGACGCCGAGCGGGCGATCGGGTTCACCCAGGGCACGGGGAACGAGCGGACGGCCGAGGAGGTGTACACGCTCTCCCAGTTCGCCCCGCAGCAAGCGGTCGACGTCGGGGGTCAGTCGTACACCCGCGCCGACTTCGAGGATCTGACGCCGGCGATCCTGGTCGAGGCGCCGCTGCCATTCGCCACGGTCTCGGCGCCGCTCCGCCTGCGGGGGACCGCGAATACGTTCGAGGCGACCTTCGAGTACCAGCTCCTCGACTCGAACGGGAAGACGCTCGCGAAGCATTTCGTCACCGCCACCTCCGGGAGCGGGACGCGCGGCACCTACGACGTGGCCATCCCCTTCGGGCCGCCGGGTGGGACGGGCAAGCTGGACGTGTACGAGCTCTCGGCGGCGGACGGCTCCCGCATCCACCAGGTCGAGATCCCGCTGACCTTCACGAGTTGACAGGGACAGACCCGGCCGGGTCTGTCCCTGCCTTGCGCTGTGCTACTTCACGGAGCACTGCGCCGGCGCCTTGGCCGGGACGTCCGGCTTCTGGCCGCTCGGCACGCCCAGGTAGGCGACCATCACGCGGACCGGCGTCGTGCCCTCGTTACGCGCGAGGTGCACGTGGTTCGCCGCCTCGGTGAAGGCGTTCCCCGCCGCGATGCGCTGCGGCGCGCACTTCGGGTCGCTGCTGTCGTACAGGGTCAGCGTCCCAGCGGTGACCGCGGCGACCACCGGCGAACGGTGGAAGTGCCACCCGAAGTCTCCGCCGGGCATCACCTTCACCTGGACGAAGACGACGTTGCCCGGCTTCGACGTCCTGATGCTGAGCGGATGCGCGATCTTTGCCGCGGCCAGGGCCTGCGCCGTGATCGGCGCGTTCGCCGAGGCGGAGGCGACACCCGCCGCAACAAGTGCTGCCGCCACCGGTACGACGACCTTCAGCTTCCTCATGACTCCCTCCTTGTCGATAGGACGCTCCCACGGTAGGAGGGCAGCCTTTGCGCGCCGTTTGCCGCGGCTTAATCGCTGGAAGCGCCCTGTGAGTACCGTCATCCTTGTGCGGATGCCCGACACGCGAATCGAGCTGCTCGGCGGGTTCAGCGCAGTGGTCGACGGCCGCCCCGTCCCGGAGGGGGCCTGGCGGCTGAAGAAGGCCCGCGAGCTGGTGAAGCTGCTGGCGCTCGCGCCGCAGCACCGCCTCCATCGAGAGCAGGCGATGGACACGTTCTGGCGCGAAAAGGGCCCCGACGCGGCGGCGAACAACCTCCACCAGGCCCTCCACGTCGCGCGGCGCGCGCTGGGGGCCGACGCGATCGAGCTGCGAGACGAGCTGCTCCACCTCGGGGCCGCGGTCACCGTCGACGTCGACGACTTCGAGCGCGCGGCCGCCGACGCCCGCCGGGCGGGAACTCCGGCCGCCTACCGAGCGGCGCTCGCGCTGTACGGCGGCGAGCTCCTGCCCGAGAACCGCTACGAGGACTGGGTCGAGGGACGGCGCGACGAGCTGGCCGAGCGCGCGGCCGCGCTCGCGGACGAGCTGGGCGAGCTCGGCGTGGTCGAGGGCGTGCGCGGGCTGCCGATCGAGACGACCTCGTTCGTCGGCCGCGAGCGCGAGCTCGACCAGCTCGGAGCCCTGCTCGCCGGAACGCGGCTCCTCACGCTCACGGGCGCTGGCGGTGCGGGCAAGACCCGGCTCGCGCTCCAGCTCGCCCGAGGAGTGGAGGCGTCGTTCGCCGACGGCGCGGTGCTCGTCGAGCTGGCTCCCCTCGCCGAGCCGGCACACGTCCAGGAGGCGGTCGCCGCCGCGCTCGACGTACGGGCGCTGCCCGGCCGTGACCTGGAGGCCGCGGTCGCCGAGTTCCTGGCCGGGCGGTCGCTCCTGCTCGTGCTGGACAACTGCGAGCACGTCCTCGGCGCCGCCGCGGCGGTCGCCGACCTGCTGCTCCGGTCGGCTCCGGACGTCTCGATCGTCGCGACCAGCCGCGAGCCGCTGCGCGTCCAGGGCGAGACCGTCTTCCGAGTGCCGTCGCTCGCGCTCCCCGATCCCGAGAGGTCCGTCGAGCCCGACGAGCTGCTCGGCTACGAGTCGATCCGCCTGTTCGTCGAGCGAGCGGGAGCGGCCGCTCCCGGGTTCGCGCTCGAGGAGCGGAACGCACGCGAGGTGGTGCGCATCTGCTACCGGCTCGACGGCCTCCCGCTCGCGATCGAGCTGGCCGCGGCCCGGCTCGGCGCGCTGGGAGCGGACGCGATCGCGGAGCGGCTGGACGACCGCTTCCGGCTGCTGCGCGCGGGGGGCAGCTCTGCGCCGACACGCCAGCAGACGCTGGAGGCGACCCTGGAGTGGAGCCATGAGCTGCTCGCCGACGACGAGCGGGCGCTGCTCCGCCGGCTCGCCGTCTTCGCCGGAGGCTTCGAACTGCCCGCCGTCGAGGCGGTGTGCTCCGGCGAGGTCCTCGACCGGCGCGAGGTCGCCGACGTGCTCGCGCGCCTGGTCGAGAAGTCGCTGGTCGCCGCCGACGACCGCGTCCGCGACCGGCGCTACCGGCTGCTGGAGACGGTCAGGCTGTACGCGGCAGAACGCCTCGAAGAGGCCGGTGAGTCGGCGCGCCTCGCCAGGAGCCACGCGGCCTGGGCGCTCGACCTCGCCGGGCGGGAGCGCGACGACCCACGGCTCGACCGCGAGGCTGCGAACCTTCAGGCAGCGCTCGACACCCTGCTGGCCGTCGACCAGCCCACCGCGCTGCGCCTCTGCGTCTCGCTCTGGCCCTTCTGGCTTCGCCGGATCGACCTCGAGGAGGGCCACCGCCGACTGGCGGAGGCTCTCGCCGCCGTTCCCGAGCGCACCGAGACGCGCGCCGCGGCCCTGCTGGCCGCCTCGGCCCTCGACCTGCGGGCAGCCAGGCTCGAACGTGCCGAGTCCGCCGCGATCGAGTGCAAAGCGATCGCGGAGGAGATCGGCGATTCATGGTCGCAGTGGCGCGCACTCCACTTCCTCGGCGGCATCGCGATCTCACGGGACGATTCCGCCGTCGCCGTCGACGCCTTCGAAAAGGCACTGGACCTCGCACGGCGAGAAGGTTTCGCCGAAGCGGCCGCCTTGGGCGTTTATTCGCTCGGCGTCGCCCACTGGCGCTTGGGCGACCTCGAGGGCGTCGAGCGCCTCGTCGCAGAGAGCATCGAGGAGTTCGAGCGGCTGGGAGACAGCCCTGAGCTGATCCCGACGCCGATCAGCGTCGTCGACATCCGTCGCGGAGCATCCGGGCTCGGGCCGAGGAGGGTGTTCGAGGACACGTTGCAGCCCTTCGTCGAGATCTCGTGCTCGGCGGCCGTCGGGTACGTTCTCGCGAATCAGGCTCAGATCGCCCGGGAGCGGGGCCACCCGGACCGATCGAGGAAGCTCCTCGACGAGAGCATCGCGCTCCTCCGGAGCGAGGGCGACCGGCGCGGAGAGTCGGACGCTCTCATCCGTAAGGCCCACCTGGAGCTGGCGACCGGGGATCTCGACGCCGCCCGTGCGTCATTCGATCACGCGCTCGATCTGCGCCGGCGCCTCCGCGACCGGCGCGGGATCGGCATGGCGCTCTCGGGTCTCGGTCTGGTCGATGCCGCGGCCGGCGACAACGAGCGGGCCGAGCAGCTGCTCGGCGAGGCCCGCGACCTGTTCCGCCGCGCGGGCGACCGGTGGGGGCTGACCGGCGCGTTGTGGAACACCGCCGACGTCGCAGTCGGCCGCGGCGATCTCGACACGGCGGTCGACGCGCTCGAGGAGGCGTTGGCCGTCCAGCGCGACGCGGGACGCGTGCTCTGGATCGCCCAGACGCTGACGCACCTGGCCGAGGTGGCCGTGGCCCGTGAGGAGCCCGAGCGGGCTCGGGCGCTGCTGCTCGAGGCGCGGGATCTCTACGCCGCCAAGGGCGACGCCCTGGGACTCGCCGAAGTGGAGAGCCGGCTGGGCGCGCCGGCTGCGCCCCGCTAAGTCGCTGCAAAGAGCGCCGGGCTAGAACTGGGGCATCGACACGCTCGAAAGGAGCTAGAGATGACCGAGACACTCACACCCGTCCTCGGCGAGGCGACGCTCGAGGAGCTGCGGCAGGCGATCCGCGGACCGATCGTCACCCCCGAGGACGAGGGATACGACGAAGCACGCGCGGTCTGGAACGGGCTGCACGAGGACCGCCGTCCCGCGCTCGTCGTCCAGGCAACGGGCGTTGCGGACGTGGTCGCCGCCCTCGGCTTCGCGCGCAGCCACGACTTGCCGGTCGCGGTGCGCGGCGGCGGCCACAGCATCGCCGGCTTTTCGACCGTCGACGGCGGGATCGTCATCGACCTCACGAAGATGCGCGGCGTCCGCGTGGACGTGGCGGCGCGGCGTGCGTACGTCGGCGGCGGCGCGACCTGGGCCGACGTCGACCACGAGACCCAGGCGCACGGGCTCGCGACCACCGGCGGCCTCGTCTCGACGACCGGCGTCGGCGGGTTCACGCTCGGCGGCGGGATCGGCTGGCTTATGCGCAAGCACGGCCTCGCGTGCGACAACCTGCTCGCGGCCGACGTGGTCACGGCCGACGGCCGGGCCGTCCGCGCCTCCGAGACGGAGAACGCCGAGCTCTTCTGGGGCCTCCGGGGCGGCGGCGGCAACTTCGGGATCGTGACGGAGTTCGAGCTCGCGCTGCACCCCGTCGGGCCGACCGTGTTCGCCGGGCCGATCTTCTACCCCGCAGATGCCGCGGGCGCGCTGCTCCGTCTCTTCCGCGAGTGGTCGGCGGATGGGCCGGACGACCTCACCGGCTTCGTCACCCTCATGACCGCACCGCCCCTCCCGGTGATCCCGGAGCAGTGGCACGGCCAGAAGGTGTCCGCGTTCGTCGCGGTGTCCCCCGGGCCGATCGACGAGGCGAACGCGCAGGTCTCCGCCTTTCGCACGGTCGCCGAGCCGATCGCCGACCTGGCGGGGCCGATGCCGTACACGGCGATGCAGTCGCTGCTCGACCCGCTCTGGCCGAAGGGGATCAACGCGTACTTCAAGGCGACGAACCTGGCCTCGCTGGACGACGGCCTGATCGACACGTTCTCCGAGCTGCACCTGGCGGCGCCGGGGCCGCAGTGCGAGATCCACGTCCATCAGATGGGCGGCGCGGTCGCGCGCGTTGCGGAGGGCGCCACAGCCTTCGCGGAACGCTCGATGCCGTTCGTCCTGAACGCGGTCACCGGGTGGCACGACGCCGCGGCCGCAGAGGCGCACATCGCCTGGGCCCGAGCCGTGAACGACGCGGCGGCCGGCGCCTCGACCGGACGCGCGTACGTCAACTTCCTCGGCGACGCAGGCGTCGGGCGGTCGTCGTACAGCCCGGAGACGTATGAGCGGCTGGCGGCGCTGAAGCGCGAGTACGACCCCACCAACGTCTTCCGGCTCAACCAGAACATCGAGCCGTAGACGGGGAGAGATCGAGCGGGGTCGGACCTTCCGGTCCGACCCCGCTCGGAGCGCTGCTCAGTCCTTTGCCGGCGACAGCCTGCCGAGCGCGGCCGCGAAGTGCGCCGGATCGGAGTCGACCGTCGCGTCGGGATGCTGCGCGGTCAGGCTGACGAGTGCCTGGTTCTCGGTCGTCGCGGGCAGCGTCTCGTAGACCTCGAACCGGAGGGTGACCGCGCCGCCCTGCTGCTGCGACCGTCACTCGATCGGCGCGAAGGTCCCGGCGTCGACCAGGTAGGTGACGCTGCCGTCGGCAGACGCGAGGCGAACCGCGTCGCGGCCGTCGACGCTCACGTGCCCGTCCTCGGCAAGCTGGCCCGAGTCCAGGAGCAGGCGGATCTTCTCCTCCGGAGTCTGCGGCTCCTTCACCCCGGGCGCGAGTACCTTCGCCTTCTGCGGAACCTGCTTGGTCGCAGGCGTGGCCGCAGCCGGCTTCGACACCTTGGTCACCGGGCGGCCGCCCGCGCCCAGCCTGGCCTTCAGGTCGGCCACGTCGTCGGTGTAGATCGTGTCGGTCGCCGGGTCGTAGAGCTGGGCGACGCGGCCCGCGGTCGCGGTCTCGAGAACGTGGCCGTCGGAGAAGACCTCGACGGTCCTCCGCGCCGTGCCTCCCTGTTGCCAGTCCTCCTCGCGGGCGCCGGAGACGCTTCCGTCCGGGCCGGTCCGCGTGAGCGTCGTCTTCATGTGCAGGATCGAGCCGGGCTGGGCGACGAGCGCGGCCTGCGCCTTGTCGACGATGGAGGGTCCGCCGCCGACCAGCAGGAACGCAGCGGCGACCGCTCCGGCCGATACGAAGACGGCCGTCGCGACGGCAGGGCGCAGGGTCTTGCGGCGCCGGCGCCGGCGGTCGAGGTCGCGGGCGGCCGCGCCTTCCAGCTCGCCGCGGAAACGGGTCAGTGTGTCGGGTACGTCTGTCATAGGTCCTCGCTGGAGGTCGTGAGAGCGAGCCGCCGCAGCGCGCGCGAGACGCGCAGGCGTGCGGCCGCCGGCCGGATCCCGAGGGCATCGGCGACGCGGGCGTAGGACAGGCCGTCGACGACACGCAGCTCGAGCGCGCGACGCTCGTGCTCCGGCAGGCCGTCGAGCGCCCGGGCCAGCTCGTCCCTGGGCGAGAGCCGCTCCTCGACTGCGTCGAACCCGTCTCGATCGCCAGGTCGAGGGCGAGCCCGAGACGTTCGCGGGCGCCGGTGGCGATCCGGTCGCGGCGGGCGGATTCCCGCAGAACGTTGCGGGCGATACCGAGCAGCCACGGGAGCGCCGTCCCCTCGCGGCGGTCCCGGAAGCGGCCCCTGGCGAGCCACGCCTGGGCGAACGTCTCTGCGGTCAGGTCGGCCGCGGCCCAGGGGATCCGCTGCGCGTGCCAGTCGTGGACGGCGGCGACGTGCCTGGAGTACAGCTCGCCGAACGCCTCCGGATCGCGCCTGGCCGCCACCAGCAGCTCCGCGTCGGTGCGTTCGCGGCTCATATCCCTCTATGACGTTCGCGGCTCCGGATGTATCAGGGCTCGCCCTTCGGAGCCCTCGAGCCCTCCTCGTCGTAGTCGGGCTGGTCGGCGTCGGGGACCTCGTCGAGCTGCGGTTCCTTCTGGGGAGGCAGCTCCTCCGGAACCTTCTGGCCTGGGATGCCGGGGTCCTGCGGGATGTCGGGATCGGTCTCAGCGCTCATACGTCACCTCTCCACTCCCGACGGTCACGTGCTCGCCGCCCCCGATGGCGATCCGGAGCCGGCCGTCGCGGTCGATCAACTCGGCCACGCCCGACGTCCCCTCGACGGTCACGGTCCGGCCGCGCAGGAAGTCGCGCGCACCGAGCCCGTCGTAGACGGCGTCGAGGCCGCCTTCCCGCCACTGCAAGTACCGGATGCCGAGCGCGTCGAGAACGGCATCGAGAACCGCGTCGCCGTCCCACTCCATCCCTGTCGCCGTCCGCAGCGAGCCGCCGCGCTCGGGCAGCTGCTCGCGCGTCTGGTTGACGTTGATCCCGATCCCCAGCACGACGGCGCCGTCGCGCGCCTCGGCGAGGATGCCCGCCACCTTCGTCCGGCGGAGCATGACGTCGTTCGGCCACTTGATCTGGACGGCAAGTCCGGTCAGCTCCTCGAGCGCGTCGGCAACGGCCACGCCGGCGACGAGCGCGAGCTGCGGCAGCGGCCGGCCGGCGGGTGGCCGGAGCAGGACGGAAGCGAGGACGGCAGAGCGCTGCGGCGCCTCCCACGTCCGTCCCAGCCGGCCCCGCCCTGCGGTCTGCACGTCGGCGACGGCCACCGTCCCTTCCGCCATCGACGGATCGAGCAGCGCCTGCGTCGACTCGCACGACTCGACGTGGATCCGCGTCTCGCCGAGCTTAAGCTTCACCGCTTCTCCCAGACCGAGACGTGCTTCGTGCTCTCGCTCGTGAACGGCTCGCGGCTCCAGCCGCCCCAGCGCTCGCGCAGGGTCAGGCCTGCGAGCTGCGCCATCAGGTCGAGCTCGCCCGGCCCAGCCGATCGGAACGCGATCGACCGCCGCTCCCAGGCACCGTCCACGAGCGTGAAGTGGTGTGAGACGAGCCGCTGGGTCGCAGCGTCGTACTCGTCGACGCCGACGTGCGTGTCGCCGAGGTCGAAGACGCGGAGCGGGTCGTCGCTCGGGACACCGGTTTCGATCAAGAAGCAGCCGCCGGTCGCGAGGTGGGCGGCGGCGTTGCGGAAGCACGCGACCTGCTGTTCCTGCGTAGTCAGGTTCCCGATCGTGTTGAAGACGAGGTAGGCGAGGGTGAACGTGCCGTCGACGCGGGTCGTCGCGAAGTCGCCGATCGTGACGTCGATCCTGTCCGCGCCGGGCTTCGCGCGCAGCCGCGCGACCATCGCCTCGGAGAGGTCGATCCCCACGACCCGGACGCCGCGCGCCGAGAGCGGCAGCGCGATCCGGCCGGTGCCGATCCCGAGCTCGAGCGCGGGGCCGTCACCGGCGAGTCGCTCGAGGAAGTTGACGGCGGGCTCGACGACGGCCGCGTCGAACATGCCGGCAGCCAACTCGTCGTAGCGGGCGGCAACAGCCTCTCCGAAATGGTTCTCGGGCACTGTGGACACATCGTTGCACTCTCGTATGGGGTCTGACCCCCGACGGAAGCGCAACGAATCGTCCACAGGCAGCGAGGTCGCTCGTTCTCGCGGTTCGGTGGAAGGATCGTTGCCTCCGCGTGACGATTCCGTCGCGCTTCTGTAGGGGGTCTGACCCCGAACTAGCGCGCGGCCGGCCTGACGGCGGCTCGAAGAGGCTCGACCCGAACGGCCGAGACCTTGTACTCGGGCGTGCCGATCAGGGGGTCGCCGACGTCGTGGATGAGCCAGTTCACCTTCGCCTGCGCGAAGTGCAGAGCCATCCAGACGAGACCCGGGTAGACGCGCTCCGAGTAGTGCGCCTCCGCCTCGAGCGTCCCGCGCCGCGAGACCAGGCGCGCGACCTCGCCGTCGGCGATCCCGAGCGCGGCCCCGTCCTCGGCGTTGAGCTCGAAGAACGGCTGCTCCTGCTTCTCGAGGACGCCGGGCTCGCGCATCGTCATCGTCGCCGAGTTGTAGTGGTAGAGCGTGCGCCCCGTCGAGAGGATGAACGGGTACTCGGAGTCGGTCGGCTCGATCGGCGGCTGGTACTCGACGGGGAAGAACCGCCCGCGGCCGCCGGACAGCGCGGGCTCAGGCGCGTGGAGGTACGGCGTCCCGGGATGGTCGAGGTCGGTGCACGGCCACTGGATGCCGTCGGGCTCGAGCCGCGGATAGCGGATCCCGTACCAGTTCGGGGAGAGGTCGGCGAGCTCGTTCCAGACCTCCTCGGGCGACTCGTACGCGGGCCAGGATCCGCCGAGCGCGGCCGCCATCGCGCAGACGATCCGCCAGTCCTCGCGCGCCTCCCCGGGGCAGTCCAGCGCCTTGCGCACCCGGTTCACGCGGCGCTCGGTGTTCGTGAACGTGCCGTCCTTCTCCGCGAAGCTCGACGCCGGCAGCACGACATCTGCGTACTTGCGGCTCGAGTCGTTCAGGAAGATGTCCTGGGAGACGATGAACTCGCAGTCGGCGAGGCCTTGCTCGACGTGGTGGGCGTTCGGCTCGGTCTGCGCCGGGTTCTCGCCGATCAGGTAGAGGGCCTTCACCCGCCCGTCGTGGAGGCCCGAGACGATCTGGTCGAGCCGGTAGCCGGGGGTCTGCGGCAGCTCGACGCCCCAGGCGTCCGCGAACTTCGCGTGGACCTCGGGATCCTCGACCGGCTGGTAGCCGGGGTAGTACGACGGGTTCGCGCCCGAGTCGTTCAGCCCCTGGACGTTGTTCTGGCCGCGGAGCGCGTTCAGGCCGGTCGACTCGTAGCCGAGGTGGCCGGTCATCAGCACGAGGTTCGCGAGCGACCAGATGTTGTCGACGCCGCAGGCGTGCTCGGTCATCCCGAGTGTGTAGAAGATCGCCGCGTACCGTTCGCCCGCGTACTCGCGCGCGGTCTGGCGGATCGCCTCCGCGTCGACGCCGGTGATGCGCGCCGCCTCCTCGGGCGAGTAGCGCGAGACGACCTCGCGCACCGCGTCGAAGCCGACCGTGTGCGCCCGGATGTAGTCCTCGTCCTGGAGCCCCTCCGCCAGGATCGTGTGCATCATCGCGTTGATCAGCCAGACGTCGGTGCCTGGGCGCACCTGCAGGTGGCGCTTCGCGAGCTTGGTCAGCCAGATCTTGCGCGGGTCGGCGACGACGATCGTGGCGCCCTTGCGCGCCGCCTTCTTGATCCGCAGCGCGAGCACGGGGTGCGCCTCGGTCGTGTTCGACCCGATCACGAGCAGGAAGCGGGCGTTCTCGATCTCGGGGATCGAGTTGGTACTTGCTCCTCTGCCGAACGACCTGACCAGGCCGTAGAGGGTCGGAGCGTGTCAGGTCGCCTCGCACGAGTGGACGGAGTTGGTGCCGATCACCCCCCGCGCCAGCTTCTGGATCAGGTAGTTCTCCTCGTTCGTCAGCCGGGCCGAGGCGAGAAAGCCGACGGCCTGGGCGCCGTGTCGCTCCTTGACCCGGGACAGTCCCCCGGCCGCGGCCGAAAGCGCCTCGTCCCAACCGGCCGGGTGAAGCTCCCCGTCATCGCCCCGAATCAGCGGCTGCGTCAGCCGGTCGGGGTGGTGGACGAAGTTGAAGGCGAAGCGCCCCTTGACGCAGAGGTTGCCCTCGTTCGAGACGTACGACGGGTCGGAGGTGACCTTGACGATCCGCTTCGTCTCGGGGTCGACGTTCAGGTCGACCTGGCAGCCGACGCCGCAGAACGTGCACGTCGTCTTCGTCGTCGTCAGCGCCGCCTCGCGGCCGGGCGGCGCGCCCTCCTCGAACTTCTCGTAGAGCGCGCCGGTCGGGCAGACCGAGAGACACCCGCCGCACAGCTCGCACTCGGTGTCGAGCCAGCCGCGCCCCCACGTCGGGACGACCCGCGCCTCGGCGCCGCGGCCCTCCAGCGACAGCGCCGAGCACTGCATCACCTCCTGCGTGTACCGGACGCAGCGCGCGCACAGGATGCACGCGTCGGGGTCGTAACCCATCAGCAGGTCGCGGTCCTCGTACGGCTCGCGCTTCGCATCCGGCAGGACGAGCGGTGCCTCGACGCCGAGATCGTCCGCGAGCCCGAGCAGCTCGTTCGGCCGGCCTGCGGGCGAGGCGTTGAGGTGCTCGGCCAGCAGCATCTCCGTCAGCGTCCGCTGGAACTGGGGCACCGACGAGTTCGTCGACACGACCATGCCGGCGGCGACTCGGGTTGCGCAGGCGGGCAGCGGGCGAGGCGATCCCTCGACCCCGACGACGCACATGCGGCACCCGCCGTAGGGGTCGAGCTTCGAGTCGTGGCAGAGCGTGGGAACGAAGACGTCGTTGCGGGCGAGCGCGTGGACGAGCAGCTCGCCCTCGGGAGCCGCGACCTCGCGACCGTCGACCGTGAAAGTGACCACGCTGCTCCCGGCGCCTACCTGATCCTGTAGGTCAGCCTTCTCGTGGTCGCCGACGACTTGTACTGGACGAGCAGCGTCACGGTGACCGACTTCCCCTTCGAGCGAACGGGGACGACGACCACGCAGGACCGGTAGGGAGCAGGCCCGTTGACCGCTGTCGTCCTGACCGGCGAGCTGCCTACCTTGGCGGCGCAGCCGAGCGCCGACGGCGCGACGCTCTGGGCGCCGAGCAGCACGCGCGCCCGGACGACGAACCGCTTGCCGGCATGCGGGAGCCCGACGGGCGAGACGACGAACCGCGGCGGCGCGGGCGGCGGCGTCGTCGTGGTCGGGGGCGGCGGAGGAGCGGTCGGCAGGATCAACCGGTACGTGAAGATGCCGTTCCCGTCGGGAGCGTCGTCGCCGATCGACCCGCCGTTGTCCCTGGTCGTCTCGACGTAGAAGTTCAGCCCCGTCGTGTTCCCGAGGTCGGAGCGGTTGATCCGGAAGGAGATCTGCCCGGCGGCGGTGGAGCTCTGCAGCGTCGGCGCGCTCGCGGCCGCGAAGGACGACCCGTTCCAGGCGAAGAGGCCGGTGTGGTCCTTGACCCCGGCGTAGACGTAGTCGAATCCGCCGTTGCCCGTGGCGCCGTTCCCGTCGGTGTCCATGACCACCAGGATCCCCTCGTTGGGCTGGAAGTCCGACGAGTGGTTCGCCAGCGTGACGGTCACCGTGATGTTCCCCTGGTCGTCGTTGGCGACGCCGATGCTGCTGATGTCCGGCGCGCCGTTGATGGCGTCGCCGACACGGTCGGTGTACGTCTGGGAGCCCGCGCCTACGCGCAGCGGGATGAATGCACGGGCCGGCTGCAGTCGGAGGGCCGCGCGGTTGTCGCGAGGATGGCCGCTCGCCGAGGCCGCCACGCCCGCGACCACGAGGGCCGCGGCCACCAGAACGAGACCTGCCTTCATCACTCTCCCCTTTCGCCGTTTGACTCCCCGCGCGGTTGTATCACGAGCGGCGTCACGATCATGGGGCCAGGCACTTCGCCTTCAGCCGGGTCACCTCGGCCAGCACCGACGGGCGGGACGAGGCACCGATCCTGCGGCTGACCTTCCCGTCGGCCCACATCACCACCCACCCCGTTCGCCGGTCGCGGTAGTGAAGCGCAGCGACGTGCGGCGTCCCGCGGATCGTCGCCTTCACCACCGCGAACCGGTCGCTCATGTAGGTCGCCTTGCAGACGTCGACCGGTCGCCAGTGCCGGGTGCCGTAGAAGCCGGTGACGGCGCCCCAGATGGTCGCGGCCAGCACGACGGCGACGATCATCCGAGCGCCTCGATCAGCGCCGGCCAGTGACGCGCGACGTTCCGCACGGGGATCGGCGAGGCCTGGCCGAGGCCGCAGATCGAGGTCTGCGCCATCGCCTCCAGCCACTCGTCGACCTTCTCACGCGGCATCGCGGCGCGACCGTGCTCCAGCTCCTCGACGACGTGGTGGAGGGCGCGGTTGCCGATCCGGCAGGGCGTGCACTTCTGGCACGACTCCTCGGCGAAGAAGCGCATCGTCTCACCGAGCAGCCGGAGCACCGGATAGCTCGTGGGGAACACCTGGACGGCCGCCGAGCCGGGGCCGCTCCCCCACTCCCCGAGCGCCTCGCGCGTCAGCGGGACGTCGAGCGCCGCCGACGGGAGGATCCCGCTCGCAGCGCCGCCTGGGACGAACGCGCCGACCTCGGCGGTGAAGCCGCCGGCGTGCTCGTCGACCAGCTGCCGCGCGGTCACGTCCAGCGGCGCCTCGTAGCAGCCGGGCTCGCGGACGGCCCCCGAGACCGACCACAGCCGCCCCGGTTGCCACTCCCCGCGGAGGATCCGAGCGACGTGGACGAGCGTCTCGACGTTGTTGATCAGCGTCGGCCGGCCGAGGTACCCCTTCTGCGCCGGGAACGGCGGGCGCAGCCGCGGCATCCCGCGGCGGCCCTCCATCGACTCGAGCATCGCCGACTCCTCGCCGCAGACGTACGAGCCGGCACCGACGACGACGTGCACGTTCAACCCGCGCTCCGCGATCGCGTCGTGCAGGCGGGCGCGCGACGTGGCGTATTCCTCGCGGAGGTAGACGAACGCCTCGTCGACCTCGCAGAAACGCATCGCCGCGACGAGCCCCTCCAGCAGGAGGTGCGGGCGCAGCTCCATCACGTAGCGGTCCTTGATCGTCCCCGGCTCGCCCTCGTCGGCGTTGACGATCACGACGCGGGGGCCGGGCTCGCGGCTGACGGCGTCCCACTTGCGGTGCGTGGGGAAGCCGGCGCCGCCCATGCCGGTCAGGCCCGCGGCTTCGAGCCGGGCGAGCACCTCCTCGGACGGGAGCTCCGGGGGGTCGCGCGGCTCGTCGGGCTCGAGCAGGAAGCCGTTCGTGCGGTGGGTGACGCCGCCGCGGACGTCGTCGCCGTCCATGACCACCGGCGCCAGGTCGCAGTGGCCGAGGCAGGCGACGGCCAGCGCGCCGTCCGCGTTCGCGCCCATGCAGTCGCACACCGGCCCGGTGCAGACGCGGACGACGTCCGCCGGCACCTGCAGGAACGAATAGAAGGACACGACCTCGTGCACCTCGCCTCGGCGGATGTTCATGTGGTCGGCGAGCGAGTCCGACAGCTCGGGCGTGATCGGCCCCACCTCACGGCGCACGCGCCCGAGGTTGTCGAGCAGCCGCGTGCGCTCGGTCGGAAGCTCCGGCAGGAGCGAGGTCAGGGCGAGGACGTCCGTGCTCCGATTATCGCGGCGATGCGGAAGGCGGCGTACGCAACCACGCAGCCGAGGGCGGCGCCGGCGATCACGTCGGTGAGGTAGTTGCACGCCGAGCCAGACGCGCGACAATGCGATCAGTGCAGCGAGGCCGACGAGCGGCCACCGCAGCCGCGGGTGCACGAGACCGACCGCGACCGCCGCGGCGAAGGCGCCGGCGGCGTGTCCCGACGGCATCGAGCTGCTGCCCGGCCCCGCGACCAGCGGATGGATCGCCGGGTCGGCGACGGACGGGCGCGGTCGGTCGAAGACGCCTTTGAGCAGGTTCGCCAGCCCGGTCGCGACCAGGTAGGAGGCGCCGGCCAGCACTGCGCCGAGCGGAAATCGACGACGCGCGACGAGGTCGGCAGCCAGTCCGATCCCGACGATCAGCAGGCTCTTCACCCACCAGTCGGAAAGGTGCACGAAGCACCAGTTCGCCGCACCCCAGTGGACGTGCTGGAACGCCTCGACGACCGCGCGGTCCCAGCGCGTCACCGGCAGTGACAGGCTCGAGCCTGTCACTGCCGTTCTAGGAGCGGTACGAGATCTGCTCGCGCTTGCCGCTCTCCCCCGAGCGGACGATCGCGTCGCAGACCTCGGCCGCGCGGTAGCCGTCCTCGAAGGTGGCGCCGTGAGGGGCGACCTCCGAGTCGTCGGCGATCGCGCGGAGCAGGTGGTGGAGCTCGTTCACGAACGTGTCGCCCCAGCCGATGATGTGGCCCGGCGGCCACCAGAACTCCCAGAACGGATGGTCGGCCTCGGTGACGAGCACCCTGGTGAACCCCCGCGTGCGGCTGCCGTTCCGGAACACCTCCAGCTCGTTCAGCCGCTCCATGTCGAACGCGAGCGAGCCCTTCGAGCCGTTGATCTCCCACTGGAACGCGTTCCGCCGGCCGAGCGCCAGGCGGGTGGATTCGATCGTCCCGACGGCGCCGTTCTCGAACTCGACCGCCGCCTCGATCGCGTCGTCGACCTGGCGGTCCGGGAGGAACGTCTTGACCAGCGCCGAGACCGAAGCGAGATCGCCGACCAGGTACCGCGCGAGGTCGACGACGTGCGCGCCGAGGTCCCCGAGCGCGCCGCTGCCGGCCTCGTCCGCGTGGAAGCGCCAGGTGTCGAGCGACGGGTCGTCGCCCCAGTCCTGGAGGTAGCGCCCACGGAAGTGACGGATCTCGCCGAGCTCGCCCGCGTTGATCAGCTCGCGCGCGAGCCGGACGGCCGGGACGAACCGGTAGTTGAACGCGCACAGGTGCTTGACGCCGGTTGCCGCCACCGCCTTCCAGATCTCGTAGCTCTCGTCGGCGTCGCGGCCGAGCGGCTTCTCGCAGACGACGTGCTTGCCCGCCTCCGCGGCGGCGATTGTCGGCTCGGCGTGGACTGCGTTCGGGCCACCGTTGTCGAACAGGGTGATACCGGGGTCGGAGACGATGTCGTGCCAGTCGGTCGTCCAGCGCTCGTAGCCGTAGCGCTCGGCGGCCCCGCGCACGGCCTCCTCGTTCCGGCCGGCGATCGCGACCAGCCGCGGCATGAGCGGCGGCGGCCAGGTCATGTAGGCGATCTTGCGGAACGCGTTCGAGTGCGCCTTCCCCATGAAGGCGTACCCCAGCATCCCGACCCCGATGGAGGGGATTTCGCCTGCGGCGGAATCCCTGGCTGTTGCGCCGATTCCCACGACAGCTAGCTCCTCTGCATCGCTGCGTCGAAGGCCACGTTCGACGGCGCGAAGTCCGTCCGCCGCACGAACGCAAGCGCGTCCTGTGCTCCGTACTCCCGATCCATGCCCGAATCCTCCCACTCGATCGACAGAGGCCCCGTGTAGCCGATCCGGTTCAGCGCCCGGAACAGCTCCTCGAAGTCGACGTCGCCGTGGCCGGGCGAGACGAAGTCCCAGCCGCGCGCCTCCTCGCCGAAGTTCAGATGCGAGCCGAGGATCGACCGCCGCCCGTCGAGACGCTTGCGCGAGTCCTTGACGTGCACGTGGTAGATCCGGTCGGCGAACTCGAGGGCGAACTGGGCGGTATCGAGGTGCTGGTGCGCGAAGTGGCTCGGGTCGAGGTTGATCCCGAAGCCCTCGCGGTCGTCGATCGCGTCCAGCGTCTTGCGGGTGGTGACGAAGTCGTACGCGATCTCGGTCGGATGCACCTCGAGCCCGAACTTCACGCCCTCCGCGTCGAAGACGTCGATGATCGGCGACCAGCGCTCGGCGAAGTCCTCGTAGCCGCGCTCGACCTCGGCGAAGTCGTTCGGCGGGAACGAGTACAGCATGTGCCAGACCCCCGAGCCGGTGAAGCCGTTCACCTGCGTGACGCCGAGCCGCGCCGCCGCGCGGGCGGTGTCCTTCATCCGCTCGGCCGCGCGCTGCTGGACGCCGGCCGGCTCGCCGTCCCCCCACACGTCCGGGGGGAGGATCGCCTGGTGCCGCGCGTCGATCGGGTCGCAGACGGCCTGCCCGACGAGGTGGGCGCCTAGGGCGAAGCAGTTCAGATGGTTGCGCTCGAGCACCTCCTGGATGCCGGCGCAGTAGTCGTCCTCGGCCAGCGCGCGGTCGACCTCGAAGTGGTCGCCCCAGCAGGCGAGCTCGAGGCCGTCGAAGCCCCAGCGGCCGGCCCTCTCGGCCAGATCCTCGAGGGGCAGGTCGGCCCACTGGCCGGTGAAGAGCGTGACCGGTCTCGTCATCGAGGGCGATCTTATGCGCGTAGCATCCGGGCGTGCTCGCCGCCATCGTCGCACTCGCGCTCGCGTTCCACGCCACGCCGACCGTATCGAAGCTCGTCCATTTCAAGTCGCCGTCCGGAAACATCAACTGCATAGGGGCGGCCGCCGACAAGTTCGAGCCGGCGTTCGTCGACTGCATCGTCCGGAAGAACACATGGCCGAGCGTCCCCCGCAAGCCGGCGAGGTGCGATCTCGACTGGGTCGGGACGGACCTCGGCGTGGCGAAGCGAAAGGTCTTCGTCGGAGCCTGCCGCGGCGACATCGGGCCGCTCTGCGTCGACCCGGCCAACCCGTGCAGCACGCTCGCCTACGGCCGGTCGGTCGACCTGGGGCCGATCCGCTGCGTCTCGGCCACGACCGGCGTCACCTGCCGCTACCGCACCGGGCGGCGCGTCGGCTTCCTGATCGCCCGCGAGCGCTACGTCCTCTACCGCTAGGCTCGGCCCGTGACGACCTGGGGGATCATCTCGACCGCCGACATCAACCGGCTGGTCATCCCACCGGCCCAGGAGTCGCCGGCGATCGACCTGGTCGCGGTCGCCAGCCGGACGCAGGAGCGCGCCGACGAGTACGCCGCGAAGTGGGGCATCCCGCGCGCGTACGGCTCGTACGAGGCGCTGCTCGCCGATCCGGAGATCGAGTGCGTCTACATCTCGCTGCCGAACACGATGCACACCGAGTGGTCGATCAAGTCGGTCGAGGCCGGCAAGCACGTGCTGTGCGAGAAGCCGTTCACGCGGAACCCGGACGACGTCACCGCCGCCTGGGATGCGGCCGACCGCGCCGGCCGCATCCTGTCCGAGGCGTTCATGTGGCGGCACAATCCGCAGACCTCACGGCTGCGCGGGCTGATCGACGACGGCGCGATCGGCGAGGTTCGGCTGATCCGGTCGGCGTTCTCGTACTCGCTCTACGACGAGGACAACATCCGCCTGCGGCCCGACGTCGAGGGCGGCGCGCTGATGGATGTCGGGTGCTACTGCGTGAGCGGGTCGCGCCTGGCGGCGGGTGCGGAGCCGGTGCGCGTGTTCGGGTCGGCGTGGTACGGCCCGAGCGGCACCGACTGGGTCTTCACCGGGTCGCTGCGCTTCCCCGGCGACGTGCTCGCGACGTTCGACTGCGGCACCGCGTTGCCGAACCGCGACGAGCTCGAGGTGGTCGGCAGCGAGGGCTCGCTGTTCCTGGACGATCCCTGGCACGCGGGCACGCCGGTGATCGAGCTGCGCCGCGAGGGCGGGGTCGAGCGGATCGAGCACGAGCCGGCAAACTCGTACCGCCTCGAGCTGGAGAACATCGGCGCGGCAGCCGCCGGCGAGGCGGAGCTCCTGCTCGGCCGCGACGACGCGATGGGCCAGGCACGCACGCTCGAGGCGCTGCACCGCTCGGCTCAGAGCGGCGAGCCCGTCTCGCTGATGATGAGCACAGAGAGGGACAGGTCTGACAGACCTGTCCCCGGTTCCTAGTGGACGCCGCCAAGGCGCGCGAGCGGGCGGCGGCGATGCTGGCCGAGGCCGGGATCGTGCTGACGCCGGCCGAGGGCGGCGCGATCGAAGTGGCCGACTTCGGGCTGGGCGACCTCGAGCGCTTGGGGTTGCAGATCGTGGTCTACGTGAACACGGATCGGGTCTGCGCGAAGGAGCTGGTCATGTTCCCGGGCCAGGAGTGTCCGGAGCACCGGCACCCGCCGGTCGACGGCGGGCCGGGGAAGGAGGAGACATTCCGCGTTCGGCGCGGCTCGGTGCGGCTCTGGGTCGACGGCGACGGCGAGGTCGTCCTCGGCCCCGGGGAGCAGCACACGATCCCGCCCGACACGCTGCACCGGTTCCGGGCCGGCGACGAGGGCGCGATCGTGTCGGAGTTCTCGACCCGGAGCCGCGACGAATCCGACGTGTTCACGGATCCGCGTGTCCGTAGGGTCTGACCCTTAGGGACTGTCCCCGTCGGGGACAGTCCCTAGCCCTGCCGCCTCGATCGCGCGCCGAGCCAGCTCCTCGTCCACCTCGCCGGGCAAGCCGCTGACGCCGACCGCGCCGACGCGCGTCTCGCCGTCGAACGCTGCGACGCCGCCCTTGAAGAACGTGAAGAACGGGTCGAAGCTCGCCCGCTCGACCGGGTCGTCCGCGACCTTCGCCGCCAGCTCCGACGTCGCACGCGCATCGCTCCGAGCGGCCGTGTAGGCCTTCCGCTGGGCGTTCAGCCGCGTGTCCGGCGCGGCCGCGTCCATCGTCGCGGCAGCAACGACCTCACCGTGGGTGTCGGCGACGAAGACGGACACCGGCCCGGACGCTTCCGCGACCACGAACCGCACCACCGCCAAGGCCCGCTCCAGCTCCATACCGTCATTCTTAACAGTGCCAGGCACGGTTAAGAAGGGGATCCGAACTTCCGCTCCGAGCAGGATCTTTACCGTGCCTGGCACCGTTAGGACGGCGGCGCCGCCGACCGGAGCAAATCGCTCGGCCCGGAGTACCATGAGCAGCCCATGAGCGCCCCCGCGCTAGCTGCCCCCGCCGGGCGGGCTCTGACCATCCGCGGACGTCCGTACCCGGTCATCCTCCCGAGGGTGAGCGACCCGCGGCTCCACCTGGCCGCGGTGATCATCTCGCTCCAGGTCCTCGGTCAGGTCGCGTTCGACTTCCGGCTGTCGATCGCCCAGATCCTGATCGCGATCGGCACCTGCGCGCTCCTCGAGGTCGGGATCGCGTTCTTCCGCCAGCACGTCCTGATGTGGCCGGCGAGCGCGATGCTGACCGGGAACGGCGTCGCCTTCGTCCTGCGCGTGCCCGGGACGGAGCACGGCGACTGGTGGAGCACGCACGGCTGGACGATCTTCGCCGGAACGGCCGCGGTCTCGCTGCTGTCGAAGTACGTGATCACCTTCCGCGGCTCGCACGTCTTCAACCCGTCGAACTTCGGGCTCGTGCTCTGCTTCCTGCTGCTCGGGCCGGAGCACGCAGAGCCGCTCGACTTCTGGTGGGGCCCGATGACGGGGTGGCTCGCACTGGCGCTCGCGATCATCGTCGGCGGCGGCCTGGCGATCCTGATCCGCCTTCGCCTGATCGTGATCGCAGTCGCCTTCTGGGCGACCTTCGCCGCTGCGCTCGCCGTGCTGATGGGCCTCGGCCACGCGTTCACCGCGCGCTGGCACCTCGGTCCGGTCACCGGACACTACTTCTGGTGGGTCCTCGTGACCTCTCCGGAGGTCCTGGTCTTCCTGTTCTTCATGATCACCGACCCGAAGACGACGCCGAAGTCGACGCGCGGTCGGATCGTCTACGCGGTCGCGATCGGCCTGCTCGGCGTGCTGCTGATCGCGCCGGCGCAGACCGAGTTCTGGGCAAAGGTGGCGCTCCTCGGCGCGCTGGCGATCGTCTGCGCAGCGCGACCGCTGCTGACACTCGTGCCTCGCATCCATCTCGACCGGCGCGTTCTCGTCGCGCTCGGCGCCGTGGCGCTCGTCGCCTACACGGGCGCGATCGCCGGCGCCGGGACCCGAGCGCGGCCCGCGACCACCGTCGCGCTGCTCGAACACACGGGGCGGCTTCCCCAGGTGACGATTCGGCCGTCGCGCCAGGTCCAGACCGTGCTCAGCCGGAAGGCGGCACACCGGATCGCAGCCGACCTCGTCGCCGACCTCCAGACGCAGACCGCGGCCCTGATCGGGCGGCGACCGGGCGCCCTCGCTCGTGCCTCGATCGGCGACGAACTGAATGCGCTGACTCGCCAGATCGACGCGGCAAAGGGCGGCCCGGTCGAAGTGCCGGCGTATCGGGTCGATCAAATGCACGTCCATCTCGAACCGGGTCACGGCCAGGGCGGAGCGATCGCGGTTGCCAGGCTGGCAGGCTCGATGCAGCTTGCGAGCTATGCGGGGCCCAGGGGCACCTTGGTCAGACGGGAGGCGCCAACACCGTTGAACGAGACACTCGAGCTGCAGGTGGGAACGAAAGGCCGCTGGTTCGTTGCGCATGTCCGCAGCGGCCGGCCGATCGCGGTCATTCCGCCGACGAAAACGAGTGCTGCGTTGCTCGCTGCGGCCGCGAAGAGGTTCGCCGGGATCCGTCTCACCGACGTTGCACGGAAGGCCGGGGTGAACTTCACGCAAGACGACTTCCACTTCGGGACCACCTATGACGTCCACTCGATGATGGGAGGCGGCCTCTGCTGGCTGGACTACAACAACGACGGCCGACTCGACCTCTTCGTCGTCAACTCGTACTCCGACGCGGACGCCGCCCGATGGCAAGGAAAGGGCGGGCTGCCGCGGAGCGCTCTCTTCGAGAACGTCGGCGGAGGCCGCTTCGCCGACGTCAGCGGCCGATCGCACGCGAACCCGGCCGTCCAGGGGAACGGTTGCGTCGCGGCCGACCTCAACGGTGACGGCCACACCGACCTTCTCGTCACGACGAACACCTACAACGTGCTCCTCTGGAACAACGGCGACGGGACGTTCACCGACGGCACCCACGCCGCCGGCATCGACGCGTTCGGCACCTTTGGCTGGCACACCGGCGCGGCCGTCGCGGACGTCAACGGCGACGGCCGGCCCGACATCTTCGTCTCCGGGTACGCCGACGTGAACGCCCCCTCGAAAGACCCGGCTGGATTCCCGTTGAACTACCAGGCGTTCCGCAACCTGCTCTACCTCAACGAGGGGGCCGACTCGCACGGGCACTCGAGGTTCAAGGACGTCGCGCTGAAGGCCGGCATCGAGACCAATCACGTCGACCGCAGCCTCGGCGCCGTGTTCACGGACGTGAACGGCGACGGCCGACCCGACCTCTACGTCGCGAACGACCTCGACCCGAACCGGCTCTACGTAAACGAGCCCGGCGGCCCCCTCGGCTTCCACTTCGTCGAGGAGGGCGCCGGGGCGGGCGTCGCCGATCCGAACGCCGGGATGGGCGTCGCCGCCCAGGACTACTCGGGCGACGGCCGGCCCGACATCTTCGTGACGAACTCGCGTGGCCAGGGTCACGCCGCGTTCCAGTCGACCCCCGGCTTCACGTTCTCGAATGTCCGCTCCGTCTTCGCACCGGCCGTCGGCCTGGCGACCGGCTGGGGCGACACCTGGGTCGACCTCACGAACGACGGCCCGCTCGACCTGGTGCTGGCGAACGGCGCCATCCCGATCACGAACCTGGAGAAGGACGCCGCCGCACTTCAGATCCTGGCGAACGTCAAGGGCCGGTTTGCCAACGTGAGCCCGACCGTCGGCATCCAATCGGGCCCGCTCGTCAACGGGCGCGGGGTAGCGGCAGCCGACTACGACAACGACGGTCGCGTGGACGTCGCCGTCAACTCGATCGGGGGGAAGCTGATCCTCCTACACAACACGGGCCGCTCCGGGCACTGGCTCGATGTGCGCCTGGCGAAGTTCGCGCCGGGTGCGCTCGTGACCGCCGTGCTCCCGGACGGCACCCGGCTCGTGCACGAGGTCCAGGCCGGTAGCAGCTACCTCTCCTCCGAGGACCCGCGCGCGCACTTCGGGCTCGGTGACGCGACGACCGTGAAGCAACTCGATGTCCGCTGGCCGGACGGCAAGGTCACACGTCAGCGCGACATCGCCGCCGACCGGATCGTCACCGTCGCGCCGTAGCTCTTACCGACCCGCGCTGACCTGCAGCCTGCGCGCGACCGTGTCGAGAGTGACGGCGAGCAGGAGGATGATCCCGGTGACGATGTAGATGATGCTCGGCGAGTACCCGGCAATATTGAGTCCGTTCGAGACCGTAGCGAGCACGAGTGCTCCCAGGAACGCGCCCCGCACCTCGCCGCGGCCGCCGAAGAGGCTCACGCCGCCGATCACTGCAGCGGCGATCGCGTCGAGCAGCAGCTCTCCGCCGCCGAACGAGAGGGCGACCGATCGGATGTTGGCGGCGAGGATGATGCCGCCGATTGCGGCCATCCCGCTCGAGATCACGAAGACGATCGTCCGGATTCGCGGGACGTTGATGCCTGCGCGCCGGGCAGCCTCGGCGTTGCCACCCACGGCATAGACGTGACGGCCGAAGGTCGTCCGCTTGGCGAGGAACGTCAGACCGACGAGGAAGATGACGACCAGCACACCGGCCAGCGGAAGACCAAGCGGCGTTCCCTGGACCTCCGCGTGGTTGCAGATGGCGACGGTCCCGAAGGCCGCGATCGCCACACCGATCACTTTCGCAACCGCGACCCCGAGCCTTTCGTTCGAGACACCTGCGCGCCGCCTGCGGAAGTAACCGCCGAGCACGAAGATGGTGTAGAGCACGGAGATCCCGGCCGCGATCAGCCAGCCTGCCAGGCGGCTGAAGCCGTAGGTAGCCGTGTAGTTGATCCAGCGGTCCTGGATGACGAGCGAGCCCGGTTTCTGCAGAATCCGCAAGATCACGCCCTGCCAGATCAGGAAGCCGGCGAGCGTGACGACGAACGACGGGACACCCACCCGCGCGATGATCGAGCCCTGCCCCAAGCCGATCACGGCGCAAATGGCAATGGCGGCCGGTATCGCCAGCAGCCCGCTGATCTGGTGCCCGCTGCCGGGCAGCTGGAGCTCGGCAACCGCGACGGCACCGATGCCGGCCACGTAGCTGATCGAGAGATCGATCTCCCCGATCAGGAGGACGAAGACGACGCCGAAGGCCAGCATCGCCGTCCCGGCCATCTGGATGAGAATGTTGTTGAAGTTGACCGCGGTGAAGAAGTTCGTCGACTTGAAGCTGAAGAAGACGACGATGAAGATGAGGCCGAGGACGATCGGCAGGACGCCGAGGTTCCCCGCCTTGAGGTTGTCGACGACGCGACGGATCTCGCCGGACGGCCCGGTCTGCTCCGCCTCGTCGGGTGCGGCGCCTCGGTCCTGGCCGACGACGTCGGCGTCCGTGGCGCTCACGGTGTCGCCTCGACCGTCGCCGGGATCCCCGAGACCTTCGTCGGAATGCCGGCCGTGATCGCCTCGACGACCTCCTGCTGGGTTGTCTTCCGGCGCTCGTAGACGCCGACGTTGCGTCCGAGTCGGAGCACCGTGATGCGGTCTGCCGTCTCGAAGATGTCGTGCAGGTTGTGCGAGATGATCACGACCGAGAGGCCTTGCTCGCCGAGGCGCCTGACCAGGGTGAGCACCTGCTCTGTCTGGGCGACGCCGAGCGCGGCCGTCGGCTCGTCGAGGATCACGAGCTTGGAGTTCCACTGGACTGCCTTGGCGACGGCGACGGACTGGCGCTGCCCGCCGGAAAGGGTCGCGACCGGCTGCCGGATCGACTTGATCGTCGTCACCCTCAGGCTCGCGAGCGTCTCTCGGGTCTTCGCGTCCATCGGCGTCTCTCGCAGAACTTGCCAGTGGTTCTCCTCACGGCCCAGGTACATGTTCTGCACGACGTTGAGGTTGTCGCAGAGCGCGAGGTCCTGGTACACGACCTCGATGCCGAGCCTGGCGGCGTCCTTCGGCCCGTGGATGTGAACCTCTTCCCCCTCGAACAGGATCTCGCCGCTGTCCGCCGAGTGCGTGCCCGCGATGCACTTGATCAGCGTCGACTTGCCGGCGCCGTTGTCGCCGACGAGCGCCATGATCTCCCCGTTTCGCACCTCGAAGTCGACCTCGGTCAGCGCCTGCACCGATCCGAACGACTTCGTGATGCCCCGGAGTTGGAGAAGAGGTGTTTCGGTCACGTTCACAGTCGCGGTTTCCTACCACAAAACAGGTGGAGGCGCCCGGTCTGGGGCGCCTCCACCTCGTTCGGTCCGGCTACGTGATGTGCCGGTCTACTAGCAGTACTTCTTGAACTGGCCGACGCAGACGTCGCTCCTCTTGATGAACTTGTCCTGGTAGAGCTTGTTGACGTTCTTCTTCGTGATCCAGGTGACAGGAAGCGCGACCGTCGGCACCATCTTCTTGCCGTTGTTCCTGATCGTGGTCGTGGCCGGCTTCTTGCCGCGAATCAGCGCGATCGCAGCCGCAGCCGCCGCGTTCGCCTGCACGGGTACGGGCTTGTAGACCGTTCCAGTCTGCCAGCCGGAGATGATGTACTGCGCACCCTCTACGGTCGCATCCTGCCCGCTGAGCGGGATCGGCTTCAGGTGCTTGGCCTTCAGCTGCGCGACCACGGCGCCGGCGATGTTGTCGTTCGCCGCGATCACTCCGTCGATCTTGTTGTTCGTCTTGACCAGCATCGCGGCGAAGACGCCGTTCGCCTCACCGTTGGCCGACCAGGCGGGCACGTACTGCTGCGGGCCCTTCGCGATCTTCCCGCTCTTGAACATGGGGTTCAGGATGTCGTCGTTTCCGCTCTTGAACCAGGCGGCGTTCGTGTCGCACTGGCAGCCCCAGAGCTCGGCGACGACCGGCTTCGTCTTGCCCCTGAGGGCAGCGAGGACACCGGTGGCCTGAGCCCGTCCGACCTTGTTGCCGTCGAAGGTGATGTAGGCGGACGCGGGGCCATTGGGGACCAGGCGGTCGTAGTCGATCGCCTTGCCGCCCTTGTCGGTGAACGACTTCTCGATCGCCACGGCCGAGCCGGCATCGAGCATGGTCTCGATGACCACCTTCGCGCCGGCGGCCAGACACGCGGCAGCCTGTGCCTTCTGCTTCTGCGGGTCGTTCAGTGCGTTGTTGATCGAGTAGGTGACGTGTGCCGCCTTGAGCGCCTTGGCGATGTCGGGCGCGTCGAACTGCACCCAGCGGACGGACGAACTGGTGTCCGGCAGAAGGACGCAGACCTGGATGCTTGCCTTCTTGCTCGAATTGCCGGCCGTCGCGACGGCGACGGCCACTGCGAGCGCAGCGACCGCGGCGACGAGCCCGACCGCGATCACCTTGCGAGAAACCTTCTTCACGTGCTCCTCCCTCTCTTGTCCTGACGAAACAGCGTGCCTGCGGTGGCGGGCTTTTCGCCCCTCTATCGGACGAAAGACTCCCGGATCGGTTTGAGTTCGTCAACTGGGACCGGCGATCGCCGCGCGCGATAGGCTCCGCCTCGTGAAGACGAGCCTCGGAATCTGGGCGTTCAGCTCGATGGTCACCCGCTTCGTCCCGGGCGGCTACCAGCCCGAGCATGCGGGTGAGACGACGGTCGACCGGATCCGGCGCGCGGTCGACGGACTCGGCGACCTGATCGACGGCTACGAGTTCCACTACCCCCAGGAGCTGAACGAGGAGAACGCCGACGCGATTCGCGACGCGCTCGGGCCCGACCACGACGTCTATTGCCTCGCCGGCGGGCTCCATCTCGATCCACGCTTCGGCCGCGGCGGTCTGGTCAATCCCGATCCTGCTGTGCGCGGGGAGGCCGTTCGAATCGCGGTTGCGGGCGCGAAGCTCTCGGGCGAGCTCGGCGTGCCGATGATCGTCTGGCCGGGGATCGAGGGCTACAACTACCCGTTCCAGACGCCCTACGCGGACAGCTGGACCTGGTTCGTCGACGGGCTGGCGGAGGTGGCGGGGACGCTGAAGGACGCGGGCCAGGAGCTCTGGCTGGAGCACAAGAACTCGGAGCCGGCGATGAAGATCCTGATGCGCAACATCGGGATGACGCTGTTCGTGATCCACGAGCTCGCCGAGCGCGGCCACGACAACGTCAAGGTGAACATGGACTGGCAGCACCTGATCATGAACGGCGAGTCGCTGGCCGAGTACGCGGCGCTGCTGGCCTCGAAGGGGCTGCTCGGACACCAGCATGCGAACTCCGGCTGGGGGACGTTCGACGACGACAACATGGTCGGCGCGACCGCGTTCATGGAGACGCTCGAGCTGGCAGTGGAGTTCCGGCGCGCCGGCTACGGCGAGGACGGCCGGCGGCTCGGCTTCGACCTCTACCCGTACACGGAGGACGCGGTCGAGGCGGTGCGGCGGTCGGTGCTCCAGTGGCGCTTCATCGACGGCGTCGCCGCGAAGATCGACGACGCCGCCCTGCGCGAGGCGCAGTCCCGCAAGGACGCGGTGCGGGCGTACGAGCTCGTGTACGCCGCCCTCGGCGCTTGAGCCTCGTCGGGCTCGACGTCGGCACGACCGGAGTCAAGGCGATCCGGATCTCCGAGACCGGCGAGGTGATGGCCCGGCACGAGGAGGAGTACCCGCTCTCGATCCCGCAGCCCGGCTGGGCCGAACAGGACCCCGAGGACTGGTGGCGGGCGACGGAGCGGGCCTTGGACGCGGTCGGCCGCGACGGACCGATCGGGCTGACCGGGCAGATGCACGGCCTCGTGCTCCTCGACTCGGGCGATCGCATCCTCCGTCCGGCGATTCTCTGGAACGACCAGCGCACCGGCGCCGAGTGCGCCGAGATCGAGGAGCGCATCGGCTTCGACCGGCTCGTTGCGTTGACGGGCAACAGGGCCCTGCCCGGGTTCACGGCGCCGAAGCTGGTCTGGGTGCGCAAGCACGAGAGGGAGGTCTGGTCGCGGGTCGCGCATGTGCTGCTGCCGAAGGACTACGTGCGTCTGCGGCTGACCGGCGAGCGGGTGATCGACGCGGCCGAGGCGTCGGGAACGCTCCTGTTCGACGTCGCCGGCCGGCGCTGGAGCGGCGAGGTCTGCGAGGCGCTCGAGATTCCGCTCGAGTGGCTGCCTCCCGTCCACGAGTCGACGGAGATCGGCGGCGCCGGCGACCAGCAGGCGGGGGCGCTCGGGGTCGGCGTCGTCGCCCCCGGCCGTCCAAGTAACACAGTGTTACAAGCTCCCGAGAGCGCACCGGCAGGCCGCCCGGGAGCAAGTAACACAGTGTTACAAGGTCAGCTGCTCTCGGTCGTGCTGGGCACCTCGGGCGTCGTCTTCGCTCCGCTCGCCGCCTTCCGGGCCGACCCGGAGGCGCGCGTCCACGTCTTCTGCCACGCCGTTCCGGACACCTGGGAGGCGATGGGCGTGATGCTCTCGGCGGCGGGCTCGCTGCGCTGGCTGCGCGACGTGGTCGGCGGCACGTACGACGAGCTCGTCGCGGAAGCGACCGCCTGGCCGCCCGGCGCCGAGGGCCTGACCTTCCTGCCGTACCTCCAGGGCGAGCGCACGCCACACGCTGACCCGTCCGCGCGGGCCATGTTCGAGGGACTGTCCCTGAGACACGACCGCGGCGCCCTGGTCCGTTCGGTCCTCGAAGGCGTCGCCTATGGGCTACGTGACTCGCTCGAGCTCCTGCGCGAGCTCGGCGTCGAGCCGGCGGCGGGCCGCGCGTCGGGCGGGGGCGCCCGCAGCGAGCTCTGGCTGAAGATCGTCGCCTCCGTCCTCGGCATCCCGATCGAGCGCACGGCGGTCGAGGAGGGCGCTGCCTACGGCGCCGCGCTCCTCGGCGGCGTCGCCGCCGGCACGTTCGCAACCGCGCAGGAGGCGGTCGACGCCTGCGTCCGCGTCCGCGACACGGTCGAGCCCCACCCCGGGTGGCAGCGCGTCTACGACGAGGGCTACGAGCGCTTCCGGTCCCTGTACCCCGCGATCAAAGGAGTGCCATGAGCCTGGAAGGACGGGTTGCGTTCATCACCGGGGCGAGCGGCGGCATCGGCGCCGCGGTCGCCCGTTCCCTGCACGAGGCCGGCGCCTCGGTCGGACTGGCGTCGCGGCGAGGGGACGACCTCGGGCTCGAGCGCGGGCTCGGGGTCGCCTGCGACGTCCGCGACCCGGAAGCCGTGGACGGCGCCGTCGCAGCAACGGTCGACCGCCTCGGCGGGCTCGACATCGTGGTCGCCAACGCCGGCGTCGGTGCGTACGGCCCCTTCCTCGAGCTCTCCCGCGAGCATCTCGAGGAGATGATCGACACGAACCTGAAGGGCACGCTCTACGCGATCCGCGCCGCCCTGCCGCATCTCCTGAAGAGCGACGCGGCCGATGTGATCACGCTCGCCTCCGAGGCGGGCCGGCGCGGGCTCCCGTACGAGGCCGTGTACTGCGCGTCGAAGTTCGGCCAGGTGGGCTTCACCCGCGCGCTCGACCACGAGCTGCGCGAGCAGGGCATCCGCTGCACGAACGTCTGCCCGGGCGGCGTCGCCACCGAGTTCGCGCTCGACGAGGGCCGCGGCCGGACACCGGATGCGCTGCCGGGGATGATGACCGCCGACGACGTGGCCGAGATCGTCATGTTCGTGCTCACGCGGCCGCGCACGCACCGGATCGTGGAGACCGCGATCCGCCCGATGACCGAGACCAGCTGGGGGTAGCGAGACAAGCCTTCAGGGACAGACCCCGGAGGGGTCTGTCCCTACAGAGAAGGATCTAACGCCGCCTGCCGGTGATCAGCAGGTATTCGCGCGTGTGCGACACCGGCCCGCCGGGCGAGCCGAACGGCGACGATTCGAACAGCTCCGTCCAGTCACGGCGGAGCTCCTCACGTCGAGCGTCGTCGAGCGTCCCGAGCAGCATCTTCATCGGTCCGAAGTTCGCGGAGAACTCCTGCCAGTACTCGTCGGCGCTCTCGAACTCCACCGTCGTGACCCGCTCGTCGAAGGCGAGCTCGAACGCGTCTCCGAGCAGCTGCTCCACGTGTTCGGGCCGGCCCCAGTCGAGCGGCGCTCCCGCGCCGTCGGGAAGCGGCGGCTGGTACGAGGCCATCATCCTGAACATGGCTCCGACGCCGCCTGTCGGCGTCCACGTCGCCAGCCCGAGCCGACCGCCGGGCCTCGTCACCCGGGCGAGCTCCGCCGCAGCCCGCGGCTGGTCGGGCGCGAACATGACGCCGAAGGTCGAGGTGACCGCGTCGAAGCTCGCGTCCTCGAGCTCGAGATTCTCCGCATCGCCGACCCGGTAGTCGATCTCCACTCCGTCGTCGGCCGCCTGTCGCCTGGCCGTCTCGATCAGAGCGGGCGCGAGGTCGATGCCGACCACGCTCGCACCGCGCCTCGCCGCAACGGTCGCCAGCTCGCCGGTTCCGCATGCCACCTCGAGCCAGCGCTTTCCCTCGGCCGGCTGCATCGCCTCGACGATCGCCTCGTGCACGTCTGCGAGCGAGCCCGCCACGTTCTCGAACGGGGCGCTTCCCCAGACGACGCCCTGCCGCTCTTTCAACTCCTCGAACGCCATGTGCCTGCCTCCTTGTCGAACGACCTGGGAACCATCACCTTTGATGGAATAGAGACATGGACCCCAGCGGGACGTTACGCGTCGGAACCGAGAGCTACGAGATCTTCCGGCTCGACGCCCTCCAGGACCGCTGGGATGTCGCGCGTCTTCCGTACTCCCTGCGCGTGCTGCTCGAGAACGCCCTGCGCGCCGGGAGCGACCACGACGCGGAGGCGATCGCGGGCTGGGTCGCGAGCGAGGAGCCGAGCCGCGAGATCTCCTTCCGGCCGAGCCGCGTCATCCACCAGGACTTCACCGGCGTACCGGCGATCGTCGACCTCGCGGCGATGCGGAACGCGATGCAGGACCTGGGCGGCGACCCGGGCGAGATCAACCCGGTGATCCCGGCCGAGCTCGTGATCGACCACTCCGTGCAGGTGGACGAGTTCGCGACGCGCCTGGCCTTCGGCCGCAACGTCGAGCTCGAGTTCGAGCGCAACCGCGAGCGCTACGCCTTCCTGCGCTGGGGGCAGCAGTCGCTGGCCGACCTGAAGGTCGTCCCGCCCGGCACCGGCATCGTCCACCAGGTCAACCTCGAGTACCTGGCCCGCGTGGTCGAATCGCGCGACGGCCGGGCGTACCCGGACACGCTGGTCGGGACCGACTCGCACACGACCATGGTCAACGGCCTCGGGGTGCTCGGCTGGGGCGTCGGCGGGATCGAGGCCGAGGCGGCAATGCTCGGCGAGGCGCTCTCGATGCTCGTCCCGCAGGTGGTCGGCTTCCGCCTGACCGGCGCCTTGCCCGAGGGCGCGACGGCGACCGACCTCGTCCTGACGGTGACCGAGATCCTGCGGAACACCGGCGTGGTCGGGAAGTTCGTCGAGTACTTCGGCCCGGGTCTCCCCTCCCTCTCGCTAGCCGACCGCGCCACGATCGGGAACATGTCGCCGGAGTACGGCGCGACCTGCGGCTTCTTCCCGGTGGACGACGCCACGCTCCAGTACCTGCGGCTGACCGGCCGGCCGGACGAGCGCGTCGCGCTGGTCGAGGCCTACTGCAAGGAGAACATGCTCTGGCACGAGGCCGAGGACCACCCCACGTACTCGCAGGTGGTCGAGCTCGACCTCGGCACCGTCGAGCCGAGCCTGGCCGGCCCGCGGCGCCCGCAGGACCGTGTCCCGCTGAGCGAGGCGAAGCACGCCTTCCTGCACGAGTTGCCGAGCTTCGGCGTCGACTACGGGAATGCGAAGGACGCCGCCATCGCGGAGAGCTTCCCCGCCTCGGATCCGGCGGCGTACAGCGAGCCGGGCTCCGAAGAGCCCGCGCCGGTGCCGAACGCGGTCGAGGTCGCCGAGGTGGAATCCGAAGCTCGCGCGGCCCACGTCCATCTCGGCGACCTCGAGTTCGATCTCGAGCACGGCAGCGTCGTGATCGCTGCGATCACGAGCTGCACCAACACCTCGAACCCGCAGGTGATGGTTGCCGCCGGGCTGCTCGCCAAGAAGGCGGTCGAACGTGGGCTCGATCGCAAGCCCTGGGTGAAGTCGAGCCTCGCGCCGGGATCGCGGGTCGTGACCGACTACTACGAGAAAGCGGGCCTCACCCCGTACCTCGAGGCGCTCGGCTTCCATACGGTCGGCTACGGGTGCACGACCTGCATCGGGAACTCCGGCCCGCTGCCGGACGAGATCTCGGCGGCGATTGCCCAGACCGACCTGGTCGTCTGCGCGGTGCTCTCCGGCAACCGCAACTTCGAGGCGCGCATCCACCCGGAGGTGAAGGCCAACTACCTCGCCTCGCCGCCGCTCGTGGTCGCCTACGCGCTGGCCGGCCGGATGGACCTCGATCTGAGCACCGAGCCGATCGGTCAGGACCCGGACGGGAACGACGTCTTCCTGCGCGACCTGTGGCCGTCGAGCACCGAGATCGACGAGACGATCGCGGCCTCCGTCTCCGGCGACCTGTTCCGCGGCCGCTACGCCGACGTCTTCACCGGCGACGAGCGCTGGGCCGAGCTGGAGGTGCCGAGCGGCGCCCTCTACGCCTGGGCAGAGGACTCCACCTACGTGCGCAGGCCGCCGTACTTCGACGGCATGTCGGTCGAGCCGGGCACGGTCGACGACTTCCAGGGCGCCCGCTGCCTGGTGATGCTGGGCGACTCGGTCACTACCGACCACATCTCGCCCGCCGGCTCGATCAAGCCGGACGGGCCCGCGGGGCAATACCTGGTCGAGCACGGCGTCGAGCGCAGAGAGTTCAACTCGTACGGCTCGCGGCGCGGCAACCATGAGGTGATGGTGCGCGGCACGTTCGCGAACGTGCGCCTCCGCAACCTGCTCGTCCCGGAGAGCGAGGGCACGTGGACCGTGCACCTGCCGACCGGCGAGGAAGGCTCCATCTTCGATGTCTCGGCGCGCTACCTGGCGGAGGGCACGCCTTTGATCGTCCTCGCCGGCCGGGAGTACGGCACCGGCTCGTCACGCGACTGGGCGGCGAAGGGCCCCAAGCTGCTCGGTGTCCGCGCGGTGATCGCGGAGAGCTACGAGCGGATCCACCGCTCGAACCTGCTGATGATGGGGATCGTCCCGCTGCAGTACCGGGAGGGTGAGAACGCCGAGTCTCTCGGCTTGAACGGCCGCGAGACGTTCTCGATCAGCGGGATCGACAACGCGGAGGCGACCGAGGTCACCGTCCGGGCGGACGACACGGAATTCACCGCCCACGTGCGCCTG
The DNA here is from genome assembly GCA_963734065.1 of uncultured Actinomycetes bacterium. Lineage (GTDB taxonomy): Bacteria > Actinomycetota > Thermoleophilia > Gaiellales > Gaiellaceae > DATBLE01. The sequence goes on from CAVTFN010000004.1 coordinate 201,390, forward strand.
GACACCCCGCGGGAGCGGGAGTACCTGCGCCACGGCGGGATCCTGCCGTACGTGCTCAGGCGATTGCTCGGCGCATAATCAGCGGCGTGGAGACCCGCTGGCGCAAGCTGATCGAAGCGGGAATCGCCGTCAGCTCCGAGCTGACGCTCGACGGAGTCCTCCAGCGGATCGTCGAGACGGCCGCCGAGCTGACGACTGCGCGATACGCGGCGCTCGGAGTGATCGACCGTACCGGCGTGGCCCTCGAGCGGTTCCTGACCACGGGAATCGACCCGGAGACTCACGAGCGGATCGGCGATCTTCCCCGGGGCCGCGGGATCCTCGGCGTCCTGATCCAGGACGCGCACCCGCTGCGGCTTCACGACCTGACGATGGATCCGCGGGCGATCGGCTTCCCTCCCCACCATCCGCTGATGCGGACCTTTCTCGGAGTTCCGATCCTCCTCCGCGGCGTCTCCTACGGGAACCTCTACCTGACCGAGAAGACCGACGGCTCCGACTTCACCGAGGAGGACGAGGAGGTCGTGACGCTGCTCGCCGCACAGGCCGCCGTGGCGGTGGAGAACGCGCGGCTCTACGAATCGGCGACGCGATGGCTCGCCCAGCTCGAGTCCCTGACCGAGGTCGGGAACGCCCTCGCAGGGGAGACGGAACTGGCTCCTCTGCTCGAGCTGATCGCAACCCGGCTCCGCGACCTGATCGACGCCGAACTCGTCCTGATCGCGCTGCCGTCCGGGAGTGATCTCAGGATCGAGGCGGCGGTCGGCGCCCAGGCCGAGGGCCTGACCGGCAGCTTCCTGACCCGGTCCGGATCCAAGAGCGGACGGGTGCTCGATCGACGACACAGCGAACGGGTGGACTCGACGCTCGACGACACCGAAGTCGATCAGGAGATCTCTCGCAGGATCGGGATGCGCTCGGGCATCTTCGTCCCGATGATCGTCGGCGACCGCGCGATCGGCGTGATCGCGGCCCACAACAAGCGCGGGCCCGACGCTCGCTTCAACGACGAGGACCTGCGAATCGGAGAAGCCTTCGCGGCGCGCGCCGCGGTCGCGGTCGACCTCGCCGACCGCGTCGCCCGCGACGCTCTGCGTCGCGTGGTCGAGGGCCAGGAGCTCGAACGCCGGCGACTCGCCCGCGAACTGCACGACGAGACCGGCCAGGCGCTCACGTCGATTCTGCTCGGGCTGAAGCGCGTCGAGGGAGCCAAGACGAAGGACGACGCCCGGGCTCTCGCCGGCGAGCTCCGAGGGCAGATCGTGGAGACCCTCCAGTCCGTCCGGCGGCTCGCCGTCGAGCTGCGGCCGAAGGCGCTCGACGACTTCGGGCTCGTACCGGCACTCGAGAACCTCGCGGACGCCTTCGGCGGAGACTCGGGGATCGCGATCGACGTCGAGGCGAACCTCGACGAGACGCGGCTTCCGGCCGAGGTCGAAACGGCCCTCTACCGGATCGTGCAGGAGGCCCTGACGAACGTCGCCAAGCACTCCAAAGCCGAGCATGTGAGCGTCGTGGTCACGCGACGCGACGGAACCGTTACGGTCGTGGTCGAGGACGACGGGCGAGGCTTCGGCTCTGCGGGAGGCGACAGCGGGGGACTCGGGCTCGTGGGGATGAAGGAGCGCGTCGGCCTGCTCGGCGGTAGGCTCGCGATCGAGTCCACGGAGGGCTCGGGGACGACGATCGTGGCCGAGGTGCCGCTGCGATGACCAAGAAGAAGAACCCCATCCGTGTCCTGATCGTCGACGACCACGCGGTCGTCCGCTCGGGGCTGCACCTCCTGCTCGACGCCGAGGACGACATCGAGGTCGTGGCGGAGGCGGGGGACGTCCACGATGCGGTCTTCGAGGCGAGGGAGAAGAAGCCGGACGTCGTGTTGATGGACGTCGTCATGCCGGAGCAGAGCGGGATCGAAGGCGCCCCGCTGGTCCTCAAGGAGGCGCCGGAGGCGAAGGTGCTCGTGCTCTCGATGCAGGACGATCCGCGGTACGTGCGCGAGGCGTTCGCCGCCGGCGCATCGGGATACGTCCTCAAGGAGGCGGTCGACGCCGAAGTGGTCGCGGCAGTCCGCGAAGTCGCAGCCGGCGGACGCTACGTCCACCCCGCCCTCGGCGCACGGCTCGTCGCCGCCGAGGCCGAGGCGACTGCACGAGAGGAAGCCGACCCGCTCTCGGACCGCGAGCGCGAGGTGATGCGGCTACTCGCCCTCGGCCACACGAACCAGGAGATCGCAAAGATGCTCTACATCTCGGTCCGCACGGCCGAGACGCACCGAGCGCACATCATGCAGAAGCTGCGGCTCTCGTCGAGAGCCGAACTCGTGCGCTACGCGATCGACCAGGGACTCCTCGAGGAGTAGCCAAGCGCTACACCCGCTCGTGCCGGGACACGACGGGGCCCTTGCGATGGCCGTTCTCCTCCCGCCACCGGAGCTTGGAGAGGACCGCGACCACACCCGGGACACGCTGGACGAGGATCGGGATCATCTCGGCGTCCGTCCGCGTCTCGACCTCGCCGGACAGCCGCACTTCGCCTCCGACCACCTCGACCTGAAACGCATCGGGCTCGAGCCACAGCTTCTGCCGGATGACGTCCTCGCGGATCTCGTGCTCGATCTCGGCGTCCGAGCGCACGAACGCCCGCACGAGGTCGGCGCGGGTGACGATCCCGACCAACCGGCCCTCGTGGTCCACCACGGGCAGCCGGTTCACGCCCTCGTCGATCATCGTGGTGGCGGCCACCGTCACGGGACGGGTCGGGCCGATGGTCACCGCAGGCGCCGACATCGCTTCGCCGACGGTACGCGCCGCCAGCTTGAGCTCGAAGCCGGTCGCGGGGACCGACAGCAGCCGTTCGAAGAAGCCCGGCCGGTCCTTCATGCCGGTCTCCTTGTAGAGGATGTCGCCCTCCGAGAGCACGCCCAGGACGCGGCCGTCGTCGTCCACGACCGGCAACCCGGAGATGCGGTGCTCGGCCAGCAACCTCGCGGCGTCCTTGAGCTGGGTGGTGACGCGAACCGTCAGCACGTCGGTGGTCATCAGATCCTTGACTCTCATCTTCGGCCTCCTTGGGCAAGCACGGTGGGCACGGGAGTCAGGGCACCCGCACCCAGCCCCCGCGCGAGCAGGTGGACACCGAGCGAGCTACCTCCGACGGGCCGCAGATGAATCGGCTCGGATCCCGACAGGTCGAGGACGACGAACGGACCGCTCTCGACCGAGCCGGCTGCAGGCTCGCTGACGCAGACGTACTCGATCTCCGCGACGGGGATCGAGAGCGCAACGTCGATACCCAGTACGGGGTCTCGTCCCGTCAGCCGGATCGTGTCGTCGCCGAGCGAAACCGCGCCCACGTAGGTTGGCCCATGTTCGCCGCGGCGCCAGGCGATCTTGCCGCTGTCCATCTCGCTCATGGGACTACTGTCGTCTCGGGGCCTGGTCGCTACATCCGGGCAGGCGCGGAACCTCCTGCGGGAAGGCCGCAAGCGACTCGTCCGGCGGTCAGCCTCTGAGGGCCCGGAGGGCGTTGAGGATGACCGCGACGTCGATCGCCTCCTGGAGCAACGCCCGAAGATGGGCACGATCAGGCCGGCGGCGGCAAATCCCATCGCGGCGAGGCTGAGCCCCATCCCTGCCAGCACGCTCTGCCTGGCGATCGACAGCGACCGTCGGCCGATCCGGACTGCGTCGGCGACGCGATCGACGCGGTCGACGACGATCACCGCGTCCGCGGCGTCGGACGACACGGTGGCGCCGATCGTCCCCATTGCGATGCCGACGTCTGCGAGCGCCAGCGCGGGCGCGTCGTTGACGCCGTCGCCGACCATGATCACCGGAGGGAAGCCGGGCTGCGCCTGCATGCTCCGGACGATCTCGACCTTCTCTTCGGGGCCGAGTTCGGAGAAGACGCGGTCGATGCCGAGCGAGCGTCCGACCTCGGCACCGATCGCGGCCCGATCGCCCGTCACCATCGCCACCTGCTCGATCCCGGCGGAGCGGAGATCGCAGACCAGTCGGGACGCGTCGCCCCGGACGAGGTCGGCCATCTCGATCGCACCCGCCGCGCGCCCGTCCACCGCGACGGCGATCGTGGCCCGTCCAGACTCGCCGTCCCGGTCCTGCCGAGGAGGCTCCGGCTGGTGCCCGCTGGAGTGGAGCCCATGCGGCGCTTCCGGCGGCGACCCTCCTGCCGTCGACCACGCCCGCGATCCCCCGACCGGGCTCCTCGGTCACGTGCTCGGGGAACGAAAGCGACAACCCCTGTGCAGTCGCGTGATGGACCAGGGCCTCGGCCAGCGGGTGGGCGGACAGCTGGTCGAGCGACGCGGCCAGCCGCACGAGCTCCTGACTTCCCGTCCCGTCGAAGACGACGACGTGGGCGACCTCGGGAGTCCCGAGCGTGAGCGTGCCCGTCTTGTCGAAGAGCACCGTGCGGGCCTTGCCGAGCCGCTCGATGACACCACCGCCCTTGACGATCACGCCTGCCTTCGCGGCGCGTGAGATCCCGGACACCAACGCCACCGGTGCGGCGAGGATCAGTGGGCACGGCGTCGCGACGACGAACACCGCGAGGGCGCGCACCGGATCGCCGGAGATGGCCCAGGCGAAGCCGGCAACGGCAATTGTGAGGGGAAGGCAGAAGATCGCGTAGCGGTCGGCGAGGCGGACAAAGGGCGCCTTGCTCGACTCGGCGTCCTGCACGAGCCGGATCACGGCGGCGTAGGCGCTTTCGGCGGCCGGGCGGATCGCCCGTAGCTCGAAGACGTCTCCGACGTTGCTCGTCCCGCTGCGGACGTGGTCGCCGGGCGCACGCAGAACGGGCAGCGGCTCTCCCGTCATGGACGATTCGTCCACGAGCGCCCGGCTGCTGCAGACGACTCCGTCGACCGGCACGATCTCGCCCGCGCGGACGACGAGCGAGTCCCCGACCGCGACCTCGTCCACGGCCACCTCCTCCAACGTGCTCCGTGGCCCGAGCCGATGGGCGATCCGCGGAGCGCGGGCAACGAGCGTCCCGAGCGCACGGCGGGCGCGGCCCGCGGCCGCCTCCTCGAGCGCATTGCCCCCCGCGAGCATCAGCGCGACGACCGCCGCTGCTCCCCATTCGTGCAGCGCGAGTGCGCCGGCGATCGCGATCAGCGCGATCGCGTCGACGCCGACATCGCGCCTGGCGAGCGACCGCGCGACGTTCCACGTCAGCGGCACGAGCACGATCCCCGTGCCGAGCGCGAGGACGAGATCACCGGCCGCAGGCCTGCCGGCAAGGTGCAGGACCCCTCCGGCGGCGATCGCGACGAGACATCCCGCAGCGAGCAGGCGCCGCGCCATGGGCGCTACCAGGTCTTCGCGAGAGGAGTTCGCTCGGCCGGCCGGAGCCGGACGCGGGCGTCGACGGCGACACAGCCGTTCGGAAGCCCGAGCACCGGGTTGAGGTCGAGCTCGGCGACCTCGGGGACGTCGTCGGCAAGCCTCGCCAGCCGGAGCACGAGATCGACGAGCGCCGCTGCGTCGGCGGGAGGCTTCCCCCGGAAGCCGGCCACGAGGCTGCCGGCCTTGCCGGTCAGCACGAGGTCCTCGGCGTCGGCGAGCGTCAAGGGCGCGATCCGGAACTGGGCCTCGCCGATCAGCTCGGCGAAGACGCCGCCGGGGCCGAACGCGACCAGCGGTCCAAAAGTCGGATCCTGCACGACGCCCGCGAGCAGCTCGGCACCGCCGCCGATCATCGGCTGGATCACCACTGGAAAGCCGATCCGCCCGACCGCGGCCCGGACGTCCTCCTCGGTCGCGAGGTCGAGTGCGATGCCCCCGGTCTCCGTCTTGTGCGCGCCCGGCACGGCACTCTTCACGACGACCGGCAGGCCGAGCTCCAGTGCGGCCTCGACCGCTTCCTCGGCCGATCGCGCGATCCGCTCCTCCACGAGCGGGATGCCGTAGGCCCCGAGTAGCTCGCGCACCTGAGGTGCGTCGAGCCACACGTCGGTGGAGGCGGCCAGGACGGAACCGACGAGCGCTTCCGCAGCCGGACGGTCGATGCCGGCGAGGTCGGGGACCGATCCCGCCGGGCGGCGCAGCCATTCCGCCCGGTGGACGGCATGGGCCAGGGCGCGGGCAGCGGACTCCGGGTACTCGAACGCAGCGACACCGGAGCCCGGACGGAGCAGGCATGCAGGGACCCCGTCGGCGGCCACGAACGCAGCCAGCACCGGCTTGTCGGTGTGCGGTGTGCTCCCCACGCCCCGGACCACCGCCTCGGCGACCTCCTCGGCACCCGCGACGACCGGTGGGACGAAGAGCACGATCACGGCGTCTATGCCGGGGTCGGCCAGGACGTACGGCAGGACTGTCTCGTAGGTCGAGCCCACGGCCGAGCCCAGCATGTCGACGGGATTGGCGATGCTCGCCTCCCGCGGCAGCACGTTGGCCAGCCGGGTGCACGTCTCCTCCGAGAGCGGCGGCAGCTCCAGGCCGGCCGCCGCGCAGGCGTCGGCGCAGAGGATGCCCAGACCCCCGGCGTTCGTGAGCAGCGCCACCCGCCGACCCTGTGGAAGCGGCTGCGACGAGAGCAGCACGGCGGCGTCCGACAGCTCCTCCAGAGAGTCGGCCTGGATCACGCCGGCCTGCTCGAAGAGGGCCTCGACCGCCGCCGTCGATCCCGCGAGCGCGGCAGTGTGCGAGCCCGCAGCCCGTTGCCCCGCCGTCGTGCGCCCGCCTTTCATGGCCAGGATGGGCTTCTTCCGGGCCACCCGCTGCGCAAGCCGGGCGAACTTCCGAGGATTGCCGAACGATTCCAGGTACAGCAGGATCAGGTCGGTCGCCGGGTCGTCCTCCCAGTACTCGAGCAGGTCGTTCGAGGAGACGTCGGCCTTGTTGCCAACAGAGACGAAGCCGGACAACCCGAGCCCTCGTGAGGCCCCCCGCTCGAGGACCGCCAGCCCGAGTGCGCCGCTCTGCGACGAGAAGCCGATGTTCCCGCCGGGGAAGTTGTGGGGTGCAAAGGTCGCATTCAGTCCCGGGCCGGCGACGAAGATCCCGAGGCAGTTCGGGCCGATCAGCCGCGCGCCGTGGGCGCGCACCCTGGCGAGCAGCTGCTCCTGCCTGCGCATGCCCTCGACCCCCGTCTCTGCGAAGCCGGCGGAGATCACGCACAGGGCGCGAGTGCCCTTCCGCATTGCCGCCTCCGCCTCGTCGAGCACCGACGCTCCCGGAACGCAGAAGACCGCCAGGTCGACAGGGTCGGGAATGTCCGCCACCGAGGCGTAGGCCCGCACGCCGGCGACCGACGGAGCCTTCGGGTTGACCGGATGGACGATCCCGTCGAAGTCCGAGTCGAGGATGTTGCGGAAGAGCTCGCCGCCGATCGAGCCGCGCCGCGTCGACGCGCCGACCACGGCGACCGTCTTCGGCGCGAAGAACGGCGCCAGCGAAGTTGTGACTGCGAGGTGGTCGCGCTCGTCGACCGCCGCGCGGTACTGGTCGGTGGGCGCGATCTCGAGCCGCACCTCGGTCGTGCCACCCTCGAGTCTCCGTGAGACGGCGAACCCGGCGTCTGCGAAGACGCCGAGCATCGGCGCGTTGTCGGGCATGACCTCGGCGACGAACGTCGAGATCCCCTGGGCCGCGGCGGTGGCTGCGAGTTGCTCGAGAAGGCGAGTGCCCACCCCCTGCCCCTGTAGAGCGTCTGCAACCGCGAACGCGACTTCCGCACGCGCCGGATCGCGCAGGCGCACGTAGTTGGCGAGCGCGACGACCTGCTCGCCCCGGCCGTCGTCCGACATCGTGGCGATCAGCCCACCGCGGTCGCGCCAGTCCGGGTCCAGGAACGGCTCGACCGTCTCGGGCCGGAGTGCCGGAATGCCGTGGAAGCGGCGATAGACGCTCCGCTCCGACAGCCCGCGCAGGAAGGCGAGGACGGCCTCGGCGTCGCACGCGACCGGCGGGCGCAGCCGCAGGGTTCCGCCGGTGCGGAGGATGACGTCGCGAACCTCGGAGGCGGCGTCTGCCATGAGGTCAGTGTGGCCGTTCGCCACCGGGACGGCCATCCGTCCGGCCGCGGAACGGTCTGCGGCAAATCCCTGATCGACTCTCGGCCGTCGCCACGATGGCCCGCAGACCGCCACGGACGAGAATCGACCTCACCGAAAGGAGTATTGCGATGAAACGGATCGTGATCGCGACCGACGGGTCCGACGGCGCCTGGGCTGCCGTCGAAGAGGGCGTCCAGCTTGCCGCTGAGGTCGGCGCCGAGGTGACGTTCGTGACCGCCCGACCCCGCATCAGCAACCTGCTGAGCGGTGCCCTCTCCCAACAGCATCTGACCGAGGGGCTCTCCCGAGCCCGCGCCGCCCTCGACCCCGCCGAGGCCGAGGCCAGGCGCGTCGGCGTCGAGTGCGAATCGGACATCCTCGAAGGAGACCCGGTCGACTGCATCGCCCAGGCGGCGCGCGGCTGGAAGGCCGATCTCGTCGTCGTCGGCTCGCGCGGACACGGCACCGTCGCCAGCGCGGTGATCGGGAGCGTCTCGCGTGCGTTGCTCACCCGCTCGCCGGTGCCGGTGATGGTGGTCAGGACGAGCGTCCGGGCCGGAGCAGTCGTGTGACACCGCGAACATCGTCGGGCCGACCCGTTCCGCCCTGGAAGGTCAAGGTCGTCGAGCCGATCGAGTTTCCGTCGCCCGAACGGCGCCGGGCAGCACTGGCGGAGGCAGGACACAACACCTTCCTGCTCCGCGCCGAGGACGTCTTCGTCGATCTGCTCACCGACAGCGGCACCTCCGCCCTATCGCAGGAGCAGCGCGCGGCGATGGAGCTCGGCGACGAGGCGTACGCAGGCTCCCGGAGCTTCTTCCGTCTCGAGGCGGCGGTGCGGGACGCGTACGGCTACCGGCACCTGATCCCGGCGCACCAGGGGCGCGGGGCCGAGCATCTGCTCTCGCGCGTGCTCGTCTCCCCGGGTCAGCTCGTCCCCTCGAACCTGTACTTCACGACCTCCCGTGTCCATGCCGAGCTCGCGGGCGCGGTCTGGACGGACGTCTCGATTCCCGAGGCGTCCGACCCGGAATCCGAGCATCCGTTCAAGGGCAACATCGACCTGGTCGCACTCGAACGCGTGCTCGCGTCGGCCGGCCCGGAGGGGGTCGCCTTCGTCCGCCAGGAGGCCTGCCTGAACATGGCCGGCGGCCAGCCGTTCTCGATCGCGAACCTCCGCGGCGTCCGCGAGCTGACCGCGGGCCACGGGGTGCCGCTCATCCTCGACGCGACGCGCCTCTCCGAGAACGCGCTCTTCGTCAAGCGGCGCGAGCCCGGCTACGAGGACCGAACGATCGCGTCGATCGTCCGCGAGATGGCGAGCCTGTCGGACGGCGCCGTCTTCTCGTCCAAGAAGGATCATTTCGTCCCGATCGGAGGGCTGCTCGCGCTGAACGACGACAGCCTTGCCGACCGTGCGCGAGAGCTGGTCGTAGTCTACGAGGGGTTCCCGCACTACGGCGGCATGGCCGGACACGACATGGAGGCCCTCGCCCAGGGGATCCGAGAGTCGGTCGACGAACGGATCGTCGATCACTACGTCGGCCAGTCCGCGTTCCTCGGCGGCCTCCTCCTCAACGCAGGGGTGCCCGTCGTCGTCCCGCTGGGCGCACACGCCGTTTTCCTCGACGCCAAGCGGTTCCTGCCCCACCTCCGACAGGAGCAGTTCCCGGCGCAGGCACTCGCCGGCGCGGTCTACCTCGAGGGGGCCGTGCGAACCATGGAGCGCGGGATCGTCTCCGGCCAGCACGGGACCGAGCCCTATGACGGCCTCGAGCTCGTGCGGCTGACCATCCCGCGCCGCGTCTACACGGGAGAGCACCTCGAGTACGTCGCCGACGTGGTGAAGGACGTCTACGACCGGCGGGAGACCGTCGCGGGGCTGCGGATGACCTACGAGCCCGAGACCCTTCGCTTCTTCCAGGCACGGTTCGAACCGGTCGCAGTCCGGCAGTCCCGATCCGTACCCAGCACAGCCGCCGTTCCGTAGTAGACCGCACGAACCCTGTGGCCGGGCGCGGATGCCGTTTCGACCGCGTGCCTCTTGAATCCGGGCAACCCGATTCTCAAGGAGGCACCGGAAATGACGAAGAGGAAAGTGTTCGAGTTCGGTGGGTACGCAGCGGCCGTCATCCTGGTCGCCTTCGGCATCGCCACCCTGGTGATGGGCATGGACGGCCGGAGCACTGTGAACTCGAGCCTCAAGCAGGAGCAGATCACCGGCACGCCGGACATGACTCCCTCGGCGATCGCAGGCGAAGTCACAGCCGCGAAGGCAGCTCAGCAGAAGCTCTTCGCGTCTCTGCAGAAGGCCGGCGTGAACATGACGCCGTCCACCATCGACACTCCGACCTGCTCGGTTGCGGACGAGCAGGTCAACAGCGGCAGCCGCGCACGCTGCTTCGCCCAGTACATGCGGATCCACACGTTCGGGGCCACCTCCGGCCTGACGTACTCCCAGATGGGGCGCTACGTCGCCCAGCCGAACACGCCCCTCAAGCTCACGGACGGGCTCGGGGCCACGAATGACCCGACGAAGGCCGTGACCGACCCCAAGACGAAGCAGCCGGTCGCCAGCGGCCGCCGCGACATCTGGGTCACCTACACCGCCCTGACCACCGCGCTGAACACGAGCTACATGGCCAGCCAGCTCTCACTGTTCGCGGTCGTCATCGGCATCGCACTCCTCCTGGCCGGCGTCGGCTTCGGGATCCTCGCCTTCGCCACCTTCCGGCTCCCGGCGCTCATCGCCAAGACGAAGACGGCCGAGACCCCGGTTCCCAAGGGCGTCCAGCCCGCCTAGTTCCCCACATCCCCCTGACCACGGAGGGCCGGCCACGCCGGCCCTCCGTTTTTGTCTGCGCTCAGGCGTGCGTCACGCGGCCCCGCGGGCGCGGCTTCCGCGCGGGAGAGGCGCTCTCGCCCTCGGGGGAGAGCGACGGAAGCCACTCGAGCCATGAGGGCAGGTACCAGTTCCACTCGCCCAGCAGCTTCATCGTCGCCGGGACGAGCACGGCGCGGACGACCGTCGCGTCGATCAGGATCGCGACGGCGAGGCCGAAGCCCAGCTGCTGCATCATGATCAGGCTCAGCGAGGCGAACAGCCCGAAGACGGCGACCATGATGATCGCCGCGCTCGTGACCGTGCCTGCGGTCCGGGTGATCGCCAGCTGCACGGCCTCGTCGGTCGAGCTGCCCGCGTCGCGGAGCTCCTTGATCCGGCTGAGGATGAAGACGTGGTAGTCCATCGAGAGGCCGAACAGGACGACGAACAGGAAGAGCGGGAGCCAGCTGACGATGGCGCCGTTGGTCTGGAAGCCGAACACGTCCGCGAACCAGCCGTGCTGGAACACGGCGACGAGGATCCCGTAGGCAGCGCCGACCGAGAGCAGGTTCAGCGCCACCGCCGTGGCGGCGATCACGATCGACCTGAACGTGAGGAGCAGGAGCACGAAGGCGAGCCCGAGCACGAAGAGGAAGACGTAGGGCAGGCGTGCGCGCATCTGCTGGTTGAAGTCGTGTGTGCCGGCCGTGATCCCCGCGACCGCCACCTCGGTGTCGGGCAGCGTCGTCGCGATCGGCGGGATCACCGTGCCGCGCAGGGTCTCCAGCGCTGCGAGCGACGCCGCGTTGTCCCCGTTGCCGGCGATCGCGAAGTTGATCAGCGCGACGGTCCGGTCTGGGTTGACGCTGAGGGTGAAGGGGGCGTAGAGCTCGCCGGTGGCGAGCGCACGCCGGCGGAACAGGCCGTACGCGCGCAGCATCTGCGGCGTGTCGACCTTGGGCGCCCGAACGACGACCTGCGCCGGGGTCTGCGAGCCCGGGAACGCCGCCTGGATCCGTTCGTACGTCCGCACGATCTTCAGGTCCTGCGGGAAGTCGGTGAAGTTCGGCAGCTTCGTGTGCATGCCGAGCGCCGGCAGGGCGAGCAGGAAGAGGCAGCCGCCCGCCAGCAGCAGGGCTCTCAGCGGCCGGCGCAGAACGGCGCCGACGATGCGCCCCCACAGGCCGTCGTCGCGCAGCCTGCCGTTGAAGATGCGAATTCGGCCCCGGTCGACCTTGTCCCCGAGCCGATACAGGACTGCGGGGAGCACCGTGAGAGAGCCGATCATCGCGGCGAGGACGACGATCATCGTTCCGAGCGCGATCGTCGTGAACAGCGAGTTGCCCGAGACGAACATCCCGGCCATGGCGATCAGCACGGTCACACCCGAGACCAACACGGCCTGGCCGGACGTGCGCGCCGCGTAGAGCAGGGCATCATGCGGCGGCCGGCCCTTCTGCCGCTCCTCGCGCTCGCGCCGCAGGTAGAAGAGGGAATAGTCGATCCCGACCGCCATGCCGATCATCAGGATGATCGCGCTGAGCGTCTGTTGGTCGGTCGGCACCAGGTGACTGACGAGCGCGTTGAGCCCGGTCGCCGCGAGCACCGCCGAGAAGGCCAGCATGACGGGCAGCCCCGCGGCCACGAGCGCACCGAAGGCCACGAGCAGGATCAGCATCGTCAGCGGCAGTGACGTCAGCTCGGCGCGGCCGATGTCCCGCTCGAACCGCTTGTCGATCTGGTGGTCGACCGAGGCCTCGCCGAACTCCTCGATGATCAGGCTCGGGTTGCCGGCCTGGACGCCGTCGACCGCCTTCAGGATCGGTGCGATCAGGCCCTTCGCCTTCTCGGCGTCTCCCTTGACGTCGAACTGGACGAGCGCCGAGTGCCGGTCGGCCGAGATGAGCCCGGCCTGCGGGCGGTTGATCGGAGAGACGATGTTCGTCGCGTTCGGCTGCTGTGAGAGCGTCTGCACGACGCTTCCGACGGCCGCCGAGAACACCGGCTCGTCGACGGTCGACGTCCGCGACTGCACCAGCACGCTCTCGCGCGCCCGCAGGTCGAAGTTCGCCCGGTCGAGGATCTGCTCGGCGCGACGCGACTCGCCGTTCGCTACCGCCCAGCTCTTCATCTGCTTCGCGCCGACGAGGCTGCCGACGGGGACGGCGAGCACAGCGAACGCGAGCCACCCGAAGGCGGCCGTCTTCCAGTGCGCAGCGCTCCAGCGACCCGCCCGGCCGGCGAAATTGGTGGTCTCCATCGCCCGTGTTCCTTTCGCCCGGTGTGTCGGTCTCGGAACGACGCTAGCCCGAGGTGGGCCGTAGGAATCAGGACCAACTACGACACCGGCTGCGGCCTAGTACGTACCCGAAGCACGAGCCGGGATCAGCTCCTTGGTCCCGAGTGCGCGGAAAAACCGAGGGGCCGCTCCGTCGTCACGCCGATGGCGGCACGGAGACGCGAACGCAGGCTTCGGGTGAGCATGAACGCCGAAGCGATCAAGCAAGCCGAGCGCCGGCTCCACGAGCTCCGCCTGGACGAGTGGACCGATCTGGGACTGGCCGCACTGGTCATGGGGTTCGCACTCGCCGCGAGCGTCCTCCACCCTCCGTTCGCCCTGCCCTTGCTCATCGGCGCACTGGCGAGCGCCCTGCTCGCCGGCCGCGCCTTCTTCCGGCGGCTGGACCTGGCCGACCGGCTGCTGCTCGATCCCAACGCCTACGCGATCCCGGAGATCCGCCGGCGCGGAGAGGGCATGGCGTCGATGGAGAACCGACGGGCCCTCGCCCAAACCGTTCGGAGCAGGCTGACGTCGGAACGGGGTTATTCGCGCTCGCGGCGGGTCGTGGCGACGGCGGAGGCGCTCAGGACGCTCGCGTCGGAGCTCGAGGACGAGGGGTTGTCGCTCGATTCCGTCTGCGCCGTCCGGTGTCATCAGCTCGTGAACAACTACGGCGACAGCCCACTCCTCAACAACCTGCTGCCCGACGAGGACATCCAGGTCTGGATCCGCCGGATCCGCCTCGGCTTCGAGCCCAGCGCTGACTCCGTTTCAGCGCCACCCGGCGCAGACGACGGCAGTTGAGAAACGGCTGGGCGACCGCGTCCGCCACTGGATCACGGATCAACGAAAACCGTGAGTGATCTCCTGGCTCGGCACGGCACGGCCGAGCATGCCCTGGAGGGAGAGCAAGACGGACGCACTTGCCACCGCACACCACGTCCTGCTCGCCCACGGATTGCACGGCCCGAGACGCGCAGAACAGTCGCGCGTCGGTGATCCGGGTCGTCCCCGATGCCCCGCAAGACGTTCCGTGCGAGCGTGACATCGGAAAGGGGGTGTGAGATGACCACGATCCCTCATGAGCCCTCGCACGCTGTCCAGGAGAAGAGACCCTGGGCGGAGCAGCTCTTGGTGCGGGAGATGTGGGCGGCCCTGGCAATCGTCGTCATGTGGCTCGCCGTCCTGTTCGACGCGATCTACGGCCCAAGCATCGTGAACACGAGCCCGGGCGGAGATGCGAGCAGCGTTCCGTCAGCAGTCGCCGTCGCCCTGTTCGCTTTTCTCGCCACCTGGGTTGTCGCGCGGTACGGCTTCCGCGAACCGAAGGATTGACCAAAGTGCCGAGCCTGGGCGGTCGGTGACCATCCAACGGCGCGCCGACCGTCCCGGCCGGACCGGATACCTGGCCGACGTTGGAAAGGGTGATTTGCACATGACGCCTGTTCTGCACAAGCTCTCGCGGAAGACGAGCGAGATGTCTGACGACCCACTCGCACGTGCTGAACACCATGCACAAGAGGCAGAGAAACTGCTGAGGAGCTGGTGGCTCTCGTCGCACGTCAAGGGGCAGCTTCATGCCACTCTTGCGCTCTACTACTCGTCGAAGCACGACGAGACGTAAAAGCAGACCCCCTCAGTCGGTCGAGCTCTCGAGCGCGGGTCCCGGGCACCGGCTGTGGCATCGATGGCCGTGATGTCTGCGTTACGCCTCCAGCGAGACCAGGGAGTCCCAGCGTGCGTCGACGTGAGCCTGGATCGCTTCGACCTGCTCCGGCGAGAGATGTCCGAAGCGCCCTTGTGCCTGGAGGAAGTCGCGGATCGGCACCGGATGCTTCGGCTTGAAGGTGATGCTCCAGTTGCCTCCGTCACAGGCGAAGAGCGGGAAGTACCGTGACTCGACCGCGAGCCGCGTGATCTCCACCGATTGATCGCTGGGATACCGCCAGCCCGGCGGGCAGGCGCCGAGGACGTGCAGGAAGCGGAACCCTTCGAGCTCGGCCGCCCTCGCGACCTTTGCTCTGAAGTCGCGGAGCATGGGCACCGACCCTGCCGCAAGGGTCGCCACGTAGGGGATGCCGTGCGCCGCAAGGATCCGGGCGATGTCCTTCTTCTGCCCTGCTCGTGGCGCAGCTGCGGGGGTCGTGGTCGTCCAGGCGCCTTCCGGGGTGGCGCCCGACTTCTGGACGCCGGTGTTCATGTACGCCTCGTTGTCGTTCAGCACATAGAGGATGTCCTCGTCACGCTCGGCTGCCGCCGACAGGCCGGAGAACCCGATGTCACACGTCGAGCCGTCGCCGCCCCAGACCACGACGTGCGTGTTCTCGACACCGCGCAGGCGCAGTGCGGCCTTGATTCCAGAAGCCTCTGCCGCCGCCGACGCGAAAGGCGTCAGGTAGACCGTCACGGCGAATGCGTTGACCGGCCAGACGCCGGCGATGATCGTCCAGCACGAAGCGGGGATGACCAGCACGATTTTCGATTCGGGCGTCGCCTCGGCCAGGGCGCCGAGCACGTGTCTGATGTTGATGGCCGGGCCGCAGCCCGCGCACGCGCTGTGGCCGGGAAGGAGGAGCCGCTCTTCCGAGACGACGTTCTCGAGCCACGTGGTCATCGCTCCACCCCTTCCGGTACGAACACGGGGCCGAGGTGCCCTACCGCCCCATCTGTCGAGCGCGCCGCGTCGATTGCCCAGCGAAGGGTGGCCGGCGTGACTTCGGTGCCGCCGACGCCGCAGACGAAATCCACGACCGCCTCGGCGTAGTCGAGCCGGAGCGCCCTCACGTCGCTGCCGAGCGGCGCCAGCGAGCCGAAGGCAACGGCACGGTCGACGACGGCGACGTGGGAAACGTTCGACAACACGGCGGCCAGCTGCTGTGCCGGAAAAGGCCTGAACGCGTGGACACGAACGAGCAACAGGTCGTCGCCGTCCTCCAGGAGCTCGTGGGCGGTGTCGCCGATCGTCCCGATCGTGATCAGCGCCGTTTCCGCACGCGGGTTTCCGGCCACTTCGAGTGCGCCCACCTTCGTGCGCCCGAATCGGGCGCTGAACTCGGCGGCAGTGGTCTCGATGACGCCTCGAGCCTCGTCGAGCGCCTCGGCGACCTTCTTCTGGAACGCTGCGTAGTCCGTCGGCTCCGGCAAGCCCGAGAACGTGTGTGGCCGAGCCGGGTCGAGCAGCCATTCACCGGGAGGATCCAGCGGCGGCAGGAAGGCGTCGATTTCCCCCTGGTCGGGGATGTCGAGGAGCTCGGAGGTGTGCGAGAGCAGGAAGCCCTCGGCGCAGACCATCACCGGGAGCATGAGCCTCTCCGCGATCCGGTAGCCGAAGAGGACGCTGTCAAAGACCTCCTGTACGGAGGAGCAATAGAGCTGGATCCAGCCGGTGTCACGCTGGCTCATGCTGTCCGAGAGGTCGGGCTCGAGACTCCACGGCGCGAAGATGGATCGGTTGACGTTGACGGCCACCAGCGGCACGCGCTCCCGAGACGCCCGGTGGAGTTGCTCGTGCGCGTACAGCAGCCCTTGCGACGAGGTCGCCGTGAACGTGCGAACGCCCGCGTGCGAGGCGGCGATCGCCCAGCCGAACATGGAATGCTCGCTCTCGAGGTTCGCGTACTCGACGTCGTCGCGCCCGGCGACGAGATCCGCGAGCCGCTCGACGATGATCGTCTGGGGTGTGATCGGGTAGGAGGCGATCGCCTGGACCCGTGCCAGCGCCACTGCCTGGGCGACGGCCTCGTCTGCTGTCATCAACACACGCCCGGGGGTCGCGGTCCGGCTCATACGGGGACCTCCTGCATGGCGATGGCGCTCCGGACCGGGCAGACGACCTCACAGATGCCGCAGCCCTTGCAGTAGAGGAGGTCGATCGACATCGCTCCGCCGTGGCGGGCGATTGCCCCTTCGGGGCAGAAGAGCTCACACAACGCGCAGGCAGTGCAGGCGTCGGTGAGCACCGGACGCTGGTCGGACCACGTTCCGGTGTGGCACCCGCGGGAGTCGGTCGTGCTCACCGGGAAGGCGGCGTGACCACGCCGAGTCGGCGCCAGGGCTGTTTCGAAGGGCGCATCGCCGGCGAGCCGGTGCTGTCGGATACAGCGCGCGTAGCCCTCTCTGGCGGCGAGGATGTTCGCGTCGGCGAGGGAGCCCATGCGGGCCGCGATCGCCTCCTCCAGGAAGCGCAGCCCGTCCGGCAACAGGTAGCGCAGACAGGCTCCGAGGAGGGCGACGTTGGCCATCGGCCGGCCTTCGGCGGACAGGATGCCGTGGCGGCGTCCGATGCGGGAGGCCGGGACGCGAGCGACGGTGAAGTCGCCGGCGTGCTCGAAACGCCTGTCGCGGTTGACGATCATCAACCCGCCCGGCCGGATCGAGGAGACGAGCTGTGGCGACGGCGGCGAGGCAGAGATCACGGCGAGCACGTCGCACTCGTGCACCTTGTACCGGCGGTGGATCGGCGACTCGGGATCCCAGCGGAGGAAGGCCGAGATCGGCGCACCGCGCCGCTCCGCCTTGAACTCCGGGAAGCTCTGGACCCAGTACCCCGCGCGCGCCAACGCATCGGCGAGAAGCTGCGAAGCGAGGACGACGCCCTGGCCACCTCGACCCGCGATCAGCATCTCCTTCATCCGCTCTCCTGGCTCCGAGACGGGAACCTGCTCGTCTGCGTCTGACGTAGCAATCGTCCCGCCCCGCAGACGATGCAGGCATCCGTGGCGCCGCTGATCGGACGTCAGGACATACGCGGGTTGCGACGGTCACCGCACGGCTAGCCGCGCAGGGCTGGCTGCCCCGGATGCTTCGGGGCCGCCAGGTTGGGACTACCTGATCGCCCGCGGTGATCTTGCGCGACAACGGATCTCTCCTCGAAAGCCATCGTCCTCCGCTGTGGCATAGCCGCACGAGCATTCGGTGGCCTCACCGATGTCCGTATCGGATGGCGCGGCGAGCATCGGAGCGTATGAGCTGGACCGTGATGCCGTGCTCGCGAGGGAGGTAGATGATGAAGATCGGCGACTTGATGACGACCACAGTGATCACGGTCGGCCCCGAGAGTGCACTGAAGGACGCCGCCGCGATTCTCGCGAAAAGCCGAGTCTCGGGTCTGCCGGTGGTCGACGCTCGAGGCGCCGTGATCGGAGTCCTCTCCGAGGGAGACATCGTCTACCGGGAGAGCGGCGGCGCGGCGGACGAGCATCGATTCGGCAGCCGGCGCGTTCCGTCCGTCCAGGTCGACTCGAAGCTAGCCAGCACGACCGTCGGCGGTCTGATGTCTTCGCCTGCAGTGACAATTGCGCCCCGTTGTCCGGTCACCGAGGCCGCCCAGACGATGATCGGAAAGAGGGTCAATCGACTTCCGGTTGTCGACGACGCGGGACAGCTGGTCGGCATTGTCACTCGCTCCGATCTCCTTCGCGCCTTTGTCCGTTCGGATGACGAAGTGGCCGCTGAGATTCGCGAGGATGTGCTGCACAAGCAACTGTGGCTCGAGGCCGAACACGTGCGCGTCGACGTCGACCGGGGAAGGGTGCGGCTGACCGGCCTCGTCGAAACTCAGACTGACGCCGAATGGATCCCGATCCTCGTCCAACGCGTGCCGGGCGTCGTTTCGGTCGTGTCCGGACTCAGCTGGCTCGACCAGAACGGTCGCCTCGATGGAAGACCAGACGGGCCGTCCCCGAATGCACCTTCTCGTCGTTCGCCGGCCGTCGCCGTCGCCGCGTTCCTCGAGAGCGAGGGGCCGACCATCCTGGCGGCGGCCGGCGCAGCTTTGACGCGCAAGCGAATGCCCCACTACTCCTCGGACGGCGACGAGGCAGCGTCGCAGCGTCTGAGCACACTCTTCGATCAGCTCCTCAGCGGGCTGAACGCACGTGATCTCGGTCCGATCGTTGCCCACGCAGAGCGAGTCGCGGAGGAGCGATTCTCGGCCGGGTACGACCTGTCCGAAGTCCAGGTGGCCTTCAACGCCCTCGAAGAAGCGACCTGGTCCTGTGTCCTCGCCGAGCTCGATTCATCGGAAGTCGCCGAGGCGATCGGCTTGATCAGCACCGCGCTCGGAACCGGCAAGGACGCTCTGGCCCGAAGATATGTCTCGCTCGCAACCAATACCCACGTGCCCTCGCTGGACGTACGTGCCCTGTTCAGAGGGAATCCCGAGGGAGTCCCAGCCGGGCAAGAGCGAGCTGCCCCGTACGTCCGTGACACGAGATCTCTTCCGAAGAATGGGCGCAGGCGCCCGGACCCAGGACCTTCAAAGAGGAAGGAGAACCAGTGATGTCGGTCGTAAAGGAGATGCAGTTTCCAGTCTCGGTTCGCTGGCGCGGAGGGCGAGTCGCCCACGCCCACGCTCGCGGGAAAGAGGGCCTGGCGCTGGCGACGCCGCCCGAGTTCCGGAGCGGACTCGCCGGCTACTGGACGCCCGAGGACTTGCTTGTCGCCTCCGCCGCGTCCTGCTTCGCCCTCACCCTGGCCGCGACGGCCGAGTGGCACGACGCGCCGCTCCTCGATGCGAAGGTTACGGCCACAGGTCACATGAGCCGTCGTGACGACGGTCGCTTCGGATTCACGGTGATCGAGATCGATGCCGCTCTCGAGACGACTGGGGAGGGCGAGGACGCTGTCCGGCGCGCTGCAGCCGAGGCCGAAAGGCGCTGTCTCGTCAGCCACGCGCTCGACGTTCCAGTCCACATCGCAGTCACAATCGAGGTGGTCGCCGGACCCACCGACGAGCCGACGGACGAAACGCACCTCACGGCACCCGCTGCAGGTTTCGGCACCGGCGACTGAGACACTGGAACCGGTCGGTTTTCCGCGCCTTCTGCGGAGCTCGAACCGGCGCAGCTCATCCCGAGATCGGGCCGGGAGAATCCACAGATCCGATCCGAGTCCTCCCCGATTTGGCGCGGCCCGCCCCGCGCCATGATGGCGGCAGATGAGTTCCTTGCTCACAACTCCGATGCCGGTTCGCCAAGTCTCGTCGGTCGAGGACTACGCGGTGCGGTCGCTGGCCGCTTCGACGCCGGCTCCGGCTCAGGTGCGACTTCACCAGACGGGAGAGATGCGGACGAAGCAGGACGGTCGTGCCCTTCGATTCTGCGCGGTCGAGGAGCTCTCGGTCGACCAGGTGGCGTTCACGTGGAGCGCGAACGTGCGCGTGGCGCCCCTTGTCTCAATGCATGTTGTCGACCAATACCGAGACGGCAAAGGGCTGCTTCGCGGCCGCCTGTTCGGCTTTCCCGTCGTGCACGCCCTCGGTTCCGCCACAGACGAAGCGGAGGCGATGCGCTACCTCGCGGAGCTGGCGTGGGTCCCCCACGCGATGCGATTGAACCGGGAGCTGGAATGGCGCGAGATCGAGGACGACATCGTCGAGGTGAGCGCGCCGGTCGGTCGGCGGCGTGTCGCGGTCAGCCTCAGGTTCGACGCCGGCGGCGACATCCTTGCCGCCTTTGCACATCGCCCGCGCATCAACGGACCTCATGTCGTGGAGAGCCGTTGGGTCGCTCTGTTCGGCGAGTACGAAGAGCTTGGGGGGATCCGCGTTCCCACGCGGGCAGAGGTGCGGTGGGAACTGGTGGACGGGCCGTTCACCTACTGGACCGGTCACGTGACGGCGGTCGACCTGATCGGCCGCGCCTAGTCGACCTGATCGGTCGCGCCTAGCTGCGAGCTCGATTCGAACCGGTCCCGCCTCGCCTATTCCTCCGACTCGTGCCGAAATCCGTGCCTGGCGACGACCCACGTGCCGAGAAACGCGAAGAAGGCGACGACGACTCCAGACGGAACCTGCGAGCTGGACCCGCCGGCGCTCACCGATGTGATGTCCGGGCCGTAGACCGACGTGAAGAGCACCGCCAGCCACATGACGGCGATCGCAAACGATGCCCACGTTTCCGACACGACCAAGTTCATCGACCACTGGCGCTTCCTGGGTTCAACCCCGGACGGATCGTGCGAGATCGTGCTCATTGAACACCTCCTTTTCCTGCGAAACTCGCACACTCGTGTGAAGGAGACATCAGTGCGGGCCCTGATCGTCGCCTCTGATTGGCTGCACTCTCCGCAGTTTTCCGCGCGTCGAGTCCGGCCTCGCCCGGATGTGGACGCTCCCCGGCGCGCGGCACAGTGGACGGGATGATCGAAACCGAGAGGAAAGGGCGCGACTTCGGCGTCGACGACGTGGCGCCAGGCACCCAGGACAGCCTCCAGCTGCTCCTCAACGAGATCTCACTGCACCCGCTGCTGACCGCGGCCGAGGAGGTCGCGCTCGCCAAGAGAATCGAGCGAGGCGACGTCGAGGCGAAACACCGCATGGTCGAGTCGAACCTGCGGCTCGTCGCCTCGATCGCAAAGCGCTACCGCGGCATGGGCCTCCCGCTTCTCGACCTGATCCAGGAGGGAGCGATCGGCCTCGATCGAGCCGCGGAGAAGTTCGACTGGCGCCGGGGACACAAGTTCTCCACGTACGCCACGTGGTGGATCCGCCAGGCGATCCAGCGGGCGATCTCGAACAACGCGCGGACGATCCGCATTCCGGTCCACGTGCTCGAACGACGGCGCCACGTCGAGCTCGAGAGGCAGCGGCTCGAGGCCGAACTCGGCCGGGGCCCGACCCGGGGCGAACTGGCGGCCGCCGCGGGCCTCTCGGCGAGCGCCGTGGACGATGTGCTCGCGACCACGCGGACGACGATCTCGCTCAACCAACCGATCGGCGCCGAGAGCGGCGACCTGGTCGAGCTCGGAGAACTGGTCGCCGATCCCCGCGCCGAGAACCTCGACGACGAGTTGGACCGCGACCGGTGCCGCTCCGTCGTCCGCACGGCGCTGACCGACCTTTCCGATCGGGAGCGGCTCGTGCTCGAGCGTCACTACGGGCTGACGGGCCCGCCGGAGACGCTCCAGCAGATCGGCAGCGACCTTGGCCTCACGCGCGAGCGCGTGCGCCAGCTCGAGGCGCATGCGCTCGCGACGCTGTCGCACGAGCCGGCGCTTCAGCGCTAGGCCGGTCAGGCAACGCCGGCCACGGCGTGGGCGACGTCGAGCGTCGACAGCACGCCGATCGGCCGCCCGGAGTGCCGCTCGACCACGATCACGTGTGTGACCTCGTGGTCGGTCATCAGCTGCATCACGCGCTCGAGGGCATCGGCACTGGGCACGGTCAGCGCAGGGGTGGCGGCGACCTGCCCCGCGGTCACCACGTCGACGTTGTCGTCCAGGGCGGCACGGACGAGATCCACGTCGGTGACCACGCCCCAGCCGCCCGGGAGGTCGTCCTCGCCGTGCGCGTGGACGACGATCGCATGGACGCGGTAGCTGGCCATCATCCGGGCGACCGTGCGCAACGGGTCTCGGGCGGACACGAGATCATCCCGGGGTGCATCGCGTCGATTGCTCGCAATTCGGCGATCGGCCGGAGCCGGTGCGACGGTTCGAACGTCGTCTTCATGTCACACCTCCTGATGGGGTCAAGCCTCGCAGCGACGGTCCCGACGGACATCGGGTATTCATCCGTAGTCGGAAGCACCGCCTATCGGTGAAGCCCACGATGTAGTCGAGGGCCCCGGGACGCACGATGTCGATGTGACCATCGCACCCCAGGCCGCAAACCCGCTGTTCGAGGAGATCAAGCCGCCGCTCGACGCGCTGGAAGCGGTGGTCGAGGCCGATCGGTGCCTCGGGTGCGGCGGTGTTCACGCTCCCGCGCCCTGCTCGGTCGCCTGCCCCGCCGACGTCGACGTACCGTCGTTCGTCTCCGCCATCGCCGACGGCGACCTCGAGCGGGCCGCTGAGGTGATCTTCGCCGACAACCTGCTCGGCGGCAGCTGCGCGCGCGTGTGCCCGACAGAGCTCCTCTGCGAGGGCGCGTGTGTGCTCCTCCACGAGGGCCGTGAGCCGATCGAGATCGGCCGGTTGCAGCGTCACGCGGCCGACGCGGCGTTGACGCAAAGGCGTACGCTTCGCCGCCGCGCGGCGGCGACGGGCTTCCGGGTTGCGGTGATCGGCGCTGGGCCTGCCGGGCTCTCCTGCGCCGGCGAGCTCGCCGCGCGGGGCCACGAGGTCACGGTCTACGACGAGCGGCAGGAGCCGGGCGGACTCGTCCGCTACGCGATCGCGCCGTACCGTCAGAAGAACCAACCCCTGCCTGAGGAAGCCGAGCTCGTCCGCGAACTGGGCGCCCGCATCGTCCTCGGTCGCCGGATCGACCGCGCGAGGCTGTTCGCGATCGCCGGCATGAACGACGCCGTGGTGCTCGCAGTCGGCATGGGCGCCGACATGACGCCGCAGCTGCCGGGCGACGACCTCGACGGCGTCTGGAGCTCCCTGCCGTTCATCGAGGCGCTGAAGACGGGCGCACCGCCGCAGATCGGCCGGAACGTCGCCGTCGTGGGCGGAGGGAACACGGCGATCGACTGCGCGGTCGAGGCGGTCCGGCTCGGCGCCGACGAGGTGAGGATGCTCTACCGGCGCACGGAGACAGAGATGCCCGCGTACCCCGCCGAGATCGAGCTCGCCCGCAACGAGGGCGTGCTCTTCGAGTGGCTGGTCGCGCCGACCCGGTTCCTCGGCACGGAGCGGCTCGAGGGCGTCGAGTGCATCCGCATGGAGCTGGGCGAGCCGGATGCGAGCGGGCGGAGACGCCCCCAGCCGGTGCCCGGCAGCGAGCACGTCGTCCCCGCCGACACCGCGATCATCGCGATCGGCCAGGAGGCGCGCCCCGAGTTCGCCGAGATCGTCGCGAGTGTCGACCGCCAGACCGGCCGGACGACCACGACCAGGTTCTATGCCGCGGGCGACGCCACCAACGGCGGTGCCACGGTCGTCGAGGCGGTCCGCGAGGGCAAGATCGCGGCCCGCGCCGTCGATGCCGACCTGAAGGGCGCGGCATGAAGGAGATCCGGTGGCACGCGCGGGCCGGCCAGGGCGCGAAGACCGCCGCCCAGCTGCTCGCCGTCGCCCTCCTCCGCGAGGGCAAGAGCGTGCAGGCGTTTCCTGAATACGGTCCCGAGCGGCGCGGCTCGCCGATGCGAGCGTATACGCGGTACGACGACCGACCGATCCGCCGCCGCGACTCGATCGAGGAGCCCGACGCGGTCGTCGTGCTCGAGCCCTCCCTCGCCGGCGGCCCCGACGTCACCGACGGGCTGCAGCCCGGAGGGCTGCTCCTGGTCAACTCGGAGCACCCGATCGCGGGTGCGGTCTGCGTCGACGCCGACCATCTTGCCCCCGGTTCCGTCAACCTGGTGATGCTCGGCGCGATCGCCGGCTGCCTGGGTGAGCCGCCCCTCGAGAGCCTGGCCGCCGCCGCCTCCGAGGTGCTCGGCAAGAAGGCCGACCCGGCCCAGCTGACCGCGGCGCTCACGGCCGGCCACCACGCAGCCGAGGAGGCGACATGGGCAGCCTGAGGACCTGGCCGGAGCTCGAGCCCGGCGGCGTCGTCATCCGCGACGAGGCGATCCAGCCGCTGACCGGCGAGTGGCGCACCGGCCTCAAGCCCCAGGTCGAGCTCGCGGCGTGCGTCGACTGCCTGCTCTGCTGGCTCTACTGCCCGGATTCCGCGATCGAGCTCGACGGGACCGCGTTCGCCGGATTCGACCTCGACCACTGCAAGGGGTGCGAGCTCTGCGCCGCGGTCTGCCCCACCGGCGCGATCGAGATGGTGCGCGATGAGTGAGCTCGCTCAGGCACAGCTCCTCACCGGCGGCGAGGCGATCGTCGAGGCGATGCGGCAGATCGACCCGGACGTCTTTCCCGTCTACCCGATCACCCCCCAGACCCCGATCATCCAGGGCTACGCGAAGGCGATCGCCGACGGCAAGGCCCACGGCGAGATGATCAACGTCGAGTCCGAGCACTCTGCGATGAGCGCGGCGATCGCCGCCGCGGCCGCCGGCGCGCGGACGATGACCGCGACCTCGTCACAGGGCCTCGCCCTGATGGCTGAGGTCGTCTACATCGCCGCCTCGATGCGCGCCCCGGTCGTGATGGCCCTCGGGAACCGCGCGCTGTCCGGCCCGATCAACATCCACTGCGACCACTCCGACTCGATGCTGATCCGCGACTCCGGGGCGATCCAGATCTTCGCCGAGAGCGCGCAGGAGGCCTACGACCTGACCGTCCTTGCGCCGCGCCTGGCCGAGCACCCGGACGTGCTCCTGCCTGTAATCGTCTGCGTCGACGGCTTCACGATCACCCACTCCGCCGAGCCCGTGCTGCTGCTCGAGGACGAGCAGGTGCGCGACTTCGTCGGCGAGTACCGCATCCCCCACCCCCTCCTCGACCTTTCCAACCCGACCACCCAGGGCCCGTTCGCGATGCCCGACTACTACTACGAGCTGCGCCGCCAGCAGGCTGCCGCGATCGAAGGATCCCTCGCCGTCTTCGAGGAGCTCGGCCGCGAGCTCGGCGCGCTCACCGGCCGGATGATCGGCGGCGTCGAGCGGTACCGCCTCGAGGACGCCGAGCGCGTGCTCGTCTGCCTCGCCTCTACTGCCGGCACCGTGAAGGACGTCGTCGACGAGCTGCGCGACGAGGGCCAGGCGGTCGGGCTGCTGCGCATCTGCTCCTACCGGCCCTTCCCGGCCGCCGAGATCGCCGAGGCCCTCGACGGGGCGACCGAGGTCGTCGTCCTCGACCGCGCGGACTCCCCCGGAGGAGCGCCGCCGCTGGCCGTCGAGGTCGCATACGCGGCCGGGCCGGTGCGCAGTTACGTGTACGGGCTCGGCGGCCGCGAGCTGCACCCCGGCGACATCCGCGAGGTGTTCGAGGGAATAGCCCCCCACTATGTCGGCCTCAGAGACGATGTCGGCGTCAGGAGCGAGTCATGTCCCGCCTGAAGACCCTCGTCCGCGAGGAGCACGGCACTCCGCCGATTCGCGGCGGTCACTCCCTCTGCCAGGGCTGCGGGATCCCGATGGTCGTGCGCACCGTCCTCGATTCGATCGAAGGCCCGAAGGTCGTCGTCAACGCGACCGGCTGCCTCGAGGTCGCGACCACGCGCTTCCCGACCACCGCCTGGAACGTCCCCTGGCTCCATCTCGCGTTCGAGAACGCAGCCGCCGGGGCGAGCGGCGTCGAGGCCGCCTACCGGGCTCTCCGCCGCCGAGGCGGGCTGCCCCAGGACGACGACCTGACCATCGTCGCCTTTGCCGGCGACGGCGGCACCTACGACATCGGACTGCAGGCGCTCTCCGGCGCGCTCGAGCGGCGCCACAAGTTCATCTTCGTCTGCTACGACAACGAGGCCTACATGAACACGGGGATCCAGCGCTCCGGCGCGACCCCGTTCGGCGCGGCGACGACGACCAGCCCGGCCGGCTCGGTCTCGTTCGGCAAGGTGCAGCAGCGAAAAGATCTGACCGCGATCGCGGCCGCGCACGGAATCCCGTACGTGGGCCAGTCGGCGGCCGGGCCCCACTGGCAGGACCTGAGCGTCAAGGCGGCCAAGGCGGCGAAGGCCGATGGGCCTGCCTTCCTGAACGTGCTCGCCGACTGTCCGCTCGGCTGGGGTCACGAGGCGCGTCTCTCGCCCGCGATCGTCGACGGGGCCGTGGAGAGCTGCTTCTGGCCGCTCTACGAGGTCGAGGACGGCGAATGGGCGTTGACCTACCGGCCGCGGGAGAAGCGGCCGGTCGAAGAGTGGCTGCGAACACAGAAGCGGTTCGCACACCTCTTCTCGCCCGCAGCACGCGGAACGTTGGAGGAGATCCAGCGTCTGGTCGACGCGGAGTGGGACCGGCTGGTGGAGCGGTGCGGAGGGTAGAGATGCGTCGCGTCGTCATCATGGGAGCCGGAGGACGGGACTTTCACGACTTCAACGTGGTCTACCGAGACGACCCCGACACACGGGTCGTCGCTTTCACCGCCGCCCAGATCCCGGGCATCGCCGACCGCCGCTACCCGCCGTCTCTCGCCGGACCGCTGTATCCGGACGGCATCCCGATCTACCCCGAGGAGGACCTCGCCTCCCTGATCGACTCGGAGCGCGCCGACGAGGTCGTGCTCGCGTACTCCGATCTGTCCCACGCAGAGGTGATGCACAAGGCCTCGGCGGTGCTCGCCGCCGGTGCGGATTTCCGGCTCGCCGGCCCGAAGCAGACGATGCTCGAGAGCCACCGTCCGGTCGTGGCGGTCTGCGCCGTCCGGACCGGGAGCGGGAAGAGCCAGACCAGCCGCCGCGTCGGCCGTATCCTGCGCGACAAGGGCTTCGACGTCGTTCTCGTCCGGCACCCGATGCCGTACGGCGACCTGGAGGCGATGCGCGTCCAGCGGTTCGCGTCGCTCGCCGACATCGACGCCGCCCACCCGACGATCGAGGAGCGCGAGGAGTACGAGGCCTCGGTCGAGGCGGGCATGGTCGTCTACGCCGGCGTCGACTACGCCGAGATCCTCGAGCGCGTCGAAGAGGAGGCCGACCTGATCGTCTGGGACGGAGGCAACAACGACCTTCCGTTCTTCAGACCAGACCTGCTGATCGTCGTCGTCGACCCGCTGCGAGCCGGACACGAGCTCACCTACCACCCCGGAGAGACGAACCTGCGGATGGCCGACGTGGTCGTGGTGAACAAGGTCGACAGCGCCGACCCGACACAGGTCGAGCGGGTGCTCGCAGACGTCGCGTCCATCAATCCGGACGCGTCGATCGTCCGGGCGAACTCGCGCGTGACGCTCGAGCACGGCCCCTCGCTCGTCGGCGCGGCGGTGCTCGTGATCGAGGACGGGCCGACGATCACCCACGGCGGGATGCCGTTCGGAGCCGGGACGGTCGCCGCGCAACGGGGCGGGGCAGGCGCCCTCGTCGATCCGCGGCCGTACGCGGTCGGATCGATCGCGGAGACGTACCGGCGCTACTCGCACATCGGCTCGGTGCTCCCGGCGATGGGTTACTCCGACGAGCAGCTGCGCGAGCTCGAGCAGACGATCAACGCGACCGACTGCGACGTCGTCATCTCGGCGACTCCCGTCGACCTCACGCGCCTCGTCGACTCGCGGCATCCGATTCGCCACGCGGCCTATGAGCTCGAGGAGATCGGCAGGCCGACACTCGCGGACGTGCTCGCCCCGCTGGTCGACTTCGCTACGCCGGGAAGATCAGCCGTCGCCGAAGCCAAGCAGGTCGCTCGGGTCGCCGACGACGACATCCACCTCGCTCGCCCGTAGAACGTCGCCGTCACCGTGGCGGTGGACGGCGACGACGAACCCCATTCCGGCCGCACGGGCAGCGGCGACGCCGGAGGGCGTGGTCTCGAACACGGCTGCCTCGTTCGGCTCGATGTCGAGCAGGCGACAGGCGGCGAGAACCGTGTCCGGCGCCGGCTTCGAACGCAGATGCTCGACCTCCATCATCGAGCCATCGACCTTCGCGTCGACCAGCGACGACAGACCGGCGTGTCGGAGGATGGCCCCCGTGTTCTCGCTCGGCGAAACGACCGCGCGCGCGAGCCCGGCCATCCGCGCGGCCTCCAGGTAGGACCGGGAGCCCGAGAAGGCGGCGACGCCGTCCCGGGCCAAGTGCTGCTGGAGCAGCTGATTCTTGCGGTTTGCGAGCGCGTGGACGGTGAGGGCCTGTGGCGGGTCGTCGGGGCCTCCCTCCGGGAGGCTGATCCCGCGGCTGACGAGGAACGACCGAACGCCCTGTAGGCGCCGACGCCCGGCGATCAGGTCGTCGTAGTCGTGGCGTGGGTCGAACGGGACGTACGGCCGTTGGTGGAGATGCGCCTGTTCCGCCAGGAACCGGTCGAAGGTCTTCGCCCAGACGGCGGCATGAACTTCGGCGCTCATCGCCAGCACGCCGTCGAGGTCGAAGATGCAGGCGTGCACGGCGGGGGGGAGCCCCAGCATCCGGTTGGTGATCCTCGCCGTGCTCAGCAACGGAAGCAGCCGGCTGTGCTCCTGCAACTCGTGTTCGAGTTGTTTCAGCAATCCGATCACCTCGGCCCGCTCCGAGACCGGCGGCTCGATGCCGGCGAGCAGCCCGCGTCCCCCCGGTGCCGCCTGCGCCGCCCGAATCGCCGAGTCGCTCGCGGCGAGCGCAGTCCACCATCGCTCGACGATCTCGTCGAGGCTGGTCTGTTGCGGTTCTCCGGTCGGCGCCGGCTGCACCCTTGGCGCAACCGTACGCCGAGGTCGGTCTCCTCGGGAACCCGTACGAACGTTTTGCGCAGCTCTCGTCAGTGTCGCCAAAGATGCTCCTCGCTCCTACTCTGCGTCCTCGGCCGCCGAGCAGCCTCGGTGCCGGCCACGATCGGCGCTCAGTGCAGACGCGTACGCCGACGCGGCTGCTGCACCTCTGGCATCGAATGCGCGGAGGCCGCCACGGGGGCGGCCTCCGCAGTCTCGGATGGAGACCCGTCTTCGCTAGACGAGCTCCTTCCAGAACAGCTTGACGTCCTCGGCCGGGAAGGTCTCGGTCTCGAACACCTCGAGCTTGGCGATCTTCGCGAGAACGCGGAACGCGGCCTCGAGATCCGGATACTCGAAGATGGCGAGATACTCCCACGGGCCCATCACGGCGAGGAAGCGCTCGACGCTACCGCCCTCGTGCTCGACGATCTTGTGGATCTGGTCGAAGTACTCGGGGGTCTTCTCGAGTCGCTCGCGCGCAATCGGCGTGAGCCTGAAGAGCCCGACATAGGTGAACATGCGAACCTCCTACGGTTGGGGCATCGCGTAGAGCCCCATCAAGGCACGAGGTTCGCGCCGTCGGCACCCGTGGGCATCAGTGAGTTCGCGGATCTCGCGACACGGCGCGCGATCCCGCTCGCTTCGGCGGCACGCGCGACCGCGTCGGCAACCGTGGGCGCGACGTTCCTGTTGAAGACGCTTGGGATCACGTAGTCCGCCTCGAGCTCGTCGGGCTTCACGACGGCGGCGATCGCCTCGGCCGCCGCCAGCTTCATCCCCTCCGTGATCGCGGTCGCCCGCACGTCGAGCGCGCCGCGGAAGACGCCGGGGAAGGCGAGCACGTTGTTGATCTGGTTCGGGTAATCGGAGCGGCCGGTGCCGATCACAGCTGCGCTGCCCTCGATCTCCTCGGGCGCCACCTCCGGGGTCGGGTTGGCCATCACGAAGACGATCGAGTCGTCGGCCATCGAGCGAACGCCTTCGACCGTGACCGCGCCCGGCTGGGACAGCCCGATGAAGACGTCTGCTCCGGCCAGCGCCGTGTCCGCCGACCCGCGGACACCGCGCGGGTTGGTCATCCCTGCGAACGCAGCCTTGACCGGTGGGAGACCCGGCCTCCCGGCGTACACGGCGCCCTCGCGGTCACAGCCGACCACGTCCGAGACGCCGGCCGCGATCAGCATCTTCGTCACCGCCACGCCGGCGGCGCCGACGCCGGCGACGACGACCCGGAGCTCCTCCGGCCGCTTGCCGACGACCTGGAGCGCGTTGATCAGTGCGGCCAGAGTGACGATCGCCGTCCCGTGCTGGTCGTCGTGGAAGACGGGGATGTCCAGCTCGTCGCGCAGACGCTCCTCGATCTCGAAGCAGCGCGGGGCCGAGATGTCCTCGAGGTTGATCCCGCCGAACACGGGGGCGATCGCCTTGACGACCTCGACGATCTCGTCTGCGTCCGTCGTGGACAGGCAGATCGGAAACGCGTCGACTCCGCCGAACTCCTTGAACAGCATCGCCTTCCCCTCCATCACGGGAAGAGCCCCCTCGGGGCCGATGTCCCCGAGCCCGAGCACAGCCGTCCCGTCGCTCACCACCGCGACGGTGTTCTGCTTGATGGTCAGGTTCCAGACCTTGTCCGGGTCGGCGGCGATCGCGGACGACACCCGTGCCACGCCGGGCGTGTAGGCCATCGAGAGGTCGTCTCGCGTCTTCAACGGCGCTTTCAGGGCGATCTCGATCTTGCCGCCGAGATGCATGAGGAAGGTACGGTCGGAGACGTCGACGACCTCGATACCCGGGAGCAGCCGGACGGCCTCGGCAATCCGGTCCATGTGCTCGGCGTTCCCGGCGAGGACGGTGACGTCCCGGACCTTGGTCCCCGCCTCCACCCGGACGAGGTCGATTGCACCGAGAAGGCCTCCGGCCTCGCCGATCGTCTCGGCGAGGCGGGCGAACGAGCCGGGCCGGTTCTCGAGGCGAACGCGGAGCGTCGCGCTGAAGGAGGCAGAGGGATGGAGAGCGCTCATGGCGCCGTCGGCGGTCATGGCGATTCCTCTCTCTCGAGCTCCAGCTCCACGGTCTCCAGGACGACTCCCTGGGCGCCGGGAGCCGTCGGATCCGGGTCGAGCTCCGCCTCCACCCTCGCCCCCTCGGCGAGAGTGCCGGCGGCCGCATCGTCGAAGTGCTCGCGGAAGTGCTCCGGCGTGAAGTGCGAGAGGGCACCGAGCCGCACCCGGATGCGCGTGACCTGGGAGCCGCCCTCCTCGGCGGCGAGCGCCTCGAGCTTGCGCACGAGGTCCTCGGTCAGATGCTTCTCGTGCATTCCTCCACCGCCGCCTCGACCTCGGGGCTCAGTCCTCGCCCGTAGTCGAACCGTGCTCCCTCGATCCCGATGACCCGAACGCGGGCGGGCAACCTCCCCAGGGAGCGGGCGATCTCGATCGCATCGGCGATGCCGAGCGCGTGGGTCGACGAGGAGCCGAACAGCTCCACGGGCAGCGGCCGTGCGTCGGCCTCGAAGACGTGCAGCGTGCCGGGGGGAACGCCCGACGAGACGGCGTCGACGATGGCTACCTCGGCTTCGCCGTCGAGGGCGTCGACCAGACCGATCGGCTCGCCCCAGAGACGGAGTCCACCCAACCTCCTGGCGACTTCCAACCCGGCGCCGTCGTCGTGCCGCCACTCGTTGCCGACGCCGATCACCTTCATGCCCGATCGACCTCTAGCTTCAGGAAGTGGGTGGCACAGGAGATGCAGGGGTCGTAGTTGCGGATCGCCTGCTCGCAGCGCAGGGACAGTTCCTCGTCCGGCAGGTCGGCGTAACGCTCGACCACGCCGTGCAGGTCGGACTCGATCGTCCTCTGGTTCTGGGACGTGGGCGGAACGATCTTCGCGTCGAGGATCGTGCCGTCGTCGTCGATCTCGTAGCGGTGCCAGCAGATGCCGCGCGGCGCCTCGCTGCAGCCGTAGCCGACGCCGGCCCGCGGGAGGACCTCGACGAACGGCGGGTCGGGCGGTTCGTACTCCGCGATCAGCCGCAGCGCCTCGTCGGCGGCGAAGACGAGCTCGACCGAGCGGATCAGGATCGTGCGGAACGGGTTGCGCTCGTCCCGCCCGAGACCGGCGTCCCGCGCCGCCGCGAGCGCCAGCGGCGTCAGCCGGTCGCCCGAGAGCGCCCAGCGGGCGAGCGGTCCGACAAGGTAGTTGCCGCGTCCGATCACGTGCGAGTGGAGCGCGTTCGACCACTCGACGTGTTCCTCGACGAAGTGCTGCTCGTACTCCGACACCGGGATGTCCAGGCCCCGGTTCGACACGAGCCGGCCGTCCTCCACCGCGTAGGCGTCTGCTGCGGAGAGCGCGACCAGCTCGTAGTCCTGCTCGAACTCGGGGAAGTCGAGCCCGGCGGTGAAGCGAACGGTCTCGAGCGCGAACTCGCGCGCCCGCTCGAGGTCGTCGACGAGCGTGGCGAGCTCCCGCTTCGACGGCGCCCGGTAGAAGCCGCCCACCCTGACGTTGATCGGATGCACCTCGCGGCCGCCGACCACGCGCATCACTTCGTTGCCGGTCTTCTTCATGTGCAGCGCGCGCTCGACCAGTTCGCGGTGATCCTTGGCGAGCTCGATCGCGCTCGCGTAGCCCAGGAAGTCCGGGGCATGGAGCATGAACACGTGCAGCGCGTGGCTCTCGATCCACTCGCCGCAGTAGAGAAGCCGCCGCAGCGCCCGGATCTGCGGGCCGACGTCGACGCCGCAGGCGTCTTCCATCGCGTTCACGCTCGACGTCTGGTAGGCGACCGGGCAGATCCCGCAGATGCGCGCGGTGATGTCCGGTGCCTCCGCGAAGTGCCGGCCGCGCAGGAACGCCTCGAAGAAACGGGGCGGCTCGTAGATGCGCAGCTTCACGTCGACGGGCTTGCCGTCTCGGATCTTGACCAGCATTGCTCCCTCGCCCTCGACGCGGGCCAGGTAGTCGGTGCGGAGCGTCTTGGTCCTAGCCATCGACCGTACTCGCCTCCTTGAACGCCGGAGCGTTCGCGTTGAACGTGCGGAAGACACGGACGAGCTCCGGATCGCTCATCCCCAGGACACGCAGCTGCTTGGAGAGGGACACCGTGTTCGGACTCTCGGCGGGGCCGAAGCAGCCGTAGCAGCCGCGCGCATACGCGGGGCAGATTGCGCCACAGCCGGCCTGGGTGACCGGCCCGAGGCACGGAGTCCCATGCGCGACCGTGACGCAGGTCGTGCCGCGCCGCTTGCACTCCACGCAGACCGAGTAGCCCGGCACGTTCGGACGGCGGCCGTGGAGGAACGCGGTCACGACCTCGAGCAGCTGACGCTTGTCGATCGGGCAGCCGCGCAACTCGAAGTCGACCGGGACGTGATCCGCGATCGCGGTCGAGGTGGCGAGCGTCGAGATGTACTCCGGGGAGGCATAGACGATGGACGTGAACTCGTTCACGTCGGCGAAGTTCCTCAGGGCCTGGATCCCCCCGGCGGTCGCGCAGGCACCGATCGTGACCAGCGTCTTCGACTGCTTCCGCACCTTCAGGATCCGCTCCGCGTCGTGCGGGGTCGTGATCGAGCCCTCGACGAGCGACACGTCGTAGGGCCCGCGGACGGTCTCCGAGGTCGCCTCCAGGAAGTAGGCAATATCGACCGCGCCTGCGACCGCGAGCAGCTCGTCCTCGCAGTCGAGCAGCGAGAGCTGACAGCCGTCGCACGAGGAGAACTTCCAGACCGCGAGCTTCGGCTTGCGCACGCTCACAGCTCCCTCACCCCCAGGTAGGGCTCGATCGCGGGGTACGGATAGACGGCGCCGTCGCGGCAGATGAGTGAGGGCCCGAACTGGCAGTGCCCACAGAGGGCGACACCGCACTTCATCGAGCGTTCCATCGAGATCCAGATCTGCTGGGGCGCCAGTCCTTCGTCGACGAGAGCGCGGGCGGTGAAGCGCATCATGATCTCCGGGCCGACGACGAACGCGACGGTCGAGTCTGGGTCGATCGACGCACGCGGGATGAGGGTGGTGACGACCCCGACCTTCCCGCGCCAGTCACCGCTCGCGGCGTCGACGGTCACGTCCACCTCCAAATCCATGCGCGAGCGCCACCGCTCGATCTCCTTGCGGAACACAATGTCGGCCGGCGTCCGGGCGCCGTAGAGCAGGATCACCCGTCCGTAGTCGGCACGGTGCTCGAGCGCGTGGTACAGCGCGGGACGGACAGGAGGCAGGCCGACACCGCCGGCGACGATCACGAGATCACCGCCCTTTGACTCGGCGACCGGCCAGTGCGTCCCGAAGGGCCCACGGACGCCGATCACCGTGCCGGGGCGCGAGGAGCACAGCGCGCGGGTTACGGGTCCCACGGCCCGGATCGTCTGGACGAGCGGCGGGCCGCTGACCGAGATCGGCACTTCGCCGACACCGAAGGCGTAGAGCATCGTGAACTGGCCGGGCGCGACGTCCAGCTGCTCGCCTTGCACCGGGGCAAGCGAGAGCGTCCACGTGTCGTAGGTCTCTCGC
The DNA here is from genome assembly GCA_963734065.1 of uncultured Actinomycetes bacterium. GTDB lineage: Bacteria > Actinomycetota > Thermoleophilia > Gaiellales > Gaiellaceae > DATBLE01. The sequence continues at coordinate 236,166 of CAVTFN010000004.1, forward strand.
CGCTTCCGCTCGACGCGGAAGGGCCGCGGCACCATTACGCCCGGTTCAGGCTGCGCTGCCATACACGTCCATCAGCTGCATGCGGGTCGCCTGAAGCCGTTCGAGCATCACCGGCGCGAAGCGGCCGAGGAGCTCGTAGCCGAGCGTGTGATCCTGCTCGCACTTCCCGCGCAGGCAGACGCCGTCGAAGGCGACCGCGCGCACCATGTCGAGCGCGCGCGCGTCGAAGTGCCAGCGGTACGGCGGGAAGAGCCACGACCACCCGACCACGTCTCCGGCGTCGACGGTCTCGACCGTCAGGGCACCACGGCCGGGCACGAAGGTCTCCAGCATCACGCGGCCGTGCCGGACGAGGTAGAAGGTGTCCGCCTGGTCGCCCTCGTGGAAGAGGTATTGCCCCGCCTCGAAACCGGAGTTCTGGGCGCAGCCGGCGATCAGCTCGAGGTACGGCTGGCCAAGGCCGGTGAACACGGGGCTCTCCGCGACGAGGGCGTCGAGCGTCTTCATGCTTCCTCCTTGCCGGTAGCGCGGATGGCCGCGACCTCCTCAGTGATGTCGATCGCGACCGGACACCAAGTGATGCAGCGGCCGCAGCCGACGCATCCGGAGCTGTCGAACTGGTCGTGCCAGGTGCCCAGCTTGTGCGTGAGCCACTGGCGGTAGCGGGCCCGCGGCGTCTGGCGGACCGCGCCGCCGTGGATGTACGAGTAGTCGATCGAGAAGCAAGAGTCCCACACTCGGGAGCGCGCGGCGGTTCCGTCCAGGTCGTTCGCATCCTCGACCGCCGAGCAGAAGCACGTCGGGCACGCCATGGTGCAGTTGCCGCACGTCAGGCACCGCTCCGCGACCTCGTCCCAACGCGGGTGCTCGAGATTGTCGCGAAGCAGGTCACGTATGTCGTGCGTGTCGAGGTGGCGGCCCATCCGACCGGCCGCGTCCACGGCCTGAGCCGACGCCTCAGCAAGATCGTTTTCGGTCGCATCGACACCGCCGAGCTCTCCGAGGATCTCCTCGCCCCTCGTGCTGCCCGCCTGAACGAGGAAGCGGTGGCCGGCGTCGAACAGTTCCGTGAGCACCAGGTCGTACCCCTGGCGTGCGGTGGGACCGGTGTCCATCGAGACGCAGAAGCAGGTGCCGGCGGGCTCGTGGCAGTTGACCGCGACGAGGAAGGCATCCTCCCGCCGGGCTGCGTAGTCCCGGTCGGCATACCGGCCCCCGAGAAAGACGCGATCCTGGATCGCGATCGCCGCCAGCTCGCAGGCGCGGACGCCTACGAACGCGAACGGGCCTGCCTCGACCGGCTCCTCCTCCTCCACCTCCAGTCCGTCTTCGCCGTCCCGCCTCGCCTTCCACAGCCGCACCCGTGGCGGGAACAGGAACCGCTTCCATGAGGTCGGCCCGACCGCGTAGCCGAAGCGGGCCTCGTCGTCGCGACGCTCGAGCCTGTACAGACCGCCGTCCTGGATGTCCTTCCAGCCGACCGGCAGCTCGGCGGCAGTGCCGAGCTCCTCGTAGACGATCGCGCCGTCACGCACAGTCGGCCCGATGACGGTGTAGCCGCGGGCTGATAGCGCTGCGATCAGCACGTCGAGCGCTTCGGTCCCGACCACACGGTTCATCGGAGAGAGCGTCGCCGGTCGACCTGCGCGTGCCATCCGGCGCGAGCCTGACCTACCCTGCGGGTTTTCCGTGTGGGCTTCCGGAATCCCACCGACGTCACAGTAGTCGATTCTGCGCCATGCTTCCGGTGTGCGAGAGACAAGCGCCATCCGCATGCGCGAGCGGCGCCGGTTCCGCGCAGTGGGCGTCGTCCAGGGGGTCGGATTCCGGCCCTTCGTGTACCGGCTCGCACGCGCGCACGAGCTCGGCGGCTACGTGCTGAACGACGGCGACGGCGTCGTCATCGAGGTCGAAGGCACAGAGCTCGACGAGTTCGCCGACGAGCTCGTTTCGTGCGCGCCGTCGCTCGCCTCGGTCACGTCGGTCACGGCCGAGCCCGTCGCTCCGGTCGGCGAGACCGACTTCAGGATCGTCGAGAGCGTCGCCTCGGGCCACACCGCCCTGATCCCACCCGACGTCGCTACCTGCGACGAGTGTCTCAGCGAGCTCTTCGACCCGGCCGACCGCCGGTACCGCTACCCGTTCATCAACTGCACGCAGTGCGGCCCGCGCTTCACGATCGTCCGCGCCGTCCCCTACGACCGTCCGAACACGACGATGGCCGGCTTCCCGCTGTGCCGCGAATGCCGTCGCGAGTACGAGGACCCGCTCGACCGCCGCTTCCACGCCGAGCCGATCGCGTGTCCCGTCTGCGGTCCGCGGCTCTCGATGCCGCTCGAGGAGGCAGTCGCGGTGCTGGACGGCGGAGGCATCCTCGCGGTCAAGGGTCTGGGCGGCTACCACCTGGCCTGCGACGCGGCGGACGAGGACGCGGTCTCGCGGCTGCGCGGGAGAAAGCACCGAGAGGCGAAGCCCTTCGCCGTGATGTCGGACCAGCCCGGCCTCCTCGTCCAGGTGACCAAGACGGAGCTGAAGCTGCTCCGGTCCCGGGAACGCCCGATCGTCCTGCTGCGACGCGTGCCGTCTGCGCCCGTCGCCGAATCCGTCGCACCCGGGGCTCGATGGCTCGGCGTGATGCTCCCCTACACGCCGCTCCACCACCTGCTCTACCGGGACTTCGGCAGGGCGCTCGTGATGACCAGCGGGAACCTCTCCGACGAGCCGATCGCCTTCGAGGAGGGCGAGGCACGCAGACGGCTCGCCCGGATCGCGGACGCGTTCCTCTCCCACGACCGGCCGATCCACCGCCGCTGCGAAGACTCGGTCGTCCGTGGCGGCTTCCCGGTTCGGCGCTCCCGCGGATTCGCCCCCTCACCGCTCCCGTTGTCGTCCTCCAAGCCGCTTGTCGCCGCCGGCGCCGAGCTCAAGTCGACCTTCTGCGTGGCTACCGGCGAAGGGGCGTATCTGTCGCCGCACCTCGGCGACCTCGACTCCGAGGCTGCGTATCGGGCATTCGTCGACGACCTCGAGCTCTACCTCGACATGCTCGGCGTCCGGCCCGAGACGATTGCGTGCGACCTTCATCCGGAGTATTTCACGACGAAGTGGGCACACGAGCAGGGTCTGCCGCTCGTCGAGGTGCAGCACCACCATGCCCACGCCGCCGCCTGCCTTGCCGAGCACGGCGAGGAGGGGTCTGCGCTCGCACTCGTCTTCGACGGCACCGGCCTGGGGACGGACGGGACGCTCTGGGGCGGGGAGCTCCTCCGCTGCGACCTCCGTTCGTTCGAGCGGCTCGCTGGGCTCGAGCCGATCCCGCTGGCTGGCGGCGAAGCGGCGATCCGCGAACCGTGGCGCGTGGCGGCCGCCCATCTCGAGCGGGCCGGCCAGTCGGTCCCCTGGCCTCGTTGGTCGATCGTCCGGGAGAGCCTGAAGGCGAACGCGCCACGCTCCTCCGGGATGGGCAGGCTGTTCGACGCGGTCGCGGCGGTACTCGGTTTCGGCGGCGAGGCCGTGTACGAAGGCCAGGCGGCCGTCGAGCTCGAGCAGCTCGCCGGCGACGTCCACGCGGACCCGTGGCCGTGGCGGTTCGGCGCCTCGACCGAGCTTGTAACACAGTGTTACTTGGAGGCCCTCGGCGGCCGCGATCCGGCCTGGTTAGCGGCTTCCTTCCACGAGACAGTGGCCGCTTCGGCCGCGGCCGCATGCGCCGAGGCGGCCATGTCCGGAACCGTCGTCCTCTCGGGTGGCACGTTCCAGAACGTCCGCCTCCTCCGCTCGACGCGCGAACGGCTCGAGGCGCTCGGGTTCCGCGTCCTCACGCATCGGCTCGTCCCGCCGAACGACGGCGGGATCAGCTACGGACAGGCGGCGGTCGCCGCACATAGGATCGCCTGACCATGTGCCTCGCCATCCCCGCACGACTGGTGGAGGTCGGCGAGACCGGAGTCGCCACAGCGGAGGTCTCCGGCGTTCGCCGGGAGGTCTCGACTGCGCTCCTCCCCGAGGCGAATGTCGGCGACTGGGTGCTGGTGCACGTCGGCTTCGCGCTCCACACGATCGACGAGGAGGAGGCCGCCCGGACCCTGGCGCTGCTCGAGGAGATCGAATGGTGACGCGGCACGACTGCCTGACCTGCAGCGACGTCGCCGTCGAGGCGCGCGTCCTGGCGGTCGTCGGCGACACCGCCGTCGTCGAGGTCGAAGGGCATCGTGAGCACGTGGCGGTCGAACTGGTCGCCCCGGTCGCCGCCGGGGAGATCCTTCTCTGTCACGCGGGGATCGCGATCCGCAAGGTCGGGCCGTGAGGTTCGTCGACGAGTACCGCGATGGTGCCCTCGGCCGGCGCCTCACCCGCGAGATCGCGCGGCTCGTCCCAGACGGCGAGACCGTGCGGATCATGGAGGTCTGCGGCGGCCACACACACGCGATTGCGAAGCATGGCCTCGAGGACATGCTCCCCGACGGGGTCGAGTACCTCCACGGCCCGGGCTGTCCGGTCTGCGTCATCCCGATGGGACGCGTGGACGACGCGATCTCCCTGGCCGAGCGGCCGGAGGTCGTGTTCACAACGTTCGGCGACATGCTCCGCGTTCCCGGGGGAAAGGGGACGCTCCTCGAGGCGAAGGCGAGGGGCGCCGACGTCCGGATGGTCTACTCGCCCCTCGATGCTCTCGCAATCGCGCGGGCCGAGCCCGACCGCGAGATCGTCTTCTTCGCAATCGGCTTCGAGACGACCGCACCGGCGACGGCGATCACGCTGCTTCGCGCCCGCGCCGCCGGGGTGCGGAACTTCTCGGCTTTCTGCAACCACGTGACGATCGTCCCGCCGCTCCGGGCAATCCTCGACACACCGGGGACACAGATCGACGCCTTTATCGCACCGGGCCACGTCTCGACGGTCATCGGCACCGCGCCGTACGCGTTCATCCCGGCCGGGTACGGCAAGCAGGTCGTCGTCGCGGCCTTCGAGCCGCTCGACATCCTCGAGGCGACGGCGATGATCCTTCGCCAGCGCGCCGAAGGCCGGTGCGAGCTGGAGAACCAGTACACGCGGGTGGTCCGGCCGGAGGGGAACCCACGGGCGATCGAGGCGATCGACGAGACAATGGAGCTCCGCGAGACCTTCGAGTGGCGCGGACTGGGGTCGATCCCCTGGAGTGCGCTCCAGGTCCGGTCCGCCTTCGCCGAGTGGGACGCAGAGTTCAGGTTTGAGCTTCCGAGCATCCAGGTCGCGGATCCGAAGGCCTGCCAGTGCGGCGAGGTGCTGGTCGGTGCGATCAAGCCCTGGGAGTGCAAGGTCTTCGGCACGGCCTGCACGCCGGAGCAGCCGTTGGGAACGTGCATGGTCTCGAGCGAAGGCGCGTGCGCGGCGTACTACAGCTACGGCCGGCGCGTGGCGTGACGCGCAGCGGCGGTCTCGTCACCCTTGCCGACGGCTCGGGCGGCAAGGCGACGCGCAGGCTCGTCGAAGGGCTTTTCGTGAAGGAGCTGTCGAACCCGCTGCTGGACGAGCTCGGGGACGCTGCCGTTGCGGATGGGCTCGCGTTCACAACGGATTCGTTCGTCGTCAAGCCGCTCTTCTTCCCCGGCGGAGACATCGGCGAGCTGGCCGTCAACGGGACGGTCAACGACCTCGCCGTGGCTGGCGCCGAGCCGCTGTGGCTCAGCGCGGGCTTCGTGATCGAGGAGGGCTTCCCGTTGGACGACCTGCGCCTGATCGTACGGTCGATGTCCAGGGCGGCCAAGGCGGCAGGAGTCGACGTTGTCACAGGGGACACGAAGGTAGTCGAGCGCGGGAGCGCCGATGGCCTGTTTGTCACCACCGCCGGCGTCGGGCGCATGCGAGCGGAGTTCGGGCGCCCGGAGCCTGGCGACCGCGTGCTCCTCTCGGGCACGATCGGCGACCACGGCTTCGCGGTCCTCGTCGCCCGCGGCGACCTGAAGCTCGAGACCACGCTCGAGTCCGACACCGCGCCGCTGAACGAGCTCACCGCCTCGCTCGCCGAGCTCGGCCCGCAGCTGCGGTGGATGCGCGACCCGACACGCGGCGGGCTGGCGACGGCGCTGAACGAGCTCGCCGCCGCCACCGGTCTCGCCGTCAGGCTGGAGGAGCAGGCGATCCCCGTCCGTCCCGAGGTGGCCGGCGCCGCGGAGATCCTCGGCATCGACCCGCTCTACGTCGCCAACGAGGGCAAGCTCGTCGCAGTCGTCGCTGCGGACGCGGCAGACGAGGCCCTCGGCAGGCTCGGGGGCGACGCTGCGATCATCGGCGAACTCGCCGCCGAGCCTCCCGGCCTCGTCTTCCTCGAGACCGTCCTCGGCGGCAGCCGCATCGTCGACATGCTTGTCGGCGATCCTCTTCCGAGGATCTGCTGAGCCTTAGTTTGCCGCCCGACGCTCGCAGTTACTTGACCGAGCGGCGGCGGAAGCCGTGCTTCGCGACCACCCAGGTCCCGAAGAACGCAAAAACCACCACGACAATGGCCGAGGGAACACTCGAGCTCGACCCGCCCACCGTCGTGGTCACGATGTCCCCACCGTAGATCGAAGTGAACAGCACCGAGAGCCACATCACTGCGATTGCCAAGCTCGCCCACATCTCCGGGACGAGGAGGTCGCGCCAGCGGCGCGTTTCAGCGACCTTCGCGGCAGGCTCATGCAAGATCGTCGTCATCTCACGTCTCCTTTCCACGACCCACACTGTTTCCACGACCCACACTGGCACGCTGGTCCCAGCGAGCCATCCGAGAAGTCACTGATTGCGCCGGGCCGCCAGCTCCTGCGAGCGACGGCCGGGATCTGCTGAAGTTCCACGGATGGACGAGAACGAGCTCCGGCTGATCGACGCCTACTGGCGCGCCGCCAACTACCTCTCCGTCGGCCAGATCTACCTGCTCGACAACCCGCTCCTGCGCGAGCCGTTGAAGCCGGAGCACGTCAAGCCGCGGCTGCTCGGGCACTTCGGCACCACACCGGGGCTGAACCTGGTCTGGGTGCACATGAACCGCGCGATCAAGGCCCGCGACCTCGACGCGATCTACATCACCGGTCCCGGCCACGGCGGGCCGGGGATCGTCGCCAACGCGTACCTCGAAGGCACCTACTCGGAGCTCTTCCCGCTGGTGTCCGCCGACGAGCGGGGGCTGGGCGAGCTGTTCCGGCAGTTCTCCTTCCCGGGCGGGATCCCGAGCCATGCCGCGCCGGAGACGCCCGGATCGATCCACGAGGGCGGCGAGCTCGGGTACGCGCTGACGCACGCCTACGGCGCGGCGTTCGACAACCCCGACCTGGTCGTGTGCTGCGTCGTCGGCGACGGCGAGGCGGAGACCGGACCGCTCGCCGCGAGCTGGCACTCGAACAAGTTCCTGAACCCGAAGACCGACGGCGCCGTCCTGCCGATCCTCCACCTGAACGGCTACAAGATCGCCAACCCGACGGTGCTTGCCCGAATCCCGGAGGACGAGCTGGTCGCGCTCCTCGAGGGCTACGGACACCGGCCGATCCTCGTCATGGGCGACGAGCCCGAGCAGGTGCACCAGGACTTCGCGGCCGCGCTCGACGACGCCCTCGACGACATCGCGCGCCTCAAACAGGGCGCGGCGCGGCCGAAGTGGCCGATGATCGTGCTCCGGACACCCAAGGGCTGGACCGGCCCGAAGGAGGTGGACGGATTGCCGGTGGAAGGCACGTGGCGCGCGCACCAGGTGCCGATCGCCGAAGCCCGTCAGAACCCGGAGCACCTGCAGCTGCTCGAGGACTGGATGCGGAGCTACCGGCCGGAGGAGCTGTTCGACGAGGACGGCAGGCTCGTCCCGGAGCTGGCGGCGCTGCCGCCGGCAGGCGACCGGCGGATGAGCGCGAGCCCGCACACCACCGGAGAGCTCGGCCGGGACCTCGTCCTGCCCGACTTCCGCGACTACGCGGTCGAGGTGGACGAGCCCGGACGCTCGACGAGCGAGGCGACGCGGGTGCTCGGCGCATTCCTGCGCGACGTGATCGCGCGCAACCCCGAGACCTTCCGCCTCTTCGGCCCGGACGAGACGGCGTCGAACCGGCTCTCCGCCGTCTTCGAGGTCACGAACCGGGCCTGGGAGGCGGAGCGGCTGCCGACAGACGAAGGGCTCGCGCCGGAGGGACGCGTGGTGGAGGTGCTGTCGGAGCATCTCTGCCAGGGCTGGCTGGAGGGCTACCTCCTCACGGGCAGGCACGGCTTCTTCAACTGCTACGAGGCGTTCATCCACATCGTCGACTCGATGTTCAACCAGCACGCCAAGTGGCTGAAGGTGACGAGAGACATCCCCTGGCGCCGCCCGCTCCCGTCGCTCAACTACCTGCTCTCGTCACACGTCTGGCGCCAGGACCACAACGGCTTCTCGCACCAGGACCCGGGCTTCATCGACCACGTGATGAACAAGAAGGCGGAGGTGATCCGCGTCTACCTGCCGCCGGACGCGAACACGCTGCTCTCGGTCGCCGACCACTGCCTGCGCAGCCGCCACTACGTCAACGTGATCGTCGCCGGCAAGCAGCCGGCCCTGAACTACCTGTCGATGGACGACGCGGTCGTCCATTGCACCCGCGGGCTCGGCATCTGGGACTGGGCGTCGAGCGACGAGGAGGGCGAGACCGACGTCGTCCTCGCCTGCGCCGGCGACGTGCCGACCCTCGAGACGCTCGCCGCCGCTTCGATCCTGGGCGAGCGCATCCCCGACCTGAAGGTCCGCGTCGTCAACGTCGTCGACCTGATGCGCCTCCAGCCGGAGAGCGAGCACCCTCACGGCCTGCCGGACAACGAGTTCGACGCGATCTTCACCGCCGACCGGCCGGTCGTCTTCGCCTACCACGGCTACCCCTGGCTGATCCACCGCCTCACCTACCGGCGCACGAACCACGACAACCTGCACGTCCGCGGCTACAAGGAGGAGGGCACGACCACGACGCCGTTCGACATGGTCATGCTCAACGACCTCGACCGCTTCCACCTCGTGATCGACGTGATCGACCGCGTGCCCGGGCTCGCCTCGCATGCGGCCCACCTGCGGCAGGAGATGGAGGACGAGCGCCTGCGCTGCCGCGCGTGGACGCGGGAGCACGGCGAGGACCGACCCGACGTCCGGGACTGGGTCTGGCCCGCCTGAACGTCCTCGTCGTCAACGCGGGCTCGACGAGCCTGAAGCTCCATCTGGTCGAGGGAGACGACTCGCGGTCGGTGGATTCGTTTGCGGTCGAGTGCGAGGCGGTCGGCCACCGCGTGGTGCACGGGGGGTCGCGCTTCCGCGAGCCGGTCGTGATCGACGACGCCGTGACCGCGGCGATCCAGGAGCTGACACCGCTCGCGCCGCTCCACAACGCGCCCGCGCTGCGCGCGCTCGGCGACGCGCGGCGCGCGCTGCCTGACGTCCCCCACGTCGCCGCGTTCGACACGGCGTTCCACGCGACGATGCCGGAGGAGGCAACGCGGTACGCCGTGCCCGGGCAGTGGCACGAGTGGGGCGTGCGGCGGTACGGCTTTCACGGGCTCTCGGTCGAGTGGGTGGCGTCGCAGGTGCGGGTGCCGCGGCTGGTCGTGTGCCACCTCGGCGGCGGCTCGTCGGTGACGGCCGTGCTCGACGGGCGCTCGGTGGAGACGACCATGGGCTTCTCGCCGCTCGAGGGCGTGCCGATGACAACCCGCTCGGGCTCGGTCGACCCCGGTGCGCTCCTCTACCTCCTGCGCGAGCGGGGGCTTTCAGTCGACGAGCTCGACCAGGCGCTCGAGCACGAGTCGGGGCTTGCCGGCCTGTCGGGGACCTCGGGCGACGTGCGTGAGCTCGACGACGACTCGCTGGCGCTGGCCGTCTACGTCCACCGCGTCGTCGCCGCCGTCGCCGCCTCGGCGGCGGCGCTCGGGGGCCTCGACGCGATCGCGTTCACCGGCGGCATCGGCGAGCATTCCGCGCTCGTCCGCGACCGGGTGTGCGAGCGGCTCGCCTTCCTGGGCGGGTTCGACGTCCACGTGGTCCGCGCGCGCGAAGAGCTCGTGATCGCGCAGTGGGTTCGGGCGGTTCTGTAGGGACAGACCCCTGCGGGGTCAGTCCCTGAAGGCTCAGCACGCGACCACCCCCTGGGTGCGCACGATTCTGTAGGGACAGACCCCTCCGGGGTCAGTCCCTGAAGGCTGAGCTCGCGACCGCTCGCTAGACCCGCGCGGTGTCGCGCCGGTAGGCGCGCACGGCCAGCGCCCCGAGCACGACCGACCAGCCGGCGACGATCAGCCAGCCTTTCATCCCCCAGCCGCCGCCGCCGAGCGCGACGTGGCTCGCCCGGACGAGCCAGTAGGACGGCAGCGCCTGGCCGATGTAGTAGAGGACACCGCTGGTGAGCGGGAACCACACGCCGCCGAGCACGGCGAGGACGGCGACGAGGCCGCCCATCGCGGGGCCGATCGCGTCCGAGGTGAGCAGGTGGCCGAACAGGATCGCCAGCGCGCCGAACGGGATCAGGCCGACGAGGATCAGCCCGGTCATCGCCAGCCAGTCGTGCGCGTCGAGGCGCACGCCAAGCGCCGTCCCGGCGATGTAGAGCAGGATCAGCGCCGCCACCGCGGTCATGTAGCCGGTGAGGATCTTCGCGCGGAAGTAGTCGCGCGACGAGAGCGGCGTCAGCCGGAGCTGGCGGTTCCAGCCGGCGGTGCGCTCGGTCGCGATCCGGCTGCCGACCGAGAGCATCGCGTTCATCGCCCCGAACGCGGCCAGGCCGACCATGTAGTAGAGCGGGGCCGAGAGACCGCTGCCGCCGAAGTTGTCCTCGCCGCGGTTCGGGGCGGCGATCAGGAAGTAGAGGGCGACCGGAAAGCCGAGCGCGAGGATGAAGAAGCGCCGGTTCCGGACCGTGCGCAGGAGCTCGAAACGGATGTAGGCAGCGTGGTTCACGCCGCTGCCGCCTCCTGATCCTCGCTGGTGAGCTGCAGGAACGCCTCCTCGAGCCCCGCGCCCGTGATCTCGAGGTCGCGCGCAGCCGGAAAGCGCTCGAGCAGCGCCCTGACCGCCCGGTCCGAGTCGGAGCAGACGAGGATCACCGACTCGCCGCGCAGCTCGGCCCGCGTCACACCCGGCAGGCGCTCGAGCTCCACCGCCGAGGCGTGGGGCAAGGTCGCACGGATCGTGCGCGATCCGACCATCGCCTTGATCTCGGTCGGCGCGCCGTCCGCCACGATCGATCCGCGCGCCATGAGCACGATCCGGTCCGCGTAGGCATCGGCCTCCTCCAGGTAGTGAGTGGCGAACAGCACCGTCCGGCCCCGCGCCGCGTAGTCGCGCATCGTCGTCCAGAACCCGTGGCGGCCCTCGACGTCCATGCCGACGGTCGGCTCGTCGAGGACGAGGAGATCGGGGTCGGGGACGATCGCGAGCGCGAACCGGACCCGCTGCGTCTGGCCGCCCGACAGCTTCTGCGTCAGCTGGCCCGCGATCCCGGCGATCCCGGTCAGCTCGAGCACCTCGTCCACGTCCAGCGGACGCGGGAAGAGCGACCCCATCATCGCCACAAGCTCGCGGACGGTGAGGTCCCGAAGCAGGCCGCCGGTCTGCAGCATCGCCCCGACCTGGCCCGCCCGGACGACGGCGGATGGCTCCCGGCCGAAGACCGACACCGTTCCGGCGTCGGGACGGGCGAGGCCGAGCAGCATGTCGATCGTCGTCGACTTGCCGGCGCCGTTCGGTCCGAGGATCGCGACCGTCTCCCGCGGAGCGATGGAGACGTCGATCCCGCGGACCGCCGGAACGACCGTGTCGCCCGTGCGATAGGACTTCGCAAGACTGCGAAGCTCGATCCCCTCGCCGCCTGCATCCGTCTCCGCGCGGCCGACCCCGATGCGCGCAGGAACCGCCATCGCTCTCCTGTCTACCAGACACGGGTCGGGTCGCGTCCGCTATCGGTTAAGCGTCCGTAGCGCCACTGTTAAGGCAGCGTTGCGCGCGATGCTTGACGGGCGGCCGACCGCCCGCGAGCGTGTACAGGGCGATGCGCCTGCTCGTGGTCGTCCTGGTGGTGCTCGTGCTCCCGGCCTGCGGCTCGGCGCCCGCCGCGCCCGGCGCGGGCAGCCCGGGCGAGCGGTTCTGGGCAGACCAGGCCCTGGTGCTCCTCGACGGGCTCGACGATTCCCTGCCGCGGATCAGTAACGCCGGCGTCGGCCCGGACACGCTGCGGAACAGCTCGTATCTCTACGACGCACTGCTCGGCTACACGTACGTCGACAGCTGCGGCGAGCAGCTCGGGAACCTGGGCCAGCCCTCGCCGCGCGAGCTCGACGCCAGCACCCTTCTCCACGAGGCGTGCACCCACCTGCGCCACGCGGCAGCGCTCTTCGCACGGGCGGTCGAGCTCGACCGCTCGGCGCTCCTCGTCGCCGCCGCAGGCGAGGCGCTCGGAACCGCCCCGCAGCTCAGCCAGGCGCGGAGCTCGCTGACGCACCTACGCTAGGCGACGAGCTCCTTGAACGCAGGGTCGTCCCGTAGCGGATCGAGGTCGGCGTCCTCCTTCGCAAGGTCGCGGAGGTTCGGCCGCTGCTCGATCGCCGCCCGGAGATGGCCGATCGCGTCGTCGGACCGCCCGGCGAGCGCCTCGCAGCACGCCAGGTTGTAGAGGGGCGCGGCGTACCCGCTCGTCTCGAGCGTCTCGCGGGCCTGGTCGATCACGGCCTCGTACTCGCCCGCCTCGTACTGGGGATGGAAAGGCGCCCAGACCTCCCAGCCGCCGCCGTGGTACGGCTGCCCGACGGTGCTGCCGACCGCGAGAACGGTCGTGCCGGTCTCCTCCGCGAAGGCGGTTCGGTTCGCCTCGGGGCGGCAGAAGACGAGCGAGCCGGCGGGTGCGTCCACCGTCTCGCCGTCGATCTCGAATCGCGCGCGACCGCGCAGGACGACGTAGAGCTCCTCGTTGCCCGGGTCCTCCTCGTGCGAGGGCACCAGCCGGTCGCCGACGTTCTCCCCCACCCAGCCGTTCGTCCCGAATGCGGTGATCCCGAGGTGGTGCCGCACCGGCCGCAGGGAGGTGTCCTCACGGTAGTCGACACCCTCGATTTCTTCGATGTTCGCGCGCTTGTAGCTTCTCATGTCAGGCGACCAGCCCCGCGAAGCCCGGCTCCTCGCGGATCGCGTCGAAGTCGGAGTCCTCCCGAGCGAGCTCCTTCATCTGCGGCCGAAGCTCGATCGCCGTGCGCAGGTGCCCGATCGCGTCCTCCTTGCGGCCGGCGAGGGCCTCGCAGCAGGCCAGGTTGTACATGGGCATGGGGTAGTTGGACGCCTCGATCGCCTCCCGGCCCTGGTCGGCCACGCCGGCGTAGTCCCCTGCCTGGTACAGGGAGTTGAACGGGGACCAGATCTCCCAGCCGCCGGGCTCGTAGGCCTGGCCGGCGGCGGCGCCGACCGCCAGCAGCGCCGTGCCGGCCTCCTCGGCGAACGCCGTCCGCGTGAGGTCGGGCGGGACGAACACGAGCGTGCCCTGGGGGGCGTCGACCGTTTCGCCGCCGATCTCGAAGCGCGCGTGGCCCTCGACCACGACGTAGAGCTCCTCGTGCCGGTCGTGCTCGGCGGACTCGTCGTGCTCGTTGATCAGGCGGTCGCCCGCCTCGCGGGCGGTGAAGCCGTTGATGCCGAAGGCCTGGATCCCCAGGTGGTGCCGCACCGGCTGCGTCGGCACGCGGCCGTCGTCGAGCGGCTCGATCTCATCGAGCCGTGTCACCGTGTAGTTGCTCATCGCTCCCCTCTCGTCTCGGACTGGATCAGGTCGAGCTCGCGGCCGACCTGCTCGAACGCGGCCAGCGCGCGCTCGACGTGCTCCGGCTCGATCGCCGCGGACATCTGCACGCGAATACGTGCCGTACCCTCCGGCACGACCGGGAAACCGAAGCCGGTCACGAACACGCCCTCGTCGAGCAGGCGCTCGCTGAAGCTGATCGCGAAGGCGGTCTCGCCGACGATGATCGGGACGATCGCCGCCTCTCCGTCGAGCGGCGCGAAGCCCAGCTCGCGCAGCCGCCGCCGCAGGTCGGCCGTCGACTCGTGCAGCTTCGTCACCAGCTCGGGCTCGCGCCGCAGGACGCGCACCGCCTCGAGCGCGGAGCAGGCGACCGTCGGCGGCAACGCATTCGAGAACAGCTGCGGACGCGAGCGCTGCGCGAGGGCGTCGCAGACCTCCTCGCTCGCCGCCACGAAGCCACCCGCCGCCCCGCCGAGCGCCTTCCCGAGCGTCGAGGTGATCACGTCGATCTCGCCGAGCAGGCCGAAGTGCTCGGCAACACCGCGGCCGGTATCGCCCATCACGCCGGTGCCGTGCGAGTCGTCGACGACGAGGGTCGCGTCGTGCTCGCGCACGACCTCGACCAGCTCCGGCAGCTTCGCCAGGTCGCCCTCCATCGAGAAGACGCCGTCGGTGATCACGAGCGCGCGCTGACCGGACTCGAGCGACCGGAGCTTGGAGCGCAAGTCGTCCAGGTCCGAGTGCCGGTAGACCGCCTTCCGCGCCGGCCGGGCGAGCCGGACCGCGTCGATGATCGACGCGTGGTTGAGCTCGTCCGAGAGGATCACGGTCGACTCGTCGGTCAGGCTCGGGATCGCCGCCTCGTTCGCGTTCCAGCAGGAGACGTAGGTGAGGGCCGCCTCGGTGCCGACCAGGTCGGCGAGCTCGCGCTCGAGCTCGAGGTGCGGCTCGAACGTCCCGCAGATGAAGCGCACCGACGCCGTACCGGCGCCGTAGCGGCGCAGCCCCTCGATCCCGGCCTCGACCACCTCGGGGCGGTCGGCGAGGCCGAGGTAGTTGTTCGACGAGAGGACGAGCACCTCGCCGCGTCCTTCCATCTCGACCAGCGGCCCCTGCGGCGAGCAGAGCGTGTTGAAGCGCTTGTAGGTGCCGGCCTCGCGGAGGCGGTCGAGCTCGGCGCCGAGCCGATCGTCGAGCGTCGACGTCACCTGTGTTGCCACCTGCCCTCGACGGGGACACGCTCGCGCAGCGGCTCGGCTGCCTCGGCGGGCGCGCGACCACCCGGGTAGACGACGATCTTGCAGGCCTCCCCCGCGGCGAGCAGGGCGAACGCCTCCTCGTACTCCTCGAGCGGCAGCTCCTTCGTGATCAGGGGCCGGACGTCGACGACGCCGCTCTCGAGCAGCCAGCGGGTCCGGTACCAGGTCTCGAAGATCTTGCGCCCGTTCAGCGCGAGCACGCTCAGGTTCTTGAAGATCAGCGCCTCGGCGACGTCGATCTCGACCGGGCGGGACGGGATCCCGAACAGGATCACGCGACCACCGTTGCGGGCGATCCGGAACGCGTCGGCGATCGCGCGGGGCGAGCCGGACATCTCGAAGACGACGTCGAAGCCGTAGCCCTCGTTGTGCTCGAGGAACCAGGCGGCGGTATCCCCCGTCTCCTCGACGTTGACGACCGCGGTGGCGCCCATCTGCCCGGCGAGGCCGAGCCGGAAAGGCGTCCGGTCGGCGGCGAGCACGACGGCGGCTCCCGATGCACGCGCGATCCCGATCGTGAACAGACCGATCGGCCCGCACCCGAGCACGGCCACCGCCCGCCCGGCGAGATCCTGCTCGCTGGTCGCGAAGACGGCGTTGCCGAAAGGCTCCTGGAGCGTGGCGATCTCGGGTGGGAGCTTCCTGCGGTCGTTCCGCCAGATCACCGAGCCGGGGACGGTCACGTAGCGGGCGAACGCGCCGTCGCGGTCGACGCCGAGGATGCGCGTGCGCTCGCACATGTGAGCGTGCCCCGTCCGGCACTGGAAGCAGACGCCGCAGGTGATGTGGCTCTCGGCGGACACGTAGTCGCCGACGGCGACGTTGCGGACGAGCTCCCCGGCCTCGACGACCGTGCCCGCGAACTCGTGGCCGAGCGTCAACGGCGGGACGATCCGCCCCTGCGACCACTCGTCCCAGCCGTAGATGTGCAGGTCGGTGCCGCAGATGCTGGCGGTCTCGACCTCGACCAGCACCTCGTCGGCGGCCGGCTCCGGCACCGGCATCTCGTCCAGTCGCAGGCCCGGTTCGGCGGTCGTCTTGCGCAGCGCGAGCATCGTGTCGGCCATCCGGGCGCAATCATGCCGACCCCGGATCGTCGCTGCGGGTTGTTACGGATCGACGCCGGCGAAGTGCGTCTACCCTGGGGCGGATCCCCCGATGAAGCGCTTCCTCCATGGTCGCAACCTGGTGTTCGTCCTCGTCGCCGTCGCCGCGGTAGTGATCGCCGTGTCGCTGATCCTGGTCAGCGTGCTCAGCAACACGCTCTCGGCGGAGCCGCCCGCGACAGTGGCTCCGACCGAGACGTCCACGGGGCCGACCGCCACCCCGAGCGTGCCGAAGGCGCCCGGCGCGGCCGCGACCGCAGCGCTCTTCCACGGCATCCCTCAGCAGCTGAACCAGCTCGGCAACCCGAAGGCGAAGGTGACGATGATCGAGTTCGCCGACCCGCAGTGCCCCTTCTGCCGGCAGTACGAGCTGGACACGCTCCCGGCGATCGTCAGGGAGTACGTCCGGACGGGCAAAGTCAAGCTCGTCTACTTCGGGATCCCGATCATCGGGGCGAACTCGGAGCAGGGCCTGCGGGCGATCTATGCCGCTGGGCTCCAGAACAGGCTGTGGAACTTCTCGCACCTGCTCTACAGGAGCCAGGGCGCGGAGAACTCCGGCTGGATCACCGACGACCTGCTGCGGCGGATCGGGAATTCGATTCCCGGCTTCGACACCGCCAGGATGATGGCCGACCGGCAGAGCTCCGACGTGGAGAACGCGCTCGCCGCCTCGGCGCAGCAGGCGACGAACGGCCGCGTCGACCGGACGCCCACGTTCTTCGCCGGCCCCACCGGCGGCACGCTTCAGCAGGTGCCGCTGACGGCGCTCACGGCCGCGGCCTTCCGGCCGACGCTCGACGCTCTGGTCAAGTGAGAGACAGGCGCCTGCGGGCCGCGATCGCGGTGGTCGCGCTCGCCGGTGCCGGCGTCGCGGCCTACCTCGTCTACGCCAGGTACACCCACACCCAGATCGCCTGCACCACCGGCGGCTGCGAGACCGTCCAGCACTCGAAGTACGCCAGGATCGGCGGCGTTCCCGTCGCCGTGCTCGGTCTCGCGGCGTATCTCGCGATCTTCGCCACGGCGCTCTCGGCGCGTGTCGAGGCGGCCGCGATCGGTGCGGCGATCGCGCTCGGCGGGATCGCCTTCGCGATCTACCTGATCGTGATCCAGGTTGCCGTGATCGACGCGATCTGCCAGTGGTGCCTCGCCAGCGACGCGATCCTCGCCGTGCTCGCGGTGCTGACGGTCGAGCGGCTGCGGCGGCTCGCGGGAAACCCGCACGAGTCTTCCGGGGCCGCACGGATGGCGACACGCGGCTGAGACGTCACAGTCGTGGCATGGAAACCCGGCTGTGCTCTCTGTCCGTAGCCGCCGGCAACGACGCGGAGTGCCCGCGGGGCTGGTGCGCGTTCTGGGAGGCGGGTGGTGCGGTTGTCGAGCCGGGCTGCGCGGTCGAGCGTCTGGGCGTCGACCTTCACGACGCGCAGCTCGCGCGGTACCTGCTCGACCTCCGCCGCGAGCTCGAGTCGGTCCGTGACGCGGAGGCCGCCCGAGCAGCGCTCGACCGCCTGTCGGAGCTGGCGCCCGCCGACCTGGCCGGCGCGTAGGCGCTACGCGGCCCTGCCCCAGGCGCCGACGAGCGTCGGCGGCACGACGGTCGCTCGCACTGCCTGCACCGCCTCGACGAGACGCTGCTCCAGTGTCTCGAGTTCGAGCTCGGGAGGCAGGTCGGCACCTTCGGCGACGGCGAGCGTGCGGACGACGCCGGCCAGGAGTGCCGTTCCCATCGGGTTGTCGGGCGGGATGTAGTCCTGGATGCCGAACGACTCGACCTCCTCGAGGCCGGCCGCAGCCAGCACCGACGGCAGCCGCATGCCGATGGCGGGATCGGCGCCTGCTCGCCGAAATGCAGCGACGTAGTACTCGACCGCCGACTGAGCGATCGGGAGCGGCGGCTCGCTCCGGCAGGCGACGGCGTCGAAGTCGATCGCGAGCAGCAGTCCTCCCGGCCGGAGACCCTCCGCGTGGTGGCGCACGGCAGCCGCCGGATCGGGGAGATGGAAGAGGATCAGCCGACCGACCACGGCGTCGAAGCGGCTCTCATCGCGGTAGTCGCGGACGTCGCCCTCGACGAAACGGATGTTCTCGAGGCCGGCGTCGGCCGTCCGTTCCCGCGCGATCTCGAGCAGCCGAGGCTGGGCGTCGACGCCGATGACCTCGCCGGCCGGCCCCACCAGCGCCGCGATCAGCCGGGCGACGTGGCCGAGCCCGGTCCCCAGGTCGAGCACGCGCATCCCGGGCTCGATCCGGGCACTCGCCAGGAAGCGCGCTGTCGCCGGCTCGTAGAACGCCGACTGCGCGTCGAGCCGGGCGACCTCGTGCTGCTCGCCTCCCAGGACGTACGCCTGCGCCTCGCCCATCGGCGGAATAGTGGCACAGCCGAGACGCGCGCAGCCGTCTGCTAGGCCGCGACGACCCACGCAGGCCGGACCTCGGCCAGCAGGGTGTCGAGCAGCACCTGCGCCCGCTCCCGGAGCTCGTCGTCGAGCAGGGAGCCGTCCTCGGCCAGCCGGACGTGTGCGCGCGGGACGGCCAGCTCGCCGCCGACCACCCGCGCGCCCGCGGTGCGCAGGACCTTGCGGAGCTCCTCCTGCGCCCAGACGCCGCCGAACGAGCCGGTGCTCGTCCCGAACGCGGCGACGGGCTTGTTGGCGATCGCCGCCGCTCCGCGTGGTCGCGACGTCCAGTCGATCGCGTTCTTGAGCTGGCCCGGAATCGATGCGTTGTACTCGGGCGTGGCGATCAGGATCGCGTCGGCCCGGGCGACCGCGTCCCGCAGCCGCTCGACGGCCGGGTGCGTCTCCTCGCCATCGTCGTCCTCGTCGTACGGCGGCAGGTCCTTCAGCTCGTCGTAGAGCTCGAGCTCGACGCCCGGCGGCAGCAGCTCTGCCGTCTCGAGCAGGAGCCTGCGGTTGTGCGAGTCGCGGCGCAAGCTCCCGCTGATCCCGAGGACCTTCACGTCGTTACGCCTCCGCCTTCGCCAGCTCGAGGTCGGCGGTCAGCGTGACCTCGTTGTCGAGAATCGAGCCGCCGCCGGGCAGCTCCATGTTCCAGGCCATCCCGAAGGCCGTCCGGTCGATCCTGGTCTCGAGGTGAAGGCCGAGCTTGTCGCCGGCAGGACCCGTGACCGGGCCGGCGATCGAGCCGGTGAGCGTCACGGGCTGCTTCACGCCGCGGATGTCCAGCTCGCCGTCGACCGTGACCTCGTCGCCGTCGCGCCGGACGGCGGTGGACGCGAACGAGACGCGCGGGAACCGCTCGGCGTCGAAGAAGTCCGGCGAGAGCAGGTGCCCCTTCAGGCTTTCGTCCTGGACGGTGATGCTGGCGACGTCGGCCGAGCCCTCCAGCCGTCCGTCGTCGAGCGCCGCCTCGAAGTCGGTCAGGCCGCCCCTGAAGAGCGACACGCCGCTGTGCCGGACGGAGTAGGCGACGCTGGAGTGCGTCCTGTCGAGCGTCCAGGTTCCGATCGGGACGGTCTGCTCGGTCGCTGTGATGGTGCTCATGGTGTCCTTTCGTTGCGCTATCATTATTTGTGGACGCAAGCAGTGTAGCAGAAACCATGAGCAGTCAAGTATTGACCAGTCAAACATCGGTGAGTGCGTTCTCGCGGCTCCTGCGCGCGCATTCGAGCCTCTCGCGGGAGCTGTCGGCCCGGCTGGTCACCGAGCACGGCTTGACGATCAACGACTACGAGGCCCTGCTCCATCTCTCCCACGCCGAGGAGGGCTCGCTGCGCCGGGTCGACCTGGCCGAGCGGCTGATGCTGACGCCGTCGGGCGTGACGCGGCTACTCGACGGGCTCGAGCGCGACGGCTGGGTGCGCAAGGGCAACTGCGACAGCGATGCCCGCGTCACCTATGCCGTGCTGACCGAGGAGGGCCGCGAGCGCCTCGAGTCGGCCGGCCGGACGCACGTCGGGCAGATCGTCGAGATCTTCGAGGAGCGCTTCTCGGCCGAGGAGCTCGAGGCGCTCGTCGACCTGCTCGGCCGGCTGCCCGGCGCGACCGGACACGGCGAGAGCTGCTCGCCCGGTTAGGGCAGTAGCGATCGCGGCGTCGGACGAAGCCGCAGCGTCTCGGTGCCGGCCGGCAGGTCGCCAGGCGGTTCGGACGCCCGGAGGGCGACGACGACGTCGACGTCCTCGCGTACCGGGAGCGCTGGAAACTCGTTTCGGCCGTGCTCGGTGACGAACGTCGCGAGCAGGTCGCCGTCCACAGCAGTCCCCGCGGGCGAGATCGTCACCGTGAGCAGCCCCTCGCGCTCCGGGGCGCCGACGGACGGTCGGCGACCCGGGTCCTGCTCTATACGCAGGCCCTCGTCGGCAGGTCGGAGGAGCAGCACGTTGTCGACGTCGACCATCGTCGCGTTCGCGGCAGCGCTGTGCTCCTTCCAGACCGGGCCAGAATAGAAGGCTTGCAGCGCCGGCGCCCGGGTCGCCAGGTCCTCGAAGCCGCGGAGCCAGACGAACTGGTCGGGGTCGTCGAGGTCTCGAAAGGTGCCGAGAATGGCCATCCCGAGCGCCTCCTGCGACTCGATGAGCTCTCGGTCGAACAGCTCGACCAGCGTCTCGCGGGCGCCCGGCTTCAACGTGTACCGGCGAAGCTCGACGACGCCGATCGTCACGGTCGCCGCGCGCGGACGAGCGCATCGACCGCGTCCCGCTCGCCCTCGACCGGCCTGATCACGCGCTCCGCCTTCTCGACATCGAGCCCCTCGAGGTCTGCCGCAAGGTCCTCCGCCGTGAAGAGAACGCAGGGGTCCTGCGGCCCGCCCGTGCCCTCGGCGATGTTCGCCGAGTGGTGTCCGACGACGAGGATCGTGCCGCCGCCGGCGAGCGCCGCAGCGGCGCGGCGAATGATCGGACGGCGCTCCTCCGCAGGCAGGTGGAGATAGAGCACCACGATCAGATCGAACGCGTGCGCCGGCGGCTCCCAATCCACGAGGTCGGCGACGAGCCACTCGACCGCGACGCCGCGGTCGCCGGCCAGCCGCCGGGCGTTGTCGATCGCGACATCGGAGAAGTCGACGCCGGTCACCTGCCAGCCCTGGCCGGCGAGCCAGACCGCGTTCCGACCGGCGCCACAGGCGAGGTCGAGCGCGCGGCCCGGCGCGAGCCCGTCGACCTCGGCGACGAGAAAGCGGTTCGGGTCGACCCCGAACAGCTGGCCCGACTCGCCGTGCCTGCGGTTCCAGTCCTCGCGCTCCACGCCTCTCTATTGTCATGCACGTGCCGCACTGGCTGGAGATCACGCTCGTCGCCCTGCACGTCCTCGGCGCCACCGTCTGGGTCGGGGGGACGATCGCGCTCACGTTCATCGCGGTCCCGGCCATCCGGACGCTGACGGGCGAGGCCCGGGCGACGACGATGCGGAACCTGGGTGAGCGCTGGCGCCCGATCGGCTGGAGCGCCCTCCTGGTGATGGTCCTGACCGGGGCGCCGCTGGCGTCGCACGTCCTGCCGGACAGCGGCGCCGAAGCCAAGGCCGTCTTCGCCGTGAAGATGGCGCTGTTCGCGGCGCTGATCGTCTTCGCGTACCTCCACGACTTCGTGCTCGGGCCCCGGGTGGCCCGCGAGATCCGCGAGGGCAGGCCGCCGGTCTCGAGGCCGCGGCTGCTGCTGGTGGGTTGGACCTCGTTTACGCTTACCCTGTCGCTTCCCATCCTGGGAGTCGTCCTTGCCGAGATCGTCTAGATGAGCGCACCCAGCCACGCGACCACACCGTCCGACGACACCGGAGCCGCCGAGGCGTCCTTCGCGGTCGTCGGCTCCGCGAAGAAACCCGACCTCGCGCGGTTCGTCGACCTCCTCCGTGCCGCGCTCGGCCGGGCGCACGTCGGCGAGGCGCCCGCCGCCGACGAGGCCGACCTGGTGATCAACGTGGTCGACGAGGACGACGCGAAGCCGTTCCGGCGCAAGTCGCGCGGCACGTTCGTCGTCGGCCTGTACGAGCGTGACAGCCACTCGCTGCCCGAGGACTACCCGATGCTGGTGCGTGCGCTCGCGAACATCGCGCTCTGCTACGTCCCGGGCGAGGGCGCCTGGTTCACGACCATGGAGCGAGGCCACTACGGCGACACCGCCGAGCAGGGCGAGCAGGCGCTTGCCGAGGCCGTCGTCCAGCGGCTCCTGCCGCTCGCCCGGTCGAAGCTCGTGATCGACAACGAGTTCGTCACCGACCTCGAGCCGGAGCTCTGGGAGGGCGACGAGGTGACCGAGGAGATCATCGCCGCCGGCGCGCGCCTCGGCGACCTCGACCTCCTGCCCTCGCCGTTCCCGATCGAGGACCTGCTCAACGAGCGCGAGCTCCGCCACGTCAAGCGTCTGTACGGGATCGGCGGCCTCTCGTACGGCAATCTCTCGGAGCGAAAAGACGCCCGGCGCTTCTGGATGAGCGCAAGCGGCGTCGACAAGTCCGCGCTCGAGACCCCCGGCCGCGACATCCTGCTCGTCTCCGGCTACGACCACGAGAACGGCCGGATCGTGCTCAGCGTGCCGCCGAACGTCGAGCCGCGGCGGGTCTCGGTGGACGCGATCGAGCACTGGATGATCTACCAGGCTCATCCGGGCGTCGGCGCGATCCTGCACGTCCACGCATGGATGAAGGACATCGCCGCGACCGACGTGAACTACCCGTGCGGCACCGAGGAGCTCGCGGTGAGCGTCGCCGAGCTGCTCGCCGCCGAGCCGAACCCGAACGAGGCGGTGATCGGCCTGCGCAACCACGGCATCACCGTCACCGGGCCGAGCCTGATGAAGATCCTCGACCGGATCGAGCCGGACATCCTCCGGCAGATTCCGATGCTCTGAGGCAGGCGGCGATGGACTGGAAGCTCGAGCTCGTCGCGATCCCGGTCTCGGACGTCGACCGTGCGAAGGACTTCTACGTCGAGAAGGTCGGGTTCCACGCCGACCACGACCACCGGGTCTCGGACGAGCTCCGGTTCGTCCAGCTGACGCCGCCCGGCTCGGCGTGCTCGATCGCGTTCGGCACCGGGGTCGTCGACACGACGCCCGGGTCGGTGAAGGGCCTGCAGCTGGTCGTGCCCGACGCCGACGCCGCCCGCGCCGAGCTGCTCGAGCGCGGAGTCGAGGTCGGCGAGGTCCAGGAGCTCGACTGGGGCCGGTTCGTGTTCTTCGAGGATCCTGACGGCAACGCCTGGTCGGTCCAGGAGCTGCCGCCGCGCCCGAGCTAGGCCCGGTCGAGCCGCGCGGACCGACGCCGCGAGGCGAGGGCCGCAGGCTAGTTGAAATGCGGAAACGTGGAGACCTCGGCCCACCAGTTGCTGCCGTAGAGAGGGCTGAAGAGCTCCCTGGCGACGCCGAAGGCGTGCGGCGTCGTCGGCGCGTCGATGACGAAGCCGTGGGCGGTCTCGTCGGGATGCTGGGTGATGCTGCGGGCGCCGACATGCTCGGCGGCCGCGGCGACGTCCGACCATGACGCAGGCTCGATCCCCTCGTGAGGTCCGCCGCGCACGCTGAACAGGCTCATCTCCGAAGGCGCCTCGTCTAGCCGTCGACCGTGCCGCTGCCTGGCACTCCGCAGAACCGGGTGCCGGACTCGTTCAGGCAAAGCAGGCCGAGCAACGTCGCGTCGTCGCCCAGAACCACGATCCTGCGGTGCGGGCTGGCCGCCGCTCGGACAAGGGCGGTGGCGGCGGGTTCGTCGGGGCCGATCGTGTCGGGCTCCGGCTCGGCGAAATCGAGCGCACGCTGCTCGGGCGCGGCCTCGTGCGGGATGTCCGTGATCGCGCCGGCGAACATTGAGCCGTCGGCGAGGAGCACCATCTGAACGCTCGGGTTCTCGAGCATCGCCCGAACCTCGGAGACCGGAGCGTCGACCGGGAGCGTCTTCGGATTGCGGAGCATCAGATCGGCGGCCACCTGACCTTCACCCGCTGACGAGGCTCCCATTGCTGGTTGGTTGCACGCCACTAGGCACCTCGGCAAGTCATATGCAACTGAACAGCCCTTCTGTGGATCAAACGGATATGCTGCTCGGCCTGGCGTCGAACAACGCCTTGGTAATGCTATGGCACTCGACCGAGGAGCGCGTGAATCGTGACAGCACGTTGGAGCAGGGATCAGCTCTTGCGCCGTGGCGCTTTCGGCGGAGGCGCACTGGTTCTGTCGTCGTCGGCGGTCGCGGCGCTCGCAGGGCGCGCGTCGGCCGCGACCCCTCCGGACACCGATCTGGCGTACCTCCGGCTGCTGATCGGCGCGGAGCTGCTCGCCGCCGACTTCCAGGCGCAGGCCCTGGCGAGCGGCAAGCTCGGCCGGCCGGCGACCGCCGCCGTCAAGAAGATGGCCGCGGACGAGCAGGCGCACTACGAGGGGCTCGCACAACTCCTCACGGCCGCGGGCCAGGTGCCGGCAACCGCGGACGACATCGACTTCGTGTACCCCAGGGGCAGCTTCGCCTCGTCCGCATCGACCCTGAAGCTGGCCGCCCAGATCGAGGCGCTCGTGCTCGGGACGTATCTCGGCGCGATCGAGAACGTCCAGACGCCGGAGCTGCGGCTGCCGATCGGGCAGATCGCGGCCAACGAGGCGCAGCACGTGGGCGCCCTCGCCGCCCTTGCGGGCCGGGCCGCGATCGGCAGGGCGTTCGCCCCGTCCCTGGCGATCGACGCAGCCTCGGCTGCGCTCGACCGGTTCGAGAGCTGACGCCGTGCCGAAGCAGCTCTACACGGCAAGCGAGGCTGCAGCCGCTCTCGGGATCAGCCTCGACACCCTCCGTCGGTGGGACAAGGCCGGGCGGATCCGGGTCGAGCGCGATGCGAGCAACCGCAGGGTGGTGGCGGCGACAGAGATCGACCGGCTGCGCGGCGACGGCGAGGGTGCGCACATCAGCGCCCGCAACCGCTTCCACGCGATCGTGACCGACCTGAAGACCGACGGCCTGATGGCCCAGGTCGAGATGGTCGTCAGCGAGCCGGTGCGGCTGGTCGCGATCGTCACCCGTGACGCCGTCGAGGAGCTCGGTCTCAAGAAGGGCATGGCCGCGACCGCGATCGTCAAGTCCACCAACGTCATCATCCAGAGCTAGCGAAAGGGGTTCTCTCCGTGCCCCGTCCGAGCCACCGTCTCCTCCTCTCCGCCGTCGTCGCAGCGTTGGCCCTCGCGCTCGCCATCGTCGCCGGTCAGGCAGCGGCGAGGCCGAACGGCCAGCTCACGGTGTACGCCGCCGCCTCGCTGACCGACGTCTTCCCGAAGATCGACGCGGCGCAGAGGTACCAGTTCGGCGGCTCGAACACGCTGGCCGCCCAGATCACCCAGGGCGCGCCCGCCGACGTCTTCGCCTCCGCGAACATGACGCTGCCGAGCCAGCTCTATTCGAAGGGCCTGTGCTCGAAGCCGGTCGTCTTCACCCGGAACACGCTCGTCGTCGTGGTGCCGAAGTCGAACCCCAGGAACGTCCGCAGCGTCTACGACCTCACCAGGCCCGGGCTGAAGCTCGTCGTCGCCGGCGCCGGCGTGCCGGTCGGCAGCTACACGCTGCAGATCCTCAAGAACATGAGCCTGTCCGGCTCCGTGCTGAAAAACGTCGTCAGCCAGGAGACCGACGTGCGCGAGGTGCTCGCGAAGGTCGCGCTGGGCGAGGCCGACGCCGGGTTCGTCTACTCGACCGACGCCAAGACGGTCGCCGAC
Organism: uncultured Actinomycetes bacterium; assembly: GCA_963734065.1. GTDB lineage: Bacteria > Actinomycetota > Thermoleophilia > Gaiellales > Gaiellaceae > DATBLE01. The sequence goes on from CAVTFN010000004.1 coordinate 261,925, forward strand.
AAGGTGAACGTGATCAAGGTGCCTGCCTGGGCCCAGCCGAAGGTGCAGTACGGGATCTGTGTCGTCTCCAGGAGCGGCAACAAGACCGACGCCCAGACCTTCGTCACCAAGGTCCTGAGCAAGGCGGGTCAGGCGCGGATGCTCGCCTACGGCTTCCTCCCACGCGTGAAGCCTGCGCCGGCGAAGAAGAAGTAGCTCGTTGAAGCGAGGGCTTCTCGCCGGCCTGTTCGTCGCGATCGCGGTCGTGACGCTCGCGTTCCTGGCGCTGCCGATCGTTGCGATCTTCGCCCACACGACGCCGGGGCACCTGCTCGACCAGCTCTCGAACCCGGTCGTCCGTGACGCGTTCGTCGTCAGCCTGAAGACGAGCGCGATCGCGCAGGCGCTGATCGTCCTGTTCGGGACACCGACCGCGTACCTGCTGGCGACACGGCGGTTCCCGGGCCACGCGGTCGCGGTCACGCTCGTCGAGCTTCCGCTCGTCCTGCCGCCTGCCGTCGCCGGCATCGGGCTGCTTGCGGCGTTCGGCCGGCTCGGGCTCCTCGGCTCGACATTCGATGCCCTCGGGATCACGCTGCCCTTCACCCAGACGGCCGTGACGATCGCGGTCGCCTACGTCGCCAGCCCCCTGTACGTCCGTCAGGCGATCGCCGCCTTCGAGGCGACCGACCCGAACCTGACCGCCGCCTCGCGCACGCTCGGGATCGGCCCGACGCGCACCTTCTTCCGCGTCGCGCTGCCGCTGGCCCGCGGCGGCCTGATTGCGGGGCTCGCGCTCTCGTTCGCGCGCGGCCTCGGCGAGTTCGGCGCCACGATCATGTTCGCCGGCAGCCTCCAGCGGGTCACCCAGACGCTGCCGCTCGCGATCTACGCCGAGTTCGACCGGAACTTCGACGCCACGCTCGCGATGTCGGGCGTGCTCGTCCTGTTCAGCATCGTCCTGCTCCTCGGCCTCAGAATCGGACTGACATGGCACCGCTCACCCTCGAAGAGATCGTCGTACCTCTTCGGTCCTTCAGTCTCGGGCTGAGCCTCGACGTCGACTCGACCATGGCCCTGGTCGGGCCGTCGGGTGCAGGGAAGACGACGGTCCTGCGCGCGATCGCGGGTCTCGTCACGCCGGCCTCGGGCCGCATCACGTCTCGCGGCGAGGTCTGGTTCGACGGAGCCGTCGATATCTCGCTCGCACCCGACCGGCGACGCGTCGGCCTCGTCTTCCAGGACTACGCGCTCTTCCCGCATCTGACCGTCCGCCAGAACATCGAATACGCCCGCCGCCACAAGGCGGACGAATACCTGGACCGGTTCTCGATCAGGCACCTGGAACGGGCCAGGCCGCCGGAGCTCTCCGGTGGGGAACGCCAGCGGGTCGCACTCGCGCGCGCGCTCGCGCGCGACCCGGACGTGCTGCTCCTCGACGAGCCCCTCTCGGCGCTGGACGCCCATACGAAGGCCGATGTCCGCTCCGAGCTCCACGAGCTGCTCGCGGGGCTCGGCCTCCCGGTCCTGCTGGTCACGCACGACTTCGAGGACGCTGCCGCGCTCGCCGCGCGTGTCGGCGTGATCGTCGAGGGCCGGCTTCTCCAGACCGGCACGCCGGGAGAGCTCGTCGCCGACCCGAGCGATCCGTTCGTCGCCTCGTTCACCGGCGCCAACCTCCTCCACGGCTACGGAGAGCGCTCCGCCGGAGTCACCCGGGTCCGTCTCCTCGACGGAACCGTCGTCATGACCGCCGACGAGGCCGACGGCGACCTCGTGCTGGCCGTCTACCCCTGGGACATCACCGTTTCGACGGTCCCACCGAACGACTCGGCTATGAACCTGATCGACGCGCCCATCCGCGCGATCGCCGAGCTCGGCAACCGTGCCCGCGTCTCGATCGGGCCCGTGAGCGCCGAGATCACGACGGACTCCCTGCATCGCCTCGGACTCCAGGTCGGACAGCCCGTGTACGCGTCGTTCAAGGCGACGGGAACCAGAGTAGTCGCCAACGGCCGCCGGACACCGTCAATCGACACCGAAGGGAGATCCGAATGAAGCTCAGCACCCGCAACCAGCTGTCCGGAACCGTCACCGGCGTCAAGCTCGGCACGATCATGTCCGAGATCACCGTCGACATCGGCGGCCAGACCGTCGTCGCCGCGATCACACGCGGGAGCGCCGAGGAGCTCGGACTGGCAGAAGGGGACCGGGTCAGCGTGCTGATCAAGGCGACCGAGGTGATGCTGGGCAAGTAAGGCCGTTCCGGCTCATCCGGTCGGCGTCGCGGCTTCGTCCGGGCCCGGGGCCGCCCGGTCTCGGCGTCGCAGCTGCGATCCCGGGCGCCAGCAGCCTCGGCTGCAGTCGACGTTTGTTCTTGGGCATTGCCGACGCGTTCGATCGCGTCTAAAGGTGTTCGTCCCTGTTGGCGTCTAACTCCACATGAGGGCGCGGAATCACGTAGCCGTCGAGCGGGCGATCGAGGCGCTGTATCGCGACCGCTTCCACGCGTACGTCCACGTTGCCCATGCGATCACGGGAGAGGCCGAGTCGGCCCGTGATGCCGTCCAGGAAGCGTTCGCGCTCGCTCTTCGGCGGCAGAAGTCGCTGCGGAAGCAGCAATCGCTGGAGAGCTGGCTCTGGCGGATCGTGGTCACGCGCTCGATCGAGGCCACACGGCGCCGGGCCAAGGAAAGAAGGCTGGCGGCGATCAGCCAAGCGCACTTCGAGCCGGCTGCGGAACGGTCCAACGGTCACGACCGCGACGTCGTCCTTGCGGTTCGCGCTCTGCCGGAGCGACAGCGTCTCGCGCTGTTCCTCCGCTACTACGCCGACCTCGACTACGAGGCGATCGGCGAGATCCTCGACGTCGCCGAAGGAACCGTCGCAGCCTCCCTGCATGCCGCCCACACGACGTTGAAAGCGAGGTTGAAGACCGTTGGCGAGTGAAGACCACACCCACGCAGCACTGCTCGAGCTCGCATCTCCCCCGGCGATCGATCCGAACTGGGACGACGTGGTTCGACGGGCGAGCCGGGGACGCCGGCGACGACGCCAGACCGTCGGTGCCGCGCTCGTGGCCGCGGCCGTTCTGCCGGCGCTCGCATTTGGAGGGCTTCGGCTGATCGCCAGCCCGGCACCGGATCTCCACGGCAGTGGGAGCAGCGAGTCGCTCGGGCTCAGCGCCGACTTCGCCGCACACCGTGTCCGGGCATTTCGTCCGGTCGGTCGCACCGGCCCGCTCTTCGGCGGCCTCCGCTGGACGCTGCAGATCCGGCAAGCGGCCACCGGGCCGACGTCTGCCTACCTGGACGTCTTCGCGCAGCCTTCGGCCCTGAGGTTGAGGTTGTGCGGCCCGTGCGATGCGAAGAACGGGGGCGTGCTCCTCCGGCCCGGTCTCTGGCTCGTCATCGCCGCCCATCAGGAACGCCATCCCACGCGGGTCGAGGTGCGCTCTGCCGGCGGGACGCTCCGCTTCGAGGTGCGGCGATGAGCCGACGCGTCGGCCTCACCGCGCTGGCCTTCGCGATGCTGACCGGTCTTGCCGCCGTCGGGCACGCAACCGCGACAGCTGGAGGGCAACCGCCGAAGCAACCTTCCAAGGAGTACCGCGCTTCGCTCGACTACGCCCGCTGCATGCGGGCACAGGGCGTGCCACATCCCGATCCGCAACCGAGCGGCAACTTCGAGCTGACGCGCGCGCAGGACGAGCAGCTCCGAGCAACGCCGCGCAGCCGCCGAGTGGCCGCGGACAGGGCGTGCTCCCATTACCTCAAAGGCCTGGACACGACGCCGTTGTCCAGGCAGGCGAGGAGCCGGGCGCTGCGCGTGCTCGAGGAGGTCCGCAACTGCCTTCTGCGCGTGGGATACGACCTGGGCACGCCGACCGTTCGCAATCTCGGGCGCGGCCGGGCCTTCTTCGGCTTCAGGAACGAGAAGCACCTGAAACCGAGCGCCCGGCTACGCGACCTCGAGTACCGCTGCGAGCAGCAGGTTCATCTGGCGAAGCGCATCGACACGATCGTGGCCGCCGACCGAATCCGGTCGACTCTGTAGCAGGCCGTCGATGGTCGAGTCGAGCGACGCCGCAGACTCCGCGCGTTAGGATTGCCGCACCGGGGTGCCCGGCAGTGCCGGGCTGAGATGACACCCGTCGAACCTGATCCGGTTCGTACCGGCGAAGGGAGGACGATTGACCACCGAGGCGCCGCAATGGGGAATCGAGCCCGTTCCGGAACGGCTGCGCGTCCTCGGGCTCGGGGACACCGTCCTCCTCTGGGGGAACCTGGCGGTCAGCCTGCTCGTGATCGTCGCCGGCGCACTGCTGGTGCCGGCGCTGTCGCTGAAGCAGGCGCTGCTCGCGATCGTCGTCGCGTCGGTCGTCGGCTGCGCGATGCTCGGCGCCGCCGCCGCGGTCGGCACCGACGCGCGCGTGCCGGCGATGGTGCTGATGCGGGCGCCGCTCGGCCGGCGCGGCTCCTATCTGGCCACCGCCCTCAACGTCGTCCAGTGCCTCGGCTGGTCGGTGTACGAGCTGATCATCATCGCCAGCGCCTGCGCCGCCCTCTCCGACCGCGTGTTCCACTTCCGCGCGCAGTGGCTCTGGACGCTGCTGTTCGGCGGGGTCGCGATCGTGCTCGCGCTGCTCGGGCCGATCGGCTTCATCCGCCGCTACGTGCGCAAGTTCGCAGTCTGGTTCGTGCTCGCGTCGCTCGGCTACCTGACCTGGTGGGTGGTCGACAAGTCCGACCTGACCGCGTTCTGGCACGCCGGCGGCAAGGGCGGCTTCCCCACCTTCTGGCAAGGCGTCGACCTGACCCTCGCGAGCGTGATCTCGTGGACGCCGCTCGCAGCCGACTACACCCGCTTCACGAGGACGCGGCGGATCTCGTTCTGGGGCACGGCGTTCGGTTACCTCGTGCCCGTGATCTGGCTGTACTCGCTCGGCGTCCTGCTGTTCCTCGCGCGCGACATCTCCGATCCCGCGCAGCTGCCCGCCGCCGTGGTCGCGGGCGGCGTCGTCTCGGTGCTCGCGCTGCTCGCAGTGACGGTGGACGAGAGCGACGAGGCTTTCGCGAACGTCTACTCGACGGCGGTCTCGCTCCAGAACGTCCTGCCGCGCGTCCCCCAGCGGCTGCTGATCATCTCGAGCGCTGCGATCGCAACCGCCGGCGCGCTGATCCTGAACCTCTCGGACTTCTCCACCTTCCTCTTCCTGCTCGGCTCGTTCTTCGTGCCGCTCCTCGGCGTCCTGCTCGCCGACTGGCTCGTCGACGGCATGCACTACACGCGTGAGAAGGTGTTCGACGGCCCCGCTGTGCGCCCGGAGATGATCGTCGCCTGGCTGGTCGGGTTCGGCCTCTACCAGTGGCTCTCGCCGCAGGGGCCGGCGTGGTGGCAGCGGCTGGTGGGCCACACCGATCCCGCCCCGATCGACTTCACTGCTTCCCTGCCGAGCTTCGCCGCGGCGTTCCTGCTCGCCGGGGCCGCGGCGCTGCTCGTCCGCTCGCGACGGCCTGCCTCGGAGGCTTTCGCCGACGCCTGACCCTCCGTACCATTGCGCCATGGGCGGAGGGAAGGGAGCGCGCCGTCTGGTCGCCGGCGGTCTCGTCGGGGTCGCGCTGATCGCCGCCGTCGGGCTCGCCAGCCGCGCCCACACGCCCGCGGGCGGTGGCCACACGCGGACGATCAGCGAGGACGTCCTGCTCGAGTACATGCTGCTTCTGTTCGTCGCCCTGGCGGTCGTCGTCCTCCCCGTGGCGATCTACATGTTCGTGACGGGCCGGGAGGAGGAGCGCCCTACCCTGCCCGCCCGGAAGAACTGGATGAAGGCGTTGTTCTTCTCCATGATCGTGGTCAGCGTCGTCGCGGTCTTCTTGCTCAGGTACCTGCACAACCACCACGGCGCCCACGACAACCCGGTCAGCCAGCTGGCCAGCCTTGCCCGGCACTCGACGGGGACACCTGGAGCCGTCCGGTTCGACTGGGGCCCGGTGATCGTCGTCGGGATCCTGGCCGCCGTCGCCCTCGTCGCGGCCGCCTGGTTCGTCCTCGAGCGCCGGCACGTTCGCACGCGGACGGAGCAGCAGCCGGGCGTCGAGCTCGCCCTCGCGCTCGAGCGCACGATCGCAGACCTCCGCGCCGAGCCCGATCCCCGCAAGGCGGTGATCGCCGCCTACGCGCAGATGGAACGGGCGCTCGCCGAGGCGGGCCTGCCGCGTACGCCCGCCGAGGCGCCGCGCGAGTACCTCGGCCGGGTGCTGCCCGAGATCGGAGCCTCGATGACCTCCGTCGAGCGGCTGACGGAGCTGTTCGAGCGCGCGAAGTTCAGCCCGCATGCGATCGACCCGGCCATGAAAGAGGAGGCGATCGACGCCCTGGAGTCGCTGCGGGACGAGCTGCGGAGCGCACCCTGATCCGCCTGCCGACGTTCGTCTTCCTGGCGGTGCTCGCGACGCTGGGGCTCGGGATCGCGGTCGCGTTCAAGCCGGGCGACGCGGCGCTCGCCGTCGACGTCTGGTTGCTCGTGGTGGGGACGCTCGGCCTGCTGCTCGTGATCGCCCGCGCGCTCGGGGCGCTGCCGCCCGAGCGGCCGACCCGCCTCGATGCCGCCCCGCCCGGCCACTCGCGGGCGACCCGTCCGCGCGAGCTGGCCAAGCTCGAGCGCGAGGTCGGGCTGTCGACCGAGACTGCGTTCGACGCCTACTACCGGTTGCGGCCGACCGTGCGCAGTGTCGCCGCCGCGCGGCTCCGGCTGCGGGGCGTCGATCTCGACGCGCCGACCGGTACCGCCGAGGCGCTGCTCGGGCCGGAGGCCTGGGACCTCGTCCGTGCCGACCGGGCGCGGCCGCGCGACCACGACGCGCCCGGGCTCACGCTGGACCGGATCGCCCACGTCGTCGATGCGGTCGAATCGCTGTGAAGGTCGCGGAGGTCGCCGAGCGCTCGGGGCGACTGCTCGACGAGGTCGAGCGTGCGGTCGTCGGCAAGCGGGACGCGCTCGAGCTCGTCCTCCTCGGCCTGCTCGCCGACGGCCACGTCCTGATCGAGGACTTCCCCGGCCTCGCGAAGACGCTGATGGCGCGGTCGTTCGCGCAGGCGACCGGGCTCGGCTTCGGCCGGATCCAGTTCACGCCCGACCTGATGCCCTCCGACGTGACCGGGTCGTCGATCTACAACCAGCGGAGCGCCGACTTCGAGTTCCGGCCCGGGCCGATCTTCACCAACCTCCTCCTCGCAGACGAGATCAACCGCGCCCCGCCGAAGACGCAGGCGGCGCTGCTCGAGGCGATGCAGGAGCACCAGGTGACGAGCGAGGGCCTGACCCGCCGGCTCGAGCGACCCTTCCTCGTGCTCGCGACGCAGAACCCGATCGAGCACGAGGGTACCTACCCCCTGCCCGAGGCGCAGCTCGACCGGTTCCTGCTGCGGATCTCGGTCGGCTATCCGTCGCGCGACCACGAGCTCGGGATCCTCCAGCAGCGGCGCGACCGCCGCGAGGACGAGGTCGTTCTCGACCAGGTCGTCGACACCGCCGAGCTGCGCGCGATGCAGCAGGCGCTCGAGGACGTCTACGTCGCCGAGAGCCTCGGCTACTACATCGTCGACGTCGTCCGGGCGACCCGCGACGCCGCGAGCGTCCAGGTCGGGGCGAGCCCGCGCGGGACGCTGGCGATCCTCAAGCTCGCCCGCGCCCGGGCCGCGCTCGACGGCCGCGACTTCGTCGTCCCGGACGACGTCAAGGCGGTGGCCGGCCCGGCGCTCGCGCACCGGCTGTCGCTGCGCCCCGAGCTGTGGGTGCAGCAGGTGCGAGCGGAGGACGTCGTCGCAGAGCGGCTCGAGACGGTGCCGACCCCGCCGGCGGAAGAACGGTGAGCCGGGAGGCCTCGCCGAGGATCGCCGCCTACGCCGCGCTCGGCGGCCTCGCCCTGATCGCCGCGCTGGTCACGCGCCGGCCGGAGCTCGCCGCGCTGGGCGCACCCTTTTTGCTCGTCCTGGGCGCCGGCCTGCTCACCGCCGCCGACCCCGAGCTCCGGGCTTCGGTTCGCATCGACCGCGACCGGCTGATCGAGGGCGACGAGCTGACGGTCGAGATCGACCTCGAAGCCGCGCGCACGGTGGAACGCCTGGAGCTCCTGCTCGAGCTGCCGGCCGGCCTGGTCGTCGCGGACGGCGACAACCCGGCGGCCGTTCGGGTGGCAGGCCCGCGGACGCTCTCCCTCCGCCTCCGTGCCGAGCGCTGGGGCGCGTATTCCGTCGGCGACCTGACCGTGCGAGCGCGCGATCCGCTCGGCCTGTTCGCGCGCACCGGCCGGATCCGCTCCGGCCTCCCGGTCAAGGTCTACCCCACCCGCGAGGCGCTCCGGCGCCTTCTGCGCCCCGCCGAGACACAGCTCTACTCGGGCGACGAGCTGGCGCGCACGAAGGGCGAGGGCCTGGAGTTCGCCGACCTGCGGCCGTTCATGTTCGGCGACCGCGTCCGCCGGATCAACTGGCGCGCGAGCGCGCGGCGCGGCGAGCTCTGGGTGAACGAGCAGCACCCGGAGCGGAACGTGGACGTCGTCCTGTTCGTGGACAGCTTCGCCGAGGTACGGCGCGGGTCGGCGAGCACGCTCGACCTCGCTGTGCGGGCCGCCGCCACGCTGGCCGCGCGCTACACCAAGCGCCGCGACCGCGTCGGCCTGGTCTCGTTCGGCGGGTACCTGCGCTGGCTGGAGCCGGGCGGCGGGCTCGTCCAGCTGTACCGGATCGTGGACGCGCTGCTCGACACGGAGATCACGCTGAGCCACGCGTGGAAGGAGATCGACCACGTCCCGACCCGGACACTCCCGCCGCAGGCGCTGGTGGTCGCGCTCACCCCGTTGCTCGACGACCGCTCGATCCGGGCGCTGCTCGACCTGCGCGCGCGCGGCTTCGACCTGGACGTGATCGAGCTGTCGCCGGCCGCATACGTCGACCCGGGAACGACCGAGGCCGAGCAGCTGGCCTACCGGCTCTGGCGGCTCCAGCGGGAGGCTCTGCGGTCGCGGTTCCACGCGGCGGGAGTACCCGTCGTGGAGTGGCGGGACGGCGAGCCGCTCGCCCGCCCGATCGAGGAGGTGACGGCATTCCGGCGGAACGCCACGCTCTCTCGCGCGTGATGCTCGCGCTCGCTGCCGTCGCGGGGGCGGCGGGGCTGGCAACCTATGCAGCGGTCGTGGCGACGCGCCTGGGCGGCCTGCTGGCGATGATCGGCGTCGTCGGTGTCGCCGTCCTCGCGGCCGCGCTGGTGCTTCGGCTGCCGGCGCTGGTCATGCCCGGACTGGCGCTGCTCGGGGCCGAGTACGCCGGTCTGTTCCTCGTCCGCGGGGACACGCTCGATGTGCGCGCGCCGCTGTACGGCGCCGCGTTCCTCCTCGTGGCGGAGCTCGCCTTCGCGGCGATCGAGCTGCGCGCGGGGACGCCGGAGGCCGGGCTCGTCCCCCGGCGGGCGGCCTGGCTCGTCGGGGCCGCTGCCGCCGGCGTGGTCGTCGGGCTGGTCGTGCTCGCGGCCGCGGCCGCGCCGCTGGACGGCGGCCTCGGGCTGGAGGCGGTGGGCATCGCCGCCGCGGTCGTTCTCGTCGCCGCGCTCGGCGGCGCCGCGGTTCGGTCGCGATGAGCGTCGCGGTCGTCGGCTCGCTGTCGCTCGACTTCGTCGACGGCGGCGCGCCACGGGTCGGCGGCGCACCGTTCTACGCCGCGCGGGCGCTGAGAGCGCTCGGCGCGTCGGCGGTGATCGGGGCGAAATGCGCCGCGCCCGACCGGCACCTGCTGCTGCCGCCCCTGATCCGCCTCGGCCTGCCCGTGCGCTGGCAGGACTCGTCCGTCTCCGCCGCGTTCTCGTTCTCGTACGAGCGCGAGCGGCGGCGAATGGCGATCGAGGCGCTCGCCGATCCGTGGACGCCGGCGGAGGCGCTGGACGCGGTCGGAGACGCTCGGTGGGTGCAGGTCGCGCCGCTCAGCCGTGCGGACTTTCCCGCAGAGACGCTGGCGGCGCTGGCCCGCGGCCGCCGGCTGCTGCTCGATGGACAAGGACTGGCGAGACCCGGCCGGATCGGCCCGCTCGTGCTGGACGACGACTACGACCCGGCCGTGTTGCGGTCCGTGTCCGTGCTCAAGCTCTCCGCCGACGAGGCCGAGCTCCTCGTCGACGGCTACGACGAGCGCGCGCTGGGACGTCTGGGCGTCGGCGAGGTGGTGGTCACGCTCGGCTCGCGCGGTTGCATCGTCTTCGCCGACGGCGTCGCCGAGCTGGTGCGGGCTCACCCGGTCGCCGCGGCCGACCCGACGGGAGCGGGCGACGCGTTCGCAGCCGCCTACCTGGTGGCGCGGAGCGGCGGCGCGGCGCCGACCGCTGCTGCACGGCGGGCTGCCGCGTTGGTTTCCGACCTGCTCGCGGGCCGCGCAGCGTGATCGCGCACGTCCGGACGGCCGACGGTGTGGCTGTCGTCGACCTGGACGACGAGAGCCTCGTCGCCCTCGATCCTTCGGCGCCGTTCGAGCCTCCCCGGCAGCCGGCGGTCGAGCTTCCGCTCGTGGTCGCCGCCGCCACAGCGGGGTCGACGGTGGTCGCGGTAGTCGACACGAAGCCGCCGATCGTCGTCTCCCACGATGCCGGCGTGACGTGGCGGGAATCGGGGCGGGGCCTCCCGGCGGGACGCGCGGTCGCGATCTCGGACGACGACCCGGACGTGGTCGTCTACGCGACCCGGAACCGCCTGTACCTCTCCCGAGACGGCGGCCGCTTCTGGCAAGGCCTGGCGCTGGAGCTGCCGGAGATCGAGGCCGTCGCGCTGGGGACTGTCCCGTAGTTCGGGACAGTCCCTAGAGCTGGAACTCGCCCCTCGCGACGACGACGGCCGAGCCGCCGACCTCCACGCGCTCCACTCGCTCAGAACTGCCGTCGACCCGCGCGTACAGCTTCGACCGACGGCCGATCTCGACGCCCTGCGTTATCTCGATCTCGTCGCCGAAGGCGATCCGTCCATGGCGCGCGAGGTGGAGCGCCAGCGGTCCGGCAGCCGAGCCGGTCGCGGGATCCTCTGCGACCCCGCCCGCGGGCGCGAACATCCGCGTCTTCCAGTGGGAGCCCGACCCGGCGGAGCAGTTGACGCCGATCACCGCCGGAAGCTCGGCCAGCCGGGTCAGGTCGGGTCGCAGCGCGGCCACTTCCCGCTCCGACGGGAGCACGACGTAGACGTTCGGCAGGCCGTTGTCGTAGAGCTCGACCGGTAGCTCCGACCGCTCGACGCCGAGCGCGGCGAGGACCCCGTCCGCGTCGGCGTAAGGCTCCACCGTCGGAATCGGCTGCTCCATCCGCCCGAACACGATCCGCGCTCCCTCTCGCTCGAGCTGCACGGGGACGACGCCCTGGCCGGTCTCGAGCGCGATCCCGTCGAGCTGCAGCGGCCCGGCCAGCACGAAAGCGGAGCCGAGCGTCGGGTGCCCGGCGAAGGGCACCTCGACCGCCGGCGTGAAGATCCGGATCCGCGCATGCGCCACCTCGGACGGGTAGACGAAGACGGTCTCGCTGAAGTTCATCTCGCGCGCGAGCTCCTGCAGTCGCGCCTCGGGCAGGTCGCGCGCGTCCGTGAAGACGGCGAGCTGGTTGCCGGTCAATGGAGTGTCCGTGAAGACGTCGGCGACGACGAAACGGTACCTCGCCATCGGCCGAGTCTATGCGGCTAGCGCACCCGGACGGTCATTCGCGCCCGTACCCTCGCGCCGTGGCCGTCGTCCGCGGACGCCGCGAGACGCTGGAGGGCCGGCGTGGTGAAGCGAACCAGGTCGACCCTCGACCTCCCCGTCTCCAGCCGACCGTTCAGCCACCAATGAACGACGACGCGGTCTCGATCCCGGTCGGACACGACCGCGCGATACGCGTGGACGCTGCCCAGACGGACCAGCCGGGGGCCGGCAACCCGTAGCGACGGCGGCGTGTCCGGCACGCGCACGGGCCGGCCGGCGGTCGAGAACGAGGCGCGCCACGGGTCGACCGCGACGGCCTCGTACGTGTACGTCCGATGACCCGGCGGACGATCCCTGCAGCCCGCCGGGTCGGCGCAGACGACCGCGCCCCCCGGCCGCCTGGTGAACCGCACTCCGGTCACACGCGGATCGGCGTGCAACGAGACGCCGAGCACGACGCCCCGCCGACCTGCCGAGGCTGTCACCGAGATCGGCGGCGCCGGCCGCGTGAGGTCGTCGAGGGCGTTCGACATGAACCGCTGCACGCGCGAATCGGCAGGGACAGCCTGGCCTGCAGAGCCGTCCCGAAACGCGTCCAGCGCCCAGCTCCACTGGTGCGAGCCGCTGGCGAACACGCGCGCGCCGGAAGGGTCCGTGTAGCGGATCGCGTCCGCGTTCCCGTCCTTGTCCCCGCCGCGGTCCCGGTGGAAGAAGACGGTCAGCGCATGCGTGCACGACGAGGCGGCGGTCTGATTTCCCGGAATCGTGTCGGACTCCGTGCTGACCAGCCCGGAGACGACGTCGCCCGCCCTGAACCCCGTCCCGGCCATCCACGGATCGGCGAGCGCCGGCGCCTGCACCGTGTAGTCCCCGGGCGGCCAGTTCAGCACGGCGCCCTGATGCTGGATCCCGATCAGCGTGCACTCGTAGCGAGGCGGAGTCAGCTCACGAAAGCGGACCGTCTTCAGCGTGGGGTCGGCGATCGGATCGGAGAAGGACTTGTAGGAGACGATCGTGCGCTCTGCGTCCTCGTACCGGATCTGCCAGTAGGCGGCATTGGCGCCCATGAACGCGAGGTTGGTCCCCGCGTTCCGGGCGACGTCGAAGGCGTCGAAGATCCGCTTCGTCCAGTACTCGTCGTGGCCGTTGACGAGCACCAGCCGATGGCGCAGAAGTGAGCTCGGGTCGCGATCGGTGTCGACATCCGTCTGGTACGAGACGTCGTACCCGCTGCGCTCGAGGAAACGCACTGTCTGGAGCTCCCAGACCAGCGGGCTCTGCCCGCCCTGGAGCTTCCAGGCGTAGGGGCGGTCGAACGAGACGTGGTTCGCACGCTCGCCGTGCGCGTAGTCGAACTCGTACAGGCTCATGCCGCCCCAGCCGTTGTAGGCCTGCCACGTGTTGACCGGCACCTGGACGAGGATCGCCGACCGATGCGCCGGCGGCTCGCGCAGGATCACGAAGGTCGTCCACGACTGACCCGACTTCGTCACGAAGCGGACCATCAGATAGCCGCTCGTCCAGTCGGACGGGACCGTGAGCTCGTCGGTGACCGGCCAGCCCGCCTCGACCATCCCTCCCGCCCCCGGTGCCCCGGTCGGCCGTGGCTTGCCTGCGCGCGAGAACGCGCAGTCGGCGGGGATGCAGGTGAGGAGCCGCCCGCCGGCGCCCCCGTACCAGCCGAGCCGGTAGACCTCGACGCGGTACAGCGACGCCGGCCTGGTGCTGACGTGGAAGTGAAGCGTGTCGCCCGGAAGCGCGCTGACCTCCGAGGCGTACCCGTCGATCGCGACGCCGTCGCTGTCGGGCGCCTGCCAGGCGGTGTTCCCGAGGCGGGCATTCTCGGCCTGGATCGGATTGGCAGCGTCCGATGCGACGGAGGCAGGCAGAGCCCCGCCGGTCGCACATGCGGCGGCGGTGGCGGCCAGCACCACCCGAAACCCGCTCACCCCGTGACCGTATACGAGCATCTACATTCTCGACTGGTGCGCCTCTATCTCGTTCGTCACGCCGAGGCTGCGCCCGGTGACCCGGACGATCTCCGCCGCCTGACCTCTGCCGGCCGGGCCGCAGCCCGCGACCTCGGCAGGCGCCTCGCGGCCGACGGCGCGCAGCCCGCAGCCGTCCTGTCGAGCCCTCTCTTGCGGGCACGCGAGACGGCCGACGAGCTCGCCCGGGAGCTCGACTGCGACGTCCAGGCCGACGAGCGGCTGGCGCCGGGCGCAACCGCCGACACGCTTCGCGACGCCGTCGCCGGCCGTGGCGACGAGGTGGTCGTCGTCGGCCACCAGCCCGACTGCGGCCGGATCGCCGCCGAGCTCAGCGGGGGCGCCGAGCCATCGTTCCCGCCCGCCGGGCTCGTCGTGCTCGAGCTGTGAGCTGGCGCTCCTTCCGCGCGTACCAGTCGCGCATCCACTCCATCAGCTCCAGGCCGTAGTGCAGCGCTTCGGTCGGCGACTCGCGCGGCCCCCAGCCGGTGACGGCCATGTCGTCGATCCCGCGGAACAGCTCGAGCGTCCGCTCGCACCATTCGCGACGCGCCTGGATGTTGTCGAGCAACTCCTCCTCGGTGAGAAGATCGCCGAAGAAGAGCTTCAGGAGCGCCTCGTCCCGCATCTCGAAGAGCTGGTGGCCCCGGTCGGTCAGCCACTCATGGAGCACACGCTCGCCCGCCGGCGTGAGTCGGTAGGCGGTCCGCTTCACGCCGCCCCGCGGGTCCTGCGCCGCCTCGACCAGCCCCGCGGCCGCCAACCGCTTCAGCTCCGGATAGATCTGGCCGTAGCTGGCGCCCCAGAAGAACCGCGTCGAGATCTCGATCTTCTGCTTGATGTCGTACCCGGTCCGGCTGCCGAGCCGGAGCATTCCGAGGATGACGCGGGCCGTGGGTGACAGCGACTTATGTATCTGGTAGATATATCACCCGTGGCGGCGGTCTCGGTCAGCGGCTTGCAGAAGTCGTACGGCTCGTACGAGGCGCTGCGCGGCGTCGACTTCGAGATCGCGGCGGGCGAGGTCTTCGGCCTGCTCGGCCCGAACGGCGCGGGCAAGACGACCACGGTCGAGATCCTCGAGGGCTACCGCAAGCGCGACGGCGGGGCAGTCGCGGTGCTCGGAGAGGACCCGCAACGGGCGGGCCTCGAATGGCGCGAGCGAATCGGGATCGTGCTCCAGTCGTCGTCGCTGTACCCCAACCTCACTGTGGCCGAGAGCCTCGCGCTGTTCGGGGGGTACTACCGCGCGCCCCTCGACGTCGACCGGGTCATCGCCCTGATCGGCCTGGAGGAGAAGCGCGACGCGAGGGCGCGCACGCTTTCCGGCGGCCAGAAGCGGCGGCTCGACCTCGGCCTCGGCCTGATCGGCGACCCCGACGTGCTATTCCTCGACGAGCCGACCACCGGCTTCGACCCGGCCGCCCGGCGCGCCGCCTGGGACGTGATCCGCTCCCTCCGCTCGCTCGGCAAGACGATCCTGCTGACCACGCACTACCTCGACGAGGCCGAGAGCCTTGCCGATCGAGTCGCCGTCCTGCGCGAAGGCCGCATCGTGGCGATCGGCCGTCCCGAGGACCTGACCGGCTCCGCGCCTGCGACCGAGATCCGTTATCGCCGCGACGGCGAGGACCTGGTCGTCTCGACCCACCAGCCGACCCAGGTGCTGCACGAGCTCACGTCGGCCGCGCTCGCCGAGGGCCGTGAGCTGGAGAACCTGAGCGTCCGCCGGCCCACGCTCGAAGAGATCTACCTCGCCCTCACGGAGGACGAGCCGAAGTGATGCGCCTCTTCCCGCACCAGCTGCGCGGCGAGCAGCGCCTCTACTGGCGCAGCCGCGAGCTCGCGTTCTTCACCTTTCTCTTCCCCCTGATCATCTTCGTGCTGCTCGGCTCGGTCTACGGCGACGACACGATCAAGAAGGAACACGGCGTGAAGGCGTCGGCCTACCTGCTGGCGGGGATCCTCGGCTACGGCCTCGTCTCGACCGCGTTCGCGGGCCTGGCGATCGTGCTCGTCATCCGACGCGAGACCGGCGTGCTCAAGCGCCTGCGCGGAACTCCGCTCCCGCCGGCCACCTACCTCGGTTCGGTGATCGCCTCGACCGTGATCGTCTACTCGATCGAGTCGGTCGTGCTGATCGTGGCCGCACGGCTGCTCTACGACGTTCCGTTCCCGCACGAGTGGCCGTCGGTGATCCTCGCGATCCTGTTCGGGACGCTGTCCTTCGCGGCGATGGGCTTCGCCGTCACCGGGCTGATCCGGTCGGACGAGGGCGCGTCCGCAGTCGTGAACGCGATCTACCTGCCCGTCGCCTTCCTCGCCGGCTCGTTCTGGACGGCGCAGTCGTTCCCGCACTTCCTCGAGGTGATCTCCGAGATCCTCCCGCTGACGCACTTCATCCGGCTGATGCGCAACATCGTGCTCCTGCACCAGCCGATCTGGGACAACTGGGAGCAGATAGCGGTCATCGCCGCGTGGGGGCTGGCCGGGCTGATCCTGTCGGCACGCTACTTCCGCTGGGAGCCGCGGGAAAGCTAGCTAGGCCCGCGACGCGGGCCGATCCGTCAGGCCTCTGACCCGAAGAGCTAGGCTGCTCGGCCCGCCACGCGGGCCGGATCCGCTAGGGCTCTGACCCGAAGGGGCAGAGGCCGCCTGTTTAGGCTTTCAGGCGCGAGCCGCTGCCGGCTTCTTCCGGCCCGCCCGCGCCGCCCGCAGCGCGAAGCTCGTCATCGACCGTCCCAGCTTCTGCGCCTCGCCGACGACCTCGTCGAGCGCGCGTGCGAACCATTCGACGTCCTCCTCCGTGATCGTCAGCGGCGGGAGGCCCTTGACCACGTTCACCCGGTGCCCCGCCACCTGACTGAGGATCCGGTGGTCGGTGAAGAGCGGGACGACGACGAGCTGGGCGAAGATCCCCGGCTGCATCTTCTCGAGCATGCGCCAGGTCGTCCTGCCCTTGTCCGGCTCACCGAACTCGATCGCCCACATCAGGCCGAGCCCGCGCACGTCCTTGACCACCTCGTAGCGCTCGACCAGCGGCCGCGTCCGCGCCAGCAGCAGCTCGCCCAGGCGGGCGGACGCGCCGACGAGGTCGCGATCGTCGAGCTCGCGCAGCGTCGCCAGCCCGGCGACCGTCGCGTAGTCGTTCGGCGCGAAGGTCGAGCCGTGGCTGAACGCGTGCTCGAGCGAGTCGAAGACCGCGTCGTAGACCGCGTCGCTCATCAGCAGCGCGCCGACCGGTACATAGCCGCCGGAGAGCGACTTCGCCACCGGCATCAGGTCGGGCTCGAGCCCCCAGTGCTCGCCGGCGAAGAGCCGGCCGGTGCGGCCGAATCCCGTCTGCACCTCGTCCAGGCAGAAGAGCGTCCCGTAGCGGCGGCACAGCTCCTGCGCCCCCGCCAGGTAGCCGTCGGAGGGGAGGATCACGCCCTTGCCGAGAATCGGCTCGACCACGAAGAGGGCAACGTCCTCCCGCTGCAGCTCGGCCTCCAGCGCCTCGAGGTCGTCGAACGGCACGCGCACGACTCCCGGCAGGTAGGGGCCGAAGCGTTCGGTGAACGCTGCCTCGCCGTTGACGGAGAGCGAGCCGAGCGTGAGGCCGTGGAAGGCGTGCTCGACGCACACGATGCGGTCGCGCCTGGTCGCCGCGCGGCCGAGCTTGATCGCCGCCTCCACCGCCTCGGTGCCGCTGTTCGTGAAGAGCGCCTTGCCGATCGAGGCAGGCGCGCGGCGGACGAGCTCCTCTGCGAGCAGCGGCGTCACGGGCGAGACGCCCATCTGCGGCGCGTTCGGCGTCTGCAGCTCCATCGCCTCGGCCAGCCACTCGCGGACGCGGGGGTTGTTCCGCCCGACGTTGAACATGCCGAAGCCGCCGAGCCAGTCGAGGTAGCGCTCGCCCGCGGCGTCGTACAGGTAGGCGCCCTCGGTGCGCGCCCAGTCGCGGTCGAACCCGATCGTCCGCAGCACGCGGACCATCTGCGGGTTGACGTACTCGGCGTGCAGATCGAGCGCCTCGCCGGCCCGCGACTGCAGGAGGTCCCGAAGCTCGCCCACGGGCGAAGGGTACTAGGGCGCGTCAGACCAACCGGGTCAGATCGCCGAGGCGAGAACGGCGTTACGCAAGGCGACGCGCGCCAGGCCGGGAGCAGCGAAGATGTCGAGCATGACTGCGGAAGAGATCAGGATCGGGGAGCTGGTGATCAGGTTCCTGCTCGAAGGAGACGAGTCCGGTGGGACCGCCGCCCTGTTCGAGTTCAGCGTGCCTTCGCGCGCTAGGGTGCCGGTCGCGCACAGCCACGACGCGTACGAGGAGACCGTCTACGGCCTCGAAGGGACGCTGAGCTGGACGGTCGACGGCGACCGGCACGAGGTCGGGCCGGGCGAGGTGCTCTGTATCCGGCGCGGCGCTGTCCACCGGTTCGAGAACGAGGGCGAGGTCGACGCGCGGGTGCTCGCCGTGGTCACGCCGGGCCTCCTCGGTCCGGACTATTTCCGCGAGATCGCCGCCGTCGTGGAAGAGGCCAAAGCTGCCGGCGGCCCGCCGGACCCTGCCCGCCTCGGCGAGGTGATGCTCCGCCACGGGCTGACGCCGGCGCCGTAGCTCGCGCTACTCGAGGTCGAGCTCGTGCTCGGCCTGTTCCCCGCTCTCGACGATGTCGCCGTCCGTGAAGAGGATCGCCTGGAGCGCAGTCCGCCACTTCGGCGTACAGCGCAACAGGAACTCGAGGTCCATGCCGAAGTGCTTGAACTCCTCGAGTTGCGCGTTGGCCATGATCGCCCGCGCCTGGGGATCCGGCTCCAGCGACATGCGCTGCTCGTACCAGCCGATCGCTTCGGCCTCCTCCGTCAGCGACGCGATCATCCGGGCAAAGGTGCGAGTCTCGGCGCTGAGCTCGTCCGCGGGCTCGTGGTACTGCTCGAAGCCCATCGCTACTGCCCGTTCCGCATCGACGCGGGCCAGAAGCCCTGCTTGCCGGGCGAGAGGATCCCGTTCGGGTCGACTGCGTCCTTGATCGTCTCCACGAAGCGACGATATGCGTGGTCGTTGAACGAGTACTGCTCCTGCGCCAGGTCCATGAAGTCGAGGTGCGCGCGGTACTCGCCGTAGCCGTACTGCGCCGCCTCGCGAACGAGTAGCTTCGACGTGTCGTAGGCGCGGCGGGTCTGCCCCTCGTCCTTCGTGTCGAAGATGACCATGGTCACGTGGATGAAGCTCCGCGAGTTGGTCGGGATCAGGACGGCCGCGTAGTCGAGCTTCGCCTCCTTCTGGACAAGCCCGCGGATGACGTCGCGCATCTCGACGGCGTCCTTGCCGGTCAGTCGGCCGACCGGCGAGAAGCCGATGTGCCCGCCCTCCTCGCCGCCGTACCAGCCGGTCATCTGGTTGATGTCCAGATTCGGCACCCCCGCCTGGACGCGGTCGAACGGGTGCTCGAGCTTCTCCATGTCCTCGGGCGCGCATTTCGAGCCCCAGACCTCGACGCCCGGGATCGCCTCGAACGCGGCCTTGACCTTGGCGAAGCGGTGGTCGACGACCGCGTCGTCGCCGTAGAGGGCGAACCGCATCAGCCAGCGGCCGATGTCGAGCTCCTTCGCCATGTGGTCGATCGCCTCCTCGGGCATCGGGTCCTCGCCCTGGTACCAGGGCGCACGGTTCGAGATCACCGACGCCATCGCGACCGAGTTCCAGATCTGCGGCACGTTCTCGATCGTCCGGTCCAGCATCAGCCGGCGCAGCGTGTCGACGATCGGCCCGAGGTCATCGTCCTTCCAGGCGCGGAGCCAGAGCGGCATGTAGCACTCCGGCCAGGGCATCAACCACACGCCGAGCTTGGTGACGATCCCGAAGTTCGACTGCATGAACAGCTGGTCGAGCGTCGGGCCGAGGCTGCGCTTGTAGACGTGCCAGGACCGGTTGTCCGGCATCGCGCCCATGCCGGTGCGCAGCACCTCGCCGTTGGCGAGCACGACCTCCATCCCGCAGTAGGCGGCCATGTCCTGGGCCTGCGGGAGGTAGGTGGCTCCGTTCTCGAGGAAGTTGCTGATCACCCCGCCCCACCCCAGGTCGGGGATCGAGACCATCAGCTTGTGGCCGCCCGCCTTGATCGCGTCGTGGAGGTCGAACCAGCGCACGCCCGGCTCGACCACGCAGTAGGCGAGCTCCTCGTCGATCTCGAGCACCCTGTCCATGTTCCGCAGCGAGACGATCACCGAGCCGTCGAGGCGGGGTGCCGGCCCGCCGTAGCCGTTGTTCATCCCGCGGCTGTGCGTCCAGAGCGGGACCCGCCGCTCGTTGGCGACCCGGACGACCGCCTGCACCTCCTCGACGGTGGTCGGCATCACGATCGCCGACGCGGAGTAGTCGGTCCACGCCTCGTACTGGAACGGGTCGCGGAACCCGAGCAGGTCTTCCTCGGCGCGCAGGACCTTGTCGGAGCCGATCGCGGACTCGAAGTGCTCGACCGCGGCGGCGAACTCGTCCTCGGAGACGCCGGGCGGGAGCCGGACTGGAGCGCTCTGCTGGGTGGCCATGCCGGGCATCGGACCAGCTGGCCGGCGCCGCGTCAAGCCGCCGCATGTTGTCGCCGGCGGACGAGACCCGACCGGTCGAGCCCGGGGGACAGTCCTCCCGGCGTGGCCGATCGAGCCTACGGCGTCGTCCCGAACGGCCGGGTGCGCCCGGGCTCGGACCGGCCATTCTGGACGATCGCCTTGGCTCTTCGGGGCGTGTTCGGGGGACTGTCCCCGGAAATCGGCCCGAAGGGGCTCGGCCGGTCGGGCTACCCCGTCAGCCAGCGGCGCGGGTTGTCGACCAGGATCCGGTCGAGGTCGGCGTCGGCGACGCCGCGCTCCCGGAGCTGCGGGAGGATCACGTTCTCGAGGTGGAGGTAGTCGGCGTGCTCGCCGGCGAACGCGGGGTCGCCGACCATGAAATCGTGGAACGTGGCGCCGTCGTGGGAGAAGTGGAGCTGGTCGAGGTAGCCGTCCTCGAGGACGCGTAGCACGGTCTCGATCCGGTCGGCGTCGGGGTTGAAGTGCTCGATGTTGAAGCGGTCCCAGCCCAGGTACGCCCCTGAGTCGGCCAGCCTCCGGATGTAGTCGAGGTCGTTCGAGTCGCCGACGTGGGCGAT
This sequence comes from uncultured Actinomycetes bacterium, assembly GCA_963734065.1. Lineage (GTDB taxonomy): Bacteria > Actinomycetota > Thermoleophilia > Gaiellales > Gaiellaceae > DATBLE01. The sequence goes on from CAVTFN010000004.1 coordinate 282,731, forward strand.
CACGAGCTTCGTGGGATCGACTCCGGCGGCGCTCAGCGCCTCCAGCGCGACGAGCCCCGACTGCGCGGCGGCGTTCGTGTGCACCATCACCGGCGCGCCGGTCTCGGCGTGCGCCGCCGCCACCGCGGCGACGATCCGCGGCACGTCGCCGACCAGCCCATGCTCCTCGACCGCAAGCTTGATGAAACTCGCCTTCACGCCGGTGTCGGCGATTCCCTCGGTCAGCTCGCGGACGAAAATTGCCGCCAGCACCTCCGGCGTCCGGTAGCGGAGGAACTGCGGCAGCTCCATGAACGCGTAGACGCCGGTGCAGACGACGATGTTCAGGTCGACCTGCTCGTTGATCCGCCGGATGCGCGGAAGGTCACGGCCGAGGCCGACGGCGGTCGGGTCGACGAGCGTCCGGTAGCCCGCCGCGCGGAGGCGCTCGAGCTGCGCGACCGCGTCGGCGACGCCGCGTTCCTCGTTCCACCAGGGCTCGCCCCAGCAGTGGTTGAAGTTGGCCAGCGTCTCGTGGCCGAGGATGAAGACGTGCTCGTGCGCCAGCGTCCGCCCGAGGCTCTCGGCCGGGACCGGTCCCCGGACCGTCTCGACCGTCACCGGCTCAGAAGGACGGCTTCGCCGTCATGTCGATGACGACCAGGATCAGGAGCGCGGTGTCGAAGCGGAAGATCGTGAACAGCCGCTTGACCCGCCGTGCGACCTCGGGCGACTCGGGCCCGAACTGCTGGGCGGCCTGGTCGATCCGCCCGAGCTCGGGCCCGACGAAGGCGATGCCGATCAGCATCGCCAACGCCCACCCGACCACTGCGAAGACGATCCAGAAGTGGTTCCAGCCGATGCCCGACTTCTCGACCAGCGCGACCCCGAAGCCGAAGACGAAGAACAGCGCAGGGGTGTAGACGCGTGTGCCGATCCAGGCGCCCATCCGGCCGAGCGCCGCCAGCGTCGGCCCGTCCCGCTTGCCCTCGAAGACGATCCCCAACGTGGTCAGGGTGATGTCGCCGCCGACCCAGACGACGACGGCGAGGACGTGCAGCGTGAGGTAGATCTGGTAGGAGGCCGGCGCGTACCAGAGGAAGACGATCGCGCCGGCGAGGAGCAGCGCCCCCGCGACGAGCGCATCGATGCCGATCGGAGCAACGGGCTTCGGGGCTTCGGCTGCGGTATCGGCCACGGGGCGATTCATAGGTGATCGGAGGAAAGGGATCAAGCCCTGCTGAACGGCGTGCCGCCTGATTGAACAGAAGCCCGCGGTGTGGTTATCTGACGGGCGCAGGTCAGGCGGCGTCGAGAGGAGGGGTGTGTCAGCAGCGTTTCTGGGTCGAGGGCTCGTGCTCGCCGGCATCGTCGCCGGGCTCCTGGCGGTGAGCCTGCCGTTCGCCGGCGAGACCAGATACGTCGACGACGGCACGACGGCGGCCTTCCTGATCGTGCTCCTGTCCTTCACGAGCCTGCTGCCGGCCGAGATCGGCCGCGACCTCGTCGCGGCCGCCGCCGGATCGGCTGCGTTCGGATTCTTCCTCGTGATCCCGTCGATCTACGCGTTCGACAGCTTCGGCAGCCTCGAGTCCGGCGCATGGCTCGGCGTGTGCACCGCGCTGATCCCGCTCGGCGCCCTGCTCGTGTTCGCCGCAGACGGGACGACGGCGAAGGCGCCGGCGGTCGACCGCGGGCCCGGCCTGCTGGTCGCAACGGCCGGCCTCGTTCTCGTCGCGGTCGGCATCTGGCTCGACCTCGGCCGAGACGGGCCGACGTACTGGAACGCATCGTCCTCGGGCCATGCCCTCGGGCTGCTGTTGATCGTCCTCGTCCTCGCAGACGCCGGCGTGCTCGCCGCTGCTGCGCACTCCTCGGCACGGGTCGCCGAGCTCGTGGTGCTGGCTGCCTCGGCGACCTTCGGGTTCACAGTCTTCGCCGTCGTTGCGGGCGCGTTCGATGATTTCGGCACTCTGGGGGCGGGCGCGTGGATCGAGGCGGCCGGCGGGATGCTGCTGCTCGGCGGCGTCGTCCTGCCGCGGCTCGTTCAGTCCCGGTCTGCCGCTGCGACGACGGCGGCAGTGGCATGAACGAGGTCGAGACCCCGGTTCTGATCGTCGGCGGCAGCCTCGTCGGGCTGTCGGCGGCGGTGTTCCTCGGCGCCCGCGGCGTGCCGTGCCTCGTCGTCGAGCGGCACCGGGGCACCGCCATCCACCCCCGCGCCGCGCTCGTCAACCAGCGGACGATGGAGACCTACCGCGCAGTCGGGATCGAGCCGGCGATCGAGGAGGCCGCGGCACGCGAGTTCGTCCAGAACGGCGCGATCGTCTCGGTGGAAAGCCTGGGCGGCAAGGAGCTCGACTGGTACTTCCGCACCATCAACGAGGGCGTCGAGGATCTCAGCCCGTCCGCGCGGATCTTCATCACGCAGATCGGGCTCGAGCCGGTGCTGCTCGCGAAGGCGTCCGAGGTCGGCGCGCGGGTCGAGTACGCGGCGGAGACCGTCTCGCTCGACCGCTCCGACGACGGCGTTACCGCCACCATCCGCCCCCGCGACGGCGGTGACGACTGGACGGTGCGCGCGCAATACGCAATCGCCGCCGACGGCGCCCACAGTCCGTCACGCGAGCGACTCGGCATCCCGATGCTCGGCCACGGCAGCTTCTCCGACAGCATCACGATCTACTTCCGCGCCGACGTCACACCGCTTCTCGGCGACCGCAACCTGAGCGTGATCTACGTCTTCAACCCGAGCCTCGTGGGCTTCTTCCGCTTCTCGATCGACGGGCAGGCCGGGTTCCTCGTGGTCAACGCCACGGTCGACGAGGAGGGGAACCGCTCGACCGCGATCGGCGAGGACATGAGCGAGGACACGTGCGTCGGCTACGTGCGCACCGCGCTCGGCGCGCCCGACCTGCCGATCCAGATCGAGAACGTGCAGCGCTGGTCGGCGACCGCGGACTGGGCCGAGCGCTTCGCCGACGACCGCATCTTCCTGGCCGGCGACGCCGTCCACGTGATGCCGCCCACCGGCGGGTTCGGCGGCAACACCGGCGTCCAGGACGCCTACGACCTCGCCTGGAAGCTGGCCGCGGTGCTCGACGGCACGGCCGGCGCCGGCCTCCTCGACACCTACGACGCCGAGCGCCGGCCCGTCGGCGCCTTCGCCACCGAGCAGGCGTACACGCGCTACGTGCTCCGCCTCGATCCCAGCCTCGGCAAGGAGAACCTGATGCCCATCGTCGACGAGGCCGCGGTCGAGCTCGCGTATCGCCAGCTCTCGGGCGCCGTCCAGGTGGAGGACGGCGACGACGGCGCGCTCTGGGAGAACCCACGCGAGCCCACGGGGCGGCCCGGGATGCGAGCGCCGCATCTACCGGTCGACCGCAACGGGGCGGCGGCCTCCCTGCTCGACCTCTTCGGCGACGGCTTCGTCCTGCTGACCGGCGAGGACGGGGGCGATTGGCACCAAGCGGCAGGTCGACTGGATGTTCCAGTCGAGACCTATCGGGCCGGCGCCGACTTCAGCGACGCCTCCGGCCGGTTCGCCGAGCTCTACGGCACCGGCGCCGAGGGAGCGGCCCTGGTGCGGCCGGACGGCTTCGTCGCGTGGCGCACGCGGGGCGGGCCGGAAAACGAGGGTGACGCTCTCGCTGCCGCGCTCGCCGCCGCGCTCGCCCGCGAGTGAGAGCAAGGCCGGCGGGCGATGTTAAGTCCTGCTTGACGCCCCGGACCACATCTGCTGAGAATGGACACTCGTTGTCCCCCCCTGGCTACGGCTCTCGATGAGCGCTCCCGGTCGCACAGGAGGTGTCGCTGCGTCCTCGCCTCTGCGGCGGTACGCCTCACTCGTCGCGAACACCGCCGTCGCCGCCCGGTTCCTGCCCATCTGGCTCGCCACCGGCGTGCTGATGGTCGTCGCCGCGATCATCGCGCCCGCCGCGCTGCAGCACACGAACTGGGCTTTCGTCCTGCCGTACCTGACGATTCTCGCGATCGCGTCGCTCGGGCAGATGCTCGTGATCATGCAGGCGGGCATCGACCTCTCGACTCCGGCGGTGATCTCATTCGGCGGGAACCTGCTCGTCGGCGTGAGCGTCGGACACAACGACCGCCTGGCGCTCGGGATCCTCGCCTGCATCGGCCTCGGAGCGGGAGTGGGCCTCGTCAACGGGATCCTCGTCGGGATCGTGCGGCTGAACCCTCTAATCGTCACGCTCGCGGTGGGGCAGATCGTGTTCGCGTGGAACCTGCGCTACGCACGTGAGGTGACGAACTCGACCGCGGTACCGGAGGCGCTCTCGTCGTGGGCGGGCGAGAAGTGGCTCGGCATCAGCTCCGTCTTCTGGACCGGCGCCGCGCTGACCGTGGCGATCGCGCTCCTGCTTCGCTACAGCGCCGCCGGCCGGCGGTTCCAGGCGGTCGGCGCGAACCCGCGGGCCGCGTGGATGGCCGGTCTGCGCGTCCGGACACACGTCATCTTTGCGTACACGGCGGCAGGAATCCTCTATGGATGCGCGGCGGTGCTGCTCGCCGGAATCCGCATCAACGTCGACCCGCAACTCGGCGCGGCCTACCTGCTCGCGCCGATCGCCGCGGTCGTGATTGCGGGCGCGTCGCTCTCGGGCGGGCTGGCGAGCGCGACGTCGACCTGGGTGGCGGCCCTCGCACTCACGTTCCTGACGCAGATGCTGGTCATCAAAGGGCTGAGGCCGGGGATGCAGTTCATCGTCTTCGGTGCTGCGATCATCGTCGGGATGTTGATCTCCGGCGACCGGATCGCCTCGCTCCTCGGCCGCGTCCTGAGGCCGGCCGAGGGAAGGCTGGACAACAACACTGACTTGGAGCCAAACACGAGCTGAGGCTCGCGAAAGGAGGAGGGAGATGCACCTACGGAAATCCGCCATGAAACGGAGGGGCCCAATCGCCGCGGTTCTTGCGCTCGTGCTGCTGGCGGCGGCGCTGGTGATCGTCTCGACTGGTCTCGGCAGCACCGGCAGGACGCATGCCAAGGCTGCTACGCCGATCATGATCGGCAAGGGAGGTGGGTACGGCGAGGTGTACAAGGCGAAGGCCAGCACGCTCAAGAAGACGCTGTTCAACGCCACGCTGCTTCCGAAGAACCCGACGTCCCGCAACATCGCACTGGCCGGCCTCGGGCGGGCCGACAGGAAGGTCAACCTCGCCCTGGCGCTCAGGTGCTGGAAGAACAACACCTGTAATACCGGTACGGGAGGCAAGCTCACCGTCGCCTATATCGAGCAGTTCGGCGAGAACGTCTATCGCCAGATGTCGCACATGGAGTTCATCCTCCAGGCGCTGAGCTACCCGCAGATCGGCAAGATCATCTACAAGAGCGCGCACTCGGACCTGAATCAGGGCATCGCCGACTTCAAAGCTGCGATCGCGCAGAAGGTCAGCGCGATCGTCACGTATCCGGACTTCGGCGACGCGATGCTGCCCGTGATGAAGGAGGCAACCGACGCCGGGATCCCCGTTGCGACGTACGCCTGGGGCTATGTCACCGGGCCCGGCAAGAACTACCTCACGGTCGTGGGCGAGTACACATGCAACCTCGGCAAGGCATTCGCGGCGGCGATGAACAAGCAGGTCGGCTCCGGTGATATCGCCTTCATGGGCGGCTTCCCGGGCAACCCGCTGTCCGAAGGCTGGCAGAAGTGCGAGAAGCCGGCGCTGAACTCGAAGATCGACGTCGTGGCGACCGAGCCGACGAACTGGGATCCGTCGAAGGTCCAGTCGGTCGTCGCCGGAATCCTCGCGGCGCATCCCAACATCAAGGGCTGGAGCTACGAGTACGGGGGCGGCATGGCTCTCGGCGCCGTTGCGGCGTACAAGGCCGCGGGCAAGCCGTTCAACCCCGTGCTGACGCTCAGGACGGACGACGTCCGGATGGGGTGTGAATACAACGACCTCAAGAAGACCAATCCCGGCCTGAAGATGTACTACTACACCTCGGGCAACACGCAGATCCGCGTCGCGCTCACGGCGGCGCTGATGAAGCTGAAGGGCGCGCGGATCCCACCCACCATCGTGTTCCCGATCGCGTTGCAGGACCAGGACAAGCGTGATTCGTGCGTCAAGGGCTATCCGCAGGATGCCTCCGCGACGTCGCTGATCCCGCTGAGCCTGCTCCACCAGATGTACCCGTCCTAGAACCGCTCGCTGATAGCTCGCTCTCACGGGGGGAACAGCCGGTTCCCCCCGTGAGCCCCTCCCAAGAAGACAATGAGCACCTCATCTTCCGTTGTCGAAAGACCCTCGTGAACGCCGTTCTGTCCATGCAGGGCATCTCCAAGGCGTTCGGAGCGGTACAGGCGCTCCGGGACGTCAGCGTCGACTGCAACCCGGGTGAGATTCACGCCCTCGTCGGGGAGAACGGGTCCGGGAAATCGACATTGCTGGGGATCGCCAGCGGTTTCGTCCCTCCGGACGACGGGGCAATCGAGATCGGAGGCAGACGACGGCGCCGCGGATCTCCCGCCGAGGCCCGGAAGCTCGGTCTCGGCATGGCGTATCAGACCTACTCGCACGTCCGCGACCTCACCGTTTGCGAGAACCTCTACCTCGCCGTCCCCGGCGAACTGAAGCCGCCGTACGGCCGCATGGAGGGGTGGGCGGCCGAACGGCTCGCGGAGTTCGGGCTCGACGTGCAGACGACGGCGCCGATCACCTCGCTGTCACTGGCGGAACGGCAGTTCCTCGAGGTGATCAAGGCACTCCTCGCCCGGCCGAAGGTCCTGCTCCTGGACGAGCCGACGACGGCACTCGGGCCGGAGGAGGTGGAGCGCCTGCACGCGCTCGTGTTCGACCAGAGCCGCGCCGGCGTAGGCATCGTCTACGTCAGTCATCGACTGCCGGAGGTGCTCGGCATCGCCGACCGCGTGACCGTCCTCCGCGACGGCGTCTCCCAGGGCACCTTCGAGGCCGCGGGCATGTCCGAGGAGAGCCTCGTCGCGCTGATGATCGGCCGTCCGCTCCAGCTCGCATTCCCGGAACGGCCTGCCCCCGACGCAGCCCAGGACGTCGTGCTCGCGGTCTCGGGCTTCCACGGCGAACGCTTCGGACCGATCGACCTCGAAGTCGCGAAGGGCGAGATCCTGGGCATAGCCGGCGCGGAGGGGAACGGCCAGGTGCCTTTCCTGCGGGCGCTCGCAGGCGTCGAGCGCGCGACCGGAAACGCGACCTGCGACGGACGCGAGCTCGACACCGGATCGCCACTCGGCCCGCTCCGCGCAGGTGTCGTCCTGCTGAGCGGTGACCGGGCGGGCGAGTCGCTCTTCCCGGTGCTGAGCGTGCGTGCGAACACCACGATCCAGGTGCTGCGACAGCTCGGACGCATGGGCTTCCTCAACCGGTGGCGAGAGCGCGACACGGTCGCCGGCCTCGTCCGCCGTTTGAGCATTCGCATGGCGTCGATCGAACAGCCCGTCCAGTCGCTCTCGGGAGGCAACCAGCAGAAGGTTTCGCTCACGCGGCCGTTCCTGCGCGGGAACGTGAGGGTCATCCTCGCCGAGGAGCCGACCCAGGGGGTGGACGTCGCCGCCCGATTCGACATCTACGACGCGCTGCGCGCGAAAGCGGGGGAAGGTGTGGCCATCGTCGCCAAGTCGAGCGACCCGCTCGAACTGGCCGGGCTCTGCGACCGGGTGGTCGTCATGTCGCGCGGGAAGATCGTCGACGAGATCCGCGGCGACGACCTCGGCGAGCGCCGGATCGTCGAGGCGATCGTCGGCTCGCGAGCAGGTGCCGCCCGACGAAACCGTGACGACGGGACACCGTCGTGACCTTCGGGGCCCGCGTGGCGGCTGCGGTCGCGAGGATCAAATTCAGCGGCGTCGTTCCGCTCGTCCTGATGGGAACGCTGATCGTCGCGGTCGGCGCGTACACGGCGCTGCGGGAGGACGCCTTTCTCACCAGCTACAACCTCAACAACCTGCTGCTCGCGACGATGCCGCTGGCACTGGTCTCGATCGGGCAGACGAGCGCGCTGCTCGTCGGCGGATTCGATGTCTCCGTCGGCGCGCTGATGACGCTGTGCGTCGTCGTCGCCTCGTACACGATGACACCCACGACGTCGCAATTGGGATTGATCCCGGGGGCGCTCGCGCTCGTGGGCGTCGGGCTCGCGACTGGAGTCTTCAATGCGGTGCTCGTCCGCGTCCTCCGCCTCCCCTCGATCATCGCCACGCTCGCCACGTTCAGCATCCTGGAAGGTGCGGCATTGCTACTGCGCGACCATCCGGAGGGGTCGATCAACCTCGATGTCATCGACAGCCTGACGACGAGTGTCAGCTTCGTGCCGCTGGCCTTCATCGGGGTCGTCGTGTTCGCCGTGCTCGCCGACGTCTGGCTGTACCGCACACGCACGGGCCTGGCGTTCCGGGCAGTCGGGCTCGACGAGACGGCCTCGCGCCGACTCGGAATGGGAACGAGCCGAACGGTGATCCTCGCCTTCGTCGCCTGCTCGGTGATGGCCTCGATCGCAGGGTTCTACCTCGCCGCACAGGTCCAGATCGGCTCCCCGATCATCGGCAACCAGGCGCTCGAAAGCATTGCCGCGGCGGTTCTCGGCGGAGCCAGCCTCGCGGGCGGCAAGGGATCGTTCTTCGGGGCCTTGCTCGCGGCCCTCTTCCTCAGCCTGATCGACAACATTCTGCCGCTGTTCCAGGCGCCGACGGAGTACGCCGAGATGGCGATCGGCATCCTGATCCTCGTGGCGCTGATCCTCTACCAGGGACCGGAGCTGATCGTCCGACTCCGCTCGAGCTGGGGAGGTGTGGGCCGGCTACGCGGTAGCGGCGGAGGGGAAGAGCAGGGAGCGACCTAGCGTAGGCGCCCGCTGATCTCGGCCGTGATCCGGTCCGGCCCGGGGAGGAACGCGTCCTCGAGCGGTGGGCTGTAGGGGATGGGCGAGTTCGCGGTGGCGATGCGCCAGGCGTCGTCGAGATCGCCGAGCCCCTCCTCGGTGACGAGGGCCAGCACCTCGCCCGCCCAGCCGCCGGTGAGGGGGCCTTCCTCGACGACCGCGATCCGGTTCGTCTTCTGGACCGAGCGCAGGATCGTCTCGAGGTCGACCGGCCGCAGCGTCCGCAGGTCGATCACCTCGGCCGACATGCCCTGCTCGGCCAAGCGGTCGGCCGCCTCCAGGCAGTCGTGCACGCCCTTCATTGCGCTGACCAGCGTGACGTCGGCGCCCTCGCGGACGACCTTCGCGACCCCTAGCGGCTCGGGCTGATCGCCGTTCACGGGGCCGCTGGTCGAGTAGAGCCGCTTGTGCTCGAAGAACATCACCGGGTTGTCGTCGCGGATCGCGCCCTTGAGCAGTCCCTTGGCGTCGCCGGGCGTCGAGGGCGCGACGATCTTCAGGCCCGGGATGCCGGTCAACCACGAGACCGGCATCTGCGAGTGGATCGCGCCGAACCGCGCGCCCCCGCCGACGACCGAGCGGATCACCAGCGGGCAGCTCTGGCGCTCGCCGGTCAGGAACCAGTACTTCGTCGCCTGGTTGATCAGGCTGTCCATCGACAGCGCGAGAAAGTCGCCGAACATGATCTCGAGCACCGGGCGCTTGCCGGTGACCGCGGCGCCGAAGGCGGCGCCGGTCATCGCCAGCTCCGAGATCGGCGTGTCGAAGACCCGCTCGGGGCCGTATTTCTCGTGGAGGCCCGGGGTCGCCGCGAAGACTCCGCCGGCAACGGCGACGTCCTCCCCGAAGAAGATGACGTTCTCGTCGCGGGCGAGCTCCTCGTCGAGTGCGTCGCGGATGGCGTCTCTGAACTGGATCTCGGTCTGCACGGTCTCCTCCGTCAGGCGGCGACGAGCGCCACCGGGCGCTCGAGCAGGGTCGTCAGGGTTTGCAGGAAGCGGGCGGCCTCGGCTCCGTAGACGACGCGGTGGTCGCACGAGAGCGCGACGTCCATCCGGGTGCGGGCGACGATCTGCCCGTCGTCGCCGACGACCGCACGCTGCGAGACCTCGCCGACGGCAAGGATCGCCGCCTGCGGCGGGTTGATCACGGCGTGGAACCGGCGGACGCCGAACATGCCGAGATTGGAGACGGTGAACGTGCCGTCGCGGAGCTCATCGGACGCGATCGTGCCGGCCAGCACCTTCTTGATCAGACTCCGCGCCAGTCCGGCGAGCTCGAAGATCGGCAGCGTGTCGGCATCGGGCAGCGTGGGGACGTACAGCGCGTCGTCGGTGGCGACGGCGATGCCGACGTTCACCTGCCGATGCCGCTTGATCCGCCCGTCGGTCCAGGAGCTGTTCAGGGCCGGGTGCTCGCGGAGGGCAAGCGCGACCGCCTTGACCACGAAGTCGTTGAACGACGGAAGCGGCTCGCGGCCGAGAGTGCGCAGCTCCTCGCGGGCCGCGGCGGCCGCCTCCATGTCGATCTCAGCCTCGAGCGTGAACTCGGGGATCTGCGCCCGCGACTCGGTCATCCGCTGCGCGATCGTCCGCTGCGTCGGGGTGAGCTCGACCTCGTCGTCGCCGGCCGGCGCGGCTGCCGGCGCCGCGTCGCGGACGTCGGCGCGCACGATCCGCCCGCCCGGTCCGGTGCCCTCGACGCCCGCGAGCGACACGCCCAGCTCGCCGGCCAGGCGTCGCGCCACCGGCGTCGCCCGGTGCCTGTCGACTCTGCCATCGTTGTCGGTGGGGACAGTCCCTAAGGGACTGTCCCTCGCGGGGTCGGTCGGCGTCGCAGGCGGCGGCGCGCCCTGCGCCCCACCTGCCCCGCTCGCCCGCGCGATCGTCTGCCCCAGCGCAGCGGTCGTGCCCTCGTCGACGACGATCTCCTCGAGCACGCCCTCGAACTCGGCCTCGTAGACCATCGTCGCCTTGTCGGTCTCGATCTCGACCAGCGGCTCGCCGCGGACGACGGACTCGCCCGGCTGCTTGAGCCACTTGATCACCGTCGCTTCCTCGCCCTGGTCGGACAGGCGCGGCATCGGGATCTCGAGCAGCGTCGCCCCGGTCACGCGACCGACCCTGTCGAGGAATACTGAACGTCCGGCCCCCGCACGCCCCGCACCGCCCTACCGCTCGGGAGCGTGATGGCGGCCGAGGACGATCCAGATCGCCGCGACCACCTCGTCGCCGTCGTTGTGCAGCCGGTGGGGGATGGCGGAGTCGAACGCGATCGAGTCGCCCGGCCCGAGCACGGTGTCCTCGAAGCCGACCTTCACACCCAGCTGCCCGCTGAGGACGATGCCGAGCTCGCGGCCGTTGTGGCGCATCAGACTGCCGTCGGGGCTCGAGGAGCCGCCCGCCTCGTAGACCGCGTACAGGAACTCCACCTCCTGGTCGTTCCAGGTGGTCAGCCGTTCCCAGCGGACGCCCGAGCCGAGGTCGATCACGTCGCGCTCGCCGGCGCGCTGGACGCGACCGAAGCCGACCGGCGGCCGGGCGTCCTCGCCGGCCGGCCGGGGCAAGGCCACAGGCGCGCCGTCCCCGCCGGCGGGCGCGAACAGCTCGTCGAGCGACACGCCCAGCTCGGTGACGATCGCGTAGAGCGTCCGCACCGACGGCTGGGTCTTGCCGGTCTCGATCTGGGAGACGAGGCTGGGCGAGACCTCGAGCCGGCGCGCGAGCTCGCGCAGGCTCAGGCCGCGCCGCTCGCGCTCCACGCGGAGCCGGGTGCCGAGGGTGTCCTCCCCCGACGGAACCTGCTCGGCGACGCTCGGCCTGCCGCTCATCCCTTGAACTCGCTGAACTCGGCCGGGTCGGGGAACGGCGCCGCCAGCGCCGCCGCCTCGACCTCGAGGAGCTCGCGCTCGACGTCGTCGGCGACCTCGCGCAGCTGCTCGGGCGTAGCGCCCTGGTCGGCCGTCAGCCGCTGCTCGGCGACGAGCAGCGGGTCGCGGGCCTGCCACTCCTCCAGCTCCCCCGGGGGCCGGTACTTGCCCGGATCGCTGCGGGAGTGGCCGACGAACCGGTACGTCCGCGCCTCCACGAACACGGGGCCCTCGCCGCGGCGGACGCGGCCGGCCGCGTCTTCCGCCGCCGCCTGCACGGCCCAGACGTCCATCCCGTCGACGACGACCGCGGGGATCTCCATCGCCTCCGCCCGCGCGACGATCGAGCCCGCGGTGACGGCGTCCATGGCCGTGTACTCCCCGTAGCCGTTGTTCTCGCAGGCGAAGACGACGGGCAGGTCGAGCACCTTGGCGAAGTTGAGGCACTCGAAGAAGTACGCCTGGTTCGTGGCCCCGTCGCCGAAGAACGCGGTCGCGATCCGGCCGGTTCCCTTCAGCGCCAGCGCCGCGCCGGTGGCGGCGGCGATGCTCCCGCCGACGATCCCGAAGCAGCCGATCACTCCGTGGTCGAGGTCGATCATGTTCATCGAGCCGGCGCGCCCCCCGTTGACGCCGGTCGTGCGCCCCAGCAGCTCGCCGAGCAGCGCCTCCGGCGGCGTTCCGCGCGCCAGCAGGTGCCCGTGGCCGCGGTACGTGCAGGCGACGCGGTCGTCCTCGCGGAGCGCAGCCGCGAACCCGACCGACACGGCCTCCTGCCCCGAGCAGAGGTGGGTGGTGCCGTACACCTCGCCGCGCAGGAAGAGCGACTGGACGAGCTCCTCGAAGCGCCGGATCAGGACCATCCGGCGGTAGAGGTCGAGACCGGAGCCCAGGCTCTCGACCGCTCCTGCGGCTGCCGGCTGGGTCGCCACGCGTCGTCCCTCAGTCCGCCCGGGCGCCGGTCAGCTCCGGCTCGGACGTCTCGGGGCTGTCCGGAGCGACGCGGCCGTTCAGCAGGTCGATGCCGCGGACGTACGTCCGGCCTGTGACGAGCAGCTCCTCGGCGGGGAAGCGCGTCAGCACCTCCGGTCCGGTCGGCGTGACCACGACCTCCTCCTCGATCCGCGCAGCGGAGCGCCCGTCGGTCGCCGGGCAGTACGTCTCCAGCGCGAACACCATCCCCACCTCGAGCTCGACCGGGGCCTCGAGCGAATGGAGGCGCGAGATCATCGGAAACTCGTAGAGCCCGACGCCGATTCCGTGCCCGAACTGGAGCCCGAACGCCGCGTGCTCGTCGGGCAGGCCGATCTCGGTCGCCTCGGGCCAGGCCTCGGCGATCTTGTCCGTGGTCATGCCCGGCCGGACGAGGTCGATCGCCGCGTCGAGCCACTCGCGGCAGCGGCGGTACGCGTCGAGCTGCGAGGGCGTCGCGTAGCCGACGTTGAACGTGCGGTAGTAACACGTCCGGTAGCCGTTGAAGGCGTGGATGATGTCGAAGAAGGCCTGGTCGCCCGGACGGAGCAGCCGGTCGGCGAACGTGTGCGGGTGCGGGTTGCAGCGGTCGCCGGAGATTGCGTTGATCGCCTCGACATGCTCCGAGCCCAGGTCGAACAGCGTCTTCATCGCCTGCGCGACCACCTGGTTCTCGGTGATCCCCGGCCGGAGCGTCCGGTAGATCTCGTCGTAGACCGCGTCGACGATCGCGGCCGCGTGGTCGAGGAGCGCCAGCTCGTCGTCCGACTTCAGCTTCCGGGCCTCGAGCATCACCGGCTGCGAGTCGACCGTGTGGATGCCCGCGGCCTGGAGCGCGAGCAGCGTGGTCATGTCCGGGACGTCGATACCGAGCGGCTCGCCCTCGAGCCCGCGCTCGCGGAGCTCGTGGGTGACGAGCTCGGCCAGTGCGCCCGGGATGCCGGTCTCGTTCGGCATCGCTCCGCGCATCGGCGGCACCCAGGCGCGCCAGTTCTCCTCCGGCAGCCAGGGGCAGTACAGCTTGTGGTGGCGCGCGGCCGACCCGAAGTCCCAGAGGATCGGATCCTCGCCGCGCGGCAGCAGGGCGAAGCGGATGTTCTTGTCGCGCTCCCACGTCCCGATCGCCGTGCTGGTCAGGTACCGGAGGTTGTTCGGGTCGAACAGGAGGAGCGCGCCGAGGTCGGAGGCCTCCAGCGACGCCTTCGCCCGGGCCATTCGATGACGGCGGAGCCGGTCGAAGTCGACCCGCTGCTCCCAGTCGACCGCCATCCTCGCGCCGCGCGATGCGATGTTCATGGCACTCCCTTCGCCGTGTTCAGTGATTCTGCACATCGGCTCGAGCGGCGTCAAACGCCACACGACACGCGGCTGCGGCCGAAGCCGTAGGCTCCCCAACGGTCCTCTCGAGCGAACGACAAGGAGCCATCCATGCCCCCGCGCACGATCGTCGACACCGTTCTCCCGACCACGATGGTCGGCTCGTACCCGCGCCCCCACTGGTACACCCAGCAGCTGCTCGGCCGCGACGTGCGGGTCGCGTTCAAGGAGGTACGCCACGAGGAGGCCTACCACGACGCCACCCAGGTCGTGATCCACGACCAGGAAGAGGCCGGCCTCGACGTGGTCACCGACGGCCAGATGTCGTACGACGACTACGTCGGGGTGATCGGCTCCTTCTGCTGGTACATGTACGAGCGCATCGGCGGCTTCGACCCCGCCCGCGAGGAGCATCCGTCGGTCACGGCCGAGAGCGACGAGAACACGGTCAACGCCCTCCTCACCGACTGGGGCGGCGTGATCAACTCCGGGCCGGTCACCCACGGCCCGATCCGGCTCGTCGACCTGTACAAGATCGCCAAGCAGTACACGGACAAGCCGATCAAGGTGTCGGTCGGAGCCGGGCCGGTCAACCTGGCCTGGCACGTCCACTTCCAGCACTACAAGGATCCGCAGGAGCTCTGCTACGCGCTCGCGCCGATCTTCAACGCCGAGATGAAGGCGCTCGTCGAGGCCGGGGCGGAATGGCTCCAGCTCGAGGACCTCGGCGCGTGGCTGCCGCTCTTCACCGGCGACGAGGCCGACTACGAGTGGATCCGCGACGTGATCGGCAAGTGCTGCGAGGGCGTCGACGCGTTCATCGGGTGGCATTTCTGCTTCGGGAACGCCTGGGGCAACGACATCCTCAGCGCCAACTTCCCGGACGGCTACCAGACCGTCCTGCCCCACTTCTTCGAAACGCCCGGGATCGACCAGTTCGTGCTCGACTACGCCAACCGCGAGATGGCCGGCGTCGAGTTCCTCGCAAACCTGCCCAAGGACAGGGAGGTGCAGGTCGGGGTCCTCGACATTCGGTCGATGATGATCGAGACGCCCGAGCAGGTCGCGGCGCGGGCGCGGAAGGTGCTCGAGCACGTCCCTGCCGAACGGGTCACGCTCGCGACCGACTGCGGGATGAAGCCGCTGCCGCGCACGGTCGCGCGGATGAAGCTGAAGGCGCTCGCCGAGGGTGCCGAGATTGTGCGGAACGAGCTGTAGTTCGTTTCGCTAGGGACAGACCCCGCAGGGGTCTGTCCCTTCAGAGGCCGAGCAGCCTGACGGCGTTCTCCTTCAGGACGAGGGGCCGCACCTCGTCCTTGAAGGGCGCCCGCTCGAAGTCGGCCAGCCAGCGCTCGGGGGTGATCAGCGGGAAGTCGGAGCCGAACAGCACCTTGTTCTTGAGCTGCGTGTTCGCGTACTGGACGAGCTGCGGCGGGAAGTACTTCGGCGACCAGCCGGAGAGGTCGATCCACACGTTGTCCTTGTGCAGACAGATGGAGATCGCCTCGTCCTGCCACGGGAACGACGGGTGCGCGAGCACGATCTGGAGCGACGGGAAGTCGGCGGCGACGTCGTCCAGGCACATCGGGTTCGAGTACTTCAGCCGCAACCCGCCGCCGCCGGGAACGCCGGTGCCGATCCCGCTGTGCCCCGAGTGGAAGAGCGCCGGCAGCCCAGCCTCCGCGATCACCTCGTACAGCGGGTAGACGCTCTCGTCGTTCGGGAAGAAGGCCTGCAGATTCGGGTGGAACTTGAAGCCCCTGGCGCCCGCCGCGACCAGGGCGCGGGCACGGTCGGGTGCGTCGGGACGGGCCGGGTCGACGCTGACGAAGGGGACGATCACGTCCGGGTTCTGCGCCGCCGCGTCGAGGATCTCCTCATTCGGGATCGGCGGGATCCCGCTGCGCGACTCCCAGTCGACGGTGAAGAGGACGGCGGCGAGGTTGCGCTCGCGGTAGTACGCGGCGACGTCGTCGACCGTCGGCAGCTCCTGGTCGCTCTTGAAGTACCGTCGCGCCGCCGCCCGAAGCTCCGGCGGCATCGGGTCGTGGCCGTGCCGGGTCAGCTCCGTATGGACGTGGACGTCGATCGCGGTGACGGCTGCGGGGTCGATCACGGCGAGACCGTACCGAGCCGGTCCTGGAGCGCGGCGCCCGAGGCGAGCAGGTCCCACTCCGTCCCCGGCGCACCGATCAGCGAGACGCTCGTCGGCAGGCCGCTCCGCGACCCGACGCCGGACGGCAGCGCCACGACCGGGAACCCCGTCCAGTCCCAGTAATGCGTGAGCGACAGGTCGTCGAGGTCGCTGAACGCCTCGTCGTAGCCGGGCCCGCGCACCGGCGCGACGATCGGCAGCGTCGGCTCGACGACCGCGTCGATCCGGTGCTCGGCCAGCCAGTCGCACCAGGCGGCGATGTCCTCCGCGCGTCGCAGCTGGCCGGCGACATACTCCTCGGCGGTCATCGCCCGCCGCTCAGCGTGCTCGAGCCGGGCGCGGATCGCCTGGCGGTAGTCGGCGCGCCTGTCGTCGAAGCGGCGGTGATACACCAGCATCTCCGTGAGCACGAGGTCGAAGAACTCGGTCAGCACGTCGAGGTTGGCGGCCGGAGGCGGCGGCTCTACGCGCTCGCCGGGCAGTTCCGCGAGGGCTCGCTCGAACCCGTCGGTCACGTCGGGGTCGAGCGCCGCGATCCGGGGGGAGACCGCGTAGCGGCGCAGCGGCCGCCGCTCGTCGGGGACGGCGAGACCGGCGAAGGCCGCCAGCAGGGGCTCGCAGTCGGCGACCGTGCGGGCCATCGGACCCGGGTGGTCGAAGGTCGGAGCGAGCGGGACGATGCCGCGGAGCGACACGACGCCACGGGTCGGCTTGATCGTCGACGTGCCGCACTCGGACGAGGGGATGCGCAGCGAGCCGGCAGTGTCGGTGCCGGTGGCGGCAGGAACCTGCCGGGACGCAAGCGCGGCGCCGGAGCCGCCGCTGGAGCCGCCCGCCGAGCGCTCGCGCGCCCACGGATTGCCGACCTGGTCGGTTGTGCCGCCACAGGCGAACTCGTGCGTGTGCAGGTGGCCGAGCAGCACCATCCCGTCGGCGGAGAGCCGCGCCCAGACGTCGCAGTCGCGCTCCGGGATCTCGTCCAGCACACGACTCGACGCGGTCAGCGGCTTGCCGCCGACCGCGTACAGGTCTTTCAGTCCGATCGGCACGCCGCAGAGCTGCGGTGCGCCTCCGGCGGCGAGCCGCTGATCCGCCCGGTCGGCGGCTGCGAGCGCATCCTCCTCGTAGACACGGACCCAGGCGTTGATCGACCCGGGGTCGCCGTCGTGGCTGTGCTGCCCGTCGCGCTCGCGGATCCTGGCCAGGCACGCCTCGGTCAGCTCTCGTGACGAAAGCGTCCGCGCCGCCAGCGCCTCGGCGGCCTCGCAGACGCCGAGATCGGCGGGATCGCCCACCCGCCGATCATCTCACGACCAAGGGCTGCGGCCGTGGTATACACGGAGCCCTTGAGCCGGAGCGTCCGAGACCAAGCGTTCGACCTCCTGCGCCGGCGCGGCCTGACCACGATGTTCGCGAACCCCGGCTCGACCGAGGTCGCGTTTCTCACGGGCCTCCCCGACGACTTCAGGTTCGTGCTCGGGCTGCACGAGGGCTCGGTGGTCGGCATGGCTACCGGGTACGCGCTCGGACGGCGGGAGCCCTCGCTCGTCCTGCTGCACACGACCGCCGGACTCGGAAACGCGGTCAGCGCACTCGCCACCGCCCGGGTGAACCGCGCTCCACTGGTGGTGCTCGTCGGCCAGCAGGATCGCCGGCACCTCTCCTACGAGCCGTTCCTCGCCGGGAAGCTCGCCGGGCTCGCCGGCGACTATCCGGTGAAGTTCGAGCAGCCGGTCCGCGCCCAGGACGTCCCCGGCGCGATCGAGCGGGCCTATCACGCGGCCGCGACCTGGCGCGGGCCGGCGCTCGTGATCGTTCCGATGGACGACTGGGACGAGCCCGCCGACGAGGAACGCGAGCCGGCGGCGGCGACCGGCACGGTCCACCGGGCGGCGGAGGCGGCTCCCGCAGCGGTCGACGCGATCGCTGCCCTCCTGGCCGACGCGGAGTCCCCCGCGATCGTGGTCGGCGCAGGCGCGGACGACGAAGAGTCCTGGTCGGCCCTGGTCCGGCTGGCCGAGCGCCTGGTCGCCCCGGTCTTCCAGGAGACGTTCGGTGCCCGCGCCGGCTTTCCGCAGGATCACCGGCTGTACCTGGGCACCCTCCCGGCGGACCGGGCTGCCCTGCGAGAACGGCTCGCCCCCTACGACACGATCCTCGTGGTCGGCGGCCCCGCGTTCCGTCAGTCCGGCTACGCGCCCGGCCGCCTGACCGAGCCGGGGACGCGGCTCGCGATCGTCACAGACGACCCGGAAGAGCTGCATCGCAGCCCCGCAGCAGTGGCGCTCCTGGCGCCACCTGCTGCGGTGTGCCGCGCGCTCGCAGATCAGCTGCCCGCGCGCACGGCCGACCCACCCGAGCCGCTGGCGCTCCCGGTGCCGCCTGCGCCTCCGGCGCCCGGAGAGCCCCTGACGGCCAGCCACGTGCTCTCGGCGCTCGCCGAGCGACTGCCTCGCGACGCGGTCGTGCACGAGGAGGCGCCCGTCGACCGGCCCGAGCTCGCATACAGGCTGCCCGCGCGGGAGCCGCTCGGCTACCTCAGCGCCGCCCAGGGCGGGCTCGGGTTCGCCCTCCCGGGCGCGACCGGGCTGCGGATGGCGCTCCCCGACCGGCCGGTCGTCGCCGTCGTCGGCGACGGATCGGCGATCTACCAGATCCAGGCGGTGTGGAGCGCGGTTCACTACAACATCGGGGCCCTGTTCGTCGTCCTATCGAACGGTGGCTACGCAGTGATGGACGTGCTGGCCGAACGGCACGGGGGGTCTGGGCCGTGGCCCGGCTTCGGCGAGCTCGAGCTCGCCGCGGTCGCGCGCGGCTTCGGTTGCCCTGCCCGCCGGATCGACACGTACGAGGGGCTCACGACGGCGCTGGACGAGGTCGTGCCGACCCTCGGATACCGGACGGAGCCACTTCTGCTGGACGTCGTCATCGAGCCCACGCGGGCGTTCAACTACTGACGCGAGTCACTGCACATCGCTTTCGAATATGTCGAACAGCGTCTTGCATAGGTGCGCGTGCTGTAGGAGGATCAGCGCCTTGGCATCCCGCTTGCCCGCGTAGCGAGGTGCCCGTCCAGCCCCCGGACATGGGAATTCACATCAGATGAAGGAGGACGAGGGATGACGCTTCGCAGGATTGCCTTCGCGGTCGCTCTCCCGGTCGCGCTGCTCGCGACCGTGGCGCTCGCCACTGCGGCGAGCTCGAGGTCGACGACGAAGGTCGGCTCGGCCGCCGCGGGCGCGACGGCCAGCAAATGCGGTGCAGGTACCGGGAAGAAAGCAAAGGGTGCGCCGATCAAGCTCGGCGGCATCGACATGCTGATCCCCGGCGTCGACTTTACGACAATCGGGAAGGTGGCCAAGGCCTACTTCGACTGCGTCAACGACAACGGCGGCATCAAGGGTCGTCCGATCAAGTACACCCTCTACAACGAGCAGCTGAACCCTGCGCAGGAGGCTGCGCTGGCGCGGAAGCTGATCGAGAGCGACAAGGTCGTCGGCGTCGTCGGCAACACCAGCTTCGCCGAGTGCGGCGTCAACTGGAAGTACTACAAGTCCAAGGGCTACCTCGTCATCGGAGCCGGCGTCCAGGCCGAGTGTTTCGGCACCCCGTCGATCGCAGAGTCGAACATGGGGCCGCGCTACAGCAACATCGGCGCCGCGCAGGCGCTGATCCGGGCCGGCGTCAAGAAGATCGCAGTCGCCTCGCCGGACTCGATCTCGGCGTACGCCGACGGCGGTGTGGTCAAGCTCGGGGCACTGAGAGGCGTCCAGGTGAAGGTCTTCCCGACCCATCTGCCCGTGACGGACGCTTCGTCCCAGCTGCTCCAGATGTACCAGTTCGCAGGTGACGGCAACGGGATCCTCCTCGACTTCACGCCCGACACGGCCCCGGCGTTCATGAAGGCCGCGATCTCGATGGGCATCGTGAGCAAGATCAAGTGGGGCTCGTCGACACCGATTGCGAACACGTTCATGGCCGGCCAGTTCCCACAGTTCGACGGCCACCTGTGGATCAACAGCGAGTTCGGCCTGCTCGATGCGTCGAATGGCCCCGACACCCGCCTGATGCTGGCGATCCAGAAGAAGTACGCGCCGACCATCGCGCCACAGGCGTTCGGACAGATGGGCTTCATGGACGCGAAGTTCGCCACGACGGCCCTGCTCAGCATCAAGGGTCCGATCACGGCAGCCTCGTACAACAGGGCGGCTCGCAACCTGAAGAACATCCACACCGACATCCTCTGCAAGCCGTGGTACGTCGGGAACGCACTGCCCTACCACATCCCCAACAACACGGACATCACGGTCGACTACAAGGACGGCAAGGTCGTCCTGAAGGAGAAGTGCTTCGCCATCGCTCCGGTCGACAAGGAGCTGGCCCAGACGCGCGTCTGGGAGAAGAAGTTCAACCTGAACACGAAGTAGGCAAATAGACGAATGACGATCAGGGCTCCCGGGGACGCCGCGTGACCAGCATCCTCGCCTTCAGCGTGTTCGGCGTGGACTGGCAGCTCCTCAAGCCCTTCATCGTGATCGGGCTGGCGTTCGGCGGCGTGTATGCGCTGTCGGGCGTCGGCCTGGTCGTCCTGTACCGGGCAACGGGAGTGCTGAACGTCGCCTTCGGCGCCATCGGCGCCGCCGGCGCCCTGATCGCCTACTACATCACCCAGCACACGGGCTGGCCGGATTGGCTGGCCTTCACGATCTGCGTGCTCACGGGCGGGGTGATCAACCTCTTCTACGGGATGGTGTTCGGGCCCGCCTTCGCGCGCCGCGACCCGCTCGTCAAGATGATGGGAACGCTCGGCCTGGCGCTCGTCCTGCTCGGCCTCATGGCCTGGCGTGCACCGATCGGAGGCGCGTTCGCGCGGTTCCTGCCACTCCCCAGCTCCGAGCACCACTACACGATCTGGGGAACCTCGGTCAGCCTGACCCAGATCATCTCGATCGGGCTCGCGTTCGCGATCACCGTCGGGGTGACCGTGTTCCTCCGCGTGACGAAGCTCGGGACCGCGATGCGCGCACTCGCGAACGACCGCGAGATCACCGCCACCCTCGGCGTTCCCGTTCGGCGGGTGGAGGCGGCAGCCTGGTTCGGGTCGGGCATCTTCTGCGGCATGGCCGGGCTGCTCCTGCCCGACCTGCTCACGTCGCTCGACCAGTCGGCACTGACGTTCCTGGTCATCTCCTCGCTCGCCGCAGCGCTGATCGGTCGGCTGCGGTCGCTGTGGATGACACTCTTCGGCGGGCTCGCCGTCGGGCTGCTCCAGGCGGTCATCACCCCGTACTCGCGGTCGACGCCGATCAGTTCGATCTCGAGCTACCGCGCAGCGGCGCCGTTCGTGCTCGCGATCATCGCGCTCCTGTACATGTCCCGCAGGCGAGTCGTCACCCTTTCGCGGACCACCTACTAGACCGTGACCGACGCACCGGTACCGACGGGGCGGCGCGCCTTGGCCCTCCCGGCCAGCGTCGACCCGAAGACCTCGGGCGGGCTGGCCGCTGCCGCGGTACTGCTCGTAGTCGCGTTGCTCGTCATGCCGGCAATCGCCGGCTCGGACTGGATCACGACGTTCACGAGCGTGGCCATCTACTCGATCGTCGCGCTCGGCTTCGGCCTGCTCTACGGACGGGTCGGGATGATCTCCCTCGGCCAGGTTGCTCTGCTCTCGATCGGATGCTGGGTCGGCACGCGCCTCGCGTACGCGACCTCGATCCCGTTCCCCGTGCTGCTGCTCGTCGACGGCGCGATCGTCATGACGATCGGCGTGCTCGTGGGCCTCACGGCAATTCGTCTCTCCGGCCTCTACCTCGCGCTGATCACGCTGATGTTCGCCGCCGCCACGACCGTGGTGCTGTCGGTGATCGACTTCCCGAACGGGGGCGGCGGCTTCACCGGCCATACGTCGAGCCCGGACCTGTCGGGGCTCGCGAACGTCCGGCGGCCGAAGATGGCGGTGGGCGACACCGCCTATTACCGCTACGTCGTGATCGTCGCCGCGATCCTCTTCGTCGTCGCCCTGCTCCACGTCGCGGCCAAGCCCGGTCGCGCATGGGCATCGATCCGCGAGAGCGAGCCTGCCGCGATCGCGGCAGGCGTGAACATCACCTTCTACAAGCTCTGGGCCTTCGCCCTCGCCTCGTTCCTGACCGGTGTCGCCGGCTGCCTGCTCGCCGCCCTGAACGGCGTCTCGCGCGCGATCAACTTCCAGACGCAGGACTCGCTGACGCTGGCCGCGACCTCCCTGATCGGCGGCATCTTCAGCCTCTGGGGAGCGCTCATCGCCGGGGTCTTCAACCAGCTCCTGCCCTTCCTCTTCCAGGCGCAATGGAACGTCAACCCGAACTTCCTCCTCGTCGTCTTCGGCGCCGGGCTGGTGCAGGTCCTGCTCAGCGCGCCCGGCGGTCTGATCGATCAATTCCCGAAGGACATGGCCAATCTGGCGCGGCTGATTGCCCGCAAGGTGCCGGTCACCCGCCAGGCGGCGCTCGGGATCGGAAGCATCCTCGCGCTGATCCTGGGGATCGTCCTGCTCGCCACGGCCCCGCCGCTCGTCGGCCTGCTCGTGGTCATGCTGTCTCCGGTGCTCGCCGCCTACTCCCAGAGCTGACGCGTGATCGAGATCGACAACCTCACAGTCCGCTTCGGAGGCGTCACCCCGATCGACGGCATGTCGGTCGTCTTCGAGAGCGGGACCTGCGGTCTGATCGGCCCCAACGGCGCCGGCAAGACGACCTTCTTCAACGTGATGAGCGGATTCGTCAAGCCGGCCGCCGGGACGGTCACCGCCTTCGGCGAGAACCTGCTGAAGATGACCGACTACCGCCGGGCGCGCTGGGGCCTGCGGCGGACGTTCCAGACCGAGATGGCGATCGAGCAGCTCACCGTCTTCGACAACGTGGCGATGATCCACGAGCACTCCTCGGCGAAGCGCGCCACCCGCCGGCAGGACGTGCTCGACGCGATCGACTTCGTCGGGCTGACGGCGCCGGCCAAGGCGAAGGTCGGGACGCTGAACGCCCGCAACCGTCGGCTGGTCGAGCTGGCCCGCGCCGTAGTCGGCAAGCCCCGGCTGGTGCTGCTGGACGAGCCCGCCGCCGGGCTTCCCGAGGCGGAGACCGGCCACATGACCGAGGTGATCCGGAAGATCCCCGCCGAGGTCGGCGCGTCCGTGATCCTCGTCGACCACGACATGAGCCTCGTCTCCGCCTGCTGCCAGACGACTGCGGTGATCGACTTCGGGAAGCTGATCGCGTCCGGCCCCACGCCCGAGGTGCTGCGGGACGAGCATGTGATGCGGGCGTACCTCGGAACGGAGACGGAGCTGTGAGCGGGACTGCGTCCACGTTGAAGATCGAAGGACTGAAGGTCTCACGCGGCGGCAAGGAGATCCTGCACGGCATCTCGCTCGAGGTGCCCCGGGGCGAGGTGACGACGCTGCTCGGCCCGAACGGCGCCGGCAAATCGACGATGGTGCTGTCGGTCGGCGGCGTCCTGCGCCCGACCGACGGCGAGGTCTCGGTCGACGGTGCCCCGCTGACGAGTCTCCGGCCCGAGCGGATCCGCCAGGCCGGGGTCGCGATCGTCCCCGAAGGACGCAGGCTGTTGCCCGACCTGACGGTGGAGGAGAACCTCCGCGTCGCCACGTATGCGCTGAGCCGCGACGACGCCAGGAAGGGCATCGACTACGCGACGGAGCTGTTCCCGCAGCTCCAGACGCGCTGGCGGGCTGTGGCGCGAACGCTCTCCGGCGGTGAGCAGCAGATGGTCGTGCTCGCCCAGGCACTCGTCTCACGGCCGAAGTTCGTGCTCGTCGACGAGCTGTCGCTCGGCCTGGCGCCGGTCGTCGTGCAGCGGCTCATCCCCGCGCTCCAGGAGGCCGCTGAGCAGGGCGTCGGCGTGCTGCTGATCGAGCAGTTCGTGCACGTCGCGCTCGGGCTCGCCCAGAACGCCTACGTGCTCGAGGGCGGGCGGATCGTCTACGAGGGAACCGCGGCCGACCTGAAGGCCAACCCGGAGAAGCTCCACTCCGCCTACCTCCTGCGGGAGCGCAGAGACGCCGCCGAGCTGCTCGAGCATGTCGACGTCGACTGACGAGCTCGAGATCCGCCGCCTGGTCGAGAGCTGGGTCGTCTGGCGCGACGCCGGCGACTGGGAGCGGTTCCGGACGGTCTGGCACGACGACGGCCGGATGATGGCGACGTGGTTCCAGGGGAGCTGCGACGACTTCATCCGCGTCAGCCGCGAGGGCTTCGAACGGGGCGTCCGCATCCTCCATTTCCTCGGCGGTACCTTGGTGGACGTGGCCGGCGCGCGCGGCGTCGCGCAGACGAAGATGACGATCACGCAGCGGGCAGCGGTTGACGGCGTCGAGTGCGACGTCGTCTGCACCGGCCGCTTCTATGACTTCGTCGAGCGGCGCGACCGGTGGGGAATCGTCCTGCGCCAGCCGATCTACGAGCAGGACCGGATCTCGCCCGTCGATCCGTCCGCGCGGGTCGAGCTCGACCGCGGGCTGCTCGAGTCGTTTCCGGTCGGCTACCGGCACCTCGCCTACCTCCAGACCCGGAACGGCTTCGCGGTCAAGCCGAACATGCCGGGGCTCACCGGGCCCGAGGTCGAGGCGCTGTACTCGAGCGGCGAGAAGTGGCTTTCGGGAGAGAATCTCGACCGATGACCGTGCTCGACGACACGCGGGCAGCGAAGTTGGAAGCGCTGTGCGAGGCGCTCGTGCCCGGCTCGAGCCGCGTCGGGCCGGTCGTCTACATCGACGCGGTCCTCGCCCGCATGCCGCCGCCCGTCCGCGACGGTGCGATCGCGTCGATCGACGCGCTCGATCCGGAGCGGCTCGGCGAGCAGGAGCGCACGCCGGAGTTCGCATTCGTCCGTGCGCTGGCGTGCGAGGCGTTCTACTCCGACTTCGTCGCGCCGGGAAAGGAGGGGCCGGGCGCCTGGGACGAGATCGACTTCGCCCCGCCGGTCGTGCAGCGGCTCCGCAAGGACTGGTCGTGGCTGGGGGTTTCGTGAAGGACCGCTTCGAGGTGATCGTCGTCGGGTCGGGCGCAGGCGGCGGCGTGGTCGCGGGCGAGCTGGCGCAGCGCGGCCGCGATGTCCTCCTCCTCGAGGCGGGCCCGCACCTGACGGCGGTCGACTTCGACCGCTGGGAGGCGAAGGCGAACCACACGTTCTGGTGGCCGCTCCGCTTCGCCGCCCTACCCGACGGCGACGTGGTCACGTTCCTCGCCGGGCGCTGCGTCGGCGGGACGACCACGATCAACACGAAGGTGGCGCTGCGGGCGCACGAGCAGGACGTCGCCAAGTGGCACCGCGAGAGCGGCCTGACCGCGGACGGCTCGCGGCCGTTCGCCGTCTCCGACCTCGAGCCCTACTACGCACGCGTCGAGGAACGCCTCGGCATCCGCGAGCGCAGCGACTGGCAGCCGTGCGTGCACACGATCGAGCGCGGGATGAAGGCGCTGGGGCACGAACTCGAGCCCGTCATGTCGTACACCGACGGCAACTGCATGCACTGCGGCTCGTGCCTCCAGGGATGTCCGACGAACGCGGGCAAGAACACCCAGAACACGTGGATCGCCGACACCTGGGCGCGCGGGCTGCTCGAGCTGCGCGCCGACTCGCCGGTCGAACGTGTCGTGATCGAAGGCGGGCGCGCGACCGGTGTCGAGGTCGACGGCGGGACGATCCGCGCCGACACGGTCGTCGTCGCGGGCGGTGCTTTGAACACGCCGCAGATCCTCGGGCGCTCGGGCCTCGACTCGCCGACGATCGGCAGGTACCTCGGCCTCCACCCGGTCCGCGTCGTCTACGGGCTGTTCGACGAGGTGCAGGACGCGCACATCACGTACCCGATCTCGTCGCACTTCATGGGCCACCAGCGCGACGAGGACGGCGGCTTCGTGCTCGAGGCGTCGACGATCCAGGATCCGATCGCATTCGCGACGACGCTCCGCGACGACGACGGGCCGTTCTGGGGCAAACGCCTCGTGGAGGCAGCGAAGAAGTACCGCTACTGGAACGGCGTGCTCGCGATGGTGAACGACGAGAACACGGCGTCGGTCGTGGTCGGCGAGGACGGCACGGAGCGCTTCGACGTCGCCTTCAACGAGCGCGAGCTCGGCCGGATCGACGCCGCCCTGGAGTTCAGCAAGGAGGTCTTGCGCGCGGCCGGAGCAACGCAGCTCGCCTGGACCGGGATCGCCTCGACGCACGTCCAGGGCTCCTGCCGGATGGGCGACGACCCGGAGCGCTCGGCGACCGACCGGAACGGGCAGGTGCACGGCGTCGAGGGCCTGTACGTCGGGGACAGCTCGCTGATCCCGCGCACCCTGTCGGTCAACCCGTCCCTGACGATCATGGCGCTCGCGATGCGGCTCGCCGACCACCTGGTGGAGCAGTGAGAGCGGCGCAGCTCCAGGAGTACCACCGGCCGCTCGAGCTGATCGAACTGCCTGAGCCGGAACCGGTCGCTCCGCGCGACGTCGTCGTCAAGGTGGGCGGCGCGGGCGTGTGCGCCACGGACCTGCACGCACAGGAGGGGTTGATGGAGCCGGCCGGGTTGAGCACGCCGATCGTGCTCGGTCACGAGAGCGCCGGCTGGGTGCACGCGGTCGGCGCCGACGTGACCACGGCTCGGCCCGGCGACGCGGTGCTCGTCTATCCGCCGTACAGCTGCGGGCTCTGCGTCAACTGCCGCCGCGGCCTGGACATGCACTGCGACCGGCACCAGTTCTACGGCCTGACGATGGACGGCGGCTTCGCCGACTACGTGCTCGTCGACGAGCGGTCGCTCGTGCCGTTGCCGGACGGGGTCGAGCCGGCGGCAGTCGCGCCGCACGCGGATGCCGGCCTGACCGCGATCCACGCGGTCAAGCGGCTCCAGACCCGCCTCACGCCCGGAACGACCTCGGCGGTGATCGGCGTTGGCGGTGTCGGCCACATCGCGCTCCAGCTCCTGAAGGTGCTCGGCGGCGGCTCCGTGATCGCGATCGACACGGACGAGCGCCGGCGGGCGCTCGCGCGCGAGCTCGGCGCGGACGAGGTGCTCGACGACCTCGCCGACCTCCGCGAGGCGACGAACGGCACCGGCGCCGACGTGATCATGGACTTCGTCGCCACCGACGCCACGCACGCTGCGAGCCTCGACGCGCTCGCGCGACGCGGGCTCTACTCGACGGTCGGCTACGGCGGGACGATCACCGTCCCGTCGGTGGCGATGGTGGTCGGCGAGAGCACGATCGCCGGGAACCTGGTCGGCAGCTGGATCGACCTCTGGGAGCTGCTCCAGCTCCACGCGCGCGGCGACGTCGTCCTGCGCACCGAGACGTACCCGCTCGAGGACGTCAACGTCGTGCTGGACAGGCTCCGCGGGGGCGAGGTCACAGGCCGCGCGGTGCTGATTCCCTGATCCCAAGGGACTGACCCAACGGGGTCTGTCCCTACAGAAGCGGCTGCGTCACCACCCGGCGGGGTCAGACCCCTCCGGGGTCAGACCCTATGGAGCGCGTCGGGTACCTTGCGCCGGATGGAGGCCGCCTCCGCCGCCCCGGTCGAGCCGACGATTACGTTCGTCGTCCCGTACGTCGGCAGCTGGCCGTCCTGGTTTCCGGCCTACCTGCAGTCCTGCAGATACAACCCGTCGATCCGGTGGATCTTCTACACCGACTGCGAGCTGCCGGGCAACGTCCCCGCCAACGTCGAGTTCGTCAGAGGCTCGCTCCGGGATTTCGAGCACCTGGTCGAGCGCAAGACCGGCCTGACCGTCTCGCTGGAGCTGCCGTACAAGCTCTGCGACTACAAGCCGGCTTACGGCCTGCTCTTCGAGGACCACCTGGAGGGGGTCGACTTCTGGGGACACTGCGACGTCGACGTCGTGTGGGGGAACATCCGGAAGCTCCTCGCCACCGACGAGCTCCTGGAGAGCCACGACGTCGTGTCCCCGCGCCGGCGGAGAATCGCCGGCACCTGCACCCTGTACCGGAACACCGGCGAGCTCAATCGGCTGTTCCTTGCCGACCGCAAGTTCGAGCAGGTCGTCCGGGAGCGGGAGAACATCAGGTACGACGAGAAGAACTGGTCCCGCTTCGTCCGGAAGCAGGCGGACAACGGAACGCTGAGGGTCTACTGGTCGAAGTGGATGCAGCCGCGCGGCCTCGTCGACTCGGTCGACGCGCTCTACTGGGAGCGCGGCGCCGTGTTCGACCGCACGGACCGGGACTGGTGGGACCGGCCGCTCCACAACCTGTTCGAGTATCCGGACGACGAGGTGCTGTACCTGGACTTCAGGCGCTGGAAGCGGGCGGGCGCGATGCCGTGCGACTTCGGCTACGAGGACGATCCACAGCGCTTCGCCGTCTCGCCCTCGGGGATCAGGGCAGAGCCGAGCCTCTCGCCGATCAGCTAGCTAGGCCTGGACGAGCGAGCCGCCGTCCACCACGAACGCGGCGCCGGTCATGAAGCTGGACGCCGATGAGGCGAGCAGCACGACGAGGCCTTTCAGCTCGTCCGGATGGGCCATCCGCCCGAGCGGGATCAGCGTCTTCCACATCTCCTTCAGCTCCTCGCTCGGGCTCTCGGTGACGCCGCCGCCGATCAGCGTCCCGTAGAACGGACCGGGACAGATCGCGTTGACGAGCACGCCGTGCGGGGCAAGCTCGAGCGCCGCCTGGCGGACGACGTGGATGACGGCGGCCTTGCTGGCCGCGTAGCCGTAGCAGACGAGCGGCTCGACCCTGAGCCCTGCGTTCGAGGCGGTGACGACGATCCGGCCGGAGCCCCGCTCCGTCATCGTGCGCGCCGCGCTCCGCATCGTGTGGATCACGCCGGTCAGGTTGACGTCCAGCACCTTGTCCCAGTCCGAGCGCTCGAGGGTGGCCAGCGTCTGGCCGCCGTCGACACGGAAGCCGGGAACCGACGCGAGGCCGGCGTTGGCGAAGACGACGTCCACCCCACCCTGCTCCGCGACCACCCCGCCGACCAGCGCGTCGACGGCGCCCTCGTCGCGCACGTCGGTGACCGCGCCGCGGACGTCGCAGCCCCGGTCGGCCAGGCGGGCGACAGACGCCGCGAGCCGCTCCTCGTGGATGTCAGCGAGCGTGACGCGGGCGCCGCACTCCGCGAGCACCTCCGCCATGGCGAACCCGAGCCCCGCGGCCGCGCCCGTCACGACCACGCGCGTCCCGCGGACGTCGAAGAGCTTCGAGAGGACGTCGGCGGGCGCGACCGGCACGGCCTGATCGAATCACGGCAGCGACCGCGTCGCAAGAAGCACCGCCGTAGGATTGACGCGTGCGGAAGCCGATCTTCACGGGCACGCTGCAGGTCTCCGTCGTCGTGCCGGATCTGGACGCGGCCATGCGCACGTACGTCGAGGAGTACGGCATCGGCCCGTGGGACGTCTACGAGTTCAACCCCGGCAACGTCGAGGGGATGCACGAGGGCGGGCAGCCTGTGGAGCGCTCGTGGCGGCTTGCACTGGCGCAGGTCGGCGAGGTGCAGTGGGAGCTCGTCCAGCCGCTCGACGAGGACAGCGTCTACGCGCGGTTCCTCGCCGACCACGGGCCCGGCGTCCACCACGTCGGCGTGGCGGTCGAGGACTACCAGGGAACGGTCGTCGAGCTCGACCGCCGTGGCCACGAGGTGCTGCTCGGCGGCACGTACAACGGCGTCACGTTCGCGTACCTCTCGACCGACCGCGACCTCGGCGTCGTCACCGAGATCTTCGACGGCGCGCCGGGCCGCAACCAGCAGCCCGACGCCGTCTACCCGCCCGACGCCGGATGAGCGTCTCGGCGGAGCGGCCCTTCTCGGTCGGGCAGGTCGTCTGGACGCCGACCGACGACGCGCGCGAGCACTCGCTTCTCGCCCGGTACACCGGGTCGGTCGGCCGCGGCGGTGCCGACTTCCAGGAGCTCTGGCAGTGGTCGGTCTCCGACCTCGAGGGCTTCTGGGGCTCGATCTGGGACTTCTTCGAGATCCGGGCGGACACGCCGTACGAGCGCGTCCTCGGCTCGCGGACGATGCCCGGCGCCGAATGGTTCCCCGGCGCCCGCCTGAACTTCGCCGCCCACATGCTCGGCCGCGACGACGACCTCGACGCGGTCGCGGTGCTGGCCCGCTCGCAGTCGCGCGACCCGTTCGACCTGACCTTCGGCGACCTGCGCGACCAGGTCGCGCGGGCACGGACTGGACTCCATCGGCTGGGCGTCGGCCCCGGCGACCGGGTGGTCGCCTTCCTGCCGAACATCCCCGAGACGCTCGTCGCGTTCCTGGCCACCGCCAGCGTCGGCGCGATCTGGGCGACCTGCCCGCCCGAGTTCGGGCCCCGGAGCGTGCTCGACCGCCTCGGCCAGCTGGAGCCGAGCGTGCTGCTCGCCGTCGACGGCTACCGCTGGGGTGAAACCTGGATCGACCGGCGCGAGCAGGTGGCCGAGGTGCGCGCCGGGCTGCCGTCGCTGCGCACCGTCGTCCACGTCCCGTACGGCGGGAACGAGCTCCCGGACACGGTCCGGTGGGACGAGCTCGTCGCCGAGGCGGGGCCGCTGGAGTTCGAGCCGGTTCCGTTCGGCCACCCGCTCTACGTGCTCTTCTCATCGGGCACGACCGGCCTGCCCAAGGCGATCGTCCACGGCCACGGCGGCATCCTGCTCGAGCATCTGAAGAACCACGGCCTCTCGTGGGACCTGCGCCCGGGCGACCGGCTGATGTGGTTCACGACCACCGCCTGGATGATGTGGAACGCGCTCGTCTCGGCTCTGCTCCTGCGCGCGTCGATCGTGATGATGGACGGGAACCCGGGCTATCCCGACCTCTCGGCGCAGTGGCGGATGATCGAGGAGACCCGGGCGACGATGTTCGGGCTCAGCCCGGCGTTCACGATGGCCTGCCGGAAGGAAGGCCTCGAGCCCGGACGCGACTTCGACCTCTCGACGCTGAAGCAGATCTGCGCCGCCGGCTCGCCGCTGCCCGCCGACTCGTACGAGTGGATCTACGGGCAGGCGGGGCCGGAGATGATGCTGAACGTCGGCAGCGGCGGCACCGACGTCTGCACCGGGATCGTCCAGGGCTATCCGCTGCTGCCGGTCTACGCGGGGGAGATGGCCGGGAAGTGCCTCGGCGTCGACGTGGCCGCCTTCGATGCCGACGGCAACGAGGTGGTCGGCGAGCTCGGCGAGCTGGTGATCCGCAACCCGATGCCCTCCATGCCGGTGAGATTCTGGAACGACGAGGACGGCGCGCGCTACCGCGCCGCCTACTTCGACCATTACCCGGGCGTATGGCGCCACGGCGACTGGATCATGTTCACCGAGCGCGGCACCTCGATCATCACCGGCCGCTCCGACGCCACCCTCAACCGCGGGGGCGTCCGGCTGGGGACGAGCGAGCTGTACGGCGTCGTCGAGGACTTCGACGAGGTGCTCGACGCGCTGGTCGTCCACCTCGAGGCGACGGACGAGCTGCTCCTCTTCGTCCAGCTCCGCGACGGGATCGAGCTCGACGACGTACTGAAGGCGCGCATCTCCGACGCCCTGCGCTCGGGGCTGTCGCCGCGCCACAAGCCGGACGACGTCGTCGCCGTGCCGTCGATCCCGCGAACGATGACCGGCAAGAAGCTCGAGCTGCCGGTGAAGAAGATCCTCACCGGGACGCCGGTCACCGAGGTCGCGAGCAAGGACGCCCTGATCGACCCGAGCGCGATCGACGCATTCGCCGCCTACGCGAGCCGCCGGGCGTGACAGGCAGTGACAGGCTTAAGCCCATCACTGCTCTCCGCCTGAGCTACGAGCCGTTCAGTGTCGATGCACAGAGGCCGACCGGGCGCTCTGCACCCAGCTCGGCTGGATCTGCGTGGCCGACAGCAGGTGGTCGAGCGACGCCTCCGCCCGGGCGCGGCCGCCGGCCAGGTCTGCGCCGACCAGCTCGCCCCCTCGCTTGAGGAAGCGGCCGCCGACCATGACCGTGTCGACGTTGCGCGTGTCGGCCTGGTGGACGACGGTCGAGACCGGGTCGATGACGGGATACGTGTTCGACTGGTCGCAGCGGATCAGCACCAGGTCCGCCTGCTTGCCGGGTGTGAGCGAGCCGGTCCGGTCGTCGATCCCACAGACCCGCGCGCCCTCGATCGTCGCGAACTGGAGCACCTCCCGTGACGTGAGGAACGTCGGCTCCTCGACGTTGCCCGCCTCGAACGCGGCCTCGTGCGCGAGCAGGCGGTCGGAGGCGAAGAGGGAGCGCATCTGCGTGAACATGTCGCCCGGCACGGTGGTGACGACGTCGATGCTCAGGCTCGGGCGCAACCCGTGCGCCAGCGCCTTCGCAGTCGGCGGCGTGCCGTGGCCCATGTACATCTCCACCGTCGGCGCGATCGAGACCTTGCCGCCGGTGTCCGCGATCAACCGGAACTCCTCGTCCGACAGGTAGTTGCAGTGGATGTACGTCGTGTCGGGCCCGAGCAGCCCCATCTCGTCCAGCTTCTTGACCATCGAGAACCGGCCGGCCACCGGCCCCATCCCGACATGGACGCTGATCGGCGCGCCGACGTCGCGGGCGAGCTCCCAGTCGTGCTTCACGACCTCGGACTTGCAGAAGCCGGGGCCGCGCGTCCCCATCGCAAGCGTGATCAGCCCGTCGTCGCTCGAGAAGTACTGCTCACGGATGCGCCGGATGTCCTCGGGCGACCCGAGCTCGCTCTCGTACCACCAGTCGACGAGCGAGGTGTTCGGGTTGCCGTAGCAGTAGACCGCCCTGAGGCGGGCCTGCTGCAGCCCGCGGATCGCCTCGTCGGAGTGATCGGGCGTGTTGTTGATGTGCGACCAGTCGAGCAGGGTGGTGACGCCGGCGTCGATCGCCTCGAGCGCGCCGAGATAGTTGCCCGCGTAGACGTCCTCGGGCCGATAGGCGGGAGCGAACGCGGCCAGGACGACCTCGAAGTAGCCGGCGAGGCTGACGTCTGGGGCGACGCCGCGGATGACGGTCTCCCAGGTGTGGCGGTGCGAGTCGATGAAGCCGGGAATGACGATCGAGCCGGCGGCATCGACCACCTCCGCATCGCCGACCTCGAGGTCGTGGCCGACGGCCGCGATCTTCTCGTCTTCGACGAGGACGTCG
This sequence comes from uncultured Actinomycetes bacterium, assembly GCA_963734065.1. Lineage (GTDB taxonomy): Bacteria > Actinomycetota > Thermoleophilia > Gaiellales > Gaiellaceae > DATBLE01. The sequence goes on from CAVTFN010000004.1 coordinate 316,037, forward strand.
CCGCCGAAGATGTCGCCCGCCTCGGGATCCATCGTCAGGACATGGCCGCCGCGGAACAGGACGCGCTCGGACACGAAGCTCCCTTCGCTCAGGGCTGATCGGATTCAGCCAGGCTGCACTTGGCCGGCCGGTTTTACCATTACTGCACAACAGGAGCAAGCGCCCTCGAATGTTCGCGGCGGGAGTTGACTGTCACTGCACGACCCGACTATCGTTGGCCGCCGTGGCAGCCGGAGCCGTCGTCGTCGTCGGAGGTACGTCGGGCATCGGCTCGAGGCTGGCCGAGACCTACGCCGGCCGCGGCGGGAAGGTCGTGATCACGGGCCGCAGCGACGATCGCTGCCGCGAGGCGGCCGGCGCGATCGAGGGCGACGTCGACACTTGCGCACTCGACCTCGCCGAGCCGGAGACGCTCGCATCGGCCCTCGAGCCGGTCGGTCCGGTCGCCCGGCTCGTCCTGGCCGCGATCGAGCGCGACCAGAACACCGTCGCCGACTACGACGTCGCGGGCGCGATCAGGCTCGTCACCCTCAAGCTCGTCGGGTACACCGAGGTCGTGCACGTGCTCGCCGACCGGCTGACGGACGACGCCTCGATCCTGCTCTTCGGCGGCCAGGCGCTGCGCCGTCCCTACCCCGGATCGACGACGATCACGACGGTCAACGGCGGCGTCGAGGGGCTCGTGCGGACGCTCGCGGTGCAGCTCGCCCCGGTGCGCGTGAACGCGATCCACCCCGGGATCGTCGGCGACACGCCGGCGTGGGCCGACAAGCCGGACTCGGTGCTCGACCCGGTGAGGGCGCGTACGCCGATCGGCCGCCTCGTCACCACCGACGAGATCGTCGACGCGTCGATCTTCCTGCTCGAGAACGGCGGCGTGAACGGCGTCAACCTCGAGGTCGACGGCGGATGGCTGCTCCAGTAAGCGCCGCGTCCGCCGCCGGACGGACGAGCCACCTGCTCCACCGCAGCGACGAGATCGAGCTCGAGCCGGCGCTGCCGGATCGCAGCCACGGGCTGACGCGGGCGGTGCTGGTCGGCGAGGCCACCGGCTCGGTGCACACCGGCCTGATCCTGGTCGAGCTCGAGGACGGGTATGTCGACACGCACGTCCACTCGTTCGAGTCGAGCTTCTTCGTCCTCGAGGGCGAGCCCGTCCTCTACCTGGACGGCCGCGGCGTCCGCCTCCGGCCGAACGCCTGCGGCGCCCTTCCGGTCGGCATGCCCCACGCCTGGCGGAGCGACGGGCGCGCCCGCTGGATCGAGATGGCCTCGCCCCGGCCCCGGCCGCCGCAACAGCCGCCGGACACCTTCTTCCTCGGTGCCGCCCCGGAGGATCCCCCGGCCGAGCTCGACCTCCGCGACCCGCGCAACCGCAACCTCTTCCTGCTCGCCGACGACGACATGGACGTTGCCCGGCTCAGCCGGGGGATGCCCTCGTCGGAGCCGAAGGTGTCGGCGAGCATGGCGACGGCCGCCCTGCTCTACAGCGGGATCACCGTGAAGATGCTGGTCGACAAGCGTCTCGACGCGCAGCTGCACACGATGTTCATGGTCGGCTACCAGCCCGGCGCCCAGGCGCTCCCGCACGACCACCCGTTCGAGGAGTCGTACTACATGCTCGAGGGCGAGGTCGACGTCGTCGCCGACGGGACGCGATACGCGCTGCATCCCGGGGATGTGTTCTGGACCGCAGTTGGCTGCGTCCACGCGTTCTACGAGACGAAGGGCGACACCGTCCGGTGGCTCGAGACCTCGGCGCCCGGCCCGCCCGACCGCCACTCGTACCGGTTCGAGCGGGACTGGGAGCCTCTAAGCTCGGCGTAGCAATGGCCACGAACGCAGCTCCTCCGGAGACGCACGCGCCGTCGCACATCGGATCGCGGCTCCGCGAGCAGCGCGAGCGCCAGGGGCTGAGCCTCCGCGAGCTCGCCCGCCGGATCGGAGTCTCTGCAAGCCTGATCTCGCAGATCGAGCGCGACAAGGTCAACCCGAGCGTGAGCACCCTGTGGGCGCTCGCCCGCGAGCTCGGCCTGAACATGGGCGACCTGTTCGACGAGGAGGCCGGCCCGGGTGACGGCCGCCGGCGCAGCACCGAGTCGACACCGGTGGTCACGCCGGCTCAGCGCTCGGTGATCAAGCTCGCCTCGGGCGTGACCTGGGAACGCCTCACGCCCGAGCGCGACCCCAGCGTGGAGTTCCTACGCGTCACCTACGACGTTGGCAGCGAGTCGTGTCCGGAGGACTCGCTGGTCACGCACAGCGGGCGCGAGTACGCGTTCGTGATCAGCGGGCAGCTCGGGGTCCGGGTCGGCTTCGACGAGTACCACCTCGAACCCGGCCACTCGATCACGTTCGACGCGACGTCGCCACACCGCCTCTGGGCGATCGGCGACGAGCCGGTCGAGGCGCTCTGGGTGGTCGTCGGCCGCCAGAGCGACCGCCGCGTGCCGTCGACGTAGGCCGGACGAGCGAGCCGACAGTCACGCGCCTCGGTCGCGGTGCGTCCGTCCGGATGCCCACTAGGATCCGCCGGAGGGTCGCCGCCTGGGCACCGCCGGCCCGTCCGGGCACAGCCGCTCGGCCGAGCGGCTGCACGAAAGGAGAAGGAGATGACGCTTCGCCGGTTCACGCTCCTCGCCGTCCTCGCCGCCGTCGTCTCGAGCACGACCGCCTCGCAGGGGCAGGCGGGCGGGGGAACAGCGATCACGACCTGCGGGACGGTGGTGACCCAGAACGCGTTCCTGACCAAGAATCTCCACTGCGTGGGTCAGGCCGGGGTGGTGGTCGGCGCCTCCGGGATCACCATCGACCTGAGGGGCTTCACCCTCCGAGGCGACCGCTCGTCCGACGATGGGATCGACGACACCGGCGGCTTCGACAAGGTGACGATCAAGAACGGCGTCGTGCGCAACTTCGACGAAGGCGTCGCCGCCTCCGCAGACAGGATCAGCGTCTCGAGCATGCTCGCTTCCGGGAACAAGGAGGACGGCATCTTCATCGCCGGCGCCTCGGCGTCGGTGCGCTCGACGACCGCCGCCGGGAACAGCCTCGACGGCATCATCGTCTTCGGCTCCTCGGCCAAGATCCAGTCGTCGACCGCCTCCGGCAACGCCGTCGTAGGGATCGACGTCTTGGGCGATTCGGCCGTCATTCAGTCGTCGACCGCCTCCGGGAACCTCGACGGCGTCGAAATCAACGGCGCCTCGGACGGGATCCAGTCGTCGACCGCTTCTGGGAACGGCTCCTACGGCATCATCGGCAGCGGCGCCGGAGCCGTGTCGGTGCGCTCGTCGACCGCCTCCGGTAACGGCACCGCCGGCATCTTCTTCAACGGCAACTCGGCCGAGCTAAAGAGCAACCGGGCGGAGGCGAACGGCTTCGCGGGCGGGTCTGATTCCGACCTCGTCGGGCTCGGCATCTACGTGACGAACTATACGACCGCGCCGGTCGGCACGAACATCGCCCGCGGCAACGACCAACCGGCCCAGTGCGACCCTGCGTCACTCTGCTGAGACCGCGGCGGAAGGCTGGAAGGCATCCGTCGCTTCCGAATCAGCTCGCCCGTGCTCGAAGCCGGTGGAGCTCCGGCAGCGCCACCAGGTCCGACTCGCGGCTAGGCGGCGACCGTCTGCGTGGGCGCGAGCGGCGCCTTGCCCGCGATCAGGTCGGCGCCCTTCTCGGCGATCATCACCGTCGCCGCGTGGGTGTTCGCCCGCGTGATCGTCGGCATCACCGACGCGTCGCACACGCGGAGCCCCTCGAAGCCGAGCACCCGCAGCTCCGGATCGACGACCGATCCGATCGCGCACGTCGAGGTCGGGTGGTAGACGGGCTGGCCGTTGCGCTCGACCCACGCGGCGATGTCGGCCTCCGAGTCGGAGTCGGGGACGCTGTACGGCCTCGTCGTGACCGCCTTCAGGGCCGGCTGCGACGCGATCTCGAGAGCGATCCGGACGCCGGCGATCAGGCTCCGGCGGTCGTCCGCGTCGGTGAAGAAGTTCGTCAGCACGAGCGGCTTCGAGTCCGGCATCGGCGTGCGCAGCTTTACCCAGCCGCGCTCGTTCGGCTTGATCCGCACGGGCCCGAAGGCGATGCCGGGATCGGTCGGTGCGTTCAACCCCTCGTCGTAGAAGATCGACGGCGCAAAGTGGAACTCGACGTCCGGCGCCGGTAGGTCGTCTCGCGTCCGGAAGAAGCCGCCCGCCTCCGGGATGTTCGAGCTCAGCGGGCCGCGGCCCTCCTGTTCGAGCAGCTCGAAGTTCTCCGGGGTGAGGATCCCGAACAGCCCCGGCTGCTCGGTGACGAAGTTGACGTTGACCATCAGGTGGTCCTGGAGATTCCGGCCGACCGGCAGGTTCTCCCGAACCTGCAGCCCGAGCGGCGAGAGGTCCTCCTCCGGCCCGATCCCCGAGAGCATCAGGAGCACAGGCGACTGGTACGCACCGGCGGCGACGATCACCTCGCGCTCGGCGCGGATCGTCTCGACCTTGCCGTCCTGGACGATCTCGACGCCGACGGCGCGGGTGCCCTCGAAGACGATCCGCTGCGCGAACATGCTGGTGCGCACCTCGAGGTTGGGCCGGCCGGCGGCGGGGTGCAGGAAGCCGTCCGCGGTCGAGCAGCGCTTGCCGTTGCGCTGGGTGACCTGGAACCGGGAGACGCCTTCCGGGCGGTCGACGTTCAGGTCGGGGATGCGCTCGTAGCCGGCCTGCACCGCGGCCTCGAGCATCGCGTCGACGAGCGGCTGCATCGAGCGGCTCTCCGACACCCCGAGCGGGCCGCCGACGCCGTGGAACTCGTCCTCGCCGCGCTCGTTGTCCTCGGAGCGCTTGAAGTACGGCAGCACCTCGTCGTAGGACCAGCCGGTGGCGCCCTCGGCCGCCCACGTGTCGAAGTCGAGCCGGTTGCCGCGCAGGTAGATCATCGCGTTGATCGAGCCGCAGCCGCCGATCATCCTCCCGCGCGGGAGGTAGAGCCGCCTGCCGCCGAGGCCGGGCTCCTTCTCGCCGAGCAGGTCCCAGTCGTGGGCCGACTTGAACAGCGCAGGGAAGGCGAACGGGACGTGGATCTCGTATGCGAGGTCAGGAGGCCCGGCCTCCAGCATCAGCACGGTCGCGTCCGGGTCCTCGCTCAGCCGGCCCGCGAGCACGCAGCCGGCGGAACCCCCTCCGACGATCACGTAGTCAGGCACGAGCGCGCCAAGCATCCCATCTGATCCCTCGACTGTCCACCGGTTAGGGTCTCCCTGCCGTGGCGAACGACGACCTGGTGGCGCTGTACTGGACGACCTCGGGGCCCGTGGAGATCCACGGTGGCCGAGAGTGGAGCCTGTTCGACATCGCCGACCGCTGTGCGCAGGCCGAGCGTGCCGGGTTCAGGGGGATCGGGATCTGGCACTCCGACCTCGAGCACATCCTCGAGACGAGGACGCTCGACGAGCTGAAGACGCTGCTGGACGACCACGGGCTCGAGCAGCTCGAGCTCGAGTGCCTGCTCGACTGGTTCCTCGACCCCTCCGACGAGAACCGGCGCGCCGCCGACGCGACGCGCGAGCTCCTGTTCGAGGCGGCCGCCGTGCTCGAGCCCCATCACATCAAGGTCGCCAACATCTTCAGCCGTCCATGCGAGCTGTCGCTGCTGACCGAGCGCTACGCGGAGCTCTGTGCCGAAGCCGCGGAGCGGCACGGAGCGAGGATGGTCTACGAGTTCATGCCGCCGGACGTCAACGTGCGGGACGTCGACACGGCGCTCGCCGTCGTCGAAGGCGCCGGCACCGCCAACGCCGCCGTCGCGATCGACACCTGGCATATGGCGAAGCTCGGAATCGAGCTGGACGACCTGCGGCGGATCCCTGCGCAGTACCTCGGCTGGGTCGAGCTCAGCGACGGTCAGTGGGAGAACATGCCCGACGCGGTCGACGAGACCATCAACCACCGCAGGCTGCCCGGCGAGGGCGAGTTCCCGATCCGCGAGTATGTTGCCGCCGTGCGCGCCGCCGGCTACGACGGCCCGTGGGGCGTCGAGGTCCTCTCGGAGCAGCTGCGTCAGCTCCCGATCGACCAGATCTTCGACCGCGCGTACGAGACGAGCGCCGCACAGCTGGTCTGAAGGCGCCTCGTAGGTTCTGACACCGAAGGTGTCTGACCCCGAAGGCTGGCCTCGCTCCGCTCACCGAGGGACAGTCCCCTCCCGGGGACAATCCCTAGACCTTCGTCGTTCGATACGACCTTCGCACCACCTCGGTGTACGGGACCGGGCTGACGACCGCCCGGATCTCCGTCTGCACGTGGGGCTCGACGGTCGGCTTCGACGAGCCGCCGTCCTCCTCGCCCCAGACGAAGGTGACCTCGGTCCCCGGCTCGGCGTACTCGGGCTCCAGCACCGCCAGCGTGAGCATCTTGCCCTCGTTGGCGCTGTAGCCGATCCAGGTGGAGAGCCCGACGGTCTCGCCGTCGGCCGTCACCCGGTCGAACGGGTGCATGCAGTACACCGCGGACGGCCAGTCGACGAACTTCGCGCGTTCGGCCGCGGGGCCGAACATCGTCCCGATCGTCGCCGTCACCTCATCGTCGTCGAGGGCCAGGGTCACCTTCTGCCGGTGCTCGTGGTCGGCGATCTGCTCGAGCGCCTCGCGGCCGATGAAGTCGTGGTCGAACTTGACGTAGCTGCCGTAGCCGAGATCCCAGGGGGTGAGGTAGTAGTCGACGATCGAATCCGAGTAGAAGCTCCCCCCGATCGACGCCGACCCCTCGTACCCGGCGGCCGGCAGCCACTCGCGGTACTCGCGCAGGCTCTCGCCCGAGTACACGGCGGGAAGCGGCGACGGGATCCACCCGGACTCGAGCGTGTTCGACGAATAGGCCCGCCCGCCGACCTGGTGCATCCCGAACTCCTCGCCCGCCTCCAGCAACGCCTCGTGCACCGGCCCCTCGTCCTCCCACGGGCCGAAGAGCTCCCACCCGGGCTGGCCGACCATGCCGTGGCGGAGGGCGCGCACGGGCCGCTCGGCGATCGTGACAGCGGTCATGTTGAAGAACTTCAGCTCCGGCGCCTGCCCACCCAGCACCTTCTCGATCACGTCCATCGCGTTCGGACCCTGGACCTGGAACCGGTACGAGCGGCGGCGCCCGTCGGTGCGCAGGGCCGAGCGCTGGTCGAGCTCGACCTCGACGTCGTAGCCGCCCGTCTCGGCGTGGTACGTGACCCAGTTCAGCGCCGGGGCGCGACCGACCAGGTTGAACTGGTTCTCGGCCAGATGGAAGAGGATCACGTCGCCGATCACGTAGCCCTCGGGCGTGCAGGGCACGAAGTGCTTCGCCTTGTCGACCGTGAAGCCCTCGAAGCTGTTGACCGCGAGCTGGGACAGCAGCTTCGCCGCGTCCGGGCCGGACACGGCCAGATCGGCCATGTGGTACGACTGGTTGAAGAGCACGCAGGTCGTCTGCCAGGCGATCTGCTCGTCGCGCCAGTTCGTGTACTCGGCCGGAACCCCGGGGTAGACGTTCGGGCCGGCCTGCGAGTTGCGCAGCAGCTCGACCGGGCTCTCGACGGTGCCGAGCAGGTCTTCCAGGCTCCGATCAGCCATCGTGGTCCTCTCTTTCGGTCACGGGCGCCGCACCTCCCTCGACGGCGCCCTGCGTGTGCTCTCCGAGGTAGCTCGCGACCAGCAGCTGCCGGTTCGCGCGCAGGTGCTCCGCGTCGTTGTGGAGCACGATCTGGCCGTGCGACAGCACGTACCCGCGGTCGGCGACCTCGAGCGCCAGGTGCACGTGCTGCTCGACGAGCAGCACGGCGCAGCCCCGCTCGTCCGCGAACGCCCGCACCACCGGCAGCAGCCGCTCGACGATCACCGGCGCGAGCCCCAGGCTGAGCTCGTCGAGCAGCAGCACCTTGGGTCGCCGGGCCAGCGCGCGGGCGACGGCGAGCATCTGCTGCTCGCCGCCCGACAGCAGGCCGACCCGCCGGCCCTTCAGCTCCGCCAGCTTGGGGAAGTACTCGTAGGCGAGGCCGTCGTCGATCGGCTCACCGCGGGGTCCGACGCGGAAGTGCTCGGCGACGGTCATGCCGAAGAACAGGCCACGGCCCTCGGGGACGTGGGCGATCCCGAGCCGCGCCCGCGCGCTCGGCGAGGTGCGGGCGAGGTCGTCGCCGCCGAACAGGACCCGGCCCGCCATCGGCCGGACGAGGCCGGAGACCACGCGCAGCGTCGTCGTCTTGCCCGCGCCGTTCGCGCCGAGCAGCGCGACCACCTCGCCGGCGCCGACGGTCAGCTCGACGTCGCGGATCACCGCGGCTTCGTCATATCCGGCGGTCAGCGTCTCGACGGCGAGCACCGGGTCAGCCACGGGCCTCCTCGCCGGCGGCGAGCCTCGAGGCGGCACCGCCGAGGTAGGCACCGATCACCCGCGGGTCGTTGCGAACGACGTCGGGGGCGCCGCGGGCGATCACCTCGCCGAACTCCAGCACGACCACCTCGTCGCAGATCCCAAGCACGAGCCCCATGTCGTGGTCGACGAGGAGCATCGCCTGCCCGTCGTCGGCAAGACCCCGTAGCCGGGCGCCGAGCTCCTCGCTCTCGCGCGTGTCCAGGCCGGCGGCCGGCTCGTCCAGGCACACGACCCGCGGCTTCGGCGCGAGCGCCCGCGCGATCCCCACCAGCTTGCGCTGTCCCTGCGACAGCTCGCTGGGCAATTGCTCCACCGTGTCCTCGAGCCCGAGCAGCGCCAGGGCGGGCGTGATCTCGGCCGAGTGCGAACCGGGCGCCGAGACGGTCTCCCGGATCGTCCGCCAGGCAGACGTGCGGTGCGAGGCGACCAGCAGGTTCTCGCCCACGGAGAGGTCGTCGAACAGCTCGATCGACTGCCACGTCCGCGCGAGGCCGCGCCGCGCGCGGACGTGCGGCGACGCCCCGGTCAGGTCCTCGCCGTCGAGCTCGACCCGCCCGTCGCAGCGGACGAAACCGCTGATCGCGTCGATGAACGTCGTCTTGCCGGCGCCGTTCGGGCCGATCAGGCCGACCAGCCGGCCCTCGCCGACCTCGAGATCGACGTCGACGACCGCCCGGACGCCGCCGAACCGGACCGAGATCCCCGTCGCCTTCAGGACCGGGGTCATCGCCCGGCTCCTGAGGCGATGCTCAGCAGACGGCGGTGCGCCGCTCGCGCCTGAGGTCGCTCGGCGAGCAACCGTAGGCCGAACGGAAGAGACGGCTGAAGTGCTGTGGCCCCGGCAGACCCCACCGGCTGGCGATCGTCAGGATCGTGTCGTCGTCGAGCTCGGGATCGAGCAGGTCCCGCCGGCAGCGCTCGAGCCGCGTCTCCCTGATCCAGCGGCAGACACTCGTGCCCTCCGACTCGAACAGCTTGTGCAGGTATCTGGTCGAGATGAAGCTCGCCCGCGCGATCCGGTCCGGGTCCAGATCCGGGTCGCCGAGGTGCGCCTCGATGAACGCCTGGATGTCCAGCAGGATCTCCGCCCGCGTCCGGAGCCTCGTCGCCTCCTCGGCGCGGGCCGGGCCTGCGTAGAGCGCACGGATGAGATCGATCACGCACTCGATAGAGTCCGGCGCGTCCGTCGGCGTGATCGTCCCGTCCTCCAGGCCGCCGGCCAGCCCCATGAAGAACGCCACCGCAGCGCGCGGCAGCCCCTCGCCGCCCGGGATCCCGACCGCCGTCAGCTTGCTGATCTGGGCCTCCTCCCGGCCGAGCAGGCTGCGCGGCACCCGGACGACCAGCGATTCGTACGGCCGATCGGCCCGGAAGACCACGGGGTGGGAGGTCTCGTAGCTGATCAGGTCGCCGATCCGAGCAACGCCCGTCCGGCCCTCCTGCGCCGCGTTGATCTGCCCACGCAGGACGACCGAGAGGTGCAGGCACTCCGGATCGCAGGCGGCGATCGCCCGCTGGCTCCGCATCATCGTGTTCGGCGCCGCCGCGATCTTGAACAGGCTGAGCGGCCCCAGCTCGTAGCCCCACATGCGCGCGCCGAACTGCTCCCCCGCCGGGCTTCGCACCTGCACCGGCAGGTAGGCGTCGAACGACGAATCCGACCAGAAGGCCAGACGATCCGAAGCGGCAACCGTCGCCGTGTCGATCAGCAGCATGCGCAGCGGGCCCGAGCCAAGGCCATTGTCGCAGCGATCTTCTCGCGCCGGGTTGCCGAGAGCAAGCAGTGTCGTTCACGCCGCCCTCCAGAGCCGTTCCGTGGCGAGCCGGGCCCCTTCGGCCAGCGCCTCGAGCTTCGCCCACTGGATCGACGGGTGAACGCGCTGCACCGGCGCGCTCTGGGCGAACCCGCAGTCGGTGCCGGCGATCACCCGCTCACGCCCGACGAGGCCGGCGAGCCGGACCAGCCGCTCGGCGACCAGCTCCGGGTGCTCGACCACGTTGGTGTGATGGGTGACGACGCCCGGCACCAGCACCTTCCCCTCGGGCAGCTCGACGTCCTCCCACAGCCGCCACTCGTGCTCGTGCCGCGGATTGGCCTGCTCGATCAGGTAGTACCGCGCGTTCACCGCGAGCACCAGGTCGATCACGTCGGCGAGCGGCGGGTCGAACGCGTGCGGGCCGTGCCAGCTGCCGAAGCAGACGTGATAGCGCACACGCTCCACGGGGATCCCGTCCAGCGCGTGGTTGAGCGCGTCGACGCGGAGCCTGGCCCAGCGCCGGTAGTCCTCCGCCGAGCCGCCCCGGGCGAGGATGGTGTCGTACTCGTGCATCAGCACGGCGTCGTCGACCTGGACGAGGAACCCCGCCTCGACGATCGCCGCGTACTCCTCGTGCAGCGCGTCCGCGAGCGCGTAGACGAGCTCCTCCTCGGTCGCGTAGTGCTCGTTCTGCAGCCAATACACGCTCGCCGGCGCGACCACCGGGAGGAACGCGTCGACGACGTCCACCGCCTCGAGCGCCGCACGGAAACGCGCGATGTCACGCTCGAGCGCCGCCGGGTCGTACCCGATCGGGCCCGTGCAGACCCACACCTTGCGCTCGGCCGGCGGCGACACCGGATCGTCGTCGCGCTGGAGCAGCACGCGGTTGGTCACGCTGCGCGCATACTCCGCGTCGTGCTCGGCGTAGAACTCGGGGAAGGCCTGCCGGTCCCGGCTGGGCGGAAGGATGGTCGTCCCGTCGAGCGGCACCAGCCGCTGCTCGATGCCGCTGACCCGCTCGTACAGGTACGTGATCCAGGACTCCTTGCCGAACTCGCCGTCGTCGACCACGTCGATGCCCACCCCGGCTTGCCTGCGAACGACGTCCGCGACGGCTCCGCCGAGCGCGGCGTCGCGATCCGCGGCGTCGTCCTCGAGCAGCTCGGCCGGGCGGATCAGGCTCCCCGCGTGCGTGGCGAGGATCCGGTCCGTCACGCGTCCTCCACGGCCACCGGCCGGGCGCCGCGCTCCGCCGCCCGCCGCCTGACGCGCAGCATGTGCTTGCGGTACGTGGCCCCCGCGACGCCGTCCGGGTTCTGGATCAGCGTCACGATCAGCGCGAGACCGGCGAACAGAAGCGCCCAGTTGCCAGAGATGTCGAGCCACTTCTCGAGCGCGTACGGGAACAGCGCCTCGACGGAGATCAGGCCGGCGACGATCGCACCGGAGACCATCGTCACGCCGCCGACGTAGGCGAGCGCGATCAGGCTCAACGCGGTCAGAGCGGAGAAGCGGTTGACCGTGACCGAGCTGAAGTTGTAACCGTAGAGGGCGCCGCTGATGCCCGCGATGAACGAGCTGATCCCGAACGCGGCGAGCTTGACGTTGCGGACGTTGATCCCTGCCGCGGCCGCCGCCCGTTCGTTCGAGCGCACCGCGAGCATCCGCTGCCCCAACGTCGAGCGTCGCAGATTCGCGACGTACAGGCCGAGCAGGACCACACAACCGACGACGAAGAAACCGAACACCGGACTCGGCACCTTGTCGTCGATCCCGCGGAAGGGGCCGTACGGGCCGAGGTCGATCCCGAGCCTCGGCTCGGGCACGGGCGAGCTCGACGTACCGCCGCCCCACGTCGCGTTGAGGAAGACGAACTGCTCGATCGCATACGCGGCGGCAAGCGTGATCACGGCCAGTGCGACGCCGCGTACCCGCAGGGCCGAGAACCCGATCAGGACGCCGAGCACCGTTGCCCCGAGCGCCCCGATCAGCATCACCCACGGGAAGCCGACACCGTGGTCGGTGGCGAGGTGGGAGAGGATGAAGCCGGAGATGCCGGCGAGGGCGAGCTGGACGACCGAGATCTGACCGACGAAGCCGGTGATCACGACGACCGAGAGACACATGATCGTGGCCAGGAGCGACGTGATCAGCGCCTGCCGGAAGTCGTACGGGAAGACGATCAGCGCGACGACCGCCGCAGTCGTCCCGAGCAGCGCCGGCTGCCAGAGGCGCTTCGCCCGCGGCGCCAGCGGCAGCCGCCCCTCGACCAGCTCGCCGCGGCTCGGCAGGCTCGTGCCGCGCACGAACATCGCGGCCACCATCAGCGCGAAGACGAGCAGCTGATACACGCCGGGCATCGCAATGCCGTGGTCGGTCGGGAACCAGCTCTGGGTCTGGAGGTAGTAGAGGATGCTCTGGAGCGCGCCGACGGCGAGGCCGACGAGGCAGGCGATCCAGAACGAGGTGAACCGGGCGAACAACGCCGCGGTCAGGGCGGGGACGACCTGGAGCGGCAGCGACTGCGGGTCGAGCTGCACGATCGAGGCGGCGAGGACGCCGAGCCCGCCGGCGAAGAACGTCGCCAGCAGTGTGTTCGCGAGGGCGAGCTGGTTCGGCGACAGGCCGAGCAGCATCGCGCCGACCTCGTTCTCGGATGCGGCCCGCGTGGCGAGGCCGAACCGCGTCAGACGGTAGGCGAGCGAGAGCACGAGGGTCGCGGCGAGGACGATTCCCGGCAGGATGAACCGGTCGATCGGGACGTTCGAATCGAACACCCGCACGGTGCCGCCCGGCAGCACGGGCGGCTGCGGCTTCGTGCCGATGCCGAAGGCGAGCGAGACGAGGGCCTGGGAGACGAGCAGGAGGCCGAGCGAAGCGGCAAGCTTCGCGAGCGGCGTCGCCGTGCGCAGCGGCCGGAAGATGCCGTATTCGACGGCGAGGCCGAACAGCAGCAGAAAGACCGCCGTCAACGCCAGCGCCGGGCCCGTGGACAGGAACTCCTTGTTGACCTGCCCGAACTCGGGCGGCGATGCGAACGGCGCGGTTCCGGTCCGCAGCGCCCAGTAGCAGTACCCGGCGAGCATCGCGACCGCGCCGGTCGAGAGGTTGATGATCCCGGAGCCCCGGTACGAGAGCACGATGCCGATCGCGATCCCCGCGATCAGCGACCCGGCTCCGAGGCCGAGGATCGCGAAGAGGGCGATCTGCTGCCAGTCCATTGCGGTGTCCTAGCGGGTCGGACCGAAAGGCGGGGCCGGCCGTGCCATCAGCAGCTCCGGCGGGCAAGACCCGCCGGAGCGCTGAAGGAGGGCGGCCCCGCCTTCAGGAGGGAGGGACGTCGGGCTAACCCCCGAGCTTGAAGGTCGGCGGGGGCCTGAGGAACGAGGTGAGCCGCGTGAACTTGCCGGCTCCGTGGTACTGGAAGAACTGCGCCTGGTCGTTGCACGCGGCCGGCTCGGCCGGGTACTTCCCGCAGTTGAGGCTCGGCGCGCCGAGGGCCTGCGGGCCCTTGAAGTTCCGCATCGCCGACATGAACTTGGCCGAGGTCAGACCCTTGACGCCGATCTTGTTCATCAGCTTCACGGTCGTCAGGACCTGGCCCCAGGCGACGATCACCCAGGCGTCGGCGGCGAGCTTGGGCTGGCCGACGAGCTTCAAGCCCTTGAGGAACGGCGGCACTGCCGGGTCGGACGTGTCGAAGCCCAACGACGACGCGATGCCGTAGTCCCACTTCGCCAGGTCGCCGAGACCCGCGGCCACCTCCCCGCTGAGGCAGAGCGGGTTCGAGACCACCGGTGTCGAGCTCTTCCCGAGCTGCGCGAGCGCCTTGGCGACGGCGACGCAGCCGTTGGCCTGCGTCTGCGGGACGATCATGTCTGCGTTCTGCGCTCCCGCAGCGGTCAACGGCCCGGTCAGGTCGGTCGCGTTGGCATCGAAGCCGACCATCGTCGTCTTGATCCCGGCCGACTCGAGGCTGGCCTTCTCGACCTGCGCCCCGTAGCTGATCCCCGGGACGTTCATGTACACGACCGCTGCCGTCTTGGCCTTGAGGACGTTCTTGCCGAACGTGCCCCACGGGCCGAGCACGGAGTCGTTCGTCCCGAAGAGCGCGAAGCCCGTCTTCCGCGCTGCGTCGACCGGCAGCAGCTCGACGCCACCGACGGTGGGCTTCCTGTTGCCGAGCGCGGCGTAGAACGACTGGTTACCCACGGCGACCGCGCCGAACTCGACGACCTTGATCCGCTTGTCGTTGGCGAAGCGCTGACCGCACTTCGTGCCCTCTTCCTCCGCGGAGGTCGTGAAGCAGTAGCTGGCGACGAGCGGGTGACCCTGGACACCGCCGAGATAGCGGTTGACGTACTGGATCGCGGTGCGTACACCCTGCGTCCAACCGGGCCCCACGAGGACCTGGCCGCCCTGCGTGTTGATTGCCCCGACGACGACCGGCGCAAGCCTCGGGTTGGCCTTGCCCTTACCGCCGACGTACACGTTGTAGTTGGTGACCGGCCCGGCCGAGCCCGCGCTGAGCCCGATCGGAACGGTGATCGCGAGCGCGACGGCGACAGCGCCGAAGACGATCGCTAGCCGTCGCAGAGGAGTTCCGGCTGCAGACCTCATTGCGTTCCTCCCTCCGTACATCAGTGAACGCGGATCTTCTCGCGCGCAATTTGCGCACTTCTTGACAGTGTGCGCACTGTGCCCGCCCCCGAGTTGACCATCCGCGCACACTTCCGGCCGCTGTCGGCTTGTCGGTGCGGAGCGCCGCGGATAGATTCGGACGAGCCTGACGAAAGGAGTGGTTGTGCCTGAGCTCGACCGAGACCGGCTGGTCTGGATGTACACGCAGATGCTGCGGATCCGCGAGTTCGAGGAGCGGGTCAAAGGGACGTTCGAGGAGCATCCGGGCGTGATCCGCGGCCACACGCACCTGGCCGACGGCGCCGAGGCGTCGATCGTCGGCTCGCTCGCGACGCTGCGCGACGACGACCAGCTCCTGACCACGTACCGCTGCCACGGCTACCCGATCGCGCTCGGCACCGACCCGAACGCGATCATGGCCGAGATCTACGGCCGGAAGGACGGGCTCTGCGGGGGCTACGGCGGCTCGATGCACCTGACCGACGTCGGACGCGGCTTCCTCGGCACCTCCGGGATCGTCGGCCAGGGGATCCCGCATGCGGCGGGTGCCGCCTACGCCGCCCAGATCCGCGGCAAGGGCCAGGTCGTGCTCAGCTTCTTCGGCGACGGCGCCTCGAAGCAGGGCGCGTTCCACGAGTCGCTGAACATCGCGTCGCTCTGGAAGCTGCCGGTCGTCTTCGTGATGGAGAACAACAACTACAACGTGGTCACCCGGGTCGAGCAAGAGGACGCGAACGCCGCGGCCGGCGAGCCGCTGGCGGTGAAGGCGAAGGCGTTCTCGATGCCCGGCGAGACCGTCGACGGCGGCGACCCGCTCGCCGTGTACGAGACGGTCGGGGCGGCGGTCGAGCGGGCGCGCTCGGGCGAGGGGCCGACCCTGGTCGAGTCGCTCGTCTACCGGCTCTCGGCGCACGGGAACCTGATCGCGCCCCCGGGCGTGCCGCTCCACTACCCGGAGCACGAGGCGATCGCGCACTTCGGCAATACCGAGGAGTACGAGGCGGCCAAGCGGGGCGACCCGGTGCCGCGCTTCCGCGCACGGCTCGTCGAGGACGGGACGCTGAGCGCCGAGGAGGCCGACGAGATCGCCGAGCGCGTGCGGGCGGAGATGCAGGAGGCGGTCGACTTCGCGCTCGCCAGCCCCCTCCCGGCGGCCGAGGAAGCCGTCGAGTACGTCTACGCTCGGGGGGTTCGATGATGAGAGAGCTTCCGTACATCGCCGCGATCGGCGAGGCGATCCACCAGGAGATGGCGCGCGACGACAGCGTCCTCTACTTCGGCCAGAACATCGCCACCACCGACGACGACCCCTACCTGAAGGCGTTCGGCTCCGACCGCGTCCGGGTGACGCCGATCTCCGAGACGGCCGAGATCGGGATGGCGATCGGCGCCGCGATGGCCGGCTACCGGCCGGTGGTCGAGCTGTACATGGCGGAGTTCATGCTCGTCGCAATGGACCAGGTCGTGAACGAGGCGAACCGCTTCCACTACATGACGAAGGGCCAGGTGAAGGTGCCGGTCGTGCTCAAGGCGGGCTACGGCTTCACCGCCGGGTGGGCCGGCCAGCACACGGGCACGATCTACGGGATGTTCATGGGCGTGCCCGGCCTGAAGGTGGCGCTGCCCGCGACGCCGGCCGACGCAAAGGGTCTGATGACTGCCGCGATTCGCGACGACAACCCGGTCGTGTTCTTCCACCACTACCTGCTCACGCTCGAGCACGGCGACGTCCCCGAGGGCGAGCACGTGGTGCCGCTGGGGCAGGCGAACGTCGTCCGCGAGGGCGGAGACGTGACGATCGTCGCGCTCGGCTACATGCTCGGACAGGCACTGGAGGCGGCAGAGCGTCTCGCAGCGGAGGGCGTGGAGGCGGAAGTGATCGATCCGCGTACGCTCGCGCCGCTCGACACCGCGACGATCCTGGCGTCGGTCGAGAAGACGGGACGGCTCGTCGTCGTCGACCAGTCGACGCGGCACGGCTCGGCGGCGGCGGTGATCGCGGCGGAGGCGGCCTCGGAGGGCTTCTCGTCGCTGAAGGCGCCCGTGCAGCTGGTCTGCGCGCTGGACGCGACGATCCCGTACTCGGAGCCGATGGAGCAGTACCTGCTCCCGGACGCAGCGAAGATCGTCACCGCCGTGCTCGAGTCGCCGGTCGCCGCATAGACGAGAACGAGCTCCTGCGGGAGATGTGGCGGATCCGCGCCTTCGAGGAGCGGGTCGGCCAGCTCACGCGCGCGAACGAGGTGCACGGGCTCGTCCACCTCTCGGCCGGGCAGGAGGCGGTCGCCGTCGGGGTCTGCTCGCAGCTCCGCGGCGACGACGTCGTCTACTCCGGGCACCGGGCGCACGGACACACGCTGGCGAAGGGCGCGCCGATGCGGGCGGTGCTGGCGGAACTGATGGGCCGCGACACCGGTCTCTGCCGAGGGCTCGGCGGGTCGATGCATCTGGTCGACAGCGAGCACGGGTTCTTCGGCGCGACGGGGGTGGTCGGCGGCAACGTCCCGCTTGCGCTCGGCTCGGCGCTCGCCGCACGGCTCTCCGGGTCGGATGCGGTCGCGGTCGTCTTCTTCGGCGACGGCGCCGTCCAGGGCGGGATCTTCGTCGAGTCCGTGAACATCGCCGCCCTCTGGCGGCTGCCGGCGATCCTCGTCTGCGAGAACAACGGCTTCGCCGAGTTCACGCCGCGGTCGGCACACACGGTGGTCGAGCGGGTCAGCGACGTGGTCGCGCCCTACGGCTTCCCACGCGAGACCGTCGACGGCAACGACCTGCACGCGGTGCACGAGGCATTCGGGCGGTTCCTCGCGCAGGCGCGCGGAGGCGAGGGCCCTTTCCTGCTCGAATGCCTGACCCACCGGCTCGGCGGTCACTACGAGGGCGACGCGCAGCACTACCGGGAGCAGATCGGCGACGACGAGTGGCGCGCGATCGACCCGATTCTCAGGCTCGGCGGCGGCGAAGGGCTCGAGGAGGAGGCGCGGGCCGAGGTCGAGGACGCGGTCGAGTTCGCGCGGGCTTCGCCGTATCCGCCGCCCGATCTGACCGAGCGGCTCGTCGTAGGGACTGTCCCCGAAGGGGACTGTCCCCAAGGAAACGGTGGCGTCACCACCCGGCAGGGTCAGACCCCTGCGGGGTCAGACCCTGAGGAAGAGACCACCTACCTCGGGGCGATCACGTCCACGCTGGCCGAGGCGATGCGGGCCGACGAGCGCGTGCTCGTGGTCGGCGAGGACGTGGCGGAGGGCGGGCCGTGGGGCGCGACCGCCGGCCTCGCCGACGAGTTCGGGCCGGAGCGGATCCGCAACACGCCGATCAGCGAGGCGGCGATCGCCGGGATCGCGATCGGCGCCGCGCAGTCGGGCCTGCGGCCGGTGATCGAGATCATGTTCGTCGACTTCGTCACCCTCGCGCTCGACCAGCTCGTCAACCAGGCGGCGAAGGCGCATTTCATGTCCGGCGGCCAGCTGACCGTGCCGCTCGTCCTCAGGACACAGGGCGGCGCAGGCCAGCGCGGCGGCGCGCAGCACTCGCAGAGCCTCGAGGCCTGGCTCACGCACGTGCCGGGGCTGAAGGTGGTCATGCCGTCCACCGCTGCCGACGCAGCCGGGCTGCTCCGGGCGGCGATCGCCGACCCGAACCCGGTCGTCTACGTGGAGAACAAGACGCTCTACTTCCGGCGCGAGCCGTTCAGCCAGGAGGAGGTGCCGATCGGCCGCGCCCGGATCGTCCGGCCCGGCCGCGACGTCACGGTCGTCGCGCTGTCCCGCCTCGTCCACGAGGCGGTGGCGGCCGCCGACGAGCTGGCCGTCGAGGGAGTCGAGGTCGAGGTGGTCGACCCACGCACGCTGGTGCCGCTCGACCTGGACACGATCGTCGAGTCGGTCTCGCGCACCCACCGCCTCGTGGTCGCCCACGAGGCGGTCGAGCACGGCGGCTTCGGGGCGGAGATCGCCGCGCGGGTGCAGGCGGCGGCGTTCGACGAGCTCGACGCCCCGATCGCTCGAGTCGGCGCACCGTTCACGCCGGTTCCGTTCAGCCCGCCGCTCGAGGACGCCTACCTCCCGGACCGGCGAGACGTCGCAGCCGCGGTCGGAGCGACACTCGCCGCCTCGCAGTAGCCGCCGTTCCTTGACGGGTGCCAGGCAAGGTCGGCTGTTCGACTATCCGAACGTTCGTCTCGACTCGCGGGCCGCTGCGGTTATAGGCTGGCGCCCGTGAGCATCCTCGGCAATCGGGTGCTGCGCACCGAGGACGATCGCTTCCTCCGCGGCCGCGGCACGTACGTCGAGAACCTCGATCTCGAGGGTGCCGCCAGCATCACCTTCGTCCGCTCGCTCCTCGCCCACGCGAGGATCGGCGGCATCGACAAGAGCGCCGCCGAGGCGATCCCCGGCGTCCGGGTTCTGACCGCCGACGACATCGACCTGCCGACGTTCGGGCCGCTGCCGTTCGGGTTCCCGGACGACATGGGCCGGCCGGTGGTGGCAAAGGACGTCGTGCGCTTTGTGGGCGAGATCGTCGCGATCGTCGTCAGCGACGACCGCGCCACCGGCGCCGATGCGGCCGAGCTGGTGATGGTCGACTACGACCCGCTGGCAGTGGTGGTCGACCCGCAGGAGGCGCTGAAGGACGAGACGCTCCTCTTCCCTGGAGCGGGGACGAACGTCGCTGCGCGGACGCAGCCGCCGGCCGCCAACGCGGACGATCTCTTCGAGGGCTGCGACGTGACCGTCTCCGGCACCCTCGTCAGCCAGCGGCTGGCGCCGTGCCCGCTCGAGCCACGCTCGACCGCCGCGCAGTTCGAGGACGGCAGGCTGACCGTGTGGCTGAGCACGCAGACCCCGCACCAGGACCGGGATGCGATCGCCGGAATGGTCGGGATGGAGCCGTCCGAGGTGCGCGTGATCGCACCTGACGTGGGCGGCGGGTTCGGAGCGAAGATCGTGTCCTCGAGCGGCCTGACGGAAGAGATCATGGTCTCATGGCTGGCGCGCGAGCTCGGCCGGCCGACCCGCTGGACCGAGACGCGCAGCGAGAGCATGCTCGCGCTGCCGCACGGGCGAGCGATGCGGCTGAACTACACGATCGGCGGGACCAGGGACGGCAAGGTGCTCGCCTACAAGCTCGACATCCTCGCCGACTGCGGCGCGTACCCGACGCTCGGCGCCATCCTCGCCGGTCTGACCGTGCTCATGTCGAGCGGCGTGTACGACATCCCCCGGCTCGAGGCGGAGGGGACGACGGTGGTCACGAACACCACGCAGATCGCCGCCTTCCGCGGCGCCGGCCGGCCCGAGGCGATCCAGGTGATCGAGTGTGCGGTCGACCGGTTCGCCGCCGAGATCGGAATGGATCCCGCCGAGGTCCGGCGCCTGAACTACGTCGGCGAGTTCCCGCACAAGACCGCCTCCGGCGCGAACTACGACTCGGGCGACTACACCGGCGCGCTCGACCTCGCGCTGCGCTCCGCCGGCTACGAGGAGCTGCGCGCCGAGCAGAAGCGGCGCCGCGACGAGCAGGCGACGAAGCAGCTCGGCATCGGCCTCTCCTCGTACGTCGAGATCACGAACCCGCTCGGCGAGGGCGAGCTAGGCGAGGTCGAGATGACCGCGGGGGGCGAGGCGATCGTCCGCACCGGCTCGTTCTCCCACGGCCAGGGGCACGAGACCAGCTTCGCGATGGTCGTCGCCGACCGGCTCGGGCTGCCGCTCGAGAAGGTCACGGTGCACAAGGGCGACACGGACGAGGTCGCCTCCGGCACGGGTACATACGGCTCGAAGTCGCTGCAGATCGGCGGCACCGCCTCGGCTGCGGCCGCGGAGACCGTCGTCGAGCAGGCGAAGCAGGTCGTCGCCGACTACCTCGAGGCGAACCCGCAGGACGTCGTCCTCGACAAGGGGCTCGGGCGCTTCCACGTCGCGGGCACCGCCGACCCCTCCCTGTCGTGGGAGGAGCTGGCGACACGCGCGGAGGGCGACGGCCGGCTGGAGGAGCTGAAGGCAGCGAACGAGTTCAAGGGGCAGCCGACCTTCCCGTTCGGCACGCACATCGCGGTCGTCGAGGTCGACACCGAGACCGGGCAGGTCGAGCTCCAGCGCATGGTCTGCGTCGACGACGCCGGCACGATCGTCAACCCGATGCTCGCCGAGGGCCAGGTCCACGGCGGCGTCGGGATCGGGGTGGCGCAGGCGCTCTACGAGCATTACACCTTCGGCGACGACGGCACGCCGCTCACGGGCAACCTTGTCTCGTACGCGTTCCCCTCCGCCGCCGAGCTCCCGTCATGGGAGACGATCGAGATGGAGACCCCGACCCCGGCGAACCCGCTCGGCGCGAAGGGCATCGGCGAGTCCGGGACGATCGGCTCGACCCCGGCCGTCTACAACGCGGTCGTCGACGCGCTCGCGCCGTTCGGCGTGAAGCACGTCGACATGCCGGCGAACGGGGAGAACGTGTGGCGCGCGATCCAGGAGGCGAAGGCGTGAAGATCTCGATCACGGTCAACGGCACCGAGCAGGACGCAGACGTCGAGCCGCGCACACTGCTCGTCTACTTCCTGCGCGAGCACGTGGGGCTGAAGGGGACGAACGTCGGCTGTGACACGACCTCGTGTGGTGCGTGCACGGTGCTGCTCGACGGGGAGTCGGTGAAATCGTGCACGGTGCTGGCCGTCCAGGCCGACGGGGGCGAGGTGACGACGATCGAGGGGCTGGCCACGGACGCCGGGCTGCATCCCGTCCAGCAGGCGTTCCACGAGAACCATGCGCTCCAGTGCGGTTACTGCACGCCCGGCTTCGTGATGGCCTCGGTCTCGCTGCTGAAAGAGAACCCCAATCCGTCCGAGGAGGAGATCCGCCTCGGGCTCGAAGGCAACCTCTGCCGCTGTACCGGCTACCACAACATCCTCAAAGCCGTGCAGGCAGCGGCGAGGGCCGGCGCGTGATCCCTGCCGCCTTCGACTACGCCCGCGCCGCGTCGATCGACGAAGCGATCGAGCTGCTCGGGCGCGAAGACTCGAAGGTCCTGGCGGGCGGCCACTCCTTGCTCCCACTGCTCAAGCTCCGGTTCGCGCGGCCCTCGCTGCTCGTCGACATCGGCCGCCTCGACGACCTACGCTACGTGCGGGAAGACGGCGACCGGATCGGGATCGGCGCGCTCAGCCGGCACGCCGATCTGGCGCTCGACCCGATCCTGGCCCAGGGGTGTGGCCTACTGGCCCGCACCGCCGGAAACGTCGGCGACCCGCAGGTCCGGCACCGAGGGACGATCGGCGGCTCGGTCGCCCACTCCGATCCCGCCTCCGACGTGGCCACGATCCTGCTCACACTCGATGCGGACCTCGTCGCCCACGGCCCCGACGGCGAGCGAACGATCCCCGCCGCCGACTTCTTCACGGGCCCGTTCGAGACGGCGCTCGGCCCGCAGGAGCTGCTCACCGAGATCGTCGTCCCCAAGGTCGAGGGCGGCCGCTACCTCAAGCACGTCAGGCGCCAGCAGGACTGGGCGACGGTGGCCGTCGCCGCTGTACGCCTGAACGGCGACGTCCACGTCGGGCTCGCCGCGATGGGTGCGACGCCGCTCCGCGCCCGCGCCGTGGAGCAGGCCGTCGCCGGCGGTGCGGCACCCGCCGATGCGGCCGCACACGCAGCCGAGGGCGCCGAGCCGCCCAGCGACTTCGCCGGAAGCGCCGAGTACCGGGCCCACCTCGCCCAGGTGCTGACCCGCCAGGCGCTCGAGCAGATCTGACCGTCTTCGCGGTTCTCGGCCTCGGCGAGGCCGGCGGCCGGCTCGCTTCCGACCTGCGTGCGGCCGGAGCCGAGGTCCGCGGTTACGACCCGGCGGTGGCGGAGAGCGCGCCCGATCCGGCGAGCGCGGTCGCGGGCGCGGACGTCGTGCTCAGCGTGAACGCCGCGGCCGTCGCGGTCGGAGCGGCCCGTGAGGCTCTTCCGGCCCTCGGCGCCGCCGCTCTCTACGCCGACCTGAACACGGCCGCGCCCGCGCTGAAACGCGAGATGGGCGGCCTCGCCGGCGACCGGTTCGCAGACGTGGCGTTGCTCGGGGCGGTGCCGGCGACGGGGATCGCGACTCGTGCGCTGGCCTCCGGCCCGGGCGCGCAGGCATTCGCCGAGGCGCTCGGCCCGCTCGGGATGCCGGTCACGGTCGTCTCCGACCGGGCGGGCGACGCCGCTGCGATGAAGCTCGTCCGCTCGGTCTTCATGAAGGGCCTGGCCGCGTCGGCCGTCGAGAGCATGCGTGCGGCGGAGGCAGCGGGCTGCGCCGACTGGCTCGCCGACGAGATCGCGGCGGTGATCGGCCGGCAGCTACTCGACCGGCTGCTCGAAGGCAGCCGCACGCATGCAGCCCGGCGCGTGGACGAGATGGAAGCCGCCTCGCAACTCCTCGTCGAGCTCGGAGTCGAGCCGCGGATCGCGCTCGCATCGGCGGAGCTCCTTTCGAACTTGCTCGATTAGGGACTGTCCCCGGAGAAACGGTCGCGGCGCGCCACCTGGCGGAGTCAGACCCCCTCGGGGTCAGACCCTGCGACCTCGGCGCCGAACGTGCTCATCAGCAGCGACATCGCCGAGGCGGGCTTCGGCTCTCGACGAGAAGGCACCGCCGTGACCGGACGCGACTGGAGAACGAACAGGCTCGACGGGAGCTCGCCGCCTCTCGCGATCGCCCACTCGACGTCCTGCGGCGAGCCGAAGTGGCGCTCCACCCGTCGGCCGACCTCGACCAGCGCCTCCAGCGCCGCGGCGTCGAGACACGCGAGCTCCCGGCGCTCGTCGGGCACCTCCCTGCGGACAGCGCCGCCCCCGTCCGCGGCCGGCACGTACTCGACCTCCTTCGCGTGGACGTGCCGGCGGACGACCTCGCGGGTGACCTTGCTGACCAGGAAGTCGTCTGGCGTCACCTCGCCGCCGACGACCGCCAGCCCGAGGCCCCAGCTCGCGTTGATCGCGACCATGCTCGGGTCGCCGCTCACCGGATTGCAGGTGAACATCACCCCGGAGACCTCGGCGTCGACCATCTGCTGGACCGCGACGCCCATCGCCGGCTCACCCGCCGCCGTGCCGAGTCGCGCCCGGTAGGTGATCGCAGGCGGGCTGTAGAGGCTGACCCAGCAGTCGCGGACCGCATCGCACACCCCCTCGGCGCCACGCACCCAGAGGTATGTCTCCTGCTGCCCGGCGAACGTCGCCTCCCGGCTGTCCTCGCCGAGCGCGCTCGAGCGGACGGCGACCGGCGGCTCGCCCAGCTCGGCGTAGCGTCGAGCCACCTCCTCGCGGACCGACGGGGGAATCGGCGCCGACCGCATCGCCTCGCCGAGCCGGTGCGACACCGCCCCGACCGCATCGACGTCGTCCGGCGAAAGGCCCGACATTGCCGCCTCGAGCATTCGCTCGAGCCCCGCTCCCGCCACGAACGACCGGTACGCAGCAGTCGAGACGGCGAACCCCGGCGGCACCGGGATCCCGGCCGCGATCAGCTCACCCAGCGCCGAGCTCTTGCCGCCGAACGCCTGCCCGTCGACAGCGCGCAGGTCGGCGAGCGCCCGGGTCAGCTCAGCCATCGAGGATCGTCACCGTGCCCGCGGAGCCGTCGACGCGGAGCAGCTGGCCGGTGCGGATCTGCGCGGTCGCCCGGCCGGTGCCGACGACCGCCGGCAGCCCGTACTCGCGGCAGACGATCGCGGCATGCGACATCACGCCGCCGATATCGGTGACGGCCGCCTCGATCTTCGTGAAGATCGGCGCCCAGGCGGGCGAGGTGATCGTGCACACGAGGATCTCGCCCTCGCGGATGTCCGAGATCTCCTTCACGGTCTTGACCACCCGCGCCGGCCCTTCGGCCACCCCCGGCGACGCCGCTGTGCCCGTGAGCTCGCCGTCGGTCTCGGCGCTCCGTGCCCACTCCTGCACCCGTTCGGTGGTCACGCCCCAGAGCATGACGAGTGCCGGGTCGTTCACCTCCTCCGGCACCGCCCCGAGCGCGGGCGGGGGCGTCCAGTCGGCGAGCCGCTCGAGGATCTCCTTGCGGCGCGCGACGATCGGCGGCCAGTGCTTCGGCCCGATCGCCTCGCCGCCGGTCGACCAGGTCAGCACGAGCTCGTCCAGCGCGGCGTTGACCTCGTGCCGCGAGAGCTGGAAGACGTCCTCGGCGTCCCCGAGGAAGCCGTGCCCGGCCAGCAGCGCGCCGAACTCCCTGATCTTGTTCCACCAGCGGGTGAGGAACCAGTAGTCGCAGAAGAACTTGTGCTCCTCGACGTAGGGGAACACGGTGCGCGAGAGCGCGAGCAGCTCCTCGAAGCCCTTGCGGGCGTCCGCGTCGAGCAGCGAGCCGTACTCCTCCGCGAGCCGGTCGCGCTCGCGGGCCAGCTGCTCGGTCGGCCGCTCGATGTCCTGGCCGGCCTTCAGCGCGGCGACGTGGCCGATCAGCGACGCGTACGGGATCGAGGGGTCGTCCAGCCAGCTCCCGTAGTAGTGGTAGAGGCCGTCGCCGGTGGCCATGTTGAACCACGGATCCTTCACCTGCTCGAGCTCGGCCAGCCAGGCACGGCCCGGCTCGCTTCCGGCCAGCTGGCCCTCGATCTCGCCGGGTGTCCTCCCCTCGGCGAACACGTCGTCGACGCCGGAGTCGATCGCCAGGCGCGCGAGCCGGCGGAGCTCGGCGTCGGGCTTCCAGAGGATGACGTCGATGCCCGCGACCATCTGCGCGATGTGCTGGTCGGGGATGTCGGGCAGGTGCCCCTTGCAGAACTCGCTGAACGTCATGTACGCGCCGTAGCCGAGCAGCAGGAACTCGCTGTGGTGCTGCCACATCAGGTCGCCCAGGCGGAGCGTGCGGCTGTAGGCGTCGAGGACGTCGTAGAAGCGCAGGTTGCGGTCGTTCTCGAAGACGACCTCGCGCGGCTCGTACTCCGGCAGGTCCGGCACCTCGAGCTCGGTCAGCTCGCGGATCATCGCCTCGACCTTCACGCGCCACTTGGCGTAGAGCTCGTTCCAGTTGGCGAAGTAGTGGCCCGCGCGCTCCTGGAAGTATCCGGCCCGCTCGGCGATCTTCTCCGGGTCGGTGACGGCGTTGCCGGAGATGTAGATGTAGCCGTTGACGCAGCGGTAGTCGATCCCCATCGCCGGCGGGACGGCGAAGACCCGGTTCTGCCACGACCCGATCCCGTCGTACGGCGAGTCGATGCAGAAGACGTCGAACGCCGGCATCGGCAGCGGGAAGTGCATCGAGTTCCAGAACCAGAACCGCTGCTCGTCGGCTTCGCGCCGCCGCTCGTCGAAGAGCGCGTAGTACGGGTACATCTCCTCCCAGCCCTCGCAGCCGGGCGGCGTCTCGATCTCGTACGGATTCGGGAACGAACCTCGGTCGGCCACGGGCCTGTCGATCCTCGCCCACTCTACGCTCATCGTCAACAATCGTCGGAAGCGCGGCAATACAGTTGGCGCCATGGCCCCGGAGCCGACCGACCGGGCGCGTGCGCTTGTGCGCGGGGCGTACGACCTGCACGTCCACGTTGCGCCCGACGTCCCCGAGCGGCGGATCGACGACGTCGCCCTGGCTCACCGCTGCGCCGAGGTCGGCCTTGCCGGGTTCGGGCTGAAGTCGCACTACACCTCGACCGCCGAGCGGTCGCGGATCGTGTCGGGTGCGGTGCCCGGCGTGCGGGCGATCGGGACGATCACGCTCAACTGGGCGGTCGGCGGGATGAACGCGCTCGCGGTCGAGATCGCGGCCCGCGAGGGCGCCCGCATCGTCTGGATGCCGACGGTGGACTCGCCGGCGGAGACCGCAGGACGCCGCGAGCCGCAGCCCGGCGACAAGGTGCCGCAGTGGGCGAAGCTCCAGCACGAGCTGCGCGGGCTCGGCTTCTCGATCGCGGCGGTCGAGGTCACCGACGACGCAGGCGAGCTGCTGCCCGAGACGCAGCTCGTGCTCGAGACTATCGCCCGGCACGACCTGATCCTCGCCACCGCGCATCTCGGCCGCGACGACACGTTCGCGGTGGTGGACGGCGCGTTCGCAGCGGGTGTGAAGACGGTCGTGGTCACGCACCCCGAGTTCACGTGCCAGAACTTCTCGATCGAGGACCAGGTCGCGCTGGCGGAAAGGGGCTGCCTGATCGAGCGCTGCCTGACGACGCCGTACAGCGGCAAGACCACGTACGAGCACGTCTTCGAGGGCGTTCGCGCGGTCGGGATCGAGCGCAACTTCTTCTCCAGCGACTGCGGCAACCCCGACTATCCGCCGGTCGAGGACGGGCTCGCGATCTGGGCGGACGAGCTGCTCGGCGCCGGGTTCTCGGAGGGCGAGATCCGGACGATGGTCGTCGAGGGGTCACAGGGGCTCGTCGAATGAGCCGCCGGCTGCTCGTGATCGGTGCGCACTCGGCCGACTTCGTCTGGAGGGCGGGCGGCACGATTGCGGTGACGACGGCGGCGGGCGGAGCCGCACAGGTGCTCGCGCTCTCCTACGGCGAGCGCGGCGAGTCGGGCGAGCTCTGGAAGGAAGAGGGCATGACGGTAGAGCACGTCAAGGAGGTGCGGCGCGAGGAGGCCGAGGGTGCGGCGGCGCACCTGGGGGCGAGCTTCGAGAGCCTCGACCTCGGCGACTACCCGCTGATCGTGGACCGGGAAGGGCTGAGCGCGATCGCCGCGAAGATCCGCGAGTTCGCACCGGACGTGCTCCTGACGCACACCGACCGCGACCCGTTCAACCCCGACCACGCGGAGGCGTTCTTCGCGGTCGAGAAGGCGAGGGCGCTCGCCGCGGGGGCAGGGACGGCCAGCGCGTTCGGCGGCCCGTTCAACCCGCCCGAGCTCCTGCTGTTCGAGCCGCACCAGCCCGAGCTCTGCAACTTCACCCCGACCGTCTTCGTCGACATCACGCCGGTGATCGAGCAGAAGCGCGCGGCGATGGCCGAGATGCAGGCGCAATCGCACCTGCACGCGTACTACGAGGAGCTCGCAGCCCGGCGGGGCAATCACGCCCGCCGCTCGTCAGGGAACGACGCCGTGAAGTTCGCCGAGGCCTTCCAGCGGGTGACGCCGCAGGTGGTGGACGCACTGTGAGCGTCTACTCCGAACTGGCCGAGCTCGGCTCGGCGACCGTGCACGAGGCGGCCGGGCGGTCGCAGGTGATCGACCTCGACCTTGTCCATGTCATCCCCGGCTCGCGGGCGGCCGGCCCGGCCCGCACCGTCCGCTGCGGCCAGGACGACAACCTGATGGTCCACGCCGCCGTCGCGGAGGCCGAGCCCGGCGAGGTGCTCGTGCTGACGATGCCGGAGCCGCGGCCGGTCGCGCTCGTCGGCGACCTGCTCGCCACCCAGGCGAAGGGCCGAGGCGTCGCCGCGCTACTGGTCGACGCCGCCGTTCGCGACGCCGAGGAGCTGCGGGAGCTCGGGCTGCCGGTCTGGGCGCACTGGGTGCGCGTGCGCGGCGCCGACAAGAAGGTGCCGGGGACGATCGGCGAGCCGGTCGAGGTCGGCGGGGCGACGATCCGGCAGGGCGACGCGGTCGTGCTCGACGCAGACGGCGCGGTCGTGGTCGAGCAGGAACGCGTCGAGGAGGTGCTCGCGGCGGCGCGCGAACGGGCGGCCAAGGAGGTCGACAAGCGGGCCAAGCTTCAGGCGGGCGCCCTCTCCTACGACCTCGACGGCCTGCGCGCGCTGGTCGAGGAATGACCGAGCCGATCCACGACGTCGCCCGCATCGGCCACGCCGAGCTGCTCACACCGAAGCCCGAAGAGAGCCTGCGCTTCTTCGTCGAGGTCCTCGGGATGGAGGAGGAGGCCCGCGAGGGTCAGTCGGTCTACCTGCGCGGCTGGGGAGACTACCTCCGCTACAGCCTGAAGCTGACCGAGGCGCCGAACGGCGGGCTCGGTCACATCGCGCTACGCGCCTGGAGCCCGGAGGCGCTCGAGCGCCGCGTCGCCGCGATCGAGGCGACGGGTCTCGGCCGGGGCTGGATCGACGGCGACGTCGGTCACGGGAGGGCCTACCGCTTCGAGGACCCCGACGGCCACGTCTTCGAGCTCTACTACGAGGCCGAGCGCTACGTCGCCCCGGAGCACCTGAAGCCGTCGTGGCGCAACCAGCCGCAGCGCTATGTCGGCCGCGGTGCCGCGGTCAAGCGGCTCGACCACGTGAACGTTCTCGCCGCGGACGTCCGCGCCAGCCGCGAGTTCTGCCAGGAACTGCTCGGCTACCGCCTGTACGAGCGGATCGAGCTCGACGACGGCACCGAGACCGGCGCCTGGATGAGCCTCTCGATCGCCGCGCACGAGCTGATCTACGTCGCCGACCACCACGGCGCCCGCGGCCGACTGCACCACCTGGCCTTCTGGGTCGACACGCGCGAGGAGTGCCTGCGCGCCGCCGACCTGTTCGTCGACAACCGCGTCCCGATCGAGGCGGCGCCGTCCAAGCACGGCGTCGCCCAGGGCTTCTTCCTCTACGGCTTCGAGCCGGGCGGCAACCGGATCGAGGTCACCACCGGCGGTTACTTCGTCTTCGACCCCGACTACGAGCCCGTCACCTGGACGGCGGCCGAGCGAGCGCGCGGCCAGTTCTGGGGCGTTCAGACGATCGAGAGCTTCCACACCTACGGCACCCCCGACGTCGAAGGAGAGCGATGATCGACCCCGTCCACTTCGAGATCCTCCCCTTCGGCAAGGGCGAGGCAGAGGCCGCCGAGCTGCCCGAACGCGTCCGGCTGACCGTGACCTGCTCGCCGAAGCACGGGCTCGACGAGTCGATCGGGACGGCGACCCGGCTTCGCGCCCTGGGCCATTCGGTCACGCTCCACCTGGCCGCGCGCATGGTGCGCGGGCCTGACCACCTCGACGAGCTGCTCGACCGGATGAAGGAGAACGGCATCGACGACGCCTTCGTGATCGGGGGCGACGCCACTCCCCCGCACGGCCCGTACGCCTCGTCGGTGGAGCTCCTTCCGATCATCCACGAGCACCCCCGGCGCCCCGTCACGATCGGGATCGGCGGCTATCCGGAGGGCCACCCGCTGATCGACCACGCCGCGCTTGCCGAGGCCCTCGCGCAGAAGGCGCCGATGGCCGACTACGTCACCACCCAGCTCTGCTTCGACGCGGGAGCGGTCCTGCGCTGGATCGAGGGGATCAGGGCGACCGGCATCGACCTGCCGGTACTCGCCGGAGTGCCGGGCATCGTCGACCCGACCAAGCTGCTCGAGATCTCGATGCGGGTCGGCGTCGGCCCGTCGCTCTCGTTCCTGCGCAAGCAACGCGGCCTGAGAAATCTCCTGCGCCGCTCCGGCCGCTCCGCCGACAAGCTGTACGACGCACTGTCGTCGAGCGACGAGATCGCCGGCTTCCACTTCTACACCTTCAACCGCCTGCGCGACACCTGGGAGTGGCACCAGAGCAAGCGTGCAGGCTCGCATAGGCTTTCCGTACCGACGAAGGAGGTCACTGAGATGGCTCCAACAAGCCTCGAAGACAAACTGCAGGCGGCCGGCAACGCCGTCGAGCTGGCGCGCAACTCGCAGATCGGGCCGTACGTCTACCCGGCGGTCGCCGCCGAGTTCACGAACTGGCGCGACGAGCAGATCGCGTGGCGCGAGACCGCCGCGCTGTTCGACCAGAGCCATCACATGACCGACCTCTACATCGAGGGGCCGGACGCGATCCGGCTGCTTTCAGACCTCGGCGTCAACTCGTTCGAGAACTTCGCGGTGAACAAGGCGAAGCAGTTCGTCTGCTGCAACCCGGACGGCCACGTGATCGGCGACGCCATCCTCTTCTACCTCGGCGAGAACAGGCTGTCGCTGGTCGGCCGGCCGTCGGCGCACAACTGGGTGCAGTACCACGGCGAGACCGGCGATTACGACGTCACCTTCGACCGCGACGAGCGGACCGCCGTCAACCCGACCGGCAAGCGGAAGCTCTACCGCTTCCAGGTGCAGGGGCCGAACGCGATGCAGGTCCTCGAGCAGGCGGTCGGCGCGCCGCTCCCGGAGATCAAGTTCTTCAACATGGACGAGATCACCATCGCGGGCCACACGGTGCGCGCACTGCACCACGGCATGTCCGGCGTTCCCGGCCGCGAGCTGTTCGGCCCGTGGGAGGACGCCGAGGACGTGCGCGCGGCGATCGTCGAGGCGGGCGAGGAGTTCGGCCTGAAGCAGGTCGGCTCACGCGTCTACGCGACCAACACGCTCGAGTCCGGCTGGATCCCGTGCCCGCTCCCGGCCGTGTTCACAGGCGACGACATGAAGGCGTACCGCGAGTGGCTGCCCGCGAACGGCTACGAGGCGACCGGATCGCTCGGCGGCAGCTTCTACTCGAACGACATCTCCGCCTACTACCTGACTCCGCACGACCTCGGGTACTGGGGGTTCGTCAAGTTCGACCACGACTTCGTCGGCCGCGAGGCGCTCGAGGCGATGGACGAGGAAGGCCCCAGGCGCAAGGTGACGCTCGCGTGGAACGGCGAGGACGTCGCCGCGGCGTTGCAGACCCTGTTCGAGAAGGGCGACCCGGCGAAGTACATCGACCTGCCGTTGTCGAACTACTCGACCTGGCCGAACGACAAGCTCCTGCTCGACGGCGAGCAGGTCGGCGTCTCCACCTTCTCCGGCTACAGCTACAACGAGCGCTCGATGCTCTCGCTCGGCGTCGTCAACTCGGACGTCGAGGTCGGCACCGAGGTCACGCTCGTGTGGGGCGAGGAGGAAGGCGGATCGGCGAAGCCGGTGGTCGAGCGCCACCGCCAGGTCGAGATCCGCGCGACGGTCAGCCCCGTGCCGTACTCGGAGGTCGCCCGGACGTCGTACGCCGAGGGCTCCTGGCGGCAGAAGGCCACGGTCTAGGCGCCCCGTTTCTACAGGGTCAGACCCCTCCGGGGTCTGACCCTACGACCGTCGACCGAACACGAGGTCGGCGGCGCGCTCGCCGATCATCGTCGTCGGCGCGTGCGTGTTGCCCGCGGTGACGGTCGGCATCACGGACGCGTCGGCGACGCGCAGGCCCTCGACGCCGCGGACGCGGAGCTGCGGGTCGACGACGGCTGACTCGTCGACGCCCATCCGGCACGTCCCGGCCTGGTGGTGGTAGGTGATCGCCGTGTCGCGGACGTAGCGCCGGACGTCCTCGGACCTCGTGATCCCCGGGCCTGGATAGAGCTCCTCGCCGAGCCACTCGGCCAGCGCGTCGGCGCGGGCGATCTCCCGCACCTGCTCGAGCGACCAGTGCAGCGCGTCGACGTCTGCCTCCTCCGCAAGGTAGGCAGGGTCGATCACCGGCGGGTCGTCCGGATCGGCGGACGCCAGCGTCAGACGCCCACGGCTCTGCGGGCGGATCATCCCCGCCATCAGCGTGAAGCCGTCCGGCGGCCCCTCCATCCCGGGCAGGTACGCCGGCACGTGGAAGACGAGCGGCTGCGTATCGGGCGCGGGCAGGTCGGCTCTGCTGCGCGCGAACAGGTGGGCGTGCAGCGGCGTCGTCCCGGGCACGACCGGCGGCATCGGCCGGGACGACGAGCAGATCACCGGCGAGAGCAGATGGTCGTGCAGGTTCTCGCCGACGCCGGCGAGGTCGACGGCGGCGTCGATGCCGGCTCGCGCCAGCTCACCGGCAGGCCCGATGCCGGAGAGCATCAGCAGCTTCGGCGACTCGATCGCGCCGGCGCAGAGGACGACCTCCTGGTCGGCGCGCACCTCGCGCCCGCCGATGTCGACGCCGACGCAGCGGCCGCCCTCGAGGAGGAGCCGGCGGGCGCGCGTGCCGGTCAGCACGGTCAGGTTGGGCGAGTCCAGCACCGGCCGCAGGAACGCAACGGTCTGGCTCTGACGTACGTTGTCCTCGACCGTCAGCTGGCAGTAGCCGACGCCGTCCTGGGTCGGGCCGTTGTGGTCGTCGTTGAACGGGATGCCGACCTCCTGCGCCGCCTCGACCGCGGCGGCGTGGAGCGGGTGCGGCTCGTAGTCGGCGGTCACGCGCAGCGGCCCGCCGGCGCCGTGGTACCCGGACTCGCCGCGGCTGAAGTCCTCGGAGCGCTTGAAGAGCGGCAGCACGTCCTCGTAGCCCCACCCTTCGCAGCCGGCCGCCGCCCAGGCGTCGTAGTCGCTGCGGTGGCCGCGGATGTAGATCATCCCGTTCAGGCTGCTCGAGCCGCCGAGCACCTTGCCCCGCGGGATGTCCAGCCGGCGGCCGTTGCACCCGGCCTGCGGGACGGTCGTGTACGCCCAGTCGTCGGGGCTGCCCCACAGCTCCCAGAGCCGGCCGGGGTCGTGGATCGCCGGGTTCTCGTCGACGCCGCCGGCCTCGATCACGCACACGCTCGCCCCCGCGTCGACCAGACGGCGGGCGACGACGGCACCGCCGCTGCCCGAGCCGACCACGACCACGTCGAACGAATCCGCCACCGGCCGATCCTACGGCGCGGCAACCAGCTGCTGCCGGACGACATCCTTCTCGGCTGCATGGGCGCGAGCGGGACCGCTCACGACGTCGAGCACGATCAGCGCGAGGTTCGCCCCGAGAGCGGCCCCGACGATCGTCGTGATCACGGCGAGGAGCCCGGTGCCGGCCTGATAGCCGAGCCAGGCACCGACGAGCGCGCCGGCCAGTGAGGCGGTCAGGCCGAACCTCCGGGACCGGCTACGGTCGACCCAGGCGAGGTAGATGCCCAGTCCGATCGGCACGCCGATCGAGACGACGGCGAGGAGCACGTCGTCGAGAGGTCGCGACGGGAACGCGACCAGCGCGACGATCACGCCGCCGAACCAGCCGCCGAGGCCGAGGACCAGCGTGTAGACCGACCGGAGCAGGGCGCTCGCCTTTCGGCTGATGCGGCCTCGCTTCCGCGACCGGCGCCACATCGCGAGCAGCGAGAGGAGCACGACGACCGGCAGCGCCATCATCGTCGCGGCGAAGCCCTTGCCGAGAGCCGTGTGGGTGACGTCGGGCGTGAAGTCGACTTTCGCAGGCGTGTACTGCGACGCATCGACCCTGCCGGTGTCGAAGAACGTGTTCAGCAGGTGCTTCTGCGCCTTCGGCTCATAGCCCCAGAACGAGGTCGTGTGACCGAGGCCGGAGAGCACGACCTGGTGGCCGTTTCGGAGATGCGGCAGCAGCTGCGTTCTCGCCTTGACGGGCGGCGTCGCGAAGTCAACCGTCCCGCCGACCAGCAAGGTCTCGACGTTCGAGTCGCGGACGGTGGCGTACTCGTTCTCGTCCGGCTGGGCGGGCCAGGCGTCGATCAGCCCGCCGCCCGCGTAGAGGAACTCCGTCGCGGGGTTGCCGAGGACCGAGTCGCTCCGGTCCGGCCCCTTCCCGAAGTACCGTTTGGCGGCGAGGGTGTCGACACGGCTCATCGCGGCGAGCTCGCCCCAGGTGAAGGCCTCGGGGAACGCCATCCGTGCCATGAGCGACAGGAACCAGGCGCCGCTGGCGTCGCCCTTCGCGGTGGAGATCAGCGTGTTCAGCGTGATCGGCGCGGACAGCGGATCCGCGACCGAGGTCGACTCCATCAGCCCGTAGAACATGGCGATCCGTGCGGCGTTCCGGTCGAACGGGAGACCCCAGAAACGGTCGGGCATGTTCGTCGCCGCCGTGTGCATCGAGGCCGCCAGGTCGTCCGTGCGTTTGCTGCAGTACGAGTCCTTTGCGCACAGCCGCGAGTAGAGCCGGATCTGCGCGTCGGTCGCCTTCGGGTCCCAGAGGAAGTTGCCGGGCGGATTGACGCCGATCATCACCGAGCGGTGGATGCTCTTCGGGTAGCGCCAGGCGTAGATCATCGCCGTCCGCGTGCCGGCGCTCTCGCTGATCAGGTCGATCGGGCCGTAGCCGAGCGCATTGCGGGCGGTCTCGAGATCGTCGACCAACGCGGGGATCGAGTAGCCGGCAAGGTCGACGCCGTGCGCCCGGAGGCGCGCGGCGCACGAGCGGAAGCCGTCGGTGTACGCGCGGAAAGACTTCTCGCCCAGCAGGTCGGTCGACCGCTTCAGGGCCGAGACGACCTCGGGGCACTGCAGTTGCTCGGAGCCGTCGACACCCCGGTAGCCGACGAGGACGACGTCGTGGTCGCCGGCGATCCGGCTCGCCTTCGAGAAGTGCATGTTGGTGATGCCCGGGCCGCCTTCGAGCCGGAAGATCGGTGCGCCGGGATGGGCGGAGAGCGACTTGATGCGAGTGACCGGGAGAGCGATCAGCCGAGAACCGGGCTTGGCCCGGTTCTCGGGGACGACGAGGGTGCCGCAGTCGGCGGCGTAGCCGCCCTGCTCCGTGCCGTACCGGCACGGATGCAGGGTCAGCTGGCCGGCCTTCGCCCCGGCGGGGACGGTCACCTTGTCCCCGCCGGAGGCGATCTTCACGTACGCGAGCCCGATCGCCAGGATTGCGATGATCAGCAGACCGGTGATCTTGGCCGCTCCGATCGCCCGCTTCGTCCGGGGCTGCTTCGGCGGTGCCGGTGCGGCCTCGGGCTCGTCCACGATCTCCAGCTCGCCGTGGTCGAAATGGGGCAGCCACTCGAGCCACGACGGCAGGTACCAGTTCCGCTCGCCGAGCAGCTTCATCGATGCCGGCAGCAGGACGCCGCGGACGATCGTCGCGTCGATCAGGATCGCCGACGCGAGCCCGACGCCGAACTGCTTGAAGAACACCAGCGAGAGGGTCGCGAAGACTCGCGAAGACGCAGACCATCACGATCGCCGCGCTGGTGACCACACCCGCCGTCGAGCGGATGCCCTCGCTGATCGACTCGTCCATCGTGGCGCCCTTCTGGAACCGCTCGCGGATCCGGCTGACGATGAACACGTGGTAGTCCATCGAGAGGCCGAAGAGGATCACGAACAGCAGCAGCGGGATGACCGCCGAGACGCCGCCGGTCGACTGGAACCCGAGCAGACCCTGGCCGACGCCATGCTGGAAGACAAGCACCAGGATCCCGTACGCCGCGGCGACCGACAGGCAGTTGAGGATGATCGCCTTGGCCGCGACCACGATCGAGCGGAACGCGACCAGCATCAGCCCGAACGCGAAGACGAGCACGAAGGCGACGACGATGGGCAGTGCCGAGCGGATCTCGTCACTGGAGTCCTTCCACTGAGCGGTCAGCCCGGTGACACCGGCCTCGACGTTCGGCACCTGACCGACTGTCTGCGGGATAAGCGTCGTGCGCAGGAGCTTCAGCGACTCGTTCGATGCCTTGTTCGTGCCGTTGCCGTCGATCGGGATCGTGATGTTCGCGACCGTGCGGGCCGAGTTGACGTCCATCGTGATGGGCTCGTGCATGCGGCCGCTCGCGAGCGCCCGCTGCTCGAGCTTCGCGATCGCCGCCTTCACGGCCGGGGCGTCGATGTTCGGCGCCTTGACGATCAGGCTCGCGGGCAGCGCCGTGCCCGGGAACGCCACCTGCATGCGCTTGTAGGTCTTGATCACGTCGAGGTGCGCCGGGTACGTGTCCGGCGACGCCTCGGCCATCCGCATCTGGAACGCGGGCAGCGCGAGGAGCAGGAGCAGCCCGCCGGCGATCGCCGCGGACAGGGCCGGCCGCTTCAGGACACGGTCGACGATCCAGCCCCACATGCGGCTCTGGCCGCTGTTCGGCCGCCGCCGCCGGAAGCGGCCGCGGTCGACGCCGTCGCCGAGCCGCGAGAGCAGCGCCGGCAGGACGGTCAGCGACCCGAGCATCGCCACCGCGACGACCATCATCGTTGCGATGCCGAACGCGGCGAACGTCTTGTCGCCGCTGACGAGCATGCCCGCCATGGCGACCATCACGGTCAGGCCGGAGATCAGCACCGACCGGCCGGAAGTGGCGGCCGCCGCCTCGAGCGCGGCCCGCTCGCTTCGGCCCTTCGCGCGTTCCTCACGTTCGCGGCGGAGGTAGAACATCGTGTAGTCGACGCCGACCGCCAGACCGATCAGGAGCACGAGCGCGGGCACCTCGTTCGGCATCGGGAGGATGTGGCTCGGGAGTGCGACGAGCCCGAACGTGGCGAAGACGGCCGTGAGCGCGAGCAGCAGCGGGATCCCCGCGGCGACGAGCGCCCCGAACGTGACCAGCAGGATCAGGAGCGTGATCGGCAGGGAGAGCATCCCGGCCTTCCCGAGATCCTTGCCGTACTGGTCCACGACCGCCTTCTGGGCGCTGGCGTCGCCCATCTCGCCGATGAAGAAGGCGGGGTGGGCCGCCTGGGCGGCCGCGACTGCGTCGGTGACCGGCTTGATCTTGTCCGGCGCCTTGTCCTTTGGGCCGGCGATCTTGAAGTCGACGAGCACCGCGTGCCCGTCCTTCGAGACCTTCGGCGATTCGATGCTCTGCACGACCGCCACCCTGGAGATGCGCGCGGCGGCGTTCTGCACCACCGCGTCGAACTCGGGCGTCCCGGCCTTCACCTTCGTGCTCTGGATGAACACACTCTCGGCGGCGCGCGGCTTGAAGCCGGTGTCGAGGATGCGGTCCATCCGCCCCGACTCGCCCGGACCGGACGTGTTCGGGTTGGGGTTC
Source organism: uncultured Actinomycetes bacterium (assembly GCA_963734065.1). Lineage (GTDB taxonomy): Bacteria > Actinomycetota > Thermoleophilia > Gaiellales > Gaiellaceae > DATBLE01. The sequence continues at coordinate 353,332 of CAVTFN010000004.1, forward strand.
TTCGTACCGATCATGCCGCCGATGCCGAAGGCGACGACGACCATGATCAGCCAGCCGAACGTGGCTGTCTTCCAGTGGTTCGCGCTCCAGCGGCCCATGCGGGCGGCCAGGTTGCGAGTTTGCTTGCTGTTGGTGGTGCGTGACATCTCGTTCTCTCCTCTCGTGGCTACGCCGCGTGGGCGAACGGGTGGTAGAAGGCGTCGAGGGCCTGATCGGGCGGGATCGCAAACTCGAAGCGGTCGCCGACCCTGGCGTCCTCGACGGACACGGTCACGGCGTTCTCGCGTGGATGCCAGAGCAGCCGCACCGCGATGCCGTGGTTCTCGCGAGCAGCGAGCTCGCGCGGGGCTACGGGGGACATGACGCCTCCTTTGGGGTGTGGGCCGGCGAGCGCGATCACGGGATCTGCACCTCGCTGACGTTCGTTGCGGTGGTGCGCTCGGCGACGTAGTCGGGAAGCAGCCCGAGCGCCTCTTCTGCGGTCGCCGCTTCGACCGTCCACCAGATCGCGTGACCGCCGGAGCGGCACGAGGCGAGGGTGGACTGGTGCCGGAGCGGGCTGCGATGCCCCCGGAAGGAGGCGAACACGACGCCGCATTCGTGCGGCTCGTGGCTGTGGTGGAGCAGGTAACGGGTCATGGGCCGAGCTTGCGCTCAGCCCGCCTTCACGACATCAGGGGGGCACCCTGAACCGGCACCCTGATTTCGTCTTCCGCCGACCCTGATCTATCCTGGACCGTGGCTCCGGATTCCAGCCATTTCATCGGGAGAATCGAGGAAATCGAGGCGATCGACGGCTGCCTCGACGGCCTCGACCAGGGTCGTTCGACCGCCCTGCTCCTGGTCGGCGAGTCGGGTATCGGGAAGACGCGTCTGCTGGCCGAGCTGGGCGCCCGTGCCGACGAGCGCGGACATCTCGTGCTCACCGGCTCCGCGTCCGAGCTCGAGCAGGATCTGCCTTTCTCGGTGTTCGTCGATTCGCTCGACGAGTACCTGCGAGGGCTTGGGCGCGACAGCCTCGAGAGCCTGGACGGCGACGTCCGCACGGAGCTCGCCCACGTCTTCCCATCGCTCACCGCTCTGGCGAGCGAGCACGAGGTCGCGCTCCAGCACGAGCGCTATCGGAGCCACCGCGCGGTTCGGGAGCTGCTCGAGCTCCTGGCACGTGTCCACCCCCTCGTCCTCGTCCTCGACGACCTCCACTGGGCCGACTCGGCCTCGATCGAGCTGCTCGGAGCGCTGCTCCGCCGACCGGCCGCCGCCCCCGTGCTGCTCGCGCTGGCAGTGCGACCCCGGCAGATGCCGCAACGGCTGCTGGCGGCGCTCGAGCGGGCGGGCCGCGACGATACGCTCGTCCGCGTCGAGGTCGGCGCGCTGAGCGCCGACGAAGCGCGGGAGCTGCTCGGCGACCGGGCCGATGCCGGCGTGCTCTACGAGGAGAGCGGTGGCAACCCCTTCTACCTCGAGCAGCTCGCGCGCGTCGCCGGGACGGCGCCCGCCGCCGGCGAGACGCCTCTGGCCGGGATCGGGGTTCCGTCAACGGTCGCAGCCGCTCTCACCGAGGAACTGGGCCAGCTCTCCGAGCCGGCGCGACTCACGCTGGAGAGTGCGGCCGTGGCCGGCGATCCGTTCGAGCCCGAGCTTGCGGCCGCCGCCGCTCAGTTGCCCGAAGCGGCCGTGATGGAGGCGGTGGACGAGCTCCTGCAGTTCGACCTACTGCGGACGACCGATGTCCCCCGGCGCTTCCGCTTCCGGCATCCGCTCGTCCGCCGGGCGGTCTACGAGGCGACCGCCGCCGGCTGGCGGCTCGGCGCCCACGAGCGTTGCGCCGAGGCGCTCGCCGGGCGCGGGGCACCGGCCGCGACCCGCGCTCATCACGTCGAGCGCTCGGCCCGTGAGGGTGATGCGGCAGCGGCAGCAGTCCTCCGTGAGGCGGGCGAGGAGGCGCTGCGACTCGCGCCGGCGAGCGCCGCGCACTGGTTCGCCGAGGCGCTCCGCCTTCTGCCCCCGTCGGCTCCGCCGCCGGAGCGGGTCGGGCTGCTCCTCGAACGGGCCGGGGCGCTTACCGCGGTCGGCCGCTTCGCCGACAGCCATTCGGTGCTTCTCGAGGCGGCAGCCCTCGCCCCGAACGATCCGCGCGTTGCCCGGGCCTGCGCGGCGGCCGAGTTCCTCCTCGGACGCCAGGAGGACGCCGGGGCCCGCCTCGCCGCTGCACTCGAGCGGCTGCCCGACCCGGGCTCGGCCGACGCTGTCGCGCTGATGATCGAGCTCACCGCGAACGCCTTCTGGCGCACCGCGTTCGATCAGATGCAGAGCTGGGGACAACGGGCGGTCGAGGCGGCCCGACGCCTGGACGAGCGAGGACTGGTCGCCGGAGCTCTCGCGTCCCTTGCGATCGCCGACTCCCTCATGGGGTCGCCAGAGCGGGCCGAATCCGGCCGCGCGGAGGCGACCACGATCATCGACACGCTCTCCGACGACGAGCTCGCCGCGCACATCGGGGCGGCAGCGTGGCTCGCGGGCGGGGAGCTCTACCTCGACCGGTACGCGGAGGGGGACCTGCACGCAGCCCGGGCGCTGGCCGTGGCGCGCGCGACCGGCCAGGGCGAGCACGTCCTGCTCCTCGTACAGATCCTCGGCGGGATCTGGCGCCAACGCGGCAAGCTGGTCGAGGCAGGCGAGCTGCTCGACGGCGGAATCGAGTCTGCCCGGCTGCTGGACAACACAAACGCACTGGTCTGGAGCCTCTCCGGCCGCTCGTCGACCGCGCTCCGGCAGGGAAACGTGGAGCTGGCGCTCGCCTCCGCCCAGGAGAGCGTGGATCTGAGCCGAGAGGCCGGCGGGAGCTTCCATTCGTCCGAGGCATCTGCCGATCTCGCGGCCGCGCTCCTCGAGACCGGACAGCCGGAGAGAGCCGCCGAGCTGCTCGTCGGCGCTGCCGGAGGCGAGGATCTGGCCCTCATCGCCGGCAGTCCGAGAGCCCGCTACCTCGAGGTGCTCACCCGCTGCCGGCTCGTGCTCGGCAGGCAGGACGACGCACGCCGTTCAGCGGCGAACGCAGAAGCCTGGGCCGCCGCCGTGCAGCTTCCCATGGCCGCCACCTGGGCCGGCCGGGCGTCGGCGGCGGTCGCCCTGGACGCCGGCGACCCTCGGGGCGCGGCCGAGCGGGCGCTGGCATCGGCCGCGGCTGCGGACGGGCTCGGGGCACCGGTCGAGGCGGCGCTCTCACGCCTGCTCGCAGGCCCGGCCCTGGCCGCGGCCGGACGGGACGACGAGGCGACCGCGGAGCTCCAGCAGGCCGTTGCCGCCTTCGAGGCGGCCGGCGCGCTCCGCTACCGCGATGAGACGGAACGTGAGCTGCGCAAGCTCGGACACCACGTCCATCGGCGCACACGGCCCGGCGCGACCGAAACCGCCGGGCTCGACGCGCTGACCGGGCGCGAGCTCGAGATCGCACGGCTGGTGGTCGACCGGAAGACGAACCCGGAGATCGCCGCGGAGCTCTTCCTCAGCCAGAAAACGATCGAGAGCCACCTGCGCAACATCTTCCGCAAGGTCGGCGTCTCCTCGCGGGTGGAGCTTGCGCGGGCGGTCGAGCGGACCGATCGCGCCGAATAGCCCCGGGGGCGCGATTAACCGACGCGCTTGTACGAGCCGTCGGGCTGGATCTGGAAGATGCCGAACCCGCCGTAGCGAAGCTCGCCGTTCTTCTGGAAGACGATCCGGAACCCGAGCACCGACTGGGCGGCGGGAATATTCGTTCTGGCGATCTGGCTGCGGACCTCCGCACGGGTCGCCTTGCCGTCCTTGCACGCCCGGGTGATCGCACCGACGACCACCTGCGTCGCGGCATACGACGGCGCTCCGAAGTACTCGCCGTCTCCGCCGTGAGCAGCCGCGTATGCCTTCACGACCGGGTTGTTCGTGTCGACCGGGAAGAAGGAGTCATACGACCCCGTGATCTTCCAGGTCGCCGGATCGAAAAGGCCGTCGGAGCCGAACAACGTGATGTTCTTCCCCGCTCCCTTCAACTGCTGCCCGAACGCCTGAGCGCGCGGCGAGAGCTGCCACGGAATGTAGATGACGTCCGTCGAGCTCGGGATCTTCGCGATCAGGGAGGAGAAGTCGGTCGTGCTCTGGCTGACCGAATCGCGAGTGACGCTGACGCCGTGAGCCTTCAGGTTCGACTGCACGTTGTCCGACAGACCCTGTGAGTAGGCCTCCTGGTCGTCGATGATCACGACGCGCTGGGCCTTGACCTTCAGACGGATGTAGTTCGCCACCGTCGGGCCCTGGACGTTGTCGTTCGGCACCGTCCGGAAGAAGAAGCCTTGCCGGTCGACGCCGTCCGTATGACCGTCGGTCAGCGAGACGCGTGTGGCCGAACCGGTCACGTAACCGAGCCCACCACCCTGGAGCGCAGACGTCGATGCGACGACCTCCTGACTCCCGCCCGGCCCGACGACTCCGAGCACCTTCGAGTTGGACGCGAACGACTGCGCGACCTTCACGGCGAACGCCGTGTCGACGCCCAGCTGCGTGTCGCCCTGGACGATCGCGATCTTCTGCTTCGCGCTCGCCTTCACCGCGTTCCAACGCTTGACGAAGAACTGCACCCAGCCCAGCCCCTGCTGCCCGATCGAGGCAGCCGGACCGGTGATCGGCGCGGCCACGCCGATCGTACGCGTCGGCCCGCAGGCGATCGCCGACGAGCCGCGGGCGGCCTTGGCGGCCTTCCCGTCGGAGCCGGCGAAAGCCGCGGCGACGACGACGAGCGCTAGGGCCGCCACCGCCACGAACGTAATCCTCAACTTCACGCCAACAGCTGCCATGTAACCGATCCTCGGACTTCACGTCTGAGTCTTGCATCCTCCCGAAACGGGATCGCCTGGGTCAAGACTCGCGTCGTGCACATCCTTCAGAAGCTCGGCCGCCGCGACCTGGTTCAGGCCGTCGTGATCGCCTACCAGTCGGAGCTGTTCGAGCCGCCGACCGGGAAGGCACCGGCCTAGCCCTCGGCCGCGAGCTCGAGCAGCGCCGCGACCAGCTCGTCCGTGGCGGAGAGGTACGGTGCGTGGTCGGTGTCGAGCTCGATCACGCGCTCGCACGGGTGCTCACGGATCATCCGGCGCTGGAGCGCGGGCGGAATGGAGCGGTCCTGGGTCGTCAGGACGTACGAGCGCGGGATCGCCGCGAGCGCGCCCTCGTCGACGCTCACCGGGGTGGCGAACGCAGCCACCGCCTGGGGGCGCCGCTGGGGGAGCGCCCAGGCCCGCTGCTCGTCCGTGCAGCGGTTGTAGATCGCCGCGACGGCCGCCTCGTCCCCCAGGGTCGCGACGGGCGGGTCGCCCTCGACGACGATGTTCGCCTGGATCAGGTCGTCCGCGCCCTCGGGCAGCCGCGTGAGATCGAGCAGGCTCTGGCCGTTCGCCGGCATGAACGCCGCGACGAAGATCAGCCGCGAAATGCCGCCGGCACCGGAGCCGGCCGCCTGGGTCGCGACCACGCCGCCCATGCTGTGCGCGACCAGCACGGCGTCTTCCGGACGCGAACCGAGCGTCTCCCGCACCCGATCGGCGCAGGCCTCGAGCGTGATCTCCTCGACCGGCGTCCGGTCGTCGCCGCCGCCGGGCAGGTCGAGCGCGTCGGCCGTGTGACCCGCAGCCTCGAGCGCACCGACCACCGGCTGCCAGCACCAGGCGCCGCCGAAGGCTCCGTGGACGAGGACGAACCGCGCCATGGCCAATCCTCCCACGTAGGGACTGTCCCCGAAGGGGACTGTCCCTGCCAAAACGGTCGCGGCACCACCCGGCGGGGTCAGACCCCTCCGGGTCAGACCCTGAGGACCAGCTTGCCGCGCGTCCGTCCCTGCTCGCCGAGCGCGTGCGCCGCGCCCGCTTCCTCCAGCGGGAACGTCCGCTCGACCTGCGGCCGGAGCTTGCCCTCTGCGGCGAGCGCGGCCAGGGCCTGCATCCCGACCCGGTCGGGCTCGACGAGGATCCCGGCGACCCGCACGCGTACGGCTGCAGCTTCCACCAACCCCGGAAAGGACGAGCTCGAGACGGTGACCAGCACGCCGCCGTCGCGCAACGCCGGCAGTGCGCCGAGCCCGACCTCGCCGCCGACCGCGTCCAGCACGACGTCGACGTCGCCGACCACCACGGGCTCGTCCCGGTCGAGCGCCTCGTCGACCCCCAGCTCCCGCAGGAAGCCGTGCTTCGCGGCGCTCGAGGTGCCGGCCACCCACGCGCCGCGCGCGGCTGCGATCTGCACCGCCAGGTGGCCGACCCCACCGGCAGCGCCGAGAACGAGCACGCGCGAGCCCTCGCCGACGCCGGCGGTGTCGACGAGCGACTGCCAGGCGGTCAGCCCCGCGAGCGGGACCGCCGCCGCCTCGACGTCATCGAGGCCGTCCGGGATCCGCGCGAGCTGCCGCGACGGCGACACCACGTACTCGGCGTAGCAGGCCGCCTCCCGCGGAAAGCGCGGCATCCCAAAGACGCGGTCGCCGGCCGCGAGCCACGTCACTCCGAACCCGACGGCCTCGACCACGCCGGCGACGTCCCAGCCGACGGTGAACGGCGGCTCGCCGAGGAGGCCGCCGCCCGCACGCACCTTCCAGTCGACGGGATTGACGCCCGCGGCACCAACGCGGACGAGCACCTCGGTCGGCCCCGGCTCGGGCTTCGGGACCTCCTCGACGACGAGAACCTCTGGCCCTCCCAGGGTGTGCTGACGAACGGCCCGCATCAGGGCGATTGTCGTATACATACGCCATGGCCGCGAGCGCCTTCCCCAGCCCCTACGAGATCGAGACGCCGGCCGGCTGCGAGGGCTGGGAGGAGATGTACCCCTACTACGCGCTCTTCGCCGAGGCCCGGCGTGACGCCGACGAGAACCGGTTCTGGTTCTGGAACTCGATGCATTTCCCGGTGCCGATGCCGGCGTTCGACGTCGCCTGCATCGACGCCCCGTACCAGGCGGTCGGTGCCTGGCAGAACCGCGTCTTCGCCGTCCCGCCCGCGATGGGGATCGACTACCGCGTCGTCAACGGCTACGTCTACATCTCCGGCAATCCGGTCACCGACCCCGAGAGGATGGCCGAGCGGGCCGAGTACTTCCAGCGCCGCGCAGGCCACTACTTCCAGAACTGGGAGGAGCTCTACGGCCGCTGGAAGGCGAAGATGGAGGCGCTGATCGCCGAGATCACCGAGCTGCCCGTGCCGGACCTTCCCGAGTACGAGCCGGACGAGGTGATGCACGACGACGACCGTCAGACCGCGTTCTACGAGGTGCTCGACGCCTACGGCCGCACGCTCCGCTGCGGCGACCTGATGTGGCAGCACCACTTCGAGTTCCTGCTCCTCGGCTACGGCGCCTATATGACCTTCAGCGAGTTCTGCAAGAGCCAACTGCCAGACATCCCGGAGCAGCACATCGCCCAGATGGTCGCCGGCATCGACGTGCTCCTGTTCAGGCCGAGCGCAGAGCTGGCCCGTCTGGCGAAGCTGGCGATCGACACCGGCGTCGACGGCGCCTTCGTCGAGGGCCGCTCGCCGGGCGAGATCGACGCCGAGCTGGCCGCGAGCGAGGCAGGCCGCGCGTGGCTGGAGGCGCTCGAGCAGGTCAAGGACCCCTGGTTCAACATGGCCACCGGCGACGGCCTCTACCACTACTACGGCAGCTGGTACGACGACCCCAGCATCCCCTACGCCTCCGTCGCCGGCCACATCCGGGCGTTGAAGGACGGCGAGGACGTCGGCCGGCCGAGCGAGGAGATCGCCCGGGAGCGCGACCGGCTGGCCGAGGAGTACGGTGCCCTGCTCGACGACGACGCCCGCAAGTCCTTCGACGAGCTGCTCGGGCTCTCGCGCACGGTCTTCCCGTACGTCGAGGAGCACAAGTTCTACTGCGACTACTGGTTCCTGACCCGCTGGTGGAACAAGCTGCGCGAGTTCGGCGCTCTGCTCGCGGAGCACGACTTCCTCGAGCAGGCGGAGGACATGTTCCAGCTCAGCCGGCACGAGGTCGCGCAGGCGCTCGACGAGCTGCTCCTCTGCTGGGCGACCGGCGGAGCGCCGCTCGGGCCTACTCACTGGCCGCCGATCGTCGCCAGGCGCCGCGAGCTGCTCGAGCGGCTCGCCGAGTGGACACCGCCGCCGGCGATCGGCGCCACCCCGGAGGCGATCACCGATCCGATGTCGATCATGCTCTGGGGCGTGACCACCGAGCGCGTGCAGGAGTGGGCGAGCGCCACGGACGGAGGCTCGTCCCTGTCAGGGGCGGCCGCCTCGCCGGGCGTGGTCGAGGGGCCGGCGCGAGTGGTGGTCGACGTCGAGCAGATCGCGGACATCCGCGACGGCGACGTGCTGGTCTGCCCGATCACCTCGCCGGCGTGGGCGCCGATCTTCCCGAAGCTCCGGGCGGTGGTGACGGACATCGGCGGCGTGATGTCGCACGCTGCGATCGTCTGCCGCGAGTACGGGCTGCCGGCGGTCGTCGGCACGGGCCGGGCGACGGCGGCGATCCGGACCGGCCAGTCGATCCGCGTCGACGGCTCGTCGGGGGTCGTCACCATCCTGGACTAGGAACTCCACATGCCGCTCACCGAGGACGACGTCCGCGAGATCCTGCGGCTGATCGACGAGTCGCCCGTCGAGGAGATCCGGGCCGAGACGGGCAGATTCACGCTCTACGCCCTGCGCGCGGGGCCGGGCGTCGAGCCGGTGGCGGTCGCGCCGCGGCCCGACGGCGGCACCGGCCCGCTGATCGACATCGTCGACACGACGACGCGGGACGGCAACCAGAGCCTCTGGAGCGCGACCGGCCTGACGACGGCGGACATCGTCGCGGTCGCGCCGACGATCGACCGGGTCGGCTTCCATGCCGCCGACTTCTCCTCGAGCACGCACATGGCCGTCGCCGTCCGGTTCCACGGGGAGGACCCGTGGGAGCGGCTCCGGCTCGTCAGCCAGGCGATGCCGAACACGCCGCTCAGCTACATCACCACGGGGATGCGCTTCATCTCCTGGGTGCCGTGCGACGAGGACCTGATGCGCCTCTCGTTCCGCTGTGTGGCGCGCAACGGGATCAGGCGCTTCCAGGTCGCCGACCCGACGAACGATCCGGCACGGCTGCGCCGGGTGGCGCGGATCGCGAAGGAGGAAGGCATCGAGGAGGTCGTGATCGGCCTGACGTACTCGGTCAGCCCCGTGCACACGCACACGTACTACGCGGAGCGCGCGGCGGCGCTCGCCGACTGCGCCGACATGGACCGCCTCTACCTCAAGGATCCCGGCGGACTGCTCACACCCGACGCTGTGCGCGAGCTCGCGCCGCATTTCGTCGCCGCTGCGGGGCACCGGGTCGCGGAGCTGCACAGCCACACCACGATCGGCCTCGCTCCGATCGTCTACCTCGAGGGCGCACGCGCCGGCTTCCAGGTGCTCCATACCGCCGTCGGGCCACTCGCCCGCGGCACCTCGAACCCGGCCGCCGAGACGACCGTCCGCGACCTCGTCGCATCGGGCTTCTCGCACCGGCTGGATCTCGACGCGCTCGGCGAGATGGCCGACCACTTCCGGCGGCTTGCTTCCGAACGGGACCTGCCGGTCGGGCTACCGCAGGAGTTCGACGCCACCTACTACCACCACCAGCTGGCCGGCGGCATGGTCTCGACGACGAAGCGCATGCTCGAGGAGCAGCACCGGGCTGACTTGTTCGAAACAGTCCTGGAGGAGGTTGGGCGGGTGCGGGCCGAGATGGGATATCCGATCATCGTCACGCCGGTCTCGCAGATGGTCGCGACCCAGGCGCTCCGGAACGTGGTCGACCCGGAGCGCTGGTCGAACGTCTCCGTCGAGACGATCCGCTACTTCCTCGGCCACTACGGCGAGCCGTCGGCGCCGGTCGACCCGGCGATCGCCGACCGCGTGCTCTCGCGACCGGGCGTCGAAGGAGCTGCGCCGTCTCGAGCCGATCCAGCTGGAGGGGGCACGCGCCCGCTTCGGGAAGCGGATCTCGGACGAGGAGCTGCTGCTGCGACTGACGATGCCCGAGGAGCAGGTCGACGCGATGGTCGCGGGGCGCGCCGCGACCGCACCTCCTCCTAGCCCGGCCGGCAGCGCCTCCGCGCGGCTGCTGCGGGAGGTCGCCCGCCGCGAGCCGGTGCAACACATCCGCGTCGAGACCGGCGACCGCGTCCTGGAGTGGAGCCGTGCTTGACGGCGTCGAGGCCGTCGTCCTCGACGTCGACGGGACGCTCGTGCACCGGGCGGGTGACGAGGTGCACGTGCAACCCGGCGCACGCGAGGTGCTGGCGCGGATCCGCGCGTCAGGACGGCGGCTCGCGATCTTCACGAACGGCAGCCACGACTCGCCCGCCTGGTTCGCCGCAGGGTTGCGTGCCGCCGGGCTGGAGATCGCCGACGAGGAGATGCTCACCCCCCTGCGCAGCGTCCAGGCGTACCTGCGGATGCGCCGGCTCGACGGGCCGGTGCTGGCGTTCGCAACCGAACCGGCGCGACGGTTCCTGGAGGAGGAGGGCGTCCTGCTCGCGGCCGACGACAGGCCGGTCGACGCCGTCTTCGTCGCGCACGCCGACGTCGTCGACTTCCCCCTGCTCGAGCGCGCCGCGCGCGCGATCATCGCCGGCGCCCGGCTCCTGACCGCGAGCTACGCGCCCGCGTACGCGGGCGCGGACGGCCCGATCCTCAGCCGCGGCGCGATGACCACCGCGGCGCTCGCGAAGGCCAGCAGCACCCGTCCCGTGATCGTCGGCAAGCCCTCGCGAGCGGCGATGCGGACGGTCGAGGAGCAGGTCGGCGCCCGCGGGGGTCAGCTCGCCGTGATCGGCGACGACCTGACGATGGACGTCGCGCTCGGCCGCCTCGGCGGCGCACGGACGATCCTCGTCGCCAGCGGGATCAGCGGCCGCCTCGCCGTGGACGCGATCCCGGAGGGCCGCCGCCCGGACGCGGTCGTCGGCGGCGTCGCCGAGCTGCTCGATTGGCTCTGAGCCGCCTCCTTACAAAAACTTAACAAAGGCGCGGCGCGAACTTCCCACCCGCGTGCCGTCATCCCAGGTAGAGCACACGAACCGGCGCGCCGCGAGGGGCCGAGACGAGTGATCACGTCCTCGCCGCTTCGTGCCGACAACGAATCGACCGCCCAGCAGCCGAAAGGAGTCGACATGCGCCGTCTTGCCACACCCGTCGCCGTCATCGCGCTTCTCGCCGCCGGAGGGTTCGCGGCGGTGTCGATCGCCAGCGGCGGTGGTCTCGGCCACGGCACCACGACCGGCCTGACCACGACCACCGGCGGCAAGGTCACCATCTGCCACCGCACCGGCTCGAAGAAGAAGCCCTTCCACACGATCACGGTCGCCGTGCCTGCGGTCCGTGCGCACCTGAAGCACGGCGACGTCCTCGGACCTTGCACCGCCACCACGGTCGCGGCGATGAAGAAGCACGGCAGAGGAGCCGCCAAGCACGCGACGACGACCACCTCCGGCACCACCACCAGCACCACCGCCCAGAACACCTCGACCGCTCACGGCAACAGCGGCACCCACGGCAACGGGGGAGAGCACGGCAACGGCCACGGTGGCGGCGGCGGCAAGCACTGAGGCTGCGGTCGAGCACCCGCGGGACGTAGCGTTCCCCCTGCCGGTCGGGCCGGGGGGAGCGCTCAATCACCTGCGTGGCCGGACCGCGTTCGCCGTCGCGCTCGGCGTCGCGACGTTCCTGGCGGCCTGGGGGACGCTCCACTACGGCTTCTACACGCACCGACTGCTGCTCGACACACCGATCTACGAGAGCTACGGGGACGCGACCCTTCGCGGCGAGATCCCGTACCGGGACTTCGCCGTCGAGTATCCACCCGGCGCACTACCGGTGTTCATCCTCCCCTCCGCCCTCTCGGGCCAGGACCATTTCAGCACCTACACGCGGGTGTTCGAGACGCTGATGGGGCTCTGCGGGATGCTGGCTGTCGCGGCGGTGACGCTGATCCTCGTGCGGCTCGGACGCCGTGGGATGGCGCTGGTGACCGCGGTCGGGCTCGCGGGCCTCGGTGCGCTCGCGCTCGGTCCTGTCGTCCTGTCTCGCTTCGACCTGTGGCCGGCGACGCTGACCGTGGGGGCGCTCGCCCTGCTCCTGTACGAACGCAGGCGGTCGGCCTTCGCAGTGCTCGGCCTGGCCTTCGCGGCCAAGCTCTTCCCGGCCCTGCTCCTCCCGCCGATGCTCGCGTACGTCTGGCGCCGGAACGGCCGGCGGCAGGCCCTGCTCTGCGGTCTGTGCTTCCTTGCGGTCGGCGTCGCCTGCTACGCGCCGTTCCTCGCCCTGAGCCCGCACGGGGTGTGGTCGAGCATTGCGGGCCAGGCCAGCCGGCCTCTGCAGATCGAGAGCCTCGGCGCTTCGATTCTCCTCGCGGTCCACCAGGTATCGGGCATCGCCCTGACGCTGGATGTGAGCCACGGCTCGAACAACCTCGTCGGTTCCGTCCCCGACAAGCTCGCGCTCGGCGAGGCAGTTCTCCAGGCGCTCGTCATCGTCGTCGTCTGGGTCAGCTTCTTCCGCGGCCCCGCCGACCGCGAGCGCCTGGTGCGCACCTGCGCCGCATGTGTCTGCGCATTCATCGCCTTCGGCAAGGTCCTGTCTCCCCAGTACCTGGTCTGGCTGCTGCCTCTCGTCCCGCTCGTCCGCGGACGACGAGGGGTGGTTGCGGGCGCTCTGCTCGTCGCATCCATGCTCCTCACCCAGCTCTGGTTCCCGTACCGCTACCTCGATCTGGTCTACGAGCTCGACGCCCGCGCCTCCTGGCTCGTGGTGTCACGCGATCTCGCGCTCGTGGCGCTGCTCGCTGCCCTGGTCTGGCCTCAGCGAGGCGCCCTGACCGGTGACGGGGACATCACCCGGACGGGGCACGCGCTTACCGGCTGACCCGGCATCATGTCCATGCGGTGGCGGTAGGCGCTGACTCCCTGTTCGAGGGGCACCCGGCCGATGACGGTGCGGCCGCCCTTGCGGGCGAGCTCTTCCGGCAGCACTCGAGGATGGTGCTCGCGGTCTGCCGACGCCTGCTCACGGACACGGGCGAGGCTGAGGACGCCATGCAGCAGACGTTCGTCTCTGCCTATCGATCACTGCTCTCCGGGAGCGAACCTCGGCAAGGGGGCGTCTGGCTCGCGGCGATAGCGCGCAACGAGTGCCTCGACCGGATTCGCATGCACATGCGCGAGCCGCTGGCCCAGCACGGGCGAAACGGCCGTTCAGAGGCACCGGATGCGCTCGCCGCGCTGATCGCGGGCGAAGACCTCCGCGACCTGAGCCGCTCGATCGAGACGCTTCCCACGCAACAGCGGGAGGCCCTGCTGCTCCACGAGTTCTGCGGCCTGCCGTACGAGGAGGTCGCAGCCGCCCTGGGCGTGTCGGAGTCCGCGATCGGGTCGCTGCTGTTCCGGGCGCGGAAGAGCCTGCGGTCGGCCTTGCGGCGCGCGTACGCACTCCTCCCGCTGCCGCAGCTGTGGAACGCGGCCGAGCAGCTGTTCTCGGGCGCGCCGGCGCTCAAGGTCGCCGCCCTGCCTGTCGTCGCGAAGTTCGGCGCCGGCGCCGTGGCAGTGGGGTTGACCGCGGGCGCGGTGGTTGCGGTCGAGCACGAGGTCGGCAAGCCGGGTCAGCCGTCACGTCCCGGCCGGGTCGTCATCTCCGGCGCCCCGGCTCCGCTCCCCGAGGCGAAGGCCCTCGCGTCCGTCGTCCGCCCCGTCCCGGCCACGCCGATGCACCGGACCTCGGCGGTCGCCGCCACGGCTGTCGCTGCGCCCGGCCGGCGCCCGTTCCACGCTTCGCGGACATCTCACCGCACGCCCGCCGTTCCCACGAAGCGGACCGTCCATGCCGCTCCGGAACCGGCTCCCCTGGAGGTCACGGCACCCGCTGCCTCGACCGCCCAGGGCCCGCCGGTCCGGCACTCCGCCTCGCCGGAGCCCGGGCGGTCCGGATCGGCGCCGGGTCACGTTCGCTCCGCGTCCGAAGCGATCCACCGCGGAAGGGTCGGCAGGAGCCATGCTCGGGGCAGGCCGACCGCCAAGACACCGCCCCTGAAGCAGAAGCCGCCGCGTCCCGGGTCGAATCGCGGTGTGACTCACCCCGCGAAGCCCGTGACTGCGTCACCCGCCGCGGCGCCCCCCGGGCAGAGCGACGATCCCACAACTCAGGACGCTTCGACCCCACCGTCCGAATCCGGTTCGGACGCGTCCAAGGATCACCCCGACCACCCGGAGCATCCCGACCACCCGGAGCACCCGGTCAAGACCTGAGGCGCCCTGCCGCTGCCACGAAGGGCACGAGCGCCCAGCATGCGACCTCGCGCAGTCGTGCCCGGCTGGACGGCGGGTCGTCGCTGGTCGCCAGCTCGACCGTCGAGCCCGAGCCTCGCAGGGTGGCCCGAAGCAACGCCGCCGCTCGCCCTGCATGCCAGGCGGACGTGACGAGGACGACCTGCTCCGCCCCCACCTCGCGCGCGACCGACGCGGCGGCGGACACATTCGCGAGGGTCGAGCGGGCATTGGAGTCGACGACGACCCGCCGACACGGCGCCGTCCACGACCGGGACATCAGCTCGGCCTCCGAGGCGGCACTCCGCCCTCGAGCCCAGCCGGTCAGGAGCACGACGTCGTCCTCACGCGCCTCGCGCTCCGCCCGGTGCAGGCGCCGGGCGCAGATCTCGTGCAGACCTTCGCCCTTCCCGGACGAGTAGCCGCAGACCGCGATCAGGCGCGGGCAACTCACCGCGACGAGCTCCGCAGGCGCCGCAGGAGGCCGTACGCCAGCAGCGTCCCGGCAACGGTGAGGACGAGCTGGACGGCACGCTTGCCCTGCAGCTTCGACTCGCCGCTCACGCGCTCTCGCATGTCCACGGGCACCTCGACCACCGTCAGCCCGCCCTGCTGGAGCCGGAGCAGCGACTCCACCTCCGGCGCACCGCTCTGGTACGGCTCGGCGAGGATCGGCATCGCGCGCGCGTTGACGGCGTACATCCCGCTGGTCGCGTCGTGGAACGGCCACCCGAGCGCCGCCTTCATTCCCCGCCGCAGTACCGCCGTCCCGAACCGGCGGCTCTGGCTGGGCTCGTAGCGGTACGGCTCGTACCCGTCGCCGCTGACGAACCGCGAGCCGACGGCGACATCGGCCTCGCCCGCCCGCACGATCGCGAGCAGGCGGACCAGCTCCTCGACCGGGTGCTGGCCGTCGGCGTCGACCCGGCCGGCGAAGACGTAGCCGTGCTCGTACGCGTAGCCGTAGCCGGCCGCGATCCCCGCCCTGAGACCGCGGTTCTCGCCGAACGAAAGCACCCGCGCAGCGTGCTCCTCGGCCACGGCGGCGGTCCGGTCGGTCGAGCCGTCGTCGACGACGAGCACGTCGGCGTCCGGCAGCCCGGCGGCGAGCTCGGCGAGCACCGACGGGAGGATCTCCTCCTCGTTCCACGCGGGAATGAACACGATCGTGTCGGCCACGCGCCCATGGTAGGCGGGGCTGCGCGACCGGGTCGGCCGCACAGCCCCTTGATCGGTGCGCGAACTAGCTCTTGAGGTTGACGCGGACCGAGACCAGCCGCCGCGTCGAGATGCCTGCGAGCGGGTCCTCGCCGCCCTTCCGGGCGCGGACGAACATGGCGATCAGCTGCTGCTTGCTGCTCACGGGGAAACCCCGGAGCCGCGTGAAGGTCAGCGTCGCCCAGCCGTCGGCGCCGCTCGACGCCTCGGGCGGGATCGACCACTGGTTGTAGGGCGTCGCCGTCGAGTAAACGAGGGCGCCCTGCACCGAGCCGCCGCACGTCGAGGAGACGTGGAACCTGACGGAGAGCGTCTGCGTCCCCTTGGCGACGACCGTCGGCGTGCTCTGGAAAGTGTCGACCAGCAACCGGGCGGGCTGGCTGAGGTTCGCCACCTGGTCGGGGTTGCCGCTGCCGGCCGGGCAGCCGGATCCGCGGTTCTTGCCGATCACCGCGGTCGGTCCGGACTGAGCAGTGTCGCTGCCGGCCGAGTTGGTCGCGGTCACACGGATGCGGATCGTGGTGTTGACGTCGCCCGAGGTGAGCGCGTACGTGTTCTTGGTCGCGCCGTTGATCGTGGCGCACGAGCCGCCCTTGTTGTCGCACCGCAACCAGGCGTACGCGTACTTCGACGGACTGTTCGTCCAGGTTCCGTTGCTGCCGCTCAGGGTCGAGCCCTCCTGCGGCGTGCCGGAGATCACCGGCGGCGCTGTGTTGGCCGGCTTGCCGGCCGCGACCACCACGGCGGTCGCCGCCGAGGTCGCCGTCGTCGATCCGTCGTTGTTCTTGGCGACGACCTGGAAGCGGATCCGGTGACCGTCGTCGGAGCCACCTAGCTGGTACTGCGTCCCGTTGGCCCCGCCGATCGCGGTGCAGTTCCCGCCGCCGCCGCTGCAGCGTAGCCAGGAGTAGGCGTAGCTGTTCACGTTCGTCCAGTCGCCGCGGTCGCCGCTCAGCACCTGGCCGATCTTGGCTACGCCGAAGATCTTGGGCGCGGTGTTGTTGGTCGGCTTCGCCTTCGCCGCGGCCATGCCGGAGCCGGCGGCGACGACCGCGAGGATGCCCGCCAGGGCCCCTCCGACAACGACCCGTCGGAGCCAGCGGCGCGTCCGTGTATCCGCAGTGCGCATGTGTCCCCCCTTAACCCGTCGTGGAACGTCTTCGTGCGCGTTACACCTACAGCGTAGGAGCCCAAACGCCTGCAAATGGAATGCTTACAAGTGCCGCACACGGGTCATACGTCTAGCTCCCTCGTACACTCCGTCCATGGCCGTCTGCCCCAGCTGCGGCGAGGAGAATCCCGACCGTTTCCGGCTCTGCGGCTTCTGCGGGACGCCGCTCGCAGCCGTACTGCCGCCGCAGGAGGTGCGGAAGACGGTCACCGTCGTCTTCTCCGACCTCAAGGGGTCGACGACCCTCGGCGAGCGGCTCGACTCGGAATCGCTGCGCGAGGTGATGACGCGCTACTTCGAGGAGATGCGCGGCGCGCTCGAGGAGCACGGCGGCCGGGTCGAGAAGTACATCGGCGACGCCGTCATGGCCGTCTTCGGGATGCCGAGGACCCGCGAGGACGACGCACTCCGCGCCGTGCGCGCGGCAGCGGAGATGAAGCGACGGCTCGCTGTCCTGAACGACGAGCTCGAGACGCGCTGGGGCGTCCGGCTGGCGAACCGCACCGGCGTGAACACCGGCGAGGTCGTCGCCGGCGATCCGACCGCCGACCAGCGGCTCGTCGTCGGCGACACGGTCAACGTCGCGGCCCGCCTCGAGCAGGCGGCGCCGGAGAACGAGGTGCTGGTCGGCGAGCCGACCTACCGGCTCGTCCGCAACAGCGTCGAGGTCGAGCCGGTCGAGCCGCTCGAGCTGAAGGGCAAGGCCGAGCGGGTCCCCGCCTACCGGCTGCTCTCGGTCGAGGAGGTCGGCACAGTCCCGCGGCGGCAGCTGCCACTGGTCGGGCGCGAGGCCGAGCTCGGCACCCTCGTCGCCGAGTTCGACGCTGCGGTCGCCGCCGGCTCCTGCCGGCTGGTGACGATCGTCGCCCAGGCCGGAGTCGGCAAGTCGCGCCTGATCGAGGAGTTCTTCGACCAGATCGCCGCCGGCGCGACCACGCTTCGGGGACGCTGTCTGCCGTACGGCCGCGGCATCACCTTCTGGCCGCTGGTCGAGATCGTCCGCGAGGCCGCGTCGATCGTGGACGACGACGCGCCGGACGTGGCCCGCGGCAAGATCGCGGCGCTGAACGGCGACCCAGCCGTGCTCGACCGCGTCTTGGCTGCGGTCGGGCTCGACGGCGGCGACTTCCCGGTGCCAGAGCTCTTCTGGGGGGTGCGCAAGCTGGTCGAGAGCATCGCCTCGGAGCGGCCGCTCGCGCTCCGGTTCGACGACATCCACTGGGCCGAGGCGACGCTGCTCGACCTGGTCGCGCACCTGCGCACGACCATCGACGGCGTGCCGCTGCTCGTGCTCTGTGCGACCCGGCCCGATCTGCTCGAGCGCCGCGACTGGACCGAGGTCTCGGACGCGACGATCGAGCTGGCTCCGCTCGGGGAGGGCGACGCGAGCCGCGTGATCGAGCACGTGCTGGGGACGGTCGCCGTGCCCGACGCGGTGCGCCGGCGGATCGTCGAGGCGGCCGAGGGCAATCCCCTGTTCGTCGAGCAGCTCGTCTCGATGCTCGTCGACGAGCAGCTGCTCGTGCTCGGCGAGGACGGCTGGCGGGCGACGAGCGACCTTTCGGAGGGCCTCGCGCTGCCCGGGTCGATCGAGGCACTGCTGACCGAACGGCTCGAGCTGCTGGCCGACGACCAGCGCGCCGTGATCGAGCCTGCCTCCGTGATCGGGCTGAACTTCATGCGCCCGGCGCTGAGCGAGCTCGTCGTCGATCCCGTCCGGCCGGAGCTCCCCTCGCACCTGACGACACTCACCCAGAAACAGCTGATCCGGCCGGACCGGCCGACCTCGGCGGACGACTTCCGCTTCGAGCACATCCTCATCCGCGACGCCGCGTACAACCGCGTGCTCAAGCGGACGCGGGCCAGCCTGCACGAACGGTTCGCGAACTGGGCCGAGCAGGTCAACCGCGACCGGCAGCGGGAAACCGAGTACGAGGAGATCCTCGGCTACCACCTGGAGCAGGCGTACCGGTACCTCTTCCAGCTCGGCCCGATCGACGACCACGCGCGCACGATCGGCGACCGCGCGGCGGCGAAGCTGGCCGCCACCGGCCGCCGCGCGTTCGAGCGGGGCGACATGGCGGCCGCCGCCAACCTGCTCGAGCGCGCAACGTCGCTGCTCGAGCCGCTCGATCCGACGCGGCTCGCGCTCTTCCCCGAGCTGGGCGAGGCGCTGCTCCAGATCGGCGACTTCGCGCACGCGGAGAGCCTGCTTCAGGACGCGGTCGCGACCGCGGAGGTGGCGAACGAGCCGACGCTCGCAGCGAACGCCGAGCTCGTGCGCATGCTCGTGCTCCTGCTCTCGGGCGACTCTGCAGGGTGGGAAGCCGCTGCGACCAAGGCGGCCGAGGACGCGATCGAGCTCTGCAGGCGCGCCGGCGACGAGGCCGGCCTCGCCCGAGCGTGGCGACTCCTCGCGTGGATGCACGGGCAGGCCGGGCGCTACGAGGACGCCGCGCGCGCGCTCGAGCAGGCGATCGGGTGTGCGCGGAACGCCGGCGACGTCAGGCAGGAGCGGCGGGCGTCGACGCAGTACGCGCTCACGGTCGTCTACGGACCGACGCCGGTCGACGTCGGCACGACCCGCTGCGAGGAGATCGCCGAGCGCGTCCGCGGCGACCGCCAGGCCGAGGCGGCGATGCTCTGCGTGCTGGCGCAGCTCGTCGCCATGCAGTACGAGTTCGACCGGGCCCGCGACCTGTACACCCGTGCCCGGGCGATGTTCGAGGAGCTCGGCCTCCGCGTGGACGCGTCGACGCTCTGCCTGAGCTCGGCCCACGTCGAGCTGCTCGCCGGCGACCACGAGGCGGCCGAGCGCGAGCTACGGCGCGGCTACGACCACCTCGCCGCGCTCGGCGAGCGGTACCTGCTCTCGTCGGTCGCGGGCCTCCTCGCCGAGACGCTCGTCGCCGCCGGCCGGTTCGACGAGGCCGAGTACGCAGCGCTGGCGACCGAGGAGCTCGCCGACGAGAGCGACGTCGACGCGCAGTCGCTCTGGCGGTCGACGCGGGCCAGGGTCCTCGCCCACCGGGGATCGCTGGCCGAGGCCGAGATGCTCGCCCGCGAGGCCGTCGGCCTGCTCGCTCCGACCGACGGCGTGGTCGCCAAGGTCGCCGCGAGCACCGACCTCGCCCATGTCCTCCTCCTGGCGGGCCGAGGCGACGAGGCGCTGGCGGTGATCGCCGAGGCGCGGGCGATGGCCGAGCGGAAGGGCAGCCGCGCGATGGTCGACAGCCTCGACGGGCTAGCCGCCGAGGCTGCCCACACGCGACCCGTCGGCTAGCCGAAGCCGAGCCGTCCGTTCTGGTCGGCCTGGCCGGTGGCGACGAAGCCCGAGTACTTGTCGCCCGTGAAGGAGGTCAGGCAGATGTGCGTGCTCGGCCCCAGCGGCGACCAGCTGCACTTCGGGATCTTGACGCCGTCGTGGTAGAGCCCGGTCGGGTAGTAGTGCGCCGGCACACCGGCAGGCAGGAGCGTGACCGTGAACGTGAATGGATTCGTGGCCGAGAACGGCGAGTCCGCCTGCAGCGATGCCGGGATCTCCAGCACCGTCTCGAGCGCCGGGCACTTCGTGCACAGCGGCGTGGCGGTCGTCGTCTCCTGGACCGACGTCGCGACGCCGAACGCTCCGCCGAGCAACGCATTGGGCATGACGAACTGGCTGTGCTGCGGCAGCGTCGCAGCCGTCGCGACGTTCTCGCTGCCCCTCAGATAGCTGTTCAGGAGCGAGCCGCCCGCCGACGAGACCAGCACCGTCTTCACCGGCTTGCCGATCACGATCCCGGGCAGGTAATTGCTGAGGAAGAGCACCGTCGGGAACGTGGCGACCTTGTCACCGGTCGCCGGAGCGTCGTACCGAAGAACGACCGAGAACGTGCTTCCCGATTGCAGCTGCTTGACGAAGCAGACCATCAGCCTCGCGTCAGGGCCCTTGGCGCACTCCGGCCGGCTCGCGTCGGAGAACTTCGCCTTGTCACTCGCGACCGTGATGAGGACGTTCTTGACCGTCGAATTGGCGGTGACGTCGAGTTGAAGCCCGATCTTGCCGCCGTTGGTGACCTGCTGGACCCCGTTCGTGGTCGTGCCGATCAACGGGCTGAGCACGGCGCTCACCGGCGGCTGGTTGGTGTGTCCTCCGGCCGAACCGACCGCCACGAGGCACCCGACCGCGGCAATGCCCGCCGCAAAGAGCTTCCGCTTCCGTCTCATTCCTCTCCCACCTTCCTTCCGGTTTCGCAAGTCGACCAGTCTCGGCCTGCAAGTCTCGTCGGCCTTCGTCCCCTCGTCAACGGGCCCGAACGCAGGCCTCTACCCGAAGCCGAGCCGTCCGTTCTGGTCGGCCTTGCCGGTGGCGACGAAGCCGGACCACTTGTCGCCGGTGAACGAGGTCACGCAGATGTGCGTGGTCGCGCTCAGCGGCGAGGCGGTGCAGTTCGGGATGAGCACGCCGTCGTGGTAGAGCCCCGTCGGGTAGTAGTGCGCCGGCACGCCCGAGGGAAGCAGCGTGACCGTGAAGGTGAACGGGTTCGTGGTCGAGAAGGGCGAGTTCGCGACCAGCGAGGCCGGGATCCCTAGCAACGTCTCGAACGCAGGACACTTCGTGCAGAGCGGCGGGGCGCTCTGCTCCTGCACCGACGTCTCGACGCCGTAGTTGCCGCCGAGCAGGGAGTTGGGCATCACGACCTGGCTGTGCTGCGGGAGCGTGGCCGACGTGGCTGCGTTCTCGGTGCCTCGCAGGTAGCTGTCGAAGAGCGCGCCCCCGAGCGACGAGGTCAGGACGGTCGTGACCGGGTCGCCTGTCGTTGTTCCCGTTCCATTGTTTCCGGGGTTGCCCTGGGACTTGGCATCGACGGTGGCGGTCGGGGTCGATACGACCTGGGAGCCGCTCGTCGGCGCTGTGAAGCGGAGGTCGACGGAGAACGTCGGGCTGCCGGCCTTCATCTGCTTGACCGTGCAGACCATGCGCTTCGCATTCGCGGGATCGACCGCGCACTCCGGCCTGCTGGCGTCGGAGAACGTCGCCGTGTCGGCGACGACAGCGACGACGACGTGGTTAACCGTCGAGGGACCCGGGTTGGTCACGTCGAGATGGAGCCCGATCTTCCCGCCGAAGGTGACCTTCTGGACGCCGTTGGCCGACGTGCCGATCAGAGGGCTCAGGTCGACGGTGAGCCTCGACTTCGCCGTGCGACCCCCCGCCGGCCCGACCGCGACGAAGCACACCACGAGCGCGGCAAGTGCCGCGAAGAATGTTCGCTTCCGTTTCATCCCTCTCCCCTTCCTGCTATCGGTTCCCGCGATTCGTCGGTCCGCGGAGGCCAAGTGTCCCTGGCTTTCGGGCCGCAGTCAACCGGGAGGCGCCGACCGCAGTAGGGTGGTGACATGCTGCCCGTGATCATCTTCGTCGCAGTCGCCGTGCCGCTACTGATTGCCGGAGCCGTGATCACCCGACGGCGCTCGGGGACGGGCGAAGGGCTCGACACGGAGACGGAGGCCGAGCGCCGCCGGACGGAGCAGGAGTTCGAGGCGGCGGAGCGCTACCAGGAGCAGTGGCGCGAGGAGCACAAGCACGACCTCGACCACCTGTAAGCACGCCCCGCGGTGCCGCCGGCTAAGCCTGCTCGCTTGAAGCCCTAGCCGGGCGTACTGCCGCCGACGGTCATCTCCTCTTGGCGCCAGACGCCGTCCTCACGGTCGTAGAACCACATCTGGCCGGTCCAGATCACGGGCAGCGGGTCCTTGGACGCTTGGAAGAGCGTCAGCTCGATCGCGCCCAACTCGCGGTCGACCTCGTCCTGGACCGCTTGCTGGTCGGTCCCGAACCGGTCTTCGATCTGCTGTCTCGGATCCCCGTCCGGATCCTTGACCCACGCCTGCAGACGGCCGCTGTGGCCGGTGCTCAGCCTGCCGGCAAGCCCCATCCCCTCGTGAGCGTGCATTGCGGCAACGAGCCCGGCCATGTCGACCGGCTCGGTCGAGTTGTTGACGCTGACCCCGTGGGCCGTGTTGTAGTCCCAGATGCTCGGCTGGTTGGGGAGGAACCTGGGGCCGCCGGGCAGGAAGTACGGGTTCAGGAGGCCGATGCGCTCGATCGTGATCGGCGCGCTCCCGACGTAGGTGAAGCCGTCGAAGGGGCCGCCGGCGTCGTGGACCTTGGCGAGTGTGCAGCGGCCGCCGCGGCCGGTCTTCTTCCCGCCCGAGGCTCCCCAAGGCGGGCAGAGCTGCGGGCCGGCTGCGATCCCCGTCTTCGGGCCGCACTTCGACACGTTCGCGCCGAACGTGATCCCGTAGCCCGCGCCGGGGTGGACGAACGGGAGGTCGTCGACGCGACGGTCGCTCGGATCCTCCGTGTGCCGCACGGGCGGGATCCGGAACCCCGCCTCGCGCGGGACGACCTAGGACCGTCGTACTCGCAGAGTCGGTCTTCCCCTCCCTGTCGGTGACCGTCAGGGTCACGTGGAGCGAGCACAGCGCGACGAAGCCCCAGGTCGGACCGGCCTTCGTCGTCGTCTTCAGCGTGCCGTGGCAGCCGGCCACCGGCCCGACGTGCCACTTGTAGGAGACGATCTTCCCGGTCGAGCCCGCGCCGTTCAGGGTCACGCGTCCGGCCCGGGAAACCTTGTACGGCCCGCCGGCGTCGGCCATCAGCTCGTCGGGGTCGGGCTTGCCCTGGAGCTTCCAGCGCACGACGCCCTTGGCCCCGGTCGTCTCGCCCGTGTACCGACCTGTGAGCTGCGGCCCCGGATACGGCGCCGTCCAGGCCCAGCCCACCGAGGTCGAGATCGTAGGCGGGTCATTCCCGGCGGATACCGGGCACTGGATGTGCCACGGCACCTGGACAACGGCGCTCCCGCCGCGCAGGTCGTACTCGAAGCCGGTCGGGCTCGTCGTCGATCGCTGGATCAGGAGCGTCACTTCCACCGGGAAGTCGGCCGGGCCGGCCGTGTACGAGCAGCCGCCGCAGCAGGTTCCGTTCGTCAGGTCGTGGACGGTCCCGGTGCCCTCGTACGAGGCGCGGGAATCGTTCTTCGACGTCCGCTTCAGGGTGATAGGCACCGACCAGTCGTTGGTCTCCCTGCCCCCGGACACGTCGCGGTCGCGGTGTCCGCTGACCATGCCGGTGAAGCTCAGCGGGTAGTGCGCCGGACGCAGCGGACTGGCCGAGCGCCCGGCCGCCACGCCGAGGGAGACGAGCACGACCAGCGTCAGGGCCGCAGTCGCCTGCCGCACGTCGCGGTCCTCGGATCTGCCATTCGGCCGCCCCCTGCCCTGGACTTCTCGGCGGGATCATGCGGATGCGCCGCTTCGATGTCCAGTTCGTTCGGTCCTCTTCACGGACACTGGCCTCTCGGATGCCCCCGGCAAGAATCGAACTTGCGCACGCGGTTTAGGAAACCGCTGCTCTATCCACTGAGCTACGGGGGCGGCGGGAACTAGGGTATCTCGGGGTCGTGAGCGGGCCGTGCGGCGATGCGGTTGACGGGCAGCACCCGATCACCAGCGACTAGGTTTTGCCCTCGGCCCCCGGCCTATCTCTCCCGTCCATCTCACTCCGTCCGAACAATGCGTACGCGACTGCGGCAACTGACGCCCGACCACCTTCGTCTGGGGACGACCTGGGCGTTCGTCGTGCTGGTCGCTGTCGTGCTCCTGGGCGGCGCACAGGCGGCGACGCGGCCCGGCTGGGTCACGTACGGCGGCGATCCGGGACGTAGCAGCGCGACGGTCTCGTCGATTTCGCCCGCCGGGATCCGCGCGTCGTTGGTCCTGCCCGTCCGCGGGCGTGTGACCTCGCAGGTGGTCGCGGCGCGCGACGTGCCGAAGGCGGGGCTCACGACGCTGTACGTGGCGACCTCGTCGGGGCGCGTCTACGCCTTCAGCGAGAACGGCTACGTCCGCTGGCGGACCAGCCTCGGTCAGTACGCGAACCGCTGCGAGCAGCTCGACGGCTACGGCGTGACCGGCACGCCGGTGGTCGACCAGGCCGGCCGGGTCCTCTACGTGGCGGACGGGGTCGGCAGGCTGCACGCGCTCGACCTCGCGTCGGGCCACGAGCGTCCGGGCTGGCCGGTCACGTTGTATCCGGACACCTCGCAGGAGCTGGTCTGGGGGGCGCTCACCCTCGCCGGCGGCCATGTCTACGCCACCACCGGTTCGTTCTGCGACACCCAGCCCTCCATCGGCCGTGTCTTCTCGGTCGACACGACCACGAGGCAGGTATCGAGCTGGGATGCGGTGCCGGCCGACCAGGGCGGCGGCGGCGGGATCTGGGGCTGGGGCGGGAGCGCCTACAGCACCGCGCTCGACCGCCTGTTCGTCGTCACCGGCAATGCTTTCGAGGGCGGCCAGAACACCGGCCCGAGCTTCACGGAGGCGGCGGGCTTCGGCGAGAGCGTCGTCTCGTTGACGCCGGCGTTGACGGTGGCGGGCGCGAACCACCCGGCGTCGATCGACAAGCCGCTCGACCTCGACTTCGTCGGATCTCCAGTCGTCGCCGACCGGCCCGGCTGCGGCCCGCTGGTCCTCGGCATGGACAAGAACGGCCAGGTCTTCGGCTGGCGGGCGAACGACCTCGGGCGCGGACCGCTCTGGACGGTCGATCTCGAGCCTTTCGATCCGGCAAACCCGGTGCTGAGTCAGCTCGCCTACGATCCGTCACGCTCGGCGGCGTATGCGGTCACGGGCACGCAGGCGGTCAAGATCGACATTCGCGCCGACTGCTCCGCCGCCGTAGCCTGGAAGGTTCCGCTGAAGACGGATTCGCTGAACGGCTCGCCGACGGTGGCCGGCGGAACCGTCTGGTTCACGCTCTCCGGAACGCCGAGCCTCGTCGGGCTGGACGCCGGGACGGGCCGGCGCGTGGGGACCCGGCCGCTCCCGGGGCTGACGGTGGCGGCCCCGACCGTGCTCGACGGCCGCCTCTTCGTCGGGACGTTCACCGGGCAGCTGGTCGCCTTCGACACCCCGTCGACGCGCGCGGCACCGGTCGGGCCGTCCGCACCGGCGGTCGCCGGACACAGCAGCTGGCCCGATGCGAAACACGGCTGGGTAAGTCGCGAGAACGGCGTCTGGGCGACCGACGACGGCGGAAAGCACTGGCGCCGGATCTTCGCCCGCCCGGCTGTGACGGTCGTGCGCACCTCGACGCGGGCGGGGGTGATCCGCATCGCCACAGTGGCGGCGCCGTGCACGTGCGCCCACGACTACTGGACCGTCGACGCCGGCAAGCACTGGATCGCGACCCGGGCGATCGCGGGCGGCCTGGTGGGTCGAGGCGCCTCGCTCTACTGGGTGAAAGACGGCATGGAGCTCCAGCGCGTCGTCCCGTGGCCCCCGGTCGGGCGGCTCAAGTCGGAGTCGGTCGGATCGGTCGGCAGCGGGACGATCGTGGGCACTGCGCTCGTCCCCGGCGGAATCGCTGCGCTCGTGCGCGACAGCGTCGCGGGGACGGCGACGATCCTCGTCGTGGACGCCGACGGGAAGACCACGATCGACCTGCCCGACCCACCGGGTGCCCTCCTCGACCAGGCGCTCTCGGTCTCGGGGTCGACGCTCGTCGTCGAAGCGACCGTGTTCGCAGACGGAGCGTCACAGGCACTTCGCTGGAGCTCGGACGACCGGCACACCTGGTCGGCCGCGCGCTGACCGTCACCCCCCGCGGTCGCCCGCCACCGTCTGGGCAAGCTCGAGGACTCCGTCCACGGCGAGCTGCCCACCCTCCGCGCGCGCATCGGCCAAGAGGATTACACACGCTTTATCGCACCCGGCGTAAGCGGTTCTTAGACTGCGTGCGCGAGTTCGATTCTTGCCGGTGGTGTTGAGCTGGGCGGAACCCAGGCGATGCTGGCCTCATGGGCTGCCGGTCCGACGAGGTTCCATTCCCCGTCGACGAGCCGTAGCGATGTTTCCGACCTTGCCCGCCACCACGCGCTGACCTCCCGCGGAAGCGCCTTCCAGACAGTCGCGTCATCGACATACGCCAGCAACAAGCGACGGTACGCGTTCAGGTGCTCTTCTTCGACGAGGTAGTCCGGATGCGTGATCAGGAGAGCCATCCCGCCGCGCTGGCGGAGGCACTCCGTCTTCTCGTGCCACATCTCGTCCCCCCGCCCGAGCACGACGAACAGGGTGTGGTCTTGCGGAAGCGTTATCGGCAGCTCCACCAGCGTCTCGTTGAAGAACGGAAGCCAGGAACAGCAGCCGCCGGCGATGGGCTCGTAGGGGTCGGTATCTGGATAGGAGGAGTCGTAGTCGAACCCCAGCAGCGGCATCCACTCCCACACGCGATGCGTCGCCGGCGCGCGAAAGCCGACCGCTCCCCAGCGATCGGCCCACCGGCGCATCTCGGGCAGCCTCCGCTCGAGGGTCCGCCTGGACTCGAGGTCGCGTCCGTCGTGACGGAGGCCGTGTACTCCCACCTCGAAACCTGAGTCCAGAAGTCCCCGGACCAGGTCGTCGGTCACGGCGTAGCGTTCCGGCACCAGGTTCCAGGACGAGCGGTACCCGTACTGGACTTCGAGCGTGCGCACGTCTTCGATGGCGTCTCGCCCGTGCGCTGTCTCGACGTCATGTGTCAGCACCAGCGCCCAGTGGTGGCCGTTCGGCCACGGAGCAATCGTCGGAAGAGGCAGACCGGCGGCGCGAGCGACGAGACCGAGAAGCAACTCGGCGAGGTCGTGGAGTGCCGTCTCCGTGGGCCAGCGTGGAAAGGACGTCCCTTCCTGCACGCGGACGAACCCACGGCGGAGAGCGATCTGGAGCTGTCTCGGCAGCAGTGGGCGCAGCCGGTAGTAGACGTGTCGCGCGAAGGAGAGGCTTGTGGTCCTGGTGCGGCGGAGGGCGAGGTAGCGCTCGCTCCGCAGAGCCAGGATCGCCTCATTCGGGTCGAAAGGAAGGATCGAGCCTCCGCAGGGCGACTGCCAGATCGAGGACACCCTCGCTCCGTGCTCGTCCAGGATCGGCGATCGCGGTGTCCACTCGCCCGGGAGATGCCCTGCGAACTCCTCTACCTCAGACTCGGAGGCGACGGCTGCGACGATCGGGATGCCCCCGGCGAACGACATCCTCGGCTGCCCGTTCGCAGCCAGCTTCCAGTGGACTGCTCGCTCCCCGCCACCCGCCTGAACGCATGCCCAGCCGGGTGCGGCCGAAGTCGGATTGACCGAGTACGGCACGCGAAACTCGTCGAGGACGGCGAGCCGATCGCCGGAGAGGAGTGGTTCGCTTTGTTCGCCCGCCCGGCGACCGCTCATCTCGAAGCAACCAAAGCCGCGTCTTGCGCACCCGCCTGGTCCTCGGCGCCGGCAAGAATCTCGGCAATCCGGTCGGCCGCGCGCCCGTCCCACCCCTTGGGCGGCCGGGGAGCCGCGGATGTCCCGTCGAGGAGGTCGGGAATGTCACGCAAGGCCTCGACCCGCATGCCAAGCACCCGGTTGGTTCCCTGCGTGACCGTTATCGGGCGTTCGGTGTTCTCCCGCATCGTGAAGCAGGGAACGCCGAGATAGGTCGTCTCCTCCTGCACGCCGCCCGAGTCGGTGACAACTCCCCTCGCGAAGGTTTCCAGCGCGAGGAAGTCGGCATACCCGACCGGGTCGACGATGTGAAAGGTGGCGCTCGAGGATCGGAACTCGCTTGCCCGCGCACGCGTGCGGGGATGCATGGGAAAGACGACCGGATACGTACGGCTGAGAGCATCGAGCTCCGAGAGCACGTTGCCGAGCAACGGCCCGTCGACGAGGGCCGGTCGGTGGAGGGTGACGAGGATGTAGCCGTCGCGGGGCACGCCGAGACAGTCGTGCACCTGTGACCTGGCCACCGCCGGCCGCATCCGTACGAGGGTGTCGATCATCGTGTTCCCGACCGTGTGGATCCTCGACTCGTGGACTCCCTCGTGAAGCAGGTTCTCGACCGCCTCGGGGCTGTGGACGAAGCACCAGGCCGACACCTGGTCGACCAGCACGCGATTTACCTCCTCCGGCATCCGCCGGTCGAAGCTGCGCAAACCGGCCTCGACGTGAGCCACCGGGATTCCCAGCTTCACTGCGACGAGCGCCGCCGCAAGCGTCGAGTTGACGTCGCCTGCGACGACCACGAATGCTGGGCTGACGTCCAGCAGCACGTTCTCGAGCCCGATCATCGCCCGCGCGGTCTGGGCCCCGTGCGTGCCCGATCCGACGCCGAGATCGTGATCCGGCGCGGGCAGCCCGAGCTCTTCGAAGAAGATGGTCGACATCTCCGCGTCGTAGTGCTGGCCGGTATGCACGCTCACGTGCCGCTCGGCGGGCAACCGGCGACCGAGCGCGCGAATCACCGGGGCCATCTTCACGAAGTTCGGGCGCGCGCCGTACACATAGACGATCGATGCAGATCCCTCTCCCAGCATGGCGCCGGCCGCGGCTTGGTTTAGAACCACGCTGTTCAGGCTAATTTCATCGTGGTGCGGATTCGACACCCCGTTCGGATGGTCCGAGCGCGGATATTTGGCGTGTCCGGGAGAACGGCGAGGTACCTAGCCGATCGGCCAGGCTCGTTCGAGGGGTCGAGATCCGTCACCTGCCGGTCGATGAAAACGAACGGCATCCCGAGGGGTCATTCAGGGGGTAACCGAGTGAAGCGGCATGCTGTCTTTGCGCTGTTCTTGGTGGGCGTAGCGGCATTGGCCATCTCGATCACAGGATCGAGCTCGGCGTCGAGAACGGACAAGGGGTTCACCGTCTCGTCGTCGATCGATGGCTCGAAGCTGGACGACCACATGACGCTGTCGGGGCAGGTGACCTGGACGGCGTCCTCGAGCGCAACGACGGCGGACAGGATCGACTTCATGATCGACGGAACGACGAAGTGGACGGACAACTCCGCCCCGTACCAGTTCGGGGGCGATCCCGCGGGCAAGTTCGACACCACGTCGCTCTCGAACGGAGAGCACTCGTTGACGGTCAGGGCGTATCGCGACTCCGGCACCAACCATTCCAAGTCCATCAGGGTGTCGGTGACGATCAGCAATGCCAAGCCCCCGACCCCGCCGCCGCCGCCTCCTCCTCCTCCGCCCCCGCCACCGCCGTCGTCCTTCACCGTCACGTCCAGCATCGCCGGCGGCGCTACGCTCAGCGGCTCGCTGACCTGGACGGCCACGCCGAGCGGAGCCACGGTCAGCGCGGTCGACTTCCTCGTCGACGGCGTCGTCAAGTGGACGGAGCACGTGTCTCCCTACGTGTTCAACGGCGACCCCGACGGCCAACTCGACACGAGCACGTTGACCGACGGTGCTCACACACTGGCCGTCCAGGCGCATGCCACGGACGGGCGCACGGCAAGCGCCACGAGCTCCGTGATGGTCACGAACGTCGCGACCTCGCCGCCGCCGCCGTCGCTCGTCGTCACCTCGAGCATCGCCAACGGCGCGAGCCTCAGCGGCTCGATGACGTGGACCGCCACGACGACCGGCGACGTCGTGAGCAAGGTCGAGTTCCTGGTCGACGGCACGAAGCAGTGGACGGATCTGGACGCTCCGTACCAGTTCGGAGGGGAACCGAACGGTCTCTTCGATACGACCTCGCTCAAGAACGGAACACACACGCTCGCGGTGACGGCCTACGGAACCGCCGGCAAGACCGCGACCGCGTCGTCCTCGGTGACGGTCTCGAATACCTCCAGCGCGCCGCCGGCGGCGGGAGACGTCGCCAACATCTGGGTCGACCAGAACGGTGGCAGCTGTACGCGGGCTGCGACTCCGGCGGCCTATGCCGATGCAGCTGCATGCGGAAGCTTCGCGACCGCACTGTCGAAGGCGCAGCCGGGCGACACCGTGCTCGTGCGCTGCAACAGCGGAACGAGCTGCACGTTCGCGCCGGAGGAGTTGAGCGGCGATCGCGGCTCGGCCACGATCACGATCTCGCCCGCCTCGGGCTACACCGTCTCCTTCGAAGAGCCACAGGGCTCCAATCGCTACGTCTGGCTGAACGGCCTGCGGCACGTCACCTTCAAGAACATCGGCTTCGGTCACAACAACGCCGGGGACTCGACACCGAACCTGCGGATCGACTGCTCGAGAAGCGTCACGCTGGTGAACGCCTCCGGCCGTCGCTTCTACATGTTCGAAGGCAATTCCGACTTCACCTTCAAGGGTGGTGACTGGGGCGGGTACTCGAGTCCGGGTGAGGAGGACTCGACGATGGGCACGACCGGCGCGTACGGGCCGCAGCGGACCTGTCCCGGCGACTCCTCGCCACAGCCTCAGAAGAACATCGTCTTCGACGGAGTCACCTTCCACGACGTGTTCTGGATCTCGAGCTGCACGGTCGTCAACGGAGGCCAGTGCTCGCAGTGGGGCGGTTCGCATCCGGACTGCTTCGAGATCAACGGTTACGTCGACGGAGTGACGATCGTAAACAGCACCTTCTTCCACTGTGGCAACACGATGCTCTCCCTCTACACCGATCAGGGGGACATCGACAACGTCACCGTTCGCAACTCGACGTTCCGCGACAACGCCCCCTGGAGCTGGTACGGCATCCAGTGGGTTACCACTGCCAATTTCGACTGCAGCGGCGACCAGTTCGTCAACAACACGTATACGCCAAATGCGCCCAACGCCTGGTACGCGAACACGCCGCCGCGATTTGCGTGCAAATCGGCTTCGGCGAGCACGGCCACGATCGTCAGCGGCAATTCGTTTCAGCAGGCGCCGCCGAGCACCGAGTGCGTGGCGAGCAAGGCCAGCCCCTACCTGACGAGGTGGAGCAACAACACCTACGGAAGCGGCAGCTGCTGATTGGCGAAGAGCGACGTCCCGGAGGCGGTGAGCTTCACCGCCTCCGGGACGTGTTCACCCCCGACTGGACGATCGGTTGGTCCTGAGCGATGACAAGGATCAGGGCGTCACCTCCCTCGTAGAATCGGCCCGTGCGACTGACTGCGTTCTTGGTCGTCTTGCTGGCCGTCTTCGCACTCGGTCACGGCCCCGTCCGCGCTGACCGTTCCGCCGCCTCCGGCTCTCTCTATCTCTCACCAAGCGGGTCCGACGCAGGGCCGTGCACGAGCGTTGCGCCGTGCGCATCGCTCGCCCGGGCGCTCACCGTTGCTGCGCCCGGGCAGGTTGTCCGCCTGCAGACCGGCGCGTATCCCGGTCAGGCACTGAATCCCGTGGCGAAGCCGTCGACGGAACACGTCGTGTTCGAGCCCGCTCCGGGGGCGTCCGTGTCTTTCACGGGGCGTCTCGAGCTCGACGGCGTCAGTCACGTCACCCTGTCGGATTTCACCCTCGCGCGAACGGGGCCGGCAGACCGCAGCCTCTTCATCGCGGGTTGCACCACCGATGTCACACTGCAGAACCTGACCGGCGAGACGTTCTTCGTCGAAGAAGGAACCTCGGCGGTCACTTTCCGCGGCGGGTCATGGGGCGGATACTCCACGCCCGGCGAGGCAGACTCCGCGATCGGCACCAGCGGAGCGGCGGGACCGACCTACACCTGCGGCGGCGAGGCCGCCAAGCCCGCCACCGACATCGTCTTCGACGGCGTCCTCTTCCACGACGTCTTCTGGGGCGTCCCCGCCTCGGAATGGGGAGGATCCCATCCCGACTGCTTCGAGATCAACGGCTACGTCGCCGCCGTGACCGTCCGCAACAGCCGTTTCGTCCGCTGCGCTTCCACGTTCATGCAGATCAACCCCGACCAGGGGGACATCCTCAACGCCACCTTCGAGAAGAACGTCTACAAGCAGCTCGGCGACGAGAGCTGGTACGGGATCCAGATCACGAGCGCCGGGAAGCCCGGGCGTTGCGGAAACGTGATCTTCCGTCGCAACACCTACCTTCCATCGAACCCGGAGGCGAAGACCTGGCCCAACGGTCCGATCCGCACCGACTGCGAACCGTCGCCCGGTGCCGCAGGCGTCGTCACATCCGACAACCTGTTCCAACGCGCACCGCCGGCGAACGAATGCGCCCGCTATCAGGCGGCCCCGTACCACACGAAGTGGCAGCACAATCTGTTCCTGACCGGAAGCTGCGGCGCTGAGACCCGAGCGGTCCCCTTCGGCTACGGCGTCGGGGACCTGGGCCTCGTGGCGGACGGACGCACCGCGGGCGCGATCAGACGGCTCTACGCTCTTGCCTCGCGCGGACTGGCCCCGAGCGTCCTCGCACGGAGGATGGCGGGCGCGCACGCTCCCCGTCCTCCGGGCAGCCGCTGGAACGCTCGGACAATCCGCCTCCTCCTGAGAGATCCCGTGTACGCGGGCGACGCATTCGGGGCAACAGGCGCGAACCCGCCGCTCGTCTCGTCGCGCATGTGGCGAGCCGCCCAGGCGGTTGCGCAGAACTAGTCGAACGACGAGTCGCACCGTTCGATTCCCGCGACTACTCTCGCCGGGTGACGGTTCGGACCTCGGCGGCGCTGCGCGTCCCCTTCATCGACCTGGCACCCACGAACGTCGTGCTGAAGGGTCGGCTGCTCGCGGAAATCGGCGACCTCATGGACAGCGGCGCCTTCACGAACGGACCGGCCGTGCACGAGTTCGAGCTCGAGTTCGCGAAGTACTGCGGCGTCCGTGAATGCGCGGGAGTGGCGAGTGGCCTCGACGCGCTCCGCCTCGGCCTCCTCGCCGCCGGCCTCCGTCCGGGCGACGGAGTCGTCATCCCCGCGAACACCTTCGTGGCGACGGTCGAAGCCGTCGTGCAGGCCGGCGGTGTGCCGCTGCTCGTCGACGTCACCGACAGCGACTACAACATCGACGTTTCAGCTGCAGCCCGCGTCCGCGAAGCCCGGTTCATTCTTCCCGTCCATCTCTACGGGCAACTCGCGGACATGCGCGCCCTGAGCGCCCTCGCAGCAGACCGACAGATCACGATCGTCGAAGACGCCTGCCAGGCACATGGCGCATCACGAGAAGGAATCCGCAGCGGCATGACCGGTGCGTGTTCCGCGTTCAGCTTCTACCCGGCGAAGAACCTCGGGGCGATGGGAGATGCAGGGGCACTCGTCACGAACGACCCCGCGCTCGCCGAACAGGTCCGTGCTCTGCGTGAGCATGGACAGCGGATGAAGTACCACCACGATGTCGAGGGGTATACAGCCAGGCTGGACACGCTCCAGGCCCTCGTCCTCAAGCACAAGCTCGCCCTGCTCGACCGGTGGAACCAGGAACGCCAGGCGATCGCCAGGTTCTACGGAATGGCCCTGCGCGGCGTGGGCGATCTGCGGCTGCCGCCGGTTCCGCCCGGAAGCGTTCCCGTGTGGCATCTCTACGTCGTTCGAACCGCCGATCCCCGCGAGCTGGGGTCCTTTCTCAAGGAGGGCGGCATCGCAAGCGGCCGTCACTACCCTCAACCGATTCATCTGTCCCCGGCATACGCACGGCTCGGCTACGTCCGTGGCGACTTTCCCGTCACCGAGGCACTCTCCGAGGACATCCTGTCACTCCCGATCTTTCCGGGGATGACCCGAGGCCAGGCGGAGGCGGTCGTCGCGCGTGTCCATGCCTACTTCGACCATGCCTGAGTCACCCGCCAACGACGCTCCGTTCCGGCTGATCGCCGATGTCGAGTTCGGAGATGAGGTCATCGTCCAGCCGTTCGTGAACCTCTACCGCTGCCGCATCGGCGACCGGACCTGCATCGGGCCGTTCGTCGAGATCCAGGCCGGTGCGTCCATCGGTGCTCGCTGCAAGGTCCAGAGCCACACGTTCGTCTGCACGGGCGTGACCGTCGAGGACGAGGTGTTCATCGGGCACGGCGTGATGTTCATCAACGACAAGCGGCCACGTGCGACAACCGACGCTGGAGACCTCCAGACGGACGACGACTGGACACTGCTGCCCACCCGCATCGGCAGGGGCGCCAGCATCGGCTCGGGCGCGGTGATCATGGGCGGCCTCACGGTCGGACAGCGCGCGCAGATCGGCGCCGGCGCCGTCGTCACCAATGACGTCATGCCGGGCGAAACCGTCGCGGGCGTCCCGGCCCGCCTGCTGCGGCCTGCCGAGGCGCAGCTCGTCTCCTATCCGACGGGCTAGGTCCCAACCGAAAGAGGAGAGTCCCGGTCCGTCCTGTTCGAGGGAGATTCAGCTTCGTAAGGTGGCGTGTGTCCACCCACGAGGGAGAGCGAGGGTTGAGGAGCTTGCACGGCCAGCGCGACGCCAGGCACGGGCATGCCATCGGGCCGACATGAACGCGACGCGGGTCGAGGCGATCGATCGCGAATCCGCTGCGGCGGGCGGGCTCACCGCGCTCGTCTCGGAGCAGACGCGCCGGATCGTCGACAGC
The DNA here is from genome assembly GCA_963734065.1 of uncultured Actinomycetes bacterium. Lineage (GTDB taxonomy): Bacteria > Actinomycetota > Thermoleophilia > Gaiellales > Gaiellaceae > DATBLE01. The sequence continues at coordinate 388,318 of CAVTFN010000004.1, forward strand.
AGACGGAAAGGCACACAGCTCCGAAGACGAGGCTGGCTGGTCCGGCGGATGCTCCTGGCGGCTGACGTCGCCGGTCTGGTCGGCGCCTTCCTGCTCACGGCACTCGTCCTTGGAGAGCTGCCCACCACCCATCCGTGGAAGCTCGCCGCTCTGCTGGCGAGCTTGCCCATCTGGGTTCTGGCGGCGAAGGTCTACGGGCTCTACGACCGTGACGAAGAGTGCGCCGACCGCTCGACTCTCGACGACGCCGTTGACGTCTTCCACCTCGTCACTGTCGGTGTGTGGCTCGTCTTCGTCGTCGCGTGGGCGACTGATGCATCCCGGCTGTCGCCTCCCAAGCTCGCGTTGTTCTGGGTGGCGGCGATCCTCTCGATTGCCGCCGCGCGCTCGATCGCGAGGACCGCCGCGCGGCGGAGCGTCTATTTCCTCCAGAACACGGTGATCGTCGGAGCAGGTGAGGTCGGTCAACTCATCGCGCGCAAGGTGATCCACCATCCGGAGTACGGGATCAACGTCGTCGGCTTCGTCGACGATCACCCCCGCGACCGGCGTCCAGGCCTCGAGCACGTCGCCCTTCTGGGTGGTACCGACTCACTGCAGGACATCGTCGAGCTCCTGGACGTGGATCGAGTCGTGGTGGCGTTCTCGCAGGCATCCGCGCCCGAAACGATCTCCCTGATCCGCTCGCTGCGCGACTACGACGTTCAGGTCGACATCGTTCCACGTCTGTTCGACGTTGTCGGCCCGCGCGTCACCCACCACGCGTTCGAGGCGCTTCCGCTGATCGGGCTGCCACCGGTTCGGCTGCCTCGTTCGTCCCGGCTCGTGAAGCGGCTGCTCGACATCGTCGGCGCCGGCTTCCTGCTCGTGGTCACCGGGCCACTCCTGCTCGGCATCGCGCTCTGGATCAGGCTCGACTCTCGGGGCCCTGCGCTCTTCCGTCAGGCCCGGCTCGGGCTGACGATGAAGGAGTTCACACTCCTCAAGTTCCGCACGATGCGATGCGACGTCGACGACAGCGAGCACCGCGAGTACATCCGAACGACGATGAGCGCGGACGCCGCGGCGAACGGGAACGGCGTATACAAGCTCGACCGGGGCGACGCGATCACCCGTGCAGGCCGCTGGCTTCGGCGCACCAGCCTCGACGAGCTGCCGCAGCTGATCAACGTCCTCCGAGGCGAGATGTCGCTGGTCGGACCCCGCCCCTGCCTTCTGTACGAGACGGAGCATTTCCAGCCCCATCACTTCGAGCGGTTCCTGGTTCCCCCCGGGCTGACGGGGCTGTGGCAGGTCACGGCTCGAGCCCACGCGACGTTCGGCGAGGCGCTCGACATGGATGTCGCGTACGCGCGCGGGTGGTCCCTGAAGCTCGATCTGTGGCTGCTGTTCCAGACACCGCGCCAGGTTCTCCGGCAGAAGTCCGGCGGTACAGCCTGATGGCGCTGGACCTGAGACGTGCGGTCGGGCTGGTACCGGAGGTGTCGGAGCCGGTCGGCGTCGCGGTGGTCGGTCTCGGCTACTGGGGGCCGAATCTGGTCAGGAACCTGCAGGAGCACCCCTCCGCGGAGCTGATGGCCTTCTGCGATTCGAGGGACGATGCGCTCGCCAAGCTGGCCCGGCGGTACCCGGGCGCCCGCCCAACCCGCGAGTTCCAGGAGATCCTCGACGCCGAGGACATCGAGGCCGTTGCGATCGCCACGCCGGTGTCAACGCACTACGACCTTGCGCGCGCGGCCCTCTGCGCGGGCAAGCACGTCCTCGTCGAGAAACCCCTGGCCGCGTCGGCTGCCGAGGCGACCGAGCTCGCCGCCCTCGCGGAACAGCGTGGCCTCGTGCTGATGCCCGGACACACGTTCCTGTACAGCCCGCCCGTGAACTGCATTCGCGACCTTCTTCTGGCCGGCGAGCTCGGGGACATCTACTTCGTCTCGATGAGCCGCGTGAACCTCGGCCTCCACCAGTCGGACGTGAGCGTCACCTGGGACCTCGGACCGCACGACTTCTCCATGCTCCGCTACTGGCTCGATGCAGCTCCGCGCTACGTCAGCGCGACCTGCCGCCGGTGCATCATTCCCGAGATTCCGGATGTCGCCTTCATCGACCTCGAGTTCGAGAATGGCGTGATTGCTCACGTGGAGCTGTCGTGGCTGGCGCCGAGCAAGCTGCGACGCACCACGATCGTCGGTTCGCAGAAGATGCTTGCCTACGACGACACGAGCAACGAGCCGGTGCGCCTCTTCGATTCCGGCGTGCTCCTCAAAGGGCCGGAGACGTTCGGCGAGTACAAGCTGACCTACCGGACCGGCGACATCGTCTCGCCACACGTTCCGGCCGCGGAACCGCTGCTGCTCGAGATCGGAGACTTCTGCGAGTCGATCCGGGACGGCGGCGCTCCGCGCTCGTCGTCAGCGCTCGGAATCGACGTCGTGCAGATGATCGAAGCGGTCGACCGGTCGCTCGAGGAGGGCGGAGCTCGAGTAGAGGTCGCCCTCGCGAGCAGGCTCCCGGTCGCCTGACCGCTTCGGGCCGAGCGCCAGGAACGCCAGCGACGGGACGAGTAACAGCCAGCCTGCGAGCTCCGTTCCCTCCTTCAGGGCGAGCTTGCACTGAAAGGGCCAGCTCCCGGTTGTCCAGCCCGCTGCGTTCACGACGGCGTGGCCGACGACGTGCACGACCAGCGACAGGCCAAGCAGGACGAGTCCGGTCCGAACGGTCACGAACCAGGCTGTCTTTCGCGCAACACGATCAGCGGCGACCGCGAGCGCGACGAGCAGCGGTGCATAGAAGACCGCCCACCCCGGCACGTGCTCGTGCAGCCGGGTCACGTTGTCGACGGTGAGGAACAGGAAGATGGCAGCCAGGGCCCGCCAGGCCGTCGGGTTGGAGCGGTTTCGGGCGACCCCGACCGTCGAGACGGCGGCGCCGACGGCGAACGCGGCCGTGGCCAGGACATGCGAGTAGCTCCACTCGTACGAGGCGTTCAGGAAGCGGTAGCGCAGATCGAACGCGCGGAAATCGACCAGCTGGGTCGCGAACAGCATCGCGATCGCTGCTGCGCCGAGCGCTGTGAGCAGACGCGACGGCTCCAGGCGGCGAGCCTGCGGCGCGCCGCGAAGCAGGGTTACGCCGCGGCGGGCGTGTGCGGCTCGGGCGCCTTCAGGAGCCCGTGATGATGCGCCCATCGGCTCGCTTCCGTCCGGTTCGACACCTCGAGCTTGCGGTAGATGTTCGACAGGTGGAACTTCACCGTCTGCTCGGTCACCCAGAGCATCTTCGCCAACTCCGAGTTCGAGTGCCCTTCCGCCGCAAGCCGCAGGATCTCCCGCTCACGCTTGGTCAGGAGGGCAACTGCGTCGCTCACCGGCTGTGACGGCGAGGTCGGCGCCGGCTGGGAGTGCGCGAGGTAGAAGGACGGAGAGAACAGCTGGCGCACGACGGCGGCGAGGTCCTCCGATTCCGCCAGCTTGATGCAGATTGCGTCGGCTCCTGCTGCGAACGCAACCTCGCGGCTACGTGGATCGTCTCGATCCGTCAGCACGACGCATTTGATCCGGGGATGGGCGTCGCGAACCTGTTCGAGCAGACGCTTCCCGCCCTCGGACCCGTTCGCACTGTCGATTGACATGGCGCACTCTGCGATCAGAAGGTCGGGCCGAGTCTCGACCACGAGTCTGCGAGCGTCCTCGACCGTCGACGCCCGGCCGGCCACACCGAACTCGACGCGCTCGAGAAGCGCCTCCAGCGCGTCCAGCCAGAGCGGATGGGTGTCGACGATTACCGCAGTGCGTCCAGCATGCGTTCCCACGTTCGGCCGCTTTTTCCTCTCAGCTGACTCTCTCCCTCACCGAACGCCAATACGTTCGGTGCTCTCCCACATTTAGGCCAGTTCCCGCTGCAAATGCAACCACAACCACCCTTTCGGTTAGGTGGTCGAGGACCTAGCGAAATGGCTGGTCCCAGCGGCGCTTCGCCATGCGACGGGGTGGACGCGACCGTGCGACGGCTGTGACGGCGCGTTCGCGCAGCCGGGTGCCGACGGTGGTCAGGATGTGGCGCATTCGCTGCTGTTCTCGCAATGCCTCGACGACGCGCCGGTCCCCGTACCTCGGCTGCCTGCGTGCCCGCGAGAGGACGTAACCCGCGGGCAGGGCAAGCGCTGCCGGATCGCTCAATGCCCGATAGGAGGCTCGAGCGAGGCAGTACGAGAATCGGTACCCGGTGTAGTGGGCCGCGCTCCCCTGCCGGAACCACTCCCGCCGGCCACCTCCTTCGCGGGCGCCTTCCGGCCGGTGGTGGCGGAAGGGAAGCTGCCGCAGCGTTCTCGTACGGAACCCGGCAAGGTGCGCGCGGGTCTCGTCGATGACGGAGTAGCCGATGCCGTCGTCCAGCGGCAACACGACGTCGAGGCACGTTCGCCGATAGGCACGCGTGGGTCCCCAGCAGTGATCTCCGAGCAGCACGATCTCGCGCCACCTGCCGCCCCGCTCCTCGAACAGGGTGCCGCTGGCGATTCCCAGGCGAGAGTCATGCTCGAAAGCCTGGACCAGACCGGCGAAGTAGTCTGCCTCGAAGGAGACGTCGGCGTCGAGCTTCACGACCACGTCGCCGACGCCGTCGAGCTCGTCAACGCCCCCGTGGAACGCGGTCATGTAGGCCGACGTCCGGTCGTAGCCGTTCGACGGCTGCGTGCGCAGGACGCGCACCCAGGAGTGCGCCTGCTCGAGCTCGTGGGCGATGTCGAGGGTCCCGTCCACGGATCCGTTCTCGACGATGACCCAGGCGACGGGCCTGACGTGCTGGGCGAGCATGGCCGCCGCGAGCCGACGCAGGTTGTCCTCCTCGTTCCTCGCCGGCGTGACGGCGCAGTACGTGAACGCCGGTTCGTGGCTCACGGTCCGGCAGGCAGGCCTGCGCCGGAAACCCGCCCAGACCACACGTACAACAGCCAGCCCAGGTGATACGACCTGCACTCGTCATTCAGCCGGACGCGGGTGGGGAGGGGCCACGGCTTGCTTCTCGTGCGCCGCGGCCGCATCGACCTTGCGTACCGCCGCAGCCTGGGAAGGCTCTCGTCGCGCTCGATGGAGCGGTAGGCGAAGAAGGGCCGCTCGACGAACATCCGCCTGCCGAGCTCGTTCTCGCCGAAGATCCACGCCAGGCTGCTGTCGATCGCCTCGCTCGAGCCGACGAGACCGCGGTCCTCCGCCGGGTGCAGGAAGAGCATCGCCATGCTGTCTTGATGGACCGCGAAAAGCGGGTAGGGATCCACCGTCGCGCCGGTCCGGTTGTCGAGCATCCACGGCCATTCGCCGTCGGAGCCCTGCAGCGCGAGCGCATTGTCGACGCCCCGCTCGAAGAGCTGCAGCGCGTGTGTGTCGCCCAGCGTGTCCGCCGCCTCGTGCATCGCGCGCAGGAAATACACGAGCGCCCCGAACGAGACGAGGTGACGTCGGTAGCGGGACGTGGTATGTCGAGGCAGGCCTGTCTCCGGCGCGACCAGCTGCGACCGAACGAGGGCCAGGGCGGCCGAGGCGACATCGAGGGCGCCGAGAACTCCCTCGCGGGCGGCCGCACACGCTCCCCACAGGATCCACGCGACGTCCTGCATCGTGAGCGCCGACGGCTTCGCATCCCGCAGTAACGCCGCCAGCGTCCGAACGCTGCCCTCGACCGATGCCGTGGGCGCTGCGACCGCACAGCGCAGGGCGGTCGCGAGCCCGTGGTCGGCCGGCAGAACGATGCGCTGATCGCGGGCGAGGAACGAGTGGGCGAGATCGGCGACCTCGTCTTCGGAGACGCCGAGACTCCCCGACCGCGCTGCCTCCGCCAGGCCGAGCAGGCTGTTGATCGTGTACCGGACAGCGATCGGGTCGGCGTAGAAATTCCGGACTCCCGAGATCTCCAACCGGCTCGTGAATGGGAACAGCGCGAGCCTGGGCTCCCAGCTCGTGAGGAGGTTCTCCACGCTCCCGACCAAGAGCGGCGTCAGGCGAGCCCGGTCGGCAGACGGCAAGTTCTGAGTTGCCGTGCCCACGTCAGTTTCCTCCCGTAGCGGTGTGCATCTAGGTGTTGCCGATGCCGTATTTCTGTTTCAGCCAGTCGGTGACGTCCTGGCGGTTGCTGGCGCTCATTGAGCCGTTGTAGAAGAGGATCTCTGCGACGAGTGAGTGGCCATAGAGGTAGCCGTACTGTGCGCTGGTGCTGAGGGCACCGATGGTCAGGCCGCTCATGGTTGATGTACCCGTGTTTCCGGTCGCGACGAGCGTGCCGTTCTTCCAGACCGTCGAGCTCGTACCTTGGAATGTTCCGCTCCAGACCTGGTAGTCGGGGAACGGGTAGGCCGTCGGGATTTCGACGTCGATGTTGGCGTACATCTCGGTGTTCGTGAACGGCCCGAGACCGAAGAGCTGGCGATTCGACGAGTCGCGGGAGTCCCACAGGTAGGCCTCGTGGCCGGACGGGTTCGACTCCAGGGATTTGTAGACGACGAAGAAGGTGTCGGGTTGGGCGATCGTGAAGGTGCTGTTGTAGGTCTTCATCAGCGAGCTGACGCCGTCGAACTCGAGCGCCGCGCGTCCGTTGACGGCGCCGCGGCGCATGGTCGGCGCCTGCCCGGCGGCGAAGGCGGAGAGGTCGCGGCCGAAGCCGCTTCCGTCGGGCCAGGTCGTCACCCCGGCGCCGTCGGCGTCGGCGAGGGAATCGGCGTCGAACCACAACTGCAGGCCGGCGGTCACAGGCGGGGTCGCGCTTCCGCTCGGAGCTTGTGTGACGACCGCGGTTGCCTGCGAGCTGGCGCTTTGGCTGCCCACGGTGTTGGTCGCCGTCACCACCGCACGGACGGTGAAGCCGATGTCCGTGCTGCCCAGGGTCAGCGTCGAGGACGTTGCGCCGGCGATGTCGGTACAGGCTGCGCCGGTCGTGTCGCAGTGCTGCCACTGGAAGGCGTAGCCGATCGGCTGCGTTCCGCTCCAGGTACCGGTTGCTGCCGTCAGGGTCGAGTTCTCCCTGGCAAGCCCGGTTACCGTCGGCGGTGCAGTGTTCGACGGCGCGGTCGGCGTCGGAGGGCCGCCGAGACCGTACTTCTGGTTCAGCCAATCGGTGACGGCCTGGCGATTGGCGACGCTCATCGTGCCGTTGTAGAGGAGGATCTCCGCGACCTGGATGTGGGCGAGGTCGTAGCCGTACTGGCCGCTGGTGCTCAGCCCTCCGACGGAGAGGCCGGCGAGTGAGGCCCCGCCGGCGTTGCCGGTTCCGAGCGACGTCCCGTTCCGGTAGAGCACGGACGAGCTGCCGTTGAAGGTCCCGCTCCAGACCTCGAAAGAGTCGAACGGGTACGCGATCCCGGAATAGTCGAGATCCTGGTTGGCGTAGAGCCGCGTCTGCCCGGCGCCCGACTTGCCGAACACCTGCCGCGTGGACGAGTCTCGCGAGTCGAAGACGAACGCGCGCGCGGAGCTGTTCGTGTCGAGCGACTTGTAGACGACGAAGAAGGTGTCGGGTTGGGCGATCGTGAAGGTGCTGTTGTAGGTCTTCATCAGCGAGCTGACGCCGTCGAACTCGAGCGCGGCCTTGCCGTTGACGGCGCCGCGGCGCATGGTCGGCGCCTGCCCGGAGGTAAAAGCGGAGAGGTCGCGGCCGAAGCCGCTTCCGTCCGGCCACGTCAGCACCCGGCCGCCGTCCGCATCCGGCAGCTGCTGTGCCTCGAACCACAACTGCAACCCTGCCGAGACAGGCGGCAGCGATCCGGACGACGCCGAGCTGACGACCGCGGTCTGCTGGGAGCTGGCGGTCTGGCTGCCGGCGCTGTTCGTCGCGGTCACCTGGGCCCGGATCGTCGAGCCGACGTCGGCCGAGGTCAGCGTCCGCGTGTTCGATGTCGCTCCGGGGATGTCCACGCAGCCGTTCCCGGTCGTGTCGCAGCGCCGCCACTGGAAGGCGTAGCCGATCGGCTGTGTACCGCTCCAGGTACCGGTGGTCGCCGTCAAGGTCGAGTTCTCGGTCGCCTGCCCTGTGACCGTCGGGAGCGACGTGTTCGACGGTGGCGCAGACGCGGCGCTGACGACCGCGGTCTGCTGGGAGCTGGCGGTCTGGCTGCCGGCGCTGTTCGTCGCGGTCACCTGGGCCCGGATCGTCGAGCCGACGTCGGCCGAGGTCAGCGTCCGCGTGTTCGATGTCGCTCCGGGGATGTCCACGCAGCCGTTCCCGGTCGTGTCGCAGCGCCGCCACTGGAAGGCGTAGCCGATCGGCTGTGTACCGCTCCAGGTACCGGTGGTCGCCGTCAAGGTCGAGTTCTCGGTCGCCTGCCCTGTGACCGTCGGGAGCGACGTGTTCGACGGTGGCGCAGACGCGGCGCTGACGACCGCGGTCTGCTGGGAGCTGGCGGTCTGGCTGCCGGCGCTGTTCGTCGCGGTCACCTGGGCCCGGATCGTCGAGCCGACGTCGGCCGAGGTCAGCGTCCGCGTGTTCGATGTCGCTCCGGGGATGTCCACGCAGCCGTTCCCGGTCGTGTCGCAGCGCCGCCACTGGAAGGCGTAGCCGATCGGCTGTGTACCGCTCCAGGTACCGGTGGTCGCCGTCAAGGTCGAGTTCTCGGTCGCCTGCCCTGTGACCGTCGGGAGCGACGTGTTCGAGGGCGCGACCGGCGTCTGCGTGTTGCCGATGCCGTATTTCTGTTTCAGCCAGTCGGTGACGTCCTGGCGGTTGCTGGCGCTCATTGAGCCGTTGTAGAAGAGGATCTCTGCGACGAGTGAGTGGCCATAGAGGTAGCCGTACTGTGCGCTGGTGCTGAGGGCACCGATGGTCAGGCCGCTCATGGTTGATGTACCCGTGTTTCCGGTCGCGACGAGCGTGCCGTTCTTCCAGACCGTCGAGCTCGTACCTTGGAATGTTCCGCTCCAGACCTGGTAGTCGGGGAACGGGTAGGCCGTCGGGATTTCGACGTCGATGTTGGCGTACATCTCGGTGTTCGTGAACGGCCCGAGACCGAAGAGCTGGCGATTCGACGAGTCGCGGGAGTCCCACAGGTAGGCCTCGTGGCCGGACGGGTTCGACTCCAGGGATTTGTAGACGACGAAGAAGGTGTCGGGTTGGGCGATCGTGAAGGTGCTGTTGTAGGTCTTCATCAGCGAGCTGACGCCGTCGAACTCGAGCGCCGCGCGTCCGTTGACGGCGCCGCGGCGCATGGTCGGCGCCTGCCCGGCGGCGAAGGCGGAGAGGTCGCGGCCGAAGCCGCTTCCGTCGGGCCAGGTCGTCACCCCGGCGCCGTCGGCGTCGGCGAGGGAATCGGCGTCGAACCACAACTGCAGGCCGGCGGTCACAGGCGGGGTCGCGCTTCCGCTCGGAGCTTGTGTGACGACCGCGGTTGCCTGCGAGCTGGCGCTTTGGCTGCCCACGGTGTTGGTCGCCGTCACCACCGCACGGACGGTGAAGCCGATGTCCGTGCTGCCCAGGGTCAGCGTCGAGGACGTTGCGCCGGCGATGTCGGTACAGGCTGCGCCGGTCGTGTCGCAGTGCTGCCACTGGAAGGCGTAGCCGATCGGCTGCGTTCCGCTCCAGGTACCGGTTGCTGCCGTCAGGGTCGAGTTCTCCCTGGCAAGCCCGGTTACCGTCGGCGGTGCAGTGTTCGACGGCGCGGTCGGCGTCGGAGGGCCGCCGAGACCGTACTTCTGGTTCAGCCAATCGGTGACGGCCTGGCGATTGGCGACGCTCATCGTGCCGTTGTAGAGGAGGATCTCCGCGACCTGGATGTGGGCGAGGTCGTAGCCGTACTGGCCGCTGGTGCTCAGCCCTCCGACGGAGAGGCCGGCGAGTGAGGCCCCGCCGGCGTTGCCGGTTCCGAGCGACGTCCCGTTCCGGTAGAGCACGGACGAGCTGCCGTTGAAGGTCCCGCTCCAGACCTCGAAAGAGTCGAACGGGTACGCGATCCCGGAATAGTCGAGATCCTGGTTGGCGTAGAGCCGCGTCTGCCCGGCGCCCGACTTGCCGAACACCTGCCGCGTGGACGAGTCTCGCGAGTCGAAGACGAACGCGCGCGCGGAGCTGTTCGTGTCGAGCGACTTGTAGACGACGAAGAAGGTGTCGGGTTGGGCGATCGTGAAGGTGCTGTTGTAGGTCTTCATCAGCGAGCTGACGCCGTCGAACTCGAGCGCGGCCTTGCCGTTGACGGCGCCGCGGCGCATGGTCGGCGCCTGCCCGGAGGTAAAAGCGGAGAGGTCGCGGCCGAAGCCGCTTCCGTCCGGCCACGTCAGCACCCCGGCGCCGTCGGCGTCGGGGAGGGAATCTGCGTCGAACCACAACTGCAGGCCCGCGGACACCGGTGGCGGGTCGGCGAGGCCGGAGCCGCTGCTCGGAGCGGCGCCAACCAGGGCGCAGAGCGCAGCGATCAACGAGACAAGACATAGAGTCCTGCGGGCGACCCGCTCTGTACCGCTCCCTCGCGACAGCACCAAGCACTTGTAACGGGCGGCGGCCCGGCTCCACAACTGGCCGGTGGTTGAGTTCGACAAGCGGGATTCCGGCGCCGTTGCGGCACGCCGCGACAGAGGGCGAAACGGCCGCTCTGCTGCCTAGCCGACCGTCTAGTAGCTTCCAGCGATCCGCGCTGCTACACCGGTCTGGTGGCCGAACTGACAGTCGTGATCGTCGCCCACGACAGCGCTCGGTGGCTCGAGGCGTGCATCGAGTCCGTCTACGCGCATGCCGGCGGCCTGGAGCCGGAGGTGATCGTCGTCGACACCGAGTCGACGGACGGATCCGCCGACCTGGTCGAGCGGCTGTTTCCGGCCGTGCGCGTGATTCGGTCGGAGAACCGTGGGTTCGCCGCTGCGAACAACCGTGCCGCCCGGGAAACGGACGCGCCGTTCGTCCTCTTCCTGAACCCTGACACCGAGATCGTGCAAGGCCGACTGGGCGACCTGGTCGACGAGTTGGCCACGCGGCCACGAGTCGGACTCGTCGGCTGCCGGCAGCTCGACGCGACCGGCGCCGTCTATCCGACCATCCGGCGGTTCCCGACCGCCGTGCGCCTCTTCTTCGAGGCAGTCGGGTCGGAGCGATTTCCGTTTCGCGCTTCCTGGCTCGGCGAGCGGGAGCTCGATCAGTCGCGCTACGAGCAAGAGACGGAGTGCGATTGGACGTCAGGGTCGTTCATGCTCGTGCGGCGCGAGGCACTCCTCGGCGCCGGTCTGATGGACGAGCGGTTCTTCCTGTATTGCGAGGAGCCCGACCTCTGTCTCCGGATCCGCCGCGGCGGCTGGGACGTGCGCCATGTCCCGACGATGACGATCGTGCACTACGTCGGAAAGGCCGGCTTGAACGAGCAGCTCGTCGCCCAGGATGCATTCGCACGCCGGCAGTACTTCGAGAAGCACTTCTCCCCCGTGCATCGCGCGGCCGCGATCGGCGCCTTCGCATCCGGTCACGTGCTGAGGGCAGTCGTCGGCGGCTTCGACTCCGAGACCCGGCCGCGTCGGAGGATGTGCTCGCGAGCCGCGTTGCGGGCCCTGTTCGGCCGAACGCCGCCGTTCATGGCGCCACCGGAATGCGCGGTCTCAACGTCGGAACCGCGTCAGACGCTGATGAGGCCGATCCCGAACCAACCGCCCGCCGTGTCGTCGACCAGCTCCTCGCTCGGGTAACGATCGCGGATCTCTCTCCAGAAGCGCGGCACGTCTCCGACGAGGAGCCGAGGTCCGTCGACCGATCCCTCCGCCGCAGCGGGGGTGATGTCGTGGAACGCGATCAGCCCCCCATGTCGAACGAGGGGAGAGTAGAGATCGAAATCCTGCCGGACGCCCTCGTAGGTGTGGTCGCCGTCGATGAAGAGAAAGTCGAGCTGGTGCCCGTTCAGCAAAGCCCTCACACGATCCATGGTTTCGGGAGCATGCGAGTCTGCCCGGACGAGGTCGAGGCGATGCTGTCGAGGCAGGAACGACCTGTACAGCGGGATCCTCCACGCCGGATAGCCGCCGCCGAACTCGCCGTCCGGCAGGTCGACGCTGATCAGGTGCGCCCCGGCGGAGAGCACGTGGGAGACGAGGAACAGGCTGCCGCCGTTGGCCGTCCCGATCTCGAGTGCACGCCGCGGCTGCTCCGCAGCGAGACGCTCGACCAGCGCACGGATCTCCGCCGGCCGCTGGCCGGGCTCCACCGAGATCTCGAACGGCCCACGGCCGAACGCGATCTCGACGAGGCGGTCGAAGTCGCCCTCTGCACGCTCCGCCTGCCGACGCAGCCGGCGACCCGCCACCGGGGCGAGCGCAGGCCGCAGTGGCCGAACCGCCGCCTTGCCGACGAAGCCTCCGACTCCGTAGCGCGCGATCCCCCGCCTCGCCCGCAGCGCGAGCCGGCGCGTCGGAAGCGCTGCGCTCTCCGGCGTTGCCTGCATGTCCACCGGTCGAGCTTAGAGCCCCGAGCGAGACCGCCCAACCGACGAACAACCGGTCCTGCACGGGCGCACCTAGCCGATGGGACAGGTGGCAAAACTGACCTATCGAGCATAGGCCGCCGCGGCCGTCGAGCCTATTGTCGTGGCAGATGATCCGCGTGGCGGTCCCGCCTGCAGACGCACTCGGGCAGCCCGCCGCGAACGAGAGCTTTCGAGCACCGGTCGTCCGCGGGCTCGCCTGGAAAACCGCGACGCGCGGCACCTTCGAAGCGACGAGGCTCCTGCTCGCGATCGTACTGGCACGGCTGCTGACACCCGACGAGTACGGACTTGCAGGCCTCGTTCTTGTCGTGGTCGCGTTCGAACCCGTTCTCTCAGGTGTTGCATTCGCATCGGCACTCGTCCGGCGCCCGACGCTGAACGAGGAGGACCGGTCGACGGTCTTCTGGACCTGCCTCCTCACCGGTCTCCTGTGCACCACTGTCGGGATTGCGCTCTCCTGGGCCGTTGCAGGCTTCTACGGCGACGACCGTGTCCAGCCGCTCTTCGCGGCGATCTGCTTCTGCTTCGTGCTCAGCTCGCTCGGGATCACGCACAGCCACCTCCTCGTTCGCGAGATGAACTTCCGCGCGCTGGAGATGCGCGCGATGGTGGCAGTCGTCCTCGGCGCCACAGCTGCGATCTACGCGGCCGCTGCGGGGTACGGGGCGTGGGCGCTTGTCGTGCAGCAACTCGTCACCTACGGCACCTCGGCCGTTCTGCTCTGGGTTCTCTCCGACTGGCGGCCCCACCTGATGTACTCGCGCAGGAGCATCCGCGAGCTCCGCTCCTTCGGAGGAAACGTGTCGGGGACGCTCGCCCTGTTCCAGCTGAACCAGAACACCGACAACGTCCTGATCGGTCGGTTCCTCGGTGCCCCAGCTCTGGGCGCGTACATGCTCGCCTACAACATCATCCTCGTACCGTTCAGCCGGCTCACGTCGCCGCTGCACGAGGTGCTGTATCCGGTGTTCGCGCGCCTGCAGTCGGACACTGCCAGGCTCGGCTCCCTCTGGCTTCGGTCGGTCAGGCTGGTGGCGGCGGTGGCGCTGCCTTCGATGCTCACCCTCATCGTGATTGCGCCCGACGCGGTCAACGTGGTCTTCGGCGATCGCTGGTCCGAGGCAGAGCCGGTAGTGCAGATCCTCGCCTGGGTCGGGCTGCTGTTCGCTCTTCAGGGCCTCAACTCGATCGTCCTCCAGGCAGTCGACCGGACCCGGACGCTCTTCCTGTACGCGCTCGTCTCGTTCGCGGCCGGGCTCGTCTCGTTCGTGATCGGACTCACGTGGGGCATCGTCGGCGTCGCAGCCTGCTTCGCCGTCGCCAGCACGCTCGTGCAGCCCCTGTACCTCAGACTGACCGCCCACTCGCTCGGAATCGGTGTCCGTGACTTCGCACGTGCGGTCTGGGGCGTGTTCCAGGCGTCCGTCGCGGTTGCCGTCTGCGTATTGCTTGTCCGGCAGCTGCTGGTGCATGCCGGTGCCGGAGCGCTGCCGCGGCTCCTGATCTGCTCGGCTGTCGCCGTCGCCGTGTACGTCCCGATCTGCGCCTGGCGCGCGCCGGATGTCGTCGGCGAGCTCCGACGCTTCCGACGCCGCCGCGTCTAGCCGGCCGCTTGCGGTCCGGGCTCCTGCCGGAGGCGGACGAATACGCTCATCAGGGCGAGGACCAGGAAAAGCAGAATCGTCACCTGAACGAAGCCGAGAGCGTCGAACGTGAGCATGGAGACGGCGAACGCGTAGACGGACGAGGCGAGCGCGACCGCGAGCCATCCGTCATCGCCGTCGTCGGCTCTGGCGATTCGCGTCATCCTCCGGATCGAGCGGATGAAGAGCCAGAGAAGGGCGACGACTCCGATGATGCCGGTCTCGAGCAACGAGCCGAGCCACTGGTCGTCGAGGATGTTCGACAGCGTCACCCCGCGCGGCACGATCGCCTCGTTGACCGCCGTCACCCGGCTTCCGAACCCCTCACCCAGCAGCGGCCGTCTCGACCATTCGGCGATCGACGGCCCGACTCTCGCCAGCCGTCCGTCCGCCGCCTCGCCGTCGCCGAGGCCCGCGCGCTGCGTCTGCTGCGCGACGAGCCCCTGCTTGGGGAAGAACGCGGAGTAGATGCTGCCGAGCGTATTTGGCAGCACGAAGTAGACGACGCAGATCGCGGGGACGAGCGCCGGCCACAGCCGCCGGGTCTGCTCGGGCCGCAGCCACAGGAACACCAGCGCGATGACGGCGAGCATGATCACGCCTGTGCGGGAGAGCGTTGTGAGCGAGCCCATCGCCAGGAGCACGAAGGCGACGAGCCACCGCTTCCGCTTCGTGCTCTTGGCCAGGTAGAGAGCGAGCGGGGCCAGCATGGTCAGGATCGCGGCGAGCTCGATCGGATGTGCAGCCGACGAGTACACCCGTCGCAGGCCCGAGCGGTCGAGATAGGTGGCGGTCAACCCGGCGGTCACGGCGGGATCGTTGAAGTGCAGCGCCGGCGTCAGGCGGCCGAGGTGGTTGAAGACGTTGAACCCCGTCCGGGACTCGACCATCGCGAACGCCGCGACGACCGTGCCGCAGAACACGAGCGCACGGATCAGGGCGTCCAGCTCCGCGCGGCTGCGCACCACGCTGACGACGACGTAGAAGAGCAGGAAGAAGCTCACCCAGAACGTCAGCGTCTTGACCACCACGCTCGAGACGCCCAGCTCCTCGATCCTGCCGGCGTTGACCCCCACCGAAGCGAGCGCTGCAACTCCGAACAGGATCATCGGCGGCTCGAGGCCGCTCTTGCGGAGGCGGACCCGGGGATCGACCAGGAGCGACGTCAGCCAGGCGGCCGCGACAAGCGCGATGAGGACGCGGTACGGCTCGAGACTGAACGGCAGCGCAGACGGCAACAGGCTGTAGCGCTTGACCGGGATGAACAAGATCACCGCGACGACGGCGGTCAGGAGCCCCTGCCATGGCAGGAGAACCCGGTACATGAGGCCGACGAGCAGGAGCACCAGCACCAGCGGCGCCACCACGGTCGGACGCGCGCCGACCACGAGGTCGACCGCCAGCGCACCGACTACGGCCGTCGCCAGCGCGCAGGAGAGGATCGGGCCTCGATTGAGGCGCCAGTCCAAGCCGCGCATCGGCTATGCGCTCAGCCGTCCGGCCCAGTCCGCGGGCCGGCCCGAATCGTTCGACTCTCCCGACTCGGCGGCCTTGGCTGCGTTGCTCACCCGCAGGTTCTCGAGTACGAAGATGACCCCGACCGTCGCCGCGAGAACGGCGAGGAACACGATCACCGGGAGCGTCTTTCCCGAACCGCCGACGCGTTTCGCGGTGTCGGCAGTGCTGATCGACTCGACGACAACACGTTCGGCATCAGGGATGTCAGCCGTCGCCTGCTGCCGTGCGAGCCACGTCCTGAAAGAGGTAGACGCCCGGTTGGCCAGAGCGATCGCCCGGGCTTCGCTCGGCGCAGTCGCATCGATCTGGAGGAGCGGCAGGAGCGTCGGCGTCGAGTACTGCGGCGCCGGAACGGCGGTCACCGTCAGCTGCTCGTGCCGGCGCTCGATCCCTTTCAGCCAGGGGGCCACGGGCTCACTCGTGGCGAGCTGTGCATAGAGCGCGGTGAGGCTCGAGAGCCGCTGCGGATCGGCGGTCGGGATCGAAGGCTTGCCGGTGGCGATATCTCCCGGCAGGTACTTGATGACCGTGCGCCCCCAGGGAAACCCCGGCTGGGTGACGAACAGCGTCGCCTCACTCTTCCACGTCTTGGCGCCCGCCTTCGTTCCCGCGAGGAGCGCCAGGAACACCGCGACGAAGAGACCGACGAACAGGACGATCTTGAAGCGCCAGATGACCTGAAGATGCAGCGAAAGGTCCATCGGCTAGCCGCGCTTCTCGCTGCCGGTCCCGGCCTCGACGTCCTCGCGGTCCACGCCCGCGCGCACCGCCCACACGATCGCGTCCGTCCGGTTTGCGGCGCCGAGCTTGCGATAGATCGAGGCGAGATGGAACTTCACGGTGTGGACGGTCACGCCGAGGGCTTCGGCGATCTGGGCGTTGGTGAGGCCGGCCGACGCGACGCGGAGCACCTCGCGCTCTCGCGCCGAGAGCGGATTCCACGGCGCCCGGTCGCGGCGTCCGCTTGCGTTGCCGACCACGCTCCGATGGTATGGCGAGCCGGGTCGCACGCCTACGCGCCGATCGATCGGGCTTCCGGAGGCGGACTAGCCGATCGGCCAGTTGGAAGGCCTCACGCTTGATGCAACGCTAGGTCTCCCCTTGGACGTAAGTGGGAGAGCCCAGGGGACATGCGGCAACACACCGATGAGGAGATTGCGGCCATGGTGAACCACGACTGTGACGTGGCAGTTGTAGGCGCAGGCCCCTACGGGCTCGCATGCGCAGCCCATCTACGAGACGGCCTCGACGTGCGGCTCTTCGGCGAGCCGATGTCGTTCTGGACGAACCACATGCCGGAAGGGATGCTGCTGCGTTCCCCGTACGTGGCTTCTCACATCGCGGATCCCGACCGCGCGTTGACGCTGGACGACTACCAACAGCTGAATGGCGCCGGGGTGGAACCGCCGGTGCCGCTCACCTCGTTCGTGAGCTACGGACGCTGGTTCCAGCAGCAGGTCGCGCCGGACAACGACTCCCGCTCCGTGGCAAGCGTCGATCGTCAGAACGGCCACTTCCACCTGACGCTCTCGGATGGGAAGTCCCTCACCGCCGGTCGCGTCGTGGTCGCTGCCGGAATCGCGCCCTTTGCCCGGATACCCGAGCCGTTCCGGCATCTGCCCGACTGGGCGGTCTCGCACTCGTCCGCCCACCGCGACCTGTCGCCGTTCGCCGGCAAGACGGTGCTCGTCGTCGGAGGCGGCCAGAGCGCCCTCGAGTCTGCCGCGCTCCTCCACGAGGAAGGCGCCCACGTGGTGGTGGTCGTTCGCGAGTCGCGGATCTATTACCTGCGCCGAGTCCCCTGGCTGCACAAGCTGGGCCCGATCACGCGGTTGCTCTTCGCACCGGCCGAGGTCGGCCCCGCCGGCGTCAGCCAGTGCGTCTCGAAGCCGGATCTCTACCGGCGCCTCCCGCGCCGGCTGCAGACCCGGTGGGCGGTCCGTTCGCTTCGGCCGGCCGGCGCAGCCTGGCTCGAGCCCCGGCTGAACGATGTTCCGATCCTGACCGGCACGTTTGTGGACCAGGCCCGGATCGAAGGAGAGCGCGTCCGCGTGTCGCTCAACGACGGCGGCGTCCAACTCGTCGACCACATCCTGCTCGCGACCGGCTATGAGGTGGACATCGCCGGCTACGACTTTCTCGCCCCGTCCCTCCTGCAGTCGATCGACCGCGTCGGCGGGTATCCGCGACTCTCCGCCGGCTTCGAGACGTCCGTTCCGCGGATCCACATCGTCGGCGCCCCGGCCGCCTGGAGCTTCGGGCCGCTGATGCGATTCGTCGCCGGAACGGGGTTCACGGCGTCGTCCCTCGCCCGCGCCGTCCTTCCCCGGAGGCGGAAGACCGGGGCGGGATGAGATGACGGTCGCCGAGACGGCGTCCAGCGACCTTCTCGTCGGCAGTACGGTGGCTCCTCCAGGGGGCGCACTCGTTCTCGGCGCCGACTACCGAGCGCTCGGCGTCGTCCGGAGTCTCGGCCGTCGCGGCGTGAACGTATGGGTTCTGCGCGAGCCCGACGAGCCGCTCGCGGCCTCGTCCCGATACGCACGGCGCGCTCTGCGCTGGCCGGCTGGAGGCGAAGAGGAGCGCCTATGCTTTCTGGAGAACCTCGCCGACAGGACAGGCATCGGCGGCTGGGCGCTCGTCCCGACCTCGGACGAGGCCGCCGCGTTCACCGCCCGTCATTTCGACCGCCTCGGCGCGCGCTTCACGCACACGACGCCCGACTGGGAGGTCGTGCGCTGGGCGTACGACAAGAGGCTGACCTACGCGCTCGCCGACCAGTTCGGCGTCGACTATCCGCGCACGGTGACCCCGGGCTCCGCATCCGCGGTCGAACACGGCTTCGTCGACGTGCCCTTTCCCGCGGTGCTCAAGCCGGCCGTGAAACAGAGCTTCAACCGGCTGACGGCGGCGAAAGCGTGGCTCGTGCGGGACGCGAGCGAACTGCGCGCCCGCTATGCCGAAGCCTGCACGCTCGTCGAGCCCTCCGTCCTGATGGTCCAGGAGCTCGTTCCCGGAGACGGCGCCCGCCAGTACTCCTACGCCGCCCTCTGCGTCGACGGCGAGCCGGTCGCGGTTGTGACGGCAAGGCGGACCCGGCAGTACCCTGCCGACTTCGGTCGCGCCAGCACCTACGTCGAGACGACGCCGTGTCCGGAGATCGTGCGGCCCAGCGAACGGCTGCTCCGCGAGCTCGCTTTCACCGGGCTGATCGAGCTCGAGTACAAACTCGATGCCCGCGACCACCGGTTCAAGCTGCTCGACATGAACCCGCGTGTGTGGGGCTGGCATACCCTCTGCGGACGAGCGGGCGTCGATTTTCCGTACCTCCTGTGGCTCCAGGTCTGCGGCGCCTGGCTACCGACAACCGTCCAGAAGGACGGCGTGTCATGGCTTCGCCTGTCGACGGACACGCCGACCGCCGTCCGCGAGATGCTCGGCGGCCGGCTCTCCGTCCGCGAGTACCTCCGCACGCTCCGCGGCCCGAGGGAGTCGGCGATCTTCGCACGTGACGATCCGCTTCCCGGGCTCGCCGAGCTCCCCCTGCTCGGGTACGTGCTCGCCCGTCGCGTCCTGAGCGGGGCAGGAGTCTGAACGATGACCACCGCCGTCGCGCAGGCTTCAACACCCGACACCGTCGAAGGCAGCACCGTCGACGTCGCCTCGGTGTCGGCCGTGTCGCCCGACGACCCTCGGTGGCTCGCGTTCCTGTCCGCGTCGTCCGGCGCGACGCCGTTCCATCACCCGGCATGGGCGCAAACGATCTCGGCAACGTACGGCGTGCGCCCATTCGCAGTCACCGTGACCGCCGGCGAGAAGGTGCTCGCCGGTCTGCCGGCGATCGAGACCCGTTCGCTCCTGCGCACGCGACGCTGGGTCTCGCTCCCCTTTACAGACGCCTGTGGACCGCTCGCCATCACCCCGGCCGCTTCGGACGCTTTGCTCGGAGGACTGGATCGTCTCGCAAATGACGCGGGACGGCAGCTGGAGGTTCGCGCGCGGATCGATGCCGTCGGCTGGCAGACGGCCGCACTGTTCGTCGTCCACCAGCTGGAGCTCGACGCAGACCCGGATGCGCTCCGCGCCCGGCTGAGGAAGACGCAGGCGGGGCGGAACATCGCGCGCTCCGAGCGCGAGGGCGTCATGGTCCGGCCTGCCGAGGGCAATGCCGACATCCAGACGTTCTACGACCTCCATCTGGCCACCCGCCGCCGGCAAGGAATGCCTGTCCAGCCGCGGGAGTTCTTCACACAGATCCGCAACCGGTTGATCGACCAGGGCCTCGCCTCCATCCTCCTGGCCGAGGTCGAAGGACGGGCGGTCGCTGCCGCGCTGTTTCTCACCTGGAACGGAGTGACGGTCTACAAGTTCGGCGCCTCCGATCCGGCGGCGTGGCCGAGACGGCCGAACCACGCTCTCTTCTGGACCGCGATCAGGGACAGCTGCCTGCGAGGAGACCGGCGTTTTGATTTCGGCCGCACCGACCTGGACAACCAGGGTCTTCGCGCATTCAAGGCGAGTTGGCTGGCGACGGAGCAACCGCTCGCCTACTCGACGCTCGAGCGAGGCGCATCGTCCGGTAGGGAAGGGCTTCCTCGCCGAGCCGTCGGCTTCGTCATCCGAAACACGCCGACGTTTGTCTGCCGCAGGATCGGCGAGTCCCTTTACCGGTACGTGGGCTAGGCCGCGGATGAGGGTCTGGATCGACATCGACAACCCTGCTCAGGTGCAGTACCTCGTCCCGTTCCGCGCGGCGTTCGAGGCGGCCGGGGCGGAGACGATCATCACTGCACGCGACAACGGCTCGGTCGTCGAGCTGCTGGCCCAGGCGCAAGTCGAGGCGGCAATGTTCGGCCGATCGTTCGGCGGCAGCAAGCTGAGCAAGGCCTCCGGCCTCGCCCGCCGGGCGCGCGAATTGCGTCGCTTCCTCACCGGCGACGGCGAACCCGACGTGCTGTTGGCTGCGTCGCGCTCGGCGGCGATGGTTGCCCGCCGGCTGCGGATCCCCAGCTTCATCGTCGGCGACTACGAATGGGCGAACGTCAGCGTCTACGTCCTGACCGGGTCGACGATCCTCTACCCGGACGTGATCGACCCGGCGGCGTTCCGGCGACGTGGACTACGCCGCAGCCAGCTTCAGCCGTTCCGTGGCCTCAAGGAGGACATCAGCTTCTCCGGCATCGACCTCGAAAAGATCTCTGCATACGACCTCGGGCTCGGAACGGAGCCGGTACCACGTGTGCTGTTCCGGCCCCCGCTGGAGACGAGCCACTACTACCGACCCGCGTCAGGCGACCTGGCGAGAGCCACGCTACGGCACCTGGCCCACCTCGAGGCGCAGGTCGTGCTCTCGCGGCGGCATCCGGCTCAGGCTTCATACGTCGACGGCATCGACTGGCGCCATCCGCCGATTGTGCTCGAGCAATCCGTTCCCTTCGTTCCGCTGCTGAAGTCGGTCGACGCCGTCGTCTGCTCGGGCGGGACGATGCTGCGAGAAGCCGCGTACCTGGGAGTCCCCTCCTACAGCATCTTCCAGAGCAGGCTCGGCGGCGTCGACCGGTGGCTTGCCGACATCGGACGTGTCGTGCTCGTCCGCGGCGCGGCGGAGCTGGGGAGGATCGCGCCGATCAGACGTGGGCCTCTCAACCCGCTCGAGAGCAACCCCGGGCTGATCGACGAGCTGGTTGCGCTCATTCTCCAGTCGTCGGCCCGTCAGCCGGCTGTGACGGAGCAGGCCTCGGCCACCGCCCCGGTTTCCTCGGGCGCGGCGTAGCGACAGCCGGGAAGACAGGCTGCTGTCGGCGCCGTCGGCGGCTGACCTCAGCCTTCACGATCTGGACGGGCAGGATGAAGCCGAACACCACGATGCCGAGCGCGTACAGCAGCAGCCGGCTCATCTGCTCGCCCTCGCCCGAATCCACCGGCCCCGACCGGATCGTCGGCCCTCCGGGAATCCCGCCGTCGACGCGGACCGTCGCCGCCCCGGAACCACCGGAGCCGTCCCCTGCATCGTAGGCCGCCGGTGCCTCCGTCGGCACGCCGCCGTCCGCGACAGCCCTCGTCGGAGCGGCGATGAAGACAAGAGGCACAGCCACCGCGGCAGCCGTGAATACGAGAACCTGTCCATTTCTACGAGCGGACATTGGGTGATTCTCGCTCTCATCCCTCACGAGCTCGCCGCCCAAAGGGCCAGCTTCGACGGCTACACCTGTTCGAGCAGGGCTACTCCGGTGAGGGGGAGCCGCGGGCTGGGGCACCGCCTGAATCCGCAGCGACTTGCAGCTCGTGATGACGAACCCGTCAAGCATCTAGGCTCGATTGCGAGCTCGGAAGTCCGTCAGGGCTCGTTGGTCACGGCGCCGGCGAGCGAGCGGATGCCGTCGATCGCGAGCTCGCGACCGTCCGCGCGCGCATCGGCCAGGCGCGCCTCGCCGAGGCCGGCCAGCAGGCGTTCCTCGGTGCGGTCGAAGAGCCGCTGCTCGAACGGCTTCATCGTCGCCCCGATGCGGTCGAGCAGCATCGCCGCGAAGCCGAGCAGGCGGCCGCCCTCCTCGTCCTTGCCGCGGGCGACGGCGACGGCTGCCAGCGCGATCAGGCACCACGCGGTGTCCTCGTCGTCGGCAATCTCGCGCGAGAGGTCGAGCGCCTCGAGCAGCAGCGAGCCGGCGTCGTCCAGGCGCTCCTGTTCGAGAGCGACAGCCCCGAGGTTGTAGAGCGCCCGGGCGACGTTGGCGACGTCACCGGCCGGGCGGAGCAGTTCGAGGCTTCGCGCGAACTGGAGAGCCGCCGTGTCCAGGTCGCCCTGCGACAGCGCGACGTCGCCGCGGTTGTTCCGCGCCATCGCCGTCAACCGGTCGTCGCCCAGCTCCTCGCACGCGGCGATGCATTCGTCCAGCGTGGCAGCCGCCTCGTCGAGCCGGTTCCGAGCGTGGAGGATCGCGCCGAGATTGCTCAAGCAGCGGGCGACGCCGGTCGCGTCGCCGGCGGTTTCGTAGAGCTCGAGCGCGCGCTGCGCCAGCTCCTGGGCCAGCGGGTAGTCGCCCCGCAGCAGGCCGATGGCCGAGGCGGCCCGCAACGCCCTGGCACGTGCCTGCGGATCGCCGTCGCCGGCACGATCGGCCGCCTGAAGCAGGCGGTCGAGCCCCTCGCTCAGGTATCCCCGGACGTACCAGAAGCGGCCGAGCGCGGCGGCCAGCCTGAGGCCGACCGAGCGGTCGCCGGAGCCGGCCGCCCAGTCGAGCGCGGCCCGTAGGTTGTCGTGCTCGGCCTCGAGCAGGGCGAGCCACGCGCCCTGCTCGGCGCCGGTCAGCTCCGGCTCGGCGCGCTCGGCGAGACGGACGAAGTGCAGCGCGTGCAGGTCGCGCCCCTCGTCGTCGGCGGACGCCAGCTCGCCGGCGTACTCGCGGACCAGATCGAGCAGCCCGTAGCGGTCGCGAGCCCGCCGCACCATGCTCGCGTCGACGAGCGCGGCCAGATGCTCGATCGTCGTCCCCTCACCGCCGACGGCGAGCGCCGCCTCGGTAGTGAAGCCGCCGCTGAAGATCGACAGGCGGCCCAGCAGGTGCTGTGCCGCGGGCTCGAGCAGCTCGTAGCTCCAGTCGAGCGCGGAGCGCATCGTCCGCTGGCGTGGCGGCTGGTCGCGTGCTCCGCCGGCGAGCACGTGGAGACGCGAGTCCAGGCGCTCGAGCAGGTCGTCGGCTGAGAGGACGCGGAACCATGGAGCCGCCAGCTCGATCGCCAGCGGCAGCCCTTCCAGGCGCCGGCTGATCGCGCCGAGCGCATCCGCCTCCGGCTCGACGCGCGTCCCGGCGGCGCCGACCCGTTCCTCGAGCAGCTCGAGGGCAGCCGACCGTTCGAGCGGCTCGACCTCGACCACCTCCTCCGCAGCCAGCCGGAGCACGCGTCGGCTCGTCGCCAGCAGGGTCAGCCGCGGGGCAGCGGCGACCAGCTCGCCGAGCGGCGCGGTCGCGGCGGCCAGGTGCTCGAGGTTGTCGAGCACGATCAGCAGCTCGAGATGGCGTAGATGGTCGGCCAGCAGTTGGGGCCAGGGCGTCGTGCCCTCGCGCAGCCCGAGAGCCCGGCCAATCGCCGGGAGGAGCTGCGCAGGATCGGAGACCGGCGCAAGATCGACCATGACGGCACCGTCGGTGAGCTCGGGATCGAGCCTGCGGGCGAGCTCGACCGCCAGCCGCGTCTTGCCGATCCCGCCCGGGCCGACCAGCGTGACCAGTCTGGTTCGGGGATCCAGGAGCCTGTGGAGGATCTCCGTCAGCTCCCGGTCGCGACCGACCGTGCGGTTGGCCGGAGCGGGCAGGCTGCCGGGCCGCCGGCCCGGTCCAGGCGCTGCGTCCAGCTCTGGATCCTGCTCCAGGATGCGGCGCTCGAGCTCGCGCAGCTGAGCACCGGGCTCCAGCCCGAGCTCGTCCACCATCGCCGTCCGTCCGTCTCGGTACGCCGCCAGCGCGTCGGCTTGCCGACCGGACCGATACAGGGCAAGCATGAGCTGCGCGCGCAGGCTTTCGTGCAGCGGATTGACGGCGACGAGCTGCTCGAGCTCGGCCAGCACGCCGTCGTGCCGACCGAGCTGCAGGTCGGCCCCGATGCGGATCTCGAGGCACCCGAGCCGGAGCTCGTCGAGCCTCGCCGCCTCGTGGCCGACGAATCCTTCGGCCGCGAGATCCGCGAACGCTTCTCCACGCCAGAGCTCGAGCGCATCGGCGCAGAGCCTGCGGGCCAGCCCAGGGTTTCCGTCTGCGAGCGCCAGGCGCCCGTCGGCGAAGAGCCGCTCGAACCGATCGCTGTCGAGCTCACCCTCCCCGACCACGAGCATGTAGCCGGGCGCTTTCGTCACGACGCGGCCGTCCCCCAGGGCCCGGCGCACCTGCGTCACGTACATCCGCAGGACGCTGGCCGCGGATGCGGGAGCCGCTCCGCCCCACACCGCCTCGACCAGCGCATCGGCCGGGACCACCTCGCCGGCGCGAAGGAGAAGCGCCGCCAGCACCGTCCGCGGACGTCGAGCGGTGAGCTCGGCCGGCCGGCCGCCGACGAGCACCTCCATGGGACCTAACACCCGGAATTCCACGACATCAGCCTTCCGCATACGACCCGCCACGCGATTGTAGGGACGGCTATGCAGGCTCTATGCGGAACGGCGCTTCAATCGGTCGGGCATGGAACGCGACCGAAACGGAGGCCAAGCATGAACACCCAGCAGAGCCCAGCCCGCCGGCGGTGGAGCGGCGGCGCGATCGTGATCGTCACGCTCGCCGCCACGGCGGCGGCGCTTGCGCTCGTCGGCGCCGGCTCGGCGTCGACGACGGCGTGCTCCTTCTGCGGCAAGAACCTGATCAAGAACCCCGGCGCCGAGGCCGGAGTAGGCCAGAACAACGCCGGCGAGTCCGGGAACGTGCCCGGTTGGACGAGCACCGCGGGCCAGTTCGGGGCCGCCGCCTATACCGGCTTCGGCGTCGGCTGGTTCTCGGCGAAGTCAAAGGGTCCGAAGACGAGGGGCAAGAACTACTTCTTCGGCGGAACGACGCCCGCGGCCACGGGCGCGAAGGCGACCGTCGGCACGCAGACGATCAAGCTGCCGGCCGGCGCAGCACGGCACAAGGTCACCCTCAGCGGCTGGCTCGGGAACTACGGGACGAACACGGCGCAGGTGCGGGCGCAGTTCACCGACGCGGCGGGCAAGACCCTCGCGGCGCTCAGGATCGGGCCCGACACCACGATCGGCGGCGCCGACATGGCCTTCCGCACCCGGAGCGGCACGGTCCCGGCAGGCGCGACCACCGTCGTCATGGTCGTCACCTTCACCGACCACGCCAACTACAGCCTCGCAGGAGCCGACGACCTCTCGCTCGTACTGAGCTGAGCCGGGACTACGTCACAGCCTGACCACGAATCGGGGAGAGCGGATGCGGGGGCACCCGGGCGTCGGAGGCGGCGAGGTCGCCTGGAGTCGCCCCCGCAGCCGGCCGCGATAGACGAGCTCGACCAGGCCGCGCGTGTGGGGCAGGATCCTGCGTTCGACGCCCCGCAGGCGCGCCAGGATCCGGCCGCGGCGATGGAGCCAGAGGACGGTGCATTGCCCGCCGACGCTCTCAGTCACCGTTCCGCGGTTCGCGAGCAACAGGCCGAGGACGCGCGCCTTTCCCGTGCGCTGCACGTGGAGGCCGATCGCCGAGACCCGCCGGACGACCTTTCCGGGCGCCCGGACGACGACCACGACACCGAGGCGGAGCCGCACGGGGAGCCCTCGCTGCATGGGCGGCCGTGACGTCAGGAGGACGAGCTCGGAGTGGTCGCCGGGCTGGGCATGACGCGGGACGTGGGCCGACACGGTCACCGTCGCCGCCCCACCCGGCGCCAGGGTCAGCCGGCGCGGGCCGACACCCAGCCAGGACGAGCGCCGGGACACCGCCCGCGGCCGCCCGCGGAGGTCGAGTGCGAACCCCGCCCTGACGACGTCGACGACGACCGGCCGGGTGCCGGAGTTCGTGACCGTCACCGGAGCGCGGGCCGAGCCGTTGAGGGCGACGTGCGACGGCGAGGCGACCAGCGCGACGGGCGGAGGGGCGGTCGCCCCCGCCAGCGCGGGGGCGACCAGGGCGACGAGAACAGCGGTGGCGGCAAGCGACCTCACCTCACCGGCCGATGAGCGTGTAGGTGACGGTCGCCGAGTAGTGGCCCGGCGCGACGACCGGCAACGGCCCGGTGAACCCGAGCGTGGTCGGCCAGACGTCGCCGGCGCCCGCGCTGCGTGCCGATGTCGTGCCGACGAGCAGGTCGGCCGCGGGCGTGATCGGGACAGCTGCGCGCGCTCCGCCGACCAGCGCCGGGCCGAGCGTGCCGCCTGACGGAGCCGTGCTCGCGATGCCCAGCGGGAGGTCTGCGGGTGTGAACGCGGTGCGATGGACGGTCAGCGAGTAGCCGGCCGTGTTGTTGCTGTTGACGGTGACCCGCTCCGAGACCGGAGCAGGCGTCGTGCCGGAGGCGGCGGTGCCGAAGCTGATCGCCGGCTGCTCGAGCGCCAGCGACAGGCTGCTCTGGATGTCGACGTTCACGCTCGCGGTGCCCGTCGGACCGCCTGTAGTCCCGCCTCCGCAGCCGGTCGCTGCCGAGGAGCTGTTGCGCGGCGTCGGCGTATCGGCATCGAAGTCGTCGGCGTTGGAGTCGGTGTCCGTGCAGCCGGCGCCTGCGCGAATCGCGGCGGTCGAGCTGCTCAGGGCCGCTGCGGCCGCCGAGCCTTCGTGGTCGGCGGCGTTGCCGTAGCCGACGAAGTCCTCGATGCCGGAGACGCCGGAGCAACTCCCGGCCGAGCCGCCGCAGCCGAGCTCCGTCGCGCCGGCGACGACCGCGACCTTACCGCCGGAGACGGCCAGGTTGGACGTGCCGGTCGCGTCGGGAGTCGGCAGCGGAGCGCCGATTGCCGCTGCCGAGCTCAGCTGCACGAGGTAGTGGCGGCCGGGTGCGATCGAACCGGCGAGGGCAGTGGCCTGCCAGCTCGTGCCGGCCGCGGACGCGTACTGGACGGTCCAGCCGTTCAGGCTGACCGCCGACGAGCCGGCGTTGAACAGCTCGACGAAGTCGTTCCTGAAGCTCGCGCCCGAGTTGCCGCCGCCGGCGTAGACCTGGCTGACGACGACGCCCGACGACGAGGCGGGCGCTGCCGGGGCGGCCAGAAGCAGTGCGGCGAAGGCGAGGGCGACGAGCAGGCGTGTCCTGTGCATTGGCGGGCTCCAATCGGGAGGGGAACGGGTGTCCTCCCGTGGTACCGGCCCGCGCCGCGCGCCGAAAGTGTCCTTTCGGCTTCCGGCGCAGAGTCGTCACGCTTCAGTCACGTTTCGCGACGGCGCCCGACCTGTGCGGGCTCCGCACACGACGTGCTCAGCGCCAGGGGATCTCGGGTGCCCGGTAGAAGTTCACCCGGAGCGAGTCGAGCAGCGGTGCCTGTGCTCCCAGCCGCTGCCGGTAGTCGGCCCACGAGCGCCCGCGCGCGGGAGACCAGCCGATCTCGGCGATCCCGATCAGGCGCGGGAACGCGAGGTACTCCGCGTCGCGGATCGACTGCACCGTCTCGCTCCAGAGCGCCGCCTCGACCCCCAGCACATCTCCCGCGCCCACGCCGGGCACCGTGCGCGCCGGGTCCCACGCATACGCGTCCTGAACGGACGTGTACCCGGCCCACTGGAGCCCGAGCGAGGTCGACGCGTCGTACTTCATGTCCAGGTAGGCATGTGCTGCCGGCGACATGATCACCTTGGCGCCCTGCTGCACCGCCCGGGCGGACAGGGCCGACTTCGCCGGGTCGATGTTCCAGTGCTGGACGACCGTCCCGCCGCGCAGCCGGGCTCGCCCGATCTCCTCCCACCCGATCATCCGCTTGCCGTACGACTCGACGATCGACTGCACGCGGCCGATGAAGCGGACGTACTCGGCCGTCTTCGTCGCCATCGCCTCGTCGCCGCCGATGTGGATCCAGGGGCCGGGCGTCAGCCGTGCCAGCTCGCCGACCACGTCGGAGACGAAGTCGTACGTGACCGTCTTGCCGATGCAGAGCGAGCTGAACCCGACGTCGATTCCGGCGTAGAGCGGCGAGGGCTTCCCGTCGCAGGCGAGCTTCGGGTAGGAGGACAGCGCCGCGTGGACGTGGCCCGGCATGTCGATCTCGGGCACGACCGTGACGTATCTCGCGGCCGCGTAGCGGACGAGGCCCTCGTACTGCGCCTGCGTGTAGTAGCCGCCCTTTCCGCCGCCGACCTCGCTGCTCCCGCCGTGCGTCGCCAGCCGCGGCCACTTCGCGATCGCGATCCGCCAGCCCTGGTCGTCCGACAGGTGCAGGTGCAGGCGGTTCAGCTTGTAGAGCGCCATCAGGTCGATGAACCGCTCGACGTCGCGGACGGAGCGGAAGTGACGGGCAACGTCCAGCATCGCGCCGCGCCACGCGAAGCGCGGTCGGTCACGGATGTGGACGGACTGGATCCGCCGCGACCCCGCCACCGGCAAAAGCTGGCGCAGCGTCTGCACACCGTGGAACAGCCCGGCCGGGGAGGCGGCGACGAGACGAACCGCCGACGGCGTCACGGTCAGCTCGTAGCCCTCGTCTCCCAGCCGGCCGCCACGGGCGAGCCGGAGCGTCACCGGGGCCGACGAGGGCACGACTTTCGTCCCGAGCATCCGGGCGAGCGCTGCGGCGACCCGGCGTGTCTCCGGCGTCGACGGCGCGACGGAGACGCCGGACGAGGACCGGACGACGAAGCCTCCCGTGCCGGGCGTCATCGTCACCGGCTTCGGGATCACCGCTGGGCCCATCTCAGCCAATCGCTGCCGCGGCAGGGGCACCGACGGTCAGGCTCGCACCCGTCTCCGGGTCGAAGAAGTACAGCTCGGCAGGGTCGAGCGCCAGCCGAATCCGCTGTCCAGGCTCGACGTCCGCCTTCGAGGACACACGCGCGTTCCACATCGAGCGGTCGTCGGCGATCAGCGCGTCCTCCTCGTCGTCGACTGCAGCGCGAAGCTCCTCGGCCTCCACGCGCGGCGCCTCGATCGGGAAGATCACGTGCGAGTCAGAGCCGAGCTCCTCGACGACGGTCACGTCCACCTCGACGGTCGGCAGGTCGCCGTCGGCGAGCGACGCGTCCTCGAAGCTCTCGGGGCGAAGGCCGAGGATCACGCGACCGTCCCTCGGCCGGCGGGCCGGATCGAGCGGCAGGTCCCAGCCTGCAAAGGCGGCGCGACCGTCGGCGACGGTCGCCTCGACGAGGTTCATGGCCGGCGAGCCGATGAAGGCGGCGACGAAAAGGTTCTCCGGCCGGGCGTACAGCGCCTGCGGCGTGTCGACCTGCTGGATCACGCCGTCGCGCAGCACGACGACGCGCTGGCCGAGCGTCATCGCCTCGACCTGGTCGTGGGTGACGTAGACGGTGGTCACCCCCAGTCGGTCGTGGAGCCGTGAGAGCTCCGAGCGCATGGTCACGCGCAGCTTCGCGTCGAGGTTCGAGAGCGGCTCGTCCATCAGGAACGCGGCCGGCTCGCGGACGATCGCGCGCCCCATGGCGACGCGCTGCCGCTGGCCGCCCGAAAGTGCCCCCGGCTTGCGGTCGAGGAGCTTCCCGAGGCCGAGCAGATGCGCGACTTCCTCCACGCGCCGGTCGATCTCGTCCTTGGACGTCTTGCGCACCTTCAGCCCGTAGGCGAGGTTGCGGCGAACGTCCATGTGCGGGTAGAGGGCGTAGTTCTGGAAGACCATCGCGATGTCGCGGTGACGTGGCGCCAGCTCCGTGACGTCTCGACCGTCGATGAAGACCGTTCCCGCGGTCACCTCCTCGAGCCCGGCGACCATCCGCAGGAGCGTCGACTTGCCACACCCGGATGGGCCGACCAGCACCAGGAACTCGCCGTCTGCAACGGTCAGCGAGATGTCGTCGATCGCGACGAAGCCGTTGTCGAACTCCTTCGTGACCCGGTCGAGGACGATCTCTGCCATCAGCCTTTCACCGCCCCTGAGGTCAGACCGAACGCGATCTTTCGCTGCACGAAGACGAAGAAGATCAGAACCGGAATCGCGGCGAGGATCGACCCTGCCATCAGACCGCCCCAGTCGACCTGGCGACTCGTGCCGTAGAACTCCGAGAGCCAGACGGTCACCGTCTGCTTCGACTGGTCGTTGAGCAGGACGTACGCGAAGATGAACTCGTTCCAGCTGGTGATGAAGACGAACACCGAGGTCGCCACCAGCCCGGGCGCGA
Organism: uncultured Actinomycetes bacterium; assembly: GCA_963734065.1. Classification (GTDB taxonomy): domain Bacteria; phylum Actinomycetota; class Thermoleophilia; order Gaiellales; family Gaiellaceae; genus DATBLE01. Next base: position 418,662 of record CAVTFN010000004.1, read on the forward strand.
CCAGCGGCAGCAGAATGCGGAAGAAGGCGCCGACCCGGCTCGACCCGTCGACCATCGCCGCCTCCTCGAGCTCCTTCGGGATGTTCACCAGGAACCCGCGTAGCATCCAGACCGCGAAGGGCAGCGCGAACGTCATGTACGTGACGATCACGCCGAGGTACACGCCCTGGTCCTTGGTCAGCCCGTACTTCGCGAGCACGACATAGAGCGGGATCACGAGCCCCACCTGCGGGAGCATCTGGATCCCGATCAGCAGGACGATGAAGACCTCACGACCCGAGAAGCGGAACTTCGAGAGCGCGACCGCAGCCAGGAAAGCGAGGGCGACCGAGATCGTGACCGTGATCGAGACGATGATCACGCTGTTCACCACCGAGCTCCAGAAGTACGGCCTGTTCATCGCGTCGCGGAAGTGGTCGAGCGTCGGGTGGATCGGGAACCACGTCGGCGTCAGGCGGTTGATGTCGTCGGTCGACTTGAACGCTGTCGCGAACATCCAGTAGACGGGGAAGATCATCACGACGAAGATCGCGAGCGCGAGCAGGTTCCACCCGAGGCGGCCGCGGTTCCGGCGTCGGTGCCGGCGGGGAGGAGCGGCGACCGCGCTGACGGCCTTCGGCGTCACGACATCGCCTCGTACCAAGGCCGACAGCTTCGCTGTCGCCTTTTGTACTCGGCTTCGTCTCTCATCGCGTGTTCCCGGCCTTCACCATCTGGCGGACGTAGACGACGCTCATCGCGGCGACCATCAACAGCATCAGCAGCGAGATCGTCGCCCCCAGCCCGAAGTTGTGGTCGGCGTAGCCCTTGATGAAGACGTAGACGCCCATCAGGTAGTTCGTCTGGTCGATGTGCGACGCGCCGATCAGCAGGTACGGCTGGGCGAAGACGCCGAAGTCCCAGATGATCGACAGGCTGGTCAGGATCAGCAGGATCGGCTTCAGGACCGGGAAGGTGACGTCGCGGAAGATGCGTAGCGGCCCTGCACCGTCCACCCGGGCGGCTTCGACGAGCTCGTGCGGGACCTGCGCGAGGCCGGCGTAGACGCTGATCACGATGAAGGGCAGCGCGCCCCACACGATCAGCAGCGTGACCATGGCGAGGCTCGAGGTCGGTGTCGCATACCAGTCGTGGCTCGGCCCGACCAGGTGGAGCTCGGCGGCGAGGTAGTTGAGGACGCCGTTCTCGAAGTTGGTCATCCAGTAGAAGACCTGCACGGCGACGACCACCGGCATCGCCCAGACGAGCACGAGCCCCGCCATCAACAGCACGCGCACCCACGCGCTGATGCGGGGGAGCAGGAGCGCGATCAGAGTGCCGAGCACGATCGACAGGCCGACGTTGACGATCGTGAACACGATCGTCCGCACGACCGTGTCCCAGAAGACGTGGTCGCCGAGCACCGACCGGTAGTTGTCGATCCCGATCCAGTGTCCCTGGTGCTGGATCAGCTCGAAGAGGCCGTACCGCTCGAACGAGATCCGGACGAGCTTGTAGATCGGGTAGCCCAGGATCACGACCATGGCGGCCGCGACCGGGAAGATCAGCCCGTAGGGGGCGAACGAAAAACGGCGGTGCCGCCGAGACGGGATGAAGCTCGTCTCGGCGGCGACCGCCGTGTCTGACGGGACTGCGACGTCAGCGTCCCGTGCCATTCAGCTCCCTACGACGCGTTCAGCGTGTACTCGATGTTGTTGTCCGCCGTCGCTGCAGCCTGCTTGACGGACAGCTTCCCGGTCAGGATCTGGCTCAGCATCGTCCGGAGGATATTCCCGTTCTCGACGTTGACCCAGTTCTTCGCAGCCGGGACGAACCAGCTGCGCAGTGCTGCCCGCTCGCCGACCTTGCTCGTGTTCAGGAGATTGGTCGCGTTCGGGATGTTGCCGGCCGCCTGGAACGCCTTCTCGGCCGTCGTGCTCGTGAAAGCGGCGATCCAGTCGGATGCGAGCTGCTTGTTGGCGCCGATCGGCACGGCCAGATCGGAGCCGCCGAGGAAGCCCGGCATCGCCTGGCCGGCGGTGTGGCTCGGCATCACGAACTGCGCGGTCGAGCCCTTGTACTTGTCGCCGACGCAACAGGTGAACCAGCCGGGGCCGACGATCGAGCCCGCGTTGCCGTCCGCGTACACGCTGTACGGGGTGGGCCGGTTCTCGTCGGTGGTCTTGCTCGCCTTGGAGGCGGCGGCGTAGAAGTTCTTGTACGCCGTCAGCCCTGCGATCGCCTTCGGCGACTCGAGCAGGCCCTTCCACTTACCGCTCACCTGCGCGGCGATCTTGCCGCCGAAGTCGTAGACGAACCCCATCGCCACGTACCAGTCGGTGCCGGCGATGTAGACGGGCGAATAGCCCTTCTTGCCGTACTTCTTGCTCAGCTTGGCGGCATCGGCGGTGAACTGCCCGAGGCTCTTCGGGGTGGACTTGATCCCCGCCGCCTTGTACTGGTCGGTGCGGTACGTGACCACGCGCGAGCCCGCGTAGTACGGGACGCCGTAGAGCTTGCCGTTGTACCGCCCCGAGGCGGCCAGCCCGGCCAGCCAGTTGCTCGAGTTGTCGAACGAGGACTTGGCCGAGGTCAGGTCCTGGAACGCACCTGCGGCCATGTACTTCGTCATCTCGGTGTTGCCCATCTCGATCACGTCGGGCGTGTTGCCGCCGGCGAGCGTGGCGTCGAACTTGCCGAGATGCGTCGGCCAGGTCTGGTACTGGACGTTGACCGTGACGCCGGGGTGCTGCTTCTGGAATGCGGCGTTCGCCGCAGCGACCGCCCCGGGCCAGCCGGACTGCGCGTCGACCTGGAGCCAGACGGTGATGCTGGCGGTCGAGCGCTTGGTGGCGCCGCTCGCGGTCGTCGCAGCTACAGCGAGGACCGCGACGAGCAGGGCGGCGCCGATGATGCGTGCCTTCATCGAAGATCTCCCATCCTGGAAGGACGGCCCTCGCGGGTCCGTCTGATTGGATCAGACCACTTGGTCACGACGCGAGATTCTCACAACGCATGAGTGCTTGTCAAGACCACTTGTGGAGTCTGAGTCTGAATATCGCTCAACCGTCGGATTTTACCCGATCCGTCTTTTTCACGGGCGCGGCTTTGGTACTGACCGGTCAGCGGCGCCGAGGGTTCCGGTTGAGCTCGGTGACGAGTCGGTACCGGTCGCCTCGATAGAGCGACCGAACGTATTCGACGATGTCACCGGTGCGTGAGTTAGTGGTCCGCTCGAACAGGAATGCGGGCGAGTGCAGCGGCACGCCGAGCGCAGCCGACTCGTCCTCGTCCGTCACCGTCGGCTCGATCGTCTGCCGGCCGCCGACAATGTCGATGCCGTAACGCTCGGTCAGCAGCGTGTAGAACGATTGGTGCTCCAGATCGGCCGCGGACAGGCCCGGAACCAGCGAGGCCCGAACGTGGAGCGTCTCGATCGCCATCGTCTCGTCGTCGGCGAGCCGCAGGCGCTTGACGACCACGATCGGCTCCGCCGGGGACAGGTGCATGATCCGCCCGAGCCAGGGCCCGGCCGACGTGGTGCGGAGCTCGAGGGTGCGGCTGCCGGGCACCATTCCGCGACGCCGCATGTCCTCGGTGAACGAGGTCATCGTCAGCTCCTGGGCGATCTTGGGCTCGCTGACGAACGTTCCGCTGCCTCGCTTGCGCACGAGGTAGCCGTCGCGCACCAGGTCGTCCAGGGCGGCCCGAACGGTCAGCCGCGACATCCCCAGGTCGGCCGAGAGCTGGCGCTCCGACGGGATCGCGTCACCGATCCCGAGCTCCTCGATCAGGCCGAGGACCCGCTCGCGGGCTTCCGACTGTTTCGGCGCGGTCGTGCTCATAGGCCGTCCTCTGGCCTATGAGCGTGGAGGGGTCCCAGGGGAACCGGGAGGTTCCCCGACTCAGTCGGCCTCTGAAAGAAGGGGACTCGTGGGGAAAACATGGTTTCCCCCACGGGAGCGAGGTGCAGCCGAGCGACGCTCATCGGGCCAGCATCGTACTGCATGGCGAACGGTGGTCAATACCACATCCCCGAGTCTCGCCCGACGGTGCGCTGAATTGAGGCGATATGGAGAAATGGTATTGACCACCTGCCGCCGGTCTGCGTACACTGCTCGCGATGACGGCGTTTGAGCAGCTCGGCACGGAGGCGCGGGATGCCGCAGGCGCGGATCTCGATCTTCGTTCCACCGCCGAGCTGGTCGAGCTGATGAACGGAGAGGATGCGAGCGTGCCGTCGGCGGTCGCGGCGGCTGCTCCTGCGGTGGCCGCGCTGGTCGACGACGTCGCCGCCCGGCTGGCCCTGGGCGGCAGGCTGCTCTACGTCGGCGCCGGGACGTCGGGCCGGCTGGCAGCGCTCGACGCGGCCGAGTGCGAGGCGACCTTTTCCCTCGAACCGGGAACGGTGACTGCGCTGGTCGCGGGCGAGGGCGCCGAGTCGGCGCTCGAGCAGGAGGCTGCTGAGGACGACGCGGACGGCGGCCGCGCCGACGTCGACCGTCTCGAGCCCGGCCCCAGCGATGCGGTGGTCGGGATCAGCGCCAGCGGCCGCTCGCCCTACGTGGTCGCCGCGGTCGAGGCGGCGCGCGCCCGCGGGGCGTTCACCGGCTGCGTCGTGTGCGTCGAGGGATCCGAGCTCGCCGCCGTCGCCGAGCGGGAGGTCTGCGTCCCGGTGGGGCCGGAGATCCTGACCGGCTCGACGAGATTGAAGGCCGGAACCGCCCAGAAGCTGGTGCTCAACATGATCTCGACGATCTCGATGATCCGCCTCGGCAAGACCTACGGGAACCTGATGGTCGACCTCGTCCCGTCCAACGAGAAGCTGCGTGCCCGGGCGTGCTCGATCGTCCGGGAGGCGACCGGCGTCTCCACGGAGGAGGCCGGCGAGGCACTCGGCCGCTCGGGCGGCGATCCGAAGGTGGCGATCGTGTCGCTGCTCACGGGCACCGATCCGGACGTGGCACGACGGCGCCTGGCCGACGCGGACGGCGTCGTCCGCCGGGCCGTGGAGCCCGGGCCGTGAAGCTCGGCGTCCGCGCCGCGCTCGTCGACGGCCGCCTCGTCCCCGGCGATCTCGAGATCGAGGACGGGATCGTCACCGCGTACGGGATCCTCTCCTCGAACGGGCACGGCATCGCGTCGCCCGGCTTCGTCGACCTCCAGGTGAACGGCTTCGGCGGGGTCGACTTCCTCGACGCCGACGCCGAGGGCTACGCGCGCGCAGGGGAGTCGCTGCTCCAGACCGGCGTCACCGCCTATCTGCCCACTCTGATCACCGCGCCCGAGGAGCGGCTCGTCGCGGCGCTCGGCGAGATCGTCGAGGGCGGCGACGGCTCCGGCCCGCGGATCCTCGGCGCGCACGTCGAAGGCCCGTTCCTCTCGCCCCGGCGGCTCGGGACGCACCCTCCCTCCGCCCGCCGCGACCCGGACGTCGACCTGCTCGAGCGTATCCTCGCCGCGGGCCCGGTCCGGCTGTACACGCTGGCACCCGAGTTGCCCGGGGCGCTCGAGCTGGTCGACCTGCTCGTCGCGCGCGGCGTCGTCGTCTCCGCCGGGCACAGCGACGCCAACGCCGACGAGGCGAACGCGGCCTTCGACCGCGGCGTCGGCACCGTCACCCACCTCTTCAACGCCATGCGGCCCTTCAATCACCGCGATCCCGGCGTGGCCGGCGTCGCCCTGGCCCGGCCCGACGTGACCGTCCAGATCATCCTCGACGGCGTCCACCTCGCCCCCGACACCGTGCGACTCGTCTGGCTGGCGGCCGGCGGGCGCCTCGCGCTGGTCACCGACGCCGTCGCCGCCGCCGGGATCAGCGGGGACGGTTCATATCGCCTCGGCGACGTCTCGGTCGAGGTGCGCAACGGCGTCGTCCGGCGCGACGGGGACGGCGTGCTGGCGGGCAGCGTCCTGACGATGATCGAGGCCGTCCGCAACCTCCACGCGCTCGGCGTTCCGCTCGAGGCCGCCCTGGGCGCGGCCACCGCCGTGCCGGCCCGCGTGATCGGCGCGGACGTCGGCCGGATCGAGGTCGGCGGCCCCGCGGACGTCGTCGTGCTCAGCGATGAGCTCGAGGTCGAGCGCGTGCTCGTTGGAGGGGAGGCCCGTGTCGCAGCCTGACCCCACCCCCTTGCCTCTGCCCGGTGCGCAGTATCTCGCCGAGATCCGCGAGCAGCCGGCCGCGCTCCGTCGCCTGCTGGAGCACCGCGCCGAGTTCGCGCGCGTTGCCGCCGAAGCCGCGAAGCGCGGCCCGGGCATCGTCAGAATGGTCGGTCACGGCTCGTCCGACAACGCAGCGTCGTTCGGCGTCTACGCGTTCGGGCTGCTCCCCGGCCTGACGGCGGCGCGGGACTCGATCAGCCTGCTCGTCTACTACGGCGCCAAGATCGACCTCGGCGGTTCGGTGATCGTTGCGCTGTCGCAGTCGGGACGGACGCCGGACGTGCTCGAGTACGTCGCGCGGGCACGCCGCGGCGGGGCGTTCACGATCGCGGTCACCAACGAGCCCGACTCCGAGCTCGCGCACGAGGCCGAGGCGGTGCTCCCGCTCGAGGCCGGAGCCGAGCTCGCGGTCGCCGCCACGAAGACGTACTCGAACCAGCTGGCCGCGCTCGCCCTGCTCGCGGGCTGCCTCGCCGGACGCTGCGACGAGGTCGCCGGATTGCTCGGCGAGGTCGCCGACCAGGTCGAGGAGCAGCTGCCCGAGCTCGAGCGGCTCGCGCGGTCGATCTCCGTCCCGTTCAGCGCGGTCTCGAGGATGTTCGTGATCGGCCGGGGCCCGGAGTTCGCGACCGCGCGCGAGATCGCGCTGAAGCTGCTCGAGACCTGCCAGATCGCCGCCGAGCCCTTGACCGCGACCGATCTCGCCCACGGCCCGGTCGCCGCCCTCGATCCGCTGTTCCCGGTGTGGTCGATCGCGAGCGAGGACGAGACCCTCGACGCGGTCGTCGACGCGACGGCGCGGGCGCGCGCCGCAGGAGCGACCGTGGTCGCGAGTGGCACCGCCGCCGAGGCGCTCGTCGACGCGCAGTACCTCGTGCCGGTGCCGAAGCCGCGGCTCGCGCTGCTCTCGCCGCTCCTCTCGGTCGTCCCCGGTCAGCTGTTCGCGGGCGCGGTCGCCCGTGCGAAAGGCCTGGACCCGGACAAGCCGCGCGGGCTGAGCAAGGTCACTCTCGCCCGCTGACGGAACGCCCTAGACGTCCGCGATCAGCCCGAAAGCCAGGAGGGCGTCGCTCAGCTCGCTGCCCGGGACGAACTCGGCCGAGTGGGCCCACGTTCCCTTGATCTGCTTGACCTTGGCACTCGGTCTCGCGGCCTTGATCGCCTTGTACAGCTTGCCGCTCTGGTCCGTTCCCTGGTTCCCGACGGTCGTGTCGGCGCTGCTCCAGTACAGGCGGAGCGGGAACGACAGGTTGGCGAGCTTGTCGACGTAGCTCAGCGGGCTGCGCTCGTCCCAGAGCGCCTTTTTCCGCGGGATCTTGTTCAGGAGCTCGCCGATCGTCATCTGCCGGTGCAGCCTCCCGTTGAAGAAGGTGGCGCTCTTCCGGAACCCTTGGACGTTGCCGGGTCTCGCGTTCACCTCCTCGATCATCCGTGCGGCCACGCCGGGCGGGTCGGCGCCGTGAGCTGCCGGGCGGGTGCTCAGGTAGGCGCACTGCGTCGCGAGGTCGCACGTCGAGTCGAAGGCGGCGGCCCCGGCTAGCCGACCGGTGCCCCCGGAGAGCGACTTCGGATAGCGGGCGGCGAGCAGCAGCGTCTCCTGTCCACCCATGCTGCTGCCGAGCGCGTAGATCTTCTCGAGGTCGATCGGCAGCCAGGGCAGCGTCGCCGTGACGATCTTCGGCATCCGCGCCAGGTCGTCGATCCAGCGCCTGTAGCCGTAGGTAAAGAGGCTCGGATCGGGCGCCGGCTGGTCGAACGGGTTGGTCGCCTTGTCGTGCGCGCGGCTGAGCCCGTCGGGGCAGACGAGCGCGAACGGGCCGTCGGCCGGGAGCTCCCGCCAGTAGTGGGCGGCGTTCACCCAGCCGAAGTTGTTGCGCCCGTGCGGCGAGATCACGAGGGGCAGCGGGTGCGGGTGGTGGTCGGGGCCCCACCCGCTCGGCAGGACGATCACCGCCTCGCGGACGGTCTTGTCGTCCCAGGCGAGGTACGGAACGGTGAAGGCGCGGGTGCGCGCGTACGGCCAGGTCGGGTGGTACGGGATGGTCGGGACGAGGACGTCCAGCGGAGTCGGCGGCATCGGCGTTCGCCGGAACGCTAACGCCTTTGCGCTACAAACGCTACAAACGCCCGGCGGCGACGATCCTCGCCAGGAACTGCTGCGTCCGCGGCTCGCGCGGGGCGGAGAAGATCTGCTCCGGCCGGCCTTCCTCGAGGATGACGCCGTCGTCGAGAAAGCAGACCCGGTCCGCGAGGTCGCGGGCGAAGCTCATCTCGTGCGTCGCCACCACCATCGTCATGCCGCTCTCCGCCAGCTCCCGGATCAGCTGCAGCACCTCGCTGACCAGCTCCGGGTCGAGCGCACTCGTCACCTCGTCGAGCAGCAGCAGCTTCGGCCGCATCGCCAGCGCCCGCAGGATCGCCACCCGCTGCTGCTGGCCGCCCGACAGCCGGTCGGGATAGTCGCCACCGCGGTCGGCGAGGCCGAAGCGGCCGAGCAGCTCCAGCGCCTCTCCCTCCGCCTGGGCGCGCGAGAGGCCGAGCGCCTTGCGCGGCCCGAGCGTCACGTTGCGGAGAACGGTCATGTGCGGGAAGAGATTGAAGGCCTGGAACACGATTCCGATCCCCTTCCGCACCTCGTTCACGTCGACGCCGGGCGCGGTCAGGTCGCGGCCGTTCACGACGATACGGCCCTCGTCGATCGGCTCGAGCAGATTGACGCAGCGGAGCAGCGTGGACTTGCCCGAGCCGGACGCGCCGATCAGGCAGACGACCTCGTGCTCGTCGACGGCCAGATCGATGCCGCGCAGGACCTCGTGGCTCCCGAACGACTTGCGGACGTCCTCGAGGACGAGCGCGGTCGCGCGAGCCTCGGTCACGCCGGCGCGCCCGCGAACTGCCGGCGTCGATCACGGGCGACGAGCCAGTCCGTGAACCGCGCCAGCGGGATCGTGATCGCGACGAACAGCAGGGCCGCGCAGATGCTCGACGTGAAGTTGAACGTCGCCGCCTGGTCGATCTGGGTCTGCTTGAACGCCTCGACCGCGCCGAGAATGCCGACCAGCGCAGTGTCCTTCTGGAGCCCGATGAAGTCGTTGAGGAGCGGCGGAATCACCCGGCGCACTGCCTGCGGGACGACCACGTACCAGACGGACTGCAGGTGGTTGAGACCGAGCGAGCGCGCCGCCGCGCTCTGGCTCGGATGCACGGACTCGATGCCGGCGCGGTAGACCTCCGACACGTAGGCGGTGTAGACGAGCACGAGCGAGACGACTCCCCAGAAGGTCGTCGACTGCGGGATGCCCTGCAGCTGGAGCGCCGGCGCGCCGAAGCCGAGCGTCACGATCACGAGGATGGTCGGGACGCCGCGGAAGAAGTCCGTGTACGCGATCGACAGGACGCGGAGCGGGAAGAAGACGGGGCCGGGCAGGCTCCTGACGATCGCGAGCAGCAGTGCGAGCGGCAGGATGAACACCTCGGCGATGCAGAAGAGCTTCACGTTCAGCCAGAAGGCACTCAGGACGTCCGGGAACGTCGACTTGAACTCACTCCAGTCGAAGAACTGGGCCTTGACCTCGGGCCAGCCGGGTGCGTTGACGATCGCGAGACCGAGCGCCGTGAAGACGACGACCGTGCTGACGACGGCGATGACGACGCCGCGGCGACCCTCGCCTCGCCGGCGCTTCGCCAAAGAGGTCTACCGCAGCACGGGGACGCCGACGACCTTCGACAGCCAGGTCGCCTGGATCTTCTTCAACGTGCCGTTCGCCTTCAGCTTCGCCAGCGCCCGGTTCACGCAGCCGGTGAGCGCACTGCCCTTCTGGAGCACCATCCCGAAATGCTCGCCGCCCGATTTGGTCGGCAGCTGCCCGATGATCTTGCCGTTCGGAACCTGCACCGCGGTCACGTAGAACGCCGTCGGCAGGTCGACGACGAGGCCGTCGATCTGCTTCGACTTCAGTGCGAACACCGCCTTGTCGTTCGTGTCGTAGACCCTCGGCTGGGAGGACGGCTTGATGTCGTTCTTGATCGCGTCGTAGCTCGTCGTCCCGAGCTGCACGCCCAGCCTCAACCCGCGCAGACCCGCGCGGGAGCGGACGGCGGCGGCCTTCGTGCCCTTGTTGACGACGACCGCCTGGGCCACGTCGTAGTACGAGTTCGAGAAGTCGACGACCTTCGCCCGTGCCGGTGTGTACGAGATTTCGTTGATGTCGACGTCGAAGCCCTTCTTCCCGGGCGCGTAGGACTTCGCGAACGGCGTGTACTTCCAGACGACCTTCGCCCTGGGATAGCCGAGCTGCTTGGCGACCGCGTAGGCGACGGCGCTCTCGAAGCCCTTCCCGCTGGTCGGGTCCGAGATCTTCCACTTCGAGCCCTTTGCGGGCGTGCCGCCGAACCACGGCGGGTAGGCCGGGTTGTCGGTGCCGACCGTGAAGACGCCCTGGGTGACGGTGGGACACGAGGCGTTCGCCACCGTCCGGGCTCCGGTCGCAGTCGCGGTCAGGGCGAGTGCGGAGAGCGGAATGGCAAGAAATAAAAGGCGCCGCATGAGAACGCCGAGCCTAGCATGCTGTTCCTCGCTGAAAGTCCGGAGGACTTTCAGCTTTCGAAGGCCTTCTCGCCGCGGCGGAAGTCCTGGCGCATCCGGCGCACGGCGGGCAGTGCGGCGAGCGCCGGGATCACCGGCAGCCAGAAGCTGAACGCGCGGTAGGTGACGACGCCGAGCAGCGCCGGCGCGAGCGGCACGCCGACCCACACGAGCGCGAACGTCATCATCACCTCGACCAGGCCGGCGCCGCCGGCGGGGAGCGAGCGGCGGGTGGCGACGTAGCCGGTCGCATACGCGAGGATCAGCGCCGGCGTCGAGAGCTCGGCGTTGTAGATCTTCAGCGCCGCCCACAGGCAGGCGATGTCGCCGAGCCAGTAGAGGCTGACCCCGACCACGCCGAGGCCGTGCCGGCGCGGCGCGGTCAGCAGGCAGCGGAGCTTGACGATCCCGGCGACCAGGTGGGCGAACCACTGGCGCACGCGACCGCCGTTCCCGGGCTCGGAGAGCCGCTCGGCGCGCTTCGGCGAGCTCACCCAGAGCGCGGCGAGGAAGCCCGGAACGACCGCGAGCCACGGATACGTCATCGCGTGCTGCACATGGCCGCCGGTGCCGAACAGGAGGACGACCGCGCAGATCATCGCGGCGGGCGCCAGCACCGCGTACTCGAGCGCGCCGAGCGCGAGCACCCGGGCGACCGCCTCCGGGCGACGCAGCCCGGAGCGCCGGAACGTCCAGTAGTCGACCGAGAAGCCGCCCGCAGCGTGCGTGGCGGCGAAGACGCCGAAGCCGGCGACCACGGTCCGCATCGAGAGCCGGAAGGAGAGCAGCGGCCCTCCGTCGACGCGGGCGATGTCGCGGACGGCGAGGACGTAGCCGAGATAGGCGACGACCTGCCCGCCGAAGCAGACGGCGAACCAGGTCGGCACGACATCCTGGACGGCGTCGACCAGCCGGCTATACCCGGCCATGTCGGCCAGGCCCATCGCCGCCGCGAGCGCCAGCGCGCCCGCGACGAGCAGGATCAGGAAGTTCCTCCGCTCGACCACGAGCGCAGCGGCGATCGCCTTCTGCTGTCTGTTTCTCGCTGTCATCGAGCCCGCCCGGTCAACGCTCCCCGCTCTCTATCGGCTCGCCCGCCACGAAGGGTAACCCCGTTCGGACCATCCTTCGCCCGTCGACCCCGTACACGAGGTCGACGCTCTCGTGCTTGCGGTACGTACCGGCCACGCCGAGGAAGAGCGACGTCCACCGCCAGAAGCCGAGGCGTCCTTCGCGTGCGAGCTCGCGAGAGAAGACGAGCTCGTCGCCGCGGCGGACGAAGTCGGCGCCCTCGTGCTGGCGCACGCCGTTGACGTAGACCTCGAAGGGCGGCTCGACGCCCGTGGGAAGCTGCACCTTCGTCCCGGCCACCTCCATAGAATGCCCGTGAAGTGGTCCGTCGGTTCCTCGCCCTGCCTGCCGCGATCCTGATCGCGCTCGCCTTCGCCGGGGCGGCGGCCGCGAACGCAGGGCTGGCGCCGGTCACGCCCGAATCGCCGAACGCGAACGCGATCCGGCAGACGTACTTCGTGATCCTGGCCGTCACGGGAGTGATCTTCCTGCTGGTCGAGGGAGCGCTCATCCTCTTCGTCGTGCGGTTCCGCGGCCGCGGCCGCGCACGCGGGCAGGACGGCGCACAGATCCACGGGGCGACGAAGCTCGAGACCGCCTCGACGATCGTTCCGGTCCTGATCCTCGCCGGCATCGCCTCGTTCGTCTTCGTGAAGTTGCCGACGATCAAGAACGTCCCCGAGGCAAAGGCCGCGAACGGCGCGCTGAAGATCGGGGTCGAGGCACACCAGTACTACTGGCAGTTCCACTACCCGCAAGGCCAGACGGCCTTCCAGCGGATGGTCGTCCCGCTGCAGCGTGTCGTCGAGCTGACGGTGACCTCGCCCGACGTGATCCACAGCTGGTGGGCCCCCGCTCTGGGCGGGAAGATCGACGCGATTCCGGGACGGATCAATCACACCTGGTTCAAGGCCGAACGGCTCGGTCACTTCGAAGTTCGTTGCGCCGAGCTTTGCGGATTGGAGCACGCGCACATGATCGGCTGGGTCGACGTGGTCACGCCCGCCGCGTACGCGAAGTTCCTCTCCGACCACACCGGCCCGAGGACGGTGATCGGCAAGGAGGTCTTCGACGGCGTCTGCGCAACCTGTCACGGCCTTGCCGGACAGGGCGACTACGGGCCCCCGCTGGTCGGCAACAGCACGCTGGCCGATGCGAAGGGGCTCGAGCAGCTGCTCCGCACCGGCAAGAACCAGATGCCTGCGGTCGGCAAGGACTGGAACGACGAGACGATGCAGGCCGCGACCACCTACCTGAAGGGGCGTTTCGGTGGCGGCCAGGGTTGAGCCACAGCCCTACCGCGCCGACTGGAGGCGCGGCGGCGTCACCAGCTGGATCACGTCCGTCGACCACAAGCGGATCGGGACCCTCTACATCGGCACCAGCCTCTTCTTCTTCCTCCTCGGCGGACTGCTCTCGCTGTTCATGCGCGCGCAGCTGGCGACCCCGAACGAGCACTTCGTCACCCGCAGCCAGTACAACGAGCTCTTCACCGTCCACGGGACGACGATGATCTTCCTGGTCGTCGTGCCGATCCTTGCCGGGTTCGGCAACTACCTCGTCCCGCTGATGATCGGCGCCCGGGACGTGGCGTTCCCGCGGCTCAACGCCTTCTCGTACTGGATGTACCTGCTCGGCGGGATCGTGCTCTACTCGAGCTTCTTCGCCAAGGGCGGGCCGGCGAAGTCGGGCTGGACGGCGTATGTCCCGCTCTCGGAGCTCCAGTTCAGCCCCGGGCACGGCCAGGACCTGTGGATCCTCTCGCTGCACGTGCTCGCGATCTCGTCGTTCGCCGGAGCGGTCAACTTCATCGCCACCATCCACAACATGCGGGCGCCGGGGATGACCTGGACGCGCATGCCGCTCTTCGTCTGGTCGATCGAGGTGTACGCGGGGCTGCTGGTCGTGATCCTCCCGGTGATCGGCGCCGGCCTGACGATGCTCCTGCTCGACCGCCAGGTGGGGACGCACTTCTTCATCCCCGACCAGGGCGGGAACGCGTTGCTCTACCAGCACATCTTCTGGTTCTTCGGGCACCCGGAGGTCTACGTGCTGATCCTGCCCGCGATGGGAATCATCTCGGAGATCATCCCCGTCTTCTCGCGCAAGCCGATCTTCGGCTACAAGGCGGTTGCGTTCTCGACCGTCGGCATCGCGTTCTTCTCGATGCTCGTCTGGGCACACCACATGTTCGCGGTCGGCCTGGGCTGGGGGCTCCAGAGCTTCTTCATGATCACGAGCATGCTGGTCGCGATCCCGACCGGCGTGAAGATCCTCAACTGGCTCGCGACCACCTGGCGCGGCAACCTGATCTTCGACACGCCGATGCTGTTCGCGCTCGGCTTCATCGCGATCTTCACGATCGGCGGCCTCACCGGGATCTACCTCGCCGCCTTCCCGCTCGACTGGCAGGTGCACGACACCTACTTCGTGGTCGCGCACATGCACTACGTCATGTTCGGCGGCTCGATGTTCGCAATCTTCGGCGGCCTCTTCTACTGGTGGCCGAAGATGTTCGGCCGCATGCTGAACGAGAAGCTGGGGAAATGGACGTTCTGGTTGATGTTCGTCGGGTTCAACGTGACGTTCATGCCACAGCACTTCCTCGGGCTGCTCGGCATGCCGCGGCGGATCTACACCTACTCGAACGGCGGCTGGTGGGAGGCGTACAACCTGACCTCGACGATCGGCTCCGGCGTGCTGGCCCTCGGCGTGCTGATCTTCTTCGTCAACGTCTTCCGCACCCGGCGGCACGGGCAGCGCGTCGGCAACGACCCGTGGCTCGGCGACACGCTGGAGTGGTTCGCGCCGTCGCCGCCGCCGCCGGAGAACTTCCCGCAGCCCGTGCCCTACGTCAGCAGCCCGCGGCCGCTGCGCGACCTGCGGTTGAAGCTGGAGGAGCGCGATGCACCCGCAGGCGCCTAGTCCATGGCTGCGGCTGACGGCGCTCGGCGCGTCGGCGGCGACGCTGCTCGCGGTGATCAGCGGCGCGGCGTCCCTCGGCGCGGCGCACCAGCTGCTCTCGGCGCTGGCGCTGCCGCCGCTCGTCGCCGTGCTCGTCGCCGCGTGGCTCGGCCATCGCCGTCTGGTCGTCCCGGTTCTGATCTCGATCGTGCTGTTCGGGCTGGCGGCGCTGATCACGGTGCACGGGCTGCACCTGGCGGCGGCAGCGGTCGCGTTCGCATCGACGCTCGTCCTCACCGCGCTCGCGTTCCGCAGGGAGGCGGCGCCGGTCGGGGCCGACGCCTTTCCGCGCCGTCCGGGCTCTGCCCGGCCGGCTGCGGAAGAGCTGCGCGACTACGTGACGCTGACCAAGCCGCGGATCATGTCGCTGCTCCTGCTGACCGGGGTGTGCGGGATGTTCGTCGGCGCGCAGGGCGTGCCACCGGTCGGCGACCTGGCCGCGCTGGTCGTCGGGCTCGCGCTCGCCTGCGGAGGGGCGAGCGCGCTCAACCACGTGATCGACCGCGACATCGACGCCCTGATGGGCGAGCGGACGCGGGCGCGTCCCGTCACCGCGGGCCGCGTGTCGCCGACGTACGCGCTCGAGTTCGGGCTCGCGCTGTCCGCGCTCTCGTTCGTGCTGCTCGCCGGCGTGGTCAACGTGCTGACCGCGACGCTGGCGCTGGTCGGGAATCTCTTCTACGTGCTCGTCTACACCCGCTGGCTGAAGCGCTCGACGCCGCAGAACATCGTGTGGGGCGGGGCGGCCGGTGCGATCCCGCCGTTGGTCGGCTGGGCGGCCGCAACCGGGAACCTGACGCTGCCGGCGATCTCGCTGTTCCTGATCGTCTTCTTCTGGACGCCGCCGCACTTCTGGGCGCTCGCGCTCCTGATCAAACGCAACTACGCCGAAGCGGGGATCCCGATGCTGCCGGTCGTGCGCGGCGAGCGGGAGACGGTGAAGCAGATCCTGCTCTACTCGTTCGTCATGGTCGCGGTCACGGCCGTGCCCTTCCTCTGGGGCACGCTCGGGCTCGCCTACCTGGTCGCCGCGCTCGTGCTGGGCGCGGGGTTCATCTGGCTCGCGGTGCAGCTGGCGCGGCACACGACGCCGCGGCAGGCGTCGCTGCTCTTCCACTCGTCCCTGCTCTACCTGGCGCTGGTGTTCGTCGCCGCCGCCGTCGACGTGGTGGTCTGATGCTCGATCCCGAGACCGAGCACAGGAACCTCGTCCTGGGCTGGGGGCTGTTCGTCCTGTTCTGCCTGCTCGCCGCCGGCACGTTCGCGGTCGCGTTCATCTACCTCGCGGTCGACTAGCCCCTCTCCGCCCGCCTGGCTCGGGCGTCCGGTTCAGCGCCGGTCGAGCCTTCCTGTGGACGAGAAGGCACGCTCTTGGCGCAGTTCCAGTCTCAGAGACTGGGTGTGAAACGTCACGAGGTCGGACACGGTCGGAAGGGCCACGCGACGCTCCGCCCGATCGGCGAAGATCGGCCGATGGAGGCGCCGCCTGGCATTTTCCTGGCACGGCCGGAGCAGCCGGCCGAGGGCATCCGGCTCGCCGTCAAAGACCTCTTCGACACCGCCGGGCTGACCACGACCTACGGCTCGGCGATCTTCGCCGACCATGTTCCGACCACCACCGCCGCAGCCGTCCGGCGCCTCGAAGAGCGCGGCTACGCCGACGTCGGCAAGACGAACCTGCACGAGTTCGCCTACGGGACGACCTCGGAGAACCCGCACTTCGGCACGGTGCCGAATCCGATCGCGCCCGGACGCGTCGCCGGCGGCTCGAGCGGGGGCTCGGCGGCGGCCGTCGCCGCAGGACTCGCGGACGCGGCACTCGGCTCCGACACCGGCGGGTCGATCCGCATCCCGGCCGCCTGCTGCGGCGTCGTCGGCTTCAAGCCGACCTGGGGGCTCGTGCCGCTTGAAGGCTGCTTCCCGCTTGCGCCGAGCCTCGACCACGGCGGCCCGATGGCTCCCTCGGTCGAGGGATGCACGGCGATGCTCGAGGCGCTCGTACCCGGGTTCGAGCGGACCACGCTCGGCTCGCTCGCCGATGTCCAAATCGGCGTTGCCTGGACCGAGCACGCCGAGCCGCTCGTCCGGGCTCGCGTCGAAGCGGCCGCGGCCCTCTTCCCCGACCGTCAGCCGATCGAGCCCCCGCTCGGCGAGGCGGCCCGAACCGTGTTCATGCGCGAGGTCGCGGACGTCCACCGGGAGCTTTACGCGGAGAACGCCGACCTCTACGGCGCGAACGTCGCCGCCAAGCTCGAGCTCTGTCTCGCGGTCACGGATGCCGAGTACGCAGCGGGAATTCGCGCCCGCGAGACATACCGCGGGCAGATGGCGGAGCTGTTCGCCGGGGTCGACCTGATCGTCACGCCGACGCTGCCCTTCGTCGCCCCCGCGGCCGGCCAGGACGAACGCGAGCTCCGAGGCGGTCTGACGCTGCTGACCTGGCCGTTCAACGTGCTCGGAGCTCCTGCGCTGGCGCTGCCGTGCGGCTCCGCCGAGGACGGCCTCCCCGCATCGGTGCAGGTCGCCGGGCCGCCCGGCGCCGACGCGCTCGTGCTCGCGGCGGGCGCACTCCTCGAGCAAGCGCTCAAGCCCTAGACGGCAACTGCCGAGAAAGGGATGCAGTGCTCGCACGCATCGCCATCCTCCTCGCACTCGCCTCGGTCGCGCTCGTGCCCGCCGCGCAGAGCGCCGTGCCCTCGGGCCCGACCGGCCTGCGCGCCTTCCTGCTGCGCGCGGACGAGCCCGCGTTGGACACGTTCCCGCGCACGCCCTCCTTCGAATGGGGGCCGTACGAGCGGGCGACGAGCTACGACTTCGAGCTCGCGACCAGCAAGACGTTCGACGACCGGACGGTCGTCTGGTCGACGAGCAGCCGGAAGACGCCGCTGCGCGTCCCGGCGGTGGCGATCCCGACCGCACTGCCGTGGATGACCGGCGACCCCTACGCGCTGTACGCCCACGTCCGCGCGCACATCGGGTCGCGTGTGACCAGGTGGAGTGCTCCGTACGGCTTCAACATGCGCTGGAAGGCAGAGCCCGAGCAGATCCTCCCCGACACGCCCGGCCTCGTCCGCTGGACGCCGGTCGAAGGCGCCACCTCGTACGAGGTCTGGTTCGTCGACCCCGGCAAGGTGATCAGCACCTCGACCAACGTCGCCGACGAGCGCGAGTACTACAGCTTCCATGCGGACCCGCTCTGGAGCGGCACCGTGCAGTGGCGCGTCCGGGCGGTGCGCACGCTGTACGGCTCGCTGCCGACCGGCCTGCCGGTGGTCACGTACGGGCCGTGGAGCCAGACCTTCGTGTCGAGCAACCCGCCGGTGACGAACGGGCCGATCTCGCTGCTCGAAACCGCGTCGGACGTCGTCGGCTCGCAGGCCAAGCCGCTCGCGCACAGCCTGACGCCGTCCTTCGTCTTCAGCGGCGACACCGCGACGAACGGCATCGCCGGCCGCCTCTTCCGCGTCTACGTCGCCACCGACCGCCAGTGCGTGAACGTCGTCTTCACCGGCGCCGTCGTCGGCAGCCCCGCATACGCGCCGCGGGTCAGCGGGCCGCTCGCCCTCCCCGCGTCCACCGATGCAGTGACCAAGGCGCAGAGCTCCTACCTCGCCGACGGCGCCCAGGCCGGCACGTTCTCCGCCGACTTCCGCGCGGTCACGACGAACGAGAGCTCGGCCGCGCCGAGCGGCGGCGGTACCGCAGCGCCGAGCGGCCCCAGCTCCGGCTCGACGACCTCCGCCCTGCCCACCGACTTCACCGCCTCCGGCGCGCTGGTCGACCTCTGGGACAGCGGCTGGCCGACCGGCCGCTACTACTGGACGGTCGTTCCGGTGCGTGAGGTCGTCACCGACACATCCGTCAAGTACTACGACGCCGAGGTTCCGCAGGACGCGTGCGCCGCCGGCCGCGTCGCCGAGTTCGGCAAGACGAGCCAGCCGGCGACGACCTTCCAGACACGGCCGTACGCGTCGGGCCTCTCGCCGAACGGCGAGCTCGTCGCAGCCCAGGCGGCCGTGCCCTCGTTCTACCGTGCCGCCCTCGTCGCCTGGGCGCCCGCACTGGGCGCGACCGGCTACGAGGTGCAGTGGTCGAAGACGAAGTACCCGTGGAAGGCGGCCGCCGATCCGCTGTACACGGCGGCGACCTCGGTCCTGCTCGAGGGTCTCACGCCCGGAACGTGGTACTACCGCGTGCGCGGGATCGACCCGTACGTGCCCGGTCCGGTGAAGCAGATGACCTGGTCGAGCCCGGTCCGGATCAAGCTCGTCAAGCCGCGGTTCTCGGTGCAGGACGGCAGCGTCACCACCCGCAAGGTCAAGAAGTAGCGAGCAGCCGCTCCTCGCGACGCCGGCGCCGGACGCTCAGCCCGCCGAGCGCGACCGCGCCGAGCGCGAAGAACGGCGCACCGACGATCAGCACGAAGACCAGCACCTTTGCCTCGTCGGCGACGATCTCGCGCGAGCGGTGCAAGGCGCGGCCGATGCGGCCGGGCTCGTGCGGGACGACGACCGCCTTGTCCCTGGTCCGCAGGTCGAGCGACACGGTCGCGTACGAGGTCTGGCGCTGCAGCGCCGCCTGCTGCTTCTGGAGCACGACGAGCTGCCGCCGTGCGGCCACCAGCCGGGCCTCGAGCTGCGCGCGCTCGGCCGAGGTGAGCGAGGGGCTCTCGAGCTGCGCCTGGAGCTTCGCGATCACGTCGCGCTGCGCCTGCAGCTGCCGGAACCGCCGGTCGACCTGCGGTTGCACGTCCCGGATCGAGACGTGCTGGTCGAGGATCTCCCCGAGCGCGGAGTACTTGACGAGCGCCGCCTGGACGCTCCCGACCGGGATGCGGACGACAAGAGAGGCGGAGCCGCGCTCGCTGCCGGAGCCGTACTCGACCGAGCGCACATAGCCGTTGAGGTCGTGCGTGAGCCGGAGGGCGCGCTTGGTCGCCGCCGAGAGATCGGCGATCTTCAGGGTCAGCTCGGCCTCGTACAGCTGCGCCCGCCCCGGCGTCGCGGGCAGACCGGTCGCACCCCCCGTGCCGGCGCTCTTGGCGGAGGGCGCCGCGAACGTGTCGGCCGTTCCGGCGCTTCGCTTCGGCGACGCGGCGACCTCGCCGTGGACGGCGTCTCTCGAGCCGCTCGACCCGGAGTCGCGGAGCCCGGCGACGAGCGACACAGCCAGTGCAACTGCAACGGCGGCGGGCACCACCACCAGCGCGAGCCGGCGCCACGGCAGCGAGCGGCGCTCGCGGGCGGGCGCGGCCTCCGGCGCCGACGCCGCGATCGCGCGCACACGTGCCCGTAGCTCCGGCGATGCGGCGATCCGCGCCGAGCGAATCTCTTCGACGATCGACTCGTGGTCAGGCTGCGACATCTGCGCTCATCCTCTCTTCGAGCTTCTTCAGCGCCCGGCTCAGCCGGGTCGTGCACGCCGTCGACGAGATCCCGAGCACGCGGGCGGCGGTGTCGATCTCGAGGTCGAGCAGGACGCGAAGGGCGATCACCTCGCGCTCGCCCGCGGACAGCGCCGCAAGGGCCTGCTCCAGCTGGGGCGAGAGGCCGCCGAAGAGACCGTCCTCAATTTCAGTGGGAAGGTCGGCTGCATACGCGCGCTCACGACGGCGGCGGCGCTCCTCCGCGCGGAAGTGGTCGAGGGCGGCCGAGCGAGCGACCCGGCACAGCCATGTCTTCGCGCTTCCTCTCCTCGGGTCGAAGCGACGCCACTGGCGCAGCGCCCGCTCGAACGTCTCGGCGGTCAGCTCCTCCGCCACCTCGCGGCTGCGCGTCATGTAGACGAGGTAGGCGTGGACGTCGTCGAGATGACGCTCGGCGACGGACTCGAAGCTTGGCACCTCTGCGACGACGTGCACGTCCGATATACGCCGCCGCCGCATCGCGCGTCACACGGCTCGAACGGCCGCCTCGTAGACGGAGTCGCGGCCGAACGACTCGAGCTCGGCCGAGAGCAGGTCGCCGGGCGAGCACGGGAGCCCTCGCGCGGGCGGCACGACCTCGCCGTCGACCTCGACGCGCGTCACCGTTTCGGCGTCGACGTGGCTCAGCCGGAAGCGCCGCCGCAGTCGCGTCTCCAGCCAGGTGGCCAGGAGCAGCGCGTCGGCACGGGGGCCGACGACACCGACCCTCTTCGCGCGCTTGATCGCGGGCCAGCGGTCCGCCAGCGAGGCTCGCCACGGCAACATCCGGGCCCACGCCAGATCCGATACGGCGACCCGGTTGAAGCAGTCGGCCAGCTTCGCGAGCCCGCTCGGCAGCCGGTTCCATTCGCGGGAGTCGACGATCAGCCGGTCGGCGACGCCGGTCAGCTGCTCGAACGGCCGGCGGCCGAAAGGCGGCCGGCCGCGCCAGCGGAGGAAGACCGGCAGGTCGGGGAGCTGCAGGGGGACGACGACGCTCGCGGGCGCCTCGGCCGCGCTTCCGCGCAGCCGGATCCGGACGATCTCGGCGCAGACGCCGGCCGTCCCGCCGGAGAACCGCTCGAGCACGAGCGACGCGTCGAAGCCGTCGACGTCCGAGTCCGGCTCCGGATGCAGGAGCAGCGTCCGCGAGGGCACGCGGTCGCCGAGGGCGCGCATGACGCGCTCCGCCGCGCTCGACCACTCGTCGGGGATCCAGGCCATGTGGGTCGCGACGCTGGTCCGCTGCGACTGCTGCTCGTGGTCGCGCTCCCGGTCGAGCCACGCCTCGACCTCGGCGACCGACGTGTTCCTCAGCGTCGTCGCCATTCCCGGCCGTCCCGGCGCATGAGCTCGTCGGCCGACTTCGGCCCCCACGTCCCCGCGTCGTAGTTGGGGAACGACGTCCGGTCGCGCTTCCAGGTGGCGACGATCGAGTCGACGAGCGCCCACTGCTCGTCGACCTCGTCCGCCCGCGTGAACAGCGTGGCGTCGCCGAGGAGGCAGTCGAGGATCAGCCGCTCGTACGCCTCCGGCAGCTCGGTGCGGAAGGCGCCGCCGTACAGGAAGTCCATGTGCACGGTGCGGAGGGTCATTCCCTGGCCCGGCACCTTCGCGCCGATCGCCAGCGAGACGCCCTCGTCCGGCTGGATGTGGACGAGCAGCACGTTCGGGCTGACCCCCTCCGACGCAGCCTTGGCGAAGGGCGGGTGCGGCGCGCGCTTGAACTCGATCGCGATCGTCGTCTCTCGCTTCGCCAGCCGCTTCCCGACCCGCACGTAGAACGGCGTGCCGGCCCAGCGCCAGTTGTCGACGTACAGCTTCGCCGCGGCGAACGTGTCGGTGGTCGACCGCGGGGAGACGCCCGGCTCCTCGCGATAGCCGGGGACCTTCCTGCCCTCGATATACCCGGGCCCGTACTGCCCGCGCACGACCCGCTTCGCGCCGGGCGGCCTGATCGCCCGCAGCACCTTGACCTTCTCGTTCCGCACCGACTCGGAGGTGAAGTCGATCGGCGGCTCCATGGCGGTGAGCGCAACCAGCTGGAGCAGGTGGTTCTGGAACACGTCGCGGATCGCGCCGGCCGATTCGTAGAACGACGCGCGGCCCTCGATCCCGATCGACTCGGCGACGGTGATCTCCACGTGGTCGACGAACTGGCGGTTCCAGATCGGCTCGAAGATCCCGTTCGCGAAGCGAAGCGCGAGCATGTTCTGCACCGTCTCCTTGCCCAGGTAGTGGTCGATGCGGAAGATCTCGTTCTCGTCGAAGTAGCGGTGAAGCTCGTCGTTGAGCCGGCGCGCGCTCGCCCGGTCGGTGCCGAAAGGCTTCTCGACGATCAGACGCGTCCAGCCCTGCCGGTCGCCGCGCCGGCTGCCGATCTCCTCGACGAGGGTCGCGATCGCGCCGGGCGGGACCGCGAGGTAGAAGACGCGGTTGCCTTGGGTGCCGAGCTCCTCGTCGAGCCTCGCGAGGAGGGCGACCAGCGCGTCCTCGCCCTGGTCGGCTGCGAAGTCGGTCGAGACGTAGTGCATCCCCCCGGCGAGCCGCTTCCAGACTTTCTCGTCGATCGGGTCACGGCCGAACTCACGCACGGCGTCCTTCATCCGCGCCCGGAAGTCGGCGTCGGTCTCCTCCGAGCGGGAGACGCCGACGATCGCGAGCTCGTCGGGCACGAGGTTGCGGACGGCCAGCGAGTAAATCGCGGGAAAGAGCTTCCGCCGGGTCAGGTCGCCCGATGCGCCGAAGATGACGATCGCGCACGGGTCTGGCGTGCGCGGGAGGTTGAGGCCCTGCGCGAGCGGGTTCTTCACTTCGCGGCGTCGTCCGCGGCCTTGACCGCGTGGCCGCCGAACTGCTGGCGCAGGGCGGCGTTCACCTTCGCCGCGAACGACTCGTCCTGGCGGGAGGCGAAGCGTGCGAACAGCGCCGCCGTGATCGCCGGCGCCGGGACGCTCTCGTCGATCGCGTTGAACACCGTCCAGCGGCCCTCGCCCGAGTCGTCGACGTAGCCGCGGATCTTCTCCAGGCCTGGATCCTCCTGGAGCGCGAGCACGAGCAGATCGAGCAGCCAGCTGCGGACGACCGAGCCGTGCTGCCAGAGCGCGGCCACGCGGTCGAGGTCGATCGGGAACTCCGAGGCCTTCATGATCTCGAATCCCTCGGCGAGCGACTGCATCATCCCGTACTCGATTCCGTTGTGGACCATCTTCACGAAATGGCCGGAGCCGGACGGCCCGACGTAGGCGTAGCCGCCCTCCTCGGTCAGGTCCTTCAGGAACGGCTCCACCTGGGCGAACGCGTCGGCGTCGCCGCCGACCATCACGCAGTAGCCCTCCTTCAGCCCCCAGACCCCGCCGGAGACGCCGGCGTCGAGAAAGAAGACGTCCTTCTTTGCCGCTTCGGCCGCGCGGCGCTGCGAGTCGCGGAAGTTCGAGTTGCCGCCGTCGACGATGATGTCGCCGTCCTCGAGCAGGCCGAGCAAGGTCTGGAAGGCCAGCTCGGTTGGGTCGCCGGCCGGGATCATCAGCCACAGGACGCGCGGCTGCGGCAGCTTCGTGGCCAGCTCGACCAGAGAGTCGGCCGTCCGCTCCGGGTTCGTCCGCGCGTAGGTCTCCACCGTGTGCCCGTGCTCGCGCAGGCGCTCGACCATGTTCGCGCCCATCCGGCCGAGGCCGACCATTCCGAGGTTCATAGCTCCATGTCCTCCATTCGGATCCGCGCGACCGGACGGCCGCGCTCCTTCAACGCCGCGTAGTCTCCCTCAGCCTGCGCGTTGATGAGGCGCCCGAACCCGAACTTCTGCCCCGGGATCGGCAGCTCGGGGCCGGTGTCGTCGACGATCTGGAGGAAGCAGCCGATCGGCGCCCCGCCCTTGTGCAGCTGCCCGGTCGAGTGCAGGTACCGCGGCCCGAGGCCGAAGGTGACGACGCAGTCCGTCTGCGCCCTGATCCCCTCGACGAACGGCCGGAGCCGCTCCTCTTCCGCGGGGTCGACGAACGCCTGGATCGCGACGTAGTCGCCGGGTTGCGCCTGCGCGAGCAGCCCCTCCACCGTCCCTTCTGGACCGGGGACAGTCCCCCGGCCTTGGCCGGAAAGGATCTGACTGGTCCGGTCCTTCGCCTCCTGCACGTTCGGCTGGTCGAACGGGTCGATCTCGAGGATCGCGCCGGCGACCGCGGTCGCAAACTCCCACCGGAAGAACTCCGAGCCGAGGTCGTACGGCTCGTCCAGCTCGACCTCGCGCGCCTGGCGGTCGGCGCCCTCGGGCGACTCGTCCGGAGCCGGCACGAGCCCGCGCCCCTCTTTTCCTGTCGATTCCGCCAGTAGTTGCTCGACCCACAGACCGAATCCGTGAGGGTTCGGCCTGATCACGACCTTGTCGCGGCCCTCCTGCCAGGCCGCGCCGAGCGCAAGCCCGAGCGCGAGGCCCGGGTTGCCCTCCGCCACGCGGCAGGCCTCCCGCATCTCCTCGGCTCGGTCGAGCAGCCGGCTCACGTCGATGCCCATCAGAGCGGCCGGGACGAGCCCGAACGGCGACAGCGCCGAGTAGCGACCGCCGATCGTCGGCTCACCGGCAACGACGCGCAGTCCCCGTGCCTGGCCGAGTTGCTCGAGCGGAGAGCCGGGATCGGTGATCACGACCGCCCGCCTGGCGCCGCGCTCCCAGAAGAAGTCGAACTGGCTCCGCGTCTCGAGCGTTCCGCCCGATTTCGACGAGACGACGAAGAACGTGCGGTCGAGGTCGAGCGAGTCGGCGAGCCGCCGGATCGCCTGCGGGTGCGTCGTGTCGAGGACGTGGAAGCGGTCGCGCTCGAACGCGCGGCGCAGCACCTCGGGCGCGAGGCTCGACCCGCCCATCCCGAGCAGGACGACGTCGTCGACGTCCGTGGCGGTTTCGGCCACCTCCCCCAGCTCGTCGAGCCGCTGGCGCATCCGCAACGGCTCGTCGAGCCAACCGAGCCACTGCGCCTCGTCCGTGCCGGCCCAGACGGTCGGATCGCGCTCCCAGATCCGCTCGACCAGCTCGCCGGGCTCGATCACGCCGCCGCCTTCGCCTTCGCCCCTTGTAACACTGTGTTACTAGCTCCCGACGCCCTGCCGCCGAGCGGCGCAGGGAGCTTGTAACACTGTGTTACTTGCACGGATCGTCCTGCGGAGACGTCCCTTGGAGACGTGTCCGTCAAGCGTTGACCAGCTCGCCGCGCTTCGAGCGGATGCCGTCAAGGAGGTCGGCGAACGAGTCCGAGAACTTGTGCACGCCCTCCTCCTCGAGCACCCTCGTGACGTCGTCCACGTCCACTCCGACCTCGGCCAGCTGGTCGAAGAGCCGCTTCGCCTCTTCCAGCCCTCGCTCGAGCGTGACCTCGACCTCGCCGTGGTCCTGGAACGCCTCGATCGTCTCCTCGGGCATCGTGTTCACGGTGTCCGGGCCGATCAGATCCTCGACGTAGAGGACGTCGCGGTAGGCGGGGTTCTTCGTCGACGTCGACGCCCAGAGGCACCACTGCTTCGAGGCGCCCTTCGCCTCGAGCGCCTCCCAGCGCCCGCCGGAGAAGACCTCCTTCCAGTTCTGGTACGCGAGCTTCGCGTTCGCGACCGCCAGCCTCCCCTTCAGCTCGTCGTGGCCACCGATCGCGTCGAGGCGCTTGTCGGCCTCGGTGTCGACGCGGGAGACGAAGAAGCTCGCCACCGACGCGACCGGAGCAGGGTTGCCGCCGTCCTCGACCAGCCGCTCGAGGCCGCGGATGTACGCCTCCATCACCTCTCGGTGGCGCTCCAGCGAGAAGATCAGCGTGATGTTGATCGACTTCCCGGCGGCGATCATCTCCTCGATCGCCGGCAGGCCTTCCTTCGTCGCCGGGATCTTCACGTACAGGTTCGGCTTGTCGATCAGCCCGTGGAAGCGGCGGGCCTCGGCGATCGTCCCCTCGGTGTCGGCGGCGAGCGTCGGGTCGACCTCCATCGAGACGTACCCACGCAGGCCCTTGCCCTCGTCCCACACGCCGCGCATCAGGTCGCACCCCTCGCCGATGTCGCGTCCGGCGAGCGCCACGAAGATCTCCTTCGGGTCCTCCTCGTGCTCGAGCAGGTCGCGCATCTGGTCGTCGTAGGCGTTGCCCTGCGAGATCGCCTTCTGGAAGATCGTCGGGTTGGAGGTCACACCGGTGACGGCGTCCTCGTCCATCATCTGCGCGAGTCGACCCGAGCGCAGCAGGTCGCGGGAGAGGTAGTCGATCCAGACGCTCTGGCCGAGCGCCGAGAGGCGTTTGAGCGGCGAGTCAGGCATAGGTCTTCCTTTCCAGGTCTTCGATCTTCCGGAGTCGCTCCACGTAGCGCTCGCCGCCGCCGAAGGTGGCGCCGAGAAAGATGCGGACGAGGTCGGCGGCGAGCTCGGCGCCGACGACCTCCGAGCCCAGGCAGAGCACGTTCATGTCGTCGTGCTCGACGCCCTGGTGCGCGGAGTACGCGTCGTGGCAGACCGCAGCCCGGATGCCGTCGAGCTTGCTGGCGGCGACCGACGCGCCGACACCCGAGCCGCAGACGAGCACGCCGCGCTCGGCCTCGCCCGCGCGAATCGCCTCGCCCAGCTCGCGTGCCTTGTCGGGATAGTCGATGCGAACGCTCGCATCGTCGGTCCCCAGATCGACCGCTTCATGCCCGAGAGCGGTCAGCTCGTCGAGCACCCGCTCGCGGAGCTTGACGCCGCGGTGGTCGAATGCGACCGCCACCTTCATATGGGAGTTACGTTACCCGCATGGACGACGTTCAGCTCTGGCGCGAGCTCGGACAGCAGTTCCGGGTGGACTCGGTTCGGTGCGCAGCGGCGGCGAAGTCGGGCCACCCGACCTCGGGGATGTCCGCCGCCGACCTGATGTCCGTGCTGATGGCGAAGTACCTGCGCTACGACTTCGACGCCCCCGACACCCCCACGAACGACCGCCTGATCTTCTCGAAGGGGCACGCGTCGACCCTCCTCTACGCGATGTTCCGCGCAGCCGGCGCAATCTCCGACGAGGAGATGCTCACCTATCGGCAGTTCGGGTCGATGCTGGAGGGCCACCCGACGCCGCTGATCCCGTGGGTCGACGTCGCCACCGGCTCGCTCGGCCAGGGCCTGCCGATCGGGGTCGGAATGGCGATCGCCGGCAAGTACCTCGACCGGCTGCCCTACCGGATCTGGGTGCTCTGCGGGGACAGCGAGACCGCCGAGGGCTCGATCTGGGAGGCGTTCGAGCACGCGTGGCACTACGAGCTCGACAACCTGACCGCGATCTTCGACGTCAACCGGCTCGGGCAGCGCGGCCCGACGATGGACGAGTGGCAGCTCGACCACTACCGCGCCCGGGCGGAGGCGTTCGGCTGGCATGCGATCGAGGTCGACGGCCACGACGTCGAGGCGATCGACGCCGCCTACGCCGAAGCCGCCGCGACCACGGACCGGCCGACGGTCGTGATCGCGCGGACGATCAAGGGCAAGGGCGTGAAGGCCGTCGAGAACAAGGAAGGCTGGCACGGCAAGCCGCTCGACGATCCCGACGCTGCGATCGAGGAGCTCGGCGGGCTGCAAAACATCACGATCTCGGTCGCGAAGCCGCCTCCGGGCGAGCCGCACCGGTTCGAGACCGGCGTGCTGGAGCTACCCCGCTACGAGCTGGGCTCCGAGGTGGCGACGAGGAAGGCGTACGGCGAGGCTCTGGCCGCGGTCGGTTCGGCGAACGGCAAGGTGGTCGCGGTCGACGGCGAGGTCTCGAACTCGACCTTCGCCGAGATCTTCAAGGAGGCACATCCGGACCGGTTCTTCGAGATGTACATCGCAGAGCAGCAGCTGGTCGCGGCGGCGGTCGGCCTGCAGGCGCGCGGCTACCGCGTGTTCGCCTCGTCGTTCGCGGCGTTCTTCTCGCGGGCGTACGACTTCATCCGGATGGCGGCGATCTCACGTGCGACATTCTCTCTCTCGGGATCGCACGCGGGGATCTCGATCGGCGAGGACGGCCCTTCGCAGATGGCGCTCGAGGACATCGCGGCGATACGGGCCGTGCACGGCTCGACCGTGCTCCATCCCTGCGACGGCAACCAGACGGCGAAGCTGGTCGCGGCGATGGCGGAGCTGGACGGGATCTCCTACATCCGCACGCTCCGCCCGAACACGCCCGTCGTCTACGGACCGGACGAGGAGTTCCCGATCGGAGGTAGCCGCGTCCTCCGTGAGGGCGACGACGTGACCCTCGTCGGGTGCGGGATCACGGTGCACGAGGCGCTCGAGGCGGCGGAGGCGCTCGCCGCCGACGGGGTGTCGGCGCGGGTGATCGACTGCTACTCGCTGAAGCCGATCGACGGCGGCACACTCGCGGCGGCCGCCGAGGAGACAGAGCTGATCGTCACGGTCGAGGATCACTGGCCCGAGGGCGGTCTGGGCGAGACCGTGCTCTCGGCGCTGGCAGAGCGCGGAGTGGCTGCGCGGGTGACGCGGCTGGCGGTAACGGACATGCCGCGCTCCGGCAAGGCGGACGAGCTGCTCGCCGCGTACGGGATCGACGCGGTCGCGATCGCCAACGCAGCGCGTTCGCTCGTACGAGACTAGGTATCTAGCCTTAGCGGCGGCATGGCCGTCGTGATCGGGACCAATCTGCGCAAGGAGCTCGCCGGCGGGCTGCTGTTCGACGGCGTCTCGTTCAAGGTCGAGCGGCGTGAGCGGCTCGCGCTCTCCGGGCCGAACGGCGCCGGCAAGACGACGCTGCTCCGGATGCTGGCCGGCGAGACGGGGATCGACAGCGGTCAGCTCGTCCTCGACAAGGGCACGCGGGTGGCGCTGCACGACCAAAGACCTCCGCTCGACCTCGGGCTGTCGCTGCGCGAGTACGCGCTGTCCGGCGCACGCGACCTCGTTGCGCTCGAGGAGGAGCTGCGCAGGCTGGAGGCGGCGATGGCAGGGGGCGAGCACGGCCCCGAGACACTGGCGCGCTACGCGGAGGCGCAGGTACGGCTCGAGCATGCCGGCGGCTACGCATGGCGCGAGAACTCGCTCTCGACGTTGCGCGGCCTGGGATTCGCCGACGACGAGCTCGATCGGTCGCTCGACACGTTTTCCGGCGGCGAGCTGACGCGGGCGTCGCTGGCCCGGTCCCTGGCGGGCGACCCGGATCTGTTGCTTCTGGACGAGCCGACGAACCACCTGGACGTCGAGCGCCTCGAGTGGCTGGAGCGGATGCTCGTCGGCATGGACGCGGCCGTCGTGCTGGTCGCGCACGACCGCTGGTTCCTGGAAGCGGTCGCGACCGCGGTGCTCGAGCTGGAGGCGGGGCGGTCGACCTACTTCCCGGGCGAGTGGCACGTCTGGAGGCGCGAGAAAGCTGCCCGCCTGCTCGATGCGTCGAAGTCGATCGAGCGCTACAACGCCGACATTGCCCGGCTCCAGCGGTTCGTCGACCGGTTCCGGTACAAGAAGTCGAAGGCCAAGCAGGCGCAGGCCAAGCTGACGCACATCGGGCGGCTGCAGTCCGAGAAGGCGGTCGCCTCCGACCAGGTCGCGCTGCTCACGCGCCGTTCGAAGCGGCTCGGGTTCGAGTTCCTGAACCCGCCGCGCAGCGGACGGACGGTGGTCGAGGTGGAGGGCCTGTCGCTCTCGGCCGGAGACAAGCAGCTGCTGGCCGACGCATCGTTCGCGGTCGAGCGCGGCGAGCACGTCGCGCTGGTCGGGCCGAACGGCTCGGGCAAGACCACGTTGCTGGAGACGCTCCTCGGGCGGCATTCGACCGACGCGGGGGTCGCGCGGCTCGGTCACGGCGTCGTCCCTTCGTACTTCTCCCAGCACGAGGCCGAGCTGGACGAGCGCGGCTCGGTGCTCGACTGCGTCCAGTCGATGACCGGGCTGCGGCGGCCGGAGGCGCAGAACCTCCTCGGCCGCTTCCTCTTCTCCGGCTGGGAGTCGCACGAGAAGCCGGTGTCGGTGCTCTCGGGCGGCGAGCGGCGCCGGCTGGCACTCGCGGTCGTGGTCGCGTCCGGCGCGAACTTCCTCGTGCTCGACGAGCCGACGAACCACCTCGACCTCGAGAGCCGCGAGGCGCTCGAGGCGGCGCTGGAGAATTTCCCGGCGACGGTGCTGCTCGTCTCGCACGACCGCGCGCTCATCGATGCGGTCGCCGAGCGGACGCTTGCGATCGAGGAAGGGACGATCTCGAGCTACGACGGCGGATGGGCCGACTACGTCCGTGCGAGCCCCCTGTGGACGAAGAGTTCCAATGCCGGCGCAGCTCCAGTCTCAGAGACTGGGTTGGAAACGTCACGAAGAAAGCCACGGCCTGAACGGCCGCAGCCGAGGCGACGCAGCGAGCTGGAGCAGGTCGAGGCTCGGATCGCCGAGCAGGAGGAGACGGTCGCCGGCCTGGAGCGGAAGCTCGCCGACGACTGGGGCGACCTCGAGCTCCTCACCGCGCACCGCGCCGCGAGGGACGAGCTCCAGTCGCTGCTCGACCGCTGGGAGACGCTGTTCGAGCAAGCGCAGGCCACGCCGTAGGGACTGTCCGTAAGGGACTGTCCCCGAAGGGGACTGTCCCTGAAGGAACGGGGTGCGCCACCACCCGGCAGGGTCAGACCCCTGCGGGGTCAGACCCTAGTACGCTCGGGCGCATGAACGAGACCCGCGACTTCCTGCGCTCGATCGGGCTGCCGGGCGGCGACCTCAACGAGCTCCCCGACTCGGAGAAGCGCTTCCCCGACGGGGCGCAGTACCGCGTCGAGATCCCGAGCACGGAGGGGCCGCGCTGCCTCGAGGCGGTTCTCGAGGAGGCGGAACGCCTCGACGTGACGGTGCATCGCGTCTCGCAGGGGAGCGGCGTCTTCCTCCAGACCGACGCCGAGCTGGACGAGCTGGCCGCTGCGGCGGCAGCCGCACCCGTCGAGGTCTCGCTCTTCGCTCGACCGAACGCCGCCTGGGACACGTCGGCGGCGGCGCGCGCCCCGGCCGGCGGCGTTTTCGCGCCGACCGCACGGGGCCAGGAGCAGGTCGTCGCCGCTCTCGACGACGCGCGTCGAGCCGCAGCTCACGGCTTTCGCAGCGTCCTGATCGCGGACGTCGGCGTCCTCTCCGCGTTCGCGGACGCGCGACGAGTAGGCCTGCTCCCCGAGGAGATGCAGGCCAAGGTGTCGGTGATGCTGCCGGCGGCGAACCCCGCGGCCGCGCGGGTCCTGGAGCGTCTCGGCGCGAGCACGATCAACCTCCCGACCGACCTGAGCCTCGCCCAGATCGCCGCGATCCGTGCAGCGGTGGACGTCCCGCTCGACGTCTACGTCGAGGCGCCCGACAACATCGGCGGCTTCGTCCGCCTGCACGAGATCCCCGAGCTGATCCGGGTCGCCGCCCCCGTCTACGTCAAGTTCGGCCTGCGCAACGCGCCCGACGTCTACCCCGCCGGCACGCACCTCGATGCCACCACCGTCGCTCTGTCGCGCGAGCGTGTCCGCCGCGCCCGGCTCGGCATGGAGCTGCTCGCCCGCTCCGGCTACGAGCCGGCCAGATCGAAGCCCGGAGCCGCGGGCCTTGCCGTCCCCGTGCCGGCGTGATCGTCCGCCTACTGCTCTGGAACCTCGCCGACTCGAAGACAAGCCTCGACGAGCTGCGTGCCCGCCTCGAGCCGGAGCCGAACCGGACGTGGATCTCCGACGAAACGACCGAGCGCTTCGGCGTGATCGAGACGTGGGACGGCGAGCCGGGGGAGTTCTCCGCCGAGATCCGAGAGCTGATCGGCAAGGACCCGGAGATCGCCGAGCAGTTCGACGTCGAGGCCTGAAGGCTTCAGACACCGAGCTTTCAGGCCCGTCCTCGTCCGTGCGCCGTGAGCAGCATCGAGCGGTAGTACTGCCGCAGCCAGTGTTCGAACTCGTCCGGGGCAAGGCGGGCGTGCTCGGTCAAGGTGCGGTAGGTCCCCCAGTCGAGAGCGACCCAGAACGTCGATTCGACGTATTCGCGCTCTAGACCGCGGCGACGGTCCGGTTTCGCGAGCAGCGTCGCCCCCGCCCAGCGGACGCCGAAGGCCCGATCGCGATTCATCTGCCGCCAGAGCTCGGCGACCGCGGCGTCCGCGGCGGCGGCATGTTCCACCGTCCAGGCCAGCCGAGCCGACCGCTCGTTGACCGTGCGCAAATGAGCGGCGTGCAGGCGGAGCATCTCGGCTGCGCTCGTGACTCTCTCCATGCGGGCCACCGCCGCGCGTTGGGGCATCGGCAGCGGGTCGACGTCGCCGCGGATCGCATACTGGACGCTCGCCCGGAGAACGGCCGCCTTGGTCCGGAAGACCGCCTCGACCGTCTTCTGCGAGACGCCGGCTGCGCCCGCGATCGAGCGCATGGTGGTTCCCGCCCACCCCTGCTGCTCGAAGAGCTCTTTCGCCGCCCGGCCGATGGCCTCGCGCGTCCGCAGGGCGGCCGCCTCCCGCTGCGGCGACCGATAGGACCGCTTCCGCGGGTTGACGTCGCCACGCCTATTCACTAGGGTAACACCCTATCGATTACGTCGGACGATCCGTCAGGAGGCACCGATGCAACGTTTCGTCATGTTCAGGTCTGCCGCCCGCTGTAGCAGCCGAAGCCCACTTGCACTCGGCATCGCCGTCTTGGTGGCGGCGCTCGCGCTCGCAGGAGGCTCAGACGCCGCCGGCGCGGCCTGGACGGTCACCCCGGTCGCGAGCGGGCTCGACAGCCCCCGCGGGGTGCTGCTCACCGACAACGGGACGCTGCTCGTAGCCGAGGCCGGTCATGGCGGCGATAGCTGCCGACCGTCGCCGGCAGGGCCGTTTTGCATCGGCCTCACCTCGCAGATCTCGAAGGTCAACCCCACGACCGGCGCGCGGCAGCCGCTCGTGCGCGGCCTCTACTCGCGGGCGGTTCAGACGGAGGGCGTCACCGGCGTCGACGGGCTCTCCGCGCGGAACGGGCAGGTCCTCGCCACGCTCACCTCCTATCCACAGGAGCTGGCCGGATGGAGCTGCGCCGCCCAGCCGACCGACTGCGCGAACGCGCTCGCGGGCGCGCGTGCGCAGGCAGGACAACTGATCGCGGTCACGCCGGCCGGCGCCTGGAAGCCGCTCGCAGGCGTCGGCGGCAGCGACTACCAGTGGGCTCTCGCCGGCAACCAGGCCTATTCGCGGGAGCCGGCGAACGCCAACCCGTACGGCGTCTTCGCTGTTCCGGGTGGCGCCTTCGTCGCCGACGCGGGAGCGAACACCCTCGACTACGTTTCCGCCGCCGGCAAAGTCATCGTCGAGTCTGCATTCGCACCGCCGGCGGCCGGCTTCCCCGCCGACACCGTGCCAACCTGCGTGACGGTGCTACGCGGCAATCTCTACGCCGCTTCCCTCTCGGGCCATCTGTGGAAGCGAAACGGCCGCTTCACGCCGACCGAGGTCTCCGTGGCCGACGCGAGCGGCAAGAGCCTGATCCATCACGTCACTGGCTGCGTCTCCGACAACAAATCGGGCGCGATCTACCTGGTCGACATGTGGGGAACGCCCGGTCCGCCGGTCCCCGCAGGCCCGCAGAGCGCGGCCGGCACGGGCTCCGTGGTGGAGCTTGCCGGAAACGGCGTCGCAACGGTGCTCGCGAACGGGCTCAACTTCCCGAACGGGGTCGCGCTCGCGACCGACGGCTCCCTCTACGTCACGGTCAACAGCACCTGCACGGCGACCGGCACACCGTTGCCCTTCTGCATCAACGGCGGCGCGATCGTCCACCTTCACCGCTAGACCCGGGCCATGGTGTGATCTTCAAGTACTGGAGCGATGTCGCCACACAAACGAGCGAGGCACCTGGTGTCAAGCCTCGAACGTTGCGATCAGCGCCTCCGCGACCACCTTCAGCGGACGGCCTGCCAGCTGCGAAGCCCGCCGCAGGCGCTCGAACGCCTCCTGCTCGCTCAACCCCTCCTTCGCCATCAGCAGACCCTTCGCGCGCTCGATCGACTTCCGGGCGGCGAGCGCCTCCGACAGCGACTCGGCCTCCTCGCGCAGCGCAGCGAGCTCCTCGTACCGGGCCCGCGCCGCCTTGATCGCGGGCAGCAGGTCGGCCTCGCGGAACGGCTTGACCAGGTAGCCGAACACGCCCGCCTCGACCGCACGTGAGACCAGCTCGTCCTGGCCGTAGGCGGTCAGCATCACGATCGGCATCGGCCGCTCCTCGAGAATCCGCCGCGCGGCCTCGATCCCGTCGAGGCGCGGCATCTTGACGTCGAGAATGGCGAGCTCCGGGTCCGCCGAGGTAGCCAGCTCGACCGCCTCGACCCCGTCCTTTGCCTCCGCGCAGACCTCGAACCCGGCGCTCTCGAGGAGCTCGCGCAGATCGAGGCGGATGATCGTCTCGTCCTCGGCAATCAGGATGCGCATCAGGCGAGTCTAGGCGGGGATCGTCGCTCTAGAGCGACGCAAGGATCGCACGCGGCTCGGGCCAGTAGAGGAGCGACAGCGCTTCCTCGCGCGAGCACCAGCGGTACTCGTCGTGCTCGTGGTCGAGCTGCGGCTCCCAGCCGGCCGGCGCCTCGACGAGGAACGTGCCGACCAGGATCTCGGCCGTACCCGGCGGCACGAGCGTCAGGTATCGCGGCTCCTCCTCGATCGGGTAGGCATATCGCTCGCCGATCGGGACGGGATCCGCGACCAGCCCGGTTTCCTCCTCGAGCTCGCGCCGCGCCGCCTCCGGGTAGTCCTCGCCCGGCTCCAGCGCGCCGGCGACGCCGTGCCAGTACGACCCCCCGGCCGGCGCGCGGTGCAGCACGAGGTACTCGTCGGCGCGGCGGACGAAGATGAACACCTCCTCGGGCCGCCTCATGCCGGGAAGACCACCTCTGCCCTCAGACCGCCCTGGTCCGCCAGCGAGAGCGTCCCGCCGAGCTCGTCCCGGACGAGCGCCTCGACGATCGACAGGCCCGTCCCCTGCGGCGCACCGTCGATACCGCGACCGTCATCGGCGATCGCCAGCACGACGTCGCCGTTCCGCTGCGCGAGCTCGATCCGCACCGACCCGCCGCCGTGCTCGAGCGCGTTCTGGAAGAGCTCCGAGAAGACGAGCGCCAGCGCGGTCGCACGACCACCCGCCAGCGGCACCGACTCGAGCGACGACGCGACCTCCTTGTCCCCGCCGAGCCCCTGCACGAGCATCGCCCGCAGCCGCTCGAGCAGCTCGCCGAGGTCGACGTTCTCGTCGCGCCGCTCGGTGAGCACCTCGTGGACGGCCGCGATCGCGAGGATCCGGTTGACCGAGTCGTCGAGCGCCCGCCGGGGGTCGACGACATCACCGCGCGCCTGGAGCCGCAGCAGCGACGCGACCGTCTGCAGGTTGTTCTTGACCCGGTGGTGGATCTCCTGGGCGAGGACGCCGCGCATCACCGCGCGGCCGTGCTCGAGCGCCACCGCGGCGTGGTGCGCGATCGACGCGAGCAGCGCGCGCTCGTCGTCGGTGAAGGGCGTGTCCCGGTCGGCGACGAGCTCGCCGATCTGGCGGCGCTTCCACCGCAGCGGCGTCCGCACCGCGTACTCGCCGGGGCGGCCCTCGGGCCAGGCGATCTTGCCGTCCTCGAGGACCAGCGCGGCGCCGGTCGCGGAGACGGCGTCCATCGTCGTCTCGACGATCGCCTCCAGCGACTCCTCCAGGTACAGCGACTCGGAGACGGCCTCCGAGATCCGGGCCAGGGCCTCGAGCTCGTCGACCCGCCGCTGCGCCTGCGCGTACAGCTTGGCGTGCTCGATCGACTGCGCCACCTGCGCGGCGATCGCGAGCAGCAGATCGACCTCGGCGTCCGAGAACTCCCGCGGCTCGCGCGTGCGCACGTTCAGCGCGCCCTCCAGCTTCTCGCGGGCGAGGATCGGGACGGCGAGGATCGACTCGTACTCCTCCTCCGGCAGGTTGGAGAACCGCTTGAACCGCGGATCGAGATGCGCCTGCGCGGCGATCATCACCGGGCGGCGCTCCTCCGCGGCGACGCCGGTGATGCCCTCGCCGGGGCGCATCCGCGGCCGGCGGGTCATCTCCTCGACCGCCGTCCCGCGGGTCGCGCGCAGGACGAGCTCGCCGGAGCGCTCCTCGTACAGGTAGACGAAGCACGCGTCCGTGCCGAGCGCCTCCGCGACGTTCGTCGCGACCAGCTCGAGCACCTCCTGGAGGTCGAGCGTGGAGTTGACCGCGGCGATCGTGTCCGTCAGGAGGCGCAGGTGGCGCGCGGGGACGTCCACGCAACCGATTGTAGGCCGCGCCGCCTCCTATCCTTCCCGGCCGTGTCCACCTACGAGCGGCTGCTCGTCCTCCACCTGCTGGCCGCGTTCTGCTTCGTCTCGGGCAGCGGCGACGCCGGGATCCTCCACCCGCTGGCGATGCGCCGCGAGCGGCCGAGCGAGATCGCGCTGCTGCTCGGGCTCGTCCGGCCGATGGTGCTCGTGATCGGGATCGGCTCGCTCGCCGCCCTCGGGTTCGGGATCTGGCTGACCCAGGACGATCCGGACGGCGTCGCGCTCGGCGACGGTTGGGTGATCGCGGCGATCGTGCTCTGGCTGGCGGCCGGCGCGCTCGCGGGGCCGGCCGGGAAGCGGCTGCGGCAGGCACGCGAGCTGGCGGAACGGATGGCGGCCGACGGCGACCGGCCCAGCGAGACGCTGCACGCGGCGGCCATCAGCACGACGACGACGAGGAGGGCGGCCAGCACGAGCGGCGGCACGCAGGCGGCGGCACGCACCTGCAGGTCACCGGTCCGTCCGGCCCGCGCCCGGGCGGACGAGCACGTACTGGAGCAGGGCGAGCGCGACGGCGACCACCGTGGCGACGGGAAGCCGGCGTAGGACTCGTGCGGCCGTCGTCGAAGTCGGCAACGTCGGGATGCGCGTCCGCTTAACGAAATCCTTACGAATCGCGTGTCTTTCCTCTACATGCGGGGAATAGCGTTGCCAGCGATGAGCTCAGCCGCCGCCGCCGCCGAGATCGACCTCACTTCCACGACCGGATACCTGGTCGCGGACGCGCGGGGCCGGGTCGTCGGTCGGGTCGAGGCGCCGATGTACGGCACCTCCCCGGACGTTCCCGACGCTCTCGCCGTCCGGTCGGGCTTCCTTCGCCGCCGCCGGCTCGTGCCCGCCGATGCGATCAGCGCAATCGACGGCCGCAGCGGCGTGATCGGCCTCAGGCTCGTCCGCGAGTCCATACAGAGCTTCGGCTAGCGCCGACCAGCGTCACGGGAGCGGCGCGGTGGGGCGCGCCCTCTCTGACTGGACCGGCAGCCCGAAGGTGCGCAGCACCTTCGGGCTCTTTAACGACCACGAGCTGCGGATGAACGCAGCTCGCAGTCGGCCGTCAGTCAGCCTCGCCGCCGCAGGGTGGCGAGGCGTATCCCTCATTCTAGATCGTTTGTCATAAAGCGTGCAGGTACCGGTCCAGCTCCCACTGGGTCAGCTGGACGCGGTACTCGTCCCACTCCTTGCGCTTGATCTCGACGTAGCGGTCGAAGATGTGCGGGCCGAGCGCCGTCCGGGCGAGCTCCGACTGCGAGAGCTCGTCGATCGCCTCGCCGAGGGTCTCGGGCAGCGCGACGATGCCGCGCTCGCGCCGCTGCTCGGCGGTCAGGTGGTAGAGGTTGGTCTCCATCGGGTCGGGCAGCTCGTAGCCCTTCTCGATCCCCTCGAGCCCCGCGTGCAGGAGCGCCGCGAACGTGAGGTACGGGTTGCACGCCGGATCGGGGCAGCGGATCTCGGCGCGCGTCGCCTGCTCCGAGCCCGGCTTGTACAGCGGGATCCGGATCAGGGCCGAGCGGTTGCGCTGCGACCAGGCGACGTACACGGGCGCCTCGTAGCCGGGCACGAGCCGCTTGTACGAGTTCACCCACTGCGCGAACACGGCGGCGATCTCACGGGCGTGGCGCAGCTGGCCGGCGATGAACGCCTTGCCGGCCTCCGACAGGTGCCACTTGTCCTCCTCATCGAAGAACGCGTTCCGCCCGTCGGTGAAGAGCGACTGGTGGGTGTGCATCCCCGAGCCGTTCTCGCCGAAGATCGGCTTCGGCATGAAGGTCGCGTAGACGCCGTTCTTGGCGGCGATCTCCTTCACGACGAGCCGGTAGGTGAGCGTGTGGTCGGCCATGTCCAGCGCGTTGGCGAAGTGCATGTCGATCTCGTGCTGCGAGGGGCCGACCTCGTGATGGTGGTACTCGATCGGGATGCCGACCTTCTCGAGCGCCTGGATCGTCTCGTTGCGCAGCTCGGTCGCGGCATCCTGCGTCGTCATCGCGAAGTAGCCGCCCTCGTCGAGCGTCTCGGTCCCCTTCGCGTCCTCGAACAGGAAGTACTCGAGCTCGGGACCGACGTTGAACGTGTCGAAGCCGAGGCCCTTCATCCGGTCGAGCGCACGCCGCAGCACGTAGCGGGGATCGCCCTCGTACGGCTTGCCGTCGGGCGTGACCACGTCGCAGATCATCCGGCCGACCTTCGACTCGCCCGAGCGCCACGGCATGACGACGAACGTGTCCGGGTCGGGGATCGCGACCATGTCCGACTCCTCGATCGCGTTGAAGCCGGTGATCGACGAGCCGTCGAAGCCCATGCCGTCGTCGAGCGCGCCCTCGAGCTCGTTGGGCGTGATCGCAAAGCTCTTCAGGTGCCCCTCGAGGTCGGTGAACCAGAGGAGCATCGACTCGATCCCCTCCGTCTTGCACTTCGCCACGACCTGCTGCCGGGCCTCCTCGCTCGACGTCGCCCGGTTCTTCGATTCGACCTGCTGCGCCATGCGTCTCCTCCCCAAAATGGAAAAAGCCCCGAGTGCAGGTTCGGTCCCCGCACCCGAGGCAACGTCGCCTACGGACTGTTCGAGCATAGCGCAGTAGGCTGTCGAACGTGGTCGTCGACCTCGAGTCCGTGGAGCACGCCGCCTACGCCGACGCGTACCGCGGGTCGCCCGAGCTGTGCGAGCTGGCCGAGATCGGCGGCGCCGTCTGCCTGAAGCTGCCGCGGCTGGAAGAGAGGATCTTCAACCGTGTGCTCGGGCTCGACTCGATCGACCCCGTCGACGAGATCGCCGCTTTCTACGGGGACGCCGCCTGGTGGGTGTCGGATGCCCGCGGGCTGGGGACCGAGCTCGAAGCGCGCGGCTTCGTCCGCGACTACGGCTGGATGAAGTTCTCGCGCGGGGTGTCCCCGAGGCGGGCGACGAGTGAGCTCTCCGTCGTGCCGGTCGGGCCCGACCGCGCGGGCGATTTCGCCGCAGTCGTCGCCGGCGGGTACAGCCTCCCCGACTTCACCGAGCCGTTCGCCGCGAACGTCGTCGGCCGCCCCGGGTGGTCGTGCTACGTGGCCTACGACGGCGAGCGGCCCGCCGGGGCTGGTGCGCTCTACGTCGACGGCGGCGTCGGCTGGCTCGGGTTCGGCGCCACGCTGCCGGACTTCCGGGGCCGCGGCGCCCAGAGCGCGATTCTCGCCGCGCGCATCGAGGACGCACGCCGTCAGGGTTGCAGCACGGTCGTCACCGAGACCGGCGAGCTCGACGACCGGCGACCGTCGGGCTCGTACCGCAACATCCTCCGGGCCGGATTCCGCGAGGCGGGCGTCCGGACGAACTACCGCGCTCCCTCCAGCTGACCTCCGCCACCCCAGCTACTCTGGCCCGGTGCGTGTGAGGGGGGTCTCGCTCGCGCTGCTCGTCGTCGCGGCTGCGGCGGCCTGGGCGGCGCAGACCGCAGCGGCGCGAACACCGCTCCGGATCGGCTCGGTCGTGCCCGAGCTGCTCGACCCGACGCGCCAGCAATCGACCGTCGAGCTGATGGAGAGTGCCGATCTCGCGGACACCGCGCGGGTGACGGTGACGTGGGAGCGGACGCAGACGGCGATCGACCCCGGGTTGCTCTCCGACCTGCGGAACGGCATCGCCGTGGCCCAGGGCGCCGGGAGCGACGTCTATCTCGACGCGTACCCGGCCGACAGCTCCCAGACGCCGCGGACGACGGCCGAGCAGACGCGCTTCGCCAACTGGCTCGCCGGCGTGGTGAAGAGCCTCCCCGGGCTCAAGCACGTGATCGTCGGCAACGAGCCGAACCTCAACCTGTTCTGGTCGCCGCAGTTCGGCCCGTCGGGCCAGGACGCGGCTGCGGTCGGCTACGAGCGGCTGCTCGCCCGCACGTACGACGACGTCAAGCGCGTGGCGCCGCGGGTGGAGGTCGTCGGCGGCACTCTCGCCCACTCGGGGACGAACAAGCGCGGTACCGGCCGCGACACCCACTCACCGTCCCGCTTCATCCTCGACATGGGGGCGGCGTACCGCGCCTCGCACCGCACGAAGCCGATCATGGACGCCTTTTCCTACCACCCGTACATGGAGCGTTCCGACCTGCCGCCGACCTTCCACCACAACCCGCTCGCCAATACCGTGACGATCGCGGACTACGGGAAGCTGATCTCGCTGCTCCAGCGAGCGTTCGGCGGCACGAAGCAGAAGGGACAGACTCTCCCGCTCGTCTACGACGAGTTCGGCGTCGAGTCCAGGATCCCGGCGACGTACGCCGATCTGTACAGCGGGAGCGAGCCCTCGACCACACATCCGGTGAGCGAAGCGACCCAGGCGCGCTACTACGCCGACAGCTTTCACCTGGCCGCCTGCCAGCCGACGGTGCGCACGATCATGGTCTTCACGCTGATCGACATCCCCCTCCTCCAGACCTTCCAGTCAGGCGTCTACTACGCCGACGGGAAGACGCCGAAGTCGAGCCGCGCCGCGGTCGCCGCCGCCGCCAGGCGCTTCGGGGTGCCGACGCCGGCCGGCTGCGCCGCGCTGCTCGCGCCCAGACCGCTGGTCGACTGGAAGCGGCGCGTGCTGACCTGCGACGCCGACTGCGCGTATACCGAGATCTTCCGCCGCGTCGGCTCGTCCAGGCCGGTTGCGACGATCCGCGGCAAGGGGATCGCCTCGGTTCCGTTGCGCCTCGCGACCGCGAAGCTCAAGCCCGGCCGCTACCGGATCACGCTACGGGTGAGGGCGACGGCGTACAAGGCGAACGCCTTCACCGCCACGAGCCCGCTGTTCGGCCGCTAGGCCGAAACGGCCCTGGCGAACCTCGTGACGTTCCCCACCCAG
Source organism: uncultured Actinomycetes bacterium (assembly GCA_963734065.1). Lineage (GTDB taxonomy): Bacteria > Actinomycetota > Thermoleophilia > Gaiellales > Gaiellaceae > DATBLE01. The sequence goes on from CAVTFN010000004.1 coordinate 459,917, forward strand.
TCTCTGAGACTGGGGCTGAAACGTTTCTGGGACAACTCGTCCACAGGAGCTCAGGACGGTCTGAGCCCGGGGTGATCAGCCGGACCGCTTCAGCTTCCCGTGGCGCTTCGCGTACTGCTCACCCCGCCGGAAGACCCAGAGGCCCAGCGGGATCGCGACGACGCCGATCAGGATCAGCGGCCAGATGTCGCCCCAGACGTCCGCCGGCGTCGCGCCCTCGAGAATCGCTGCCCTGATCCCGCGCAGCGCATAGGTCGCGGGCGAGATCGTCGAGATCCACTGCATCCACTGTGGCAGCACCGACACCGGGTAGTAGACGCCGGAGACGACCAGCATGATCCCCTGCGCCATGAAGCCGAGCTGGGTGCCCTTCTCCGGCGAGATCAGCGGCAGGACGGCGGTCATCATCCCGATCCCGATGAACGAGATCGACGCGATCCCGAGCAGGATCAGCGCGGTCGCGAAGTTCGCATCCGGCATGTGGAGGCCGAACATCGCCGCGACGACGGCGAAGATCAGCGTCGCTCGGACGAGCCCGTAGGCGATCGCGAACAGCCCCATGCCGATCAGGTGAACCGGCCGCGAGAGCGGCGCCATGAACGTGTACTCGATCGTCCCTTCCCAGCGCTCCCACGCGACCGTCTCGGTGAGGATCTCGAAGATGATCCCCAGGTAGGCCCAGATCACAGCGCCGATCAGCAGCACCGTGGTCAGGCGCTCCTCCTGGGCGGGCGGGAGACCCGCGGCCTTCGAGATGAAGACGATCGACAGGGTGTTCGCGATCGTCCAGACGAAGAACGCGAGCTCCCACATCGCGTAGCGCTTGACGAGGTACCAGTTCCGCTCGACGACGCCGAGCAGGCCGATCAGCTCGTGGCGCGCGCGGGCCGCTATCGCGGTCATGCCGTCACCTCCTCTTCCTCCTCCTCACGCTCGTCCTCGAACGTGCGGCCGGCGGCGGCGAAGAACGCCTCCTCCAGCGTCTCGACCCCGTAGCGCTCCTTGATCTCGTCGGCGGGCTCCAGGCAGAGGAGCTGACCGTCGTCGAGGATCCCGATCCGCTCGGCGAGGATCTCCGCCTCGGCGAGGTCGTGGGTGCAAAGCAGGATCGTCGTGTCGTGGATGGCGCGCACCTCGCGGATGAAGTCCTGTACCTCGAGCTTCGAGCGCGGGTCGAGGCCCGTCGTCGGCTCGTCGAGCAGCAGGAGCACGGGCGACGTCAGCAGCGCCCGGGCCAGCGCGACCTTCTGCTGCGTTCCGCGCGAGAGGTTCTCCATTGCGTGCGTCCGCCGGGAGACCGGAAAGCCGACGCGGTCGAGGATCACCGGGATCCGCTCACGCGTCTCCCTCGGCGTCAGCCCGTAGAACCGCGCCGCGTACGCGAGGTTCTCCGTTGCCGACATCTTCTTGAAGAACGATGCCTCGACGGAGACGCGGTTGACCATCGTGCGCACGGCTCGGGTCTCGCCGATGTCGTGACCGAAGATCCGCGCGGTGCCGCCGTCCGGCAAGAGCAGCGTCGACAGCAGCCGGACCAGGGTCGACTTCCCCGAGCCGTTCTGGCCCAGGATGGCGATGCACTCGCCGCGCGCCATCTCGAAGGTGATCCCTCGTAACGCGGCGACGCGGGTGCGCTTGCGCCCGTCCTTGCGGACGAACTCCTTGCGCAGGTTGTGGACTTCTACGGCGTTCATGTGTTGCTCCTCCAGGCTTCGGAAACGGACACGGACGCGGCGACCGCCGGCATCGACTCTGAGACCAAAGAGCCGGCGGCGCGCGAGGTGACGTGTCAGCCGAAGAGCAACATCGAGCCGCCGAGGCTAGCAGACGTCTCGACGGGAGCGCAAACGCGGCGGGGCCGGGGACCTACAGGTGCCGGTCTGGATCTCTTCGCTTCATCGAGCAGCGCCTCCTGATCGACTGATCCCCATCCTAGCGGCTGCCGCGCGTCCGCATTTGACCGCGTCCGCCGTTACTTCTATTGTTGAAGTGCGCCGCCGCCGGAGGGGGCGCAAAGAGGCAAAGAGGCCTCAGGACTTCGAGTCCTGGGGCTTTTTTTGTTGGTCCAACACGATTCGACATGGAGATCAGACCGATGAAAACGAGCGACTGGCCGGTGGTGAAGGCGGTCTACGAGCAGGGGATCGCCACGAAGCTGGCCACCTTCGAGACGTCGGCGCCCGAGTGGGCGGACTGGGACGACGCCTATCTCGGCGACCACCGGCTGGTGGCAGAGCAGGGCGACCAGGTGGTCGGCTGGGCGGCGCTCCTCCCGACCTCGCGGCGTGCCTGCTACGCGGGCGTGGTCGAGAACAGCGTCTACGTCGCCGAGAGCTCGCGCGGGCAGGGGATCGGCCGGGCGCTGCTCGAGCGGCTGCTCGAGAGCGCCGACCGGGCCGGCTTCTGGACGGTTCAGGCGTCGGTCTTCGCGGACAACGCCGCCAGCATCGAGTTCCACAAGCGCTGCGGCTTCCGGGTCGTCGGCACCCGCGAACGAATCGGACAACTCGACGGTGTCTGGCGGGACACCGTTCTACTCGAAAGGAGGAGGCCTTGAGCTGGGTCAAGGTGGAGGCAATCGTGATCCGGGAACGGATCGAGACCGTGATCGACGCGGTCGAGGCCGAGGCGGGCCACGTCGGCGTCACCGTGGTCGAGGCGGTCGGCCACGGCCGCCAGCGGGGGATCACGCACGAGTACCGCGGACGGGTCTTCGAGTCGCGGTTCCTGCCGAAGGCGCTGCTGGTCTTCGTCACGTCGGATGCGAAGGCCCCGGCTGTCGTCGGGGCGATCGTCGACGCGGCGCGGAGCGGCAACGAATCCGGCGACGGGATCGTGTGGACGACCCCGATCGCGTCCGTGATGCACAACCGAACCGGCAGCGCGCTGGAGGAAGTCGAGGTCGCCGCATGACCAACAAGGAGCTGCTCTACGCCGCGAGCACGATCTGGGTCGTCATCGCCGCCGTGCTCGTGATGTTCATGCAGGCCGGCTTCGCGTTCCTCGAGGCGGGTCTGACCCGGATGAAAAACGTCGGTCACATCGCGGCCAAGAACGTCCTGATCTTCGCGCTGGCGTCGGTGGTCTACTACCTCGTCGGCTTCGGGATCGCCTTCGGCGACGGCGGCAACGGCTTCATCGGCGGCTCGGGCTTCTTCCCCAACACCTCGGACCTGATGTCGATCGGCCAGGCGCCGTTCTCCTGGTTCAGCGAGATCCCGGGCGCCGCCGGCTATCTGTTCGAGGTCGTGTTCTGCGGCGTGTCGCTCGCGATCGTCTGGGGCGCGATGGCCGAGCGGACGAAGCTCTACGTCTACATCGTCTTCGGCCTGGCGTTCACCCTGGTCTATTCGCTCGTTTCGCACTGGATCTGGTCGCCCGACGGCTGGCTGTTCTCGAAGGGGATGCAGGACTTCGCCGGGTCGACCGTCGTCCACTACCAGGGCGCGCTCGCGGCCCTGGCCGGGGCGTTGCTGCTCGGGCCGCGGATCGGCAAGTTCGACTCCGACGGGAAGGCGAACGCGATTCCCGGTCACAACATGGCCTACACGACGCTCGGCGTGCTCATCCTCTGGTTCGGCTGGTTCGGGTTCAACCCGGGCTCGACCCTGTCGGTCAACGGCGGCGGCCTCGGCTTCTTCGCCTACGTCGCCCTGAACACCAACATCGCCGCCGCGGCAGGCGTCTTCGGGGCGCTCGTCACCTCGTGGCTGGTGATCAAGAAGCCGGATATCTCGATGATGCTCAACGGCGCAATCGCAGCGCTCGTCGCGATCACCGCCGCGTGCGCGTTCGTCGCCCCCTGGGGGGCGCTCCTGGTCGGCTTCGTCGCCGGCGTGATCGTCGTGCTCGGCGTCCTGCTCGTCGAGCGGGTCGGCATCGACGATCCGATCGGCGCGGTCGCAGCGCACGGCATGGCCGGCGTCTGGGGCACGCTGTCGCTCGGGCTGCTGACGCTGCCCTCGCAGGCGAAGAGCCTCGCGACCGGATCGAAGGGCCTCTTCTACGGCGGCGGCCTGCACCAGCTCGGCGTCCAGCTGCTCGGGCTCGCGGCCGTCGGCGCGTTCACCTTCGGCGCGTCCTTCCTGATCCTCCTGGCGCTGAAGCTGACGTGGGGCATCCGCGTCGACCCGGAGGTCGAGACCGGCGGCCTCGACGTGCACGAGCACGGCATGTGGGGCTACCCCGAGTTCTACATCCCGGTGCCGGGGGGGTACGGCACCGAGTCACACGGCCACCTCGGCCACGCACACGCCATGCCGCACCCCGCGGTCGCAGGAGCGACCGTCCACCAGACGTCCACACTCCCGGGCACATCGGCGTAGGCACAGGTATAGGGTCCCGGCCGGAGCGCGGGCGGAACATGCGGCGTCCGTTCGCGCTCCGGCACTAGCGGCTACGCCGTGCGAGCTCGTCCTCGACCGCGGCCGGGTCTAGGCCACGGGCTGCGAGCAGAACGTAGGAGTGGAACCACAGGTCGGCGAGCTCCTCGATCAGACGCTCGTCGCTCTCGGCCGCGCCCGCGAGCGCGGCTTCCACGCCCTCCTCGCCGACCTTCCGCGCGGCGGCGGCGGGGCCTTGCTCGAGCAGGCCGGCGACGTAGGAGCCCTCGGGCCTGGTGCGCGCGCGCTCGGCGACGCGGCGCCAGAGCCAGGGCGCGAAGCAGGAGAGCGAGCCCGTGTGGCAGACGGGACCTGCGGGCCGGACGCGCAGGAGGACGGCGTCGCCGTCGCAGTCGTCCCGGAGCTCGACCACCGCAAGCGTGTTCCCCGACGTTTCGCCCTTGTGCCAGAGCTGCTCGCGCGTCCGGCTCCAGAACCACGCCTCCCCGCTCTCGCGCGTGCGGCGGAGCGCCTCCTCGTCCATCCAGGCCAGCATCAGTACGCGCCCGTCGTCGGCGTCCTGGACGATCGCGGGCGTCAGGAGCGGCCCGGTCACTCTCTGATCGGCCATCCCGCCTCCTGCAGGTCCCGCTTCAGCTCGGGCAGCCGCTCGGGCCGTTCGTGGACGATCGACGCGACGAGGGCCGCCTCGGCGCCCGCCTCGAACGCCTCGGCCAGGTGGGTCGCGTCGCCCGCGCCGCCCGACGCGATCACCGGCACGGTCACGGTGTCCGCCACCTGCCGCGTCAGCTCGAGGTCGTAGCCGTTGCGTGTCCCGTCGGCATCGATCGACGTCAGCAGGATCTCGCCTGCGCCGCAGTCGACCGCTTCCCGCGCCCAGGCGACCGCGTCGATGCCGCGGGGCTTGCCGCCGGCGTGGGTGACGACCTCTCCCGCCCGGACGTCGATCGCGCAGACCACCGCCTGCGAGCCAAACTCGTCGGCGAGCGCCGTGAGCAGCTCGGGGCGGTCGACAGCGGCACGGTTGAGCGAGACCTTGTCGGCGCCGGCGCGGAGCAGCGACCGGGCGTCCTCGAGCCCGGCGATCCCGCCGCCGACGGTGAAGGGGATCTCGAGCTCGGCGGCCGCCCGCTCGACCAGCCGGAGCAACGGGCCGCGGTCCTCGAGCGTCGCGGTGATGTCGAGGAAGACGAGCTCGTCGGCGCCGAGCTCCGAGTAGCGCGTCGCCAGCTCGACGGGGTCGCCGACGTCGCGCAGCTCCTGGAAGCGTATGCCCTTGACGACGCGCCCCGCGGCGACGTCGAGGCACGGGATCACGCGTTTCTTGACCATGCGAGCGCATTCCGGAGGACCTGGGCGCCGGCAGGGCCGCTGCGTTCCGGGTGGAACTGGACGCCGGCGATCGGACCGTGCTCGACCGCGGCGACGACCGGGCCGCCGTGGTCGACCTCGGCGACGGCGATCGACGCCTCCGGCGCGCATGCGTACGAATGGGCGAAGTACACGTCCCGGCCGTCGAGCTCGTCGAGCAGCTCCGTCGGCGCCGTGACGTGCAGCTCGTTCCAGCCCATGTGCGGGACGCGGGCCGCACGCACGCGCTCGACGCGGCCGGGGAGGATCGCAAGGCCGCTGCCGCCCTCATCGGACTCGCCGAAGAGCAGCTGCATCCCGACGCAGATGCCCAGCACCGGCCGGCCGGAGCGCGCCCGCGCCAGGAGCGCCGCGGCGAGACCGCGTTCCTCCAGGCCGCGGGCAGCCGCGGCCGTGTTGCCGACCCCGGCGATCACCGCGAGCGGAGCGCGCTCGAGCTCGACGGGATCCTCGGTGATCGCCGGCTCCGCTCCCGCCCGCAGGAGCGCAGAGCAGACGCTGCGCAGGTTCCCGGCGCCGTAGTCGGCCAGCACGACTCTCACAGCGCTCCCTTGGTCGAGCCGACAGCCGCGCCCTCGATCGAACACGCCACTCGTAGCGCACGGCCAAGCGCCTTGAACGCGGCCTCGGCGACGTGGTGGTCGTCCTCGCCGGCGGCGTCCACGTGCAGCGTCAGCCCGGCCTGGATCGCGAACCGCTCGAGCGCATGCGGGAGGAGCGTCACCGCCAGGCCGCCGACGCGGTCGCCGCGGAAGGCGATCGCGACCTCCGCATGCGGCCTGCGGACGAGGTCGACGGCTGCCGTCGCGCGGGCTTCGTCCATCGGCACCGTCGCCGAGCCGTACCTGGCGACGCCGACGCGGCCATCGAGCGCGCCGCTGACCGCGTCGCCGAGCGCGGCGAGCACGTCCTCGACGGTGTGGTGCTCGTCCACCTCGAGGTCGCCGCCGGCGAGCAGGTCGAGATCGAGGCCGCCGTGGAACGCGAAGAGCGTCAGCAGGTGGTCGAGGAAGCCGACTCCGGTGCCGACGCGGGCGCGGCCCCGGCCGTCGAGGTCCAGCGCGATGCGAAGGGCGGTCTCGCCGGTCGTGCGGAGCACGAGGGCGGACCTGGCGGCCGCGGGCTTCGACGCGGCCCCGAGCGCGGCGAGGATGCGGTCGTTCTCCGCGGGGAGGCGCACGGTGATGCGAAACGCTTCCGGCTGTCGACGGACGACGAGGCCCTGTGCTTCGAGCTCGTCGGCTCGGTCGGAGCCGCGCACGACGACGAAATTGCCGGCGGAGGGCGGGCAGTCGAAGCCCGTACCGAGCAGCGCTCCGCGCATCCGTTCCCGCTCGGCGATCGTCTCCTCGACGTCGAGCTGCGGGTCGCGGAGCGCGGCGGCTGCGATGCGTGCGGACGGTGCCGACACGGGCGCCGGGTCGCGACGACGGTTCAGCTCGTGCGCAACTTCGGGCGCTGCGATCGCGTAGCCGACGCGCAGGGCGGCGAGGCCGAAGGCTTTCGAGAGGGTGCGGAGCGCGACGAGGTTCGGGGTCCCGGCGACGAGCGGGGCGACCGTCTTGCCGCCGTATTCGAAGTACGCCTCGTCGACGACCACCGTCGCCTCCGGGAGCGACCGCGCCAGCGCGGCGATCTCCTCAGGCTCGACGAGCCCGCCGGTCGGATTGTTCGGGTTGCAGACCCAGACCAGGTCGGCGCCGGCCGGATCGTCCGTAAGCGTCGCTCCCTCGATCGCCGTGGCCACCGCGTACACCGGGTAGGCCGGCTGTTCGACGAAGGCGCGGCGACCCGGCCCGAGGAAGGTCCGCGCGGCCAGCGCGATCAGCCCGTCGACTCCGGCGCCCGGAACGATCTGGTCCGGCCCGACGCCGGCATAGCCGGCAGCGGCTTCGCAGAGGTCGCGGTACGTGCCGTCGGGATACTCGTTGAGTCGCGCGAAGCTCTCGCCGAGCGGAACCTGCGGCACGCCGGGCAGCGGCGGGACGTTCTGGTCGAAGCGGATGATCTCGGCCGGGTGCAGCCCATGCCGGGCGGCGATCTCCTCGAGCGGCGGAGCCCAGGCATACGGCTCGAACCCGTCCGGCAGAGGCCTGGCGCTCACGGCCCAACCCCCGCGAAGCGGGCAAGTAACACAGTGTTACTAGCTCCGAGCGCCCTGCAACCATGCGGCGCCGAGGGCAAGTAACACAGTGTTACAAGGGGGTTTCTGCGCCGCGCGCTCACGCTCTGACCGCCAGGGACTCGGCGTGAAGGGGCAGGCCCTCGAGGGTTGCAAGCGCTTCGACCGTCGGGCGGATGGAAGCCACGGCTTCCGGGGTCGCCCGGACGAACTGGACCGGCTTCAGGAACGCCTCGAGGCCGAGGCCGCCGACGCCCCGCGCGAGACCGCCGGTCGGGAGCACGTGATTCGAGCCGGCCGCGTAGTCGCCCAGCACGGCCGACGTGCCGAGGAACACCGCTCCGGCGTTCCGGACGCCGGCGGCGAGGGCGTCCGGGTTCGCGACCAGGAGCTCGAGGTGCTCGGGAGCGAGTTCGTTCGCGCGGGCGAGCGCCTCCTCCACCGAGCCGACCAACTCGACCCGCGCACGCTCGCCGACGCGGGCCTCGACCGCGTCGGCGAGCTCCGCGCTCGTCGTCAGCAGGATCGAATCTCCGTCCGGTCCGTGCTCGGCCTGGGCGAGTAGGTCGGCGGCGCAGGCGTCCGGGTCGGCGGTCTCGTCAGCGATGACGAGCACCTCGCTCGGCCCGGCGGGCAGGTCGACCGCGACATGGCGTGAGACCAGGAGCTTCGCCTCCGTCACCCAGCGGTTGCCGGGCCCGACGATCTTGGCGACCGGCGCGATCTCCTCGGTGCCGTAGGCGAGCGCCGCGATCGCCTGTGCCCCGCCCATGGAGTACAGCTCGTCGATCCGGAGCTCGCGCGCTGCCGCCAGCATCGCCACCGAGGGCGCCGGCGTCGCGACGGCGATGCGCCCGACCCCGGCCAGCCGCGCTGGGACGGCGGTCATCACCAGCGACGAGACGAGCCCGCTGGGCACGTAGATCCCCACGGAGTCGAGGGCCAGCCAACGGCGTGTGACCTCGATCCCGGGAAGCGGTGTGACCGTGGTGTCGGCGGGACGCTGGGCTGCATGGACGGCCTCGACCGCGGCGGCCAGCGCGCGCACTGCTCGGAGCGCCTGCGGGTCGAGGTCGCCGCGCGGCGCCACGCGCCCGGGCGCCCCGTCGCCGAGCCGCTCCGACCACTCGCGGAGCGCGAGGTCGCCCCGGTCGCGCACGTCCGCGACGATCTCGGCGACCTCCGTCACGGAACCAGCCGCTCGACGGGAACGACGAGGATCGACGAGGCCCCCGCCGCCTTCAGCGGCGGCAGCAGGTCCCAGATGTCGTCCGCGGCAACGGCGGCGTGGACGGCGATCTGGCCCGGCTCGGCCAGCGGCAGCACCGACGGCGCGCCCATGCCCGGCAGCAGGTCGCGGATCGCAGGCAGGTCGTCTTCGGAAGCGTTGAGCATCACGTAGCGGCGGCTGCGCGCGGCGACGACGCCGCGCAGCATCAGCTCGAGCCGGTCGACGAGCTCCCTGCGTTCCGGGAGCGCGCCCGGGTTTGCGATCAGCACCGCCTCGGACGAGAGCAGGCGGCCGATTCGCCGGAGGCCGTTGACACTGGCGGTCGATCCGGTGGAGACGAGGTCGACCACTGCGTCCGACAGCCCGAGCCGCGGCGCCGCCTCGACCGACCCGGACACCGTGACCAGCTCGGCCTCGACGCCGTGCTCGGCGAGCGCAGCGCGGGTCGACACGGGATACGCGGTCGCGACGCGCAGACCGGCCAGGTCGGCGAGCGCCTGCTGGGGCGCACCCGTCGGGACCGCCGCCTCGAGGGTGCAGCGCGCGAAGCCGAGCTCGGCGAGCTGGACGACGCCTGCGCGTGCTTCGGCGACGAGATTCGCGCCGGTGATCCCGACGTGGACGACTCCGTCCTGGACGTACTCGGGAATGTCGTGCGGTCGGACGAGCAGCAGCTCGACCGGCGCGTTCTCGCAGGGGACGTGCAGAGCGCGCTCGCCGAGCTCGAACCGGAGCCCGGCCGCGTCGAGCAGATCGAGCGCGGGGGCGGCCATGCGCCCCTTCGACGGAACCGCGACCAGCAGCCGGCCGTTGCCGCCGGCACTCATGCGCGACCCCTAGCGGGTGCGGCGGAGCACGAGCTGGTAGCCCCCGGTGCCGTGCCGGAGCCACTGCGCGACCCGGGTGACGGTTGCCGTGCTCGTGTGCACCCGCTCGGCGATCTCGACGTACGGGACGCCCTCGTCGAGCAGGCGGACGATCTGCCACCGGTGCGCGAGCGCCTCCAGCTCGCCGTGGGTGCAGAGGTCGCGCAGGAAGCGCCGCGCCTCGTCGCGGTTCCGGAGCCGGAGGAAGGCTGCGGCGAGCTCATCGAGACCCTCGATCTCGTCGAGATCATGTCGGGCATCGGTGGCGGTGGTGCTCATCGCCATCATGTTAGCATGATACTACGCTGATATGGCGACCTTCGACGTCATTCCCGCGATCGACGTCCTCGAGGGCCGATGCGTTCGGCTGTCGGAGGGTCGGCGCGACCGCGTGACCATCGAAGGGGGTGATCCCCGGGATGCGGCAGCCCGGTTTGCCGCCGAGGGCGCCGATTGGCTCCATCTCGTCGACCTCGACGGCGCCTTTTCGGGCCTACCTACGCCCGGCCTCGTCGAGCAGGTCGTGGCCGCAGGTGTTCCGGTGCAGGTGGGCGGCGGGCTCCGCAACGCAGACGCAATCCAGGCCGCCCTCGACGCTGGTGCCACACGAACGATCGTCGGCAGCGCAGCGCTCGAGGCAGTGACAGGCTTAAGCCTCTCACTGCTGGCGGCCCGGTTCGCCGACCGGCTGGTGGTGGCGGTGGACGTGAAGGATGGGCGCGTCGTCGCGGACGGCTGGGTGACCGAGACCGGCGTCACGCCTCGGCGCCTCGCGCGGGAGTGCGCCGCGGCAGGGATACAGCGCCTGCTCGTGACGAGCACGCGCCGCGACGGCTCTCTCGCCGGGCCCGACCTCGGCCTGCTCTCGGATGTGCTGGATGCAGGAGTACCGGTGCTCGCCGCCGGCGGGATCGCGACGCTCGACGACCTGGTCGCGCTGCGCAACCTGGGCTGCGAGGGCGCCGTCGTCGGGAGCGCGCTCTGGGGCGGCCGGTTCACGCTGAGCGAGGCCCTCGCCGTAGGGTCTGACACCGAAGGTGTCTGACCCCGCCGACTCGCGGCACTTCGTTTTCTGCGGGGACAGTCCCCCGGCGTGCTATGAGAAGCGCTTCCGCGCTTCGGCGACCGCCTGCGCGACGTCGCCGAGCCGGGCGGCGGCGCTTTCGGCGGCGCTCGAATCCGGGTCGAACGCTCCCTCCCGGACGGCCCGGGCGACCTGCTCGTGCGCGTCGCGGAACGGGACGCCCTCAGCGACCAGCGCCTCGGCGGCGTCCGTGGCGAGCAGGCCGGGATCGGAGGCGGCCGTCTCGAGCCGCGCTTCGTCGAAGCGGAGGTCGCGGATCAGCACGACCAACGCTGCGAGCACCCTGCGGACGTCCCGTCTGGTCCCGAACGCGGCCGGCTTGTCCTCGCCGAGATCGGAGTTGTACGCGAGCGGGAGCCCCTTGACCGTCGCCAGCAGCCCGGTCAGACGGCCGATCGCGGTCCCGGCCTTCCCGCGCGCCAGCTCCGCTACGTCGGGGTTCAGCTTCTGCGGCATCATCGACGAGCCGGTCGCCGCCGAGTCCGGCAGGCGGACGAACCCGAACTCCGCGGTCGACCACAGCGCCAGCTCCTCTCCGATCCGAGACAGATGGACGAACAGCGCTGCGCACGCGTAGAGGTAGTCGAGCGCGAAGTCGCGGTCGGCGACCGCGTCGAGCGAGTTGCGCACGCCCGGGAGGGGCAGCGTGGTCCCCGCGAGCGCGCCGGCGCCCAGCGGAGATGCTTCCGCATGCCGGGCCGCGAGGGCGAACCGGTCGCGGTCGCGGTCGAGCATCTCGACCCAGGCGAGCAGGTGGTGCCCGAGCGTCACCGGCTGGGCACGCTGGAGGTGCGTGTAGCCGGGCATGACCGTCTCGGCGTCCTCCTCGGCACGGTCGAGCACCACACCCGCGAGCGCCTCGATGCCTTCCTTCGCCTCCGCGCAGGCGTCGAGGGCCCAGAGCCGGAAAGCGGTGACGACCTGGTCGTTGCGGGAGCGGCCGGCGTGGATCTTCCGCCCGACCGGGCCGAGCAGCCGCTCGATCGCGGAGTGCACGTCCTCGTCCGAGTCGAGCAGGAGGGCGCTGCCCTCGCCCGCGATAGCCGTCAGCCGAGCGCCGACCTCGGCGTGCTCCTCGGTGGACAGGAGACCAGCGGCGAGGAGCCTGTCGGCGTGGATCCGCGTCCCCTCGCAGTCGTAGGGAAAGAGCTCCGCGTCGTCGGCCTTGACCAGCTCCCAGACCTCGGGGGCGAGGTGACCCTCGACGCGTCCCTGCCAGAGGGTCAAACGCGCACCGCCCGGGCGCGCGCCGCCGCCAGCTCCGGCTCCAGCGACGCCAGGCGGATGAACCCTTCCGCCGCCTCGTGCGGGAAGGTCTCGCCGGTCGCGTACGACGCCAGGGTCTCCGCGTAGAGCGCGTACTCGGACCGCCGGCCGTTGACGACCGCGGCGGCCGGCCGCAGCTGCACGCGCACCTCGCCCGTGACGAGCTCCTGGGTCCTGGCGACGAACGCGTCGAGCGCCTCGCGCAGCGGCGAGAACCAGAGCCCGTCGTACACCGTGCGCGCCCAGGTGTCCTCGATCCCGCGCTTCACGTTCAGCTCGCCCTTCGTCAGCACGATGTCTTCGAGCGCGCGGTGAGCGGCGATCAGGGTCATCGCCGCCGGCGCCTCGTAGACCTCGCGACTCTTGATCCCGATCGCCCGGTTCTCGATCATGTCGATCCGCCCGATCCCGTACGCGCCCGCCTGCCGGTTCAGGGTCGCGATCAGCTCGACCATCCCGAGCGGCTCGCCGTCGAGGGAGACCGGCAGCCCGGCCTCGAAGCCGATCACGACCTCGGTCGGCCCCGGCGCGGCGTCCGGGTCGGCTGTGAGCAGGTACGGCGCCTCCGGGGGCGCCTCCCACGGATCCTCGAGGACGCCCGCCTCGATCGAGCGGCCGAACAGGTTCTCGTCGAACGAGAAGGGTGAGCTCTGCGTGACGGTCACCGGGATCCCGCGCGCCTGGGCGTACTCGATCTCCTCGTCGCGCGTCCAGACCCGGTCGCGGAGCGGCGCGATCACCCGGACCCCCGGGTAGTTGGCGCGGAAGGCAAGCTCGAAGCGGAGCTGGTCGTTGCCCTTGCCGGTGCAGCCGTGGACGGCCGCCTCGGCGCCGAGCTCGAGCGCCAGCTCTGCAACCGCCCCCGCGATCACAGGGCGAGAAAGAGCCGAGACCAGCGGGTACTTGCCCTCGTACAGTGCGTTGGTCTGGATCGCCTTCGCCACCTGGTCGTTTGCGAATGCGTCGCGGCGGTCGACGAGCAGGACGTCGTCGGCGCCAGCCGCATAGCCGCGCTCCTGCGACTGCTCGAGGTCGAACTCCTGGCCGACGTCGCAGAGGACGGCCACGACCTCGTCGTAGTCGTAGAGCTCTTTCAGCCAGGCGATGATGCAGGTGGTATCCAGCCCGCCAGAGTAGGCGAGTACCGCCGTCTTGCTCATGCCGCTCCTTCCAGGAGGTGTCTGCTCAGCTCGTCGCGCAGCTCGCCCGCGGGGACGCCCGCGGCCGGCACCACGAAGATGGTGTTCTCGCCCGAGATCGTGGCGAGCACGTGTGGGTGGTTCGATTCGTCGATCGCGTCCGCGAGCGCGGCTGCGAACCCGCGCGGCGTGAACACGACGACCATGCTGTCGCCGGCTTCGATCGAGAGCGCCCAGCGCCGGAACGCAGTCGCCAGCTCCCGCAGGCGGTCGTAGTCGGCCGCGCCGGGCTGCGCGTAGACGAGCCGGCCGTTCGGCGCCCGCACCTTCACCAGCCCGAGCTCGGCGATATCCCGCGAGACGGTGGTCTGGACGACCTCGTGGCCGGCGTCGTGCAGCGCCGCAGCAAGCTCGGCCTGGGTCGAAATCTGGCGGTCGCGGATCAGCCGCAGGATCGCAGCCTGGCGCTCGCGGCGGTGTGCGGTCACGACAGAGCCTCCCGGAGGATCGACAGCGCTTGCGCGACCTCGTCGGACGAGACCGTCAGCGGCGGCGTCAGCCGCAGCGTCGTCGGCCCGGCCGAGGTGACGAGCAGCGCGGCGTCGAAGCAGGCTGCGACGGCCTCGCTTGCGGAAGCGACCTCGAGCCCGAGCAGCAAGCCGGCGCCATGCACAGCCCCGAGCTCCATGAGGCCCTTCTCCAGCTGCTGCCCGCGGGAGCGAACAGCAGCCAGGAGCTCCTCGTCGACGGCCTCCACCACCGCGCAGGCGGCGGCGCAGACGACCGGGTTGCCGCCGAACGTGGAGGCGTGGTCGCCCGGCTCGAGCCCCGGCGCGGCGTGGTCGCCGACCAGCAGCGCGCCGATCGGCAGCCCGTTCGCCAGCCCCTTTGCCAGCGTGACCAGGTGCGGCCGGACGCCGAGCTGCTCGAAGGCGAAGAACGAGCCGGTCCGGCCGACGCCGGTTTGCACCTCGTCGAAGCAGAGGAGCGCGCCGTGCTCGGCGGCGAGCTCGGCTGCAGCGGCGAGGAAGCCGGGCGAGGCAGGATTGACGCCGCCCTCGCCCTGAACCGGCTCGATGAGGATCAGCGCCGTGTCCGGGCCGACGGCAGCCTCGAGCGAGGCGAGGTCGTTCAGCTGCGCGAACGTCACCCCCGGAACGAGCGGCTCGAAGACGGCCCGCTTCGCCGGCTGGCCCGTCGCCGACAGCGCCCCGAGCGTCCGGCCGTGGAACGAGCCCTCGAGCGCGACGATCCCGGGCCTGCCCGTGGCCTTGCGGGCGTGCTTGATCGCCGCCTCGATCGCCTCGGCGCCCGAGTTGCAGAAGAAGGCCTGGGCGCCGCCGAAACGGTCGGAAAGCAGGCCGGCCAACTGCGCCATCGGCTCGGTCCAGTAGAGGTTCGAGACGTGCCAGAGCCGGTCGAGCTGCTCGTGCGCGGCGGCGAGCGGCGCGGGGTGGCCGTGCCCGAGCGCGACGACGGCGATCCCGGCTGCGAAGTCGAGGTAGCGCGTCCCGTCAGCGGCGGTCAGCCACGAGCCGTCGCCTTCGACGAACGTCACGTCGGTGCGCGCGTAGGTCGGCAGCACCGCACTGCGGGTGGCCAGCGTCATGCGGTCACCAGCGTCCGGCCGATCTCCGCCCGGACTCCGCGCTTCGCGGCGACGACCGCGGCGTGCAGCTTCGGGACGATGCCGCCCTCGAAGCAGCCTGCCTCGACCTCGTCCGCCCCGATGTGGTCCAGGACCTCGTCGTCGCGAAGCACACCGGGGACGTCCGTCAGGAACAGGATCCGATCGGCCCCGAGCCCGATCGCCAGCGCGGCTGCGGCCTCGTCGGCGTTGACGTTCAGCGGCCCGACGGCCAGCGGGGCGACGACCGGAATCAGCCCTTGCGTGAGGGCGTCCACGACCGCCTGTGGACGGCTCGGCTCCGGCGAGCCGACGCGTCCGAGCTCGGGAACCGCAGTCGCTCGCAGGCCGACCTCGTCGCCGGCGAGGCCGACGGCGCGGGGGCCGATCGCCGCGCAGAGCTGCGCGTTCACCTCGAGCAGCGCGCCGCGGACGACCTCGATCGCGGCGGCGCTCGTGAACCGGCGCCCTCCGACGAACGTCACCTCGAGGCCGGCGGCCTCCATCGCCGCCGAGATCTGCGGGCCGCCGCCGTGGACGACGACCGCGTTGCGAAGCTCCCCGAGCGCGTCGTCGATCACCGCGCCGCCGACCTTCACGACGATCACGTCGTGTACTCGGCGTTGATCTTCACGTAGTCGTATGTGAGGTCGGAGGCCAGGTACGACGCGGCGGACACGCCGAGCCCCAGGTCGAGCTCGATCTTGCAGACCGGCCCGTCGAGCGGCACCTCCGCCGAGGTGGGCTCGCCCTCGGCGAAGACGACCACGCCGTTCATCTGCAGCGTCAGCCGGTCGAGGTCGACGTGCGCGAAGCCGCCCGACACGAACGCCGAGCCGGCCGCCGCCAGGATCCGGCCCCAGTTCGGGTCGCGCCCGAACGCCGCGGTCTTGACGAGCGGCGAGGTGGCGATCCGTTTCGCGATCGCGTTCGCCTCGCCGGCGCTCGCCGCGCCCGTGACCTCGATCTCGAGCAGCACGGTCGCGCCCTCCCCGTCCATGACGATCTGCCGGGACAGGTCGGCGCAGACCTCGCCCAGCGCGGCGGCGAAGTCGCGGTCGGTCGCGGCGGTGCGCTCGACCCCGCTCGCGCCGTTGGCGAGCAGCACGACGGCGTCGTTCGTCGAGCACTCGCCGTCGACCGAGATCCGGTTGAAGCTCTCCTGCACGGCGCGCTTGAGGAACGCAGGCGCCTCGCCGGCGGCGAGCGGATAGTCGGTGGTGACGACCGCGAGCATCGTCGCCAGGCACGGGTGGATCATCCCCGCGCCCTTCGCCATCCCGCCGACCGCGAAGCCGTCGCGCGCGACCAGCGCCTCCTTCGGACAGGTGTCGGTGGTGAGGATCGCCTCGGCCGCCTCGGCGCCGCCGTCTGCGGCCAGCTCGATCCCGTGCAGGCCGGCGATCAGCTTCGGCATCGGCAGCTTCACGCCGATCACGCCGGTGGAGAGGACGAGCACCTGCTCCGGATCGAGGTCGAGCAGCGCCGCGGTCTGGGCAGCGGTGGCGAGGGCGTCGAGCTCGCCCTGCTTGCCGGTGGCCGCGTTCGCGACACCGGAGTTGATCACGATCGCCTGCGGCTCCGCCTGCGCGAGGTGCGCCTTCGAGACGAGCACGGGCGCGGCCTGGACGCGGTTGGCGGTGAACATCCCGGCCCCGACGGCGGGCACGGTGGAGCGGAGGACGGCGAGGTCGAGCTTGGCCTTGCGGATCCCCGCGTGGACGGCACCGGCGACGAAGCCCTGCGGTGCGGTGACCGCGCCCGTGACCACGCAGTCGTGTTCGACCGCGACCGCCATCAGACGAGGACTCCCGAGAGCCGGAGCCCGGCCGTCTCCTCGAGGCCGAGCATGAGGTTGGCGTTCTGGACCGCCTGCCCCGCGGCGCCCTTGCCGAGGTTGTCGATCGCGCAGATCACGATCCAGCGGCCGGTGCTCGCGTCCTGGAAGGCGGCCACCTCGGCGGCGTCGGTGCCCTGCACCCGCGCGACGTCCGGAACCGAGTCGACGACCGCGACCACGTGCGACTCGGCGTACGCGGCCTCGAGCAGCGGACGCGGATCCTCGCTCGCGCTCACGTAGCAGGTGCAGACGAGGCCGCGGCGCAATGGGACGACGTGGGGCGTGAACGTGACCGGGAAGCCGAGCCGCTGCGCGATCTCGGGCGCGTGCCTGTGCGCGCCGACGGCGTACGGCGTGATGTTGTCCAGGACCGCAGCTGCGTGCGAGCTCTCCTTCACCGTGCGGCCGGCCCCCGAGATCCCGGACTTGCCGTCGACGACCACGCTTGCCGGGTCGACGATCCCCGCGATCGGCACGAGCGCGAGCAGCGCCGCGGTGGCATAGCAGCCCGGGTTCGCGATCAGGCGTCCCGTGGGCGGGGCGAGCTCGGGCAGCGCGTAGCACCAGTCCTGCGCGAAGCGATGCGACCCGGAGAGATCGACGACGACCGCGCCTTCAGGCGCGTCGAAGTCGTTGTCGAGGCAGCAGAAGACGAGCATGGCCCCGGCCGCGAGCGCCTCCTCGTTCGAGACGAACTGCGGAAGCGGCCCATGCCCGTTCCGGGCGAGCCGCGGGTCGAGCGCCTCGGCCGATTGGCCCGCAAGTGAGTCGGAGCCGAGCGCGAGCAGCTCGAGCGCGGGGTGCGCGAGCACGCGGTCGAGCGTCTCCTGCCCCGAGAAGCCGCCCGCGCCGATGACAGCCGCCGCAACCATGTGGAATATTATGCAGATCTAGCCGATTTATGCAACTACCGGTGCTCGCCTCTAACCGGTGCTCGCCTCCTCGGCCTCGTCGGCAGCCCTCCCCCCGGTGCCCTCGTGCTCGTCCTCGATCGCGGCCACGTCCGCACGCGGCCGCACGTGCCAGAAATCCGCGACCGCGCCGTCCCAGGCGCCGAGCAGCGCCGCCGCCAGCGACGAGCCCGTGTAGCGCCCGTGCCGTTCGACCAGCCGGCGCAGCTCGCCGTCGCTCGACACCCGCTCGAGGACGACCAGGTCGTCGTTCAGCCGCAGCGGGAGCTCGCCGGACGGGTCGTAGACGAACGCGTCGCCGCCGCTCATTCCGGCGCCGAAGTTCCGGCCGGTCGTGCCGAGGACGACGATCGTGCCGCCGGTCATGTACTCGCAGCCGTGGTCGCCGACCCCCTCGACCACCGCGCTCGCGCCCGAGTTGCGGACCGCGAACCGCTCGCCGGCGCGGCCGGCGCAGTAGAGCTCCCCGCCCGTGGCGCCGTAGAGCACGGTGTTCCCGGCAAGGACGGGATCGCCGGCATCGCCCTCGGGCGGCCTGATCACGATCCGCCCCCCGCCCATCGCCTTCCCGACGTAGTCGTTCGCCTCGCCGGTGAGATCGAGCTCGACCCCGGCGGCGAGGAACGCGCCGAAGCTCTGGCCGGCCGAGCCCGCGAAGCGGGCGCGCACGCGGCCCGGCGGCTTCTGTGAGCCGAACCGCTGTCCGATCAGCCCGCCGATGCGGGCGCCGACCGAGCGGTCCCACGTCGAGATCGCGTACGACGGCTCGACCAACGCGGGGCCGTCGAGCGCGGGCTGCGCGTCGGCGGCCAGCCGCTGCCCGAGCTCGCCGCCGCCGGCGACCGGCATCGGCTCGCCCGCGTGACGGCCTTGCGGTGCCCCCAGCAGCGGCGCGAGCTCGAGCGAGTCCGCACGCGGATCGCCCGTCTCGCGCCGGCGCAGGAGGTCCGTGCGGCCGACCGCCTCCTCGAGGGAGAGGAGCCCGAGTGAGGCGAGCCAGCGCCGCGCGTCTTCGGCGACGAAGAGGAGGTAGGCCTCGACCTGCTCCGGCGTCGCTGCATATTTCGCACGCAGCTCGGGCCGCTGGGTGGCGATCCCGACCGGGCAGGTATCGAGGTGGCAGGAGCGCACCATCAGGCAGCCCTCGGCCAGCAACAGCGCCGTGCCGAAGCTGATCTCGTCGGCGCCGAGGAGCGCCGCCACGACGACGTCGCGGCCGGTCTTGATCCCGCCGTCGGCCCGCAGCCGCACCCGGCCGCGTAGCCCGTTCTGGACCAGAGAACGCTGCGTGTCGGCCAGGCCGAGCTCCCAGGGCAGGCCGGCGTTCTTGATCGACGAGAGCGGGCTCGCGCCGGTCCCACCGTCGGAGCCGGCGACGTGGACGACGTCTGCGAGCGCCTTGACGACGCCGCCGGCGACGAGCCCCACGCCGGTTTCCGCCACGAGCTTCACCGAGATCGCCGCCTGCGGGTTCACCTGCCGGAGGTCGAAGATCAGCTGCGCGAGGTCCTCGATCGAGTAGATGTCGTGGTGCGGTGGCGGCGAGATCAGCGCGACCCCGGGCGTCGTGTGGCGAAGACGGGCGATCTCGACCGAGACCTTGTGGCCCGGCAGCTGGCCGCCCTCGCCGGGCTTCGAGCCCTGCGCGATCTTGATCTGGAGCTCGTCGGCGAACGCGGCGTACTCGGGCGTAACCCCGAAGCGACCCGACGCGATCTGCTTGATCCTGGAGTTTCGCTCGGTGCGGAACCGGGACGGGTCCTCGCCGCCCTCGCCGCAGTTCGAGCGCGCCTGCAGCCGGTTGAACGCCGTCGCGATCGTCTCGTGCGCCTCCGCGGACAGGGCGCCGTGCGACATCCCGCCCGCGGAGAAACGCCGGACGATCGACTCCGCCGGCTCCACCTCGTCGAGCGAAGCCGGGTCCGCAGGCGCGAAGTCGAGCAGGTCGCGCAGCTCCATCGGCGACCGCCCGTCGACGAGGGAGGCGAAGCGGTCGTAGGCCTCCCGGCGGTCCTTCCGGACGGCGAGCCGCAGAGCATGTGCCGCGTCTACCACCGATGCGTCAGTCTCATGCGGCTCGCCGCCCTTCCGGAACTTGACGTAGCCCGGGTTCTCCAGCCGCGTGGCGGCGAACCGGGCCAGGGCCTCGCGCTCGAGCTCGTCGAACCCGATGCCGCCGACCGCCGTGGGCGTACCGGCGAAGCCGAGGTCGACCACCTCCTGCGCGAGCCCGAGCACGTCGAACACCTGCGCGCCGCAGTAGGCGGCGACGTCGGCGATCCCCATCTTCGACATGATCTTCAGCACCCCGTCCTCGATCGCCGCGCGGAAGCGCTCCTGCGCGGCGGCCGGAGAGGGACGGTCGGCGCCGACCTTGTCTGCCGCGGCGAGCGCGGCAACGGTGTCGAGCGCGAGCCCTGGGCAGATCGCCTCCGCCCCGTAGCCGAGCAGGCAGGCGAAGTGGTGCGCCTCGCGGACCTCGTCGGTCTCGACGACGATCGTCGCCAGGGAGCGCAGCCCGCGTGCGACCAGGTGGTGGTGCACGGCCCCGACTGCGAGCAGCGCAGGGATCGACGCCCGGTCGCGGTTGGTATCCGACACCAGCAGCGCCGTGCGGCCCGACCGGACGAACGTCTCCGCCTGCTCGGCCAGGCGCCGGCAAGCGCCTTCGATATCCGACTCGAACGTCGCGTCGAGCCGGTTCAGGCGGTCGTCGAGGACGTCGGGGTACAGGAAGAAGCTCTCGAACTCCGTCCCGCGAGCGGTCTCGGGCCCCTCCGTGAGCAGAGGAGCCCGGCCGCCGAGGATGCAGCGCAGGGAGAACGTGTGCCGCTCGCGCAGGTGGTCGATCGGCGGGTTCGTCACCTGCGCGAAGCGCTGGCGGAAGTACGAGTAGAGCGGCCGGGCACGGCCGGCGAGCAAGGGCAGCGCGGTGTCGTCGCCCATCGAGGAGGTCGGCTCGTGACCGCGGCCCGCGACCGGGCGCAGGACGACGTTGACGTCCTCGCGGGTGTAGCCGAAGGCCGCCTGGCGGGCGGTCAGGTCGCCCTCCGGCGGCTCGACCGGCGTCCCGTTCGAGCCGCGCCGCAAGCCCTCGTCCAGCCAGCGCCCGTACGGCTGCCGCGCGGCGAGCCGCGCCTTGATCGCGCCGTTGTCCTCGAAGCCCCGATCGGGGTCGACCGCGACGATCTGCCCGGGGCCGAGCCGGCTGCGGCGGACCGGCCCGCGCCCCGAGAGGTCGACGGCGCCCGCCTCGGACGAGCAGACGACGAGGCCGTCGGAACAGACCGCATAGCGAAGCGGCCTCAATCCGTTGCGGTCGAGCGCGGCGCCGACGACGCGGCCGTCGGTGAAGACGAGCCCGGCCGGACCGTCCCACGGCTCGACCAGCAGCGAGTGGTAGCGGTAGTAGTCGCGCAGCTCCCGGCCGAGCTCGGGGTTGCCGTCCCAGGCCTCGGGCACCAGCATCGTCAGCGCGTGGCGGACGTCGCGGCCGTGGCGGACGAGCAGCTCGAGCGCGTTGTCCAGCATCGCCGAGTCGGAGCCGGACTCGTCGCACACCGGGTGGAGCAGCTCGTCGTCCTCCGAGCCGAAGTTGCCCTCCCGGGCGCGCATCCAGTTGACGTTGCCCTGGATCGCGTTGATCTCACCGTTGTGACAGAGGAGCCGGAACGGCTGGGCACGCTCCCACGACGGCTCGGTGTTCGTCGAGAACCGCTGGTGGAAGATCCCGAACGGCACCGTGAGCGACGGATCGCGCAGGTCGGGGTAGAAGCGCCCGAGCTCCTCGGCCGCGCACAGGGCCTTGTAGGTGACGGTCCGGAAGGAGAGCGAGACGATGTACGCGCCGGGGCTCCGCTCGGCCCGGCGGCGCGCGCGGTAGGCGCGCGTCTCGTCGCCCCCGCGCAGGAGCAGCTGCTCGATGCGCGGCATGGTGGCGAGCGCGCCCGCGCCCAGCGCGCCGGTGTCGACGGGAACCTCGCGCCACTCGAGCGGCTCGATCCCCTCGGCCCGGCAGGCGTCCTCGATCGCGCCGCGCGCGGCCTCGTCGCGGAGGAAGACCATCGCGATGCCGGGACTTCCCTCCGGCAGCGGCAGCAGCACGCCCGCCCCGTCGCCGGTCTTGCGGTCGGCGGCGGTCGCGCCCCGGTGGCGCACGTTGCGCAGCCCCTCGAGCAGGGCGTCGACGATCTCGCGCGAGGCGCGTCCGGAGGAGTCGGCGACGAAGCCGATCCCGCAGGCGTCACGCTCTAGGGTTGGGCCGAACGGAGGTCGCAATGCGCACCTCGACTGATCTTGTGGGGAGTCCGCCTCTGTGGTGCTAGCTAGCCGGCGGAGGCGGTGGGAGCGGGACGCCGACTAGCACGCAGGCTTGCGCGCGACGAGAAAGAGAATCGGAAAGCTCTCGTGCGCGGCGCAGACCATTGCCAGCAGAGTAGGGGTCGCATCGGAGGAGGTCAAGTGCGACGGCGAATCTGCGAACGAGATCGTCGGGATCGTCACAGTTCCGTTACAGAACCCAAGGCCTGGCAGCCGTATCGTGACCTGCGGTCGGAGGGTGGAAGCTCCAAGGTGGAGCAGCCAGGTGAGATCTGTGCTGGCCGGGCAACCGGTTCGGGTTCGAGTCCCGCGCCCTCCGACCTGCCGCAGCTATGATCGTCGCCGGATCTCACCTGTCTGTGGGCATTTGCCCGCTTCTACCTCGACGGCCCGCCTCGGCGGGCCGTCCCATTCGATTTCCAGGGCGCTCGGAGAAGTCCAGGGATCAAGTCCGGCCTTCTCGCTGCCGATAACGCTTGACAGGAGCAAGCCCTCAGGGCAACCTTGAACACCTGAAGCGATGAGCGCCGCGTCCTACACTCACTCCGCAGCCCCGCCCTCGGTGGCTGCGCGCGGCCCGATTTCCCTTCTCGTCGTCTCGATTCTCCCCCTCTAGGGGGAGCTTTCGACCACGCGCCTCGCAGCGCACACGCCGACCGCACCACACCACCGGTACGTCCCCGAACGGGACGAGACGAGGAGGAACTCCGTTGCCACCCCGCAGGATCACGATCTTCGACACCACCCTTCGCGACGGCGAGCAGTCGCCCGGCATCGCCCTTCAGCCCGACGAGAAGGCGGAGATCGCCACGCAGCTCGAGCGCCTCGGCGTGGATGTGATCGAGGCCGGCTTCCCGATCTCGTCGCCCGGCGACTTCGAGGGCGTGGAAGCCGTCGCGCGCACCGTGACGGAGGCGACCGTCGCCGCGCTGGCGCGCACGGACCCGGACGACGTCGACGCGGCCGCCGAGGCCCTCGCCGGAGCCCGCCGCTCGAGAATCCACGTCTTCATCGCGACGAGCGCCCTGCACATGGAGCGCAAGCTCGGGCTCGAGCCGCCCGAGGTGCTCGAGCGCGTGCGGACCGCCGTCCGCACCGCCGCCGGCCACGCCGACGAGGTCGAGTTCTCAGCCGAGGACGCGACCCGGTCCGACCCGGCGTTCCTCGCGGAGGTGTGCCGCGAGGCGATCGCCTTCGGCGCGACCACCGTCAACCTGCCGGACACCGTCGGCTACTGCCTGCCCGACGAGCACGAGGCGTTCCTCCGGCGCGTGCAGGAGCTCTGCCCGGACCTCCGCCAGGTCGTCCTCTCCGTCCACTGTCACAACGACCTCGGCCTCGCGGTCGCGAACACGCTCTCCGGGATCCGCGCCGGCGCGACACAGGTCGAGTGCACCGTGAACGGAATCGGCGAGCGGGCGGGCAACGCCGCGCTCGAGGAGGTCGTGATGGCACTCCGGGTGCGCGCCGACGACTTGGCGGCCGAGACGGGCGTGAACGTCGGCGAGATCGGCGTCTCCTCGGCGCTCGTCTCCCGGCTGACCGGCTACGCCGTCCAGCGCAACAAGGCGATCGTCGGCGCGAACGCCTTCGCCCACGAGGCCGGCATCCACCAGGACGGGATGCTCAAGGACGCGGCCACCTACCAGATCATGGATCCCGAGGAGCTAGGCCTGACGATGACGCTGCCGCTCGGCAAGCATTCCGGACGGCACGCGTTCGCCCGGGCCTGCGCCGAGGCCGGAATCGATCTGCCGGCGGACGAACTGCGTACAGCCTTTGCACGGTTCAAGCGGCTTGCCGACGAGCGCAAGGCCGTGACGCTCTACGACGTCTTCGAGGAGGTGTCCGTCCGATGAAAAGTCACAAGAAGTTCACGGTCGCGTGTCTGAGTGGGGACGGCATCGGCCCCGAGCTGATGGCCGAGGCGAGCCGCGCGGTCGCCGAGGCCGGTCGCCTGCACCGCTTCCGCGTGGAGGAGGTGCACGTGCCGTTCGCCGGCGAGGCGATCAGCCGCCACGGCCACCCGCTGCCGGCGGAGACACGCGCCGCCTGCCGCCGGGCGGACGCCGTCCTGGTCGCGCTGACGAAGGAGCCCGCGCTCGAGGGTGTCAAGGCCGAGCTCGACCTGACCTGGCGCGTCCAGCGGGTGCGGCTCGCCGACGGCGACATCGCCGTCGTCAGCCCGCTCGAGGACCAGATGGAGCCGTACGTGGTGCGGCGTGCGTTCGACCTCGCCCGCTCGCGCAGGGCGAAGGTGGCGGCCGTCGGCGACGGGCAGACGTGGAACACGTTCGTCGGCTGGGAGGCGGAGCGCCATCACGGCGTCGAGGTCGAGCGGCTCTCGCTGAGCGAAGCCCTGCCGCGGCTGATGAACGCGCCGGACGGCTTCTGCGTCGTCGTCACCCAGCGGGCGCACGCCGAGCTCGTCTCCGACCTGACCGCGGCCAGCCGCAACGGCTCGCGGATCGTCGCCTCGGGCCGGCTGTCCCAGGACGGGCCGGGGATCTTCGGCCCGACGCACGGGTCTGCTCCCGACATCGCCGGACAGGGCGTGGCCAACCCGAGCGGCATGCTGCTCGCCGCCGCGCTGAT
This sequence comes from uncultured Actinomycetes bacterium, assembly GCA_963734065.1. Taxonomy (GTDB): domain Bacteria; phylum Actinomycetota; class Thermoleophilia; order Gaiellales; family Gaiellaceae; genus DATBLE01. The sequence continues at coordinate 484,632 of CAVTFN010000004.1, forward strand.
GCTCTCCGAAGGCCTCGGCGAGCGGGCTGCCGGCAGCACGCTCGAGCGGGCGGTTTCGTCCGCGCTCGCCTCCGGCGTGCGCACGGCCGACCTCACCGGACGCGGCCCCGCTGCCACGACGCGCGACTTCATGGACGCCGTGCTCGAGCTGATGCCGACCACCCGAACCGACGTGGAGTTCGCCGCGTGAACGGAGCCGACGCAGTCCTCCGCTCGCTCGAGGCCGAGGGCGTCGAAGTCGCCTTCGGGATCCCGGGCGGCGCGATCCTGCCCGTGTACGACGCGATCGCCCGCGGGACGACCGTGCGGCACGTGCTCGCGCGGCACGAGCAGGGCGCAGGGCACATGGCGGAGGGCTACGCGCGTGCGTCCGGTCGCGCCGGCGTCGCGTTCGCCACGTCCGGCCCGGGCGCGACCAACCTCGTGACGCCGATCGCCGACGCGTGGATGGACTCGACGCCGCTCGTCTGTATCACCGGCCAGGTGCGTAGCCACCTGATCGGAACCGACGCGTTCCAGGAGTGCGACATCACCGGTGTGACCACCCCGATCGTCAAGCACTCCTGGCTCGTGCAGGACGTCGAGGAGATCCCGCACGTGCTCAAGGCCGCCTTCCACGTCGCCCGCACCGGCCGTTGCGGCCCAGTCCTCGTGGACATCCCGCGAGACCTCCAGGAGGCCGAGCTCGACTTCAGGTACCCGGATTCCGTCGACCTACCCGGCTGGCGACCGCCCGTCCGCGGCCACGCGCGGCAGATCGCCGAGGCGGCGCGACGCATCGCCTCCGCCGAGAAGCCTGTCCTCTATGTCGGCGGCGGCACGCTCAACGCCGACGCCTGCACGGAGCTGCTCGACCTCGCCGAGGCCGGCCGCCTCCCCGTGGTCACGACCCTGATGGCGAAGGGCGCCTTCCCGGAGACGCACGAGCTGCACTTCGGCTGGCCCGGCATGCACGGGCCCAAGTGGTCGAACCTGGCGATGAACACCTGCGACGTGCTCGTCTCGGTGGGCGCACGATTCGACGACCGCGTCACCGGCAAGCTCGACGCCTTCGCCCCCGGCGCCACCGTCGTCCACCTCGACATCGACGCGGCCGAGATCGACAAGCTGCGCCGCGCCGACGTCCCGGTGGTCGGGCCGCTGAAGCAGATCCTGGCCGACCTCGCCGCCGAGGTGCGCCGGCTGCGCACGGCGGGCGACGCCGCACGCACGGAGCCCTGGCTGCGCCGGCTCGAAGGCTGGCGCGAGGAGTTCCCGCTGCGCTACGGCAACGGCGACTCGCTGAAGCCGCAGCGGGTGCTCGAGGCGCTGCAGGAGCTGACCGCCGGCCGCGACGACGTGATCTGGACGACCGGCGTCGGCCAGCACCAGATGTGGGCGATGCAGTACCTGCTCTGCGACCGGCCGCGCACGTTCATCACCTCGGGCGGGCTGGGGACGATGGGCTACGGCATCCCGGCCGCGATCGGCGCGAAGGCGGCGAGACCGGACGCAACCGTGGTCTGCGTGGACGGCGACGGCTGCTTCCAGATGACGAGCCAGGAGCTGGCCACCGCCGTGCTCGAGGACCTGCCGATCGTGACGGTGATCGTCAACAACGGCTACCTCGGCATGGTCAATCAGTGGCAGAGCATGTTCTTCGAGGAGCGCCGCTCGCACGTGCATCTGACGCACGCCGTGCCCGACTACGCCGCGCTCGCGGAGGCCTACGGCGCCAAGGGGTTCACCGTCTCGGACGAGCGCGAGCTCGACGAGGCGCTGGCGGAGGCGCTGGCCTGCGGCCGCACGGCGGTCGTGGACGCCAGAGTCGACGCGCACGAGCAGTGCTTCCCGATGATCCCCGCCGGCGCCGCCGCGGTCGAGATGCTCGAGTACGAGGAGCGCGACGGGGCCGAGGCGGTGTCCGCGTGATCCATACGCTGTCCGTCCTCGTCGAGAACAAGCCGGGCGCGCTCGTCCGTGTGTGCCAGCTGTTCGCGCGGCGCGCCTACAACATCGAGAGCCTGGCGGTAGGCCCGACCGAGCGGCACGACGTCTCCTCGATCACGCTCCGGGTGAACTGCGACCGCCAGCCGCTCGCCCAGATCGAGAAGCAGATGCACAAGCTGGTCAACGTCCTGCGCGTGCGCGAGCTCGAGGCGGACGATGCGGTCGAGCGGGAGCTGGCGCTGATCTCGATCGCGGCGCCTCCGGAACGCCGGCCGGAGCTGATGGCGCTCGCGGACGTCTTCCAGGCCCGGGTCGCCGACGTCGGGCCCGACTCGATGGTGTTCGAGATCGTCGGCGAGCCCGAGCAGATCGACTCGTTCGAGGAGCTCGTCCGCCCGCACGGCATCCGCGAGCTGTCCCGAACGGGCAGGATCGGGCTGAAGCGCGCGTCCGTCCGCCGGCCCACGCGTCAACGCATCCTCAACTAGCGAAAGGAACTCTTCGATGGCGACGATCCACCGCGACGGCGACCTCTCCCTTCTCGACGGCAAGGTGGCGGTCGTCGGCTACGGCAGCCAGGGCCATGCCCACGCCCTCAACCTGCACGACTCGGGGGTCGAGGTCGAGGTCGGGCTGCGCGAAGGCAGCGGCTCGCGGCAGGCGGCTGAGGACGCGGGGCTCGCGGTCGCGAGCGTGGCCGATGCGGTGCGGGGCGCGCAGGTCGTCTCGCTGCTGCTCCCCGACCAGGTGCAGCCCGACGTCTACGAGGCCGACGTCGCGCCGAACCTCGAGCCCGGCGCAGCCGTTCTCTTCGCCCACGGCTTCAACGTCCACTACAACCGCATCGCGCCGCCGGCCGAGCACGACGTGATCATGGTCGCGCCCAAGGGCCCCGGGCACATCGTGCGCCGGCTCTTCACGGAGGGCTACGGGACGCCCGCGCTGGTCGCGGTCGCGCAGGACGCGAGCGGCCGCGCGCTCGACCTGGCGCTCGCGTACGCGGTGGGCATCGGGGCGACCCGGGCCGGAGTGATCGAGACCACGTTCGTCGAGGAGACCGAGAGCGATCTGTTCGGCGAGCAGGCGGTGCTCTGCGGCGGCGTCACCGAGCTGATCCGGCTCGGCTTCGAGACTCTGGTCGAGGCCGGCTACCAGCCGGAGATCGCCTACTACGAGTGCCTGCACGAGCTGAAGCTGATCGTCGACCTGATCTACGAAGGCGGGTTTTCGGGGATGCGCTTCTCGGTTTCGGACACGGCCGAGTACGGCGATCTCAGCCGCGGGCCACGGGTGATCGACGACCACGTCCGCGAGAACATGCGCAAGGTGCTCTCCGACATCCGCGAGGGCTCGTTCGCCCAGGACTGGATCGAGCAGATGAAGACCGGCGAGCCGAAGCTGAACGAGCTGCGCGCGGCGGCGGCCGAGGAGCGGATCGAGACGGTCGGCCGGGACCTTCGCAGCCGGATGCACAGGGCACCGACCGCCCGGGCAGACGCGGTAGCGCCCGAGCCGGCATAGGAAAGGCCGCAAATTTCTACCCATGATCGTTCGGGCAGTTCGCATCCGCACATCGCCGCGCGGCCGGGAACTCTCGGAGGCCAAGGCGCTGCACATTGGCTCTGAGTATCCGGTACTTGAGATCCAGTGCGGCACCCGCGAGAAGCACGGTCCGATTCTGTTCCGGATTCTCGATGATGAGGGGGACCAAACATTGTGGCCGTCCGATTGCTTCGTGCTGGTCGACGGCACCATTCCGGACTCGTGGGCGGCGGAGATCTGGTCGACGGGCACGTTGTGCCTCGCCCCTAAGCGTTGGCAGCGCCCAGGCTTCTGGGATGAGGTCTGGTACGGAGTTCCGGGAAACGAGGCCGAGAGGGCGTATGTGGAAGAGCTCGAGACGATACGAATTGCGTCCTCACCCGCTGGGGAACAAGAGCGGGGCGACGCACACACCGGTTGACACTCAGCGATGATTCCAGTCCGCGACACGAGCCCTCCCGACCGAGCATAGGATCGGCGGATGAGCCCGGACCCGTACGACCGGCCGACCGACCCGGCGAAGCGGCACAGCGCCGCGATCACGAACGGCCCCGACCGCGCCGGCGCACGCTCGATGCTCAAGGGCAGCGGCTTCACCGACGACGACCTCGCCAAGCCGATCGTCGGCGTCGCCACCACGTGGATCGAGACGATGCCGTGCAACCTGAACCAGCGCGAGCTGGCGCAGGACGTGAAGCGCGGGATCCGCGAGGCCGGCGGGACGCCGATGGAGTTCAACACGATCGCGATCTCGGACGGGGTGTCGATGGGCACGGAGGGGATGCGCACGAGCCTGATCTCGCGCGAGGTGATCGCCGACTCGATCGAGCTCGTGTCGCGGGGGCACATGTTCGACGGGCTCGTCTGCCTGGTCGCCTGCGACAAGACCAACCCGGCGGCGGTGATGGCGCTCGGGCGACTGGACATCCCGTCGGTCGTGCTCTACACCGGATCGATCGCGCCCGGGGTCTTCCGCGGCCGCGACGTCACCGTCGCCGACGTCTACGAGGCGATCGGCGGCTACGCGGCGGGCAGCGTCAGCGCCGAGGAGCTGCACGAGCTCGAGTCGGTCGCCTGCCCCGGCGCCGGCGCCTGCGGTGGGCAGTTCACCGCCAACACGATGTCGACGATTCTCGAGTTCCTGGGCCTCAGCCCGGCCGGACTGAACGGGATCCCGGCGCTGTCGCCGAAGAAGGCCGACGCGGCCGCCGAGTGCGGCCGGCTCGTCGTCGACCTCGTCCGGCGCGATGTGCGGCCCTCGCAGATCGCCACGCTCGAAGCGATCGAGAACGCCGCCGCCTCGGTCGTCGCCACCGGCGGCTCCACGAACGGGCTGCTGCACCTCCTCGCGATCGCGCGCGAGTTCGGGATCGAGTTCACGATCGACGACTTCGACCGGATCGCCGGACGCACGCCGGTGCTCGCCGACATGAAGCCGTGGGGCCGGTTCCACGCGACCGACGTCTACCGGGCCGGGGGGGTCGCGCTGGTCGCCCGCGAGCTCGCGAAGCAGGGGCTCGTCCACGGGGAGCTGCCGACGGTCGACGGGCGGACGCTCGGTGAAGTCGCCACCGCGGTCGTGGAGACAGAGGGCCAGGAGGTGATCACGACCATCGACCGGCCTATCAAGAAGAGCGGCTCGATGCGGATCCTGCGCGGCAACCTCGCGCCGGACGGGTGCGTGGTCAAGCTGACCGTCGACCGCACCGAGCACCGCGGGCCGGCCCGCGTCTTCGACACCGAGCAGGAGGCATTCGCCGCGGTCAAGGCCAAGCGGATCGAGCCGGGCGACGTGGTCGTCATCCGCTACGAGGGTCCGTCCGGCGGCCCGGGCATGCCGGAGATGCTCCAGGTCACCGGCGCGCTCATCGGTGAGGGCCTCGGCGACTCGGTCGCGCTGATCACCGACGGCCGCTTCTCCGGCGCAACCCACGGGTTCATGGTCGGCCACGTCGTCCCGGAGGCCTCCCGCGGCGGGCCGATCGCCGCTCTCGAGGAGGGCGACACGGTCGTGATCGACGTCAAGGCCGGCGAGTTGCGAGTCGAGCTCTCCGACGACGAGATCGCGGCCCGGATGGCCGACTGGTCGCCCCCGGCGCCACGCTACGAGAGCGGCGTGCTGGCGAAGTACGCAGCGCTCGTCTCGACGGCGAGCGAGGGAGCAATCACACGGCCCTGACGCCGGCACGTTCGGACGAGCCCGAGCCCGGCTCTTCGCCGCGCGCCTCCGCCCGCGCAATGCCGGGTCCACTGCTCGACGAGATTCGCGTCGTCAACTTCCGCAGCGCACGCCGGCTGTCGCTTCGTCCCGGCCCGATCTGTGCGTTCATCGGCGAGCCGGGGGCGGGAAAGTCCAATCTGCTCGTCGCCCTGCGCGCCCTGCTCGACTCGAGCTTCGACCTGTCGACGACCGACGTCACCGCCGGGGAGCGCACGCTCTCGATCGAGGCGTCGCTCGTAGACGGTCGAACCGTCTCGCTCGACGACCGCGGCGAGACCCCTCCGCTCGCCCACTTCCCGACCGCCCTCCGCGGAGGCAACCTCGCGTCGGTCACGATCGGCTCTCCCGTCGGGAAGGCCGCTCAGGACGTGATCCAGGCGGCGCTCGCGCGCGCGCCGGCCCCCCGGGTCGCCCTCATCCGCGGGCTCGAGGCCTGCGCGTCCGAGATCTCGGGCGTCGTCTTCGCGATCGAGGAGCCCGAGCTGTTTCTGGCTCCGCACGCGCACCGGTATCTTCGCCGCCTCTTCCGGCGCCTCGCCGAGAGGGGCAACCAGGTCTTCTTCACCACGCACGCTCCGGGCCTTCTCAGCGTCGCAGCGCTCGACGAGGTCAACCTCGTCACACGCGACGAGATCGGCGTGACCGCGGTCGAACGATTGCGCCCAATCGACGTCGACGACTCGTTCCGGGTCATGTGCGAGTTCGATGCGGAGCGCTCCGAGCTCTTCCTCTCGCGAGCCGCCGTGCTCGTGGAGGGCTTGACCGAGAAGATCACCCTGCCGTTCGTGTTCAGTGCGCTGGGCTACGACTTCGACCGCGAGCAGATCTCCATCGTCGAGTGCGGCGGCAAGTCGAACATCCCGCTCTTCATCGAGATCTGTCGACGGGCCAGGGTTCCGTTCGTAGTGGTGCACGACAGCGATCTCCGGCCGGAGCGCGAGCCGTCGGAGGCGGAGCAGAAGCTGAACGCGCTCATCCGCCGGAAGGCAGGTGCGCGGCGAACGGTCGTCCTCGAGCCGGACTTCGAAGGGATCACCGGCTTCCACGGCAAGAAGAAGAAGCCCGAGCGCGCCTGGTTGCGCCTGGCGCACGCCCGCCCGGAGGAGCTGCCGGAGCCGCTGATCCGAGCAGTGAGGCTCACACTCGCGGCGGCACACCCGCGCGAGCCGTCGTACAGCTGACCAATCGACCATGGCCACTCCCGGCACCGACGCGGCGCTCCGACGGGACGTGCGCCTGCTCGGCGAGACCCTAGGACGCGTGCTCGTCGAGCAGGGTGGCCCGGGCCTCCTCGCCGCCGTGGAGCGGATCCGCGAGCTGTCCCGCAACGCGCGCTCGACCGGCAGCGCGCGAGCCCGGGACCGGCTCGCCGAATCGGTCGCCGCACTGCCTCTCGACCGGCAGGCCGACGTCCTGCGCGCGTTCTCGCTCTACTTCCAGCTCGCGAACCTCGCCGAGCAGCATCACCGCCTGCGTCGCCGACGGCAGTACGAGCACGAGCAGCGGACGCCGCCCGAGTCGCTGGTGGAGGCGCTCGCGAGGCTCGAGCGGGCCGGGGTGACGCAGCGGCGGCTCGCCGCAGCGGCACGGAAGCTGTCCCTGGAGCTCGTCCTCACCGCGCACCCGACCGAGGCGACGCGCCGCACCGTTCTCGCCGCCCAGCTGCGGCTCGACGGCCTGCTCGACCGGCTCGACGACCCGGCCCTTCCCCGGTCCGCGCGCGAGCGTGTGGAAGCGTCGATCGCCGAGGAGGTGACGGCGCTCTGGCAGACCGACGAGGTGCGCTCGCAGCGGCCGCGCGTCGTCGACGAGATCCGCCACGGCCTCTGGTTCTTCGAGCAGAGCCTGCTCGACGTGGCGCCGGCGCTCGTCGGCGACCTGCGCCAGGCGGTCCCGACGACGACAACGCCCCTGCGGTTCGGCAGCTGGATCGGCGGCGACCAGGACGGCAACCCGAACAGCGGCCCGCGGACGATCGAGGAGGCGCTCAGCCGCGCCCGCCGGCTGGTGCTCGAGCGGTACCGGGCCGAGGTGCGCGAGCTCGCCGCTCGGCTGGGCGTCGCGGACACGCTCGTCGGCGTCTCGCCCGAGCTGCGCAGGTCGATCGCGCGAGACGAGCGGACGATGCCGGAGTACACGGCGCGCATCGGCCGGACGAACGAGCACGAGCCCTACCGGCGGAAGCTCTCCCTGGTCTGGCACCGGCTGGGCGAGACGATCGCGCGCCGGGCCGACGGGTATCCCTCACCGAGCGAGCTGCTGGCCGACCTGGAGCTCGTCGACCGGAGCCTCCGCGCCAACCGCGGGGCCCGGCTCGCCGACGGCCGGCTCGCAGCGCTTCGCCGCCGGGTCGAGGTCTTCGGCTTCCATCTCGCACAACTCGACGTCCGCCTGCACGCCTCGGAGCTGCGCCGGCCGACCGCACGCACTCGACGCAGCTTCGCGGCAACCGCGCGCGCGCAGTCGCGGCACGGCCAGGAAGCGATCGACACGCTGATCGTCTCAGGGACGGAGTCAGCCCGGGACGTGCTCGCCGGGCTCGAGCTCGCCCGCGAAGCCGGGGCCAGCCTCTCGGTCGTCCCGTTGTTCGAGACGATCGACGACCTCCGCCGGGCGCCCACGATCGTCGACGAGCTGCTCGCCGACCGCCGGTTCCGCCGGCAGGCCGAGGCCCGCGGCCGCCGGCTGGAGGTGATGGTCGGCTACTCGGACTCGGGCAAGGACGGCGGCTACCTGACCGCGCAGTGGGAGATCTTCCGGGCGCAGGAGGCGCTCGCCGCGCTCGCCCGGCGCCGCCGGCTCGAGCTGACCGTCTTCCACGGCCGCGGCGGCAGCGCCGGCCGAGGCGGCGGCCCCACGCACGCGGCGATCCTCGCTCAGCCGCCCGGCCACCCGCCGGGCAGGCTGAAGCTGACCGAGCAGGGCGAGACGATCTCGTTCAAGTACGGTCTGCCCGGCCTCGCCTACCGGAACCTCGAGGCGGCGCTGGCGGCGACGCTGCTCTCGGCCTTCCCGGAGGTGACGCGATCGAAGGCCCCGCCCGGCGCGGACGAGCTGATGGGCCGGCTCTCCGAACGGGCGCACGCCGCCTACCGCGCCCTCGTCTGGGACGACCCGTCGTTCGCGCCGTTCTTCCGCTCCTTCACACCCGTCGACGAGCTCTCGCTCCTCGCCCTCGGCTCACGGCCCTCGCGGAGGCTGGAAGCGCCGCCGGCACGACGACCCGGTGGCGACGACCTGCTGGCGTCGCTGCGCGCGATCCCGTGGGTGTTCGCCTGGACGCAGAACCGCTGTCTCCTGCCCGCCTGGTACGGCTGCGGCACGGCGCTCTCGGCGCACGGCTCGCAGCGCGAGCTGCGCCGGCTCTACCGGTCGTTCCCGTTCTTCCGCTCGCTGGTCGAGAACCTGGAGATGACGCTCGCGAAGTCGAGCCTGGAGATCGCGCGAGGCTACCTCCCGCTGGTGCCGCCCGAGGCGGACCCGGATCGCCTCTTCAGGACCATCGCCGACGAGCACCGCCGCACCACCGAGGCGGTGCTCGAGGTCGTGGAGGCCGACGCCCTCCTCGACCGCCACCCCGTCGTGCAGCGCTCGATCGGCCTGCGCAACCCCTACGTCGACCCGATGAATGCGATCCAGGTCGACCTGCTCCGACGCTACCGGGCGGCCGACGAGACCGGCCGCGAGCGGATCCGGCGGCCGCTCCTCCGCTCGATCGCCGGGATCGCCGCAGCGCTGCGGAACACCGGCTGAGCGAAACGAGCCCGGGATCGTTTCCGGCGAAAGGCTTTACCAACCCTTGACTTTCCTTTCACCGCCCCGTATAAACCTCCGGAAACGTTTTAGGAAGGAGCGGAGAAATCAGCAATATCCGGGAAGTGGCGAAGGAGAGCGGGGTGTCGGTCTCGACCGTGTCCCGCGTCTTCAACGGCTACGACGACGTGAGCCCCGCGACCCGCGAGCGCGTGATGGACGTCGCCCGCAGGCTCGACTACGCGCCGAGCGCCGCCGCCCGCACGCTGGTCAAGCAGCAGTCGCAGCTGATCGGCGTCGTGCTGTTCACGGGGTACGAGCACCCGGACATCCACCACCCCTTCTTCCAGGAAGTGCTGGTCGGCCTCAAGCACGGAATCGGGGAGCTCGGGTACGACCTCCTCCTCTTCGCCACCGAGCAGCCGGGCTCGAGCCGGGGCCGACCGCACTCGTACCTCCGCCGGGCCCGTCAGCACCGCGTCGACGGGCTAGTCGTGATGGGCGTCGACCGCGCCGACCCCGAGGTGGAGAAGCTCGTACGGGCGGACATCCCCGTGATGGCCGTCGACCTGGACGTCGTCCACGACCACACCAGCTTCGTCGCCTCGGACAACATCGGCGGCGCGCGACTCGCGGTACGGCACCTGCACGAGCTCGGGCACACCCGGATCGCCGTGATCGCGGGCCCGCGCAACACGAAGCCGGGAGCGGACCGAACGCTTGGCTATCGGGCCGAGATGCGCGAGCTCGGGCTGAAGATCGCGCGCGGCTACGAGGTCGAGGGCGACTTCTACCCGGAGAGCGGCGAACGGGCGATGCAGTCGCTGCTGCGGCTCGCGGAGCCCCCGACCGCCGTCTTCGCCGCCGCCGACATGATGGCCGTCGGCGCGATCCGGACGATGCACGCGGCGGGGCTCTCGGTGCCGGGCGATCTCGCGATCGTCGGCTTCGACGACATCCGCCTCGCCGAGCTCCTCTCCCCGCCCCTGACAACCGTTCGGCAGGACATGGTCGGCATCGGGCTCGCCGCCGGCCGCGCCCTCGTCGAGCAGATCGAGAACCCCGACGTGACTCCGCCGGTGCTGACGCTGCCGGTCGAGCTCGTCGTCCGGGCGTCATGCGGCGCGCGCGCGAGCGCGGCTGTCCACGGATAAGGAGGTGGATCGAACGTCCCACTCGTAGGTACCTCGTCCCACGGAAACGTTTTCGAGCAAGGAGGGAATAGCAGTGAAGCGGATACATGCAGGACGGCGGTGGCAGGTGCTCGCCGTCACCGGCGGGCTCATCGCCGCCGTCGCCGTCGGACTCGTCGCGACCACTGCGTCGGCGAGGTCCCGCGACGACGTCACCCTACGGGTCAGCCTGTTCGGCGACTTCGGGTACCACGACCTCTACAAGCAGTACGAGGCCGCACACCCCGGGGTGACGATCCAGGAGTCGATCCAGTCGTACGCGGATCACCACACCCAGCTCGCGCAGCACCTCGCGACCGGTGCAGGCGCGGCCGACGTCGAGGCAATCGAGGTCGGCTCCATTCCGCTCTACACCGCCCAGCCACAGAACCTCGTCGACCTGCGCAAGTACGGGGCCGACGCGATGAAGAACCGCTGGCTGCCCTGGAAGTACCAGCAGGCGGTCGGCAAGGGCGGGGCCGTGATCGGCCTCGGCACCGACGTGGGCAGCCTCGCGATCTGCTACCGCAAGGACCTGTTCGCGAAGGCGGGCCTCCCGACCAACCGCGTGGCCGTCTCGAAGCTGTGGCCCACGTGGCAGGCCTACATCAACACGGGCAAGCGCTACCAGGCCAAGGCCCCGAAGGGCACGTTCTTCTTCGACACGGGCTCGAATGTCTACAACGCGATGGTCGGCCAGCTCAACCCGGCCTACTACAACGCCGCCGGCCAGAACATCGCAGCGACGAACCCGAGCGTGAAGGCTGCGTACAACCTGGCGATGTCGGGCGTGCTGGCCGGCGAATCCGCCGGGCTGCCCGCGTTCAGCAACGACTGGAACACCGGCTACAAGAAGGGCAAGTTCGCGACCGTGACCTGCCCCGCGTGGATGATGGGCTACATCCAGGGTCAGGCCCCGGCGACGAAGGGCAAGTGGGACATCGCCGCCACGCCCGGCACGGGCGGCAACTGGGGCGGCTCGTTCCTCGCCGTCCCGAAGCAGGGATCCCACCAGGACGAGGCCGCTGACCTGGTCAAGTTCCTGACCTCGCCTGCCTCCGAGGCCGCCGTCTTCAAGAACACTGGCAACCTGCCCAGCCAGACAGCGCTGTTGAAGAGCCCGGCGGTCCAGAACTTCAGGAACCCCTTCTTCAGCAACGCGCCTGTCGGCAAGGTCTTCGCCACCTCGGCGCTGAGGCTGAAGCCGCAGATCCTCGGTCCCCACCAGACAGACCTCCAGACCGCCTCCACGGCCGCCTTCGATCGGGTCCAGCAGCACAAGTCGACCCCGGCGAAGTCGTGGGCGCAGTTCCTCAAGGACGTCAAGAACATCGGCTAGGTAGTCCATACGCCTGGCGGCGCCGGGGAGAGCCGATCGACGGCTCGAATGCCCCGGCGCCGCCGGCGTCGGCCAGGATGCACGCATTCGACCGAAGGCGAGGACGGTGAGCGAGGCAGTCGGGCAGGTGGCGAGGGTACGCGGGTCTCGAGCGGCCCGCCGCCGGCTGCACCGCATCGACGCCCTCGTCTCGCCCTACCTCTACGTCGGGTCGTTCTTCCTCGTCTTCTGCGCCTTCGGGCTGTTCCCGCTCGGCTACACGGCGTGGATGTCGCTGACCGACCGGAACCTGCTCAACCCGACGACGCACTTCGTCGGGCTCGACAACTACACCGCGCTCCTCCACGACTCGTACTTCTGGAACGCGGTCGAGAACACGCTCGGGATCTGGGTGCTCTCTACGATCCCCCAGCTCCTGCTGGCGCTCGCGCTGGCGCATCTGATCAACACGAAGCTCCGCGGGCGGACCTTCTTCCGCATGAGCGTCCTGCTCCCGCAGGTGACCTCGCTCGTCGCCGTCGCCCTGATCTTCACGCAGCTCTTCTCGCGGGACTACGGGCTGTTCAACTACCTGCTCGGCGGGATCGGGATCGGCCCGGTCGACTGGGAGGCCGGACGCTTCTCGTCGTGGGTCGCGCTCTCCGTGATGGTCACGTGGCGGTGGACAGGGTTCAACGCGCTCCTCTACCTCGCCGCCATGCAGGCGATCCCGGACGACCTCTACGAGTCGGCCGCGATCGACGGCGCGCGACGCTGGCGGCAGTTCTGGCACATCACCGTGCCGATGATCCGGCCGACGATCATCTTCACCGTCGTCGTCTCCACGATCGGCGGGCTCCAGCTCTTCACCGAGCCCTTCCTCTTCCAGCCGGTCAAGAACGGGGCGATGGGCGGCTCGGCCCGCCAGTACCAGACGATCTCGATGTACCTGTACGAGAAGTCGTTCGGCAGCTCGCAGTTCAAGTTCGGCTACGCGGCGGCGATCGCCTGGTGCCTGTTCCTGATCATCGTGCTCATCGCCATCGTCAACTTCCTGCTCGTCCGCAGGATCAAGTCGGCGGAGACGTAGGCGATGTCGGCTGTAGCGACCCCCAAGACCTCGACCCGCGGCCGCCGGCGGCGCATGACCCTGTCCCGGCGCTTCGAGTCCGCCGGCCCGTTCACGTACCTCTTCCTGCTCGTCGTCGCGATCATCTCGTTCTTCCCGCTCTACTGGTCGGTCGTCGTCGCCTCGCACGACAACTCCGCGATCGCGGCCTACCCGCCGGTCGCGACGCCGGGGCGGGAGCTGTTCCACAACATCGGGCGGGTCTTCAACTCGGGCGAGGTGAACATCGACTTCTGGACGGCGCTGATCAACTCGGCGATCGTCTCCGGCGCGATCGCGTTCTCGGTCGTCCTCTTCAGCTCGCTCGCCGGCTTCGCGTTCGCGAAGCTGCAGTTCCGCGGCAACAAGGTGCTGATGCTCGTCGTGGTCGCGACGCTGATCGTCCCGGTCCAGCTGGGCGTGATCCCGCTCTACATCGAGATGAAGCACCTCGGGTGGATCAACCACCTGCACGCGGTGATCGCCCCGTCCCTCGTCTCGGCGTTCGGCGTGTTCCTGATGCGCCAGTACATCGTCTCATCGGTCCCGAACGAGCTCATCGACGCCTCGCGTGTCGACGGGTGCTCCACGATCCGGGTCTTCTGGCACGTCGTCCTTCCCGCCGTCCGCCCGGCGGCGGCCGTGCTCGGGCTGCTCACGTTCATGAACGCCTGGAACGACTTCTTCTGGCCGCTGATCGTCCTCACGCCGGGCAACCCGACGGTGCAGGTCGCGGTCTCGACGCTGCAGAGCGGGTACGTCCAGGACTACTCGCTCGTCTTCGCCGGCACCTTCGTCTCGATCATCCCGCTGCTCGTCATCTTCCTGGTGCTCGGCCGGCAGATCATCGGCGGGATCATGAAAGGAGCGGTAAAGGGATGACCGACACGAACGGGTTCGTCTGGGGTGCGGCAACGGCCGCGTTCCAGATCGAAGGTGCGACCACGGCAGACGGCCGCGGCGAGTCGATCTGGGACCGGTTCGCGTCGATCGAGGGCAACGTCGCCCACGGCGACACCGGCGACCCGGCCTGCGAGCACTACTACCGCTGGGAGGACGACCTCGACCTGATGCGCTCGCTCGGGCTCGGGGGCTATCGCTTCTCGATCGCCTGGCCTCGGATCCAGCCGAGCGGCCGCGGGCCGGCCAACCAGCGCGGCCTCGACTTCTACCGCGCGCTCGTCGAGGGGATGCTCGAGCGCGGCATCCAGCCGCTGGCGACGCTGTACCACTGGGACCTGCCGCAGGCGCTCGAGGACGAGGGCGGCTGGGCATCGCGCGCTGTCGTCGAGCGCTTCGCCCAGTACGCCGGGATCGTCTTCGACGCCCTCGGCGACGTCGTGCCCGCCTGGGTCACGCACAACGAGCCCTGGGTGACGTCGATCCTCGGCTACGCCGAGGGGATCAAGGCTCCCGGGATCGCCGACTGGCCGGCTGGGCTCCGCGCCGCCCACCACTCGCTGCTCGCGCACGGGGAGGCGGTGCGGGCCTTCCGCGAGGGCGGCCACGAGGGTCGGATCGGGATCACGCTCGACCTGACCGTCGCGATCCCCGCGACCGACACCGACGCCGACCGCGAGGCCGCCGAACGGCTCGACGGCCACCACAACCGCTGGTTCCTCGACCCGGTCTTCCGCGCGTCGTACCCCGAGAGCATGGTCGCCTTCTACGAGCGCCGGTTCGGGCCGCTCGACGTGGTCCGGCCCGGCGACCTGGAGACGATCTCGCAGCCGCTCGACTTCCTCGGCGTCAACTTCTACCGGCCGAACTGGGCCTCCGCGGTCGAAGACGGGGTGCTGGACGTCGCCGACCGCCCGCCGGATCTGGAGCAGACCTCGATGGGCTGGCCGATCGCGCCCGCGTATCTCACCGACCTGCTCGTCCGGCTGCGATCGGACTACGGCGAGATCCCCCTGCTGATCACCGAGAACGGCGCCGCATTCGACGACCGGCTGAACGGCGCCGACACCGTCGAGGACGACCGGCGCGTCGCCTATCTGCAAGGACACATCGAGGCGGTCCAGCGTGCCCGCGAGCAGGGCGTGGACGTCCGCGGCTATTACGTGTGGTCGCTGCTCGACAACTTCGAGTGGGAGCACGGGTACGAGAAGCGGTTCGGGATCGTCTTCGTCGACTTCCCCACGCAGCGGCGAATACCGAAGCGGAGCGCGCTCTGGTACAGAGACCTGATCGCCGCGACCAACGGCGGCGGTTGAGCATGGCGAGGATCGACTTCAGACAGCTGATGAAGACCTTCCCCGGCGGGACGCGGGCCGTCGACTCGCTGGATCTCGAGATCGCCGACGGCGAGTTCATGGTGCTCGTCGGCCCGTCCGGCTCCGGGAAGACGACCGTGCTGCGGATCGCGGCAGGGCTCGAGGAGGCGACGGGCGGAGAGGTCTGGATCGGCGACGAGCTGGTCAACGACGTTCCGCCGATGGACCGCAACATCGCGATGGTCTTCCAGAGCTACGCGCTGTACCCGCACATGACCGTCTACGAGAACATGGCCTTCGGGCTCAAGCTCCACGGACTCCGGAAGCGCGAGATCGAGCCGCGGGTGACCTCGGCGGCGACCATGCTCGGGATCGACGACCTGCTCAAGCGGAAGCCGGGACAGCTCTCCGGCGGCCAGCGACAGCGGGTGGCGATGGGGCGGGCGATCGTGCGTGAGCCGGACGCCTTCCTGATGGACGAGCCGCTGTCGAACCTCGACGCGAAGCTGCGTGTCGAGATGCGCGCCTACCTCGCGACGCTGCACCAGCGCCTGCAGACGACGACGCTCTACGTCACGCACGATCAGACCGAGGCGATGACGATGGGCGACCGCGTCGCGGTCATGCACAGGGGTCGCCTCCAGCAGGTCGACGTGCCGCAGCGCCTCTACGACCATCCCGTCAACCTGTTCGTCGCCGGCTTCATCGGCTCGCCGGCGATGAATCTCGTGCAGTCGTCGCTCAGCGATCGCGACGGCGGCGTCTACGCCGACTTCGGGCCGATGCGGCTGCGCCTCCCGGAGACGGTGCTGGCGGGGAGACCCGCTCTGCGCGGATACATCGGCAAGCCCGTGATCGTCGGGCTCCGCCCCGAGGACATCGAGGACGCGGCGTTCGTCCCGTCGGCGAACGGGTCGACCATGGACGTCGACGTCTCGCTGGCCGAATCGATGGGCGCCGAGCTGATCGCGCACTTCCCGCTCGACGCCCACTCGGTCGGGCCGGGCGGCGCCGCAGCGACGGACGGCGGGGACCCCGACGCCGACAACGCAGCCGCGGTCGCGCTGATGGCGGCGGGCGCCGGCACCGACACGATCGTCACCGCCCGGCTCAGCCCGCGCAGCGCCGCCCGGACCGGCGAGCCGCTGCGGGTCGCCGTCGACGCCGAGCGCCTGCACTTCTTCGACCCGGAGACCGAAGACTCGATCTGGTAGCGGGCCCGTTTCCCGGGGACAGTCCCTTGGACTCGGCTGAAAACGGCACGCGGCCGCGTTGCCGGTCGTCCGTTCCGGCGAGGTCGAATCGTCCCCTTCGGGGGATAGGTGCAACACGAATCGCATCGACGTTCCACCGAACGACATGCCACAGGGACAGTCCTCCGGACACGGCCCGAACGGCCCCGTCCGCCGAAGCCCATCAGCCGAGCCGCACGGCCGCCGAGCCGCGCTGCTCTACCCCAGCTCGGGGAGCGCGCGCCGCATGCCGGCCACCGCCTGCCCGATCCGCTGCTCGTTCTCGACGAGCGCGAAGCGGACATGTCCGTCGCCGCCCGGTCCGAAGCCGGCGCCCGGGCTGACCGCGACCCGCGCCTCGCGCGCGAGCTTGACCGCGAACTCGAGCGAGCCGAGGCGACGGTACGGCTCGGGGATCGGCGCCCAAACGAACATCGTCCCTTTCGGCCGCGTCACCTCCCAGCCGATGCGGCCGAGGCCGCCGCAGAGCGCGTCGCGTCGCGCTCGGTAGACCTCGCAGACCTCGCGCGGGAAGTCGGGCGCCTCGTTCATCGCCACGATCGCGGCGATCTGGATCGGCTGGAACGTGCCGTAGTCGAGGTACGACTTCAGCCGCGCGAGCGCACCGACGATCTCGGCGTTCCCGACGACGAATCCGACGCGCCAGCCGGCCATCGAGAACGACTTGGTCAGCGTATACAGCTCGACCGCCACCTCCGGCGCACCCTCGGCCTGCAGGATCGACGGCGGCACATGGCCGTCGAACGCGAGGTCGGCGTAGGCGAAGTCGTGGACGACGATCAGCTCGTGCTCGCGCGCGAAGTCGACGACCCGCTGCATGAACGCGGCGTCGACGACGGCCGTGGTCGGGTTGTGCGGGAACGAGAGCACCAGCACGCGCGGCCGCGGCCGGCACCGCTCGAACGTCTCGACGACGTTGCCGAGCAGGTCTTCCTCCTGGCCCATCGCGATCCGCTCCACGACCGCGCCGGCGAAGACCGGCGCGAACAGGTGGATCGGATAGCTGGGGCTCGGCACCACCGCCGCGTCGCCGGGCTGGACGAGCACCCACATCAGGTGTGCGAGCCCCTCCTTCGCGCCGATCGTCGTCAGCGCCTGCGTCTCCGGGTCGAGCTCGACGCCGAACCGGCGCGCGTAGAGGTCGCAGATCGCCCGTCGCAGGTTCGGAATGCCGCGGCTGGACGAGTAGCGGTGGTTGCGCGGGTTCTCCACCGCCTCGCGCAGCTTCTCGACCGCGACCGGAGGCGAAGGCAGGTCCGGGTTGCCGAAGCCGAGATCGACCACGTCCTCGCCGGCACGGCGCAGCTCGAGCTTCAGATCGTTGATCGCCGCGAAGACGTACGGTGGCAGAGCGCCGACCCGGCGCAGCTCGGGCGGAGCCACTAGAGCATCACCAGGCGGTCACGGTGGACGACCTCGACGCCCCGCGGCCGGTCGTCGAGCTCGGCGGCCGGGACGGACGCGATCCCCCGGGCGAACGCCGAGCCGTCCGGACCGACCAGGTCGACGGCGTCGCCGGCCTCGAACGTCCCTTCGCAGGCGACGACGCCGACCGCGAGGAGACTGGCGCCGTCGTCGACCAGCGCCCGGTGGGCCCCGGAGTCGACGACGATGCGTCCGCGGACCGGCTTGCCGAAACGCAGCCAGAGCTTGAAGGCCGGCTCGTTCCGTTCGGCGGCCGCGAATCTGGTCCCGCGCGGCTCGCCGGCGACGATCGGCTCCAGCACCGAGTCCCCTGTCCCGCCGGCGATCACGGTCGGGATCCCGGCGGCGGCGGCCAGCTCGGCGGCGAGGACCTTGCTGCGCATTCCACCGCGCCCGAGCGGGCTGGCTGCGCCGAGCACGGCCTCGCCGGCGCGACTGCCCTCCTCGAGCAGCACCGCACCCGGAGTTCCGGGCGCCCGCGAGTAGACGCCCGCCACCTCGGTGAGGAGCACCAACAGCCGCGCACGCAGCAGCACCGCGACCTGGGCGGCGAGGGCGTCGTTGTCCCCGAAGGTGATCTCGTCCGTCGCGGTCGCGTCGTTCTCGTTCACGACCGGCACGGCGCCCAGCCCGAGCAGTTCCTCCAGCGCTCCCCGGGCGTTGACGTAGGTCGTGCGGTCACCGATGTCCGCGGCCGTGAGCAGGACCTGCGCGGCGTGCAGAGGAGCGAGCGCCTGGTCCCAGGCCGCCTGCAGCCGGGCCTGGCCGAGCGCGGATGCGGCCTGGAGGCGGCTGATGCTCCGCGGCCGGCGGTCGAGACCCAGGCGGGGCAGGCCGAGGGCGATCGCGCCCGACGAGACGACGCACACCGGCTCGCCCCGCCGCACGATGCGCCTGATCTCGCGGCCGCGGGCGCGCAGCACTCCCCGCCGGACGTGCCCTCCCCGACCGACAACCAGGCTCGACCCGAACTTGACGACGACCGTCACCGGGTCTGGCTTCCGTCGCCGATCACCCGGTACTGCCGAAGCCACAGGTCACGGTAGGTGACCGGCCCGCGTGGACCCGGAACCCGGTCGACGTTGATCCCCGTCTCGGGCGAGCCGGTGAGCTCGAATCCATCCGTGAACCGGGTCGGTGCGTTCCAGAACGCGGCCGTGCCGCGATAGCCGGCCATGAAGCGAGCGGCGACCTCGTCGTCCTCGGTGACGATCCCGGCGGCAAGCCCGGACGTCTCCGCGTTGGCGATCTCCAGCGCCTCGTCGATCCCGCCGACCAGCGCGACCGTGACGGTCGCGACGCGCTCGGGGTCCCCTGCCCACTCGTAGCCGATCGGCCGGTCCAGCGGCTTGCCGCCCGGAACATCGCCCCGCACATCCAGATCCTTCTCGACCAACAGGCCGAGGAGCGCCGTGAGCAGCTCCTCTGCCCCACGGTCGACCAGCGCGAGGTTGAGCCGGTTGCAGACACCGAGTCGGTCGAGGCTGGCCTCGGCGAGGGCGAGCGCCTTGCCGCGGTCTGCGGCCGCGTGCACGTAGAGCACACCACCGCCCTCCGCGTGGGCGAGCGTCCGGACGTCGTTCTGAGCCGCCAGACGGACCAGCTCGGCGGTGCTCGGCCCGCTGCCCCGCAGGATCACGAGCGGCACGAGCGAGGGCATGGAGACGAGCACGCGCGCACCCTCGCGATCCGCGTGCCGCACCAGGCCGACCGCCTCGGGCGGAAGGCCCACTCCTTCGAGCGCGGGGCGCAACACGTCGTCGACGAGGACGGTGACGGTGCGGAGAGCCGCGGCGCCGGTGCGGAGCACGACGGCATTCAGGCTCTTCAGCAGCTGGCCGGCGACGTCCAGCGCGACGTTCGGCCGCGCCTCGAAGTTCGCGCCGACCACGCCGATCGGGATCCGCCGCTCCGAGACGACCAGACCGTTGGCGAGGGTCCGGCTGCCGATCTCGCGCTCGAGCGGGTCGAGAGCCGCCGTCGCCAGAAGCTGGCGCTCGAGGACGGCTGTCCGTCCGTCGTCCAGCCGCAGCCGGTCGATCGTTCCTTCGTCGAGTCTGCCCGTTGCGGCTTCGACGTCGGCGTCGTTGGCCGCGAGCACCTCGCGGCGCCGCTCACGCAGCAGCGCGGACGCGTCCGCCAGCGCGGCGGCAACGGCCTCGTCGGCCAGCCCTGCAGCCGCCGCACCCGCCGCGCGGGCTTCGCGTTCGACGTCGTCGCGAATCGGCACTTTTGTATGTATAGTCGGTCCCGCGGGCGGGCAATCCCCGCTCACATCGAGAGAGGCTGAGGGAACCGGCCCACAGACGCCTCGGCAACCTGCCCCCACCACAGGAGCAAGGTGCCAAGCCCGGCGAGCCGCGAGGCTCGGAGGATGTCGAGCGAGAGGAGGGAGATCCGTTGTCCGCCACCGCACTTCGCTGCCGCAACTGCGAGACCGACCACGACCTCGAAGCGGTCGGCATCTGCTCACGCTGCTGGGGGCCGCTCGACCCGGTCTACGACCGCGGCGAGCTGGCCCGGACCGTCACGCGCGAGTCGATCGCCGCCGGCCCGCCGTCGCTCTGGCGCTACGCGCCGCTGCTGCCGGTCGAGCCGCCCGCCGAGCAGCGGCTCGCACCCGGGCTGACGCCGCTCGTGCGCGCCCCTCGACTGGCCGAGGCACTGGGCCTCGGCGAGCTGCACCTCAAGCTCGACACCGCCAACCCGACCCACTCGTTCAAGGACCGGGTGGTGGCGGTCGCAACCGCCAAGGCGCAGGAGCTCGGCCTGACGACGCTGGCCTGCTCCTCGACGGGGAACCTCGCCAACGCGGTCGCGGCGCGCGCGGCCGCGGAGGGGCTCGAGGCGGCCGTGTTCTGCCCCGCCGACCTCGAGCCGGAGAAGCTGACTCCGACCGCCGTCTACGGCGCGACGCTGTACGCGGTCGACGGCAACTACGACGACTGCAGCCGTCTGACGATCGAGCTGTCGTTCGAGCTGCCGTGGGCGTTCGTGAACGTCGGGCTGCGGAGCTACTACGCCGAGGGCTCGAAGACGCTCGCGTACGAGATCGCCGAGCAGCTCGGCTGGGAGCTGCCCGACGTCGTCGTCGCCCCGATCGCCTCGGGCTCGCTGTACACGAAGCTCCACCAGGGCTTCGCCGACCTGCTCGAGCTCGGGCTGGTCGCGGGCGAAACCCCCCGGCTCGTCGGCGGCCAGGCGGAGGGCTGCTCGCCGGTGGCGGCGGCCTTCGCGGCGGGCGAGCCCGTGAGGCCGGTCCGGCCCGACACGGTGGCGCGGTCGCTGGCGATCGGCAGCCCCGCCGACGGCGACCTCGCGGTCGCCACCGCCGAGGCGTCGGGCGGAGCGATCCACGCCGTCGCGGAGGATGCCGTCGGCGAGGGGATGGCGCTGCTGGCCGAGACGACCGGCGTTTTCGGCGAGACGGCCGCCGGCGTGACGCTCGGCGCGCTCCGCGAAGCGGTCGCGGCCGGCGGGGCCGGGCCGGACGACCGCGTCGTCCTGCTCGTCACCGGGGACGGGCTGAAGACCCCGGGGCCGGTCGCCGACCGCCTACAGCCGGTGCGGATCGCGGCCGACGCCGACGCGCTGCTCGACCGGCTCGCAGCGGCATAGACACGTAACACTTCCGTTTCGAAAGTCGCTTTACTTTCTGAAGCTAACTCGCTAGGTTCCCCGGATGGCAGCCCCTCCGCGCACCCGGACACCGGCTCCGCAACCCGACTGGGAGCTCGTCTACAAGCGCAACCCGGTCGAGCGGCTCAAGCGCGACAAGAGCCCGCTGGGGATCCTCGACGAGCTGCCGGCCCTGATCGCCGCAGGCTACGAGCAGGTTCCGGAGGAGGATCTGGTGCGGCTCAAGTGGTGGGGGCTATACCACGACAAGCCGAAGGTCGGCACCTTCATGCTGCGGATCAAGCTGCCCGGCGGCCGGGTCTCGCCGCAGGGCCTGCGGGCGATCGGCGAGATCTCGAACGAGCTCGGCCGCGGCGAGGGCGAGCTCTCCACGCGCCAGAACGTCCAGCTGCACTGGCTGGAGCTCGGCGCGCTGCCCGAGGTCTTCGACCGACTCCATTGCGCAGGGCTCACCTCGGCAGGCGGCTGCGGCGACGCCGTCCGCAACATCACCGGCTGCCCGGTCGCCGGGCTCGCGCACGACGAGCTGTTCGACGCCCAGCCGGTGGTCGACGAGGCGGCGGCGTTCTTCTACGGCAACCCGGAGTACTCCAACCTCCCGCGCAAGCACAAGATCACGATCGCCGCCTGCGCCCACCGCTGCAATGCGCCGGAGATCAACTGCATCGCGCTCGTCGGGGCCGTCCACGAGGGGGTCGAGGGCTTCGGCGTGCTGGTCGGCGGCGGGCTCTCCTCGGTACCCCGGATCGCCCGCGACCTCGGCGTCTTCGTCCCGAAGGACGAGGCGGTCGAGGTGCTGCGCGCCCTGCTCGACGCCTGGAAGGACGACCTGCGCTACCGGGTCTCCCGGGTCAAGGCCCGCATGAAGTTCATGGTCGACGACTACGGGCCCGACGGGATGCGGGAGGAAGTCGAGCGGCGGCTGGGACGCACGCTCCTGCGGTACGAGCTTCCTGCACCCGGCCCGCCCTCGGAGCACATCGGCGTCCACCCGCAGCGCGAGGCCGGGTACTCGTACGTCGGCGTTCCGGTGCATCTCGGTCTCGTCACCGGCGACCGCCTGACCGCCGTCGCCGATCTGGCGGACGAGCTCGGCGGCGACGTCCGCGTGACGAGGCAGCAGAACCTCGTCCTCGCCAACGTGCCCGACGCTCGCGTCGACGAGACCGTCGCGCGGCTCGCCGAGATCGGCTTCCCGCTCGACGTCAACCACCTGCGCGCGAGCTCGATCGCCTGCACCGGCGAGCCGCACTGCAACTTCTCGGTCACCGAGACCAAGCCGCGCCTCGACCGGCTGGTGCAGCGGCTCGAGCAGCGCTTCGGCGACGACATCGCCGGTCTCCGGCTCCACCTGGACGGCTGCCCGCACGCCTGCGCCCAGCACTGGGTCGGAGATCTCGGCTTCCAGGGCACCACGCTGCGCGACGAGGCCGGCAAGCGCCGCCAGGCGTTCGACGTCTTCCTGCGCGGCGGGCTCGGCCCGGACGCGGGAATCGCCCGGCCGGTGTTCCGGCGGGTACCGACGGAGGAGCTCGACGACACGGTCGAGCGCCTCGTCGAGGGCTGGCTGGCCGGACGGGGCGAAGGCGAGAGCTTCCGCGAGTTCAGCGACCGCACGACCGACGAGGAGCTCGGCGTTCTGGTCGGCCGGGAGCCCGCGCGCGCACGAGAGAAGGAGGCGGCGTGATGATCGACCTGATCGACGACCTCGAGGCCGGCGAGCTCTCGATCGAGTTCGAGGGCCGAGAGCCGCAGGACCTGCTCGAGTGGGCGCTCGAGCGCTTCTCGCCGCGGATCGCGCTCTCCACCGCGTTCCAGGTCGACGGCGTTGCGCTGCTCGACATGGCCTACGAACTCGACCCCGGCGTCAAGGTGTTCAGCGTCGACACCGGCCGCCTGCCGCCCGAGACCCACGAGCTGGTCGAGCAGCTGCGCGAGCGCTACCCCGGCATGGAGCTCGACCTGCTCTCGCCGAACGCGCGGCAGGTGCAGAGGATGGTCGGCCGGCACGGTCCAAATCTCTTCTACCGGCAGGTCGAGCACCGCCTGGTCTGCTGCAACATCCGCAAGGTCCAGCCGCTCACGCGGCACCTCGCGACCCTCGACGCGTGGATTACCGGCCTCCGCCGCGACCAGTGGGCGAGCCGCACCGACATCCGGAAGGTCGAGATCGACCACGACCACGGCGGCATCGTCAAGCTCAACCCACTCGCCGAGTGGACGGAGGACGAAGTATGGGACTACGTCCGCGAGCGGGAGATCCCGTACCACCCCCTCTACGACCGCGGCTACACCTCGATCGGCTGCGCGCCGTGCACGCGTGCGCTCGCTCCGGGGGAGCAGAGCCGCGACGGCCGCTGGTGGTGGGAGCAGAACGCGCCCAAGGAATGCGGCATCCACTGCGCCGTCGAGACCGGCGGGCTCGAGCACGAGTTGCGCGCGCTGATCGGCGAGGACGATGAGTAGCGCGGTCCACCTCTCCGAGCAGGCACAGGAGGTGGCGCTGGCCGAGGCGCAGGCCGTCCGCGCGCTCGCGTCGGGAGAGGAGTACCGCGGGCGTCTCGCCGACCTGATCGCCGCGGTCGGCGACGGTCTGGTCGAGGGCGAGGAGGCGGCGACGCTCGAGGAGCTGCTCGAGCTCGGCCTCCAGAGCGGCCGCATCCGCGCACGCTACGGGCCGGGCGGCGAGCAGGCCGCGCTGTCGCTGTACCGGCGGCTCCCCCGCGGCGCCGAGCTGACGCAGAGCGCGCGCGAGGTGACCGCGGCGCTGCGGGCGCTCGAGGGCCGTGAGCTCGGGTCGGTCGAGCTCACGGCCGTCGGGCCGGGCGCGTTCGCGCTCTCGCTGGCGGCAGGCGAGCTCGAAGTCTCCCTGCGACTCGACCGCCAGGGCGCACGTGTCTCGAGCGTGGGCATATGACCGGCGAGAAGCACTACTACCTCGCCTGCCTGGATCTCGAGGGGCGTCGCTGCCTCGTCGTCGGCGGCGGCAAGGTCGGGCTGGAGAAGGCGAAGGGGCTGCTCGACTGCGGGGCGGTCGTCACCGTCGTCGCGCCGCAGATCGAGCCCGAGCTGGCGCAGCTGCCGTTGAACTGGCGACGCAAGGGCTACGAGACCGCCGACCTGGACGGGAACTTCCTGGCGGTGACCGCGACGCCCGTCCGGTCGGTCAACCGGCGGGTCTTCCGCGATGCCGAGGCCCGGTCGATGCTCGTCAACGTCGTCGACACGCCGGACCTCTGCAGCTTCATCCTGCCGGCCGTCTACCGGCGCGACCCGATCGCGCTCGCCGTCTCGACCGGAGGCGCGTCGCCGGCGCTGGCGAAGCGACTGCGCGACGAGCTCGGCGCCCGGATCGGCGAGGAGCACGTCGACCTCGCTCGGCGCCTGCGCGCGCTCCGGCCCTGGGCAAGACGTCACTACCCCACCTACGCTGCGCGCCGCGACTACTTCGAGACGGTCGTCGAGGAATCGCTGCGGTGACGGTCTTCCTCGTCGGAGCCGGCCCAGGCGATCCCGGCCTGATCACCGCCCGGGGGCTCGAGCTCGTCCGCTCCTGCGACGTCCTCGTCCACGACCGGCTCGTGTGCGACGAGTTCGTCGAGGAGGCGCCTGCGGACGCGATCCGCATCGGCCGCGAGCGCCTCGATCAGAGCGAGATCAACCGGCTGCTCGTGCTGTACGGGCGGCGCGGCCTCGACGTCGTCCGGCTCAAGGGCGGCGATCCGTTCGTGTTCGGCCGCGGCGGCGAGGAGGCGCTGGTCCTGGCAGAAGCCGGGATCCCGGTCGAGGTCGTTCCGGGCGTCTCGTCGCTGAGCGCGGTCCCGGCCGGCGCCGGAATTCCGGTCACCCACCGCGGCGTCTCCTCGCAGGTCACGATCGCGAACGGCCAGGGCGCGCTGGACTTCGAGGTCCTCGCCCGCGCCGGAGGAACGCTCGTCTTCTTCATGGGCCTCGCCCGGCTCGCCGAGATCGCGGACGGCCTCGTCGCGGCCGGACTCGACCCGCAGACGCCCGCGGCGGTGATCTCCGGCGGCACGACCTCGGGGGAGGAGACCGTCGTGGCGACGGTCGCCACCGTTGCCGCTCCGGCTGAAGGCTTCCGGCCGCCGGCGCTGATCGTCGTCGGCGACGTGGTCTCGCTTTCCGAGCGTCTCGCGAGCGTTCGTGGAACACTCGCTCTTGCGTGAAGATCGTCTGTCTGCCCGGCGACGGGATCGGTGTAGAGGTGACCGCGGCGGCACGGGAGGTGCTGGCCGTGCTCGCGCCCGACCTCGAGCTGGAGGATCACCCGTTCGGCGGCGCGGCGATCCTCGCGACCGGCACGCCGTTCCCGGACGAGACGCTGGCCGCCTGCCGGCGGGCCGACGCGGTGCTGCTGGGCGCGGTCGGCCTGCCGAAGTTCGACGCGGCCGACGTCCGTCCGGAGCAGGGGCTGATCGCACTCCGAAAGGCGCTCGACGTCTACGCGAACCTACGCCCGTCCCGGCAGGGGCCGGTCGACCTGATGGTCGTCCGCGAGCTGGTCGGCGGCCTCTACTACGGCCCGAAGGGTACCCGCGACGACGGAACGGTGTTCGACACGCTCGAGTACCACCCGAGCCAGGTCGAGCGCATCGCCCACCGCGCGTTCGCGATCGCCCGCAGGCGGCGGCACCGGGTCACCTCGATCGACAAGGCGAACGTGCTGGAGACGTCGCGGATGTGGCGACGGGTGGTCATCGAGGTGGCGGCGCAGTACCCGGACGTCGAGCTCGAGCACGTCCTGGTCGATGCCGCGGCGATGCAGCTCGTCACTGCGCCCGAGCGCTTCGACGTGATCCTGACCGAAAACACCTTCGGGGACATCCTCTCGGACGAGGCGAGTGCGGTCACGGGCGGGCTCGGGCTGGCGGCGTCGGCGAGCCTCGGTGACGGCGGCCCGGGGATCTTCGAGCCGGTGCACGGCTCGGCTCCGGACATCGCCGGCCGCGGGATCGCCAACCCGGCAGCGATGCTCCGTTCCGCCGCGCTGATGCTCGAGCACGGGCTCGATCGGCCCGACGAGGCTCACCGGCTCGACGCCGCCGTCGACCGGGCGCTCGAGCGCGCCCCCACGCTCGACCTCGGCGGCACCGCGACGACGGCCGAGGCCGTCGCGGCGGTGGTGGAGGAGCTCGCGCGTTGACGAACCGGCGGTTCGCCCGTACCCTTGATGCTCCGATGCAGCGCGCCCGCGAACTTCGGTCGTTTTTCCTTCTCGCGAATCTCGGCGCGCGCGTCTTTACGCGCTAGCCGGCGTTTCTTCCGCCCCCGTCGGCTAGCCATCCCAGGCGGACTCCTCGTTCCTCCTCTCGTCCAGAAAGGGCGGTGACATGCAGACCCAGCCGACCACCCCAATCACCCCCGCCGCCGACCGGCCGGCCGCGCCGGCGTCCTACTACTGCAGCTGCGCGATCCCGCTGGCCGTCGAGCGGGCGGAGCGCCACGGCGCGGCCGAGCGCGTCTGCGCCCGTTGCGAGCTGCCGATCGCGGTCAACCTTCGTCGGTGGTGAGCCTCACCGTCGCCTACCCCGGGCGCGACGGCGCGCACGCAGCCACGGCCTGCGAGCGGCTGTTCACCGAGCCCTCCCGGGTGCTCGCGCTCCCGAGCTTCACCGCTGTCGCCGAGGCGACCGTGGCGGGCGAGGTGCAGTACGGCGTGCTCCCGATCGAGAGCACCCTCGCCGGGCCGATCGCCGAGACCCACGACCTGCTCCAGACGGCCCCGCTCGCGATCGGCGGCGAGATCGTCCTCCGCGTCCGCCACCTGCTGCTCGGCATCGAGCAGGTGCCGCTCGAGCGGATCAGGGTCGTCCGCTCCCATCCCGCCGCACTCGACCAGTGCCGGCGGCTGCTCGCGTCGATGCCCTGGGCGACGGCGATCGCCGCCGGGTCGACGGCCGAAGCGGCTGCCGAGGTCGCCGAGCGCCGCGATCCCACCGAGGCGGCGATCGCGGGCGAGCGGGCAGCAGCGGTCTACGGCCTGACCGCGATCGACGAGGACGTCGGCGACCACGCGGAGACGTACACCCGGTTCGTCTCGGTGGCCACGCACACGCGGCTGGACTCCGCCGACCAGGACTGGCGCACGGCGTTCTCGTTCGTCACCGATCACCGGCCCGGCGCGCTCCACCATGCGATCGGTGGGTTCGCGGTGCACGGGATCGATCTCGTCCAGCTCGTCTCCCGTCCAATCCCGGACACCCCGTGGCGCTACTGCTTCCACGCCGTCCTCGCCGGGCACCCGCTCCACCCGCCGATCCGGGCGGCCCTGGCGGAGACGCGGGCACGGACGCGACGCCTGAAGGTGTTCGGCTCGTACCCGGCCCGCGGCGGAGACGTCTGAGCTTGGGCTCGACGCTGTTCGAGCGGGTGTGGGACGCCCACGTCGTACGCGAGGAGCCCGACGGGCCGGCGCTGCTCTGCGTCGACCTGCACCTGATCCACGAGGTGACCTCGCCGCAGGCGTTCGAGGGGCTGCGCGTGGCGGGACGAGGCGTCCGCCGCCCCGATCGGTCGCTGGCGACGATGGACCACAACGTCCCGACCGTGGACGGCCCGATCACCGATCCCCTGGCGCGGGCTCAGCTCGACGCCTTGCGGCGGAACTGCGAGGAGTTCGGCGTCCCCCTGTACGCGACCGGCAGCGGCCGCGAGGGCATCGTCCACGTGATCGGCCCGGAGCTCGGCGTCACCCAGCCGGGGATGACGATCGTCTGCGGCGACAGCCACACCTCGACGCACGGCGCGTTCGGAGCGCTCGCGTTCGGGATCGGCACCTCGGAGGTCGAGCATGTGCTCGCCACGCAGACGCTGCCGCAGCGGCGCCCCAGGACGATGCGGGTGCGCTTCGGCGGCGCGCTGCCGCTCGGCGTGACGGCCAAGGACGCGATCCTCGGAGCGATCGGGCAGATCGGCGTCGCCGGAGGCGTCGGGTACGTGATCGAGTACGACGGCGCAGCCGTCCGCGGCCTGTCGATGGACGGGCGGATGACGATCTGCAACATGTCGATCGAGGCCGGCGCACGGGCCGGGATGATCGCGCCCGACGAGACCACCTTCGCCTACCTCGAGGGCAGGCCCGGCTCGCCGACGGGGAAGGCGTGGGAGCAGGCGCTCGACGACTGGCGCCGGCTGCCGTCGGACGCCGATGCCGTCTTCGACCGCGAGGTCGAGATCGACGCAGGCTCGCTCGCGCCCCAGGTCACGTGGGGGACGAACCCCGGCATGGTCGCGCCGGTCGACGGGGTCGTCCCGGACCCGGCGGAGCTCGCCGACCCGGCCGACCGGGCGACGGCCGAACGAGCGCTCGACTACATGGCGCTCGAGCCCGGCAGCCCGATCGCAGAGATCGCGGTCGACCGCGTGTTCGTCGGGTCGTGCACGAACGCGCGGATCGAGGATCTCCGTCTCGTCGCGGACATCGTCGGCGGACGGCGCGTGCATCCTTCCGTCCGGGCGATGGTCGTTCCCGGGTCCGCGGCCGTACGCCGGCAGGCGGAGGACGAGGGGCTCGACGCCGTCTTCCAGCGGGCGGGGTTCGAGTGGCGGCGGGCGGGATGCTCGATGTGTCTCGGCATGAACCCCGACGTGCTCGCGCCCGGTGAGCGGTGCGCGTCGACGTCGAACCGGAACTTCGAGGGACGCCAGGGACGCGGCGGCCGCACGCACCTAGTCAGCCCCGCGACTGCGGCCGCGGCGGCGCTGACGGGACGGCTCGCGGACGTCCGGGAGCTGGCACCGTGAAGGCGTTCACGCGGACGACCGGGCGGGTCGCGGTGCTCGACCGCGCCGACGTCGACACCGACCAGATCATCCCGAAGCAGTTCCTGAAGCGGATCGAGCGAACCGGGTACGGCGAGTTCCTGTTCCACGACTGGCGTCAGGATCCCGCGTTCGAGCTGAACCGGCCCGAGTACGCCGGCGCGACCATCCTGGTCACGGGACGCAACTTCGGCTGCGGATCGTCGCGCGAGCACGCCGCCTGGGCGCTCCAGGATCACGGCTTCGAGGTCGTGGTCGCGCCGTCGTTCGGCGACATCTTCGCCGCCAACGCGGCGCAGATCGGGCTCGTCACGGTCGCGCTGCCGGAGGACGTCGTCCGGCGGCTGATGGCGGCCGGGGAGCTGACCGTCGACCTCGAGGCGCTGGCGATCACGCCCCCGGACGGCGGGCCGGTCGCGTTCGAGTTCGACCCGTTCCGCCGGCACAAGCTGCTGCACGGGCTGGACGACATCGGCCTCACGCTCCAGCACGAGGACGAGATCGCGGCGTTCGAGTCGTCCCGGCCGGGACGGGTCGAGACGACGGCTCTGCCCGCCTAGCTATCCGACGGCGAAGGTGACCGTGACGGTCGCCTCGACCAGCGTCGAGCCGGTCTCGACCGGCGTGGACGCGTCCGTGCTCGCCTTGGCCGTCAGCGGCATCGACGCGGGGGCGGCGCTGCTCTCGGAGACGTCGGTGATCCGGCGGATGTGGAGGCCCGAGGCCGCCGCAATCGTTCGGGCCTTGCCCCTGGCGTCGGCGATCGCCGTGCGCAGGGCGGTCCGGTAGAGGGCGGTCGCGGACGACCGGACGAGATTCGGGCCGGAGACCTGGTTGGCGCCGGCGTCGACTGCCGCGTCGATGATCGAGCCGATCTTCGCGAGGTTGCGCACCGTCGCGGAGACCGAGTTGGTCGCCGTGTAGCCGACCACCGTCTCGCCGTTCTGGGAGTAGCGCGGCGAGAGCGAGACGAGATCGGTCCTGAGATCCCCAGCGGCGATCCCCTGCGCCTTCAGCGCCGCGATCACCTTGGTCATCTCGGCCGCGTTGGCCCGCAGCGCGGCCGAGGCGGTCTTCGCGTCCGTCGACACCCCGAAGGAGAGCTGAGCGCGGTCGGGACGGGCCGTGACCGAGCCCTGACCGGCGACGACGATCGAGTGCTGTGGCGTCGCCGACGGAGCGCCGCCGGCGCGCGTGGCGCCGGCGACGAGAACGGCGAGGACGGCTCCGACGACGGCCAGCGACTTCATGCGGAGTTCATACGCCGCCGACCGGACGCTGTGTCACATCGAGCCGTGTCACAGCTCGTGACGTTTCACACCCAGTCTCTGAGACCGGGGTGAAACAAGAGTGGAACAGTTCGTCCGCAGGGGTGCGAGGCGCCGGCCGCTCCAGCCAGGGCCGCGGAGGCTAGGCGGCCGCGGTCGCGCCCGGGAGGTAGCGCTGCCAGGTGATCGGCAGCCCGGCCGGCGTCGCGAGCGTGATGAAGAGCGCCGGCGCGGGTGCGCGCGGCGGGCGCCGCATCGTCATCGACGCTTCCTCGGGCAGGCGGTCGCCCTTGCGCAGGTTGCACGGCGCGCAGGCGGTGACGACGTTCTCCCAGACCGACCCGCCCCCGCGGCTCCGGGGGACGACATGGTCGAGCGTGAGCCGGCCGCCGCTCGTCCCGCAGTAGACGCAGCTCCACCCGTCGCGGGCGAACAGCGCCCGGCGCGAGATCTTCCGCTGCGCAGCGCGGGGCACCCGGACGAACTGGACGAGCCTGATCACATGCGGCCGCGCGAACGTGTCGGTAGCCGACCGCAGCGGCGTGCCGTGCTCCTCCAGCACCTCCGCCTTCCCCTTGAAAACGAGCACATGCGCGCGCCGAACCGAGCAGACGTTCAGCGGCTCGTAACTCGCATTCAGGACGAGAACTTGTCCCAATCTGCCAACAAGATAGCCGAGGGATCCGCGGCGACAGCCTGACTACGAACCTAAGGAGCCATGGCCCGTTCGACCGCCTGCTGCTCTTCCGGCGACAGCGCGATCGGGGTGCGGCCGCGGTCGAGCTGCTTCACGTAGACGCGGGCGTAGTCACGACCCTGGATCGCGGTCAGGACGATCCCGGAGCGGGCGGAGTCGAGGATCGCCATCGAAGCGGACTGGTGGCCGCCGGTGTCCTCGTACGCGTCGTAGCGGATCAGCGCCGAGCGGGACAGGGCGCTGTCGACGCGCCGGTCGACGCGCGCCAGCGCCGCCGCGACCTCGTCGACCGCGCGGTGCAGGTCGTCGATCCGCGCCTGGAGCGAGACCGCGAACTCGACCACGTCCGCCTTGGCGTTTCCACCCAGCAGCACGTCCTGGGAGCGGCGCACCGCGGTCACCCTCGCGAACGCCCAGATCGCGAGCGCGACGGCGCCGACCGCGATCACGACGGCGACGATCGCGATCCATTCGGCCAGCCCCATCTAGCCGAGCGAGAAGATGACCTGGTACACCTTGGAGTTGTTGTCGGTGTTCTTCTCCTCGGGCACCGGCGCCACGTCGACCTTCACCTGCGTCTTGGTCGCGAACTGCACCTGGCCCAGGTTGCGGAACACGACCTGCTTCTGCTCGCCCGGGTTGATCAGGTCGATCGTCTTCGTCTGGACGATCGGCGTCGGCGACTGCTGGATGGTCAGGGTCACCTTGATCTGCACCTCCTGCGAGTCGCCCGTGTCCTCGACCGTAACCGCGAAGCCGAGATCGGTGGTGGCGGTGACGGTGTTCTCGGTCGACTCCGACAGCTCCTGGTTCGCGGGCAAGGCGACCGTCTTGACGATCCCGGTCCCGTGCAGGCCGCCGCTCGTGCCGCCGGTGGTGGCGGCGCCCTGGAGCCGCTGCAGGATCGCCTCCCAGTAGCTCGAGCTCCCGTAGTCGGGGCTGGGGACGAACTTCGAGCCCGGTACGGCGACGCCGGTGATCCCCTCGCGCTCGAGCACGCCGCCGTTGCCCTGTGCGGGAGCCTGGAAGAGGTCGCTCCAGACCACGTCGCTCGTGACGAGACGAGAAGCCGGCGGCTGAAGCAGCTTGAGCGCGTTGGAGGTGACGTTCTTCGGCGAGCGCGACGCCTGGGTGAAGCCGTCAGCGAGCCCACGCAGCCCGCTGACGCGGAACTGGAGGGACTCGACTCCCGCCTGGTGCTGGACCCGCAGCGGCCCGGGCGGATGGATCGACCTGAACGCGGCGACGTTCTGCTGCTCGCGCTGGGCGAGGCCGTCGATCTTCTGCTCGAGCTGGCCGAACTTGATCCCCTGCGTGGTCAGCGCGGTGTTCAGCTCGCGGCCGACCTGTGCCGAGTCGTTCGCGACGACGCCGACCTTGTCGTAGTAGCGCTTGTACGAGCTCTTCTTACCGGCGTCCTGGCAGCTCGAGACCCAGAACACGAGCAGGACGACGATCAGGATCGCGAAGGCGATCAGGCCTGCCAGCCGCAGGAGCGGCGTCATCCCGACCGGCGGCCGGCCTCCCGAGGACCGCCTGCCGCCTCCACCGCGCCGTTCCGCCGGCGGCGGTTCGCGACTGACCTGCGTGTCGTCCTCCGCAGGGCGGGGCGGCGACGGTTGGTCGTCGTCGAAGAAGTCGAAATCGAGGTCTGTGTCGTGCTCGCTCATCAGGCGCTTTGCAGCGGAATTCGGCGCACTGTAGCCCATTCCTCGGCGCCCAAAGGACTTCGGGAGCCGGCGGAAAAGGTGTCACGGGTATGGGTGAGCCCTCGATTCATGCTGCCGCGCCGGCGCTCGTGCTCGGCCGATATCGGCCGCTCCGGCCGCTCGGCAGCGGCGGGATGGGGTCGGTCTGGCACGCATTCGACACGAAGAAGGAACGCGAGGTCGCGCTCAAGATCGTCACCCGCGCGGGAACCGCCGGGCCGCGCGCGGAGCGGGAGGCGACCTCGGCCGCCCAGCTCGAGCATCCCGCGTGTCTGCGCGCCTACGCGCTGGCGCGGGACGAGGGCCACGTCTACATCGCGTACGAGTACGTCCCCGGCCGCACCCTCCGGCAGGCGCTCGAGCGCGGCGAGCTCGACGACGCAGCCGCCGTCGAGGCGGCCGCCCAGATCCTCGAAGGGCTCGCACATGCGCACGCGCTCGGCATCGTCCACCGCGACGTCAAGCCGGCCAATGTCCTGCTCGTCGACGGTCCCGACGTCTCGGTGCGCATCCTCGACTTCGGCCTCGCGCTCGTCCGGGAGGAGGAGACGCTCACCGCCGCCGGCGACGTGCCCGGGACGCTCGCGTACATCTCGCCGGAACGGCTTGCCGGCGACCCGGCTGGCGCGGCCACGGACGTGTGGTCGACCGGCGTCCTGCTCTGGGAGGCGCTGGCCGGCCGCCACCCGTTCGGACAGGGCCCGTTCCTCGAGCTCGCGAAGCGGATCGGGCGCGGAGCTCCCTCCCTGGGGTCGGCGCGACCGGACCTGTCGAAGCCCCTCGTCCGGCTGGTCGACTCCGCCCTCGCGATCGACCCGGCCAGGCGGCCCACGGCGGCGAAGCTCGCCGACGCCCTCCGGCGGGCGCCGACACGCCGCGCGCGGCCGGCCATCGCCCGGCCGCGCCTCGAGGTGTCCTCGCTGCCCACGCTGCCGCCGGTCGTCCCGAAGCTCGCACCCGCCCTGCTCGCCGCGCTCTTCGCGGCCTGGGTCACCTCGACGCTGGCGTTCTTCCCCGCCTACTGGCCGGTCGGCCTGGCGGCGCTGGCCGCCGTCCTCACGTTCAGGACGCCGCGACTCGGGCTCGTCTTCGCACTCGCCGTCCCGATCCTGCCCCTCGGGAACATCTCCTTCGGGCTCGCGCTCGTCTACTCGGCGGCAGCAGCCGCGTGGGTCGTCCTGTTCTGGCCGCGGCCGAGAACAGCGCTCCTCTTCATCGTCGGCGCGCTGCTCGCGCCGCTCGGCCTGCTCGCCCTGCTGCCGCTGGTCGTACTCCCGGCCGGGGACGCCGCGCGGCGTGCGGCTCAGGCGGCCGCTGCCGTCGTCGCGGCCGCCGTCGTCGCCGCGCTCGCGGGTCACCCGCTGCCGATCGTCGGCGGCACCGCACCGGATCTCGCGCTCGCCGGGGTCGGAGGGCCGTTCGGCGCAGCCGGCCAACTCGTGCACGGGGTCGGCGGCTCGGGCGGCCTCGTCGCAGAGACGCTCGTGCTGGCCGCCGCCGCAGCCTCCGTCGGCGCGTTCCGCCACCGCGGGCCGTGGGGGGGTGCCCTCTTCGGTGCCCTGGTCGCCGCCTCCACGCTGCTGGCCGACCCCGGCGCGTCGGCGCTGCCGCTCGTCGCCGGCGCCTGGCTCTGCGGCCTCGCGCTCGCGCTCGAGCCGATTCGCCCGCAACGGCCGAGCCGGGTCGCAGCGCGGGCCCGCAGCATGCTCCAGCTCCGTCCGCGGCTGCGCCCCGTCCACGGCAGCTAGAGCGCCTAAGTACACTCGCCAGCGGGGAATTCCCTGGCCGTGAGCGTGCTGCGCAGCATCGAGCAGAAGATCGAGGGCCTCTTCGAAGGCCTGTTCGGCCGCGCCTTCCGGACGAACGTCCAGCCGGTCGAGCTCGCCCGGAAGCTGGTCAAGGAGATGGAGGACCACCGGACTGTGTCGGTCTCGCGCGTCTACGTGCCGAACGAGTACACCGTCTACCTCTCGACCGTCGACCGCGAGCAGTTCGCCGACTACGAGAGCTCGCTGCGGGTGGAGCTCCAGGACTACCTCGCCGAGCATGCCCGGCGCGAGGGCTACGTGCTGCTCACGCCGCCGAACGTGCTGATCGAGACCGACGACGACCTGTCCATGGGCGAGTTCGGGATCGCCACGCGGATGGTGCAGGGCGACCGGCCGACGCAGGCGCCGGCGCCGCCGCAGCACGTCGAGCCCGGTGCGACGATGATCTACCGGCCACTCACGCCGCTCTCGCCCGACGTCCCGGCCGGCGAGGTCGCCCTCGCGCAGGAGATGGTGACGCTGACGGTCGGCGGCAAGCGCCGCGAGCTCACCAGCCGCCGGGTCGTGATCGGTCGCTCGAAGGACTGTGACGTGCAGCTCGCCGACCCGAACGCCTCGCGCCGGCACGCCGAGCTCCGGCAGGAGGGCTCGGCCTACTGGCTGATCGACCTCGACTCGACGAACGGCTCGAGCGTCAACGGGCACCGGACGGCACGGGCGAAGCTCGACTCCGGGGACGTGATCACGATCGGCTCGACCGAAATGCTCTTCGAGCGGAGGCTCGTGGAGTGACCGTGGTCGGCTCGCTGGCGGTCGGCGAGGCGCTGCTCATCCTGAAGATCCTCTTCCTGCTGCTCCTCTACCTCTTCATCTGGCGGATCGTGCGAACGGCCAGCCGCGACCTCCGCCTGCCCCAGGAGAGCTTCGTGCTCGCCCCCGAGCAGGCGGCGGGGCTGCTGGGCGGCTCGAAGCCGGTCGACACCGGCCGCCTCGTCTTCCCCGACGGCCGGAAGCGTGGCCTCGACTCGCGCACGCTCTCCGTCGGGCGCGGCACCGACAACGACATCCCGCTGGACGACGACTTCGCCTCCGCGCGCCACGCCCGGCTCGAGCCCAGGCGCGACGGCGTGTGGGTCTCGGACGCCGGCTCGACGAACGGCACGTACGTGAACGGGACGAAGCTGTCGAAGCCGCTGCGGTTGAAGCCCGGCGACGTTGTCCGGATCGGCAACACCGACCTCCGGTACGAGCGCTGACGATGAAGCTGACCCAGCACGCCGCCGCCACCGACCCGGGCCGCCGCCGCCGCCGGAACGAGGACGCCTACGTCGTCCAGCCGCCGCTCTTCGCCGTCGCGGACGGGATGGGCGGCGCCCAGGCCGGCGAGATCGCCTCGCGGATCGCGGCCTCGGTGCTGCGCGACTCCGGCGCAGAGGCGGGCAAGGACGCCGTCGTCGCGCTGATCCAGGAGGCGAACCGGCGTGTCTACGAGGCGGCCGCCGGCGACGAGGCGCGCGCGGGGATGGGCACGACGATGACCGCCGCACTGATCGAGGGCGACACCGTCCGGATCGGCCACGTCGGCGACTCCCGCGCGTACCGCGTCCGGGACGGAGCTCTCGAGCAGCTGACGGAGGACCACTCGCTCGTCGCCGAGCTCGTCCGCAGCGGCCGGCTGTCGCCCGAGGAGGCCGACGTCCACCCGCAGCGCTCGGTGATCACCCGGGTCCTCGGCACCGACCCGGAGGTGGACGTCGACACGTTCGAGGTCGAGGCGCAGCCCGGGGACGTGTTCATGATCTGCTCGGACGGGCTGACCTCGATGGTCGACGACGCGTCGATCCTCGACGTCGTCGAGCGCAACCGGTCGAGCCTCGACCGGGCGGCGCGGGCGCTCGTCGACGCCGCGAACAAGGGCGGCGGAGAGGACAACATCACCGTGATCGTGTTCGAGCTCGACGACGACGGCGCGGAAGAGGCGCCGACCCTCGCCACGGTCGCCGGGAACGCCCCGGACGACGACGAGCGCACGCTGACGGAGCTCGATGCCGTCCCGGCGATCGACGACACGATGCTCGTCTCGCGCGACCAGCTGGAGGCGATCGCCGCGTCCGGCGACGGCCGCGGGCCGCGTCCGCGGCGGCGGGCCCCGTGGGCCGTGATCGCCGTCGTGGCCGCCACCGCCCTCGTCGTGTTCGCGGCGCTCGTCGTCTGGACGCTCTCGCGCTCGTACTTCGTCGGCGTCCAGCCCGACGGCCACGTCGCCGTCTACCAGGGCTTCCCGTGGAACGTCGTCGGCGGCGTCAAGCTCTACCGGATGCGCTACGAGAGCCCCGTCCTCGCCGGGCAGCTCTCCCAGCCGGAGCGCCGCACGCTGTTCGACCACGACCTGCGCACCTACGACCGGGCCCTCGACACGGTCAAGCAGTACGAGGCGCAAGTCGTCCCGTAGGCATGTCGGCCCGGAATCGCGAGCTCGTCAACCTCGTCGCGGTCGGGATCATCACCGGCCTCGGCTTCGCGAGCGTGTACATCGCGCGCCAGTCGGTGATCTCGGCCGGCTCGGTCTCCTACGCGCTGATCTTCCTCGGCCTCTACCTGATCGCGCACGTGATCACCCGCTACACGGTGCCCTGGTCGGACCCGTACCTGCTCCCGCTGGCGGGTCTGCTGACCGCGATCGGGCTGACGGAGATCTACCGTCTCGGGTCGACCGACGCCTTCAGACAGGGCTTCTGGATCGTCGTCGGCGTCGGCGTGTTCGCGCTCACGCTGATCCTGCTCCGCGACGACTTCCGCGTGCTCGAGAACTACAAGTACCTGTTCGGGGTCTCGGCGGTCGGGCTGCTGATCCTGCCCGCGCTGCCCGTGATCGGCACGACCATCAACGGGGCCCGGCTCTGGGTGAAGCTCGGGCCGATCCAGTTCCAGCCGGGCGAGCTCGCCAAGATCGCGCTGATCGTGTTCCTCGCCGGCTACCTGCGCGAGAAGCGCGAGGTGCTCGCCCAGGGCAGGCTGAAGGACTTCGGGCCGCTGCTCCTGATCTGGGGGGCGGCGATGCTCGTGCTGGTCGAGACCAACGACCTCGGCAGCGCCCTCCTCTACTTCGGGATCTTCCTGGCGATGCTGTACGTCGCCACCGGCCGGGTGCTCTTCGTCGCGATCGGGCTCGTGCTCTTCGTCGGCGGAGCGGCAGCCGCGTACCAGACGGTCGCGCGGGTGCAGGAGCGCGTCGACATCTGGCTGAATCCCTGGCAGGACCCGCACGGGAAGGGCTACCAGCTCGTCCAGTCCTCCTACTCGATCGCGCACGGCGGCTTCTGGGGCACGGGCCTCGGCCGCGGGACGTTCACGACCACGGGCGGCAGCAATCTGATCCCCTTCGTGAACACCGACTTCATCTACTCGGCGCTGGCACAGGAGCTGGGCCTGATCGGGGCGGCCGGCGTCCTGCTCCTCTACATGGTCTTCGTCCTGCGCGGGTTCCGGATCTCCGTGCTCGCCGACGACGGCTTCTCGAAGCTGCTCGGCGCCGGGCTCACCTTCGCCTTCGCGCTCCAGACCTTCATCATCGTCGGCGGCCTGCTGCGCGTGATCCCGCTGACCGGGATCACGCTGCCGTTCGTCAGCTACGGCGGGTCGAGCATCGTCGCGAACTTCATCCTGCTCGCCGGCCTGCTCCTCGTCTCCAACCGCGCAAACGTGCCGAGGTGAGCGCGTGAACAGGCAGATCACCCGCGTCGCCGTCGTCGCGCTCGGACTGCTCGCCGCGCTCGTGGTCGCGACCACCTACTGGCAGACGTGGGCGCCGCCCGGTCTGGCCGCGCGGCAGGACAACGCGATCCTGCGGGTCGCGCAGTTCAAAATCCGCCGCGGGCTGATCTACGCGGCCGACGGCAGGCTCCTCGCTGCCCGGCGCGCCCAGAAGGTCGACGGCCAGACGTTCTACTTCCGCCGCTACCCCAGCGGGCCGCTCGCCGCCCAGGTGGTCGGCTACTCGACGCAGTCCCGCTCGCGGGCAGGCCTCGAACGCTCGCTCGACGACTACCTGACCGCCTCGAACTCGCACCTGAACACCGTCCTCCGCCGGACGCTGGACAGCCTCAAGGGCACCACCGTCACCGGCAACAACCTCGTGCTGACGATCGACTCGAAGGCGCAGCAGGCCGCGCTCGACGCGCTAGACGGGAACTGCGGCGCCGTGGTCGCGCTCGACCCGCGCACCGGCGCCGTGCTGGTGATGGCCTCATCGCCGTCGTACGACCCGAACCTCGTCGAGCGTCACTTCGGCGAGATCGCGAGGCGCGCGAGGAACGTGAACTGCTCGCCCGGAGCGCCGCTGATCAACCGTGCAACCGCCGGGCTGTATACCCCCGGGTCGACCTTCAAGGTGGTGACCGCGGCGGCCGCGCTCGACTCCGGCAAGTTCACGCCGGACTCGAGCTTCGTCGACCCCGGCTACTGCACCGAGTACGGCAAGAAGGTGTCGAACTTCGCCGACCAGAGCGGCCCGGAGGTCTTCGGGCGCGTGAGCCTCAGCACCGCGCTCCAGCACTCGATCAACGCCGTGTTCTGTGAGATCGGCAAGGCGATCGGCCCGCTGACGATCCTCGACTACGCACGGAGGTTCGGGTTCTACGACGACCCGCCGCTGGAGACGCCCTCCAGCGAGCGCTCGCCGAGCGGCCTCTACGACAAGGGACGCCTGTTCCGCCCGCACGACCCGAACCAGGTCGACCCGGGGCGGCTCGCGTTCGGGCAGGAGCGGCTCCAGGTGACGCCGCTGCAGATGGCGATGGTCGCGGCCGGAATCGCCAACGACGGCGTCGTCATGCAGCCGTACGTCGTCCAGAAGATCACCGCACCGGACGGCTCGACGATCGTCCGCCACAAGCCGAAGGTCCACTCACGCGCGGTCTCGCCGCAGACCGCGAACGAGCTGACGGCGATGATGGAGTCGGTCGTCACCGGCGGCACCGGCACCAACGCGCAGATCCCCGGCGTGGCGGTGGCGGGCAAGACCGGCACGGCCGAGACCGGCGCACCGGGCGTGAACACGACCTCGTTCATCGCGTTCGCACCGACCGACGCGCCGCGGGTCGCGATCGCGGTGTTCCTCGAGAATCAGCACGGCGTCGGCGGTCAGACCGCGGCTCCGATCGCGAAGACGGTCATGGAAACCTTGCTCCGGCGGCGTCCCTAACCTTAGGACGAGGATGGCGGGCTCCGACACCCTCATCGACCAGGTCTTCGACGGGCGCTACAAGGTCGTCCGCAAGCTCGGCACCGGCGGCATGGCCAACGTCTACCTGGCGGAGGACCAGGAGCTCGGCCGGCGGGTCGCGATCAAGATGCTCGACGACCGCCACGCGCAGGACGAGCAGTTCGTCGAGCGCTTCCGCCGCGAGGCGAAGAACGCGGCGGGGCTGTCGCATCCGAACGTCGTCTCCATCTACGACCGCGGCCAGGCCGAGGGCACCTACTACATCGCCATGGAGTACCTCGAGGGACGCACCCTCAAGGAGCTTCTGGTCGCGCGCGGCCCCACGCCGATCCCGGTCGCGATCGACTACGCGCGCCAGATCCTCGCCGCGCTCGGCTTCGCGCACCGCCACGGGGTCGTCCACCGCGACATCAAGCCGCACAACGTCGCGGTCGCGCCGGACGGGCGGGTGAAGGTGATGGACTTCGGGATCGCCCGCGCCGGAACGAGCCAGATGACCGAGACCGGCTCGATCATCGGCACCGCGCAGTACCTCTCGCCCGAGCAGGCGAAGGGAGCGCCGGTCGGCCCGACGTCGGACATCTACTCGGTGGGGATCGTCCTCTACGAGATGCTGACCGGCTCCGTTCCGTTCACCGGCGACACGCCGCTCGAGATCGCGATGAAGCATCTGTCGGCCACGCCGGAGCCACCGTCGGAGAAGCGCTCCGAGGTGCCGCACGAGCTGGACTCGATCGTCCTCCGGGCGCTGGCCAAGCGGCCCGAGGACCGCTACCAGACCGCCGAGGAGATGGACGCCGACCTCGCCCGCGCGGCGCGCGGCCAGGCGGTCGCGCCCGAGACCGACGAGGCGGCCACCCGTGTGCTGAGCGGCGTCGGCGCGGTCACACAGGCGACCGAGGTGATCCGCCGGCCACCCGGCTCCACCCAGCCTCCCGCCTACGGGCCGCCGACGGGCTTCTACGAATACGAGGAGCCGAGCCGCCGCCGCTCGTTCTGGCCGTGGCTGCTGGCCGCTGTCCTGATCGCCGCCGCGGTCGCAGGCGGCTGGTACGTCTACACGAAGGTGCAGGACCAGCTGGATGCGACGAAGCCGGTCGCCGTCCCGTTCGTCCAGGGCCAGAAGGAGACACTGGCGGTGTCGAACATCCGCAACTCCGGCCTCCAGCCGCACATCATCCGCCGCCCCGACGACAAGGTCGCCGAGACATACGTCGTCTCGCAGGATCCGTCGGCCGGCACCCGGACCGACAAGGGGAACCCGGTGACGATCGTCGTCTCGACCGGCCAGCCGAAGGTGGACGTGCCCGGGGTGATCGGCGACCAGGCAACCGATGCGGTCGCGTCGATCACGGAGCTCGGCCTGAAGGCGGACGTGCACCAGATCAACTCCGACAAGGAGACGGGAACGGTGACGGGCCAGGATCCGCCCGCCGGGACGCGGGTGGTGAAGGGCACGAGGGTGCGGATCAACGTGTCCCAGGGCCCGAAGCCGATCGCGATCCCACCGGTCGTCGGCGTCCCGTACGAGCAGGCCGCCGCGCAGCTGCAGGGCGCGGGCTTCGCCGTCGCGCGCTCCGACGTCGACTCGAACGACCCGCGCGGCACGGTCGTGCGGCAGGATCCGGGCGCGAACAGCCTCGCAGCGAAGGGCTCGACGGTCACCCTGCTCGTGTCGAAAGGCCCGACGCAGTCGGTGATCCCGGACGTCTCGAGCCAGTCGCGGAGCGGCGCGATCGCCACGCTGCGCAACTCCGGCTTCAAGGTGATCGTGGACAGGAGCGACGTGCAGGATGCGGCTCTCGACGACATCGTCCTCTTCCAGACCCCCGGCCCGGGCACCTTCGCGGCGCCCGGCACCCCGGTGACGATCACGGTCGGCCACTACGTGCCTCCGGCGCCGGCCACGACGACCGAGCCGGCGACGACCACGACCACCGACACGACCACGTCGCCGGTCGACACGGCCCCGACCGACACGACGACCGTTCCGTGACCGCCCGCCGGCGGGTCGCGGTGCTGATGGGCGGGCGCTCCTCGGAGCATCCGATCTCGCTCGCGTCGGCACGGTCGGTGATCGACGGCCTCGATCCCGAGCGCTACGAGGTGGTCACCCTCGAGATCGACCGGGACGGTCGCTGGTCCCTCCCGTCCGGCCAGGTCCCCAAGCATTTAGACCAGGGGACAGTCCCGGGGACAGTTCCCGGGACATTGCCCGTTCCGGCCGCGTCCGGCGAGGTTGCGGCCACGCTGGCCGACGTGGAGGTGGTGCTGCCGATCCTCCACGGGCCCTTCGGCGAGGACGGCCGCCTGCAGGGGCTCCTGGAGATGGCCGGCGTCCCGTACGTGGGAGCCGACCACGCCGCCTCGGCGATCTGCATGGACAAGGACCTGTTCAAGGCGGTCATGCGCGACCAGGGGATCCCGGTCACCCGCAACGTGACGCTCAGGGCTGGAAACAGCGATGCGCCGGAGAACCCGTTCGGCTACCCGGTGTTCGTGAAGCCGGCGCGGCTCGGCTCGTCGGTGGGGATCTCGAAGGCCCACGACGACGAGGAGCTCCGCGCCGCGGTCGAGCTGGCCTTCCGCCACGACGAGAAGGTCCTCGTCGAGGAGTTCGTCTCCGGGGTCGAGGTCGAGGTCGGCGTGCTCGGCAACCGCGAGCCGTTCGCGTCGCTGGTCGGCGAGATCCTCGTCACGCACAACGAGTGGTACGACTACGAGGCCAAGTACGACGAGGGCGAGATGAAGCTCGTCGTCCCGGCCCGGATCACGCCCGATCAGACCGCCCGCGTGCAGCAGCTGGCGGTGCAGGCCTTCGTCGCCACCGAATGCGAGGGGATGGCGCGGGTCGACTGCTTCGTCACGGGCGACGGCGAGGTGCTGATCAACGAGCTGAACACGATCCCGGGCTTCACCTCGACCAGCGTGTACGCGGAGCTCTTCGAGGCGTCCGGGATCCCGTACCCGGACCTGCTCGACCGGCTGGTCGAGCTCGCGCTCGAACGGCACGAGCGCCGCAGCAGGCTCAGCTACTAGAGGCGGATCACAGTGTGGCCGCGAGCCGGTCGGCCACGGCCTCCAGCACCTTGCCCTGGATCTCGGGCGAGTTGCGCAGGAGCTCCCGGAACGCGCGGTCGGTGATCACCAGCGCGCGCATCTGGGTCGTCGCGGTCACGGTCGCTGTCCTCGCCTTGTCCGTGACGAGCGCGATCTCGCCGAAGAAGTCGCCCTCGCCGAGGGATGCCAGCTCACGGCCGTCGCTGCGGACGCCGGCGCTGCCCTCTAGGAGCACGAAGAACTCCCGTCCGCGGTCGCCCTCGGCGGTCAGCACCTTCCCGGCGGGCAGGTCGACCTCGTCGGCCAGGCTCGCAATGGTCTCCAGCTCCCTCTTCGAGCAGCGCGCGAACAGCGGCACCTTCGACATCGCTGCGATCTTCGGATCCGATTTCATCGCGATCCGGGCGAGTCTACTTCCGAATCAGCCCGCCGTCACCTCGTTCACGTGGCTGCGCGGGTACCCGGCCGAGAGCCGGGTGATCCAGAGCAGGTAGTACCGCCGCGCCGGGTCGACGGAGAGCCTGAAGGACGTCCGCGCGCCCACTGTTTGCGATTGCGAGACCGGCGTGAAGCCGCCGGTGGACGACGAGCTCGCCTCGACCCTGGCCGTGTAACCCGGCGTGTCGGTGACCACGGTGAGCGAGCCGAGCTTCACCGGCCGGCGGGCGTCGAGGACGATCCCGACGCCGTTCTTGAGCCCGCCGAACGTGACGCTGCCCCGGTAGTCCTCCGTCTCCCAGAACGTCTGCACGTTCCCGTCGGTCGCGTTCGGCACCTCCTCGTCGTGCTCCTGTCCGTCACCCTGGGGGTCGTAGGCGTTCGACGCGACCAGCCGGACGGGTGCCCCTCCCCCGCCACCGCCTCCGGCGTCGGAGTCCGTACGGCGAACGCCGTAGTAGGCGCCCACTGCGACCGCGACGGCCGCGAGGCCGACCAGCAGCACCACGAGCGGCGACCAGCGCCGCCGGCGCCCGCGCTGCGGGCGCGTGCTCCGCGGCGGCGCCTTGGGCGCCACGATCACCGTCCGGTCGTCGTCGAGCTGGCCGAGACCCGCCAGGCAGGCGGAGAGCTCGGCGACCAGCTCGTCCATCGTCTCGAAGCGGTCGTCCGGGTCCTTCGCCAGCGCGCGGCGCAAGGCGGCGTCCACGCGCAGGGGGACGTCCGGCCGGGCGTGGGTAATGCTCGGCACCGGGTCGTTCACGTGGCGCATGGCGACCGAGACGAAGCTGTCGCCGGAGTAGGGCGGCTGTCCGGCGAGCAGCTCGTAGAGAACCGCGCCGAGCGAGTAGATGTCCGTGCGGGCGTCGACCTGCCGGCCGGTCGCCTGCTCGGGCGAGATGTACTCGCTGGTCCCGAGCACGGTTCCCGTCTGCGTGAGCCCGACCTGCACGTCGAGCGATCTGGCGATCCCGAAGTCGGTCACCTTCGCGTCGCCGCCGGCGAGGAGCACGTTCTGCGGCTTCACGTCACGGTGGACGAGCCCCTGCGTGTGGGCGAACGCGAGCGCGCGGCCGATCTGGATGCCGAGCTCGAGCGCCTCGCGCACCGGCAGCCGCCCCTTGCTGCCGACCAGCTGCTTGAGGTTCTCCCCGTCGACGTACTCGAAGACGATGAACTGGCGGCCGTCGGCCTCGCCGCGGTCGATGACGGTGACGATGTTCGGGTGCGAGAGCTTCGCCGCCGAACGCGCCTCGCGCCGGAACCGTT
The DNA here is from genome assembly GCA_963734065.1 of uncultured Actinomycetes bacterium. Lineage (GTDB taxonomy): Bacteria > Actinomycetota > Thermoleophilia > Gaiellales > Gaiellaceae > DATBLE01. The sequence goes on from CAVTFN010000004.1 coordinate 529,424, forward strand.
CGACGTAGTCCTCGTCCCGCGAGTAGTGCTCGTGCAGCACCTTGATCGCGACCCGGCGCTCGAGCAGCCGGTCGCGAGCGCGGTAGACGCTCGACATGCCACCGGTGCCGACGAGCTCCTCGAGCTCGTACCGATCCGCGACCACCTCGCCGACGACCATTCGGGAGATTTTCCCTGCGCCGGCGCAGCTACGCGCCGATGGCCCTGCTCAGCGGGCTAGTCGAGGACGCGCTCGAGCGCCTGCTCCCAGACCCCGAGTGCCTCCTCCAGCTCCGCATCCCCGATCGTCAGCGGAACGAGGACGCGGACGGCGTTCGAGTACGTGCCGGCGCTGAGCAGCAGCAGGCCGTTGCGGAAGGCCTCCTCGCAGACGGCCGAGACCAGCTCCGGCGCCGGGTCCTTCGACTCGCGGTCGTGGACGAGCTCGATCGCGAGCATCGCGCCGAGCCCGCGGACGTCGCCGATCTCCTCGTGGCGCTCCTGCCAGCCCAGCATGCGCGCCCTGATCGTCTCCCCGACCACTGCGCCGCGCTCGAGCACGCTCTCGTCGTCGAAGACGTCGAGCACGGCGAGGGCGGCCGCCAGCGCGACCGGATTGCCGACGTAGGTGCCGCCGACCGCGTTCGGCCCCGGGGCGTCCATGATCTCGGCGCGCCCGAGCACGCCCGAGAGCGGCAGGCCGGCCGCGATCGACTTGGCAACCGTGAGCAGGTCGGGCTCGACACCGTAGTGCTCGATCGCGAAGAGCTTCCCCGTCCGTCCGAACCCGGTCTGCACCTCGTCGACGACCATGACGATGCCGTTGTCGTCGCAGATCCGGCGGATCCCCTCCATGAACTCCCGCGGCGCGACGACGAAGCCACCCTCGCCCTGCACGGGCTCGACGACGATCGCCGCCACCGTCTCGGCCGCGACCTGCGTGACGAGCGCGCGCTCGAGCGCCTCGAGCGCGGCGCCAGCGCCGGGCCCGCGGTAGTCGTTCGCGAACGGCACACGGTAGATCTCGGGTGCGAACGGGCCGAGACCCGCCTTGTACGGATGGGTCTTGGAGGTCAGGGACAGCGAGAGCAGCGTCCGTCCGTGGAAGCCGCCCTCGAAGGCGATCACGGCGGGGCGGCCGGTGACGCTGCGGGCGAACTTGACCGCGTTCTCGACCGCCTCGGTGCCGGCGTTGAAGAACGCGGCCTTCGCCGGGCCGGAGAACGGCGACCGCTCCAGCAGCCGCTCTGCCAGCTCGACGTACAGCTCGTACGGGATGATCGTGAAGTCGGTGTGGGCGAAGCGCGCGAGCTGCTCCTGCGCGGCGGCGACCACCTGCGGGTTCGAGTGACCGATGTTCTGGCAACCGACCCCGCCGGTGAAGTCGACGAACGTGTTTCCGTCGACGTCGGTGAGCAGTGCGCCCTGCGCCGACGCGGCCACGATCGGGAACGCGACCGCCAGCGGCGCCGCCACGACCCGCTCCTTGCGCTCGAGAATCGCGCGGGAGCGCGGCCCCGGAACCTCGGTGCGGAGCTCGATCGAACGGGTCGCGGCCATGGAGCCACGATAGCTCAGCGACCGGATCGGGAGCCGTTCGTCACAATTGGTATCTGCCCACACAAGGAGGGGGGGAAGATGAAGACAAACCGGTTGTTCGCGTCGGCGGTGATGTTCGCAGCCGGAGCCGCGCTGCTCATGCTCGCCGGCTGCGGGAGCAGCAGCAAGAACGCGGAGGAGCAGACGACGGCCACCACTGCCACCACCGCGACCGGGGGTGGAACGCTGCGCGTCAACGTCTCCACCACCGACGTCCAGTCGATCGACCCCGCCATCGACTACGAGAACACCGGCTGGGCGATTCTCGACGCCACCTGCCTTAAGCTCGTCAACTACCCGGACAAGACGGGTCTCCCGGGAACGATCGTCATCCCCGAGGCCGCCACCGCGCTGCCGACCGTCTCGTCCGACGGCAAGACCTACACGTTCACCATCCGCAAGGGCTTCAAGTTCAACACCGGCGAGGAGATGACGGCGCAGACGTTCGCCCACGTGATCGACCGCGACCTCGCGCCGGCGCTGCAGTCGCCCGCGGTCACCTTCCTGAGCGACGTCGTCGGCGCCGACGCGGTCGTCAACAAGAAGGCGACGCACGCCTCGGGCGTCACCGTCAAGGGGGACAAGCTGACCGTCAAGCTGACGCGCGTCGCGCCCGACTTCGTCGCACGGATGGCGATGAACTTCTTCTGCGCAGTCCCGCTGAAGCTGCCGGCGACGCCGCAGGAGACGCACATGGCGAGCGCTGGCCCCTACTACATCGCCTCGCGGACGCCGAACCGGCTGATCGTGGTGAAGAGCAACCCGAACTACGCCGGCACCCGGCCTCATCACGTCGACCAGATGTCGATCACGACGAACACGAACCAGAACCAGAGCCTGCTCCAGATCAAGAGCGGCCAGGCCGACTACGACCTGGGGCCGCTCCCGCCGGCCGCGATCAGCGGGCTCGCGCAGCAGTACGGGGTGAACAAGTCGCAGTTCTTCGTCCACCCCGCGAACACCATCTACTACGCGGCCCTGAACACGCGGCGGCTCGATCTCGACACACGCAAGGCGATCAACTACGCGATCGACCGGCCCGGGCTCGCCCGCCAGGCGGGCGCGCTCGCCGGCACGCCGACCAACCAGATCCTGCCTCCGACGCTGCGCGGCTACAAGAAGCTCGACCTGTATCCGGTCAACGGCCCCGACGTGGCCAAGGCGAAGCAGCTGATGCACGGGCGGAAGCTGACCGTCGACCTGTACACGACGAACGACACGATCGGCGAGCAGCAGGGCCAGGTGTTCGTCAACGACCTGGCGCGGATCGGGATCAGCGTCAAGGTCAAGGCGATGCCGTTCGCGCTCCTGAACCGCGCGACGGGGGATCCGAACGAGCCGTACGACATCGTCGTCAACGGCTGGTTCGCCGACTACCCCGACCCGGTCGACTTCATCAACACGCTGCTGGACGGAAACAACATCCACTCGCAGAACAACGTGAACGTCCCGCTGATGAACGTCCCGAAGTTCAACACCGCGATGCGGGAGGCCGCGAAGCTGAGCGGCTCGCCCCGGTACGAGGCCTACGGGAAGCTCGACGGCGACATCATGCGCGAGCAGGCTCCGTGGGCGTCGATGTACAACGGCAACATCCGCGAGTTCATCTCACCGCGGGTCGGTTGCTACCTGTACCAGCCGGCGTTCGGCGTCATGGACCTCGCCGCCGCCTGTCTCGAGTAGAGGAGAGGCATCGGATCCGACCACGCCACCGACGTAGAATCGGCGGCGTGGTCCTCTCCGACCGCACGATCGAGCGGCTGCTCGGCGAGGGTCGCATCGAGATCGACCCCTACGACCCGGGCCTCCTCCAGCCGTCCAGCGTGGACGTCCGCGTCGACCGCTACTTCCGGGTCTTCCGTAACTCACGGTACCCCTTCATCGACGTGAAGCAGGAGCAGGAGGACCTGACCGAGCTGGTGAAGGTCGACGGCGAGCCGTTCATCCTCCACCCCGGCGAGTTCGTCCTGGGATCGACGCTGGAGCGGATCAAGCTGCCCGACGACGTCGTCGCCCGGCTCGACGGAAAGTCGTCGCTCGGACGCCTCGGCCTGCTCATCCACTCGACCGCCGGCTTCATCGATCCGGGGTGGGACGGCCACGTGACGCTCGAGCTCTCGAACGTCGCCAACCTCCCGATCACCATCTACCCGGAGATGAAGATCGGCCAGCTCTCGTTCGTCCAGATGAGCGAGCCCTCGATGAACCCGTACGGCAGCGACGGGCTCGGCTCGAAGTACCAGGGCCAGCAGGGGCCGACGCCCAGCCGGTACTGGAGAAACTTCCAGAAGTGATCCTCGTCACCGGCGGCACCGGGTTCGTCGGGCCGAAGGTCGTCCACGCGCTGCGCGCCCAGGAACGCGACGTCCGCTGCCTCGTCCGCAAGCCGAGCCGGGCGGGGACGCTGAAGGCGTGGGGATGCGAGGTGGTGCAGGGAGACGTGACCGACGCGGAGAGCGTGCGCCGCGCCGCGGAGGGCTGCGACGCCGTCGTCCACCTGGTGGCGATCATCGCCGGCAGCCGGGAAGCCTTCGGCCGCGTGATGACCGGCGGGACGCAGAACGTGATTGCCGCGGCGAAGGCCGCCGGCGTGCGCCGCTTCGTGCTGATGAGCGCGCTCGGCGTCTCCGAGCAGACGATGACGCTCGTCCCGTACTACGAGGCCAAGTGGACGATGGAGGAGGCCGTCCGCGAGTCGGGGCTCGAGCACGTGGTCTTCCGCCCCAGCTTCGTCTTCGGCCGCGACGGCGGCGTCCTGCCCCTGTTCGTCCGGCAGGTGCGGTGGTCACCGGTCACGCCGGTCCTGGGCAGCGGCGAACGTCGGCTCCAGCCGATCTGGGTCGAGGACGTCGCCGCCTTCTTCGCGGCGGCGGTCGACTCACCGGCCGGGGCGGCGAACCGGACGTTCGACCTCGTCGGGCCCGACCGTGTGACCTGGAACGAGCTGTACGAGCGGATCGCGCGCACGCTCGGGAAGCGCCGACGCCAGGCCCATGTCCCGATCTCGCTGGCGCGGACGGGCGCCGCGGTCGCCGAGCGCCTGCCCCGGCCGCTGCTCACCCGCGACCAGCTGACGATGCTCGAGGCCGGCGACAACGTCGGTGACCCTGCGCCGGCGCGGGAAGCGTTCGGGATCGAGCCGATCGGGCTCGACGAGCAGCTGCGGCGGGCAGCGTGAGATAAGGTCGGCGGCGTGCGGAGGGCTGTCCTTCTCGTCGTCGCACTCGTGCTCGTTGCCGCCGGCTGCGGCGGAGGCGGCGGGAGCGACCAGACCGCCAAGCCGCTGACGAAGGCGCAGTACCAGGCCAAGCTGCAGCAGCTGTCGAACGAGGTCGGCGCCGAGCTGCGGAAGTCGGTCGGCGCGTCGACGACGCTGAAGCAGAGCGACGTCCCGAAGCTCCAGAAGTCGCTGCGCTCCCTCGCAGGGAAGCTCGATGCGGTGACCCCTCCGGCCAAGGTCGCCGATCTGCACACCCGGCTGATCGCGGCCGTGCGCGACTTCGCCGACGAGCTGCCCTCGCTCGCGAAGGCCCTCGAGCAGGCGAAGGATCCGTCCGCCGCGATCGCCGCGGTGTTCGGCGCGAAGCCGATCGAGGCCCTGATCCAGCTCCAGCAGGCCTTCAAGGACAAGGGCTACGACATCAGCAGCCTGCTCGACGCCGGCTCGGGGCCGTAGAAAGACCGAGGGCCGCTCCAAGAGCGGCCCTCGTATCTCGGTCACCAGCCTGTACTAGCAAGGGCGCTTCCTGCCGCTCTGTCTACTAGGGCGGCGGCGCTCACCGCGAATGCGGCGATAACACAGCGAAACCCCTACGCTGGCTAGGCGATTCCCCTCTTCAGGTCCCGGGGCACGCCCCTACCGGCTGGCACCTCCACTGCCCGTACTGTCATCGCTCAAGTCGGACCACCTCCTTTCCGCGGTGATCTCACTTTAGCGATTGAGTGAGGACGACGCTCACCTCCAACCCGCGGTCGAGCGGAACGGTCACGCTCTCCAGTCCGGGGTCCGCCTGCCGAGCGCGCGAGTACGCGCCGAGCGTCTCCTCGTGGGAGAGCACGTTGTCGGCGACGACCAGCCCACCGGGCTCCAGCTTCGGCCGGGCGAGCTCGAAGTACCGCTCGTAGTCCTCCTTCTCGGCATCGATGAAGACGACGTCGAAGACGTCCTCGATCGCCGACAGGCTCTCCTTTGCATCGCCCTCGACCAGATCTGCCCACTCGCCCAGCCCGGCTTCGTCGATGTTGCGGCGCCAGGCCTCGCACTTCGCCGGGTCGTGCTCGAGCGAGACGACCCTGCCGCCGAGGATGCGCGCACCGGCGGCGAGCCAGATCGTCGAGTACCCGCGCGAGCCGCCGATCTCGAGCACCTCGCACGCGTTCTGCGGCGCGACGAGGGCGAACAGGAACTGCCCCGTCGTCGGCGACACGGCACGCGCGCGGAGCTCCTGGGGGAGGCCGCGGGCCCGCTCGTCGGCATCCTCCGCCGCGAGGCGGGCGAGCACGGCGCGCACGCGGTCGTCGAGCATGGCGCCAGCTTAGGCGACGGCGCTTCAAGGGTCTGACTCCGAAGGGGTCTGACCCCGCCGGGTGGTCGCGCAACCGTTTCTGCAGGGACAGTCCCCTTCGGGGACGGTCCCTAGAGGGAGAGCTCGACCTTGACCATCCCGTCGACGACTCGGACGGGATAGATCGACACCGGCTCGAAGGCCGGCAGCGTCAGCGCCTCGCCGCTGCGAATGTCGAAGTTCGCGCCGTGGCGTGGACAGACGACCACGCCCGTCTCCGGGTCGAACTCGCCCTCGCAGAGCGGCCCGTCGTCGTGGGAGCAGCGGTCCTCGATCGCGTAGTACGTGCCGTCGAGGTTGTAGACACCGACCGACACGAGGCCGGCGGTGACGATCTTCATCTCCCCCGGCGGCAGCTCGTCGACCGGGCACACGTCGAGCTCGGGCACGCGTCAGCGGAGCTCGAGATCCTCGAGCTCGGCGAGCCCTTCCGGCAGCGGCGTCCCCTTGCCCTTGTGCAGCGCCAGCCTGAGCGTGGTCAGGCCGAGGATCGCGCACTTGAGCCGCACCGGGGTCAGCGGGATGCCGATCTCCTCGAGCAGCTCCTCCTTCGGCATCCCGGCCACCTCGCTCGCCTTCCGGCCCTTGACCATTTCGGTCAGCATCGACGTCGCGGCCTGCGAGATCGCGCACCCGCGGCCGGAGAACATCACGTCGTCGATCGTGTCGCCGTCCTCGCCGAAGGCGACGTAGATCGAAACCTCGTCGCCGCAGAGCGGGTTCTGGCCCTCCGCCTCCGCGTCGGCGTCCTCCATCACGCCGTGCCCGCGCGGGTTCTTGTAGTGGTCGAGGATGACCTCCCTATAGAGCTGGTCGAACTCGCTCAGCTCTGCCACCTCACCCCAGAACGTCCTTGGCCTTCCCGAGGCCCTCGACCAGGCGGTCGATCTCCTCGGGGATCGTGTACAGGTAGAAGCTCGCGCGGTTCGTCGCCGCCACCCCGAGCCGTGTCATCAGCGGCTGGCAGCAGTGGTGGCCGGCCCGGATCGCGATGCCCTCCCAGTCGAGCACCTGCGCGACGTCGTGCGGGTGGACGCCCTCGACGTTGAACGAGACGAGCCCGACCCGCCGGTCCGGCGGCGGCCCGTAGACGGTGACGAACGGCAGCTCGGCCAGCCGCTCGAGCGCGTACTCGGCGAGCTCGTGCTCGTGCTGCTCGATCGCCTCGAGCCCGACCGCCTCGAGGTAGTCGATCGCGACGCCGAGCCCGTACGCCTCCGCGATCGCGGGCGTACCGGCCTCGAACTTGTACGGCAGCTCGTTCCAGAGCGTCTCCTCGACCTTGACCGACCGGATCATCGAGCCGCCGTAGTTGAACGGCGACATCGCCTCGAGCAGCTCGCGGCGGCCCCAGAGCACCCCGGCCCCGGTCGGACCACACATCTTGTGCGACGAGAAGGCGACGAAGTCGGCGCCGAGCGTCTGGACGTCGATGCGCCGATGCGGCGCCGCCTGCGCTGCGTCGACGACCATGATCGCCCCGCGCTCGTGCGCCCAGGCGGCGAGACGCTCGATCGGGTTGATCGTGCCGAGCGAGTTCGAGACCAGATTGGCGGCGACGACCTTGACCTGCGCGTCGCCGGCGACCTCGTCGAGCAGGTCCATCCGCAGCTCGCCGAGATCGTCGATCGGCAGCATCCGGAAGTCGGCGCCGGTGCGGCGCGCGATCTGCTGCCAGGGCACGAAGTTGGAGTGGTGCTCGAGCTCGGTGACGAGAGCGAGGTCGCCGGGTCCGAGATTGTCGAGGCCCCAGGCGTAGGCGACGAGGTTGAGCGCCTCGGTCGCCTGGCGGGTGAAGATCACCTCGCGCGTGGACGACGCGTTCAGGAAGGCGCGCACCTTCTCGCGCGCGCCCTCGTAACCCTCGGTCGCGCGCTCGGACAGCGTGTAGACGCCGCGGTGCACGTTCGAGTACGAGGTCGCGTAGAAGTCCCGCATCGCGTCGAGCACCTGCCGCGGCTTCTGCGAGGTGACCGCGGAGTCGAGGAAGGCGAGCGGCTTCCCGTGGATGGGCTGCTCGAAGACGGGGAAATCGGCGCGCAGCTTGTGCGCGTCGAGCTTCGGAGTCGTCGTCACCGCCATGTGTCCATCGTACCCGCGCGATTGTGGTCGAATGCCGCAATGGCCCATCCCGTGCTCGACTCCGTGCTCCCGGTGGTCGAGGCGTCGCAAGACGTCTCGATCGACCTCGACCGCCTCGCCGACCACGCCGGCTGGATGGCGTACGAGGAGCTCCCGCCGCCGGCATTCATCCTTCCCTTCCCGCTCGAGCTCGACCGCGACGGGATCGTCGACTTCGTCCTGACCGCGACCTGCGTCAACTTCGCGTTCACCGACTTCGCAACGCGGGAGCGGTGGGAGGTCGTCCACGACGGCCGGGCCCTGGCCGACGCAGACGGGATGCACCTCTGTCTGCAGCGGGCGCTCGCCGAGGGGGCGCCGGTCACCGACGGTGCCTGGTTGAGCGAGGTGACCGAGGACGACCTGCGCGGGATCTTCCGGGGCGGCACGTCGGAGCTCCAGCTCCTGGACGAGCGCGCGCGTATCTGGCGTGAGGTCGGCGCGACGCTCGTCGAGCGCTACGACGGACGCTTCTCGAACGTGCTCGCCTCCGGCCCGCGTCGCCTCTACGACGACGGCGGCGGGTTCCTGGAGCTGCTGACGCGCGATTTCCCGCGCTTCGACGACGTCGCCACCTACGCGGGCGAGACGGTGCGGTTCTGGAAGCTCGCGCAGCTCTCGGTCTGGATCCTGCAGGCGACCCTTCCCGGCGGCACCGACTTCGAGGATCTCGGGCGCCTGACCGCGTTCGCCGACTACATCGTCCCGGCGGCGCTGCGCGTGCTGGGGATCACGAGCTACTCGGACGAGCTGGAGGCGACGATCCGCGAAGGCAGGCCGATCGAGGCCGGCTCGGCGTGGGAGGTGGAGATCCGGGCGCACACGATCTACGCCTGCGACGAGCTGACCAGGCGCGTGAACGAGCTGCGCCCGCCCGAGCTGCAGGCGATCGTCCCGCAGGTGGACGCGCGATTGTGGGTGCCGTTTCACCGCACGCACTACCCGCACCACCTGACGCGGACGGTCTTCTACTAGACGATCCTCCCTGCGAGACTGCGCAGGCGGTGAACAGACTGCTGCGCCTCGGGGTCCTCGCCGCGGCACCATGGCCGCTCGCCTACGCCTGCTCGAAGCCGCAGCTCGCACGTGCGTATCCCCGCGTGACGGCGATCCGGGCCGCATATCTCCTCGCGTACCTTGCGGCGGCCGCCGCCTGCGCCGTCTTCGCACCGGTCGTGCTCGTCCCCTTCGCCGTCATCGCGCTGGCGGGGACCCTGGCCGGCCTCTGGCTCATGCGGCCCGGCACCGGCGGTTCGCAGCGCCTGCCGCCCGGCTCGCTCTCACTCGTCCCCGTCCGCCAGTTCGTCGACGAGGACTTCCTGGCCCGTCAGGCGGATCGCGTCGGGCCCGTCACGAAGACGACCTGGCCGACGCTCGATCAGCCCGTCGTCTGCGTGTACGGGCTCCGCCGAGCGGCCGATCTCCTTCGCGACGACGCCGCGAGCCTGCGCGGAGTCGGCATCGCCTTCGACCCCCTGATCCCGGCCGGCTTCCTCCGCAACATGGAGCCTGACGACCACGGGCACTACAAACGGCTGTTCGAGCGGGCCCTGACGGACGACCTCGTAGAAGCACGCCGGCCGGACCTCAAGGCAGCCGCGGCCGAGGCCCTCGCAGCGATGGCCGCAACGAACGGCAACGGTGCGGACCCGCGACCGCACCTCCTCCGTGCAACCGTGACCGCGTTCGTTCCGCTCCTGCTCGGCATCGAGCACGCCTCGCCGGAGGGCCGCCGTGCCACCGAGATCTACGACGCGATGGGCGAGTTCCTCGAGTTCCGGGCGGATGACTCGGAGGAGGGGCGACGGTACCGGGCGATCGTGACCGAGCTCGAGGCGATCCTCCGCCACGGCGCCGCGCAGGCGCTTGACGCGCTGGCGGCGGGACGTGAGCCGATGCCGAGCGTCGTCTCGGCGATCGCCCGCGTCGATCCGGAGGTGCTCGACGACCCCAACGTCACGGGCAACCTCGTCCTCGTCCTGCGCACCGCCTCCGTCGATGTCGCAAGCCTGCTGCACTGGATCCTGAAGCTGCTCGGCGACCACCCCGAGTGGTACCTGCGGGTTCGCGAGGACGCATCCGGCGACCTCGCCCGGCGTGTCGTCCTCGAGACACTGCGACTGCATCAGAGCGAGTTCATCCAGCGGCGGGTGCTGGAGCCCGTCGAGATCGAGGGGCACACCGTCCCGGCAGGCTGGTTCGTCCGGCTGTGCGTGAGGGAGAGTCACCGGGACCCCGAGGTCTTCGCCGATCCGGCCTCGTTCGACCCCGACCGTTTCGCCGGCCGGCGGCTGTCGCGCTACGAGTACTCGCCGTTCGGACGGCTCGAGCACCGCTGCATCGGCGAGACGCTCACCCTGGCGCTCGCCGGCACCTTCGTCTCGGAGCTCGCCCGCGGCTACGACTGGACGGTCGTTCGGGACGGACCGCCCGAGTTCAACCGGTACCACTGGCGGCCGAGCAGACGGTTCAGGGTCCGCCTCGAGCCGCGCGTCTAGCCCTGCGGGATCCGCGCCTCGAGCGCGTCGGCCAACGCCTCGCGGACCGGCTCGAGCTCGATCCGGTCGAGCACGTCCTGGAAGAACCCGCGGACGATCAGGCGCTCGGCTTCCGAGCGCGACAGGCCGCGGGACATCAGGTAGAAGAGCTGCTCGCGGTCGACCTGGCCGAGCGTGGCGCCGTGGGTGCAGCGGACGTCGTTGGCGAGGATCTCCAGGCCCGGGATCGAGTCGGCGTGCGCCGCCGGGGAGAGGAGCAGGTTGCGGTTCTCCTGGTAGGCGTTCGTCTTCTGTGCTTCCTGCTCGACGCGGATCATCCCGCGCCAGACCGTCGACGCCTCGTCGCGCAGAGCGCCCTTGAAGGCGAAGTCGGACGTCGTGCTCGGGGCGATGTGCTCCTGGAACGTGTCGTAGTCGAGATGCTGGTCGCCGTCGGCGAAATAGGCGCCGGTCACGCGAGAGGTCGCACCGGGACCGGCGAGGTCGTTCTGGATCCGCGTCTTGCCCTTGCGTGAGCCGAAGCCGCCGGCGACCCAGTCGAGCTCGGCGTCGCGCTCGACGCGGGCATGGTGGGTGGCGAAGTGCCAGGTGCCGCGCGAGAGGTTCTGGAGCGAGACGTACTCGAGCTTCGCGCCCTGCTCGACGAACAGCTCGACGGCCGCGTTCGAGTAGGCCGCGAGCTCGGGCGAGGCGGAGGCGTACTCCTCGATCAGCGTGAAGCGCGCTCCTTCGTCCGCGATCACGAGCAGGCGCCAGAAGGTCGACCCGTCCGGGTTCGAGTTCGCGACCCGCACGTAGAGGGGCTGCTCGAGCTCGACCCCCTTCGGCACGTGGACGAGCAGCCCGTGCTCCCAGCTGGCCGCGTTGTGGGCGGTGAACTTGTCGTCGGCGCCGACGAGGGTGCCGAGCCGCTCGTGGTCGGCCAGCGGCTCGAAGGTGACGCCGTCGGGAGCGCGCTCGATCTCGATGCCGCTCTCCGAGACGTGGGCGATTCCGGCCACGTCGATGTCGAGCATTGTCTTGGGGACTGTCCCGCCTTTCGGGACTCTCCCCGCAGAACCGTTCGAACCGAAGACATCGGGATCGAACCCGCGAAGGTCGGTGAAGCGCCAGGCCTCCTGCGTCGTGTCCGGCAGGGGCAGGTCGCGGTAGCGGGCGAGCGCCTCAGCCCTGGTCATGGGGGGTATAGCGGCGGTGGAGCATCAGCGCGTTCCCGTCGGGATCGCGGAAGAAGGCCATGTGGCAGACACCGGTGTCGAAGATGTCGCCGTCGAACTCGATCCCGCGCTCCTCGAGCTGCGCCCGAGTCTCGCCCACGTCCGGGACACGCAGCGCGATGTAGGCGGTGTGGGGGCCGGTGAACTCCTGGCCGACGTTGGTCGGGTCGATCAGGTACAGGCTGACGTTCTCGCCGAGCTGGAACTCGGGCCAGCCGCCCTCGCCGATCTGCTCGAGGCCGAGGGTGTCGCGGTACCACGCCGCCGACCGCTCGACGTCGGTGACGGGCACCGAGACGAAGTCGGTGCGCTCGACGATCACGGCTGCGACCCGTCGGGATAGGGCGCGTGGCGATGGTGGAGGATCAGCGCGTTGCCGTCGGGGTCGGCGAAGAACGCCATGTGGCAAACCCCCGCGTCGTAGACCTCGGGGAACTGGAACTCGACCCCGCCCGCGCGGAGCCGGTCCATCGACGCGGCCACATCGGGGACACGAAGCGCGATCGCAAACTCCGGCTCGTAGCCGTCGGCAAAGGCCTGACGCTCGTCGCCCTTCTGCTCCGGCGTGCTCGTGATCAGACAGACGTTCCCGGCCTCGTACTCGGGCCAGTCGTCGTTCGACAGCGGGTTGCGCTCGAGGCCGAGCGTGCCGCCGTAGAAGTCGGCGGCGGCGGCGCGGTCACGGACGTTGACGCCGACGAAGTCGGTCCGCTGCACGTCGCCGACCGCGGCCTCGAACGGCTCGAGCGGCGCATAGCGCCTGTGCAGGAGCAGCCGGTTGCCGTCGGGGTCGACGAACGGAGCGCCGTTGCAGACACCGGAGTCGAACGTGTCCATCCCGAACTCGACGCCGGCGCCCGCAAGCTCCGAGCGCGCCCCGTCCACGTCGGGGACGCGGATGCCGATGCCGCCGCCGAACGTCGAGAGTGCGATCGTCAGGTTGCCGGTCTCGTACTCGACCCAGCGCTCGCCCGAGGTGTTCGGATTGCGCGCGAGGCCGAGCGTCTCGCCGTAGAACGCGTCTGCTCTCTCGAGATCGGAGACGGGGACGGCGATGAAGTCGACGCGCTCGGCGTCGATCAACCCACGCCTCGAAATCTGCTCGCAGATTTCGAGCTAGCCAACACTGCCTTCCATCTGCAGCTGGATCAGGCGGTTCATCTCGACCGCGTACTCGAGCGGGAGCTCCTTGGTGATCGGCTCGACGAAACCAGAGACGATCATGCGCCGACGCCTCCGCCTCCGAAAGCCCACGCGACATCAGGTAGAAGAGCTGCTCCTCGCCGATCTTCGAGACCGTCGCCTCGTGACCGATGTCGACGTCGTTCTCGTCGATCCGGATGTACGGGTAGGTGTCCGAGCGCGACTCCTCGTCGAGGATCAGCGCGTCGCAGACGACCTTCGAGCGGGAGCCGTGCGCGCCCTTCGCCACCTCGAGCAGCCCGCGGTAGCCGGCACGGCCGCCGTTCTTCGAGATCGACTTCGAGGTGATCACCGACGACGTGTTCGGCGCGACGTGGACGGCCTTGCCGCCCGCGTCCTGGTGCTGGCCGGAGCCGGCGAACGCGATCGAGAGCACCTCGCCGTGCGCACCCTCGCCCATCAGCCAGATCGCCGGATACTTCATCGTCAGCTTCGAGCCGAGGTTCCCGTCGACCCATTCCATCGTCGCGTTCTCGTACGCGACCGCCCGCTTGGTGACGAGGTTGTAGACGTTCGTCGACCAGTTCTGGATGGTCGTGTACCGGCAGCGTCCGCCCGGCTTGACGATGATCTCGACCACGGCGGAGTGCAGCGAGTCGGACGAGTAGATCGGCGCGGTGCAGCCCTCGACGTAGTGCACGTAGGCGCCCTCGTCGACGATGATCAGCGTGCGCTCGAACTGGCCCATGTTCTCGGCGTTGATCCGGAAGTAGGCCTGGAGCGGCATCTCGATCGAGACGCCCGGCGGCACGTAGATGAAGGAGCCGCCCGACCAGACCGCGGAGTTCAGCGCGGCGAACTTGTTGTCGTTCGGCGGGATCGTCTTGCCGAAGTACTGCTTGACGAGCTCCTCGTGCTCGCGCAGGCCCGAGTCCATGTCGAGGAAGAGCACGCCCTTCTTCTCGAGATCCTCCTGGAGCTTGTGGTAGACGACCTCGCTCTCGTACTGCGCGCCGACGCCGGCGAGGAACTTCCGCTCGGCCTCGGGGATCCCGAGCCGGTCCCAGGTGTTCTTGATGTCGGGCGGCAGGTCCTCCCACGACTCCGCCTGCTTCTCGGTCGGGCGGATGTAGTAGTAGATGTTGTCGAAGTCGATTCCCGACATGTCGCCGCCCCAGCGCGGCAGCGGGCGAGCCTCGAAGTAGTCGAGCGCCTTGAGGCGGAACTTGCGCATCCACTCGGGCTCGTCCTTGTGCGACGAGATCGCCTCGACCACCTCGCGAGAGAGCCCGCGACCGGACTTGAAGAAGTAGTTCTCCTCGTCGTGGAAGCCGTACTTGTAGTCGCTGCCGATCTCGGCGACGACCTGGGTCTCGGTCTTCTCGCTCATGCGGATGCGCCTTCCAGGTCGGGGATGAAGGCCTTGTAGCCCTCCGCCTCGAGCTGCTGGGCGAGCTCGGGGCCGCCCTCGGCGACGATCTTGCCGTCGGCGAAGACGTGGACGTAGTTGGGCTCGATGTACTGGAGCACACGGGGGAAGTGGGTGATCACGAGCGCGCCCATCTCCGGCCCGACGAGGGTGTTGACGGCATTGCCGACCACCTTGAGCGCGTCGATGTCCAGGCCGGTGTCGGTCTCGTCGAGCACGGCGAGGCGCGGCTTCAGCATCGCCAGCTGCAGCATCTCCATCTTCTTGCGTTCGCCCCCCGAGAAGCCGTCGTTGATGTAGCGGCTCGCCAGCTCGCGTGTGACCTTCAGCTCCTCCATCTTTCCGAGCAGCTCCTTGCGGAACTCGGGGATCGGGATCGGGTCGTCCTTCCCGGCCCGCGCCTTGCGCACGGAGTTGATCGACGAGCGGAGGAAGTTGGTCACGGTCACCCCGGGCACGGCGTGCGGGTACTGGAACGCGAGGAAGAGGCCGCGCTGGGCGCGCTCGTCCGCCCCGAGCTCGACCAGGTTCTCGCCGTCGAAGAGGATCTCGCCCTCGGTGATCTCGTACGCCGGGTGGCCCATCAGGGCGTACGCGAACGTCGACTTCCCCGAGCCGTTCGGGCCCATGACCGCATGCACCTCGTCGAGGTCGACGTCGAGGTCGACTCCCTTCACGATCTCGGTCCCGTCCTCGAGCGCGACGTGCAAGTTCTTGATCTCCAGCAGTGCCATCGTCCCTTGAGTCTAGCCAAGCCGGAAATCCGGCCGGTGCATCGGAAAACGCGCTAGGCTTGCTCCATGCCGGAAATCGGTATCACAGGGCTCATCGTGATCCTGCTCGTCGCGCTGATCGTGTTCGGCCCGAAGCGACTCCCGGAGATGGGACGGTCGCTGGGTCGCGGCATGCGCGAGTTCAAGGACTCGATCAGCGGCAAGGACGACAAGCCCGAGATCCCGCCGCCTTCCGCAGACGACAGCAAGCCGCCCCTCAACTAGGCCATGAGGCTCTACCCGCGCCGGCTTCGCCACGGCGAGGAGGCGACGCTCGTCGAGCATCTGGGCGAGCTCCGGGTCAGGCTGTTCATCTGCCTCGGGGCGATCCTGGCCGCCTTCATCGTCACCTACGTCTTCCACGGCCACATCCTCGACTGGCTGAACCGGCCACTGCCCGACAACCTGAGCAAGCCGGCCACCTTCAGCCCGATCGAGCCCTTCTCGACCTCGATCTGGGTCAGCCTCTGGGCGGCGCTGATCATCGCGCTGCCGATCGTCTTCTGGCAGATCTGGGCGTTCCTCGCTCCGGCCTTCGCGGAGCACTACCAGCGGTCGATGACGATGCTGGTCGCCTTCGCCGCCGTGCTCGGGCTCGGCGGGCTCGCCTTCGGCTACTGGGTCGTCCTGCCCCCGGCGATCCACTTCCTGACGAACTACGACTCGAACCACTTCACCATCCTGCTGCGGGCGAAGGACTACTACCGGTTCGTAGGCTTCGTGCTGATCGGGGTCGCGCTTGCGTTCGAGGTGCCGGTCTTCGTGCTCGGGCTCGTCCGGCTGCGGATCCTCTCCGCGGCGATGCTGCGCCGGACGTGGCGCGTCGGCGTGTTCATCATGGTCGTGATCGGGGTGATCCTCCCCGGCGTCGATCCCGTCACGACGATCCTCTCGGTCATCCCGCTCGTGGTGCTGTACGTGCTCTCGATCGGCCTCGCGACCTTCTTCGAGCCGCGGTGGCGCGCAGAACGCGAGAATGCGTACGAGGCCACGGAGTTCTAGGGCAGGTCGCGCCGCGCGAACGCGGCGATGCCGGCCACGCCGACCAGCACGAGATAGGCAGCCGCCCAGAGCACGACGCCCAGCCCTCCGCCCGACGAACCGCCGAACGGCCCGAGCTCCAGCGCGAAGCGCTCGAAGCCCGTCGTGCCCGAGGTGATCACGTGCAGCGCGTCCTGGTAGAGCGCCTCGAACGGCAACGCGTAGGACGTCCAGCGGCCGATCGACCGCAGCGTGTCCGACCCGATCGCACGGCCGATCTGCGCGAGCAGCCCCGCGACCAGCCCGCCGCCGAAGACCATGAACACGGCGATCCCGTTCGCGGTCGCGGTCAGGAAGATCGAACCGAGCAGCGAGAGCGCGACCACGATCACCACCGCGAAGGCGAGCTCTGCGCCGGCCCGGACGGCGTTGTCCGGCCACCAGCCGCCGATCAGGCCGGTCGTCACCGTCTCGATCGCGAAGAGCACGGCGACGTACAGTGCGCAGACTCCGGCTGCGGCCAGGAAGCGCGAAAGCAGGAGCGTGCTGCGGCCGACCGGGCGCACGACGAGCGGCTGGAGCAGCCCGCGCTCGGCATCGCCGCGCACGACGCCGAGCGTCAGGAAGATCGCCAGCACGGTGCCGAGGAAAAGCGTCGCGAACATCGCGAGCCCCAGGACGGTTGCGCCGGTGACCACGGTCGGGTCGAGCCCGAGCTGGTCCGGCGCGACGAATCCGGTCGTGTCCCGGAACGCCCGCCAGACGCCGATCCCGTACAGGGCGAGGAAGGCCGCCGACAGGAGCAGCACGATCAGGAAGACCTTGCGCCTCATGCTCTCCCGCAGGGCGTAGCCGGCGATTACGGCGGCGTCGGTCAAGCTTTTTTCACACTTTCGTCACGTCGGCGTTGGGGTCTGACCCCAAAAACGCGGCGAATTGCAGGGACTGTGGACAACCGGCTCAGTCGACTGCCTCCAGATAGACGTCCTCGAGGGTGGTGACGACGACGCGGACGCCGTAGACCTGCTCGCCGTCTGCGACCAACCGCGCGACGATCGCCGGCGCCTCGTCCCGCGTCGCGCCCTCGAACATCTGCACGCCGGAGGCGGTCTCGACCTCGACGCCGCGCGCGCGGGACAGATCTGCCGGCGCGCCCTCGGCGACGAGCCGGCCGCGCGAGATGATCGCGACACGATCGCAGACCAGCTCGATCTCGCTGAGCAGGTGCGAGTTGAGCAGCACGGCGTGACCGCGGGAGCGCAGCTCCTCGAGCAGCA
This sequence comes from uncultured Actinomycetes bacterium, assembly GCA_963734065.1. GTDB lineage: Bacteria > Actinomycetota > Thermoleophilia > Gaiellales > Gaiellaceae > DATBLE01. Next base: position 547,006 of record CAVTFN010000004.1, read on the forward strand.
CCCTGACCATGCGCCTGCCCTCCGGATCGAGGGCGCTGGTCGGCTCGTCGAGCAGCAACACCGGCGGGGCGCCGATCAGCGCCTGGGCGATCCCCAGGCGCTGCTGCATCCCCTTCGACATCTGCTCGACACGCCGGTCGCGGGCGTCGGTGAGATCCACGAGCCCGAGCAGCCGTGCGCGCTCGGCTGCACCGCCGTCGGAGCCGGCCAGCCGCTGGTGGAGGACGAGCAGCTCCTCGGCGCTCACCCAGCCCGGGAAGCGGAACAGCTCGGCGAGGTAGCCGAGCGACCGCCGCGACGCCGCCGATCCCGCGGGCGCACCGCAGATCTCCGCCGTTCCCTCCGTGGGCCGGACGAGCCCACAGGCGATCTTGACCAGGGTCGACTTTCCGGCGCCGTTCGGGCCGAGCAGGCCGACGAGCTCGCCCTCGGCCAGCTCGAGGTCGACCCCGTCCAGCGCGCGGACCCGCCCGTACCGCTTCCCGAGGCTACGCACGGCGAGCGCAGGAGGCATACGGCGAGTCTAGGCACGGCCGAGCACTACGATCGACGGGTGACCTCAGCCGCCACCCCGTACCCCAAGATCGAGCTGCACGTCCATCTCGAGGCGACGATCCAGCCCGAGACCTTGCTCGCGATCGCGAAGCGGAACGGCGAGGCGCTGCCGGCGGACACGGTCGAAGGGCTCCGCGAGCTCTACCGCTTCCGCGACTTCGACCACTTCATCGAGGTGTGGATCCTGACCACCAACTGCCTGCGGACCGAGGAGGACTTCCGCCAGGTGGTGGTCGACTACGCCGGCGAGGCGAAGCGGCACGGCGCCGTCTATCTGGAAGCGATCTTTTCGCCGATCGAGCGCACGTGGCGAGGCATCGCCTGGGACGAGATCTTCGAGGGCTACTGCAGCGGGGCACAGCTCGCGCGCGAGGAGCACGGCGTCGAGGTGCGGCTGAACCCGGACATCACCCGCAGCGCGCCGCTCGAGGACGCGCACCGGCTGGTCGACGTCGCCGCCCGCTACCGCGACCGTGGGGTCGTGGCGGTCGGGCTGGGCGGCGAGGAGGCCTACTACCCGAACGCGCAGTTCGCGCCGGCGTTCCACGCCGCCCGCGATGCCGGCCTGGGGTCGGTCCCGCACGCAGGCGAGGTGGTCGGGCCCGAGTCGGTGCGCAGCGCCCTCGACCTGCTCGGCCCCGACCGCATCCGCCACGGGTTTCGCGCGATCGAGGACCCGGCGCTCGTCGAGGAGCTCGCGGAGCGCGGGCTCGTCCTCGACATCACTCCGATCTCGAACGTCCGCACCGGAGCGGTCGCGTCGCTGGAGGAGCATCCGCTCCCCGCGCTCGTGCGGGCAGGCGTCCGCTGCTCGGTCTCGACCGACGACCCGGTGATGTTCGACACCGACTTGACCCGCGAGTACCAGGCGGCCGAGCAGCTGAAGCTCGATCCCAGGGCGCTCTACGAGGCAGCCCTGTCGGGCGTCCTCTGCGACGACGCCACGCGCGCGCGACTCGAAGAGATCGGTTCGGCGCACGACTGGGAGCCGATCGCCGCCGAACGACGCTAGGCTGTTCTCTCCGAGATGGCACGTGCCGCGGCAAAACGCCGGCCCCCTGCGCGTCGTCACGACCCGGGCCGGAAGCACAAGGACTCGAGCGGGCAGCGCTACGAGGACACCCTGTTCTTCAACAGGCTGCGCACGCACGCCAAGTGGGTGTTCGTCCTCCTGATCATCGTGTTCGCAGGCAGCTTCGTCTTCCTCGGGGTCGGCTCGTCCGGGCTCGGCCTCGGCGACCTCTTCAACGGCATCACGGGAAGCGGCGGCAGCGGCCCCTCGATCAGCAAGGGGCTCGATGCCACCGCGAAGAACCCGAAGGACGCCCAGGCCTGGAAGAACCTGGCGACCGCCTACGACGCGAAGGCGGACTACGCGTCGGCGGCGGCGGCGTGGCAGCAGTACACCCAGCTGCGGCCAAAGGACGCAGACGCCCTGAATCTGTACGCGCAGGACCTCGGGCAGCAGCTCCAGATCCAGGGAACCGACGCGCAGAACCTCCAGCTCGCAGCCCAGCAGTATCAGCCCTCCACCTACGGGCCGCCCTCGACGTCCCCACTCGGCCGCGCGCTCGGCAGCCTCTCGGACCCGATCGGGCAGTCGGCGGGCACGTCGGCCGCGACGGCGTACCAGAACGCGCTCGTCGGGCTCCAGCAGACTGCCACCCAGCTCGTCGGCGCCTTCAAGAGCCTCGCCAGGCTCCAGCCGGCCGAGCCGACCGTGCGGCTCCAGCTCGCACAGGCCGCCGAGACTGCCGGCGATGCGACCACCGCGATCGCCGCCTACAAGCAGTTCATCAAGCTCGCGCCGGACGACGCGTCCGTGCCCCAGGCGAAGGCCCGGATCAAGACGCTCGAGAAGCAGCTCGCCGGCTCCTCTGCGACGACGCAGGGTTAGACTCCTCGCGCAGCGAGAGCGACTGCTCTTTCTCGTACCGCGAGCTCGAGGGGACGACGTGAACTTCGACTTCAACCGGGGTCCGACACGCCGCCGCGCCTTCCTGTGGGCCGCGCTCGCGTCTGCCGTGCTCCTCACCGCCGGCTGCGGAACCGGCGGCCTGCAGGCCGGTCCCGCGGACAAGGCGAACGGCAAGCAGCTGTTCGTCGAGAAGTGCGGCTCCTGCCACACGCTCGCCGACGCCGGCACGCAAGGGAGGATCGGCCCGAACCTCGACGACGCGTTCTCCGGCCCCCGCGAGCAGGGCTTCGCCGAGTCGACCATCCGTAACGTCGTCCACGACCAGATCCTCTTCCCGGTGACGAACCCGTCCGGCGTCGACGTCGGCAAGAACGGCGTCGAGCAAAAGGTGACCGGCATGCCGGCGAAGCTGGTCAGCGGCGACGACGCGAACGACGTCGCAGCCTACGTCGCCTCCGTCGCCGGACTGCCGGCCGGGGGCGCCACGACCGGCGCGACCACCACCACCACCGCGCCTCCGCCGACGACGCAGACCACGACGACACAGGCGACGACGACCACGCAGACCACCACGACCACCGGCGGCGGAGGCGGGTCGGCGCTGGTCGCGCAAGGCAAGCAGGTGTTCGCGACCGCCGGCTGCACCAGCTGCCACACCCTGAAGGACGCCGGCTCGACCGGAACCGTCGGGCCGAACCTCGACGAGGCCAAGCCCCCGAAGTCCCTCGTCGTCGACCGTGTGACGAACGGCAAGAGCGTGATGCCGTCGTTCAAGGGCCAGCTGACGCCGCAGCAGATCGCCGCGGTCGCGGAGTACGTCTCGACCGTCGCCGGGCAGTAGCGCGATTCCGAGTAGGGACTGTCCCCGAAGGGGACTGTCCCTAAAGAAACGCAGCGAGCTCAGCCTGCCGGGTCAGACCCCCTGCGGGGGTCAGACCCTGGGATACCCTGGACACATGGATCTGCGCACCCGCCGATCGCGCAACGAGCGGCTCGTCGTCCTCGCCGGGCTCGGCGTTGCGTCGGCGCTGTGCCTCGGGCTCGAGCTCGTTCGGGAGCACCGCTACGACGTGTACGACTTCCGGTTCCTGATCTGGAACCTGATCCTCGCCTGGATCCCGCTGCTGCTCGCGCTGCTCGTGTACGACCGCTACCGCCGCGGCCGGTCGCTGCTCGTGCTCGCGCCGGCGCTCGTGCTCTGGCTCCTCTTCCTGCCGAACGCGCCGTACATCGTCACCGACTTCGTCCACCTCTCCGCCGGCTCGCCCGCGCCGCTCTGGCTCGACGGCGTGGAGGTCTCGGCCTTCGCCTGGACGGGGATGCTGCTCGGCTTCGTCTCGCTGTACCTCGTGCACGCGGTCGCTCGGCACCGCCTCGGCGCCGTGGCGAGCTGGATCGGCGTCCTCTGCGTTCTCGGGCTCGTCGGTGTCGGCGTCTACCTGGGGCGGGTCAAGCGCTGGAACAGCTGGGACCTGCTCACGCAGCCGGGGGCGCGGCTCGCACAGCTGCATGCACACCTCGGAGATCCCGCCTCTCTGACCAGGGCCGTGGGGATCAGCCTGGCGGTGACGTGCCTGCTCGCGGCCGCCTATCTCGTCTTCTACGTGCTGATGGCCGTACGGCTCGACGCCCCGGCCACACGCCGGGCGCGCGACTAGCCCGCCTCAGTCGGGCACCGCCTCGGCCTCGAGGTCGACGACCACGTGCGTGATCGGCACCGCGAAGCGCTCGCGCGCCGACGTGACGACACCCTGCTCGAGCCAGTTCGATCGGCCGAGCGGGTGCGTGGAGATGACGATCAGGTCGGGGCCGAAGGTCCTGAGCGCGTCCTCGATCGCCTGCACCGGATCGGCGTCTCCCACCTCTCCGCGCGCCGGAATGCCCAGCCGCTCGAGCTCCGCGATGCTGCGGCCGAGACGGTCCTCGGCGGCGGCGCGTGCCTGGTCCTCATCCGACGTCCAGTGCCTGAGCTTGCTGTTCAGGGCCGGGCAGACGACCAGCACGCTCGCGCGGCCGCCCGCCACCGCTTCCCGCACCGCCTCGCGCAGCGCCTCCCCGGCGACCGTCTCGTTCGCGACCACCAGGATGCGCTCCTCGTCGTCGCCGCGCGGGCGGGGCGCGACCGCCGGCCGGTCCCGCGCCTCGCGCCGGAGGATCCACACCGCCACCGCAGCGGAGAGCACCACGAACACACCCAGCCCCCACCAGCGTCCCCCGGCGACGGCCGCGATCGCGATCGCGCCGAAGTAGACGACCGCCCCGATCACGAGCCGGAAGGCGTCGGCTTCGCTACGGAACGGGTTCTTCATCCTGCGCCTCCTTCCCCGGGCGCCGGGTTTCCACTCAGATGATGTAGACCGTGAAGTAGACGACGATCCACATTACGTCGACGAAGTGCCAGTAGATTCCGGCCAGCTCGACGCCGTGATGGTGCTCGGGCGAGTAGTGCCCGCGAAAGGCGCGGATGATCGTCACCAGCAGGATGGTGAGGCCGACGAACACATGGGCGCCGTGCAGTCCTGTCAGGCAGAAGAAGATGGTCGTGAACGCGTTGTCGCGGGGCGCGAACCCGATCCGCGCGTACTCGGTGATCTGGGTCGCGAGGAAGGTGAAGCCCATCAGGAAGGTCAGGACGAGCCCGGCCTTCAGCCCCGACCGCTCGCCGCGCTTGATCGAGGTCAGCGCCCAGTGCACCGTGAAGCTGGACGTGACCAGGATGGCCGTGTTCACCCCGGCCACGAAGACCGGCAGGTGGAAGCCGATCGGCGGCCAGTGCGGCGGGTTGTTGACGACACGGACGAAGAAGTAGGCCGTGAAGAACGACCCGAACAGCATGACCTCGGACGCGATGAACATGAGCATCCCGAGGACGCGCGCATCGACGTTCGAGCTCGCGTTCGCGGCCGGCGGGCCGTGATGGTGATCGTGGGCTTCTGCGTGCGCGCTCATGCAATCCCTCTAGCCATTCCCGGCTCCGACGGGAATGGCAGGCTCGACCTCGACGTGCTCGACCGGCAGGCCGGTCGCGTCGCGCAGCCGCGTGATCACGTCCTTGCGCAGCCAGCTGGAGCGGGCCTCGCCGGGGAACGTCGAGACGATGATCTCGTCGACCCGCTCGTCGTGTACCGCCTGCATCGCAGCCGTGTACGGGTCCGGATGGGCGATCTGGCCGTGCGCGTCGATGCCCGCGCCCCGGAGCGCCGCCAGCGCGCGCCGCAGGCGGCGCTCCGCTTCGGGGTGGTCGTGCCGCGCCGGATCGCTCTGCGGGCAGATCAGCAGGAAGCTCGCCGGCGGGTCCTTGGCCGCACGGTCCTTGATCGACTGCAGCAGGGTGTCGCCCAGCACCGTCTCGTTGGCGATCACAAGCACGTTCGCTTCCCCGCCCTCGCGGGAGAGGTCGACGACGACGTGCTCCACCGGAATGCCGCCCGCCACCTTGCGGATCTGCTCGGGGACGTCACGCCGCAGCCATCCCGACTTCTGCTCGGGATGCGTCGAGACGACGATCTCGGTGACCGGCGGCTCGAGCTGGGCGAGCGCGTCACGAACGGCGTCGACCGGGTCGGCGTCGACGACGAAGCCGTCGGCCGCGATTCCCGCCTCGTGCAGGCCGGCGAGCGACTTGTCGAGCCGGCGCCGCGCGGCCGCGCGGCGCGTGTCCTGGTAGACGACATAGCCCTCGCGCGGAGCGTTCACCGGGCAGACGACCGTCACCTGGAAGCCGGCCTCGGCGTGGCGCCGCACCGCCTCGGTCAGCTCCTTGCCGGCGACCGTCTCGTTCGCGATCACCAGGAGGTGGCTCATCGGTCGCCCCCTGACCGAAGGCGAACGACGCTCAAGACTGGACCTCTTCGAGCTGCGTCGTCCGGTCGCCGTTGAAGACCGCGTGGCGCGCGTCGGGGACGCCGTACTCGTACGGGGTTCCGACCACCTGCGGGAGCTCGTCGAAGTTGAAGTACGGCGGCGGGGACGAGACTTGCCACTCGAGTGTCCGCGAGCGCCACGGGTTCGGGCCTGCGGCCGGGCCGCGCGCCCAGCTGACGATCATGTTGTAGAGGAACACGATGATCGACGCGCCCAGGAAGAACGACGAGATCGAGATCAGCATGTTCCAGTCGCCGAAGCGCGGGTCGTAGTCGGACACGCGGCGGGGCATTCCCTGCGTCCCCAGCCAGTGCATCGGGAAGAAGGTGACGTTGAACCCGACGAAGGTCATCCAGAAGTGGAGCTTCCCGAGCCGCTCGTTGAACATCCGGCCGGTCATCTTCGGGAACCAGTAGTAGATCCCGGCGAAGATCGTGAACAGCGAGCCGCCGAAGAGCACGTAGTGGATGTGCGCGACGACGAAGTAGGTGTCGGAGACGTGGATATCGATCGGCACGGCGGCGAGGTAGATCCCGGAGAGCCCGCCGATCACGAACATCGAGACAAAGCCGAGCGCGAACAGCATCGGCGTGTTGAAGTGGATCTTCCCCTCCCAGATCGTCGCCAGCCAGGAGAACACCTTGATCCCCGTCGGCACGGCGATGATCATCGACGTGACCATCATCGGGATTCGCAGCCAGGGTGCGACGCCCGCGACGAACATGTGGTGCGCCCAGACCGAGAAGCCGAGCACGAGGATCGCCATCAGCGACAGCGCCATCAGCCGGTAGCCGAAGATCGGCTTCCTGGCCATGGTGGATATGACCTCCGAGGCTATCCCGAACCCTGGCAACATCATGATGTAGACGGCCGGGTGCGAGTAGAACCAGAAGATGTGCTGGTACCCGAGCACGTAGCCGCCCTCGGCCGCGTTGAAGAAGTTCGTGTGCATGATCCGGTCGAACATCACGAAGAACTGCGAGCCGGCGATGAACGGGGTGGCGATCACGACCAGGAGCGACGTGGTGAAGTTCGCCCACACCAGCAGCGGCATGCGCCAGAAGGTCATTCCCGGCGCGCGCATGGTGATGATCGTGACCAGGAAGTTGAGCGCGGTCATGATCGACGACGCGCCAGCCCACTGGACGCCCATGTTGAAGAAGACCTGTCCTAACGGCTGGTCGGTCGCGAGCGGCGCGTAGCTCGTCCAGCCCGTGGCGAAGGCACCGCCGGGGACGATGAAGCTGAGCAGCATCATGAACCCGGCGATCGGCAGCAGCCAGTAGGACAGCGCGTTCAGCCGCGGGAACGCCATGTCCGGCGCGCCGATCATCAGCGGGATCACGTAGTTGCCGAGGCCGGCGAAGGCCGGGATCACGAACAGGAAGATCATCAGCGCGGCGTGCACCGAGACCAGGCCGTTGAAGGTCTGGTTGTCGACGAACTGCATGCCGGGCCGCGCGAGCTCGGCGCGGAACAGCATCGCCATCATCCCGCCGGCGACGAAGAAGAAGATCGTCGTGACCAGGTACTGGACGCCGATCACCTTGTGGTCGGTGTTCGGGCGGAAGTAGTCCTGCCACGTCCGGCCGCCGTGCGTCGAGTGGTCCTCCGGGATCGTGGGCGCGCCGCTCGCGTACCGGAGCCAGTAGTCGAACGCGCCGAGGCCGGCGAGGAAGCCGATCGGCGCGGCGGTCAGCGTGGCGACCACGGTGATCACCGGCCAGCTGAAGAGCGGCTCCCAGCCCGCCCAGGCGCGGAAGATCAGGACGATCCCGCAGCCGATCCACCAGAACAGGCACGTCATCCACGCAGCCCGGATCCAGCCCGCCTTCAGGAAGTAGTCGCGCGCGGTCTTCGGCGCGTGCGGTGCTCCCACGGGGGCGTGCGGCTCGGCGACGGCGGTCGTCACTGTCCTCCTCCCTTGCTCGAGGCGACCAAGAAGGTGACCAGGGCGTCGAGCTGATCGGCCGGCAGGGTCGAGAAGGACGGCATCAGGTTCTTCGGAAAGCCCGGCTGGACGTAGGCGTTCGGATCGACGATCGACTCTTTGACGAAGTCCTCGAGCGGCTTGCCCGCCTGCTTCGCGTACGCGGGGAGCTTATCGAGGTCGGGGCCGACCGTGCCCGTGGCGTTCGCCGCTTTCAGCGTGTGGCAGCTGGCGCAGCCGTTGCTCGTGAACACCGCCAGCCCGGCCTGGCCCGGCGGCCCCTTGGCGGCGTTCCGCTGCTCGTGCACCCAGGCCTGGAACGCCGCGGGCTTCATCACGATCGCGGACGTCCGCATCAGCGCGTGGCCGAACCCGCAGAGCTCGGTGCAGATCACGGGATAGGTGCCGACCTTGGTCGGCGTGATCACGAGGCTCGTGTCCTGGCCGGGGAGGGCGTCCTGCTTCTGGCCGAACTCCGGAACCCAGAACGAGTGGATCACGTCGAGCGCGTGCAGGTGGAGCTTCACCGTCCGGTCGAGTGGCAGACGGAGCTGCGCCGAGGTCAGGTCACCCTGATCCGGGTACGCGAACGTCCAGGCGAACTGGCGGGCGATCACGGTCACGTTCAGGGGGTCCTTGCCGGCATCGTCGTTCTTGACGAGGGCGATGGCGGAGACGATCGAGATCGCCGTGACCAGGATCGCCGGCACCGCCGTCCAGACGATCTCGACGCCGGTATGGCCGTGGATCGGCGGCCCGTCGGAGTCGTCGTCCGGCTGCACGCGGAACTTGATCAGCGAGTACGCGATCACCGCGGCCACCAGCGCGAACACGGCGATGCAGATCCCCGTCGTGAACCAGAAGACGAAGTCGATCCGGTCCCGCTGCTTCGAGGCCACCGGCGGCAGCCACGGGATCAGCACCGCGACCAGGGTGGCAGCGCCTCCGAACAGGATGCCCAGCCCCAGCAGCTGGAGAATCGAACCCCTACGCACGGACCATCGAGCCTAGTGAATTCCGGCCCGACGCGCGGACCGTACCCACGGCTCCGAAAAGACGAGGGGGAGGGCTCTCGCCCTCCCCCTCGGGATACGACGTCGGTGGTCGGACCTACGCCTTCTTGACCAGGGAGTTTGGTGGGTACAGCACCGCGAAATCGGTGCTCTTTCCGGCCTTGATCCGGTAGATCGCGACCGGGCCGCCCTGAACGTCGCCCTGGGCATTGAACTTGACCGTCCCGGTGATGCTGTTGGTCAGGTTGGTCTTGAGGATCTGCTGCACGACGCTGGCGCGAGTTCCGTTCGACTTCGAGATCGCGTTCAGCATCACGACCATGGCCTGCGCGGCATAGACCGCGTACGGATCCGGAGGCGTGCCGTGCAACTGCTTCGTGAACGCCGCGAGGAACGCCTTGCCCGCACCCTTCAGCTTCGAGTTCGGAACACCCGCGACACTGACGTACGCACCCTCGGCGGCCGCACCCGCACCCTGGGCCACAGCCGAGATCGGCGTGAAACCGTCGGGGAGGATCAGTTTGACCTTCGGACCAAGCGTCGACCGCATGTCCTTGATCAGCTTTCCGCCGTTCTCGCAGACCAGGCCTCCGATGTAGAGAGCGTCTGCGCCGGTGCCCTTGATCTTCGTGGCGAGCGCCGTGTAGTCCGACGCCTTGGGGTCAAAGGCGGAGAACCCTGTGACCTTGATCTTCAGGAGGTTCACAGAGTTGCGCGTGTTCGTGGCGACGCCGAGACCGTAGGCCTCCTTGTCGTTCAGGATGTATACCTTCTTGACGCCGAGCCGCTTCATGAGCATTGCGTCTGCAGCGCCCTGATATTGGTCCTGGGCCACTACGCGGGCGTAGTTCCGCTTGCCGGTGGGGTAGTACTTGGTCGGCTCGCCAGGGGCGGTTCCAGGTCCGGCAGTGGTCAGGCCGGTGTATGTGTTGGCCGGGCTGACCATTCCAACCGGCCCGCCCGGGGCGCGGTTGAGGATGGGCACGATGATCTCGGAGCAGCCCGAGTTGAACGTCCCGACCACGCCGATCACGCTCGAGTTACGGGCGTAGGCGTTGCCGTTCTGGGAGCACTTGGCCGAGTCCCACTTGCCCGCCTGAGCGGTCGAGTCGTCGCAGTCCTGGAATCCGACCGTGTAGGCGCCAGCCTTCCAGTGCGCTCCGCTCATGACGAACTGCTCTGCCTGCGTCATCTGGTTCGACTGCGACCGCTGCGCACCCTGGCGAGGCAGGTCGGAGGCGATGACGAACTTCGGTGTCCCCGAGCCCTTGTAGACCAGCGGGGCGCACGACGATGACGGGAGCGGAGTTGCCTGCTTCTTGCTCGTCCCGCCGGAACCGACAGTCGCGAGCACCAGCGTTCCGACCACTGCGATCGAGAGCGCTGCGAGAAGACGCTTCGTCACTCCAACCTCCTCCTCCTTGTTTGTCGCTCGCTTTCCCTACGAGCCCGGTCAGTATCGAGTGAAGCGCTGCGCGTTTCAAGTGGAAAACGGCGAGTCGGCCTCCTCGGCGCGGAATTCGCGGCCGGGCAGGCCGACGGCGGCGACGCCGGCGCCGGCGAGCGAGAGCCCTACGCAGAGCAGGATTCCGGCCCGGAAGGCATCGCGGGACGCGACCTGCAGCTCGGCCGACTCTGCCGGGGCGAGCGGAACCTTGCCGTTCGCGGCCTCGTGCCGGTGGAAGACCGAGGCCGCGATCAGCCCGACGATCGCGATCGCGAACAGGCCGCCGAGGCGTGAGACGGTGATGCTGACGCCGGCGGCGAGCCCCGAGTGGCGCTGCGGGGCTGCCTCGAGGACGACCGTGGTGATCGGCGCGACGATGCCGCACAGGCCGACGCCGAAGATCAGCGCGCCCGGGATCACCGTCGCCCAGCTCGAGCCCGGCCGGATCAGGAAGTAGAGCAGGAGGCCGACCGCCAGCACCAGCGGCCCCACCGTCAGCGGCAGCCGCGGCCCGCGCCGGTCGGCGAGCCTCCCGCCCCATGCAGCCCCGAGGAACAGGACGACCCCCGTCGGCACGCTCAGCAGACCGACGGTGAACGACGAGAAGCCGATCGCCTGGAGGTAGAGGTTGAGCAGGAAGCCGGAGGCGTAGAGGGCGCCGTAGACCAGCACGGTCTCGATGTTCCCCGCGACGAAAGCACGCCGGCGCAGCAGCTCGCCGGGAATCAGCGGCGTGTCGACGTGGCGCTCGACCACGACGAACGCGGCGAGGAGCGCCAGCCCGACGGCGAGCGAGAGCAGCACGCGGGCGTCGCCGAATCCGCGCGGGCCGGCCTCGACGAGCCCGAACGCCAGCGCGGCGAAGGCAAGCGCGGCCACGGCCGAGCCGGCCAGGTCGAGGCGGCCCTCGGTGTTCCGCTCCTCGTCGAGGTCGCCGGCGGCGAGCACGAAGACGACCGCGATCGCGGCCATCGGGAGGTTCAGGAAGAAGATCCACCGCCAGGAGACCCACTCGATCAGCGCCCCGCCGATGGGCGGCCCGGCGAGCGTCGCGACGGTCGTGCCGGACGACCAGAGGCCGATCGCCCACCCGCTCTCGCGCCCGTACGTGGCCCGGAGGAGACCCAGGCTGGTCGGCGTCAGCAGACCGCCGGCGGCGCCCTGCAGCACACGGCCGCCGATCAGGACCGCCTCGTTCGGTGCGGCGCCGCAGATCACGGAGGCGGCCGCGAACCCGATCACGCCCCCGAGGAAGACCGGCCGCCGCCCGTACCGGTCGCCGAACGCACCGCCCGGGAGATACAGCGCCGCCAGCATCAGCGAGTAGGAGAGGACGATCCACTGCTCCCCGACGAGGCCGGTGTCGAAGTCCTTTTCGATCGCGGGCAGCGCGAGGTTGAGGACGGTGGCGTCGACGAACGCGATCGACGACCCGGCGATGGTGGCGACGAGGACGAAGCGGCGCGCCCGCATCGACCGAGCGTATGTACGGATGCCCTTCGAGGGCCCAAACAGCGTCCTTACATCGCGAAGCTACGATCGCCGGCGCTGCTTCGGGCGTCCGGGGTCGAGAAGGACAAAGACGGCCGAGGCGAGCGCCAAGCTGTACCAGCCAAACGCCCAGAGGAGGTCCCTCTTGCTCACACGCCTACGCCGATTCAGGCCGTCGCCCGCGATGGTCGTCGCCTGCCTCGCGCTCCTGGTCGCCCTGGCAGGGACGAGCGTCGCCGCCGTCCAGGTCGCCGTTCCGAGGAACAGCATCGGAGCGCTCCAGCTCAAGCCCGCCAGCGTCGGTGCGTCCGCGCTGAAGGCCAACTCGGTCAACTCGTCCAAGGTCCTGAATCACTCGCTGCTCAAGGGCGACTTCAAGGCGGGCCAGCTGCCCGCCGGCCCGCGCGGCCTTCCCGGTACCGCAGGTCCGGCCGGTCCCCCCGGGCCGGCAGGCCCGGCAGGCGCAGCCGGGGTCGCATCGCCCGGGTACGTGGCGGAAGTGCTGACCGCGACCGGGACGAGCGGTGCAGACATCGACTCGACCTCGTTCACGAACCCCGATGCTCTGAAGCTGAACGTGACCGTCCCCGCCGGCGAGACGGACAAGCTGCTCGTCTCGTTCAACGCCGAGACCGCCTGCTACGGAGGGAGCCCGGGCGAGCGCTGCCTGGTCCGGATCACGGTCGACAACAACGAGATCGCCCCGGCGGCGGGAAGCGACTCGTACTTCGACAACAACGGTCCGACGGATACGTCGAAGCACACGCAGGCGACCCAGGCCCAGCACGCGATCGTGCGGGTCAGCCCGACGCTGAGCGCCGGCGCCCACACGGTCCGGGTCGAGCTCGCCACGACCTCGTCGTCGACCAAGCTCAAGTACGACGACTGGACGATCGCCGTCCAGCGCGTCCGCGTCACCTAACTCCTGGGCCGATTCGACGTCTCGGGGACAGGTATGGGCCTGTCCCCGAGGCGAGGCCGCGCCGTGGCCATAATCTGCCTGTGAGCGTCGCCCGGCCTTGCCTCTCTCCCGTGGGGGAAACCATGTTTCCCCCACGGACCCCCTTCTTCCAGAGGCCGATTTTTTCGGGGAACCTCCCGGTTCCCCTCGGACCCCTCCACGCTCATCGACCGAAGACCGGCCGATGAACATGGAGCTCGAGCGGCAGGCCGCGGGCGGGGAGGTGCTCGCGGACGCGGTCGAGATCGCCGGGCGCCTGCTCGAGAACGTCGAGCGGGTTCTGCGCGGCAAGCACGACGAGATCAAGCTCGTGCTGGCCGCGCTCGCCTGCCACGGGCATGTCCTGTTCGAGGACGTCCCCGGCACGGGGAAGACGGTGCTCGCCCGCGCGATCGCGCGCAGCGTCGAGGACACCGCGTTCGCGCGCATCCAGTGCACGCCCGACCTCCAGCCCTCCGACGTGACGGGCGTGAACATCTACAACCAGAAGCTCCAGGACTTCGAGTTCCGGCGCGGGCCGCTGTTCGCGAACGTCGTCCTCGTCGACGAGATCAACCGGGCGATGCCGAAGACCCAGTCGGCCCTGCTCGAGGCGATGGCGGAGCGCCAGGTGACGATCGACGGCCAGACGTACGTCCTGCCCCGGCCGTTCCTCGTGCTCGCGACCGAGAACCCGATCGAGTTCGAGGGCGTGTTCCCGCTGCCGGAGGCCCAGCTGGACCGCTTCTTCCTGAAGGCGCGGCTCGGCTATCCGGGCGAGGAGGACGAGCTCGCGGTCGTCCTCGACCAGCAGGACGGCCATCCGCTCGACCGGCTCCAGCCGGTGGCCAGCGTCGCGGAGCTCGACCGCCTGGAGGCGTCACTCGCAGCCGTGTACGTGGACGAGCTTGTCCGCAGGTGGACGATCAGGCTCGTGCGCGCCACCCGCGAGCTCCCCGAGGTGTCGATCGGCGGCTCGGTGCGCGGCAGCCTCGCGCTCGAGCGGGCCTCCCGTGCCTGGGCGCTGCTCGACGGGCGGGCTTACACGACACCCGACGACGTCGAGCGGATGTTCGCCCCGGTCCTCGGGCACCGGCTCGTCTTCGCGCCGACCTTCATCGCCGAGTCACGCGGCCGGTCGCGAGACGAGATCGTGAACGAGGTCTACCGGCGCTGCGTCTCCGTGGCGCCGCCGCCCGATCTCGCCGACGTCGCCGGTCCGCGGTGGACGTCGCCGAGCTGACCTTCCCGCTCGTCCCACGCTGGCGCCCCGTCGGCTCGGCCTTCGGCCGCCTGCGCGCCGCACGACGCGGGATCGGGTCGAGCGTCGCCACCACCCGCTCGTACGTCCCGGGCGACGATCCCGGCCTGATCGACTGGAAGCTCTCGGCGCGGCTGTCGTCGATCCGCGGGTCGGCCGAGTTCATCGTCCGCGAGGACTTCGCGGACGAGGCGCCGCGGGCGGTCGTGGTCGCCGACCGCGCTCCGTCCATGGGGCTGTACCCGGAGGATCTGCCCTGGCTCTCCAAGCCGGCCGCGCTCCGCTCGGTATGGCAGGCGGTCGCCGCCGCGTCGGCGCAGGAGCTTGGCCTGGCCGGCTACCTCGACACCGCGGCCGGCGACTGCTGGTTCACGCCCCGGCCGAAGGCGCGGTTCGCCGAGATCGAGGCCCGCGCCCGCGACGCCCCGTTCGACGCGGTTACGGAAGGGCTGGAGGCGGCCTTCGATCACCTCGGCCGCAGCCGCCGGTCGCTGCCGGCGGGCACCTTCGTCTTCGTCTGCTCGGACTTTCTCGACCCCCCGCGCGCGACGACCTGGCTCCACGCCCTCGGCGTACGCTGGGATCCCGTCCCGGTGGTCGTGCAGGACCCGGTCTGGGAGCAGAGCTTCCCGGCGGTGGACGGGCTCGTCGTCCCCTTCGCCGACCCGGTGACCGGCCGGATCAGGCAGGTGCGGATCTCGGCCGGGGAGGCTCGCCGACTGCGCGAGCTGAACGAGGCCCGTCTCGCGAGCCTGCTCGCGGAGTTCGGCAGCCTCGGGCTCGACTACGTCGTCGTCGGCGAATCCGGCCCGGATGCCGTCGTCCGGGCTTTCGTCGACTGGGCCGAGGCCCGGATCGCCTACCGGCGAGGCGCGTGGCGATGAGCCGGATCTGGATCCTCTACGCCGCGGTGCTGGCCGTGCTGCTGGTGCTCTTCCTGGCGCTCGGCTGGCGGCAGGGCGGCGGCGCAGAGACGTTCCCGGCGCAGGCGTTTGCGGCTTCGGCGTCGGTGTCGCCGGCGGCCGTCTCCTTCGGCGACCGGCTCGGCGCGCGCCTCGATCTGGTGATCGATCCGCGAAAGATCGACGACGGCTCGGTCGAGGTGCGTCCCCGTTTCGGCCTCAACCGCGTGGTCGGCGCGACGCTCAAGCACACGAACGGCGCCGGCGAGCTGCTCTCGTACCGCTACGTCCTGGAATGCCTGTTGCCCGGCTGCGCGCCGCAGCACGCCCGGGTCGCGCGCCGCTTCCCGCCGGCGCTGGTCTCCTACCGCACACGCGACGGCCAGCTCGTCAACCAGCAGGTCCGGTGGCCCGCGTACCAGCTGCTCTCGCGGGCGACCGATGCCGAGCGGCAACGGCCGGTGTCGAGCATGCACTTCGACGCGTCACTGCCCGCACCCGGCTACCGGATCGCACCGGACACGCTGCGTGCCGTCGCCGTCGGGCTCGCCGCGTTGCTCGCGGCCGCGGCCGTCGTCCTCGCCTGGATCGCTCTGCGCCCGCGCGCGGCGGCCGCGGGGGGCCCGTCGACCTCGCGGCTCGAGCAGGCGCTGCGGGCGGTGCGGGCGAGCACCGCGAACGGCCATCCCGAGGAGCGCCGCAAGGCCCTCGGCTGGCTCGGCCGGGAGCTCCGGGCCGTGGAACGGCCCTCCGAGGCCGAGACCGCCCGGCGGCTCGCGTGGTCGGCCGAACCGCCGACGCCGCGGTCGACCGGTGACTTCGCAACCGAGATCGAGAGTACGGACGGAGCCGAGTGAGCCGGCGGCCGTCGATCCCGCTCTCCTCCGTGACAGCGCTCTCGAGGAGCGCCCGGTGGACGCTCCTGCTGCGCGCAGGGCTCGCCGCCGTGCTGGTCGCCGGTCTGGTCGTTGCGTTCATGGTCACCCGCCACCACCGCAGGACCGACGCGTTCCTGGAGTCGGGCCGCAGCCCGGTGATCGCACTCGACCTGTCCTGGAGCGTCTCGTACGCCAACTCGAAGCTGATCGAGCAGACGCTCCGCGACTTCGCCGACTCGGGTCGGCGGCTGGGCCTCGTGCTCTTCTCGGACACTGCCTACGAGGCCCTGCCGGTCGGCACGAGCCCCGACGCGTTGCGCCCGTTCCTCCGCTTCTTCGCGGGCAGCCAGCAGAACCCGTGGGCGGCGACCTTCTCGGCCGGAACCCGGATCTCGGCGGCCCTCGACCTCGCCCACTCGATGCTGCGGCAGGCGCACGTCGAGAAGGGCTCGGTCGTCCTGATCAGCGACCTGGACGACTCGCCGAACGACGAGGTCGACCTCGCCCGTAGCCTCGTCACCTACCAGCAGGACGCGATTCCGATCCGGATGATCGCGGTGAACCCGGTGCCGCAGGATGCCCAGTTCTTCCGCGATGCCCTCGGCTCAGGCGGCTCGGTGACGACGTTGCGGACCCTGCGGAAGGTGGACACCGGGCGCTCTTTCCCGACCCTGCTCGTGGCGCTGATCGCACTGCTCGTCCTGCTGCTCGCGCTGAACGAGCACCTGCTCGGCAGGCTCGTCTGGGGCGGGCGGAGGAGGACGGCGTGAGGCGCAGGACGATCCTGCTGGTTGCGAGCGGTGCGTGCGCAGTGCTCGCGGTCGTGCTCGCGCTCTTCGCCCGCGACGTCGGACGCTGGCCGCAGGCGATCCGCTCGGGCGACGTCGCCGCCGCCGGCCCGGCACGCCCCGTCGGCGTCTCCTGGACTGTCGACGAGACGCTGCCGTTCTCGCCGGCACGGCAGGCGCTGGGTGTCGGCGACGACCTCGCGTTCCGCCGCGCGGCGCTCCGCTTCCGCCTCGCCTACACGCGCGACCTCCAGCTCGCCCGGACGCCCGACGCCGGGCAGGCCCGCATCCGGGCCGAGACCGCCCTCGCCCTCGAGATCCGCGGTGACCCGGATCGGCGGCGCGCGTCGGCCGCCTCCAACCTGCTGGGCATCCTCGCCCTGGTCGACGCGGCCACCGCTCCCGCCGGGAACGTCCCGATCGACCGCAGCGTCTTCGAGTTCCAGGACGCGGTCCGGCTCGACCCGGCCAACGAGCAGGCGAAGGCCAACCTCGAGCTCCTCTACCAGCAGAGCACCTACAAGTCCTCGGTCCGCGGCCGCGAGCGCCTCCAGCGCTCCGCTCACGCGGGAGCGAGCTCGTCCGCGGGCGGGCACGGGTACTGATGGTCAGTCGCTGATGCTGCATTTCGACACGCCGACCGCCGGGCTGGTCGCCCTCGCCGGGCTCGTGCCGCTGGTGCTCGTCCTCGCCGTCGAGCGGCGGAACGAGCGCGCCCGCGCCCTGCTGAGGCTCTCCGGGCCCTCGTCCGGGTCACGATGGACGCTCCGGGTTGCGGTCGTCGCAATTGCCGCCGTCCTCGGGCTGGCAGCCGCGCAGCCGGTGCTCAGCAGCACGACCACTCGCCTGGCCAGACTGGACGCTGAGGCGTTCGTCGCCGTCGACACGTCGAGGTCGATGGACGCTTCGACGACCGCCGAATCCGACGTGCGCCTCGACCGCGCACGCCGCATCGCCCTGCGCATCCGGGCCGCGCTCACGGACGTACCGACCGGCCTCGGCACCTTCACGGACCGGCCGCTCCCGCTGCTGCTCCCGACCACGGACCGCGACGCGTTCGCGTCCACGGTCGAGAGGTCGCTCGGCATCGAGCGGCCGCCCGGCCTCCAGAGCAGCACGACGATCTCGAGCTTCGACGCAGTCGCGCCCTTCCCCCTCGAGGGCTACTTCAGCCCCACGGCGAAGAAGCGCCTGCTCGTGATCCTCACGGACGCCGAGAGCACGGGATTCAACGAGCCGGGCGTCCGCAAGAGCTTCGAGGCGAAGCCGCGGACGGCCGTCGTGCTCGTCCGCATCGGCCGGACCGGGGAGCGCGTCTTCGGCGCGAGCGGGCAGCCGGAGAGCGCGTACATCCCGCCGCCTGCGACCGGGGAGACGCTGCACCGCTTCCTCGACGCCACGCACGGCCGCGCCTACGGGGAGGACGACGTCGCCGGCGCGGAGAGAGCGGCCGTCGAGGCGCTCGGCTCCGGGCCGGCTGTGAACCTCGGCTCGGCGACGGCGAGGCACGACCTGGCGCCGTGGCTGGTGCTGGCGGCCGTCGTCCCGCTGGCGGTCGTTTTGCGCCGCCGGAATCTCTAGCGAGAATACGGCCATGAGCGGGGCGGTGACGTGGCTCGGGCATGCGACCGTCGTCGTCGACCTGGACGGCGAGCGCGTCGTCACCGACCCGGTGCTGCGCCGGCGGGTTGCCCATCTGCGCCGGTCTCGCGCGGCTCCCGTTCCCACCGGGGCGACCGCGGTCCTGCTCTCGCACCTGCATTACGACCACCTGGACGTGCCGTCGATGCGCTCGTTCGCGCGCGAGCTGCCGGTGGTGCTACCGCGCGGAGGCGCCAGGCTGCTACGCGGTTTCGCGGATCTGAGGGAGGTCGAGCCCGGCGACAGCGTCCGGATTGGCGGGCTGCAGGTGGATGCGGTCGAGGCCGACCACGACGGGCGGCGAAGGCCCGGCGGCGCGAGCGGCCCGGCCCTTGGCTTCGTCCTACGCGGCTCGCGGACGGTCTACTTCGCGGGCGACACGGACCTCTTCGCCGGGATGGCCGAGCTGGCACCGCTCGACGTCGCGCTGCTGCCCGTCGCAGGCTGGGGGAAGGGGCTGGGGCCCGGCCATCTCGACCCGCAACGGGCCGCGGCCGCGCTCGCGCTGCTGCGCCCGGCGGTGGCGGTGCCGATCCACTGGGGCACGTACCGGCCCGGCCGGCGCCCGGACGACTCGGCCGGGCCCGCAGAGGCCTTCGCGCGGGCCGCCGCGGAGCTCGCGCCCGAGGTGGATGTCCGGATCCTCGCGATCGATGCGACCCTGAACCTCCACTAGCGTACGATCCCGGCTCTCCCCGTACCCCCGAGAAAGGAACCGCATGCTCGCAACCGGCTTCACGACCTTCCTGTGGTCGCTGATCGTGATCTTCTTCATGGTCGTCTACTTCATGATGCTGTTCAGCGTCATCGTGGACATCTTCCGCCGCCACGACGCCAGCGGCGGCAAGAAGGCCCTCTGGCTGCTGTTCATCCTGTTCGCCCCGCTGCTCGGCCTGCTGATCTACCTGATCGTCAACGGGCACGGGATCGCCGAGCGCCAGGCGAAGGACGTCCAGCAGTCGCAGGCCCAGCTCGACGACCACATCAAGGCCGTCGCCGGCGGGTCCGCCGAACAGATCGCGAAGGCGAAGGAGCTCCTCGACGCCGGCACGATCACGCAGGCCGAGTTCGACCAGATGAAGGCGAAGGCGCTCGCCTGACCGCTCGCCGCGCGCTTCGCGCGCGTGACTCGCTCGCACGGGGGGAACGGCCACCCGCACGCGAAGCGTGCAAAGCCAGCAGAGCCCCCCGCCACGGGGCGCCGAGAGGCGCCCCGTGGGCCCCTCCCTGATCTTGTCCGCACCTCAGCTGCCGCTCTGGGCCGCGCCCGCCAGGTCGGTCGCGGCGGCGGAAACCGGGCTCGTAACAGCGGGCGTGAGGGGGATGGCGTCGTCGCCCTGCAGTGCACGCCGCCAGCCGGCGAGCAGTCCGTGCACGGCAGGTGCTCCGACGATCGCGCCCGTGGGCGCAGGCAGCTCCGCCGGGTAGAGGACGAAGGGGCGCGTCTGGGGGCCGCCGAGGCCTCCGTGGAACGAGATCAGCTCCTCGAACGCGCAGCCTTCCTCCAGCTGCGGGTCGTAGAAGCTGCCGACCATGATGTCCGCGACGTTCGCGAACCCGTCGGTGCGAAGCAGGTGCTCCGCGGCGGTCGGCGCGAAGACTGCGAGCGGGTCCTCGCCTTCGACCGTCCCCGACTCGAGGATCCGGGCTCCCCGGGCGCCCAGCACGACCGCACCCCGGTCGCGGGAGCGCACCAGCAGCCAGCCGACATGCGGGTGCGCGCGCAGCTCGGTGATCAGCCGCGGATGGCGATCGTCGATCTCCTCCAGCGTCAGCCGCCGCGGCTCGTCCATCAGGTAGACGAGCCCGAGGTTGCCCGAGCCGAGGACGACCACGGGCCGGTCGCCGACCTTGTCCTTCGACGCCTTCGGCGCCTTGGCCGTGGCGCCGACCGCCTCTCCGAGCGCCAGCCCGGTCATCGCCTGCTGCTCGTCGCCGCCCTCGATCGCCTCGACCCGGCCGTCCTCGAGCGAGCGCTCCACCAGCTCGTTCAGCCCGTAGCCGTTCCGCTGCTTGAAGGTCGCGCCCTGGGTCTGGCCGTGGTCGGAGAGGACGACGATCAGGTAGGGACGAGCCGCGTACCGGCGCGCCCGGTCGATCCGGTCGAACTGCTGGTCGAGCTTGCGCAGCGCCTCGAGCGTGTCGGGCCGCTCGAGGCCGGAGTGGTGCGCGACCTCGTCGTAGCTCGAGAAAGTCGAGTAGACCACGGGCCGGCCGAACATCATGTCCGAGATCACTCCGTAGACGATCAGGTCGCGGACGATCACGCACATCGCCGCCCGCATGAACGGATAGATCCCGCCGCGATGCCCCCGCGGGCGCACGTCGCGGCGGGCCGCCCTTAGCGCCGCCGTCCACTCGAGCACGACCTCCCAGAAGAAGAGCACGAACGTCCGGCTGACGTTGAGCCCGTTCGCGAAGAACGCGCGGTAGCCCGGGTTGGCGCGGGTCTCCGCGCTGATCCGGCTGCAGGTGAGGATCACCTCGTCGGCCTCGCCGGACAGCAGGTTCCCACGGCTGGAGCCGCCGTTGACGAGGAGGCCGACCCCGGTCGCATGGGCCTGCTCGATCTCCGCGCAGTCCTGCGGACCAGAGCACGCGACCACCCGCCCCGTCTCCTTGATCACCCAGCGGAACGCGGGGATGTCCTGGTTCGAGCCGAGCAGGATCCCCGCCTGGCTCGCCCCGGTCTGGGAGGAGAGATCGGGCTCCCACTCGACCAGCCGGTGAGATCCCTCGTCGACCCAGCGTGCCAGCGTCGGCGCCGACCCGTCACGCATCGCCCGCTGGAGCACCGGCAGGGCGAGTCCGTCGATCTCGAGGAAGAGCAGGCCCGGCACGTCGGTGACGGCGCCGCCGCCCTGTCGTCTGGCGATGCGCCGGCTCATCCGCAGCATGTACGTGTCGTCGTCGTTCGTCCCCAGCAGCACCGACAGGGCGACGCCGATCGCCGACGCCACCAGCGCGGCCAGCAGCGCCCAGCCGAAGTTGTCGACGGTGATCGAGGCCGCGTCGATCCGCGAGGCGAGCAGCAACATCACCGCGTTCAGGAGCAGCGCGATCAGGAAGCCGAGCACGGCCATGAACGGGATCCGCAGCGCCGCCGCGATCGGCGGCAGCACGGCGTTGAGGATCGCGATCAGGAGCGCCGTGACGAGCGCTCCCCTGAAGCCGTCGACCGAGATGCCGGGAAGCAGCCACGCGGCGATCAGCAGCGCGGCCGCGGTCTCGATCCAGGTGAGCAGGACCGGCAGCGGCCGGTAGCGCAGCCCGGCCGGCTGCCAGCCTGCCCGCTCGCTCATCCGGCTGGTGTCGACACTGCCGGGGGAGGCGCTGGATGCTCTCGTGCCAGCTGCCGCCGCAGGACCTCGGTCCCGAGCATCAGCAGGACGAAGAAGATGATGATGTTCACCCAGTAGCCGAACTGCGGCGTCGGCCGCCACCAGAGCAGGAGCAGGTAGCCGACGATCGTGACCGCGTAGATGCCCGCGCCGCGCAGATGCGGCGCCAGGTGCTGCCTCGCGGTGACGGCATACCTGCCGGCCCCGGTCAGCCAGACGCCCACCAGCGCGACCACGCCGAGGATCACGCCGGTCCAGCCGGCGCCCTTGAGCAGCCTGGTGATGATCGCGTAGGCGTCATTCACGGACGGGCGGACCGTGTCGGAGACGACGAGGTTGTTGACGACGTAGCGACCGGCCCAGCTGCGGGCGAGCAGGATCAGGAAGCCGGCGAAGAGGATCCCGATCGCGATCGCCCGGACCTCGAGGCGACGCCTGCCCGGAACGAGCAGCACCGCGCCGATCCAGGCGACGAGCGCGAGCGCCCAGATCCAGTTGGCGACGAAGCGGAGGGCCCGGGTCGCCCGCTGGCCGGTTTTCAGCTGGTCCGACTGGAGGAGCGTGATCCGGCCGGCGTCGGGCGGGATCCGGTCTGCCACGCTGAAGCGCTGGCCGAGCCGTTCCAGGATCGGCCGGAGGTCGAGCACCACGGCGCCGTTGGTCGTCCGCAGGACGTCCTTGTCGTCGTTCAGCAGCGCGACGAACTGACGCTGGGCCAAGGAGCTCGCGTCGACGAACAGGTTCTGGACCCGCGGCCGGGCGAGCAGCTGCTTCGCCGCGCCCTCGGTGGCGTTCTGCACCAGACCGGCGATCGGCACGGCCAGCGGCCGGAGGTTGTCGGGTAGCCGCTGCTTGAGCGTCGCCGCGACGTCCGTGTTCGCGTAGAGCTGTTCGACGAGCGTGGAGGCGACCTGGTTGCGGATCTTGTCGTCGGCGATCAGCGCGCGCGCCGTGCCGCGGAAGTTCCCCTCGTCGAGTGCCGTGCGCTTGACGTAGTTGGCGAGCACGGAGACGACGACGAGCAGGATCCCGATCACCGTCAGCGTGCGCGCGGTGATGATCCGCCAGCGCGGCAGGCCTCTGGGCGGAGGCGGGGAAGGAGCGGGGGTCTCGCTCATCGGGTGGCTCCCTTCGTCAGTGACTGAGCGTTCGGGTGCAGCATCTCACGCCGGAGCAGTCGCGTCATAGCCCGCTCGGGGTGAAGTCTGCGCCACCGCCGGTTCCTCACCGGCCCGGCGGCGCCGGAGATCGTAGAAGAGCAGCGTGATCGCGATCGCGGCATACGGCACGACGAACGCGTAGACGAGCGAGCTGATCAGGTTGATCAGCGCGAGCGAACCCGAGGTCAGGAACAACACGGAGATGCCGACGATCGGCCCGAGCAGGACCGCGGTGACGTTGACGAGCGCGCCGATCGCGAGCACGCGCGGCCCGTGCCCGGAGACGAGCTCGCCGCTCCGGCGCAGCGCCGGCGTGGCGCGCAGATCCTCGAGCACGCAGGCCTGGCTGAGCACCGCCTTGCGCACGAGGTAGACGACAGCCAGCGGGATGCCGACGATCGTCAGGGTAAGCAGGCCGGCGACCAGGATCACCCGGAACCACGCCCAGCCGAGCGAGCCGAGCCGGGGGACGATTCCCCGGAACGCGTCCAGGGCGTCGGGCTGCTCACCTTCGTGGATCTTGCCCAGCGCGCAGGCGACGGCGGCGCTGACGGCGATCCCCGCGAAGATCGCAGAGAGCTGGCCGAAGAGCAGCGCGCAGATCCCGCTGACGATCGGGTCGCTCTGCGTCTCGTCGAGGAACGTGCCGACCCCGGTGGTTCGGATCAGCACCTGCTGCAGCAGCACGCCGAGGACCGACAACGGCACGAAGATCAGTCCGATCCCGACGAACAGCAGTCGGTAGCGGCGGTAGAGCTTGAAGGCGGCACGGTAGATCTGGCCGCCGGAGCGGGCACGGTCGATCGGGAACGGCTCGTGGGGAGACCAGGCGGTCCGTCGGCTGAGCCAGACGCCGAGCAGGGTGACGGCGGCGAGTGCGCCCAGCACGAACCAGGGCGTCCGCAGGAACTCGAGGTAGAGCTGCGACCCGGTCGCGACCGCCCCGCAGAAGAAGCTGGTCGCGCTGACGCCGATCGTCCCGCCTGACGGCACCTTCGTGCTCCCGTCGCGCCACTCGTCCTCGGACCAGCTGACCGGCTCGGTCCACTGCTGCTTCGTGTTCGGCCCGGTCGGGCCGGTGTTCGGCCCATGCTCCTTCTGGCCCCAGTGGCCGCCGTAGGCGAGCCAGGCGAACGGCGCAGACGGCGATGCGGGCGTCTCGTCCGGGAAGAGAACTGGATGCGTCTGCAGCTCGCGCGAGGGCGCGGTGGTGTTGTCGCAGCCGAAGCCCTCCTGCGCGCTGTGGCCGAGCCAGACCGATTGCTCGAAGTAGTTAGCGTGCGAGCCGCGGCCCGGGAAGACGATCGGGTGGGCCCCTCGCCTCTGGAGCTTGGCGTCGTCCCACGCGGCGCGCTCGGCCCCCTCGTGCTGCGAGTAGCCCACCTCGGCCGGGCTGCGCTCGAGCGCCTCCGACGCCGTGGAGGCGCCGAACATGAGCTGGATCATCTCCCAATCCGACTCGTGCTTGTTGTTCCAGTCGTTGAAGGGGTAGTAGAGCCAGTACTGGAGGGCAAGCTTGCCCGGCTTGCCCGGTTCGGTGACGACGCGGGCATACGCCGTCGGCGGCTTGCCGGCGAAGATCCGGTCCGCCCACTGCTCGTAGTCGCAGCCGGGGTCGAGCGGAGAGCCCGGGAAATCGAGGTACGTCCGGTCGCTGCGGCCGTACAGGTCGGCGGCTGCCGGCGCCGTCCGGATCAGGCGCCCGTCCGAGTCGACCAGCCGAACGTCGGATCGTCCGAAGACGGGATCGACGGGAACGGGCCGGTACGGCTCGCCGTCGGAGCTGCAGGCCTCGGACTGCTGCTTCAGCGCGACCACCGGCGCGTAGCGGTCGGCCAGCTGCTGCTCGGGCGAGGAGGCGGCTGCGGCGATCGGTCCTCCGGAGACGACCGCCGCGAGCAGGGCGACGGCCAACGGCACCGTGCGGCGCACTGCCTTCAGGCCTGTCGGCCGCGCAGCGCCGCCTCGATGCGATCGAGCTTCAGGTCGAGCTCGTCGAACCTGGTCTCGAGCCGCTGCAGCTCCGTCAGCTCGTCCAGGCTGTGCTCCGCCTGGCGCTCTCTCGCTGCTCGGGCGACGAACGTGGAGGTGATCGCGGCCGTGACGATCGCCAGGAAGGCGATCCCGTAGAGCATGACGACGGCTGCGATCAGCCGGCCCGACCAGTGGGCGGGGGTGACGTCGCCGTAGCCCACGGTCGTCACCGTCTGGATCCCCCACCACATGCCGACCCAGACGCTCGAGTACTCCTCGCGGTCGAGAACGCGGATGAGGACGCCGCCGACCACGACAACCGTGGCAGTGGCGACGACGATGGTCGCGACCGCGCCGCGAACGGTCGGGGGCTCGCGCAGGAACTTCGCCATCCGACGTTCGATCGGGTTCGGACGCGGCACGGCGGAGACGTTACGCCAGCGGCCGGATCGCCTACGAGAGCCGGACGAGCGGCGGATGTACGGCTAGCCGCACTTCGTGACGCCAGCTGGCAGCACTGTCCGCCGGCCCACGCCTCGTCATGCTCTCGAGATGCCCAGCACGATCGCATCTCCGGCTTCGCTCCCCGCTCGATCGGCTCCCGCCGTCGGCGGCGAGACCTACCTGATCGGCCGCCGCGGCTCGCCGCACGTCCACGAGTACCGCGACTTCCTCGAGCGCAACCGCGTGCCGTTCCGGTGGATCGACGTCGACCGGAATCCGCTCGTCCGCCACCTCGAGGCGGCGCCCGCGTTGCGCCGCCGGTCGCTTCCCTTCTTCCTGTTCGCGGACGGCAGCCACCTGGAGCCGACCGCCGGGCCGGATGCGGACCTGGCGTTCCTGCGCACGCGCGCGGAGCTCGCCGCGCGGGTCGGGCTGCACGCCGTGCCGGACGACGAGCGCTACGACGTGGTGATCATCGGCGCCGGCCCGGCCGGGCTGACGGCGGCCGTGAACGCGGCGTCGGAGGGGCTGCAGACGCTCGTGATCGAGCGTCACGCCCCCGGCGGGCAGGCCGGCACGAGCGCGCGGATCGAGAACTATCCCGGGTTCCCGCAGGGGATCACCGGCAGCGAGCTGGCCCGGTCGACGCACGACCAGGCCGTCCGGCTGGGCGCCGAGATCGTGGTCGGCTCCGAGATGGTCGACGGCTGGCCCGAGGCCGACGGCTCGATCGCCTTCGAGCTCGCCAACGGCGCCGTCGTTCAGGGACGGACCGTGATCGGCGCGATGGGCTCGCAGTACCGCCGGCTCGAGGCCGCCGGCGTCGACGAGCTCGTGGGGTCAGGCGTCTACTACGGCTCGGCGCCGAGCGACGTGCTCTTCCACCGGGACGGCGACGTGTTCATCGTCGGCGGCGCCAACTCGGCGGGCCAGGCCGCGCTCCACGCCGCGGACATCGCGCGCTCGGTCACCCTGCTCGTCCGCGGCCCCTCGCTCGGGGACTCGATGTCGCAGTACCTGGTCGAGCGCTGCGAGCAGCATCCGCGCCTCGCGATCCGGACGAACACGACCGTCACGCACGCCTTCGGCAACGGCCGGCTGGAGCGGATCGTCGTCCTCGACCGGCAGAACGGCGCGGCCGACGAGATCCGGGCCGACGCGCTGTTCATCCTGATCGGCGGCGAGCCGACCTCCTCGTGCGCGCACGGGTGGCTGCGCCGCGACGACCATGGGTTCCTGCTCACCGGCCCCGAGCTCCTCGACGGCAACGGCCGGAGCGACTGGCCGCTCCCGCGGGATCCGTACTTCCTCGAGTCGAGCCAGCCCGGCGTCTTCTTCGCGGGCGACGTCCGTCACGGCTCGGTGAAGCGCGTCGCGTCGGCCGTCGGCGAGGGCGCGATGGCCGCCCAGTTCGTGCACCGCTATTTCGCGGAAACCTCGAGATGAACACCCGGATCTGCCTCTCGGACCGGGACGCCGGGCTCCCGGTTCCGCTACTCGTCCGGCCCGAGGTCGACGACCAGCTGGATCAGGCCGAAGACCACGGAGGCGACCGAGACCGCGTCGTCGCCGGCCTGCGTCTGGATCCGGAGCAAGTCGGTCAGCGGCTCGGCGCCCGCGATCCGGGTCGTCGCCTGCAAACCGGCGACCTGGATCTTCCCGCTCGACCTTGACACCTTGACCTTGTCGGGGCCGGCGGTCCCGTTGACGACCACGGTGTCGAGGGCGCCGTCGCCGTTGCCTGCCAGGGCCAGGTCCGCGTCGACCGTCTTCACGTCGGTGCCGGTGAGGTCGTCGACGGTGAAGGTGTCCACGCCGCCCAAGGCGTGGAAGACGATGCCCTCGACGTCGTCCAGGTCCATGACGATGTTGGCGATGTCGCGGGTGAACAGGATGCGGCCGCCGTTGGCCAGGACCTCGACCTTCTCGTTGATGTTCGCGCCGTTGAAGTCGAGGACGTCGGCGCCCGACTGGCCCTCGACGATGTCGCTGCCGTCGCCCGGATCCCAGTGAAAGGTGTCGTTGCCCTCGCTCAGCAGCGCGGTGTCGTTCCCCTGGTTGCCGTCGACGAAGTCGTTGCCCAGGCCGCCGATCAGGAGGTCGGAGCCGTTGCCGCCGAGGAGCGTGTCGTTGTTCTTGCCGCCGTCGATCGTCAGCGACGTGACGACCGCCGCGAGCCCGGGCGAGCCGGCGATCGTGTCGGAGCCGCCCTCGCCGCGGACGACGAGGCCTTCGGCCGTCGAGTTGACGGGCGAGCTGGTCCCCGCCAGCACCGTCGCGGCCGTGCCGTTCGGCACGACACTGATCGTGTCGGCCTTCTTGGTCCCCTCGATCACCGTGCTGTCGGTGTCGGCGCCGCCGTCGACGTTCACCGCCGCCAGGCCCGAGATGCCGCTGTTGGCGGTGGTCACGTCGTTACCGGTGCTCCCGTTCACCTGGAGGACGTCGTTGGCCGCCTCGCCGCCCGACACCGTGACGGTCGCTGCGAGACCCGAGACGACGGGCCTTCCGCCGACCATCGACACGCCGGGTGTGTCCGCGCCGGCGGTGCCGTTGACGACGACGGTGTCGACCGCCCCATCGCCGCCACCCTGGGCGGCCAGGTCCGCATCGACGGTCTTCACGTCGGTGCCGGTGAGGTCGTCGACGGTGACCATGTCGATGCCCCCGAAGGCGTGGAACGCGATGCTTTCGACGTCGTTCAGGTCCATCGTGATGCTGGCGACGTCGCGGGTGAACCGCACGCGGCCGCCGTTGGCCGAGATCTCGATGCGCTCGTTGATGTTCGCGCCGTTGAAGTCGAGGACGTCGGCGCCCGACTGGCCCTCGACGATGTCGCTGCCGTCGCCCGGATCCCAGTGGAACGTGTCGTCGTTCTCGCCGAGGAGCGCGGTGTCGTCGCCCTGGTTGCCGTCGACGAAGTCGTCCCCCGGGCCGCCGACGAAGAGCTCGCCGCCGCTGCCCCCGAGCAGCGTGTCGTTCCCGGGGCCGCCGTCGACCATGATCGACTCGTCCGTGAAGGTGCCGTTCGCCTGGTCGACGCGGACCCGGTCGTTCCCCCCGCCGGCGCTGACGCTGATCCCGGTGAACAGGCTGCGGTCGAAGGAGGCGTCGGCGGTGCCGTTGTCGCCCACGTCGACCTCGAGCACGGTCGGCACCCCGACCTGGAGCCGAAGCGCCAGCTTGTCGCTCGACCCGTTGCCGGTGACCTGAAGCGTCACGCCGACGATCTGAGCGGTGTAGGAGGCCCAGGCGGGCCCCGCGCCGAATGCGAGCACAGCCGAGACGGACGCGGCGCACACAAGGCTGCGAGTCAACGTCCTACTCCACATCGAAAGCGAGTCGCCCCTCCCGAACGCCCGGCACGAACGACGGATACTAGTGCTCGGATCGATCCACCGCCGCGGGCTTCGCCCTCGAGGGATCTACTGGGCCGAATGCTCCCGAAGGACAGGCCGAACGGCCCATAGCCATACGGCCAGCCTGTGGCCATCCTTCAGTTGGCGTGAAACTCGTGTTGCTGACCATGTCGGTGCTGCTCGCGTTCTCGGTTCCGTCGGGCTCGGGCTCGACGCATGCCCGGCCGATTTGCACGAGCGCAGCGTCGTCCGCCGGTCCGGGGGAACAAACCCTGACGACCTGGTATCCGGCCGGCTGCCTCCACCCGTAAGATCGAGGCTCGGCGACCGGGCCTGTCAGACGGCGAGAGACTGCAGCCGCTCGCCCAGCGCCTTGATCACGCTCGTCTGCATCCTGGGCGTCCGCTCGAGGAGCTCCCAGAATTGACGTTCGGTGACGACGAGGAGCGACGAGTCCCGAGTCGTGCTCACCGTGGCGTTGCGCGGTGCTCCCGAGATGAGCGCCATCTCTCCGATGAAGTCCCCGGGGCCGAGCGAGTTGATCTTGCGGCCCTTGCGCCTCACCTCCACCTCCCCCTCGACGATCACCATGCATTCGCGTCCACGCGCGCCTTCACGAATCAGGACCGCGCCCTCGGGTAGATCGATGAGGTCGGCGAGGCTGGCGATGGCTGCGAGCTGCTTCTTGCTGCACTGCGAGAACAGCGGGACCTTCTTCAGCAACTCGATCTTGCCGTCCTTGCGCAGCATCGCGCGATCTTAGAGCACTCGGTCGAAGGGAGTCCAGCGCCGGAACGCCACCCTGCGGTCGTGGCGCTAGCGACCCTGATCGGGCTCGACGTGGAGAGTGAGCCCCTCGACCGAGCGAACGCGGACAAGGGCTCCGGGCTCGGCGGCGACCTCCGAGCATGCCCGCCAGGTCTCGCCCTGGAGCCTGACCCGTCCCCAGGGCGCGCAGGGCTCGACCACCACCGCCCCCCGCCCGAGGAGTGTGTCGGTTCCGACCAGCGGCGCCTGACGCTTCGACCACCGGAGGCCGTACAGAATCCCGACGATCTCCCAGGTGATGGCGGCCGCCAGCCCGACACCGTTCCACGGATGCGGGAGCAGAAGCAAAAGAGCGAGCCCAACCAGCAGTGCAGGCACGGTTCTCTTGTACCCGAAACGCGCAGCGGCTGGCGCCATGGCGCCTAAATTGCTGGCGCGGCCTATGGCCGTCCAGCCCGCACTGCGTTAGCTTGCAGCCATGGCTGAGCCCCAAGCGTGGCCGTTCCTGGTCGTGCTGATGTCGAGGGCGCCGGCCACGAAGTCGGAGTCGGCGGCAGAGGAAGTGCGTGTCCACGGGCTCGGCTGGATCGTCGGCGACTACGTCGTGACGCTGGCACACGTCGCCGACCGCCTTCCTGATGCGATCCTGACGGTCCTCGACGATGTCGAGGTCTCGGTCGAGCGGCCGCCCCCGCATGAGCGGTTTGCGGTTTGCCGAGTGCTCGACAGCTCGACCACTGCGCGCACGGCGAGCCTGAGCCAGGTGACGCCCGGCGCGGAGTGCACCGTCGCGATAGTGCGTGACGACCTCCCGCGCGTGCGCCTCGTCACCGGCCGGGCGGAGAAGATCGATTCAGAAGGCCGTTTCACCGTCGCCCTTGATCAGCGACTCGGCGACTACGAGACGGCGAGCGGCTCGCCCGTCGTGTCGTCGGACGGGACCGTCGTCGGCATCGTCGGTCCCACTGCCACGTCAGGGTCCGTCGACGCGTACAGCCTCGACGAGCTGCGGACGCTGATCACTCCCGCGGCGACAGCGCAGGAGGAACCAACGCCGGCACCGTCACTGGCGATCAGCGAGGCGACGCGGAACGCGCTCGGGTACGCACTGGGGCTCACGGGCGGCATGGCGTTTCCAGGATTCGTGCCCGGCCCGGAAATCGGAGCGCATGCTGCAGTGCTGCTCGGCGTGCTGCGGTCTGCGATGGACGAGAGCGAGCCAACGGTTCCGCGCGATCTCCTGAACTTCATCTCCGAGCGCCACGACCAACCCGTGGGGCTGGTCGACTCGGCAGTGAGTGCAGTCGGGCTGATGACGCCGATCTATCCGCCCGACCCGCGTCCGGCCGACGCGACGCTCTCGAGCTCGCCGCTTGCGCCGGTCCTCGCGGCAGCCGAAGGGTTCCGCGTAGACATCGAGCCCTCTGGGCGGCTCCAGCGCCGGTTCTTGCTCGCCGCGGTGCTCACTCAGCCGACGACCGCGTTCCCGCCGCCGCTGTTCGAAGCGCTCGGCGTCACGATCCCGGAGCTGCGCGAGGCGCTCCGGCGGTCGATCGCCTCGCGGCGCGACGAACCGGTCGAGCTCTGGAACGAGGCTCTCGCAGAGCCGCCGCCGCCGGCTCCATTCGAGCTCGCCGGCGGCATCTCCAAGGACCTGGTCGATCCGACAGAGGGCATCACGCTCGACCGCGACGACCTCGGCGTTCGCGACTACGTGACCATGTTCGCAACGGTCATCGCCGACAGGAACACGCCGATGCCGCTCTCATTCGGACTGTTCGGCGAGTGGGGCTCCGGCAAGAGCTACTTCATGGGCCTGCTGCGCGAACAGGTCAAGACGCTCGCGCGGTCCGAAGACAACCGTTACTGCAGCGAGATCGTCCAGATCGGGTTCAACGCCTGGCACTACTCCGACAGCAATCTGTGGGCCAGCCTCGGCGACGAGATCTTCGAGCGCCTCGCCGGCTCGGGCGAGACCGACGCGACGCGACGCAAGCGCTTGAGGAAGGAGCTCGGCAAGAAGCTACAGCGACGTAAGGAGCTGGAGGACGCGGCTGCGACGGCAAGAGAAGAGGTCACGCGCCTGACCGTTGCGCTCGACGAGGCGTCGATCAACCGCTCGGCTTCTGCCCGGGAATTCGTGACGGCCGTGCTCGGCTCGCCGACGTTCCGGAGCGACCTGGACAAGGCCTGGAGCCAGCTCGGGGTGCAGAGCACGGCGGAGAAGGTGCGCCTGCTTGCAGGTGAGCTGAGCGAGACGCCTGACGACCTGACGACGGTGAATCGAGCTCTTGGAGGAAGACGACGATGGCTCGTCTTCGCGGGACTCGTCGGCGCCGTGGCCGTCGTCGTCGTCGGAGCAGTCGCGTCCCGTGCATGGCTCGCGGGAGGTGGAGTGGTCGTGCTCGCAGCGGTCGTCGCGATCGCCGACCGGGTGATCATGCGGGTTCGTTCAGGGGCACGACTGCTCCATGAAGTCGCAGGGAATCTGCGAACCCAGGAGGCGGAGGGGGCAGAAAAGGCGCGCAAGCAACTTCGGCAGGCGGAAGCGAGCGAGCAGGTGGTGCGAGTGCAACTCGACGAGATGACGGCGCAGGTGGCGGATATCGGCCGCGAGCTGGCAGAGCTCACACCTGGCCAGCGGCTCTACAACTTCATCGCCGAGCGCGCGGGAAGCGAGACCTACCGCAGCCAGCTCGGGCTGATCTCGACCATCCGAAAGGACTTCCTGGAGCTGACGCGTCTGATGAAGGCCTGGCAGAAGAGCAGTGCGTCCAAGGGTGGGCGACGGTCTCCCAAGCCGATCGACCGCATCGTTCTCTATATCGACGATCTCGACCGCTGCTCCCCGCAGCAGGTGGTCGAGGTGCTCCAGGCCGTGCATCTGCTCCTCGCGCTCGATCTGTTCGTGGTCGTCGTCGGCGTCGATCCGCGCTGGCTTCTGCGTGCCCTGCGCCGCCAGTACCGCGCCATGCTCACGATGGGTTCACGACCGGCGGACCAGGACGCGCGGTGGGAGACGACTCCCCAGGACTACATGGAGAAGATCTTCAACATCCCGTTCGCGCTGCCGCGGATGACCCCCGCGAGCTTCGAACGGCTCGTGCGTAGCGTCGCCGTGGCCGAGCCGCCTCCTGACGAGGAACACGAACCTGCCGGCGAGCATCCCCCCTTGCCGACTCCTCCGACCGAGGCCACTGCCGTGCAGGTGCGGACCCCCGACGACGGAAGCGCGGTGACGGGTGACGTTCCCGCCGCGATCCCGGTCGAGGCGGGATCCGAGGTGGCCGCGCTCCAGAGCGCCGAGGCCCAGGCGCCCGAAGTGCGAGCGATCACGGAGGGTGAGCTGAAGATGCTTGCCGCGCTCGCACCGCTCGTCGAGACGCCACGTGAGACGAAGCGATTGCTGAACCTGTACCGCATGATCCGCTCGACCCGCAATCTCAGCCCGGCCTCGCAGTTCCTGGGTGACGATCAGACACCTGGCGATCATGAAGCCGTCGTCATCCTGCTCGGCTTGCTGAGTGGCCAGGGGCGGCTGCTCGAGAACGTGCTCGCGGCCCCGAAAAGCCGCGGCATCAAGGGCGGTCTCCGCTTCCGTGCCAGGAACGAGCGTTGGGCCGATTTCGTCATGGATATGCAACCTCGCCGGCCGCGGTCGACCTGGCGAAACGCCATCGTCGGCTCGATCGAGGGGGCCGACCTGGCTGACTGGAAGCGCCTCGCGGATGGGCTCGCCGAGACGTCGAAGCTCGTCACGATCCCGGACCTCGAGCCGTTCCAACTGTGGGCGCCACGGATCGCCCGCTTCTCGTTTCTGCTCTCCGCGTACGCCCAGGAAGACACTGCGGCCTCCATTGACCCGCTCAGCACGCAAACCAGCTAGAGAGAGCGTCCGCCCAGTTGACGACTATCAGGTCGATTCCCAGAGCGCCCAGGTCACGCCTTATGGGCCGTGAAGGATTCGAACCTTCGACCTTGGGATTAAGAGATGCCTGCCGCAGGTTCGGCTGGGTTCGGTTGCGCTGGAAGCAGGCTGGTTTGCCCTGTCTCGGCGCCTCGCTGTTTCGGTCGTTCTCGGTGGTTTGGGTTGCCCCAAAGTTGCCCCGCACTTACGGACGCGCCGGTTCCTGCCAGGAAACCAGCTCGTTGATTCCGACCCTTCCGGCGGGGGACCGGATATTCAAACGCCCGCCTGCGTCGTCCTTTCATCTGGCTCGGTCGAACCATCTGGCTCGGTCTGAGTCGAGCGACGGCGCGGGTCTCTTGCTCAGGACACGGCTTGGAGCGGCGGGTCGACCGGGCCGGTTACCTAGCCGGCGAGAGTGGTGACCAGGTGCCCGATTGCGTATCCGACGCCGGCGCTGACGGAGCCGACTATCACCACCTGGACGCCCGAGCGCAGCAGGGAAAGGCGGGTTACGCGGCCCTTTGCGACTCCGACTGCGAAGAGCGCGAGGAGCGTGCAGACAAGGCTGATCGCGAGCGCGAGGTTGAGGGGGAAGAAGAAGTACGGCCAGAGCGGCACGATCGCGGCTCCCAGGTAGGTGGCGCCGACGACGAGCGCGTCGCCGAGTGCGGCGCCGCCCGCGTCGGGAGAGAGTCCAAGTTCCTTCTGGACTTTGGTGCGGAGGAACACATTCGGGTTCGAGGCGAGTCCGAGTGCGACCGTCTCTGCTTGCTGGCGGGAGAGGCCTTCGCGCTCGAGGACGATGGCAAGTTCGTCTGTTTCGCGGTCGGGGAACTCGTCGATCTCCCGTCCTTCCGAGGCGATCTCGGACGCGTACAGTTGCTCTTCGGCTTGGCTGGCGAGGTAGGAGCCGCCGCCCATCGAGATCGCCCCCGCGACCGCTTCAGCAAGGCCGGCGACGATGATCAGCGAGCGGGCGGGATGCGCGGCTGCCATGCCGGTGACGACACCGAGCGGGACGAGCAGACCGTCTTGAGCGCCGAGCACGAACTCGCGGATGCGCGAGAGCCGCCCGATCCGCTCCGCCTCTCCGAGGGAATGCTCTTGGATGTGCCGTGTTGCTTCGGCGCGGGCAGCGTCGTCGATTTGCGCATCGTCGGGCTGGGGCGGGGGGTCATCTCCGCCGTAGCTCAATTCATCGGGCAAGAGCGCTCGCGGCTTGGGCCGACCGTACCGGGGCAAGATCGGGGGGTGTCACTGCTTCGTCGGTCGATGGCCGTTGTCGTCATTGATCGACTCGTGTCAGCTGGTGGGTGCCGGCGTGGGCGGTGTTGGTGTGGATTCGTGTGGCCAGAGATGCCAGCGTGAGGCTATGCGGGTGATATGTCGCTGTTGGTGGCTGATGTGGAGGGCGAGGGGGCGGCCGCCTTGGTGTTTGAAGAAGAGGGCGACGCCGAGTTGGGCGAGGGCGAGGTAGGTGATGATCATGCCGGCCAGGACGGCGAGGAAGGAGAGTGGCAGGGGCTGGAAGCCGAGCAGGTGGGCGATTGGTTCGATGTAGGGGATGGCGACGCCGAGGGCGGCGCATCCGAGTGTGGCGATGAGGAGCGGTTGGCTGGGGCGGCTCTTGAAGAAGGGGACGCGGCGGGTGCGGATGACGAAGATGACGAGTGTCTGCGTGGTCAGGGACTCGACGAACCAACCGGAGCGAAATAGCTCTGGGCCGGCGTCGAAGACGCGCAGCATGACCGCGAAGGTAAGGAAGTCGTAGACGCTTGAGATCGGGCCGAAGAAGGCCATGAAGCGGCGGATCAGGCTGATGTCCCACTGGGCGGGGCGGGCGAGGAGTTCCTCGTCGACGTTGTCGGTTGGGATGGTCATCTCGCTGACGTCGTAGAGAAGGTTGTTGAGCAGGATCTGCGTCGGGAGCATCGGCAGGAAGGAGAGAAAAAGGGAGGCGCCGGCGGCGGAGATCATGTTGCCGAAGTTGGATGAGGTGCCCATCAGCACGTACTTGATGGTGTTGGCGAAGATGCGGCGGCCCTCGACGACACCGTCGGCGATGATCCCGAGGTCTTTGTCGAGCAGCACGACGTCGGCGGCGTCCTTGGCGACGTCGGCCGCGGAGTCGACGGAGATCCCCACGTCGGCGTCGTGGAGGGCGATCGCGTCGTTGACGCCGTCGCCGAGGAAACCGACATCGGCGCCGAGGCTTCTCTGCGCGAGGATGATGCGCGACTTCTGCTCGGGACTGACGCGGGCGAAGATGGTTGTCTGCGGCAGCAGCGCGAGTAGGGCAGCGTCATCCAGCGTCGCGAGCTCAGGACCGGTCACGACCTTTCCGGACTCGAGGCCGACCTGGCGGCAGAGGTGCGCTGCGACTTGGCCGTTGTCTCCGGTCACGATCTTGACCGTGACGCCGAGACGATCGAGGCGTGCGAGCGACTCCTTCACGTCGGGTTTGGCCGGGTCGGAGAAGGAGAGGAAGCCGTCCAGGGACAGGTTGTGCTCGTCGTCGGGGCCGAGGCGCTCGCTCGTGAGCGTGCGGCTGGCGACGGCAACAACGCGCGCGCCGGAGGCGAAGAGCTCGTCGAGAGTCGCCTGCGCCTCGGCGGGTGCGTGTGCGCAGCGGGCGAGAACACCCTCGGGGGCGCCCTTGGTGACCAGCAGTCGACCCTGAGGTGAATCAACCAGCACCGAAGCGAGTTGCCGCTCATGGTCGAAGGGAAGGTGATCGAGCGTTGGCCAACCCTCGTCCCTGGTGGAGGTCTGCTCGGCGGCCCAGAGCGCGCGGTCGAGTTCGTTGCCGGTCTTGTCGCTGCAGGCCAGGCCGAGCGCGTGAACGTGGCCGTCGGGATTGCCTCGGCAGTCGAGCGGCTGGCTGAACGAGATGTGACCCTCGGTCAGGGTGCCGGTCTTGTCCGTGAACAGGACCTGGACGTTGCCGAGGTCTTCGATGCAGACCAGACGCTTGACGATCACCCGGCGCCTTGCCAGCCGCCGCGCGCCTGTGGCCAGGCTGACGGTGACGATCGCCGGAAGCAGCTGCGGCGTCAGCCCGACAGCGATCGCGAGCGCGAACAAGGCCGACTGAAGGACCGAGCGGCCGAGAGCGGCGTTGATCACGAAGATCGAGCCCGCCAGCACCACGGTGACGATCGCGAGCAGCCGCGAGAACGCTTGCAGCCCTTGCTGGAACGCGGTCTGCCCTTGCCGCTGACCCAGGCGCAACGCGATTGCGCCGAACGCGGTCGAGGGGCCCGTACGAATCACCAGCCCCCGCCCGTCCCCACCCCGCACGAGCGTGCCCATGAACGCACACGAAGGCAAATCGAGCAACGATTCGCCCGGGGGGTGCGCATCAGCTGTCTTGGCCGCCACCTGAGACTCGCCTGTCAGCACAGACTCATCGCACTCCAGACCGTGCGCCTCCAACAGGCGCAGATCGGCCGGAACGACGTCGCCGATCCGCAGGTGCACGACATCACCAGGAACGATCTCGCTAACAGCGACCTCCGCTGGCTGCCCGTCGCGATCGACGAACGCCAGGTGCCTGATCTGCGAGTGCAACGCCTCGACCGCCCTCTCCGAGCGGTACTCGTTGAAGAAACTCAGACCGACACTCATCGCCATGATGCCGACAATGATCAACGCCTCCGTCCGGTCACCAACCACAGCCGAGACGACAGCCGCGAAGAGCAACAACAGCAACAGATAACTCCGCAGCTGACGCACAAGCACCGACAGAGCGCTGACGCCGTGCGAACGCAACACATTCGGCCCATAAACGGCCAGACGCCGCACTGCCTCGACGCTCGACAGGCCCGTATCCGTTGAGCCAAGCTCGCCCAGCGCATCCGTAACAGGCAATTCCGCGACTACAGCCAGATCGAGCTGCTGCGGTTCGCCCATCTTCTCAGGCACCAGGGAGCGACCGCTCAAACCAAGCACGCTGACACCACCATCGCACGCGACGCGGCCGCGACCTGGGCCGGCAACTGGAGCAAGGCCGGCCGTGGCTTCTACTCGGGTTCGGACTTCTTCGTGCTCTTCTCGTCGCTCTTCCTTGCGCGCTTGTCTGATGTATCGGCGCTGTCGCTGGCACGAATTGTCGACTCGGGCTTCTGCTCGCCCTGGCCGTAGTCGGTCGAATAGAAGCCTGTTCCCGTGAAGGAGGTGGAGATCGGGTAGAAGACTCTGCTCACCGGTGCTGCACCGCAGACCTCGCAGGCGGTCGGAGGCGAAGCGCCCATGGTGTGGATCACCTCGAACTCGTGGCCCTTCGGGCAGCGGTACCCGTAGGTGGGCATCCCCTCAGGCTATGGGTCAGGCGGCTCGCGTGCATCCAGCCACGACTCGATCAGGGCTGATGCTGGTGAGCGGGGGGAGGATAGGGTTCTACCTGGGGAAATCAAGAAGGGAGGTCTGCGATGGCGCAGGCACAGGACACGCCCCGAGCGCACGTTGGCGACTTGGTGATCGTGGAGGGGCACCGGATCG
Organism: uncultured Actinomycetes bacterium; assembly: GCA_963734065.1. Classification (GTDB taxonomy): domain Bacteria; phylum Actinomycetota; class Thermoleophilia; order Gaiellales; family Gaiellaceae; genus DATBLE01. The sequence goes on from CAVTFN010000004.1 coordinate 585,090, forward strand.
GCGAGGCTCGCCGGATCGGCGAGATCCTCGAGGTGCTCGGCGAGGCTGGGCACGAGCACTACCGCGTCCGCTGGGACGACGACCATGAGAGCGTCTTCTATCCCTCCAGCGACTCGACGATCCAGAAAGCCGAGCCGCGGAAGAAGCGAAGACAGTGACGAAGTGAGGTTCTTGGGTTAGGTTCCACTGCCCCACCTGATCTAGGGTGCCGACATGGCAGAGCGACTGAGGGTGTGGCTTGCAGGCGGCCACGAGTGCGATCTCGACCTTGGAGAAGGCTCAGTTCAAGACCTGATGGAGGAGATCGAGACCGCTGGCGATCGCAGCTGGTTTTCGACGGACGACGGACGCTCTCGTGTACGCGCGAGTGCGATCGTCAGGATCGAGGTCGAAGGTCAGCCTGACACGCCGCACGACCCTGTCGAGCGGCCAACCTCATAGAGAGGGGCGGACGTGCCTGAGAGCGGACTGCCGATTCGGGTCTACAAGGAACACGACACTTGGCACGTCGACTACGGCGAAGGCGAGACCGAAGACCACAGCAGCCGTGAGGAGGCCGAGGCGGCGGCCGACGCGGTCGCACAGGCCGAAGAGCGCAGCGTGGTCGTCGAGGAATGACGATCTCGTCGGCATGCTCACCAGGTTCGCCGGGCTCGCAGGAATCGGCGAGTTAACCGGTCGGTCAGGCTGCTCGTCTGCGCGCCCGCCGCGCTTTCTCTTCGTGGACGGCGCGAAGCATTCGCTCGGCGATGCCTTCTCGGTTGAGCCAGACGGTCCGTTGGCCGTGGGCGTCCTCGGCCCAGGGGAGGGGCAGCGAGAGCGCCTTGGCCCGCTTCTTGAGCGGTGTGGTGAGGACGGCGGCGATGTTTCGGGGGCTGGCGACGCCGATCGCGTCCGCGAGCGCGAGTGAGCCGATCTCGCTGTCGTGCGCGAGTCGCGTGAAGAAAACTTCCGCGTTGTCGAGCACCACGTCGCCGAGGGAGGCGACGAACACGGCGCAGGTTCCCTCGTCGTAGCTCTCGAGCAGAGACGGTTTCGGCTGGGGTTGCCGCGTGAGGCCGAGCTCCTCTGCCAGGTACGGTGCGAGCCAGTGGGCGAGCGCGCGTGCGGCTGCCTCTGCCTCGTTCGTCATCCGTCCTCCTCTCTGCGTGGCCCGGTGCCTGCTCGGGTCCGATCTAACTAGCATACGAACTGCATGCTTTGTGCTATTATCATACTAATCACAAGCGACAGAGAAAAGGTATGGGATGTTCACTTACATCGGGTTGATTGAACTCACAGGCGAGGGCCGCGCGAAGGGGCTGGACAAGGCTCCTGAGTACCTCGAGAAGATCAGCAACATCATCGAGGAGGAGGGCGGCACGCTCGAGCAGGTCTACGCGATCATGGGCCCCTGGGACTTCCTCTCGATCGTCAAGTACCCAGACAACGAGACCGCCTTCCGCGTCCTCGCGAAGATCGCCAACCTCGAGGTCGTCAAGACCGAGACCTTCCCGGCCGAACTGGTCGACGTTTTCATGAAGGCGCTCGTCTAGCCCCGAGCTGTACATAGGGCGGATCCCCGCCCGCGAAGGTCGCCCCGAGCGCCTTCGCGCCTGCTTTCCGAGAGGAGTGCACCATGACAACTCTGGTTCGTTTTGATCCCTACCGTGAGGCGACGGCTCTGCAAGGCGAGATGGCCCGCTTCCTGAACTTGTTTGCCGGGGGAACCGGCACCACGACCGCGGGCGTCTGGGCTCCGGCGATGGATGTCTGGGAGACAGACGACGAGATCGTCTACGCGTTCGATCTGCCCGGCATCCCCAAGGACACGGTCTCGATCGAGTTCGAGAACAGTGTCTTGACCGTCAGCGCCGAGCGCGAGCGCTCACAGGAAGTCTCGACCGACCGGATGTACCGTTCCGAGCGCCGGTACGGAGGCTTCTCGCGGGCGATCGGGCTGCCACAGGGCGTGTCTGAGGATCAGATCTCGGCTCGCTACGACAACGGCGAGCTCGAAATCCACGTCAAGAAGCCCGAGGTCGAGCTGCCGCACCGGATCGAGATCGGCAACGGCAAGGCCGCGATCGGTAACGGCAAGGCCACGATCGAGGGCAAGACGACGAAAGCGTAACCAGCACAGCGGTTACGGCTCACGGGAGGCGGCCAGCCAGCCGCCTCCCGTCCTTTCCGCGGGGTCACCCGCCGGTGTCGCGCAAGGCCGCCGGCCGCCTCACCAGGGCCCATAGAGGCCGCTGTTGGCTTGCCGCATCGCGCCGACGTAGCCGGCTCGCTCGTAGTCCGTCTCGTCTGTGCCGGGCGGGACGGCGAGCATCCCGCGCAGCTCGTCGAGGGCTGCGAATCCCTTGCTTGCCATCCACGCCTCTAGTCCGTCGATTAGCACGGTTGTGTGCTCGGGGCCGTGCCGCAGTAGTGCCGAGGCGGTCATGACGACGTCGGCGCCGGCGAGGAGGTACTTGGCGACGTCGGCCGCGGTCTCGACGCCTGTGGTCGCCGCGAGGGAGGCGCGTACGCGTCCGTGGAGGAGTGCGATCCACGTGCGCGGCAGCCTCGCTTCCTCCGGGCCAGAGAGGCCGACCTGGGGCACGACGGCGAGCTTCTCCGGGTCGATGTCGGGCTGTAGGAATCGGTTGAACAGCACGAGCGCATCCGCGCCAGCCTCGTCCAGCCGCAACGCGATCTCACCGGTCGAGCTGAAGTACGGGCTGAGCTTGACCGCCACCGGCACGCCGACCGCGTCCTTGACCCGCGCCAGGACGTCGAGGTGCCTTTGTTCGACGTCGCGTCCCGAGGTGTGCGGGTCGCCGGGGAGGTAGTAGATGTTCAGCTCGATCGCGGCGGCGCCGGCGTTCTGCATCGCCCGGGCGTAGTCGGCCCAGCCTCCCGGTGTGACACCGTTCAGACTGGCGATCACCGGCACGTCGACTGCAGCGGCGGCGCGCTCGAGCAGGCTCAGGTAGCGGCGCGGGCCGGCCTCGTCCTCGGCGGCGGTCGGGAAGTAGGAGAGCGACTCGGCGAAGCTCTCCGTGCCGGCGTCGACCAGCCGCGTGTTCTCGGCTGCCTCGCGGCGCAGCTGCTCCTCGAAGAGCGAGTAGAGGACGACCGCGCCCACGCCGGCGTCGGCCAGTCGCCGTACTCCGTCCACCGTCTGCGAGAGTGGCGACGCGGACGCGACGAGCGGGTTGCGGAGCGTGAGTCCCATGTAGCCGGTCGAGAGGTTCATCGGCCGCCCTTGCGTGCGTCCGCGGCGAAGTCCTGCGGGCCGCGGGTCGCCATCTCCTCGTACACGTCCCAGCGCTGGTCCACCGCCAACTCGGCCAGCTCATGCAGCCGCTCGGCCTCGGCCGGGTCGGTGTTCGTCAGCGTGCGGTAGCGGAGCTCCCGGTTGGTGTAGTCGGCGAGCGGGATGCGCGGTCGCGGCGAGTCGAGCAGGAACGGGTTGCCGCCGGCTGCCCGGAGCATCGGGTCGTAGCGGATCAGCGGCCAGTAGCCGCTGGCGACGGCGCGGTACTGCTGGTCGAGCCCGTCTCGCATCTCGATCCCGTGCGCGATGCAGTGGCTGTACGCGAGCACCAGTGACGGGCCGTCATAGGCCTCCGCCTCACGGAACGCGGTCAGTGTCTGCTGGGGATCGGAGCCCATCGCGACGCGGGCGACGTAGACGCTGCCGTAGGCGATCGCCTGCAGGGCGAGGTCCTTCTTGGGCACGGTCTTGCCGGCGGCGGCGAACTTGGCGACCGCGCCGAGCGGGGTCGCCTTGGACATCTGGCCGCCGGTGTTGGAGTAGACCTCGGTGTCGAGCACGAGCACGTTGACGTTGCGCCCGCTGGCCAGGACGTGGTCGAGTCCGCCCGAGCCGATGTCGTAGGCCCAGCCGTCGCCGCCGACGATCCAGACGCTGCGCTTGACCAAATGGTCGACGACGCTGAGCAAGTCGGTGACGGCGGGCTCGTCGAGCCCGTCGAGCCGCCGCCGGAGCTCGGCCACCCGCTCGCGCTGGGATCGCAGCTCCGACTCCCGCAGCTGTGGCGCATCCAGGATCTCGTTCACGAGCTCCGCACCGACGGCGTCGCGCAGCTCGGCCAGGCGCCGGCGGGCCAGCTCGGTGTGCCGGTCGGCGGCGAGCCGGAAGCCGAGCCCGAACTCGGCGTTGTCCTCGAAGAGCGAGTTAGACCAGGCCGGGCCGCGGCCGTCGGCGTCGGTCGTCCACGGTGTGGTCGGCAGGTTCCCGCCGTAGATCGAGGAGCAGCCGGTCGCGTTGGCGACCATCAGTCGATCGCCGAACAGCTGCGAGAGGAGCTTCAGGTAGGGCGTCTCGCCGCAGCCGGCACAAGCGCCGGAGAACTCGAACAGTGGCTCCAGGAACTGGGTGCCGCGCACAGTGCCGAAGTCGACCCGCGAGCGGTCACTTGCGGGCAGTGTCTCGAAGAACGCGATGTTGTCCCGCTCGGCTGCGACCAGCGGCTCGCGCGGCGCGAGGTTGATCGCCTTGCGGCCCGCGTCGCCCGGCGCCACGACCGGGCACGCCTGGACGCACAGCTCGCAACCGGTGCAGTCTTCGACGTAGACCTGCAACGTGTACCGGGCATCGGGCAGCCCCACGGCGTCCAGCGGCGCCGACCGGAACCCGTCCGGGGCGTCCTCCAGGTGGGACTGGTCGTAGTACCTGGAGCGGATCACGCTGTGCGGGCAGACGAAGCTGCAGTTGCCGCATTGGATGCAGAGCTCGGAGTCCCAGACCGCGACCAGCTCGGAGATGTTGCGCTTCTCGTAGGCCGTCGTGCCGCTCGGATAGGTGCCGTCCACCGGCAGGACGCTGACCGGCAGGTCGTCGCCCCGGCCGGCCAGCATCTCCGCCGTGACTGTGCGAACGAACTCGGGCGCGTCCGCGGGCACAACCGGAGGCAGCCCACGGCTTGCCGTCACCCGCACGGGCACCTCGACCTGATGCAGACCGGCCAGCGCGCGGTCGACGGCGGCCTGGTTGCGCGCGACCACCTCGGCGCCGCGGCGGCCGTAGGTCTTCGCGACCGCCGCCTTGATCCGTTCGATCGCCTGCTCCCGCGGCAAGACGCCGGAGAGCGCGAAGAAGCAGGTCTGCAGGACGATGTTGGTCCGGCCGGCGAGGCCGACCTCGCGTGCGATCCGGCCCGCGTCGATCGTGTACAGATCGATGCGCTTGGCGAGGATCTGCTCCTGAATAGGGCGCGCGAAGGCGTCCCACAGCTCGTCGGGCGGGCGCGGGCAGTTGAGCAGCAACGTCGCGCCCTCCGTCGCGGGGCCGAGTACGTCGACCCGGTCCAGCAATCCGAACTGGTGACAGCCGATGAAGCCCGCCTGCTGCACCAGGTAGGGCGCGCGGATCGGCTGCGGCCCGAAGCGGAGATGCGAGACCGTTTGCGAGCCGGACTTCTTCGAGTCGTAGACGAAGTAGCCCTGCGCGTGCAGGCCTGCCTCGCCGAGGATCTTGATCGTGTTCTTGTTCGCGCCGACCGTTCCGTCCGAGCCGAGGCCGAAGAAGATCGCGCGCACCGTCTCGGGCGGCTCGATGTCCAGCGAGGCGTCATAGTCGAGGCTCGTCCCGGAGACGTCGTCGTTGATCCCGATCGTGAACCGGCGACGCGGCTGCTCTTTCGCCAGCTCGGCGAATACGCCGGCGATCATTCCCGGCGTGAACTCCTTCGAGGAGAGGCCGTAGCGGCCACCGACGATCCTCGGCATCGCTGCCCGCTCGCCGTCGTCGAAAGATTCGGTGAGCGCAGCAACCGTGTCGAGGAAGAGCGGCTCGCCGATCGAGCCGGGCTCCTTCGTCCGGTCGAGGACGGCGACGTGGCGCACGCTCGCGGGCAGCGCCTGGGCGAGCGCCTGCGCCGGGAACGGCCGGTACAGCCGCACCTGCGCCACGCCAACACGCCAGCCACTCGCGTTGAGCGAGGCGACGGTCTCCCGGGCGGTCTCCCCGCCCGAGCCCATCACGATCAGAACGCGCTCGGCCTCTGGGTGCCCGGCATAGTCGACGACGTGATAGCGACGGCCGGTGCGCTCGGCGAGGCGCGCCATCGCGTCCTCGACCGCGTCCGGGACGCGCGCGTAGAACGGGTTCACCGTCTCCCGCGCCTGGAAGTAGACGTCCGGGTTCTGCGCTGTGCCCCGGATGAACGGCCGCTCCGGCGAGAGCGCGCGGCTGCGATGAGCCCGCACGAGCTCCTCAGGCACGAGCGCGCGCAGGTCGTCGTCGGAGAGGAGGTCGATCGTGTTCAGCTCGTGCGAGGTTCGGAAGCCGTCGAAGAAGTGCACGAACGGCACCCGTGTGCGGAGTGTTGCGGCCTGCGCAACAAGAGCGAGGTCGTGGGCCTCCTGGACCGAGGCCGAGGCGAGCAGCGCGAAGCCGGTCTGGCGGACTGCCATGACGTCGGAGTGGTCGCCGAAGATCGACAGGCCCTGCGCAGCGAGCGAGCGCGCGGCTACGTGGAGAACAGCCGGGGTCAGCTCGCCGGCGATCTTGTACATGTTCGGGATCATCAGCAGCAGGCCTTGCGAGGCGGTGAACGTCGTCGCCAGCGCACCGCTCTGCAGTGCCCCGTGCAAAGCGCCCGCGGCTCCGCCCTCGCTCTGCATCTCCACCACCGCAGGTACCGTGCCCCAGACGTTCGGCCGGCCCTGGCTCGCCCACTCGTCCGCCAGTTCGGCCATCGGCGAGGAGGGCGTGATCGGGTAGATGCAGCAGACTTCGTTCAGCCGGTACGCGACCGAGGCCGCACCTTCGTTGCCGTCGACCGTCGTGCGCATCAGCGGCCGGGCTCCTGGATCATCTCGATCGCGTGCACGGGGCACTGCTCGAAGCAGATGCCGCAACCGGTACAGCGATCGTAGTCGAACCGGTAGCGGTGCCCCTCACCGAGCTTGATCACCGCGTCCTCGGGACACGCGCCCAGGCAGCCGTCGCACTCGAAGCAGTTGCCACAGGACAGGCACCGGCCCGCCTCGTAGACCGCCTCCTCGGCGGAGAGGCCGCCGACCACCTCTCCGAAGCCCGCGATCCGCTCCTCCGGCGGGAGTTCGGGCTGCTGCCGACGGGGATTGTCGCCGAAGTACCAGAGGTGCAGCTTGTCGAAGCTCGCCAGCTCGTGCTTGGGTGCACTTACCGCAGTGGCCCCGCGCAGCCAGGCGTCGATGTGGCGGGCCGCCTTCTTGCCATGGCCCACGCCGACCGTCACGGTCTGGTCGCTCGGCACCATGTCGCCGCCTGCGAACAGGCCGGGGCTGCCGGTCTGGAGCGACGTCGACACCTGCACGGTCCCGTCGGGCGCGAACTCCACTCCCGGCACCCGGCGCAGGAAGGCGGTGTCGGACTCCTGGCCAAGCGCCAGGATCACCGTGTCGGCGGCGAGCGTCTCGAACCGGCCCGTCGGCTGCGGATAGCCGGACTCGTCGAGCTCCATCAGCTCGACCTCGAGCTCCGGACCGTCGAAGGCCGCGATCGTGCGCAGCCAGTGGATCCGCACGCCCTCCCGCTCGGCGTCCTCCGCCTCGTCGAGATGGGCGGGCATCTGCTCCCGGGTCCGCCTGTAGACGATCAGCGCCTCGTCGGCGCCCATCCGGCGGGCAACTCGGGCGGCGTCCATCGCCGTGTTGCCGCCGCCGTAGACCGCCACGCGCCGGCCGATCACCGGCCGCTCGCCGGAAGCGACACTACGAAGGAACGACACCGCGTCGACGATCCGGCCGGCATCACGGGCCGGGATGTCGACCCGCTTGGAAAGGTGCGCTCCGACCGCGACGAAGACCGCGTCGAAGGCCCCCTCGTCGCGCTCGGCCACGAGGTCCTCGACCTTGTGCCCGCAGGTCACCCGTACACCCATCGCTGCGATCCGGTCGAGCTCGCCCGTGAGCACGTCGCGGGGCAGCCGGTAGGCCGGGATGCCGTACCGCATCATTCCACCCGTCTGCTCGCCGGAGTCCCGGATCTCGACCTCGTGGCCAAGCCGGCCCAGGTGGTAGGCGGCTGACAGACCGCACGGCCCTGCGCCGACCACGAGCACCCGCCTGCCGCTGCGGACCCGGGAAGGGTCGAATTGCCAACCCTGCTCGAGCGCCAGGTCGCCCAGGAAGCGCTCGACCGAGTGGATCGAGACGGCGCTGTCGAGGCTGGCGCGGTTGCAGACGCTCTCGCACGGGTGGTAGCAGACCCGCCCGTGGATCGCGGGCAACGGATTGTCCGCGACCAGCTGACGCCAGGCCTGCTCGTGCCGGCCCGCCTGGGTGTGCGACAGCCAGGCCTGGATGTTCTCGCCCGCAGGGCAGCCCGCATTGCACGGCGGCAGCAAATCGACGTACACAGGGCGGCGTTCCCGGACCGGGCCCGCGTGCGACCGTCCATGCAGCAGGTCCGGCAGCGGCGTGACGTCCCGCATCGGGTTGCTCATGCCCGTCGCCGCGGTCGGACAACCATCGCTCCTAGGCTAACTCGCCTGACGTGGGCTCGCCCGTCCTAGAACTCGTTCGCGCCTCACATGAATCGGAAGTGGGGGCCGTCTCTGGCTCAGCACAGGGGCGTGGGCGGCTCCTCCCGGGCCATCGTCTGGGTCGCGGTCGGGCGACGGTGCTGGAGACGGCCCGGGGAGCCACCCACCTTCTCTGCTGATCTGAACTGCTCCCTGACGGCCGAATCCGGGAAGCGATACTCCTCGCCGCCGCGTTAGTGAGCTGTTACCGCAGGCTTCTACGGTTGCGGGGTGGAATCTAATTTGGGCTTTACATCGTGGGCGTAGGCTTGTGCGGTCGATCGTTCGGGGGCGTTATGCGGATCGTCGTCGGGACTGCGTTGGCGATCGGGATCGTGGCGTTGCTGCCGACGGCGGCGGGCGGTGCATCGGGTGGAGGGTGGGTTTCGCCGCCGACCGTTCTGGCTCCTCGTGGTGCTGGCGTTGTCGATGTCGCGGTCACGTCTGGTGGTGGTGCTGTCGTGGTGTGGGGCGCTGGCGACAGCGTTCAGGAATCGACTCGTGTAGCTGGCCGTGGGTGGGGCCCGCCGTCGAGTTTCGGGAGTGCGCTTACGCCTGTTGGTTGGCGTCTTGCGGTTGATCGTGCCGGGGATGTTTTCGTCGTCGGAACGCAGTACGACCAGTCCCTGAGCCAGGCAGCGCCGCTGAGGGTGCTCGCCTATGAGCGGGCTAACGGAACCAACGTGTGGAATGGGCCGGTCGTGTTGTCCGGGCCGGTGTCTGAGTACGACGAAAGCGATCCTGACTTGGCTGGCAATGACGCTGGCGAGGCTGTGGTCGCTTGGACGGGCATCGAACGGTACGGCGATCTGCCAGTCGCTCGTGCAGCGCTCCTGCGTGCCGACGGAACTTGGGAAGCAGCGCAGAATCTTGGCTACGCCGGGCCGACCTATTCCTCTCCGAGCGCCGCGATCGATGCGCAGGGGGACGCGCTCGTGGTGTGGGCGCGGGGACCAATCGCCTACGCAGAGTCGCGGCTAGCCGGGTCGGCTTGGGGAGAAGCGGTCGTTCTCTCTCAACACGCTTACGGTGGGTACGCGGGCGTTGCCATGAATCGCCGCGGCGACGCGCTCGCCGTCTGGTTAGAGCGAGACGACACGGGACACGTCGCTCCCGTTTCGTCTTTTCGTCCTGCCGGTGTGTCGGGTTGGATGCCCACCACGCGCACTCCGATTAACAACCTGAATTCGGCTGACTTCGTCTCGTTCGTGCTCGACGATGCCGGGAACGCGACGCTCGTCGCGCCCGGATTAAACGGCGAGATCGTGGCGACAACCCGTGCAGTCGGTGCTGTCAGTTGGGCGGAACCGGTGGCGCTCGGCGACGACGGGTACGGCTCCGGCCAGCATCCCTTGTGTCTCAGTCCGCACAGCGCCGTGGACGCGACAGGCGGCGTGGTGGTCGTCTGGGGTGGTGCGGCGCTCCATGCGGCGCGTCGGCTTGCTGGATCGTCGACATGGGAGAAGACCGTGATCGTCGCTCCCAGCGGCGGCTGCGGGAGCCTGGCTTTGGCCGGTGACTCGGCAGGCGACGCAGTCGCGGTTTGGCACGGGGGCGGAGGGTCTCCCAACGCCTCCGTTCTTGACAGCACGCCGCCGGTTCTCACAAAGCTCGTCATCCCGAGAACGGCGCGGTCCCGGCATCGCGTGCGGTTCGCGGTAACAGCATCCGATCTCTGGTCGTCAGTGGCAAGTCCACCGCTCTGGCGATTTGGCGACGGCACCAGCCGAAGAGGGACTGTCGTCAATCACCTGTTCCGGCGACCCGGCCGCTACCGAGTCAGCGTCACCGCAACCGACCAAGCAGGCAACACGGCCGTCTCGACAGCAACCATCCGGGTGACCCCGGCGTAGGTCCACCCCTGGCAACACTCGCCTCCGGGGATGCGACGACTGCGAAAATTAAGAGCGTGAGCACTGCTCAGAACAGCAGCGGATCAACGGGGAAGATCGGCCGTCCCTGGCCCCGTGGGGTCAGCGGCAACCCCGGCGGCAGGCCACAGGGCCTCGCCCGGGCGACCCGCGAGTTGGTCGGCGAGGACGGTCAGGCATTGGCCGGGCTGTGGTGGTCGATTGCCCAGGATCCGATGCAGAGGACATCGGACCGGCTCGAAGCCTCCAAGCTCCTGGCCGATCGGGGCTGGGGGAAGGCTGCCGTTTTCCAGCCCCAGGAGGGCGACCCGCTGGACCTGGCCGCGCTGGAGGGGGCGGCGGAAGAGTTCCGGGCGAAGATCCTGCGGCTTGCGGCGGAGCCGGAAGCAAGCCCGAACTGAGCAGTTGCTCCAGGCTGGCCGTCGTCACCGGCGGTGTCTACGCGGGCAGGCCACGTGTGGGCCCCCTGCGTGGCCCCACCGACTCGATGCAGTGACCGGCCGAAAAGAGAAAAAGCCCCGTTGCAGGGGCTTCCGGATGGGCCGTGAAGGATTCGAACCTTCGACCTTGGGATTAAGAGTCCCCTGCTCTACCAACTGAGCTAACGGCCCGCGGGCTGCGTAGTCTAGCCCGGGTGAAGGTGCTGTCGGTGGTTGGAAACCGGCCCCAGTTCATCAAGTCCGGGCCGGTGTCCGAGGCGCTTCGCGACGCGGGAATCGAGGAAGTCGTAGTGCACACGGGCCAGCACTACGACCCCGGGCTGTCGCAGGTTTTCTTCGACGAGCTCGGCCTGGGTGAGCCGCGCTACCGGCTCGAGGTGGGCGGCCTGGGACGCGGGGAGATGCTCGAGTCGCTGCGCCCCGGACTGGCCGACGCGATCGCCGCCGAGCGACCAGGCTGGGTGCTCGTCTACGGCGACACCAACTCGACGCTCGGCGGCGCGCGCGCAGCGGTCGAGGCCGGCGTGCCGCTCGCGCACGTCGAGGCCGGCCTGCGCAGCTACGACCTGTCGATGCCGGAGGAGCACAACCGGGTCGAGACCGACCGGTTGTCACGGCTCCTGTTCGCCCCGGACGAGCGCTCACGGGCGATCCTCGAGGGGGAGGGCATCGCCGGCCGCGTCGAGGTGGTCGGCGACGTGATGATGGACGCGAACCTGCGGCTCGCCCCGATCGCGCGCGAGCGCTCGGCGATCCTGGAGCGGTTGGGCCTGGAGCCGGGCGGCTACGTGGTCGTGACCCTGCACCGGGAGGCGAACGTGGTCGAGCCGCGGCTGGGCCGGATCCTTTCCGGGCTGCGGCGGCTGGAGGAGCCGGTCGTCTTTCCGGCGCATCCTCGGACTCGCGCGGCTATACGGGGTCAGACCACTTCGGGGTCAGACCCTATGAGGCTCCTGGAGCCACTTGGCTACCTCGATCTCGCCGCGCTCGCGTCGCAGGCGCACGTGACCGTCACCGACTCCGGCGGGCTGCAGAAGGAGGCGTACTGGTACGGCGTGCCATGCGTGACGACGCGGCCGTCGACCGAGTGGGTCGACACGGTCGAGGCGGGTGCGAACGTGCTCGTGGACGACGACCCCGACCGGCTGGTCGAGGCGGTCGCGAACGCCCGCATGCCGCCCGAGCGGCCGCAGCTCTACGGCGACGGGCACGCTGCCGAACGCATCGCGGCCGCTCTGTACCCTTCCCGGCCGGAATGAGCGCAGAGACCAGCTACGACATCGCCGTGATCGGCGCCGGCTACGTCGGCATGCCACACGCCCAGACCTTCGCCGAGGCGGGCAGGAAGGTCGTGCTCGTCGACGTCGTCCAGGACGTCGTCGATGCGATCAACCGCGGCGAGAGTCACATCAGCGACGTCCCCTCCGAGCAGCTAAAGCCGCTCGTCGAGCAGGGCGCAATCACCGCGACCAGCGACTTCTCCGTCGTCGCCGACACCGACGCGATCGTGATCGCCGTCGGCACGCCGTTGTCCGTTCAGCGCGAGCCCGACCTCTCCTACGTCGAGAGCGCCGCCCGCTCGATCGCGCCGCACCTACGCAAGGGACACCTGGTCGTGCTCGAGTCGACCACCTACCCGGGGACGACCCGCGACGTCCTCCGGCCGCTGCTCGAGGAGGGCAGCGGGCTCGAGGCCGGAGCCGACTTCTACCTCGCCTTCGCCCCCGAGCGCGTCGACCCCGGCCGCGAGGACTTCACCATGAAGACGACGCCGAAGGTGGTCGGCGGAATCGACCAGGCCTCGACCGAGGCGGCCGCCCGCCTCTACGAGGGCGCGGTCGACGACATCCACACCGTCTCGACCGCCGAGGCTGCCGAGCTGACGAAGCTGCTCGAGAACATCTTCCGGTCGGTCAACATCGCGCTCGTCAACGAGCTCGCCCAGCTCTGCGACCGGATGGGGATCGACGTCTGGGAGGTCGTGGACGCCGCCGCGACCAAGCCGTTCGGGTTCATGTCGTTCAAGCCAGGCCCGGGCCTCGGCGGCCACTGCATCCCGCTCGACCCCTTCTATCTCTCGTGGAAGGCGCGCGAGTACGACTTCTCGACCCGTTTCGTCGAGCTCGCCGGCGAGATCAACGCGAACATGCCGTACTTCTGCCGCTCGGTGATCTCGCAGGCGCTGAACCACGGCGCGAGGAAGTCGCTGAGCGGCTCGAAGATCCTGCTCCTGGGGGTCGCCTACAAGTCGGACATCGACGACGTCCGCGAGTCGCCCGCCGAAAAGCTGCTCGTGCTCCTCCGCAACGCGGGCGCCGACGTCTCCTACCACGATCCCCACGTGGCGGAGTTCGACGGCCTCAGCTCCGTGCCGCTCGAGCCCGAGCGCTACGACTGCGTCGCGATCGTCACGGCGCATTCCGGGATCGACTACGCGGACGTCGTCCGGCGGGCCAACGTGATCGTCGACTTCCGGAACGCGACCAAGGGCGTCGAGGTGGACGGGAAGGTCTGGAAGCTGTGACGCGGGTCGGCGTCGCCGGGCTCGGCTACTGGGGACCGAACCTCGCGCGCAACTTCGACGACCTCGCCGACCTCGCGTGGCTGTGCGACATGTCCTCGGAACAGCTGACGCTGTTCCGAGGAAGGTTTCCGCAGACGAAAGCAACAGCGGTTTTCGACGAGATGCTGGCCGACGAAGCACTTCAGGCCGTGGTGATCGCCACGCCGGTGCCGACTCACTACGAGCTGGCGAAGAAGGCACTGGCGGCCGGCAAGCACGTGCTCGTCGAGAAGCCGCCCGCGATGCGCGCGGCCGAGATGGACGAGCTGGTCGGGCTCGCCGCCGAGCGCGACCTCGTCCTGATGCCCGGCCATTTGCTGCTCTACCACCCGGGTGTCCAGAAGCTGAAGGAGCTGATCGACGGAGGCGAGCTGGGCGAGGTGCTCTGCGTCTACGGCAACCGCCAGAACCTCGGCATCGTCCGCGCGAACGAGAACGCGCTCTGGTCGCTCGGCGTCCACGACCTGTCAGTGATCCTGTACCTGCTCGACGAGGAGCCCGAGGTGGCGACCGCGCAGGGCCGCGACTTCCTCCAGGACGGCGTCGAGGACGTCGTCTTCTGCTACCTCCGCTTCCCCTCCGGAAAGATCGCGCACATGCATCTCTCCTGGCTCGACCCCCACAAGATGCGCCGGCTGACGGTGGTCGGGCGCGACAGGATGGCGGTCTTCGACGACATGGAGCTCGAGCGCAAGGTGACGATCTACGACAAGGCGCCGTGGAAGCGCGCCGAGACGTACGGCGAGTGGCAGACGCGGAGCGGCGACATCTTCATTCCCAAGATTCCGACCTCGGAGCCGCTCCGGCTGGAATGCGAGCACTTCCTGCGGCTCGTCGCGGGCGACGGCGACCGGCAGAAGGTTGCGCGGGACGGCGCGATGGTCGTGCGCGCGCTCGAGCGGCTGACGGACTCCCTGCGTGCCGGCTGAGGTCCATCCGACCGCGGTCGTCCACCCGGGCACGGTGCTGGGCGAAGGCGTGCGGGTGCTCGAATACGCGGTCGTCGGCAAGCGGCCCGTCCTCTCGCCGCGCTCGACCGCCAAGCGCGAGGATCTTCCTCCCGCACAGGTCGGCGACGGCGCCGTGATCTCGACCGGGGCGGTCGTGTTCGCGGGGACGACGATCGGCGCACGGGCGATCGTCGGCGACCAGGCTTGCATCCGCGAGCGGGTGTCGCTGGGAGACGACGTGGTCGTCGGACGGGGCTCGCTGGTCGAGAACGACACGACGATCGGGGCGATGACGAAGATCCAGGCCGGTGCCTACATCACGGCGTACTCGACGCTCGAGGACCATGTTTTCGTCGCGCCGTGCGTGGTGACGACGAACGACAACTTCATGGGACGCACGGAACGCCGGCACGAGCTGATCAAGGGCCCGGTGATCAGGCGCGGCGCCCGCATCGGCGGCGGCGCAATCCTCTGCCCGGCGGTCGAGATCGGCGAGGAGGCGTTCGTCGGCGCCGGGGCTGTGGTCGTCCGGGACGTTCCGGCGCGTGCGGTCGTGGTGGGCAACCCCGCCCGCCAGATCCGCGAAGTTCCCGAGGAGGAGCTGCTGCGGTGAGTGGCTACGAGACGGCCAGCCTCGAGGAGCTGCGCCGCGACGACGGCTGGGCGCCGATCCGGCTCGCCCTCGACATCCGCTCGTTCGGGATCAACGGCTGGACCGGCCGCGAACCGGGCGACATCGTCATCCCGGAGCACGACGAGGCGCCGACCGGGCACGAGGAGCTCTACCTCGTCACCGCCGGGCGAGCGACGTTCACCATCGGCGAGGAAGAGGTCGACGGGCCTGCCGGGACGATCGTCTTCGTGCGCGACCCGACGCTGCGACGAGGCGCCGTGGCACGCGAGCCTGCCACGACCGTGCTCACCGTCGGCGCGAAGCCGGGCGCGGCGTACGTGCCCCGCGCGTGGGAGGCGGATCGCGACGTGCTCGCGCAGCTCGAGGCGGGCCGGCCGGAGGAGGCGAAGCGTCTCGTCACCGAGGCCCTCGACCGCTACGAGGACCGGAGCGTGCTCCTGTACAACCTCGCGTGCGCCGAGGCACTGCTCGGCGAGACGGACGGAGCGCTCGAGCACCTTCGTGAGGCGATCGCAGGCGAGCCCAAAGCCGCCGAGTGGGCTCGCGAAGACGCTGACCTCGCATCGCTCCAGGACGACCCGCGCTTCGCCGAGCTCCTCGGCTAGAGCTCGCTCGAGGTCGGGCCGCCGGGCTCGTCGGGTCTGACCCCGGAGGGGTCCGGCCCTACAGGCTGAGCTCGCTGCGGCTCGTTTGGGTCAGGGCCGCCGGGCTCGTCGGGCCTGACCCCGGAGGGGTCTGACCCTACAGGCTGGGCTCGCTGCGGCTCGTCGGGGTCAGGCCTTCGGGCCAGACCCTTTTATGACGCCTGCCTGCAGCAGCGACCCGATCGCCTCGATCGACTGCTCCGTGATCGGCCGGAGGATCAGGATCGCCTCGTCCGCGCCGGCGTCCTCGAGCGCGCGCAGGTGGGCGACCAGACCGTCCGGGGTGACCGGCTCGACGCTTTCGTCCGAGCGTGGCCGGCGGACGGCGTCGGGCTCGAGCTCGACCAGCACGCACGCGCTGCGCTCGAGCTCGGCGGGGTCGCGGCCGGCCCGCTCGGCTGCTGCTCCGATCCGCGTGTTCAGCTCGGCGAACTTCTCGACCGTGTTGCCGTAGCCGGCGTACCACGTGTTCCAGCGGTCGACGTGCGGCAGCGCGGCGGCCAGCATCCGCTCCCCGTTCGAGCCGATCATCAGCGGCACCCGGCCGGGCGGACGCGGCAGCAGGATCGCGTCGTCCGCCTGCCAGAAGCGGCCGGCCAGCGTCACGCGCCCGCCGGCGAGCATCCGCCGCACGATCTCGAACGACTCCTCGAACCGCGAGACGCGGTGGTCGTACGGCAGCCCGAACGCCCGGTACTCGGTCTCGTTCCAACCCGCGCCGAGGCCGAGGACGAAGCGGCCGCCGCTGACCTCGGCGACCGTCGCCGCCATCTTCGCCAGTAGCCCGGGAGGGTGGAAGCTCGCGCAGGCGACGAGCGGGCCGAGCGAGACGCGCTCGGTCACGGCGGCCAGCGCGGCGAGCAGGGTCCACGCCTCCCACGGCCCGCGCTCGGGTCGGCCGTCGCCGCGGTAGAGCAGATGGTCGCCGAGCCAGATCGAGCCGAAGCCGCCCGCCTCCGCGGCCCGCGCCATCGCGGCGTACTCAATCCAGGGCGCCTCGCGCTCCACCTCGGGCAACTGCACCCCGACGCGGATCACGTGGAGCTTTTCGAGATGTGCAGCCGGTACTGCCCGGAGCCCTGCGTCGTCAGCTTGACCTCGACGTAGTACCAACCCGTGGAGCGCGCCCGGTACACGAGGTGCTCGTTCGGGCCGACGTGCGCCGACTGCGTCAGCCGCCACGTCTGGAGGGCCGCCTGCTGGCCGATCGACGGCGCCTCCACCACCTGCGTCCCCGGCCGCCAGAGGATCAGGTTCGTGTCCATCCCGGCCGGGCCGCGCAGCCAGACGGACATCGTCTGCCCCTTGCGCAGCCTGACCCGGTAGACGTCGATGTTGTCGTCCCAGTAGTCGAGCGTCGCCTTGACGTCGATCCCGGTGCCGTAGAGCTTGAAGGCCTGGTTGCCCGCCTCGTCGTTGCCCTCGTACCGGTCGCGCGGCGGCGGCGGCCCGGCGAGCGCCTTCAGCGCCGCGGCGACGTCGAGGCGTCCCCAGCCGCTGTACCAGTCGCGCCCGAGCGGACAGCGCACGCAACCGGTTGCCGCGCTGACGTCGTCTGCCGAATGCTCGAGGATCGACATCACCTGGTCGGGCGAGAGCGACGGCCGGGACCCGATCAGCAGGGCTGCGGCCGCCGAGACCTGGGCCGCGGCATACGACGTGCCGTCGGCAGGCCGGAACTCGGGCGGCCCGCAGAGCGAGTAGCCCTGGTCTGCGCAGGTCGGGTGAGAGGCGGTCATCGCCCGGGGCAGCGTCGAAACGATGCCGACGCCGGGCGCGGAGATGTCGTTGTAGACCTTGTCGCGGATCGAAAACGTCGGCACCGTCCCGTCGGCGGCCAGCGCGCTGACGCCCAGGACATGGGGAAGTGCGGCCGGGTAGCTGGCGTAGTGCCACGGCGTCCTCGGCGCCTCGTCGGCGTTCCCGACCGCGGCGACCACCACCGCTCCCTTCGAGTACGCGTACGCGATCGCGCTCTGCTCGGCGGCCGAGTACGTGTCCTGGTCCGGGTCGAGCGGATCGCGCAACCCCCCGAGGGACAGGTTGATCACGCGCGCGCCGTTGTCGGCAGCCCAGCGGATTGCCTTCGCCTCCGCCGCGGGCGCGATCGTTCCGTCTGCGCGGACGACCTTGGCGATCAGCAACTGCGCGGGGAAGGCGATGCCGGCGATCCCCGAGCCGTTGTTCGGCGTCGCGGCGATGATCCCGGCGACGAAGGTGCCGTGCCCCTGCCGGTCCGTGACGTCGCCGCCGACGAAGCTCTGCTCGTTCAGGATCCGGCCGGCGAACTCGGGATGGTCGAGATCGATGCCCGAGTCGACGATCGCGACCCGGACCGGCGCGAGGTTGGCGACCGGAACCTCGGGCCAGAAGTCGAACGCGTGGATCGCGTTCAGGTACCACTGCTTGACCGCGAGCGGGTCGTTGGGGACGAACCGGTCGCTCCCGGCCGCTCCCGCAGGCATCGCCAGGGCAAGCGTGGCGAGCGCGACCGCGAGCCGCCTCATGCGGCCGCGACCACCACCTGCAGGACACCGCTCTTGATCGTTCCGGACGAGAGCCGGTACTGCATCGTCTGCGTGGGAGCGACGTCGACCGAGAAGGTGCCGTCGGGTTGCAGCGCCAGGCTCGGACCGGGCTGCCACGCGCCGCCGGCCGGCGGCTTCTGCTCGAGGACCGGCTTCTGCACCCTGGTCGCCCTGCCGCTGATCGTCACCGACGCCTCCGGCGCCAGGACCCCGACCGGACGCGACAGCGACAGGACGCCGACGATCATCCACGTCGAGCGCAGCCCGAGCGCGCGGCGAACGTCCGAGGCCGGCAGGGTGACGTCCCCGTTGCTACCCGTGGCGACGATCGACTTCGCATGACCGGCCGCGGGGACCGGGCGGAGCGAATCGACGCCCGCGACTCCGAGCAGCTTGGCGGCGGCGGTGCCGGCGACCACCACCGGCCCCCAGTCGTGGTACGGCGAGTACGTGTCCCAGGGGTCGGGGACCGAGACCAGGTACGGCGTCGGCTTCGCGCCGGTGAAGACGTCGGTGACGGCGGCCGTCCGGCCGCCCGAGCTCGAGAAGAAGAACGTGTTCGCGACCTTGCCGGCGTACAGCAGCACCTGCCGCTTCGTTCCGGCGACGGCCTGGTCGCCCACCGGCGTCTCCGCCGAGATCCCGCCGTAGACCTGGTCGCGGGTGTCGTTGTAGACGTCGAAGGCGCCGCCGCGGCGGTGGGCGAGCGCGTAGGAGCGGGCCGCGACCGCCTGCGCCTTCACCGCCTCCACGGGCCAGTCGTGCGGCATTTCGCTCGAGACCACTCCCCGGGTGTACCCCTCGAGCCCGACCGTGTTCACGACGGTCAGGCTCTTTCCGTCGGACGACACGGTGAAGGTGCCGCGATACGGGTTCCGGAGCGAGAGCGGGCTCTTCCCCGGGATGACCGTGAGCGGGCCGACGAGCTTCTTCGCAGGCTTGCTCGGCGCGACCGTGACCGCCAGATTTACGGCGACAGCGTGCTCGCCCGCCGCCAGCTTGCGAACGTTGCCGGCGGCGTCCTGGACCTCGAACGGAGTCGGCGACGACACGACCACCCGCTTCGCGCCCTCCACCAGGAGCACCTTGATCTTCGTCACCGGCGCCGGCGCGAGCGTCGTGCCGGGGTAGTAGTGGGCGAGGATCTTGTCGTACGCGACGCCGTGCTTCGCGTAGCCGTACGCGCCCCACTGAGCCATGCCGACGCCATGTCCCCAGCCGTGCCCGGTGATCACGAAGGTGGTCACGTCCACCGTCGTCGGCTTGCCGACTTGCGGGTCGGCAGCGGCCGGGCCGAGGAGGGCGGCCGTGAGGACGGCGACGAGGACGAGGCGGCGGCTGGGCATGGAGGCGGGCAGAGCCGGCACCCCAGGCTAGCCGAAGGTGGTCCCGGTTTACAGGGATTTAACCGAGACGAGCGCCGTACTGCTGCTCGTAGTAGCGCCGGTACTCGCCGCTCTTGATCGGCTCCCACCACGCCCGGTTGTCCCGGTACCAGGCGACCGTCTCCGCCAGCCCCGTCTCGCTGAAGGAGTGCTGCGGCGACCAGCCGAGGCCGCGGAGAGTCGAGTCGTCGAGGGAGTAGCGCCGGTCGTGGCCGGCCCGGTCGTCGACGTAGCGGATCAGGTCCTCGCCCGCCCCGGTGAGCTCGAGGATGCGGTGGGTGACCTCGATGTTCTCGAGCTCCTCCCCGCCGACGTTGTAGACCTCGCCGCTGCGCCCCTCGCGGAGGACGAGCTCGACCGCTGCGCAGTGGTCCTCGGCGTGCAGCCATTCGCGGCGCTGGCGACCGTCGCCGTACACCGGCAGCGCCTCGCCGTCGAGCGCGTTCGTCACGAACAGCGGGATGATCTTCTCCGGGTACTGGTTCGGGCCGTAGGTGTTGGCGGCGCGGGTGATGCACGCGTCCACGCCGAAGGTGCGCACGGCGGCGAGCACCTGGAGGTCGCCGCCGGCCTTCGACGCGGCGTACGGGCTCGACGGGCGCAAGGGATCGGTCTCGACCGAGTGTTGCTCCTCCGGGATGTCGCCGTACACCTCGTCGGTCGAGACCTGGACGAGCCGCACGCCGGCGTCGCGCGCCCAGCCGAGCAGGACGTACGTTCCGTGGACGTCGGTCTCGATGAACTCCGCGGCGCCGATGATCGAGCGGTCGACGTGGGTCTCGGCGGCGAAGTTGACGACCGCGTCGCACCCGGCCGCCGCCTCGGCGACCGTCTCGGCGTCGCAGATGTCGCCGACCACCAGCTCGACGTCGGCGCCCTCGAGGTTCGCCCTGTTGCCCGAGTAGGTCAGCTTGTCGAGGACCACGACCTCGTCGCCGGCCGCGGCCAGGCGCTTGGCGAAGTGGGAGCCGATGAAGCCGGCGCCTCCGGTGACGAGCACTCTCATCGCTCTCAGCCTAGTGAAGGTTTTCGAGGACTGCACGTGCCTGGGCGGCCATCGGCACGTCGCCCTTCTGCTCGAAGAGATCGAGCCCGTGCGCGCACTCGGCAGCCGCCTCGTCACGTCGGCCCGCGGCCTCTAGCACCTCGGCGAGGTCGAGGTGCGCGGCCGCACGGTTGACCAGCATGTCGGTGCGATCGCCGTACTCGATCGCCTCGCGGGCGAGACGCTCCGCCTCGTCCGCCCGCCCGGCCTGCGCCTGCACGCGCGCCAGCACCTGGCGCCAGAGCATCTGCGTGACGATGTCGTCGCTGCCGGCGAGCTCCCTGCCCTTCGCTCCCCACTCCGCTGCCTCGTCCCAGCGGTCGAGCGAGCACAGCACGTGCCCGAGGTTCGCCGCGTAGGTCGAGAGCCAGCCCCGGACGCCGAGCTCCTCGCCCAGCTCGCACGCCTCCCGGAGCGCCCGCTCGGCGGCGGCGTGGTCGCCCGCACGCGTCTCGACGGAGGCGACGTACCAGCGCTGGAGAATCGTCCGCACGGTCTGGCCTAGCTCCTCGTAGCGGGAACGCATCTCCGCCAGGAGGCTCCGGGCCTCGTCGATCCGCCCCTCCATCGCGTCCAGACACGCTCGCACACCCAGCTGCGCCGGCCGGGCCGCGTCGTCCGGGCGCAGGGCGGCGCACCAGCGCAGGCCCTCGGCAACGGGCGCCTGGCCGAACACGTAACCGGGGCCGATCGCGCTGATCAGGGTCTGCTCCGAACGCTGGTCGCCGAGCCGCGTCGCGGCGTCGAGGGCGCGCTGGAACGCGAGGTTGCGCGGCTCGAACTGGCAGTCCACGTGCTCGACGTGGCCGATCGCGGTCCACGCATGCATCAGCCCGAGTTCGTCCCCGGCCTGCTCGAACACCGGCAGGGCCTCCTGCGCGAGCGCGCGGAGCTCCGCGCCCTTGCCCCCGGGGTCGATCTGGAACCCGAACCGGCCGCGAACGACCCGGGCGAGCAACGCAGCCCGGGCGTCGCCGCCGGCGTCGGCCCGGGCCTCCGCCTCGTCGAGCAGTGCCTCGGCGTCCGCCACACGCCCGGAGAGGAACAGCGCGTCGGCCAGGTCGAGCTCGAGCGTGAGATCCTGCGCCGAGCCGGAGCGCAGCCGGATCGCCCGGTCGAGCAGGTTGACGGCCGCCTTCACGTCGCCGCGGAGAACGGCGCCGCGGCCGGACGCTACGAGATGTCCGGCCGCGCGGCCGGACAGCTCCGGGTCGTCCGAGCCGAGCTCGCCGCGGTACCTGACCGCCTGCTCGAGGTGGTAGCCGAGGATCTCGTCGAGCTCGACCAGGCCGGAACCGTGCTCCGCGAGCCACCCCGCGAAGCGTTCGTGCAGCCCGGCGCGGGTCGACTTGGGCAGCGCGGCGTAGGCGGCGTCGCGGATCAACAGGTGCCGGAAGCGGAAGGCATCCTCGCCCGGAAGCTGCGCCCGGTCGGGCCGGACGAGCTCCTTGCGTACGAGCGCGGTCAACGGCGCGACCGCCTGCGGCTCGTTCGGCGCGAGCGCCTGGACGGCGCCGCGGTGGAAGACACGGCCCTCGACCGAGCCGCGCTGCAGGACGTTGCGCTCGGTCGCGTCGAGCTGGTCGAGCCGCGCCGCCATCAGCGCCTGGATCGTCGGCGGGACGGTCACGTCGGCGTCGCCCGAGTCCCGGACCATCGCGACCATCTCCTCGACGAACAGCGGATTCCCCTCGGCCGCCTCCCGAATCCGCTCACGCAGCGACTCGTCGACCGGCGCGAGGCTCTCGATCAGCGTCTCGGTCTCGTCGGGCCCGAGCGGCTCCAGCAGCACACTGCCGGCGCTCGCCGTCCCGCCGGCCCAGCCGGGACGCCGGTCGAGGAGGTCCGGCCTCGCCATGCAGAGCAGGAGGATGGGGGCGTCCCGCGACAGGAGGACGACGTGGTCGACCAGGTCGAGGAAGGTCTCCTCACCCCATTGCAGGTCGTCGAACACGCACACGAGCGGTGACTCGGCCGCGACCGCGCCCAGGAGCTTGCGGAACGCCCACGCGATCTCCTCGCTCGAGGTGACCGCCGTCCGCTCGCCGACGACAGCCTGGATCGTCTCCGCGGCAACCGGGTCGACCGGCGTCTCCGGGAGCTCCTTGACGACCTCGACCACCGGCCAGTACGTGATCCCTTCGCCGTACGGCAGGCACCGGCCGCGCACGACGAGCGCCCCGTCCAGCGAGCCGAGGAACTCGGCGACGAGGCGCGACTTGCCGACGCCGGCCGCCCCGAGCACCGTGAACATGTGGCAGGACGCCTCGGAGACGACCCGCTCCCAGGCCTCCGCCAGCAGCCCCAGCTCGCGCTCCCGCCCGACCATCGGCGCTCCGGCGCGGCGCGGCGCCTCCGTGGAATGGACGGAACGGAGACAGTAGGCCCGGACCGGCTCCGCCTTCCCCTTGAGCTCGAGCGGCTCGACCCGCTCGACCTCGACCGCGTCGCGTGTGAGCCGGTGGGTCTCCTCGCCGACCAGGATCTCGCCGGGGGCCGCGGCCTGCTCCAGCCGGGCGGCGACGTTCACGGCGTCGCCGGTGACGAGCCGCTCCTCCGTGCCTGTCACCACCTCGCCGGTGGTCACCCCGATCCGGCCTGCGATCCCCAGCTCGGGGAAGGCGTCCCGCATCTCGACGGCGGCACGGAGCGCGCGCAGGGCGTCGTCCTCGTGCAGGACCGGCACGCCGAAGACGGCCATCACCGCGTCGCCGATGAACTTCTCGACCGTCCCGCCGTGCCGCTCGACGATCGACCGCATCCGCTCGAAGTAGCGGGCGAGCAGCGCGCGCAGCGCCTCCGGGTCGAGCCGCTCGCCGAGCTCCGTCGAGCCGGTCACGTCGCAGAAGAGCACCGTGACGACCTTGCGCTGCTCGGGGCCTGTCGAGCTCTCGGCGAACGGCGCCGCGCAGTGCGGGCAGAAGGCGAAGTCGCCGGTGCTCTCGCGGCCGCAACTCGTGCAGATCGGCACCGGGAGAAACTAAGCCATTCGCGCGAGGCAGTCACGCAGGCCGTCGCGCCAGTGCGGCAGCGTGGGCGCCCCTCGCTCCGAGCGCAGCACGGAGTAGGCGGGCCTCGGCGCAACCGCGCCGAACTCGGCGGTGGTGATCCGCCGGACGCGGCAGTCGAGGCCGGCCTCCTCGAAGATCGCCTCGGCGAAGTCGGCCCACGTGCAGTCGCCGTCGGCGGCGACGTGGTAGAGGCCGTGCGGCAGCTCGAGCAGCGAGCGGGTCGCCTCGGCTAGGTGTCCGACGTAGGTGGGGCAGCCGCGTTGGTCGTCGACGACGGCGACCTCGTCCCGCTCCGCGCCCAGCCGGAGCATCGTGCGGAGGAAGTTGTGCGACGTCCAGCCGAACAACCACGAGGACCGCACGATCCAGCCGTCGTGCACCTCGCGCTCGCCGGCGAGCTTCGTCCGGCCGTAGACCGAGAGGGGATGCGGCTCGTCCGACTCGACGTACGGCCCGCCCTTCTTCCCGTCGAACACGTAGTCGGTCGAGAAGTAGACGACCGGTGCGCCGCCGGCGACGACGTTCCGCGTCCCCAGCACGTTCACGTCCTCGGCCGCGCCCGGCTCGGACTCCGCTCCGTCGACGTTCGTCCACGCGGCCGCGTGCAGCGCGAGGTCGTACGCCTCGGGTACCTCCCGGGCGACGTCCAGCTCGAGCCGGCCGAGCGCGTGGGCCTCCGGGAACCCCGCCGCGAGCGCGGTGCCGAGCTGCCCCCGGGCGCCCGTGATCAGGATGCGGCGGTATCTCTCGCGGACAGGATCGGCGATGAGGTGCTCCACAGGTGCTTGACGCGAGGGTCGTCCCACGGGATCCCGTACTCGTCCGGATCGCCCGGGTCGTACTCCTCGGTCACGTGGTAACAGAAGACCAGGTCGGTGAGCGCTTCGAAGCCGTGCGCGTGCCGGCCGGGGATGTAGAGCGCGACCGGGTTGTCGTCCCCGATGTCCTCGGTGAACGCCTCGCCGGTCTCCCGGTCGAGGACGACCACGCGGGCGGTCCCGCGCAGGCAGCAGAAGAGGTCGTCCTGGCGCTTGTGGTGGTGCAGGCCGCGAATCACGCCCGCGCGCGAGAACGAGACGTTCGTCTGCCTCGTCGGCCTGGGCAGCGTCGTCTCGCGGCGGATCTCCATCAGCCAGCCGCGCTCGTCCTCGAAGCGCCGGAGCGGGAAGCGCACCATGCCGTCGAGAAGGGCCATCAGTCCTGGTTGGCGCCGCCGGAGCGGACGAAGTCGTTGACGACGTAGTACGCGTCGATCGACTCGCCGGCGTCGCCCCAGAACCCCTCGAGCACGTCGTACTCCATCGTCCCCTGGCCGACGAACCAGTTGTTCACGTCGGTGATCTCGAGCTCGCCCCGGCCGGACGGCACGAGCGTGGGCAGCACGTCCCAGACGGTCTCGTCGTAGAAGTAGATCCCGGTGACCGCATACTCGCTCGGGGGTTGCTCCGGCTTCTCGACGATGCGCGCGATCCGCCCGTCGCCGTCCAGCTCGGGCACGCCCAGATGGCGAAGGTGCTCCGAGTCGTACTCGCGCGAGAGGAGCACGCGTGCGCCTCGCTCCTGCGCGGCGAACCGCTCGGCAGAGGGCCGGAACGACCGCTCCAGCACGTTGTCAGCGAGCATCACGCAGACGCGGTCGCGGTCGACGAACCGCTCGGCCAGCCCGAGCGCCTCGGCGATCCCGCCGGGCTTCTCCTGGTACGCGTACAGCAGCTTGTCGATGCCGTGCTCGTGGCCGTTGCCGAGCAGCCGGAAGAACTCGCCGGCATGCGTCCCGCCGGTGACGAGCATCAGCTCGGTGATCCCGGCGCGGACGAGCGCCTCGATCGCGAACGAGACCATCGGCCGGTCGTCGATCGGCAGCAGATGCTTGTTCGTGATGCGGGTCAGCGGATAGAGCCGCGACCCGGTCCCCCCGGCGAGAATCACACCTTTCACGGGATGCGATGCTATATGGGATGCGGATCGGAATCGCCTTGTTCGAGGACGCCGAGGAGCTGGACTTCGCCGGCCCCTGGGAGGTGCTGGCCGCGTGGTCGCGCCAGTGGCCCGACGACGGCGTCGAGGTCCTGACCGTCGCCGACACGCTCGAGCCCGTTCGCTGCGCCAAGGGCTTGCGCGTCCTGCCGGACGCGACGTGGGAGACTGCCGGGCCGCTCGACGTCCTCGTCTATCCCGGCGGGATGGGAACGCGCCCGCAGCTCGGCGACGAGGCGATCCGCGGCCGCATTCGCGGGCTCGCGGGCGGTGGGACGCTGATGACGAGCGTCTGTACCGGCTCGCTCGTCTACGCCGACGCCGGCCTGCTGGACGGCCGCCCGGCGACGACCCACTGGGCGCAGCTCGAGCTGCTCGGCTCCCTCGGCCGCAACATCGACGTCCGCGGCGAGGACCGCTTCGTCGACGACGGCGGGGTGATCACGGCCGCGGGAGTCTCCGCCGGAATCGACATGGCCCTCCACCTGGTCGCGCGGTTGCATTCGCCCGAACGAGCCCGGGACGTCAAGCGTTACATCCAGTACGACCCCGAACCGCCGGTCTAGACCCAACCCCTCTGGCGGGCGATCTTGCAGAGGGCACGGCGCTTGGCGTAGGGCGAGCCCTCCGTCAGCCCTGCCTTGGCGTAGGCGCGGCGCAGAGCGGCCTTCACGGTCTCCGTCGCCCCCGGCGTCCCCAGCCGCGCAGCGATCTCCTCATTCGTCGGCAGGTCGTCGAGCGAGCCGCCGGCGAGCCAGCCTGCGCACAGCGCCTCGACCACCTGCCGCTGGAACGGCGAGAGCGGGCGGGTGAGCGCCGGCGGGCCGGCCTGGAGCGCGGTCGTCACCTCGGGGTCGATCAGCGAGCCGGGTGCCGAGAAGACGACGCTCTCCGCACCCAGGCCGATCCGGTCGCCGTGCCGCAGCGGAACCTTGGACCCCGCCTGGATCCGCGAGCCGTTGAGGAAGGTCCCGTTGAAGCTGCCGCGGTCCTCGACGAACCAGCGATCGCCCTCCTCGGTGACGACGAGGTGATGCCGGCTGACCGTTGGCTTCTCGATCGTCAGGTCGTTGTCCTCGGCGCGGCCGACCGCGAACTCGGGCCCGAGCGATCGCTCGGTCCCGTCGGGCAGGATCAGACTGGCCGACTCGGCCACGCGGAACTTGTACCACGGGGACGGAGAAGGCGTTCGACTGCGTCGCGAGTCTCGCCGCCCGCGACCTCGAACGTTAGTGTCTGCTAACTTAGTGTCTGCTAACCATGTTCCGACCTACCGCGCGAGGGTACCCTAGAGAGCCAATGGAAAAGCGACGCAAGGCCAGTTCCGAGCAGCTCGAGGAGCTCTTCTCCGAGCTGTGGCAGTTGCCGGGCTTCGGCACGCGCCACGGCTACCGGCCGCAGGTCGACTGCTACCGATCCGACGAGCCGCCGGCCGTCACCGTCGTCGTCGACCTGCCAGGCATCGAGCCGGAGGACGTCGAGATCACGGTCACCGAGCGGACGGTGAACATCGTCGGCGAGCGGCGCCGCCCGAAGCGCGGGGCGCGCGTCTCCTACCGCCAGATGGAGCTCGAGTATGGGCCGTTCCAGCGACGCGTCTCGCTCGCCGAGGACGTCGACCCCGACCGTGCCGAGGCGCACTACGAGCGCGGCCAGCTGACGATCGTGTTGCCGTTCGCCCGCAAGCCGTGCGCGGGCCGGATCATGATCGTGCTCGGCGACGAGCGAGGGCAGCGGTGAGCGAGCTCGAGCAGGAGATCGTCGTCGACGAGCAGGAGATCGAGGTTCCCTCGACGCTCCCCGTCCTCCCGCTGAAGGAGACTGTCGTCTTCCCGCAGTCGATGACGCCGCTGGCGATCGGCCAGGAGCGCTCGATCGCCCTGGTCGACGAGGTGGCGTCGGGCGACCGGATGCTCGCCCTCGTCGCCGTGCGCAACGAGGACGTCGAGACGCCGGGCTGGGACGACCTGCACGAGATCGGGACGGCGGCGGTCGTGCAGAAGCTGATCCGGATCCCCGACGGCACCCTGCGGATCCTCGTCCAGGGCGTGAAGCGGATCCGTCTCGAGCGGCGCGTCCAGGAGGAGCCGTACCTCGTCGGCGAGTTCGCCGACGTGCCCGAGGTGGTCGAGGAGTCGAAGGAGCTGGAGGCGTTGACGCGCAACGTCCAGAACCAGTTCGCGAGCATCATCGCCGCGGTCCCGTACCTGCCCGAAGAGCTGCAGCTCGCGGCGGCGAACGTCGACGACCCGACTGTTCTCTCCTACCTCGTCGCCTCGACGATGCGTCTGAAGGCCGGGGAGAAGCAGCAGCTGCTCGAGACGGCCGACGTCGAGGAGCGCCTGCGGGCGATCTCGGCGATCCTCGGCCGCGAGCTCGAGGTGATCGAGCTCGGCTCGAAGATCCAGTCGCAGGTCCAGTCGGAGATGGAGAAGGGCCAGCGGGAATACTTCCTGCGCCAGCAGCTCAAGGCGATCCAGGAGGAGCTCGGCGAGGGCGACGAGCAGCAGGCCGAGGTGACGGAGCTGCGGTCGCAGCTGGCCGAGCTCGAGCTGCCGGAGGATGTCCGCAAGGCCGCGGAGCGCGAGCTCTCCCGGCTGGAGAAGCTGCCGCCGGCCGCGGCCGAGTACGGCGTCATCCGCACGTACCTGGACTGGATCCTCACGCTCCCCTGGGACAAGACGACGGACGACAACCTCGACCTCGAGCAGGCGCGGCGCGTGCTCGACGAGGACCACTTCGACCTCGACAAGGTGAAGGACCGGATCGTCGAGTACCTCGCCGTCTCGAAGCTGAAGGGCGACGTCTCGGGACCCATCCTCTGCTTCGTCGGCCCGCCCGGCGTCGGCAAGACGTCGCTGGGCCAGTCGATCGCGCGCACGCTGGGACGGAAGTTCACGCGGATCTCGGTCGGCGGAGTCCGCGACGAGTCGGAGATCCGCGGCCACCGCCGCACGTACATCGGCGCGATGCCGGGCACGATCATCCGAGCGATCCGCGACTCCGAGTCGAGGAACCCGGTCTTCCTGATCGACGAGATCGACAAGATGGGCGCCGACTGGCGTGGCGACCCTGCCAGCGCGATGCTCGAGGTGCTCGACCCCGAGCAGCACTCCACCTTCCGCGACCACTACCTCGACCTCCCGTTCGACCTCTCGAAGGTGCTGTTCATCTGCACCGCGAACCAGCTGGAGACGATCCCGGGGCCGCTGCTCGACCGGATGGACGTGATCCAGCTCTCCGGCTACACCGAGGACGAGAAGGTCCAGATCGCCAAGCGCTTCCTGGTGCCCAAGCAGCTCGACGCGCACGGGCTGTCGGCGGAGCACGTCGAGATCGACGACGGCGCGCTGCAGACGATCGTGCGCGAGTACACGCGCGAAGCGGGTCTCCGGAACCTCGAGCGGCGGATCGCCGACGTCCTGCGCAAGACCGCCCGCCGGGTCGCCGAGGGCGAGACCGGAGACGTCCGGATCGACGACGCGGCCGTACGCGAGGCGCTCGGGCCGCGGCGATTCTCCGGCGAGGTGCGCAAGCGCACCTCCGACCCCGGCGTCGCCACGGGTCTCGCCGTCACCGCGGTCGGCGGCGACGTCCTCTTCATCGAGGCGACCGCCTATCCGGGCAAGGGAGCGCTCCGCATCACCGGGCAGCTCGGGGAGGTCATGCAGGAGTCGGCCCAGGCGGCGCTCTCGTGGGTGCGCAGCCATGCCGAGCGGCTCGGCATCGACCCCGACTGGTTCGCCGAGCACGATGTCCACATCCACGTCCCGGCGGGCGCCGTGCCGAAGGACGGCCCCTCGGCCGGCGTGACGATGGCCACCGCGATCGTCTCGCTCGCGACCGGCCGGACCGTCTCCGAGGAGGTCGGGATGACGGGCGAGATCACCCTCACCGGCCAGGTGCTGCAGATCGGCGGCGTGCGCGACAAGGTGCTGGCGGCCCAGCGGGCCGGCCTGAAGACGGTGATCCTGCCGCAGGAGAACGAGGCCGACCTCAGCGAGCTCCCCGAGGAGACGCGCGAGGAGATGACGTTCGTGCTCGCCGAGACCGCCGACGAGGTGCTCGACACGGCTCTCGGGAACGGCGCGTCGGCGCGGCCACGCCCCGCCGCCGAGCGACAGGCCGCAGCCGGCTCGTAGACGCGTCCGAGCAAGGCCCGGCCGCGCACGAAGGCGGGCAGGCTAGCGGAACGCGAAGCTGGCGGCGAGCTGCGCGCAGGCAGGGGGCTCGCCGTCCGACTCGCGCCAGCGGCAGGTGAGCTGGTAGCTCCGCCGTCCGCGCAGGACGAACGTGATCAGGTCGACGAGCCCGCCGTGCGCGATCCGGTACTCGCGTGATTGCCGGCCGGCGACCTCGACCGTGCGCCGCGAGCCGACGGTGCCCTTGAGATTGGCCGCGTAGGTGTCGGCAACGCGATCGAGCTCCTTCGCCACCTGCGGGAAGAGCGCGATGCGGTACGGCCTCACGAGCGGCAATACGACGACCGAGACGAGCGTCGACGAGCCCTGCCGCGCGGATGCCGAGGTCGCCCGCACCGTCTTCTGCCAGTCCGCGGGCGCGCGGAAGACGAAGCCGTTGCCCCTCACCTCCTGCCCACCGGTCGCAGTCGTCTCCGTCGTTCCACCGCCTCCTCCGCCGCACCCCGCGGCAGCCAGGACCAGCAGGACCGCCGCCGCGAGACACGCAGTCCGTTTGCGCTGGTTTCGCTGGGGATACACTCGGCTCGGATCGACGACCGAAAGGACTCGGAACATGCCGAAGACGACGGAAAAGGTGGCCTCGATGGCCGGGACAGCGAAACCCTACGTGGATCGCGCGCTGAACGACGAGGAGCTCCGCGGCCACGTCAAGCAGGCCTACGCGGCCGCGAGGACGATCTACGACGAGCTGATCGCACCGCGCGGCGTCGTCACCGCCGCGCAGCGCGTGGCGGCCGACCAGGATATCCAGGACAACTTCCGCGTCGCCTTGGCCGAGTTGCGCGAGGCGGCCGGACGGCTGCAGAGCCAGCGCCAGGAGAAGCATGCGGGGCGCGCGATCCTGCTGCTGATCGGCGTAGCCGTCGGCGTGCTCTTCAACCCGTTCACGGGGCCGGACACGCGCCGCTGGCTGAAGGACAGGCTGTTCGGCGGCTCGGACGAGTTCGGGTTCGACGACCAGCCCCAGACGGGCAACGGAGGCATCGGAGCGGCGTAAGCCCCGGCGGTACTACGCGCGGTCGAGCACCGGCAGCGGCGTCGGCAGCTGGCCGAGCGAGCTGCCGCGGGTCTCGACCGCGACGGGCGCGCGCATCGCCCGGCGGAGCGCCCCGGGATCGAGACCGCTCGCGGTCGAGATGTCGCTCGACTCCAGCAGCATCGCGCCGGGAGCCGGCGCGATGCTCGCGCCGCCGGCCTGCTGTGACGCATAGAGCGGCACGGCGGGAAGGATCCGGATGTCCTCGAGGCGCTTCCAGGCGTCGAGGTACTTCGTCGGGTCGACGGCTCCGTCGTAGCCGAGGAACAGCATCGAGACCGGATGCACCTCGAAGTGGAGGTGGAACGGCGTGCCCTGGGCGTCCCCCGTGTTGCCGACGAAGCCGAGCACCTGGCCGGCGGTGACGTGACGGCCGTTGACGGCGAGGCTCGTGTAGGCGGACAGATGCGCGTAGTAGAACTCGTTTCCGCCCGAGTCCCGCAGCCAGAGGCGCCAGCCGCCGATCTCGTTCCAGCCGACCGAGAACACCGTTCCGCTCGTGACCGCGAGGATCGGCGCGCCCAGCGGCGCGAAGATGTCGTCGCCGTGGTGCCAGCCGCCGGACACGTCTCCGCGCGGCGCGCCGAACGAGTCGCCGTATCCCGACGGCCCGTAGACCGGGAAGACGTACCCGTGTGAGGTCAGCTTCGGGGTCACGGTCGGCGGGGTGAGGACGACCGGGCCGCCCTTCGACTGCTTCTTCGCCGGCTTCTTCGTGCCCGCGGCGCCCGGTGCGAGGGTCGGCGCGGGCATCTGGGCTCCGCGCGGGCGGTGGGACAGGCGCGAGGGCCTGGACGTCGTGGTCGCCGGCGTCGTGGTCGTCGTCGACGTCGTCCCGGTCGGCGCCGGCGGCCGCGCGTAGGCGTCGGCGTAGCCGATCCGGATCTCGCTGCCGGCGGTCAGGCCGCCGTGGTCGGCGTCGAGGTGGACGACCAGCGCAGTCACCGTGCCGCGCCAGGAAGGGGAGGTCGAGCCGCCCGCCTTCGTCGACTCGGCGAGCACCAGTGCGTAGCCCCAGTCGGCCAGCGGAATGCGGGCGTTCGGTGTCGCCGGCACGGGGGCTCCGAGCACGACGAGATTGGTCAGCGCGGACTGGGAGAGGTCGCCGACGGTGCCGGCCGAACTGGCCGAGCCCTGCACCGCGTCGGCCGTGATCTCGCCGTTGAAGAGCGAGACGCCGGTCACGCTCGTCGCCGCGCTCGCCGTTCCGTCGCCGGCGCTGGCGGTCGTGCTCACCGACGTCGACGCGGCCGAGATCACCGAGCCGTCGGCGGGGTACGCGAAGGGGGCCTGCGGCGCTGCCGTGTCCGGCGGGGCGCTCACCTGGGACGTGGCGCCGGCGAGCGTCTGGTCCCCGGCGACGATCTGGACCGCGAGCCCGGTGGCCGTTGCCGGGGGGCCCGGCGCGATCGGCGGCGTGCCGGAGGCACCGCCCGCGAGCACCGCGCAGGCGACGACCAGGCCGAGAGCAAGGCTGAAACGCCCATTCACCGCCTCTGCATTATGGGGAAACCTCCGGGACGCGGCCCAGCGGGAGGCTAGCCGCGCCGCCGGGCCCGCCAGGCGACCTGGACGGCGACGACGATCGTCAGCGCCCCGAACAGACGCTCGAGGACGGCTTCCGGCAGGCTCTCGGCGACGACCACGCCCGCTTCGACCCCGCCGATCGCCGCCAGCCCGATCACGATCGCCGGGCGCCAGCGGACGTTGCCGTAGCGCTGCTGCCGCCAGGTGCCGGCCGCGACCGTCGGGATGATCGCCAGCAGTGACGTCGCCTCCGCATGCAGCTGGGTCAGGCCGAGGCCGAGCGTCAGCGTCGGGACGAAGAGGATGCCGCCGCCGACGCCGAACAGGCCGGCCAGCACGCCCGCCAGCACGCCGAGCCCGATCGCGAGCAGGGCGACGTCCATCAGACGAGGAGCTTGATCCCGACGCCCGCGAGCATGACCGCGAAGAGCAGCGAGAGCGTCCGGCCGGCGAGCCGCTGCTGGAGCGCCGTGCCCGCAATCGCTCCGGCTGCCGCGGGCAGGCCGACGAGCGCGGCGGCGCCGGGCTTCAGCTCCCCGTGGAAGCCGTAGGAGACGGTACCGGCGAGTGCGATGATGCCGATCGCCGCCAGCGACGTCGCCATCGCGGGACGCTCCTGCCAGCGGCCGAGGAGCAGCAGCAACGGGACGACGACGATCCCGCCGCCGACGCCGAAGAGGGCACTGAAGAATCCTGCCGCGACCCCGATCAGGACCAGCTGCAGCACGTTGCCTATTCTCCATGGAGGATGGGCGACGAGACGACCCTGGTCGCGCGGCTGAAGGAGCAGCCCGAGGCGGTCGGCCTCCTGCTCGACGTCGACGGCACGCTGGCGCCGATCGTCGACCGCCCCGAGGCGGCGGCCGTCCCCGAAGACACCCGCACGGTGCTCCACGGGCTGGCCGGCCGGTACGCACTCGTCGCCTGCGTCAGCGGACGGACCGAGGAGGACGCCCGCCGGGTCGTCGGCGTCGGCGAGCTCGTCTACGTCGGCGAGCACGGCATGGGCCTCGACCGGCGCGTGGATCAGTGGTCGGAGGAGCTGGACAGCCTGGTCGATGAGAGCGACTGGAAGCCCGAGCGCAAGGACTACTCCGCCGCGTTCCACTACCGGACGGCCGACGACGAGTCCGCCGCCGTCGCGTCGCTCCGCAAGGTCGAGCGCCGGGCCGTCGAGCTGGGCTTGCGGGCGCGCTGGGGTCGCAAGGTGCTCGAGGTGCTGCCGCCCGTCGACGCGAACAAGGGGACGGCTGTTCGTGCGCTGCTCTCCGCGCGGGGCTTGCGACGGGCGCTCTATGCCGGCGACGACTCCACCGACCTCGAGGCCTTCCGCGGCCTGGACGGCCTCGACCTGGCGGTGCGGGTCGCGGTCGTCTCCGACGAGGGGCCGAACCAGCTCGGCCGTGAGGCGGACGTGATCGTCGGCGGCACCCGCGAGCTCGCCGACCTGCTCCGCACCCTCTAGTGCACCTGACGGACGAGGTGCTCGCACCGATCCGCGCGCGCTACGGCGAGCCGGCGCTGCTGGAGTGGAAGGGCGAGATCTCGGAGCACGAGTACGGGATCGCCACCTACGAC
The DNA here is from genome assembly GCA_963734065.1 of uncultured Actinomycetes bacterium. Classification (GTDB taxonomy): domain Bacteria; phylum Actinomycetota; class Thermoleophilia; order Gaiellales; family Gaiellaceae; genus DATBLE01. The sequence continues at coordinate 618,985 of CAVTFN010000004.1, forward strand.
CCGGTGCGCACCCACGACGTCACGCTCTTCATCCTCAACGGCAACCGGCTCGCCCTGATCCGGAAGCATCCGTTCCCGCCCGACGTCTGGCGTCCGCCGGGCGGCGGCGTCAAGGAGGGCGAGGAGTTCGTCACCGCCGTGCGCCGGGAAGCGCTGGAGGAGACGGGGCTGCGGGTCGAGCTCGACCGCTACCTGGTCGAGACGCGCGCCCGGTTCGTCCACGACGGACGCGTCCTCGACTGGCGAACGCACGTGTTCTCGGCGACGACCGGGGACGAGGCGATCGCTCCGCTGGACACGGTGGAGATCGCCGAGGCGCGCTGGGGAAGCCTCGAGGAGCTGGAGGGCTCGCTGCGCGAGCGCCTGCTCGCAACGGGGCGGGCGTTCTGGCGCTACCGGGTGGCACTACACGACGCGGCGGCAGCGGAGCTCGTGCGGACTTCAGCCTAGGGACTGTCCCCGGAGGGGACTGTCCCCGCAGAAACCGCAGCGAGCTCAGCCTTCGGGGTCAGACCCTGAAAGAGTCAAACCCTAAAACGGTCGAGCGCGTACCAGACCACGTCGTAGGCGTGCCAGTGCGCCTTGCCGCGGTGCGTGAAGCCGAGACGCTCCATCACCGCCCGCGAGCGCCGGTTGTCGGGCGTCGTGAAGGAGTACAGGCGCGGCTCGCCCGGCAGGTACCGGCGCCAGGCGTCGACGCCTGCCTGCCCGCCCTCCGTGGCCAGGCCCCGGCCCCACCGGTCGCGATGCAGGACCCAGCCGACCTCGGGGACAGGGCGCTCGACGAGCGGCCAGTCGTGATGGCAGAGCATGCCGATCCGGCCGATCAACCGACCGGTCGCGAGGTCGCACGCCGCCCACTGGCAGTACCCGTCGTCCTTCCACGCCCGGCGGAAGCGGGCCACCTGCTCCCGCGTCTCGTCGAGCGACGTCGCAGGCATCGTCGCGAGGTACTCGGGCTGCAGGTAGATCTCGAACAGCGGCTCGACGTCCTCGTCGCGCCATTGCCGTAGGAGCAGCCGAGCAGTTGTCACCTCCCTCGGCACCATCGCCGCGTACGCTAGACGCGTGGCGAGCCTCTCAACGCCACTGATCGTGGTGGTGTTCGTGGCGGGCTCGGTGGCGACGTGGATCGCCGGTATCTTCCTGTCGAAGAGCACCGATTCGCTCGACCGGCGTTTCGGGCTCGGCGAGGCGCTCGGTGGGCTGATCCTGCTGGCGATCGCGGGGACGCTGCCCGAGATCGCGATCGTCGCCTCGGCGGCGGTCGCCGGCCACCTCGACATCGCGGTCGGGAACCTGATCGGCGGGGTCGCGATGCAGACGCTCGTGCTGGTCGTGCTCGACGCCACCTCCGGGCCGAAGCGGCCGCTCAGCTACCTGGTCGGCTCGCTGACCCCGGTGCTGGAGGCGCTGATCGTCGTCGTCTGCCTCGCCACCGTCCTCGCCGGCGCCGCGCTGCCGGCCTCGACCAGCGTCGGCGGCGTCAGCCCGACCTCGATCGCCGTCGTTCTCTTCTGGCTCGGCGGGGTGTGGATCGTCAACCGCGTGCGCACGCGGACCGACTGGACGATCGAGATGCCGGGCAGCCGGCCCGGCCGGCGGCACGTCCGCGAGGACCACCCGCAGGAGCGGCGGCCGTACGCGAACCGGTCGACCGCGCTGGTCGTGGGCGTCTTCGCCGCAGCCGCCGGGATCACGCTCGCCGCGGGCGTCGCGCTCCAGTCGTCCGGCAACGTCCTCGCCGACCGGATGGGGCTCCAGGGCGCGATCTTCGGCGCCACCGTGCTGGCGGCGGCGACCGCGCTGCCAGAGATCTCCAGCGGGATCGCGGCCGTCCGGCTCGGCGACCATCAGCTCGCGGTCGGCGACATTCTCGGCGGCAACTCGTTCCAGCTCACCCTGTTCCTGCTCGCCGACATCCTCGCCGGCACACCGGTGATAGTCGCCGAGCGCGGCTCGGACGTCTGGCTGGGCGGCGCTGGGCTGCTGATGACCGGGATCGTAGCCACCGCCGTCATCGCCCGGCCGAAGCACACCTTCGTCCGGCTCGGGATCGATTCAATCGCACTGATCGTCGTCTACGCGGCGGTGATCGCCCTCCTACCCCAGGTCACGTAGGAGCTCCCACGCGAGCCGCACGTCTGCCTCGGTCGTGCGGTCGCTGCCGATCGCGAGGCGGAGCACGTAGCGACCGTTCAGCTTCGTGTGCGAGATGAAGATCTCACCGCTCGCGTTCACACGCTCGAGGATCGCCGCGTTCTCCTCGTCCGACCCGTCGCGCCGGAAGCACACCGTGGAGAACGGCCGCGGCGCGCACACCTCCCACCCGGGCTCCTCGCGAACCCAGCCCTCGAACAGCTCGGCGAGGCGGATCGCCTCTCGGATGCGGCTGCGCAACCCTTCGGCTCCGTAGCAGCGCAGCACCGCCCACAGCTTCAGCGAGCGGAAGCGGCGGCCGAGCGCCGGGCCGTACTCGCTCAGGTTGAGCACGTCCTCGTCGGTCGTGCGCAGGAACTCGGGGACGAGCGAGAAGGCGTTGCGAAACTCGTCGGGGCGACTCGTCCAAAGCAGCGAGCAGTCCATCGGGACGTACATCCATTTATGTGGGTTGATCGTCAGCGAATCGGCACGGTCGACGCCCGCGAACGCCCAGCGGAGCTCTGGACAGACCATCGCCGAGCCGGCGTAGGCAGCGTCGACGTGGAGCCAGGCGCCGGCGGCCTCGCAGCGGTCGGCGATCGCCGCAACGGGGTCGACCGACGTAGTGGAGGTCGTGCCGACGGTGGCGACGACCGCGGCGACGTCGTCGAGCTCGAGCAGGTCGGCGCGCATCCGGAAGGCCTCGTCGGCGGGGATCTTGCGCAGGTCCATGCCGAGCATCCGAGCGGCCTTGTCGGCGGCGGAATGGGCGTGCTCGGAGCAGACGACGACGTTGCGCCCCGTCGTGCGCCGCGCGGCGATCAGGGCGGCCAGGGTCGACGTCGACGCGGTGTCCTCGATGTGGCCGTGCCAGCCGGCCGGCAACCCGAGCAGCTGCGCCACCCAGTCGCAGACCGTGAGCTCGAGCTCGGTCGAGGCCGGGGCCGTCCGCCAGAGGAAGCCGACCGAGTTCAGCGTCGCGGCCAGCAGCTCCGCCAGGATTCCGGGCTCCGAGCCCGTGGCCGCGAAGTAGGCGAAGAACCGCGGGTGCTGCCAGTGCGTCACGCCCGGGAGGAGGACCTCGTCGAGGTCGCGCAGCACGGCCTCGAACGACTCGGGCTCCTCCGGCGGCGACTGCGGCAGGCGCGCGCGGATCTCGCCGGGCTTGACCTGCGCGAGCACCGGGAGCTCAGCCACCCGCTCGAGGTAGTCCGCGGCCCAGTCGACCGCACGATGTCCGTCGTCCCGGAACGTCATCCGGCACGGCCCTTTCGGCGGAGCCCCGGGGACAGTCCTCCTGCCACGGCCGAAACGGACGTGCCGACTGGCCGCGAACGGCTCGCCCATGCCGAATCCGGCGATCGCCGCGCGTCTCGACCGGAAGACCACGGCGAGGCCGCCCGCCGCTCGTTTCCGGCCCATTTGCAGCGGAATCGCGGAGCGAACGGTTCTTCCCGGGGACTGTCCCCCGGAATCGGCCGCAGAAGACAGGTCATTTCTTGACCCTCGACCACGGGCGGGTGTTGACGATCTGCTCTTTGGTCAGCCAGGCGCGGCGGGCCTGGCCGATCCCCAGCGTCGCGTAGCCGAGCGCGCCGACCGAGTGCGCATCGGTCGAGACGACGATGCGGACGCCGCGCTCGCCGGCGAGCCTGGCATCGGCGTCGCGGAGGTCGAGCCGGTCGGGTTGCGAGTTGATCTCGACCGCCGTCCCGGTCTCCAGCGCCTTCGCGAACACCCGCTCGAGGTCGACATCCATCGGCGCACGCTTGTTGATCCTGCGGCCGGTCAGATGGCCGATCACATCGACGTGCGGGTTCTCCATCGCCGCCAGCACGCGCTCCGTGGGCGTCGTCGAGAAGGCTGCGTGGATCGACGCGACCACCCAGTCGAGGCTCGCGAGCGTCTCGTCCGGGACGTCCAGCGTGCCGTTCGCGCGGATGTTCACTTCGACCCCGTGCAGGATCCGGAACGGCTTCAGCCGCTCGTTCAGCGCAGTCAGCTCCTCTGCCTGCGCCTCCAGCCGTCCGTCCCGCAGGTAGTGCGAGTGGTCGGTGACCGCGAGGTACGAGTAGCCGCGCGCCTTCGCCGCGAGCGCCATCTCCTCCATCGTGTTCTTCCCGTCCGAGGACCACGTCGTGTGCGAGTGCAGGTCGCCGCGCAGGTCGCTCTCCTCGACCAGCTCCGGAAGCTCCCCGCGCCGGGCCGCCTCGAGCTCACCGGCGGCCTCGCGCAGCTCCGGCGGGACGAACTGGTACCCGAGCCACTCGTACAGCTCCTCCTCCGACGTGAACGTGTACACCTCGCCCGAATCGACCTCGGTGATGCCGTACTCGGAGATCGACAGCCCCCGCCGCTGCGCCTCCTCTCGCATCGCCACGTTGTGACCCTTCGAGCCGGTGAAATGCTGGAGCAGGTTCCCGTAGCACTCGGGCGGCACCACCCGCAGGTCGAAGCGCAGGCCCTCGTGCGAGATCACCGTCGCCTTCGTGCCGCCCTTGGCTGCGACTTCCGAGACCCAGTCGAGGCCGGTGAACGCGTCGATCAGCGCCTTCGCGTCAGTGGCGGTGGCGATGATGTCGAGATCACGGAACGTCTCGCGCCGGCGGCGCACGCTCCCCGCCTCCGACACCTGCTCGGCGGCCGGGTGGGCGCGCAGCGTCTCGACCGCGCCGAGCACCGCAGGCAGTCCCTGGCCGAGCAGCGGCCGCGACGGCGTCTTCGGCTTCGCGCGCTCCTTCAGCGCCTTGAGGACGTTCTCCTCGACCTTCGGGCCGAGACCGGTCAGCGTGCGCAGCCGTTGCTGCTCGGCCGCCTCCTGCAGGCCGGCGAGCGTGGTCACGTCGAGCTCCAGCCAGATCCGCCGCGCCGTCTTCGGCCCGAGCCCGGGCAGCCGCATGAAGGCGACTACGTCGGGCGGGATCCGTTCGCGCCGCTTCGTCAGCGCCTCGATCTCGCCCTTCTCGACGATCTGGACGATCTTCTCCTCGATCGTCTTCCCGATCCCCTGGAGCTCCTTCGCCTTGCCGTCGAGCGCAAGCTGCGCGATCGAGCCGCCGGCCTCGCCGATCCGCTGCGCCGCGCGGCGGTAGGCGAGCACCCGGAACGCCTCGGTGCCCTCGAGCTCGAGCATGTCGGCGAGCAGCTCGATCTGCTCGATCACCTCTGCGTTCCTCGGCAGCGCCACTGTCGCGATCATAGGCCGCGTGCCGAAAGCAACCGTCTGCCTCCCCACCTACGACGAGCGCGAGAACCTCGGCCCGATGGTGGCCGCGCTGCTCGAGAGGCTCGGCCCAGACGACACGATCCTCGTGATCGACGACGGCTCCCCGGACGGCACCGGCGAGCTTGCCGACCGGATCGCCGCCGAGCACGCGGGGCGGGTCGCGGTGCTCCACCGCCCGGTCAAGGAGGGCCTCGGCCAAGCGTACCTGGCCGGCTTCCGCCGCGCGCTCGACGACGGCGCCGAGCTCGTGCTCGAGATGGACTGCGATTTCTCGCACGATCCCGCCGACGTCCCGCGGCTGATCGAGGCCGCCGCGGACGCCGACCTCGTGCTCGGCTCGCGCTACGTCGACGGCGGCCGCGTCGAGAACTGGGGCGCCGGCCGGCGCTTCGTCTCGCGGGCCGGCTCCCTGTACGCGCAGACGCTGCTCGCCACCCACATCCGCGACCTGACCGGCGGCTTCAAGTGCTACCGCCGCGAGGTGCTCGAGCGCATCGACCTCGACGCCGTCTCCTCGCGCGGCTACGCGTTCCAGATCGAGACCACCTACCGCGCGCTGCGGGCCGGCTTCCGCGTCGTCGAGATCCCGATCGCCTTCACCGACCGCGAGACGGGCACGTCGAAGATGAGCCGCTCGATCGTCCTGGAGGCGATCTGGCGCGTTCCCTACCTCGGGCTCCAGGCCCTGACCGGACGTCTACGCTGACCGGCGTGGTCGAGGTGACCGACGCGACCTTCGCCGCCGACGTGCTCGCGGCGGAGCGCCCCGTGGTGGTCGACTTCTGGGCGCCCTGGTGCGGGCCGTGCAAGGCGGTCGGGCGGGCGCTCGAGGAGCTGGAAGCCGAGCACGGCGGCCGGGTCGGATTCGTGACGGTCAACATCGACGAGCACCCGCACAGCGCAGCCGACCACGGGGTTCTGTCCCTGCCGACGGTGATCCTCTTCCAGAACGGAACGGCACAGCGGACCGTGGTGGGCGCGCGCTCTCGCGGTCACTTCGAGAAGCAGTTCGGCCCCTGGCTAGGGTCGGACCCCGAAGAGGTCTAGTCCCGACGAGACGGGTGGAAATGCTCGAAGCCGCCGAGGTCGACCCGGCAGCCGCCGACGAGCAGCTCGACGCCCTCACCTTCCTCGCAGCGGCCGATCTCCGTGAAGCCGGCGATTGCTTCCGGGAGCGCGGCAAGCAGCTCGTAGTCCTCGCCGAAGCCGAGGTCGTCGAGCTCGGCGCCGTCCGCAAACGGGACCCGCTCGAGGTCGATGACGAGGCGGCAGCCGGAGCGGCCGGCGATGTGACCGGCGTCGCGGGCTAGGCCGTCGGAGAGGTCGAGCATGGCGTGCGCGGTGGCCGCGAGCTCTCTCCCCTCCCGCAGGCGGAGAGGCGGCCGCGCGTACCGCTCGGCTCGGAAGGCAACTCCGCCCGCGCCGAGCGGGCCGGTCACGACGAGGACGTCGCCGGGCCGTGCGCCCGCCCTGCCCGGTACGCGGTCGGAGCGGCCGATCGCCGTCACGCTCAGCATGAGCAGGTCGGCGGAGGTCGTGTCGCCGCCGATCACTGGCACGCCTGCCTCGCCGAGGCCCTCGTACAGCTCCACTACGTCGGCGACGGCCGTCTCGGAGGGCGCCGCCAGCGTGACCACGAGCCCTTCGGGCTCCGCGCCGGACGCCGCCAGGTCGCTGAGGTTGACCGCAGCTGCCCGAAAGCCGAGGTCGCGGCACGAGATCCAGTCGAGGCGGAAGTGGACGCCCTCGACCAGGGCGTCCTGTGTGACGACCCATCCGCCCGACAGCTGGGCGGCGTCGTTCTCGATGTTGACCGCGAGGCCGCGCCGCTCGAGCTCGGCGAGCAGGCCGAGCTCACCGACGTCACCCAGCCGCACGGATCCCCAGCACGTCGACGGGCCCGTCGCCGGCGCCGATCTCGTCCAGCCCCTGCTCGACCGCCCGGCTCGCGGCGGCAGCGGCCGCACGGGCGGCCTCCTCCAGGGACAGTCCCCTGGCCAGGGCCGCAGCGAGCGTGGCCGAATGGGTGCAGCCGGCACCGTGGGTGGCGGCGACGTCATGGTGCTCGACCGGGATCTCGACGTGCTCGCGGCCGTCGAAGAGGTGGTCGACCGACTCGTCGGCGTGTCCGCCGGTGACGACCACGGCGCGAGCTCCGAGAGCGTGGACTCGCTCCGAGAGCAGTGACAGGCTCAAGCCTGTCACTGCAGTGAGCGCCTGGGCCTCCAGCAGGTTCGGAGTGACCACCGTCGCCAGCGGGAAGAGCCGCTCGACCAGCGCCTCCACCGCGTCGTCTCGGAGCAGCCGCGCCCCCGAGCTCGCGACCATCACCGGGTCGACGACGAGCGGGACCGGGTGGTCGGCGAGGAAATCGGCGACCGTCTCGATCACGGCCGCCGAGAACAGCATCCCGGTCTTGGCCGCATCCACGCCGATGTCCGAGAAAACGGCGTCGAGCTGCGCCCGAACGAACTCCGGCGGCACCTCGAGCACGTCCGTCACCCCGACCGTGTTCTGCGCGGTCAGGGCGACGATCGCGGTCATGCCGTAGCACCTCGCCGCAGCAAAGGCCTTCAGATCGGCCTGGATCCCCGCTCCGCCCCCCGAGTCGGAGCCGGCGATCGTCAGGCACCGCGGAACCGGCGAGTCGGTCATCTCCGGCTAGCATCGTGTCACGGTCACCGCTTTCCGTGGAGGTGGGATGGGAACGCCGTTCACGCACACGACCTGGCAGGTGAAGCCCGGCCTCGAGGACGAGTTCGTCGAGCGCTGGCGCGAATGGGCCGAGTGGAGCCACCGGCAAGGGCTCCGGGCTCACGCGCGGCTGCTGCGCGACGTGGAGAGCACGGGCACGTTCGTCAGCTTCGGACCGTGGGAGACGGTCGCCGCGGTCCGGATGTGGCGCGGCGAGTCGGGCTACCACGAGCGGGTGGCGCGGCTCCAGGAGCTCGTGGAGCACTTCGAGCCGCGAACGCTCGAGCAGGTCGCCGAGATCTAGCCATTCCCTGCGGGAATAGCTAGAGGCCCGGCTACGCTCGACGGATGAGCGTCCAGACAGCCGCTTGGGCAGGGATCCTCGAAGGCGAGGAGCTTGCCCACGTCGCCACGGAGCCCGCGCGCGAAGCGCGAACGGCGCCCTTCCCGGACGACCTCTCGCCGAAGGTGCGCGTCGCGCTCGAGGCCCGGGGCGTCCACGAGCTCTACGAGCACCAGGCAGAGACCTGGGCGGCGACACAGCGGGGCGAGCACGTCGCGGTCGTCACCGGCACGGCGAGCGGGAAGTCGCTCGCCTTCAACCTGCCCGTGCTCGACGCGCTCGCCCGCGAGCCGAAGCGGCGCGCGCTCTACCTCTACCCGACGAAGGCGCTCGCCCAGGATCAGCTCCGCTCCCTGACCGCGCTGAAGGTGCCGCGCATCCGGGCGGCGATCTACGACGGCGACACGGAGGCCGAGCGCCGCTGGCAGATCCGCAAGTGGTCGAACCTCGTCCTGTCGAACCCCGACATGCTCCACGTCGGCGTCCTGCCCCATCACGACCGCTGGGGCGACGTGCTCTCGAACCTCGCCTACGTGGTGATCGACGAAGCGCACGTCTACCGCGGCGTCTTCGGTTCCCACGTCGGCAACGTCCTCCGCCGGCTACGGCGGATCGCGCGGATCTACGGCGCCGAGCCGCAGTTCCTGCTCGCCTCCGCGACGATCGCGAACCCGGACCGGCTCGCGCACTCGCTGCTCGGCCTCGACGTCACCGTGGTCGGTGACGATGCAGCACCGCGCGCGGAACGGACGATCGCGCTCTGGAACCCCGAGCTGCTGGACGAGGAGCTCGGCATCCGCGCGAGCGCGCTCGGTGAGGCGTCGCGCCTGATGGCCTCCCTGGTCGAGCGCGGGCTGCGCACGCTCTGCTTCGCGAAGAGCCGGAAGTCGGCCGAGCTGATCCACAGGTTCACCGCAGACCGGCTCGGCGCCGACTACCGCGACCGGCTCTCCCCGTACCGGGCGGGGTATACGCCGGCGCAGCGACGGGACATCGAGCAGCGGCTGGCCGCCGGCGAGCTGCTCGGCGTGGCGGCGACCGACGCGCTCGAGCTCGGCATCGACATCGGCCTGCTCGACTGCGTGATCTCGACGGGGTTCCCGGGCACGGTCGCGAGCCTCCGCCAGCAGTGGGGTCGCGCCGGACGCCGCGGCCACGGGCTGGCGATCCTGGTCGCGAGCGAGGACGCGCTCGACCAGTACTTCATGCGCGAACCGGAGACGCTCCTCCGCCGTCGGGTGGAGGCGGCGATCCTCGATCACGCCAACCCGCGGGTGCTCGACGGTCACGTGCGGGCGGCCGCCTTCGAGGCACCGATCGACAACGGCGACCGCGAGGTGCTCGGCGACGAGGCGCTCGAACGAGCAGCGCTGCTGCCGGAGCTGCGACACACGCCGGCCGGTTGGGTCTGGGCCGGGCGGGACTACCCGGCAGCCCGCGTCCCGCTGCGCTCGACCAGCCCCGACGCCTTCTCCGTGATCGACACCTCGACCGGCTCCGTCCTCGGCCTGGTCGAGCAGGAGCGCGCCTACTCGACCGTGCACGACGGCGCCGTCTACCTCCACCTCGGGCAGTCGTACCGCGTCGCGGAGCTCGACCACCAGGCCCGCGTCGCACTCGTCACGCCGTTCGACGGCGACCTGTACACGCAGGCGAAGAAGGATACGACCACCGCGATCGAGGAGCCGCAGCGCGTGGAGCCGAGGCTCGGGCTCGAGCTGACCTGGGGCCGCGTCTCCGTCACCGAGCAGGTGGTCGCCTACCAGCTGAAGAAGGCGTCGACCCAGGAGACGCTCGACCTGGTCGCGCTCGACCTGCCCGCGACGACGTTCGAGACCGAGGCGATCTGGTTCTGCCCCGAGGAGTGGATGCTGGAGGGCATCGACCGGATGCCGGCACTGCTCGGCAGCCTGCACGCGGCCGAGCACTCGATGATCGCGTTGCTCCCGCTCTGGGCGATGTGCGACCGCTGGGACATCGGCGGCCTCTCCACGAACGTCCATTTCCAGACCGGTCGGCCGACGATCTTCGTGTACGACGGCCATCCCGGCGGCGTCGGGATCACCGAACGCGGGTTCGAGGCCTTCGAGGGCTGGATCGCCGACACGGCGGGGCTGCTTGCGGGCTGCCCCTGCGAGCACGGCTGCCCCTCCTGCGTGCAGTCGCCGAAGTGCGGCAACCTGAACGACATGCTCGACAAGGCCGGCGCGCGCCGGCTGCTCGAGCGGATGCTGTCCGCCGGCTAGGCGGCGATCTTCTCGTACGGCTTCAGAACGAGCGTCTCGGCAGGTGCATTGGTCAGGAGCCATGCGATGTCGTTGACGTCGAACCCGCCGTGGCCGTTGCCTCCCGCGGGCACGACAATCCGGTCGAACGTCTCCACTTGCCACAGAAGCCGCAGTGCGTGGGTGAGTGAACGTCCCTTCTCGATGCGTGCATCAACGGGGACACCCGCCCGCACGGCGGCGCGTTCGACTGCTTCGAGCAGGGGCAGCGCCACCGAGACGTCCTCGGTGAGCGGCGAGTCGTCCGAGTAGCGCCGCGGAACGACGAGGATGTACGCGGGGACGAGCGTCGCCTGCTCGGCCTGAGCGATCCTCAGCGCAGCATCGAGGACAGTAGGGTCGAGTGTGCCTCCGGTGAAGGGGACCAGGATCCGTCTCGCGCCGGGCTTCGGCCGCCGCAGGCGGAACCCGCTGCGCCAGACGAGCGCCGCGGCGAGCAGGAGCGCCGCTACGGCGAGGGCGACGACAGCGTCGATCACAGCTCGGCCTCCAGCTTGCTGCGCTCCCCTCGGCTCGCGACGACGCGGATGTCGATACCGGGCAGCTCGCGCACCATCCGCGACAGGAGCGACCCACCGAAGATCTCGCGGCGACGCGACTCGTCGGGTGTCCCCACGAAGACGTAGGTCGAGCCGCGCTCGACCGCCACCCGCCGGACGGCGGCGACCAGGTCGTCGCCCTCCTCCTCGAGGAAGTGCACACCGAGAATCACGGACAGACGCCGGAGGGCTGCGAGCTGCGTCGCTTCCTCCTCGGTCGGAGGCTTCCCCGGGTGCCGCACCCACAAAGCGTCCATCTCGCCACCCAGTCGCTGCGCCGAACGCCACGCGCGCCGCATGATCCGCTGCGACTTCGGTTGCGGCTCAACGAGCGCGAGCACGCGTTCGCTCACGGCCTGCCGGCTGAGCGGCTCGAGCGTGCGCGCCGTCCGGCGCTTCTCGACGTCCTCGGCGACCTCACGCAGTGCGAGCTCGCGAAGTGCGGCGAGCTTGTCGCCGCGGAAGAAGTTGTCGAGCGCCACCTGCGCCCGCTCCGGCGCGTAGACCTTTCCCGCACGCAGCCGGTCGCGAAGCGCCTCCGGGGCGAGGTCGACGAGGATCACCTCGTCGGCCTCGTCGAGGATGCGATCCGGAAAGGCCTCACGGACGCGCGTCTCGGTCAGCTCGAAGATTGCGTCGTTGAGGCTCTCCAGATGCTGCACGTTGACGGTCGAGATGACGTCGATCCCGGCGTCGAGGACCTCATCGATGTCCTGGTAGCGCTTCTCGTTGCGCATCTCAGTCGCATTCGTGTGCGCGAGCTCGTCGATCAGCGCCAGCTCGGGAGCCCGCCGCAGGACGGCGTCCACATCCATCTCGCCGAGTGCGAGCGACCCGTGCCGGACGGAAAGACGGGGAATGACCTCGAGACCTTCTGCAAGCGCAGCCGTCTCGGGTCGGTCGTGCGGCTCGAGGTAGCCGATCACGACGTCCCGACCTTCCTTCTGCGCCTGTTGTCCCTCCTGGAGCATCCGGTAGGTCTTGCCGACCCCGGCGGCCATTCCCAGCAGGATCCGGTAGCGGCCCCGCACGCCACCACCCTAGTGGGCGAGACCTTCCACCAGAGGCCAGCGCGAGCGCCGGCGGTAACATGAGAGAGAGAGTGAGGAAGAAAAATAAGAGGAGGAGAGTGGCGAGGAGAGAAGTAGGTGGGAGAGTGAAGAAAGAAAGAGAGAAGAAGAGATAAGATGAGAGAGAACAGGAGAGAGCGAGAGAAGAGAAAAAAGAAAAGAAAAGAAAGAGAGAAAAAGAAAAAGAGAAGAGAGAAGAGAAAAAGATAGAAAAAAAGAAGAAGGAGAAAGAAAAAAAGAAAGTGAAAAAAAAAGAAGAAAAAGAGAAAAGAGACAGAAAAGAACATGAGAGAAAGAGAAGAAGAAAGAAAGGAGAAAGGTGAGAGAAAAGAAGATGAGATGCTGTGAGGAGAGCGAGAGAGAGGGCAAGAAGAGAGCGCAGAGAGAGACGAGATAGAAAGAGAGAGAGAAGAGATACTAGAAGAGGTACTAAGGGGTAAGAAAGATAAAAAGAAAGAAGAAGAAGAAGGAGAGAAAGAAAAAGAACAGCATCGAGTAGAGACTTGATCCGACCCGCCGAAGATCAACTACCCGACGAAGATGTTGTAGGAGAGGTACCGCACAGAAGGCGGGTGTGAAGGCTCGGCTCGCCGTTCACGGAAACATATGAGCTGATGTTAGTGTCGTTCGCGAAGAATTTTAGCGATGTCGAAGCGAAACTCCTTGTAGAACATGTTGATGTCGCTCTGACCCGTTTCTGAGTGAGATTCACTCCGGATGAGCGCTTATACTGCGAGATGAGATGCTCGGCGATGACTGCCACGATGAGGCCGATCAAGAACAGCTCTCTATCGACACGAACACTGCTAGCGCTTGCCTCCGGTCGAGATCAGACGACCGAACTTGAAACTGCCCTACGGGGATGACTAAGAGGAACACCATTTACAGCACTCGTACTAGTACGGGTCTCGAACGATTAGCCAAGTTCGAGTTGTAGAACCCGCCACTGTCCATCGTCGGTACTGACCACCTCGAACAAGAGACCAGCCCGCGGGCGACGCTGAGAAGAACCCTCGAGCGACGACGCGATCGCGTGACTGAAGAACGTCTGCGGAACGCCCCGCAGACGAGACGACGTAGAGCACGAGCGACAAGGAAACGAGAACGTAGACGAAAGAGCGATAAAAGTCGACCCAGAAGTTCCCGATCTCGCTAGCAAAGACGGGACAAGCCCCCGTCAAAAGACGACGAGGACCGACATGCCCAAGACGACAGAGACGAACATCTGCAACACGAGCCCGCGAGCTGGGTCACCAGGACATGAACGACTCGCCGACGTAGAACTGAAAAGATCGAGATCGAGAAGAAGCTGAAAGAGATGTACAAAGAAATACAAGATAGCACCGACGCCGAGCTCCTAGGGGTACAAGAAGAGCTAGCCCTAAAGGCGCTGGAGAAAGTAGAGGAAGAAAGAGAAGAAGAAGATGAAGAAGAGAAGAGACATAGCGTAGAAAAGACAGAAAAGAAAAAAGAGAGAGACGGAGAAGACGAGAAGAAAGAAGCAAGACAAGAAGGCAAGGAACGGCGAGAAAGCAAGAAAGAAAAAGAACAAAAGAGACATAAAAGAGAAAAGAGGAAAGAAGAGAGGAGAAGGAAGAAGGAGAAGAAGCGGGCCGGCGCCCTGGCCGTACATGTTTCGGGCTTAAGCGCCGAACACGTTGTGGATGATCAGGTCGATCAGCTTGATGCCGATGAACGGCAGGATCATGCCGCCGAGCCCGTAGATCAACAGGTTCCTCCGCAGGAGCGCAGTCGCCCCGATCGCCCGGTACTTGACGCCGCGGAGGGCAAGGGGAACGAGGGCGGGGATGATCAGCGCGTTGAAGATGATCGCGGAGATGATCGCGCTCTGCGGCGTGCCGAGACGCATGATGTTCAGCGCGTCCAGCGGTCCGCTCTCACCCGGCCTGGTCGCGTAGACGGTCGCGAACATCGCGGGCAGGATCGCGAAGTACTTGGCGACGTCGTTGGCGATCGAGAACGTGGTCAGGGAGCCGCGCGTGATCAGCAGCTGCTTGCCTACCTCCACGATCTCGATCAGCTTCGTCGGGTTGGAGTCGAGGTCGACCATGTTGCCCGCCTCTTTGGCCGCCGTCGTCCCGGTGTTCATCGCCACCCCGACGTCGGCCTGGGCAAGTGCGGGCGCGTCGTTCGTCCCGTCTCCGGTCATCGCGACCATCCGACCGCGGCTCTGCTCGTCCTTGATCAGCGCCATCTTCGCCTCCGGAGTCGCCTCGGCGAGGAAGTCGTCGACACCGGCCTCCTGGGCGATCACCGCTGCCGTGACCCGGTTGTCGCCCGTGATCATGACCGTCCGGATGCCCATCTTCCGGAGCTCGTCGAACCGTTCGTTCATTCCGCCCTTGACGATGTCCTTCAAATACACGACCCCGAGCGCCCAGTTGTCCCGCGAGACGACGAGCGGCGTGCCGCCCTGCTCGGCGACGTGCTGGACGATCGAGTCGAGCTCGGCCGGCGCATTTCCTCCGCGCTCGGCGATGAACGCCTTCACGGAATCGGCGGCGCCCTTGCGGATCACGCTGCCGTTCAGGTCGATACCGCTCATCCGCGTCTGGGCGGTGAAGGGGACGAACGTGTGTTCACCGAGCTCGCGCTCGCGGAGCCCGAAGCGCTCCTTGGCCAGCACCACGATCGACCGCCCTTCCGGCGTCTCGTCGGCAAGCGAGGCAAGCTGCGCCACCTCGGCCAGCTCCTTCTCTTCGACGCCGTCGACCGGCAGGAACTCGGCCGCCTGGCGGTTGCCAAGGGTGATCGTGCCCGTCTTGTCGAGCAGGAGCACGTCGACGTCACCCGATGCCTCGACCGCGCGTCCCGACATCGCGAGCACGTTGCGCTGGACGAGGCGGTCCATGCCTGCGATCCCGATCGCGGAAAGGAGAGCGCCGATCGTGGTCGGGATCAGCGCGACGAGGAGGGCGATCAGCACCGTCTGCGACTGCGGCGAGCCCGCGTAGACCGAGTAGGGCTTCAGCGTGACGACGGCGACGACGAAGGTGATCGTCAGGCCCGCGAGCAGGATGTTGAGCGCGATCTCGTTCGGCGTCTTGCGGCGCTCGGCGCCCTCGACGAGCGCGATCATCCGGTCCAGGAACGACTGGCCCGGCTCCTGCGTGACCTCGATCACGAGCCTGTCCGAGAGCAGCTTCGTCCCTCCGGTGACGGCGGACCGGTCACCGCCGGCCTCGCGGATCACCGGAGCGGACTCGCCCGTGATCGCCGACTCGTCCACCGAGCCGACGCCCTCGATCACCTCGCCGTCGGCCGGAATCACCTCGCCCGCCTCAACCACCACCACGTCGCCGCGCTGGAGCTCGGGTGCGGGGACCTCGCGGCCGTCCTGGAGACGGGCGAGCGTGGTCGTGCGCGTCGCCCGCAGTGCGTTCGCCTGTGCCTTTCCGCGCCCCTCGGCCACCGCCTCGGCGAAGTTGGCGAACAACACCGTCAGCCAGAGCCAGATCGAGATCACCGCGACGAACCAGAGATCGCCCGTGTGGCCCCGGAAGAGGTTCAGGAAGAAGATCACCGTCGTGATCACGCTGCCGAGCTCGACGATGAACATCACCGGGTTCCGGATCTGGGTTCTCGGGTCGAGCTTCGGGAACGATCCCGTGATCGCCGCAACGACGATGTCCTTGGAGAAGACACTTGCCGAGGCGCGGGCCATTACGAGCTCTGCTCCTTGTCGAGTGCGAGGTTGAGCTTCAAGACGTTGACGCCGGGCTCGCCGAGGAAGCCCAGCGAGCGGTCGTCGGTGTTCTGGTCGATCAACTTCTGGACGGTCTCGAACGGAAGGTGGCGGACCGCTGCGATCCGCCTGGACTGCAGCTGCGCGTACGCCGGCGAGATGTCCGGGTCGATCCCCGAGCCCGACGTCGTCACCGCGTCGACCGGGATGTCGCCGATCGTCAGGCCCCGGTTGTAGGGCCTTTCGAGCTTCAGGATCGCGGCGGCGGCCGCCTTCACGTTCTTGGCCAGGTCGGGGTTGGTCGGGCCGAGGTTCGCAAACGTCGTGGCGCCTGCGTTGTAGGCGGGCGAGGTCGCCGAGGGTCGCTCGTGGAAGTACTTCGAGCTCTTGAACTCCTGCGCAGCCAGCTTCGACCCGACGACCTTGCCGTTCCGACTGATCAGGCTGCCGTTCGCCTTGTCCTTGAACGCGACCTGTGCGAATCCGGTCATCACCGCCGGGTAGGCGAAACCGAAGGCCAGGGTGAGGATTACGATCGCGACCACGGCGCCTCTCAGGTCGCGCCACATCAGTTCATCAGCCCTTCGACGATCGGCCCGAGCGTGAGCGCCGGGAAGATCATCAGACCTGCGGTGAGCGCGATCACGCCGACGAGGAGGACGACGAACGTGCCGCCGTCGGTGCGGAAGGTGCCGGCCGATTCGGGCACCGTCTTCTTGGCTGCGAGCGAGCCGCCGAGGGCGAGCGCGGCGAGCAATGGCACGAACCGGCCGAGCAGCATCGCGATGGCGCCGAAGTTGGCCGAGAAGTTGGTTGCGCCGTAGCCGGCGAACGCGCTGCCGTTGTTGTTGCCCTGCGAGTCGTAGGCGTACAGCGTCTCGCTGAAGCCGTGGACGCCGGAGTTGTAGATCGACGCCAGGCCGCCCTTGGTCGTGATCGCGAGCGCGGTCAGGAAGAGCACCATCGACGGGACGAACAGAGCGCCGAGCGCGGCGAGCTTGATCTCGCGCGCCTCGATCTTCTTGCCCAGCCACTCCGGCGTGCGGCCGACCATCAACCCGGCCACGAAGACAGCTATGACGATGTAGAAGAACATCCCGTAGAGGCCGGAGCCGACCCCGCCGAAGATCACCTCGCCGGTGAACATGTTCACGATCGGCACCGCGCCGCCGTACGCCGTGAAAGCGTCGTGGCCTCCGGCGACGGAGCCGTTGGACGCATTCGTCGTCGCGACCGCCCACAACGATGTATTGGCGATGCCGTATCGGACTTCCTTGTCGGACATGTTGCCGCCGCTCTGGCCGTGTCCCTGGGTGATGTTCACGCCGGAGTTGCGCAGCACCTGCGAGCCGTGCTGCTCGGCGGGCAACGCGACCGCCACGCCGATGACGAACATCACGAACATGGCGGCGAACACCATGGTGGCGTGCCGGCGCGCGCCCACCATCCTCCCGAACATGAAGACCTGACCCGCCGGGATGAGCAGGATCGCCAGCATCTCGAAGAAGTTGGTCAAACCGTTCGGGTTCTCGAACGGCACGGCCGAGTTCGAGTTGTAGAACCCGCCGCCGTTCGTGCCGAGCTGCTTGATCGCGATCTGCGACGCCGCGGGGCCGCGCGCGATCGTCTGCTGGGCGCCCTCGAGGGTCGTCGCCGTCGCGTGGCCGTGGAAGGTCTGGACGACACCCTGCGAGATCAGGATCACCGCGAGGACAGCGGCGAGCGGGAGCAGGATGTAGACGCAGGAGCGGTAGAGGTCCTGCCAGAAGTTGCCGAGCTCGCCGCGCGAGCGGCGGGCCAGCCCGCGGACGACGGCGGCGAGGACGGCCATCCCGACGGCGGCGGAGACGAAGTTCTGCACCGCCAGCCCCGCCATCTGGCTCAGGTACGACATCGTGTATTCGCCGCCGTAGTACTGCCAGTTCGTGTTCGTGACGAAGCTCGCCGCCGTGTTCAGCGAGATGTGCGAGGGGACGCCGGCCAGCTTGTCGGGATTGAGGAACAGGTGGCCCTGCACGCGCTGGAGCGTGTAGAGGAGCAAGAAGAAGGCACGCTGAAGATCAGCACCGACTTCCGTAGCCCGCCAGGCTTGCTCGCGGGCGTTGCCGACCAGCCGCAGGAACCCACGCTCGAGCGAGCCGAGCGGGAGCCGCTCGGCCGTGTAGATCCTGGCCATGTAGATCCCGAGCGGGTAGCCGAGCACGATCAGAACGACCGCGTAGACGACGATCTGGCTGATTCCCTGCCCGTTCATGACGCCTCCGGTCGCGACGCCGAAGCGCGGCGAGCAAGCGCTCGATCGAGTGCACCGTCCGACAAGCCTAGCGCGGTCACAGGTTCTCGCCCCGGAACAGCGCGTACATCAGATACGCGAGCACGAGCAGCGAGATCACGAGCCCGATGACGTCGCCGGACGACATCAGACTTCGCCAGCACCCAGACCAGGAGGAACGCGAACGCGAAGCAGGCGGCGGCGACTGCGAGCCCCGCGAGGTCGTACATCAGCGCGGCTCCAGCGCGTCGAGGACCGCGCGGAGCCGCCGGCGGGATCGTCGCCGCAGCGGCGGTCGTAGAGCGGGCTTCCGCCGTCCGTGACGAACTCGTGGACGGCCGCATGCCGGCGCTCCGAGACCGGGACGGTCGAGAGCGGCGAGCCGCGCCGCGAGAGCCGACAGCTCGTGCTCGTGCGGCCGGAGGCCGACGCGGTTCAGCGGCGAAGCGCCGGGAAGCCGCGACCGGGCCGATGCAGCTCGTGGACGACACCCTCGAGCGAGCGGGCGAGCTGAAGGCGCTTTCGCGTCGACTTCAGCTCGAGCCCGCGCCACCGGTCGACCGTCGACGGCAAAGTACCGGCGCACCGGCCGACGCCCGTGCCCTGCCGAGGCGCAGCCTGCCTGCCATCTCCATGCCGGCCAAGCTAGGTCCGCCCGGATCAACCGGGCCTCAAGGGTTCGAGCGCCTCCCTAAAAGTTGTCTCAACGGTCTACGCGGTGGGATCGACGAGCCGGTAGCCGGCGCCGGGCTCGGTGAGCACGTAGCGCGGGCTCGCACGGATCCGGCTCGATCTTCCGCCGCAGGTTCGAGACGTACACGTGGATGTAGTGCGCCTCGACCTGGTATGCGGGGCCCCAGACCTCGCGAAGCAGCATCCGGTGCGTGAGCAGCTTGCCGCGGTTCTGCGCGAGGACCCGGAGCAGGTCGAACTCGTGCGGGCTCAGCTTGATCCGCTTGCCGTTCCGCGTCACGAGCGGTTCGGCACGTCGATGCTCAGCTCGCCGACTGTGATCACCGGCTCCAGCGTCGGCGCTGACCGGCGCAGCACGGCGCGAAGGCGGGCGAGCAGCTCGTCGACGCTGAACGGCTTCGTCACGTAGTCGTCGGCGCCTGCGTCGAGAGCGGCGACCTTCTCGCGCTCCTCGCCGACGGCGGAGAGCACGACCACTGGAGCCTCCGTCCAGGTGCGGAGCTCGCGGCTGACGTCGGTGCCGCTCCCGTCCGGCAGGACGAGGTCGAGGATCACGGCCTCCGGCGGATGGGCGGCGGCCGCTGCGAGCGCGGCCTCCGCCGTCGCGGCGGTCTCCACCTCGTAGCCGGCCCCGCGCAGCGTCGTCCCCAGCGCCCGCAGGATCTGCGGCTCGTCGTCGACGACCAGGATCCGCTGACCGCTCACGTCCCGAGCCCGCCGGCACGGCGGCGGCCGGCAGCGCGACGCGCGAACGTCGCTCCCTGCCCGGGCCGCGACTCCGCCCAGACCCGGCCGCCGTTCGCCTCGACGAACCCGCGCGCGATCGCCAGGCCGAGGCCGGCGCCTGCGCGTGGATCGCCGATCCGGCGGTAGAACGGGTCGAACACGCGCTCGAGCTCGTCCGGCTCGAGGCCCGGCCCCTGGTCGACGACCCGGACGATCGCCTCCTTCCGCGTCGCGGTGATCCGAACGTGCACGGGTGCATCCGGACGGCGAGAACTTGAGCGCGTTCTCGATCAGGTTCGCGATCGCTCGCTGGAGCTGGACGCCGTCCACCTCGACGACCGGCGTCTCGCCGGCGATCTCGACCCGCTCGCTGCGCGTCGAGCGTCTCCACCGTCTGCCGGACGAGGTCGGCGAGATCCCACGCCTCCGCTCGGGCGAGGCGGCGCCGGCCTCGAGCCGCGAGAGGTCGAGCAGGTCGCCGACGAGACGGTCGAGGCGGCCCGACTCGAGCTCGATCGTCTCCAGCAGCTCGTCCCGGTCGACGTCCGTCAGGCTCAGCGTCCGGTTCCGCAGCGCGCCGATCGCCGTCCGGATCCCGGTCAGCGGAGAGCGGAGGTCGTGGGAGACGGCGCGGAGCAGCGCGGTCTTGACGAGGTCGCTACGACGCAGCGTCTCGGCCTCGAGCGCCTCGCTCTCGAGCCGCTCGCGCTCGGCGGCGACCGCGAGCAGCGCCGCGAGCGCAGGCAGGAAGCGACGGCGAACGTCGACGCCCGGATCGGCGTCCGGCGGCGTGTAGATCGTCCCGACCTGCCGGCCGGCGGCCTCGAGCGGGTGCGGCGAGCTGCCGCGTCGTCGCTCCGCCGCGCGGCGCCGAGCTCGATCTCCGCCGATCGACCCCGAGCACGCCGGCGGCGCGGCCGGCGATCTCGCCGACCTC
The DNA here is from genome assembly GCA_963734065.1 of uncultured Actinomycetes bacterium. Classification (GTDB taxonomy): domain Bacteria; phylum Actinomycetota; class Thermoleophilia; order Gaiellales; family Gaiellaceae; genus DATBLE01. The sequence goes on from CAVTFN010000004.1 coordinate 639,618, forward strand.
CTCCTCGAGCTTGCGGCCGGCGAGCAGCTCTGCCGCGAGTCCGGCCAGCAGCGCCGACTCGCGCTCGCGCTGCTCGGCCGCCGCCGCGCGGCGCCTGCGCGCGGGCGGCGAGCTCGCTGACGACGACGGCCGTCGCGAGGTAGACCGCGAGCGCGAACCAGTTCTCGCTGTCGGCGAGCGTGAACGTGTGCCGCGGCGGCAGGAAGAACCAGTTGAACGCGAGCATGCTCGCGACC